>NZ_RCCS01000003.1 GCF_003664185.1 Tenacibaculum discolor | reverse complement strand
TCTTTAAAAGGAGATACCGGAGCAACAGGAGCTAACGGAGCTGATGGAGTAGATGGAAAATCAGCATATCAAACATGGTTAGATGCCGGAAATACAGGAACCGAAGCCGATTTTATCACTTCTTTAAAAGGAGATACAGGGGCAACAGGAGCAAACGGAGCTGATGGAGTAGACGGAAAATCAGCATATCAAACATGGTTGGATGCCGGAAATACCGGAACCGAAGCAGACTTTATCACTTCTTTAAAAGGAGATACCGGAGCAACAGGAGCTAACGGAGCTGATGGAGTAGACGGAAAATCAGCATATCAAACATGGTTAGATGCAGGAAACACCGGAACCGAAGCCGATTTTATCACTTCTTTAAAAGGAGACATTGGAGCAACAGGAGCTAACGGGGCAGATGGAGTTGATGGAGTAGACGGAAAATCAGCATATCAAACATGGTTAGATGCTGGAAATACCGGAACCGAAGCCGACTTTATTACTTCTTTAAAAGGAGATACCGGAGCAACAGGAGCTAACGGAGCTGATGGAGTAGACGGAAAATCAGCATATCAAACATGGTTGGATGCAGGAAACACCGGAACCGAAGCAGACTTTATTACTTCTTTAAAAGGAGACACTGGAGCAACAGGAGCTAACGGGGCAGATGGAGTAGACGGAAAATCAGCATATCAAACATGGTTGGATGCAGGAAACACCGGAACCGAAGCCGATTTTATTACTTCTTTAAAAGGAGACACAGGAGCAACAGGAGCTAACGGAGCTGATGGAGTAGATGGAAAATCAGCATATCAAACATGGTTAGATGCCGGAAACACCGGAACCGAAGCCGATTTTATCACTTCTTTAAAAGGAGATACCGGAGCAACAGGAGCTAACGGAGCTGATGGAGTAGACGGAAAATCAGCATATCAAACATGGTTAGATGCAGGAAACTCCGGAACCGAAGCCGATTTTATCACTTCTTTAAAAGGAGACACTGGAGCAACAGGAGCTAATGGGGCAGATGGAGTTGATGGAGTAGACGGAAAATCTGCGTATCAAACATGGTTAGATGCTGGAAACACCGGAACCGAAGCAGACTTTATTACTTCCTTAAAAGGAGACACCGGAGCGACAGGAGCTAACGGAGCTGATGGAGTAGACGGAAAATCTGCGTATCAAACATGGTTAGATGCTGGAAACACCGGAACCGAAGCAGACTTTATTACTTCCTTAAAAGGAGATACTGGAGCAACAGGGGCTAACGGGGCAGATGGAGCTGATGGAGTAGACGGAAAATCAGCATATCAAACATGGTTGGATGCCGGAAATACCGGAACCGAAGCAGACTTTATTACTTCTTTAAAAGGAGACACTGGAGCGACAGGAGCTAACGGAGCAGATGGAGTAGACGGAAAATCTGCATATCAAACATGGTTAGATGCTGGAAATACTGGAACCGAAGCCGATTTTATCACTTCTTTAAAAGGAGACACTGGAGCAACAGGAGCTAACGGGGCAGATGGAGTTGATGGAGTAGACGGAAAATCTGCGTATCAAACATGGTTAGATGCTGGAAACACCGGAACCGAAGCAGA
>NZ_RCCS01000002.1 GCF_003664185.1 Tenacibaculum discolor | reverse complement strand
TATTGAATTTAAAATAAGATCAAAAAAAAACCTCAATCTAATAAAAGATTGAGGTTTAAAAGAAAGGCAACGACCTACTCTCCCACCAGTGGCAGTACCATCGGCGCTAATGGGCTTAACTTCTCTGTTCGGAATGGTAAGAGGTGAGCCCCATTGCGATAATCACCTTAAATCGTTTCAGTATATTTCAACTGTATAAGTTAACATATTAGTAAAATCATATCATAAATTCATCAAAGAGTTGCGCTTCCCCCCACTAGGAGGGGAAGACTGTACATAAGCCTATGGGTTATTAGTACTACTCAGCTACATACATTACTGCACTTACACTTATAGCCTATCAACGTGGTGATCTTCCACGACCCTTTAAAGAAATCTCATCTTGTGGTGGGTTTCGCGCTTATATGCTTTCAGCGCTTATCCCTTCCCGACGTAGCTACTCTGCAGTGCCCCTGGCGAGACAACAGATACACTAGAGGTCAGTCCAACTCGGTCCTCTCGTACTAAAGTCAGATCCACTCAAATTTCTAACGCCCACAGCAGATAGAGACCGAACTGTCTCACGACGTTCTGAACCCAGCTCGCGTGCCACTTTAATGGGCGAACAGCCCAACCCTTGGGACCTTCTCCAGCCCCAGGATGTGACGAGCCGACATCGAGGTGCCAAACCCCCCCGTCGATGTGAGCTCTTGGGGGAGATCAGCCTGTTATCCCCGGAGTACCTTTTATCCTTTGAGCGATGGCCCTTCCATGCGGAACCACCGGATCACTATGCTCTACTTTCGTACCTGATCGACCTGTATGTCTCTCAGTCAAGCTCCCTTATGCCATTGCACTCTACGCACGGTTACCAAGCGTGCTGAGGGAACCTTTAGAAGCCTCCGTTACTCTTTTGGAGGCGACCACCCCAGTCAAACTACCCACCACGCACTGTTCTCATTGCTGAGTTAGGCTCTAGATAAGCAAAGGGTGGTATTTCAAGGATGACTCCACAACGCCTAGCGACGCCGCTTCAAAGTCTCCCACCTATCCTACACATTACTTATCCAAAGTCAATACGAAGCTATAGTAAAGGTTCACGGGGTCTTTTCGTCCCGCTGCGGGTAATCGGCATCTTCACCGATACTACAATTTCACCGAGCTCATGGCTGAGACAGTATCCAGATCGTTGCACCATTCGTGCAGGTCGGAACTTACCCGACAAGGAATTTCGCTACCTTAGGACCGTTATAGTTACGGCCGCCGTTTACTGGGGCTTCATTTGATTGCTTCGCCGAAGCTAACAACTCCACTTAACCTTCCAGCACCGGGCAGGTGTCAGGCCTTATACATCATCTTTCAATTTAGCAAAGCCCTGTGTTTTTGATAAACAGTCGCCTGGATCTTTTCACTGCGGCCCTACCGGAGTAGGGCGACTCTTCTCCCGAAGTTACGAGTCTATTTTGCCTAGTTCCTTAGCCATGAATCTCTCGAGCACCTTAGAATTCTCATCCCAACTACCTGTGTCGGTTTACGGTACGGGTTCTTATAATCTGAAGCTTAGAGGTTTTTCTTGGAAGTTTTTAGGCACACTATCCACGCATCCGAAGACTTGTGGTACTATCACACTTCAGCTAAACCGGCGGATTTGCCTACCAGTCTAATACCTAAATGTTTCAACGAACTATTCCGTCAGTTCGCGGTGCTTTCACTACTCCGTCACCCCATCGCAATTATAAGAAGTACAGGAATATTAACCTGTTGTCCATCGACTACTCCCTTCGGATTCGCCTTAGGTCCCGACTAACCCTCAGCTGATTAGCATCGCTGAGGAAACCTTAGTCTTTCGGTGAGGGGGTTTCTCGCCCCCTTTATCGTTACTTATGCCTACATTTTCTTTTCTATACGTTCCAGCATGCCTCACAGCACACCTTCAGCACATATAGAATGCTCCCCTACCACTTTAAAAGTCCATAGCTTCGGTAATATGTTTATGCCCGATTATTATCCATGCTCGACCGCTCGACTAGTGAGCTGTTACGCACTCTTTAAATGAATGGCTGCTTCCAAGCCAACATCCTAGCTGTCTGGGCAGTCAAACCTCGTTTTTTCAACTTAACATATATTTGGGGACCTTAGCTGATGGTCTGGGTTCTTTCCCTCTCGGACATGGACCTTAGCACCCATGCCCTCACTGCTGAGAAACATTTTATAGCATTCGGAGTTTGTCAGGAATTGGTAGGCGGTGAAGCCCCCGCATCCAATCAGTAGCTCTACCTCTATAAAACTTTGTCTCAACGCTGCACCTAAATGCATTTCGGGGAGTACGAGCTATTTCCGAGTTTGATTGGCCTTTCACCCCTACCCACAGGTCATCCAAAGACTTTTCAACGTCAACTGGTTCGGTCCTCCACTGTGTGTTACCACAGCTTCAACCTGCCCATGGGTAGATCACTCGGTTTCGCGTCTACTACTACTAACTATGTCGCCCTATTCAGACTCGCTTTCGCTACGGCTCCAGACCTTAAATCTTTAACCTTGCTAGCAACAGTAACTCGTAGGCTCATTATGCAAAAGGCACGCCGTCACACAGTAAATGTGCTTCGACCGCTTGTAGGCGTACGGTTTCAGGTTCTCTTTCACTCCCTTACTTAGGGTTCTTTTCACCTTTCCCTCACGGTACTAGTTCACTATCGGTCTTTCAGGAGTATTTAGCCTTACCGGATGGTCCCGGTGGATTCATACAGGATTACACGTGTCCCGCACTACTCAGGGTACTGCTATATCCTCTTCGATTACCTATACGAGACTATCACTCTCTGCGGTTCGTCTTTCCAAACGATTCTAGTTCTCTAAGATTCTAATGTCGCAGCCCTACAACCCCAATATTGCCGTAACAACATTGGTTTGGGCTAATCCGCGTTCGCTCGCCACTACTAACGGAATCACTTTTGTTTTCTCTTCCTATGGTTACTTAGATGTTTCAGTTCACCACGTTTGCTCACCCGTAGGTGTGACATGTCTTCAACATGCCGGGTTGCCCCATTCGGAAATTTACGGATCATAAAATATGTGCTTCTCCCCGTAACTTATCGCAGCTTATCGCGTCCTTCTTCGCCTCTGAAAGCCTAGGCATCCTCCATACGCCCTTATTTAGCTTATTGTACTTTTTGCTGTAGTATCTCTACTACAACGAGCTCTTTATAATTCTTGTTCTTATAAAAATATTCTGTTAGATATTATCTAACTCTCTATCTTGATTCTTTACGATATCATTTTACCAATATGTCAATGAACTTGTGGACCTAAGTCCTTGTGGAGAATATCGGAGTCGAACCGATGACCTCTTGCGTGCAAGGCAAGCGCTCTAGCCAGCTGAGCTAATCCCCCTTTTCTTTTCAGTAGTCGGTATCAGTTAACAGTTATCAGTTAATTGATGACCTATACGTCAACTTGGGATACCCAACTTCTAAAATTTCCTATACTAAAACCCCAATTCCCCAAACCTTCTTCCGAAAATTTGTAGTCTCGGGCAGACTCGAACTGCCGACCTCTACATTATCAGTGTAGCGCTCTAACCAGCTGAGCTACGAGACTATAAGATCTTAGTCTAAATTTCTTTAAAATTAACAGCAAAGAGTAAAATATACCTCTTATGTAACTCACCATCTTTCTCTAGAAAGGAGGTGTTCCAGCCGCACCTTCCGGTACGGCTACCTTGTTACGACTTAGCCCTAGTTACCAGTTTTACCCTAGGCAGCTCCTTGCGGTAACCGACTTCAGGCACCCCCAGCTTCCATGGCTTGACGGGCGGTGTGTACAAGGCCCGGGAACGTATTCACCGGATCATGGCTGATATCCGATTACTAGCGATTCCAGCTTCACGGAGTCGAGTTGCAGACTCCGATCCGAACTGTGATATGGTTTATAGATTCGCTCCTATTCGCATAGTGGCTGCTCATTGTCCATACCATTGTAGCACGTGTGTAGCCCAGGACGTAAGGGCCGTGATGATTTGACGTCATCCCCACCTTCCTCGCGGTTTGCACCGGCAGTCTCGCTAGAGTCCTCAGCATTACCTGCTAGCAACTAACGATAGGGGTTGCGCTCGTTATAGGACTTAACCTGACACCTCACGGCACGAGCTGACGACAACCATGCAGCACCTTGTAAAGTGTCCGAAGAAAAACCGATCTCTCAGTCTGTCACTCTACATTTAAGCCCTGGTAAGGTTCCTCGCGTATCATCGAATTAAACCACATGCTCCACCGCTTGTGCGGGCCCCCGTCAATTCCTTTGAGTTTCAATCTTGCGATCGTACTCCCCAGGTGGGACACTTATCACTTTCGCTTAGTCACTGAGAATAATCCCAACAACTAGTGTCCATCGTTTACGGCGTGGACTACCAGGGTATCTAATCCTGTTCGCTCCCCACGCTTTCGTCCATGAGCGTCAGTATATACGTAGTAGACTGCCTTCGCAATCGGTATTCTAAGTAATATCTATGCATTTCACCGCTACACTACTTATTCTATCTACTTCCGTATAACTCAAGTCAACCAGTATCAAAGGCAGTTCCATAGTTAAGCTATGGGATTTCACCTCTGACTTAATTGACCGCCTGCGGACCCTTTAAACCCAATGATTCCGGATAACGCTTGCACCCTCCGTATTACCGCGGCTGCTGGCACGGAGTTAGCCGGTGCTTATTCTTACAGTACCGTCAGTTAGTTACACGTAACTAAGTTTCTTCCTGTATAAAAGCAGTTTACAACCCATAGGGCAGTCTTCCTGCACGCGGCATGGCTGGTTCAGAGTTGCCTCCATTGACCAATATTCCTCACTGCTGCCTCCCGTAGGAGTCTGGTCCGTGTCTCAGTACCAGTGTGGGGGATAATCCTCTCAGACCCCCTACCTATCGTTGCCATGGTAAGCCGTTACCTTACCATCTAGCTAATAGGACGCATAGTCATCTTGTACCGATAAATCTTTAATTAAAAGATGATGCCATCTCTCAACATTATGGAGTATTAATCTTCATTTCTAAAGGCTATCCTCCTGTACAAGGTAGATTCTATACGCGTTACGCACCCGTTCGCCGGTCGTCAGCAAAAAAGCAAGCTTTTCCCTGTTACCCCTCGACTTGCATGTGTTAAGCCTGCCGCTAGCGTTCATCCTGAGCCAGGATCAAACTCTTCATTGTATAATCTTTAATATTATAAATGTTAAGTTCCAAAAGAATTTTTAACTTCGAAAAGTTATGGTTATTCTACTCTTTGTTTTACGCTGTCAATTTCAATATTTTCAATGAACTTGGTGAGCTTCTATATAACAAGTATTACTCGCATCTTTAACTCAACCTTTTGTAGAAATACTAGACTCGAACTAGTGACTTACCGTCTTCCAAAATTTCTGTGATCGTATCGCTTTCTTAAAGCGGATGCAAAACTACAAACTATTTTTAATCTGACAAAAACTTTTTTGAAGTTTTTTTTAATTTGTTTTTCGCACTATTTTAATGAACTGTTTCCCTAAAAATCGGACTGCAAAGATACTCACTTTATTTCTTAATAAACAAGAAAAATTTAAACTATTTTTTAACCTTTTCTTTAAATATCTTAAACCCTATTTTAATGAACTCACACTAACTTCCTAGCTTACCGCTTATCCGTTTGCGGGTGCAAATATAGATACCTTTTTCCATTCAACAAGCACTTTTCCAACCTTTTTTTTAAACTATTTTTTAATACGCTATACACTAAT
>NZ_RCCS01000001.1 GCF_003664185.1 Tenacibaculum discolor | reverse complement strand
GATTAGGCTTCGTGTGTTGACCCGATTAGGCTTCGTGTGTTGACCCGATTAGGCTTCGTGTGTTGACCCGATTAGGCTTCGTGTGTTGACCCGATAAAAAAGTTACACTTTTTTATCTTCCTTTTTTTATATTTGGATGAGTAAAAATTGCTACGCCCTCTAATTATTTTACTATTTAAGGTTGTATTGTGGTTTTATACTATATATAAATTAGTTAACACCAATTTAAGAAAATGAGAATACTTAAATTAATATTATGTCTACTCTTACTTAATAGCTGTAATAAAAAAACTGAAAACCCTATACTAGTTGATAAAAGTATTATAACAGAAATTGACAGTATTGTGGAAATAAAACAATATGGAAATCATAGTATTGGACAATTAAATTTTAATATACGTGATATTAAAAACGCTAATGAATTTAATAATGATAAGTCTAGTGACTTATTTTCTTTTCTTAAAACTCAAAGGGACTTAAATATGAAATTCATAAAATCTGTTTGTAATTGTAATTTATCTAATGATACTATCAAAATTATTGGTGGACAAGGGTACACAGGAGGTGTTGGTTTCTTTTTAAAAATATATAAAGATAGTATTTCAGGAAAAGTATCTTTATTAACTACTAAGAAAGTTTATTCCAAATCAAAAGAAGAAAAAGACCTCTTCGACAACATTAATCTTTTAACTGACGAAATTAAACTAACAATAACAAAACCTATAGAATATAAGGTAAACGAAACTATAAAAGGAAAAATATACTTAAAAACAGAGCCTTTTTATCAAAAAAATATAAAAGGAGAAATAAAAAAGATAGTACCCTCTTTTGATATTATTTTCACTTGTAAATTACAACAAAATAACTTACAGTAATATATAAAGAGTGTTGCCTGATTTTACCTTTTTTATAAAGCCATAAACAAGACTATTAAAATGACTCACTTTTTATTAAATGATTCTCAGGAATATACTGAAGAAACTTATGAGGAAGCTAAAACTAGATATGTACTATTTGGAAAAGATATTTATCAGATTCTAAAAGAACATGAACCTGAAATTTTCAATAATTTAAAGTTTTATAAAGCAACTAAACTCATTGAAAAGACTACTTGGAGAGAAGCTGAGACCGAAAATAGTTATGCAATATATGACGATGGAAAAGTATCTTTTGGCATACAATTAGAGCCTATGTCAGCTGTTATTTGTTTACATAATCAACAAACTCAAATAGAAATTGGAGACTGGGACGGAAATGATTATTACGCGGAATCTATAGAGTTTATAAAAAAAGAATTAATGACAGCTGTGACAAAATAAAAAGGTATAAAATGAGATTAAAAAACACATTACTAATCGTATTCTTCTCTTTAAGTTTATTAAGTTGTAATTCAAAAAAGCAATTAGAAAACAAGTGGGATAAACTTATCAATGCTGATAGTGAACAGGTTGAAATTAAAAGAATAGAACAGCTGAGTGATTTTATTTCTGAAATAGATGGTCATTTTAAAATGAATGGAATTACTCAAAGGAAAGACACTTTAAACCTATTAACTCAAAGGAAAGATTCTGTAAAAATAGACCATATAAATCTTTTAATTTACTGGGATGAAAACAGTTTCCATGCAAAAAACTGGAAGCCTATAAATCAAAATAATATTTACTTATTTTTTAGAGAGTAAACTGTATTAATAGTAGATAATACTTTTAATTATTTATTTGATAATTTAAAAGTTCCTTTTTATATCAGATTATTATTTTGTAGGTTGGCAATTAACACTTTTAAGTGAATGGGCAGATACTTATAAAATAATTCAAGAGATGTTGAGATTTAAATATAGCTCAATCTTTTATATTAAATAGATAAATTCAACATAATGCAATAATTTGATTATCTTTGTGTTATAATCAACTCAACCTATGTACAGTTTCAAGAGCCGGGGGGCTAATTGCTGTGCATGAAAAAGCAAGAGCATCCAATTTTGGATGCTCTTTTTGTTATTAATTACTTTTTTATATTTGTTTAAAAAATACACTATGCCTACAATTCCTTCATTTAAAGAATTTAAAGAACTACACGTAACAATTCAAAACGTACTAATATCTTTTTTTATATTGCCTTTCTGGTATGTTTCTTTAAGACTTTTTACAAATACTTTTTTTGATAGTAATTCTTTTACAACAGTAGTTATTTTTTGTTTTTGTTTTAATATGATTTCGTATTTAACCATAGAAACGTATTTGTATAAAATTTTAAAGTTTCAGAAAAAAAATAATGAGTCATTTAATAACTTGTTTAATGCTTTTAAGAATAATACATTATCAGTAATATCTATTTTGATTAACATTGTTTATCTGTCACTATTTATTTTTGTCTATTACGTTATTACAGTTATAGCAAATATTCGTTCTAATTACTTCTTTTTTTGTGTTTTTTATTATTCCTTTTTGTTTATTATTCTTATAATACTAAAACGCCTTTCTTACAAAAAAAACCGTAAAAATGACTATAATTAATATCATTTATCCTATTTTAAGAACACCATATGTGCTCTTTCTATTATAACTAAAACTTAAAGAGAAAGTGTCTTTTCGTTTAATTTCTGAGCTACAAAAGGCTTAGCAAAAACAGCATTTAAACTGGCAATAATTTCTGTATGACTACCATTAGCCAACGGAACGCTTACAGTAGCACCTTTAAATGCTACTAAGCTTTGTCCTGCTTCAGCAGACTGTTTAAAAGGTTTTTGCATAGTTGAACCATTCATAGTTCCGAAAGGACCATAAGAAGCTCCGCTCTTACCTGTTAAAGTTATTTGTAATACACATCGCCAACCATACCACACACCTGTATAACCAGAAACAGCTACGATTGGATCGTTTAACGGAATATCTATCGTTTTAGCTACTCCACTATTTCCACCATGCTGTGGCAAAGTAAACACTCCAACATTTCTATTCTCTGTACCCGTATTATAAGGTCCAGTTCCAGTATTTACGGTCTGGATAGCATCAAGTACATCACCCGAACGAATCGTCATTTGCGTAATGTTTGGATTCCCAGCCGCTCCAACTATCTGGGTATCATCAAAGGTATTACTTGGTAATGGATTTGCTAACTGATTAAGAATCATAAATTGGGCTTGCTCAAACTGGAAGTTTCCAGAGTTAAAACGCCACATAAAAATATCTTGATAATCATAAGTAGTACCCTTATTAGTAAATCCTTCAGAAACTCTATTCCAAACTTGTTGAGCACTAGAGTTTGGTGCTGCATTCCCTGGCTCAAATTGCGCTCCATAACCAATTTTCTTTGGTGATATCCCTGCATTTATAAAGCTAGATAACGGTGTACCATCATAAAACTGTGGTGATACAAAATCAAATGCGTTATTTACAGTTGGATAATCAATCGAATTTGTTGGCCATGCAGGAGTGAACGACAAGTAATATTTTACTGGCTGCTTATCAAACACAGAGCGAATCGTAGAAAACAAGACTTTAAATTGAGATTGAGTCATACGTGTAGACACATTACCTTCCCAGTCAATGTCTAATCCATTCATTCCATTCTCTTTTAAATAAGCTACCAGATTATTAGCAAAATTAGTTGCTTCTTCTTGTTCATTTCCACCAGGAGAAAAAATAGACGCCAGTGTGTTATCTCCCGAATAAACCATCGTTGCTAAAAACTTAATATTCGGATTCACTTGGCGAGCATCTCTTAATACATAGTTTAAATAATCTTGATTCGTAAGCCCACCCGGGTGTGATGAGTCTCCCATTTTAATGGTTGAACCTTTGGTGGCTGGAACTACCTCAAAAAAGGCTATTCCAAGTGATGTTACACTATTGTATACTTTGTGTTTAATAAGCGATTGAAAACAACTATCAGGACTTTTGTAGTTTGTCTTTGGTGGTTCATCTTCATTTAAAAAGATCCAAGCATTAATACCGTAGGGGAATTGAGAATTTTTCATAATATATTGTATTTAATGTTTACTAAGTTATTTTCGACAGCAGATTAAAAACCTAATCAAATACATTATATATCTAACAAACCTTTAGGTTTTACCTGAGTACGAATGCAGCTTTTTAAAGTCCCCTACTGCTCTTATTGTTTTTATTTCATATCATTTGCTATTATAAAGTTGAGAAATTAATAAGCATGTTTTAAAAAAAAGGTAGTAAACGATTGATAATCAATCACGAACACATGTTTTATATGTATAAAAGAAAAAAGCACATAACTGACTGATGTACAATATCTTTAAAAGAATACGACATACTATGCTAACAAACATTTTTCTACACACGCACCTATTTTTAGCTTTTTTATTGTTTTAAGTTACTCCCATTAGGCTTGGAGGTCTTCCAGATAAAAGCTGTATTCCTTCTTGTGTTTATTTTTTTATATTTGGGAAAGTGAAATTGCTATGATTTCCTTTTTTAATTTCCCTTACTAGGAACACAGCAATAAATAAAAGAACAATAAAGGTACTCTTATACTTTACTTTTTGGTTGTATAACGACGTATTTTACACATATATACAAGTTAGCCACAAGTTAAAAGAAACGCAGGTCTAAAAACAAACTCAAGAAATAGAACAAGTAGAAATCTCTTTGCCATCTGCGTACAATTTCCCCCAATCACAAAGACTTTCTAAAATAGGAACCAAATCCAAGCCTTTATTGGTCAAAACATATTCAATTCCAACAGGAACTGTATTTGGAATTTCTTTTTTAATTAAAATCGCGTGTGTTTCCAATTCCTTTAATTGCCTCGCCAAAACAGTTTCCGAAATATTAGGCAACTCTTGTTGTATCAAATGAAATCGATTGTTGCCTTGAGAAATGGAATAAACAATCTGTGATTTCCAACGACCACTTATTATTGCAATTGCCGAATTCAACTCACAAACTTGAAACAGGAACTGTTCGTTGGCATAATTTGTCGATTGTTTTTTTCTCATAATCAATAGTTTAAAGGCTAACAATTTTGTTAGTTATTGTTTCAAAAACAGTCTTTTAAGACCTTTGACAAAAATACAAAAAATGAAAAATATCGTTTTAATTACAATATCTATGATTTTGACACAATCACTATTTGCTCAAAAAGTTTTCAGCATAAAATCAGATAAATTGGAAAGAAAAGTTCCAGTTTTTGTACAAAAACCAGCAAACTATCAATCTTCAAAAAGTTATCCATTGGTTTTTATGCTTCATGGATATAGTGAAAATTATGAACAATGGAGCAAAACAACTGATTTGAAAAAATTGGCAACGGATTATCAAATGATTTTAGTTTGCCCAGAAGGATTCGTAAACTATTATTTGAATAGCCCGAATTTAAAAACCTTCCAATATGAAGATTTCTTCTTCAAAGAACTTGTTCCTAAAATTGAGGAAAAATACAATATTGATAACAAGAATATTTTTATAACTGGTTTAAGTATGGGAGGCTATGGAGCGTTGAGTTTATTTATAAATCATTCCGACTTTTTCAATACTGCTGCTTCAACAAGCGGAGCTCTTGAATTTAATTACGAAAACTTCAAAGAAA
The DNA here is from genome assembly GCF_003664185.1 of Tenacibaculum discolor. Lineage (GTDB taxonomy): Bacteria > Bacteroidota > Bacteroidia > Flavobacteriales > Flavobacteriaceae > Polaribacter > Polaribacter discolor. Next base: position 62,485 of record NZ_RCCS01000001.1, on the reverse strand, counting down.
TTAGTTTAAAATTCTTTGAAAGCGAACGAATGACAAACGATATGGAAATGACATTAGGAAGTCCAAAAGAAAATGATTGGAAAAAGTTTAGCATTTCCTCTTTGCTTGAAAACCAAAAGGAATTTAATAAAGGATTTCTCATTGACTGTGGTTTAGACGACCCTTTGCTCTCAAACACCCTAAAAATTAAAGAATTGACTTTATCTAAAAAACTGCCGATAAGATTTTCTATTCAATCTGGTGAACACAATTCTGAATATTGGGCAAAATCCGTTGAATACCATTTTGTTTATTTCAAACAACATTTGAAAACTGAATAAAAAACCTGCGGCTAACAATGTGTCTAAGCAATAGCGGTTTGAGTGCTAACTTGAACCGTTTCTGTTTTTAATTAAGTATATTGCTTACCGAAAAGTAGTTGTGTAAAAACCGCTACTACTCATACACGAGACCGTTACCACACATTTGAGAAATGACAACATTTTTAGTTTTAATAACAAATGGATTCAACAACGTCCCAATCCTCAGTAATTGTAAACTTATATCACTAAACTAAAAATTAACATATATAAACCCGTAACTTACGGTCATACTAGAACATTCTAACAATTTAGAAAAATGAGAACTGAAAACATGCTTTTGATTTTAGGATTGATATTTTCAATCTTTTTAGTCACATTCCGAATTGAAAACGGGTTTGAATTTCTAAATGTTCAATTAAAATTTTCTATAATTGATATTGCGTTGAATACGTCAATGGAAACCTATCTTAACTCGGCAATTCTCGGATATTTATGTTATCTAATTTTCAGTTTTGTTGTATGGAATAAAACAAATAAAAGCGGAAAGACATTACTTATAGTTTACTCAATTTTAACTTTAATCGGAATAGGAATTGGAATTGAGCTTAACCTTTTTTACGAGGGCTTTAACGGTATTTATAGCGGAAAGCATTTCCGAATTGGAATCCCTTTAGCTATAATTGGTTTCTATATTGTAAACCGAATGAATAAAACTAAATTGAATAAAAAAGCAGTTCAACAACGTGTATAATTAATTGCTTGATATAAATCTACTCAGGTATTTTCTTTAAAAATTCCTCTCCTCATCCACTTTTACTAAATTGGTTGCTCAAATACATAACTAAACACACACTAAACTATTGGTGTTATTTAACTTTTGCTAGAATTAAACTTTAACTATGGAAACATTTATTTCATACCTAAAAAACATATCTCCACTTAAGGAAGAAAGTTCTTTAGATTTCCTCTCGAAATGCAAAACCTTTAATTTTTCAAAAGGACACTATTTAGTTAAAGCTGGTCAAACTTCTCAATACCTCTACTTTGTAAAGTCAGGAATTGGAAAGGTTTTTTATCTGAAAGAGGATAAAGAACTCATTGATTGGATTAGTGATGAAAGTAATTTGTTGACATCAGTTACAAGTTTTCTTACACATCAGCCTAGTAAACATTTTGTCCAACTCATGGAAGATTCTGAATTAGTTGGAATTTCGTATTCTGATTTAGAAAAACTATTTGCAAAGTATCATGACATGGAAAGACTTGGAAGGCAGTTATCTATTATGGCATTAGTTCAGCTTCAAGAGCGCATAAATTCAATGCAATTCGAAAGTGCTAAAGAGAGGTACGATAATTTCTTGATACGTTTTCCGAATTGCATAAATAGAATTTCTTTAGGAGATTTAGCTTCCTATCTAGGTATGACTCAAGTTACTTTAAGTAGAGTAAGAGCTTTAAAATAATTTTTTAACATCGGTAAAAAGAATTGAGATTTAATCCCCTCAACTTTGTGTAAAATTTAAAACAACAAATTATGCAAAGAAGAGAACTTATTAAATCAACAGGAAGTATAACTTTACTAAGTAGGATGCCTATTAGTCATTTTGCTCAAACTGATAAAAAGCTTCAATCAAAAATTAACAATACAGCTTTAACTGAAAAAATCAGCAACTTAGTAACACAAACCACCACTGTAAAGTGTAATGGTAAAGAAATTAAAGTTCATGCCATACAAACTGGTATGGTAGCTGTAAAAAGAGCTCACAGAACAAATCCAACTGCCCATTTTTTAACACCTATCAAAATCTCATTGGATAAACATTTTACAGAATTTATGCCTATTTGGGCATGGGCAATTGAACATCCTGAAGGAAATATTGTAATTGATACTGGTGAAAATGCAAACATTATGCATCCTGATTATTTTAAGCCAGCAGGAAAAATAGTAGCTAAGTACAGTAAAAATAATTTCAAATTTAATGTTTCAAAAGAAAATGAAATTGGGGTTCAGCTTCAAAAGCTAGGTATATCAAATGACAGTATAAAAAGTGTTGTATTGACCCATTTACATATTGACCATACCGACGGTATAAAAGATTTTAAAAGTGTAGAAATGATTATAAACAAAGATGAATACAAAAACCCTTCTGGTCATTTTCCTGAACTTGTTCCTGATTGGTTTAAACCCAAAACAGTCAAATACAAAAAAGATTTTATTGAAACCTTCAATGAAGCCTATCCTTTAACAAAATCTGAAGATCTGTTACTAATACCTACTAATGGTCATACTAAAAACCATGCTTCCGTTCTATTTAAAACAGACGAATGTGATATTTTATTTGCAGGAGATGTTTGTTACAATCAAGAACAACTTATAACAAATGATTTGCCTGGAATTAATGTGAATTATAAAGAAACGAAAAACACTTATGAGAAAATAAAGACTTATGCAAAGAATAATAAATTAGTCTTTTTACCTTCACATGACATTAATTCTGGAGTAAGGTTAATTAGTAAAACTACGTTATCTCAAAAACGCCATTAACACTCCAACTACTCCTAAAAATAAACATAGTGGAGAAAAATACTTGGTATCATTTATTGCGAATTCAGTTGCTTTAACTTTCTTAAAAAAGCCTACATATTTAAAATCACCTATAGCTCTGATTATAAAAATACTGGCTACAACATAAAGTCCATATTTTTGTAGCCATGTAGGCATTGAAGGTAACGTAAATAGTTGTGTTTTTTCTGCATACACAACCGCAAAAGCACCTACTACTATAGCTACTACAAAAGTTAGTGCTTTAGGTGGATTCATCGCTTTTTCATTTGCTGTTTTAGTAGGTATTACAGCATCTACCCATAAAGTTCCACCAAAAGCCCAATAAACGTGAATTAACGAAATAGAAAAGAGTATTAAAACACAAATCACTCCTAAAAAATGTATCATAAATTGTAGTTTTTACCGTAAGTTTGTCTAACAAATTTAAGCATTCAACATGACAACTTTATTCATAAACATCAAAGAATTAATCCAAATTAGAGAAACAAGTACAAAAAAAGTATCAGGAGCTTCGATGAACATTTTACCTACAATTAAAAATGCTTTTTTATTGGTTGAAAACGGTATTATTACTGACTATGGAAGCATGAAAAAAGTCCCTACTTCTGCTGATAAAACTGTGGATTGTACTGGTAAAATGATGTTGCCTACTTGGTGTGATTCGCATACGCATATTGTATATGCAGGCAATCGTGAGCAAGAGTTTGTAGATAGAATTAACGGATTGAGTTATGAAGAAATTGCCAATCGTGGTGGTGGTATCGTAAACTCTGCAAAGAAGTTACAAGAAACGTCAGAAGAAGAGCTATACCAACAATCTGCAAAACGATTAGAAGAAGTTATTGCATTAGGTACTGGAGCAGTTGAAATAAAATCAGGATATGGTTTAACCGTAGACGCTGAATTAAAAATGTTGCGCGTTATTAAAAAGCTACGCGAGAATTATAACATTCCTGTAAAAGCTACCTTTTTAGGAGCACATGCCTTTCCTACTGAATATAAAAACAATAAAGAAAGATACATCAATTTAATTATTGATGAAATGCTACCTAAAGTTGCCGAAGAAAACCTTGCTGATTTTGTAGATGCTTTCTGTGAAACAGGATATTTCTCGGTAGAAGATACCGACAGAATTTTAACCGCTGCGCAACAATACGGATTAACACCAAAAGTACATGTAAATCAGTTTACAACTATTGGTGGAGTTCAAGTAAGTATAAAACACAATGCCTTATCTGTAGACCATTTAGAAGTTATGAATACAGAAGATATTGAAGCATTGAAAGGAACGCAAACTATGCCTGTTGCCTTACCATCGTGTTCATATTTTTTAAGTATTCCGTACACTCCTGCTCGTGATATTATGAATGCAGGATTACCGTTGGCCTTAGCTACCGATTACAACCCAGGGTCTACACCTTCAGGAAACATGAATTTTGTAGTAGCAACGGCTTGTATTAAAATGAAAATGACACCAGAAGAAGCCATTAATGCAGCAACAATTAACGGAGCGTATGCAATGAATTTATCTGATGAGGTTGGAAGTATTACCAAAGGGAAAAAAGCGAATTTAATCCTTACCAAAGAGATTCCTTCGTATGGGTTTTTACCTTATTCCTTCGGAAGTAATTTAATTGATTCTGTGTTCATCAACGGGAAAGAAATGTAAATTATACCCTGTCATTCCGAGTGATAACGAGGAATCTCATTAAGGTGAGTTACGAACATTCTTAAGGTTTAGATCCTTTGTACCTTAAGATTTCTCCTTTCGTTACACTTTAGTTCGAAATGACGTTTTAACAAAGCTTGTCATTCCTGCGTAGGCGGGAATCTCTTAGAGGATATTAAGATGTATAAAACCAATCATCAATATTATATTTATATTATAACAAACAAAAAAGAAGGTGTTTTATATATTGGTGTTACTAACAATTTTGAAAGAAGAATCTTTGAACAGTAGCTTAGTTACCGACAGAAAGTATTTTTTAAAATGAATAAGAAAAGAAAAAACTATTCAAGTTTATTAGGAGGGTTTCTAGCAATTTCAATAATCATTGGTATTTTAACTTATGAGTTGAGAAAAGATTATCTTATTTTAAATTATAAAAGACAAGTAACGGGTACCATCATAAAATACGATGCATCAACAGCTAAACACTCTGTAAAATATAAATATAAAGTCAATGGAAAATTATATTTTAAAACAGTCAGAGTTCAACACTTTAGTAAAGATGAACGAAAAAACTGTAAGGGTAAAAAAGTGATAGTGAATTATTCTTATAAAGAACCGAGTTATTCACATGTAAACTTAGGAGAATATGAGTACAAAAAAAGAACTTTTTATTTATTAAATAGTTTTTGATTTTTTTTAGAAAATAGAATAGGTTAATGTATAGAAGTAACCAAGAAAAAGTAAAAAAGCATGAAAAATAAATTTCAGTAGTTAAAGAAGGTTCTAATTGGAACAATTTAACAAAAAACTAGTATAACTAACAAAAAGGTTCCTGCCTACGCAGGAGTGACAATACAACGATATGCTAACAATATTCAACAAAAAAGACATACAAGAGTTTGTAACCCCACGTGAAGGTGAAACAAAATTAGGAGAATGTGTTGCGACCATCAATTCTAAAAAAGAGCTACAAGAGGAACTTAAAAATTCTACTGCTTCTTTTGTTATTTTAGGAGTTCCCGAAGATATTGGGGTTCGTATGAATGGTGGAAATGGTGGTGCACATACTGCTTTTGTTCCTGCTTTAAAAGCATTTTTAAATACACAGCAGAATCAGTTTATTGACGGAAATAACATCCTAGTTTTAGGATATTTAGATTGTTTAGACGATGTATATAGCTTTGACGTTAACGACAGAGAGAAAGGTGATTTATTAGTAAAAGCAATTGATAAAGAACTTTCTAACCTTATCAAAGTCATTGTTAAAAGTGGTAAAACACCAATTATTATTGGTGGAGGTCATAACAACGCTTACGGAAATATTAAAGGACTTTCTGAAGGAAAGGAACAACCTGTAAATGTAATTAACCTAGATGCGCATACCGATTTACGTCGTTTGGAAGAACGCCATAGTGGTAACGGGTTTTCGTACGCATTACAAGAAGGTTTTATTCAAAATTACTTTATGTTCGGGTTACATGAGAACTATACGCCTCAGTATGTTTTTGAAATGATTCACGATAGTTTAAACTTAGAATACAACACCTTTGAAGAGTTAGAAGTATATCAGTCTACTTCTTTTGATGGTGAGTTACAACGCGCTGAAAGTTTTATAGAAAATACTCCTTTCGGAATTGAAATCGATTTGGATTGTGTGCAACACTTTCCTAGTAGTGCCATGACACCTAGCGGATTTACACCACAGCAAGCACGTAGATTCACACATTATTTTGGAAAGCTACAAAATGCTTCTTATTTACACATTTGTGAGGGTGCTCCAGCAGTTGTTAAAGATGACATTGCTAACGGACAAGTAGGAAAATATATCAGCTATTTAATTTCTGATTTTATTAAGGCTAAGAGCAATTAATAATTACTTATAAGAAGATAAGTACGTCATTGCGAACAGAGTGAAGCAATCTGTAAGTCGACAAACCGATTACTTCTTGTTATTTCGAACCAAGTGAAACGAAGTGTGAGAAATCTTAAGCAAATGAATAACTCACTTTAATGAGATTTCTCCTTCGGTTCGAAATGACAATTCTTTAAATACTAGTTATTCAATCCATAAGTTTCCTTCTGAATACGTTTTAGCTTTACCGCTAATTATAACCCTATCCTTTTTATTTTGGCACTTTAATACTCCTACTCTTTCAGAAACTTGTATTGCATCAAGATTATCTTTATTCAATCGAGAACTCCAAAATGGTACCAATGAACAATGAGAAGAACCAGTAACAGGATCTTCTAAAATAGAGGATTGTGGTGTAAAATATCTTGATACAAAATCGGAATTATTTCCTACAGCTGTAACTACTACCCCTCCTGGATCTAAATTTATTTGATCAAAGGTCTGTCTATCTACTTTTATATTTTTTATTTCCTCTTCAGAATCATATACTAATACATAATCTCTAGATTTTAAAACCTCTTTAGGTGCTATACTTAAAGAGTTCTGAATAATTTCAGGTAACTCAGAAGCAACAAGCATTCTAGAGGGTAAATCCATAGAATAGAAATCTTTTTCAATTGTAATAGTTAAATCACCACTCAGTGTTTCGAATACTATTTCGTTATGAGGATAGTTTAAAATTGAGTGTAAACAATGAGCTGTTGCAAGTGTTGCATGCCCGCATAAATCCATTTCAATTTCTGGAGTAAACCACCTTAAATGTATTTTCTCTCCTTTATCAACAAAAAATGCTGTTTCTGCCACAGCGTTTTCTTTTGCTATTTTTAAAAGAACTTCATCTGGTAACCAATTTTGTAATGGAACAACACAAGCAGGATTCCCTCCAAAAACTTTATCTGTAAAAGCGTCTATTTGATATAATGGTAATTTCATCTTTTTCATTATTTAACACGTAAATATATTACTTTCAATTTTATCACATAAAAGACATAACCACACCACAATAACAGTAAAAAAAATTCTTACTCTATTGAATGAGATTCATTCCTCTCTATCGTTCGGAATGACAAGAAGTCATTACGAGGAGGATACGACGAAGTAATCTGTTTGTCGACTTACAGATTGCTTCACTCTGTTCGCAATGACAGTTAGTGATCTACTTCCTCTAAGAATTAAACCTTTGGCTATCGCCCTGCGATTAAAAAACTGTCTCTGCAATTTGTTGAATATTCGTTGATCTTCCCATTGAATAATAATGTAAAATAGGTACACCTTTCTGTTGTAACTCCTTACTTTGAGCAATACACCACTCTACTCCTACTTGTCGTACCTCAGCGTTACTCTTACAATTCACAACCTCTTTTACCAACGCATCAGGTAAATCTACCTTAAAACGGTGTGGAATTAAATTCAACTGTTTTTTGGTTGAAATAGGTTTTAAACCTGGAATAATTGGAACAGTTATACCTTCTTCTCTACATTTTTCTACAAACTCAAAATACTTTTGATTATCGAAAAACATTTGTGTTACCACATAGTTTGCTCCATTTTTTATCTTCTTTTTTAAAAAGTGAATATCAGAATCTAAACTTGGCGCTTCCATGTGCTTTTCAGGATATCCTGCTACACCAATACAAAAATTTGTTTTTGATGAGTTTTGCAAATCATCATCCAAATACCTTCCTTTATTTAAGTTTTCTATTTGTGTAACTAACTCACTTGCATACACATGTCCATCATTTTCTGGTTTAAAATAAGTTTCGCTTTTTACTGCATCACCACGCAATGCAACTACATTATCAATTCCTAAAAAATCGAGGTCTATTAAAAAGTTTTCAGTGTCTTCTTTTGTAAACCCTCCACATAAAATATGTGGAATAGCATCTACTTGGTATTTATTTTGAATAGCCGCACAAATACCAACAGTACCTGGGCGTTTTTTTACAACCTGTTTTTTTAAGAGTCCATCTCCTAACTCTTTATACACATATTCTTCACGATGATAGGTTACGTCTATAAAAGGAGGATTAAACTCCATTAACGGATCAATATTTTTGAATATTGATTCTATTGTATCTCCCTTTAACGGTGGAAGTATTTCAAACGAAAACAATGATGTTCCGTTAGCTTTTTCTAAATGTTCTATTACCTTCATAAGTGTATCTTATAAAGGCGTATTTAACTATACTAATGAAGCTGCAATTAATGATATTGCTGCCATTACCAGTAGCTGTATTGCAAATCGAATCTCTAAATTATACTTTTTCATTTGTCTAATTTTATTGATTTTTTATATGGCAATATTACTACTGTTTTGTAGTTTTTAGTTTACCTAACTTAAAACTTATTGTTAATTAAATACGCTCTTTTGTTTGTTTATTTTTAAATTATTCTTAATTGTCTGATATGTTTGGGTGTAACCATTTTCTGGCTTTTTCTAAGGAAATGTTTTTCCGTTCTGCAAAATCTCTTACTTGGTCGTCTGTTATTTTACCTAACCCAAAATATTTAGCTTCTTCATTGGCAAAATAATATCCTGAAACGGCTGCTGCTGGCCACATGGCTAAACTTTCTGTTAAGCTAACCCCGATGTTTTCTTCAACTTGTAAAAGTTCCCAAATCGTTTCTTTTTCTAAATGATCTGGACATGCAGGATATCCTGGTGCGGGACGAATTCCTTTATAATCTTCTTTTATTAATTCATCATTCGTTAGATTTTCTTCGGAAGCATAACCCCAGTGTTTTGTTCTTACTCTGTGATGCAAGTATTCAGCAAAAGCTTCAGCAAAACGATCGGCAATAGCTTGTGCCATAATTGCATTGTAATCGTCGTGATTTTCTTTGTATTGTAGCGCTAATTCATCAGCTCCAAAAATGGCCGTACAGAAAGCCCCTATATAATCCGATCTCTCTGTTTCTTTAGGTGCAATAAAATCAGCCAAGGCAAAACTTGGTTTACCTTCACGCTTTTTTAATTGCTGACGTAAGGTTCTAAATATGGCGACTTCTTTTCCTTTCTTTTGAACTGAAATATCATCGTCGTTAATAGAATTCGCTTCAAACAAACCAAAAATAGCTTTGGGCTTTAATGCTTGTTTCTCTATAATTTGTTGCAACATCTTTTGAGCATCTGCAAACAAATTGGTTGCCTCTACCCCTACTACTTCATCTTCTAAAATATCAGGAAACTTTCCGTGTAAATCCCACGAACGGAAAAACGGACTCCAATCAAAATACGGTACCAAATCTTTTAAACTTACTTGTTCTAGCTTTTGTATTCCTAGTTCTCTAGGTTTGGTAATATTGGTAGTATCCCAATCTATTTTAAATTTTCGCTCTCTTGCCTCTTCAATAGATATATAGTGCTTTTGTTTTCCTCGTTTTAAGAACTTATCACGAAATTCTTCGTAATCTTTTTTCAACTTAGCCACATATTCATTAGAGGTTTCTTGGTTTAATAAATCTCCTACAACAGTTACAGCTCTTGAAGCGTCATTTACATGTACTACTGCATTTTTATATTGTGTGTCTATTTTTACAGCAGTATGTGCTTTTGAGGTTGTTGCTCCACCAATCAATAATGGAATCTCTAAATTTTGACGTTCCATTTCTTTGGCCAAGTACACCATTTCATCCAGCGAAGGAGTTATCAATCCACTTAAACCAATAGCATCTACCTTCTCTTTTTTAGCGGTTTCTATGATTTTTTCTGGTGGAACCATCACACCTAAATCTACAATTTCATAGTTGTTACAACCTAACACTACAGATACGATATTTTTACCAATATCATGTACATCTCCTTTTACCGTTGCCATTAATATTTTTCCAATGGCTTTCTGTTCTTCGCTTTTTTCAGCTTCAATAAACGGATTCAAATACGCTACTGCTTTCTTCATTACTCGAGCAGATTTTACTACTTGTGGTAAAAACATTTTTCCTGCTCCAAACAAGTCTCCTACTACATTCATCCCTGTCATTAAATGCCCTTCAATTACATGTAATGGTTTTGCTACACTTAAACGTGCTTCTTCTGCATCTTCTTCAATAAAAGCATCTATTCCTTTTACTAAAGAGTGTGTTATACGGTCTTGCAGCGGTAAACTTCTCCATTCTAAAACTTGCTCACTGCTTTCTTTTTTAGTTCCTTTTACAGTTTCCGCAAACTCCAATAAACGTTCAGTTGCATCATCTCTTCTATCTAAAACAACATCTTCAATATGTTCTAATAAATCCTTCGGAATATCATCGTAGACTTCTAACATTGTCGGATTCACAATTCCCATGTTCATACCTGCTTTAATAGCATAGTATAGAAATACAGAATGCATAGCTTCACGTACCACATTATTTCCTCTAAAAGAAAACGATACGTTACTTACTCCACCGCTTACACTTACATGCGGTAAATTTTCTCGTACCCATCGGGTAGCCTCAATAAAATCCAACGCATTTTTTCTGTGCTCTTCCATTCCCGTAGCTACAGGAAAGATGTTTAAATCGAAAATAATATCTTCTGGCGGAAAACCGACAATGTCGGTTAATATGTTGTACGAACGCTCTGCAATTTCAATTCTTCTTTCGTAGGTATCGGCTTGTCCTACTTCATCAAAAGCCATGATAATTACTGCGGCTCCATATCGTTTAATCTGCGTAGCTTCCCAAATAAACTTTTCTTCTCCTTCTTTTAAAGAAATGGAATTTACAACCGATTTACCTTGTACTACCTGTAACCCAGCTTCTATAATTTCCCATTTAGAGCTATCAATCATAATAGGAACTCTGGCAATATCAGGTTCTGATGCTATTAAGTTTAAGAAACGTACCATCGCTTCTTTCCCTTCAATTAAACCATCATCCATATTAATATCGATGATTTGCGCTCCTCCATCTACTTGATGACGTGCAATCGCTAAGGCTTCATCAAACTTTTCTTCTTTAATTAATCGAAGAAATTTACGCGATCCTGCTACATTTGTACGTTCACCTACATTGATAAAATTGCTTTCGGGTGTAATAATTAACGGTTCTAAACCAGATAACTTCATATATCGTCTTTCCTCACTCATCTACTAACTATTTTGTACTGTTGCAATAAATTCAGCTTTACGTGGTTTGTACTTCGCAGCTACTGCTGCAATGGCTGAAATATGTTTTGGTGTGGTACCACAGCACCCTCCTATAATGTTTATTAAATTTTTCTTTAAATATTCTTCTATTTGCTCCGCTGTTTCTTCTGGAGTTTCGTCATATTCTCCAAAGGCATTGGGTAATCCTGCATTTGGATGAGCAGAAATAGCAAAGTCTGTTTTAGAGGCTATCGCCTCTAAGTGAGGCTGTAATAAATTGGCTCCTAAAGCGCAATTGAACCCTACCGACAGCAGCGGAATATGAGATACAGAAATTAAAAAAGCCTCGGCTGTTTGTCCTGACAATGTTCTTCCTGAAGCATCTGTAATGGTTCCAGAAATCATGATAGGAATTTCTATGTTTCGTTCAGCTTTTACCTCTTCAATAGCAAATAAAGCGGCTTTTGCATTTAAGGTATCAAACACAGTTTCTACTAACAAAATATCTGAACCGCCATCTATCAACGCTTCTACTTGTTGTTTATACGCAATTCGTAACTCATCAAAAGTTACGGCTCTGTATCCTGGATCATTTACATCTGGCGACATGCTTGCCGTACGGTTGGTAGGTCCTATAGAGCCTGCCACAAATCGAGGTTTGTGTGGTTCTTTGGCAGTGAACTCCTCAGCTACTTCTTTGGCTATTTTGGCAGATTCATAATTTAACTCATATACCAAATCTTCCATTTGGTAATCTGCCATGGCAATAGTAGTTCCTGAAAAAGTGTTGGTTTCTACAATGTCAGCTCCTGCAGCAAAGTATTTTCTATGAACTTCTTTTACTGCTTCTGGTTGTGTGATGGACAACAAATCGTTGTTTCCTTGTAACGGTGTTGGGTAGTCTTTAAAACGTTCTCCGCGAAAGTCTTCTTCAGTAAACTTATATTCCTGAAGCATGGTTCCCATAGCGCCATCGAGCACGAGAATTCGTTTTTGTATTTCTTGATAAATGTTTGACATTCCTGATATTTAGTGTAATGTTATCAGGAAAAGAGGAAGTAAAATTCTTTTCGTTATCTCTCTGCCGAAGCAGTAGAATGTAGCACCTTCTTTGTTTGCACAAAGGGTTGCTAAGGTTTCAAAGGGTCTATTCCCTCCACCTTTCTTGATAACATCAATACGTTAATGAACGGGGCAAAGTTATAGTATTATTTTTTATTTACCCAATTTTTATTTTAGAATTAAATTGATAAGAGAAAAAGAACATTTAGCTGTTTGAACAAAAACCGCTTGATTTATTGTTTTCAAGATAATTCAACGTGTCCATTAACAACCTTATAACTTTCTGTTATTCAAAAGTAAACATTTTAGAAAAAATTACTCAATTGTTATTTGTTTTACTTTTCTAAAGCATTTTTTGCTAACTTTAAGCTAAATTGAAAAATAAATACCAATAGTGTGTAATAAGTATGAGGAAAACACTTATTCAAAATGTTTTTTACTCGCTTACGACTAACTTCTCTACAGAAAATAATTGTTAGCAAGTCTCATAGCTATCTATACACTAGTTTTTGTACTTTATATAAAAAACATAGCTCTTACCATATTGATAATGAAATTTGAACAAAAATTATTTCTCTCCTTAATATTTTCCTTAACACTCTATTCTTGTACAAACAAAAAGGAGTCAACAACGCCTGAAACTAAAAATATTACTGAAAGTGTTTACGCAACAGGTTTTATAAAAGCTAAAAACCAATACGAGGTTTTTGGCCAAACAACTGGTGTTATAGAAAAAATATTTGTGCAGGAAGGTGCTCATGTAAAAAAAGGAACTCCTCTTTTTCAAATAGATAATAAGAATTTGAAAATCGCAACCGAAAATGCTAAACTAGTATCCTTTGCTGCCGATTATACGAGGAATAAAGACAAATTGCTTGATGCAGAAAAAACTATTGATCTCGCAAAGAAAAATCTCATTTATGATTCATTGCAGTTTCAAAGACAAAAAAATCTTTGGAGTAAGAATATAGGAAGTAAGTTACAGTACGAACAAAAAGAGTTAAACTATCAAAGGTCTAAAGCAGAATATATAAAAGCAAAAACTAATTATAACGACCTCAAACGTCAATTAAAATTAGCTTCTGGTCAAAGCAAAAATAATTTAGAAATTGCTCAATTAAAGGAAGACGATTTTGTAGTGAAAAGTGAGATAAATGGTTTAGTTTATCAAATTAACAAAGAAGAAGGAGAAATAAATCGTGGTGAAAAACCTGTTGCAATTATTGGTACTGAAGATTTTATTATAGAATTAAGTATTGACGAGAAAGACATTGTTAAGATAAAAAAAGGACAACAAGTTATTATACGAATGGACAGTTATAAATCACAAGTTTTTGAAGCTAAAGTTATTTCTATTGAACCGATGATGAATATTAGAACACGTTCATTCCAAGCTGAAGCTATTTTCACCAATAAGCCTACTAAACTTTTCCCTAACCTCTCTTTAGAAGCAAACATCATTATCCAAACAAAACAAAATGCCTTAACAATACCAAGAAAGTATATAATAAATGATACTTATGTTATGTTAGAGGGCGGGCAGCTTCAAAAAGTAGAAACTGGTTTAATGGATTATGAGTTAGTTGAAATTATCAGTGGAATAGATAAATCTACAAAGATTCAATTACCATAATGAAATATAAATACCTTATAGAAATTGCGGGTGCACTTATGCTTGCTCGTTGGAAACAAACCCTTGTTGCAGCTATTGGCGTTACTTTTAGTATTGCTCTTTTTGTAGCGCTACTAGGGTTTATGGAGGGACTTAACAATTTATTAGATGGAATAGTTTTAAATCGTACACCACACATTCGTTTGTATAATGATATCAAGCCTTCTAAACAACAACCCATAGATTTAAGTGAAAAATATAAAAATTATCACAATTATATTAGCTCAATAAAACCAGCGAATACTCGTATAGAAATATATAATGCTCAACAAATTATAAATAAACTTAAAAAGGATGATCGTGTTGAAGGTGTTGCTGCAAAAATAACAACACAAGTCTTTTACAATTTCGGAAATATTGACCTTAATGGAATTATCAATGGTATAGAAGTTAATCAGGAGTCAGCACTTTTTGCATTTAGTGATTATGTAATGGAAGGAAATTACCAAGATCTCGAGAAAGTCCCCAATAGCATAATTCTTGGATATAGCGCAGCGGAAATTATCAATGCAAAAATAGGAGATCTTATAACGGTTACTTCAACTGAAGGAGAACAGTTTTATTTAAAAGTAGTCGGTTTTTTTCAGTCAGGTTTGGTTGAAATTGATAAAGTACAAAGCTTTACCAGCTTACAAACAACAAGAAAACTACTCGGTGTAAACAGCAATTACATCAGTGATATTCAAATAAAACTCAAAAACCTAAACGAGGCTCCTGCTTTAGCTAATGAGTATGAAACATTTTTTAATGTTAATGCAGAAGACATTCAAACAGCCAATGCTCAATTTGAAACAGGTAGTAGCGTACGTTCTATTATTTCATATGCTGTTGGCATCACATTATTGATTGTTTCAGGGTTTGGAATCTATAACATCCTTAATATGTTAATTTATGAAAAAATGGATACCATTGCCATTCTTAAAGCTACGGGGTTTGCAGGTAACGATGTAAAGAATATATTTATTACTATCTCCTTAAGCATTGGCATTGCTGGAGCTTTAGGAGGGTTATCATTTGGTTTTCTATTATCCTTGGGCATCGATTCAATTCCTTTCAATACCCCTTCATTACCCAAAGTAAACACCTACCCTATTGATTATGGAATACAGTACTATACTATAGCAGTAGTATTTGCAATGGCAACAACTTTCCTGGCGGGCTGGATGCCTGCTAAAAAGGCTAGTAAAGTAGACCCAGTAATTATTATAAGAGGAAAATAAATGGAAAAGAATATTGTACTAGAAGCACATTCCATCTTTAAATCATTCTATAATCCAGTTAGAGTTGATATTTTAAAAGATGTATCATTTAGCTTAAATCGTGGTGAGTTTACTTCTATTGTTGGTAGGTCAGGTAGCGGAAAATCCACATTACTCTATATTCTATCTACCATGGATACAGACTTTACAGGTGAGCTTATAGTTGATGGTTCATCTGTACATACTAAAACGGAAAAAGAACTAGCTGCCATACGAAATGAAAAAATTGGTTTTGTATTTCAATTTCATTATTTACTAAACGAGTTTAGTGCTTTAAAGAATGTAATGCTTCCTGGGTTCAAATTAAATAAAGTGAGCCAAGAAGAATTAGAACACAACGCTTATGCTTTTTTAAAAGATTTGGGTATTGAAAAGTTAGCAAACACAATGGCTTATAAATTATCTGGGGGTGAAAAACAACGAGTTGCTATTGCTCGTGCTATGATAAATGATCCTCTTATTATTATGTGTGATGAACCTACAGGGAATTTAGACAGTAAAAACGCAGACATTGTTTTTAATATATTTAAAGAACTGACAGAGACCTATAACAAAACACTCTTAATGGTGACACATGATTTAGATTTTGCTGAAAAAACAGATCGTATTATTGAATTGGATGACGGAAAAATTGTTAGGATATAAATTATTAAACTATGATAAAATAGTAGTTTTTAAAATGAAATAATTTCTATAACAGTATCCTATTATCCAAACCTTTGACACCCTATTATAACCTTACTTCTTTGTATGATTTTTTATTTTGTCATATATTAGATGCTTGAAACAAGACAAATAAAATTGCTAAAACTTCCGTTTATCACCTTCAATACTCCGGATAAAAGTAATTTTTGTTCTCTTATAACAAGTTGCCACACATTTGAACACACCCCTTATGGAAAACAAAATAGTTGGAATATTAAATAAGCATTTTGACGAACAAAAACAGATTTGCAAAAAATATAATTCTGACTTTACTCAAATTGACGAAAAACTTTTCATCGGACTTGCAACGGATTTGAAACTTGAACCAGTAAACGGACTTCGCCATCCCGAGCATGGAAAAATGAACGGCTGGTATATTTGGAGTGGCGAGTGGTCAGATTCTGATGATTTTTTCCAACCTCTATGTTTAGAACATCTGATTGAATTAAAACCTGAAATAATAAAATATCTCGGACTTGATATTGGATATCGCTTTTTGATTGACAATAAGGGACACGAAGACGTTTGGTTTGACCAAAACATAACTGAATTAAAATAAAAAACGTGTGGTAACAACGTGTATAATTCATTGCTTTTGATTTTCCTACGGAAAATCCTCGCGCTGAATTATTGCCAGTTTTTATTTATTAACTTAGTGCCAAACCCACGCAAAAAATCATACACAAACCGTTGTGTGTAATGCGAAAAAATGATGAACTTCAATAAAGAATGAAACAAGAAATTAAAGACGAAGCAATAGAACAACTAGAAAAGGATGTACTTTTTGGGTTTGAAAACGGAGATAATTTACTTGAAAGCATAAGTGAAATGTTTTACGATGAAAGTAACTTCGATGAAGAATGGTTAAAACAAGAAATCGATAGTCGATTAAAAAAACATAAAGCTGATAGTCTAAAATGGGAAAAGCCAACTGATTTTGACAGATTAGTAAAATCCTTTGACGAACTTAATAAAAATAAAATTGTTTCTCTTCACAAAGCAGGTTACACGAAAAGCGACGGTGAAGATGACTGTTCTGAAATTATTGCGGAACTGAAAGAAATTGGTATTAATGCTAAAGGTTATTGCTTCTACCATACTCAAGATTTAGAAAGAGCAATTGGAGAACAAAAAATGTTATTTATTGCATTTGACAGCCATAATCGGGAAGATGGTCTAGCAAAAGAAGTTGCCGACAAGATAATGGAGGTTTTACGAAAGAACGGATTTAACGTAAAATGGAATGGTTCATTAGATACTAGGATTGAAATTTCTGAAATAGATTGGAAAAAGACAGTTGACAACATAGACTACAATTATAGTAGAGTTTTTGAAATAATGGAAAAGTATAACAAACCTGTTAGTGTAGAAACTGAATTAAAAAGGAAAAAGTCATTTTGGAAATTGTGGTAGAAAAAATACTGCACTTAACACCATATAAAAATAATGCGTAGTTTAATACAAAATCCAAAGTTAGTGCGAATTTGGTCACTTTGATTTTCCTACGGAAAATCCTTATACAAATACGTTAACAACATAAAAAAACACACCTATGAAAAAGTACCATCTCGCTGAAATCAATGTAGCTCGAATGAAAGGAGTAAATATTGAAGATCCTATTATGAAAGAGTTTGTAGATAATTTAGACCGTGTAAACAATTTGGCTGAAAACAGTGAGGGTTTTGTTTGGAGACTAAAAGACGAGAATAATGATGCTACAAGTTTTAATCCTTATAATGACGAACAGGTAATTATTAATGTTTCTGTTTGGGAATCTATTGAGACTTTGGGGGATTTTGTGTACAAGACTTTTCATACAGATTTCTTGAAAAGAAGAAAAGAATGGTTTCATTCCTACGGAAAAGTATACACTGCAATGTGGTGGATACCTGAAGGTGAATACCCTACTATACAAGAAGCTGTTGATAAATTAGATTATCTACAAAAAAACGGTGCTTCAGAAGTAGCTTTTGATTTCAGAAATAAAATTCCAATGCCAAAAGAGTAACTAACAACTTAATTCTTAGCGAAACTAGCTAATGATTATACTTCTACATTTTTGTTTGTTTCTATTTTTATTTCTTTAACTACTTCCTAAAAGAAGTAAAAATACTTCTGTAAATAAATTCCAAGTAGAAAAGTTATAACTTCTAAAAGAAATATATCAATCAAAAACAAAATCCGTTCCTAGCATATTGAAAACACCACATAATTAACTAACAAAACAACTTATTAACTTTTTTTTCAAGAACAACCTAATAATATTTTTTAGCGAATTATGCCATTTAAGTGTGCGTTATTAGCATACTTATTAAGGTGAGATTAGTGATTAATTTATATCACCCACAATTATTTCTAATAGGCTTTTTTTTTGGAATACTTCAATTTTAAGAGTGTCTTTTACATTAAACGTACCCGAATAATAAGAAGGAATTTTGATGACTATATTTTTTTGGTTAGAGACAATATTCAAGTCACTTATTCTAATAGGTTTTGAATCTCCTATAAGTATGTATTCAACTTCGTTAATATTAATTTCGTCATTTAGAGTTTTACTAAGGAATAAAGAGCCTGACTCAACATGAACATTAGTGCTAAGTTTATATTGAAAATGAATTAATTTTATACTTAAAATAATTACTATAGCTACAATTATAGCCATAATTAAAATCCCCCAACGCAAAATCCAACTAGGAATTGATTCTAAAACAGCAGCTGTTTCAGGGGCTTTATTTTTTGTCAAATTGTTATACTCCAAGTTCTAATTGATTTTTTATTAAACTGTAATATCTTTCTTTATTTATAACAAGTTCTTCATGTGTACCTATTTCGCTTATCTGTCCATTATTCATAACAATTATTTGATCTGCATTTTTCACGGTACTTAATCTATGTGCTACTATAACAACTGTTTTTCCTTTATAAACTTTTTCTAAATTATTAATAATTACTTTTTCATTTTCTGCATCCAAAGAGTTTGTAGCCTCATCAAAAAACAAGTAATCAGGATTCTTATATACTGCTCTTGCAATCAATAACCTTTGTTTCTGTCCTTGACTTAAACCTATTCCATATTGCCCTATCTTAGTCCCATATTTTAAAGGTAATTGATCTATGAAGTCATGAATGTTTGCTATTTTACAAGCCTCAACAAGTTTTTTATGGTCAGTGGACTGGTAATCTGGTTCATTTAAAGCTATATTATTTGCAATACTATCAGAAAAGATAAAACTATCTTGAAGTACTGCTCCACACTTATTTCTCCAATAGCTACTGTTAATACTTCCTAAATTTGTATTATTAACTAAAATTTCTCCATAAGTTGGGTCGTAAAATTTTAATAATAGCTTTAGTAAAGTAGTTTTTCCACTACCACTAACCCCAACAATAGCTGTAATTTTTTCTTTAGGAATTACTAAACTTACATTATTTATAACTGACTCTTTAATTCTTCCAGAATAAGAAAATTTTAATTTGTCTATTTTTATATCTTGAACTCCAGTCTCTTTTAAAGTATCTTCAAAAGTTTGTTTTTCATCTTCTTTTTCATGAATTTCTATAAGCCTATCAATACTTAACTTAGCTAATTGACCTTGAAGAATAAAATTAATTAACTGACTTATAGGGGCATTCATTTGACCAATAATAAAAAGAATCGCCATCATAGACCCTAAAGTTAACTCTCCTTTAATAGTTAAATATGCTGAGAAAAAAGTGATTAGAATAATCTGTAGATAGCTAAAAAAACGTTGTCCTCCTTCTTGGACTTGTTTTAATTTTAACTTTTTTAAAGATACATCAAATCTATTTAACTGTATTCTCTCCCATTCCCATCTTTTTTTATCTTCTATATTGTTTAGCTTTATATCCTGAATTCCAGTTATAAGTTCAAATACCTTATTTTGATCTTCTGAATTTAATGAAAAACTTTTTTGATCTAATATTCTTACTTTTTTTAGAAAATAAAATATCCAACTTAACTCTATTGTAATTCCAATTAGAAAAATCATAAATATTATTTTACTAAAAACAAACAATACAGCACTAAAAACCGCTAAACTAAAAAATGAAAATACACTTTTTAATAATGAAGTAGATATAAATCGCTCTACTCTTTCATGATCCCTAATTCTTTGATTTAAATCTCCTGTTATTTTATATGTAAAAAAACTAATAGGCAACTTCATTATTTTTACAAAAAAATCCGATATAATGAAAATGTTAATCCTACTACTAACGTGTATAAGTATATGAGCTCTTAAAAACTCAATTCCAACATTTAATACAAACAAAAGAATCTGGAATCCTAAAACAAATATTAAAAAACTTATATTGTTATTTTTTATTCCAAAATCAATGATAGATTTTGTTATAAAAGGAAAAATAAATTGTAACAAACTTCCTAGAAAAAAACCTAATAATAGTTGTCCTACATGATATTTATAGAATAAAAAATATTTCTTTAAAAAATGGAAAGCGTTAAATTTTTTTTCTGAAACCTGTTTAATTCCAGTTTCCTTAAAGAAACCCTCATTAGGCTCTAATAAAAGAGCTATTCCTTTTTTCTTATCTTCTACTTTTTTTTCAGATAACCAACCTCTTAAAAACTCTGCCTTAGTGTATTTAGTTTTCCCAAAAGAAGGATCAGCTACATACACATATTTTTTTGTGAATTTATATACAACTATATAATGATTCTGATTCCAATGCGCTACAAAAGGTAAAGGAGCTTTATTTTCAATTGATTCAAAGTCTGTTTTTATTATCAAAGATTTGTAATTAAGCTTAGATGCTAAATCATTTAATACATTTATAGACATTCCATTGTAAGAAAGACTTTCCTTATCTAAGTCACTAAAAATCAGTTTTTTTCCATAATATTTACTTATTATTCTTAGACAAGTAGGCCCACAATCTCGACTTGATATTTGATAAAAAAAAGGAAACTTATTTACAATCATTAATTATTTTTCTTATTATATAAATTTATTTTTAATTAAAGTTAATTCTCTAAAGGTAGTTGAATTTATAATATTCTTATATGGATTAATATCTAATTTATTAAATCCATTTTCTATAAAAGTAACCCTTTCTTCAGCGTATTTTTTACTAAGGTTTATTGGTTTTGTCTTCCAAAAATTATATAATCCATACCAAACATATATAGCTTGAACTAAATTTCTTATTGTTAATAAATTATTAGTCCATGGAGAATAAATTTTTCTCCCAAATGCTTTAGATACTTTTCTACTAGGTTGCCATTCATTAAATATATCTATAATAGTTAATGTACCATGAATAGCCTCGTGTACCATAGCATCAGCTATAACCTCGTCTTCTACTGTATGCGCATTTGTTATTATCACCCTATTAATATGTCTTGAATCTGTACCAGAAGTGAATAGCTTTTCGTTGCGAGTTTTTTTCAGCATCAAAACATTTGTATAGGTATGAATAAAATTTTTAAAACATTCATCTAGCTTATCAAAAACCCTATTCATTTTATTTGCTACAAGATCAGCTTCTTCAAAAGAATACAATTTAGGTTCTAACCCTTCAGAGCTATAATGATCCTTATCTTTAGAGTTTATTAAGTTAAAATGACTAAAAAAATCTTGTGGTATTGTAGTGTTTGATAAAGTAGGATGCTCAAAAGTAGAGAAGCTTCTCGTATCATTATCATACGAAATCATAAAGGAACCGTCAGCCGACCAAAGACTTTCTCCAAATTTTTCAACATCAAATGCTCCTGTCTTTTTTGCTCTCTCCGTTTCAATTAATCTTAATAAAAAATAATTTATATTAATATTGGATAAAGTTTCATCAGGCACAAATAACATACTCAAAACTTCTGGTGCCTTTATTAAGCTCTTTTGTTCTGCATTTGACAACTCATTAAAGTATTTTTTTACATCTGGATAGTTATCTATCAGTTTTATAAATTCAACCTCTACCAATTTATAAAAATTATTTTTTATTAAATCATTAAGCTCCTGAGCTTCTTCTGTATAAAACATTAGAGCTTTTTCAGCCAATCTTATATCAATATTTTCATTAACGCTTTGTTCTTTTAGTAACATAATTATTTTATTTTATTATACTCTAATTCTTTTATTCCTGATTCTTTGACAAAACTTTCAGGTAGTTTAGATATTATTTTATTTTGAATATGTATAATTAATTTGTATAAATTAGCACAATACACACTAGGGTTATCAAATTTATTTTCACTGGAGAATCGATGCGGTAAATTACCTCCTCCACAAATATCTTTTACTACACAATCTTGACATTTTTCAGATAGTATCTTATGACTCAAATGATAAGACCTTGCCAAAGGTGTATTTAAAGCTTCATCAAAAGATGTATTTTTCACATTTGCGTCTCCCTTAGTAAAGCCATCTCCACATATTTTTAAAACATCTAAAGATTCAATATCTCCATTAGTTTCAATTACTAATGCATCAGTTGTTCTAGTACCAAACTCATCTGCTGCTACTTCAACACCAAGAACCAAGTAAATAAGACTTCTAAACATTCCTATATCTAGACGATTACTATTATCTTCAAACCACATGTCAAATAAACTAATAAGCCAATCTGCGTATATAGTTTCACTGTAATTTAAGCCTAAACCCTCTGGTGGGTTATCATAATTCCCATCAGGTAAAAGAAAGTTCATCCATGCAACATCTAACTCCTTTAAAAAGCTATACATTTCTTGAGGAGGAATTTCTATATTTACTACAGATAAAATTCCAAGTGGAATTTTTCCGTAATTTTTTACCACATTAATTCCCTTTATTATGTTGTCAAATGAACCTCTATTAGAATGGTCTACTCTATTTATATCGTTATAATTTTTTGGACCATCAATACTAATACCTATTCTTATTCTTAACCTATTAAACAATTCACACCATTCTTCATTTAATAGCACTCCGTTTGTTTGGATAGTGAATCTTGCTTCCGTATCTATATCTCTGAAATTAACAACCACTTTTTCAACAAAGTATTCAAAAAACTCTTTCCCTGCCAACAAAGGCTCTCCACCATGAAAGATAAAAGTAAACGCTTTGCTTTTATGCAATGTACAATGTTCTTTAGTTTTACTGATAAAAGCATCAATAGTTTCTGTTGACATTTTCTTAGGCTGTAATAAGTATGATTTATCTCCTTTGTTATATACATAACAATAGCTACAATTCAAATTACATCTACTGGCTATTTTTAAAATAGCATACCTACATTTTAAAGTTGCTTCTATTAATTCCATGTTTTCCAGTTTAATTATATTGGGGCGATTAAAAACCACCCCAATATTTTTTAGATAAATCTTATTTAGTTAGTACTGCAGGCTCAAGCTCAGCTGAACTTCTTGACCATGATGATCTAGACCATGCTGTATCATCTGTTTGACCTGCTCCAACTACGTCTAAAGCATCTACTAATTTTTCATTTTCGAATGAAGTCATTGATTTTGCTAATGCTTCGCGATCCTTTTGTGAAAATTTGATTTTCATAATTTTAAATTGTTTTGTTAATTAATTTTCCCCTAGTTAGTTTTACATCATAATAGGCTATTTGGATATCATTTATCGATAAATAACTTTTATAATCTTTTTTTCTCTTCGGATTTACGTTCTCTTTTTCTTTTCCTTTTATTCTTAGAATTCCCAAACCTGTAAGACAAAGAAAACCTGACATATTGATTCTCTGGATTTTCTCTAAAAATGTGGTTTTGCATAGCATATTTAGATTCTAAGGTGTATTTATTCGTATCAAAAATATCAGCTATATATATTGACATAGTCGCTTTGTTTTTAAAAAACTTCTTTTTCACTCCTATTGACACTTCCCCCATCATTTTAATATTAAACCCTCCTTGAACTTTTGGTGAAAAATATCTAGTTGTAAGTTCTAGTGATAAATTATGTTCTTTAGAAATTTGAAACTCATTCCATAAATAAGAATCTATATTTACTCTTTGATTTCTTATTAATTGATTACCATCTACACCTATAAACTCATAAATTTCATTATATAAGTTCAAATCAAAATACATTCTCCAAAAACTATAAACATTAAACGAAGTATTAAATACCACTCCAAAAGCTACATTACTATTTAAATTCTCTGCTTTGTATTTAAAAACACGTGTTTCATTGTCTTGAATCGATAGTTGAGTAAAAGGACTTTTTGTATAACTAAAATAACCTGTTAAAAAGTATTTATTCTTTAAACTATAAGTTACATCTATATTATCAGAAAAAGAAGGTTGTAAAAAAGGGCTTCCTTCTATAAAACTGTATGGGCTAATAAAAAATTGAAAAGGGTTTAATAATTTAAACTTAGGTCTTTTAATTCTTCTACTATAAGATAATCCTAATGAACTTTTATTTTTTAGTTTATATTGCAAAAAAGCTGAAGGGAATAACTCAAAGTAATTATTATTAGTAATTTGATTTAACGTTACTGAATTACCTATAGTTTTAGTATACTCTCCTCTTAATCCTACTTTAATAGAAAAACTATCAAAACCCTTACTATAAGAAAAGTAAGCTGCATACGTATCCTCATCGTATATAAATTGGTTACTTCTAGTACTATCAAATATTAAATCACCTTGAGTATTTTTAGTAAAATAAATTAAATTATTATCTGTTTTTATCGAATTAAATTTAAAACCTGTTTCTAAATTAGAAGTAGAATCAATAGGCTCTATGTAATCTAACTTTGAAGTGTATATTTTAATACTTTGCTTGTTATGAGAAGTAAAATATTCGTTTTTATCAAAATTATTCTCTGGTTTGTAAAAATCTGTACTAACTTCTTGCCCTCCTTTTGTTGCATAATCAATATGATCAAAATTAAAACTTAACGAACGTCCTTTTCTTTTAAGTTTTTGATTATAGTTTATGTTATAAGAAATGTTTTTAGTATCTCTATCTGAGTTATTATTATTAATAAAAAAAGATTCTAAAGTGTTCTGATTATCTAAAACATTTGTCCTAGTTTTATTAATTATTTCTCTATAGGGAACAAGATTACCATCTATTTTTATACCTAATACACTTTTTTCAGACACCTGATAATCTAACGATGTTCTAAAGTTATGAGTGACATAATCTGTATCTCTATCGGAGTTCTCTTTCCAAAAAGAAGACGTTTCAGTCGTTGAATTAAAAAAATTAATATCGCTATTTTCTTTTACATTACTTTTTCCTTTTCCTAGGCTATAATTTGCAGAAATATTAACTTTATTATTTCTATAAAATATGTTTGCTCCATTGCTTAGTTTTGGAAATATTCCTTGTGTATATCTTGAAAAAAACTCTCCATTATATCCTACCTTTTTTTTCTTTTTTAAAGAAATATTTAATATAGCGTTTCCTTCTGCATCATATTTAGCAGGTGGATTTGTAATAACTTCTATTAAATTAATTTCACTAGCAGACATCCCTTCCAGCATATTTTTTAACTCATCTAATGATAATTGTACAGGACGTTCATCAATCATAACTAAAACACCTGATTTACCAAAAACCTGCAAAGTTCCAGATGACGAAGCTATCACTCCTGGTGTTTTATTCAAAACCTCCCATGCATTTCCTTCTGAAAGAATTGTATTCTTTACATTAAATTCTATTCTATCTACTTTTCTCTTAATCACAGGTTTCTTTGCATTCACAACAACTTCATCTAAATTATTCTTACTTTCTTCTAGAATTAGAATTCCAAAATCATGATTATCATCTATTGAAATTTCTTTTAACCAATTCTTACATCCTAAAAAACTAATTGATAATTTATACTCTCCTTCTTTTACTGATAAGCTAAACCTTCCATTTACACCAGTAATTGTTCCTTTAACAATTTCATTCTTTTGGTTTGATAAAACAACATTTGCAAACTCTATTGCGGCATTTGAAGAATTTCTCACTACACCTTTAAGTTCTATTTGTGCATAAGAAGAATAAGAAAAAAATAGAATAATAAGAATAGTTCTTGATAGATTCATTTAGTTTTAATTTCTATGTTGTAAATCTATCTTCTTATGGCTATACTTTTACTACACAAAAGTGTAGTTTTTATTAAAAGTTGTTTTTTCAAGAAGCTCTTGGTTAGACACTAAATGTTTATTCTCTTCATAAAACCCAATAAGACCAGCATATGAAAAACTTACAGGGATAGTTTCAGAACCCAAGTAATTAATTGGTTTACCCACTACTTTAGCTTTTATTCCTAGTAAAGACATAACTCTTAATAATTTACTATCACATTCTGCAAAAGCAATATTTTCAATATGACTACATACTGGAGAAATTGCACAAACCATAAGTCTTTTAAACAGACTAGAATCATTTATCTCTTTTTTTATCGCAAACCTACCAATATGCCATACATCATTAAAAGACCTATCTTCAATAGTTAGTAATGGATTTATTCCAAACAAACTTTGCATAGGTAGTTTGTCTATATAATTCCATTTTAAAACCCTAATAGACCCTATAATTTTCCCTAAATGATCTCTACTAACAAAAATTTTGGAGTTTTTAACATGTCCAATTTCTTCCTCATAAACAGATAAAATATCTTTTTTGTTACTTTTAAAATCATCTTTTTTTGTGTGGTGATTAAAATTTTCTTCAACTACAAATTTTGATAAGTCATACACTTCGCTTGTGGCTAATTTTTCTACATAATTTTTGTTGAGTATCATGGTATAATGTTTTACCACCAAAACTATCTAGTTAAAACTTTCAATGTACTACACAAATTAGTAGAATATTTGTGTTTTTTTTGTTAAAAAAAACACAAATAAATTTGTATTGCATTTATTTTTTCACTTATTTCGAATATAAGTCCCTTCGAAACTATGAACAATATTGATGATTTTTTCACATCACGGAATACCGTGACCAACATATCTGAAAATGAACACAAGCAAACGACTAATTATTTAGAAGTAATTAAAGCCTTTGCGAGAACTACCTATAAAAGTATTTATGTGATAGACTATCAAAAAAAAGGATTTGAATATGTTTCTGAAAATCCTCTTTTCTTATGCGGACACACTCCTAAAGAAGTTGAAGAAATGGGATACCTTTTTTACTTTAATTATGTTATTTCAGAAGATGTAGAACTATTACTTAAAATAAATACTATTGGGTTTGATTTTTATGACAAAATTCCATTAAAAGAAAGAATCGCTCACTCTATTTCTTATGACTTTCAATTAAAAAACCAAGAAGGAAAATCATTCTTAATTAATCACAAGCTAACTCCTATTTTTTTAACTGAAGAAGGTAAAATTTGGAAAGCTATTTGTATTATCTCTCTTTCCAATGAACAAAATTCTGGAAATATTAAGATATCTAAAAAAGGAGAAAATAAAATTTTCAAATATGATTTAAATGGTAATTATTGGAAAACAGAAGAGAAAATTGAGCTATCTAAACGGGAAAAGGAAATTTTAAGATTTTCCGTTAGGGGTTATACAATTAATGAAATGTCTGAGCCTATATGTGTGTCTCCTGATACTGTTAAATTTCATAGAAAAAAATTGTTTGAAAAATTGGGAGTTACCAATATTTCAGAAGCCATTGTGTATGCTACAAATAATAAATTAATTTAATTCATGTTGATAGTAGAAAAATAAAATTCTGGAAATTTTTTATATCCTTTATTTGTAGCTATTTTAAAAAGAAGGTGAGTACACATACTAGCAACCATCCAAGAGCCAATAGATAATTGTGGTGGAGATAATTTTTTATTTTCGTTAAAGTACTCATGTAATACTTCATCTAACCAGAGCTGTGGTGTTCCCCAAAACTTCATATAGTTTGAAATATATTCAACTACTCGAAGTTCATTGATTTTTTGTCCGTTTTTTGCTATAGCCTTTAATGATAGACCATTGGGAGATATTACAGCTACCAAACCTCCCCAACCTAAATTATATGGGTGTAAAATTGGTATATTATTTTGCTGACAAACCTCATCAAAAATTAAAGGGACATCAGAAGTAAAATCCAAAGCATTAATGGCTACCTTATGATCAAGAATATATTCCTTTAAATTTTCTGACGTTATAAAGCTATTATATACATTAATATTAGCTTCTTTATTTATTGCTAATAACCGTTTTTTAATAGCATTAACTTTAGAGGTATTGATATCTTCTTCAATATAGTTTTGTCTATTTAAATTTGATTTTTCAACATGATCACCATCTACAATAGTTATATTTTCAAACCCAAAACGCAAAGCACATTCTGCTATAACACCACCAATTCCAGATCCTCCCAATAAAACAGGGTAATTTTTAATAATTTCTTGCTCTTCTGGTTTAACATATATTCTATTTCTACTATATCTCATATCCATTGCAATAATATTTTATAACAAAAATAACAAGTATTTTTTTATTAAACTTTACACAAAAAGGTAGTTTTTCTCTTTTATAAAATAAATTTAGGTTTATCTCACATTAGTTTTGAATGTAATCTTTAAAATGGTTAATTTAATAGACATTATTATTAAAAAAGCACAACGAATTTATTCTCCTTTAAATTAAAGATTACTTAATTTTTTTCTTTTATAAATTGAATTAAATAACTGACCTCTCACTTTATTTAAAAATATTTCAGGTTTGATAACAAGAAACTTTATAGAACTAGGTAAAACATTTTTAACTCTTAGAAGCAATAGAAGGGTTAATTCATCTCGCCCATGAACCCAAAATACAGGGATTGCATCAAAATTAATAAACCATTATTAATAAAAATTCTAGTTTCTGTAATTTCATTAGGAATATATTTTTCTTTTTTGAGTTAGTAGTAGATTACAGCAGACAAAAAAATCGTCACAACAAAAAAGATTTTTTTCTATGATAACTTTAACCAACATAAAGTAAAAAATAAAGCTAATCCTATTCGCAATGTTTAGTTTTTCTTAATTTCAGAGTAGCTCAATACCAACCATGAGAGTTTATTAACTTCATTCATACTCAAAACATAACATTCAGCTCAATATTTTATTCTTTAAGTAACTTTTTGATAGTACTATTGTAAGCAAAAAAACTGTAACTTTCTGTCTCCTTATACTTATCCTGATTCTTAAATTAAATACAGAAATTCCAAGTGATTATACTTATAATAAACAAGTTAATATAATTTGAAACCCTGTTTATTTTAACTATATTAAGTATCTAAAAATCAACAAAATGAAAACAAACAAACTAAACCTGTTAACCCTTATCCTAGCTTTTTTAGCTATCGGATTAAATGCTCAAAGCAATGGTGTTTCAAACACTGAAACTTCTATTGCTACAACTGTTAATAATAAGAGTTTGAAATGGCTTCCTGCTCCTGATTTCTTTCCTAACTGTTCTTTTACAATACTTCATGGCGATATATCTAAACCTAATTTAGATTTTTTCTTTAGAATAGAACCTAATACAGAAGTTATAAGTCACACACATAAATCACCTGAACGAATGATTTTAATTTCAGGAGATTTAGAAGTACAATACCAAGGTGAAAAAGCTACCGTATTAAAAGCGGGTTCATATGCTTATGGTCCTGCAAAAAAACCGCACAGGGCTAAATGCTTAAATAATGGTCCCTGTGTTTTATTTATCGCAATGGTTGACCCTTTTGATGCAGTTCCTATCATAGAAAAAAAATAGTTTATTCCGTTAAAAGGACACTTCCAGTAATCTATACAAAAAGCAACAAACAATGTTTGTTGCTTTTTGTATATAAGTCCTTCTAATTATGTAAGATGAAAAAAGTCCTCTCTTTTATAATTATTAGTTAGAAGCGTGTTATTTTTTACTTTTTTTACATGCGTTTATGAGTGGCTCGACTAGAATCATGTACGACGTCACCACTACGAACAGAAGATATGCTATTCCAATTAAGGTATATAGAGTTCTCATGTAATCATTTTTAGTAACTTACATTAAAGTTACTAAATATTTAAGAAATCTTAAAACAACAACTAAAAGCATTCTTCTTCTTTAAACTTTTAAAAGATATTTTTTATAACTTTGACCTTTAATACAATTTTATGTCTATTACATCTATATCGTATTCGGATATTGTAAAATAGATAGTCAATTTTCTTAAGGCTATCACCACTTTATACTTCAGATAACCATCTGAAGCATTCCTATTTATTAACATTTTACATATAAACACATTAATTGTGAACGCTTATGTGTTTAAACTCATTTAGTTTATGAATAACGTAAGTGTTTGCTATATTTTAAAATACTTAAAATATGAAACTAGAAGATTTCGGATATAACGATAATATAGAAAAATTAAAGATAGAACATAACTTACAAGACTTTGAAATTGGAAGAATTATTTCTGAGCATAAAGAACGGTATGTTGTTAAAACAGAAAAAGGAGAGTTTGATGCTGAAATTACAGGAAACTTAAGGTATACTGCAAATACTCGTGAAGATTTTCCTGCTGTGGGAGATTGGGTTGCACTAGTAATATATGATTCGTATAGCTCTATAATTCATAAGATACTCCCTCGAAATTCAATTATTTCAAGAAAAGCAGTTGGTCATTTTGGCGACATACAAATAATTGCTACAAATATTGATTACGCCTTTATTATGCAGGCAGTTGATAGAGATTTTAGCATCAATAGAATTGAAAGATATCTCACTATTTGTAATACATCAAACATTCAACCTATTATTATTCTTACTAAAATTGATTTAATAAACGAAACATCGCTAAAAGAATTAATGGTTTCCTTAAAAAAAAGAATTAATAATGTACCCATATTTGCAATTAGCAATATCTCTAAACAAGGTTATAAAAAACTAAAAGAAATTATAGTAAAAGGTAAAACATATTGTCTTTTAGGTTCCTCTGGAGTTGGTAAATCAACACTAGTAAATACATTTGCTAACAAAGAATTAATGGTTACTAAAAATGTTAGTAGTTTTTCTAAGAAAGGACAACATACAACCACACATCGCGAACTCATAATTCTTGATAATGGCGGTATTTTAATTGACAACCCAGGAATGAGAGAGGTTGGAATAACAGATACATCAAATGGTTTAGAAAAAACATTCGAAATAATTTTTGAATGTTCTAAACATTGTAAGTTTAAAAACTGTACACACACTATAGAAATTGGATGTGCTGTTACTAAAGCTGTTGAAATTGGAGAAATAGATGAATTTTCTTATAAAAACTATTTAAAGATGGAAAAAGAAAAAGAACATTTTGAAGCTACTGCTGCTGAAAAACGTAAAAAGGATAAAGATTTTGGAAAAATGGTAAAACATTTTAAAAAAATTAAAAAGTCTAGTAAATACTAAGCACAGTAACACATATAACTAACAGCGGTTTGAACTCAAATTCAAGCCGCTGTTTTATGTAGTATAAGCCTTATAATTAAAAAAATAGCTAAACTAATAGTTATTTACACACACGTTGTTTTTTACTTTTTAATAGAAAATTGTTTGTTTACATTCAAAACCAACTTTATTCCTTCTTAGGGAAAGCTCAACGTGACGCGCTGATAGTTCCGTTGCGTTGAGGAAAGCTCAGCGAAGCTCGCTGACGGTTCCGTTGCGTTGAGGAAAGCTCAGCGAAGCTCGCTGACGGTTCCGTTGCGTTGAGGAAAGCTCAGCGAAGCTCGCTGACGGTTCCGTTGCGTTGAGGAAAGCTCAGCGAAGCTCGCTGACGGTTCCGTTGCGTTGAGGAAAGCTCAGCGAAGCTCGCTGACGGTTCCGTTGCGTTGAGGAAAGCTCAGCGAAGCTCGCTGACGGTTCCGTTGCGTTGAGGAAAGACCAGCGAAGCTCGCTGACGGTTCCGTTGCGTTGAGGAAAGACCAGCGAAGCTCGCTGATGGTTTCGTTGCGTTGAGGAAAGACCAGCGAAGCTCGCTGACGGTTTCGTTGCGTTGAGGAAAGCTCAGCGAAGCTCGCTGATGGTTTCGTTGCGTTGAGGAAAGCTCAGCGAAGCTCGCTGACGGTTTCGTTGCGTTGAGGAAAGCTCAGCGAAGCTCGCTGACGGTTTCGTTTACTTGGATTTTCAATCCAAACTCCTTTGAGAAAGAAAAAATGTAAAAAATTGCTGAATCAACATATGTAAAGGCATTGTAACTACTCCCCTTTTAATTTTGCTGTTTTCTTAAACAATAATAGTATGACTTTAATAGACAACCTTGAGTGGCGATACGCTACTAAAAAATTTGATGCTTCTAAAAAAGTTTCAGCACAACACATAGAACTTTTAAAAAGAGCTATTCAATTAGCTCCTTCTTCCTATGGTCTTCAACTATATACCGTTTTGATTATAGAAGACAGTATAATAAAAGAACAGTTGAAAGCTGTTTCTTACGGACAAAGCCAAATTACTGATGCTTCTCATTTATTTGTGTTTTGTAATTATACAAAGGTTACCAATGACCATATAGATGCTTATTTCTCTTTAAAATCTGAAATAGAACAGGTAAATATTTCAAACTTTAAAGGATATGCTGATTTTATTAAATCTGACGTTATGAGCAGAACTTTGGTTGAAAAAAACAAATGGACTTCTAACCAAGTTTACATTGCTTTGGGGAATTTGCTTAATGCTTGCTCTGAACTTAAAATAGATGCTTGTCCTATGGAGGGTTTTGACGCCGAAGCTTATAACAAAATATTAGACTTGAATAAGTTAGGGTTAAATGCTGCTGTAATTGCTCCTGTTGGTTATCGCTCTGAAGAAGATAGCTCTCAACACACATACAAAGTGAGAAAACCTATAGACAATCTTTTTATAGAGTATAAGTAATTACCATACATGAAATATCATAGTATAACCGTACATTTTTTGTACGGTTTTTTTTATTTTCTTTTATATTCGCCGACACTTAAAAAAAATAAAATGAGAATATTATTTACTATACTATTAATAACTTTCTTTTCAAATTTGTCATATGGACAGAGTAAAAAAGACATTATTATTGGTAAAAGATTTGCAATCAAATCTGAAATACTTAATTCAAATAGAGAAATATCAATATATCTCCCTAATTCATATAACAACAATGATTATGTAAACTATCCTGTGCTTTACCTCCTTGACGGCAGGAAATTTTTTCACCCTTTCACCGGAGCTGTTGCCCAAATGAGTAGCGATGCTAGCCCACAAATTCCTGAAATGATAGTAGTGGGTATTACTAGTCAAGATAGATTAAAAGATTCATCTCCTACAAGGTCCATGATAGGCTACTCCGGAAAAGAAGAAAAAGGACTAGAAATAAGTGGCGGTGCCAACGATTTTATAAAATTTATCGAGAAAGAGCTTATTCCTTATATTGATAATAACTACAGAACAAATAATTATCGAATTTTTTCGGGATATTCATTTACTGGGTTACCTATACTGCACGCTTTATTTACTAAACCCGAATTATTTAATTCATATTTGGTAATTGATTTTAGCGCTTGGTGGGATAATGAAGTTACCCTTAAGAACCTTGAGAAATTCTTCAAAGAATATAATGGAACCTATAAAGATGTATATATAGCTACCGTAGATAGAGTAGAGAACACTGTTTACCCTGAAAAGGCTAATCTGACTTGGAGATTTATTCAAAAATTCGAGCAATTGCATCCTTATAACATAGGTCTAGGATATAAAAAATATGGCTATAAAGAAGAAAACCACCATACTATGCCTTTGGTTTCATTTATGGATGGTATGAAATACTTGTTTAGAGGGTATATGATTAACTATGATGAAATGTATACCAACCCTACATTGATTAAAAAAAGGTTTGACAAATTATCAGATAGACTTGGGTATAAAGTTTTCTTAAGAGAAGAATTAGCCAATTACTTTGGCTATCAATTTTTATACACAATCAAGGATTTAGACAAAGCTTTTTTCTATTTCAAATATAACACAGAAAATTATCCCTCATCAAGTAATACTTGGGATAGCTTGGCGGAGTTTTACATGTTAAAAGGAGATAAAAAGAAAGCTATTGAATATTATGAAAAAGCATTAGAGTTGAATACAAAAAACACTGACATAAAAAAACGATTGGAAGAACTTAAAAATTAAATACGTGTGCTAACAGCCTATATAACTTATGGATAGCCTTTTCATAGAGTATATAGGTAATTACTACATTTGAACTCAATAGTATAACCGTACATTTTTTGTACGGTTTTTTTTATTTTCTTTTATATTGGCTAACGCTTACTAAAAAAGAATAAAGTTATATACTAAAATAACTTATTTAAGTTCCCTTTATAAGTTTGTCCAACAGGTATTTTATATTCTTTGATAAAAATTCTATTTCCTTCAATTTGATTAATTTTTATTTTAGAAATAATAAATGATTTATGTATTCTGATAAATTCATTTTTTGGTAAAAGCTCTTCAAAAGAAGAAATTTTCTCATGACTTAAAATCATTCCATTTTCTAAATATACTTTGGTATAATGTCCGTAAGCTTCTATAAATAAAATGGATTCTAAATGTACTTGGTGGTATTTTTTGTCACTTTTTAAGAAAAAACTTTTAGCTTCTTTTTTAGTATTTTCAGTTACTGATTTGATAGTTTTATTTCCTACAACCAATTGACTTACAATAGTTTTATTAACAGCTTTCACAAAACGTTCAAAACTAAAAGGCTTCAACAAATAATCAGAAATATTAAGCTCATAGCCTTCTAATGCAAACTCTTTATAAGCAGTAGTTACTATAATCTTTGGTGGATGTGGGATTGTTTTTAAAAAATCAAAACCAGATAATTTTGGCATATTTATATCCAAAAACAATAAATTGACTTCATTCTCATTTAAAAATTGCATGGCTTCAAATGCATTGTAACAATTTCCCTTTTTTTCTAAATGAGATAAATCATTACAATATTTTTCAATAATACGATGTGCAATGGGTTCATCATCAACAATTACATAATATATCATTTTGTATCTAGTTTTAGAGATAAATTATATACAGAACCGCTATTTTCAATAGCTAATTGATACTTTTTAGGGTATAATAGTTGTAATCTTTGCTTTAAATTTTCTAATCCAATTCCAGTACTATGCTTTGTTTCTAGTTTTTCAAAATTGTTTTCTATTTCAAAGCTTACAATTCCATCATCCGTACTAATTTTTATATGAATATAAGCGTTCTTGGTTAATTTCTCAACACCATGCTTAAAAGCATTCTCTAGTGCAATTATATACAATAGTGGTGCAACTTTATAATCTAATACTTTAAAATAATCAAATTGAATATCTACTTCTTTTTGATACCTAATTTTATGTAATTCAATATAGTTATTTAAATAGTCTATTTCATCTTTTAAAGAAACAAGATCTTCTTTTCCCATGTAAATAGTATAACGCATCATCTCAGATAATTTCAAAACAACTTCTGGTGCCTCATCAGATTTTTCTACAGTTAAACCATACAAGTTATTTAAGGTATTAAAAAAGAAGTGTGGATTTATTTGACTTTTCAATAACGATAATTCCACTTTTGATTTTTTTGTTTCTAAAGTTTTTAACCATTTCCATTGCTGAAAAAACCATCCGAAGATTAAAACTAAAAAAGGGATTGCTAAAATAATTTTAATTTCTTTCTCTTGTTGTAAATACACTTTTAAATCATCAATATATACCCTTATATAGATAAAATAACTCAAACTCAAAACATAAAAAGCTATTGTAAACAGAGCGTACTTTTTAAAGAATTTTGATGCTATAATTGAAAAGAAAAGCAAACCAATACAAATAATACCAATAAAAGTAATCGGGTTATCAATTATTTTGGAAATGGCATCATTGACTAAAACAAGCATAAAAAGAAACATTAGTCCTAAAATTTTAAGTGTCTTAGCCTTATGTTTCTTAAAAAAAGGAAAATAATAAATGGGTAATGAAAACAAAAACCAATAAAAGAGAAAACTTAAGGTATTAGATAGGTGTTCTGAATTATCTATATATATAAAATCAAAATGCGATAATACTAGAACTACAATTCGAAAAATTATGAGTCCATATATAAATGCTTTGTATTTTTTTAAGAATGTTATCACCCTGTAAAGCTACTATTATTACCTCTATTCATAAAATGATTTTCATCAACTCATTAAAAATTGACACGAACCCATGATTATTAAACGCAAATCAAGTTTGCGTTTAATATAACCTTATGTAGGTCTAAAAACCTCTCAAATAAGAAATAAAATTTAATGAATTAAAGATTGACTATAGGTTTGTATCAAATTAAAAATCAATTAAAATGAAAATACAAATTATCACATTGATATTGGTGTTTACTTCTGTAATAAGCTTATCAGCGCAGAACAAACAAATCACTAAAAAGGAAAAAGAAGAAATCATTTCTATGATTTCAGCAAACTTATTAGAAACCTATATAGATTTAGATACCGCTAAAAAAATAATTTCATCCATAAAACCAAATAAGTACAACACCGTCACAGATTATGGTATGTTTGCTGAAATAGTAACACAAGATTTACAAAATGTTAGTCGAGATTTACATTTAAAATTAAATTACGAACCTAAAAAAATTGCACGAAGTAAATGTCTAATACCAGAAGCGACCAAAAGAAAAAGAAAGAAAATGATAACTAGTAAAATGGCAGAAGTCAACTATGGTTTTACTGAAGTTAAAATTTTAAAAGGAAATATTGGCTACTTAAATTTACACATGTTTGCTGACACTACGTATGCAAAAGATGCAGCAACATCTGCAATGACTTTTTTAAGAAATACCAATGCTGTTATAATTGATTTAAGAATAAACGGCGGAGGAGTACCAAGCATGATCCAATTATTATCTAGTTATTTTACAGATGCAAAACCGGTGTTATTGAGTAATTTCTACGAACGAAAAACCAACACTAAATCACAATTATTTACCTTCGAAACTATTGATGGAAAAAGAATGACAAATACCCCCTTATATATCTTAACTAGTAAAAACACATTTTCTGCCGCAGAAGCTTTTACATACACATTAAAGCATTTAAATAAGGCTGTTGTTGTAGGTCAAATTACTAAAGGAGGTGCTAATAGAACAAAGAAAATTAATTTAAATGATGACTTTAGTATTTCTATGCCATATATCAAAGCAATACACCCAGTAACCAAAACAAATTGGGAAGGAAAAGGTGTACTTCCTACCATAAAAACAAGTGAAAAAGATGCTTTTATTATTGCTTATATTGATGCAATTAACAAAACAGTGATTCAAAATAAAAATAAAGTTTTCAATAGTATTGGATATGAGTTTTTACATGAGAAATCTATAGGTAATGCTATTAAAGTTTTTCAAGAAAACGCCAAGTTGCATCCAAATGAAGCTAATTCTTGGGATAGTTTAGGTGAAGCCTATTTTTATAAACATGATAAAGAACTTTCATTAAAGGCCTACAAAAAAGCTTTAGAATTAGCCCCTAATTCTCCTTCTATAAAAAAAATGATAAAGAAACTAAAAGCATTAAAGTAAATGAAAAAGAGAAAGATTATATTGCTTTTAGTAGTATTAAGTATAACTTACTTTATTTATGTACAATTATTTAAACAACCAAAGTTATTTGAAGGAAACCTTATCGAATTAAAGAATACATTTAAACATCATTCTGGTGATGTTTGGGAAGTTAAATTCGCACCAAATGATACACTTATGGTTAGTGGCGGTATAGACCAAAATACAAAAATTTGGAATCGAATAACAGGGGAAGTAGTACATAATTTACCTCATAAAATAGGGTCACCATCTGTAGATTTTAACCCAAACGGAAAACTTGTTGCAACTGGGGCTTATGATGGATTAGTGAGACTTTGGGATGTAAATTCTGGAGTGCTGTTAAAAGTACTTGATGGAAATAAGGGAACAATTTGGTCGATAAGCTTTAGCCCTGATGGTAATTTAATTGCAGCAGGAGGTGATGATAATAAAGTAACGGTTTGGAATGTTAATACAGGAAAAGTTACAAATGAATTTAAAGAAGCTTCTCATAATATTTGGGAGGTAGTTTTTAATCCGACTGGAGATCATTTAGCGGCTTCAAGTAGCGATAACACCATAAGAATTTATGATATAAAAAGTGGCAGGTTATCAAAAACAATTTTAGGTCATTCTTTAGTCCCTTTATCAATGGATTTTAGTCCAAATGGAAAATTTTTAGCAAGTGCTGGAGATGATAAAACTATTAAAATTTGGGATACAAATAAGTGGGAGCTATTGCATACCTTACAAGGTGAAAATGAAGCTATTCATTCTGTAGTGTTTATTGGTAATAATAGAATTTTAGCTGGAGGAACAGATAAAAAAATGCTAGGAGAATTATTAGAGTATCATTTTGGATTTACAGGTTATACTAAACCTATAGTTGCAACACTTTGGGATATTAATGACGAAAAAATATTGCAAACAATAACTGATCATACAGATGATATTGGTTTAGGAATGGATGTAAATTCTAGTGGAGAATTAGTAGCTACACCTAGTAAAGATAAGACGGTAAAGGTTTGGCAAGTTATAAAAGAATAATTAAAACATATTTTAACTAAAGTATTAAAACACTACTACAAACTCCTATTAACGCTAACTAGTTTTTCAATAGAAAATTAGTTGTTTATAATAGAGTAATTCCCGCTTAGGCGGGAATTACTCTATTATAATAAGATTATCTACTGAAACAAATCCGAAGATAAATAACGATCACCTCTATCACAAATAATAGCAACAATAACTCCTTTGTCAATCGTTTTGGCTATTTCTAGGGCTGCATGTACCGCACCTCCACTACTCATTCCTGCAAAAACACCTTCTTCTTGTGCTAGCTTTCTGGTCATGTTTTTTGCATCGTTTTCATCTAGCTCTACCACTTGATCCACCTTACTTTTGTTAAAGAATTTTGGTTGGTATTCTGGCGACCACTTACGAATTCCAGGTATTCTAGCTCCATCTTTAGGTTGTGCCCCTACAATTTGTACCTCAGGGTTTTGTTCTTTTAAATAGGTAGAAACTCCCATAATGGTTCCTGTAGTTCCCATTGCTGAAACAAAATGAGTTACTTCTCCTTCTGTATCGTTCCAAATTTCAGGACCTGTGGTTTTATAGTGTGCTTTCCAGTTATCAGTATTTTCAAACTGATTTAGCATAAAATAGCCTTTTTTATAGCGTAATTCTAAGGCGACATCTCTAGAACCTTCGATACCTTTTTCTGCATCCGTTAAAATAACCTCTGCTCCGTAAGCTCGCATAGTTTTTACACGTTCTTCAGTAGAGTTTTCTGGCATAACCAATACCATATTTACTCCTAATACTTTTGCCATGAGTGCTAACGCAATTCCTGTGTTTCCACTAGTTGCTTCTACTAAATAATCTCCTTGACGAATATTTTTCCTTTTAATAGCTTCAGCAATCATATTAAACGCTGCCCTATCTT
This sequence comes from Tenacibaculum discolor, assembly GCF_003664185.1. GTDB lineage: Bacteria > Bacteroidota > Bacteroidia > Flavobacteriales > Flavobacteriaceae > Polaribacter > Polaribacter discolor. The sequence continues at coordinate 22,786 of NZ_RCCS01000001.1, read as the reverse complement.
TTACACTTCCGCCAGGGTTATTTCCTTCTAATTTTAATAATAGCTTTACGCCTTCTTTTTGAAGAATGTTTGAAACTTCTATTAGTGGCGTATTCCCTATACTATCTATAATTGTTTTAGTTTTCATGGTTAATTTGGTACCTACATCATTTAACATAGGATTTTCTAGTGGTTATTTTATTTTCTGACTCATAGGTTACAATAGATCCTTCAGGTACAGAGGTGGTTACGCAAACATTTGCGCCTATTACGCTATCTCTTCCTATTACTACATCGCCTCCTAAGATAGTTGCGTTGGCATAAATGGTTACATTATTTTCAATCGTTGGATGCCTTTTTGTGGAAGCCAATTCTTTTTTAACTTGAATTCCTCCTAAGGTAACTCCTTGGTATATTTTTACGTTTTCTTTAATAATGGTGGTTTCTCCAATAACAATTCCTGTTGCATGATCTATAAAAAACGAATCGCCAATTGCTGCTCCTGGATGGATGTCTGTTCCTGTTAATCCATGCGCATACTCACTCATCATTCTTGGTAAAATTGGAATTTCCATTTTATACAATTCATGACTCAATCGATACACAGCAATCGCATGAAAACCCGGATAGGCTAAATACACTTCTCCTAAGCTTTTACAGGCAGGATCAGTTTTTTCAAATGCCTTGGCATCTAAATCTAACTTTTCTCGTATTCTACAAAATGTTTGTTGGTATATACCCCATGCTTCTGAAGCATTTTTAATAGCCAACCCATTTAAAATTTTTATAAACTTCTCTTTTAAATGGTTTGCTTTTTCTTGACATACATCATTAAACAAAGCGTAAAATAATTGTTTTGTAAAGTTTTCTACATCATCTTTTAATGATAAATCGTATTGTTTGAATTGCATTTACTAATTTTTTACAAAAATAACTAACTTTCAGGAGCTAGCTCAACTTCAAGTCCTTCTAATTCGGGAGTCATTTGAATCTGGCATCCTAATCGGCTATTTTCTTCTACATGAAATGCTTCTGCTAGCATCGCGTCTTCATCATCGTTCATTTCTGGCAATTCATGATTCGATTTCACATAACATTGACAAGAGGCACACATGGCCATTCCTCCACAGATTCCAATAGTTCCTTCAAGAGCTAATTCGTATGATCGAACTACTTCCATTAAGTTCATTGCCATATCTGTCGGAGCAACTACCTCATGCATTACACCTTCACGGTCTATTATTTTTATATTGATGTCTTGATTATCCATTTGTAACAATTTCTTAAAGGAATCAGTAGTTAGGTGGCTATTTTAGTTTTGTTGGTGAAGGAGTTTTTACTTAAAACTTGTAATTACAACAAACTTATCCGCTCAGTTCCTAACTACTTTCATCCTAATCCCCAATTATTGAATTGCTTTTACTACCGCTTTTGGTGCTTCTTTTCTTGTCCCGTCGAAACCGTCTACACCACCAACAGTAGTATACTTCATCACATATTTTTTATCTGGATGTATGCGTTTGTAAGCACTTTGACACATGAGTGTTGCCTCGTGAAATCCACACAAAATCAATTTTAGTTTACCTGGATAAGTATTTACATCTCCAATTGCATAGATACCTTCTACATTCGTTTGGTAATCTAACGCATTGTTTACTTTAATAGCATTCTTCTCAATTTCTAATCCCCAGTTGGCAATAGGACCTAACTTTGGCGCTAATCCAAATAATGGAATAAAATGATCAGTATCTATCATGTAAGGTTCTTTCCCATTTTCTTCTACTACAACGCCTGTTACATGATTTTCTCCTAATACTGCTTTTACCTCAGCAGGTGTAATTAAGTTTATCTTTCCTAAATTCTTTAACTCTTGAACTTTTTCTACAGAGTCTAACGCTCCTCTAAATTCATTTCTTCGGTGAATTAAGGTTACCGATTTTGCTACATCTGTTAAGAAAATAGACCAATCTAAAGCAGAATCTCCTCCTCCAGCAATTACCACATCTTTATCGCGATACAGTTCTGGTTCTTTAATCATATACTCTACTCCTTTGTCTTCAAAATCAGTAATATTTGGAATCGGTGGTTTACGAGGTTCAAAACTTCCCAATCCACCTGCTATAGCTACCACAGGTGCTTGGTGTTTGGTTCCTTTATTTGTGGTTACGATAAACGTTCCGTCGTCTTGCTTTTCGATGGTATCGGCACGTTCTCCTAGAGTGAATCCAGGTTCAAACTGCTTGATTTGCTCCATCAAATTCTTTGTTAAATCTCCTGCTAAAATTTCTGGATATGCTGGAATATCGTAAATAGGTTTCTTTGGATAAATTTCTGAACATTGCCCTCCTGGTTGTGGTAAGGCATCAATTAAATGACAACGTAATTTTAACAATCCTGCTTCAAAAACGGTGAATAGCCCTGTAGGACCTGCTCCAATAATTAATATATCTGTTTGTATCATTTCTACTCTATTTCACTAAACTCTCTGTCAGTTTATTTAATGTTTCTACTTTATGTTCAAAGTTTCCTTTGATGGTTTTTCTATAACTATTTAGGTTTTGTACTAATTGATTGATGTCTTCTGGAATTACTTCTTCAAAAAACTGACGCAATCTTTTAGCGGTTGTTGGCGACTTTCCATTGGTTGAAATAGCTACTTTTACGTTCCCTTTGGTTACAATTCCGCCCATATAAAAATCACAATATGGTGGATTGTCTGCCACATTCACCAAGATATTCTGACTTCTACAGTCTTTATATACTTGTATGTTTACCTCTGGAACATCGGTAGTCGCAATTACCAAATGTTTTCCTTGTAAATAGGTATCATTATAGCTATCTGTTATTCTAGTAACTTTACCTTTTTGAGCCATGGCAATGGTTTCTTCTCTAAAAAAAGGAGCTACTATAGTTACCTTAGCATCTGGACTCGACTTTAATAAAAATCGTAGCTTTTCTTCCGCAACAAAACCTCCTCCAACTATAAGTACTTCCAAGGTTGCTGTTTTTAAAAAGATAGGATATAGATTATTTCTTTCTTCCATTATACTACTTCTTTTAAAACTGCTTCTTGTTGTACTTGATGTAATTGTTGTCTGTGATTTACTACGTCTCCTAATACAATAATAGCTGGATTACTCAAGTTATTTTTAGCTACGACTTCTTCGATGGTATCTACGGTACCGATTCCTATTTTTTCTTCAGGAGTAGTTCCATTTTGAATAATAGCAACAGGTAATTCATTCTTTCCTTCTTTCTTAAAAAGCTGAATGATTTCAGAAAGCTTACCCATTCCCATTAAAATAACAACCGTTGCACTTGATTTTGCAGCCAAGGCAACATCATTAGATAATTGATGCTGTTTGGTAGTTCCTGTAATTACCCAAAAACTTTCTGAACTTCCTCTTTTTGTTAAGGGTATGTTCTGATACGCTGGCACTGCTAAGGATGATGAAATCCCTGGAACTACAGCTACTTCTAATCCGTGTTTGGCTGCGTATTCCATTTCTTCTGCTCCTCTACCAAATATGAAAGGGTCACCTCCTTTTAAACGTACCACATGTCCGTGTGAAAATCCTCTTGCGACAATTAACTCATTGATTTGTTCTTGTTGATAACGGTAGCATCCTCTTCGTTTTCCTACAAAAATTAATTCTGCTTTCGGATTTACATATCCTAACAGTTCGTTGTTTACCAACGCATCATATAACACCACATCAGCTTGCTCTAATGCTTTGATGGCTTTTAAGGTGATTAAATCAATATCTCCTGGTCCTGCTCCTACTACGGTTAATTTCGGTTGATTTTTCATTGGACTCTCCTTTTTTAACTTTCTACGGCTACTTTTCGGTAGGCATCAATTGTTTTGTAAAATGATGATGCCTCTTCTAAATACTTTTTTGCAAAAGCTTCCGTAGGTTCATTTTTATTGATTTGATAAATCAATTCTGCAAATGAACTTGATAATTCTATTTTATTTGTTGCTACAAACAGTTCATCAAAATTGGTAATGATTCCTGCTTGTGTATTCGTTTTTGCTCCTTCTGCTGTTAACAAGGCTTTGGCAGTGTTAACCATAGCTGCATAAGCGTGGTAAATACTATCTGACCATTGTTGACTGTTTAATGCATGTGTTGCATTTTCTAACTTTTCTTCGCTTTCAAAAAGTAAAGTTGCTACTAAGTCGATTACCACTCCAGCACATTCACCTACTCCAATGGCTTTTACGTAGTTTTTATCGTGTCCCCAATCAATAAAATCGTCTTCTGTTAAATTGGTGGTGTCTGATAATTCTTTTAATAGCTCATAGAAATATGTTTTTCCTTGTCTATCGTAATAGTTTAAGAAATCTTCATTGGGTTGTTTATGGCTTTCGAAGTCGTTTAATAAGATTCGTAAAGATTCTGGTCCTCTTTTACTTGGTATTTTTATCAACTTATCTGCAAAACGTCCATTTCCTTGTCCTAAAACTCCTCCTCCAACTAATACTTGTAAGGCTGGTGCTAACAACTTTCCTACTTTTATAGACATTCCTTGAAAACCAATATGAGCCATATTGTGTTGCCCACAAGCATTCATACATCCACTAATTTTGATGGTAATGTCTTTGTTATTCACATACTGCGGGTATTCTGCTTTTAACACACGCTCTAACTCCGCTGCAATTCCTGTACTGCTAGCAATACCTAAATTACACGTATCGGTTCCCGGACATGCAGTAATATCATTCAAACTGTTATATCCTGCATCTGCAAAACCTAATTTTTGTAATTCCGTATAGAAAAATGGTAAAATCTCTTCTCTTACGTGACGAATTAAAATGTTTTGACGTAGCGTAAAGCGTAACTCATTTGCTCCATACTTCTTGATTAAATCAGCTAACAACCGTGCTTTATCGGTATAAAAATCTCCTAAATGTACTTTAATACCTATCGCATACAATCCCTCTTGTTTTTGCTTAAAAACATTGGTTGATTTCCAGTTTTGATACGCTTCTTCATCTTCTATAACTACAGATGGAACTTCGCTCGTTTCAAAAACAGGGTCTTGCTCAAAATCGGTAGTATCTATCGGATAAGTTTTATACGCTAATGCTGCTCTTTCTGTTGCTACTAATTCTAAAAAGGCTTCTACTCCTAAATCTTTTACCAAGAATTTTAAACGAGCTTTGGCTCTTTTAGCACGCTCTCCATAACGATCGAACACACGTAAAACACCTTCGATAGTTGGTATCAATAAGTCTGCTTCTAAAAATTCATAAATTACATCTGCATGACGTGGTTGTGAACCTAATCCTCCTGCTAATAATACCTTGAATCCTTTTACTTCTTTACCTTCTACTATTTTCGTTTTAGCAATAAATCCTAAATCATGAATAAAACTCAATGCGGTATCTTCTTCTGTTGCAGAAAAAGACATTTTGAACTTCCTTCCCATTTCTTGACAGATTGGATTACGCAAGAAAAATTGGAAAGTAGCATGTGCGTATGGTGTTACATCAAATGGTTCTTTCGGATCGATTCCCGCAGTTTCTGAAGCCGTAACATTTCGTACAGCATTACCACAAGCTTCACGCAACGTAATATCGTCTTTCTCTAACTGTGCCCATAACTCAGGCGTTCTGTCTAAACTTACATGATGAATTTGAATATCTTGACGTGTGGTAATATGTAAACGTCCTCTTGAATATTCATCAGAAACATCTGAAATTCTGTGTAATTGTTCACTTGTAACTTTACCATACGGTAACTTAATACGAATCATTTGCACTCCAAATTGGCGTTGACCGTAAATTCCTCTGGCTAAACGTAAGCTTCTAAAACGCTCTTCATCTATTTTTCCTTCGTTAAACAAACGTATTTTACGCTCTAACTCTAGGATATCTTTTTCTACTAAAGGGTTTTCTATTTCTGATCTAAAACTTTGCATCTGTTTTACTAGTTGTTTGCTTATAAAAGCGTTGATATTAGTTATGTAAAAACTCTTGTTTTGCTAACAATTGTTCTTCGGTTTCTACGTGTGCATCATCTGGCACACAACAATCTACCGGACATACTGCTGCACATTGCGGTTCTTCATGGAATCCTTTACACTCAGTACATTTATCGGGTACTATAAAGTAGTATTCGTCTGATACTGGTTCATTATCCTCGTCTGCATTTACCGAAGTTCCATCCAATAAGGTTACATTTCCTTGTAGTGAGGTTCCTTCGTTATACTTCCAGTCACTTGCTCCTTCATAAATGGCTGTGTTTGGGCATTCAGGTTCGCAAGCTCCACAGTTAATGCACTCATCTGTAATGATTATTGCCATAACTTTTTATTATTTACTTGATAAAACCAACTCCTGATGTAGTATTGGTTTTTGGATTGATGATTATAAACGCTCCGTTTGCTTTGTTTTCCTCATATGAGTCAACAAACAATGGCTTGCTAACTTTTAAACTCACCTCTCCTATTTCGTTTAGTGATAATTGAGATGGTGTTTCTTCTTTTCCAGAAAAATCGGTACGAATTAAAGATGTTAATTCTGTTATTTTTGCTTGTACATCGTTTACTCCATGTTTGATGTAATATTTCTGAGAAGCTTGTAATGGTGCTTTATCCATCCAACAAATGGTAGCTTCTAACTGTTTTACCACAGAAGGTTCTTCTCCTGTTTTCACCAACATATCTCCTCTACTTACATTTACATCGTCTTCTAAAGTGATGTTTACAGAACTCCCTCTTTTTGCTCTTGCATATTCTTTATCAAAAAACTGAATACTTTTTATGGTAGATTTTGTTGCTGATGGTAATACCGTTACGCTATCTCCTACCATTAAATCGCCTCCATACAGTTTTCCTGCATATCCTCTAAAATCGTGATATTCGTCTGTTTTTGGACGAATAACAGTTTGTACTGGAAAACGTGCTTTTGATGCTTCTTGTGTATCTTCAGCCCCCAAGTTTTCAAGGTGATTCAATAAAGTTTCTCCTTTATACCAAGGGGTGTTTTCTGAAGACTTCACAACATTATCTCCTTTCAAAGCTGAAAGAGGTATGAATGTGATATTTTGATTTTGATAATCGCTCTTCTTCGCTAAATATTCTATCTCACCTTTAATCTGATTGAATTTTTCTTCTGAAAAGTCAACCAAATCCATTTTATTTACTGCTACTATTACATCTTTTACTCTCAATAAATTATTGATAAAGAAATGACGATAGGTTTGCTCTACTACTCCGTTTCTTGCATCTACTAAAATGATAGAAGCTTGAGAGTTTGAAGCTCCTGTAACCATATTTCTAGTGTACTCTATATGACCTGGAGTATCAGCTATAATAAAACTGGTTTTTTGTGTTGAAAAATATATGTGAGCTACATCAATAGTAATTCCTTGTTCGCGTTCTGCTACCAACCCATCTGTAGCTAAAGAAAAGTCTAAGTAATCAAACCCGCGTTGCTTACTTTTTTCTTCTATTGCTTCTAATTTATCTTGGGTTAATGATTTTGTATCGTATAAAATTCGCCCTATTAGTGTGCTCTTTCCGTCATCTACACTTCCTGCTGTTGCTATTTTTACTACGTTCATGTTGTTTTAGTATTGAGTGATTAGTATTGAGTTGTGAGTATTTTTTCTCATTACTCTATACTAAATACTAGGTTTTATTTTAAAAATATCCTTGTTGTTTACGTTTCTCCATCGCTGCTTCAGATCGTTTATCATCAATCCTTGCTCCTCTTTCTGAAATGGTTGATTCTCTAATTTCATCTACTACAGTATCTATATCTATTGCATCTGATAAAACCGCTGCCGTACAACTCATATCCCCTACGGTTCTAAATCGCACCATACGCTCTCGTACTTCTTCTTCATCTTCTCTATACACTACTTCATCATTGGCAGACCAAATGAGTCCATCTCTAATAAAAGTGGCTCTTTTATGCGCAAAATAAATAGATGGAATTTCAATTTGTTCTTGTTGTATATATGACCATACATCTAACTCTGTCCAGTTAGAGATTGGGAAAACACGTACATTCTGACCTAAATCAATTCTTCCATTTAGCATATCGAACAATTCTGGACGTTGATTTTTTTCATCCCATTGCCCAAAGTCGTCTCGTACTGAAAAAATACGTTCTTTAGCTCTTGCCTTCTCTTCATCTCTACGCGCACCACCGATACATGCGTCGAAACCGAATTCTTCTATGGCATCTAATAACGTTTCGGTTTGTAACATGTTTCGGCTTGCGTATTTTCCTGTTTCTTCTTTTACTTTACCAGCATCAATATTGTCTTGTACTTGACGTACTATTAACTCAACTCCTAATTCTTTTACCAAACGGTCTCTAAATTCAATCGTTTCAGGAAAATTATGCCCTGTATCAATATGTAATAAAGGGAATGGAATCTTTGCTGGATAAAATGCTTTTTGAGCAAGTCGCACCAGTGTTATGCTATCTTTGCCCCCCGAAAACAATAACACCGGTTTTTCAAATTGCGCGACTACTTCTCTTAATATGTATATGGCTTCGCTTTCTAAAGCTCCTACTTGTATAGTTTCTGTATTCATAATCATGTTCTTTAAATATGTAAACCACATTCTCTGTTACTTTCTACTTTTGTGGGATCGAAGTACTTAAACTCGTTTGGTAATTGATGCTCATCTAAATAAGTATCTAACTCCTCATCTGACCAATGGTAAAATGGACTTACTTTTAATACTCCGTCTTTACTTCTTGAAACAATGTCAATACTATCTCTAAAAGCTGTTTGTCCTTTTCTTAAATTCGTAAACCAAACATCTGGTTTGTGCTCATTCATTGCTCTTTTAAAAGGTTCTAATTTTACTTGTTCTGTAAAAACAGCATGTTTTGGATCATCTATTGTTGGTAAACCTAAAGTGATGTTTCTGTGTGCTACTGTTTGTTTAGGTACATACAACTGAATGTTTAACTGTAGTTTTTCAATTAACTCTTCGGCATGTTTATAGGTTTGTGGAGTATTATATCCTGTATCACACCAAATAACATCTATACTGTTTTTTACTGATGCTACTGCGTGTAAAATGACTCCTTCATAGGGACGAAAGTTTGTAGTTACTACGGCTTTATTTGCTTGTAGTAATGCCCAAACAACAATCTCTTTTGGAGATTTGTTTTTTAACTCTGCGTTTACTGCTTCTAAATTCATTGTTTCTATACTCATTTTTTGCCCCATTTAATACTGTTCCAAACTCTTTCGTGAAAAAAATACAATAACATTTTTGTTACTAATTCTACAGCTCCAATTGAAAAAGCTGTCTTTACTTGTCCTGTAATTACCCATGATATTAATATTGTATCTATGGTACCGACAACTCTCCAACTTATTGATTTTATGATGCTTCTTATTGGCTTTTCAGAAAGCTTATCTTCTTTATAATTTGCTTTATTTTCTACTACTTGTTCTACAATCATTTTTAAAATACCATTACCCTATCGGAATACTAGGTTTTAAGTCGACAAATATACATATGCTTTTTAATTCTCCAAGGAGAAATCAAAAAAATATTTGAATTTTACAATTTGTTAATACTACACTAAATCTGCAAGTGTGTTATTACGAAGTACTTGTAGCGTATTATCTCTTACTTGAATCATTAGTTTGTGTACTGAGCAGGCTTCTTCATCTGGACAGTCATCACATTTTTCATAATAATTCAAACTAACACATGGTACCATAGCAATAGGTCCTTCAAGTGTTCTTATAACATCAGTCATTTTAATTTCGTTAGCTGGCTTTAGCAAATAATAGCCTCCACCTTTTCCTTTTTTAGCTCCTAAAATTCCTGATTTTCGTAAGGTAAGTAATATGCTTTCTAAAAACTTGTGCGAAATATTTTCCTTTTCTGAAATGGTAGCTATTTGTACCATAGTGCCTTTTTCTTGCCTAGCAATAAAAGTAAGCGCTTTAATTCCGTATTTTGTTTTCTTAGAAAGCATATTACAAATATATGCTTTACTTCTTAATTATTTAATGCTTGATTTAAATCATAAATTACATCCTCTACGTTTTCTAATCCCACCGAACATCGTACTAAACCATCAGTAATTCCTACCTCTAATCGATCTTCTTCACTTAACTTACTATGTGTTGTAGATGCTGGATGCGTTACAATAGTTCTTGTGTCTCCTAAATTTGCTGATAATGAGCATAGTTGAATACTATTCAAAAATTTACGGCCTGCTTCTATACCTCCTTGGATTTCAAAAGCAACAATATTTCCTCCTAGTCGCATTTGTTTTTTAGCTGTTTCATACTGCGGATGCGATTTTAAAAATGGATACTTCACCAAGTTCACCTTTGGATGTTCTTCTAAAAACTGTGCTACTTTCAAGGCGTTTTCACAATGTTTTTCTACTCTAATCGACAACGTTTCTAAACTCTTAGACAACACCCAAGCATTGAATGGTGACATTGCTGGACCTGTATTTCTTGAAAATAAATAGATTTCTCTAACTAAGTCCTCTTTTCCTACGGTTACGCCTCCTAAAACACGACCTTGACCATCTATGAGTTTTGTAGCTGAGTGAATCACCAAATCGGCACCGAATTTAATTGGATTTTGTAAATAAGGTGTTGCGAAGCAATTGTCTATCACTAATAATAAATTGTGCTTCTTTGCTATACTTCCTAACAGCTCCAAATCTAAAATATCTACTGCCGGATTGGTAGGTGTCTCAGCATATAATATTTTGGTATTTGGTTGAATTAAGCTCTCGATTTTGTCAGCTTCGGTTATTTTAAAATAACTTGTTTCAATATTCCACTTAGGTAAATATTTGGTAAACAAACTATGTGTTGAACCAAAAACAGAGCGACACGATACAATATGATCTCCTGCATTTAACAGAGCTCCAAAAGTTGAAAACACGGCTGCCATACCTGTTGCAAACGCATATCCTGCTTCGGCACCTTCCATAGCTACTATTTTATCGACGAATTCTGTGGTATTCGGATTTGAAAATCGACTATATAGGTTTCGTTGCTTTTCTTCAGCAAACGACGCTCTCATATCTTCAGCATCATCAAATACAAAACTTGAAGTTAAGTATAAAGGTGTAGAATGCTCTGAAAATTGTGAACGTTTTGTTTGCGTTCGTATGGCTTGTGTTTCAAAATTTTTGCTCATGTTATTTTTTTAGATGTTTGACCGCTTCGTTGTAAGGTAAAAGAATCAAGATTTTTGGGTCTTAATTCTTGTATCTATTTTCTTTCTTCTCTTTTCTAGTTATTATTCTTTGCTAATCGTAAGATGTCTCCAAATACGCCTCTTGCAGTAACTTTTGATCCTGCTCCTGCTCCTTGGATTACAATAGGTTGTTCTCCGTAAGATTCTGTATAAATTTCAAAAATGGCATCGGAACCTTTTAAACTTCCTAAAGGAGAACTCTCTGGTACAGAGACTAGCTTTACATCTAACTCTCCTTTTATTTGCTGTAAGTCTCCGTGCAAATCTCCAATATATCGCAGCACATGTTTCTCTTCTTGAGCTTCTTTCTGCTGTTGAAACGTTGGATTTAATTGTTCTAGGTTAGATAAAAATTCTTCTGAAGATACTTCTCTAAACGCTTCTGGTATTAAGTTCTCTATCTGAATATCTTCAAATTCATTTTCTAAATCTAGCTCACGAGCTAAAATCAATAACTTTCTGGCTACATCATTTCCACACAAATCCTCACGAGGGTCTGGTTCTGTAAATCCGCTGTCAATTGCTTCTTGTAATACGGTTGAAAACGGTACTTCTTCCGCAGAAAATTTATTGAACAAGTAACTTAACGAGCCTGAAAATACACCTCGAATTCTCGTGATATTTTCTCCTGAATCGTGTAACAGTTTAATCGTATCAATCAACGGTAATCCTGCACCTACATTGGTTTCGTACAAGTAACTCTTATTGTTTTCCTCTAAGGTTTTACGTAGTTTTTTATAAAAATCGTACGAAACTGTATTGGCTATTTTGTTAGATGAAACCAAATCGAACCCTGCATTGACTAACGGAATGTAATTTTCTATAAAGTCTACACTTGCTGTATTATCTACCCCTATTAAATTTTCTAAATGGTGTTCTTTTGCATAGTTGATTACACTTTCAACTATATTTTTATTTTCATTAGCTTTCTCAAGCTCATTCGACCAATTAGTTCCTACTCCATTTTTAGTTAACAAAACTTTTTTAGAATTGGCTATCGCAAAAATGTTCAAATGGATTTTACGTCTTTCTAAGATTGATTTCGAACTTTCTAATATCTGTTCTATCAATGTTCCTCCTACTAAACCTTTACCAAAAACAGCAATGTTTATCTTTTTAGCAACTCCAAATACTTGACCATGAATTACATTCAACGCCTTATGTAATTGTTCCTTTTTCACCACCAAACTCACATTTTTACCTGTAATTGTATTGTTGAATAATAAAGGAACTATTTGATTCTTAATTAAAGCATTGTATGGATGGTGGAATTCACTTAAATCTTGTCCTATGATTGAGATTACCGCTACTTCTTCTTGAATGGAAATTTGATTGACATCTTTTGTTTGTAAATCATTTTCAAACTCTTGTTCCAATGCTTTTACCGCTGCTACTGCATTACTTTTATCTACCACTAAACCAATCCCTCGTTCTGAAGATCCTTGCGAAATAATGCTCACGCTAATTCCGTGATTACTCAGAGCTTTAAAAATACGTGCATCCACTCCTACTTTTCCCAACAAGCCTCTTCCTTCGAAGTTTATTAAAGCAACCTTGTCTAATACTGATAAGGATTTGATTCCTTTGGAAGTTGATTTTGCCGTAATCAACGTTCCTTTATCGTTTGGGTTAAACGTATTTAATATGCGAAGGTTAATATTCTTCTCTAATAAGGGAATAATGGTTTTTGCATGCAAAATAGTAGCTCCGAAGTTAGCTAACTCATTAGCTTCAGGGAAAGATAACTCTTCTATCTTTTTAGCATCAGCTACCAAATCAGGATTTGCGGTAAAAATACCATCTACATGTGTGTAGTTTTGTAACTCTTCCGCATCTAAATAATTGGCTAATAATGAAGCAGTGTAATTACTTCCGTTTCTTCCTAAAGTCGTCGTTTCATTCTTTAAATTCGATGCTATAAACCCGGTAACAATGTTTACTGTTGTTCCGTTATGTTGTTTGAAATGATTTTTTACATTTTCTTTCGAAATTTCAATTATTGATTGTCCATTTCCTAAGATTTCATCTGTTTTTAACAAGTTTCTAGCATCGGTAGCATTGGCATTGATACCTTTTTGCTGTAACAAATCGGTTACCGTTTTTATAGACAACAACTCGCCTTGAGCTAGCACTTCGTCTTTTATTTTTTGACTATAGTCTCCTAACAAACTAACCCCTTCAAATAGTTTTTCTAACCTATTGAATTCAGTAGAAAAATCTACTAAAGGCGTTAATTTTGTTTGTTCGTATTTAAAAGCTTCTAGCTGCTCTTTAAAAGCTTCACTTTTAGCTGCTTTTTCTAATAATTCTTCTAACTCATCTGTAGCATTTCCTCTTGCTGAGACTACTACAGCTATATTTTCTCCTTCATTTATTTTTTGTTCTATGATTGCTACTACATTTGGTATGCCTTCATTCGACAATGATTTTCCGCCAAACTTTAAAATTTTCATTCTTTTATTGGTTGATTTTTGATTGAATATTGGTTCAATAATTTTTTCTAATTGTTTGTATTCTATTAAGAAAGCATCATGCCCATGATCTGAATTAATTTCATTGTAGGTTACATTTGCATGAGCCGATGCTAACTGTTTGTGTGTTTCTCTATTTTCTTCGGCAGTAAAAAACAAGTCAGAATCTACGCCAACGATATGGATGTCTGCTTCAATGGTTTCTAACACATCTAATCCCTCTCTTCCTTTCGTTACATCGATGGTTTTTAATAACTGATTCATCAATTTATACGACGCTAACTGATAGCGCTCTTGTAATTTTTTTCCGTGATGTAACAACCAGCTTTCTACATTAAAAATCTGTAATTCTTCATTTTTTGAGCGTTGAAAACGTTTTTTAAACGATTCGGGTGTTCTATAACACAACATAGCATGCATACGCGCATCGTGTACCGGATTACTAGAATTGGTTAAAAACTGTTCTTGTATTTGACAGTTGGCTATTAACCAATCGGTCGATTTCCAGTCGGTTGCTATAGGAATTAAATATTTTGTTATTTTTGGATTCAACACTGCCATTTCCCAAGCGATTCCACCTCCTAACGATCCTCCTATCAACGCAAATAATTGTGTTATTTTGAGTTGTTCTAGCCCTAGTAGAAAAATGTTTGCAATATCACGTGCTACGAAACTTTTGTAATCATCTATTAAGAAATTATCATAGCCATTTCCTGGAATGTTAAAGCATAAAATGGTATATTCCTTGGTATCAATAATCTTGTTTTCTCCTACTAAATCTTGCCACCAGCCACCATTTCCTGAAACATTACTGTTTCCTGTTAACGCATGATTAATTAACACCACAGGAGCGGTACCCAATGCTTTTCCGAAGGTTTCATAACTTAATGGAATCGTATCGAATTGGGTACCGCTTATTGTGGTATAACTAAGAATATTAATATGCTGCAAATCACTTTTCATTACCGACTTATTTTTAAGGTATTTTCTAAATGTTATTGGTTTATGCCAATACTTCTTTAGATATTTTGGCAAATGCTTCTTGTAAATCGGTTTTTAAATCTTCGATATTTTCCAAACCAACCGACAAACGGATTAAGTCTTTCGTTACTCCTGTGCTTTCTTGTGCTTCATCACTCAATTGTTGGTGTGTAGTACTTGCTGGATGTATGATTAAAGATTTGGTATCTCCAATATTTGCTAATAACGAAAAGAGTTTGGTATTGTCTGCAATGGTTTTAGCGGCTTCATAACCTCCTTTTACACCAAAAGTTACCAATCCGCTTTGCCCTTTTGGTAAGTATTTATCGGCTAAAGTTTTGTATTTGTTACCTTCTAATCCTGGATAGTTTACCCAAGCAACTTCTTCTTGTTCTTGCAACCATTTAGCAATAGACAAGGCATTTTCACTGTGTTTTTGAATTCTTACTTCTAAGGTTTCTAATCCTTGAATGATATTAAAAGCATTGGTAGGACTCAAGGCACCTCCAAAGTCACGTAAGCCCTCTAAAATTAACTTAAATGTGTATGATGCAGCTCCTAAGGCTTCGTGATATACTAATCCGTGATATCCTGCTGAAGGTTCTGTAAACTCTGGGAACTTACCATTTGCCCAGTTAAAAGTTCCAGCATCAATAATAGCTCCTCCTAACGAGTTTCCTTGTCCTCCAATATATTTTGTTAACGAGTGAATTACAATATTTGCTCCGTGTTCTATTGGGTTTAATAAAGCTGGCGTAGCTACTGTATTATCAACAATAAAAGGAACTTCCGCCTTTTTTGCATGTGCTGATATCGCTTGTAAGTCTAAAACATCTAACTTCGGATTCCCTAAAGACTCTACAAAGAAAGCTCTTGTATTTTCTTGTACCGCTTCTGCAAAACTATCTGGGTTAGATGCATCTACAAACGTAGTTGTAATGCCTAATCTCGGTAAGGTAACATTCAGTAAATTATAGGTTCCTCCATACAAACTACTCGAAGCTACAATATGATCTCCTGCTTTTAGTAGGGTTAGTAATCCTGTTGAAATAGCTGCCGTACCTGAAGCAAAAACTACAGCCCCAATACCGCCTTCTAAAGCTGCTAAACGATCTTGTAAAATTTGATTGGTTGGATTGTTTAATCGGGTGTAAATAAATCCTAATTCTTTTAATGAAAACAGGTTTACTGCATGTTCTGAATCGTTAAAAACATACGATGTTGTTTGATAAATAGGAACAGCTCTTGTTCCTCCATTTTGTGTTACATCGTGACCTGCGTGCAACGCATTTGTTGCGAATTTTTGTGTACTCATTTTTCTTGTTTTTTGAGTTAATAAAAAATTAAACCAAAAGCCAAAACACATCTTTGTTAGATGTTGCTTACTAGAAAAATGTTATTAAGAAAATTATAAGAAGATTCTTGTAGAAATAAAGAAACTTCTTTGGGTTATCTATCCACGAGTTTGTACACTCTGGTAGAATTTAGCACCTTCTTTGTTTGCACAAAGGGTTGCTAAGGTTTCATAGGGTCTAATCCCTCCACCTTTCTTGATAACATCGTCAATAAGTGTTTGAACTTTTACGAGCACAAATATTCAATTATAAAAATGGATTTTCCAAATTTATTTTGATTTTTATTTAAAAAAGTGTTTTGAACTATTCTTAAAACAACTTAACAAGTAATTAATAATCAGTGTTTTAAAACACTTTACTTAAACTAAAATATAATATTTGTTTTTATCTTAAGAACTACAAGATAACATAGAACATCCTACTTTATTTCGAGCCCATTCAGGCCGTTTTGCAAACCATTTTTCATATTTTGGTTGCTCATCGTAAGGATTTTTGAGCAGTAAATATAACTCGTTTAACAATACAAAATCATTTTTATTTGCATCATCAATGGCTAATTGCGCCATATAATTTCTGAGTACATATTTAGGATTTACAGCATTCATTTTCGCTTTTCTTTCTTCATCTGAAACAGTTTCATTTTGTAATCTATC
Organism: Tenacibaculum discolor; assembly: GCF_003664185.1. Lineage (GTDB taxonomy): Bacteria > Bacteroidota > Bacteroidia > Flavobacteriales > Flavobacteriaceae > Polaribacter > Polaribacter discolor. The sequence goes on along the minus strand of NZ_RCCS01000001.1, from coordinate 6,127 downwards.
TATATAATTTTGAAACCAGTTTTCCCAAGTTTTTTTTATTTCGTCTACAACTTCTGAAGGCCTATAAAATGCTTTTTCTATTTTTTTGATTGCCTTCTCTATGGTATCATTTTTTGAAATGCTTGACAACAATCGGAAAAAAATAGTCATGTCTGTTTCTGTTTTTTGAAGTACTTCTTCAAGATTTGAAACTAATGTTCCATCTGATTCTTTTGAAGAAAAAAGACCTAATTTTTCTCGCATCATATGCATGTACTTTTCAGGAAATTTTTCTTGGTAATTTTCTAAAACAGCCTCTAAAGGTTCAGCTTCATAAATTAAAGGATATAGAGCATTTGCCAACTGATATAAATTCCATAAAACTACCTCTGGTTGCGAACCATATCGGTAACGCTTGTGAGTATTATCTGTTGTATTTGGCGTCCATCCGTGGTCATAACCTTCTAACCATCCGTAAGGTCCATAATCAATTGTTAAACCTAAAATCGACATATTATCGGTATTCATTACTCCATGTACAAAACCAACACGTTGCCAATGAATTACCATTTCTAAACTACGCTCTGCCACCTCTTTAAAAAAGGAAACATACGTTTCTTTTAAAGGTTCACCTAAATGAGGATAATGATGTTTAATAGTATAATCAACTAGTGTTTTTAATGTTTTTACATCTCCTCTGGCAGGAAATATTTGATAACTACCAAAACGTAAAAAAGACTCGGCTGTTCTACATACGATTGCTCCTTTTTCATACTCAGCGTTTCCGTCATACATTACATCTCTTAGAACTTGATCTCCTGATAGTGCCAAAGATAGTGCTCTTGTTGTAGGTACTCCTAAATGATACATAGCTTCGCTACATAAATACTCACGAATAGAGGAACGCAACACTGCTAATCCGTCTGCATTTCTCGAATATGGGGTCTCTCCTGCTCCTTTTAACTGCAATGCCCATTTTTTGTTACCATGAACTGCTTCAAACAAGTTAATTGCTCTACCGTCTCCTAATTGTCCTGCCCAATGCCCAAATTGATGTCCACCATAACACATCGCATACGGTTGTGTATTTTTATATACATCATTCCCTGTAAAAATGTTCTTGAATTCTTCTGAAGTTACTACTGTTTCTGAAAGCCCCAACGTTTGTACCATTTCATCTGAAACATGAATTATTTTTGGATTGGACGTTTTTTTAGGTGTTACATACGAAAAGCAAGCTTCTGTAACCTGCCTTCGAGTATTTTCTTGAATTAGGTCAGCAGGTAATTCTTGAGTAAAGGTATTTTGTATATTGAATTTCAACACGTTCTATTGTTCTTTTAGTTTGCTTGCGTACAGTTTTTTTAATTTTGCCAATTTAGGCGAAATCACAACTACACAATACATTTGATCCTTATTTTTTTCATAAAAATCTTGATGACTCTCATCTGCTTTATGAAATGTGGATGCTTGGCTTATTTCTGTTACAATTTCATCTTCATAATAGGGAGCCAGCTTTTCTACTACTTTTTCAGCAATTTGTTGTTGTTCTTGAGTATGATAAAAAATTACAGAACGGTATTGGGTTCCTACATCTGCTCCTTGCCTGTTTAACGTTGTTGGGTCGTGACTTGTCATAAACATTACCAATAACTCTTCATAGCTTATAATTTGAGGATTAAACATTGCTTGTACTATTTCTGCATGTCCTGTTAAACCTGAACAAATTTCTCTATAGGTTGGTGTTCCTGGTACAGTACCGCCCATGTAACCAGATACTACTTCTTCTACTCCTTTTATTTGATTTAAAACAGCTTCTACACACCAAAAGCAACCGCCACCAACGGTTATTACTTCTAATTTATTATTTGTCATTTCTCTCCTTTCTTTATTCAGTATCTAAAATCATTGAAGCCGAGTTAATGCAATAACGTAATCCGCTAGGTTCTGGTCCGTCAGGAAAAACATGTCCTAAATGAGCATCACAAGTATTGCATAGTACTTCCACGCGTACCATACCAAAAGTAGTATCTTTTTCATATTGAATAGCGTTTTCTTTTATAGGTTGCGTAAAACTAGGCCAACCAGTACCTGAACTAAATTTAATCGTTGAATCGAACAAAGGTGTACCACAACATACACATTTATATTTTCCAGCATCATAAACACTACATAATGCTCCTGAATTTGGTCTTTCTGTTCCTTTTTGTCTGGTAACTCTAAACTGTTCTGGGGTTAAAAGTTCTTGCCATTCTACTGCTGTTTTTTCCACTCTTTTATCAGGTGTTGGATTACCATTAACTGCAAAATTAATTACGTCTTTCCAAGTTAAAATTTTGTCGTTCATCCTGCTCTTTCGTTTTATTTAACTTATTAGTAGTTTCTTTTCTTTGTTACTTACAAAGCTACGATTCATTATTAACTATACTCCTTTTAATTTTTATTATCTATAAAAGATATTTTCATCTTTTTTAGTTCTACCTGATTTTTATCATGTTTTATCCTAGCATTTATCTAGAAATTTGGGCTAATGTTAATTAAAAAATTATGAAAACATCTAAAAATATAATAGCATTGCTCTTTTTTGCTACCACTACAACATTTGCTCAATTAACAATTGATGCAGAACTACGTCCGCGTGCTGAGTATAGGCATGGATTTAAAACCTTATTTCCTGATAATGCTAATCCTGCTCTTTTTGTTTCTCAAAGAACTCGATTGAACACTACCTATAAAACTGAAAAATTAAATTTTTATGTTAGTTTTCAAGATGTTAGAGTTTGGGGAGATGTTCCGCAATTAAATACTGCTGATAATAGTGGTTTGAGTGTACACCAAGCTTGGGCGGAAATATTATTAGATCCTAATTTTTCTGTTAAACTAGGGAGACAAGAGGTTATTTATGACGATAGTAGAATTTTTGGTAATGTTGGTTGGGCACAACAAGCTCGTAGCCATGATATGGCAATGCTGAAGTATAAAAAAGATAGTTTTAAGTTTGATGTTGGTTTGGCATTTAATCAATCAAAAGAAAACCTAACAGGAACAAATTTAACTACACCAAATACGTATAAAGCTATGCAATATGCGTGGTTACATAAAGATTGGAGTGACTTTTCTGGTAGTTTCTTGTTCTTAAACAACGGTATGCAATCTCCTAACGGACTTAAGTATAGTCAAACTATAGGAACACATTTAACTGCAAAGAAAGATAAATTTACTATTGCTGCTAACTTATATTATCAATTTGGTAATGATGTTTTAGATAGAGATTTAAATGCTTATTTACTTGGTTTAGAGGCTATGTTTAAAGCTTCAGAAAAAGCAAAGATTGGTTTAGGAGTTGAATTACAAAGTGGTAATGATTACAATACTCCTACTGATGAAAACAATGCTTTTACTCCTTTTTATGGAACCAATCATAAGTTTAATGGTTTTATGGATTATTTCTACGTAGGAAATCATATAAACAGTGTTGGTTTGTTAGACCTCTATGCAAAAGCTAATTTTAAATTAAACTCGAAATCTGGTTTAACAGCTTTTGTTCATAATTTTTCTGCTGCTGCAGATATTAATAACTCAGTTTCTAACCAACTAGGTACTGAAGTAGATATTGTATACGGATATAAGTTTACGAAAGATATTGGTTTTAAAGCTGGATATTCTCACTTATTTCCTTCTGAAGGAATGGAGGTCTTAAAAGGAAATTCAGATGATAACACAAATAATTGGGCTTGGGTTATGGTAACTATTAAACCAACTCTATTCACATCTAAAAACTAGAAATTATGGTAGTATCAAGTAACAAAACAGTAGCTGATTATGTGACTGAAAATATAAAAACAGCACATATTTTTAAGAAATACGGAATTGATTTTTGCTGTGGTGGAGGTATATCTGTTAAAAAAGCTTGCGCAAAAAACAATGTAGATCAAGCAACTCTTGAAAAAGAACTAGCAGAGGTTGATGTAATAAAAGATGTTATTGAAGACTATGATAAATGGGAGTTAGATTTTTTAATGATTTATATTGAAAATATACATCATACCTACATAAGAGAAAGTCTACCTATCATTTCTCAATATGCTAACAAGGTAGCTAAAGTTCACGGGCATCATTATATTGAAGTAGTTGAAATAAATCAGTTATTTCATGAGGTTGCTAATGAGTTACTATCACACATGCAAAAAGAAGAACAGGTATTATTTCCTTTTATAAAACAATTAGTACAAGCTGAAAAAGAAGGAAGAAAAAACACAACACCTCCTTTTGGGACTGTAAACAATCCAATACAAATGATGGAACATGAACATGAAAGTGCTGGAAATATTTTTAAAGAAATATCTAGACTGTCTAATAATTATACTCCTCCAGAAGGAGCCTGTAATACTTTTAGAGCTTTATATGCTAAGCTAGAAGAGTTTGAACAAGATTTACATAAACATATACATCTCGAAAATAATATTTTGCATCCGAAGGCAATTCTTTTAGAAAAGAAAATATCTTAATAAAAAAGGAGCAGTAAATAAACTGCTCCTTTTTTTATTTACAACTTGGTAAACCTATTAAAAGCTTCTCTTTCTAGTTCTTCTCTAAAATTAGGGTGAGCTATAGAAATTAATGCTTTTGCTCGTTCTTTTAAACTCTTTCCAAACAAATTAACAACTCCATATTCTGTTGCTACATAATGTACATGGGCTCTTGTAGTTGTAACCCCTGCTCCTTCTTTTAAAAATGGTGTAATTTTAGAAACTCCTTTTGCTGTTATTGAAGGCATTGCTATAATTGCTTTTCCTCCTTTTGATAAGGATGCTCCTCTAATAAAATCCATTTGTCCTCCAACTCCTGAATATTGATATTTTCCAATTGTATCTGCACAAACTTGTCCTGTTAAGTCTATTTCAATAGCACTATTAATTGCGGTAACTTTTGGATTTAATTTTATAATAGAGGTATCGTTTGTATATCCAGCTTCTTTAAAGTGTACCAAAGGATTGTCATCTATAAAATCATATAGTTTTTGAGAGCCTACAGCAAAACAAGTAACAATTTTTCCTGTTTTTATTTCTTTTTCTTCCCCAGTAATTACACCTTTCTCTATTAATGGTAATACACCGTCAGAAAACATCTCTGTATGAATACCTAAACGTTGATGGTTTGTTAAGTTATGTAATACTGCATTAGGAATGTTCCCTATTCCCATTTGTAGTGTTGCTCCATCTTCAATTAATCCTGCTACATTTACTCCTATTCTTGTTTCTATTTCTGAAGGTGTTCCTGTTATAGAAGTATGAATTGGTGAGTCAACTTTTACTGCATAATCAATATTGCTTATATGGATAATACCATCTCCATGTGTTCTGGGAACATTCGGGTTTACCTGAGCTATAACCGTTTTAGCTGTTTGTATAGCTGGTAATGTAATATCTACTGAAGTTCCTAAAGAACAATACCCGTGTTTATCAGGTAGAGAAACTTGGATAAATGCTACATCTAATGGATAAATATTTCGACGGAATAACCAATGTATTTCACTTAAAAAAATAGGAATGTAGTCTCCATTATTCATATTCACTCCTTTCCTTACGTTATCACCTACAAAGCAACTTATTAATTTGAATGATTTACTATAAGGTTCTTCTAAATACTTAGCTTTACCATGTGTATGAATTTGGATTATTTCTACATTGGTTACCTCTTGATAACGTTCACACAAAGTATCTATTAATAAATTAGGAGTCATTGCTGCTCCTTGGAAAAATATTTTATTATTTGATTTTACAATAGCTACTGCTTCTTCAGCTGTAACAATCTTTAAATTATCTGACATTTTATTCATTTTTTATAACTACAAATGTCACAAGAAAGTACTGTTTAATTAATGATAAAAGTCACATATACAGTTTAAGTATATATTAAGATGATATTTAATTTCCTTAAAGATCTTCATACTAAAATGTTTCATAGAACACTTATTTTTCTTTAAAATAAAGCATCTTATGTTAATTGCTATTTTGGAGTTATCTTGATGTTTTAGTTTAGTAGTAATAAAATATTGAATTTAAAATAAGATCAAAAAAAAACCTCAATCTAATAAAAGATTGAGGTTTAAAAGAAAGGCAACGACCTACTCTCCCACCAGTGGCAG
>NZ_RCCS01000012.1 GCF_003664185.1 Tenacibaculum discolor | reverse complement strand
GATTAGGCTTCGTGTGTTGACCCGATTAGGCTTCGTGTGTTGACCCGATTAGGCTTCGTGTGTTGACCCGATTAGGCTTCGTGTGTTGACCCGATAAAAAAGTTACACTTTTTTATCTTATTTCTTTATATTTGAAAGTGTTAATAAAATTGCTAAAAGTTCCACTTATACTATCGTAAAAAGAATATAACAGTAATTTTATTACGTATATAAATTAGTTGTGTGCAATTAAAAAATGATATGGAAACTAAATACAAAATTCACTTCTCATATATAATATCAATTCTATTAGTTATAATAGTTATTCTGGCATCTGTGAAGTGGTCTAACAACTCAAATTTGATAAAATATATTTCATTTGCTTCTACTATTGCTTCGTTATTATTAGCTCTATTAGCAATTGTTTATGCTTATTTGTCTAATGCAACATTTAGTAAGAATATTACCTTGATTAACGAGGTTTCAAATGAGTTAAAAACGAATACTTCCAACTTGTCTATTATTTCTGAAACTCTAGAAAAAGATTTAAAGAAGCTTCCTTTGACGCTTGAAGGAGTGGACAAAAAGGTTGACGCTTTACCTGAACTTTTATCTAAATTAACACCCAAAGAAGTTGTAAAAAAAGAGGAGGTTAATTCTGCAATTTCTAATTCAACAGAAGCTCTCTCAATTGAAGAATTTTTAGACACCTCTTCTTACACAGGGCTCTTATCTCTATATGGTGTTGTTTTAGCACACGCCAAGCAATATCCTTTCAACTTACAAGATTTCACTAATGAAATTGAAATTCTAGAATATGATTATTCACAAGGATATCTTATTGCTTCATCTGCATTCGGTATTTTTAATTACAAATCTTCAAAATCCATCTGGAATATTACCGAAATCAACCAAGAGTTCGCTGATAAACTTGAAGAATACTTACTTGAAAAAGGAAAAGAAATAAAAGAAGAATTATTGAAGGATGATATCGAATTTAATTTTTCAGGAGACATTGAAATCGCGAAGAAGTATTTCAAAGATTAAAACTACACACAACGAATCAAATAAGATGAAGCCAATCAATTTAAAAAATTGGACTGAAACTCCACACATTTCTGGAAGATTAGCAACCGAAGAAGATGTTAAAAATGGTAATGCAACTTTTAGAATCGAAGGTAAAAGGCAAGAGCATGAAGCTTTGGATGTAAAAATTCCTTCATTAGCATATCATATCGACCAAAAAACTAATATGAAAACACCTGTAGTGGTAATACAGGGAGAACAAATTGGCGACCAAAAAGTTGTTGGAATAAGATATTTAGATGGAACAGACGGTGTTTGCCTTCTATTTGAACTTGAATTTGTAGATAATTTTTGAGGATTAAGAATAAAAAATCAGTGGTACAACAATATATAACTACAATTACGGCAGATTCAACTACGTCCGAATCTACTCAATATAACTAACAAAACATCAACTCAATCAAAACAAGTGAAAATAGACACCGATACACTACCTAAATGCTCATTAGAAGAGAAGAAATTTTCTTGGGGAGAGCCATATTTAGTTGTAACCCCAATATTTGACATTGTAATACCACAAGAATTATCTGATATTGAATTTTCTGTTGAAATATTTATAAAAAATAACTTCCGAAATCAACTATTAGAGTTTTATAATGTTTTGATTAATTATGAAGAAAACAATCGGATTGAAAATTTCGAGGATACCATACCTGAACAGCTTCGTAAAGAAGTGTTAGCAAAAATTAAAAGCTTTCTTGACTCTGAAAAAAAATTAACCCCTTGGGAGAAATACGATGAATATGGAAAAGAACTAGATTTTTTGTATGAGTTTGAAGAAGAGCTTAACCGAAAAATATTATTTATCAACCCTAAATAGAGCCACTTACAGTAATTATTATAAGTAATTGCTTGTTCTCAACTACTTTTTACCCTCTTCAACAATAATATACTATGCTAAAAAAACTCTTCTCTTAACAGAAAAACACCTCAAATGACACAAGAACTATATCAAAAAGCAATAAAATTTGCTGGAGAAAAGCACAAAGATCAAAAAGTTCCTGGAACAAACTCTAACTATTTGCTACATATTTCTAACGTTGCTATGGAAATAATCTTAGCATATAATGCAAATAACAACTTCGATTTGAATTATGCTGTTCAATTAGCGCTACTCCACGATACATTAGAAGATACTGATACCGACTTTTCGGAGTTATTGAATATGTTTGGAGAAAAAGTTGCTATTGGAGTTCAAGCATTGACTAAAAATAAAAATCTTGATTCTAAAAAAGAGAAAATGATAGATAGCTTGAACCGAATAAACAAACTTGAAAAAGAAGTTGGAATGGTAAAATTAGCAGACAGAATTACAAATCTTCAAGAACCACCAAAACATTGGAAAAAAGATAAAATTCAAAACTATTTATCTGAAGCTATCTTAATTAATGAAGCACTAAATAACAAGAATGAATATTTAAATAAAAGATTAGACAATAAAATTGCTGAATACAAAAAGTATATTAAATAAAAACATTCCACGCTACCAACCCTTAGTATAAGTAGCCAATCCCCCCTATTCTGAAAAATTACTACCATATCTTTAAACTACATTTCTTTACTAACATTTTTCTACACGGTAGCATATACCACTGTTTAAAATAGCTCCCCTTACTATGGGAGAGTCACTCCCCTTAGGCAAGGAGTATCATTCCCCTTACCGTGGGAGAGTCATTCCCCTTAGGCAGGGAGTATCGCTCCCCTTACCATTGGGGTGTCATCCCAATTAGGCTTGGGGTGTCGTTTCCATTACCGTTGGGGTGTCACCCCAATTAGGCTTGGGGTGTCGCCCCGATAAAAACCACCCCCTATTTTCACCCCATAAAAACAACCAACAAAAGCTAGCTTTTTAACAAAAAACACTCTAAAAGAGCATATTACAAACACTATCTTAATCAAACCACGCTTAAAAAGTGTATTTTTTTTCATATCTTCTCATGGTCTAACCACTTAATAATAAGCCTTAAACGCAAAAGTCATGAGGAACAAACTAAAAAAAGACTTAGGATTATTTGATGTTTTTGCCATAAGTACTGGAGCTATGTTTAGTTCTGGTTTCTTTTTACTACCTGGAATCGCTTCACATTACACAGGGCCTTCTGTATTTTTAGCCTACTTACTTGCAGGTGTATTAATACTGCCCACCATGTTTAGTATTGCTGAAATATCAACAGCCTTACCACGATCAGGTGGAGCATACTTTTTTTTAGATAGAAGTTTAGGACCACTCATGGGAACCATTGGCGGACTGGGTACCTATTTTGCTTTAATGCTTAAAACAGCCTTTGCTATTATTGGTATTGGTGCTTATGCCGCTATATTTTGGGAAGTACCTACCAAAATAGTTGCCATTGTGGCTACTCTCTTTTTTATGGCGTTAAACTTAGTAGGCGCAAAAAAAACCTCCGCCTTTCAAAAGGTATTTGTCATATTTCTATTAGTCATTTTGGTTGGTTTTATTGCAGATGGTCTTTTCTCCATCTTTACCTCAGATACTATTACCAACGAATCTATCAACAAACAATTTACCCCCTTCTTTTCAAACGGTTTTGGAGGTATGTTTACTACTATAGGTTTTGTTTTTGTTTCCTATTTAGGGCTCACTCAAATAGTAAGTGTTGCAGAAGAAATTAAAAACCCTGAAAGAAACATTCCTTTGGGTATGATACTTTCTTTAGTCGTTACAGGATTAATTTATGGTTTGGGTGTTTTTATTATGGTTACACTTATTGAACCTACTGCCTTTGCTAACGAACTAGCACCAGCAGCTACAGCCGCAGAACAACTTTTTAAATGGTTACCCGATAATGTAGGAGTTTTATTAATGTCGGTAGCAGCACTTGCCGCTTTTGCCTCAACAGGAAATGCAGGACTTTTATCAGCATCACGATACCCGTTTGCCATGGGGCGCGACAAACTGTTTCCTGCTATTTTAGCTAAAATTGGTAAAAAAGGAAGTCCTGTAGTCGCTATATTTTTAACCACAGCATTAATTATAGTATTCATTCTAGTACTATCAGAAGAAGGTATTGTAAAGCTTGCGAGTACCTTCCAACTGTTAATTTTTATCTTTATTAACTTCTCTGTTATCGTTTTTAGAAAAAGTAAAATAGAATCATACGATCCTGGGTATTTATCTCCATTATATCCGTTTATGCAAGTCATTGGAATTGTTATTTCATTCATCCTTATTATTTATTTAGGATGGATGCCCATACTTTTTACCTCTGGTATTATTGTTATTGGCCTACTTTGGTATCACTTCTATTCCAAAGGAAAAGTAAAACGAGAAGGTGCTATTTTTCATTGGTTTGCGCTTTTAGGGAGGCATCAGTACGACGAGTTGGAAAATGAATTAATGACTATTTTAAAAGAAAAAGGACTTCGTGAAGGCGATCCTTTTGATGAAACCGTAATTAAGTCGAAAATAAAAATAATTAAGGATACTACTAACTTTGACAAGGTTTTAAATATCGCTTCCGATTACTTTTGTAGGGAGTTAGACCTCAACAAAGAAGGAGTACTACACAAATTTTTCCAGTCGATACCCGATGAATCTGTGATAGCATTACCTGGTATTTTAGTTTTTCATGCCAAGTTTAAGAGTGTTACGCATCCTTCCATGAAAATTGTTATTTCTAAAAAGCCTATTAAAGGTGCATTTCCTTCTGAAGACTATGAGTTTAAAAAGCCCATACAAATCTGTGCTTTTCTAATTAATTCTGATGAAAACCCAAAACAGCAATTACGTATGCTATCGAGACTTCTTGATATTTTAGAACGAGAGCACATCGTAAAAACCTTGCTTAAAATGAATAGTCACAGAGAAATTAAGGAGTTTTTACTACAAAACGAGCGATTTGTAAGCATCAAACTACTCGAAGGAACTCCGCAAGACACCATGATAGGAAAACAGCTAAAGGAAATTCAGTTACCAAAAGATGTTTTAGTAGCTTTGGTTGAAAGAAACGACAAAACGTTTACCCCTAACGGTTCAACTGTTTTTCTAAAAGATGATGTACTCACCATACTCGGAGAAACCAAGTCTATTGCAAAACTGTATAAGGAATACATGAGTTATGAAATAGATAAACTGGATACTGAGGAGACTACTTAAAGTTTAGTTTGATTTTATAATTTAAACGGTTAACTTCGTAATTAGTTAATTTTATTTTTAACTAAAGTTTTATTCAAAAAAAAGTGCTATATAATTTTTATAAAAAAGTTTAAAAATGAAAAAGATTCTTTCAGTTTTTATATTTATTTCTCATTTTCATATTTACTCTCAGAATAAAGAAACCATCAATTGGCTCAACATTAACTCCATAGAGATTGAAGATGCAAACCCTAACTCTAAGCTCACAATTTTTGAACAAAACATACCTAATAAATTTGCTAATGCAAAAATTTACGGGTTTGGAGAAGCATCTCATAATACAAAAGAGTTTTTTAACTTAAAAGTTAAGTTTTTCAAACATTTAGTAAAAACGCAAGGTGTTAAAACTTTTATAATGGAAGAATCTTACCAAGCTGAATCAGGGATAAATGAGTGGATAAGTGGAGGTAAAGGAGATATTAAAAAGATTGCTAAGAATTTTAATAATGGTTTTTGGTACACTAAAGAAATTGTAAATCTTTTACTGTGGATGAGAAATTACAACTTGAACAAACCAAAAAAAGAGCAAATTCGCTTTTATGGAATGGATATCCAGCTAGGGAAAGGTATTAACCATGAGGTACATCATTTTATTAAAGAAAATAAAGTTCCTATTGACCAAAACCTTTTAAAAGTTGTTGATAGTTGTTCAAACAAAAAGATAGATTATACAAAACACACTAATTGGTGGCTGTTTCAGGTTCCTAAATTAAATAAATTAAAACAGCAAATACTTAATCATAAAACAGATAATAAAAAATATTTATCTGTAATAAGAAGCTTAAATTATTTAATAAATTATGTTGAATACGCTTCATCTATTAAAGATAAATATCCAAAGAGCACTGAATTCAGGGATTTAAAAATGTTTGAGAATGTTAAATGGATTTTAGAAAATGGTTCTAAAAATGGAAAAGCCTTTATTTGGGCTCATAATGAACATATAAACAAAAAAGAAATGTATGGCTCTGGAAGCGGTATAACTAATCTAGGTCAGTATTTGAAAAATTATTATAAGAAGGATTATTATAGTATAGGCTTTGACTTTGGAACAGGAAATATAAAAGGTTATGTAATAGACAAAAAGAAAGGAAATCATTGGAAAACTTACCACATTACAAAACCGTTTCGAAAAACGTATGCTAAAACACTGATGTCTGTAAACAAAGATATTTATTTTATTGATCTTCTTCATGCTATCGAAAATGAACCAACAAAATTCTTTAACAAAAAAAACAAACACTTATTAATAGGAGCAGGAGGATACCAGCCCAAACCATTATATAAAATTATGATTAGTAAAACATATGCTGAAACGTATGATGGATTAATTTTTGTCAAAAGAATATCAATTCCAAACTATAATTTAACTGAAATGTAAAAACACTCTTCAACTATTAACTTTACAAATGACTTAACAACAAAACTCCCCTCTACTCTCTTTCTAAAAAAATCTAATTAACGTATCTTGCAGTCTTATTAAAAGACACCTATAATGCAAGACAAAAACTTACATACTTATATAAAAAATGTTGTAGAAAATATGCCAGCAGATTGGTTAAACCTAACCACGCACCGTCTGGATATTTATGTAGAAAAGCTAGCCAAAACTCAGTTTTTAGAGCAGTTTGAAGATTTGTATAACAACAACAATGCTGATGTTTCTGCTTTAAGCGAGTTACCAACTGCGTACGATTATATTCGTTTAGGGCATCCGTTATCATCTGTATTAGAGTGGACGATTGCCAAACTATATAATACAAAAGCAGAAAATGTAATTAGTTTTTCGTCACAAACAGTTCCTGTGTTGGCTGTATTAAGAGCAAATTTATTTGCTAATAAAAACACTCAAATAGTATACACCAATGAAATCCCTAGCTTTTTTGATGCAGAAGTAATTAAAAATGTATACGGATATCAGTTTGAATTAAAAAAGGTGGATAGTATTGAAGCTATTCCTGAGTTTGATGGTAGCACCATATTGATTGTTGAACAAGAAGCTATTTGCAACTTTACCATTGTACCAAATGTTGATTTCTACATCAATACACACCCAGAATTAGGAAGCTTTTTATTAGTTAACGGTGCACAAAACGACGCTTATATTTCAGACATTCAACATGTAAGAAGAAGAGAAACTATTGCCATGACTCCCGCTAATTCGTTAAAAGCTTTAAAAAGCCTTATCGATGAACCGTATGATGTTACGGTTACTGATGTAGCACAAAACAAAGCGAAGGTTGAAAAATTAATCAATGAAATTACTAATACCAGTACAAAAGCATTAGTAGCATCAAGTGGACTTTCAATACAATACGCCATTTTAATGGGATTGATTGATGATGCTCTTGAAAACCACAAAGGAAAAGCTATTAAAATTGTTGTACCTCCAAACTGTTATGGTGGTACAAACGACCAAGCAAGACGTGTTGCCGCTTGTTTAAACAACGTAGACATTGTTGATTTACCTGTTGATGGAGACAATGATATGGTAGAAAGTATTGATACCGTATTAACCAACATTGCAACACAAGATGCAATTCCGTATATCATTGCTGAAATTCCAACCAATCCAAGAGTAGAAGTACCAAACCTTACCGATTTAAGAGATGTTTTGAGTAAGAAACGTACGACTCCTACCGGTGAAACAGCGATTGATCCTGTATTTATTTTAGACCAAACTTTTTGTCCAAATGTTCACTTTTTAGGAGATACAGACATGTTAGCCAATATTAGAACTATTTCGTTTGCTAGTGGTTCTAAATTCCCTAGTGGTGGAAAATGTACTGCTGGATACTGTGTTGGAAATAAAACAACCAACGCGTTAATAGAAAAAATAGAAAAGCATTTACACATTTGCGATAATGAGGCTACACCGCTTCAATATGAAATATTAGCTGCACAAATGCCTTCTATGACGCAACGTATTAGCGATTCTTATAAGAATACTCGTGAGTTTGTAAACTTTATACATGAAGTGTTACCTGATGCTAAAATCAATTTTGTTTCAGAAGAATTAGCAGCACAAGGATTTACGCCATCGGTATTTTCGTTAGACCTTCCTACCAAAGGAAATACTGCGGAAGAAAAAGAAGCGTATAAAAGAGCCTTAAACTTAAAGCTTATCAATTTAATGATTACCGAAATACCAAATGAAAGTAAGTATTGTGTAAGCTACGGACAGTTAAAAGGTTGTTACTGGACGATTCCTGCAACCTCAACCCAAGGAACTACGAAAGAGGGTGATAAAGATTATATTGCTCGTGTAGCGCTTTCTCCTAATATGGATTTAGAGCTTCATAAAAAAGTTTTCCTTGATTTTGTAAAAGGTATTTAAGAACTACAAAACGTCATTTCGAGTGATAACGAGAAACCTCCTTCGAAATGACGTTTATTTATTATTTTAGAAAGTTTCTTTCCTTTTCTAAAACCTCCAACACACAATGCGTGTTACCTTGTTTCCTTGATGCATAGGAATTACTTTAAATTCTTTAACTCCTAACTTTTTTCCTGAGTTTTGTAAGCTTTCTACGTTTTCTTTTTTAGAAACCAAACTCGTAAACCATTTACTTACTTTCGGGAATTTAGAACTTTCATATAAATAGGTATGTAAAAAAGCTTTCTCTCCACCTATATACCACAACTCATTAGAGTTCCCTGCAAAATTACGGACAGCATTATTTCCTAAGTTTCTTGATTTTCTTCGGTTCGCTCCTCTCGCTTCTTCTGCCGATTTATAGAATGGTGGATTACACATCGTTACTGTAAAGGCATCATCTGCTTCTATGATTCCTTCTAAAATATGCTCTTCTTTAAACTGTTGCCTTAATTCAACCTTATCAGTAAAACCATTATCATCTATAATGTCTTGAGCATAATCTAGTGAATCTAAATCGATATCAGTAGCAACAAAATTCCAGTCATATTCTGCAATTCCCAACAAAGGATAAATACAACTTGCTCCTGTACCAATATCTAACACCGTTACGTTTTCCTCATCTGCTACCAAATCTGCTAAATGATGGATGTAATCTACTCTTCCAGGTATTGGCGGACATAAATTATCATCAGAAAAATTCCAATGCTTAATATTATAGTGAGCAGCTAATAATGCTTTATTAAACTCTTTTACTGCTATTGGGTCAGAAAAATCGATGGTTTCCTTCTCAAATTTTTCAATAACAAACTCCTCTATTTTTGGATACTTTTCTTTTAAGAGTTTAAAATTATATCCGTTTTTGTGTTTGTTTTTTCTGTGTAATCCTTTTTTATCTGCCATTAAAGTGTAATAAGGGTAAACTCTAGTTGTAACGGATGTAAGTTTTCTTTCAGAACTTTAATAAAGTCGGCTCCATATTCTAAATAGAACTCTGAAAAATTACGTTGACGTTCTTCTAAACTTTGATTAGGTAACAATTCGTTTTGCAAAGCTACGATTCTTTCAACCATTTCTTTTTGACGTCGTTTTTCTGCTCTCAACCATCTTTTTTCAAGGTTTTCTAATCCTTTTATCTGCTTTTTTTCTTGTGCATTTACTGCACCAACAAAAGAAACATCGGTTTTTTGAGCTAGCTCACGTAAATCATCAAATTGTTGTTGTAAAAACTGCTTTTGCTTGGTAAAATCTACCTTAGCATCGCCGTTAGCCAACACTTTTCTTGCTAGTAAGTCGTCTTGTTTTAAAAACAACTCTTCTTCTGAAACGTTTAGTTTCTCTAACTTTCCTAATTGTTTTTCTGAAAGTATTTGAGCTGAGTTTCTTAATAACAAAATAGGAAACGGAACATTTACTTTATCAAAATATGCCTTTAACTCTAACCAGTAGGCTAACTCTCCTCCTCCACCTATGTAACATAGGTTCGGTAAGATTATCTCTTGGTATAGTGGACGCATAATTACGTTTGGAGAAAAGCATTCTGGCTGACTATGTAAATGGTCTAGAATTTCATCTTTTGTCCAAGAAATATCTGTATTATTTACTTTGTAAATTCCGTTTTCAAGAACAATACGTTCGCGAATCCTATCAGTGATATAAAACAAGTTTATCTCACGCGGATTTACTTGTATTTTATATGATTTCTCTAGTTCTGTAATTGTTTTCGATACTTCTTTATAAGAGGTTTCGTGCAACAAATCGTACTCTACATACGGTGTTAGTGCTCTTTTTAATTCTCTTTCATCAGCATCTAAAATTACCAAACCATACTTTCCAAAAAGTTTATCGGCTATATATCTAGTTGCATCTGCTAATGTTTTGTGTTGCAAGTATCCTTTTTCAAATATCTCTTTTATTTGAACAGCATTTTTTGAACTTCCTAAATGTTCTGCAAACACTTCAAAAACATCTTGTAACCCTTCGGTTGTAAAACGCCCTACTGGTCCTGTTTGGTCAGAGTTCCACTGTACTTTTATCCCTTTAAAATTAAAGAAGTTAATTTCTTCAAAATCGTGATCTTCAGTTGCCATCCAATATACGGGCACAAAATTCTCATTCGGAAATTGCATTGACAAATGCTCACACATATTTGTAGTTGATATAATCTTATATAAAAAGTATAACGGCCCTGTAAATAAGTTCAGCTGATGCCCTGTTGTAATAGTAAATGTATTCTCTTCTAGTAAGCTTTCTATATTTTTTTGCGTGTCGAACGACAAATCAATGTCTTTGTATTGTTTTCTCAATACTTCAACCAATCTTTTTCTTTGAGTGCTTGAAATAGGATTTGCTTTCTTTTCTTTTAATTGCTTTTCAAAGTTTCGTAAACTCGGATAACGGTTATAAAAAGGTTGAATATTTTCATCAGCCTTTAAATAATCCTCCATTGTTTTAGAAAAGAATCCTGTGTTTTTATAAGGTATATTGGTTACGTTCATTACTTGTGAGTTCTTTGAAATAAGGTGTAAACATACGGACGTTCTCCTCCGTACGGATTTACAAATGTGTGATTAAAACTATTGACTAAAACAAAATCGTTTCCTAATTTTTCTTGTAGCATTTCCGTATTGTAACGTTGTAATTGCAGTCCACAACATTTTTCTGCTCCGTCTAAAGCAAAAACAGCAATAATTACGAATCCGTCAACTTTTACAAGCTTCTTTAATAAATTAAAATAGGCGTTCTGTTCTTCGGTTTTTAAAAAGAAGTGTAGTACTGCCCTATCATTCCATACATCAACTTCATCAAGCTCATGTAACTTGGTTGGAGTCACTAAATCATCAGCTATAAAATTAACTTTTGATGCATCTTTTCCTAATCGATTTTGTATATCGGTTAAAGCTTTTTCAGATAAATCATTTGCTATTAAACCTGAATATCCATCAGCTACTAGCTCGTCAATTAACATGGATGAACCAACGCCTACATTTAAGATTTTAGCGTCTTTAGATACTTTGGATTCTTTTAATAATTGAATAGTTTCTTTCGAACTTTCTTCGAACCAGCCTAGTTTTTCTGTTGGATTTTTTACATAGGCAGCATTCCAGTGTTTTTTATAATTAATTTCTTCCGGAATGTTACACTCACTCTCTTTTGTAGTCATAGTCCAAAAATAGGAAAATTTAATCCTTTGTCGAAAACTTACCAGACTTCTAACAGATTTTTAACTACATTCTTTTTTTAACCATCTATTTAGGTATTTTTACAGTTAGTAAATTACAATTATGCAGTTTAAACATCCTGAGATTTTATATTTCTTAGCTTTTTTACTCATTCCTATTTTGGTACACCTGTTCCAACTACAGCGATTTGTAAAAGTTCCGTTTACCAATGTAGCTTTTTTACAAAAGTTAGTGTTACAAACACGTAAAAGTTCTCGTATAAAAAAATGGCTGATTTTAGCCACTCGCTTACTGTTACTTACTGCTCTAATTTTTGCCTTTGCTCAACCTTACTTTAGTAATCATAAATTAGATGAAGGGCAGCATTTCTTTATATATTTAGATAACTCTTTAAGTACTAATGCTATTGGAGAAAAAGGTAATTTACTGCAAATCGCTACACAAGAAATTATTGAAAATTCTACTGAGAAAACAAGTTATTCTTTACTTACAAACGATCATTTTTATGCAAATAAAACAGCTTCTGAACTAAAAGAAGAGTTGTTAAAAACAACAAATACCGCAAAAAGTAGAGACCTTGCTGATGTTTTTTTAAAAATGACTAGCGAACATAAGTCTATAACTTCTCCTACCAAAAACATTGTAATTTCTGATTTTCAAAACATTAAAAAAGAAGGAATTGACAACGCCCCTAAAAATACTTCTTTTGTAAAGTTAGTGCCTGAACAAAAAAGTAATGTTTCTATTGATAGTATTTTTGTTGACGATAATGGTGGGTCTAATTTTAACGTCCATATTGTTGTTAAAAATCAAGGAAATGCCAAAAATGATATTCCTATTGCTATATACAATAATGACAAATTGTTGAATAAACAAACCTTTAGTATTGAGGAAAACAAGACTACAGAGGTTACTTTTTCTGTTGTAAAAGCACCTGTGTTTTTAGGTAAAGTAGCTATTAATTTTAACGATACCTACGGGTTTGATAATTCATTTTATTTCACCATTAATGCTAATGAAAAAATTAATCTACTAGCTATTGGAGAATCAAACAACTTCTTACAACGAATTTATACTAAAGAGGAGTTTAACTTTAATTCTTCTTCTCTACAAAATGTAAATTATAACTTAATAGATAAGCAACATCTTATTGTCTTAAATGAGTTAGAAAATATTCCTGAAACACTTATAAATAGCTTAGCAAGCTATACAACAAAGGGTGGAAATATAGTTGTAATTCCAAGTAATAAAGTAACTCTTTCTTCTTATAACAACTTTTTTAATAAACTAAATACAGGAAAGTTATTTTCACTAAAAAGTGATAGCTTAAAGGTTACTTCGATTAATTATAATCATCCTCTTTTAAAAAATGTTTTTGAAAAGAAGGTAGCCAACTTTCAATATCCATTTGTAAAAACCTCATTTAATACTGAGTTTAAAAATGCTAGCAATATTGTTTCTTTTGAGAACAAACAAGGTTTTATTAAACAGATTAGTTTAACAAATGCTTCTATGTATTGGGTAGCTGCCCCTCTAAATAAAGACAATAGTAATTTTACAAACTCTCCTTTAATTGTTCCTGTTTTTTATAACATAGGAAAACAGAGTTTACAACTTTCTGAATTGTATTATACAATAAACAAACAAAATACTATTGATATTGATAAGCAACTAGGTAAAGATGAAGTTTTAAGCATTGTTAATAGTAAAGGTTCTTTTATTCCTTTACAGCAAACTTTTCAAAACAAAACACGTATCACAACCAAAGACCAGCCTTTAACTGCTGGGTTTTATCAAGTACAACAACAAAATAATGTGCTTAGAAATATTGCTTTTAATTACAATAAAAATGAAAGTGTCTTAGACTTTTTAGTGCTTTCTGAAGCTAATGGTATGACCATATCTACTTCAGTTAAAAACACCTTAGAAAATATTAATAATGAAAACAAAATTCAATGGCTTTGGAAATGGTTTTTGGGCTTAGCTATTGTATCTTTGCTTTTAGAAATTTTGATTTTAAAATTCTTTAAACCATGACAACGCTGCTTAAATCGGCAACAATAATAGATGCTTCTAGTCCTTACCACCAACAAACTAAAGATATTTTAATTACTGACGGTATTATTACCAAAATTGACAACAACATTACTAGTGAAGAAAACTATACTGTTGTAGCGCTTGATAATCTTCACGTATCTCCGGGTTGGTTTGATACTAGTGTTTCTTTTGGTGAACCTGGTTATGAAGAGCGAGAAACCTTGCAACATGGTGTACAAGTAGCGGCTAAAAGTGGTTTTACACATGTAGCTATTAATCCAAACACACACCCTATAGTTGATAATAAATCGGCTATTGAGTTTTTAATTAATAAAGTAAACGGAGCTGCAACTAGCATTCATCCTATTGGAGCTTTAACACAGCAAAGTAAAGGAGTTGAAATGTCTGAAATGTTTGACATGCAACAATCGGGTGCTATTGCTTTTGGTGATTATAACAAACCTGTTAGCAATGATAATTTGTTAAAGATAGCTTTGTTGTATGCTCAAAACTTTGACGGATTAGTGCTAAGCTTCCCTAAAAACAACTTAATTGCTGGTGAAGGTGTTGCTAATGAAGGTAAAAATAGTACTCTTTTAGGGTTGAAAGGGATTCCTGCACTTGCAGAAGAAATTCAAATTTCTCGCGATTTATTTTTATTAGAATATACAGGAGGAAAATTACACATTCCTACTATCTCAACAGCTAAATCTGTTCAACTTATTAAAGAGGCGAAAGAAAAAGGCTTAGATGTAACGTGTAGTGTCGCTGTACACAATTTAATATTAACAGATGACGAGCTACATGGCTTTGAAGCTAATAAAAAAGTAAATCCTCCTCTACGCACAGAAGAAGATAGAAAAGCTTTAATACAAGGGTTAAAAGAGGGTATTATTGATATGATTACATCTGATCATAATCCTATTGATATTGAACATAAAAAAGTAGAATTTTCTACCGCAAAAGACGGAACTATTGGTTTAGAAAGTGCTTTTGGTGCTTTAAATACAGTATTAGATTTAGAAACTATTGTTAACTGCTTAACAAGCAATCCAAGAAAGCGTTTTAACGTTGAATTGGCTTCAATAAAAGAAGATGAAAAAGCTAGTTTATCTATTTTTAATCCTGATGGAGCCTATACTTTCTCAAAGGAAAATATTATTTCCACCTCAAAAAACAGTATCTTTCTAGAGAAAAAATTAGAAGGAAAAGTATACGGTATTTACAATAATAGTCAACTAATTCTAAACTCATAAAATCATGGAAAATTTAACAGTAAACGAAGGAAAAACCGAAGCAATCATTAGTCATTTTACAGTTATAGGACTTATTATAGCTTTTGTTTTAAACATGAACAAAAAAAACGCTTTTGCTAGCTTTTATATTAGGCAAATGCTTGGTTTAAATGTTCTTCAGCTTTTAAACGGATGGGTAGTTTATAAGTATTTAGGTAGTAATGCTGGATGGATTGTTGGGGTACTACTATTTGTACTTTGGCTAATTAGCCTTTTAGCTGTTTTAAAAGGAGAAAAAAAGCTTGTACCGGTTGTTGGTGAGCAATTTCAAAACCTATTTAAAGGAATTTAATACATGAGTTTACAATATATTGTAAGAGAACCTAAAACCTCAAATGCTAACCCTCCTTTATTAATTTTATTACACGGATATGGTAGCAACGAACAAGATTTATTTTCATTTGCTGAAGAATTACCAGACGATTTATTAATTGTAAGTGCCAGAGCTCCTCATGATATGGGGTATGGTGGCTATGCTTGGTATGCTATAAATTTTGATTCAGTTAACGGTAAGTTTTCTGATTTAAAACAAGCAGCTGAATCGGTTGATAAGATTGCGTCTTTTATAGATGAAATTAAAGAAAAGTACAATACAAACCCTGATAAAACATTTTTATTAGGATTTAGTCAAGGAGCAATTTTAAGTTATGCGTTAAGTTTTAAATACCCTAACAAGGTAAAACACGTAGTAGCTTTAAGCGGTTATATTAATGAAGAATTGTTACCAGCAGAAATAGACAACTCAATTGCTACAGATTATTATATCTCTCACGGAACTGTAGATCAAGTTCTTCCTATAGACTGGGCGCGTAAAGCACCTGTTTTATTGAAAGACTTTAAATTGGCTAATGTATATTCTGAATACCCTGTAGGACATGGTGTAGCTCCTCAAAACTTTTATAGCTTTAAAAGTTGGATTGAGGAAAGACTATAAACTTTAACAGTAAAATTGAGTAAAATTAAATAGTTTTGCAATTAAAAAAATAGCATGAGCAACATATTTAATCAAGATATATTATACTACTGGAGTGCTCCATTTTTCATTTCAGTAATCTTACTCGAAATGTTCTTTAGCTATCGAGCTAAAGCTAAAAACTACGATTTTAAAGATACAGCTACTAATGTTTACTTTGCCCTAGTAAATTTTAGCCTAGACTTGTTAATGAAGGTTACTTCATTTGCTATTATGGGATTTTGTTATCAATACAGAATTATTGATTGGGAAGGTAACATGTCGTGGGCATATTGGTTGTTAGCTTTTATAGGACAAGACTTTTTATACTACATACACCACTATGTAGATCATCATTCGCGATTTTTCTGGGCAGTACACGTAACACATCACAACTCTGAATTTTATAATATTTCAACTGGTTTTAGATCTCCAGTTTTGCAGCCTTTATTTAGGTATATGTTCTTTTTACCCTTGGCTTTTCTAGGTGTTATGCCATTGCACATTATGTTTGCATACGCCATGAATCAAAACTACGGAACTTTGTGCCATACTAACTTTATTAAAAGTAAATTAGGATGGTGGGGTTATATTTTTGTTACTCCATCTCACCATAGAGTTCACCATGCTTCTAATACTAAGTATTTAGATAAAAATATGGGAATGGTATTGATAATTTGGGATCGTATTTTTGGAACTTTTCAGGCTGAAGAAGATGAAACTGAATACGAAAAATTACGTTATGGTTTAACGAAACCTTTAGAAGATAAAGGACCGGTTAACATCATTTTTCATGAGTGGAAAGAAATATTTAAAGACTTTTTTAACCGAAAAAAGGATTTACCATTAACAACACGTTTAAAATATGTGTTTATGCCTCCTGGATGGAGTCATGATGGTAGTACTAAAACAAGTAAAGAGTTACAAGAAGAACTTGCTTCCACTACAGAAGTGATAACAACTCCTAAAGAATTAAGAGTAAGTCCGCAAAAAATAAAAGTCGAGTAAATACTCGACTTTTATTTTATTAGCTAGATATACTATTACTTTAATATCTGATTTGCGTGTTCTTTTGTTTTTACTTTCGTAATTACATCTTCAATTACTCCATTCTCATCAATCACAAAAGTGGTGCGGTGAATTCCATCATACTCTCTTCCCATAAACTTTTTAGGTCCCCAAACACCAAAAGCATTAATTACATCTTTACTTTCATCTGCTAACAAAGGAAAAGGTAATTCATTTTTATTAATAAAGTTTTGTTGACGTTTTGCTGAATCTGCACTCACTCCTAAAACATCATATCCATTTGCTAAAAAAGTTTTGTAATTATCACGTAAATCACAAGCTTCTGCTGTACAACCAGGCGTACTTGCTTTTGGATAAAAGAATAATACTAGTTTTTTTCCTGCATAATCAGAAAGTTTTACTGCATTTCCTTTTTCGTCTACCGATTCAAAATTTGGTGCCTTATCTCCTATTTTTAGTGTTGTCATATTATTTTGCTTCAAAGTTATAAAGTCAAAGTTACAAAGTTGATTTTGATTATCCATAAAACATACGAAGCTTCTTTGTACCTTTGATTTTTTCAAATTTTATAAAGCAATGACGAAAGCAGAAAAAGTTCAATTTGTTATAGATACTTTAGAAGAGTTATATCCTGAAACTCCAATTCCTTTAGACCATAAAGATCCTTACACATTATTAATTGCTGTATTAATGTCTGCTCAAAGCACAGATGCGCGTGTAAACACTATTACACCTTTATTATTTGAAAAAGCTGATAATCCGTACGATATGGTAAAGCTTACTGTTGATGAAATTAGAGAGATTATCAAACCTGTTGGTTTATCACCAATGAAATCGAAAGGAATTCACGGTTTATCTAAAATCTTAATTGAAAAGCATAATGGTGAAGTTCCTATTGATATGGAAGCTTTAGAAGAATTACCTGCAGTGGGTCATAAAACTGCTAGTGTGGTAATGTCACAAGCTTTTAACATTCCTGCTTTCCCTGTAGATACGCATATTCATAGATTGATGTTTCGTTGGAATTTATCTAATGGTAAAAGTGTTGCTCAAACAGAAAAAGATGCAAAACGTCTATTTCCAAAAGAATTATGGAATAAACTTCACTTACAAATTATTTATTACGGAAGAGAATACTCTCCTGCTCGTGGTTGGAAGTTAGAAAATGATATTATTACAAAAACGGTTGGAAGAAAATCGGTAATAGAAGATTATAATA
This sequence comes from Tenacibaculum discolor, assembly GCF_003664185.1. Taxonomy (GTDB): domain Bacteria; phylum Bacteroidota; class Bacteroidia; order Flavobacteriales; family Flavobacteriaceae; genus Polaribacter; species Polaribacter discolor. The sequence goes on along the minus strand of NZ_RCCS01000012.1, from coordinate 50,913 downwards.
AAAAGAAAGCATAAAAAAAGCCCCAACCTTGTTGAAGCTTTTTCCACTCTTAATTCAAATTCAATTCAATGAGATAGTTTGATTTTGTTTTAACTACTGTTAGCGATTTAGAAAAATTAATCAAATATTGAACTGTTTCTTGTTTTGGTTCCATTTTAAAGTCAGGAGACTTCTTTGTGTAAATTTGCATCATATATAATTCCCTTATTATTACTTATAATCAATGATTTAACGATGCATTTTTCCAAATATTGTTTAACTGACTAAAATAATTTTATTTTTTTCTATTATTTTTCTCAAATTAATTAAAGCATAGCGCATTCTACCCAATGCTGTGTTAATACTAACACCTGTATTTTCAGATATTTCATTAAAACTCATATCATTATAAATACGCATTTTTAGAACTTCTTTTTGTTCATCTGGTAGCTCTTCAACTAACTCTTTAACATCATTTAAAATTTGTTCTTTTATTATTTTTCCTTCTGCATTTAAGGCTCCATCACTCAATACTGAAAAAATATCAAATTCTTCTGTATTATTAAATGTAGGCATACGATTGTTCTTTCTAAAAAAGTCAATAATTAAATTATGAGCAATACGCATAACCCAAGGCAAAAATTTACCTTCTTCGTTATAATTTCCTTTTTTTAGCGTTCTTATTACCTTTATAAAGGTATCTTGAAAAATATCTTCTGTAGTATCTCTATTTTGTACTTTACTATAAATAAAGCTATAAAGACGTTGTTGGTGCCGTTTAATCAATAATTCTATGGCGTATTCATTACCATTAATGTAGTTTTTTACTAAAACACTGTCATCTACTATGTTTTGCATAATAATTACTTTTTTAAAAGAGCAACTTACTAGTTCTCTTTTGGTTAGGGGATATTAAGTTATAAAAGTAATTATCTTGCTATAGGCTATTATTTATTGATTAATAACGAGTTACAAATATTAGATTTTTTATTAATAAATACAAAAAAAACTATAAAAAAAGAGAAAAATACTATAGTTTATTTATTAAAACCACTTGAAATTGGTATTTTTATCGCTTATTTTTTTGAGTATATGAAGACTGATATTTCAACTGTTAATCCAAAGGAAAATATTATAATTAAAGGGGCCAAACTGCACAATTTAAAAAACATTGATGTGGTTATTCCTCGTAATAAATTAGTAGTTATTACTGGACTTTCAGGTTCAGGAAAGTCTTCTTTAGCTTTTGATACTCTTTACGCTGAAGGGCAACGCCGTTATGTAGAAAGTTTAAGTTCGTATGCACGTCAGTTTTTAGGAAAACTGCACAAACCTAAGGTAGATTATATCAAGGGAATTGCACCTGCCATTGCTATTGAACAAAAAGTAAACTCTACCAATCCTCGTTCAACTGTAGGTACTTCTACTGAAATTTACGATTATATCAAGTTACTCTTTGCTCGTATTGGTAAAACCTTCTCTCCTATTTCTGGGAATGAAGTAAAAAAACATACCGTTTCTGATGTTATCAATCATGTAAAAACATTTGAAGAACGTACAAAGTTGTTATTGCTCGCTCCTATACATATTAATAAAGACAGAGATATAAAAACTGTTTTACAAGTACTAACACAGCAAGGATATGCTCGTTTAAAATATCAAGACACCGTATACAGAATTGATGAATTTCCTATAAAAGATTTTAAAGGAAATGAATTACAGCTAGTCGTAGATAGAATTGTTGTAAAAGACGAAGAAGATTTTTACAACCGTTTGGGAGATGCCGTACAAACAGCTTTTTTTGAAGGAAAAGGAATCTGTTATATTGAAAATTTATCAGATGGAAATACTACTGAATTTAGTAACAAATTTGAACTAGATGGAATTTCATTCTTAGAACCAAACACTCATTTATTCAGCTTTAACAATCCTTATGGAGCTTGCCCTACTTGTGAAGGATATGGAAATGTGATTGGTATTGATGAAGATTTAGTAATTCCAAACACAGGCTTATCTATCTATGAAAATGCTATTTTCCCTTTTAAAACAGATAGTTACAAGAAATATAAAAACGATTTAATTCTAAATGCTGAAGAATTCGGAATTTCTATACATAAACCATGGTTCGAACTTACTGATGAACAAAAAGATTTAGTTTGGAATGGAACTAAAAAATTCAAAGGAATTAATCATCTATTCAAAAAACTAGAAGAGAAAAGTTACAAAATTCAAAACCGTGTAATGCTGTCTCGCTATCGTGGAAAAACAAAATGTACCGAATGTAACGGAAAACGTCTACGTAAAGAAGCTAACTACGTTCAGGTATATGGTAAAACTATTGATGAATTAGTAACCTTACCTCTAGATGAGTTGGCAGTATTTTTTAATAATATTCAATTAAATAAATACGAAGAAAAAATTGGTAAACGTTTACTTACCGAAATAAATAATCGCTTACAGTTTTTAACAGATGTTGGCTTAAGCTATCTAACTTTAAATAGAACATCTAACACGCTATCAGGTGGTGAAAGTCAACGAATTAATTTAGCCACTTCATTAGGTAGTTCGTTAGTAGGTTCTATGTATATTTTGGATGAGCCTAGTATTGGTTTACACCCAAAAGATACAGAAAGATTAATTGGAGTCTTAAAAAACCTACGCGATTTAGGTAATACCGTAATTGTAGTTGAACATGATGAAGACATCATGAAAGAGGCTGATTACATTATTGATATTGGTCCTGAAGCAGGAACGTATGGTGGAAATGTGGTTGCAGAAGGAACTTTTGAAGATATCCTACAATCTGAATCGCTAACAGCTAAATATCTATCAGAAGAATTAAAAATTGAAATCCCTACTAGTAGAAGAACATCAAAAAATTCTATTGATATTATTGGTGCTCGTGAAAATAACCTGAAGAACATTGATGTTTCTTTCCCTCTTAATAATTTAACAGTTATTACTGGAGTTTCAGGTAGTGGTAAAAGCACCTTGGTTAAAAAAATCTTGTATCCTGCGATGCAAAAAAAGCTAGTTGGATATGGCGAAAAATTAGGGCAACATACAGATGTTACAGGAAGCTTTGACTTGTTAAAACATGTAGAGTTTATCGATCAAAATCCTATTGGTCGTTCTTCACGCTCTAACCCTGTAACGTATATAAAAGCGTATGATGATATTCGTAAATTACTTTCAACTCAAAAACTATCTAAAATTAGAAACTACCAACCAAAACATTTTTCTTTTAATGTAGATGGTGGTCGTTGTGAGGTTTGTAAAGGTGAAGGAGAAGTTACTATAGAAATGCAATTTATGGCAGATGTGCATTTAGAATGTGAAACCTGCGGAGGTAAACGCTTTAAAAAAGAAGTACTGGAAGTAACTTTTGAAGGAAAATCAATCGATGATATTTTGAATATGACCATTGATGATGCCGTTGCTTTTTTTACAGAACATGAACAAACCAAAATAGCTCGAAAATTAAAACCTTTACAAGATGTTGGATTAGGTTATGTACAGTTAGGACAATCGTCTTCTACCCTTTCTGGTGGTGAGGCACAACGTATAAAACTGGCTTCTTTTTTAGTAAAAGGAAACACTAAAGATAAAGCTTTGTTCATTTTTGATGAACCTACTACTGGATTACATTTTCACGATATTAAAAAGTTATTAGCTTCTTTTAATGCTTTAATTGAAAGAGGACACTCAATCATTGTTATTGAACACAATATTGAATTGATTAAGTGTGCTGATTATATTATTGACCTTGGTTTAGAAGGTGGGAAAAAAGGTGGAAACTTAATCTTTGCAGGCACTCCAGAAGAATTAGCAAAAAACAAAAAATCATATACCTCTAAGTATTTAAAAGAGAAATTAAACTATTAAGAAACTTCTCTTTTTCCTATGAATAACTCCTTGTTTGCAAAAAACAAGGAGTTATTTTTTTAATCTATAACGAATTCTAATTTATCTACTACGAATTCTAATTTACTCCAAATTCACCTATACATCTGTGGTAATTTTGATCATATAAAAACAGCAATTATGTGGTCAAACAACAATTATTCATCAGTATTAAAAATGTATTTGGAAAAATACACAAGTTTAAAATTACAAATAAACACAAGCGGATTAATCGCTTCTGTTGAAAAACAAGAAAACGGTCAGTGGATTAACGACCGAAACCTTCCTAACATTTTAAATAAACTATCATCTAGTATGAATTTAGGAAAGGATGTAACCATCATTTTACAACAATAACAGTAACTATAATAACCTTAAAACAAAAAACTATGAAACAAAACATTTTAAAAGTAGGTACAGTAATGGGATTACTACTACTAATCGGGGTATTTTCAAATTGTGATAACACAAAGAGTGACAACAAAAGCCAAGAACAGGGAAACATTGCTACTACAGAGAAAACTATTGAAAAACCAGCTGTGGAATACAGAAAACCTGTAGTGTTTATTACAGGAAACGACAAAGGAAAGAGTCATTTTTACGATAGTGCTAGGGTATATTTCAAAGAAAAAAACTACGAAATAATCAATGGTAAATATTCAGTAGAAGAAATTATTTCTTGGATGAACAACAATGCTACTGAAAACCCTTATGGAGAAGTTCATATTGTAAACAACAATAATCCGTTCAAAGCAATGAACTTAGAAACAGTAATTAAAGGAGATAAAGTAACTGCTGAAACTTTACAAAAAACAATTACTAAAGGCTCATTACCTTCAGTAAAAAGTGAAGCAATCACAGATGATACTAAAATTATTTTTCATACAAATCAATTGGCTGAAAACACTGATTTAGTAAACACTTTAAAAAGTGCCTTTATAACCGAAAACAAAATTCCACAAGTAGTTGCTTCACCATATTACAATGTTTTTGGAGGTGAGTTTTCTAATCATTATTTAGCACAACCATACTATGTGTTTTATCCAACAGCAAACTCGCCTGGTAAAGTAGATTTATCAAAAGAAATTGCTAAAAAATATCCAGAAGAAAAAGAAATTTCTTGGTACGATGCATTAAATAATGAAAAAGAACGTTACGTGGGAGAACCGTATACAATTCAGTATACTATTCCTGTAAATCTAGAATTGGATTACCATAACTCTGATAATGAAATTCCTCACTTTGTAATGCAAGAAGAAATTATGGATTTTATTGCTAGCGAAGAAGCTTTAATGAAAGAGGTTGAAAAAACAAATATTCCTGTGGAGAAATTTAGATGGACCTACACTGTAAAAAACAGTCAGTTAATTATAAAAGGTAAAGCTTCTGCTCTATGTGTTTTAAAACCTTTAACTAAACCTTACGGAGAGTTAGAACACGTAAAACCAGATACCAATAATAAACGCTTATACGCTATGAAATAACTAATAATTGTTGAACAAACGTCATTACGAACTTAGGAGAACCTCTTAATAAAAATAACTACTTCAACCGCCTCCTCTTCTTAATGACGTTTAATTTAAGTATTTTTGTTATGATGAAAATGCAACACTATATTACAAAAACAGCTATGAGAAACAGTTTTGTATTGAGTATTAAAAAATACTCAATACAAAACTTTGTTTTTTTATTACTCTGCTGTTTTTTTTATGGATTCATAAATGTTTCTGCTCAAAATCAACCTTTAAAAACTTATACTAAAAATAACGGATTACCTAGTCTACATATAAATAATGGTTCTCAAGACGAAACTGGCTATATATGGCTCGCTTCTAATAACGGATTAATTCGGTTCGACGGAAATAAGTTTACGACTTTTACTACTAAAAATGGGCTTCTATCAAACAACATTAATACCATTGCTACAAAAGGAAATACTGTTTTTATTGGTACTGATAAAGGTTTAAGTATAAAAAGCCATCGTGGATTTACTAATTTTGAACGTAACAATGTTAACTGCATTTTAACCGCTAAAAACCATACTTTTTTAGGTACTAACAAAGGAATTTTTAGAGTTCGTGAAGATTACCTCTCTCCTCTTCGTACCAACTTTCAAATTGACCTAAATCAGATAAACGATATGTTATTTGATGGAAAGTTTTACTGGATAGCCACAAATAAATCTTTATGGAAACTAGACAAGCTTATCAATCCTGAAATTTTAAAAAGAATTGATGTAAACAACTACACTTCTATTTTAATTAATGGAAAAACAATCATTGCAACCACCTATAATAATGGCATTAAATTCATTAAGGGTAATAAAATAGAAACACAGACCATCTCCGCACAAAATGTAACCGAGATAAAAAAAATTAATAATCAATTTTGGATTGTTTCAGAAAGTGAAGGTATTGAAGTACTCGATGCTAATTTTAATTTTGTTAAAAACATTAATAAATACAATACCTTAACAACTAATAAAATTACCAGTGTTTTTCAAGACGATAAAAATAACACATGGATTTCTACAAAAGATAAAGGGATTTACTTTATTAAGAGTGATAAAATCATACAAAAAAAGCCAACCATTTCTTTTGAAAGTATTGAAGTTGTCTTTACTCCATTAGATAGTATCAACATAAATAACTACAACAAAACTTTACAATTACCTGCTGATAAAAACCATATTTCTTTTTATTATAAAACAATTGATATTAATAACTCAAACAATCTAGAGTATCGCTACACTCTTAATGACCAAAAAAGCCCTTGGAGTACTAAAAGCACTATTGATTTGGCTTATTTATCACCAGGAAACTATACCTTTTCAGCTCAATCAAGAGTAGGAAAAATAGAAAGCACCCCTATTGAGTTTAATTTTTTTATCGATACACCTATCTATAAGAAAAATTGGTTCATTTGGTCTGTTTTTGGATTAGTCTGTTTAATTTTAGCACTTATTATTTGGTCTTACATTCGAAGAATTCAGACCAAAAACAAAGCAAAAGTTACAAAACTAGAGTTAGAGAACCATTTGATTTCTTTAGAACAAAAAGCCTTGCAGCTACAAATGAATCCACATTTTATTTTTAATGTTTTAAACGGAATTAAAGCTTTAGGAAACTCAGGGAAGTCTGCTGAATTAAATGCTACCATTAGTAAGTTTGCTACACTTTTACGTGGTGTTTTGCATAATTCTAGACAAGAAGAAATTAGTATAGCTGAAGAAATTACTACGCTTAAAAACTATATTGAATTAGAGCAACAGATAAACTCAAATACTTTTGAATATTCTATAACTACAAATCTTACTATAGATTCTGAAGAAATTTTAATTCCACCAATGCTTATACAGCCTTTTGTTGAAAACAGTATAAAACATGGAATTTCTTCTGTTGAAAATGGAAAAATTATGATTAATTTTTCTGTAAAGAATAACCTTTTACATTGTGAGGTGGTAGACAACGGTATAGGAATTCATCAATCAAAAGAACTCAAAAAAACAAGCTCACATAAATCAGTAGCATTAAAAGTTACACAAGAGCGAATTCAAAATTTATCAAACAAAAGTACTTTTTCTATTAGTGAAATACGCGAAGAAGGCAAAGTAATAGGAACTAAAGTACTATTTAAAATTCCTTTAAAAACTGATTTTTAAAAAATGAAAAAACTTTCTGCAATTTTAGTAGATGATATGCCTACAGCATTGGAAATGCTACAAAACGATCTTACTCAATTTCATCCTGAAATTGAAATCATTGGCACTGCTAAAAGTGTGGTTGAAGCATCAAAAGCTTTAAGAAAACAACAACCAGATATTTTATTTTTAGATATTATGTTAGGAGATGGTACAGGTTTCGATGTTTTAGAAATTCACCCAAATCTATCTTCAAAAATTATTTTTGTTACAGCAAGCGACGAGTATGCTATTAAAGCTTTTAAGTTTGCTGCTATTGATTATGTGCTAAAACCATATTCTAATGAAGATTTAGCAAACGCTATTAATAAGGCTAAAGATCAAATTAAACCCGATAAAGAGCAATTAACAGTACTACAACAATCTATTAAAAAACCAAATCAACGTCCCAAAAAGATATCATTAAACACTTCTGACAAGATAATGGTGGTAAATTTAGATGATATTATTCGTTGTCAATCTGATAACAATTACACAGAGTTTTTTATGAATGACGGTCAAAAAATATTGGTTGGAAAAACTTTAAAACACTTTGCCGACATGTTAAAGGAATATGATTTCTTACGAGTACACCAAAGCCATCTTATTAATATTCAATTCATTAAAGAATTTATAAAATCTGATGGAGGATATTTAGTTTTAAAAAACAAAACAACTGTTCCTGTTTCAGTTCGTAAAAAAAATGAAGTTATTAGCGTTTTAGAAAAAATGTAACTACAGTTTTTTCCCTATTTCCTCTGGTTTTTTAACACTTTTGTTAAAGTTTTATTAATATTTTATTTATCTTAGTGTTTATAAACTAAAAAATTATGGTTGCATTTAAACCGGAAAAAGGTAGGTTGTTAATTGCTGAACCAGCAATTTTAAATGATAGTTCTTTTAAAAGAACCATCGTTTTACTTACTGAGCATAATGAAAAAAGTTCGGTAGGTTTTATTTTAAACAGACCTTTAAACCATGTACTCAGCGATTTAGTTCCTGAGATAGACTGTGATTTTACAGTATATCAGGGCGGACCCGTAGAACAGGATAATTTATACTTTATCCATAAAGTTCCACATTTACTTCCTAACAGTATTGAAGTTGCAAACGGTATTTACTGGGGTGGAAATTTTGATCTTTTAAAAGAGTTATTAAACAAAAAACAGTTAAAAGCTAGCGACATTCGTTTCTTTTTAGGCTATTCTGGCTGGGGGACAAACCAACTAGAAGAAGAACTGTTAATGAGCTCTTGGTTTGTAGCAGAGAATGACTACGAAAATATTTTAACCACCAATGACCAAAGTTTTTGGAAAAACAAGTTATTGGAACGAGGTGGTAAGTATAAAATTTGGGCTAACGCTCCTAGCGATATCCAAATGAATTAGTTCTAGCTAGTAACTATTGCTAATTTTAGACTACTTTTTATTTTATTAGTTATATCTGTTGAAAATTCTTTTTTACGATAATTAGTAACTGGTTGAATTCCTATAATAGCATTCGTTATAAAAACTTCGTCTGCTTTTTGGATTTCAAAAGGGGAAATAGTTGTTTCTTCTACTGTATACTCTGGGTGTTTTTCTATAATTTCAATTACCTTTTTTCTGATAATTCCCTTAATACATCCTTCTGTTAAAGCTGGAGTTTTTATTGTATTTCCTTTTACTATAAAAATATTTCCGTTAATAGCCTCAACAACTCCTTTGCGTTCATTTAATAAAATGCAGTTATCTAAATCGTTTTCTTCAGCAAAAACAGCTGCTAAAGTATTCAGCATTCTGTTGGTTGTTTTTATTGTTGAAAGCAAACCTGAATAATTATAAAAATCTTTAAAAACATCCATTCTATAGACCTCTTTTTCTATACTTTCTAATGGAGTTCCTTCAATAATATAATCTATTTCATTTGTAACAGGTGCATACAAACCTCCGTCTTTTCTAAAAACAGTTAATCGTACTCTATAAGTAGAAGATTCAGGTAATTCTTTGGTTATTTTAAGAATTTCATCTTGCAAAAATTCAAGAGTAAACTTCATTGGTATTTTCATACGGAGCATTCGCATTGATGCCATTAACCTAAAATAATGGTCTTCTACAAAAACAACTTTACCATTTAATACTTTAATTGTTTCAAAAATAGCATCGCCATACTTAAAAGCTCTATTCTTTGTTGAAATTTGTACTTCGCTATCAGAAATTAAAGTTCCATTAAAGTTTACCATTTCTTAAAAATTTTAATTGCAAACTTACAATTTAGGTGAATATTAGCCACAAAAAAACTCGACAAAATTGCCGAGTTTATCTTTTAGTTCTTTTCTCCTTGTGTGTTAAGCTCCTATTGTATGCTTTAATTCTTCTATTTGATTTTGCCAAAGCATTTTTGCTTCTTCTGCATCATCTTCATCATCAGCAAAATCTGTAACAATTACAGCAACGTCTTTGGTTAATGGGTCTACTTGTATTCTGAATTCAAAATAACTATCATCACCTTCACTTTCAGTCCATTTAAACTTAATACGCTCATCTGCTTTTTTAGTAATTATCTTAGCCTCTTCTTCAGAGTCATCCCACATAAAAGTAATAAGCTTTCCTCGTGAATTTACTCTATCAGCAAACCATTCTTCTAAACCTGCTGGCGTTGCAAAATATTGATATAACATGCTTGGAGATGCATGAATAGGAAACTCTAACTCAAATTTAACTTTGCTCATTTATTTTTTTGTTTAAGCGCCAATATAGATAATTATTTTTTAAAAAAAAATTTAAATGTTTGTTGCCTAAAACCAAAAAGTAATTATATTTGCACCCGCAATCAGGCGAGGTAGCTCAGTTGGTTAGAGCGCAGGATTCATAACCCTGAGGTCGGCAGTTCAAATCTGCTCCTCGCTACAAAACCCAAATCATTCGATTTGGGTTTTTATTTTTACTTCATTTTCAAACTTTTATAAATCGCTTCTTTTATTTTTTCTTCTGTAATCCAACCATTATAACTTTTATATTTCTCCGTTATTGAAGAATTACTTTTTATCTCATCCAAACTCGCTCCTTTTTTTATTTCTGATGCAATAGCACTTTTTAAGTCTTTCAACATACTTAAATATGCTCTCAATTCTTTTTCTGATGATACATTTCCATGTCCTGGGATTATTTTAGTATCATCATCTGCTATCATTATCATTTTTTCAATACCTCCTATATATCCATCTATTGTACCTCCTGAGTCTATATCTATGTATGGAAACTTTCCTTGAAAATAAGCATCTCCTACATGCAATACATTACTATTTCCAAAATACACTAATGCATCTCCATCAGTATGTGCATTATGAACATGGGTAATCAAAATTGGTTCTTCATTAATATAAAACTGTATATCTTCTGAAAAAGTAATCACTGGTAATGCTTCTTTTGGTGATGCTAACCTTTTCTTACCTCTAACTACTTGATCAATACTCATCCGTTTACGTACATTTTCATGAGATACAATCACTGCTCCTTCTTTTTGAAAGTTAGCATTTCCACCTGTATGGTCACCATGCCAGTGTGTATTAATTAAATAAGTTATTGGGTTATCCGTAATTGTTTTAATAGCTGCTAATATTTTTTTGCTTAAAGGAGCAAATTGATCATCAATCATAAATACACCTTTTTCTCCCACAAAAATTCCAATATTTCCTCCTTGCCCTTTCAAAACATATATATTCTCTGTTAATTTTTCAGGAATAATTTTTACTTCTTTTTGTTGTGAAAAAATATTAAATGATAGTAACGAACATAAAGTTAACTGTAATAATGTTTTCATACTAAAGTGTTTTAATTTTTGAGTAATGGTCGCTAAACAAACCTCTAGTTTACAATATAATACATTTTAAAATGAGGACCTACTTTTTGCACTTCGAACTCCTCACCTATTGTTACGAAATTTAAACTTTCATAAAACCCAACTGCTTCTTTTCTTGCATTACACCATAAAACATTAATATCTTTAGCTTTTAAAGTTCTTTTGGCTTCTTCTATTAATAATCTTCCTGCTCCCATCCCTCTAACTTCTGGTAACGTTGCCATTCCTCTTAATTGATATTGCTCTCCTTTAACAACATCAATTCTATTTCGCATAAAAGATGCTATACCTACCAATTTATTGTTGTAAAAAGCTCCTAAGTGAAAAGTGTTTTCAAATTCATCTTCCTTAAACTTATAAGGCAAATCAATATTATTACGTAAAACAGCTAATCGAATTTTATAGGTTTCTTGAGCTGATATATTTTTTATTTTTATCATCTTAAATTTCTTTAATCCAAAAATACAGAATGAATATAAGTTTTAACCTAATTAATAAAGAAGATATTCTTACAATCCTTCCTCTTTTACGTAAAGCCAATACTACCACACCTCAGGATATTTTAGAAACTAGAGTTTTAGAAATGGCTCAATACCCAAACTATGAATGTATAGGTGTTTTTGATGATAATAAACTTGTAGGTATTTGTGGGCTTTGGTACAGTATGAGACACTATATTGGTAAAAGTGTAGAACCTGATCATGTTATTATTGATGAAACATACAGAGGTAACAATATAGGTAAACAACTTTTTAAATGGGTGTACGACTATACGAAGACTAAAGGTTGTGAAGCTGTTGAATTAAACACCTATACTGCCAATAGAAAATCTCATAAGTTTTACTACAATGAAGGTTTTGAAATCTATGGTTTTCATTTTCTTAAAATTATAAGGAATGAAAAATCTTTCTTCTAAGAGACTTAAAGAAAGTTTAAAATAAATAATATAAAACCTTACTTATGTTACGGTTTTTTTTCTAGTATTATATTTTAAATACCCTAATTTTGAGAAACTTAAAACTTTTATTATGGCAAAGAACATCTCAAACTTAGGAACTAGTTTAAACAAAAAGGAACAACGATCTATTAACGGTGGTAAAGCACAATGTTTATTACCTGACAATACCTGTTCTCGAATTTGGTTTGGTTGTGCTGAACCGCAATGCCAACCTCAACCATTTTAAAATACTAAGCGGGTTTTCCCGCTTTTTTTATCTTCATTAATACTTTAACCGTAAAATCTGTACTTTTTATTAGAATGATAAAAATTACAATTCAAAAGTTTTTTTATGGTTTAGCCTTACTTTTTTTACGTTTTTTTCACTCTTTTATTCATTAAATTCTAAGTACCTTTGCAGTACTTAAGAGACGTCTTAAGTTCTTTTTCATAGCAATTTTCCCACTCAATATTTTTGAGTGGGTTCTTTTTTTAATTACGAATAGGTTTTGTATCTTTAATATCTAAACTTTTTTAACGGGGTGATAAATTAAGAATGATAATTAATTAGTTTAACATCCCCTTAATAATGCCCACGCTAGTGGGTATTATTATTTCTGCAGTTTTTTATACGTTAATTTTAGTTAAGTAAGGTTTACCCTTATTTATTTTACGGTTTTTCTTTCATTGAGTTATTTTTCACTTTTTATATTTGAGAAACTTTAAATTTTAAATTATGTTAAAGAATATTTTAAGCTTAGGCACAACCTTAAATAAATCTGAGCAAAAAATAATTTTAGGTGGTAGTCCATACCTAGATGTTGACCCAGGTGACCCACCTATTGAACCATGTATAGAATCTTTATGCTATACAGATACGGAAAACATGTGCAACCATGTATGTTGTAAACATATTAAACTTATTTGTTAATTTTAATTAAGTAAGGTTTATCCTTATTCATTTTACGGTTTTTCTTTCATTGAGTTATTTTTCACTTTTTAGATTTAAGAAATTAAAAAACTCAAATTATGTTAAAAAACATTTCAGATTTAGGATCAGTTCTAAATAAACAACAACAAAAAAAAGTAACTGGTGGATGTGCTTTTGGTAGAAAATGTGAACCATGGGATGACACTTATTACACTACTTGTACATATGGAGATTATGTAGTTACTCATCAAGGATGTGGTTTAAATCTATGTTATGGAGGAGAATTAACATCAACAAACTGTTAATTGAAAGCCCTTATATAAGGGCTTTTTATTTTTATAAATAATTCCATGTTCAAATTATTACAGCTTAAAAATACAACACCCAATTGATACTTCATTTATTGCTCTTAAGCTCTAAATTTGATTGTCTTTCAAACGATTCTCCTAAAATTTAAGCATAAAAAAAAGACTATCTTTTCAGACAGCCTCTTTTGTATAGTTAGATTTAGGTTATAAAATAACCACAACTTTAATTTACAATCTCTACATTAAAAGCGTTTAAGCCTTTTCTACCTTGCTCGGTATCGTAACGTACTTTGTCATTCTCTCTAACATCGTCAATCAATCCTGAATTGTGTACAAAAATATCTTCTCCTGATTCTGATGATGTAATAAACCCAAATCCTTTTGAGCTGTTAAAAAATTTTACTGTGCCTTCTTGCATCTTACTTAAATTTTAAATTATTATATATATTTTGTAAAAGAAGAACCTTTATATAAACTTTTATAATGTTATTACACAGTCATAAAAAGCTTTTATGCTTATAAACACTTAAAAAAAATAAAGGAATAATGAAATAAAAAAGGCAAGAAGAGAATAAACTCAAAAAACTAATTACTATATACTACCTTGAAATAATTAAGGTGTTCTACTTGAACATGGCAAAGATAGTCTTTTTTAATTGATTATTTGGAAATTAGCTTCTTTTTAATTTTTAAAACCATAATTCATGACTCTATACAACAAGAATAGAACTAGTTTCACTACGTTTTTACAGTAAAAAATTAAACTTAACGCTCATATCTATAAAACACTCTTGCTTTTTCTATTTTTTTTAGAAACCTATAACATTCACTTTCTGAAAGTTATACACAAACAGTAAATTTTTTTCTATTTTTTTTCAAAAAAGTCTTTGCAGATATTAGAAACAGTCTTATATTTGCAACCGCTTTACTGCGGGAGTAGCTCAGTTGGTAGAGCGTCAGCCTTCCAAGCTGAATGTCGCCAGTTCGAACCTGGTCTCCCGCTCTAATTAAAACATAGCAAGTAATTGCGAAAACTTTACCAATGCGAGAGTAGCTCAGTTGGTAGAGCGTCAGCCTTCCAAGCTGAATGTCGCCAGTTCGAACCTGGTCTCTCGCTCAAAAAACCGAAACATTAGTTTCGGTTTTTTTTATTTATTAAACTTTAGTTTATCTCCAAAGAAAAACAACCCAGCAATAATTAATGCCATTACACCAATCATTATCGTGTGATTCGTTATTACACTTGGTCTCAACAATAACGTTATTAAATACCCTCCTATCGCTCCACCTAAATGTGCTGAATGACCTACATTTCCAACCTGATTTTTCATTCCGTAAATAGAATACAACAAATACCCAACACCAAATACATAACCAGGAATTGGTATTGGAATCGGCAGCATAATCAACTCCATACCTGGGTACAACATTATAGAAGAAAATATTACACCAGACACTGCTCCCGATGCTCCAACTGCACTATAATAAGGTACTCTTTTGTGTTGATACAACGAATACATACTTCCAGCTATCAAACTCACAAAATAAATTAATACGAAGTTTAATGTTCCAAAACTTGAGTCAACCACTTTTCCAAATAAATACAAAGCATACATATTAAATCCTAGATGTAACCAATCAACATGTAAAAAACCAGAAGTTAACATTCTTACCTTCTCTCCTCCTAATATTTTTTGAACCTGAAATTTATAGCGATCAAAAAAAGCAGCATCACTAAACCCTTTAAGAGATACTAATACATTAGCTACAATCAGTATAATAATAATTTGACTCATAATTTTGTATATATCCACAAACATAAACAAAAGTTAATAAAGTAAATCATTCATTAATTAATACGATATTTGCCTAAAATTAAAACTCAATGAAACTACTCATATTTATAATTGTCTATCCGCTAATATGGATATTATCAATTTTACCCATGAGATTATTGTATATAATTTCTGATTTTTTTCGTCTTGTTATTTTCAACTTAGTAGGATATCGTAAAAAAGTAGTGATTCAAAACCTAAAAACAGCTTTTCCAGAAAAAGACGATAAAGAAATAAAAAACATAACAAAAAAATTCTACAAACATTTCTTTGACTTAATCTTTGAAAGCGTTAAATCTTTCACAATTAGTGAAAAAGAAATACTCAGGCGTTACAAGTACAAAAACCCTGAAATTATAAACAAACTTGCTAAAGAAGGAAAAAGCATCGCTTTAGTTGGAGCTCATCAAGCAAATTGGGAATGGTCTTTTAGCTTACCCCTAGTACTAGATATTCAAGTTTTTGGAGCTTATACTAAACTTGCTAACAAATATTTTGAAAAAGCCGTAAAAAACTCTAGATCCAAATTTGGTATTACTGGATTTAAAACTTCAGAAACAGTAAAAGGTATTCACAAAAATTACCAAAACAACATACAAGGCCTTTACATATTATTGAGCGACCAATCTCCTCAAGTACATAAAACTCATTACTGGACTGATTTTTTAAGCGTTAGAGTTCCTATACACACGGGTGCAGAAATGCTTTCAAAAAAATACAACCTTACCGTTATTAACTATTGTGCTAAAAAAATTAAAAGAGGTTACTATGAAACAGAATTTGAAATCATAACCGAGTCTCCTAAAAATTTTGAAAACTATCAGATTACCGATAAATACTTAGAAATAACCGAAAGAAACATAAAAGAACAACCAGAGTGTTATTTATGGACACATAAACGTTTTAAGCACAAAGACAAATATGAACAATGGCTAGAAAACAGAAAAGCTTCTCAAAAATAACTGAGAAGCTTTTTTATTCTTTATTTACACAAATTTATTTCACAAAAAAAGCCTTTCTATAAAGAAAGGCTTTTGCTTTTCGGGTGAAAGACCGGGTTCGAACCGGCGACCTCCGGAACCACAATCCGGCGCTCTAACCAGCTGAGCTACAATCACCATGTAACTTGCGGGTGCAAATATACAAGCTTTTAGTATTTTGACAAAACTTTTTTTTAAATTAATTTACTTAAATTTTCTACTGCCACGTAACGTTCTGATGTAAAGCCTTCTGCAAAATCAACTCCTATTAATCTTCCTAAGTCTTTAGCTCTATACTCTATACTATCAGTAAAATTTTTGCTGGTTATAGGCGTTTCTGGTTCATTACTTTTTGGATCAAAAAACTGTGATGAATATGCCATAACTGAGCTTATCTTTTTATCCATGAAGCCAGTAACATCTACTACAAAATCAGGTTCAATGTTTTTCCATTGTATGTAATGGTATACTTGTTTTGGCCTCCACTTTTCTTGCTGAACTCCATCTAGTTCAGTTACTATTTTAAGTAAACCGCTTAAAAAGCAAGCATCTGACACTAACTGACTTCCTTTAGGGTGATCAATATGACGATCGTCTATAGCGTTACACAGTACTATTTCTGGCTGATACTTACGTATCATTTTTATAATTTCTAGTTGATGTTCTTTATCATTCTTAAAAAAGCCATCTGCAAAACCTAAATTTTCACGTATTGAAACTCCTAAAATTTCGCCTGCTATTGCAGCTTCTTCATCACGCAATTCAGCTGACCCTCTTGTTCCTAGTTCTCCACGAGTTAAATCAACTATCCCTACTCTTTTTCCTTGTGAAATTTCTTTGGCTATGGTAGCAGCACATCCTAATTCTACATCATCTGGATGTGCTCCAAAAGCTAATATATCTAGTTTCATTTATTCTATTGTTTTTTGTATTGCTTGTTCTATATCTTTAATTAAATCTTTTGTTTCTTCTATTCCTATCGAAAAACGAATAAGTCCATCTTTTATTCCTTGCTTTGCTCTTTCTTCAGGCGAAAGTAATGCATGTGACGTTTGTGTAGGACTCAGCATAGTACTTTCAACTCCTGCTAAACTCATAGACGGTTTTATCAATGCTAAATTACGTTGAAAATCCATCGCATTAATTTCTTCTTGTAACTCAAAAGACAACATGCCTCCAAAATACTTCATTTGAGATTTAGCTAACTCATAATCTGTATGCGATTTTAACCCTGGGTAGTACACCTTAGCTATGTGTTCATGCTTCTCTAAATATTTTGCCATTTTTAGAGCATTTTTACTTTGGCGCTTTACGCGCAAATTCATCGTTTTTAAACTACGTTCTAACAACCACACTGTAAAATCACTTAAACTCCCTCCTAGGTTCTTTGCTAAATTCCATATTCGTTGTATATGTTCTTCTGAAGCAGCTACTGCTCCTGCCAAAATATCTGAATGACCTCCCATATATTTAGTCGCAGAATGTATCATAATATCAATTCCAAAATCAACTGGAGTTTGATTAATTGGAGAGGCAAATGTATTATCTATCATTGTTACAATACCATGTTCCTTTGCCAAATTAGCAACAGCCTGTATATCTACCACTTTTAATAAAGGGTTGGATGGAGTTTCAATAAAAATCACACGCGTATTATGCTGAATTTCTTTTTCAAAGTCTTCAATAGCTAAACTATTCGTAAACGAATATTCTATTCCGAATTTATCAAACTCTTCTACTACAAAATTATAAGTTCCTCCATACAACGTTTCTTGTAATACCACATGGTCTCCTTTTTGTAAAAACGCTAATAATGAAGTACTAATCGCTGCCATACCTGAACCAAATAGCAAACCTGCTTCTGTTTTTTCTAAAGCCGCTATCTTTTTAGACAAAGCTTCCTGATTAGGCGTATTGAAATAACGTGGGTATCTTTTTACGTCAACATTATCAAATTGATAAGAGGTTGACATATAAATTGGTGAAATAGCTCCTTTAAACTGTTCATCTTTTATTTCGCCAACATGCGTACAAATAGTATTAATGCCTAATTTAGGTTTAGTATTCATGGTAATAAGAGGTTTTAAAATCTTAGACTTTAGATTTCTTTACAGAACTTTAGTAGCTAAGTTACAAAAACTACCTTATACCTTAACTGATTTCCATTTTCCTTTTTTAAACAACCAAATACCTACAACAGCTATTAAAATTTCTGCTAATGTTATTGCTAAAAAAACTCCAATAGGGCCAAAATCTAATGTAATTGCCATTACATATGCAAATGGTAATTGAAATAGCCAAAAACATACAAAATTGATATAGGTTGGTGTTTTAGTATCTCCTGAACCATTAAAAGATTGAATTACCACCATTCCGTAAGCATAAGCTATATATCCTGCTGCCATTATTTGCAAGCACAATGCTCCGTTTTCAACAACTTTAATATTCTCTGAAAACCACCCTAAAAAGGTTGGAGCAAAAACTATATAAATTAATGAAACTGCTCCCATAAAAATTGCACAGTACTTACTAGTTATCCAAACAGATTTCTCAGCCCTCTCTGGTTGTTGTGCTCCTAAATTTTGCCCTACCAAAGTTGCTGCTGCATTACTCATTCCCCAAGCAGGCATTAAAGTAAACATCATTATTCGAATAGCAATTGTATATCCAGCAAGTACTTCACTTCCAAATTCAGACATAATTCGCATTAAAAATACCCAGCTTGAAGTTCCGATAATAAATTGTCCTATTCCACCTAATGACACCTTGATTAAGTTTATCATTACTGAAACTCTCACTACTAAATCTTTAATAGCTAACTTAACTTTACCTGCTCCAAAAAATAAAACTGCTAATTGAGCGACTACTGCCGTACCTCTACCAATTGTCGTTGCTATAGCTGCCCCTTCTACTCCGTATGCCGGTACAGGACCTAAACCGAAGATAAAAATAGGATCGAGAATAATATTTAATCCGTTTGATAAAATCAACGTCCACATCGCGATAGAAGCATTTCCTGCTCCTCTAAAAATTGCATTGATTAAAAAGAGTAGCATCACAGTAATGTTTCCTCCTAACAATACTTGGGTATACCCAAAGCCTTCGGCTATTAAGTCTGGTTTCCCTCCCATTAATGCTAGTATTTCTTTTGGATATAAAATTCCAACAACACTAATAAGAATTGAAATAAATACTCCTAAAAAAATAACTTGTACTGCTGTTTGATTTGCTCCTTCAGAATCTTTTTCTCCTGTTCTTCTAGCCACTAAAGCAGTTGCCGCCATACTTAACCCTATCGCTACTGCATATACTAAAGTTAGTACTGACTCAGTTAACCCTACAGTAGCTACTGCATTTACACTTACTCTCGATACATAAATAATATCTACCAGAGCAAAAATAGATTCCATTAGCATTTCTAAAATCATCGGAATTGCTAATAAAAAAATAGCTTTACGAATACTTCCTGTCGTAAAATCTTGCTGTCTTCCTAAAACAGCATCTTTAAAAAGTGAGAATATGGTTTGTTTTGATATTTGATTGTTATCAGTCATTATAAAGTTTTATAAATACATAAAATTGTCTTAAAAAGAGTAAGACATAACTATTTGCTGCTCAGGCAACACTTCTATTTTAGGCGACTTATACAATCATAATGGAACAAATATGCGAAAATATTTTTAATTAATTTCAATATCTTCGTGCTATGATTAAAGTTGCCATTATAGGAGGCGGTAATGTAGCTACACATTTAGCCAATGCTTTTAGTAAAACAGACGAAGTATCGTTGGTGCAAGTATATGCTCGAAATATAGAGCAAGTGGAGCATTTAAAAGAAGTTACTTCTATTACAAATAGCATAGAGCTTTTAACAAAAGCTGATGTATATATCATTGCTGTTTCTGATGATGCCATTGGTGATGTTTCTCGTAAAATTGAACAAAAAAATGGTTTGGTGGTACACACTTCTGGTAGTGTCGCTATGCAGTCGTTACAAAACACTGGACGTAAAGGTATTTTTTACTTATTACAAAGCTTTTCTAAAGACAAAGAGGTTAACTTCAATGAAATTCCATTTTGTTTAGAAGCTGAAAATGAAGAAGATTTACAGTTGTTGGAAACGCTTGCTAAAACTATTGGAAAAAAGATATACCGTATCAACTCAGAACAACGTAAACGATTACACGTGGCTGCCGTTTTTGTAAACAATTTTACCAATCACATGTATAAAATTGGTGCTGATATTTGTAATAAACACCAAGTTCCTTTTGAAGTATTACTACCATTAATTCAAGAAACAGCTCAAAAAATAACCGAGTTGAGTCCTGATGCAGCACAAACAGGCCCTGCTAAAAGAAACGATCAAAAAACTATTCAAGATCATTTAGCATTGTTAAATGCCGAACAACAAGAAATTTATAAACTTATTACAAAATCAATCCAACAAAATGGAAAAGAGTTATAAAGAATACTTACCTCAAATAGACACTTTTATTTTTGATGTAGACGGAGTATTAACTAACGGAATTGTAACCGTTTTTCCTGACGGACAATTGGTACGTCAAATGAATATTAAAGATGGATATGCCTTAAAATCTGCTGTAAAAGCTGGTTACAGGGTTTGTATTATCTCTGGTGGAAAAAACGAAGGTGTACGCACACGTTTAGAAGGTTTAGGTATTACCGATATTTATTTAGGAGCTCATAATAAAATTCAACAGTTTAATGAATTGGTTGAAAAATACAAATTGAATCCTGAAAATGTAGTGTATATGGGAGATGATATTCCTGATTATCCTGTAATGAAACTTGTTGGTATGCCATCTTGCCCTAACGATGCGGCTCGTGAAATACAACAAATTTCAAAATACATTTCTGATAAAACAGGTGGTAACGGTTGTGCTCGTGATATTATAGAACAAGTATTACGTGTGCAAGGAAAGTGGGATAGCAACTTTGACGCACAATACGATTAATTGGAATACTTTTTGAAAACGATATACTATTAAAACTTTTAAATTATGAGAAAAATACTTTTTGCTTTATTATTTACAACCGTTAGCTTATCTATGAGCGCACAAACTATTTTCGGAAAATGGGAAAACCGAAATGAAGAAACCAATAAGGTTGATTCTGTAATTGAAGTATATAAAAAAGACGGAAAGGCATACGCTAAAATTGTAGAAATTACTGACAAGAACCGTCAAGAAGCTGTTTGTGATAAATGTAGCGGAAAGCGTAAAAACAACCCTATTTTAGGAATGAACATTTTAACAGGATTAAAAAAAGATGGTGACGAATGGAGTGGCGGAAAAATTTTAGATCCTAAAAACGGAAAAGAATACAAGTGTTATATTAAACTTGAAAATAACAACAAGTTAAAAATTAGAGGTTATATAGGTTTTGCTGCCTTTGGTAGAACAGCTTATTGGCACCGAAAAAACTAAACACAAAATAAGATTCAAAAGCATCATTTTTTAATGGTGCTTTTTTTATAAAAAAATAAAAGACTCTAGTGTCTTTTTTAAAGAAAACTAATATCTTTGTAGCATATTATTTTTATATGTTTTCAAAATCTTGTGAATACGGTTTAAGAGCAACTATTTTTGTTGCAGAACAATCTAGCTTAGATAACAAAGTTGGTGTTAAAGCCATCGCTGCTGCTATTGACTCTCCAGAAGCTTTTACAGGAAAAATATTACAAATTTTAACGAAAAATAATATTATCGACTCTATTAAAGGCCCTTATGGTGGGTTTGTAATTAACAAAGCCGACCTTAAAAAAATCCGTTTAAGTGATGTGGTTCGTGTATTAGATGGAGATAGTATTTATACAGGTTGCGGATTGGGTTTAAAGCAATGCGACGATAGCTCTCCCTGCCCTCTCCACTTTAAGTTTGTAGAGATTAGAGATAATTTGAGAAAAATGTTAGAAGAAAACACACTCCACAATGTATTATACACCCAAGATAAGAAGAATACTTTCTGGTTAAAACGGGAATAAAAAAATTTACAATAATAAAAGATAAAAAGGTCTTTTTATTATTTATAAATATAAACTGAAACAAAATGGAAATAAATAACAACACAACAGTGGCAGATATAGTTGCAAACAACTATAAAACAGCTACAATTTTCAAACTATATGGCATCGATTTTTGTTGCAATGGTAACAGGACTATTCAAGAAGTTTCAACAAAGAAAAATATTGTTCCAGATACATTAATCAATAAACTCATCCGAATTGATAAAGGTTCAAAATCTACTAACGATTATCAAAACTGGTCATTAGATTTCTTGTGCGACTACGTCTACCAAAATCATCATACCTATGTAGAAAAACAAATTCCTGAAATTTTAGAGTACTTAACTAAAATAGCTAAGGTACATGGTAACAACCATCCTGAGCTACACGAGGTTTTGCTACTCTTTAAAGAAAGTGCCGGAGAACTTACCACACATATGAAAAAAGAGGAACTTATTTTATTTCCTTTTATAAAAAAATTAGTTACAGCTAGTAACAGCAATACAACCTTTACTCCTCCTCCATTTGGTACGGTAGAAAACCCTATAAACATGATGCATACTGAACATGATAATGAAGGAAATAGATTTAGAACAATTGCAGAACTAACTAATAATTATACTCCTCCAGAAGATGCCTGTAACACTTACAAAGTTGCTTTAGCTATGCTTCAAGAATTTGAGGAAGACTTACACAAACACATTCATTTAGAAAACAATATTCTATTTAAAAAAGCAATCAAATTAGAAAATAAATTAAATAATTAATAATGAGAAAAATTTGGACTGGATTTATTGCAGTAGTGGTATTATCATTTATTGCATTAATATGGGTAGGTACAGAAATTTACCAAACCCAACCCCCTATACCTGAAACAGTAAAAGTTAACGGAAGTAATGAAACTATATATACAAAAAAAGATATTCAAGATGGACAAAATATATGGGAGTCTATTGGAGGAATGGAAGTGGGTTCTATTTGGGGACACGGAAGTTATGTAGCTCCAGACTGGACAGCAGATTGGATTCATAAAGAAGCTGTTTATTTATTAGACTATTGGGCTAAAAAAGACTTCAACAAAAATTATGATGCTTTAGATGAAGAAAATAAAGCTGCTTTAAAAGCACGCTTGGTAAAAAACATTAGAACTAATACGTTTAATGAAAAAGACCAATCAATAACAATTTCAAAAGAGCGAAAAGAAGCTATTGAAGCAAACGCTGCACACTATGCGAATATCTTTTCAAAAGGTCATGAAAAATACGCTATTCCTGAAGGTGCTTTAACCGATACTGAAAAACTAGCTAAGCTTAATGCCTTTTTATTCTGGACTTCATGGGCAGCCAGTACAGAAAGACCAGATCAGGAATATACCTATACTTCAAACTGGCCTCACGAACCATTAATTAACAATACAATTACTCCAGATTCTCAAATTTGGTCTGGGTTCTCAATAATTTTATTACTACTTTTTATAGGTGTACTAACCTATTATTACATCCGAAATCATGAAAAAGGAGAAGCAGTAACAAACCCAAGCAACAACCCTTTACTAGACCTAAAACTATTTAGATCTCAAAAAGCCGTATTAAAATACTTTTTAGTCATTTCACTCTTGATCGTATTACAAGTTGTTTTGGGTATTGTTACTGTACATTACACAGTAGAAGGACAAGCTTTCTTTGGTTTTAACTTATCTGAATACCTTCCGTATTCAATCTCTAGAACATGGCATACACAACTTGCTGTATTTTGGATTGCCGCTACCTGGTTAGCAACAGGATTATTCTTAGCTCCAATTATTAGCGGTAAAGAAATGAAGTACCAAGTTTTTGGTATCAATTTCTTATTTATTGCCTTATTAATAATTGTACTAGGCTCTATGCTAGGAGAATGGTTAGGTGTACACCAGTTTTTAGATTTAACGACTAATTTCTTCTTTGGTCATCAAGGATACGAATACATGGATTTAGGTAGATTCTGGCAAATTTTCTTAGGTATCGGTTTAATATTATGGGTAGTTATGGTTGGTAGACATGTGCTGTATGGTATCCGTAAAAAAGACGACTCAAAACACTTGCTTTCTATCCTATTAATAGCTGTAGTTGCTATCGGTATGTTCTTTTTCTCTGGATTAATGTATGGAGAAAACAGTTCATTACCTGTAATTAATTATTGGAGATGGTGGCTCGTACACCTATGGGTAGAAGGATTCTTTGAGGTATTTGCTACAGTAATTATTGCCTATATTTTCTCTCGAATGAAAATTATTTCAACACATACAGCAGGCAAAACAGCTATAGCTTCTGCTACTATTTTCTTAGCAGGAGGTATTATTGGTACCTTACATCATCTATATTATTCAGGAACACCTGTACAAGCCATTGCTTTAGGAGCTACATTTAGTGCTTTAGAAGTAGTACCATTAACCTTAATGGGGTTTGAAATTAGAGAAAACTGGAATTTATTAAAAAAGAATGCTTGGATTCAGCGATATAAATGGCCTATTTTCTTCTTTATTGCGGTTGCCTTTTGGAATATGGTAGGTGCTGGTGTCTTCGGATTTTTGATTAACCCTCCTATTGCTCTTTACTACATCCAAGGGTTAAACACTACAGCTGTACATGCTCATACTGCTTTATTTGGAGTGTATGGTATGTTAGGTATGGGCTTTATTTTAATCTGTTTACGCTTGTATTCAAATATTTCTTGGAACGAAAAACTGGTAAAAAATGCCTTTTGGTTTTTAAATGGCGGATTGATTTTAATGGTCATCTTAAGCTTACTTCCAGTAGGTATCATTCAGGCATATACTTCAATTACCAAAGGATATTCTTTTGCTAGGGATCCTGAATTATTATACAACCCTACAGTGCAAACCTTAAAATGGATGCGAATGATAGGAGATATTGTATTCTCTCTTGGTATTGTGTGTTTCTGTTGGTTTGTAGCTAAGACAACGATTAACGCTATAAAACAAAAATCTTAACCCTCTTTACTTTATAAAAAGTCTGTGTAGGCCTCATCTATACAGACTTTTTTTATTACCCTATTTTCAGCGAGGTCATACTTAAAGAACCAGCCAATAACTTGTCATTAAAAAGCTGAACCTCTTCATTTTTTTGCTGTAATCCTA
The DNA here is from genome assembly GCF_003664185.1 of Tenacibaculum discolor. Classification (GTDB taxonomy): domain Bacteria; phylum Bacteroidota; class Bacteroidia; order Flavobacteriales; family Flavobacteriaceae; genus Polaribacter; species Polaribacter discolor. The sequence continues at coordinate 25,360 of NZ_RCCS01000012.1, read as the reverse complement.
AACTGTAAATTAAAGGTAAATAATGGTCTGGTGTTGGAATTGCTAACTGAAATGCTTTTGACTGTTTTGTATAGTTAATCAATGGTTTAAAATTCCCCTCTAGCAGATGTTTATTAACAGTATCTCTTGTTTCAATAGCCCAATCATATCCATAATCATCCTTATCAAAATTCTTCCAATCAACTAATCTTAGATTATGAACAATGTTTCCGCTGCCAATAATTAACACACCTTTTTGCCTTAATGAAGCTAGCTGTTTAGCTAATTCAAAATGATAATTGGCATCTTTGGTATAATCAATACTCAATTGAATTACAGGTACATCAGCCTTCGGATATAAATGTTTTAATACAATCCAAGCACCATGATCTAATCCCCAATGCTCGTCTAATTCTACAAAATTAGGATGCAATAATTGTTTTGTTTCTTTAGCTAACTCAGGATTTCCACTAGCAGGATATTGTTGTTCAAATAATTCTTGAGGAAAACCGCCAAAATCGTGAATTGTTTTAGGCATTTCCATCGCAGTTACTTTTGTCCCTTTTGTAAACCAGTGTGCCGAAACACAAATAATCGCCTTGGGCTTGGGTAGTGTTTTTGAAATATTTTTAAAGCCTCTCGTAAACTCGTTTTCTTCAATAGCATTCATAGGGCTCCCATGTCCCAAGAACAATACTGGCATTGTTTGAGAAGCCGGCAAACTATCTGATAACTTTTTTAAACCATTAAGTATTCCCATACTCAAATTTACTGATGCTAACCCTAATAACTGTAAAAACGTTGTTCGTTTCATAGAGGGATTATTGATTACTTATATAATTAAAAACATACCCCAAACCAACGTTTGAGGTATGCATACAATCTTAGTTGGGTTTTAAAAAACCAAATCAACTACCAAATCAAACTCGTCGTAAATTGCTTTATCTTTTAAACCATCAAAAAAGCTAGTAGAACCATATTTTACATTATACTTTGTTCTATCAATTTTTAATGAAGCTGTTGCTTTTCCTCCATACACAGAAATTTCAAAAGTTACAGGATTCGTTTTATTCTTAATAGTCAAATCTGCTGTTACTTTGTATGAATTTTTTCCTTTAGCTTTCACCTTGGTAAAAGCCAATTTTGCTGTTGGATGATTATTTATACCAAAAAAATCATCTGATTTTAAATGTCCTTCTAATTTCTTTTGGTAATCTCCTGATAAATCTGTTACCGCAATAGACGTCATATCTATTACAAACTCCCCTCCTACTAATTTGTCTTCATCAAAGTGTAAGGCTCCTGATTCTAAACTAACTGTTCCTTCATGAGAGCCAGTTACTTTATAACCTTTCCATACCACTTTACTCTCTTTAGTATTTACTTTCTTTATTTCTTTTGTAATGGTAGTAAACGATAGTGTTGCAAATGCTATTAATACTAACACTAAAGGATTTTTAAAATTTTTCATTGTTTATAGGTTTTAATTAATTTAAGATTAGATCTGCGTATTGTTTTGAGTTTACTTTAATATCTTCAAGCTTTGGGTTGTCATTTGCTCCGTAAAACACATGCGATGGCAAAACTTCTGATCCGCAAAACTGAAACGAAACGGTTACCGATTTTAATAAGTCTTCTAAAGATACAAAACTATTATAGGTTTCCTCAGTACCTCCTGTTGATACAGATAAACGGAATTTCTTTCCTTTTAACTTATCTCCTCCTGGACCAAAAGCCCAACCATAGGTTAACACTTCATCCATCCATTTTTTTAATAAAAAAGGTGTATTGAACCAGTGTAACGGAAATTGAATAATAATACTATCATGGCTCAATAGTAGCTCTTGTTCTTTTGCTACATCAATGTTTAAATCTGGATACTCATTATATAATTGATGAATTGTTACTTTATCATCGTGCTGTTGCAACTCATTTATCCAAGACTTATTTACGTTTGATTCCTCAATATTTGGGTGTGTTACAATTACTAAGTGTTTCATTCTTTTATTTTTACTTGTTTTTTATATCACAAAAGTATGTATATTTGCTATACAAAAGTAACTACTATACTTTAGTATACCAGTATACAAAAGTATACCAACCCAATAAACATGGAAACAGTTGTTCAAATGGAAGAGCTAAAAAGGTGCTCTGTTCAATATGTATTAGCATTAAGAGATACTTTAAATGTAATAAGCGGAAAATGGAAACTATCTATTATTGGTAGTTTGCTATACGGAAAAATGCGCTTTAAAGAACTACAACGAAACATCGGTAAAATTTCTCCGAGAATGCTATCTAAAGAATTAAAAGATTTGGAAGCTAACGGAATAATTAAACGTACCATTTACGATACTAATCCTGTTACTGTTGAATATGAATTAACAGAATCTGGAATGCGATTACATACTACCCTAGATGTTATGGTTAAGTGGGGAATTGAGCATAGAGAACTAACCTTAAAATAGTACTTCTATATTCTTCTACCTAACATTACATAACGTCATTACGAACGAAACGCGGTGAAGTGACGTAATCTTATGAATGGAAGTTACTCATAAACACCTACTTTCATTTTGTCTTGATACAAAACGAAATAAAAAATAGGTCGGCGTTTATCTATACTCTTCTCAACCTTCTCGCAATGACGATAATAAAATGTCATTTCGAACCGAGCGCTAGCTAAGAGTGAAAAATCTAATTATTCAGGAATACTCATAACTTTGAGACCTCTCATATCCATTCGAGGTAACGGTAGTCTATAAACAGGTTACTCCCTCCCCACTCTTCACAACTACAAAAAAACACTTCGGAAATCCGCATTTTTTCCTGCATATATCACCTTTTAAATCTTTATTCAAATAGATAGTTTTGTATACATAAAATCATGAATTATGGAAGAAGTAGTTTTTAAAGCCTTGTTAACTAACACCAAGTTTAATAGAATTGATAATTTTATTCAAGAAGTAATTAACAATAATAAAAATAATGGTGCCACCTATGAAGCAGTTAGAGAATCTATTATAAAATTAGTTTTATATCGATTTATTAAAATAGACACTAATGCTTCTAACGATTGTATTCTACGAGAAAATAATTTTTATCAAGCACGCGAATTAGGTAGTGTGAGCTCTTGGTTAGAAAAACGACGTACTTACGAATACTCTTAATAAGATTTCTTACTCTTTAAAATAAAGACAATATCAAACTATCACTCCGAGTGAAATTTACAAAATGTAGTGAAGGAAATTTTGTATCGAGAAGTACTCGGTAATAACAAGCTTCTCGATACTATTTTGTTCCACTACGTTGCACAAAATCACTCGAACTGACATTTAAAACGTTATTATGAATGGAACCTAGTGGAGTGATGTAATCTCATGAACAGAAGTTATTCATAAACGCATACTTTCATTTTGTCTTGATACAAAACGAAACAAAAAATCAAGACTTATTTTTCTTCTTTTGAATTCTACGTTGTATTCCGTATTCGAATCCAGAACGTAAACTCTTTGGATTCTCTTCTACTCCATAACCTCGAATTCTAGCAAAATAAAAATAGGTCGACGTTTATCCATACTCATCTCAATCTCCTCGCAAAGAGGAAAACCAACAAATAATAACGTCATTTCAAACCGAGCGCTAGCGAAGTGTGAGAAATCTCATTATTCAGAATTACTCATAACATTAAGATTTAGCTTAGCTGAACCTTACGGTTTCTCGCTAGCGCTCGAAATGATGGTAGTAAAGAATTAGGTTGCTCTCTCCTACTCTTTTAATAAAGTATGAGAACACCTTACTTTTTTTATGGTTTTTCAAAAGGTTAAAAAACGCTAACAAGCTATTTTTAAAGAATTTAAAACAACTAATTATGTTACAAAACATTTTAAACTTAGGATTAACATTAACAAAAAAAGAACAGAAACTTGTTAAAGGTGGTGCTTTACCTACTTGTACTGTATGCTTTGACTTTTGTAGATCGCAAAATTTTCAGACTAAAGAAGAGTTTAGTGCTTGTTTTTATGATTGTAAACAAGACCTTTGTTAAACTCAAAAGCGGACTTTCGTCCGCTTTTTTTATCTGTTCTCTTTTAAAAACTATCTTATAAGTTATTTATGTTCTTATATGGTAGTACTAAGTTTGATAATTGTATTAGTGGTAAGTTAGCGCCTTCTACCTCAGAAAATACAGACAAATCAAATGAAAAATAAGCATCTGTTGTTGCTGGTTTTTTGTTTTCGTACCATTTTTCTAATGCTTTTGCTAACTGACATACAAAAGGTGTAGTAGAAGTAATTTCTCCAGAACATCCTTCATTTGGTATTGTATAATCTTTAGGAATATCAAAAGAGAAAGGTGTATATAATAATATTGGTAATTGAACCGGAGGTAAATCACTTCCTTCTTTTTCTTGTAAATAATAATTCCAATATCCTGTTATTTTAATTGTTTGTTGTTGTAACTCATCATACGTAAAGAACGTTTTAAAGAATGTTGCCAAATGCTCTGATAAGGATATGGTGCTTCCTTTTTCATCTATTATTTTAGCAATATTAATTTCTGTATTATTACTAAGCAGCGGTATTAATTTATTAGAAAATCTAATTAAAGGAGTTCTATAAATAAACTCAGGGTTTGTAGGGTTATCTTCTACTAATCCTTCATTTCTAATTACCGCTATTCCTGCCCAAGTATTTTGGAATTGTAATACATTTAATCCGTTTACCTCAACCGTTCTATTTGGTATTTCAAAAGAACAAGGGTACCCTAAGTATTCCTTTGTTTTAGCTTTAGGGTCTTTTACGTACCAATACGAGTTTTCAATAGGCGTTCCAGATTCATCCGTTGCTTGTACTCTTGTATAATTTTTTATGTTGATTAATGGTGCATTAGGTATCTCAGCCAAACTAAATTTATTCAAAAATAACTGTCTGTCTATTTCAGACATATTTTCAGGCAGTACTATACTTACTACTAAACGCTTACACTCTTTTCCTCCTTGGCAATCGCAGGTAGTAGTAAAATACGAATCTTCATTTTGCTGTATAATAAAATTATATACACTTGTAGGCTCTTGAGACTCTTGAGTTTTTACTAGAGAAGAGTTATTAGAAGCTGCTATATTATTATTGTTATTATTATGTTCACTCCAAGCTACTGCCAAATTATTAGTTATCTGCACCATTGCTTTCATTGCAGAAAATGCTTTGTTAAGGTTTGAATCAGTTTCATCTGATGTAGGAGATATAAGAGTTAAATACTTAGTCATATCATTTAACACCGACGACCATACACTCACCATTTGTGCCATATCGTTAAATAGGTTTCGAGAACTAGCTTTGCGTAGGCTTTTATTGTTTTTACTATCAAAAGTATTAAACCTAATATCTGAATAAATTTGATCTTGAGCTGCCTGATCTTCGGAATAGGTATAGGTAAAATTCCATTCTGATGCTTTTTCAAGAGTTTCTTTCGTTGTATTACCTACTACTGACACTGCTTTACCTTCTTGAGTTGTTAGCGTTGGTGGTTTTGGGTAATTACGAAGAACTATAGGAATATCTACTATACCTAAAGATTGTTGTAACGGAGAATTATCAAAATTAGGCTCTACTGTTTCAGCTAAATTAACAGGTACTATAAACGTTAACCATTTTGAAGCTTGATAGCCTTTTACATCTGGCACATCTGTAATATCAAATTCAACATGGGTAATTTGATAATCCATACCTAAAGCTACTGAGGTAAATTCTTTGGAATTTTTAGTAGAAAAGATAAAAGATATATCTGATGTTTTTTCTCCGTCTTCGTAATCTAACTGTATTTTAGCATTTGAAATTGAATATAGTTTACTATCTCCTTCTGCATTATTAACAATACTTGGAGTACCATACAAACGAGGAGCTATTTGATTTGCTTCTTCTCTTGCTATTCCAGACTCTGCTGTAACCTGCATTTGTACTACTGCATTAACAGAATAGGTGTTTCCTAACTGAATGAGTAATTGTTGTTTGAACTTTTCTTGAGCATTTAATTTTCTTGCTTCATTTACTTCTGGTGCTGTAAGAATTGGCTCTACCTTAGTTGAAATGGTTTCTGCTAATAATGATTTAGCTTTGGTTATAGCTTCAAGGAAAGATGTAGCATCTGTATCTAAACCTTTTAAAACTTCTTCTTCTTCTTTCTGTTTTAATTGGTCTACCAAAAATGCTGGTACTGCATATTCTGAGCTTAAGAAAAGGTCAATTGCATCCAAACATTGTTTTCCCCAGATATCCATATCAACATCTGTAAAATTCTTTACTGTACCTTTTTCACAATCTAGTCCTTTACCTGTAACATAAGAGCATATTGGAACATCTTTTTTAGATACTAAACTGGTAGAAATTGGTAACGGTGCATAGAAAGATGCATTTAATAAACTATATGTATAGATTTTTATTTTATATGAGCTGAATTCCTCATTGGTCAAAACTCCTTGCAATGCTTCATCAAAACTAGCCTTACTCATATATATGGTTCCTACTAATGGAGTAAGTTTATCTACTACAGAATTAGGAACTCCTGATTTTGGTAGTTTCGAAATTGAATTGTTTGTAAGCTCATAAGATCCTGCTGGCTCAACATTCCAATAAATACCGTTACCAGGTTTTAGCCCCATTCTTACAATGTAAATAGATTCATTCTTCTGGCTTCCAACCAACTCTTTATCTATACCTGTAGTTACTTTAAGTACGTATTCATTTTCTTGATAGAAAGTCTTTTCAAAATTAACGGCAAATTCTGTTAGTGAATGATTTTGTGTTTTTTCTCCAGCACTATTTTCCTCTCCAAGAGTTGGAACATACGTATTAGGTTGAACCAAGGTACTAGTTGAAGTAACCGATGGGCTATCTTTAAAATCGTTGTTAACAAAAGAAAGATCTCTTTCCATACGTAATGCTACTGTTAACTCAAAAATAGAAGCTGTTTCTAAATTTTCAATAGCTACTGGTTGTTTTATTGAACTCATTGTTGGAGCCGTAGGAACTGTTTTACAGTACGCTACTGCATATAAATAAGCGTAAATTTCTTTTACAAAATTATTAATTGGTTCTAAACTTACATCAGTTTCAACCCCTGGAAGTAGTGAAGTACTTAAGGTTAGGGTTACTGTATTCTGATCTTTTTTATAGGGATTAAATTGATTTATTTGATAATATATATTGGTATATACAGCTAAGTCATGTAATGCATTTTTTTGATAATCTGGTGCATCTGGATTATTAGGATCAGACACACAAGGTTTACCATCTGTATTTTGATATCTTGTAATATCAAAAGAGAAATTTAATAACAACTCTCTGTCTGTATCATTTTCTAATTTTACATCATAGGTAATAAACAAACTTGGCCACTGTGAGAAACCTTTTAATTCATCAAGGTATCCTACTTGCACTGGTGGATTATTAAGTGGTGATTTTGTGTTTAGCGCTGGATTGTTAAATGGTGTTACGGTTTCATTACCATAATAATCTACCCAATCAAAATGTATTTGTAATGTGTTTCCTATACCTCTATAAGGGTTATCTTCTTTTTGAGGGAATCCTTCTGGGTAAGAATTATTAGGGTTATCTATTGCATACTGTGCTATAGGAATTACTTGATTATAGTTCCAAACAGAGTTCGCATTTTCTTCATCGGTATTTGCAGGACCAGAAGGTAAACCTACAATACTTTTGTTAAAATATCTGTTAGCTACTATTTGATAGTTTAATAAATTATATAGATTATTTAAATAGGTTTCTGCATAGCCAGCACTACTTGGGTTATCTGGTGGAGTACCTGGGTTTGTACGACTTAACTCAAACCCTGCTGTACCTTGTTGAATTGATGATACTTTATGTACTACCTGATCAACTATTGTAAAGGTTGTGCTTACCGCAAAAACAGCAGCATCTTTAATTATAAAAGATAGTGTATCAACATCTATAAAGTAATAACTAGCAATGCTTTGTAATGTATTACCTGGAGTACCCTCGCCTGTTGTTATCTGGTAAGTAACTGTAGGGATTTCTATTAATTCCCATACAGCTAAATCATCCCAATTATCAATATCTGGATTAAGATTTTTTACATCATTTGAATCAACCTTAAAATACTCTGCTATGGCTGTTAAATTATTAGATGGTGTATCTGACGGAAGACCAACTTCATATTGCAACCCGTTTAAAATAATTGGTTTTGCTGATGTATTAAGTTTTACATCTGTTTCATTAAGTTTAGCTAACTCGCTAATTAATATATTATATTGAGAGGAAATGCTTTGTAGCGTTTCATTTGCTAAAGTTGTTGTGTAACTTAAATCTCTTTGAGCTTTAGACTCTGCATAAACGATAGAAGATGAAGTATCTATTTTATCTCCTGTTATAGCACAGTTCATAAAATCTTTAAGAATATTATTGTATGAATTACTATAAGTAACCAGTAATGAAATTGTTCCGTTTCCTGAACTGTCAAAAATAGTATCAGGGAAACCTGTATTTCCTTCAATTTCATTGTATAATAAATAATATCCTCCAGATCTTGTAATACTACACTCCCATAATAGTTTTACAAAATCATATAATGAATTTAAAACTCCGTTAGGTTTTTCAGATTCTTCTACTTCAAGACCTTTCTGTAATGATTTTAATTGTACGGGATTTGTTTCTGTTGATAAATTAGATTGAACAATAAACGTTTTCATATTTAGGTTTCCAACAGAAAGTAATCCATCACTTCCTTCATATAACCACTGTATATCTTCAATTATCCCTTGATTATTATTAGAAGAATTAGGGTTTAAAACTCTTAATAATCTTTCTAAAATCTGTGTTCCTGACTCATTTGCTCCTATTAACTCATAAGTAAATGCACTTGTACCCGGAGCAGTATCATCTGCTTGTTTTTTAATATCTATTTCTAATAGTGTAGACCAACCATAATACTCAGAGTTTTTATAGTCCATAACTCCTGTTGCAGCATTATACGTTCCTATTTGAATATCCATTGCTGTACCAGCTCGTTTTGGCAACGCCATTTGCTGTAATAAACCTGATGGGAAATTCCATATTAAAGGAGAAACTTCTGTTTGGCTTCCTAAATTACCATAAGGTAGATTTACCTCTCCTGAAGTACTCCATTGTGTTACGGTTTGGAATGTATATTGCACTGGAGTTAAATTATACGGTGTCATAGCTGCCAGTTTTAAAATATCTGGCTCAATACCTGTTTGCTGAGCATAATTAACTACTGTTGAGATTTGCGATATATCTTCTGCAGTTAATTTTATTGGTAATGTTGCTTTTTTAGGGTCTCCAGAAGGAACTTCTCCATTAAACTGTAACCAATTTAATGTAGTATTAATTAAGTTGATCGTAAATCCTTCTTTAACATCGCTTGGAACTTCAAACTGTTGTCCTGTTAATTGGTATAAAGCACAATCATCACCTGTACATGGAGAGTTTGCATTGAGTGTTAATCCTGGTAAGGTAGTTGGTAACCTCATTCCATGAAGTTGGTATCGAGATACCATACCCGATAATTGTGTATATGAATGATTTGCTTTAAAATAATCTAATATACTTTGTACGTCTAAACATCTTAATTCTGGAATATTTACTGTACTGTAATTATCTGAATTATAGAATAAATCATTTAATTGTTGGTTATGATAGTTTGCTCCTAAAACTTCTGGAGTTGTACTATATTTTTGAGCTATTTTACCTAGCGTTTCTGCATCATCAGGATTGGTAAAAGTTATTGTTGTGTGTACAAAAGGTTGAACTAACAATACTCCTAGTGGCTGTACTTGTAATGATTGAATTTGTGTATCATTAGCAAGGTCATTTACCGTTACCTTATTAGTAGGAGTACTTAGTTTTTTTGTTATACCTGTTAGGGTATCTCCAGGCACAATAGTATAAGTAACATTATTATAAACAAATGAATTACCTACTATAAACAGTCCTGGTACAGATTGATTTTGTAGTAATAAATCTGAAACTGAAATATTATTAAATACGGTACTAGCTATTCCTGCAAAAGTATCTTCACTTTTTGCTGTATAGTTTGTAGCTGCTATAGTTAAGTTTGCTTCAGTAGTTAGAAGTGTATTTTTTTGAAAGCTTAAATCATTGGCTAAATCTGCTACTGTAGTTTGTAACCCTGTAGCTACCTCATTAATAGTATCTGTAGGTTTTACTGTATAAGTCTTAGAGTCATACGTAATTTCTTGAACTTGTAATACTCCCGGAATGGTTGCATTTTGTGTAATCAGCAATGCTATTTCTAAGGCGTATTTAGCTCCAATAGAAACAAAATTATCACCATCAAGAATAGTATACATTACTCCTGTAATATGAACATCAACTCCTCCATTTAAAGGGTGAGATTGGTTCGCTTTAGAAATATCACTTATCTTAACAGTATTTGTTACTCCATTAGAAGTACTAATATTATTTGCCCAGTTTGCCATGGCATTTAGGCTATTACCTTTAGATAATGGATAAGTATAGTTTTTTAATGCGTCTTCTGCATATCCTATAAGTTGTTTTCCTATAAGTACAAAGTAGTCTTCAAAAACAAATGTTGATAATGAATGTTCTACTGCTGCACTTTTTCTCAAGGCTGTATTAGCATTTTCTTCAGATACTTTTACTGCGAGTTCATTAAACCATTTTTTAACTTCAGATAGATATTCATCCGTTGCCATATTATAGGTACTGAAATTCACATCAACTCCGGCGTCTGGAACAGATAGTTCTAAATCGAAAAACATCGGAAATACAGCTGCTGTTTCAGGTTTTGAGCTTTCTGTTACATTTTGAATGTTTACAGCCTCAAAAGTATCTTCAAGGAATGATAATAATTTATCTGTAGGAATTGGTAATGGCGTATTTTCGTTTGATAATAGTGCTAATAAGACCTGTAAATCGGTTTCTGATACTGCTAATCCGTCAGTTGTAGTTCTTGTACTTTCTGTTGCTGTTTCTTCTGCATAGTTTTGTATTAACCATCTAAAAAAATCTTGACTTAAATACTCAAACGAAGAAGTAACTGTGCTATCAGGGTTTTCAGCATCAGGGGCATCAATCCATAGTGTAGTAACATACTGAGCTTTCTGGTTTTTTAAATCGCCATTTTCCGATCCAGCTACTGTTAGGTGTGGAATTAAATAAATATTAAGTGTAGGCGCTTTCTCTTCTGCACTTACTACTAATTTAGAGTTGTAATGTATTGGTTTTATAGGCAGCTCAATTAATCTACTTGATTTTTCTGCGTATACTAAATAGTTACCATCAACAGATTCTGAAAGTTGTCTGTTCCATGGAGCCATACTTGTCTGATCTGTACCGATTGTAAGATCTGTTCGTATTTCTGCTTTGAAACTAAAGTTAATTTTAATAGAGAATATTCCTAAATTTATTTTTGCTGAAACTCTTACATCTACTGAGGCTACAATAGCCAAAGGCATTTTGTTGTATGCTTCTAAAATTGCTTGTGCATATACTTTTACTGTAATATTTACAGATGCCGAAATAATTCCAAAATCTAAAGAACCATACAATTTACCAATTAACCCAAGTGTACCTTGTAACCAATAGTAATAAGAAGTTTCTACTTCTGTTTTATTGTTTTCTTGAAGTGCTCCTTGATATGGATGGTATGTAGCAATAACTCCTTCTAAAATACCAAAAATTGTAATGCTAAATCCAGCTTTTAGTACCCCGTAGTTAACACTATATCCAACACCTACCTGTAAGCCTATTCCAAAAACAATTACTGGATTAAAATTACCATAATTTGTTTGTGGTACTTTTTTGGTTGTAGCACTACTTAATTTTCCGAAGTAAAAACCTCCTGACCCCATTGCTGGAATTCCTGGTGGTACAATAGCTTGTATAGTGAAGGATCTTGAAAAATCAAGTTTATACGGAAATCCTATATCTACCATAAAATCACCATTGGTATAAATGGCCAAGGCAATAGAAGGAAGTGTGATATTGACTGCACCAAACTGTAAGTATCTTAATGCATCTGGTAGTGTAAGCGCTATTTGATATACTCCTACTCCATCTGAGATTTTTTTATACATAATCTCAAAATCCAAGCCTGCAAAAATTTTGGCTTTATCACCTGCCATTGCAATTCGTAAACCGTATAAATTAGGATCGTTGAATACGGCTTGCATTTCTAATGTCCATACCGGTTTTTCTTTGGTACCAACATTAAGGATTCCAAAATCGGTTCCTATTAACCAATTTGAATTTTCATTAAATGAAAGTAAAGAGTTTCCTGAACCAGGACCAATAGGTACTTTGCCTTTTTCTGGAGTATCAAATGCTTTTTCCATAGCATCTGTAACTTCTTTAATAGATTGGTATTGAGCTGCATTATTTAGCTCAACATGTTGTCCCATTGCTAATAAGCGTAACTCAAAATACTGTGTTCCTTGACCAGGAACTTCTGGCATATCTTTTACATCTTGTCCTTTTTCTTTGTTAAAGACATTACTGTCGTTAATTGCTGGTACTACTGAACTACCATCAAATGCTATTTGGACACCTTGTGCATTTTTTGTTAGCTTAATACCGTTGATTGTAATGAATACTAAATCAAGACTTTTTGGTAATTTATAATCTACTACTACCTCTTTGGTATCTAAATTATAAGTAACCTTAAATCCGTCTAAACTTATTTTATTGAGTATATCCCAAGGAGCATCTAATTCAAAGTTAGGATCGAACAACATCTTCATAAATGAGGTAAGTAACGACCCTACACTCCAGTTTTTAATCTCAAAAATGATAGTTCTACTTTCTCCCGCAACATTATATTTAGCAATGAATCCTTCCCATTCAATCATTAATAATTGGTCATCACCATCAAAATTATAACCAATCTTAACTTCTGCATTAAAGTATTCAAGTAAAACACTTCCCATTACACCACCAGAGTATTGCTTTCCTGCTGCTTTAGTTGCATCAAACTTTAAGGCTAACGCTGCAGCAATATCAATTCTCTGATTAATTATAGGAAAAGTGAACTTCCACTCTATGCTCGTTTTAACTTCATAAGAACCTTTTTCCTCTCCATTTGGAATATCTGCGGTTAAATCAAAACTAGTAATTGACAAATCTGCTGGTAAAAAACTAGTAGGTAACTCAAAGCCTACTTTTTTAAACAATCCGTCCATCAGTTGCCCTAAGTTTAACTTGTCACCTGCAGGCATGTTTATACTTAAATCCCACCCACCATCTTCTGTTGAAGAATTATAATTTACTGCTGATTGCAATCTTAAATCTCCTATAGAGAAAAGACCACTAATAGCAGCTGTATATACATTTGAACCTGTTCCTGTTACTGGAGAAGTAGAGGTAAGTTGTAATGCTGCATCAGTTAATGATATATTGGTAATAAGGTTCATTTCAATATCTCCTGATGCAAAAAATGCATAGTATTTACTATTGATATCCATATCAATACCAAACCCTGTAAATACTACACTTACCAAACTTTCTGGTATTTTTATAAAACCGCCTGTTATGGCTGCTAATAAATCATTGATTGAAACGGTTCCATCAAAAGCTGCTGATAAAGTAAGATCAGAAGTAATTTCTACATCAAAACCTCCTTTGAATATGGTTGGAAAAAAATCTGCTCGAGCTGAGAAAAAAATACTTTGATCATTAATTGTTCCTGGCCCTGTAACTAACCAATTTACATCAAATTCTTGAATGGTAAAATTATCAAAAAGATTCCACGCTCCATTAGACCCTACTAATGTTGATACACTATTAATACTTAGGCCATCTGTAAAATCGAGTGAAGTACTAAATCCTTTAAAAGCTATACTGTTTAAAAACTGTTGTAATGTTGGAGGCACAATTGTAAACCAATTGTTCCCAGCCATTAAAGAAAATAAATTTAAAGGTGTTACTGGTTTATTAGGGTCTGATGTTACATTAATATCAAAAGCAGAAGATTCTGTAATTATCCCTGCGCTAAAATCCATAGAAATATCATCTCCTAGGTGTAATGTGAGTTGAAAATATAGAACTGGAGTCTGTGTTTTTTCGGTTTCTTCTTCAGTAATACTTAAGATAGTATCCATATCTGAATCTTGACTTACAAACTCTTCTATTGTTTTAATTTGAAACCCTACTCCGGGGTTACTTACCTCTAAAAAACCTAAAGAAATTACAGTAGCATCTATAGCTACATAAAGATTCATTTCTGGGTAAATAATATCTTCATTATTAACAGCAGAAGGATCTAAACTTCCTACTAATGCTAATCGTGTACTTGACGACCAAAATGTAAAAAAATCCTCTACAGGTTTTAACCATTTGGTTAGTGTAATAAGAGATGCAAAGTTTTGCCCCATTACCAAAGGTACAGTTTGATTTTGCCATGAAAATTTTGCAATATCTTCTGTACTAAAAATAAAAGCTGGAGAACTATATGGAATATTATCAAATACTCCGCCCGTCATGTATTTCCAACTGGTTTCAAACTTCCAGTTATTTAAATCAATCGATATTGTAAATTGAGCATCGTTACTTTCATTAACAGTAATGATTAAAGTAACTTTGGTATTTGTTTTATCTACATTAAGTATTGTAGCCTTAGCATTTTGTATTGTTAAAATATTTCCTACTGGCTCTGGAATTGTGGTACTAGATGTATCAATTAATAAAAATTTCCCTTCAGCCAACTGATATCCTTTAGTTAACAATTTATCCAGGCCTTCAGGAGGTGTTAATTGAGAATTCGTAAAAGTAACTGCATTAATAGTGATATTACCATTATTGGTAGCTGCTTGTTCTCTAAAAGTGGTTGTAAGGTTAGAAAGACTCATAATACAAAATTGTGTGCTGTTATATATCAATAATTAATGCCATATGATCACTGGTACTTCGTATTCTCCGGAAGTTAGCCCATCCTTTGAATCTACTTAAAGCTCCTATATTTCCTGGAGCATATCCTCCTACACCATTAGGTCCATTGGGAGGTAACGGCAACGCTACTGGAGATCCTGCATTAGCCATACCAACAGGTATTTGAGCCATTCCTGTTGTATAAGCATAATGACCAGCTGGTACCCCCACAGGCGGATTAGGATCTAGGTTATAGGGGGTTCCAGTAACCCTATTAGCAATGGTAATATTAGCTGCAGGCCCTCCTGCGTTTACGCCATATCTAGTTAGTATGTTATCTACACTAGAAAAAGAATCTTGAATCACATATTTGTACCCAGAATACCCATTGGTATCCCATGGTCTCGCATTTCTGTGAGATTTTAACATAGTACATACATAACCTTTATCAGGCCATTGATTAGCTGTTGGGTTTATGGCACGAGTATATCCAGCAGCTCCAGTTAAATTATTATATGCTATAGGTTCAAAATGTGTATTGAACACATCTACATTAAAATCTCCTACAATAACACCTACTTCATTGGCAGCAAGATTTGCAGTCATTTCTTGAATATTAGATAATTGATTTGTACCATTAGCTGCCTGATTCTTTTTGGGCGAAGCATGAAAAGACATCAATTTAATAGTTCTGTTATTGGCATTATCCCAAAAGGTTGTGAGATAAGGAGTTCTATTAAAATTATTAGGAAATCCTAATACTGGTCCTGGAGCCATTCCTACTCCTGGACCTCTAAACTGCCATTGTCCTGCGAGTTGTCTAAAAGCACAATTAGCATTAATATTAGAATTTGCATTTACGTTTCCTAAAGGGAGAGTAGTATTCCAAGGATGTGCATAGTTCGCAAGGTTCATAGCACCTATATTGGCTACAGAATCAGAAGCATTGCCACCTCCTTGCCAACCCCAAGGCCCAGTAAATTCAAGATTTGCACTGTTATAATATACAGATATCCCTTCAGTAACTCCATTCAAACCTAACCTAACAGGAGGTACTAACATCCAATTAGCTCCCAGCCAATTACGTATAAGCCCCAAAAGATAACGAGATCCTGTAGACCCTCCTGCACTTATTAAAGTTCCAGGAGCTCCACTTCCTGTACTCGTTTCTACTACAACAAAGATATCAGGAGTATTTTGGGTTAATGTCGTTCTAATTACATCCCGTCTATACCCTGATTCTGGGGTTTGCAGACGATTGCCATTATGATCTCTTTTTCTACCTATTTGATTAATCTTATTAATCCCAAACTGCTGTATATTCCAATAAAGTACTCTTGCCATGACCTATGATTTAGTTTTGTTATAAGCAGCGTACCATCCTAAACTTTTGGCAGTAGCTCCTGGTTTTGGGTTTCCAAAAAGTAAAAAATTGGTGCTTCCTCCTGGTGGAAGTTTGAGAATTCCTAAAAACTTTAGTGCTATTTTACTCAATGTCATTAAATACGATTGTTGGGCTTCTACATATTCTAATTTTAAAGTATCGATAGATAATTTTAATACTCCTTGTAGACTAAGAAGTTTAGCATTACTACTGGTTCCTGGGAGTTTTATTCCCACAAATGCCTTATAGGCAGTATCGGTAGCTTTATTTCCTGGGCTCCATGCTATTAGCAAACTAGCATTAAAATCTAACGACGCTGCTAATTCACCAGGAGTACCCATATTTAAGGTCATTTCTAGTCCATACCAATTTTCTGAAAGCCCGGTAGTATTAATTCCAGGTAAACTTAAATTAAGATACCCTAAACTAGAAGGCTTAGTATCCTTATCTCCACTAACAAGGTTATTGATTTGTAGTGCAAAATTAGGGTATAAACTTAGTTGCCTAATTGTACTAAGGCCTGAGTTAAATACTATTTTTGAAGCATCAAAAACATAATCTACCACAGTAGGTGTACTGATATCAAATGCCATATCAATAAATAAATTACTGTAACTCAACCCATCTATGATATCTGTATCTGTACCATCACCATTTCCAAAAGAAAAAGCGTCCATAACAATTGTTTTTTCTTCAGTTTCATTTGTTGCAGGAGTGGTTGTTTGCATTACTGCATAGTTTAAATATCCCCACATTGCAAAACTAGATTCTATATGGGTAGCTTTAGGATTAGTTGTTAATGTATTAAACTGAATTTTGGTAATTTCTACATTTTTAAGAAGATTACTATCAAAGTAGAATAAATTATCATCAGTATTTTCAAATACATATACTGGTGTACCGTCATGGTCTTGATATGTACCGTCTAGTACTACAGTATTTAGAGTTTTAGAACCGAATTTATTATTTGTACCTATTACAGTATCAGAAAATAAATTGTTCATTGTTAATTGTACTTTACTCTGAAAGAATTTAATAGCGGTATTTTCAAAAAGAACTTGTAATTGAAGTACTTTAAAATCGTAAGTAGCTCCCGCTAAAGGTGGTACAGGTTTATTAATATTTAATCCTTGTAATAGTTGTTGTTGATAAGCTGTATCTAAATAGTTGATGAGTCCAAAAAGAGAACTATTTTTTTCCATTTGAACCTGACCTTCAGCATTTACCTTATTAACTTCTATTCCAAAATGATGTGCATTAAACCTAGTTAGATTAATACCAGATATTAACCCTTTTAATTGTTGAGGAAATTCTTGTAAATCAATATCTGCTTTGAGCACCAAAATTCCATTCCAATCTTTATTATTTATGATATTATGGAACTTTTCATAGAGAATTGCCTGATTACTTTCTGGGTGTTCTAAACCATATTGATAAGCTTTTTCTGCTTCTGCTATATAATCCTGTACCCATGAAGATATTGCAATTAACTGCTGATATGCATTCGCTGGGTCCTCTACTCCTTCAGTATTAAAAGTGTTAGGTTGTGTCCAAGTCTTTGGGTCTTTAACTCTGTCTATTAACCTGCCTTTACAAAATTTAAAAATGACTACATTATTATAATCTGCATAAGTGTTTGTTGTTCCTACATTAATATCAAATGGCCAATCTTCAATTGACATTTTGTTATTAAATATAGCCTCTGCTCTAGTTTGCCCTCCTTGTTCTCCACTTTTAGAAAATAATGTTCCTAAATGGTTATTTTGAGTGACTACTAAAAATTGTTGATTAGTTAGAAAAGCACTTTGTAATTTAGTAGATAAATTAATAAAACTCATTTGATATTGAGCAGGATCAGACGGTTCTTGATTTTCTGGATATAAATACTCAGGTGTAGCGTTTTGATGAATATCATTTTGCCCTAAGTTAAGCATGCTCCAAGCCCCATTGTTCTTTACATGAGCTATTAATCCTTGTGGAGTTGTAGAACTTACATAATTACTATCTCCATCACTTAATAATTTTACTCTTTTGGTTGCACTTTTTGAGACTCTTTGTGCTGTTAATTGTCTTGTAATAAGAGTTTTTCGTTCTTTACTAAGTACTTCGGACTCGAAAGTTGTTAAGTTATCGTTTCCTGGTTTTTGAGAATCTGCTTCTACTGCTAGGTAAGGAACAATAGGTATATAAAAATCTTGTTGAGGCATATCTATACTAGGTTCATAAAACCCTAACAAATTAGATTTACCTACATTACCCTCACTTACTCCATGATCTTTGGCAAATAAGGAAGCTCCTTCAGGTTGAGAAACATATTGAACATTTTCTGCTATCTCTGATATAATATTATACCATCCTGTAAAGTATTTATTTTCTAAAGTTGGATTGTTTGTTCCTGGGTTTACCAGTGATAATTCTTGGGCAGGAAAATTTGGCGCATAAGCCGGTTGTTTACTTTTAAATCGTAATACATCTCCTGTAGGAATTTTATCTTTAACTGAGTATGGTGTAAAGGAAATAACTTCCGTTCCTGATAATCCAGGTAAAAAATCAAATTGGCCATTTTCATCTACTTGATCTGATTTTGGATCCATAAAAAAGTCTCCTTCAGGTTGTAAATAGAATCGTTCATTTTCATCAATATCTCTGGGAGAAATAAGTAATAAAGGACTATTAGGTAATGGAGTTAAATTATTAGAAGGATTTGTATTTTCAGTTAAATTGACTTTTGGCCATAAAGTAATAGGATGACCAGTATTTATTGAAAAAAAACTAGGTAAATAGCAAGGTGTTGATTTTCCTGAACTACTATTAAAAATACTTCCTGTAAACGCAAAATAAGTATTTAATCCTTTTTTATTTCCTATATCTAAAGGGTCTATCGATGCTTGAGTCATTGCATACTCTACATCTGATTGAGGTTTAAAAATAGGATAACTATATTTTACAAGGCTACTATCAGCTGGTTCTGTATGATAGTAACATGTTTCTAAGTAAAAGGCTCTAAAATCGCTTTCTAAATTAAAACCTAGCGGAAAACTAAATGCTCCGCAATTGTATTTGGTAAATGATATGGATATATCTTTATTAAGCAATGTATCACTTCCAAATTCTTTACTGTTAAAAGATATATTAGGACTATTTAAATCGTAGCTTAATTGTATTTGTGTAGCTGCACCTTCTGGAATGAAAGATACTTCTGTATTATTTCTAATTGATAATGTTGCAAAACCATTTCCCATGGTGTAATTAAAAGTTTGGCTAACCTTAATTACATTCTGAGAATTCACATAATAGTTAATTGCAACAACATTTTCATTAGTTGGTTTTGAATTTACATCTAACAACCAAGCAGTAGTAATATTATTTGAAAAGTTTTCTCTATACTTTTGTAAGTACTCCTTAACTTCATCTATGTAATTGATAATATTATTGTTATCAGGAGCATTTTCAGCAAAAAGAAAATAAACCGAAAGTGTTTTCGCTTTTGATAAAGTAAGTGTAGATTCTTTATAAGTCGAATCTTCTGGTAGCACTACAGCCGACCACTCATTTAACTCTGGAGTTATGTTAATATACAATAACGGATCTCCAGAATCCACATTACTAAATATAGTACCCTCAGTATCTTGTAGAGTTGAACCCATAGCATTAGAATAATATGTGTGTAAAATAACTTGGTAGTGCAATAAAGTATGAGTATCAAAACTAAGGAATGGAAAACACCCCTCAAAAAAGCATCGTGATACACTATAAACTAATCATCCTTAGGACATAAAATAGATACAATTACTATTACATCGTAAGGTGATAAATTGGATACAATCAGTTGACTCCCTTTAAAATCAGCGACAGCTATAAGCTGTTCTCTAATCTTTAAAATATGGATACCATTAAACGAAGTACTATCATTAAATTTTACATTATTAGTATCTCCTGTGTTAACAACAGTTGCTTGCTGAGCCTTACTTATATTATTAATATAACAAATACATTGAGACCCATTATTGGTATCTAATACAGCATATTCATTTTTTAAAAGCACAATTGTATCCAGCTTGGATTTTGTAATGCTTTGAGAAAATGCTGTGTTACTCGCAAATACAAAAAAAACAAGGATTGTATATAAAATATACAATCCCTTTTTTTTATTAACCTTGTGTAGTTTGCGCCTGAATTTCTGCAGTTGCATCATTCTGAGCGTTAGTAATATTAGAAACGGTTACTTGCGCACCTGCAAAATTCCCATTACACACCACACTATAAGAAGGTGAATTTGGTGGAATATTAAATAATCCATTAGCAGGTTTGGTAGCTCCATTATCATAACAATTAACACCTGCAGGCGCACCTGCAATTGTAAAAGTTAGTGTGTTAGCTCTACTAGAATTTGTAATAGTAAGAGTAGACTGTGAACCATTAGCTGTATTCCAAGTTGCAAATTGACCTGAATCTATAGCTGCTGAACCTTGTTGGTTAATTACTGGGTTTTGTGTTGCCGTCGTTGACATAATTTAAAAGTTTAATTAGTTAGTGGTAACGAAGTTAAACTCTTATATGACTCTTTTTATAAAAAAAACTATAAACGTAATAATAGAAAGTATTAATGACTTTAATTCTGACACGAGTGTTTTCTTATTAATTCACAAACAATAAAAAAGACATAACACCCTGAAATAAAATACATTACAACTCTTAACTCATAAAATAATTTTAATCTTATCTTCTTCAAGCTCATTTTATTATATAAAATAAGAGAATACCTTACTTTTTTTACGGTTATTTAAACAGTTTCCTATTATGACCTTTTTATTTTTAAACTCTAAAAACTAAAGTTATGATTAAAAACATTTTGAACTTAGGTTCTATCTTAAACAAAAATGAACAACAGTTTATTAATGGAGGTAGTAATGATCCTGTAACAGACTTATGTATTCCTATCCCTAGAGAAGTTGCTACTTGTCTTATGCCTATTAGTGGTGAATGTTGTGGTTTATGGGATTAAAACAAAAAACTATAAAAGCTGTTTTTCAACAGTTTTTATAGTTTTTATGATTTAGAAAAATCTCGGTTGTTTATAACTATCTTCCTCTGATTTAAAATCAAACAGTAGTAAAAATTCATGTGACCCTGAACTAAA
The DNA here is from genome assembly GCF_003664185.1 of Tenacibaculum discolor. Classification (GTDB taxonomy): domain Bacteria; phylum Bacteroidota; class Bacteroidia; order Flavobacteriales; family Flavobacteriaceae; genus Polaribacter; species Polaribacter discolor. The sequence continues at coordinate 3,953 of NZ_RCCS01000012.1, read as the reverse complement.
TTCTCCTAGATTAGATATTGTATGATCATACGCATAACCTAATCGCAAGTCTTTTCCAATTCTAAAATTAACTATTCCACTCCACGAGTCATCTAGACGATGAGATACTCCAAATTCCACTTTATTATTCCATAATAAATTTAACGATAAGTCTAATGACAATGGTGCTGAATCGGCATACTTAACTAATGTTGAGGGTTTTAATTTAAATCTATTTTTTAAATCTATTACATACCCTGCTGTCAGAAATCCATGCATTTTTTCTGATGCTTTGGTTATTTTTCCGTTCGATCTTTCAAAATGTAATGTTTCTAATAAGTTTGGTATTGAAACTCCTACATAAAAGTTTTCTTTGTAATAGAGTGCTCCTACACCAAAATTTGGGTATGTTTTGTTACTATTCTGATTAAATTTTGAATCATTAGATTCTACTTGATTTAATGTTAACAAACCTATTTGTTGAAAAGTCGCTCCTGCCTTTAACCCAAAAGCTAGTTTAGCTTTTTCTGAAGTATTAATTGTAAAAGAAAAATCGGCATAGGCATGTGTTTCACTTACTGGACCTATTTTATCGTGAATTAAAGATAAACCTAACCCTACTTTTCTACTTACTGGACTATGTATAAATCCACTAAATGTTTTTGGCGCTCCGCTAACACCTACCCATTGTGATCGTGCTAATAAACCTAAACTTATACCTTCTTTACTACCTGCATAAGCTGGGTTCATAACCGTCATATTATAAATATACTGAGTGTATTGAGGATCTTGTTGAGCAAATATTTTACTACTTATACTTACTAGTAAAACTAGTAGTAGTATATATATTTTCTTTTTCATATAGCTATTTATTTAAATACAACCAGCCTTGGTATGGTTTTGTTATACCGTCGTTAAAGTCTACTACATACCAATAAGTGGCCGCTGGCATTGCTTTTTGGTCTCCTGTTAATGTTAATCTACCATGCGACTTTCCATCCCACCAAGTTGGATTCAACTCATTATTATTACTATAGTCATAGACTACATTACCATACCTATTATATATTTTTATTTTAAATTTAGGATATGCTTCTGACAAACCTGGTATTACAAATTCATCATTAACACCATCACCATCTGGAGAAAAAGAATTTGAGGCAGAAAAGTCTATAACAGGATCAATAGTTCCTCTTTTTCTTTCACATGCTAATGTAAAAATACCATATCCTGAAACTTTTGCTGTTATACTTTTACTATGAGTGTCTATGTATACATTTTCTCTTTCTTTAACCCACTCTTCACCATTCCATCGTACTATCATTAGTTTACTTGGGTCTGAATAAAAAATTTCTGGTGTCGTTACACTACTCCATGTTAAAGTTAACTCCACAAATTCTTCATTAGATTTATTTTGAATTTCCCAGAACTCATTCATATTTATTAAACCAACATCTTCTTCTTTTTTGTCGAAATCAATATTTGCCTTTTCCCAATTAAAACAGACATAAAAATTTGTGTCTGGATCTGAAGGAGGTGATATAGTTACAACCCTAGGAACAAAAGTTTGCGATTTATAGTCTCCAACAGGAAAAGTAAAACTTTCATTTCCTTTTTTTTGAGCTTTATTATTCACATAACTTTTATTACTAATACCAGTACTTGTAGCTCCATTTAAATAAGTTACTATACCTTTTTCTTCTGCTTTTAAAATTCCATTTTCAAAAAATGTAGTTCCTACAATCTCTATTTCCTTATCTAAACTAAAAGCTAAACTTGTTGACTCATTATCAAACTCAACAAACATAAAACTAGATGTTCCTTCACCTGTTATAGTCTGTTCATTATTACCTACAAAACTTGTATAACCTGTTACTTTATTATTAGAAAACTTGAATTTTCCATTATTTGTGAAGTTTTTAAATACATACAAGTCACCATCGTTTGTTATTGCTCCATATTCTTTTATTAATAAATCTTCATGAACGCTTACTAATGTATTTTCAGAAATATAAAGGGGACCAATGCTTGTTGTTTGGGCTTTAACAGCTATAACCAAACACATTATTATTGATGAGAATATCTTTTCTTTCATAATTATCAACTTATTATAAAGCGGTACCATCAATTTTATACCAAAAATAGTCTGTTCCATCAAAACCACATTGTATTGTTATAGAAGAATTAGTTCCTAAAGTAGACAATCCTGTAATTAACCCTGATCCTTTTATAGTACCTCCACCTGTAATATTTAAGTTTAATGCTACCGAAAGACCAAGTAAAGTTCCGTTACCTGCTTTATTTACAATTACTAACTTATTTCCTAAATTACTACTGTTAGGGGTCGGTATTGTTATATCAGCACCTAAGCCTAAACTTATCAATCCAGTTTGTTCAATTATTACTGTACCATCTGTATTGTCTATGGTTGTGCCTGAAGTTGGATTTTTAACAATTCTTATATTATTCAACCTAGTTAAAGTAGCATTAATTGTTGTAATGTCTGTTTCGTTAGTGGTCGCTAAAACATTATTCCCAGCAACATTATCCGCTAAGGTAGAAGCTCCTATATCAACAGACCCTCCATCTACTAAACTAATTGTATTGCCGCTTAAACTTAAATCTTGTGTATCTGAATCTACTACACTCCATGTTGTTCCATCACTAGTTTTATATAATATTCCTGAAGCTGTATCGGTATAAACTTGACCTGCAACGCCTGTAACAGCTCCATTAGGATCTCCTGTTCCAGACAAAGTAGTATCTTGTCCCGCTGCTCCAGTATCTCCTTTTAAAGAAGTGATAAAGTCTGCTTCGGTTCCGGTATTTCCAGCATCCAACCATGTTTGATACGCAGATTTTCCGTCTACTCCATCAGCTCCGTTAGCTCCTGTTGCTCCGGTGTCTCCTTTTAAAGAAGTGATAAAATCGGCTTCGGTTCCTGTATTTCCGGCATCCAACCATGTTTGATATGCTGATTTTCCGTCTACTCCATCTGCTCCGTTTGCTCCTGTTGCCCCTGTATCTCCTTTTAAAGAAGTGATAAAGTCTGCTTCGGTTCCAGTATTTCCTGCATCCAACCATGTTTGATATGCTGATTTTCCGTCTACTCCATCTGCCCCGTTAGCTCCTGTTGCTCCAGTGTCTCCTTTTAAAGAAGTGATAAAGTCTGCTTCGGTTCCAGTATTTCCGGCATCTAACCATGTTTGATATGCTGATTTTCCATCTACTCCATCAGCTCCGTTAGCTCCTGTTGCTCCGGTATCTCCTTTTAAAGAAGTGATAAAATCGGCTTCGGTTCCGGTGTTTCCAGCATCCAACCATGTTTGATACGCAGATTTTCCGTCTACTCCATCAGCTCCGTTAGCTCCTGTCGCTCCGGTGTCTCCTTTTAAGGAAGTAATAAAGTCTGCTTCGGTTCCGGTGTTTCCAGCATCTAACCATGTTTGATATGCTGATTTTCCGTCTACTCCATCAACTCCATCTGCCCCGTTAGCTCCTGTCGCTCCGGTGTCTCCTTTTAAAGAAGTGATAAAGTCTGCTTCGGTTCCGGTATTTCCAGCATCCAACCATGTTTGATACGCAGATTTTCCGTCTACTCCATCAGCTCCGTTAGCTCCTGTCGCTCCAGTGTCTCCTTTTAAGGAAGTAATAAAGTCTGCTTCGGTTCCGGTGTTTCCAGCATCTAACCATGTTTGATACGCAGATTTTCCGTCTACTCCATCAACTCCATCTGCCCCGTTAGCTCCTGTCGCTCCGGTGTCTCCTTTTAAAGAAGTGATAAAGTCTGCTTCGGTTCCGGTATTTCCAGCATCCAACCATGTTTGATACGCAGATTTTCCGTCTACTCCATCAGCTCCGTTAGCTCCTGTCGCTCCAGTGTCTCCTTTTAAGGAAGTAATAAAGTCTGCTTCGGTTCCGGTGTTTCCAGCATCTAACCATGTTTGATACGCAGATTTTCCGTCTACTCCATC
>NZ_RCCS01000011.1 GCF_003664185.1 Tenacibaculum discolor | reverse complement strand
ACCAACCTTACCGCTACCACGCAATACCGTGCGGTCGTACAAAGTGGAACGTGTGCGGAAGTGACTTCTGCCACGGCAACCATTACCGTAGATCCTACTTCGGTAGGCGGAAGCATTGCGGGAAGTACCAATGTATGTACAGGAACAAATTCAACCACACTGACATTAAGTGGAGAGACAGGAAATATCATCCGTTGGGAAAGTTCTACCGATAACTTTACCACTGATACCGATATTGCCAATACCACCACTACCTTAACAGCGACCAACCTTACCGCTACCACGCAATACCGTGCGGTCGTACAAAGTGGAACGTGTGCAGAAGTGACTTCTGCCACGGCAACCATTACCGTAGGAGGAGTAGTTAACTTAACTATAGATAATATTACAGTAGACAACATTGTCAATGCAACAGAAGCAGGAACAACCATTGCAGTAACCGGAACGGTAGGCGGAGATTTCAATACCGGCGACACTGTAACATTAGTGATCAACAGAAACAGCTATACCGGAACAGTAGATGCCAGTGGAAACTACAGCATAAATATTCCGGGCTCAGACTTAGCAGCTGACACAGACACAACTGTAAATGGAAGCTTCCTATCGACTAAATCTTGCTTTGCGAACACTAATCATGTTTATAATGTAGACACGACGGATCCAGTTCCTACCATTAGTGTAGACAACATCACGGCAGATAACATTGTCAATGCAACAGAAGCAGGAAACACTATTGCAGTAACCGGAACGGTCGGTGGTGACTTCAATACAGGCGACACGGTAACCTTAATAATCAACGGAAACAGCTATACCGGAACAGTAGATGCCAGCGGAAACTACAGTATAGATGTCTCAGGCTCAGACTTAGCAGCTGACTCAGACACGACTGTAGAGGCAAGTGTTACTACTACTGATACTGCTGGAAATACTGCTTCTGCTACTGATACTCATCTGTACAATGTAGATACCACACCTCCTACCCTTTCTATTATCATTAATAATATCACTTCAGACAATACCATTGACGCAGTAGAAGCAGGAACTAACATCCCTGTGACTGGAACTGTGACTGGTGACTTTAACACAGGTGATACTGTAACCTTAATAATCAACGGAAATACCTATACAGGAACGGTAGATTCCAGTGGAAACTACAGCATTGATGTAACAGGTTCTGACTTAGCAGCTGACTCAGACACGACTGTAGAAGCAAGTGTTACTACTACTGATACTGCTGGAAATACTGCTTCTGCTACTGATACTCATTCATACAGTTTACTAGACTCTGATAATGATGGAATTCCTGATATTACCGACATTGATGATGATAATGATGGAATTTTAGATACCGATGAAGGAGATGGCAACATAGATACTGATGAAGACGATATACCTGACAGTCTTGATACTGATAGTGATAATGATGGGGTTCCAGATGTTATTGAAGGAAATGATGATAATAGTGATGGGATACCTGATAGCCTTCCTTCTGGAAATGACTCAGATGGAGATGGTTTGGATGATACTTATGACACAGATAACGGAGGCACTCCTGTAGACATTTCTGATAATGATGGAGATGGTATTCCAGATTTTCAAGATATTGATGATGACAACGATGGTATTAATACTTCAGATGAAAATCCTGGTGACTCTGACCCAACAACCAACGATGCTCTTGATACCGATGATAATGGTATTCCCGACTATCTGGATCCTAACACAAAACCATGTGGTACTCCCTATAACATCATGACTCCTGGTAGTGATGGTGATAATGATATTTTCTTCATCTCTTGTATAGACAGACCTGAATATAGTAATAATACTGTTGAGATTTTTAACAGATGGGGTAACACTGTATACAAAGCTTCTGGCTATAACAATAAAGACGTTGTTTTTAACGGAACTTCTAATGGAAGAACAACAATTAATGTTGATGAAAAATTACCTTCAGGCACCTATTTTTATGTTATCGATTTAGGTGATGGATCAAAACCAAAAGTAGGCTGGTTATACATTAATAGATAAAAAAAATAATATGAAATTAAAACACTTATACACATTAATATTCTTAATACAAATATTAATAAATGTAAATGCTCAACAAGATCCTCAATATACTCAATATATGTATAACACTATGAGTGTGAACCCAGCATATGCTGGATCAAGCGGACATACTATAATAAATGCTCTTGCAAGAACTCAATGGGTTGGTATTGAAGGTGCCCCAGACACTCAAACGCTAAGTTTCGATACTCCTCTAGGCTTTAGCGGTGTTGGGCTAGGTATTAACCTTACTAATGATAGAATAGGCCCTGCCAATGAGGTTTTTCTGGATATCAATGCTTCTTATACAGTTCGTACCAGTGATGAAGGAAATTTGGCTTTTGGGTTGAAACTTGGAGCAAGACATTTATATGTTGATTGGAACAAAGGCCTTGTTAAAGATAGAGACGATAAAAGTTTAACTGGAAACATTAACAGGTTTTTACCAACTATTGGAGCCGGTATTTATTACTACACTTCTAACTGGTATTTGGGAGCAGCTATTCCTAACTTCATTAACACAGATCATTATGATGACTCTAATAATGGAGGTGATATCGCAAAAGAACGAATGCACTTATTTTTAATTGGTGGGTATGTATTTAATTTAAACGAAAATATTAAGTTTAAACCCGCATTTTTAACAAAAATTGTAAATGGCGCACCTTTATCCTTAGATGTATCGGCTAATTTTCTTTTCAATGAAAAATTTACAGCAGGTATAGCTTGGAGGTGGGATGATTCTATTAGTGCTCTGATAGGACTTCAAGCTTCTAGAAATTTACATATAGGATTAGCTTACGACCTCACTACCTCTAATTACAGTAACTACAATTCTGGAACCTATGAACTAATGATTAAATGGGAAATATTCAAAGAACTAGCAATGAAATCTCCTAGATTCTTTTAAATTATAAAATGAAATGAAAAAAGCAATACATTTTTTACTTATAATAGTATTTATACCAACCACCATTAACAGCCAACGAAAGTATGCTGCTAACAGATATTTTGAAGAGTTTTCTTACAAAAAATCTGCTGAATTATATCAATCCATATACAACAAAGGAAATAATTCTTATACTGTATTAAGTAGATTAGGAGACTCTTATTACTTTAACTTTAAATATGTTATGGCAGAAAAAAACTATCAAGAATTAATGAAATTATACGAAAACTCTGCTAAACCCAAGCATATATTTAGATATGCCCAAGTTTTAAAAACTAATGGTAAAATAAAAGAATCTGACAAGTGGCTATTAAAATTAAATAAAAACGATAGTCGTGTGAAGGCGTTAGAAGAAAACACTAATTATTTTGTTGAATACTCTAATCGAGAAAAGACATATATAAACATCCACAACCTGTCTAGTAACACTTCTTATTCAGACTTTGGTGGGCATATTCATAATGATCGTTTATACTTTTCTTCTACCCAACCCAAAACAGAAAAAGACAAAAAACTCTATCGATGGAATAATCAACCATATTTAAACATTTATAAAGCAAAACAAAGTAACGATTCTATTAAATTTTTGGATGTAGGTAAACCTATCATTCTTGAAGAGTTAAGCTCTAAGTATCACGAATCAAACATTGTTATTTCTAAAGATGGAAAAACAGCTTATTTTACCAGAGATAACTTTGATGGCAAGCGATTAATAGGGGATGAAAATAATATCTCTCATCTTAAAATTTATAAAGCTACTAAAAGAGGAAAAATTTGGGAAGATATAAAAGAACTGCCTTTTAATAGTAATAGTTTTTCTTGCGGACATCCTGCCCTTAGCCCTGACGAAAAAACACTTTATTTTGTTTCTGATATGCCAAATGGCTACGGAGATACTGATATTTATAAAATAGCAATTTTAGAAAACGACACCTATGGAAAACCTGAAAACCTTGGTAAGCCTATTAATACAGAAAGTAAAGAAATGTTTCCTTTTATAGGAAATGATAATGTTCTGTATTTTTCTTCTGATGGACATATTGGCTTAGGAGGTTTAGATGTTTTTGAGGCAAAAATCACTAGTAACTCTTATACAAAACCAGTAAATTTAGGAAGCCCTGTAAATGGTTCTTTTGATGATTTTGCTTTCATTATTAACGACAAACATACTCAAGGTTACTTTTCTTCCAACAGAAAAGAAGGTAAGGGAGATGATGATATTTATAGTTTTAAAATATACGATTGTAAACAAAATATTAAAGGAGTTATATCAGACTCAAGAACAGGTAACCCTATTCCCAATGCTACCGTTCAGCTTATAAACAAACAAGGAGAACCCATTTTGACTAAAACAACCAAGAAAGATGGTAGTTATTTATTTGAAAAAATAGATTGCGAAAAGAGTTTTGTAGTCGTTGTTTCAAAAAAAGATTATCGAAATTCTCAAAAAAACACAAAAACACTTGATGTCAACAAAAGGTTAATTACTGAGAACATCCAGCTTGAATCTTTAATAGTAGATGATCAAATCATTATAAAACCTATTTACTTCGATTTTGATCTATATAATATTCGTGAAGATGCCGAATACGAGTTAGAACATATTGTTTCTGTCTTAAAAGACAATCCTAATATCAACATAATAATTGAATCTCATACCGACAGCAGAGGTTCGAAAGCATATAACAAATTATTATCAGACAAAAGAGCCAAGTCCACTAGAGACTATATATTATTAAGAGGTATTTCTTCTAAAAGAATAAAAAGTGCTATTGGTTATGGCGAAGAACAGTTGTTAAACAATTGTAACGACTTAAAACAAAATAAGTGTACCGAAAAAGAACACCAACTAAACAGAAGATCATATTTCTATATAGAAAAAAAATAATTTGTATTAGTTAATTTATGAGTCATTCTAAAATCCATTGATAACATATTTTTAATTAAGTGTTTTAGTTTTATATAGAGTGTGTCTTAGAGAGCAATGCTGACAGATAGCTATGTGGTAGGTTGGTTTGCACATAGGTATATAGCTGTTTTGCCGTATAATTGCCTTTTTCATATTTCTTGATGGCTGTTGTAATTTTCTTTTGATAGGTCGCTTTGCGCTTTCTTGCGTTTTGTTGCGTTTGTCGTTGCGCTTTTTCTATTGCCTTTTTTTCCTGATACTTTACATGGGTTTTCCAAACTTTGTGTAAACCAAAAAAGCCTATTTCATGGGTTTGGGTACGTGTTTTATCAAAATACAACGAGGAGTACAATGCGGTTACTTGTGATTTGATAAACCACTTGCGAGCAAACTCTAGTTTCCAACGGTATTCTTTGAGTTTTTGAATTAGGGTTGTCTTTTGAGTGATGTTTGTAAATAGTTCGTTGTTTAGGTAATTGATGGCTTTTTTCCTTTCGCCTACATAGACATTGTGTTGTTTCCACAATTTTGCAGATGTTTTGATACAATCTTGTAGTAAAATTGTCTTAAATTCTTCAGTAGTTACATTGGCGTAGAGTTCTATTTTTTGCAAATAGTCATAACGCAATCCTTTGTAATTATCATACACACCGTCTGCGAGTTCTTGCGCTAGTTCTCTATCGTCTTGCAATCGAACTAAAAAATTATGCGTAAGCGGGCTGTTTGTGCCTTGACTTGTTTTTTCTTGTTTTAAAAAATCAGGCAACAAGGATTTGACTGCTTCGGAAGTTTGGCACGGGCGAATTGTTGTTTTCTTACTTATCACTGTGGTGTTCTTGTAGAAGCCGTCCGCAGGACAGGTAAATTCTTCCTTTTGAAATCCTGTGTTATGTACACAGTCTTTTATTTCTTTTTCTTTTAATAAAAAGGTTCTAGTAGTATCATTATTATCTGGTAATTCTTTCCAGTTCTCCTGTTTAAAAAATTGGTTTTCAATTCTTTTGGGTTTTGGTGGATTTCCGTCTAAAATTGTTAGAATTTCAGGATGGAAATTAACGGTTATGGGTTTGTATTGATTGGTATATGTATAGTTGATTAAGATGTTGGCTTCTCTAAGTCGTTTGATGTGGTTTTGCGCTGTCTTTTTGCAAATAGCGAGCTTGGTATCTCTGCGATGGTATGTGTCGCTAATTTACGATGGTCTATGGTTAGCTTTGGTAAGGCATTTTTTAATACACTGGTTGGACGATTCATTTCTAAGAGATATGAATTGCGTTGTTTTAACTGGGCGATGTAAAAGCCTACCAAAACATAAAAATAAAAGCTCTGTAGAGTACTTGATGGTTGGTTTGCGCTTTTTTGCGATATAGTTTGCGTTTTTTTGCGCATTGAATTTGACTACAGCCTTGTTGTAAGTAGTTGTAAATTCACTACGGTATTTTTTTGTAAAGTCTGCGACTTGTTGAACTAGTGTTGGAGTACTAGGAGTTATGACCATTTTGTTATACTCAGCTATGGCTTTGTTATATTCTACAGCTTGCTGATTATAGCTATGTACATATTGACGGTAGTTATCCATCGTGCTTTTCATTGCGCTTCTATCTAAAAAAGGATAGTTGATATAATTATAGTGTTTGCTTGTTGCTTTTTCATAGTCTTTTCCCTTTTTTAAAAGCAAATACCCGTGTTGGGTATTAAACTCCTCTACGGATTTGTTGTATTGCGCATTGTTTAGCTTATTGCGTTGTGCATTGTCTTTAAATAGCTTGATGGCTAGTTGGGTAATGGCATCCAACGTTGTATTTTGTAAATACTTATGTACTTTTTGATTGTACAATCCTATCGCTGTTAGCGATACATTACTTTTTTTCATATCTTTGAGGTTCTTAAAAGGTTCTGCGTCCTTGCAGAATTTTTTTCTTTTTCATAGCAATTTTTTAAACGGTTAGCTGTCACTAACCTTTTTTTGTACCTTTGTTTTTCTAATACTTAGTAAGTGCTTTTAACATTGCACAATATTTTTATAATACTAAGTTTTATGTTGTGAATATAAGTTTGGTGGTTAGTAAAGGAGCTAATCACTAAACTTTTTAGCCTATTGTTACAATATACTGTAAATCAATATTTTTTTCATAAATTGCATATGCGATAAAGATGTTTATAACACTACATTAGTGTTATAAAAAACTAATCATTAAACTTTAATAAAAAGAGTAATTCATAATAAAATAAATGGTTTACTCTTTTTTGTGTCTTTAAAGCTTTTTTTTAAGTAACCCACAACCTGAATGTTGTGAGCTACTTACAATAAGTGCTTACTTATCGCTGTAGTGTTTTTGCGCTTTTTGCGTTTTCTTTTTCATGGTTATTGTTCAAAGCTCTCTACTATCTTTTCTAAAAATTGAATTTTTGGGATATAGTATTTACCGTCTTGAAAGATTGCTTGAATGGTGTTTTTATGGATGCGGTTTTTAACCGTGTTAGGATGTACTTTTAAATATTTTGCGCAACCATCTACAGTAAGCATGGTATCATTGGCATTAAAAATGGTTAAGGCTTTAAGGTTTACTTTTAATAAGTCTGCTTGGGTCATATTCAATTTTTAAATTTTTGCTATTTTTTATTTTCTGCTCACAAACACCAATAATCTATCGTTAATTGCTATATTCGTGGACAATTATGATGCAAAAATAAAATCAATTGTCAACTTTTAGAATAAATTGTGGATAAAATAATTTAAAGAAATTGATAAGATGTTGAAAACCAGTTCGGAAATTTTACAGGAGTTATTAGACCATTTAGGTATCAAAGCTAACCGCTTATCGGTTGAGATTGGAGACAATAGTAATTCTCGTATCTATTATGTAAGAAATGGGAGGAGTAAAATAAGTCCAAAACTTGCCAAAGCGATTACTAATAGATATAAAGAGATTAACTATATGTATTTACTTACGGGAGAGGGAGAGCTTGTGAACAAGGATATTATGGTCAATGCGAATGGGAATGTTTTTGTGGAAAAACCTGATGGTAGTTTTAACGTAACTACACGATTGATTCCTTTTGATGCCTATTCTTCTTTTTTAGAAACACTAGATGATGCAAATGTGATTTATGAGTGGGAGGAAGTGACTTTTAATGTAGAGAAGTACGGTCGTGGTAATTACGAAGCATTTAGAACTAAAAATGATAGTATGAACGGGGGAGGAATTAATGATACGCCTAACAGAGCTTTGGTATTGGGTAGAGAGCTTGGACGCCATCATTGGATGAATGGATTTAACCCTACTTTATACGGGTGGATAATTCTTTCTAAGCACAATGTTTTTCACAAGGATATTATCGGACTGGATAAAGAAAACGGGACGATTATTTGCCATAGTAGAAATAAAAGTCCCGAGTATTCAGATTTTGAGTTAGGCCTTAATGAGGTATATCAAATTTTTAAGGTAATTAAAAGAACGTTTTAACCCCAAGTAGTATTCATGTAATCAAATACAGAATCTTGACTTGTTTTTTTATACTTAGCTAAAGTTTCTGTATTTCTTATCCCTGTAATCTTCATAATGATGTGGTCAGGCATTCCTTTTTCTGAAGACAATGTTATAAACGTTCTTCTTGCTGTATGACTGACTACCATTTTCCATTTTTCCTGATATTCTACTTCTTTCTTATTTCCCCTATGGGTAGTTTTCTTTACTATATTATTAATTTTAGCCCTCATACATACTTCCTTAATGTATGGATTAAATTTTTGTGTAGACATTTTAGGTATCTTCCAATCAAACCTATCCAACAATACTCTTAACTTATTATGCAAGGGAATAAAACTTTCTTTTTCTGTTTTATCTGCCCTTTTGATTATTATTTCTCCTTTTTTAGTTTGTACAATATCTTCTTTTTCAAAAACAGAATAATCCGAAAAGCGTTGTCCTGAATATACTCCTATCAAAAAAATATCTCTAGCTCTCTGCAAAACTTCACTTCCTAAATAAACCTTTTCTATTTTCTTTATTTCTTCGTCTGTCAAATGAACATCATCAGTATCGTATTCATCAACTGGATTTGTTAACTCCTGAATTTCAATTTTATAATTTTTTCTTACCCATTTTAAAAATGTGAATAATAAATTAACATGCCTATATAATGTATTGTCTGATTGACCTACTTTTGGAACTATAGACTTTATTTCTTTAGCTTTTTTCTTGTCTACCAAGTTCGGGAAATCACGTAAAAAACCGCAATAAGCATCTAACCAATTTTCGTTTAAATCTGTAAAAACTGTTTGCCTTTTTTTATAAACATCGAATAAGGTTATCTTATTCTTTAAATTGGTGTATTTCTTCTTCCAATTATCCGACACTCCACCTCCTTTTTTCTTATTTTCAATAAATACTTCAATAGCATCTTTGACATTAAAAGGTATCTTATCATCCTTATAATTTGCATTAAATTTTTTCTCAAAAATTAGTTTTAAATCTTCTCTTGTTAAATGTCGGTTTTGAATTTTAAAATCAGAAATAGTATCTTCTAAATGTTTCCTATAATTATCCAAAACAAGAGCTATTTGTTTATTCTTTTTTCCAGATGCTCCACGTTTTAATTTTGGGTATCTGGCAGAAAAATCCCAATCCGCAGGAATTATTTTTTGTCCTGTACTGTATTTGAAGTTTTTCTTTTCAGCTTTTAAATGATAAATTAAATCAATTACTGTAGCTTTGTCTGACTTGGGTTGTTTAAGATAAAAATACATAATTACAATTTTTCCCAAATATAACAAAAAGGGAAAGATAACGGGAAAGAAAAACTATTTTTAACTGTATTTACACAAAACAACAACACATAACAACTCCCTACTAAACCTATGTTTTATTGAGTTTTTGAATTTCCACACACAACCACAAACAAATAATTCGAGCCCATGTGGGACCACCTTTAAAGCATCAACATTTAGTTGGTGCTTTTTTGTTTTTTACTAATTACTTAAAGGGGATTCTATTAATTTTTAATTTATCTTTTTTTCAATCATCTTCAAAACCAAAACCTACAGACAACTCATTTTCAACACTCAAGAAATAAAAACACATATTTTTTTCGTATCTTTAAGTCACTCCTCGAAAATATTTTTTCTAAGAATAAATAAATTATCAATTTACTAGCGATTTAATTTTTACAACATAACCAACGTGTTGAATTAATCATCAACAAACAGATAGAATGAAACAAAACTAACATTTACAACTCTTCATTAGTTACAGCACTCTTAGTAAACCTTTATCGCGCAAACTTTATAGAGATGACTACTAAAGAAACCGAACTTAAAGAAAGTATAGGCTTGTTTGCTACAAAAAAAGAGCCCAGGAAGTCTTTCGCTACTTATCAAAGAAATCAAAATAAATTCTACCTCAGCACTTTAAACTTAATTGATAGAAAAGCAGCTATTATGCTAAAAGTAAACGCTACAATACTTTCAGCCTCTGTTATTTTCTTTAACTATATTACTGAAATTAACTTCGGTATTAAAATTGCCATTATTTTAATTATAACATCGTTTACATCTTTAATATTCTCCATATTAGCTTCTAAACCAAATAGCTTGGCTTTCTACAAGAGATTTAAAAAAGATGTTGTTTCTAAATACAAGAAAAGAGAAGAAAATCTTTTTATGATTGGTATGTCAAGCGGTAAAACTTTAGAAGAATATGAAAAAGCTTACAACAAAGTTTTAAATAGTCAAGAATTACAAATAGGGAATAAAGTTAGAACTATGTTTTTATTAGAAAAAGAAATGAAACGTGGGTATTTTTATTTAGAACTGGCCTATAGTAGTTTTTTAATAGGACTTCTTATTTTAATTATAGTACTCTTTTTTGCTAATGTTTAAGTTTTTAATAAAAGTTTATATTCTTTCGTTTTCACTAAAAAAACTAAACGTTTTATGTTAAACTCACTCTTTTAAAATGACAAATATCATTAAAAAAAAACCTCTAAATCAATATTTTAGCTTCAACTTAATTAATTGTTTTTATCATGAAAGTACTTGTATATAGTTCCAAAAGTTTTGAAATACCTTACTTAAAAGAAGCTAATAAAGAGAAGCTTCAGCTAACATTCATAAAAGAAGCTTTATCATTAAAAACAGTAACATTGGCTAAAGGGTATGATGCCATATCTATATTTGCAGCAGATGAAGCTGATTCCCTTATCATAAAAAAATTGGACAGTTTAGGAATTAAGTATATAACTTTAAGATCGGCAGGATACGACAATGTAGATCTAAAAACTGCCTCCAACCTCAATATTAAGGTAGCTAATGTACCTGCTTATTCTCCTTATGCTATCGCCGAACATGCTACCGCGCTTTTGTTAGCTTTAGATAGAAAGTTGATTGAATCTAACAAACGTATTAGTAATTTTAATTTTGCTCAAGAAAACCTTATTGGCTTTGACTTAAACAATAAAACAATAGGCATTATTGGAACAGGAAAAATAGGCTCTGTTATGTGTAAAATTATGCATGGGTTTGGATGCAAATTATTGGGATATGATATTAAAGAAAATAAAGAGTTAGCGGATTCTTATCAGCTACAATATGTAACTTTAAATACTTTATGTAAAAAAGCAGATATTATTTCTTTGCATACTCCTTTAACCACCGAAACTTATCACTTAATTAACAATGATTTAATCTCTAAAATGAAAGAAGGCGTCATAATTATCAATACAGCTAGAGGTGCCATTATAAATACAGAGCACATAATAGCAGGATTAGAAAACGGAAAGATTGGTGCTTTAGGTATTGATGTATACGAAAAAGAAAAAGGTATTTTTTTTAATAATAACTCTAAAAAAGCACAAAAGGATAATCTTTTAGTAAAATTAATAGCAATGCCAAACGTACTTATTACAGGTCATCATGCCTTTTTAACCTATGAAGCTATAACCAACATTGCTAATACCACCATTTATAATCTAAGCTGTTGGAACAACGGAAGAACAACAGAAAATGAACTCAGTTATAATACTTTTTAAATAAAAGGCTTATTTCTTATAAATGTTCTTTAAATACTTTTTACCTCCTTTTTTATCTAAAATTTCTAAATCGTATCTTATCCTTATTTTGGTGCCAATTGGCGCGTGGTAATAAATAACCCAAGCATCAGCCTCTTTCGTTCCGATGCAACCATTAGAATATGCCTTTCCTAAAGTTATAGGATTAGTTGTTGGATGTATCATTTGACCATTACGCAAACCATTTATCTCGGTTTCAATAAAAGGAATTTGAGGTAACTTAGTTATTTTATTATCATCTCTTCTAGTTGTTAAATATTCAAGATTATTTACTGGATTTACATATCGCGGCTTACGTTCATAATTTATGATAAAACCTTTTCCTGTTTTGGTTTTTAAATCCTCAACCCTATCAGACATTTTTAAGTACTTTTTTTCATTTCTCCCTACTCTTACAGGAAAATCATACAATTTTAAAGAATCTTCATATATTCTAAGTTTAAATTCAGGAATATTAATATCTATTCTAGTTTTCTGAAAAGAATCAAGCATCTCTTTTGCGGTTATAGAATCAGGAATAATTATCGATGCTCCTTTTGGCAATACAATCATTTTTTTTTGACTAAAAACAAAAGAATCTAAAGCTTTCTTTCGATAATAATCGGTATTTTGAAGTGTATCTATTATCCAAGAATTAGTTCGAACTAAAAGATGTTCAGTCAATTTATATGATACTAAAGAATCATACCTTTCAACAATGGAGTCTAAGTACTCAAAGTAGTTTTCTACAATAATATTACGATCAATTTTTACCTTAATAGGTAAAATAGATTGAACCAAAACTTTAGTACTCATCCTTTCTTCCTCTCTTTTTTTTTCGGGATAGTATTCTTTTAAAACAATCAAAAAGATAAGAACTAAAGCCAATTTAATAATCTTAAGCATTTTCAAGTTTTGTTTGTGTTTACATATTTCGTAATAAAGATATGTTTATAGTTAGAGATTTTAGATGATAATTATCATTTTTATAGTATAATTTTCATTATTTTTAATAATAATTAATTGATATACATTCAATTACAACATTAAACTCAATTTATGCTACGTTTTAATTTAATGATTAAGCAGTTGAAATCTTTTTTTATAGAAACTGGTGAGTTAGCTTTTTTTACCGCTCGTTTCTTTAGAGAGGCTTTTAAACGACCTTTTGAGTTTAAGGAGTTAATGTTGCAATGTTATCAAATAGGTTATCGTTCGTTACTATTAGTTAGTATTACTGGTTTTATAATAGGTTTGGTTCTTACTTTGCAAACTCGCCCAACTTTAATGGAATTTGGTGCTGTATCTTGGATGCCTTCTATGGTTGGTATTTCAATTATAAGAGAAATAGGCCCTATCATCACTGCTTTAGTATGTGCAGGAAAAATAGGTTCTGGTATTAGCGCCGAATTAGGTTCTATGCGTGTTACCGAACAAATAGATGCTATGGAAGTTTCTGGCATAAATCCTTTTAAATACTTAGTAGTTACTCGAGTTTTAGCCGTTACCCTCATGCTCCCTTTACTAGTAATTATAGCTGATACTGTTGCTTTGTTTGGGTCTTTTTTAGTTGAAAGCACAAAAGGAGATGTCTCTTTTATTTTGTATTTTAATCAAGTATTTGATGCTATAAAGTTTGGAGACGTAGTTCCAGCTACAATAAAGTCGTTTTTCTTTGGAGCTGCAATAGGAATTATTGGTTGCTTTAAGGGGTATAACTGTAAAAAAGGAACCGCTGGTGTTGGTAAAGCTACAAACACAGCTGTAGTAACTGCTTCTTTATTACTTTTTATTATTGATTTTATAGCTGTTTTTGTAACTGATATCTTTTTTGAATTATGACAAATACCCTTAACAAAAAAGTAGTTCTAGAAATTAAAGACTTATACAAAGCCTTTGGAGATAACCATGTGCTTAATGGGTTTAATATGCAGCTTTATGAAGGCGAAAATTTAGTAGTCATGGGAAAATCAGGGTCTGGAAAATCGGTTATGATTAAATGTTTAGTAGGATTAATGGAAGCTGATAAAGGTATTATTTCAGTGATGCATCATGATATAACTAAACTAGACCAAGAGGCATTAGATATTTTACGTACCGACATAGGTTTTCTATTTCAAGGTAGTGCGCTATATGACTCTATGACTGTCCGTGAAAATTTAGAATTTCCATTGCGAGGCCGTACAAGAAAAAATAAAAAATTAATTGATACTGAAAAACTGGTTATTGAAGCTTTAGACAATGTTGGATTGACACACACAATAGACATGATGCCTTCTGAATTGTCTGGAGGTATGAAACGACGAATTGCTTTAGCACGAACCCTTATTTTACAGCCAAAAATTATTTTATATGACGAACCTACAAGTGGACTGGATCCTATTACTGCGAAAGAAATTATTATCTTAATGCAAAATATTCAAAAAAAATACAATACCTCGTCACTTATTATTACTCACGATGTTGATTGTGCTCGAGTTATTTCAGATAGAATGATATTACTTATTGATGGCATCGACTATGCTACAGGAACATTTAAAGAATTATCTAACTCTGAAGACCCAAAGATTAAAGCTTTTTTTAAATAGGTATTATGAAAACAACAAACTCACAAAAATTTAGATTGGGACTATTTGTATCTATAGGTACAATTATTTTTGTTTTTGCTATTTACCTCATCGGGCAACGCCAAAGCATGTTTCAAGAAAACTTTACCATCAGCGCTTATTTTCAAAATGTTAACGGATTGCAAAACGGAAATAATGTTCGTTATTCAGGAATAAACATAGGAACTGTAAAAAATATAACTATGATTAATGATTCCACTATAAAAGTAAACATGGTTATTGACAAAAAAATAGCCATTCATATAAAGAAGAATGCTGTTGCTACTATAGGTTCTGACGGATTAGTAGGAAATATGATTGTAAATATAGTTCCAGGAAAAAAAACAGAAGCATTAATTAAAAATGGAGATGTTATTAGCTCTTATAGTAAAATTGGAACAGATGATATTTTAAACACATTAAGTGTTACTAATGAAAATGCAGCAATACTTACAGCTGATCTTTTAAAAATAACCAACAAACTATTAGAGGGCAAAGGAACTTTAGGTGTTTTACTAAACGACACAATTATGGCAAAAGACATGAAACAGTCTGTTAAAAACCTAAAAAAAATAAGTTACCAAGCATCAAACACTATTAACGAATTAAACCATATAATAACTTCATTAAAAACAGATGATAACACTGTTTTAGGCATGTTAATTAATGATTCTATTTCTGGTAAAAAATTAAAATCTATTGTACATAACATCGATGCTTCAAGTGTAAAAATTGATAGCCTTATAGGAAACATTAATGTTCTAGTTGATGATTTTAACTCTAGTGAAGGAGCTCTTAACTATATTACAAAAGATACCTCTTTGGTTAATAGTCTAAAATCTACACTTCAAAATATAAACGAAGGAACAGAAAAGTTTAATGAAAACATGGAAGCTTTTAAACACAATTTTTTAACTCGAGGATATTTTAGAAAATTAGAAAAAGAAAAGAAAAAAGCTGAAAAGAATAAATAACTTTCTCTTAACTTTTCTTACAATTTTATTCTTTCTTTTTTGAATCATCTTTTTTGAAACCAATTCTTCTTCTTGATTCTTGGTCTTTTCTTTTTAATTCTGCTTCTAACCTCTTATACCTACTTATATCTTTAATAGTTACAACTACAGCAGCGATATAATTTTCATTATCAATTATAGGTCTTCCACTCAACAATACTCTCCTTATTTCATTCGTCTCTTTATTCATCAACAACACATCAATATCGTTGGTAATTTTACCTTCTAAAGCTAGTTCAGCTGGTAGGTTTTGAATAGGAAAAACTTTCCCATCATATGAGTTTATCACTTTAAAGTGATCAGAAAAGTCAACAGATATTTTTGAATCATCTTCTATACCAAAAAGCTCATTAGCAACCTCGTTAGCCAATATAACCTGCTTATCAGTATTAGCAACTAACACACCATCACTAATATTTTCTATAATCATATTCAATTTTTGCTGATTCTCATACAGCTCATTCATTCTTTTTTCACTCTCTTCTTGAAGCAACAAGTCTTTAGTAATATCTCTAGCCACAGCATACAATGTTCCTGTATTCTTATCTGAAGTAGCATTCCAAGATAACCACTTAATACTTTTATCCTTACAAATCCATCTATTATTAAAACTTACTAAGTTCGCTCCCATTTCTAGCTTTTTAATAGCCTCATTTGTCTTTTCAATATCTTCAGGAAAAATATAAGTAGCAAACGACTCTCTTAAAAGCTCTTCTTTTGTATACCCTAGAAGATTACTTAACGAAGTATTAACTTTTAAAAACTTCTCATTAGATGCTATAACCAGACTATCTGTAGAGATATTAAAAAAGGTATCCGCTTCTTTTTGCGACTCCATAATTGCCTTTCTTTCTGTAATATCTGTAGATATACTTCCAATGGCATATACCCTGTTAGAAGTATCAAATAAGGGAAATTTTACAGACAAATATATATGTGGTCCATCAGACTGTTCTACTACTTCTTCTATTTGAATTTCTTTTCCAGCTTTTATTGCCTCTAAATCGGCTTCAAGATATCTATCTGCAATTTCTTTTGGCAAAATATCATGGTTCGTTTTTCCTATTAAACTTTCCTCTGATTTACCAAAAATTAATTGGTACTTCTCATTTACTAGTATATACTCACCATTTATTTTTTTTACAGAAATGACATTGGTTGTGTTGTTTATTATTGATTGTAATAATCTTTGATTCCTTAAAAGCTCTTCTTGCGATTTCTCTTTTGCTTTAATCTGTGTTTTTAAAACCAAAAAAACAATTGTTAACATTCCTAAAATGAGAACTATTAGTACCAATGAAACCCAATTCAAGAATCTATTAGTAGTATAATCCATTTGTTTCCAATAAATAATACCAAGTACTATAACCATAATACTGTTTATGATATAGCCATACAAGTTTTTTCTTCCCATTGAAGTTCTCATTTACACATGATATTTAATACACTAATATACTGAAATTTAACAACATAAAAACGACAACATTTTTTTAAAACGCAACAGATCACTCTTTTTAATAACTTAATTTCTTTTTCCTAAGCTTCTTAGTACCCTTTAAGAAAACTAACACAAAAGTAGCTTCATAAAAAAGCGTTAAAGGCTACATATTTTTCACATAACTCATAAAACACCAAGGGTTCTTTATTTTCTTTTTAGTTAAAAATTTTAACACTCCAAGACTCTCTTTTTTTGAAAACCCCATTTTAATCAGTAACTTTGCAGTCTTATGATAAAAAAACTCAAAGACAAAAAGAATAAACGAGTATTCAGTTTTAACTTTTTAGTTTTTAGGAATCAATCAGATAAATTCATTCCTCCTTCAAAATAATTACCATTTTTTTAAGCTAGAAAGAGTTTTCTCTTATCCTTTCACTTGAAAATGTGCTTTTACGAGTACGCTTTCTTCACATTTATTAATATCAACAATGAATTTCACAAAAAAAAGCCTAGTCTTAGTTGCTTTTTCTTTTGTTACAGTTATGTTTTCACAAGAAAAGCCTGAGGTTAAAATTGGCGGAGCACTTCGATTTAACTACAACCTATCTTCTTGGAAAGACGGTCAAAAAAAGCGTGGAGGCGATTTCGGTTTCGACGTCTTCAGAATTAATGCTAAAGCAAAATATAAAGGAATAAAGCTAAATGCTGAATACCGCTTTTATTCACAAAGTTTTGGTGGCGGTATGCTTAAACAAGGTTGGTTAGGGTATGACTTTAACGAAAAAGACAATATCCAATTAGGGTTAACGCAAGTGCCTTTTGGTATTACTCAATACAACTCTCATAGTTGGTTTTTTGGTATTAACTACTACTTAGGACTAGAAGACGATCATGATATGGGAGTAAAATTTACACATAAAGGAGAAAAATGGGAATACGCCTTGGCTTTTTTTAAAAATGCTGAAGAACTAAATTTTGGAAGCAACTCTGATGTTTCTGATAGCCGATATTCGTACGATGTTGCCTCTATAGACATTGATGGAGATGGTAATCTAGATTTAAGATACAAGGAAACAAATCAATTAAATGGTAAAGTAAATTATCACTTCGGTAATAAAAATATTCAACACAAAATAGGGCTTTCTGTACAATATGGAGGTCTCTATAATTTAGATACTGAAGATACATCTAGCCATCATGCTTTTGCCTTACACTATCAACTAAATGCTAAAAACTTTGATGCTAAAGCTCAAGTTTCTACTTATAAATACAACACTAAAAACACTACCTATAGCAATCTTATTGCTTTAACTGCTTACGGAGCTCCTTACCTTACTGCTTCAGAGGCAACAACATATACCTTAGGTACTGCTTACACTTTTCCTGTGAAATGGAAACCTATTTCTAGCATACAAGTTTATAATGACTTTGGCTATATGGATAAAGCAGCTGTAAATTTTGAAGACAGCTTAATGAATGTATTTGGCTTCTTAGTAACTGCCGGCAATGTTTATACTTATGTAGATTTTGCAGCAGGAAAAGATCATCCTTGGTTAGGCCCAGTATGGACAAATGCTTTAGCTAGCGGAACACCTAATGCTGATTGGGACATGAGATTTAACATAAATATCGGATACTATTTTTAATAGAATAAATAGTGTAAAACATTAACACATGAAAAAAGCAAAAAAAATAATTAGAAGTGACGAACGGAAATCAATCTTTGGACTTGAAGTTAACGGGCCTGTATTCTTCACATCTTCAATAGTAATAATACTAAGTGTAGCTTTAACTTTACTTTTTAAAGAAAGAGCTCAATCATATTTTGATACAGCACAAAATTTTATAGCTAACAAAACTGGTTGGTTATTCATTATATCCGTAAACATTTTTGTTACATTTATGCTTTATTTAGCTTTTAGTAAATACGGAAGTTTACGTATAGGTGGAGCAAAAGCAAAACCTGAATTTTCAACAACTTCTTGGTTTTCAATGCTCTTTAGTGCTGGTATGGGTATTGGACTACTTTTTTGGAGTATTGCTGAACCTGTTTATCATTTTTCTTCTCCCCCATTAGCTGATCCTAATACTGCAGCAGCAGCCAAAGAAGCCATGAATGTTACTTTTTTACACTGGGGATTGCATGCTTGGGGAATTTACGCTTTGGTTGGTTTATCTTTAGCTTATTTTACATACTCTAGAGGGCTTCCATTAACAATTCGTTCTGTATTCTACCCTTTCTTAGGAGATAGAATTCACGGTAGAATCGGTGATATTATAGATATTTTTGCTGTTCTAGCTACTGTTTTTGGGTTAGCAACTTCTCTTGGACTTGGTGTTAAACAAGTTGCAGCCGGTTTAGAACATGTTTTTGGTTTAGATTCAGGTATTTCATTACAAATATGGCTAATTGTCGGAATTACATTAATTGCTACCATTTCTGTAGTTTCAGGAGTTGATAAAGGAGTAAAATTTTTAAGTGAAATGAACATGCGTATTGCTGTACTTTTATTACTCGCTGTAGTAATTTTAGGACCTACTATTTTTATCTTAAAATCATTTGTACAAAACACAGGTAGCTATGTTAACGATTTAATTAATCTTTCTACTTGGGCTGAAGCCTATACTGGAACGGAATGGCAAAACTCATGGACTATTTTCTATTGGGGATGGTGGATTGCTTGGTCTCCTTTCGTAGGTATGTTTATTGCCCGTGTTTCTAAAGGAAGAACCATTAGAGAGTTTATTCTTGGAGTATTAATTGTTCCTACATTAATCACCTTGTTTTGGATTACTGCTTTTGGAGCAACCTCGTTACACGAAATTTTAGGTGGAGACCCTACTATTGCAGAGGGCGTAAATGATAATGTTGCTACCGCTCTTTTTGTTTTCTTAGAAGACTTCCCTTTTTCAATGGCTTTAAATATTGTTGCTATTATACTTATTGCTAGTTTCTTTGTTACCTCATCAGACTCTGGTTCTTTAGTGGTTGATAGCTTAACTTCAGGTGGAAAAATAGACGCTCCTGTAGGACAAAGAATATTTTGGGCACTTGCAGAAGGTGCTGTAGCTGCCGTTTTATTATTAGGAGGAGGTTTAAAAGCACTCCAAACAGCTTCTATTGCCACAGGTCTTCCTTTTACCTTACTTTTGTTATTAATGTGTTACTCTCTTTTTAAAGGATTGAGAGAAGACTACAAAGAACACCTTAAGCGTTTAAACCAAAAAGAGAAGGAAGAATACCAGGAAACTGTGAAAAGATTAATAGATTCAAAAAAACAAAAATCTTAAATTATGAAAATTAAAAATATACTAGTAGCCTTAGACCTTTCTGAACTAGATGTTACACTTATTAAATACTGTAGCATGCTTGCTAAAAATCATGAAACAGAAAATGTATATTTTATTCATAATGTAAAAAAGTATGAAATAAGTAATTTATTTTCTGAACAGTTAGAAAATATAAGCATTGAAGATATTATTGAAGAAGAATTAGACAACAGCATTAGTAAATATTTTGATGCTGATTGTAATTATGAGTTATTAGTTTCTGATGATGCCTATACTGAAAGTTTAATTAGCTATGTTGCTAATAAATACCATGCTAATTTAATTGTTTTAGGTAATAAAAACACCTATAAAGGATCTGGATCAGTTTCAGGGAAGCTGCTACGAATGGCAAAGTGTAATATCCTTTCTATCCCTAAGGAAGCAAACCTAAACCCAGAAAACCTTATGGTTGCAACCGATTTTTCTTCAGCTTCTCTTAAAGCTTTTAACACGGCTTCTTCTATTAATAAAAAGAAAGAGTCTACTTTAAAAGCACTAAATGTTTTTAAAATTCCTCAATTATTTTTCCCATATATCAAAGTAGATAAGGCTCGAGAGAAAGTGGAAAAACATGTTGGATTACAGTTTGAAAAATTACTTAACAAAACTAAAGCTACAAACATAGAAACCATAAAAGCTTCAGCTGGAGAAGATAGCATTCCTGAAAAAATAAGAGCTGTTGCCGAAAAAGACAAAACTGATATTTTGTTTGTTGCCGATAAAGGGCACAACAACTTTACTTCTCTTTTAGTAGGAAGTGTTACTGAAGAGTTATTTACTCATGATTTACATGTTCCTTTATGGGTAGTAAAGCGTTATATCGCTTCTTAAAATTATAAAAAAACGGAGCTAAATGTTTAGCTCCGTTTTTATTTCCTATTGATTTAATCTTTTTTTTTCAAACTTGGCTATCTTTTTTACCGTAGTAAAAATTGTTTGCTTTAAATCTTTATACTCTTTTAAAAACTCACTAAACATTACTATTAATCTTCTGTGTTCATTTTTATACACCTCTTCCTCTATCATCTCATCAACTCCATCAACCATAACCTCTAATCCTCTTTCATGAGCTTCAACAAGTTTAATTAACTCCTCAGTTCTTTTTCTTGAGTCACTCAGCGATTCTACTATTTTAGTTGTTTTTTTAAATTGATCTGGAGTAATAAGTTCGAAAATATATTTCCGTATTAAGTCTTCAAAAAAAAGCTGTTCATCTTTTAAAAACGAAAGTTCAGACAACCATTGTTTTGATGTTAAGTGCATATCTTCTGCACTTAACCACTCAACATATTTTAATTGTGTTTTTTTTGTTTTCATCGAGTTAGTTTTTAAGTTAAACTTCTATATCATTAACTCTTTTATAGCATATAGTTTTGGAATACAAACGTTCCATTTTTTTTCTTTTTGTATTTTCAATCTAAAAGCGTCTAAAGCTGTTTGTTCTCCGTGTATAAGAAATACTTCTTCTGGTATGTTTTTAATATCACTTAACCAACTTAATAAATCTCCTTGGTCTGCATGTGCTGATAAACTTTCTATGCTTTCTATTCTTGCTTTAACAGGAAAATATTTTCCATAAAACTTTATTTCATGACACCCTTCTTGTAACTGCCTTCCTCTTGTTCCTTCTGCTTGGTACC
The DNA here is from genome assembly GCF_003664185.1 of Tenacibaculum discolor. GTDB lineage: Bacteria > Bacteroidota > Bacteroidia > Flavobacteriales > Flavobacteriaceae > Polaribacter > Polaribacter discolor. Next base: position 111,171 of record NZ_RCCS01000011.1, on the reverse strand, counting down.
CTACTAATAACACTGTTGTTGTTGGTTCGTCTATTAATTGTTGTAAATAGGTTAAAACCCTACCTCCTGTTACCATTCCACTTCCTGCGATTATTATTTTTGACCTAGGATCATCTATAGTTTCCCATGTTTCCCTATATGATTCAACAATATTTATATGATTACACATTGCATCATATTCATCCATAGGCAACTTATGCCATTGAGGATATCTTTTAAAAACCTCTAAAACATTATTTCCCATGGGGCTGTCTACAAAAATCGGTATGCTTGGTATTTTATTTTTCTTATACAGTTTCCATAAAACATACATTAACATTTGTAATCGTTCAACAGCAAAACTAGGAATGATTAAATTTCCTTTATTTACAATTGTTTCTTTAATTAACGTTGATAGAATTTCTTCAATATCTTCTTTTGGGTGTAGTTTATGACCATATGTACTTTCTACAAAAAGATAATCTGCCCATGCTGGCTTTTTGGGAGCTTCCAACAAATAATCATTCACTCTTCCTACATCTCCAGAAAACACAAATCTTTTTTCATTTATATCTAATTCTATAAAAGTAGCTCCTATAATGTGTCCATTGTACTGGAACCTGTAAGAGATTTCTTCAGAAAAAGAAACCCATTTATCTTCTTCTTCAACTTGAAATAAACTTACTGTACTTTCTGCTTCAGCAATTGTATAAAAAGGAAGCACTGGATTGTGTTTGCTATAATTTTCTTCGGCAGCTTTTTGCGCCTCTTCTTCATGTATTTTAGCACTATCTTTTAATATAATTCCCGCAATAGCTAATGTTGGAGCTGTTCCTATAATTTTGCCTCTAAACCCTTGCCTATATAGTCGTGGTAAAAACCCCACATGATCCAAGTGTCCATGAGTTAATAATACAACATCTATTTTTTTTACATCAACAGGAAACTCTGCCCAATTTAATTCTCTAAGTTCTTTGAGACCTTGAAACATACCGCAATCAACCATAATTTGCTTTCCGCAAGCTTCTATCAAAAACTTTGAACCTGTAACTGTACCAGCTGCTCCTAAAAAATGAACTTTTGCAAAATTTAGCATATTCCTTCCTTTTTAAGCACTACATAATTGTTGTATTTCTAATAAAATTCTACTTTTCCTAGTGTCTGAAACACCTAAATGATCTAAATAAAAGCTGTCTTTTATCAATTCTCTACATAACACCACATCTCTATTTAACAAAAACTGTTTTTCTCTTTTAGTTAAGAGTGTAGAAACCGTTATTGGGTATAACCCTAGCCTATCAATTATATCTTTTAGGCTATTTTCTTTCGGGTAATCCCAACTTAGCAAATACAAACCTGCACAATTACCATATTGTGTAGCGTCTTCTGTAAATCGGGTATTTGTTACTACCCAACCTTGAGTTAGCGTTGTTTTATGCTTATTAAAAGTATTCCAATAATTTCTAACATCATTATACCTAGAATGTATATATAAAGGAACTTTTACATTACACACAAAGCCTTGTTCACTATGAAACTTACACTCTACAACAGTAGTTTCATTATTCTTATGAGCTAACACATCAACCTCGTGTTGTACACACTCCCCTTGCAAAATTTCTCCTACTTTCACCTTATACCCTGAGTATTTTAAAACTGCTGCTATAAAATATTCAAAAGGATAACCTGTAGGTCCAAGTTCGTATATTGCTTTTTTAAGTTTATACTTTGAAGCAAATACATTCTTTTTTTTCTTTAGTAAAGCAAAGGCTCTATTATAAATTTCTTTAGTTGTTATTCCTTCGTACAATTCACCTTGAACTATTTCTATAATTTCTGACACTAAAGTATCATCTGCACCAGTTCTTTTAAGTGATTTTTTTAATTTAGCTAAAGAGAACTGTGCAACTTCACCAGAAGCTTTTACTATTGTTATTTTATTTGGATTAGTTTCCATTATTAAAGAAATCTCTAACCAAAGCCTTTACTTGGTTGTCAGTCATACTATCAACTCTTTGCACTTTTTTAACCCTCGCATCTAATTCTTGATGAGAGCTTTCTAGCTCTTTCTTGAATTTTTCAAAAGTTTCAGCAGGACCAAAAATGGCTAGTGAATCAGCACTATTAACCTCTTCTGCAAGCTTATTAAAATATCTTTTTGTCTGATGTTTTTCTCTCTCTAAATACTTACTATCTTGAACTACATCTTGAGGACCTCCCTTAAATCGAGTTCCTGATCCACCATGAATACGAAACGTTTCTATATTAGAAGGTATCGTCTTCATATTCTCTGTTCCATTTTCAATGGTTATAACAAGAGCTTTCTCTTTGTCTAACCAAACTCCTATGTTTTTCATTGTTTTGTTTTTTTAGTTTCTTAAATCATGTAACACCAACACAGGTACCTTTAATTTATACCCTATTTCTTTTACTAATGGTTTAGAAAATATAGTATCAAAAAACGCGTGTTTTTTATTTATAAAAGCCACCATATCGCTTTCTCTACTTTCTACAAAGCATTTTATAGCCGTAGATACTGTAACACAAGACAGTGAGTGAAAAGAATAATTTAATCCTTCAAAATATTCATTTAACATCTCTTTATGTTCCTTTTGATTTTTATCTATATCATCATTATTAGCAATATGTAATACTCTTAAAGATGCATTACAAGTTCCAACTATATCTATTAAATAATCTAATTCTCTTTTTTTATAATGGGTTTTATAACTCGTAGGAAAAACAATCTCTTTTGGTATTTGCTTCTTAGCTTGTTTTGGTACTACTAAAACAGGACAATTACGAATCTTCTCCATTACCTGTATTGCATTACTTCCAAATACAGAACTACCATCATTAGTTAATCCTTTCGTGGCCATAACAACCATTTCTATATCTTTTTGCTCCACTATTTCCTCGACTGCATTCAATAAAGATTTATTTTTTTGTGATATATAATCAAACTCATGAAAAGGATTCCCTTCTTCTTTTGATGCTATTAAGTTTGATATCCTATTAAGTCCTTCTAATGATTTTTTCTTTGGTTCATCATACCCCTTTTCTCCTGGTTGAGGAGGAACTAAATCTTCTATTAAATTATATGTTGTTTTAAAAACATTTAATACATAAAAGCTACATCTTTCTGTCCTAAAAAGCTCCAAAGCATATTCAATTGCATTGTATGATGCTTCAGAAAAATCGGTTAGTAGTAAAATCTTTTTTTTCATTTCTATTTAGATTTGGTTAAAAAGGAACTATACCATAAGCTTCATTCAACAAAAACAATCCTAAGAAAAACAACAACACATATATAGCTTGTATAAATTTTAAATTGGTTTGTTTTAGTAAACTAATCGTTTGTTTAGGAAAAGTAAATAGGATAATACCTTTAATTAAAGCCAACCAACCAAATAAGGTTACTAACAATTTAATATTTGCTTCCCATATATTATGAGCTAACACGTTAAGTAAACCTATTAAAATAGCAAACAATGAAAGAATAATTAAAAACCGAACATCTTGTAAATTATCTACTATTTGTTTTACTCTTTTAGGGTTAAAACTTAGTATAAAAAAGAAAATAATACAGTACCACCCCCAGAACTTTAGTAAAAAGACTGATATATCCATAACTTATTGATTTACACCTTACCCAAAGATACGAATATAACTTATTGATTTTCATGACTTTTATCATAAAAACAACTAATAACTATATATTAAAGTAGTTATTCCTGAAAAACACTTCTTTTTTCTGGGTGTTTTTTCCCCTCATATATGATTCGTAAAGTATTAAATTTACTTGCTTTAAAAATTAACCTAACTTATAAAAATGAAAAACAACAAACCCTTCTTTATTTTAATGCTTATTACTGCTTTTCTTTCTTCATGCAGTATTCTTAAAACAGCTCCTTACGATCAATACTCATTTCAAAAAACTATTGAAATAAAAATAGACGCTACTCAACTCATAGAAAAAGCTGAAAACTCTTATCAGGAAAACAGCAAGGAAGTTGAAGAGTTACAAAATGAGATTGCCAAAATTGTTGAGTACGAAAAATACAAACCTAACAACGAGATAACCTATAAAATGTGGTTATTATTAGCAGACCAAGACAAAAACTTACTTGCTGGCTTTTTAAAACGATGGAAAGAAAAAGACAAACTTTCTCCATTTTTTATAACAGAAGCTAAAGGACAAATAACTGAAGCTCTTAACCTGTTACTTGAGTATGAAAGCAAAAAAGAACCTGCTACTAAAAATCAATTTTTACAACTTATTTCAAACAAATAATTTGCTATGGATTTCGAAAAAATATTACAAGAATTAAAAAAATCATTAGTCTCGTTATTTAGTCAGAAGTTTGGTGAGTTTTCACAAGAGTCAAAAAAAGACATTGAACTATTTTTAAATGAATCAAAGGACAAACTAGAAAGATGGACTTCTTTACTCGCACAAGGTAAACTTACCCTAGAAGATTTTGAATGGCTAGTAGAAAGTCAAAAAGACTTATTTAAAATGAAAACTTTACAAGCTGTTGGAATATCAAAAATAAGCTTAGGGCATTTTAAAAACAAAGTTGTTAAAACTATTGTTGACACGATAAAAGTCTTAGTTTTTTAAACATAAAAAGACCATGAATATTTATTTGTTCATGGTCTTTATTTTTTCTTGACGCTCTTCTACTAAAAATTTGGGGTTTTCTTGAAATTTCTTCCAAAGGGATAATAACTCTTTAAAAACTGGCATTTCTGTAGCTCTGTCGCCATATTGAATAATTAGATATGATAATAAGTTATAACAGGCTGTATACTCTCCACAAGCAACAACAGTGTTTAACATATCATTTTCCTTATCTTTTTTTGTAAACCATAAAGTAGTACCAAATGATGTACTTTTATGTGAATTTTTAATAATTGCCATACTTATTTCTCCTGTATGCTTCATTATCTCTTCCCAACCTCTCTCGTTCTCTGGTCGAGTTGTTTGATTCCCTGAAGCGTCTTTACACCGTAACTCATACACTGTAGATGTAATTATTTTATTAGGAAAAGTACTGTAAATAGCGTTTGCGTGTTGTCTTCTATCATTTTTAAGAAAAACCACACTTGCCATGCGAACCAAAGATTTTGCTCTGTTAAGTATATAAAAGCCTACTCTTCTTGGTGGTAAATATAATCTTTGATCTACACCTGTTTCATCTTGCATTAATTTGGATAATGAGAAAAACAAAAAATGAATAAATACCAAAAAAGCTAATATTACAACGCTTATCGTATACCAAACCATCATTTTTTGCACTCCAAAAAATACAGTAGCTATCAACACTAACAATAAAGTAAAAGCACTAGATACATAAGACACATATTTACTAAACCATGAATCGGAAGCAAATTTAAAGCCTTCTCCAGGGTATGGCGAAGAAACATCACACAAGAAATATAAATCATGACGTTCGGGTTTCCCTTCACATTGATTCTGTGCTTCTGACACAAAAACAGAAGCTCCTTGATTATCTACAATACCACCATCCATCAACCCTACCTCTTCTAAATCATTATGCTTTGGGGTAAAATCATACGGAAACCCCATGGGTTCAAACCCTCCTGGAAAAGCTGTGGAAGCTGCAATTACATCCCCCAACTTTATATCATCTATTACTCTTTTATATTTACTATGTACTTTTCCATTTCCAAACCTTTTTTGGTTTCCTTTTATATTTTGAAATCTAAACTGATGTGTACTATCAAAATCAGTAGCATTAAAAACTACCCTTTCTAAATGTGTTTTACCTTGACTAATTACCTCTTGAACTTGCCCTAATGTTGCTTGATTTGTTAGTTTATTATACTCAATAGCAAAGGCATTAATCGGATTCTTTCGCTTATGCTTATTCTCTGGCTGATTCCAAATTAACTGCCATCTTAAATGACTCAATGCATTGCTTGTCAATTCATCCTTTGATAACCATTTATAATACTCATCAAAAAAAATCTGAAAATCTTTTCCTTCAATCTGTGATTGTGCGTACTTAACCCCAGTAATTGTTCCTCCAGAAACTGTAGAAATTGCTTTTACATTTTCTAACAATCCTACTTTTTCCAATAACGATAATGTTCCTAAAGAAAAACAAGCTGCTCTATATCCTCCTCCTGAAAAACATAAGGCTATAGACTTAAATACCTCCATAGTTTTAGTGCAATTTTATTCTTTTTATAATTTCAATCTATTCTCTTAAGCCATGAAGTCTAGCAACATATTTACCAATTACATCAAATTCCAAATTCACTTTAGTACCTATTTTAAAATTTTTAAAGGTTGTGTGCTCATACGTGTATGGAATGATGGCTACACTAAATTCATCCTTTTTAGAGTTCACCACCGTTAAACTTACTCCATTTATAGTAATTGAACCTTTTTCAATAGTAACATTTGTACCATCAAAATCATATGAAAAAGTAAACACTGTACTTCCATCTGCATCTTCTATGCTTTTACATGTCCCTGTTCCGTCAACATGTCCCTGTACAATATGCCCATCTAATCGAGCTCCTAACTTCATTGCTCTCTCTAGGTTTACTTCATCTCCTACCTGTAAATCACCTATATTGGTCTTATCTAACGTTTCTTTAATAGCTGTAACAGTATACTCATCCTTATCAATTGCTACAACTGTTAAACAAACACCGTTATGTGCTACACTCTGATCTATTTTTAATTCATTGGTTATTGTGCTTTTTATTGTGAGGTGTAAATTTTCTTTTTCACGCTCAATACCTTTAACAATTCCAAGAGTTTCTATTATTCCGGTAAACATTCTATAAAAATTTAGTTACTTTTGTTAGCATCAAAAATACAACTTTACCTACGAAAGTAAACTATGGATAAAGCTAACAAAATTATTGTCGGAATTTCGGTTGGGGACATCAACGGAATTGGTATCGAAATTATCTTAAAAACATTTGAAGACAAACGAATGCTTGATTTTTGCACTCCTGTTTTATTTGCTTCAAACAAACTAATTTCATATCATAAAAAGGCTTTAAGACTTAATACCAACATCCATGGAATTACTTCTTTAGATAAACTTGTACATGGAAAGGTTAATTTATTAAATAGCTGGAAAGAAGAAGTTAAAATAGATTTAGGTAAGATAACTGAAGATGGGGGTAAATTCGCCTTAAAATCATTACAAGCCGCTGTTGGAGCTTTAAAAAAGAACCAAATAGATCTTATCATTACTGCTCCTATTAATAAAGAAAACATTCAATCTGAAGAGTTTAAGTTTCCAGGTCACACAGAGTATTTAGAAGAAAACTTTGATGGAAAAAGCTTAATGATTTTAATGACTGATGAATTACGTATTGGTTTAATTACTGGTCATATTCCTGTATCTAAAGTTGCTGAAACAATTACTCCAGAACTTATTAAGTCTAAAGTCGAAACAATGTACACTTCGTTACAACAAGACTTTAACATTAGTAAGCCTAAAATTGCAGTATTAGGATTAAATCCACATTGTGGTGATAATGGTATAATTGGTACTGAAGACGACGAAATTATCCGTCCAACTATTATAGAAATTAAAGAGTCAGGTAAATTAGTTTTTGGTCCGTATGCAGCCGATGGTTTTTTCGGTTCAAAAACCTATGAACAATTTGACGGAGTTTTAGCCATGTATCACGATCAAGGTTTAGCTCCTTTTAAAGCCTTATCCTTTGGAAATGGTGTAAACTTTACTGCCGGATTAAGTAAAGTAAGAACCTCTCCAGACCATGGAACTGGGTTTGATATTGCAGGTAAAAACAAAGCTAATCCTACGTCTTTTAAAGAAGCCTTATTTACCTCATTACAAATATTTAAGAACAGAAAAGAGTATCAAGAACTTACAAAAAACGCATTAAAAGCAAAATAGTTCATTTTTTTTACTCAAAACATAAAAGTAAAAACATTTTTTATATCTTTGCACGCTCAAATTGATAGTTGTAGATGAAAGACTTAAAACAATTCAACATACCTTTTGTAGGTTTAAAAGAAGAAAGTCATTTGTTTGAATATCAAATTGACAAAACGTTCTTTGAAGCATTTCAGTTTGATGAGTTTAACAACACTAATGTAAAAGCTGATATTACACTTGTTAAAAAAAGCACTTTATTGGAGCTATCTTTTGACATAAGCGGAACAGTTAATGTTCCTTGTGATATTACTAACGAATTATTTGACTTACCAATTAATGGTAATTTAAATTTAGTTGTTAAGTTTGGACCTGAGTTTAATGATGAACATGATGAAATTTTGATACTTCCACACGAAGCTTATCAAGTAAATGTATCTCAATACATATATGAATTAATTGTGTTATCAGTACCTAGCAAAAGGATACATCCAGATGTTGTTGATGGCACTATGCAATCAGATGCTTTAAGAAAATTAGAAGAATTAAGAATAAACGAAGAAAAAACTGTTGAGGAAGAATCAACAGACCCTAGATGGGATAAATTAAAGGATTTACTAACAGATAAATAAGACATAAAATGGCACATCCAAAGAGAAAAATATCTAAAACTAGAAGAGATAAAAGAAGAACTCATTATAAAGCTTCTGTACCTCAAATAGCTGTTGATCCTACAACTGGAGAAGCTCATTTATACCACAGAGCTCACTGGCATGAAGGAAAACTTTATTACAGAGGTCAAGTAGTATTAGAAAGTGCTGCTGCTGAGGCTTAGAAACTAGTTTAAAACATAAAAAAACCCTCTACTTTGAGGGTTTTTTTATGTTTTTACATCAAAAAATACTCTTTTTGATGTTTTTTTCTACAAAAAAGTGAAATAATTTTCATTACTTTGAAAACTCGTTTTACTACAAAACAAACAACTATGACTAAAATAACTGCAGCTATAACAGCGGTAGGAAAATATATTCCAGAATATGCTCTAACCAATAAAGAGCTAGAAACAATAGTGGACACCAATGATGAATGGATTACTACCAGAACAGGAATCAAAGAAAGAAGGATTTTAAAAGGTGAAGGTCTTGGAACTTCTTTCATGGCTATAAAAGCAGCAGAAGATTTACTTCAAAAATCAAACACAAAACCTGAAGATATCGACATGGTTATTGTAGCAACTGCTACTCCAGATATGCCTGTAGCTTCAACAGCTGCTTATACTGCGTCTAAAATAGGAGCCGTAAATGCTTTTTCTTATGATTTACAAGCCGCTTGTTCTAGTTTTTTATATGGTATGTCTACTGCCTCAAGTTATATTGAAAGTGGTCGATACAAAAAAGTATTGTTAATTGGTGCCGATAAAATGTCATCAATTATTGATTATAGCGATAGAGCTACTTGTATCATCTTTGGTGATGGTGCGGGTGCTGTTTTATTTGAGCCTAATAACGACGGTTTAGGGTTACAAGATGAGTATTTAAGAAGCGACGGAATTGGTCGTGAATTCTTAAAGATTGATGCAGGTGGGTCAATTTTACCAGCATCAGAAGACACAGTTAAAAATAAGCAACACTTTGTTCATCAAGAAGGAAGAACTGTATTTAAGTTTGCTGTTTCTAACATGGCTGATGTTTCTGAAAAAATGTTGACCAGAAACAACTTAACAAAAGATGACATTCAGTGGTTAGTTCCACACCAAGCTAATAAAAGAATCATTGAAGCTACTGCTAATAGAGTTGGCTTAGAAGATAATAAAGTAATGATGAATATTCATAAGTACGGAAATACTACTTCTGCTACTTTACCATTATTGCTTGCTGACTATGAAAAAGAGTTAAAAAAAGGAGATAATTTAATTTTTGCTGCATTTGGTGGAGGCTTCACATGGGGAGCTATCTACTTAAAATGGGCATATAACTCATAACTAAACAACTAAAATTTAGGAAAATGGACATTAAAGAAATTCAAAGTCTTATAAAGTTTGTAGCTAAGTCAGGTGCAAGTGAAGTAAAGTTAGAAATGGAAGATATTAAAATCACCATTAAAACTGGAAGCGAGGCTGCTGAAACTACTATTATTCAAGCTGCTGCTCCTATGGCTCAAGCTCCTCAAATGATGGCTCCTGCTCCTGCTGCTCAACCAACAGCACCAGCTGCAGCTGCTCCTGCCAACACTGAAGACGACTCAAAATATGTAACTATAAAATCACCTATCATTGGTACTTTCTACAGAAAGCCTTCTCCAGACAAACCTAATTTTGCTGAAGTAGGAACAGAAGTAAAAGTTGGTGATACTGTTTGTATCATTGAAGCAATGAAATTATTTAACGAAATTGAATCAGAAGTATCTGGTAAAATCGTTAAAGTATTAGTGGATGATTCTTCTCCTGTAGAATTTGATCAACCATTATTTTTAGTAGACCCATCATAATTTTTGGTTTAGAAGTTTTACGTTTAGAAGTTTAGCACATAGCTAAGCTCTTAAACAGCTAAACCCAATAAACTCATAAACTAAAAGACATGTTTAAAAAGATATTAATTGCCAATAGAGGCGAAATCGCGCTACGTGTAATTAGAACCTGTAAAGAGATGGGTATTAAAACAGTAGCTGTATATTCTAAAGCAGATGCTGAAAGTTTACACGTACGATTTGCTGATGAAGCTGTTTGTATTGGACCTGCACCAAGTAGCGAGTCTTATTTAAAAATGGATCGTATCATTGCTGCGGCAGAGATTACAAACGCTGACGGAATTCACCCAGGATATGGTTTCTTAGCTGAAAATGCTAAATTCTCTAAATTATGTGAAGAGCACGAAATTAAGTTCATCGGAGCTTCTCCTGAGATGATTGACAGGATGGGAGACAAAGCAAATGCTAAAGCTACCATGAAAGCTGCTGGTGTACCATGTGTACCAGGTAGTGATGGTGTAATCACCACTTTTGAAGAGTGTGAAAAAATCGCTGTAGAAACAGGGTACCCTGTTATGTTAAAAGCATCTGCTGGTGGTGGTGGTAAAGGGATGCGTGCTGTTTGGAAAGCTGAAGATTTAAAAGATGCTTGGGATTCTGCAAGACAAGAATCAAAAGCAGCTTTTGGTAACGATGATATGTATATGGAGAAGTTAATTGAAGAGCCTCGCCATATTGAAATTCAAGTAGTAGGTGATGCTTACGGTAAAGCTTGTCACTTATCTGAAAGAGATTGTTCAGTACAACGTCGTCACCAAAAATTAACTGAAGAAACTCCTTCTCCATTCATGACAGAAGAATTACGTGATGCTATGGGAGCTGCTGCTGTTAAAGCTGCTGAGTACATTAAGTATGAAGGTGCTGGTACTGTTGAGTTCTTAGTAGATAAACACCGTAATTTCTACTTTATGGAAATGAATACACGTATTCAGGTAGAGCACCCTATTACTGAAGAAGTTGTTGATTACGATTTAATTCGTGAGCAAATTTTAGTTGCAGCTGGTGTGCCAATTTCTGGTAAAAACTACAAGCCACAATTACACTCAATTGAATGTAGAATTAATGCAGAAGATCCTTATAATGGATTTAGACCTGCTCCAGGAAAAATAACCTCTTATCATGCGCCAGGTGGTCATGGTGTTCGTATCGATACTCACGTATATGCAGGGTATATGATTCCACCAAACTACGATTCAATGATTTCTAAGTTAATTGTTACTGCACAAACTCGTGAAGAAGCGATTAACAAAATGAAACGTGCATTAGATGAGTATGTTATTGAAGGTGTAAAAACAACTATTCCTTTCCACAGACAATTAATGGATCATCCAGATTACGTAGCTGGTAATTATACCACTAAGTTCATGGAAGATTTTGAAATGGAAAAATAACATATTTCAACATAGAATAAAAAAATCAGTGAGTAACTTCACTGATTTTTTTATTTCATAAATTCGCATAATGAATTTTTTATACAATTTACTTCTTGCCATAGTATCTATCTTACTTCCATTTGTAGCTTTATTCAACAAAAAAATAAAGCTGTTTTATGAAGGGAGAAAAGATACTTTTTCTAAACTCAACAGTATTTCCAAAACCGATAAAGTAATTTGGTTTCATGCTGCTTCTTTAGGTGAGTTTGAGCAAGGTAGACCTATTATTGAAGAATTAAAACAGCACTATTCAGATTATAAAATTGTAGTAACCTTTTTTTCTCCTTCGGGATATGAGATAAGAAAAAATTATCCACTAGCTGATGTCATTTGCTATTTACCTTTAGACACTAAATCAAACGTTAAAAAATTCATCAAACTAGTACAGCCTGACATGGCTATTATGATTAAATATGAGTTTTGGCCTAACCTCCTTTCTGAATTAAAAAAACATGATGTTCCTACAATTTTAATTTCAGGAATTTTCAGAAAAAAACAATCCTTCTTTAAGTGGTATGGAGGTTTTATGCGTGAAAAATTGACGGCGTTTAATCACTTTTTTGTGCAAAACGAAACATCTAAAAAACTATTAAATTCTATTGATTTTCATAATGTAACTATTTCTGGTGATACTCGATTTGATCGTGTATACGATATTTTACAACAAGACAACTCTTTAGATTTTATTTCTGAGTTTAAAAACAGTCAGTATACCGTAATTGCAGGAAGCACTTGGAAAGAAGATGAAGAATTGATTATCAATTACATTAACAATAACGCTACTGATGACGAAAAGTTTATTATTGCTCCACACAACATCAACCAAAAACAGATTAAAGAACTACAGAGCTTAATCAATAAGAAAACAATTCTTTTTTCTGAAAAAGAAGGAAAACAACTATCCAATTATCAAGTTTTTATAATTGACACAATTGGGTTACTTACCAAAATTTACTCTTATGCTGATGTAGCTTATGTAGGTGGTGGACTCGCTACTGGTTTACACAATATTTTAGAACCAGCAACATATGGTGTTCCAGTTATTTTTGGCGGTAATAAATACAATAAGTTTCAAGAAGCAATTGATTTACTTGAAATAGGAGGTGCAGAGACTGTTACAAATACTAACGAATTTTCTAGTAATTTTGCTTTATTAAAATCAGGCAAAAAACTAAGAGAGCAAATGGGGAAAGTTAACCACAATTACATTTCAAAAAATGTGGGAGCAACAAAAACCATTATCACTTATTTAAAAAACATATTATAATGGATTTTATATTACAACCATGGCCTTGGTATGTATCTGGGCCGCTTATTGCTATAGTACTTTTTTTGTTTTTTTACTTCGGAAAAAATTTTGGGGTATCAACGAACTTAGAAACTATGTGTACCATGGTTGGTGCAGGTAAAGTTTCTGATTATTTTAAGAAAGATTGGAAAGAACGTGACTGGTCGATTTTCTTTTTAGTTGGTTTATTAATTGGAGGTTATATCGCTATTAATTATTTATCTGCTACATCAGGAGTTGACTTAAATCCTACAACTATAAATGAATTAGCTGATTTTGGGTTTGCTGATGCAGGAAAAACATATGTACCAAATGAAATCTTTAGTATTGATAATATGTTAACCCTAAAAGGCTTTGCTATTTTATTAATTGCAGGAATTTTAATTGGTTTTGGAACTCGTTATGCTGATGGTTGTACTTCTGGGCATGCTATTACAGGGTTAAGCAGCTTTCAATTACCTTCTTTAATTGCTGTAATTGGTTTTTTTATTGGTGGTTTAATTATGATTTGGGTACTATTCCCTTTAATATTTGGTTAAAATGAAGAATTTTAAGTTTTTAGTTATAGGTATAGTTTTCGGAATTATTTTGTCTAAATCTGAAGCGGTTTCTTGGTATCGAATTTATGAAATGTTCAAGTTTCAATCTTTCCACATGTATGGTATTATTGGTTCTGCTGTAACTATCTCTGCTGTATTTATGTATTTTTTTAAAAGTGGAAAAATTAAAGATTACTTAGGAAACCAAATTAACATCAAAGAGAAAAAGAAAGGTTTTATTAGAACTTTAGTTGGTGGTACTATCTTCGGGTTAGGCTGGGCATTAGCAGGCGCTTGTCCTGCTCCCATTTTTGTTTTGATTGGACAAGGAATACTCCCAATGATTATTGTGCTCTTAGGAGCTCTTATAGGAGCTTTTATTTATGGTGTATTAAGTAAGAAATTACCTCACTAATCTTTAATTTTTCAATAGTAAAGGTTCAAAAACACCAGAATTAGTATTATCCACAACTTTCCAATTATAAATTTTAGAGAGTTGGTAAATTTTTGATAATTCTTCAAATAAACGAGTTTTAGCATCTTTTTGTAGTCGAGAAACTGTTATTGTCGATTTAATCTTTTCAATAGCTTTAGCATTCAGCTTATTTAGCTCTTGTTTAGAGAAGGTATTGAACTGACTCTGTTGTAAATCGAAATATTTAATGTCGGGAGAAATTAGAACTTCTTCTTTAGGAATTTTATTGATGATAATTTGTTTACCAACACTATCTATTTGAATTTCTAGTTCCGATAAATCATACCCCACCTCAACCTTAGCGTTTACTGAGAGCATTGCTTTCTTTTCAAAGGTAACGTATCCATAGAAATACTTTTTTGCATCAGTAAAGCTATACATTTCAGAAAAATTCCCTTCTGAAACCACTAACTTACTTAGATTCTGAATTCCGTTTAAAACCACCTGAATTTCTTCTTGCTCATATTTTTTTTCCTTTTTTCCGTACCAGAATTTAGCAATTAAAAACCCTAGAGCAAAAACAGCAAGATATTTTAGTAAACGCATTAATTTCTTTTTCTATAAATATAGGAAAAGTATTTAAAGTGTTTTTATGAAGCTGGTTTTGTTTCTTTTTCTTCTTTAGGAAATGCTTGCTTATTAAATAAAAACAGTAAAGCTACTCCTATAGTTATCCAAGAGTCTGCTCCGTTAAAAATAGCATTGAAAAAGGTAAAACTTTCTCCTTCATAAATAGGAAAATATAGCATGTCTACTACTTTTCCGTGAAACAATTCTCCATATGGGTTATCTGAAAAAAATGTAGCAACATTATGATAAGAAGAATCGAAAATTACACCATAAAAAACAGAATCGATAATATTACCTACTGCTCCTGCTAAAATTAGCGCTATCGCAATAATAACGGCTGTATGCGCTTTTTTCTTGATAGATTGCCACAACCAATACACAATACCTGTAACGGCAACAACTCTAAATAAAGTTAAGAATAGCTTACCTGCTTTACCACCAAATTCAAAGCCCCACGCCATTCCGTTATTTTCTGTAAAATGAATTCTAAACCAATCATTGAAAACAATAACTTCTTCTCCTAATTGGAAATGTGTTTTGATATAAATTTTACTGATTTGATCAATTAAAATTGCCAAAATTACGGTAAGTATTGCGATGTGTTTTTTAGACATTTTTTTTATTTAATGGAAACAAAAATAAGAAAACTATTTTTATGTTTTTCTTCTGATTTATAGAAAGAAAAAGACCAATAGTCTTTGAGACATATTGGTCTTAAACTTATTGATTAAAAAAGGAAACTACCCTTTTAACCAAGCTTTTCTTAATTCTTTTTGTTTTTGTGTTGCATTAGGATCATCTTTTAAACTAGTTCCTTTTGTGTATGATTGAGTTAAAGTTGTTTTAATAGTTACCTCTTTACCATCTCTTTCTAGTTTTACTTCAACTTCGTTTCCTGGTTGCCACATAAACATTTTCGTAAAAATCTGGTTTGCACTTTCCTTTGTTACTGCTACTCCATCAACCTCTTTAATTGCATCGTTAGGTTGTGCTCCATTTTCAGCCCAAAAGCTATTATCTTTTACTGCTTCTGAAAATCTGATTGTTTTTGTCGCTTGGTCTGCTCTAACAATCATAGCTCCATCATTTTGAATATAATTTGTTTTTACCTTTGATTCATTCAACACTAATCCTGCCTTTGCAAAAAACTCATTATAATTAATTGGTGTACCTTCTACTACGTGTTTATTCAAAAACGCTCCTATTGAAGGATATGTCATTTCAGTAATTTCTTCAATTAATTTATCATCCTCGAATGGTTTATTTTTTCCATATTTTAATGATAGTTCTTTCATTAATGATAATACACCTCTATTTCCATTACTTTCTTCACGCATTAAAATATCAATACACATACCGATTAAGGCTCCCTTTTGGTAAACATTATAGTACTGAGAAGCATAAGGCTCGTCTAATACATTTTCACTCATTTTAGTAAAACTCATAGAGTCGTTCATAGAAGATGCAGTTTTAATTTTACCCATAATTTTACTGTAAAATTCATCTTCTGTTACTAAACCTTGATTTACTTGAAATAATGTAGCAAAGTATTCTGTAATTCCTTCATACATCCATAAGTGTTTTGAGAATGTTGGTTGATTGTAATCGAAATAATGTACGTCTTCTGAATGTACACTTAACGGAGTTACAATATGAAAAAACTCATGAGATACTACATCTATCATACTTTTTGCTAATGCTTCATCTGGCATTGCTTCTGGTAATACTACTACTGTTGATGTATGATGTTCTAAAGCACCAAATCCTTTAGGTGCTTTTTCAGTTCCATCAGATAGATATAAATAAATATCGTAACGAGCAGTACTATTAACACTTCCTAAGTATGCTTTTTGTGCTTGCATCATTTTCTCCATAACTTTTTTAAGCTTTTCTGCTGAGTGCTTTTTGTTTGGAGAGTATACACTTAATACAATTTTAATATCACCTACTTTGAACTCTTCAACATCTAACTCTCCGTAAAACATCGGGTTGTCTGTAATATCAAAATAACGTGGAGCAAAATAGCTTGAAGTTAAAGTTGAACCATCTTCGCTTGTTTTTGTTCCTACTTCCTGTAATGCTGAAGTTCTTTTAAAATTAGTAGGCGAAACAACATCTAACTTATATTGATTATTTTTTAAAGAATCAAAATACCCTACAAACCCGTGAAGATTTAATACATAATTAGTAGATTCTATATTGGTTCCTGCTGGTGAAAATGGGGTATCTCCTCCAATTCCTCCTGAAACTTCCATATCAAAAGTATCGTTTACCAAATAGGTTACTTTATCTAATTTTTGAGCATTGGTAATTTCCCATGTATTGGTATCAACTTTTGTAGCTTCTAATTCGTTTCCTTCATAATCTAAAGCCTTAAAACTATCTACATATTTACCAAAATCACTTACAGAATAAGTTCCTTGGACTACTCTTGGTAACCTATATGTTACTTTTTCAACTGTAAATCTACCTGGGTTAACAGTTACCGGTACTTTATCATTATCAACCTTTGTTAAATCTAAGGTTGTTACTATCGGGGTTTGAACTGCTAAATCGTTTGTTGTTTTTTTTGTGGAGTTACAGCTTATTAATAATAATGCTGCAATGGCTGCGGTTAGTATGCTTTTGTTCATTTCTTAGTTTTTAATTAACCATTAGACAAAGTAACTTATGTTTTGTTACGTGTAATTATTATAAAATTTTGTTAATTACTCTAATTCTATGTTTATGTTGGCATGAATTGAATTTATGGCAAGTTTTTTAGAAGTTGATAAGTTTTCTTGAGAGAATGGAGATTCTTTTTTCTCTCCATTTATAAAAATTGTTCCGTTATTAGTTTTTAAGTCTAACGTACTTTTTGAAGTTATTTTCGCAAATACATTTCCTTGAAAAAGACGCACATTTACGTTCCTTTCAATAATATTCAGTTTTATATTTCCTCTTTCTATATAAACATCTAAATCTCCAGCGTAACTTTTTGAATTAACTCCTATGGTTTTTCCATGTATGCTTATATGTTTATTTTTAGGAACTTTTATAACCGCTCTAGCTCTTTCTAGTCTTCTTGTTATATATTTTCGAAAAACTTCATTTTTTAGTGTTGGAATATTTAACTCAAATGCTATTGTAAGAACTTCTCCTTCTTTTTTGAACAATATATTATGTGTATGTGGATTTTCATCAAGTAAAATTACTTCTAGCTCGTTACTCTTTGAATTTTCAATTACAATATCGTCTAACCCGTAAGTAACTACTTCGAGTTCGTTTACTAACATTTTTCTCTTCTGTATTATTTTTTCTTGACAGTAAAGAAATTGAACACTTATTAGGGTATATAATAATAGATATTTTTTCATACAAAAAAAGCCTCTAAAAGAGGCTCTATTTATTTTAACTTTAAAAGTTATTGTTTTCGTTTTGCTTCGATACTTAAAGTAGCGTGTGGCACTAGCTTTAAGCGTTCTTTTTGAATTAGCTTACCTGTAACTCTACAAATACCGTACGTTTTATTTTCAATACGAACTAAGGCATTTTTTAAATCACGAATAAACTTTTCTTGACGAATAGCTAGCTGCATATTTGCTTCTTTAGCCATTGTATCTGAACCTTCTTCAAAAGATTTAAATGTTGGCGATGTATCATCGGTTCCATTATCTGAACCATTTTTATACGATGCTTGTAACAATCTTAAGTCTTCTTCAGCTTTTTCAATTTTCTTTTGAATGATTTCCTTAAACTCTAGTAAATCACTATCTGAATATCTTATTTTAACATCATCCATAATGCTATATTTTTTCAATTAACATTCTACTTTTAATGGCATCAAACTCAATTTCTGTACCATTTTTTAAATCATCAACAAAAACTAATTCATTTGTTAATGTTTCTGCTTTAATGTAGTTTTCATTTGCCAATACCGATTCTCTTAAATCATCAGCTTGTAAAATGGTTAATTTTATTTTATCGGTTACTTCTAAACCTGTGTCTTTTCGTGCGTTTTGAATTCTATTAACTAATTCTCTTGCCACACCTTCTTTGCGTAATTCGTCGTTTATTGTAACATCTAAAGCAACTGTTAACCCTTCTGCATTGGCTACTAACCACCCTTCGATATCTTTCGATGAAATCTCCACATCAGCGGTTCCTAAAGTAATCAATTTATCGTTAATTTCCACAGAAATTTCACCTTCTTTTTCTATTTTAATGATATCATCTTGTGTAAATCCTTGTATCTTATTAGCTATCAACTTCATATCTTTACCAAACTTAGGCCCTAAAGCTTTAAAATTTGGTTTGATTTGTTTTACTAAAATCCCTGAAGCATCGTCTAATAACTCTATCTCCTTAACGTTAACTTCTGATTTTATTAAGTCTGCTACTGCTAAAATTTCTTCCTTCTGCGTTGCATCCAATACAGGAATCATAATTTTTTGTAACGGTTGACGTACTTTAATTTTTTCTTTAGCTCTTAAAGATAGTACTAACGAAGATATTGTTTGTGCATTTTCCATTTTACGCTCTAACGACTTATCTACTAAATCAGCATTATA
This sequence comes from Tenacibaculum discolor, assembly GCF_003664185.1. Classification (GTDB taxonomy): domain Bacteria; phylum Bacteroidota; class Bacteroidia; order Flavobacteriales; family Flavobacteriaceae; genus Polaribacter; species Polaribacter discolor. The sequence goes on along the minus strand of NZ_RCCS01000011.1, from coordinate 91,916 downwards.
TTTAGGAAACTCAGCTATATGTACGCTTTCAAAACTTTCTTTTTCTGTAGCTTTTATTAAATCTTTATACAAACGATCCATAAAGAAAGGTGCTACTGGAGAACCTAATTTAGCTACCGTTAACATACAAGTGTATAACGTTTGATATGCTGAAATTTTATCTTGCGCATATTCTCCTTTCCAAAAACGTCTTCTACATAAACGTACATACCAGTTACTTAAATGATCTTGTACAAAATCAGAAATAGCTCTAGTAGCTTTCGTAGGTTCGTATTCTGCATAGAATTTATCTACCTTTTGAACTAACGTGTTTAATTCAGATAAAATCCAACGGTCTATCTCCGGTCTTTCATTAATAGCTATTTCAGCTTCACTATAGGTGAAGTTATCAATGTTTGCATATAAAGAGAAGAATGAATAGGTATTATATAAAGTTCCGAAGAACTTACGTTTTACTTCTTCTATTCCTGCTAAATCAAATTTTAGGTTATCCCAAGGATTTGCATTTGATATCATATACCAACGTGTAGCATCTGGACCATATTCTGATAACGTAGTAAACGGATCAACAGCATTTCCTAAACGCTTTGACATTTTTTGTCCGTTCTTATCTAACACTAATCCGTTAGACACTACATTTTTATAAGCTACAGAATCAAACACCATAGTTCCGATGGCATGTAATGTATAGAACCATCCACGAGTTTGGTCTACTCCTTCTGCAATAAAGTTAGCTGGATAACTTTCTTTATTATCAATTAATTCTTTGTTTTCAAATGGGTAATGCCATTGTGCATATGGCATAGAACCAGAATCGAACCATACATCAATTAAATCGCTTTCACGCTTCATTGGTTTTCCTGAAGCAGAAACTAAGATAATTTTATCTACTACATTTTTGTGTAAATCGATTTTATCATAGTTATCTTCTGACATATTTCCTACTTCAAAATCAGCAAAAATATCTTCAGACATTACGCCAGCATTAACTGACTTTTGAATCTCTTCTTTTAATTCAGCTACAGAACCGATACAGATTTGCTCTGTTCCGTCTTCAGTACGCCAAATTGGTAATGGAATTCCCCAAAAACGAGAACGTGATAAGTTCCAATCATTCGCATTTTTTAACCAGTTACCAAAACGTCCTTCTCCTGTTGATTTTGGTTTCCAGTTAATAGTTTCGTTTAAATCGAACATTTTATCCTTTACATCGGTTACCTTGATAAACCAAGAATCTAATGGATAGTATAAAATTGGTTTATCAGTACGCCAACAATTCGGGTAACTGTGTACATATTTTTCAACCTTAAAGGCTTTGTTTTCTGTTTTTAGTTGAATTGCTAATTCTACATCTACCGATTTTTCTGGAGCCTCACCATCTGTATAGTATTCATTCTTTACATATTTACCTGCATATTCTCCCATTTCTGGGCGAAACTTCCCTTGTAAATCTACTAATGGAACTGGATTCTCATTTTCATCTAACACCAACATTGGCGGCACTTCTGGAGTTGCTTGTTTTGCAACTAAAGCATCATCAGCACCAAATGTTGGGGCTGTATGTACGATACCTGTACCATCTTCGGTAGTTACAAAATCTCCTGAAATTACTCTAAAAGCATTTTCTGGATTTTGATATGGTAAAGCAAATGGTAATAATTGCTCGTATTTAATACCTACTAAATCTTTTCCTATAAATTCTTTTACAACTGCATATGGAATTTGCTTATCTCCTTCAGCATAATTTGCTAATTCCGCTACATCTTCTACTTGATTAAACTTCTTCCCAGCAAATTGTTTTGATACTAAGTTTTTAGCCAACACCACTTGAATTGGCTCAAATGTATATTGGTTGAATGTTTTAACTAAAACGTATTCTATTTTTGGCCCAACCGTTAATGCTGTATTCGATGGAAGCGTCCACGGAGTCGTTGTCCAAGCTAAAAAGTGTACATCTCCATCAACTTGTAAAAAGTCTGGTAATGTTTCTTTTATCGTTTTAAACTGAGCTACTACTGTAGTATCTGTAACGTCTTGATACGTTCCTGGTTGATTTAACTCATGCGAACTTAATCCTGTTCCTGCTTTTGGTGAATATGGCTGGATTGTATACCCTTTGTATAACAAATCCTTATTATAGATTTGTTTTAACAACCACCAAACCGATTCCATATATTTTGGTTTATAGGTTATATATGGATCCTCCATGTCTACCCAATATCCCATTTTTTGAGTTAGGTCATTCCAAATATCGGTATAACGCATTACAGCTTTTTTACATGCTTCGTTATATTCTTCAACCGTAATTTTGGTTCCGATATCTTCTTTAGTGATTCCTAATTCTTTTTCAACTCCCAATTCTACAGGTAAACCATGCGTATCCCAACCTGCTTTACGCTTAACTTGGTATCCTTTTTGGGTTTTATAACGACAAAAAATATCTTTAATGGCACGTGCCATTACGTGGTGAATTCCTGGTAAACCGTTTGCTGAAGGTGGTCCTTCAAAAAACACAAATGGTTCGTTTCCTTCACGTGTAGTAATACTTTTTTCAAAGATGTTGTTTTCCTCCCAATAGTTTAATATTTCTTCTGCTACTTTTGGTAAATCCAATCCTTTGTATTCAGTAAACTTCTTACTCATTTTGTCGGTTTATTAATTGAATGTGCGAAATTACGTATTTTCTTGTAATTGTTGAATTTGAGATATAAAAAAACACCTCAAAATTGAGGTGTTTTTTACATAATTCTTAATTTTATATGAACATATTAACTAATCCCACGTTCTTTTTTAATTTGTTCGTAAGCAGCCTGTATTTTTTGAAATTTATCTTTAGCTCCTTTTTTATGCTCTTCTCCTAAGTTTTGTAACTTATCTGGGTGATGTTTTTTAGCCATTCTTCTGTAGGCTTTTTTTACTTCATCGTTAGTTGATTCTTTCGTTATCTCTAGCATTTTATAAGCTCCATCAGACTCATCATAAAACATTGCTTTTATTGATGAGTAATCATATTCGTTGATATATAAATAGCTTGCTATTTTTCTAATTTCTTCTTCCTCGACACTAGTTACTTGCCCATCTGCTTTTGCTATTCCAAACAAAAAATGTAATAATTGTAATCGCGTAGCATGCGACATATACTGACGTATTTGTAAGCAAACTTGGCGTGTAGATATTTGTTTTTTTATAATTCCATTAAATAGTTTGAATGCGTGATTTGCACGTTCTTTACCATACATTTTTACAAAGTAAGCACGAACATAATCTAACTCTCGCTTATCTATTTTTCCATCAGATTTTATAACTACTGATGCTAATATTAATAAACTTATTTCAAAGTCACCTGATGTAGCTCTCCCTCTTCTTGGTTGACCTCCAGTCTTTTTTTGATATTCTTGCTGCTCTTGTACAAAATCTTCTACAGAAATTCCATCAATAAGACTTCCTACAGCAAACCCAATTATTGCTCCTATTGGCCCTCCTAATGTAAAGCCAGCTCCAGCTCCAAGCCATTTTGCAAATTTTCCCATTGTTTGTTTTTTAGAGGCTACAAAGATAAAACATTACCTATCTATCTCCATACTTATTTCGAGTTGATTGTTGGCACGAAAAGAAGTATCTTTGCCTTAAATTTTTAATTCAAAAATATGTATCCAGAAGAATTAGTAAAACCAATGCGCGATCAATTAATCGATGCCGGTTTTGAAGCTTTATATACTGCTGAAGATGTTGACAATGCTTTAGCCAAAGAAGGAACTACGTTAGTAATGGTAAACTCTGTTTGTGGATGTGCTGCAGGTACTGCAAGACCTGGTGCTATCGCTTCTTTAGGAGCAGATAAAACTCCTACTAACTTAACTACAGTTTTTGCAGGTGTAGAGAAAGAATCTACAGCGAAGGCAAGAGAATATATGATTCCTTTCCCTCCATCATCTCCTGCAATTGCTTTATTTAAAGATGGTAATTTAGTACACATGTTAGAGCGTCATCATATTGAAGGACGTTCTGCACAAGCTATTGCTCAGAATTTAGCCGCTGCTTACGAAGAGTTTTGTTAATCTTTTTTAAGACACAAGATTTTTAGAATAAAGACAAAAAATCCAGCTATTTGCTGGATTTTTTTATTTTGAGATTCTTCATACAAAATTCAGATTGACTCTTTGATCTTTCTAAAAAAATGTCTTGATTCTTCTGTCTAACAGCAAAGCGGTCTTGGTTCTCTGCTACACCTTCTTAATCACATTAGTTACAACTCCCCAAATAATAAAGTTGTTTTCTTCGGTAATTTTTATAATTGGATAATCTGGATTTTCAGGTTGTAGCCAAACTTCACTACCTTCTACTCGCAGACGTTTTACGGTAAACTCACCATCTAAAAAACATACTGCAATTTTATTATTGGTTGGAGAAATACTTCTATCAATTACCAACAAATCATTATCATCTAAACCTGCACCAATCATCGACTGTCCGCTTACTCTTGCAAAAAAGGTAGCTTCTTTATTTCTAATAAGTTCTTCATCTAACGAAATACGCGTTTCCCTGAAATCATCAGCAGGAGAAGGAAACCCTGCAGAAATACCTGTATCCATTAAAATAGCTCCTTCACTTTCATTTAACTCTTTTGGTAAGAAAAAAGTCAATGCCTCTGATGCTTTTACTGGCTTTAATTTTCGTAACATCTTATTGTTTGTTATTTAACTAAACTTATTTTACCTTAATAATATCGTTAATATTTGTAGTGTATTTGGGCGATAATCGTTCTTGACGCATCTTCCAAGTACGTTGTAAATCTTGATTGGCTAATTTAATCTTATCTGCTTTATAAGTTTGATTAATTTTATCAATCGCACTCATTAAAGAGGCATGCTTCGGATTTTCGCTTGCAAACATATCTATCTGATAATTATCTGAAGGAACCAATCCTGTTACAATTACTCCTGCTCTTTTATACTTTATTCCTTCTTTAAAAATAGTTGTTACCGCTTGTACTGCACTTTTACTTATTGTTAATGTGGAATTTGTTGGATATGGAAACACAACTGTTTTACTCACTCGGTGTTGTTCAGTATCTTTTTTATGATAATCACTTCGTAACAAAACAATCACCATATAACAACTAGAGTTTTGTTTGCGTAATTTTTCTGCGCAACTTACTGCAAAGGTTGAAATTCTTTCTTTAATATTATCTAAATCAGAAAATGTATATTCAAAACTTCGGGTTGTTGCTATTGCTTTCTTATTAGTAGGTTCATCTAATTCTATTTTAGACTCTCCTTCTAAATCTTTTTTCAACTTCCAACCTGTTATAGAAAGATTTTTCAATACCCAATTATCATCTAACTGGGTAAAATCGTATGCTTTTTTACATCCTTTGGCGAGCAACCTCTTCTGTATACCTCTTCCAATTCCCCAAACACTTTCTATAGGAGTCCACTGCAACGCTTTGACTCTTTTTTCTTCGGAGTTTATTACATATACTCCGCCTGTTTCTTTTGGAAATTTACGAGCTATTTTATTGGCTACTTTACTTAACGCTTTTGTTGGTGCAATTCCTACACAGGTTGGAATCCCCGTCCACTTCAATAGTCTTTCTCTAATTTCTTTCCCGTAGGAATTAAAATCATACTCATCAAAACCTTTGAATTGTAAAAAAGCTTCATCAATAGAGTATACTTCTACATCTGGAGAAAATTGTTCTAAAATCTTCATCACCCTAGCACTCATATCACCATATAGTGGATAGTTTGAGGACAGTACCGAGATATTGTTGTTTTTACAGAACTGATCCCACTTAAAAATTGGTGCCCCAAATGGAAGCTGTAACTTTTTTGCTTCATCACTCATTGAAATAACACAACCATCATTATTGCTTAAAATGGCTACTGGTTTTCCTTGCAAATTCGGATTAAAAACCCGTTCGCAAGAAGCATAAAAGTTATTACAATCTACCAACGCATACATAACTGTAAAGGTACAGAATATTGAAAAAATGAACTCTAACTAACTTTCCTTATTTTTGTTTCATGGTTAGAAAATTAAAAATTGACGGAATTGATAAAATCATTATCAAACGCCTTGTTAAAGATGCACGTACACCTATTTTAAGCATTGCTCGAGAAGTGGGTATATCTGGTGCTGCCATTCATCAACGATTACGAAAGTTAGACGAATCGGATTTAATTGATGGTTATAAAATGATATTAAACCCAAAAGCATTAGGGTACACTACTACCGCTTTTGTTGGTGTTTTTTTAGATTCTTCTAGCCTATACTCTTCAGCAATTAAACGTTTAAAAGAAATTCCTGAGATTGTAGAAAGTCACTACACTACTGGTAACTATGCTATTTTCATTAAAATACTGTGTAAAAACAATGAAGACTTAATGCATTTGTTAAATAAGGATATTCAAACCATAAAAGGGGTTTCGAGAACCGAAACTTTTATATCTTTAGACCAACAAATAGATCGACAAATAAAAATTTAAAAACCCCGAATGAACGATTTTATCTTCTACTTTAAAACAGGCTTGTTTCATGTACTAGATTTTAAAGCCTATGACCATATTTTATTCTTAATTGTATTAGCTGTTGTATATCAATTTAAGCAGTGGACAAAAGTTTTATGGTTAATCACTTTATTTACTATTGGACACTCGATAACCTTAGCACTTTCAGCTTATGGAATATTAAATGTCCGAGCAGATTTAATTGAATTTTTAATTCCATTAACCATTTTTATTACTGGATTAATGAATGTATTAACTGCTAAAAAGGCATCAGTAGGAAAAGAAAATCAGAATTTATTTTTTGCTTTATTTTTCGGATTAATTCACGGACTTGGTTTTTCCAACTATTTTAAAATTATGATTGGAAAAACTTCTGATAAATTTTTACCTTTATTAGAATTTGCATTAGGTGTAGAAGTAGCACAAATTATTATTGTATTAGGAATTTTATTAATTGGTGCTTTAGTACAATCAATCTTTAGTGTAAACCGTCGCGATTGGATTTTAATCATGTCTTCTATCGTTATCGGGTTTGCCTTACAAATGATGTTTGACCGAGTTTTTTGGTAAAAAATTAACGCCTAACTAACTCAAATCTAACTACCTTAGCTTATCTAAGAAAAACCACACTGAAAATTTTGAAGAAAAAACAATTAAAATACGACATTGCCTATTTAAAAATGGCAAATGAATGGGGACAACTTTCTCACTGTATTCGTAAAAAAGTAGGTGCCTTAATTGTTAAAGATCGAATGATTATTTCTGATGGTTATAATGGTACTCCTTCTGGTTTTGAAAATTATTGTGAAGATGAAGAAGGATACACCAAATGGTATGTATTACATGCCGAAGCCAATGCTATTTTAAAAGTAGCTTCTTCAACACAATCGTGTAAAGGTGCTACCTTATATATTACACTTTCGCCTTGCCAGCAATGTAGTAAATTAATACATCAAGCAGGAATAAAACGTGTAGTATATGCTAGTGCTTATAAAGACCGATCAGGGTTGGATTTTTTAGAAAAAGCAGGTGTTGAATTGACGTATTTACCTTATGAACAAGAATAATTTACCTATATATTTATCTATTGCTGTAATTTTCGGTATTCTTATCGGAACCTTTTTTAGCAACGGAAACTCAAGTAACCTTATTGGAAAAAGCTCATCAAGCGAACGTAAAATAAAACGCTTGATAGACTATATTCAAAGTGATTATGTTGATGATGTGAATACTGATGAATTACTAGATGGAGCGATTGCCGAAATGTTAGGCAAATTAGACCCACATTCAGTATATATTCCAAAGGAAAACTTACAATTGGTTACCGAAAACATGCAAGGTAATTTTGTTGGTATTGGTGTTCAATTTAGAATGATTGGTGATACCATAACAGTTATTGAACCTATTAAAGGCGGACCAAGTATTGAGGCTGGTATTAAAGCAGGTGACAGAATTTTGCTTGCAGATAAGGATACGCTGCACGGAAAAAAATTACAAACTTCCCAAATAATGAAAGCTTTAAAAGGGAAGCCAAATACCAAAGTAAACTTACAGGTTTACAGAAAAACCAACGATAGTATTTTTGATATTACTATTAATCGTGGCAAGGTAAATATTAAAAGTGTTGATGTTGCATATATGCTAAACGATAGTATTGGTTATATAAAGTTAGATCGTTTTGCCCGTAACACCTATATTGAGTTTAAGTCTTCTCTAAATAAATTACTAACTAAAGGAATGACAGATTTAGTTCTAGATCTTCGTGGAAATGGTGGTGGCTTTATTGATATTGCTAATGATATTGTTGATGAGTTTTTAGAAGATGAAAAGCTGATTGTATTTACAAAAAATAATAAAGGTGATATTGTGGAGTCTTTCGCTACTGATAAAGGAGATTTTGAAAATGGAGGTTTGTATGTATTGATAGATGAAAACTCTGCTTCTGCTTCTGAAATTGTAGCTGGTGCTTTACAAGATAATGACAAAGGTATTATTATTGGCCGTCGTTCTTTTGGAAAAGGATTGGTGCAACAAGAAATGGATTTAGGTGATGGTTCTGCCGTGCGATTAACTACTGCTAGGTATTATACTCCAACAGGGCGATCTATTCAAAAACCTTATAAAAAAGACGCAGATTCAGAAGAATACAGTCACGATTTTGAACATCGATTAGAAAATGGTGAGTTATTTACCAAGGATAGTATTAAAACTGTTGATAGCTTAAAATACACAACTCCTAAAGGAAAAGTGGTATATGGTGGTGGTGGAATTATTCCTGATTATTTTGTAGCAGTCGACACCTCAGCATATATTCCTACAATATTCTTCCGTCCTTTAAATGATTTTGCCTTCTCTTATGTGGACGATAATCGTAAAAAATTGGCTTCACTAACAGTTGAAGATTTTATTAGCAATTTCGATAAAGACAATAAAGTTTCTAACAAATTCTTAGCAGAACTTAAAGACTTCAGACTTTCTGAAAGAACAAAAAACCAGCTTCGTAGTAACTTAAAAGTATTAATAGCTCGTGAACTTTTTAGCGATGAAGGCTTATATAAAGTAGACCAGCAAGATGATAAAATGTTACAAAAAGTGTTTGAGTTAGAACAAAAACAAAATGAATAAAAATATACTTAAACTCATCGGGGTTATTACTTCAATAATATTGACTTATGAATTCTTTAGTTTTATTATAGAGAACTTCATCTACGGATGGAATACCCCTAGCTAAAATCTCTTTTTAACCTAAATTTTAGTTTTAGCATTACTTTGTTATATACATAATAGTAAATTTGTACTACATGTAAATTAATAAAGAGTACGCTACAACGAATGAAAAAATCTGCGAACACAAAAGCAACTATTTTACAACACGCTTTTGAACTTATTTATAAAAAGGGATATCAATCTACCAGTATCGATGAAATAATAGCTACTACTAAAGTTACAAAAGGTGCTTTTTATTATCATTTCAAGAATAAAAAGCAAATGGGAATTGCTGTTATTAAAGAGATAATACAGCCAAAAACTATTGACTTATCTATTAGCTCTCTCTCTTCTTCTAATAGTTTATACGATTCTTTATACACAATGATTGAAGAATTACTTTTACACAACTCTTTTTTAACGATAGAACATGGTTGTCCTCTAGCCAACTTAACTCAAGAAATGTCTCCATTAGACAATGACTTTAAACAGGCTCTTAACGAAGTAAAATCTCTATGGACAGATGCTATTTCTAGTTCTATAATCAAAGAACAACAAAATAATACTTTAAACTCAAGTATTAACGCTGAAGAAGTTGCTGATTTTATCATAGCTAGCTATTGGGGAGCTAGAGCTTTAGGTAAATTAAGCAATAAGACAAGTACTTATACCCATCATTTAAAACAATTAAAACTTTACTTAACTGGTTTAAAATAATATTAGATTTAAAAACATACTAATTAGTATGTTTTTGTTTTATATTTGCTTTGTTCGAAAAAAATAAGCAATGCAAATACATAATAATCATAGTCCTTCTGTACTCAACAGAAAAGAAGTTCAACAATTTAAAAAACTCTTAATTACTTCTAAATTAAAAGAAACTTATGCTAAGTTTTTATATAAAGCTGGCATTAAACCTAAATTAGATTATGATATTAACACTATTGGAATTCCAGACTCTAAACTATCTAAACTGGCTTTAAAAGAGGCAAATGAGTTATGTAACCCAATACTTTTATATCATTCTTATAGAACCTTTTTTTGGTCTGCTGGAATTGCTCTTTCAGAAAAATTACACTACGATAAAGAATTACTTTTTGTATCATCAATGCTGCATGATATCGGTTTAACTGATTCTCACAATCATGTATGTAGTCAACAATGTTTTGCTAATTATGGAGGTTCTTATGCTGATGATTTCGTAAAGAATAATGATACTGAAAATAAAGCTGCTATTATTAAAACTGCTATTGAAATGCACTTATATCCTTCTGTAGATAAAAAGAAATTTGGTAATGAAGCTTATTTACTATCAAAAGGGGCAGCTATGGATGTGATTGGTTCACACTGTTTCCAAGTTCCCACTCCTTTTATTAAAGAAGTTCATAAAACTTATCATAGGAATGGTTTCAAAAAAGATATAATAGAAACTATGGAAACACTGAATCATAAAGAAAATACCAGAGCTGATATTTTGTACAAAATGGGATTTGCTTCTATGGCTTCAAAAAACATGTTAGATTCTAAAAAGTTTAGTTCTTAGGTTTAAACTTTGCTTCCCTCTTACTCTTATACACTTCTTCAATGGTTGGATTTTGAGGGCAGCTTTTTACCTGTTCAAATTCATCTCCAGCTTTCACAAAACCTGTTTGAAGTATTTTAAAATAGACTCCTGGTAAATTTTGTTGCCAAAACTGTTTTACAATTTTCATGTCATTGAAACGCACACCAAGTTTCATGCATGGTTGACGCGGCTTCGTAACTTCAATTATAACCTCTCCCACTTTAAAAGTATCTCCTACATGCAGTTGGCTTTCCTCTAAATCCGAAACAGTCAAGTTTTCACCAAACATTCCAAGTTCCCAATCTAAATTTGGGTATAACTCTTTCCAATATGCATAATGTTTTTCTGAATACGCATATACTGCTTGATCAATACCTCCATGATACTTTCTATCACAGATAGCATCGCCTTTTACCTTTTCAACATCTAAAAAAATAGGAGTTTCAACAGGGAATTTAAAAATACCTGTTGTCACAATTTTTCCTTTCCAATCGATTTCTTTTCTTTCTCCTATGTTAGTAGCTACAATTTTCATTTTATTTTTTATTCAACTAAGAAGTTCTGTAATACATTCGCTATTTTTCTATTATCTGATAGCTGTGGGATTTTATTCTGACCTCCAAACTTCCCTATGGATTTCATATACTCATGAAAACCTCCTTTTTTAACTTTTCTAATGATAAGAGGGCGTAAAATTTTACCTTCAATTAAATCGAAGTAATATACATTTTGCTCTTGCATAGAAGCATCAATCTTAGATGCTAACTCATCCAAATTCTCAGGTTCATTTTCAAACTCAATAAACCACTCATGATATGGTAGTCCACTTTCTGGATTTACTTGCGGGGCTACTGTAAACTCACTTACGTTAACATCTGTTCCTTTTATAGCATCATTTAATGCTTTTTCAACCTCTTTTCCTATTACATGCTCCCCAAAAGCAGAAATAAAGTGTTTTATACGTCCTGTTACTTTTATTCTGTAAGGCTTTAACGAAGTAAACTCAACAGTATCACCAATATTATACCCCCATAAACCAGCAGAAGTGTTTAATATAATCACATAGTTTACTCCTAACTGAACATCTTTTAACGATATTCTTGTTGGGTTCTCATCAAAAAATTCATTTGCTGGAATAAATTCATAAAACATTCCTGAATTTAATTGTAGCAACATACCTTTTTCGGTTTGCGAATCTTGATATGCAATAAATCCTTCGGATGCAGGATATAACTCTACATAGTCTATTTTTTTTCCTATCAACGCTTCAAACTTATTCTTGTAAGGCTCGAAATTTACTCCACCATACACGAAAAAATTAAAATTTGGAAAGAGTTCAGAAACATTCTTACCTGTTTTCTCCTTTAAGCGTTCAAAATACATTTGTACCCACGACGGAATTCCGCTTATCACCGTCATATTCTCTTGTAATGTTTCTTCAACTACTTTATCTACTTTGGTATCCCAATCTTCAATACAGTTAGTTTCCCAACTCGGTAAACGGTTTTTTAAGAGGTAATTTGGAACATAATGTGCTGCTATTCCACTTAAACGTCCTAATTTCACTCCGTTTTTATCTTCTAAAACTGGACTTCCTTGTAAAAAAATCATCTTCCCATCAACAAAACTAGCGTCGTTTGTTTCTGTTATATAAAACAACAAAGCATTTCGAGCTGCTTTAATATGCGTTGGCATAGATTCTTTACTTATAGGAATGTATTTTGCTCCTGAAGTTGTTCCTGAAGTTTTAGCAAAATACAAAGGCTTTCCTTTCCACAAAACATTTTCTTCTCCTGCTACAACTCTATCTACATAATGACGCAAGCCTTCATAATCGTTAATTGGGACTCTTTTTTTAAAATCTTCGTAATTATTGATTGATATAAAATCGTGATCTTTTCCAAATGCTGTTTTACATCCTTCAGTAATCAAATATTCAAAAACTTTTTCTTGAGTTTTGTGTGGGTTGTTTGCCCATTTATATACTTGTTTACGAACAATTTTCGCAAATGGAATTGCTAGTATTGATTTTATGCTCATTCTCTTTTTTTTCTTTTTTACTGAAAATCTATATAGTTTGTTGGATTTACTGGAAATCCGTTATTCCACAACTCAAAATGTAAATGAGGGCCTGTGGTTAGTTCTCCTGTAGAACCTACGCTTGCAATTGCTTCTCCCGATTTTACAACATCTCCTTGTTGTTTTAATAAGGTTCCGTTATGCTTATAAACTGAAATAAACTCGTTAGAATGTTGTATGGTTATTACATATCCTGTTTCTGCTGTCCATTCTGCTAAAATAACCGTACCGTCTGCAACAGCTTTTACAGGTGTACCTGTTTTTGCTACAATATCGATCGCATAATGTTTATCATTAACATCAAATGGTTGCGAAATGCTTCCTGTTAATGGGGAAAAGAATACATTTTTAACTCTATTTGCTCCTCCATTATACAAAGGAAATAAGTCTTTACTCTCAACTTTTTCTCTAAACAAAGAATCCTCCTTTGATGCTTGTAATTTACTTTCATCAAAAGCTATCGTTTTCATTTCTTTTGTTATAGAGTCTATCTTTTCTGGCTCTATTTCTCCTGTTAAAACAGGCTTTAAAGCTTTTGTATAACCTTCAAGAACCGACAACCTAGTTTTTAACGAATCTGTCTCATATGTTAATCGAGTGGCTTTCTTTTTTAAAGCTGTTGAAGAGTATCCTGGTATGTATTCTCGTATACCTGTGAATGCAATTAACAAAGTGGTAAGTACAATAAGAAGTACAGAAAATACTCCTCCAAATACAAAAACGTTTAACCGTGATAACTTTAAAGAAAACCGTTCTTGAAACGTATCTTCATTTATAATTACTAAGCGATATTTATCCGTAAGTTTTTGTTTAAGCTTTCGCTTTTTTTTATTTTTTGCCACGTCTTATATTTGTTTGGATTTCAAATATACAACGAAAAAACGGCGAAACTATTTTTTATAAAAATTCATCTCATCTATATACTTCCACACCTTATCAGACAACAAAGGTTTACAGTTTTTTCCTTCATTTATAGCATTGCGAATCATGGTTGAAGATATTTGTACAATAGGAGCTTCTACTCTGTGAATTTTCTTATGATCTTTAAATTGATTTTCTACCACGCCGTTTGATACTCTTGGGTAAACATAAATATCATAATCTTCTAAAATAACTTCATAGTTCTTCCATTTATGTAAACTTTTCAGATTGTCTTCTCCCATGATTAAACAAAACTTATAATTAGGAAACTTTTCTGAAATATGAACTAATGTGTTTATAGTATAATTTGGTTGTGGTAGGTTAAACTCAATATCTGATGGTTGAATTTTCTCATATTCCGCAGTTGCTAAATACACCATTTCTAAACGATGATGATTCTCTAACAGTGAGCTTTTCTTTTTAAAAGGGTTATGAGGCGTAACAACCATCCAGATTTCATCTAAATCTGAGTTTTCAACTAGGTGATTGGCTATGATTAAGTGCCCAATATGAATTGGATTAAAAGTTCCGAAGTATAATCCGATGTTTTTCATATTTATTGATACTAGACTTATTCTTTATCCGTTTTTCACTTCCTTTTCTATTCCTAAAAAATCATCTACTAAATCTTCTGCTTCTTGTAAAGCAACTGGTAAATCGTAATTTTTAATGATTTTATCAAACTGTGGTGCTGTTGCTAATTCTACTGATGCTTTAGCAATACGCATGTTAATTTTATCTTCACTTTCAGTACTTCTTTTCTTCAAACGAATTTTCAATTCATCAACACTAGGTGGCTTTACAAAAACAGCTAAGGTTTCTTCTGGAAATTTCTTCTTAATACGTAAACCTCCAACTACATCAATATCAAAAATTACATGTTTTCCTTGTGCCCAAATTCGTTCAACTTCAGTTTTTAAAGTTCCATAAAAGTTATCACGATATACTTCTTCCCACTCTAAAAACTCATCATTTTTTATTTTCTGCTTGAACTCTTTTGCTGATATAAAATAATAATCTTTTCCATCAACTTCTTCTCCTCTTGGTGCTCTAGATGTAGCAGAGATAGAAAACTCCAAATTAAAACGTTCTTGCGCCAATAAATGACGTACAATAGTGGTTTTACCTGAACCTGATGGTGCTGAAAACACAAATAATTTCCCTTTAAAATCTTTCGACATTTTTATAAAACGTTTAAAATTTGCTCTTTTATTTTTTCTAACTCGTCTTTCATTTGGATAACTAATTTTTGCATTGGTGCAAAATTAGCTTTTGATCCTGTTGTGTTGATTTCTCTTCCAATTTCCTGCACAATAAATCCTAATTTTTTTCCATTTGAATCTTGAGTTGCTAATTGCTGCAAGAAATATTCTAAGTGATTAGCTAAACGTACTTTTTCTTCGTTAATATCTAACTTTTCTAAATAGTAGATTAGCTCTTGTTCAAAACGATTTTCATCAACCTCAACTTTTAAATCAGTCAACGCTTTTTGTAAACGCTCCTTAACATGCTCAATTCTATCACCGTCTAACTTTTTAACTTCTTCTAAAGCTGATTGAATATTTAATATTCTGGTTTTAAAATCTTCTTCTAACGATTTTGCTTCGTCAGTTCTATATTGGATAATTTCTTTTAAAGCCTCATCAATATGAGCTTCAATTTGCTTCCATTCTTCTTCATCTAACTCTTCACGTTCAGTTTTTAATGCATCTGGCATTCTAACAGCCATTTTCATTAACTCAACATCATCAGAAGTTCCTACTTGAGTTACATTTCTTAATTGTTGCATGTACTCTCGTACTACACCTGTATTTACAGTAGTTGAAGTTTCATCTGCAGTCATTTCTACATAAATAGAGAAGTCTACTTTACCACGTACTAAATTGCTTGCTAGTTTTTTTCGAACACTTAACTCCTTTTCTCTATAATATGAAGGAATTCTTGTATTTAAATCTAAATTTTTACTGTTTAAAGATTTAATTTCGATTGTTACTTTTTTAGAGGGTAAATGTAGTACGGATTTACCGTAACCCGTCATTGACTGTATCATAACTTCGGTTTAATAATCCGCAAAGATACGTTTATTTATTGGGAGTTTCTGTTGGGCGTTTGGTTACTAAAAATACTCCTAAAAAGATTAATAATGCTGCCCCTATTTTAACCATATCTAAATGATCGCTTCCTACTATTAATGCATAAATAGCAGCTACTACAGGTTGCAAATACATAAAAACACTTACTGTAGTTGGTTTAAGTTTTGATAATGCAAATAAGTTAAACAAGTATGTAATACAAGTAGTAAATAACACCACAAAACCTGCTTTTAAGAAAATTGACATTGGCATTGTTTGCCATTGTACTTCTAACAATTCAAAAAAACCAAAAGGAAGTACCATTATTAATCCAAATAGATATAACCACTTTACAAAAACAATAGGGTTATATTTTGCTATTAGTTTTTTGGTAACAACTAAATACATACCATATGATGCTGCATTAATAAATACTAAAAAATTCCCTAAAACCATATTAGTTGCATCTCCTTTAAGTGGATTTCCATAAGCTATTAAAATTATGGCTCCTATCATACCAACAATAACCCCTACAATTTTTCTTAAAATTAGTTTCTCTTTTAAAAGAATACTCGCAAAAATCAACACTAAAATAGGCGTAGTTACCATCATTACCGATGCATTGATTGGTGTAGTATAACTTAGTCCCTTAAAAAAAGTTAGCATATTAAAAGCAATTCCAAAAAAAGCAGCCATTGCCACTCTTTTGTAATCTTCTTTTTCAATAGATGGTGATTTTACGAAAAACCCTAATAACCAAAAAATCAAGGCAGCTCCTCCGACACGAAGTAATATAAAACCAAAAGGTTGAATATATCCTTCCATCACTTCCTTAGCAACAGTAAAAGTAACTCCGTAGATAAGTGTCGCAATAGATGCCGCAGTAAGTGCTAACGCTCTTTGGTTCATTTTTATGGTTTTAAAAACAGGTGCAAAGATGATGATAATTTTATTCTTTTTTACTACTATTTTATCCTACACTCACCTTTAAATACCTACTTATATAAATTAAAAAAGCACTGCAAATGCAGTGCTTTTCCCTTTGGTTGATTAACTTTTGATTAGTCCACTAAAGGTGGTATTCTTAATACTTGTCCTGGGTAAATTTTATCAGGATGAGTAAGCATTGGTTTGTTTGCTTCAAAAATTACTGGGTACTTCATAGCATCACCATAAAATTCTTTTGCAATTTTACTTAATGAATCTCCACTTACTACTGTATGGAACTGAGCCATAGCAGCTTCTTCGATAACCTCAACCTCTTTAACTGTCATGTTATCTTCTACAGAAGCAATACCTTCTGTATTTCCTACCACTAAAACTACTTTTTCTTTAGTAGCTAAATCTTCTGCTACTCCTGCTACTGTAGCTTTATCATCATCTACATTAATAGCTAAATTTTCAACAGAAAGCTCCAGTTTATTTACAGCATCTACTAATTTTGCAGCTTTATCAGCAGCTTCTTCTTCAGTTGTTTTTCCGATACCGAAAACTTTTGCTCCGGCGTTTTTAATAAATGAAAAAATTCCCATTCTCTTTTTTGATTTTTGTTAATATTCTTTTTACTATCTGACTAATATACAATTTTTATACCAGCTTTTTTATTCTACAATAATTTTAAAACTAAAAAAGCACCCAAATTTGGGTGCTTATTATATTATGTTTATTGTCTACTCTTTACTAAAAGAATTCCAACCTTGTGCTTTTAACTCAATTTCCTGATTAGCACGTGTTACCAAATTCATTCCTTCATTTTCTTCGGTAATATGACCAATAACTGTTAAGTTAGGATTTCCCTTTATTTTATCATAATCATCTATAGAAACCGTAAATAATAACTCATAATCTTCTCCACCACTTAAAGCTATCATAGTACTATCCATATTAAACTCTTCAGAAGTAGAAATTACTTGAGGGTCTAATGGCAACTTGTCTTCATAAATCTTACATCCTGTTTTACTCTGTGTACAGATATGCATAATTTCAGAAGATAATCCATCAGAAATATCAATCATAGAAGTTGGTTTTACTTCTAACTCCTCTAATAACTTAGGAATATCTTTACGCGCCTCTGGCTTTAACTGACGTTCTATTATATAGGTATATTTATCTAAGTCTGGTTGATTTTGAGGGTTTACCTGGAAAACTTGCTTTTCACGCTCCAATACTTGTAAACCTAAATACGCTCCTCCTAAATCACCCGAAACAACAATTAAATCAGTAGCCTTAGCTCCATTTCTATATACAACATCTTCTTTGTTGGCTTTACCAATAGCTGTAACAGAAATTAAAATTCCTTTTGTTGAAGATGTAGTATCTCCTCCAACCAAATCTACTTTATATGTATCACAGGCTAATTGTATTCCTGCATATAATTCTTCTATAGCTTCTAATGGAAAACGATTAGAAACTGCAATTGACACTGTAATTTGTTCTGCATCAGCATTCATTGCATACACATCTGATAAATTAACCATTACCGCTTTGTATCCTAAATGCTTAAGAGGCATATAACTCAAATCGAAATGTACACCTTCAACTAATAAATCTGTAGTTATTACAGTTTCTTTATCTGATGCACTAATTACAGCTGCATCATCTCCCACACCTTTAACTGTTGAAGAATGATACATTTTAAAATGCTTTGTTAAATGGTTTATTAACCCAAACTCTCCAAGCTCAGCTAACGAAGTTCTTTCTTGATTTTTATCTTCTAACATGCTGCAAAGATAACGACTAACTAACAAAAAGAACTATTTTGCTTAAGGTAATCTATACAAAATAAAAATAGGGTTTTGCAGTTTTTGTATGTTATATAAATAGTTAATTACTTAATTTAGTGATTTTAAACCCCGATTTATGAAAAACTTTAAAATTCTATTTGTTTTAGCTGGGATGTTGTTTTTAACTTCTTGCTCGTCATCTTCAAATGAAACCCCAATAGAAACCAATAAAAGTACCTGTTCTAATGGTAAAGCTGGAATTTACCCTTGTGACAACTATGATTTGTTATTGAATATTCCACTAAGTACTTTTAATGCAATTAGTGGAAGTGATTGCTGGGGATGGACCGATGAAGCAACCAATAAAGAATACGCTATTATGTGTGTAGACAACGGAACTGTTTTTGTAGACATTACGGATACAGAAAATCCTGTTTATTTAGGTAAACTCCCTACAGCAACTATAAGTGAGGATTGGTGGGATGTGAAAGTTTATAACAATTATGCTTTTATTGTTAGTGAAGCAACAAACCATGGCATGCAGGTATTTGACCTAACAAAGCTTAGAAACGTTTCAAACCCTCCAATTACATTTACAGCAGATAAACACTTTACTGATTTTGGTAGCGCTCATAACATAGTTATTAATGAAAAATCAGGTTATGCTTACCCTGTTGGTACAAATAAAGCGGGAACTTATAAAGGAGGCCCTTTGTTTATCAACATACAAAACCCTCTAAACCCAATAAGTGAAGGTGGTTGGGGAATGGACAACTACAGCCATGATGCGCAAGCAGTAACCTATAATGGACCAGACACAGACTATACAGGCAGAGAAATATTAATAGGGAGTAACGAAAATGAAGTTGTTATTGTAGACATCACCGATAAGTCTAACCCTGTAAACATTTCTAAAATATCATATTCAAACGTTGGTTATACACATCAAGGTTGGTTTACTGAAGATCAAAAATATTTTATTTTAGGAGATGAATTAGATGAGCAAAAATTCGGAAATAACACAAGAACAATTATTTTTGATTTTTCTGATTTAGACAACCCAAAACAACATTTTACATACACAGGACCTACAAAAGCTATTGATCATAATGGATATATTAATGGTAGTACTATTTATTTAGCAAACTATAACGCTGGAGTACGCTTTATTGATGTTTCCAGTATTGAAAGTAAAAACATTTCTGAGGTAGGATATTTTGATACTCATCCAGAAAATAACAATGCAGACTTTAATGGAGTTTGGAGTGTATACCCATTCCTAAAAAGTGGAAAAGTTGTTGTGAGTGATATTAATAGAGGTTTATTTATTCTTAAAAAACAATAAATGCTCAAGCAACTTTCACTATTACTTTTTATATTAACTATTTACAGTTGTAGTAAAGATGATGGCATACGTTTTAATTCCTCATCAAAAACTCCTGAAGTCAGCTTAGTCAAAACTCTTGGAGGTTCTGTAAACGAAAGTGGCAGAAGTGTAATAAGTACTTCCGATGGCGGCTATATTGTCGCTGGATATACTCAGAGTATTGATGGAGATATAGAAACCACTCGAAATACAATTCAATATGATTTTTGGCTTTTAAAATTTGATGCAAATAACAATCTTCAATGGCAAAAGACCTATGGAGATTCAAAAGACGACAAAGCATTTAAAATTATTCAAACAAATGATAATGGCTTTGCTATTGTTGGTTACGGAAAAAGTGATGACGGAGACGTAGATACAAACGAAGGGTTTGATGATGTTTGGATTCTCAAGCTAGATAGTAATGGTACAATAATCTGGAAAAAAACTACTGGTTTCTCAGGAGTTGACCAAGGTTTTTCTATCATTCAAACTTCTGATGGTGGTTATTTTATTGGAGGTATTCTTGACGTTACAGCATCAGGTGGTTTAGGAAATTCAAAACAAGCAGCAAAGCATGCTGGTGGAGACTACTGGGGGATTAAGCTTAATCCTAGTGGAGATATTGAATGGAGAAAATATTTTGGAGGAACAAACACTGATACTTGCTACGATGTAGCAGAAACTACTAACGGCTATCTATTAATCGGCTCTTCTGACAGCAATGATGTAGACATAAAAAACAACAAAGGCTCTTACGACTTTTGGATTGTTAAAACTGACAAAAGCGGAAATTTACTTTGGGAAAAATCTTTTGGTGGTACAGAAATTGATGAAGCTAGAGCAGTAACAAAAACTAATGATGGGAACTTTATTATTGTTGGGGATACACGTAGCTCTGATAAAGATATTTCCCAAAACAATGGTGGTGCTGATTTATGGGTAATCAAAATAACAAGTCAAGGTGAATTACTTTGGCAAAGAAGTTATGGAGGTTCTAGTTTTGATGTTGGTCGATCAATTAAAAAAACATTAAACGGAGATTTTTTAATATCTGGAAGTTCTAGAAGTGCTGACAACAACTTTACCAATAAAGGTCAAAATGACGCATTAATTATGAAAATTAATTCAAATGGAGACCTTCTATGGCAAACAACAGTTGGAGGTACAGAAATAGATTTTTGTTACGATGCTGTTGAATTAACAAACGGAAATATTATTGCTGTGGGTGAAAGCAGTAGCAATAATCAAGATATAACAACAAACAAAGGTTTTTCAGACCTATTAATTATCAAACTAAAATAATAAATGAAATATTTTTTAACTTTCTTTCTTAGTGCATTACTTTTTTCTTGTAGCTCAGATAATGATGAGTCTATAAAAGAAGTTTCAGTAAAACTAAAATTTAGTCAAAACTGGGATGGAACTGTAATTGAAAAATCTGATTTAGAGAACACCGAGTTTACCAACAAAACAGGAAGTAAACTTTCTATAAGCAGACTACGCTATTTAATATCACGCATTAGTCTTGTTAATGGAGCAGGAGACACAACCAAGTTTGATAGTTATAAATTAATAGATGTAAGTAAACCTGACAGTTTAACCTATGCTCTTTCTAAAAAAGTATCAGAAGGAAGTTATAAGCTACTTTTTACTTTCGGTTTCAATAATGATGATAATAAAAGCGGAGTATATCCAGACCTAAACTCTGCTGATTGGAATGTACCAGATATGATGGGTGGAGGATATCACTTCATGCAACTAGATGGTAAATACAAAGACACTTTAGGGGTAGAAAATCCGTACAATTTTCACGCTGTAAGAGCTTACGACAAAGAAAAAGACTCTATCCTAGATACTTCTTTTGGAGTTGAAACTGGTTCTATTCTCTTAAAAAGCAATGCTACTATAGAAGTTAAAATGAATGTAGCAGGGTGGTTTAAAAGTCCTAATGACTGGGATTTAAACGACAAAAGCATTAATTTAATGCCTGATTTTGAAGCTCAGAAAGAAATATCAGAAAACGGTAAAAGTGGTGTATTTAGTTTAGGACCTATTTCTCAATAAAAATAAAATGACACAAAAAAGTATATATCTTTCTTTATTGCTACTCCTTTTAATCAGTTGTTCTTCAAAAGGAGAAGAAGAAAGTATATACACTCCTGTTCCTGCTAATTTAGAAATCCCTGAATTATTTCAACAAAAATTAATCGCTCCTGTTATTCCAACTAACAACCCTTTAACAGAAGAAGGTATAACACTTGGTAAAAAACTATTTTTTGATCCAATTTTATCAAAAGATAACACACAATCTTGTGCTAGTTGTCACGACCCAAAAAATGCTTTTACAGATGACACTCGTTTTAGTGAAGGAATTGACGGTAAATTTGGAACACGAAACTCAATGCCGCTATTTAATTTAGCTTGGAACTTCGATGAACGTTTTATGTGGGATGGAAAAGAACTCAGTATAGAGCGTCAAGCATTCTCACCTGTTCGTAACCCAATTGAAATGCATAGTGATTGGAAAAATGTAGCTAAAAAACTACAAGAACACGCTGAATATCCCACACTTTTTCAACGAGCTTATGGAACATCTAAAATAGATTCAACCTTAGTCACTAAAGCGATTGCTCAGTTTGAAAGAACCTTAATTTCAGGAAACTCAAAGTTTGATCAATACCTTCTAGGCAAGGTCGAATTAACACCTGAAGAACAAAACGGATTTAATGTATTTATGGATGAAACCAGAGGAGACTGCTTTCATTGTCATGGAAGCGACAACAATCCTTTATGGACAGACAATAAATTCCATAACAACGGTTTAGACGAAACTTTTGCCGACATAGGTTTAGGCGCTGTTACCGGTGACCCTAACGATAATGGAAAATTTAGGAGTCCATCCTTACGAAACTTAAAGTTTACAGCCCCATATATGCACGATGGGCGATTTGCTACTTTAGAAGAGGTAATTAACCACTACTCTGAAGGATTAAAAAAATCTTCTACAATCGATCCTCTAATGAAAAAAGCCAATCAAGGAGGTGTACAACTCTCAGATAAAGATAAAGCCGACTTAAAAGCTTTTCTTTTGAGTCTTTCCGATGCTAATTTTGTAAACAATCCTGATTTCCAACAATAATCTTCTAACAATCAGCAAGTAGATTTATAGTATAGACAATTTTTATCGCTTAATAACTATATTCATTTCAAAAAATGATATAAATCATATTTTGTCATTATCTTTGCAGTCACTTAGATTTAATCTATTTAAACGATGATAAAAGTTTCAGACACAGCAAAAAAGAAAGTCATTGAACTAATGACTGATGACGGATTTGATACTACAACCGACTTTGTTCGTGTTGGGGTGAAAAGTGGCGGTTGTTCAGGATTATCATACGACTTAACTTTTGACAAAACCCAACAAGAAAACGATAAGGTTTTTGAAGATAACGATGTAAAAATTGTTGTTGATAAAAAAAGCTTTTTATACTTAGTTGGAACAACTTTAGAATATTCTGGAGGTTTAAACGGTAAAGGGTTTGTATTTAACAATCCTAATGCTAACAGAACTTGTGGTTGCGGAGAGAGCTTCTCTCTATAAGCCTATACATCACAAAAAGAATACAAAAAACTGATGAGTAAATACACCGAGGACGATTTAAGAGAAGAATTAAAAACCAAAGAGTACGAATATGGTTTTTATACTGATATTGAAAGTGAAAAGTTTCCTAATGGGATAAACGAAGATATCGTTCGTGCCATTTCTAAAAAGAAAAACGAGCCAGAATGGATGACTGAATGGCGTTTAGAAGCTTTTAGAATTTGGGAACAAATGGAAGAACCAGAGTGGGCTAATGTTACCTATAAAAAACCGAGTTTTCAAGATATTTCTTACTACTCAGCTCCTAAAAAGAAACCTAAATTAAACAGCTTAGATGAGGTTGATCCTGATTTACTAGCCACTTTTGAAAAATTAGGGATTTCTTTAGAGGAACAAAAGAAACTAGCTAACGTAGCAGTTGATATTGTAATGGATTCTGTTTCTGTAGCTACTACTTTTAAAGAAACACTTGCTGAAAAAGGAATTATTTTTATGCCTATTTCTGAAGCAATTCAAGAGCACCCAGAATTAGTAAAAAAATATATTGGTTCAGTTGTACCACCAACTGATAACTTTTATGCTGCATTAAACTCAGCTGTATTCTCTGACGGATCTTTCTGTTATATTCCAAAAGGAGTTCGTTGCCCAATGGAGTTATCTACTTATTTCCGTATCAATGAAGGAGGAACTGGTCAGTTCGAACGTACTTTAGTTGTTGCTGATGAAAGCAGTTACGTTTCTTATTTAGAAGGATGTACTGCTCCGCAACGTGACGAAAATCAATTACACGCAGCAGTTGTTGAGCTTATTGCTTTAGACGATGCTGAAATAAAATATTCAACAGTTCAAAACTGGTTCCCAGGAGACTCAGAAGGAAAAGGTGGAGTTTTCAACTTTGTAACCAAGAGAGGATTGTGTGAAACCAATGCTAAGATTTCTTGGACACAAGTTGAAACAGGTTCAGCAATTACATGGAAGTATCCAAGTTGTATTCTTAAAGGGAATAATTCAGTAGGAGAATTTTATTCAATTGCTGTAACTAACAATCATCAACAGGCTGATACTGGTACCAAGATGATTCACCTAGGAAAGAATACTAAGTCAACTATTATTTCTAAAGGAATTTCAGCAGGTAAATCACAAAATAGTTACCGTGGTTTAGTGCAAGTAAACTCTAGAGCTGAAAATGCTCGTAACTTCTCTCAATGTGATTCTTTATTAATGGGTAATGAGTGTGGTGCACATACTTTCCCTTATATCGAAGCTAAAAATAAATCAGCTCAAATAGAACACGAAGCTACTACAAGTAAAATTGGTGAAGACCAATTATTCTATTGTAATCAACGTGGTATTGATACTGAAAAAGCTATTGCATTAATTGTAAATGGATTTAGTAAAGAAGTATTAAATAAGCTACCTATGGAGTTTGCTGTAGAAGCTCAAAAGCTATTAGAAATTAGTTTAGAAGGAAGCGTTGGCTAACCAAAAAACCGCAATAAAATGAAAAAAATATTTTTATTAGCTCTTACGACTATTATTGCATTTAGTTGTAAAAATGCCGAAAAGAAGCAAACAACAGAAGAAAAAACAGTTGAAAAGCCTCAAGTAAAACTTCATGTTTTAGATGGAGGTTCAATTTTAGTTAACAAACTTGAAGTTTTTTCTCAAGATACAACATACACAGGACAGTCTAAACAATTTTCAGATGCTTACTATGTAATATCTCACCCTAAAGGAAATTTAATGTGGGATGCTGGTTTACCTGAAGCACTAATTACTGACAAACCTTTTACAGAGCCTAGTGGTACTTTTACTTTACAACGTAAAGACTCATTAAAAAACCAATTAAAATCTATTGGTTTAACTGTTGATGATTTTAAATACTTTGTATTATCTCATCCTCATTTCGATCATACTGGTCACGCAAATTACTTAAAAAACGCAACATGGTTAGTTCAGGAGAACGAATATAATTTTATAACTAATGACTCTGCAAAAGTTAAAGATCCTGACACTTATAATTCTATTAAGGAATTAAAGAATGTAGAAAAAATTAATGGTGACCATGACGTTTTTGGAGACGGCACAGTAGTTATCAAATACATGCCAGGTCATACAATAGGTCACCAAGCTTTATATATTGAAGCTGGTTTAGAAAAACCTATCTTATTAACAGGTGATTTATATCACTTTGAAGAAAATAGAGAAACTAAAGGTGTTCCTTCTTTTAACTACGATGTTGAACAAACTCTAGAAAGCATGAAAAAGTTTGAAGCTTTCGCTAAAGAAAAGAATGCTGAGGTGATTATTCAACACTCACCAAAAGATTTCAAAAAATTACAAAATCTATTAAAAAAGTAACTATACAGTAATGTTAAAAATAGAAAACTTACACGCACAGGTAGAAGATAAAGATATTCTTAAAGGAATTAACTTAGAAGTAAAAGCAGGAGAGGTTCATGCAATTATGGGACCAAACGGTGCAGGTAAAAGTACCTTATCATCTGTTATTGCTGGTAATGAAACTTACGAAGTAACTTCTGGTTCTATTGAATTAGAAGGTGAAGATATTAGCGAATTAGCTCCTGAAGAAAGAGCTCATGCTGGTGTGTTCTTATCATTTCAATATCCAGTAGAAATACCTGGTGTTACTGTTACAAACTTTATTAAAACAGCAATTAACGAATCACGTAAAGCTCAAGGTTTAGAAGAAATGCCTGCTAAAGACATGCTTAAGAAGATTCGTGAAAAATCAGAATTATTAGAAATTGATCGTAAATTCTTATCTCGTTCTTTAAACGAAGGGTTTTCTGGTGGTGAGAAAAAGCGTAATGAGATTTTTCAAATGGCAATGTTAGAACCTAAACTTGCTATTTTAGATGAAACAGATTCTGGTTTAGATATCGATGCTTTACGTATTGTTGCTAATGGAGTTAATAAATTAAAATCTAAAGACAACGCTGTAGTAGTTATTACTCACTATCAACGTTTATTAGAATATATCGTTCCTGATTACGTACATGTTTTATACGATGGAAAAATCGTTAAAACAGGTGATGCTTCTCTTGCTCTAGAGCTTGAAGAAAAAGGGTACGATTGGATTAAAGAAGAGGTAAATAGTTAGAAAGGTTGAAAAGTAAAAAGTGTTAAGTTGCCTTTAATTACAAGCAATTTTTCAGCTTTACAAACTTTTATACTTTATAAACTTTACAACTAAAAACAATGGAGTTGAGAGAAAAAATATTATCATCATACGTAGCTTTTGAAGACAGTGTAAACATCAATTCAGATTTACACGAAATAAGAACAAAAGCTCTACAAAATTTTGAAAAACTAGGCTTTCCTACTAAAAAATTAGAAGCTTGGAAATACACTTCTTTAAATTCAGTTTTAAAAGAAGATTATAGCATATTTCCTGACAGAGATGCTTCAGTAGAGTTTGCTGATGTAAAAAAATATTTCATCCACGAGATAGACAGCTATAAAATAGTTTTTGTAGATGGAAAATACAGCTCTTTTTTGTCAACTACTACTCATGATGGAAAAGATGTTTGTTTATTATCTGCTGCTTTTTCAAAAGAAAAGTACAAGCCTGTTGTTGAAAAATATTTTAACAAAATAGCAAAACAAGATAATTTAACATCTTTAAATACTGCATTTGCTACTGAGGGTGCTTTTATTCACATTCCTAAAAATGTTGAAGTTGAAAAACCTATTCAGATAATTAACTTTACTACAGGTAAAGAACATGCAACTATGTTACAACCACGTAACTTAATTGTTGTAGAACAAAATGCACATGTTCAAATTATTGAACGCCACCAAAATCTTAATAATAATGCCGTTTTAACGAATGCAGTAACTGAAATTTATACAGATACTCATGCTACGGTAGACTATTATAAGATTCAAAATGACAATAATGATGCTTCTTTAGTTGACAATACTTATATTGAACAACAAAAAGAAAGTACTTGTTCTGTACATACATTTTCTTTTGGTGGAAATATTACTAGAAACAACTTGAACTTCTACCAAAAAGGAGAACATATTAATTCTATTCTAAAAGGGATTACTATTATTGAAGGGAAACAACATGTTGACCATCATACCTTAGTAAATCATATAGAACCTAACTGTGAAAGCCACCAAGACTACAAAGGTATTTATGATGATCGTTCTACTGGTGTATTTAACGGTAAGGTTATTGTTGAGAAAGAAGCTCAGAAAACCAATGCTTATCAACAAAACAACAATGTTTTAATTAGTGATAAAGCAACCATAAATGCAAAGCCTCAGTTAGAAATTTTTGCTGACGATGTAAAATGTTCTCATGGGTGTACTATCGGTCAGTTAGATGATCAAGCATTATTCTATATGCAACAAAGAGGTATTCCTAAAAAGGAAGCAAAAGCTTTATTAATGTATGCCTTTGCTAATACTGTTTTAGAAAGTGTTAAAATACCAGAGGTTAAGAAAAGAATTACCAAATTAATTGCCAACAAATTAGGCGTTAACATTGGTTTTGAACTATAAAAACAAATAAAAAGGCATTATTAACATAATGCCTTTTTTATTATTTAATGTTAGAAATAATACTCTTTATTTGTGACAAAAGGACTCTTTTATCTCTATAAATTCCTATTAATTTTACTCATTTAGCTTCTAATTTGTTTTTCTTATCTTTAAAAGAAACAATTCTATTATGAATAACTCACTTAAAACAGTTGCTTTAATTTCTGGAATAGTAATTATAGCATATGGAATATACACTCTTTTTAAACCGGAAACTCAAATTTCTATTGGAGATGTAGACCTAATAAAAGCTCAAGACAATACCAACTCATATATTACAATTGCTATCGGCATTGTTATAGCTGCGTTAAGTTCAATCATAGGAAAAAAATAAAAAACTGTATTTTTTTTAAATTAAAAAACCACCTTTTATGGGTGGTTTTTTAATTCTATAAAATTTTATGTAATGAATTAAATCAGTCTACGTCAAAAGTACCGTAAACTAATTTATTTACTTAAAATTTAAAAAATGCGAAAAACAATTACCTTCACTTTTACATGTTTACTACTTTTCGTAAGTATTCAATCACAAGCACAAACTGATGTATATGATGCTCTTTTAAAAACCTACGTTAGCCCACAAGGAGATGTAGACTACAAAGGACTAAGAAAGAACCGTGCCTTATTAGATATTTACATTAAACATTTAGAGAATACTATACCAAGTGATAAATGGTCCTCAAATGAAGCTAAAGCTTTTTGGATAAATGCCTATAATGCATACACTATTAAATTAATTTTAGATAGTTATCCTTTAAAGAAAATTACTGATATAAAACGTAAAGGAAGAAATGCTTGGAAAATTCCGTTTGCATCAATTGGTAAAAAATTATACTCACTTGACTACATTGAACATAAAATACTTAGAAGATGGTATGACGACCCAAGAATTCATGTTGCGTTGAACGCTGCTTCTAAATCTGGTCCTAGATTTGTAAACTTTGCTTTTACAAAAAACAATGTAGAAAAGGAGTTAAAAAACTTGATGAAAGCTTTTATAAATGACTCTACAAAAAATAAAATAACCTTAACAAAGGTTGAAGTGTCAAAAATATTTCAGTGGTACCAAGAAGATTTTACTTCTCGTAATACCTTAGTTGATTATATTAATAAATACTCCGATATTAAAGCTAATGATAATGCTGAAGTTGTGTATTTAGAATACGATTGGAACTTAAATAGCAAATAATTAATATTTCCCTTTATTGTAAAAAGTAACGGAAATAATTATTTTTCCGTTGCTTTTTTTATACATGTTGATCTATTAAAATTGTATTTCCATCAGGATCAAAGAAAACGATGCTTGCAGGCCCTTTAGTATCTTTATCTGCTTCTCTTTTTAACTTGATATGGTTTTCTCTTAAATGCTTTTGAATATCTCTTACATCATCAAAATCATCTAACGTGTTTGCGTTTTCATCCCAACCTGGGTTAAATGTAAGTATATTGTTTTCAAACATTCCTTGAAACAAGCCAATTAATGAGTTTCCATTTTTCATAATCAAATAATTCTTTTCTAAAGCACCTGCAAAAACAGTAAACCCAAGCATTTCATAAAAATCTTTTGATTTATCAATATCTTTAACCGATAAACTAATTGAAAAAGCCCCTAATTTCATAATCTATTAATTTTAATTTCTTTCTTCAAAAGGTATAATAATTCCTTTTTCCACATAATTTTTAAGCCCATTTAATAACAATGCCCAACAATAAGACGAGTGCTTAAAATGATTGTTTTGTTCTACCCAACCTTTATGAAAAAAATGCACCCAAGTTATTCCTTCATCTTTTTCAAACAAATCAAAACCGAAAGTAGTTGGATTCCAATCTTCATCCGACTTTGTCATTTTTATATAAAAAGATTCATTTTTTTTATACTTAACTACCTCTCCATACCAATTATATGGCTCTCCAAAGAAAAAATTATATTCTGCTCCTAACTCAGGTACTCCACTACATTTTAATGGCCACCAATGAACCAAATCATCTGGATTTGTGATTGCTTTAAAAACTTTATTAGATAACTCTTTTATAGGAAAGTTATGGTAAACAGTAAATCCTTCTTCAGTAACTTTCATAATTAGTTGATTTTATAGCTATTAAAGTTACTAAAAATTTAAACAAAAAAAATCCTGCACTTTCGTACAGGATTTCATATCTATAAAACCTAATTTTGGTTTACATTTCTAAGGCTTTCTTAGGATTGTTATCCATTAATAATTCTACTGGGTTTTCTAACGCTTCTTTTACAGCTACTAAGAAACCAACAGATTCTTTACCATCGATAATTCTATGGTCGTAAGATAATGCTACATACATAATTGGCTGAATCACTACTTCTCCATTCACCGCCATTGGACGATTTACAATATTATGCATTCCTAAAATTCCACTTTGTGGAGGGTTGATAATTGGTGTAGATAACATAGAACCAAATACACCACCATTAGTGATAGTAAACGTACCACCTGTCATTTCATCAACAGTAATTTGACCATCACGTGCACGTAATGCCAAACGTTTTACTTCACTTTCAACTCCTCTAAATGTTAAGTTTTCAGCATTTCTAATAACAGGAACCATTAATCCTTTAGGACCTGATACTGCAATAGAAATATCTTGGAAATCAAACGATACCATTTCTTTACCATCGATCATAGAGTTAACAGCTGGATACATTTGTAATGCACGTACAACTGCTTTTGTAAAGAAAGACATAAAACCTAAACCTACTCCGTGTTTTGCTTTAAATTCTTCTTTATACTCGTTACGTAAATCGAAAATTGGCTGCATGTTTACCTCGTTAAACGTAGTTAACATTGCTGTTTCATTCTTTACAGAAACTAAACGTTCAGCAACCTTACGACGTAACATTGATAATTTTTTACGCTCTGTACCACGAGATCCCATTCCTGGAGTTCCCATTGAAGGTACTGCATTTACAGCGTCTTCTTTAGTTACACGACCGTCTTTACCTGTTCCTTTAACATCAGATGCACTAATTCCTTTTTCAGCTAATACTTTTTTAGCTGCTGGAGATGCTGTACCTGTTGCATATGTTTCTTTAGCTGGTTCAGCTTTAGGTGCTTCTTTTTTCTCTTCAGCTTTTGGCGCCTCAGCTTTTGGTGCTCCAGTTCCTTCTGGTTTTGCAGCATCCATATCAATATGACAAACTACTGCACCTACTGCTACTGCATCACCTTCTTCAGCTTTTAAAGTGATTATTCCGCTTTCTTCCGCAGGCAATTCTAACGTTGCTTTGTCAGAATCTACTTCAGCAATTGGTTGATCTTTCTCAACGTAATCACCATCTTCAACTAACCAAGTTGCAATTTCTACTTCTGTAATTGATTCCCCCGGAGAAGGAACTTTCATTTCTAAAACCATCAGTTCTAAATTTTATATATCTGAATTATTTTATTTCTTTTATTTGGGCGTTCCCTATCGGGTCGGGCTTTTCGCGCTACATGGTAGCTTGCTACAATCCCTTACGCATTTTAATTTTTAATCAAAAACCTTATCTATAATAGCTTGATGACGTCTTTTAAAACGTGCACTTGAACCTGCTGCTGGTGCCGAACGATACTCTTCCGAAGCACATTCTAACCTAGCTAATTCAAAACGTTCTAACATATAACCCCAGGCTCCCATATTTTTTGGTTCTTCTTGTGCCCAAACGTAACGCTCTACATTTGGATACTTATCCATTACCTCTTTGATCTTATCATTGTGTAATGGGAATAATTGCTCTATACGAACTAAAGCTACATCTTCTCTTCCTAATTTTTCACGCTCAGCTAATAAATCGTAATAGAATTTACCTGTACAGAACACCATTTTCTTAGCTTTTGATGTATCGATAGTATCATCAATTACTTCTTGGAAAGTTCCATTTGCTAAATCTTCAATAGAATTTACAGCTTTTGGTAAACGTAATAAACTTTTTGGTGTGAAAACAATTAATGGTTTTCTAAAATCACGTTTCATCTGACGACGCAAAATGTGGTACATGTTTGCTGGTGTAGAACAGTTTGCTATTGTCCAGTTATCAGTTGATGATGATTGTAAGAAACGTTCTATTCTTCCTGACGAGTGCTCTGGTCCTTGACCTTCATACCCGTGAGGTAATAACATTACCAATCCGTTTTGTAACTTCCATTTATCTTCTGCTGAAGATATATATTGGTCGAACATAATTTGTGCACCGTTGGCAAAATCACCAAACTGAGCTTCCCAAATGGTTAAGGTATTTGGAGCTGCCATTGCATATCCGTAATCAAAACCTAATACGCCGTATTCTGATAAGTGAGAGTTATAAATTGTCATCTCTCCTTTATTCTTTGGGTTAGTGTTTAATAAATTAACACGCTCTAAGGTTTCTTCATCACGCATAATTGCATGACGGTGAGAGAATGTTCCTCTTTCTACATCTTCTCCAGAAATACGCACATCGTATCCTTCTTCTAATAACGTACCGTATGCCAAGTTTTCAGCAGTACCCCAATCTAATAAATTATCTTCAAAAACCATTTTTTCACGTCCCTTTAAGATACGTTCTGCCTTACGAACAAATTTATGTCCTTCTGGTGTTTTTGAAATAACTCTTGCGATTCCTTTTAAGTCTTCTACCGAATAAGTTGTATCTACAGGTTGTAACATTTCTTGCAATTGCTTGCGTACAAACCCTTCCCATACATCAGGCATGAATTCTTGAATTTTAGACGTTTCTTTCTTTTTAGATTCTGAAAACTCAGCTTCTAAATGCGCCTTAAATTCATCTGTAATTTTCTGTAAGTAGTCCGCTGTTATGCTTCCTTCTTCAATTAATTTATTTGCATAAATTTCTCTTGCATTTTTATGCTTAGAAATTGCTTTGTATAATTTTGGTTGCGTAAAACGTGGCTCATCACCTTCGTTATGCCCATACTTACGATATCCTAATAAGTCAATAAAAATATCTTTATTGAATTTCATACGATATTCAACTGCCATTTCCATTGCGTGACATACTGCTTCTGCATCGTCTGCATTTACATGTAGTACTGGAGACAACGTAACTTTAGCTATATCTGTACAATATGTACTTGAACGCGCATCTAAGTAATTGGTTGTAAACCCTACTTGATTGTTTACCACAATGTGAATAGTACCTCCCGTTTTGTATCCATTTAATTGTGCCATTTGCACAACTTCGTACACTATTCCTTGAGCTGCTACTGCCGCATCACCATGTACTAAAATTGGAAGTATTTTATTTTCGTTCCCTTCGTAGTCTTTATCTATTTTAGCTCTAACGATTCCTTCTGCAACAGCATCAACTGTTTCTAAGTGAGATGGGTTTGGAACTAAGTTCATCTTCATCTTTTGCCCACCTTGATATGCTTTACTAAGCGTTAAACCTAGGTGATACTTAACATCTCCATCTATTTCTTGATCTTCAAAGTCTTTACCTTCAAACTCACTAAATAGATCGCGAATTGGTTTTTTGAAGATGTTCACTAAAGTATTTAAGCGTCCACGGTGTGCCATTCCTAACACACACTCTTCTACTCCATATTCTTCTGCTGCATCTCTTAAAGCTACACTTACTCCTGGAATTAATGTTTCTCCTCCCTCAACAGAGAATCGCTTTTGACCTACATATTTTGTTTGTAAAAAACTTTCAAATGTTGAAGCTTGGTTTAGTTTCGTAAGAATATATTTCTTAGACTCTACATCGTAACTAGGATGGTTTGCGTTTTTATTTAAACGCTCATTCCACCACTTTAACTCTTCAGGATTTCGTACATACATGTACTCTACTCCGATGCTTTCGCAGAAAACAGACTTTAAGTAGTTAATAATTTCTGCTAAACTTTTAGGTCCTATCCCTAAAATTTCTCCTGCACTAAAAACCTTAGATAAATCTGATTGATTTAACCCAAAATTTTCAATATCTAATGTTGGGGTGTAAGTTCTTCTATTTCGTACTGGGTTTGTTTTGGTAAACAAATGACCACGGGTACGGTAACCATTGATTAAATCGATTACTAAAAATTCTTTACGTACTTCTTCAGGGACTTCTACCGAAACTTCTTCATCTGTTAATGAGTAATTCTCGTTAGCCAAATCATATCCTTGAAAAAAACTTCTCCAACTTGGTTCTATCGCATCAGGATTTTTTTGATATTGTTCATACAAATCACCTATAAAACCTGCATGTACTGCGTTTAAGAACGAAAACTTGTCCATATATTTTGTTATACTTTTCTATCTATAAGAATAATGGTGACAAAAGTACAACTTTTACGAAAAATACCATTCCTTTTTAGTCTAATTTTAAACTCTTTAACGAGTATTCGCTTTTTGTTAAATTTCAGTTAAAAGCATCTTTCCTGTAAAAAATAAATAACTGAAATTCAGAAACAAAAAAAAATACATATACTTTTTATTAAAAATAATTTGCAGATATAAAAAAAGCACTTAAATTTGCACTCGCATTTTAAGACAAGTATGTTTTAAATTCCTCCTTAGCTCAGTTGGTTAGAGCATCTGACTGTTAATCAGAGGGTCCTTGGTTCGAGCCCAAGAGGGGGAGCAAAGGCAACGTAGAAGCCGATAATTTCTACAACACATATATATTGTTCTATATGAACATTCCTCCTTAGCTCAGTTGGTTAGAGCATCTGACTGTTAATCAGAGGGTCCTTGGTTCGAGCCCAAGAGGGGGAGCAGAAAAGCAAAAGCCAATCTATAAATAGATTGGCTTTTTGTTTTAACTAAACTTAAAGTTCACGCAGCTGCCTTATCTACTTAAAAAATAAACTTGTCCGCTGTGTTCTCATATATTCAAAAATTAAAGAAACAATAGTTTTTAATGTTATTGAGCACTCCAACCCCCATCTAAAGCAAATGAGGTTCCTGTTATGGTTGAAGAACTGTCTTTTGCCAACAACAAAGCCATATCTGTAATTGTTTCCAACGAAACAAATTCTTTTACAGCTTGTTTTTTTAGCATTACTTTCTCTACAACTTCCTCTGCAGACATATTATGTGCTTTAGCTTGGTCTTTTATTTGACCTTCTACTAAAGGTGTTTTTACGTATCCTGGACAAATTGCATTACATGTTATGTTATATGGTGCTCCTTCTAAAGCCAACACTTTAGTCATACCTATTACACCATGTTTTGAAGCCACATACGCTGTTTTAAATTCGGATGCTCTTAAACCATGAACAGATGAGACATTAATTATTCTTCCAAAATTCTGATTTTTCATAAAGCTCCATGCTTTTTTGGAAGCATAGAAAGCAGCATTCATATTAATGGCGATGATATTTTCATACTTATTATTTGGAAAATCTTCTATTGGAGCAACATACTGTATTCCTGCATTGTTAACAAGTATATGCAACATTCCGAACTTCTTTATTGTTTGCTCAATTAATTTCTCAACCTCATCTGCAACGAGTAAATTTGCATTTGAAAAAGAAACTTCTACATTATACTTATCACCTACTTGTTTAGCTATGTTAGCTCCATTAGCCTCTAAACCATGAAACATAATACTATAACCTGCTTTGGCAAAACCTTCTGCAATACCTAAACCGATACCACTAGTACTACCTGTTATTAACGCTACTTTATTCATAGTTTAAAAAATTTTCGAGTACTTTATTAAATTCCTTTGGCTGATCTATAACTGTTCCGTGTCTTGAGTTTTTAATGACACTCAATTCTGCGTTAGGCATTCTTTTAACGTATTCTTCTTTAAACGAAACAGGAGTATAGTCCATATCGGAAGCTACAATTAGTGTTCTAGTTTTAATTTCTTTTAATTTATCTCCCAAGCCCCAATTCATTAGTGTAACAAATGAATTATAATACGCATCATAATCATTCTTCTTACATCGTTCTTCAAATTGATTTCTCATATCAACCTGAGCATCTTCAGGAAACATATTATATGCTATTTCTTTTGCTAAAGCGCTTAATCCTTTTGTTTTTAAAAACTCTGTTCTGTTATTCAATAGATCTTCTCCTATCTTTCCCATATTATTGAAATCTGGACCACTATTTACAATTACCAAGTTCTTTATTTTTTCAGGGCTATCGTACGCTAGTTGAAAGGCTACAGCTCCTCCCATAGAGAATCCTACAACGCTAGTTTTTTCTATTTTTAAAACATCTAACAACTGCTTAATATCCTCAGTCATAAATCTTACTCCATAATCCTTAGAAGGAATGGATGTTTTTCCATGCCCTCTAAGATCTACTACCACAACACGATATTTTTTTGAAAAGAAAGGAACTTGTGCATCCCAATCTGCCTGGGTAGAACCTAACCCATGAAGAAACAAAAGAACTTCGCCTTTCCCATATTCTTCATAATTAAGCTCTATTTTATTTACTTTTATTTTTGGCATACTCTATAGGCTTAATTGATTGGCTTTATTTTTTCTTAAACGCATTGAAATTATATTTCAACTCGAATGAAATTAACCTTCCTATTTCTGGTGAAGCAACAAACTCTCTTATACTCGCATCAAAAATATTACTAACATTAACCCCAACTGAAACGTTATCGTTTAGATTATATCCTAGGTTTGCATCTACAGTAAAGCCACCTAACGGACCATAGTTCCAAGTTCTTCCTACGCGAGCATTTTCAACAATTTCGTTTACACCATCTCCATCCAAATCTTGTGTTTTTGAGGCTACATTAATCCCTGAAAAGAAGTCATAATCTTGCACCCAACGACCAAAAAGAGCTCCGTATAGCTTCTTCCCTCCATAATGCAAGCCTAAGCTAAGTTTATTTTCTGGTGTATTAATAGGTAGTTCACTTTCTAAGACAACTCCATCCAAATTACCATCATTCCCTAGGTCATCTTTATCTAAACTTCTTCCGAAGTATGAGTAATTTAACGACGTTCTAATCGCATCAGTGAAATAATAATTCAAACCTAGATCAACCCCATAAGTATCTACATTTCCAAAATTACTATACGTTAATAAAAACGGTGAAGCACTAGCCCCTGCTGAAACCTCATCAATAGGTTGTTCCCCCATATGAGTTACGTAATTTCCATTAGCCGCATCAACTATATTACGTAACGGACTAATGAAATTTTCTGACATATTGTAGTAGGCACTAGCATCGATAAAAAACTTATCCGACAGCTTTCCATTAAATCCAAATTCAAAAGAATTAATAGTTTCTACTTCTAACTTATCTATTTTAGTACCGTCCGTTAATGTAAATCCTTCACCGTTTCCTAACACTAACCCCCCAAATAAATTCCCCTTTAAGTTTAATATTGAAGGTACAGCCATACCTCTACCATAGGTTAACCTAAACGTACCCGCATCAATAGTTTTTGTTATTGCTGCTTTTGGTAAAAAGTTGGTTCCGTATAAATCATGGTTATCCAATCTTACCCCTGCTAGAAATTTCCAACCTGAATCTAATTTATATTCAAATTGACCGTACACTCCTTTTTGGGCTATATCTATAGATCCCTCTTGATCCAACAAATAAGTCCCTTTAGAGTCAGCCATATCCAATTGATACTGCACTCCAGTTGTTAAGTAAAAATCACCCCAATTATTATTATACTGCGCCTCTGCATTAAACCTCTCTGAAGCATCTTTAAACAACGCTCCTCTTGGTATAGCTACCCCATATACAGGCACCCATTGTTCATACAATGCTCTACTCCAAGATTCTTCTTCAGAAAACCCATTTTCAATAAACGATACATAGTTTTGTGTACGTTGATTAATAGCGTAAGTATCATCCGTTTTACTCCACGTATAGTATGCATTAGCAAAGAAATTCTTAGACACATACTTCAGTTGAGCAATATCTAATGTCCAGTCTTTAATTTGGTTACGTCCTGCGTTGGTTACAGCTAAATTGGTGTTATTACTATGCCCATAATATGCTGTTATTTCAGAGCTTGTGTTAGGTCTAAAATATAGAGAAGCTCCATACTTTAAAGCATTAAAATCACGATCTAGGTTTTTCTCTCCATATGCTTTAGTTCCCACATAAACACTATCTACATACTCAAACTCTGTTCCTTGTGTACTTTCTAAATGAATTTTATATGCAAACTTATCACTTAACACCTGTGCGTGACGTAATCTTCCTGTAATTACATTTTGACTTCCTGCTCCAAATGCAATTGTTGTTCCTTCAGAAGTTCTTGGGTTTTTAGTTATTGTGCTTACTAAACCATTATGCGCATTTGGACCATATAATGTACCATTAGGACCTAATAAGATCTCAACACGCTCAACATCATCTTTGGTTACTGTTGAAAAAGAACCATAAGGCAACCCTGTAGCAATTAACATAGAAACCCTATCATCAGTCATTTGTAAGTTTTTTGAGTTAAAAGCCGAGTTAAATCCACGAATATTTATCCCTGTTCCTAAAACTCCGCTACGTACAAAGTCAACCCCTTTTTGTCTTGCTGCTAATTCTCCAATATTAAAACTTGGAAAGTCTTGAATATCTTTAGCATTAATAACACTAACTGTAGCTGGAACTTCTGTTCTTTTTTGCGGTTTTTTATTTGCAGTTAAGATGACTTCATCTAAAACACTACTTGCTTCTTTTAAAGAAACATTTAATTGTACTTTCTTCCCTTTTTCAACAGCAACTGTTTTTACTACACTTTCAAAGCCTACAAATGAAATAGACACATTATAAGTTCCTGTTTTTATATTTTCAATCGCAAATTTCCCATCAAAATCTGTATCAATTCCTTTATCTATACTTTTAATATATACTGTGGCGCCGCCTAAAGGAACTCCGTTAACATCTGTAATTACCCCTTCAATACTACCTGTACTTTGAGCTTTAACAGCCAAGGAAGTTATTAAGACTAAAAAGAAAAATAGTTTTTTCATAAGTTTAGATTGTTATTAAGTTTGTTTCTATCGCAATCTATTGGTAAATAAAGAATAAACTATTTTAAAAACAAAAACTACAAAGTGTGACTTTTTACTTTACTAAAGTTTTTTGTTTCGAAAACAAATAAAACCTCCTTTTTTAAAAGAGATTTATTCAATATGTGACTTTAGTTTAAAAAATGCTTCAGGTAAATTATCTGAGAGCTTATTTATCACCTTAAACATTAGTTGTTTTTGGTTGATTGTAGGTTGAATATTTTCTAAAGGCTTTTTTATTTCCTCTAGCAAACGACTCGAGTTTATCTTTCCTTCCATATATCTTGATAGTGAAATACTCCATGATATATTAGGAACGTAATTATTTTTCTTTTGACGTTCTTTCTCTTTTTCTATCAAGTTAAATTTTGAAGCTAATTTTAATACTTCTTCGTATTTTTCTTCTGTGACTAATACATTTATATAAGACGTAAAAAAGTGATGCCAACGATGTTTTAATACTTCATTTTTATGTTTTCTTAAAAATGTTCTTGCAGTAGCTTCTGCTTGTTTATACTTATGAAGTTCCGAAAGTACACGTACTTTATAAGAACAGTACCCTATTTTTTGATGATAGTTATGTATTTCTTTATACAAACTCTCATACTTATGAAGTAAATCGAAAGCTTCTTCTAGATTATTATTTCTTAGTAAGATAGCAACCAAGTTATTCAAATACATAAGTGTATCATTATTATTCTGTCGAATTGATAGGTATCCATAAAACTCTGCTTCTTTAAACTCATTTTGTTTAGAATGTAACAAAACCCTGCTAGCGTAATAATTAGAAAGTAAACGTCTGGAATACATTTTACCCTGACTGAAGTACCCATCAATTTGATCAAAGAGCAACTTTAACTTATCATTCTCGTTGTAATTTGTATACATAAAAGCTAGTAAAACAAAGGCTTGATAACGATTTTTACCATCAATAGACTCATCTTTAAACACCTGTAAAAGCCATTTTTCTAAATGCTTTGTTTCAATATTATTTAGTGTATACTGATTGGTAATATCTGTAGTTGCTTCATACAGTTTTTCATGTATTTCTTTTGAGGTTTTATAATTTGTTTCGTATTCTTTTAAGAAGTTTGCCACAATTTTATGGTCTTTATAACGCATTCGAACTAAGAGGTAAGATTTATACTCCTTAGCTAATGTGTATAAGCTTTGAAAATTATACTCTATTGTTTTATATGTTACTATATATTGAAGGAATTCTTTTTCTTCTTGAGATGTAATTGCATCGGTTAAAATTTTCTTTTTTAAAGACATTAACCAATCTATTGTCACATCAACATCTATGCTTGCTAACTTTTTCTGTGTCCAATTTTTTATATATGAATACTTACGTTTATCAATAGAAGTATCAAAGGCTATAGTCTTATTTTTAGATAGTGCATTTTTAACTATCAGATTACTTATTTCTTGTTTTTCTTTGCCTTTAAATTGATAAGCTGTTTGAAGATATTTCGCCTCATTCGGCAAAATTGTTTTACTAAATTCAGTAAATTTCTTAAGTTTTGTTTTCATTAATCACTTTCTACAAATTCCTGTATGAGCAAGTTAACTTTTTCAGGCTTTTCAAACTGAGCAAAGTGCCCACAATTTTCTACATACTTAACGGTAACGTTTTTAATTTTATCAACAGCTATATTTCCTACATCTTGAATAGTTAATTTCGGATGTAAATATCTATTTGGAATTAACATATCTTTATTTCCAAAAACAACTAAAGTTTTTTGAGATATTTTCTCCAAATCTTTATGTACAGGATCATCTAACATTCCGTACACGCTTTTTACAATTACTTCACAATGTGCATTAAAGTCTGACGCTTGTTTAATTCGAATACGATCTTCAATCATTTTTGAAACCTCTTTTGGTTGCTCATAAAAGTTTAGTGCATAATTTTTCGTTATCTGATCATCTGTCGTGTTTTTAATCACTTCAGCTGTATAAACACTTTTAAGAATATTTCCTTGTGCTTCTGAAAACTGCTCTAATCCTGCTGGAGCTATTAACACCAGCTTTTCAATAACCTCTGAATGCTTCAATACTAACTTCATACTTGCTTGTCCTCCCATAGAATGCCCAACTAAAATTATATTTTTAAGCCTTTTCTTTTTTATAAACTTATATATTATATCTGCAAAAAACGTAGGAGTGTAAATACCTTGAGGTTTTGAAGATTTTCCATGCCCAGGTAAATCGACTGCAATACAGGTGTACGTTTCTTTAAGAGCTTCTATATTTTTAAACCAAGCATCAGCATTACTACTTAAACCATGTAAAAAAAGTAAGGTTTTGTCTCCCTTACCTTCTTTAAGATAAGTCATTTCTATATCATCAACTTTTACGCATCGAGTTTTAAATTCATATGCTGAAAGAAGCTTTTTCATTGATTTTTTTGGGTTTTGTGCAAGCACTATAGTACTTGTTAATATGAAAATTAGTACTAAACCTAACTGTTTCATTTTTTATATTTTTATTGAATTATAATAGCGTAACAAGTCTTTTCTTGAAACTTTCCCCACACTGGTTAAAGGTATCTCATCTAAAAAGAAAATATACTTTGGGTGCTTATAAGATGCTAATGTTTTTTTTAGTTGAAATCTCACTTTTTCTACTGTAATATTTTTATTTATAACAGTAACAAAAGTAATTCCTGTTTCGCCCCATTTTTTATCTTTAACACTTAGAACTACTGCTTTTTTTACCTCATTTAAAGACTCTAAGTGCGTTTCTATTTCTTGCGGGTAAATATTTTCTCCACCCGATATATACATATCATTTTTTCTGCCCTTTACATACAAATATCCGTCTTCATCCTTATAAACATAATCTCCTGTAAACAACCATCCTTTTTTAATATTATTACTTGTTTTCACTGAGTTATTCCAATAACCTGGGGTTACAATATCACCTCGAATACACAATTCTCCAACTTCGTTTACCCCTACTTCTTTTCCTTTCTCATCAACAATTTTTGTATCTAGGTAAAAATTAGGTTTTCCGATAGAATTAGGTTTTAATGCAGCCATTTTATGATGCAATGAGGTAATACTAGGACCAGCTTCAGTTAAACCATATCCTGGTCGAATGTAAATATTCTTTTTTTGCTTCCAATATGACACTAATTCAGGTGGTACTTTTTCTCCTCCTGAAATAATATATCTTAGTTCTTGAAGTCCAACTTTTTTAAAAACAGCTGTTTTTTGCATCATTAACAACATAGTGGGAAGCGCTAAAAATAGACTCATTTTATTCAACTCTAACAAACACAACACCTTTTCTGCATCAAACTTTTCTAACATTCCTATATGTCCTCCTTTGTGCAACAGCGGTGTTACAAAAACATTCCACCCTGAAGTATGGTAAGGTGGTAATGTGTTTAGTGTAGAATCTCTAAAAGTAATTCCTAATTGCATGGAGGTATTCAAGCTATTCCAAAACAACATTTTATTAGTATACACAACACCTTTAGGATCTCCTGTTGTTCCTGACGTGTAAAATATAAAGAGTGGGCTATCTTCTTTAATTTTATATTCTCTTTTTAAAATTTTTATTGCTTCACTCTGATAAAAATATTTTACATCATTCATTAAAAGAGTAGAAGTTTTACCTAACTCCACCCCTTCAAACTTATCTGTAAAACTCTTACTATATATAAATAGACTTGGAGTACAGTCAGACACTAATCTTTGAAGTTCGTTTATGGAAAGGCGGTAATTTAAAGGCACTAAGACAACTCCCATTCGTTGACAAGCAACAAAAAGCACAATAAATGCTAAACCATGCTCTGCTAAAACAGCAACTCTATCTCCTTCTTCTAACCCCATTTTTGTAAACTTGACAACTAACTTATCTGCATATGTATCTAAGCTACTATATGTATAACTTTCATTAGTGTCATACGATGTCAGCGCTATCTTGTTAGGTGTATAATCTGCCCATTTAGCTATCCAGTTTAACATATTTAAGAGTTTTTTTCAAATCCAATTTATAAAAAATAAAACCAACAATAAGTGATGCTACTATGCCAAAAGCTGCAGATACCCCTGGATTATTCACTGGTTCTTGCATGTAAGGAGTGATTCTTCCATAGTAAATACCAAAATGTACCACAATAGCAGTTATACTTGCTATAAAGACAGATCTTGTTGACACGTCTTTCAAAAAAGTCCCAAACAAAACAGGTACAAAGGCTGCTGCAAAATAAGCGTACACTCCATTTTGGGCAAAAATAGCTACACTTACATCTGGACTTTTAATTTGCTGCCAACTCAATAAAAAACTTACAACTCCTAAGAGAATAATTACAATCTTGTTTATTGTTATTGTATTGTTGCTAATTTGATCTTTAAATATTGGTTTTAGTATATCTGATGTAATTGTTATTGACAACGATTGTATTAGACTCTCCAAAGTAGAAAGTCCTGCAGAAATAAGTCCCACAACTATAATTAAACCTACTCCAACAGAAAACTTACTCACAACATACGTTGGTATAATTTCATCCATTTTTATTGGCCTCCCATCAACAGTTAAATCAGGGAAACTAATTCTCGCATATAGACCTACAATTACTACTAAAAAAAATACAACCATAAAAACAATTCCACTAAATAAGTATTTATTAACTTTTGAAGCATCTTTAAGTAAAAGTGATTTAGTTATGATATGAGGCTGACAAACAATTGCTACTCCAATAATTATTTGTGCTACTATAATTTCAAAATAATCACGAAATAGGAAACTCTTTGGGTTGGCTGTTTTGGTTAGGTTTGGATCTATACTAGATAATTTATCCATAAACCCTCCTATTCCTTCATCAAAAAAATGATATCCCGAACCTATTAAAATCAGAGCTACTATAAACATAATAATAGCCTGAATTGTATTCGTATATACCATAGAGTTGGCTCCTCCAAACATCATATACCCAAAAACAAATATTGTGATTGCCATTAACACATAAAAAGGATCAGTATTTAAAGCTTTTGAAATAACTTGTGTAAGCCCTACATTAATCAACACAATAAACGTAATTAA
Source organism: Tenacibaculum discolor (assembly GCF_003664185.1). Taxonomy (GTDB): domain Bacteria; phylum Bacteroidota; class Bacteroidia; order Flavobacteriales; family Flavobacteriaceae; genus Polaribacter; species Polaribacter discolor. The sequence goes on along the minus strand of NZ_RCCS01000011.1, from coordinate 47,801 downwards.
CAACAGCGCTATAATTCCGAAGAAAAAAGCATAACTTTTACTATCATACCGCTTTCCTATCCATTGAGCCATGGTAGTTGCTTTTACCGTACTACCATACTTTGCAAATCCTTTTGTAAAAACAATTAACGAAATAAATGCTGCTATTGGCAGAACGATTGCAAAAGAAATTACTCCTGAAATACCATATAATGCAATAAACCCAGGATTGATAATAAAGGTGGCAGCACTCGTCATAGAAGCCGCTAATGACAACCCTACAACCCAAGATGGAAATCCTAAATTACCAACAGCATAATCTTTTATGTTCGTGTTTTTTCGTGCTCCTCTTATTACAAAATATAAAATTACAGCAGCATACACCGCCAACAAAACATACATGTAAGTCACTAACCTTTCTGATGCTATCATAAATTATAAGATCTGTTTAAAAACAAATAAAAAAACTTTAAACTAGTAATGTTGATAAATTTAACTTTATTCAAGTGAGACTTTTAGTTAAAAAATAACTTTAACATTTAATTTTTATTTAAAAACAAGTAAATAAGATAGTGAGACTATTAAAAGTAAACATTTTAAACACAAAACTTTTCTAGCTAAATAAATACAATATTAAAAAAGGCTTCTTTATTTTTACACTATGCAATTTCCTGAGAAACTACAACAAAAAATTTCACAACGAGTAGCACAAAACTCTCTAAGAAAACTTGGTAAAGAAAACTCGTTTATCGATTTTTCTTCAAACGATTACTTAGGGTTTGCTAAATCTGAAGTTATTTTTAATAAAACACATCAATTTTTAGTTGATAATAATAGTAAAGTTAATGGCGCAACGGGTTCTCGCCTACTTTCAGGAAATCATAAACTCTATACTGAAGTTGAAAAACAACTAGCAAAACTTCATAATTCTGAAAAAGCTTTAGTTTTTAATTCTGGTTACGACGCCAACATCGGTTTTTTTGCTTCAGTACCTCAACGCGGTGACATTATTTTATATGATGAGTTTATTCACGCATCCATACGAGACGGCATACAACTATCCAATGCGAAATCGTTTAAGTTCAAACATAATGATCTAATTCATCTTGATGAGATGCTGAAACGAGTTCAACATAACGACTCAGATATATACGTAGTAACCGAATCTGTTTTTTCTATGGACGGAGATTCTCCCGATTTAGTAACGATGTCACAGATAGTTAATACACATGTTAATGTACATTTAATTGTTGATGAAGCTCATGCCTTAGGCGTTTTTGGCTTTGGATTAATTCAAAAACTACAATTAGAGAATGTCGTTTTCGCTCGAATTATCACTTTCGGAAAAGGTTTAGGATGTCATGGAGCAGCTATTTTAGGAAGTGAACAATTACAACAATATCTTGTAAATTTTGCCCGTAGCTTTATTTATACTACTGGCTTGTCTCCTCATGCTTTAGCTACCATAAAGATTGCTTACGAAGAATTAGCTTTTAGTAACTCCCTAGAGAAACTACAAGAAAACATTCAACATTTCATTTCTGAATCAAACAGATTACAGTTAAACTTTATTGAGAGTACTTCAGCAATTCATTGTTGCGTTATTTCAGGAAATGAACGTGTTAAAAACATTGCCTTACAATTACAAAAAAGTGGTTTTGAAGTAAAACCCATTTTATCGCCTACCGTTCCTTTAAATCAAGAACGTTTACGTTTTTGTTTACACGCATATAATTCTAAAGAAGAAATTACCGATGTTTTAGAGAAGCTTGCTACTTTTGTTTAAAAAATTAAAATGCAAGATAATTACACCATTTTGGCAGTTTTCGAATACTCAACCGAAGCACAAGTAGCAAAGGCTAAATTAGATTCGGAAGATATTAGAACTATGTTAATGGATGAAAAAACAATAGATTCTGACCCATTGATTAGTCAAGCTATTGGTGGAGTAAAATTACTGGTACACAACAATGATTTAGAAAAAGCTGCTACTATTTATAATGAAATAAGAGAGTACACAAAGGATGAAAACGGAAATAACATTCATTGTCCTAAATGTAATTCAACAAAAATATTAGTTGCCGATTTACAACGTAAAAATATCTTTTTTATGCTCTTTCCTTTTTTTGAAAGCAAAAAATTAATCTGCAACGATTGTAAAACAATTTTCAAATGAAAAAAAAATATTTTATCACAGGAATTTCAACAGAAGTAGGCAAAACAGTAGCTTCTGCCATCATAACCGAAGCTCTAGAAGCTGATTATTGGAAACCTATTCAGTCGGGAGATTTAGAATATTCTGACACTCATAAAGTTGAAAAACTCATTTCAAATTCAAAAACTGTTTTTCACCCAAACTCATATGCTTTAAAAACACCAATGAGTCCACATGCTTCTGCAGAAATTGACGGAATTACCATTGAAATTGATAACATAAAAGAACCTTCAACAAAAAATCATTTAGTTATTGAAGGTGCGGGTGGACTATTAGTTCCTTTGAATGATAAAAACACCTTGTTAGATGTTATAAAACCAGACTATAAAGTTATCGTGGTTTCTCGTCATTATTTAGGAAGTATTAATCACACCTTACTAACTGTTAACTTACTTAAAGAAAAAGGCTTTGAAGTTGCTTTGGTTTTTTCTGGAAGCGAACACAAAACCACCGAAGATATTATCAAAAAAATGACTAAGGTCCCTGTAATTGGACGTATTGAAGAAGAACCTTATTTTGATAAAAATGTGATTAAAGAATACGCTGAACTATTTAAAGATAAGCTATAAATGAAACCTGCTACTGCAAAACATCTTTGGTCTTTCCCTCTAATCTTTGGTTTTTTGGGAGCTATCATAGGATTGATTTTGCGGTATGCATTTACAGGTAGTATTACCAACTTTCCGTTTAAGTTTGTGCTACACTCCCATTCTCATATTATGTTATTGGGTTTTATTTTCAATGCTTTAATTGTACTGCTTTTTACACGATTTACTAATGGAATTGATAAAATTTCTTACCGACTCTATCTTGCATTACAAATTTGTGTAGCTACCTTGTTAGTTGGTTTTATCATTCAAGGATATGCTTTGGTTACCATTATTTTTTCTACCCTACACTTATGGATTAGCTATTGGTTGCTACTACGATTATGGAAACGTTTGCAGGGTAAAGAATCAGATTTAACATTAATTAAAACAGGAGTTGTTTTTCATTTTATTTCATCAATTGGTCCTTATGCTTTAGGTCCGCTAATGGCTATGAAAATGCAAACTTCTCCTTGGTATCAACAAGCTATCTTTTTTTATTTACACTTCCAGTATTTTGGTTCATTCTTTCTTTGGATGCTTGTAGTACTCTTTCAAACAACAACAATTAAGCTTTCAAAAAATCAAATCACCTTAATTATTACCTCTCTAGTATTATTATATACTCATTCATTAAAATACAACTTCAACTATTTAGCTATTCAAATAGCAGGAGGCATTGGTGCAGGAATTTTAATCATAACAATTTTCAAACTTAAAAGTTCATTTTTACAGCAAAAACTACAATACCGATTGTTTTTTGGCATTTTATTATTGGTTGGTATTTTAAACTGTTTCGGTAGCATTCCTTATTTTTCAAATTTGGTAATATCTAACAGGTTTATGCTTATAGCTTGGTTACATCTCCTTTTTTTAGGAATGTACCTACCTTTTATTTGGATAGAATTAGGTCAGAGTATTCATAAAACCGTCTGGATTTTTTATACCTTTTTTATACTCACTTCAGAACTTTTTTTAGTTTTTCCAGCATTTTTATCTGAGTTATTTTCAACCTCAATTATGTGGCTATTGTTTATTGCCTATTTCGGAGTAGTTTTATGTATTTCTATTGTACATTTGACAGCTCTTTTTCAAAAGAACAAAACGTATGAACTTACAAGAACGCGATAAAAAACATTTGTGGCACCCGCTAAAACAACACCAAACACACCCTGATAGTTTAGGAATTATAAAAGCAAAAGGATGTATACTAACCGACGAGCATGGTAATGAATATATCGATGCTATTTCCTCTTGGTACACCTGCATGTTTGGGCACTGTAACGATTTCATCACCAGTCGTGTTTACCAACAAATGCAAACCTTAGATCAGATTATGTTTAGCGATTTTACCCATGAACCTGCGGTAAAATTATCAGAAGAATTGATCAAAATTCTTCCTGAGAATCAAAATAGAATCTTTTTTAATGATAATGGGTCTACTGCTGTAGAGGCGGGAATTAAAATGGCTTTGCAATACTATTTTAATAAGGGAGAAAAACGCAACACTTTTATTGCTTTTGAAGATGGATTTCATGGCGATACATTTGGAGCCATGTCTGTTTCTGGGTTATCTGTGTATAATGGTCCTTTTGAAGATTTCTTAATGGATATTCAGCGTATTCCTGTTCCGAATGGAGAAAACAATGAGGCTATTGCACAAAAATTACAACAGATTATTTCAGAACACAATGTTGCTGGATTCATTTACGAACCTTTAGTTCAAGGAGCTGCTGGAATGAAAATTCATAAGGCCGAAGATCTAAACAAAATCTTGGAGGTTTGCAAAAGCAATAATATTCTTACCATCGCAGATGAAGTAATGACTGGCTTTGGAAAAACAGGTAACAATTTTGCTTCTGATGAAATTGCTACAAAACCAGATATTATATGTTTAAGTAAAGCACTGACAGCTGGTTTAGTTCCTATGTCAATTACTTCTTGTACTGAAGAAATTTACACTGCTTTTTTAGACAATGATATTTCCAAAGGTTTTTTTCATTGTCATACTTATTCTGCGAATCCAATAGCTTGTAGTGCTGCACTAGCGAGTATTGAGCTTTTGAAAGCTCAAGAAATCCAGGACAATATTCAGTTTATTGAAAAGTCTAATAAAACTTTTGCAAAAAAAATAGAAAGTCATCCAAAAGTAAATTCAACAAGAGTCAAAGGAGTTATTTTAGCTATTGATTTAAACACCAATTCTGGTCGTTATGGAACGTTGCGTAACCAGCTTTTAAAATCTTTTATGAATGAAGGAGTTTTTTTACGACCATTAGGAAACACCGTTTACATTCAACCTCCCTATGTTATCACAAAGGAACAACTTAACAAAATATATACAACTATAGAAAAGGTTCTAGATAGCCTCTAGAACTTTTTCCTTTTCTAATAAGTTAATTTCTTCTTGAGTTTCTTTAATGTGAACGTATAAATCTTCATAAATCCATTCACCATCCACTTTAATACCTCTAACAATTAAAGTACCTTCTCCTTTATCACCTCTTATCGGAATAGAAAAATCTACATTTCCATCGTCGTTAGTAAGAGAAATATTTCCAGAGGGAATTCCATATTGTTCAATCGGTTCTCCTAAATTCTCAATAACCAATTTATTTTTAGATGCTTGTTCAATAGCATATTCAACAGGGGTTGAATTTGTCATTATTTTTGACACTCCAAAAAATGCCGCTCCTACACCTAAAACAATTAATAAAATAAACCCTAAACATCCTGTTAATGGTATAAACCACAGCCAGTTTCTTCCAAACCAACTTTTTTGTCTTTGTTCGCTCATAACACTTCTTTTTTTATTATTAGATAATTTTTATTTAAACTCATCGCTTTTAAAAAAAATCCACCCCCTATAATGAAAAGTATAACTCCACCGATTCCAAATGCAAACTCATAACTTTCACTAAATAATCCACAGAAATAATTTAAATATTGATTAACGAATCCATCCAGGAAAAAACCTGTACTAGAAACACCTAACACTATTACACTAATTATTAGAGAATTAACAAATTGAATGTTACTTTTCCAGTTTACTACTCCAACTACAAAAATTAAACATAATATAAAACCAAAAGTCCAAAATACTCTATTAGCGAAGAATTGACCAGTTGTTTCTGGGTATGTTAAAACTTCAAACTTATCCCAATTTCCAATAGCTAAAACGTCGTATTTTGCTCCCTGAGTTGCTAAATAAATTCTTTGTAACCCATTTATAACAAAAAATAGGGCTATCAATTCTAGTAATATTAGTTTTATTTTGATTCTTTTAATCATAGTTAAATTTTCATCCAAGATAAATATTTTTATTTTCTTTAGAATACTTGATTTTACCTTTATTTTTGCTGAAATTTTATCGTGTTGAAAGAACTCATCTCAATAACATCATTTGCTTCTGTTTCTGCCTTAGGAAGTACTCCTGAGAAAATTTGGGAGCACTATCTAAATAATCAACATTTTTTAAGTTTTAAAGACTTTGAAGATTCCAAAGCATGGGTAGCACAATTACCTGATGAAGATAAACGTACTATTGAAGATATTAGAAACTCTGACAATAAATACAAAAATTTAGATCCGTCTGTTTTGTACACCCTTTTTGTTGCTAGAAAAGCAATGGAACAAACAAACTGGAAAGCTTCTGATAACTTTGGAATTAATATAGGTTCTTCTCGAGGAGCAACTTCTTTGTTTGAAAAATACCACAAGGAGTTTTTATCAACAAGAAAATCATCTACCCTGAGTTCTCCAACCACTACTTTAGGAAACATTTCTTCTTGGATAGCCCATGATTTACAAACCAACGGACCAGAAATTTCACATTCTATAACTTGCTCAACTGGGCTACATTCTTTATTAAATGGAGTTGCTTGGTTACAATCAGGAATGTCAGAAAAATTCATGATTGGTGCTAGCGAAGCTTCACTAACTGATTTTACTATTGCCCAAATGCAGGCATTAAAAGTGTACTCTAAAGAAATTAATGAATACCCTTGTAAAGCTTTCGACCTTAACAAAACTAAAAACACCATGGTGTTGGGAGAAGGTGCTTCGGTATTTTGTTTAGAGAAAGGAACTAAAAAAAACGCTTTGGCTTTTATTGAAGGAGTAGGATATGCTACTGAAGTTTTGAAACATAATACTTCTGTAACAACAGATGCAGAATGTTTTCAAAAATCAATGAAAATGGCTTTAGGAACAATTTCTCCTAATGAAATAGATGCTATTGTAATGCATGCTCCAGGAACCATTAAAGGAGATCAATCAGAAATTAATGCGATTCAAAAAGTATTTTGTAACAAAACTCCTTTTTTAACTACTAATAAATGGAAACTTGGTCACACTTTTGGTGCTTCTGGCTTGTTAAGTTTAGAGTTAGCAATGTTAATGATACAACATCAACAAGTAATTGAAGTTCCTTTTGCTGAACCTCAACAAACTCCAAAGAAACTCAATAAAATACTAGTAAATGCTGTTGGTTTTGGTGGAAATGCAGTTTCTGTTTTAATAACAAAATAAAAATTGTCGATTTCAGGCAATTTATATACTTTTAGCACTCATTTAAATAATTGCTTTATGATGGAATGGTTTTCTGAATTAACCTCTTTTCAACAAGTTTATTGGGGAATAGCAGGTATTTTTACACTAATCTTTGTTTTTGTACTTATTGGTAGTTTTATAGGTGCCGATGCCGGTGATATTGGTGACATTGATACTGAAATAGAAGCCGATACTGGCGCTGGGTTTCAATTTTTCACGTTTAAAAATATGGTGGCCTTTTTCACCATCTTTGGATGGAGTGGTATTGCTAGTATGGATGCTGGTTATTCAAATATAGCTACACTTTCCATTTCTATTATATGTGGATTGTTAATGATGACTATAATGGCTACCCTATTCTACTACATTAGTAAACTAACAGATAGTGGTACCCTAAAAATGAAAAATGCACTGAATCAAATAGGTGAAGTATATTTAACCATAGGAGCTAATCGCTCTAAAATGGGTAAAGTACATATTAAAGTACAAAATTCGCTTCGAGAACTAGACGCCTTGACAGATAATGATACTGACTTAACACAAGGAATGGTTGTTAAAGTAATCGAAGTAACTTCAAATGGAATATTAATCGTTGAATCTCAAAAATAAAAATTGACTATGTTAAAATTTACATTATTACAAATTGATGGCTTTGGGTTTGCAGGCCCTATTGGACTTGTTATTGCCATTCTATTTATTTTTATCTTACTAATAACTTTAATAAAACGCTATAAAAGATGTCCTTCTGACAGAATCTTAGTTGTATATGGTAAAGTTGGTGGCGGACAATCTGCTAAATGTATTCATGGTGGTGCTGCATTTATCTTTCCTGTAATTCAAGACTATGAGTTTTTAGACTTAACACCAATTTCTATCGAAGTAAACTTGGTAAATGCACTTTCTAAACAAAACATTCGTGTAAACGTGCCTTCACGTTTTACCATTGGGGTTTCTACAGAACCAGGAGTAATGCAAAATGCTGCCGAACGTTTACTTGGTTTAGCAATGAACGACGTTCAAGAATTAGCCAAAGAAATTATTTTTGGCCAGTTACGTTTAGTGGTTGCTTCAATGGATATTGAAGAAATTAACTCTGATAGAGATAAATTTTTAACCAACATATCACAAAGTGTAGAATCAGAATTAAAAAAAGTTGGTTTAAAATTAATCAACGTAAACATTACTGATATTGTTGACGAATCAGGATATATTGAAGCATTAGGTAAAGAAGCTGCTGCTCATGCAATCAACGCCGCTCGTAAATCGGTTGCTGAAAAAAACAGAGATGGTTCTATTGGTGAAGCAAATGCTGTACAAGATGAAAGAACTCAAGTAGCTGCCGCTAATGCACAAGCTGTAGATGGAGAAAACACTGCAAAAATTGCTGTTGCAAACTCTGACTCATTACGTCGTCAAAGAGAGGCTGAGGCAGAAAGAGTAGCTATTGCTTCTGAAAAAGTGCAATCAGCAAAAGCTTTAGAAGAATCGTATGCTGCCGAGAAAGAAGCTGAAATTGCCAGAGCTGAAAGAGAGCGTTCTTCACAAATGGCAGATGTAATCGTTCCTGCTGAGATTGATAAACGAAAAGTAGAAATTGATGCAGAGGCAGAAGCTGAAAGAATTCGTAGAAAAGCAAAAGGTGAGGCAGATGCTATCTTATTCAAAGCACAAGCAGAAGCTCAAGGTTTATACGAAGTATTAACCAAACAAGCAGCTGGTTTAGATCAAATAGTTCAAGCCGCTGGTAATGACTCTCAAAACGCTGCTTTATTATTAATTGCTGATAAATTACCTGAATTGGTAAAGTTACAATCTGAAGCAATTAAAAATATTAAGATTGATAAAGTTACAGTTTGGGAAAATGGTGGAGGTAAAGACGGAAAAACATCTACTTCAAACTTTATTTCTGGAATGTACAATGCAGTACCCCCATTACAAGAAATGTTCAATATGGCAGGTATGCAATTACCCGATTATTTAAAGGGGAAAGAGCTTCCTAATGATGACTCAAAAATAATTGAAGAAGACAATTCTTCTTCCGAATAAAAATAAGACTCATAAAATTCCGCTTTCGAAGCGGAATTTTTTATTTTTACCACCACAAACAACTCGAATTTATGACTGAAATTAGACACGATTGGACGAAAGAGGAAATTCTAGAAGTATACAACAAGCCTTTAATGGAGCTTTTGTACGAAGCTTCAACTATGCATAGAAAATACCACGACCCAAACACCGTACAGGTAAGTACCTTAATTTCTATTAAAACTGGTGGATGCTCTGAAGACTGTGGATATTGTCCGCAAGCAGCACGTTATCATACCAATGTTGAAGGAAATGATTTGATGACTGTAAACCAAGTTAAGGCACAAGCTTTGCGTGCAAAAGAAGGTGGTTCATCAAGAGTTTGTATGGGAGCAGCTTGGAGAAATGTAAAAGACGGACCAGAATTTGACCAAGTGTTAGAAATGGTACGCACTATTAACAAGCTAGACATGGAAGTTTGTTGTACGTTAGGAATGGTAACTGAAAACCAAGCAAAGCGTTTAGCTGAAGCTGGTTTATATGCTTACAACCATAATATTGATACTTCTGAAGAATATTACGATGATGTAATTTCTACACGTGCATTTAAAGATAGAGTAGACACTATTGAAAACGTACGTAAAACAAATGTAACTGTTTGTTCTGGAGGTATTATTGGTATGGGAGAATCGTTAGAAGATAGAGCTGGAATGCTTGAAACTTTAACTCGTTTTTCTCCACACCCTGAGTCTGTGCCTATTAACGCATTAGTAGCAGTAGAAGGTACTCCATTAGAGGAGCAGCCTCCTGTAAACATTTTTGAAATGGTTCGTATGGTAGCTACTGCTCGTATTGTATTGCCAGACTCACAAGTACGTTTATCAGCAGGTAGAACACAAATGAGTAGAGAAGGTCAAGCAATGTGTTTCTTTGCAGGTGCTAACTCAATTTTTGCAGGAGATAAATTATTAACTACTCCAAACCCTGACATTAACGAAGACATGAAGATGTTTGAAGATTTAGGTTTAAATACACAGAAGCCTTTCTTTAAACATGAGCAAAGAGAGTCTGTTGAAGCTAAAGATTCTCAATACGAAGCCTTAGGTGAAAAACCTAAATGGACGAGACCTGATCATAAGATTGAGCGTAACGAACAAAAAAAGCAAGAGGCTAAAGAAGTAGGAGCTTAATTAAATAAAAAGTAACCATCAAATTAATTTGATGGTTACTTTTTTATCATTTTAATAAATAGTTCCATTCCTTGTCTGCTTTCTGACGAGTTATAACAAGGCTCCATACTTCCTTTAAAATACGGTGTAAAATATTCTTCATACTCTCTTTTACTCCCTCCAAAAGGTGGATGGTCTTCATTTAGTACTGCATCAAATAATAAACCTACTAGTTTTCCACTACCGGTTAATAATTCACTTACTTTTTGCACATACTTTGGTCGTAGTTTAGGGTTAATAGCGCAGAAAAAAGTTTGTTCTATAATTAAATCAAAAACATTTTCTAATTCAAAAAAATCAGCGTGAATTAAATTTTCCTTCGGGAAGCTAGGAACCCTATTTCGTATTCTCTTTAAAGGTTCTTCAGCAATATCAACTACAAAAACATTATTGAATCCTTTATTAAATAAATATTCCGCTTCGTATGAGTTTCCTCCTCCTGGTATTAAAATCCGAATACTTTTATCTTCTAATTGGTTAAAATATTCTTTTAACGGATTTGCAATCTCTCCTAAATCCCATCCTGTTTTATTATGTAGGTATTTATTGTTCCAAAACGTCTCGGATAGTTCTATCATCTATTTTAACTTTTATCTCGCAAATTTAGGAATAAAGTGTCGTAACCTTTTCTTAACTTTGCTTCTCGTAAAAAATTGAATGTATGGGATTACAGTTGCAACAAATAGACAGGGTAGAAACCATTACTAAAGAAGATTTTATAAAAAATTACTTCAAACCTCAAAAACCTGTGGTTATTGAGCGTTTTATTGAAGATTGGCCAGCATATTCTAAATGGTCTTTAGAATATATGAAGGAAGTAGCAGGTGATAAAACTGTTCCATTATACGACGATAGACCTGTGGATTACAAAGATGGTTTTAATGAACCTCATGCAACCATGAAAATGAGTGAATATGTAGATTTACTAAAACGTGAGCCTACTAAGTTCAGAATTTTCTTGTGGAATATTTTAAAAGAAGTTCCACAATTACAGAAAGATTTTACTTTTCCTGACTTTGGTTTGCGCTTAATGAAAGGGTTACCAATGTTGTTTTTTGGTGGACGTGACTCATATACATTTATGCACTATGATATTGATTTAGCCAATATCTTCCACTTTCATTTTGAAGGAAAAAAGAAATGTATTTTGTTTGACCAAAAACAAAATAAGTTCTTGTATAAAATTCCTCATTCGTTAATTACTCGTGAAGACATTGATTTTAACGAACCAGATTTTGAAAAGTGGCCTGCACTAAAAAATGCAAAAGGGCATATTGCTGAACTTGAACATGGTAATGTATTGTATATGCCTGAAGGATATTGGCACTATATGCGTTATGTTACTCCTGGTTTCTCAATGAGTTTACGTGCTATTGCTCGTAATCCTAAAAACTTAGGAAAGGCTGTTTATAATGTTTTTATTATGCGTACGATAGATAATGTTATGCGCCGTATTAAAGGTCAAAAATGGATTGATTGGAAAAACGAACAAGCTGTTGTTAGAACTAATAAAGCTAATAATATTGCATCATAAAAAAAGCGCCGATTGGCGCTTTTCTTTTATCTTTATTTTCCAAAGAGTCTTTGAAAAAAACTTTTAGTTTTGGTTTTAGTCTCTTGAAATTCTTCGTTAGCATCTTCTGCAAAATCGGCTATATGTTCACTAGCTTCTCCCGCAACTTCTGAAGCCTTTTCAGTTATATTTTCTAATACCTCTTTAGCTTCGTTTGTTAATTCGTTCGCTTTTTCCTTAGTTTTTTGAATTGATTCATCGGAAATAATTTCTTCAACTTTTTCTTTTACATCTTCAACTATATCTACCAAATGCTCACCTGTTTCTCCAGCTAACTCACTAGCCTTCTCTGTTATGTTATCCATAACTTCTTTAGCTTTATCTAAGTTATCCTTTGAGTTTTTATCGTTAGACATAGTGTAAGTATTAAAAAAGAATGTTTAGAACCAACCTTTTTGGTTTACTTGATAAGTTTCAATAAACTCTTCATCAGATTTTGTTAAATAGATGATTCCTTCAATAAAAGGAATAATTCCTGCTAATCCACAAGTTATAAAAGTAGCTACAATTTGTATGATTCCTTCTTTAGTATAACCTAAAATAAACTTATGTATTCCTATCGAACCTATTAAAATTGCTAAAATACCTGCTAACACACGTTTACTTTCTTGATTAGGAACAGTATTCCCATTTTCATCAATTACATTCATTTTTTTTATTTATTATTTATTAGACGGTGCTAAATTTATAAAAAAGCTTCGTCTTTTGGCTCCCATAACTCAATTTTATTTCCGTCTAAATCTACAACCCATCCAAACTTTCCATAATCGTACTCTTCTACTTTGTCCATAACTGTAACTCCATTTTCTTTCAACTCTTCCAACAACTCTACTAAATTTTCTACTCGATAGTTAAACATAAAGTCTTTTTTAGATGGTTCAAAATAGTTAGTGTCTTCTGCAAACGGACTCCATTGGGTAGACGCTTTTTTTCCTTCATTATCTTTCCACCAAAAGGTACAACCCCAATCATCTGTATTAAAACCTAGGTTATTTTTATACCATTCTTTTGTTGCTTTTGGATCTTTTGTTTTAAAAAAAACTCCTCCTATTCCTATTACTTTACCTTTTTTCTTCATTTTATTTCATTTTTAAGACTGATTCATAAATAGAAATCCATTCATCTACAGTCATTTTTGCACATAAATCTGTAATTAATCCATATGGAATATCATCTAACTTTTTAAAACGAATACAGCTCTTTCCCATATCTAGTTTTCTTTTTGAATATTTAGGATATTCTGCTACAAACCAATCATATAATTCTTTTTTAGCATAAATCCCGCTATGATATAAGTTGATTGAGTTTTTTGTGAAGCCAAATTCATAAAAGGAAGTGGTAATTTAGGATCACAATGATAGCCATCAGGATATTTTGAATGTGGAACATAATACCCAATCATGTTATAATTAATTCCTTCTTCAAATCCTTCTGGCAAGTTTTCCTTGATAAGATTACTAAGCTTTTGTAAAATTTCTTGGCGTTCTTCTGGAACTTGAGAAATATACTCTTCTACTGTTGATGCTTCATATTTCATGCTACATGAATTTGAAGCATCAAGTTAGCAAAATTTTTCTTTAATTTTATCTACAATAGTTTGCGCTAGCTTTTCTTTACTTTCTATGGTCCAACCTGCAACATGAGGAGAAAGCAACACGTTTTCTGCATTAATTAAATATCGTAATGCTGTTGGCATTCCTTCAACTTCTGGATTTTCTTGATTTGTAAATAGGTTTTCAAACGATTTTTTCTCGTATTCTAATACATCTAACCCTGCTCCTAAAACTTTTCCTGACTCTAAAGCTATTACTAAATCTTTTGTCACTACTGATTTTCCTCGAGCTGTATTTAACAACCAAAATGGTTTTGAAAAACCATTAATAAAGTCTGAGTTCACCATTTTCATGGTAAGTTCTGTTTGTGGGGTGTGTAAACTTAAAACATCAGCTTTTTCTTGTAATTCTTTTAAAGAAACTTGTTGAGCATTTTCATCACCTACATCTGGTTTAATATCGTAGCAAATCACTTCAACATCGAAACCTCTAAGTTTTTTGGCAAAAGCTTTCCCCATATTACCATAACCGATGATTCCAACAGTTTTTCCATCTAATTCTATCCCTCTATTTTCTTCTCGTAACCATTTACCTTCTCGTACTTCTTTATCTGCTTTATTAAGCTTATTAAATAAAGAAAGTAGCATTCCTAATGTATGTTCTCCTACTGCATTTCGATTTCCTTCTGGTGCTGATATTAAGTGTACTCCTTTCTTTTCTGCATAATCACAATCAATATTTTCTAAACCAGCTCCTACTCGCCCTATAAACTTAAGGTTTGTTGCTTTATCTAAAAATTGTTTATCTATGGTAAATCGACTACGAATAACAATTCCATCGTACAAATGAATTTTATCCTCTATTTCTGTTTTTGAAGAAGTGTAATCTTCAAAATTTTCAAAACCTAAATTCTTTAGTTGATTTATTAAAAGAGAATGATTTGTATCTAAATGAAGTATTTTCATTTTTAAAAATATATTCTAAAATAAAAAAGCCTTCCAAAGGAAGACTTTTACATTAATATTGTTCTTCTTCGTTTGGAAAATCTTGACTTTTTACGTCAGTAATATACTGCTCAAAAGCATTAGTCATTTCTGTATGTAAATCTAAATATCTACGTAAAAAACGAGGATTAAACTCATGTGTCATTCCTAACATATCATGCATCACTAAGACTTGTCCATCAACACCTCCTCCTGCTCCAATTCCTATTACTGGAATCGTTAAAGCTTCCGCTACTTTTTGTGCTAAACTTGCTGGAACTTTTTCTAATACAATAGCAAAGCACCCTAACCTTTCTAGCATTAAAGCATCTTTCATCAACTTTTCTGCTTCTTCTTCCTCTTTTGCTCTTACTGTATAAGTTCCGAATTTATAAATAGACTGTGGAGTTAATCCTAGATGCCCCATTACAGGTATACCAGCGTTTAAAATTCTTTTAATAGAATCTTTTATTTCTTTTCCTCCTTCTAATTTTATAGAGTGTGCTCCACTTTCTTTCATAATTCGAATAGCAGAACGTAATGCTTCTTTAGGGTCTGATTGATAGCTACCAAAAGGTAAATCAACCACTACTAAGCAACGATCAATTCCTCTTACTACAGAGCTTGCATGATAAATCATTTGATCTAATGTAATAGGTAATGTAGTTTCATGACCCGCCATTACATTTGACGCTGAATCTCCCACTAAAATTACATCTATTCCTGCACCATCAACAATTTTTGCCATGGTATAGTCATAAGCTGTAAGCATTGAGATTTTCTCTCCATTTGCTTTCATTTCAACAAGAGATTTAGTGGTAATTCTTTTATATTGTTTTTTTGCTACTGACATTTCTTTTGTTTTATGGATTGTAAAAATACATAATTATTCAGTGGTTTTATTTATTATGAACCTTTAAGCCTTTCGTTTTTTACTTTTTTAACCTCGTTAATCTTCTGTTAATTAAACTTTATCCGTTTATTTTTTTAATAGTTTTACCTAGCTAAACTAAACTAACATGCAAAAGATTTTCACTTTACTAATCGTTTTTGTTCTTACAACTGTGGTAAGTGCACAAGAAAACTCAGAAAAAAAAGCCATTAAAAACACTATTGAAACCTTTTTTGAAGGATTACATAAAGGTGACAGTACATTAGTAAGTTCTACTCTTAATTCTACAATTAACATTCAAACTACTTTTACAAATAAAGAAGGTAAAAAAGTTTTAGTTACCGAAAGTAAAGCCAAACTACTTACTAATATTGCTAATAAAAAACCTGAACATACTTATTTAGAGAAATTATTATCATGGGATATTAAAGTGGATGGTAATTTAGCTTCTGTTTGGACACCTTATGAGTTTTATTTTAACAATGAGTTTAGTCATTGTGGAGCAAATTCTTTTCAGCTTTTTAATAATAATGGAAAATGGGAAATCATATACTTAGTTGATATGAGACGTAGAGATAATTGTAAAGCTCTTAAGCAGTAATCTTTATGAAAAAAATTGGATTTCTTTTTTTATTTATTTCCTGTTTTGGTTTTGCTCAGAAGCCTCAATTATTCCTTCCTGAATTATTTAATGGACTGCCTAATATCAGGGATTTTTCGATGAATAAAAACCAAAATGAATTTTATTTTACTGTTGAAAGTTATTTAAAAGAATACTCTTTTATTGCCTATTCAAAAAAAGTAAACAATACATGGCAAAAGCCTAAAGTTATAAGTTTTTCTGGTCAATATAAAGACTTAGAGCCTTTTCTATCTCCTAACGGCTTAAAACTTTTTTTTGCTTCTAATAGAAAGAATAATGATTCAGGAGAGGTAAAAAAAGATATGGATATTTGGTATGTAACACGAAAATCTTTATCTGATAATTGGTCTAAACCTATAAGTGTTGGCTCAACAATCAATACTTCTGCTAATGAATTTTACCCTTCAGTAACAGAAAAAGGTGATTTATTCTTCACAGCAGAGTATGAAAATTCTAAAGGCAAAGAAGATATTTATGTAAGTAGGCTTGTGGATGGAAAATATACTACACCTGTTTCTCTTGGCTCTGGTGTAAACTCTGATAAATACGAGTTTAATGCCTTCGTCGCTCCAGATGAAAGCTTTATAATTTTTACTTCATACGGAAGAAAAGACGATTTAGGTAGAGGTGATTTATACTTAAGTAAAAAAGGAAATAATAACGAATGGTTGCCTGCTAAACACTTAACTAACCTCAATTCAAAAAAACTGGATTATTGTCCTTTTGTAGATCTTACAAATAATAAAATTTACTATACAACTAGCAGAAGTGCTATCACAAATAAATTAAATGAAAAGAAAAGCTTTGAAGAAATAATTAATTTTATTAAAAACGCCCCCAATGGACTAAGTAGAGTTTACGTTACTTATTTCCCCAAAAAATAACTTATCTTTGATTTAATGAATCTAACAAATCCATCAAATACTTTATCTCCTGATAAATGGGTAGACAATTACGCTGATTACCTGTTTAATTATGCTGTTGTGCGCGTAAACAACTCTAATGTTGCTAAAGATTTAGTACAAGAAACTTTTTTTGCAGGGTTAAAGTCTGCAAAGAATTTTGAAGGAAAATCTACAGAACGAACATGGTTAGTTTCAATTTTAAAAAGAAAAATAATAGATTACTATCGAAAAATAAACTCAAAAAAAGGACAAGCTGAAGTTAGAATGAGTTTTTATGATAGTGGTGAAAACGAGGGAAGTTGGATTGAAGAACGAGTGCCACAAACTTGGGGTAATGATGCTGATAAGGATATTGAAAATGAAGAATTAAAAGATCAATTAGATAGATGTATTGATAACCTTCCTGAAAAATATGCTATGGTTTTTAAAATGAAAACCATACAACAGTTTGAAACTGAAGATATTTGTAAGGAGCTAAATATTTCTCCGTCAAACCTATGGGTTATCATTCATAGAGCTAGAACACAATTAAGAGGCTGTATGGAAAAAAATTGGTTTAATAAGTAAAATACAATGTTTAAATTTTTTAAAATTACATGTGATGAAGCCACAACCATTTGCGATAAAAGTCAATATGGAGAAGCTTCGGTATATGAAAAATTACAACTTAATTGGCATTTGTTTGTGTGTAAAGTATGTGCTTTATACTCTAAACAAAACAAGAAGATGTCACAAATTTTGAAAGTAAAAACTAATAACTGTAATAAAGATAAAGCTTGCTTGTCAAGCAAAGACAAAGAAGAATTAAAAGAACAATTAAGTAAACTTAATTAAACAATTTTGGTTTTTAAAAAAAACCATTTTTTGATTTTTTGTTAGATTGAAACGGAATTTATTATAGCAATAAATTCCGTTTTTTTAATTTTGTACACTAAAAACAACTTACATGCACTTTTTACCTGAAGAATTAGATAATTATGTTGTTAAACATTCTCAAGCTGAACCAAAAATACTACAAGAACTAGGTAGAGAGACTTGGCAAAAGGTTTTAAACCCTCGTATGTTAAGTGGGGCTTTTCAAGGAAGGGTTTTATCTATGATTTCAAAATTAATTCAGCCCAAATCAATTTTAGAAATTGGTACTTACACTGGGTATTCTGCTTTATGTTTAGCTGAAGGATTACCTAAAGAAGGAAAACTTTATACAATTGATAAAAATGAAGAATTGGAAGAACTTCAATATAAGTACTTTCAAAAATCTGATTACAAAGACCAAATAACACAATATGTTGGTAATGCTATAGATATTATTCCCACTATCGATTCTAAATTTGATCTAGTATTTATAGATGCTGACAAGTCTAATTATGTAAATTATTTTCATCTGATCATTGAAAAAATGAATAAAGGAGGGGTAATTTTATCTGACAATGTCTTATGGAGTGGAAAAGTTGTTGAAGAACTAGATCCTAAAGATACCGATACTAAAGTTCTTTTAGAGTATAATAGACTTTTAAATGAAGATAGTCGCTTAGAAACGGTATTACTACCTATACGAGACGGATTAACTATTAGTAGAGTTATTTAAAAAGAAAGAGCAAACCTTTGGTTTGCTCTTTCTTTTTAAATATAGTTTTAATTGTAAATTAATCTTTCTACTACAAATAATTCTTTTTCATAGTCTTTAATAAAAGCATCTATTTGTTCTTTTTTTGTTCCAGGAACACAAATAATGTGTGCCATTTCGTTTTCTGATGCTAATTGATACTTTTTACATAAAGCTTCAGAAGGTTTCTCTAAAACTACTGTAAGCGCCTCATTATTTCTCCATGTTTTAACTCCTATCTCTTTTAACCTTTGCTCTGTATACGCTGCTAATTCTTGAGACTTTCTAGCTCTTGTAATTAGACCTTCTTTCCCGTATTTTTCAATAAAAGACCATAATAATAATGGCGTTAATCCATTTCTTGATCCTGTTATCGTTGTATCTAAAGTTCCAACGTAAGAAACTGAGTTTACAATTCTATCTCTGTGTTTTCTTTTTGCTAAAACAATTCCACAGGGTATTGGTCCACCAATAAATTTATGTCCAGATATAGAAATACTATCAATTCCCTCAGCAAAATCAAACTTTGGTTTTGGATCAACAAAAGGGGCAATACAGCCTAAAAATGCTGCATCACAATGGATATAATAATCTTTAATAGCATATTTTTTGATAATGCCTTTAATTTTATCTAAATCATCTACAGCTTCAGTCATTGTTGTTCCTATATTTAAAAAGAAAACTGCTGGTTTATCTCTATGAAGAGTTATAAGACTTTCTAAATCATCATAATCAATCTCACCATTATCTTGACTTCTCACTACTATATTCTTTAAATTTAGTAGGTGTAAATTCTTTTTAACACTATAATGTGTAGACTCGCTATAATATACTACAGGATTATTAAAACTTTCTCTAGCCAAATACAGGCCATAAAGATTTCCTTCTGTTCCTCCATTCGTAACATACCCCCATACTTCATTAGTTGAAGATGATAATATATCAGCAAAAAAACTGATAACTTCTCTTTCTATATCTTTCGTATCTATTGATAATGTTGAAGGAGATTCTGGATCCCCGACATTATTGATACATAAATTTAAAAAAGGTGCAAATTCACTGTAGTTAAAATCTTTTGCTAAAGGGTATCCTAAAAAATTAGATGAAGCCTCACTAATTCTGTCATAAATTTCTTTTATTCTACTCATGATTACCTGTTTTTAAATAGTATTAAATTACTTAACAAATATATTATTAAAGTATAAAAAACTACATTAACACCATCATTAAAGAAAAAATACCTATTTTTAAATTTTAAAAAGATTAAATTTCTATTTAATTTCTAAAAATCACTTTAAAACAGAAAAACATACCATGCATCAACTAGATAGTGTAGATAAAAAACTTTTAGAAGAACTACAAAAAGACTGTAAGCAATCTATAAAACAACTAGCCTACAAAGTAAATCTATCTATAACGCCTACTCATGAGCGTGTAAAGAAGATGGAAGCTAACGGAATAATAGATAAATATGTTGCTTTAGTAAACTTAGAAACAATTGACAAAAGTTTAATTGTTTATTGTCAAGTCACCTTAGTAAAACATCAAGAAAGTGCTTTTAAAGAGTTTGAAGATTATATGTCTAAAATAGATGAAATCGTAGAAGTCTCTTACATAGCTGGTGTTTATGACTTCTTATTAAAAGTTGTTTTAAAAGACATGAACGAATATCAAGATTTTGTATTGAAAAAGTTATCGCAATTAGAAGTAATTTCGAACATTCAAAGCTCGTTCGTAATGAAGCAAGTAAAAAATACTACAAAAATAAAATTGACATAGTATGTAAGAACTATGTCAATTTTATTTGATTTAACGGCTTCTTTTTATAGGGCCTGTAAAATCATCAATAT
This sequence comes from Tenacibaculum discolor, assembly GCF_003664185.1. Lineage (GTDB taxonomy): Bacteria > Bacteroidota > Bacteroidia > Flavobacteriales > Flavobacteriaceae > Polaribacter > Polaribacter discolor. The sequence goes on along the minus strand of NZ_RCCS01000011.1, from coordinate 27,210 downwards.
TATCTTTTACTTCGTTAATTTCGTTGTTTATATCTTTAACAAAATCTGTATCTATACCTTGATTTTTTGCACTGTCATTAATCTCTCGTTTAATGTCATTTGTTGCATCTTTAATTTGGCGCATACCTTTTCCTAGTCCTCTTGCTATTTCAGGAATTTTATCCGCTCCAAACAACATGACTACGATTAACAAGATTACAAAAATCTCTGGTCCTCCAATAAATAAAAATATTCCATTCATCACTGCAAAGATAGTTAAATTCAATGTCCTATACTTTATTGAATAAAAAAAAGCAACCAAATTTGGTTGCTTTTTATTTTATAATGATAAAATGTATTAGTCTGCAAGAATAATTACTTTATTATCTTTCATTTCTATAGTTCCTGATTTTATTTTTAAAGTCAAAACTTTATCATCTTCAGGTAACCTTTCGATGCTTCCATGTAAATCATCAAAAACTAAATGCTCTTGAGTATGTACATGTACTTTTACTCTTCCTTCATTTAAAATAGACACCACCGGTGCGTGATTATTTAACATTTGGAATTCTCCATTTACACCTGGCACTACTACTGAATCAACTTCAGATGAAAATAAGATAGCTTCTGGTGTTACAATTTCTAAATACATACTTTAATGCTTTAGGCTTTAAGCTTTTGCTTAAGGCAATTAATTACGCTTCTGCTAACATTTTCTCTCCAGCATCAATTGCTTCTTGAATTGATCCTTTTAAGTTGAATGCTGCTTCAGGATACTTATCTAATTCTCCATCCATGATCATGTTGAATCCTTTGATAGTATCTTTAATATCTACTAATACACCTGGTATTCCTGTAAACTGTTCTGCTACGTGGAATGGTTGAGATAAGAAACGTTGTACACGACGAGCTCTGTGAACTACTAATTTATCTTCTTCAGATAATTCTTCCATACCTAAAATTGCGATAATATCTTGTAATTCTTTATAACGTTGTAAAATTTCTTTTACTCTTTGCGCACAGTCATAGTGCTCATCTCCTAAAATATCAGCAGTTAAAATTCTTGAAGTAGAATCTAATGGATCTACCGCTGGGTAAATACCTAATTCAGCAATCTTACGAGATAATACTGTAGTAGCATCTAAGTGAGCAAATGTTGTTGCTGGTGCTGGATCTGTTAAGTCATCTGCAGGTACGTAAACCGCTTGTACAGATGTAATAGATCCTTTTTTAGTAGAGGTAATACGCTCTTGCATTGCTCCCATCTCTGTTGCTAATGTTGGTTGGTAACCTACCGCCGATGGCATACGACCTAATAAAGCCGATACCTCAGAACCTGCTTGAGTAAAACGGAAGATATTATCAACGAAGAATAATACGTCTTTTCCTTGAGCTTCACCAGCTCCATCACGGAAATACTCAGCAATTGTTAATCCAGATAAAGCTACACGAGCACGTGCTCCAGGTGGCTCATTCATCTGACCGAATACGAAAGTTGCCTTTGAATCTCTCATTCCAGGCTTATCAACTTTTGATAAATCCCATCCTCCGTCTTCCATAGAGTGCATGAAATCATCACCATACTTGATAATTCCAGACTCTAACATCTCACGTAATAAATCGTTTCCTTCACGAGTTCTTTCTCCAACTCCTGCAAATACAGATAAACCTCCGTGTCCTTTTGCAATATTGTTAATTAACTCCTGAATTAATACTGTTTTTCCTACTCCTGCTCCACCAAATAATCCAATTTTACCTCCTTTTGCATAAGGCTCAATTAAATCAATTACTTTAATCCCAGTAAATAACACTTCGGTAGAAGTTGATAATTCTTCAAATTTTGGAGCTTGACGGTGAATTGGTAAACCAGCTTCACCTTCTTTAGGTAAATCTCCTAATCCATCAATAGCATCACCTGTTACATTAAATAAACGACCGTAGATATCATTACCTATTGGCATTTGAATTGGGTTACCAGTAGCAATTACTTCTTGCCCTCTTTGTAAACCATCAGTTGCATCCATAGAAATGGTACGAACTGTATCTTCACCAATGTGTTGTTGAACTTCTAAAACTAAAGTTGAACCGTCTGCTTTTTTAATTTCTAACGAATCATAAATCTTTGGTAATTCAGCATTTTCTGTATTAAACTCAACATCGATTACTGGACCAATAATTTGAGAAACTTTACCTGTTATTGTAGACATTACTATATGTAATTAAAGTTATTTTATTTACTATATGAGTTTTAACTCATTTTTTCAAGGTGCAAAGGTAATTTTTTTAGTGGAATTTAAAAAACCTTTCGAAGTATTTTTCCATAAAAAAAAGCCTCACGAATGTGAGGCCTTTATTGATATAATAATTGTAATTAAATTACTTTACTAATTTAATCTCAACACGTCTGTTTTCAGCTCTACCAGCTCTTGTTTTGTTATCAGCAATTGGGTAGTCTTCACCAAATCCAGCAGAAGTTAATCTTTTTGAATCGATTCCTCCTTTAGTGATTAAGTAATCTAAAACAGCTTTAGCTCTTTTTTCAGATAATCTTTGGTTTAAAGTGTTAGATCCTGAACTATCAGTGTGACCTTGAATGCTAAAGTTAGCTTTAGGGTACTCCTTCATAATTCCAGCGATTAAATCTAATTTACCAGTAACTCCTGTTCTGAATGAAGTCTTACCTGAGTTAAAGTAGATAGCTCTTGCAAACTCGTTTAATTTCTTAACAGCTTCTTCTTTGATTACTACTTCAGGACATCCATTGTTAGATGCTACACCTGCTTCGTTTGGACATTTATCATCTTTGTCTAATACTCCGTCTCCGTCAGTATCTGGCCAAGGACATCCGTTGTTAGCAGCTGGACCAGCTTCGTTTGGACACTTATCTTTTCCGTCTACAACACCGTCTCCATCAGCATCAGGACAACCGTTATTAGCTTTAGTTCCTTTTTCAGTTGGACAAGCATCATCTTTATCAGCGATACCATCACCATCAGCATCAGGACAACCGTTTAATGCAGCTAAACCAGCAACTTCTGGACAAGCATCATCAGAATCTTTGATTCCGTCTCCGTCAGTATCAGGACATCCGTTGAATTCTTTTAATCCAGCAACTTCTGGACAAGCATCATCTTTGTCATATACTCCGTCTCCGTCAGTATCTTTTCCTCCGAACTTAAATACTAAACCAATTGAGTGTTGGAAGTGATCTCTTACTTTACCAGCAAATTCTTTCTTTCCTCCTGTTTGGAAATTTAGACCTAAGTTATCATTAAACCAAACATTGAATCCAGCACCAGCATTTAACATACCTTCACCTTCATCAGCTAAAGAAGTATAACCTCCACCAACGTATACATAAGGATCCCACCAACCAGTGTTACCTACTAAGTTGTTTAAGTCATACTTTACGTTAGCATCGATAGCCCAGTAAAGCTCATCCATATCATCTTCTGTACGGAAAGTTTCAATCTTGTTTAAAGATCCTGCTAATTGTAATGTAAATCCATCATTTAAGTATCTATCAACAGTTACTCTTGAAATTGATGGTAAGATATTCCAGTCACTAGTACCGATATAATCTTTAGCATAATCTCCAAAATCTGAAGGGATCCTAACGTCTACTGCGTTAACCCCGAAACCAACCGCCCAAGGGTTGTCTGAATCCTGTGCGCTAACGTTTACTGCAGCAAACGCAAATAAAGCCATCACAGCTAATTTTAATTGTTTCATTATTAAAAATTTAAATTAAAAGTTCGTTTATATATTACGCAAATGTAAGTTGTTCAAACTTATTTACAAAAACAAATCTACAAAAACTTACAATAAATGCAAGTTTTTGACCGACTATTTTATATCACTTTCAACTCTTTTCCAACCTTGATAAATGCGTTTATAGCCTTATCTAAATGTTCTTTTTCATGAGCTGCTGATAATTGAACTCGAATCCTTGCTTGCTCTTTTGGAACTACAGGATAAAAGAAACCTATTACATAAATCCCTTCTTCTAATAACTTATTTGCCATAGTTTGCGACAATTTTGCATCATACAACATCACTGGCACAATTGCAGCATCAGCTCCTACTAAATCAAAACCTGCTTTTTCCATTTCTTCACGGAAATAGTTTGTATTCCATTCTAATTTATCACGTAATGTAGTATCATTAGATAATAAATCAAATACTTTTAATGAAGCTCCTACAATTGCTGGCGCTAATGAGTTTGAAAATAAATACGGACGTGAACGTTGACGTAAAATTTCAATAATTTCTTTTTTACCTGTAGTATATCCTCCCATGGCTCCTCCAAGCGCTTTACCTAAGGTTCCTGTAACAATATCTACACGATCCATTACATTTTTCAATTCTACAGTTCCACGTCCTGTTTTTCCAATAAACCCAGCTGCATGACATTCATCCACCATCACCATAGCGTCATATTTATCTGCTAAATCACAAATTTCATCGAGCTTTGCTACAATTCCGTCCATAGAAAAAACACCATCAGTTACAATAATTTTAAAACGATGTCCTTGTTTGTTCGCTTCAATTAGCTGTTCCTCTAAAGAAGCCATGTCGTTGTTATTATAACGATAACGTGCTGCTTTACATAAACGAACTCCATCAATGATAGATGCATGATTTAAACTATCTGAAATAATAGCATCTTCTTTAGTTAACAAAGGCTCAAAAACTCCTCCGTTTGCATCAAAAGCTGCGGCATATAAAATGGTATCTTCTGTGGTATAAAAATCTGCAATCTTTTGCTCTAATTGCTTATGAATATCTTGTGTTCCACAGATAAAACGTACAGACGACATTCCAAAACCATGTGTATCCATGGTATCTTTTGCAGCTTGAATTACTTCTGGATGATTTGACAATCCTAAATAGTTGTTAGCACAAAAATTAACTACTTCTTCTCCTGTAGATATTTTAATCACTGCATCTTGTGATGAAGTAATTATACGTTCTGATTTATATAATCCAGCATCTTTTATATCCTGAATTTCTTGTTGTAATTGTTCTTTTATTTTCCCGTACATAATTTATGTTTGAAAGTTGTTTGCTATAAAAAGTTCAAAGTTAGTTGTTATACTTCTTCAACCAAAATTTCTTCGTCAATATATATAAGTAGTTTTTTTAACAACTTAAAATTCATCGTTTGTAATACTCTCCCATATCGCAATAATTGCTGATGATATACTTTAGACGGTTTTCCTGTTTTATAATCAATAATTATCACTTCGTTATCTTGATTAAAAATCAACCTGTCTGGGATTACTATTTGTCCATCAACATCTACAATTTCTCTCTCGTTAAACACTACAACTTCTTCAGAAAAATATTCTTTTAGCTCGGGATGATTTACTATTTGCTGTATGCTTTTTATTACTTCAGATGATTTTTCTTGAGGCAAAATTCCTTGTTGTTCATAACGATAAACAACCTTTTCAATATTGTCTTTTGTAATAATTTCTGCCATCATTTCATGAATCAAATTACCAAATTCAATAGCTTTACCTTGCTCAGTATCCCACAATTTTGATGCACTTGCTAACATGTGAATATTATGTTCTTTCCACGGTGTGGATATAAAACCTTCTTGTATTTGAACTCCTGATGTTTTCTCCTTTAAAACACTTACCCTTTCTTTATTCCCAAAGGAATATTCTAAAACCTCATCATTCCATTCACCTACCTTTTTTAGATAGTTAATAAATACTCCTGAGTAAAAATTCGTATTTTCTTCCCCTTTGGATGAAATTTTCTTTTCTGTTACAATAAATAATTGCTCCACAGCTCTTGTGAGTGCCACATATAATAAATTGAAATTATCTAGCTCTAACTCTTCTCTTTGTTGCTGGTAAATCTCAGAACCTCTATCATTCACATAATTCAAATCTTTATTAAAGGGAACGAGTAATTCTTTAAATCCGTCGTAATTCTCTGGCAATTCATTTAACCAAACTTTAGGATTTATTTGTCGATACACATCTAAATCATACGGAAAAATAACTACTGGGAATTCTAACCCTTTTGATTTATGAATTGTCATTACTTGTACCGCATTTCCACTTTCTGGAGCTACAATACTTAGTTTATCTTTTTTCTCTGACCAGTAATCTAAAAATTCTTGAATACTTGTTCCTTTTCGTTGTTGTTCCAGAACTACATCTAAAAAAAATTGTACATAAGCATCTGAAGAAGTGACTAATTGAAAACCTCTAATAATTTCCTCTATTTTTTCATAAAAAGGTAACTGATGAAACATTGACAATTCAAAGGATGTTTCATAATTTTTTAATTCTTGAAAAACAGCTTCATTAGGCTGATGTATTAACTTAGCTATAAACGAATGTTTATCTTCTAAGACCTTTAAATGCTCATGCAAAAAGTAAAGCATTTCTAAACAAGTTTCTTTATCATTTGGATGCTGAATTACCTGTAGCGCATTTACTATAAAGTTAACTTTTGAACTATTTTCTAATAGTAATGTTTCCGAAGAAACTATATCAATTCCATTTTCAGATAAATAATTCGCTACTGCAATTCCATCTTTCTTTTTTCGAACTAGTATACAAATTTCATCCAACGAAAATTCAGCCTCTAAATTTTTAACAAGTTCTAGAATCTTCTTCGGATATTTATTTTTCTCTTGCTCTTTATCTTCTTCTTTTTCTAAAAAAGAAAGCGAGACAAAACCTCCCTTTTTAGCTGTTGTTAACTGTTTATTCCCTTCAACAAACAATTGTTTATAAGAGTCATTCTGTAAGAAATTTGCAGTATGTTGAAAAAACTGATTATTAAAGTTAATCACCTGAGCATAACTTCTAAAATTAGTTTCTAAAGTCTTTACTTCTTTAGAAATTTGAAATGGATTGTCTTTTTCTGAACCTAACCCTATAAATTGTTCTGATTTCCCTCCACGCCAACGATAAATTGCTTGTTTTCCATCACCTACCAATAACAAATTACTATTTTCTTGTGCTAACGCATTGTCTATTAGCGGAATTAAATTTTGCCATTGCAAGGTTGATGTGTCTTGCATTTCATCAATAAAATAATGCATAAACCGCTGCCCAATTCGCTCATAAATAAAAGGTGTCGGTTGGTCTTTGATGTTTTCCGAAATTAGCTGATTAAATTCAGCATTCAATCTTAAATTATTTTCTTCTTTTAAATGGGTTAATTCCTGATTGATATTGTTTAAAACTGCTAACGGAATAATACTTTTCAATGCTAGCTTATTCATTGAAAACTGTTGATATAATTGTTCCGATTCTGTATATAACTTCAGTAGTTCTGATAAAACTCCTTCAATAGCAGATTTTACATCTTCTGGCTTTGATTTGGAATAAAAATTACTCTCCTCAATTCGCTCTCTTAATTTACTTTGATCAAAAAACTTTGCTTTTTCAGGATTATTGGCTAGTGCTACAAAATGATTTGGTAACATCGATCGATAAAAATCTTTATGATCTAACTGTACAGATTCAATCACTCTCAATGCTTCTTCTCCAACCTCTTTCCATCTGCTTTTTATATGTGTTTGATGTTTTGAAAGCTTGGTTTTTAAATCGGTAAAATCAGTAAGTTGTTTATTAGCTAGTTTTTTAAAGTGCTTAGTATCATCTTCATTCAACAAAATTTTGGAAAACTCATTTAATTCACGAGAAATATCCCAAGATTTATCATCATCTGCCTTATCTAGAGAAAAGTCTATCAATAATTTAGTCAATATTTCATCACTTCCTATTTTTGAAATTAGCACATCTACCGCTTCATTCAACAAAGAAACAGCATCCATTTCCACTTCAAAATTTAAAGGCAATCCTAAATCGTAGGCAAAACTTTTAATTATTTTATGAGTAAAACTATCAATTGTAGTGATTGAAAAAGCAGAATAGTTTCGAAGAATTTCATCTAATATTTTTTTGCTTCGACTTTTTACTATGGTTCTATCAAGTGAAGTTTCTTCTAAAATAATTTCTAGTAAGTCATTGCTTTCTCCATCAGCAAAATCTTGCAGGTTATCCAACACACGTTCTTTCATTTCTCCTGCTGCTTTGTTGGTAAACGTAATTGCTAATATTTTTTGAAAACGAAAAATATCTTCGGATTGTAGTAATACCTTCAGGTATTCTTTTACTAACGTAAAAGTTTTACCACTACCTGCCGAGGCATTGTATACTTGAAAAATTGATGGTTGCTGCACTAATTAAATTTTATGCAAAATACAAAAAGCTAAACAGGATTTGTTTAGCTTTTTAAGTTTATTCTTATTTAATCTCTACCCTAAACCAACGTCTAAAGACATCATTACTATAAATCCACCTATGAAACCTAGAGTTGCAATGTCGGTATATTTATCTCGTTGTGTTTCTGGAATTACTTCTTCAACTACTACAAAAATCATTGCTCCTGCCGCAAACGCCAAAGCATATGGTAAAATAGGTGTAAAAAACGATACTGCTACCGCTCCTAAAACTGCTGCTACTGGCTCTACAATAGCTGACAATTGCCCGAACCAAAAACTTTTAAAACGACTTATTCCTTGTCTTCTCAAAGGCATAGCTACTGCAAATCCTTCTGGAAAATTTTGAATTCCTATACCAATAGCTAATGAAATGGCAGCAATAATCATTTCTGTTTGCTCAACTCCTACCAATGTTGAAGCAGCCCCAAACAAAACACCTACAGCCAATCCTTCTGGAATGTTATGTAAGGTTATTGCCAAAACTAGCAAAGTGGTTTTATGCCAATCTGTTTTCACACCTTCCACTTCATGCTCTTTAAAGTTTATATGCAAGTGAGGCAACAATTTATCCATTCCAAATAAAGCCAATGCTCCCAGGGCAAAACCTACTGCTGAAGGTAGTACTTTTACAAACCCTTCTCCTGGACTGTTATCAATTGCTGGTGCTAATAAACTCCAAAAACTTGCAGCAACCATCACTCCTCCTGTAAAACCAAGCATCCCGTCTAAAACGGCTCGGTTCATTCTTTTAAAAAAGAAAACTAATGCTGCTCCTAAAGCAGTCAACCCCCAAGTAAATAATGAAGCATATAACGCTGCTTGAATAGGGTGTTCTTTCCCAAAGCTAACTAATTGATTAAATAAATTCATTTATAAAAATATTGTTTCTTTAACGTGATTTTTGAATATATAAGTTACTTGCTATTTTGTTAGATACGGAAAGTGTTTTACCATCCATCTCTATAACTAAAGAACCATCAAAAGGTTCTTTTTCCACTACTTTTATTTGTTTTCCTAAGGCGATTTCTTGTTTATCTAAAAAACGTAGAAATTCTGAAGAGCTATCATCAACACCAACACAAACTCCTATTTCATTTTTCTTTAAAGTAGACAACAAGCTTTTTTCTATTATTTGCAGGTTTCCTTCTTTATCTGGAATAGGATCTCCATGTGGATCTCTTTTTGGATAATCTAAAAAAGCATCCAGCTCATTAATTAATTTTGGAGATTTTATATGCTCTAATTGTTCCGCTACTTCATGCACTTCATCCCAAGAAAAGTTTAATTTATCTACTAAAAAAACTTCCCATAATCTATGCTTACGAACAATATTTGCTGCTATTTTTTTTCCAAAATCAGTTAATGTTACTCCTTGGTACTTTTTATAACTCACTACGTTTTTTTCTGATAGCTTTTTAACCATATCAGTAACTGAAGAAGCTTTAGTATCTAATTTTTTTGCTATTGCATTTGTACTGATACCTTTTTTATAATCAGCTGCTAAATGATACATTGTTTTTATGTAGTTTTCTTCAGATTGACTAAACATTATGATTTTTTTAGATATACAAATATATAGTTTTTGATTTAATTAAACATATTTTTAGTCTTGGCTAAAAATTAATTTATATTTGCATAAATTTTTAATTCAAAAACTGTTCAGCAGGAAACTATTTTCAACATGAGAAATCATATTGCCTTAGCTATTATATTATTATCAAGTATTGTAAATGGACAAGTAATTAAGGGAAAAGTTACTTCTTCTTCAGGAGAAACAATTCCCTTTGTTAATGTATTTATAAAAGGAACAGATATTGGGACCACCACAGATGAGTCTGGGAACTATATATTAGAAACAACGAAAAATAAATTCATTTTAGTTGCTTCAATGATTGGTTTTATATCAGAAAGAAAAACTGTTATCCTACACTCTTCTCAAGAAAAAATAGTCAATTTCACATTAACTGAAACTGCAGAAATTTTAGATCAAGTTACTGTTACCGGGACTCGTACCGATAAACGCAGAACTAATAGCCCAGTTATAGTTAATGTAATCAACAGTCAAACTCTGGCAGATGTACAAGCATGTAATTTATCAGAAGGTTTAAAGTTTCAAACTGGTTTACGTGTAGAAACCGACTGTCAGACTTGTAACTATACGCAACTTCGTATGAATGGTTTAGCTGGTGGATATTCTCAAATTTTAATTAACGGTCGTCCTATCTTCAGTCCACTAACTGGATTATATGGTTTAGAACAAGTTCCTACTAATATGATTGAACGAATAGAAGTTGTTCGTGGTGGTGGGTCTGCCTTATATGGCTCGAGCGCTATTGGTGGTACAGTAAATGTTATTACGAAAATTCCGAAAAAAAATAATTACAGCATAGGTTACACCTATCAAAACATTAAAGGAGCCTCAGATCACATAATTGCTGGAAATGCTACCATAGTAAATGAAGACAGGAATGCTGGTGCTTCATTTTTTATTAATAATAGAAAAAGAGAATTGTACGATGCTAACGGTGATAACTTTTCCGAATTACCTGAATTAAAGAATAATTCATTTGGAACTAACTTATTTTTCCTTCCGACAGATAATCAAAAAATAGAAGTGAATTTTAGTAAAATGAATGAGTACCGTTATGGTGGAGAAATGGTTGATAAAGCTCCTCATTTTGCAATGCAATCGGAAGAACGTGTACACGATGTATATGTAGGAAACGTTGATTACCAAATCAATTTTAATGATGATAAAAGTTCAATCATTACTTATTTTGCTACACAATATACCGATAGAGAACACTATACTGGAATTCGACCAGACGTTGGTACTGATGAAGATACTAAGCACCTGGCTAAACCTCCTTACGGTAACTCAGTAACAACTACTTTTCAAGGAGGCTTACAATTCAATCATCAATTAGAGAAGTTTTTAGGAGGAAACAACGTGCTAACTTTAGGTGGTGAATTTGTACAAGATGATGTTTTTGATATTATTGAAGCATACGAATATAAAGTGGATCAATTAACTCAGAACTTTGGGTTCTTTTTTCAAAGTGATTGGGAAGTAAATAAACAATTAAATTTACTAACAGGTATTCGTTACGACAATCATAAATTAAATGCTTTAAAGCAAGACGGAACTAAAAAGACTATTGTAAATAATGTTGCCAGCCCAAGAGTATCTTTGTTATTCAAACCCTTTGAAAACACTCAAGTTAGAGGAACATGGGGAACCGGATTTAGAGCTCCACAAGCTTTTGACACTGATTTACATATTGCTTTTGCTGGAGGTGGAGTTTCACGGGTACTATTATCTGACGACTTAAAAAGAGAACGTTCTAATAGTTATACTTTATCCTTTAATTACGATAAACCTACTGAACATTATATTTACGGATTCACTTTTGAAAGTTTTTATACTAACTTAAAAAATGCTTTTTATTTAGAATCTATTGGAGAAGATGAATTTGGTGAAGTTTTTGAAAAAAGAAATGGTGATGGTGCAGTAGTTAAAGGAATTACTTTAGAAACACGCTTAAACTATGATGGAATTTTACAATTAGATGCAGGTTTCACCTATCAGTCTAGTAAGTACAATTCAGCCGTTAACAATTCTGACGAACTTCCTTTAAAAAAAGAGTTTTTACGCACTCCTAACACCTATGGATATGCTACAGCAACCTATACACCAAACCAAAAATTTAAGACAGCTTTAAATTTGGTGTATACAGGCAGTATGGAAGTACTACACTTAGCTTCTCCTCAAAACCTAACCGCAGACGAGTACTTTAACTCTCCTTCTTTTTTTAATTTAGGCATTAACAGCAGCTATACGCTTAATATAGAAAAACTGAAAACTGACTTAGAATTTACTGCCGGAATTAAAAATATTTTTGATGAATATCAATCAAAATTTGATATAGGTAAAGAGCGTGATAGTAATTTCATTTATGGTCCTGCTACACCAAGAACCTTTGTTTTTGGCATAAAAATATCTAGTAATTAATATTAAGATAACATAATGCGTTCTCGTTAACATTTAAGATACATTCTAATAATACAATAGTAATTTCTAACTAACATTAGGTTTACAATACCACATCACTTTTGCAGGGTATTTAAGAACACAAGTTAGTTAGAATGAAAAAAATAATTATTATTACTCTTTTAAGCCTTTGCAACTTTGCTTTTTCGCAAAGTAAAGGTACTGTAACAGGTACTGTAACAGATAAAGAGATGAATGGTGAGGCATTACCTTTTGCTAATGTCTTTATTAAAGGAACTTCAATCGGGGGGACAACCGATATGGACGGTAAGTACACGCTTAGTGTGCCTACAGGAAATCAAACTATTGTTTTTAGTTTTGTTGGTTATCAAACAGTTGAAAAATCAATATTAGTAAAAGCAAACGAAACAACAACAGTTAATCAAGAGTTAGGCGCAAATGAAGGGGTTGCGTTAGATGAAGTTGAAATTAAAGCTTCTACCAGTAAGGATAAAGCAAGCGCTTTATTATTAGAACAAAAGAAGGCAACAGTTATCAAAGAAAGTATAGGAGCAGAAGAGCTTTCTTCAAAAGGTATCTCTGATGCTGCAGGTGCTGTTTCAAAAATATCTGGTGTTTCTAAACAAGAAGGTTCTAGTAATGTATATGTACGTGGTTTAGGAGATAGGTATTTAAACACAACAATGAACGGTCTTTCATTACCTTCTAATGATATTGCCAAGAAAAACATAGACCTAAACTTATTTCCATCTGACATTATTCAAAACGTATCAATAAGCAAAGCATACTCATCAAACTTTTACGGAGATTTTGCTGCTGGTAATATTGACATCTCATCTAAAGAATATAGAGGAAATGGTTTTGTAGAAGTAAATATAGGTTCTGGTGTTAATTCTAGAGCTATGGGAGAAGACTTCAGAAAAAGTGAAGGAACTGGTAATTTCGGTTATTACAATCGTTTCAAGCACAATCCTTTTGCAGTAGTTCTTTCTCACGGAGTTGACCCTGTAAATGCAGGAAGCCCAATTAACAACTCTATTGGTTTAAACGCTGGTAAGTCATTCGATTTTAAAAACGGTAGCAGATTAAGTCTTTTTGGAACAGCCTCATTCAGTAGAGATTTTGAATACAGAGAAGGGCCTATCGTAGACTTTTCTAATGTATTTAAAAAAGAATACCCTAACGCTAAAGAATACGAGTATTCTACTTCAACAACGGCAATGTTAAGTGCTCTATATAGAATTGATGACAACAATAAAATTAAGTTTACATCTTTATTTTTAAATAACTCAGGTGACGAAGTAGGTTACTATGGTTTTAAAGGGTTAGGTAAAAACAGAGATGCCCTAAATAATACTGATGAAGGTTTTTATCAAATGAATGTTCAGTACAATCAAGATCTAGTATTTGTTAACCAATTAACTGGAGAACATAAATTTGAAGATAACAAACTTAAAGTAAGCTGGGGTATTGGCTACAACAATGTATTTGCCCATGAACCAGACAGAAAGAGAATTAGCTTAGAAAACTTCCATAACACTTTAGATAACGACCCAAATACAAATGCTGTATTTTACACAAACAACTCATTTGACAACCAACGTTACTTCCAAAAAATTATTGATGAAGAGTTAAACAGTCGAATCAACTTAGCTTACCAAGCCACTGACAACTTAACTTTTAATTTTGGTTATAATGGAAGAATCAAAAAAAGAGATTTTAACAACATCAGATATGGTTATGATATCCTAGATTCAAAATTTGAAGTTTCTGATGTAAATAATTTCAACAGTATTTTTAACATCAACAATGCTCAAATATTTAAAAACCAAACAGGAAAAATATTTAAACTAGATGTTTTCAGAAAGTTACCAGGTTTTGAAAATAGCAACATTGCTAGTTTACCAGGCTTATACGAAAACACGTACAATGGTGTATTAAAAATACACGCAGGATATGTTTCAGGAGAAATTAAAGCTGGTGAAAAGTGGGTATTCGTTCCTGGTATTAGAGTGGAATCATTCAATCAAGAAGTTACTTATGATGTAATTAATATTAACCCTAATGATCCTGGTTTTAGAAATGCATCAGAAACATTTTTCTTACCTAGTTTAAACGTAAAGTATGCTGTAAATGAAGATCAAAACTTACGTTTTAACTTTAGCCAAACTGTATCTGTACCAGAATTTAAAGAAGTTGCTCCATTTATTTATGAAGGAATCGGGCAAAGAATTGGAGGTAACCCAGATTTATTAGACAATCCTTCTTTCTCTAAAATCTTCAACTTAGATTTAAAATACGAATGGTTTATTTCAAGAGATGAATTATTATCCATCGGAGCTTTCGGTAAACAAATCAATGACCCAGTAAATTTAGTAATTGCAAATAGTGCTGCAGGTAACCAGCGTTATTTCAGAACAGGAGATAAAGCAACAGTAGCGGGTATTGAAATTGAAATGCGTAAAAACTTAGTTAAAGACGAAGATGATGATACGGTAATGTCTGCAGGTGTTAACTTTACTTATATGCATACTGATCAGGACTTAAAAAAAGAAATCAAAGGAGTATCAGGATACGCTACAACATTTAACAGAGATAGTGATGAATTACAAGGAGCCTCTCCTTTCCTAGTTAATGCTAACTTAAACTACACTCCAACTCAATTTAAAAACTACAAACCTATTACATCATTAGTGTTTTCTTACTTCTCAGATAGAATTCATGCTTTAGGTGCTGGGGAATTAGGAAATATTATTGAAAAAGGGGTACCAACTGTGGATTTTGTTTGGAAAAACAAATTCGGTGAAAACTGGGAAGTTGACTTAAAGGCTAAAAACTTACTAGATCCATCTATAAAAAGAGTTAGAGAAAATACTTCAATTGGAGATGTAACTCTATCTGAATACAAAAGAGGAACAAATATAAGCTTAGGACTTAAATACAAATTTTAACAAAAATAAACTCAATAAAAGAATACAATTAAACTTTAAAACAATGAAAAATAATTTTTTATTAGGATTAGCTTTAGCAGCTACGTTATTTGCTTCATGTGGGGATGATGATACAGCAGATATTATTATTAATGACAATAGTGTTACAAATAACACAAATAATAGTGGAGGTGATTCAGACAATGACAATGTTGTTGAATTGAAAGGAAACTATACTACTGATTTAACATTAGATGCTTCTAAATCATACACAATAACAGGACCAACTATATTTGAAGATGGTACTACTTTAACAATTCCTGCTGGAACAGTTATTAAAGCTGCAGCTACTGGTGCAGATGTTTATTTAGCTATTTCTCAAGGAGCAAAAATTATAGCAGAAGGAACTTCTAGCCAACCAATTATCTTTACTTCTAGCGCTACGACTCCTAATGCAGGTGACTGGGGAGGATTAATCTTATTAGGTAAAGCTCCTATTAACTCTGTAGCTGGTGGTACTGCTACTTCAACTTCTGAAATCGCAAGTTTACCTTACGGTGGTGATGCAGCTGATGACAACTCTGGAACTTTACGTTATGTAAGAGTTGAGTACTCTGGAGGTAAAGCAGATGGTCAATCTGAAAACAACGGGTTTTCTTTCTACGGAGTTGGTAATGGTACAACTGTAGAGTACATCCAAATGTTTGAAGGAAAGGATGATGGTGTAGAATTCTTTGGAGGAACTGTAAACGTAAATAATGTATCTATTGTTAATGCTGAAGACGATTCTATTGACTGGACTGAAGGATACTCTGGTACTATTACAGATGCCTATGTAAAGCATGGTACTGACCATGATAAAGGAATTGAAGCTGATGGTTATAATACTGATATAGGAAACTTATCTAGCCCTAAGTTTTTCTCTAAGCCAACAGTAACTAACTTAACTATTGAAGGGTTAGGTTCTGGAACTGCAAATGAAGCTATCCGTTTAAGAGCTGGTACTCAAGGTATTTTCAACAATGTTTTATTAATCGGTTTTGCTGAAGGATTTGATTTAGATGGTGATGCTACTGATAACCCAACTGGTAATGGTGTTACTTCTGGTGACTTAAAAGCTACTGATGTAAAGTTTGAAGATGTTACTGTAAAAGTAAAAAATGATACAGGTGTTGCTTTTACTGATGCTGATTTCGTTACTGAAAATGATGCTGCAACTGGTACAGATTATGCTACTTGGGGAGCAGGATGGACTAGACAATAAAACTTATATTTCCTAACAAAAACCGAGCAATTTGCTCGGTTTTTTGTTTTATAGTTTATTTACTTTTTAGTAATCTGTAGTTAACTCATAAACAAAGAAAAATCTTGATTTTTATAGTGATTAATTTATAAAATATAAAAACTATGAAAAAAAAATTATTCCTTTTAGCATACTTATTGTCACTACAAGTTTTTTCTCAATCTTATAATTCTCACGTTTTCTATTCAAGCTCTAAAGCTTTAGGAGATTTCAATAAAGAAATGGTTGAAAACATTCCTTGTGAAGAGACATTTGATTTTCAAGATTTAATTGGTAGGTTATATGTGAACATTCAAAACTCAATACCTTTAGAACCTAACAAGTTCTACTTTTTAGATTTTGGTCAGGGCTTCAACTACTATTATTTAACATCTTCAAGAGTTGGTGAGCATTCAGATGAAGATTACAGATTAAGCCTTCCTCATTCAATAGCTCAAGTATCGTGTAGAAGCACTCCTTTACCAAAACAAATAAAAAGTTTTAAAGTAAATCAAGCACACTATAAAAATTTCTCAAGAAATACTACTTTTGAATACGAATATGAAATTCAAGGTGATTATAGAGGTAAAAATAATAATGGTAATAATGATATTACTATCTCTATATACTACAACAGTATCAATCAAAGTAATCTGATAACAAAAACTGTATGGGAAATGGATGAAGAATTCTTCCCCGTTTTAACCAAAAGAGAACCATGGGGAACTAGCTTTATTGATTATGACACTGACCCTGAAAGAAAATTTTATTTGAAATTTGAATATGCTGGTAATTCAGAAGTACTTACCTATACAGTCCCTAAAGATACTAGAGATTTTGATGGTGATGGGGTACAAAACTGGCAAGACAACTGCCCTAACGAAGCAGGTCCTTCTTCTAACAATGGATGTCCTATTGGTAATCCTGATTTTGTAATTGTAAGCATATCTATTGATGCAGGTGGTTTAACCACAAATACCGACGATGATAGTTCATTAACTCTTAGAGAAAATCAAGACCATAAATTCTGTGTGAATATTAAAAACACAGGTTCTGTAACTGGCACAATCAACAATACAGCTTTAATTTTAACAAATAATTCCGACTTAAGTAAAGCTAGTATTGTATCAAACCTTCCATATCCTAATTCATCTTTAACTATCTCTCCTAACCAAACAAGAGAAATGTGTTCAGAAACATATATAACAGATACTTATTTAGGAAATAATCTCACCAATTTTTATTATTTACATGCTATAGCTGACTATGATAACAACACCTCTGAATCTAATGAAGACAACAACCAAGTCTATGCTAGTGTTAACTCCTCTTCTTCTAAAACCCCTACCCAGTTAACTATTTATGATGTAAACGGAAATAAGGTTAAAGAAACTACTATCAACAATAAAACAGAAGAAACTGATGTTATTAAAAGCCTACCTGAAGGTTTCTATTTTATTGATAAAGACGGTAAAAAAAGTAAAATTTACAAAAAGAATTAATATTCTTTCTTTTAACAAAAAACCGAGCGATTTGCTCGGTTTTTTATTATTCTTTTAAATCAGAAAGACTGTATAATAAATCTTCTAGTTTTTTTAATTCTTTTGGCGGATTACCAGCATCGAATGTGCTTGATTTATATTCCTTATCAGCTATTTTAATAGTGAATTCAGCATGCAAAGCCCCATCTGTTATTCTTTTTTCACTTGGCGCCTTTAAATCGCTTATTTTATCTAAATTCAACTCATTAACTATCCTTTTTAGCTCTTCTAACTGTTCTTTAGTTACTTCTTTAGTTCCTTCCTTTTGATACGTTTTGTATGATAACTTATTTCCTTCAATAGTTAACTGCACCAAACTTCCCCTTGTTTGAGCTTCATAAGCTATTTTATCAAACTCTTTTGTTTTATTCTGTGCTGCACAATTCATCATTAATAAAAACACTACAGGTACTATTATTTTTAAGTATTTCATCTATTCTTACTTTTTAGTTTATGATAATAAAAAGACGCTCTTTTAAATAAAGAACGTCTTAATATATGAATTTCGTATTAAAACAGACTAGTCTGCCATAGTAGCTCTAAACCCTCCTGGAGCAAATACTGCATCCATTCTAGCTTTTTGACCTTCTGTAAACATATACATACAGCTATCGTCAGAATAATCCATAAAGTTCATCGTCATGTTAGCACTACCACACTCAATTACTGGGTAAGTAGGGCATCCTCTACTATTTCCGTCAGCGTCTGGAGTATCAGCAACAAAATCGCTAGCACCACATCCACCATCACCCCAAATGTGACGTAAGTTTAAATAGTGACCAACTTCATGCGTTGCAGTTCTTTGGTTGCGACCAACAAAACTATGTGCTAAAACTACACCGTCTGTAGACCAACTACCTCCTGGAAACTGTGCGTACCCTAAAATTTGCCCTCCTCTATATGGCATAACGTTTACAATCCAGATATTTAAAAATTCTTGTGGATTAACAACATCACTACCTCCTGAAGAAGTAAATTTCATTGAATCATCTGGTCTCCAGCTTCTCTTTTTTGTATTTTGAACTCTAATTACATCCTCAATAACAAAATCGATATTTACATTTGCTTCAACTCCTGCAAACTCAGCAGGCATTGCTCCTCTGTTAGGATTCTGCATATTAAAGTCTTCGTTCAATGCATCAATTTGGTCTTGCAATACCGATAATGATAAGTTCTCACTTGCTTGACGATAAATTACATGATAAACTACTGGTATTTGTATTTTTCCATTTACTAACCTAGCTTGAACATCTCCAGATTTAACTTTTTGTAAGTAAGATGCAGTAAAATTTTCGATGTTCTCCATTTTGCTTTTTAAGCTAGGGTCGTTAGCCATATTTGCTTCTAAAACATCATTAGCAAAACATTGTTTTTCTGCCTTTTGTAAAGTTGATACTTCAGCTTCTGGCTCTAAATTTGGATTTTGTTCATTTGTTTGACAACCTACTAAAATTCCAGCAGCAATTGCCATGGTAAGAAAAATTCTTTTCATGTTGTGAATGTTTAATAATTAATATTATAAACACTAAAAGTGTTGTTTGTTTTGTTAAAAATTACAAACAAAATACCTTTAAAAAAGATAAACTGTTAATATTTTATTATATAAATAATAATTTGAAGGTTTTTTTTAACGATACGCAATATATAATTTTCAACACACAATCAAAATTTTTTTTTCTTCCTCATTTACAACATCTTACTCCCTTTAAATATCACTTGTGAGTAATAATGGATAAAGATGTCTTTTTTAAAACACTTAGTAATGAAGAGAGTAAAAAAAGTCATTTTTAGTCATCAAGCACAAAAAAAGGTGCCTAATTAGGCACCTTTTATATTGTATATTAAATAAATAATTACTTAAGCTTTTTCTTAACTGCAACTTCAGTATAAGCTTCTAATGTATCACCTTCTTTAATATCATTATATCCTTTAATTTGAAGACCACAATCATATCCTTTAGTTACCTCTTTAACATCGTCTTTAAAACGTTTTAATGAAGTTAATACACCATCGTGAACTACAATTCCATCTCTAATAACGCGAACTTTAGAGTCTCTTGTAATTTTTCCTGAGATTACCATACATCCTGCAATGTTACCAATCTTAGAAATTTTATAAACTTCTCTAATTTCTACATTACCAAGAACTTCTTCTTTCATTTCTGGAGATAACATACCTTCCATTGCATCTTTCAAGTCATTGATAGCATCATAGATAATTGAATATGTTCTGATATCAACTTCCTCTCTATCTGCAACTGAACGAGCGTTTCCTTGCGGACGTACATTAAATCCAACGATAATTGCATCTGAGGCAGTAGCTAATAACACATCAGACTCTGTAATCGCTCCAACTCCTTTATGAATTATATTTACTTGAATTTCTTCTGTAGATAATTTTTGGAATGAATCTGTTAAAGCTTCTACTGAACCATCAACATCTCCTTTTAAGATAATGTTTAATTCTTTGAAGTCTCCTAACGCAATACGACGACCAATTTCTGCAAGTGTTAGTGTTTTTTGTGTTCTAACTGATTGTTCACGTTGTAATTGAGAACGTTTAGCTGCTATTTGCTTCGCTTCACGCTCATCTTCAAATACATTGAACTTATCACCTGCTTGTGGCGCTCCATCTAAACCTAAAATTGACACCGGTGTAGAAGGTCCTGCTTCTAATACTTTTCTTCCTTTATCATCAAACATAGCTCTTACTTTTCCACTATGTTTTCCTGCTAAGATGTAATCTCCAATTTTTAATGTACCTGCTTGTACTAATATTGTAGATACATATCCTCTACCTTTATCTAATAAAGCTTCAACAACAGCTCCATTTGCATTCTTATTAGGGTTTGCTTTTAACTCTAATACTTCAGCTTCTAATAATACTTTTTCTAGTAGTTCATCAACCCCCTGTCCTGTTTTAGCAGAAATTTCTTGTGATTGAATGTTACCTCCCCAATCTTCTACTAATAAGTTCATAGAAGAAAGTTGTGTTTTAATATTATCTGGATTAGCGTTAGGCTTATCTATCTTGTTTATTGCGAAAATAATTGGAACTCCTGCTGCTTGTGCGTGAGAAATTGCCTCTTTAGTTTGTGGCATTACATCATCATCAGCAGCTACTACGATAATTACTAAATCTGTTACTTGAGCTCCACGAGCACGCATCGCTGTAAAGGCTTCGTGACCTGGTGTATCTAAGAAGGCTATTTTTTGATCTCCAACATTTACAGCATAAGCTCCAATGTGCTGGGTAATACCTCCTGATTCTCCTTCTATTACATTCGCATTACGGATGTAATCTAATAACGATGTTTTACCGTGATCTACGTGACCCATTACTGTAATAATTGGAGCACGAGTAACTAAATCTTCTGGTTTATCTTCAGTTTCTTCAATAGATTCCTCTACTTCAGCCCCAACAAACTCTACAGTGTAGTTAAACTCTTCGGCAACAATTTGTAATGTTTCAGCATCTAAACGTTGGTTCATTGTTACCATCATTCCTAGCATCATACAACTAGAAATAATTTGAGTAACAGGAACATCCATCATCGTAGCTACTTCACTTACTGTAACAAATTCTGTTACTTTTAATACCTTACTTTCAGCTTGTGCTGCTTGTAATTCAGCTTCACTTTGCTGACGGTGAGCATCTCTTTTATCTCTACGATATTTTGCACCCTTACCTTTTTTAGATTTACCTTGAAGTTTTTCTAAGGTTTCTCTAACTTGTTTTTGGATTTGTGCTTCTGTTAATTCTTCTTTTGGAGCTGTAGCTGGTCTTCTACCTCTTTGACCTCCTCGGTTTCCACCTCTTTGGCCTCCTCGGTTTTGACCTCCTCTATTATTTCCTTGAGGTTTTGCTCCTGAACCTGGCGCTCCTGGTTTGCTAATTCTCTTACGTTTCTTCTTATCTCCGTCTGTCTTAGCTTCTGGCTTTTTCTTTTTAGGTCTTTCAAATTGTTTTAAATCAATTTTTTGACCTGTAAAACTAGGACCATCTAATTTCTTATACTGAGTTTTTATTTTCTCAGCATTTTCTGGAGTAACCTCAGTTTCTTTTTCTGATTGCTTCACCTCTTTAACCTTTTTTTCAACAGTCTTTTTTACTTCTTTAGGCTGTTCTTTTTTCACTTCCTTCTTAGGAGTATTAACTGTTGTTATTTCTTTCGGCTTTTCTGTTTTTGGAGGCTCTGGCTTTTTCTCTTCTGTCTTTACTTTTACTGGTTCTTCAACTTTTTTAGTTTCTTGAACTGGTTTAACAGGCTCTTCTTTCTTAGGTTCCTCTACCTTCTCCTCTTTTTTTGTAGGCTCAACTGGTTTAGCTGCTTCTGTTTTTTCTTCAACAGCTTTACCGGTTTCAACATCTATTTTACCTACAGTTTTAAGTTCTAACTTATCTGCTTTGGCTTTTAAAACTTCTTGTTTTTTAGCTTCTTCTTCTAATCGCTTTTTTTCTTGCTCTTGCTCTAATTGCTGACGTATTGCCTCTTTCTCTTTTTTCTTTTCTTCGCTAACTTCTTTAGAGGCCACCTTTTTAGATTTATCAGTTTGAAAACCATCAAATAAAATTTGATACTCTTTGTCTGATATTTTGGTAGTAGGGCGAGCTTCTATCTCATAGCCATTTTTAGCTAGGTGTTCTACAGCTCTATCTAAAGAAATGTTTAGTTCTCTTAAAACTTTATTTAGTCTTAATTTTTTGCCTTCAGCCATATATTGTTTTATACTTTTTATTGAAAAAACACACTTTACACGCAACACGCATAGTTATGCTTTTTTTCTACTTTTTGCCAGATTTTACATGGATTACCCACAAAGGAAACTAGCTTCCTTACTATATATTAGTCTTCGAATTCTTCTCTTAAAATTCGTTGAACATCTAAAATTGTTTCTTCTTCTAAATCGGTTCTCTGTACTAACATTGATACGTCTTTTTCTAAAACGCTCTTTGCTGTATCTAAACCAATCTTCTTGAATTCTTCAATTACCCAAGCTTCGATTTCATCTGAGAATTCTGTTAATTCAACATCTTCTTCTTCTATTCCTTCTCTTTGAACGTCTATTTCGTAACCTGTTAATTCACTTGCTAAACGAATATTAACACCAGCTCTACCAATTGCTTTTGATACTTCTTCTGGCTTTAATAAAACATTTACACGTCCTTTTTTACCATTCTTCTCTTCGTCGTACATCTGAATATCTACTGAAGTTACTTTAGCAGGACTTAATGCTCTTGCTACGAACAACTGCTCGTTTTTAGTGTAATTGATTACATCAATATTCTCATTACCTAACTCACGAACGATACCGTGAATACGAGAACCTTTTACACCAACACAAGCTCCAACAGGATCAATTCTATCATCATAAGAATCTACTGCTATTTTTGCTTTGTCTCCAGGAATTCTTGCAACACCTTCAATAGTAATTAAACCGTCGAAAACTTCAGGAATTTCTTGTTCAAATAATTTCACTAAGAACGCTGGCGAAGTTCTTGATAAAATAATAGCTGGTTTGTTACCTCTTAACTCTACTGATTTTATCACTCCTCTAACTGCATCTCCTTTTCTAAAGAAGTCAGAACGAATTTGTTCACTCTTCGGTAAAACAATCTCATTTCCTTCGTCATCCAACAAAATTACAGCATTATGACGAATATGATGCACTTCTGCACTATAAATTTCTCCTTCTAAATCTTTAAATTGCTTGAAAACGTTTGTACTATCGTGTTCGTGAATTTTAGATATTAAGTTTTGACGCAATGCTAAAATAGCACGTCTTCCTAAATCTACTAGCTTTACTTCTTCAGAAACATCTTCACCAATTTCAAAATCTGGTTCAATTTTTCTTGCTTCTGAAAGTTCAATTTCCTCATTATCGTCTTCAGACATTCCGTCTGCTACCACCACTCTATTTCTCCAAATCTCTAAATCTCCTTTATCTGGGTTGATAATGATATCAAAGTTTTCGTCAGACCCAAACCTACGTTTTAAGGCTGCACGAAACACTTCTTCTAAGATAGACATTAATGTTACTCTGTCTATGCTTTTATTATCTTTAAACTCCGAAAATGATTCAATTAACGCAATATTTTCCATTTCATTCTCTAATTAAAATATGATCTTCACTTTTGCTTCTTTAATATCTTGATACGCTAGTGTTTTTGTTTTCTCTACCGTATGCTTCCCTTTACCTATTGGCTTAGGCTCTCTTGCTTTCCAAAACAAGGTAATAGCATTTTCTGTTACCTCGGTTAATGTTCCTTCAAATTCTTCAGTTGCTGTTTTAACTTTTAGAATTCTGTTTATGTTCTTTTTATACTGACGCTTAACTGTTAATGGTTGAGCTATATCTGGTGTAGTGACTTCTAACGAGAAATCTTCTTCTTCTCTGTCTAAATTGTGTTCTATATTTCTACTAATACGAATACATTCACTTAGAGGTACACCTGAATCACCATCTACTATTACCTTTATTTTATTGTCTGCCAAAAACTGTAAATCTATTAAATATAATGATTCGTTTTCCTCTAAGGCTTCTTGTAATAATTCTTTAACTCGTTCTTGATTCATCTTAGGTATAAAAAGAGGGGACTCTCGTCCCCTTCATCTATCTGATTAATAAATTTGCTGCAAATATAGTAAGTTATTCATTAACACACAAATATCTTTTATTTGTTAATTGTTTTTTCGTATATTTAAAAGACTATCTCTCTTTAAATCTTCTTATTATGAAAAAAATACTAGTACCAATCGATTTTTCAAAACCTTCGGAATATGCTTCGAAGCTAGCCTCGACGATAGCTAAAAAAGCTAATAGCGAAGTTCATCTACTTCATATGGTTGAGCTTCCTACTGGATTTGTAGACATGGGCTCAGGAACTAACTTTAGTATTCCTGAAAGCATGTTGTATATTAGAAAAGTTCGTGACAGAATGCTTGATTACAAAAAACAGTTTTTTCCAAAAAACGACAATGTCAAACATGCTATCAGATTTCAGAGTCCTTTTGATGGAATTCAAGATTATTCTAAAAAAATTGGAACAGATCTTATTATTATGGGAGCCAAAGGTCACACAAACTTAGAAGAGATTCTTATAGGTTCTAACACTGAGAAAGTTGTAAGAAATTCTGAAATTCCTGTTATTGTTACTAAAAAAAATGGGGATCATTTCATTCCTAAAAATCTTGTTTTTGCTTCAAGCTTTAAACCTGATAAAACTAAAGCTTTTGAACGGTTTTTAGACTTTGCTCAAAATTTTGACAGTAAAATTAACTTATTGAAAGTAAACACTCCTCAAAAATTTGAAAACACTCAAGAAACCAACAAACGAATTAAAAAATTTATCGCAAAATATGATTTAAAAAACTACACTATTAACGTTTATAATGATTCTTCAATCGAAAAAGGAATTTTAAACTTTTCAAATAAAATAAATGCAGATATTATTGCTTTAGCTACTCATCGAAGAAGTGGTTTATCTCATATTTTTAATGGAAGTATCACCAAACACTTATCTAAAAAATCAATAAAACCAATGCTTACTTTTAAAGTTTAGACAAACTTTAATAAAGGAGAAACGCTAAGATAAATATCTTAGCGTTTCTTTTGTTTGGTTAGTTTCAGTTTTAAGGGTTTGTTTAGAGAAGCTTTTTATCAAACTCCTCTAAACGATCCCTATTCATAATTCAGGTTACTTTCTCTTCTTAGATCGCATTGCTATTATTTTCTTATTAACAACACCTCTACTTGTAATCACTCTTACAATTAAAGCTTGATTTTGAACATTTGACATATCAATTATCACTTGCTCTTTAGTTCCTTTGATATAAGAGTTATTTTCAACTCTTTTAATTAAAATACCATTCATAGTGTAAATCTCGATAGTTACATTGGTATCAAACTTATAATTATACTCCACTGTCAACTCATTTTCAAATGGAACAGGATAAGCACTAAAGTTTAATGGTTCTTGAACTTGTTCCTGAGCAGGTTCTTCACATGGTACTACAGAACCACTAGGAGTAAAAGTTCCATTATTATCTATCGACTCATTACATCTACAAACTTCTTCACAAACTTCTGCATGAGCTATTACATATATTGGTCCACTTGCTTCAATAGGTCCTACTGTATAATTAGATGCATAATCTAATTTTTTAGTATTGAAGTTGTACTGTCCAGGAGCTACAGTCTCTTTATTACCCTTTATAGGGTACTTTTCACACCCTATATACACATGTGCTACACTCATTACATACCCTTCAAACAGGTTATATTCCACTGAAACATACCCTCCATTATATGTAATGGTTACCTCACCTGATTGTACTCCTTTGGAAACATCACATTGTGCTGCTCCAGAATATAATGGTAAAGTATAAACTCCTTCTGTTTCAAAATAATTTGTCCAACCCCAACGATTAAACCCATCACTCAAGAAACAAGTGTTATTATTACCTCTTGCAAAAGCTGTTTCACAGTTTTCAAATAAATCTGTTTTATTTGACATTGTAACAGTTTCAGTAACACTATTACCACAATCATCTGTAGCCGTGAAAACATAATCTGCATACTGAATACAACTTTCTTCTCTTATATTTGTAGGATACGCTGTCAGATCTCCTCCAGCCGAACAATTGTCTGTCCATCTAGCATTCAACATTTCTGGTAATCCTTCATCACATAACTCAAGACTTTCAGGTAAATCAACTATTACAGGATTAGTCTCATCGTACATTCTGGTTACGCGGATTACCACTTCTGATGCTGGGTTTCCACAGTCATCCGTTGCATTGAACGTATAGTCTCTGTATTGTGTACAACCATCTTCGCCTGCCATTACTTCTCCGGCTACTCCGTTTAGGCTTCCTGATTTCTCACCTCCGATTCCACAGTTGTCTGTCCAAGTAGTGCTTACCACTTCTGGCCATGCTTGGTTACATTCTTCTAGCATGATGTCGTCTTGGTCTGCAATGACTGGGGCAGTTTTATCGTACATTCTGGTTACACGGATTACCACTTCTGATGCTGGGTTTCCACAGTCATCCGTTGCATTGAACGTGTAGTCTCTGTATTGTGTACAACCATCTTCGCCTGCCATTACTTCTCCGGCTACTCCGTTTAGGCTTCCTGATTTCTCACCTCCGATTCCACAGTTGTCTGTCCAAGTAGTGCTTACCACTTCTGGCCATGCTTGGT
>NZ_RCCS01000010.1 GCF_003664185.1 Tenacibaculum discolor | reverse complement strand
GCTCCGTTTGCTCCTGTTGCCCCTGTATCTCCTTTTAAAGAAGTGATAAAGTCTGCTTCGGTTCCAGTATTTCCTGCATCCAACCATGTTTGATATGCTGATTTTCCGTCTACTCCATCTGCCCCGTTAGCTCCTGTTGCTCCAGTGTCTCCTTTTAAAGAAGTGATAAAGTCTGCTTCGGTTCCAGTATTTCCGGCATCCAACCATGTTTGATATGCTGATTTTCCGTCTACTCCATCAGCTCCGTTTGCTCCTGTTGCCCCTGTATCTCCTTTTAAAGAAGTGATAAAGTCTGCTTCGGTTCCAGTATTTCCTGCATCCAACCATGTTTGATATGCTGATTTTCCGTCTACTCCATCTGCCCCGTTAGCTCCTGTCGCTCCGGTGTCTCCTTTTAAGGAAGTAATAAAATCAGCTTCTGTTCCAGTGTTTCCGGCATCCAACCATGTTTGATATGCAGATTTTCCGTCTACTCCATCAACTCCATCTGCCCCGTTAGCTCCTGTTGCTCCAGTGTCTCCTTTTAAAGAGGTGATAAAATCAGCTTCGGTTCCGGTGTTTCCAGCATCTAACCATGTTTGATATGCTGATTTTCCGTCTGCTCCTGTTGACACTATTGGGCTCCATGAGTTTCCATCTGAACTATAAATTTCTCCAGAATTAGTATCTACATATAAAATACCTGTAGCTGGATCTATAGAATTACTAATAGGAGATCCTTTACCTGTTAATAATTCATTCTCTCCTAATAGAGATGATAAATCAACTGATTTTGAGCCCGCATTTTCTAACTCTAGGGTAAGAATGTTAGAACTATTTAAGAAGAAACTTTTTATTTGTTGGTTATCTGCTTGTGTATCAATAAGACTTGAAACTGTAGCTAAATCTACCAGTTTTTCCCATAGCCTTCCATTCCAATAATAAAATCCTTTTCCGGATGTACTATTTGTATTATAAACTAATAAACTTTCATTAATTGTCGCACTACTTACTGGTGAAGCTGTACTTAAATTATCAATATTCAATCTGGGAATTAATAAACCTTTGCTATCTGACTTGATATCTAACTGAGCAGATACATTAGGTGTCAAGGTTCCTATTCCTACTTGTGCAGTAATAGTTACACTTAAAATTAAGAGTACGAGGGTTGTTACTTTTTTCATTAGTTTTTTTGTTTTGGTGGGACTTCTTAGTAATCATATATTACATTTAATTAAATTTTATTAAAAAATTAAATTTTGATGTTCTATCTAGTAAGTAAAAGGGTTAATATCAGCACTGTCTTCATAGCTAAAAGGCGATAGATTTGAAGAAACACCTAAAACAAACTGATTTACAACACACTAACCTCTTACAATTTAGTAAAAAAATATTGATTCTGGTAAATCCTTTTTTTATTCTTCTTAATTATTAGGTAAAGTCCTCTAGAAACAACTCTTTTTATTAATGAATATAATTAGGCTTTTTAAGTAGTTTAGAGTAGTTTGATAATTACAAAACGGAAACATTAAACAACAAAAAAGCCTTACTATTTCTAGTAAGGCTTATTGTGATCGCGACAGGATTCGAACCTGTGTAAATAATATTAGTATTTATAGTACTTACAGCTCAATTCATTTTTTTACTACCTTATACTACACCTTTTAATAATTTCATCCTTTTTATTCAGATATAAATAAGTTAACATTTTCAAAATCAAACCTTGTTAAGTTTTCAATACAACTTTGTATTCTTTTTGTTTTATAAAATGTCATTTGTGTTGTAGTATAACTTATATCTGAAAGCCAGTTTAAAAGATGGTGAAACATTCCAAAATTTAAAATTTTAGTTTCAAAATATTTAAATACCTCCGTATGATATGATGAAGGATACTTAAAATTATATTCATCTCTAGTTACTAGATAATCATATTGTGATGTAAACTCATTAGAGTCAATTAATTTTAGAAAATGCTTTGCTGAATCCTTAAGTTTATTAAATAAATAATAAAACAATATTGTTGGTAATTGATAATGAAACCCATAAAGTAAGTCTGATTTCCTCACTAATTCATTGTTGTAGTATCTCTCTGGAAAGTTATTTGCTTTTAAATAATCAATATCATAAAATTCCTGAACTCTCATCCTTTTTAGATCTTCTATCAATTTTAAGGTATTAGCAGGAAATTGTATATCCTCAATAGAATAGGTTTTATAATTACCATTAAAACCTGAATGATTATAGTCTACAAGAGTATAATTGTTATTCAAAAATTGAAATAATCTTGCTATTTTATTGTATTGTTCTTCTGACATATTAATCAAATTCTAATTTTGGTAAATCGTTTACTATATCTACTGTTTGAACACTTACGTTAATTATACTCAATATGAGGTCTAAAATGTAGCTTGGTTTTTCTACTTCTTTACTCCAATCGTTAGGGTCGTTTTTAATACCTGATTTTTTATCTACTTTAACTTGGTATCTATCCATTATCCATTCAATAGCAGATTTTCCATTTACTACATATTGGTATGCTTTTTCAGGTATGTTATTGATTTTGATACGTGAATTATAAATAATGGTTTCTTTTTGGTCTTTTTTAGGGAAACGTAATTTTGTAACACTATAAAACTCATAAGCATCCATTTGAAGATGTTCCTCTGGTAATTGTACCTCAACATCTTTATATTCTTCTACAGATTCATAATTAATGTGTAATTCTGCTAATTTTCTACCTGCATCACTAAAGGCTTTAAAGTCTTTTGGTTTATCTACTAAAGGAATACGAGGTAACATTTTTTTAAGGTCATTAGCAAATGTTTCTCTGTAATCTGGACTGTGTAAAATACCGTACACATAGTAAAAAATATCTTCTTTGGTTACTGACTTGCCATATTGCTTTTTAGCACGTTCCCAAATAAAATCACTTACACCATCTCTACGAATGTATTTAGACTCACTTGCTGCATCAAATAAACTACCTTGTACTTGTTCTTTTTCTTCGTAATAATATAATGGAAAGCATTGTGCTTTTTCTAAACTATCTAAATTAGAAATTGTATTAGTTATTAAAGATGTAAAGTTCTTACTTGCCCCAATACCTGTTATGCTAATTACATTATTTTTGGATTCAATATCAGGAAAGAATTGATTAAATAATCCTGGTCTTTCAATATACTGTTTATTATAGTATAAATTTTGAGTATTATAAGGACGATATGTAGATTTTATAATATCAGCTTCTTCAAATGAATGCAAATTATTTTTTGATAATTCCTTTTTAAGATTAACAGTCCATTTTATCTTCTTCAAATCATTACTGATAAAATCTTCTACCTTTAGCTTCTTGTTTTCCTTTAACTTCTCTTGATACCCATTGGTTTGTTGATTATAAAAGTCAATCATTCTTGACATATTATTTTCTAATACAACTTTAGAAAAATTATAAACCCAAGCATCTCGATTAGTTGCAACACCTACAGCATAAGTATTGAAAAAAGTTTGTGTTTTAAGGTTAAATTTTTTCTCTGGTTCAATAGGAATAAAAGTATCGAATACATCATTACGTTTGTTAATCCAATCACCTTGTTCATTAGGTTTTAAGTTTTTCCAATCTATTTTATTGATAGATTGAAAATTTGCAATGATGTCTAACTTTTCTTTTTGACTTAAATAATCTCCTATATCGTGATAATAGATTTTTGCTTTTTCAGAATTATCAGGCTGTTTAATTAATAAAGTAATTGAAATTGGTGTACGTGAACCTGAACCAAATATTTTACCACCTTCTTTACGAGATAACTCGCCAGAAGTACGCTGATTACCTCTTAAATTAAATACATATATAGCTGAAAATTCTTTTTCTAAAGATAAACGGAAACCATCTGTACTATTACCATCTAACCAAGCCCCGTTACTTACAAAAGCAATGACACCACCATTTTTTGGGTCTAATCTATCTGTACTCCAACGAAACGCTTTTATATAAGCATCATATAAAGACTTATTTAAACCTGCATTTGATAAGGCTGCATAGGTATTGGCAATTCTTGAATCTAACTTATCATAGCTTTGGTTTTGTGCATTATCATTAGCAGATTTTTGACCTATGGAATACGGTGGATTCCCCATTATTACACGTAATGGTGCTTTTTGTTGTGCCTGTACTCTTTTAGAGTTTTGAGGAAACATTTCAGAAAACAGTTTTTCGCTTTCGTTGGTTTCACCTAATTGAAAGGTGTCGGTTAATACCATACCATCAAAAGGTGTGTATTCTGATTCTTCTTGTTCTATTTGGTCGTGAAATGCATTTTCGATATTTACAGCAGCTATGTAATATGCTAATAATACAATTTCGTTTGCGTGTAACTCTTTAGTGTATTTGCGTTGTAAATCTTCTTTCTTTATTAAACCACTTTGCAATAAACGCGTAATAAATGTTCCTGTTCCTGTAAATGGGTCTAAAATATGTATGTTTTCATCTGAAATAGAACGATTAAATTCCTTTTGTAAAACATCATTAACAGAATGGATGATAAAATCTACCACCTCAACAGGTGTATAAACAATACCTAATTGTTCCACCATTTTAGGAAAAGCCGTTTTAAAGAATTTATCGTATAATTCTATTATGATACGTTGTTTACCCTCTGCATTATCAATACCCTCTGCACGTTTTTTAACAGATTGGTAGAATTTATCTAATGTTTCAGCATCTTTATCTAATGCTTGGTCTTCCAATACATCTAACATTGTTTGCATAGATGTTGAGATAGCATTGTTTTTCACAAAAGAATAGCCTTCAAATAAAGCCTCAAAAACAGGTTTTGTAATGATATGTTGTGATAACATTTCTACAGCCTGACTTTCTGAAATTGATGGATTGATATTCTTTTGAAGTCCTTTTAAAAATTTATTAAATGCCTTTTGGTATTTAGGTTCCCTGTTAATCAAATTGTTTATTCTGTCAATTTGATTTTCGGCTATTTGGGCAACATCTTTAGCCCATTTTTCCCAATATACTCTATCACCAACCTTTTGTACCATTTTAGCGTACACCACAGATTGCAGTTGTTCAAACTGCATTTGTAATTGGTTGTTGATTTCTTTAGTTGCTTTAGTAGATTCTGCATCATCAATACCATCTATTCCGTGAGTAACACCACCTACTAAAATATTATCGGGTTTCTTTTTATTGAGGTCTATTTTATTGATAGTTGCATTAAATCTATCATCGTGAGCACGTAAGGCATTTAATACTGACCATACTACTCTAAATCTATCATTATCATCTAATGCTTTTGAAGGCTCTACATCGGAAGGAACTACTACAGGAATAATGATATACCCGTAATTTTTACCTGGTGCTTTACGCATTACACGACCTACTGACTGCACAACATCTACTTGTGAATTTCGAGCAGATAAGAATAAAACCGCATCTAAAGATGGTACATCGACACCTTCACTTAAACAACGTACATTGGTTAATATTCTACATTCATTAGAATCAGCAGATTGTGATTTTAACCAACCTAATAATTCATCACGTTGTGGTGCATTCATACTACCATCAATATGGTTTGATGATACACTAACTAATTTTTCTCTTTGGCTTGGTTCAACAGAATCTAAATAAACATCAGAAGTATCATTAAAAGTATTGGTTATTTTTTTAGATATTTTAATGTTTTGACAGAATGCAACAGCACGTTTCATTGGTTCTGGGTCAACGTCCTTTATTAATCCGTTATCACCTAACACTTGTTTTGAAAGTGCATTTAAACAACCTATTAATTTAGAAGCATCATCAGAATTGATTTCATTTTCTGAATTAGCCACCATTTTTTGAACTGCGCTTGGTATGTCATTTTCACTTAATGTTAATACCAATACTTTATAATCGGTTAATAAGCCTCTCTCTACAGCTTCACCAAAACCAATACGATACATTTCTTCACCGTATTTAGTTTCATCATCCATAGAACATATTTCTGCATCGTTCATATCCGCTTTAGATTTAGAATCATCGCTAAATAAACGAGGTGTAGCAGTCATATAAAGCCTTTTATTGGCTTGTAAAAAGTCGTTATCGTGAACTTTTACAAAAGCTGACTCATCATTTCCAACTAATGTAACTCCTGTTGTACGGTGTGCTTCATCACAAATAATTAAATTGAAAATTGCATTGTTGTTATTCTCATTTAATAAATGTCTTTGTGCATTTGCAATTACATCTATGGATTGATAGGTAGAAAATACTACTGTCATTCCTTTTTTAGATGTTCTATCTATTGCTTTAAATTGTTTGATAACACTTTTTACATCAGTAGATGCAGGAAATGCTAAATCAACTACACTAAAATCTTCATCGTTATTAATATTTCCTCTTTGCCTTGTTATTCTTGAATCTGAACAAATAGCAATAGGTTTTATAGACTCGTTAGCATCTGATGACCATTCACGTAATGTTTGACCTAACAAGGCTATTGATGGCACTAAAAATAATATTAAACCACTATTGTTGGTTTCATGTTCTGCTATACGTAATGATGTAAATGTTTTACCTGTACCACAAGCCATAATCAATTTACCACGATCATTTTCTTTAAAATGTTCGTGAGTTTTATTTAGAGCTTCTTCCTGATGTGGTCTTAATGTTTTTTTATCTGTTCTGGCTAAATCACCCGTTATCCCTTTTTGAAGTCTTTCCCATTCAACAGGTGCTTGTTGTAAATCTGTAAGGTTTATTCTTGTTACAGGTGGGTTTTGGTTTCTAATTGTTTCTTCCGCATTACTACTCCAATTATTAGTAGTTGAAACCCAAATACGTTTTGCAAAACTAACAGTTTGTAATTGGTCATTTTTAAAATCACGACTTGATGTAGAAAGGAATGAATCTACTTCAGCTTTATTTATACGTCCATCCTCTTTATAACACTTACATTGGATTGCCCAATAATCACCTTCAAAAGTTAAGGCTACTAAATCGATACCTGTGTCTTTACCACCAAAATCTTTGTTGCCCGGAAACTCACTCCACATCCAAACATATTTTAATGTATTGGAATATGTTGGGTCTGTTTGTAAGTATGCTTGTATTAACCTTTCAAATCTATCTCCTTTATCTCTTTCAGAAAATGATTTATCTCTATAGTCTTGTAATATTTTATTGAATTGGGTGGGTGTAGCCATATTTAAACTTTAGCAATTTAAAAAGCATAAAAATATTAATATTATATGACTTTATGATACATTTTAGCTACTGTTTTTTTTACTAAAAATTCCTTTTAAAAATAAAAAGGAGGGCAAATAAACACCCTCCTTATATGACAACTAAATTATTTATATCTCCACTTAAATTCACCACATTTATTACGCTCTCCTCTGCAAACTTTTGCTATACTTGTCTTATTAAGTCCTGTTATTTTAGATGCTTCTGAAACAGAATTAAATTCAGCTACAAATTCATCATCAAGTGTTAGTTGGATAATTTTCTTTGTTCTTTTATCACTTCCAACAACTTTAAAATTTCCTAAAAAATCATAACTTCAGTAAAACCCTTTACATTTTTTTTATTTACACAAGCTCTACTAATTTGTTGTTTTTTCACTCCAATAGACTCTCCTGCTTCTTTTAAACAATCGAAACTATCAATATAATTACCATCTAAATTGTATTTGTAAACAGTTTTCTTAATACCTCCTCCCTTATCAGAATTATAACCTGCTTCTTTTGAATTGTATTTCAAAATATAATTCTTTTCTTTTTTTGCTAATTCATCATTGGTAGATGCAGTATCTATCTGTTCCCAAGTAAAGGCATCGGGACTGTACGTCCCAATTGCCTTATAAAACTTCCTTTGTTGTTTTATCGATGATTTTTGATAGTGGTCTTTTTTTCTTTCCTCTACTGATTTTGTTGTAATTCCTATATAAACCTCATCAGTCTCTTTATTTGTAACCTTATAAACTATTCTTGTCATCTTTTACAACTTTTTCAATCATTTTAAACTTGTACTTACCTCCTGTAGAAATTAACTCTAGACTTGCGTCATTCTCTTGACAATATTCTTTTAACCATTTAGTGAATCTATGAGGACTCACTTGATTTTCTAAATACAATTCATTGTAAAAATATTCAATCTCTCTTTTGTCATATTCCGTATTAAACTCTAAGCAATCATTAGCAAACTCCACGAATTCTCTTGACGTTTTTTCTATCAAACTATTCTTTTTAATGTTAATCTTTTTTGCTTCTAATAAACCTTTGTTTAAATATGATTGCAGACACCTCATGAGAAATTCATAAAATTTACTCCATTCATCATTTCCCCAATACTTATCAAAAAATCTATTTTTAAAATCTACTTCGGGAGTGAATTTTTCATTATAGTAATTTGCTAATTCAAATTCATATCTTCTTCTTTTGTCAGAAGACCCTCCAGGTCCTTTTACAGGATAATTTGATGTAATAACAATTTTTGGTGATAACTCAAAAGGAATATAAAAAGCATCTTTTCTTTTTTTCTCAATTTCTACTCCTGTTGTTAACATCGAATAAAACATTTCTAAGCTCACATTCTTGTTTAAATCGTCATAAACTACCACATCTGTTGTAATGTTTATCCTTTGGTTTTTAAACCAACTATCTGATTTTATAGATTTACCATCAAATTTCTCTAACTCTCTAATCATTGAAATTGCATCTGTCAATAATGTTTTACCCGTTCCCCCGTGAGTTCTGTCATTAAGCATCATATTCTGGTCGTATAGAATAACTGCTTTTGTTTCTCCTCTTTCTTTACTTCTATGGACTAGGTAGCCTAAAATTGTTTTCAACACTTCAAATCTAGCTTCATCTTTACCTGTAATATTCATACAGAATTGTTCAAATTGTCCTGCTGTAGTTTTATAAGGTTTAGCATACTCAAAATCTACAAGTCTATTTTCCCAAATAACATATGGTAGTTCACTATAATTTTTGATATTGATTTCGTCCTTTGTAATTTCACAATAACAATTCTTGAAATACATAATACCTTTATCTCTACTATCTCTATCATTGGGTAAGTCTTCGGTTGGTAAAAAGCATAATTTCTTACTTGAAATGTAATTTCCAATACCCTTAACCAACTGTTCTTGCACATTATAAAGCCTATGTTTAATTAGATATGCGTTTACAAAACCTATTATTTCACTTTCTGACGTTTGTCTAATTTTGTTATCTAACTTTCTAACTAACATAAAATTTGTTGTTGATAACCTAATTCTCATAAATCCATTTACTTCTAAAAACTTCAATAATTTTGCATTTGAAATACTTACTTTACCTTCTTCATTTTTCCAAAAACGGAATTCTTTCATCGTTTAAAAATTTTGATTATTATTTATTTGCAAGCTCACTCACAATTGAGCAACTCCTCTAAACCAATATGTCAATGAACTTCGGATTATAATTCCTTTTTATAATCTGATGCAAAGATGCGTATGAAGATTTGATGAAGTAGGGGTGCTTTTTTTTACCCCTACAACTATTAAATTATAGCATTATAAAAATCCTCACTTTGAAATAAGTTTTTCAATCTTTTTAAAGAATTATTTATTGGTCTATTCCCATTAAGTATATCACTAATTATAGTAGAATTTATAGATATATTGTAATATGCTTTATCTTTTTCGTTTAAGTACAGAAAAGTTCTTTCTAGTATTAACTTAAGCTCAGCATTAGGATAATAAACAATTTTCTTATTCTCTCTTAATAATAGGAATAATACTATTATATCAGTTTTATTCATTTTAACTTTAATCTTCCTATCTAAAGAAAAACTAGGTATTATATAATCATCCGACAGGAACTCAATTACATCTTTAATCTGTTTTATCAATAAGTCCTTAGATACATCATTAAGATAATTAATCTCCTTAGCTTTAATTTCTATTTTAAAAAGTCTATCCAATTGATGTCTGGCAAACGATGCTATTTTTTCCTCCTCAAACATTTCGTTTTCAGTTTTATTTTTAAAATACTTAATATATCTCTCAGCTAATGTCGATATTGAGGGGATAATAAAATCCTCATTAAACGATTTATACACGAATATTTCTTCTTCTGTAATCGGGTTGATATCTTTTTCTAAAATTTTGAAATCTCCATCAACAATTTTATCATAAGTTTCTTCGTATGGATAAAAGTTAACATCATAAGAAGCAAACTTATTTTGTAATTTTAAAAATCTAGTTTCTTCGATAAAATCTAAAAAGGTAGTAGTATAAATCATAATTTAAAGTTGTAAAAGTTAACTGACAAGTTTGTCAAGTATTTTTCAATAAAAATACACAACATATCTAGGCATAACATGCTGTGTATTATTTCTAGAATTTTTCAGTGGTATTTTTTTAAAGCTGAACCGTCTCAAAAACTCCTTATGGATAAAAATACAGCACAACAGCTATTCTATTAGAATATCAAAATGATGATAATAATAAGCTTTCCTCTTTATGATATAAACAGTCTTTAGTTCTGATGTTACTTTCACTTCTTCTACCCATGCAATTTGATTCTTTTTTAAATCTCCGATATCATTCAATACACTTACTTTAAAAGGACAAAACAATATCTTTAATAAATTGTTCCAAGTAACAATATAAAGCTCTTTAGAGTTGCTATATTTCAGTAATTCAGCCAATTCTTTATCATTCATTTTGATATTATTATATATGAGGTTCTGCGCTATTTTTTTACGAAATAGCTATATTATAATTATGAAGAAACCAATTATAAGTTCCATTTTGCAATGAGTTACCTATGTTTTGCATGAACTCATATGCATTAACGTTTCGTTCTAAACAATTATCTATGTAAGATGATTTATTGGCTTCAGTAAATAAATTATAAATACTCCATAAGTCAATCATTTCATTTTCATTTCTACTAAAGTTATTATCACTAAAATAGTCTTTAACAACTGTTGAAATTTGTGAATCTGTCAATTGTAAAGGAAATTTACCTTGCTTGTCTTTTTTATTTAGAAAATGATACATTTTCATTTTTCCAATTAGGTGAGCAAACTGTTCTTCTTTCAAAGAATACTTACTCATTCTTTCCATGTTACCTAAATGAGCTTCTTCATTATAATTTAATATGAGGGTCTGTATAGCTTCTTGCAATTCAGTAATACTACTTATTCTAATTTCTGATTTCAATCCATCTGTACTGATGCAAAGATTTGTACATACAGTATTTTTAAAACCAATAAAGACTTTAAATTTTTCAATAGATTTTTTAGAGAATAAGTTTTCTTGATTATAAGCTCTAACTCCACCAATGGTGAGATTTAGAATTTGATTATTAACTACCACTTGTCTATTAGGAACTTCCATCATAAAAGCCATTCTCTCGTAATAAATGGTTTTCTCGTGGTCTTTTAGTTCTCTAACAGGTTTGCCAATAGCACTTGGGATTCTGCCTTTAATTTGATGAGACACTCTAATGGCTGGTTCTGAAATTGTATTTGATAATATTGATTGTGCTATTTCTTTAGTAGCATCAATAAACTCAAAATGAGAAATAGTAGTTTCATTATCTTTTGCAAAAACAGGAATTATACAATCTTTTTTGATGTGTTCTAATGTAACTTCTGTAGTATTTGCTTCAATAAATTTACTTGATGGTTTTTGGATGATTTCTGATACGTTTTGTATCATTTGACTTGGATTATTATTGGCTATTAATTCCATTTTCTGATGATTTTACAATTTGGTTATCTTTTACTACTTGGCTACTTACATTTTCAATAGTTTCTTTACGTTCAACTATTACTTGATGAAGTTCTTTTTGCAATCCACTATATTTTTGATACAAATGCCTTAAACCTTCCACTGTAGTACATTTTTCAATTTCTTGTTTGGCTTGTTCAATAGATATTCCTTGATTGCACCATTGAATTAATTTCTTACCTGTTCCTTTTCCAATAATAAACTCTGGTTTATTCATAAATAACCCTGTTCTATCTTTTGAAGCTTTAGCCAAATGCTGATCATTAATAAGCTCAAAATTTACTGTGAGTTCATATTCAAAGCCTTCTCTTGTAATTTCTTTTGTACCATGCTTAATAACCTTTGTTCTGCCGTTATTTCCTTGATCTAAGGAATAATCTATCTTACGTCTTGTTGTCGTGATTATATGACATTTAGATTGAAGAATAGCATCTATAAATTTGTTATGACGTGGTGTTATTTTAGCCCAATCTTGGAATCTGCCTCCTAATTGTTCATGTAGTTGTAAACAACCATTTTTACCACTCCATTCGTGTGTTATGCTATCAATAATGATAACTTCAATATTAGCTTCTTCACAAGTTTTAATAGCCTGTATATATCTTTCTGGATTATAAGGTTCATTTAAGTTTAAAACATTGAAATTACCTAAATGAGAGTATAAACTTGCACTGTTGTTCTCTGTGTCTATAACAGCTATTTTACTCCAATCTTCTGTTATTCCATAGGCTAGTAATAAGGCACTTGTAGTTTTGCCAAAACCACTTGCTCCTGACAATCCAAGTCTTAATTTTACTTGATGTCTTTGTGCTTTTTGTAATTGCATAATTTTTATAGTTATGTTTTTTAATTAGTTAGGTTATAAGACATAATTATAGACATGAAAAAGAGCCTCATTTCTGAAGCTCTCTAACTTTATCTTTATAATTCTGTATTTATAATACCTCTTGATGTACTACATTGTTATTTACAATGCTTTCTTCTTCACTTACATACTGATAACTGTGTGTAAGCGTAACAATCTCTCCTGTTGTAGGCACTGTATATTCATACGATTCAACATCTACTTTTTTAATTAGTCCAGGAAAATCTGTACCAATTAAACTTTCACAAGTAGTTGTGTCAAAAGTGCTTGGAACACTTGTCTTTCTTGCTGTAAAGTAAGTTTTTCCTGTTTCTTGACTTTTAACAGCTTCAATTCCTCCTTGTACAATAAGCACATTAAATTCTGACCCATCATTTCTTTCATAGGTCTTAAAATCTACAATTTTTACCATAGTATTTTAAATTTTAAGATTAAACATTAAACACGGGGGTATCCCGCAATGGTAAAAAAGGGTGGGGGTTGATATTAGATTACTTAGTTTTCACGATAGAGAAAGTGTTTTGAAAATTTTGAGAAAAATATTTTTTTAATTCTTTTTTGATGTTACTATTCCAAATATTACAGCTACTAATAATGCTGACCCTAGAGAGCCTACAAATACCTTAGTTGTTGCTCCTTTAGTTATCATACTTGGAATTAATATCGTAAAAAAGAAAAGTATAAATAATATTAGCTTAGCACTAAAAGATGTCTTGTCATTGTTATCATTCATTTTATTGTTTTTACAAGGTTCTAGATATATTCTATAGTTGGTTCAACATTAGTAGATGTACATTTCAAACAGAATATTGGCGCAGTTTTAGACATTGAATCGGTATGATTACAAATAGCTTCCTTTGTTTCTGAAATAACTCCGCATTTTTGACATTGATGCGGATCTTTTACATTTAATTTTAGATGAACTGTAAACTCTTCTGTTTTGTAATGACAATCTTTACATTTTAAAGTACAAACACCCATCAAATCCTTGAAGTAAATCTGCTTAGTTGCATTATATTTCATAGATATAAGTTAGTTTCTTACAAAATTTAATACCCTTATTTTTGTTGAACTTTTATCTGTCCAAATTAATTTGTTTGATTCTAATTCTACTTCAGCAAGAATAGTAGAACTTCCAATTATAGTATAAGAGGTTTCTGTCTCCTTTTCATAACTAGCGACTAAATTATTCTTATCACAATTTCCTCCGTTAGGTTCATAGATTTCACCAGATAAATTACCATGTTCTATAAATGTTATCTTAGTTTGTTTCATACAATCTGGAAGATTTGTAAAATCTGAATGACTAGTTAGTTTCCAAGTTCCTAGAACAGTTGTAGTGTCTGTTATTTCATCATGTGATGAAC
Organism: Tenacibaculum discolor; assembly: GCF_003664185.1. Lineage (GTDB taxonomy): Bacteria > Bacteroidota > Bacteroidia > Flavobacteriales > Flavobacteriaceae > Polaribacter > Polaribacter discolor. The sequence goes on along the minus strand of NZ_RCCS01000010.1, from coordinate 261,642 downwards.
ATGAGGTAAATACTGTAATTGTTAGTAATGCTAATAAAATGTTTTTCATCTTTAATTTGTTAGTAATTGTTTTCATGATTGTTTTTAATTTAAGTTCAAATATATAAAAATGTAGTTATTTAAGGTTACAAAATATTACTTACCATATAAGACTTTTACTATATGGTAGAATTGTCTGAAAAAAAGTTGAATGAATTAAAAAACTCTATTCCAGTTAAAATTGGTGAAAGAGTTAGGTTTTTAAGGATGCAAAAAGGATTAACTCAAACTGAATTAGCAGAGTTAGTTGGCAAGGATAGACAATACTTATATAAAATTGAAAAAGCTATAGTTACACCAAATGTAGTAACTATTTCCACACTGGCTATTGCCATGGAAATTCCTTTAAAAGAATTCTTTAATATTAAATTAGATTAACACTTTCTTTATAGACGGAAAATAACTAATATTAGGTATTTCTTTTTAGATTATTTTATTATAAATTAGTCTACACCAAACTTTTACTCTATGAAAACTAATCTCTTAGAGAAAATTATTATATTTTCTATATCAATAGTACTATTTTCTTCATGTCATTCTAGTAAACAGCATTTAAAAAAATTTGCTGATAGAGATAGTTACACAGAAAATCAAAGTGTTTTAGGGCTTACTGCTTTAAATGCAGATTACAACTATTACTCTCAAGCTGTCCTAGAATATTTACTTGTAAGAGAAATTATTGATGGTAATAGCAATATTACTTCTGGAAAACCTAAATATAAACCTAAATCAAACGACACTGTTACGAAAATAACTTTATTTTCAAATCTAAATGATAATAACAATGTCAGTAATCTAGCTCAAGAGCTTAGAAAAATCGGTGTAAAACCTTGTGAATATGATTTACCACTGAATTTAAAAGATTTAGGGAGCGGGTTTCAATTTAATCATTATATATTTAAAAATGAAAACAGAGCTGCTCTTCAAGCTTTTGGTATAGTAGACAATAACATCAAACACAATTCTATATATGTTGTTACTGATTATATCCAATACAAAGATATAAAATGTACTGGGTTACCAACTATACGGTATGCTGTTGGTATCAGAGCGCAATTTAGAATAGCCAATATTGACAATAATACTGAATTAAAAGGTATAGGTTCTCTTGCTGGATTAGCAGCAGATGTAGAAAACAAATCTAAAATAGTCAACATTACAATAAAAACCATAGGAATAACAGGTATTGATTCAAGACTTTCTATACCTAGTAACACATCTTTTGATGTAGAAACATATAGTGATTATCAAAAAATAATAGATTTTATTAGAACTTTAGATGATAATAAAAACATTACCTTAATAGAAGAAAGTTCTTCTGAATCTTCAAGTAAGAATAATTCAAAATCTAATAAATCACAGAAAAAAGAGGTAATAATATCTCCTCAGATTATCCCTGTAATGGATGATTATAGGACTAGTATTAACCATACATTTAATCCTTCTTATGAAGCAATTCAATTAGTTGAAACTAGATTAAATGAATTAAAAAATGATTCAAACCTTAATGATAAAGATTTGAAAAAATTAGATTCAGTAAGAAGAAAAGTAGTAAAGATAAAATTAGAAATGATTGAAGATGAAGTTGAGAACCTGAATAATAATAGAGCTATGCTTTTACTAGGTAATAAGTATACAAGTGGCTATGATAAATATAATAAAGTACTTGTTATCTTAAAAGGATTAAAGCCTCATGAATCATTAGATGAATTTCTTTTAAAAAAGAATTTAATTAGCAAGGACAAGGAGTCAGATATAAAAAGTTACTATATACGAGTGTCTAGTCACAGTAATTTGAATGATGCTCAAAGAAAATTAGCTGAATTAATACCTAAACATGGAAATTTTATTATACTTAATGACAGTAATAATTACTATATATGCTCTCTTCCTATTAAAGGTTACGAAAATGCTAAAGAAGAACTTGATTTATATAAAAAATTTAATGTTGTAGGTAATGAAGCATCTATTATTAATTCTTTCTCTTTTTGCCCAAACTTAAAAAAGGAGAAAACTATAAAATTATATAAATGTTATAGATAGGTTTATTCAAAATTAACTGTTTATTTTTTTTATTATAAGTTTATCAATTTCATTGCTAACTTTTTTTCTTACAACCTTAGCATAATGTTCTTGAGTAACCTGAAGTCTAGAATGACCAAGTAGCTCACTAACTACCTCCATTGATACACCATTATATAATAATACAGTAGTGGCAAATGTTTTTCTAGCCACATGATGAGTTAATTTTTTATTAATCCCAACAATATCTGCTATTTCCTTTAGATAAGAATTAAACTTTTGATTAGATATTTTAGGTAGATTATATCCATATTTTTTGAGTAATAACTTAGCTTTAGGTAGTAATGGTATTGCAATTTTAGAACTAGTTTTTTGTCTATGCATTTCAATCCAATAATCATTATCAAAACCTTTAACTACATGCTCAGCTCTCAATGATGACATTTCTTGATATGCCAACCCAGTATAACAACAAAACACAAATAAATCTCTTATTTGAGCTAATCTTACTTGATTAAATTTAAACTCTTCTAAATCTTTTAATTCTTCTGTTGTTAAATAGATTAACTCAACCTTATGTTTGGTAGATTTATACAAAGAAAAAGGGTTCTTCTCTAAGTAATTCTCATCTATTCCAAATTGCACTATCTTTTTCACTCTTTGTAAGCTTCTGTTAATGGTAGCTTGACTTAATTTAAGTTCTGTTTTATAATAATACTCTAAGTCATTAATAAATTTTAAATTCAGTTTATTAAGCTTTATATCATTCCTTTTGTATTTGAATTTTATAAATTTTTCAACCTTTCTCTTATTCTCTACATACCTATCCCAAGAAACTTCTTTAAAATCAATTCCTATAAGTTTTTTGGTTTGTTCATTGTGAATATCATACAATTCTAATAGAGTCTTCTCTACTCTCGTATTTTCTCCCTTATATTGACTGTATATATCATCAACATTAAAATCGTTTTTTTGAAGTTGTAGCAATAAAAAAGCCTCATTAATCTTTTGACTAATAAGGCTTAATTGTGTGTTTACAATATTATAGTTCTCAGCTTTATTTAAAAGCTTTTGTTTTTTACTATCCCAATAATTAGGATTAACAAATAATCCTAAAGAGAAATCCTTTCTCTGTTTATTGTAAGTTATCCTACACCTCAATGGAGTACCTCCTCTTTTATTGACCTTATTTCTTTGTATAAGGAAAAGTATATGTATTTTATTATTATTCATTGTTTTAAAATTTATAAAAATGGGTACCTCAGAAAGTAAAATGGGTACCTTATTGTATACCTTAAAAGGTTACAAAAGGGATAATTATTGAAAAAATAACAAGTGAAATATAAATGGTCAAAATAAGCTACAAGCACTATAAAACTTACAAAAACAAAAAAGCCTTACTATTTCTAGTAAGGCTTATTGTGATCGCGACAGGATTCGAACCTGTGACCGTCTGCTTAGAAGGCAGATGCTCTATCCAGCTGAGCTACGCGACCATTGTGTCGGGGTGGCAGGATTCGAACCTGCGACCTCCTGCTCCCAAAGCAGGCGCGATGACCGGGCTACGCTACACCCCGATTGGTGTCATCTACAACTTTTTTTGCGGAGAGACCGGGATTCGAACCCGGGCATCCCGAAGGATGACAGCTTAGCAGGCTGCTGCATTACCACTCTGCCACCTCTCCTTAATTCTTGCCGAAGCGTGAACTAAAAATTGCGAGTGCAAATGTATAACTATATATACGTTTCTACAAACTTTTTTGATAAAAAAATCACCTATTCTGGATACTCAACTCGTAAGTGGTAGATATTCATTAACTTATTCTTAATAATTTTTTTAATTTTTTCTATTTCTCTAAAAGTAATATCTGAATTTATGAACTGATTATCGTTTTTTTGCTTGTCTACAATTCTATCAATTAATACATCGATAGATTGTGCTGTTGGATTTTTTAAACTTTTTGAAGCTGCTTCTGCTGCATCACACATCATTAAAATTGCTGTTTCTTTTGAAAATGGAATTGGCCCTGGATATTGAAACTTTTGAATATCAACATCTGGATTATTTTCTTCTTCTTGCTTATAGAAATAATAAGTAACACTTGTTCCGTGATGTGTACGAATAAAATCTATTATTCTATCTGGCAGCTTATGCTTTTTTGCTATTTCAATACCGTTAATTACGTGATCTAAAATAATACGTGCACTGTCTACTGGTAATAAATCATTATGTGGATTTACGCCTGTAGATTGATTTTCGGTAAAATACATTGGATTCGCCATTTTACCTATATCATGATACAATGCTCCTGTTCGCACCAACATCGAGTTTGCTCCTATTTCATTAGCCGCTGCTTCAGCCAAATTAGCTACCTGCATAGAGTGTTGAAACGTTCCTGGTGCTTTTTCATTCAAATCTCTTAATAGTTTTGAATTTGTATTAGAAAGCTCTAACAAGGTTACATCAGAGACCAACCCGAATAGTTTTTCATAAAAATAGATAAAAAACACTGCTAAGAACGATAATAATCCATTGGCCGCAAATAGCCCAAAGTACATCCAATTTATTTTATCTGCATTTCCTTCCTTTAAAATGGAAAAAGCAAAATAGGTAACCATATAAATTAATGTAATTTGCCCTATAGACATAAATAGACTTGCTCGTTTATATAGTTCAGACACTGTTAATATTGTTACAATTCCTGCAATAATGTGTAAGTAAATAAACTCAAAACTATTTGGCACAATAAATCCTAATAGCAACACTGTTAGTACATGGGTAAACAAACCTAATCGAGCATCAAAAAAAGCTTTAAGTACAATTGGCAAAATACTTAACGGAACAACATATAGGTAATCTGAATTGTATTTCACCACCATAGTTTGCACAAAAATCATTAAAAAGATGTTGAAGAAAATAAAAGTTACTTTATTATTATCGTTAAAAGTATCAAACCTATATCTTTCAAGAAACAATAATAACATTAGCAATGCTAAGGCTACTAAAATCGTATACCCAAATACAATCCAATAATAATTTGATTTTGTCCAAATTCTAGAACTTGATGCTACTTCGTATGATTTTAAAACATTATATTTTCTTCCTTCTACAATATCTCCTTTTAAAATAATTAATTCTCCTTTTGATACTTTTCCTTTTGCATAAGAAATACTTTGTAAGCGTTCATTTAACTCCTTTTCACTATACTTATAATCGTACGTTACATTAGGACGTAAGTTACTTGACAAATAATTAATGAGTAGGCGTTGTTTATAATACTGAAGTCCTTCTGTATTGGTTCGTAAAAAACTTAAAATATCTTTTGATTGTACTAATCTTGAAAATGGAACATCATCTATAGAATTCCCTTTTCGTAAGACCACTACATCTCCTCTACTAGCTTTATCAATACTTGCATCATCTAAAAAACCATACAAGTATATTTTATCGATAAGTTTTCCTCCTGTTTTAATTATATCTCTAATCGCGCTAGTTGATAAAGAGTCTAGGCTTGTAACTTGATTGGTAAATGAACGTAGTACTTCTGTTTTTATTGATGTATCGACTACAAAATATTTTTTTGATCCACTTTCAAGTTCCTTTTTCTCTTCTGCTATTTCTTCTGGAGTTTTTTGAATAGCAAAATCAAAAGGAGCATATAAATTATCATATTGCCAAGGTTTTCCTTGTGGAAAATCATACTTAAACTGTCCTCCCTTAGGAAACAAGTATACAATAGCAATTACTGTTATTAAGAACAACAATACTTTGTAAATTATCGTGTTATTCTTGTACAGTCTGTTGATTAAATCGTTCATTTTTGATGTTTATAAAATGTAAATATAACCTTTCTCTATTATTTGAGTACTTGTTATAAAATGGTTATTTTCGCAAAACAAATCTTAATACAATTCACCCAATACATGAAATCAATAGTAGAAAAATAATTATTAAGCACTTAACAGCTTTATTATTTTAGTCGTTTTTGGTTATTGGGATAAATAAAAATTAACAAATAGTAGCACATGAAAGAAGTAGTAATAGTATCGGTTGCAAGAACTCCAATTGGTAGTTTTTTAGGAACATTATCAACTACACCTGCACCAAAATTAGGTGCTGTAGCCATTAAAGGAGCTTTAGATAAAATTAACTTAAAACCAGAAATGGTTGAGGAAGTTTTTATGGGTAATGTAGTTTCAGCAGGTTTAGGACAAGCACCAGCTCGTCAGGCTGCAATCTTTGCAGGAATTCCTGATACTGTACCTTGTACTACTGTTAACAAAGTTTGTTCATCAGGAATGAAGTCTATCATGTTAGCTGCACAAACTATTGCTTTAGGTGATGCAGAAATTGTTGTAGCTGGAGGTATGGAAAACATGAGTATGATTCCACATTATCAACACGCTAGAACAGGTTCTAAATTCGGACCCATTAAGATGGAAGATGGAATGCAAAAAGATGGGTTAGTTGATGCTTATGAGCAAGTAGCTATGGGAGTTTGTGCTGATGAATGTGCTGTTGAATATGAATTCTCAAGAGAAGATCAAGATGCTTTTGCAATTGAATCATACAACCGCTCTTCAAAAGCTTGGAGTGAAGGTAAATTTGCTGATGAAGTTGTTCCTGTAGAAATACCTCAACGTCGTGGTGAGCCTATCATTTTTTCTGAAGATGAAGAATTTAAAAACGTAAAAATGGATAAAATTCCTGCTTTACGTCCTGCTTTCACAAAAGAAGGTACAGTAACTGCTGCAAATGCTTCTACTATTAATGATGGTGGTGCTGCATTAGTATTAATGTCTGCTGAAAAAGCTGCTGAATTAGGGTTAACTCCACTAGCAAAAATTAAAGGTTATGCTGATGCTGCTCACGAACCAAAATGGTTTACAACTGCTCCTGCAAAGGCATTACCAAAAGCCTTAGCTAAAGCTGGGGTTTCTATTGATGATGTTGATTATTTTGAATTAAACGAAGCTTTTTCTGTAGTTGGATTAGCTAACATGAAAATTTTAGGTTTATCAGCTGACAAAGTAAATGTAAATGGTGGTGCGGTTTCGTTAGGACACCCGTTAGGAGTTTCTGGAGCTAGAATTATTATTGCCTTAACTTCTATTTTAAAACAAAACAATGCTAAAATTGGTGCTGCTGGAATTTGTAACGGTGGTGGAGGTGCTAGTGCAATGGTTATTGAAAGAGTTTAATTGTTTTAAAAGCCCCTATTAGTAGATGTCTTTCGGAATTTGTAATTTGAGTATTGTTCCTCTTCGATTAGAACCTTCTGATGCTTCAGAAATGGTGAATCAAGTTGTTTTTGGTGAACATTTTGAAGTCATAGAAAAATCTAAAAAGTGGAGTAAAATCCGTTTAGCTTTCGATAATTATGAGGGATACATCGACAATAAACAATACGAAGAAATTTCAGAAGAAATACATACTCTTTTATCTAAAGAGAAAAAGCACTATGCTGGTGAATTAATTGATTTTATTACTGATAATAATAGTAACTTAACTACTATTCCTATGGGAGCTCGTCTTCCGTTATTTAAGAACAATAAAATTAATATTAATAACACCTCTTTTTTATATGAGGGAAAAGTATGTAATAATAAGCTAACAAAATCTTCTATAGTAGAAACCGCTTTTTTATTCTTAAACGTTCCTTATTTATGGGGAGGTAAATCGCCTTTTGGTATTGATTGCTCAGGATTTACCCAAACTGTATATAAACTGTGTGGGTACAACTTACTTCGTGATGCTAAACAACAAGCTACACAAGGAGAAGTATTGAGTTTTATTGAAGAGAGTGAGCCTGGTGATTTAGCTTTTTTTGATAATGAAGAAGGTATAATTACTCATGTAGGAATTATTATGAATGACTACAATATTATACATGCCCATGGAAAAGTTCGTATTGATAAGCTAGACCATAGTGGTATTTATAATGTTGACACACAACAACACACTCACAAACTTAGAGTTATCAAACGTTTAATTGATTAATCCTAATAATATTTTATAACATAAAAAAACCGAAACTTTAAAGTTTCGGTTTTTTCTTTATTTGAATATTTTTTATTGCATAGATTTATACAACTCTCTATATTCAGAAGCCTTATCACTCATCTCTAAAACTTCATATAAGTTCATTAAAGTTTTAACAGTTTGTAAATTTCTATTTAAACTGTCAGCTTTCTCTAAAAATGGGATAGCTTCTTTGTAAACTTCTTTTTGCTTTGCTGCTAACTCATCATACTTTTTAAAATTTGATAAGTTTTTATTCATTTCCTCAACGATAGCTTTTTCTTTATCCAAAACTACTACTGCTAAATTCATGTAAGCATCAGCATAATCTGGTTTTAACTCAACTGCTTTAGTGTAATACTTTTTAGCGTCATCTACTCTTCCTTCATTAAAGTTTACAACACCTAAGTTATAATATAAAGTCGGATTTTCTGGATCTAAAGCTACTGCTTCATTCATTAACTCTCCAAACTTATCCATTTTCCCCATATCAACATATAATTGAGCTTCATTTAAAATTAAATTTAAATCTTTAGGATTAGAAGCACGAGCTTCTTTAAAAGCTGCAATAGCCTCATCAGTTTTTCCTTGCTCTTTTAATATTAAAGCTACATTTTTAACAATTGTTGCTGATTTAGACTCAGAAGATTTAGTCTCTGGCTTTACATAACTTCCTGACTTCACCATTAAATCTCTTCTGGCTTTATCATTTCCGAAATTCTCTACTTTACCTGTTGTTTTATCAGTAGCTACATATTGCTTTTCAACACCTGTATAACCTATTTTTTGTAATTCTCTATAGTATTCTATTGCCTTATCATAGTCTTTAGCTTGAGTAGCTGAAACCGCAGCATTATAAGCAAAAGAAGTATCTGTTGGGCTTAATACATATGTTAAATAGAAGTCTTCAGCAGCTCCTTTATAGTCTTTTTTATTATTATATAAGTCTACTGCTTTTTTTGAAACTTCTTGAATCATTTGATTTAAGATAGGCTTAGCTTCATCTGTATACTTATTCTCTTTCATTGCTATTAAAGCATTCAAAGCTTCTCCCGCTTTCTTGTAATCTTTTTTAGCAGCTAATGCTTTTCCTTTTAAGAAATAGAATTTAGACTTATATTTATCATCACCGTTCATCATTAAAGACCCTTCAATAGCGTTAAGCGTACTTAATGCTGAAGTAAAATCTTGTTTTTTTATAGCCTTCTCAGCAGCTTTAAGTTCTGATTTTTGAGCAATTGCCCCTAACGACATTAATCCTAAAGAAAGGGCTAAGATTTGTTTTTTCATCTTTGTTATGGTTTATTTATTGTTGTTCTTGACTTTCATTCGTTTCATTTTCAATTTCCGTGCCATTTTCTTCTTCATCTTTTTCGTGCATAACTTTTGCTACTGCAGCAATATCGTCATTATCTTTAATATTGATTAACTTAACTCCTTGAGTTGCTCTACCCATAACGCGCAAATCTTCTACAGCCATTCTAATAGTTAACCCAGATTTATTAATAATCATTAAATCGTTAGAGTCATCAACATTCTTGATAGCGACTAAATTACCTGTTTTTTCTGATATATTCAACGTTTTAACTCCTTTACCTCCACGGTTTGTTATACGGTAATCTTCTAAATTAGAACGTTTTCCATATCCTTTTTCTGAAACTACTAAGATATTACTTTCCATATCGTTTACAGCTACCATACCAATTACCTCATCATTTTCATGTGACAATGTAATACCACGAACTCCTGAAGCTGTTCTTCCCATCGGACGTGTTTTGGCTTCTTCGAAACGAATTGCCTTTCCAGATTTAAGTGCTAACATTACTTGACTATCTCCAGTAGTTAACTTTGCTTCTAATAACTCATCTCCTTCTTTAATGGTAATAGCATTAATACCATTAGCCCTTGGACGAGAATATTGCTCTAAAGGTGTTTTCTTAACCTGACCACGTTTGGTAGCCATAATAACGTAATGATTGTTGATGTAATCTTCATCTTTTAAATCACCTGTTACTAAGAACGCTTTTACCTTATCGTCTGGTTCAATATTTATTAAGTTTTGAATAGCTCTACCTTTTGTATTCTTTCCTCCTTCTGGAACTTCGTACACACGCATCCAGAATACTTTTCCTTTTTGAGTAAAGAACAACATATATTGGTGGTTGGTACCTACAAATAAGTGTTCTAAGAAATCTTCATTACGAGTAGTTGCTCCTTTTTGTCCACGTCCTCCTCTATTCTGAACTTTATATTCATCTAAGTTTGTACGCTTCACATAACCAGCATGCGAAATAGTTACTACTACTTTAGAGTTAGGAATCATATCTTCGATTCTCATATCTCCTCCTGCATATTCAATTACTGAACGACGATCGTCACCATATTTCTCTTTGATGTGTAATAATTCATCTTTAATAATTTGGTAACGTCTTGGTTCATTAGCAAGAATATCTTTTAAATCTGCAATAGTCTTAATGATTTCATCATACTCAGAACGTAGTTTGTCTTGTTCTAGTCCTGTTAACTGACGTAAACGCATTTCAACAATGGCACGTGCTTGAATTTCTGTTAATTCAAAACGCTCCATTAATTTTTCACGTGCTTGATCGGCATTTGAAGAACCTCTAATAATTGCAATTACCTCATCAATATTATCCGAAGCAATGATTAATCCTTCTAAAATATGAGCACGAGCTTCTGCTTTCTTTAATTCAAATTCTGTTCTACGAACAATTACTTCATGTCTGTGTTCAACAAAATAGTGTATTAATTGCTTTAAATTTAATTGCTCTGGGCGACCTTTTACTAACGCAATATTATTTACACTAAACGATGTTTGTAATTGTGTATATTTAAATAACTTGTTTAAGACAATGTTAGGAATTGCATCACGCTTTAATATATAAACGATACGCATTCCTTTACGGTCAGATTCATCACGAATACTTGCAATACCTTCTAACTTCTTTTCATTAACCAAGTCAGCAGTTTTCTTAATCATTTCTGCTTTATTCACTTGGTAAGGAATCTCAGTTACAACGATACACTCACGTCCTTTTACCTCTTCAATAGTAGCTTTAGCACGCATTACAATACGTCCGCGACCTGTATGGAAAGCATCCCTTACACCATCATATCCATAAATAATTCCTCCAGTAGGAAAGTCAGGTGCTTTGATGTGTTGCATTAACTCATCAATCTCAATGTCTCTATTATCAATATAGGCAATAGTACCATTAATAACTTCTGTTAAGTTATGTGGTGCCATGTTTGTTGCCATACCTACTGCAATACCTGACGCTCCATTAACTAATAAGTTAGGAATACGTGTTGGTAATACCGTTGGCTCTTGTAAAGTATCATCAAAGTTTAACTTATGGTCTACAGTATCTTTTTCAATATCAGACAACATTTCTTCTGATATTTTCTGCATACGCACCTCAGTATAACGCATTGCTGCAGGGCTATCACCATCAACAGAACCAAAGTTTCCTTGCCCATCAACCATCATATAACGCACACTCCAATCTTGTGCCATACGCACCATAGAGTCGTACACCGAAGTATCTCCGTGTGGGTGATACTTACCAAGCACCTCTCCTACAACTCTTGCAGATTTTTTATATGCTCCTGTAGCTTTAATTCCTAATTCATGCATACCAAATAATACTCTTCTATGCACTGGTTTTAAACCATCTCTTACATCTGGTAATGCTCTCGATACTATCACCGACATAGAATAGTCGATGTATGCTGACTTCATTTGCTCTTCAATGTTGATAGGTATCAACTTTTCGCCATCTGCCATATATTTTCTTTTAAAATATTAGTATTTATTTTCGTCAAAAAAGTGAATTTTACACTCGATAAAACTCACTTTTAAAATGCTTTCTAGTTCTCTGCATTTTCTAAAACATTGCAAGATACTATAACCCTCAGTTTTACACAAAAAATATATAGACTGTTTTAAGGTTATTTATTAACAATTTTATAAGGTTATTAAACATTAAAACGCCTTATTTTACTCGTCAGAATGTCAGTTAAAAACTATTGGCATCTTTTTTGTAATTTTTAAGAAAAAAACTTACTAACTTTACAGAGACAGAAAATAAATTTATGGACGATAATTTTTCACCACAGGTTAGAGATGTGATCACTTTCAGTAAAGAGGAAGCCTTACGACTAGGACATGACTTTATTGGAACGGAACATCTTTTGTTAGGTTTGATTAGGAAAGGTGACGGAAAAGCCATTGAAATATTAACAACTTTTGATGTTGATTTAGATTTAGTTCGCAATAAACTAGAAAAGCTAAATCCTACGACCCCATCTTTAACAAGCCCTCAAAGGAAGAGTTTACATCTTACCAGACAAGCAGAGAAAGCTATAAAAACAACGTTTTTAGAAGCTAAATTATATCAAAGTAACGCAATAGACACTGCACATTTACTACTGTGCATCTTACGTAACGAGAATGATCCTACCACAAAACTACTTCAAAAATATGATGTAGATTATGAGCAGGCTAAAAACTTGTACAAAGAGCTACATGTAGATGATGATACGTTTATTTCACCTATAGGAGAAACTCCATCTGATGATGAGTTTGCTGACGAAAAGTCAAATCCTTATGGTCAACAACCACAAAAAGGAAAACAAGTTAAAAAGTCTAAAACTCCTGTTTTAGACAACTTCGGACGTGATTTAACAGCCCTAGCAGTTGCGGGAAAGTTAGACCCTGTTGTGGGTCGTTTAAAAGAAATTGAGCGTGTTTCTCAAATTTTAAGTAGACGAAAAAAGAACAACCCAATGCTTATTGGTGAACCAGGTGTTGGTAAGTCTGCTATTGCAGAAGGATTGGCTTTACGTATTGTAGATAGAAAAGTATCTCGAATCTTATTCGATAAACGTATTGTTTCTCTTGATTTAGCTAGCTTGGTAGCTGGAACAAAATATAGAGGTCAGTTTGAAGAACGTATGAAAGCGTTGATGAACGAGCTAGAAAAGAATGATGATATCATATTATTTATTGATGAGATTCATACAATTGTTGGTGCTGGTGGAGCTACAGGTTCATTAGATGCTTCTAACATGTTAAAACCAGCTTTAGCAAGAGGAGAAATTCAATGTATTGGTGCGACTACTCTTGATGAGTATAGAACTAACATTGAAAAAGACGGTGCTTTAGAACGTCGTTTTCAAAAGGTAATCGTAGATCCTACTACCGTTGAAGAAACCATACAAATTTTACATAATATTAAAGGTAAATACGAATCGCATCATCATGTTACTTTTACTGATGAAGCTATTGATGCCTGTGTAAAATTAACCAATCGTTATATGACTGATCGCTTTTTACCAGACAAAGCTATTGATGCTTTAGATGAAGCTGGGTCAAGAATTCATATTACAAACATTGTAGTTCCGCAGCAAATTTTAGAATTAGAAGCGAAACTAGAAGAAATTAGAGGACGTAAAACTAAAGCGGTAAGCGGACAAAAGTATGAAGAGGCTGCAAAGCTTCGTGATGACGAAAAGAATATAGAAACAGCCTTAGAATCTGCACAACACCAATGGGAAGAAGATTCTAAACTTCATAGAGAAACTGTTACTGAAGATAATGTTGCTGAAGTAGTATCGATGATGACAGGAATTCCTGTAAATCGTGTTGCCGAAGCAGAAAGTAGCCGTTTGGCAGAATTACCTCAATTAATAAAAGGTAAAGTAATTGGTCAAGATGAGGCTGTTACTAAAGTTGTTAAAGCTATACAACGTAACCGTGTTGGATTAAAAGATCCTAACAAACCAATTGGGTCTTTTATCTTCTTAGGTTCTACTGGTGTTGGTAAAACACAGTTAGCTAAAGTACTAGCGCGTGAGTTGTTTGACTCTGACGATTCTTTAATTAGAATTGATATGAGTGAATACATGGAGAAGTTTGCCATTTCTCGTTTAATTGGTGCGCCTCCAGGATATGTTGGTTATGAAGAAGGTGGACAGTTAACCGAAAAAGTACGCCGTAAACCTTATTCTGTAATCTTACTAGATGAGATTGAAAAAGCGCATCCTGATGTATTTAACATGCTGTTACAAGTCTTAGATGACGGACACATAACTGATAGTTTAGGTCGTAAAATAGATTTTAGAAACACCATTATTATTATGACTTCAAATATTGGAGTTCGTAAACTTAAAGATTTTGGTGGTGGTGTTGGTTTTGGAACTGCTTCTAAAAAAGAACAAGAAGATGCACACGCTAAAAGTATTATTGAAGGTGCTTTAAAGAAATCGTTTGCTCCTGAGTTCTTAAACCGTATTGACGATGTTGTAATCTTTAACTCATTAGAGCGTGAAGATATTCATAAGATTATTGATATTGAATTAGACAAATTACTAAGACGTATTGATGATTTAGGTTACAAGCTACACTTAAGTGAGAAAGCCAAAGATTATATTGCCGATAAAGGTTTTGACAAACAGTATGGTGCTCGACCATTAAAAAGAGCTATTCAGAAATACATTGAAGATGCATTAGCTGAAGAAATTGTAAACTCAAAACTTGATGAAGGTGACACCATCTTTATGGATTTAGATGAGAAAGACAAAAAACTCATCATAAAAATAGAAAAAGGCGAAAAACCAAAAGAGACTCGTACCGAAATAGACGAAGACCAATAAAATAAAAATCCCGAGCAAAACACTCGGGATTTTTTTATCCCTCAGATTTTACCCCTGCTCATAAACTAGTTTCATTTATCCCTAATAATTGAACTTAATAAAACTAAAAAGATTAATTATTAACTATAACAACTAAACTATGAACTCAACAAATGAAAACCAAATTACCCCTTCAAGAATCATGGAAGTAGGCATGGGTTTTTGGGCTTCAAAAACTTTACTTACTGCAGTTAAAATGGGGGTATTCACACATTTAGGCAAAGGGGGATTATCAGGAAAAGAAATTCAAGATAAGCTCAAACTTCATGATAGATCTCTTTACGACTTTCTTGACACATTAGTTGCTTTAGGCTTCTTACAACGTTCTGGATTAAAAGAAAGCGCTATATATAGTAATTCTGAAGACTCCAATTTGTTTTTAGATAAAAACAAACCAAGCTATATGGGAGGTATATTGGAAATGTCTAACAACAGATTGTATCCTTTTTGGAACAACCTAGAAGAAGCTTTAATTACTGGAAAACCACAAAACGAGGCAAAAGATGGTGGCAAACCGTTATTTGAAGCAATTTATGCAGATGAAAATAAGCTCCGAGAATTTATACACGGAATGTCAGGTGTTCAGGCTGGAAATTTCATAAAATTAGCTCGTGATCTTGATTTTTCTAAATACAACACGCTATGTGATGTTGGTGGTTCTGGAGCATATTTATCAATACAAATAGCTAAAAATAACCCACATATAAAATGTATCTCTTTTGACCTTCCTGCTGTTGAACCAATAGCAAAAGAAAATGTAAACCATTTTGGCTTAAACGACAAAATAGAAACTCGCTCAGGTGACTTCTTTACTGATGAATTACCCAAAGCAGACGTTATTACCATGGGAAACATTCTTCATGATTGGGGTACAAAAGATAAATTAATGCTCATAAAAAAAGCCTATAATGCACTACCTAAAGATGGTGCACTAATCATTATTGAAAATATTATTGATAATGACAGAAACAAAAATACTTTTGGTTTAATGATGTCGCTAAACATGATTATTGAAACAGATGAAGGCTACGATTTTACACTCTCAAATTTTAATAAATGGGCAAAAGAGGCAGGTTTTAGCAATACTAGAATGATGCATTTAACAGGCCCTACAAGTGCCATTATTGCCGTTAAATAATTTTAAAAACTAAAAAACGTCATACCAAAATAAACGAAGATCAATAAAAATCCCGAGCAAAATACTCGGGATTTTTTGTTCTACTATTTTCTTACTTCAACAAGAAGAAAGTAAAAATTAGTACTTTTAAAACTTACAACTACTAATAATTAAAACACATTAGCATTAACACAACTGCAAAATGAATAAATACTGCATTCTTTTCATTACACTTTTTATTCTTTCATGTGCTGGTAACACATCTTCAGAAAAAACATTAAAAACAAACACTCTATCAAAACAAAGTATAAGTAATGTTTCCATTGTAATTCTTGGAACTATTCAAGACGCAGGCTCTCCTCAAATTGCATGCAAAAAAGAGTGTTGTGCTAATCTTTTTAAGAATCCTGATAAAAAAAGACAGGTAACTTCATTAGGAGTAATTGACAAACAACATCAAAAAACCTACTTGTTTGAAGCAACTCCAGATATTGCGTTACAAATGAAGACACTTACTAAATTAGAAGGTAAAAGTGATAAAGAAATTGCAGATGGAATATTTTTAACACATGCTCATATAGGGCACTATACAGGTTTAATGTTTTTAGGTAAAGAAGCTATGGATGCTAACAAAGCACCTGTGTATACTATGCCTAGAATGAAAGAGTTTCTATCAGAAAATGGTCCTTGGGATCAATTGATTACTCGAAAAAACATAGAGCTTCATCAAATAGAAAATGAAAAACCAATTGAGCTAACCAAAAACATCAAGGTTACTCCGCTTATTGTTCCTCATAGAGATGAGTATTCTGAAACCGTGGGCTATCGCATAACTGGCCCTAATAAAAGTGCTTTGTTTATTCCTGATATTGACAAGTGGGAAAAATGGGACAAAAACATTATTAATGAAATTAAAAAAGTAGACTATGCTTTTTTAGATGCTACTTTTTATAGTGGAAAAGAAATAAATAGTAGAGATATTAGCCAGATACCACATCCTTTTATTGTTGAAAGTTTAGATAAGTTTAAAGGTTTAAGTAAACAAGAAAAGAACAAAATTATCTTTATTCACTTCAACCATACAAACCCTATAATAAATCCTACTAGTGAAGAAAGTAAATTTGTAACATCACAAGGGTATAGAATTGCAGAAATTGAAACTATTTTTGATTTATAGCAATCACTTCTTTTTATCTTTGTAAACCTAACAACTATAATTAAAAACACTATGACACTCACAATCAAAAACATGGTTTGCAATCGCTGTATTATGGTAATTCAAAATGAATTAGACAAGCTAGGTGTGGGTGTAAAGAATATTAAATTAGGTGAAGTTACACTTGAAAAAGAGCTTACTTCCGAAGAAAGAGAACACTTAAACAAAACCTTACTTAGCTTAGGGTTTGAGATTATTGACGATAAAAAAAGTCGCATTATTGAAAAGATTAAAAACCTAATCATCAACTTAGTGCATCATCAAGACAGTGAAACCAAAGTCAATTTATCTGAATTATTAAGCAACGAACTACATCACGATTACAACTACCTATCTAACCTTTTTTCTGAAGTAGAAGGCACTACTATAGAAAAGTATTTTATTGCTCAAAAAATAGAAAAGGTAAAAGAGTTACTTGTTTACGATGAATTATCGTTGAGTGAAATTGCTTTCCGTTTACACTATTCAAGCGTAGCGTATTTAAGCAATCAGTTTAAAAAAGTAACAGGATTAACCCCAAGCCACTTCAAAAAAATCCGTAAAGACAAACGCACTCCGTTAGACGAGGTGTAAATCTTATAAATCAATTACAAAATTCCACAATAAATTTTCTTTACCTTATTGCCAACTTTGTAGCATACAAATTCATACAAGAAAAAAATGGCAACAAATAATAATAAAGATATCATTTACCTACCCTTAGAAGGTGTGGAAAGTGAACACTGTGCTTTAATCGTTGAAAAAGGGTTAGCAAAGGTTAATGGAATTGAAACTCATAAAGTAGAACTAAACAACCGAAGAGCTGCCATTACAGTTAGTAACGAAGAAGTTCTTGCTAATGCCGTTACTACTATAAAAGATTTGGGGTACGGTGTTACTACTGTTAAAAAAGTTTTTCCTGTATTGGGTATGACCTGCGCCTCTTGTGCAGGAAGTGCTGAAAGTATTGTTAGCTTTGAACCAGGCGTAGTTAATGCTTCAGTAAATTTTGCTAGCGGAAACTTAACGGTAGAATACCTTCCTAATATGACCAATGCTACAAAATTGCAAAAAGCAGTACAAGGTGCGGGTTATGATTTGTTAATTGAAGACGAAACCAAACAGCAAGAAACCTTAGAAGCAATTCACAAAAAGAAATTCAACCAATTAAAAACCAAAACCATTTGGTCGGTAATACTCTCATTACCCGTGGTTATTATTGGTATGTTTTTTATGAATATGCCTTATGCAAACCCTATTATGTGGGCCTTCTCTACCCCAGTGTTGCTATGGTTTGGTAAAGACTTTTTTATAAATGCATGGAAACAAGCCAAACATCGTTCTGCAAATATGGATACCCTAGTAGCCTTGAGTACGGGTATTGCTTATATATTTAGTGTATTTAACATGTTATTTCCTAAGTTTTGGGAATCTAGAGGATTAGAAGCACATGTATATTTTGAGGCTGCTTCAGTTATTATTGCATTTATTCTTTTAGGAAAATTATTGGAAGAAAAAGCTAAAGGAAATACCTCATCTGCCATTAAAAAATTGATGGGTTTACAACCTAAAACCGTTGTTGTGATACAACCTGACGGAACGGAAAAGCAAACTGCTATTGAAGAAGTGAACGTAGGTGATATTATTCTTGTAAAACCAGGAGAAAAAATTGCGGTAGATGGTATGGTTACTACAGGAAGCTCGTATGTAGATGAAAGCATGTTAAGTGGTGAACCTGTTCCGGTATTAAAAGAAGAAAATGAAAAAGTATTTGCAGGAACCATTAATCAGAAAGGAAGTTTTCAGTTTAAAGCTGTTAAAGTTGGAAAAGAAACCATGCTTGCTCAGATTATTAAAATGGTGCAAGATGCACAAGGTAGTAAGGCTCCTGTACAAAAATTAGTTGATAAAATCGCCAGTATTTTCGTGCCTGTAGTTATGAGTATTGCTATTATTACATTTATTATATGGCTTGTTTTAGGTGGAGATAACGGAGTGGTTCAAGGATTATTAGCTGGTATTACGGTACTGGTTATTGCATGCCCTTGTGCTTTAGGACTTGCTACTCCTACCGCTATTATGGTGGGTGTGGGTAAAGGTGCCGAAAACGGTATTTTAATTAAAGATGCTGAAAGCCTTGAATCTGCTAAAAAAGTAAACGCTATTATTTTAGACAAAACAGGAACCATTACCGAAGGAAAACCAGAGGTTACTGGTATATCTTGGCTACGCAATGATGATACCACTAAGAACATTCTTTTAAGTATTGAGAAAAATTCTGAACATCCATTAGCAGAAGCTGTTGTAAAGTTTTTAGGAGATACTGCCACTACTCCACTAACAAATTTCGACAGTATTACGGGGAAAGGTGCTAAGGCAGATTATAATGAGGAAACCTTTTTTGTGGGTAATAAAAAGTTATTAGCTGAAAACAACATTTCCATAGCGGAAGAACTTTTAAAACAGGCTAATGAATGGAGCAAACAAGCCAAAACAGTTATTTGGTTTGCTAATAATAAGGAAGCACTTTCTGTACTTGCTATTTCAGATAAAATAAAAGAGACCTCAGCACAAGCTATTAAGGAGCTACAGGCTATGGATATTGAATTATACATGCTTACAGGTGACAACGAAGCTACCGCAAAATCTATTGCTGAAGAAACAGGTATTCAACATTATAAAGCTGAAGTATTACCACAACACAAAGCTGATTTTGTAAGAGAGTTACAGCAACAAGGAAAAACCGTTGCTATGGTAGGTGATGGTATTAACGATAGTACTGCGCTGGCTACTGCTGATGTAAGTATTGCCATGGGAAAAGGTAGTGATATTGCAATGGATGTTGCTAAAATGACCATTATATCATCTGACCTAAGTAAAATTCCGCAGGCTATAAAACTATCAAAACAAACGGTGGCTACCATTAAACAAAACCTATTTTGGGCATTTATTTATAACCTTATTGGTATTCCTATTGCAGCTGGTATTTTATATCCAATTAATGGTTTCTTATTAAATCCTATGATTGCTGGTGCAGCCATGGCTATGAGTAGTGTTAGTGTGGTTAGTAATAGCTTACGATTAAAGTGGAAAAAGTAACAAGTATTTCTGCACTAGTTAGTGTCGGAATATTTCAAACCTTACTTAGTAAGTAAATCTGTAAATCTCATAAATCAATCTTTAAATTGTACAACAAAAAATAACGGTGTTGTGCTGAAATTTGTAGTATTCAATAACAAATAAATTTTTAATATAATGGAAAGCAATAAAGAACTAAAATTTAAAACTAACCTTAACTGCGGAGGATGTGTATCAAAAGTACAAGCTGATTTAGACAATGCTGAAGGTATTTGCCATTGGAATGTAGATACTAATTTTGATGATAAAATTCTTACCGTAAGTTCTAAAGGAATTACTGCGGATGAAGTAATTGCTATTGTAAAAAGTAAAGGTTTTAAAGCAGAACTTTTAGTATAAAAACAATTACGCGACTCTCACTTACAATACAAATTGAAACAAGCGAGAACACCTGTGCTTTTGTTGGCTGTTAAGTTAACTATTTATAAAACTTTACACTTTAATACACCTCTCTTTGGGGTGTATTTGTTTTTTAAAATGGTTTCTTTATACACCACAGCACCTAACAAACATTTTTCTACACAATACGAATATTTTACCTTTTTACTTGTTTGAAGTTGCTCCCCTTAGGCAGTGAATGACACTCCCCTTAGGCAAGGAGTGTCGACCCGATTAGGCTTGGGGTGGCGACCCGATTAGGCTTGGGGTGGCGACCCGATTAGGCTTGGGGTGGCGACCCGATTAGGCTTGGGGTGGCGACCCGATTAGGCTTGGGGTGGCGACCCGATTAGGCTTGGGGTGGCGACCCGATTAGGCTTGGGGTGGCGACCCGATTAGGCTTGGGGTGGCGACCCGATAAAAAAGTTACACTTTTTTATCTTACTTTTTTTATATTTGAGAGTGTTAATAAAATTGCTATGCCTTCTACTTATTCTACTTTCTAAGAAGTGTATTGGTAAGTTTATTACGTATATAAACTAGTTGGCAAAAATAAAATCAGAACACTCAATTAAAGAATTAAATGAATTGCATTTCCTGTAATTTTGAACACAATGAAAAATATTGTCCAAATTGTGGTGAAAAAAATGGAACTAAAAAAATAACTTTGAGTTCAATAGTTGAAGATTCATTTTCATCTATTACAAATATGGATAAAGGCCTTTTATTTAATATAAAAGCACTATTGCTACATCCAAGAAAAATTACAATTGACTATGTTTTAGGAAAAAGAAAAGGGATTCTTAACCCTATTTCGTTTCTAATTCTTGCTATTACCATATATATAATTGTAATAACCTTTTTTAAGGTACCAAAAGAATTAGTCGAAGAAAATAGTATTACAAAATCTAAACTTAAAGAGACAGGTAATTACGTTGGACTTTTCATTAGAACTTACTTGAAGTATTTTTGGGTATTGTGCATAATTCCACTAGGAATATCATTAAAACTATTTTTTAGAAAATATAATTTAATAGAACATCTAGCTATAAGTTCATTTATAATTGGACAAGCTACTTTAATAGGAATTTTAAGCTACTTAATTTTCAGATTTCCATTAATTTTAGATCCAGTAGTTTATCTAGTCATTCTATGGTTAGTTTATAGAATATTTAAAAATAATAACGATAGAATTGAAGCAATTCTAATATCAATAACCGTTTTAATATTATTCATAATTCAATTAATTATAATTATTGGAATAATTGGAGGAATAAAATACTTTTTCTAACAATGGCTATAATTCTATGAAAAACAACTCCACAATATCATCCAACAAATTCTTTCTTGGTGAAGGAGAAGATGGAATTTATTCTAACATAACGATTGAGATAAAAAAATCAGAACAAGCAACTATAAATCGTGGAGCTAATATTCAATTACAAGATGAAGAGATCTTAAGAGCAATTGAAAAAGAATTTAAAACGAATTGGATTGAAAGATATAAAAAGGATGAAATTTATCTGGAAATTATAATTCTAAATGTTGGAATCGATCCGACCGGACGAAAGTATAAAGTGGATAATTCTGTTGGAGGAGTGATGCATGATGCACTGCCAAAAATTGGTATTCAACCGCCTCAGATATTTGGATTGTAAAACACAAAAAAAGTAGCTAACAAAACCTAAACTGCATTAAAACACAGTTTATCTAAACCGCTCTACACAATTTAACAAATGAAAAAACTTACAATAATTTTAATTCTAACTTTTATTTCAGTTGTTTCCTGTAAACAGAGTAAACAAGAGAAACAACAAGTAACTCCTGAAAAATTTGAGTTTACTGAGCTTATAAAAGAAGATTACGAACTTTATAAGCCAACTAAAGAAATTAAGGCGGTTTTAATTTTGTTCGGAGGTTACCCAGAAGTTGCTAAAGACATTAAAAGAGAGTTTAAAATTCTTGATATTGCTAGAAAAAATAATATTGCAGTTATACTTTCCAATCTTAATCAGAAATTATGGCTTGAAGAAAACGAAAAACAACAACTTGTCAAAAGCTTACAGAATGTAATTACAGAAAACCAATTGCCAACTGACAATATCTTTATTGGAGGCTTTTCTAGCGGTGGAGTTATTAGTCTTTTAATAAGCAATTATATTGTTGGGAAGAAACAGTTCTATATCGATCCAAAAGGGGTATTTATAGTAGACTCCCCAATAGACTTGGTTGCTTTGTATAAATCTTCAGAAAAAAATATAGAACGAAATTTTTCAGAGCCTTCAATTTCAGAAAGTACTTGGCTATTAGAAACGTTAGGTAATAACTTTGGCAACCCTAAAGACAGTATTAAAAAATATGAGGAAAAAGCTGTATTTACCTCTAGTACAGACAATATTTCTAACATAAAGAAACTAAAAAACACTAAGATTAGACTTTATACCGAACCTGATACTCTATGGTGGAAAAAGAATAGAATGGCTGATTATGACCAAATGAATGCTTTCTATATCAAAAAATTATATGAGAGTCTAAAAACTAAAGGTTTTAATAATGTTGAGTATATACCAACAACTAACAAAGGATATAGAGCAAATGGTGAACGACACCCTCATAGTTGGGCTATTGTGGACAAAAAAGACCTAATAAACTGGATATTAACAAAATAAACACTGGATACAACTATAATTATAGAGATAACTTTTCCTGTTTTGTTTCAACCCAAGCTGGACACATATTACCAGCTTGAGTGTCATGGGAGAAATTAATCATTATTTATTCTAGCTATTAAAAACAAATAATATTTTGCTAAAAAAGAATAGCAAACCATCTCATTTAGTCTGTTTTTTGATTTAAAAAGCCTGTTTAAAAACATATGCAAATAACTTGAAATTAAACTACCAATTTCAACATCCAGCTTGTTTTCATTATTTAGTTGTAAAATCTGATCACATATCTTTTTACTTTCTTTTTGAAACTTTGATATCGAATTTTCAAGCTCTGTAGATTGGATTAAATAAAACTCATCAGAATTCATAATATTCTCAATGGTTTTACGTTTTTCTCTATATTTTTGGTTAAGTTGTTTTCTAGATGCTTTATTAAAATTAAACTCACCCTGAAACAAATTAGCCAATGAGTCTATGTAGCTTTTCTTTTCTTCTTTTGTGAAAAGAAAGTTATCCAATATTATATCTATGATTTTAATACCAAATAACCATCTAACCTCCTCTTTATTAGCACTTATATTTTTATTTAAGAAGTTTAAAATTAATTCGCTTTCATAAAAAAATAATTTTTCAGATAACTCCATTGTATTTATACCATATCTTTCTAACTCTCTATTATATGTATCAATTTGTACATTCCATATTAAATCGTTATCAAAATAATTTTTTAATGGGGTAAACAAAGAATTAATTATAACAGAAATATTTTCAGGGTTTGAATAATGAAACCTAACTCTCAAATGATTATTAGAATCATTATACCTTATAAAAAACCATTTAGTGATGATTTTTTTATTCAGCAACTTTGTTTTAATTGGGTCAATTACTTCAGTAAGAATATTATCAGCAGTTCGAGCCCCTGTATATATCTTAAAATATACCCACTCGTCGCCAATTATAAAGCTTCTTTTCATTTTTAATTCTTTAATTTAGATTCATTGAAAAAAGAAAAAATAAACTCATTAACATAACCACCCTCTCTATTATTAATAACATCATTTTCTCCAAATAAAAATTCTGTTAGTATAAAAAACTCTTGATTTCGAATAATTGATAAAAAAACATTTACAAAATCAATGTTTTCAAAATTGATTAATATGTAATTATCTCCTTCTATCAATGTTGCAAGTTTAGGTATTTTCATTTCTTCCCTCCATTCATTAATAGCTTTCATTAGACTAAACTTTTCTTTTAATAAAAAAAGATGGTTTATTTTTTCCTTTTTTATATTCCAAGTAGCTTTAGATAAAATAACATTTTCATATTCCAATCTTGGTAAATAATTAAAAGTATTTGCTAGGGGCCCAAACCCAATACTCAGATGATTCCTTCCTTGATTTTGGATATCACATAATAAATTATAAACAGGAAGGGAGTTATAAGAAAAATTATGAGCATTGGTTAAACAGGGTTTTATTTCTTTTTTTAATAATTTAGAAGTTAATTTAATTTTTCCCTCATATGATGCAGATATTTTTAAATCATTTATATTAATTTTCTTATCATTACTCTTGGTGGAATTACTTAAATATGGAATTTCATATTCTCTAAAAGATGGGCGCATTAAAATATTTCCAATTCTAGATTCTGGTAAATGGGCTATTTCTGCTAACACTTTATCTTGATTTATTTTTTTTTCAACTTCACATATTCTATTAACAAAATCTTCAAAATCTTTATTTCCATTACAAAATCTACCTATTAAATTTCCTGCACTACTCCCGTAATACCCATCTAATACAATTTTAATTTCTCCATTTATATTTACAATATTTACAATTCCATATAATGTATCAGGAAGATCGTCCCAGTCATTATTAAAACCAACAAAGTCATCATCCCTTACTTTTATTAAGTTACTATTTTTTACATTCGAATTTGTTAACTTTTCTTGTAACATATCATTCAATGTACTCCACTTAATTTCCATAAAAGATTCTCTTCCTGGATTTAAGCTTAAGTCATCTACTAAAGGATTAATATCTGCACTTAAATTATTTTGATTATAGCCTATACCACTTTCTATATCTAAAGCCAAAGCTAAACTTACAGGCCTCTCTTCATATCTTTGATATAATTTTTCACAAAACTTCTTTAAAACTGGGTTTGCTTGTTTTAAGGTTGAACTATTCAATATAGCCATAGCCTTTTTTAAAGGAACAATTAAATCTTTCGAGATATTATTCTTTTCAAATTCTAAATTCAGATCAGTTTGAAAAACATATTTAGGATTAAATTCAGTTCCTATATCTTTTAAAACAGAAATTATTTTTTTATACGTAGATATTTCATTACCAATTTTATTATCCAACACATTAAGTAGTTTTCGTATATCTATTAAGTACGTTAACAATACATCTGTGTTTTTTAGTTTCTCAAGAATTTTTATAATGTGATTTAAAAAATCACTTCCTAAAATAGATGGCTCTAATTCACTTATTAAGATTTGACTTGAAACAATTTCTAAGATAAAATCAAAAGCATCTTCATATTCTATTTCTTCATTTACTATTTCATTTGCTAAATCATGAATAGTAGCTCCTTTTTGCGCTCTATTTAAAATAGCATCAATAATTTCATTTTTATCAATTGCTACAATATGATGTATTCGTTTTGTATTGAAATAACTATATTCAATATACCTGTATTTATCCCCTATTTTATATATACTCGAATTAGGATAAAAAAGTAATTGCTCCCTTATTTCTTCTTTCTTTGAAATATCTTGAGAAAGCGATATTAAATAATTCATATCCAGCCTTGTATGCCTTTTATGTTTATTTATGTTTTTAGGGGTTAATTCAGTTTCTTTTTGGCTTAAATAGCCTATACCACAACCTGCAAATAAACCGAAAGGTGTACTTCTTGATGAAATTCTACTGAAATATTTAATTATAGTAATTTTTAACCTTTCAATTTTTTTATCGTCTTCAATCTTTCCATTAATCCATTTAAAAACTTCATTATATAATTCCGGTGATGCTAAAAACAAAGCCTCTTTTAGAGCCTTATCTTCTAAAGCCTTCTTAATTTCAGAATCATTTACTTCTTCATTAAAAAATAGTTTTCTATAAAAATCAAAGGAAAATAAAGGCGTTCTAATAATAACCTCATTAAATTCTTTGTAAGGTGTTTTATTCATAAGCAATTAATTAATTAAGTAGAAAAAATTTATCCCAATCGTCATTTTCATTTCCTAATAAGTAATCTATTAATACTATCCCAATCCCAGAAATACCATCTAATAAACTATTAGAAACTTCATTTTCTCCTGTTATATTACTGTATTTTTTATAGCCAGAAATCACATCTGAAAATTTCCTCCTATCTAAAGTATAATTTATAAAAAGTTCATACCTATCATTAAATACATCTTCATTATATGTTTTGTACATTTTTTTGAATAAATAAGCAGCACTAGAAGTACCATGACAAAAACAAGCATCAGATTCTTCAGAAAAAAAAGACTTTATTATCGTGTCTCTTTTACAACAATGATATGCAATTTCTTTTGTAAGAGATAAAACCTCGTCATCATCTATTATTTTAGCAGCTTTGTTTAAACCAAAAACAGCTGTCTGATCCCCATAGCACCACCCCATAGGGATATCATAATTATTAGGTTCATTTGTATTAGCATAAACAATAGAGGGAAAAACAGATAAGCTGTTTGAGTTTCTTGACTTATATTTTAATTGTAAATTAATTACCTTAAATATGA
This sequence comes from Tenacibaculum discolor, assembly GCF_003664185.1. GTDB lineage: Bacteria > Bacteroidota > Bacteroidia > Flavobacteriales > Flavobacteriaceae > Polaribacter > Polaribacter discolor. The sequence goes on along the minus strand of NZ_RCCS01000010.1, from coordinate 234,564 downwards.
AATTTTCAATTATAGTATCTTTAGGATATTTCTCTAAATAGTTTGAAAAAATTAATAAATATGAAATATTACCATGTGCTAATCCGCAATTAACTACATTGGTTTCAAATGAAGTTTTCCCTTCCTCTATATCTTTTTCAATTACTTCTTTAATTTTATAAAGGAGAGTTTTGGCTTTAGTATATTTTCTATCTATTAAGTAATGAAGAGCCCCTAAACTTCCGTGTAAAAAATCTATACTTTCTATATCAGAAGTATAATTTATAGCCCAATCATATAAAATACTATCAATTTCTTTTAATGTATCTTCTACGTCTTCATCTATAATTTTTTTTTGTTTCAAAAAATAAATCAAGTGAGCTATACCTGATAAACCTTCACAATATGAATAATTATACGTAGAATTATTAAGCTTTTCAAAAAGAGTTTCTATAATTTTATTTAATACATTTAGGTACTTTTCTTCTTTTGTTAATCTATATAAATTATAATAAAAAAGAGCTATACCGGAAATTCCTTGATAGAGAGATATATTGTCTACATTCTTCCAAGAACAATATAATTGTTGCTCTATTAATGTAATAGTTTTTAAAACTTGTTTTCTTTTCATTGTATAAAAAAAGCCTAAAGTTAATTAGGCTTAAATAATAAAAATTGAACTGAGCTTAATTATTTATCACTGTAGGATTAACTGTTTCAACTCTTGAGGTTCCCGAACCTCCGATTTTAATACACCAACAACAAGTAAAACCTCGTTTTGTACTTGGGCTTGATTTATCAGCTTCTACACCTCCTCTAATTTGGTTCATTTCAAAATCATTTAGACTCGCAATTTTCTCTTTATTGAGAGATAATTTCTTTTTTAACATTATTTTTTAAATTTTTTAATTAATAAGTTTGCAATATATATAATATATAAATTTCATGAAACGATTTGTAATGATTTTTTTTCTTCTTTCTTTTTTAATGGTAAGTAGTCAAAATATTTTTGACTATGAAAAAAAGATTGATCCAAATTATAATTATATTCACACGGAAATAAATTTCAAAAATTTAGAAGATAAAATAAATCTTTCTGGGACATTAATTGAACCAAAAGCTGGATATAAAAACATAATAGTTATTGTACCTGGTACAGGAAAAGACACAAGACATGCTCATTTTGTAATGGCCAAAAAATTTTTACAAAATAACATTGCTGTGTATAGGTTTGATGAAAGAGGTATTGGTAAATCTGAAGGAGCTTTTAGTACTTTTGCTTCAACACTAACAGATGATTTATATTATTGTATTACTCATTTAAAAGACAAGTTTAAAAATAAAAAAATTGGCGTACTGGGTCATAGTTTGGGCGGTGTAGCATCAATAGGGGCTTATGAAAGAAATAAAAATATAGACTTTCTTATACAAATGGCAACGCCTATTGAAAAAGAAGGAGCTTTTTTTAAATATCAAGCTAAACAAAATATTAGTAGTTTTTATAGAATCAAAGGGAAATCACAAGATGAAATTATCGACTTATTAAATTTATTTTACCCTATAATAATTGAAAATGATGATTTTAAAACAATACGAAAAAAAGCAAAAAAAGCAGCAAAGGAAAATGGATTTAACAAAGGTTTTTACCAATTTATTAGTCCTGCACATATTGACCATGTTAAACAGAATCATGAACAAACATATAAAAATATTAAAATTCCTTTACTATTTATTATTGGCTCAAACGACAAATTTGTTAATCCAAAAACTGAAATAGCTTTAATAAAATCATTTAAGAACTCTAACATACAAATAAAATTAGTTTATGGGTTAAACCATTATTTGACAACTGGAGAGTATAAATCACTATACCAAATAGATAATTCTGCTTTTAATGAAATATTAAAGTTTATTTTAACAAATACTTCTGATTAAAATAAATCACTAATTAATTTTTCATCATAAATTAATCTTCCTTTGTTTACTATATTTAAAAACTTGTAACTTAATTTAGTTAAATTAGAAAGTTTGTAATACTACTTTATCTTTTCATAACTAAATTTTATTGGCGAACTTCGGCTTTTCTGTTTCTCCAAATCCTATGATTGCTTCTTCAACTCTAGTTATTTGTTAAATTTAGTTAAGTAAGGAATTACCTTACTTTTATTACGGTTTATTTCGTTTCTTAATTATGTTTTATTTATATGTTTGATAAATTTTAAAACTCAAATTATGTTAAAGAACATTTCAAACTTAGGTGCTGTTTTAAATAAACAAGAACAAAAATCAGTTAATGGAGGAAATGAAAACTGTGGAGTTTTCACTAGACCTTGTCAAGAAGGCTATGGCTTTGATGAAAATTGTAACTGTATACCTGAACCAGGTAACTAAATTTATCAGCGAACTTCGGTTCGCTATTTTTTTTAGAAAGAGTTTATATATTTAATGTACTCCTATAATTATTTTTTTTAACATCTAAATAACTCAGCATAGTTTATAATACTATAAAAAAGAAAAGCGAACCGAAGTTCGCTAAGCTCTAAATCTTTCTTACACACATATATGACACCCATCAGGCATAAATTGACATACATCAGACCCTGCACATGCAAAACCACTTCCTGGAGGAGCATCAGGTAGACATTCATAGCATTCATTACCATTGCTTCCTTTAATTTGTTTTTGTTCAAACTTGTTTAGAACTTTTCCTAAGTTTAATAAATTTTTCATACTAAAACTTTTAACAGTTATTTGAAACTGTGAACATTTAATGGCACTCACAGCGTATGCCAATTCTCCGCGAAAAAATTATCCTAAAATACGCAAAAAACAACATAAACACCTATAAACCAATACTTATTTAGATTTTAAAACAGAAAACAAGTTTTATTAACTCTTTAAAACCACTAGTTTTTTTGTTAGCTCTAATTAATACTAATTAGTACAACACAAAATCAATATTATTAATATCTGATTCTCTAAAAGCTCCAGTAATACTACCTTCTAATTTTTGAGGTAAAATTACCTTTTTTAACTTCTTGCTATCTTTAAAAGAATCACTTCCTAAGGTTGTTATATGTTCTGGAATTGTAAGTTCTTCAAAATCATTCTCAGCAAAACAATCGTTATACAATGTAGTTACTGACTCTGGTAAATCTATACTCGTAAGCGCATTACCCACAAAACAAAACATATGAATTGTTGTAATTGATGCTTCAATAATAAGTTTTTCAATCTTATTTCTCCCAAAGGCTCCTCCCCTTATTTCTTTTACTTTTGAAGGAATTACCAACTCTTTTATTTCATTCTTATAAAAAGCATCTTCATCTATATACTCTAGAAACTTTGGTAAAACCACTGCTTTGAGTCCTTTGTTATCAAAAGCTTCCCTTAGTATATATTTTACAGGTTTATCGTTAATATTATCGGGAATCACAATATCAGTAGACTTTCCTGTATAATCTAAAATTGCAATGCCTCCATTAAGTTCTCTAAAAGAATAATCTTCATTTTTTAAAATAGCAACTTGTTCTTCCATTTTTATTTGATATGATGTTTTATTATTAATTACAAGTATCAAATGTATATGGTAGGTAGTTCCCTATAAAAAGTAGTTTGTTTTCGTAGCAATTGTTTTTATATTCGTAATTATACTGGCTAACCCTGTTTACAAATCAGATATACAAAATTGTGATAATTAGATTTTTAAAATTTAAATCAAACAGCTACTTACAACTGTGAATTGCTACTATTCTGAAAACAAATCCTAAAAAAATATTGTATGAAAATAATACTAACAAAATTCACAGAATCTGACTTTACCAATTATTTCAAGCTCGTAAATAATGAAAAAGTTATGGAAATGATTACCGAAAGAGCTATTGAATTAGAGGAAGCTAAAAAGGACTTTGAAAAACTAATAGAAAATAACAGGCTTACACCAAGTTTCGGTAACTGCAAAATTCTTAATGAAGACACGAATGAGTTTTTAGGATTAGCTAAACTAAAAATAACAGAAGCTAACACTACTGAAGCTGAATTAGGATATATACTTTTGCCTAAATACTGGGGAAAGGGAATTGCTAGTACTGTTGGAAGAAGATTAATTGAAATAGGTAAAAAACAAAACTCTTTAAAAAGAATTTTTGCAATAATAAACCCTAAAAATATTCCCTCAAGAAAAGTTTTAACAAATAATGGATTCTACTCAAAAGAGTTTAAAGATTTTGACGGATTACCCGGAGAGATACTCGAATTGAATTTATAAATGTGATTTGCATTTATAAATTCTAAAAAGAATATTAATTCATTAATACTAAAAACTAACATTCAACTATTTTTTGAGCAAGAATTAAAACCATACCTTTAGAGTAAATACATACGTAGTTTTAAAATAAATTTTATTTTATGAATAAAAGTGGAATAGCAAAAAAATATCTAGAATACCTAGAAAACGGAAATATAGAAAAGGTTATTGGTTTGTTTAGTAATAACGGAATTGTTGAATCTCCTATCTATGGAATTAAAAAAGCAGATGTGTTTTATCGTGAATTAAATAATGACACTTCTAATTCTGAACTTTTTCTAAAAGGAATTTTTGAACAAAATGATTCTAACAATTTGGCTCTTTACTTTACCTATAAATGGACTTTAAAAAACAATGAAAAAGTAGAGTTTGATGTAGTTGATATTATTGAACTTAACTCTGAAAATAAAATAACGAAGCTAAAAATAATTTACGACACAGTTACTTCTAGAAAGTTAGTCAATAAGTTAAATGAATAAAACCACAATTAGTCATTAAAAATCTTACCTATTAAAGTAATTAAAAATGCTCAATTTTTTAAAGAAGATATTTAGTAAATATACTAAAAAAGGCTCCTTTTTTAGAGCTACGAGCTATGAAATAGATAATATGATTTGTGGAATTGGAGAAGCTAGAATCTTAGAAAATCAAATTGAAGTTTTAGCATACCCATTTAAACCGTCAGTTGTGTTTCCTAATAAAAAAATTAAAGCTGATGAAATAACTGCTATTTGCCATCAATCCTATCCTCCTTTAATTAAAATTGGAGATGAAGTTATATTTATCTCTCGAGAACATACCAAGTCACTTAAAGAGTTTACAGAAAAAAACAACATAGCTACTTTTAAAGAAACAAAAAACTGGAACTGGTTATTAGAACCATACCTAGATACTGCTATTACTCCAGAAGAAGACATTAAGACAACCCAATTACTAAATAGGCATGGTATTTCAACTGCTGAAATAACACAAATAAGAAACGAAATAGGGAAACAAATGTATAAATACAATTACGACACTATGCTTTGGGATTGGTTTAGTTTAGGGTTACCAGATGTTTTAGCTGCTATGAGAGTTAAGTATGATGAAAAAGAATTTGCTGATTTTTATAAAAGAGCAATGGAAATTGAGCTTAGAAATAAAAACAAATAACATGCCCTAACAATGTATGACCGCAACTCCGAGAGGATTCGACTACGTCCGAATCCTCTCGGAATTGTTAACGACAGTACTAAACTAAAATTTAAAGTATATTTAAACCGATAACTGACGGTTATACGAGAGCGTTGTGCGTCAGCTTGAAAAACCGAAATCTAATGGCTATTTATCAATATTATTTAGCAGTCGTTCCGAAGAAAGGAATTCTAAAAAGACACAGACACGATTTGATTCCAAACGAAATTGGAGTTAGTACAGAAACTGGTTTCTTTGAATCTGATGCAGAATTATATTGGAAAGAAATTGATATAAAAGCGGATGAAATAACACCAAAAATTGACTCAATTGTGAAAAGGGTCGATTGGAGTAATAATAAAACCAGCTTCAACTGGAAAACATATTCTGAAACCTTGGACAATGATGCCTTTATTGGGTTAGATGAAAGAACACTCTCAATAACTGAATTTTCCTTTAGAGTTGATTTACGAGAAAACGGATTTACATTCTTGAAAAATATGATTGAATTGGGAAAAGAAAATGACTGGATGTTTATGGACAGAAAAGGTAAATTAATGAACGCTGATGTTGACGAAATTAAAGAAAGTATTCGGAATTCGGATGCCCATAGTTTTTAAAAAAAACCAATTGAGTTTTTAGAAAGTCTTGATAATAAAAATGAATAAAGCCGAACGCACAACATTAGCTATAAATAATTGCTTATTCTCGCCTTCCTCTGAAATTCCCCACAGATTTTCTATTCGGTTTGTTTTTATTAAATTAGGTGTTTAAATACCCAGCTAATCTTATACAAATAGGCTACACTCCTTTATCAAAACAGCAACAATCGGATTGAAAATTAAGTAAAATGAATTGACCTTTGTAGTATGGAAAATATATACCATCACGATATTATTGCAAAAGCAATCAAATTCATCAAAGATCACTACGAAGAACAACCTGATTTAGAGAAAATTGCAAATCATGTAAATTTAAGTAAGTTTCATTTTCAACGAGTCTTTAAAAAATGGGCTGGTATTAGTCCAAAAGATTATGTTCAATTTGTAACATTAGAAAAAGCTAAAGAATTATTGCGAAAAGGTCAATCTACTTTAGAAACCTCATATAATGTTGGGTTGTCAGGAAACAGTAGATTGCATGATTTATTTATTAAAATAGAAGCTTGTACTCCAGGAGAATTTCAAAAAAGAGGAAAAAATTTGAAGTTCTATTTTGGAGAAATTGAAACACCTTTTGGAAGTGCTATAATTATTGAAACCAAAAAAGGGATTTGTAACTTATCTTTTGATAATTTAAGTCTTGAAAAAATTAAGTCTGAATACCATCAGGCAATTTTTACTAAAGAACTACAAAGTAACGGTAAACTTGTTCAAGAATACTTCAAAAACTGGAAAATTCCCACAACTCCAATTAGTTTAGATTTACAAGGTACTCCATTTCAAATTCAAGTTTGGAAAGCCTTACTTCAAATACCTTCTTCAAATTTACTTTCATATAAAGATATTGCCGAAATGATAAGTAACCCCAAGGCTGTTAGAGCTGTTGGCAGTGCTATTGGCAAAAACCCTATTGCCTATTTAATTCCTTGCCATAGAGTTATTAAAAGTGATGGAAATATGGGGAATTATAGATGGAGTGCAGATAGAAAAATAATAATAAATAGTTACGAATCTGTAAAACTATAAAAGAATTTCTCACCAAAGCTACTCCATAAAGCGAAATATTAAAACAGAATCCAACCCTTTAGTAATTTTTCAAAACTAATATCGCAAACTATAAACCTATTTAAAAAATAAAATTATGACTCCTAACTTTAGAATTTCAGCCATAGAAAACACCTTCAATCATTTATTTGACTTAAACACAGAAAAACTTTTATCTAACAGTATTGTAAAAATGACAGTAGATAAAAGCCCTGGTTTTCCTTGCAGAGTAAGCCTTCAAGATGCAGAAATAGGAGAAGAAGTTATATTATTACCCTTTCAACATCATAAAACTAAATCACCTTATCAATCAAGTGGACCTATTTTTGTTAGAAAAAATGCTAAAAACCCAAAATTAGAAGTTAATGAGATTCCAAAATTTCTCAATCATAGATACCTATCTTTGAGGGGATATGATAATGGTGGAATGATACAAGAAATGGATACTTGTAGGGGTGATGATTTAAGAAATAAGATTCAATTATTTTTAAACAATCCTGAAGTATCTTATATACAGATACATAACGCAAGACCTGGATGCTATAACTGTCAAGTAAATAGAGTAACGAAATAAAGCTATGTCATTTTATTCATCAATCTATACCCCAAATTAACATTCTTAAAATAATTTTCACATAATTTTATAACAATTAAATTGCACACAATTTAATTGCACAATATATTTGTACCGTTATTTATAAGTCAATTATGTCAGAACAATTAAAATTAACCAATCAAGTATGCTTTCCGGTTTATACGCTAGCGAAAGAAGTAATTAGTTTATACCGTCCCATACTAAAAAAGCTAGATTTAACATACCCTCAATATTTAGTAATGTTAGTTTTATGGGAAGAAGGTGATCAAAGTGTATCAGAAATAGGTTCTAAACTTAATTTGGACAGTGGTACCCTTACTCCTTTGCTTAAAAGGTTAGAGCATAAAAAACTTATAGAAAGAAAAAGAGAGATAACGGACGAACGCGTTGTGAAAATTAATTTAACAAAACTGGGGGAAAATATCCAAGAAAAAGCAGAATGTGTTCCTGGTCAAATTATGACTTCTCTAAATATTTCTGTTGACAAATTAACAGAACTCAAAAATATAATAGAACATATATTAAATCAGATTAATGGAAAAAATAAAACCAATTTATAATATCAGCGCCAAAGCAACTGGCGGAAGAAACGGACATGTAAAAAGTGAAAACGGAGTTTTAGAACTTGATGTTAGACATCCTAAAGCGCTGGGAGGAGCTAATGACGATTATCCAAATCCTGAAATGCTTTTTGCAGCAGGATATTCAGCTTGTTTTGATAGTGCGTTAAACTTAGTCATCAAAAAATCTAAAATTAATACTGGTACAACTACTGTTAAAGCAACAGTAAGTATTGGTCAAATAGAAAATGGTGGTTTTGGACTTGCAGTAGCATTAGATGTAAATATTCCTGATGTTTCTTTAGAAGAAGCAAAAGCCTTAACCGAAAAAGCTCATAAAGTTTGTCCTTACTCAAATGCTACAAGAGGAAATATTGAAGTAAAATTAAATACAACAAATAATTAAATATTAATATAATGTCATTAATAGAAAATCTTAACTGGAGACATGCTGTAAAAGCTTTTGATCCAAATAAAAAAGTAAGTGAAGAAAATATTGAAAAAATTATTGAAGCTGCTAGATTAGCACCAACCTCATCGGGGTTGCAACAATTTAGAGTTATTTCAATATCAAATCAGGAGGTTAAAGAAAAGTTAGTACAAGGAGCTTTAAACCCTGATTCTATGAAAGACTGTTCGCATGTGTTAGTTTTTGCTGCTTGGGATAACTATACGGCTGAAAGAATAGACAAAGTGTTTGACTATACTACAGACGAAAGAGGATTACCTAGAGGTAGATTTAGTAGTTATACGGACATGCTTAAAAAAGTGTATTTAGATCTTCCTGATGAAGTTAATTTTGCACACACATCAAGACAAACTTATATTGCTTTAGGGTTAGCTTTAGCACAAGCTGCAGAGTTAAAAGTAGACACTTGTCCTGCTGAAGGATTTGACAATAAAGTAGTTGATGAAGTTTTAGAATTAGATAAAATGGGCTTAAAAAGTGTATCACTAATGTACATTGGTTATGCCGACGATGAAAAGGACTGGATTAAACCAATGAAAAAAGTTAGAATTCCTAGAGATGAATTCGTTATTGATGTAAAATAGTACAGCAATAAACACTGTTTTATTAAAAAAGTAAAACACTCAACAAAATGCTTTTCTTACAGCTTTGCCTGTTTATAGAAAAGCATTTGTTTTTTTATTAATGTAAAATCCATACTTCATTTTAAAATGAAGTAGAATATAAAAGCGTCATGTACTTTTACACTCTAACAAACAATAAGTAACTATGAACGCTATAGAAAATATACTATTAAACTTTTCAGAAACAAGAAGACGAAGTATAAAACTGTGGAAAGGGATTCCTGATGAATTTTTAAACTGGAAACCTGATTCAGAAGCTTTTTCGATTATCGAAATGATAAGACACACTCTAGAAGGTGAACATTTATTTCATACAATTATTAAAAACAGAGGTGATTTAGGCGACTATAAATCTCCTTGGGAAAATTTAGCATACTCAGATTTAAAAAATGAGCTTAGCTTTGCTGAAAAATATCATAACAGTTTTATAGAGATGATAAAAACACTTAATGAAGCTGATTTAGAGAATATACGCATTGAACGAAAAGAAGTTAATCAAAGTAAAACATTAGGAGATTATTTAAACAGAATGGTGTATCATGAAGCTGTTCATACTGGTCAACTATTAGGTTATTTAAGAACACTTGATGTTGAACGACCTTTAATATGGGATTAAAACATTATAAAATTTACTACTATCGAAGAGTTAGAACATCAGTTTAGTAAAATCGCTGCTATTTTAGGAGATAAGTCTCGCGCTATCATGTTGTGGAATTTACTAGACGGTAGAGCCTACACTGCTACAGAATTAGCAACAAGTGCTAATATATCGTTGCAATCGGCAAGTAATCATTTAAAAAAATTGGTTTCAGCAAACATCTTATCAGTTGAAAAACAAGGAAGACATCGCTACTTTAAATTTACTAACGAAGAAGTTGCACGGGTTATAGAATCAATGGCAAGTTTAATCTCTATAGATAACGATTACAAGAAAATTAAAACTCCTAAATTAAATAACTTCACATACGCTAGAACTTGCTATGATCATTTAGCAGGCAGCCTTGGTGTAAAAATGACAACTTCTTTATTAAACAATAAAATCATTAAAACTTCTGATAAAAATTATGTTGTTACTAAATATGGAGAAGAATGGTTTAATGAAGTTGGAGTAAATATTAATGCTATCCAGCAGAAAAAACGTTCTTTTGCTCATCAATGTTTAGATTGGAGTGAAAGAAAGCATCATATTGCAGGAGCATTGGGAGCTTCTCTTCTCGAAGTAATTATTAAAAAAGATTGGTTACGTAAAAAACCAAATTCTAGAGAAGTTATTATTACCTCTATTGGTAGAATAGAATTAAAAAATAGGCTAAATTTAGAGGTGTAAAAATATCATTATCCTTGAAAAAGCTACTCTACATACTACTCTTTTTTCAACTTTCAGTTCAAGCACAACAAATATTATTTGTTGGAAATAGTTTAACCTATACGAACAACATGCCTAAAATGTTAGAGTATATTGGAAAACAACAAGGAATTACTATTAAAACCAAAAGCTTATGTTTTCCTAACTATGCTATTATTGATCATATTAACGACGGAAAACTTCAAAAACTATTAGCAAAAAAACAATTCGATTATCTAGTTATTCAACAAGGTCCTTCCTCACAAGCAGAAGGAAGAAGAATGCTAATACAAGACGGAGCGACAATAAAAGCTCTTTGTGAGCAATACAACACTAAACTTAGTTACTTTATGGTATGGCCATCCGTTAGATATTACCATACTTTTGATAAAGTAATAGAGAATCACAAATCTGCCGCCAAACAGAACGATGCTTTTTTGTTTCCTGTGGGAAATATATGGAAAGAATATAACACTTATAAAGGTAAAGAGTCTTTATACAGTTTAGATAACTTCCATCCTTCTACTGCTGGAAGTTTTGTAGCTGCTCTTACTATTTTTCATCAATTATATCCAACAAAAAACCTTCAACAACTCCCTTTTAAAAAGTATAAAAAATGGATAGCTGATGAAGATTCTTTTAACTTATTAATTCAGTTAGTACAAAAGTATTAGGACTTCATACATTTTTTCAGTACCTGTTCTGCTCTTTGTACATTAAACTTAGGATAAAATTTTTCTTTTATTTTTTCTTCCTTTCCTAACTCAATAGCTCTTTTTACGTTATTACAAAAAGGCTCTGTAGATTGTCCAAAAAAACGAGCTGCTCCCATATCTGATTCTGCCTTACTTAAAATAACTCTCGGATTATTAGGAGCTATTTTCAATGCTTTTTCATACAACGCTGCATTTTTCATCGACATAGTCATCCCGTACTTCTGTCCATCAAAAGCCATATATGAAACATGTAATAATGCCTGTGTAATTAATATTTCCGGATTTTCTGGTGAAATAGATTTTGCAGTATCTAAAAACTCTTGTGCCTTATTTAATTTGGCAATTAACGATGCTTCTTCTTTTATTTGAAAACTCTCTAAGATGTTAATCATCCCTGCATAATAAGACGGTAACCAGTTGTCTTTTTCAGCTTTAGAAATTCGCTCGAATAATTGAGCTGCCTCCGTTGTTTTATTCACTTTCCAAAGCTCAAAGGCTTTTGCCATTCCTTTTTCATATTTATCTTGTGCTGATATACTTACTGTAAATACTAATACTAAAACTGTAATAATTTTCTTCATGTTAATTGATTTTAATTAATGCTTCAAATATCTTTTTATTGTTATTATTTATATAAAATACTATACTGAACTGTTGCTTTTTATAACTGAATTGTCATTGTTTAAAGGTTATTTAACTGGTTATCTTTTTTATTATCACTTATCGTCCAAAAGAATCCAACAAAAAAGAAACTATCAGCCGATGGTATTATAGCTTGTCGATTGTAAGTCCCTACTGAGTTTGGTGTGTTTTTATAATTATACCCAAATACGTTCTGCGTACCTAAAACATTATTTACCGAGAAATACAGTATTTTTTGTTGGCTAATTAGGTATGCCCAATTCAAGCTTACAGAATTATAATTCTTTGTTTTTTGGTTTAAAAACCCACCTTTATTAGGATTTGTATAACTTCTACCTGAAGCAAAATTATAACTCATCCCAATTTGACTTTTCCAATCTTCTATCCAATGTTTTGCTACGACCGATAAGTTGTGTTTTGATGCAAAATTTGGTGTAGCTTTTGTTGAGTAATTTTTATAATCTCTTTCTGTATCTAAAAACGAATAAGAAACCCAATAATCTGTGTTTTTTATATTTATATTATCTCTCCAAAAAACATCTATTCCTTTAGAAAATCCTTCTCCTAAGTTTGAGTAATTAGAATATGGCAACGCTCTATTAGTATCATATTTTACTAAATCTTGATACTTTTTATAATACCCTTCTATTCTTAAAATCTGTTTGTTTTTTACATACTGATAATTTGCTATAAAATGAGAAGTGTTTTCTGCTTTAAATTGTGTATTAAATTTTAAGTACTCATTCTTAGGGTTTTGATAAAAACGTCCGTAAGCAAATGAAAACTGTGCATTTTCTCCTGATTTGTATGCTATAGAAGCTCTTGGAGAAACTGTAAATTCATCTAACAACTCAGAGTTTTCTATACGCACTCCTACTTTTGTTGCTAGTTTCTTAGAAAAGAAGATATCTGCTTCAACAAAACTTCCAAAGATATTATTATTAAATCCATAAGTAGCATTCCCATTCGTTTCACTGTTATAATCTTCAGAAAAATCAGTTATAAAATATTCTGCTCCAAAACTTAATTTAAATCGATTTGAAAACCTCTTTTTTAATGTTGCTTTAACATGAGCTGAGTTTTCATTATCTACAACCTTATCATCTAGTATATTCATTTTTGAATTATCGTTAGTAAACGATGCTCCTCCTAAGACTGTCCAATTATTAGCTAGATGTTGTTTATAAGATCCATTGAAATACAAGTTTCTATTTTTTAATCCAAAACGAAATCCATCTTCATAATTAATATCCTCTTGAAACATATCAAAATCAGTATAACTATAAGCTCCATACAACTTCAACAAAGACTCATTTTTAAATCTAAAACGATATACAGCTTCACCATTTAATGATTGTACTGGTTTTTTCCAAGTATTCCTATCGGGAAATAATTTTTGATAAGGTGCTAAATTGATGTATGAAGCGTTTACACTTAGTGAATTTTTTCCAAATACCTGAGTATTTCCTACTCCTAAACCAACCGTCATTAATGAGATATCAGTTTTTTCTTTTATTGCTTCGTCATTCGTGTTTAATAATAAAACACTCGATAGCGCTTGACCGTATTCTGCTGAATAACCTCCTGTAGAAAATGTAATTCCTTTAAATAAAAAAGGAGAAAATCGTCCGCGGGTAGGAATGTTACGCGCAGAAGGACTGTACGGTGTAAATACTCGAATTCCATCAATAAAAATTTGTGTCTCGTCTGCCTCTCCTCCACGAACAAATAAACGCCCATCTTCACTAACCGAGGAAGTACCAGGCAAGGTTTGTAGTGCACCAACAAAATCTCCCAAAGCGCTTGCTGTTGTTACTACATCTAAAGGTTTTAACGCTGTTACTTTGGCATTATCTCCTGCTTCAAAAGTTCCTGCATTTATATTTACAGCATCTAATGTATTAACATCTTCTCGAAGTACTATTTTTAAGTTTTTGAACATTGAAACATTCGCCGTTTTTATATACGTTTCAAATGAAATAAAAGACACCGTTAATGTTTGTTGTCCTTTCTCTGAAGTTTTAAATGAGAAATTTCCTTTTTCGTCAGATGAAGTTCCGTCGTAAGTTCCCTCTAAATATACATTTGCTCCTTCAATAGGATTACCTTTAGTATCCGTTATTTTTCCTGAAATAGTTGTTTGTGCAATTAATAGTGTATGCATTAAAAAGCATATAGCAAGTAATAAATGTTTCATTCTGTTTGTTTTTGACACCACAAAACTGCTTTCTTTTTAAACTTCAACACAAAAAGAAATACTCAACTGTATAATTTTACGGATGAATTGTTTTACGCATCAAAACTAAAACTACTTAACTATCTTCATTTTACCTTTCTTGCTTTTGATTATTCAAATCTTGCTAAATTTTAATACCTAACACTTACAATACTTTTGATAATGTTGTACTTTTACATAGTATAAATTAACAAGAATGGCACACGATTTAAGTGACTATAGAAAATCTTACGAAAAAAGAGAGTTACTAGAGAATAACTGTCCTGAAAATCCTATTGAATTATTTAGGGATTGGTTTTTTACTGCAGATGAATCTGAAATGGTAGATGAAGCAAATGCTATGACAATTGCATCTATTGGATTAGATGGTTTTCCAAAAAGTAGAGTTGTTTTATTAAAGAAATATACATGGGAAGGCTTTATTTTTTATACCAACTATAATTCAGAAAAAGGAAAGGCTATTTTAAATAACAACCATGTGTGTTTATCATTTTTCTGGTCTGGTTTAGAACAACAAATTATTATTAAAGGGAAAGCTGAAAAACTTGCTGAGAATTTATCTGATGGTTATTTTGAATCGAGACCAGACGGAAGTAAATTAGGAGCTTGGGCTTCTAATCAAAGTGAAGTAGTAACTTCTCGCAATGAGCTAGATAACAATCTTACTTCCTTTGAAAAAAAGTTTGAAAATCAAGAAATACCTAGACCAAAACATTGGGGTGGTTTTCTAGTTAAACCTGTTTCTATTGAGTTTTGGCAAGGACGACCTAACCGTATGCACGATCGTATTAGATATACTTTACAAAAAGATTTTTCTTGGAAACTTGAACGTTTAGCTCCTTAGTTTTATATTTACATAGCATTTTATAATTAAATGAAAACACTTTATATCGTTCGTCACGCGAAATCATCTTGGAAATATGAGAGCGTTAAAGATATTGACAGACCATTAAAAGAGCGTGGTATTAACGATGCCCATCTTTTATCTAAGTACCTAGCGGGAGAAATACAAAGACCCGATGTATTTCTTTCTAGTAGTGCCAATAGAGCACTTCATACGGCTGTTATTTTTTGTGAGAACTTTGGATATCCTTTATCCAATCTTAAAATAAAACGCCAGCTGTATAGCTTTAGTGATGGATACTTGGTAAAAACTGTAAAGGCACTTGATGATAGCTTTAACAGTGCTATTGTATTTAGTCACGATCACGGTATTAATAGTTTTGTTAATAAATTTGGAAATAAGCCTATTGCCCACGTAAGTACTTGTGGCGTTGTTGGAATAGAGTTTGATACTAAACATTGGAAAGACATTAAAAAAGGAAACACAGTTTTAGTAGAGTTTCCTAAAAACCATAGATAAATCAATACATTTTGAAGATAAAAAAGTACGGCGCTATTGATATTGGATCTAATGCAGTGAGGTTATTAGTAGCCAACGTTATTGAAGAAAAAAACAAAGAACCACAGTTTAAAAAATCATCCTTAGTTCGCGTGCCTATTCGTTTAGGAGCTGACGCTTTTGTTTCTGGAAAAATTTCAGAAGCTAATACACAAAGAATGCTTGATGCAATGCAAGCTTTTAAATTGATCATGAAAATTCATGGTGTTGAAAGGTACAAGGCCTGTGCAACATCGGCTATGCGAGAAGCAGAAAATGGTGAAGAAGTTGCTGCTACTATTTTTAAAAATACTGAAGTTAAAATTGATATTATTGATGGTAAAAAAGAAGCTGCAATAATCTCATCAACTGATTTAAATCAATTAATAAAATCTGAATCTACCTACTTATATGTAGATGTAGGTGGTGGTAGTACAGAGTTTACCTTATTTTCTAAAGGAAAAATTATAAACTCTAAATCCTTTAAAATAGGTACAGTTCGTGTACTTAACAACACCAAACCTGAAAATAAAGCACTTTTTAAAAAGGTTCAAAAATGGATTGAAGAAAATACAAGCGAATACAAACGTATTTCTTTAATTGGTTCTGGTGGAAACATCAACAAGCTATTTAAAATGTCTGGTAGAGATGCTGGTAAACCTATTTCTTATATTTATCTTAACGCTCAATATCAGTTCTTAAAAAAGATGAGTTATCAAGAACGAATTTCAGAGTTAAGTTTAAATCCTGATAGAGCTGATGTAATTATTCCTGCTACAAAAATATACTTATCTGCCATGAAATGGAGCGGAGCAAGAAAAATATATGTTCCTAAAATTGGACTTTCAGACGGAATCATAAAAAGTTTATATTTCAATAAGCTTTAACTTTATTTGTGACTCTTTTAATATTATAGTGTCATATAATAGGTAATTAGAGTTTTCTCTTATTTACTATGAATACTCTAACAAGTAATCAAAAAATAAAACCGAGCTATACAGCTCGGTTTTTTATTTTACATAAGAATTTAAATTTTCTATACTCATCATTGGCGAGAATTCAGTTAAACTATATTCAGCTAATCCTTTAACTATTAAAGGATCTTTACTTAATATTTCAATGACCTCTTCTTTTGTACATGAATTAGACAATACTATTCCTCCTTCACGTGGTACTTTGGGTCCACCAATAATAAACTTACCTTTTTCATATTGTTCAGCTACATAATCTCTATGTGATTCTGTGTATTTATTAACCTCTTCTATAGGTTTAATAAAGTTAAAGTTGATTATAAACATATCTGTTTTTAGTTAAATTTTTCTGACCATTTTGACGACCATTCTCTTAAAGGCTCAAACAGAACAAATAGTTCTTCTCCTATATCTGTTAGCTTATATCCCTCTACAACTCTTTCTATGATAAAGGTTTTCTGAAGTTCTTTTAGCCTTGTATTTAAAGTTGTAGGAGAAATATCATCACAGAGTTTCTCTAAATCACTAAATGATTTTGGAGCATCATTTAAATACCAAATGATACTCATTGTCCAATTACGTCCTAACAAATCAAAAAGTGCCATAATAGGTTTTCCTGATTTAGAACCTCTTACTGATTTTCCTGGTTTGGGTATATTCATATTGCTTTCAAAACTACAATTTTTGTAGTTAACTACAAAAATTGTAGTAATTATTTTTAAAATAAAGCCGAATAAATAATTCATTCGGCTTTGTTTAATAATCAGAAGACTATTTATTTTCTTCTTAGTTGAATTTTATCTGTCTTTAACTCTTTTTGTATCCAGCTTCTTAATTCATTTTCATTTTTCACAATGACAGAGTCTTTTAGTTTTGTATTCCATTTTACAGAAACTACAGTAGTTGTGTCAACTTTTATAAAATCACTTGATGATAATACTTTAGCTAAACTCATTTCTTTTATATCATTAAATCGAATTTTTGCTTCTGTACTAATTTTACTAAAAGGAATTGAGTTTTTATCCCTGTATAAAGCATCTTGTTCAATGGTTTGATTTAAATTAGAAATTGTTCTTTTTAAATCATCAATCTCCATGTGAAGACCTTTTATAACATTATCTTTTTCATCTAACTCTTTTACTGCCCTATCGTACGCATCTACTACCCTATCAACACTTTTTGCTTTGTTTTCATTTATTACCAGAGAATAAGAGTCTATTTTAGGGAAGGTTTTTAATTCATTTCTCAAAAAAGATTCCGTTGCATCGCTTACATCACCGTTAAAAAATAATTTTATTGTTTTTTCTTTAACTTCTAGCTTTTCACGCTGTAACCATAAGTTAGGGTTATCATATACTTTCGCTTTTAAAAACCTTTTATAGCTTGCATCAATTACACTTTCATTATATACTCCTACGAAAGTAAACACAGCAGGAACCATTACTAAAAAGGCAATAAAAGATGCTATTTGTGCTATTCTTTTACGTTTAGCAGAATTTACATAACGAATCATTGTAAACCCTAATAACTTCAACACTAAGAAGGTTGCTAAAGCAATAAAAATGGTGTTGATTGTAAATAAATACATCGCACCAAGAAAGTAGTCAAAATTACCTATTGCTAAACCATACCCTGCTGTACACAATGGTGGCATTAATGCTGTTGCAATTGCTACACCAAAAATTACAGAAGCAATCGTTCCTTTTTTAGTTCGTGCAATAATTAATGCTAAACCACCAAAGAAAGCAATTAACACATCTCGAATATCAGGTCTTACTCTACCTAATAACTCTGAAGTTTCTTCACGAAGTGGAAATATAAAAAAGAATAAAAACGCTGTTAATAAACTTAACACAATCATTGTAGCTAGGTTTGTTAACGATTTGCGTAATGTATCAATATCGTTAATAGCAATTGACATTCCTACTCCTAAAATAGGTCCCATTAAAGGAGATATTAACATGGCTCCAATTACTACTGCTGTTGAATTTGCATTTAACCCAATAGACGCCACAAAAATAGAACATATTAAAATCCACGCTGTGGCTCCTTTGAAAGAAATATCGCTTTTTATTGCTTCTATTGTTGCCTCTTGGTCTGTATCATCTCTAAAATCAAGAAGTTCTAATATAAACTTCTTTATCTTTTCCCATAAACCTTTTGCATCCTGCTGTATCTCCTGCTTTGACTGCTCTGCAGCTTCTTCTTGTTTATTTTCTTCCATAAATTTTGATTTTTGTTAACTCTGGAAAGATACGAAATTCCCAAATTAGAAAAGATATAAAAAACGCTTGAAGATTCTGAACCTTCAAGCGTTTTATATACTCTTAAAAAGTTTTTCTTATTTAATACCTAGCTTGTTTTTCAATTTTGGTGAAATTCCATCTTTATGTAATAAAACAGATATTGTTTTTAATTTGAAGTAAGGAACTGACATATACACATACCCCTGATTTCCTTGATTTTTACCCCAAGAATTCTTTACTTTAAAATAGGTGTTTCCTTTTTGGTCTTTTACCAAACCTACAATATGCATTAAGTGATCATCGGTTGTGTTAAAATTTTCAAATTCTGTTTGACGTAAACTTGGTGTAATTGTTTTTTCTTCTACAATTTCTGTCAACGCTTTTTTATTTTCTGTACTACTCGCAGGAATTACAGCAACTCCACTTTTTGATGAAAATGTTTTTTCTGAAACATCACAGTCTAACTCTACTGTATATCCTTTTTTAATAGCTTCTTCTGTTACAGCTACTAATTCGTCTAAAGAAACATTATAAAATGCTCCATTTGAAAAATTATCAGGAATGTTTAAAATGAACTGATCGTATTTTTTTGCATGCTTAAAAGAACTAATCGTTACATAGTTTGAAGGATCTATTTTTACATATTCTGCAAACGATTTAGGAGTATATTTTTTTCCTTTGAAAGTGAACTCTTCTTTATTTTTTCCTAAATACACATCTAAAACACTTTCTACCGATTGCTTCCATTTTGGACTTAATTCTCCTGCTGGGTTTTTAATGTAAGCATCTAACATCGATTTTAACACCGCAATCATTTCAGCGTGATTATGTCTGTCTTGCCCAAGATCTAAACCAGTAAAAACTTGCTCAGGTACTAATCCGTATTTTTCTACTGAATTAATTACATCGTGCGCTAAACCTCCTTCGCTAAATTGTGCTTTTCCTTGACGGTATAAATAATTATTTGCTTTATCTGAATACGTATTACGAACCGTGTACATTTCAGATAAATCAATGTTTTTACCTGTTAATCTGATAATTTCTGATTCTAAAAAAGAGGTTGTAGAAAAACTCCAACATGTTCCTGTTCTTCCTTGACTTTTAACTTCTGTATCTTCAATATCTTTTACTGTTGAAAACTGATACTTTTGTGCTGAAGTTGAAGTTATACTTAAAAAAGTTAATACCGCTCCTAATAGAATTTTTTTCATGTTTAAAAATCTTATGATAATTTAAGCAAGCAATTTACTCTTTTTAAAAGATTATTAAACTTCAAAAGTGTTAAAAATCTACTATAACGCCAATACGTGGTAAAGCTCTTCCTGTTGTACTTTCTATTTCCTCTAGTAAATACCTTGAACTATCATTAGGATCGGTTACTCTACCATTTCCATCTTCAATAGGTAATAAAAATGGTTGCTGTTTAGAGCTACTAGCATATATATTTTGAACATCTAAATATAGGTTTATGGCTGCTTTTTTTAAGAACCATGTTTTATCTACACGTATATCTAGTTGTGTATACGTATCTAATCTTTCTGTATTAAGTTTGGTATAATCTAAAATTCCGCCGTTTTGCACATCGTAATTATCTTTTAAAGAAGAAGCACCTAAATCATATGGTGTATAAGGTTTACCACCAACTAATCGAAACTTAGTTCCTATTTCCCAATTTCTGTTTAGTTTTTTTCCTGCTGTAATTGTTAACAAGTGTTTATTATCCCATGTTGAAGGAATATATCCACCTTGTGCATCTTTAAACTCACTTCTTACAAAGGTATACGACGCTATTCCATACAGTCCGCTATATGATTTTTTCTGTGCTAATAACTCGAATCCATACGCTCGC
Source organism: Tenacibaculum discolor (assembly GCF_003664185.1). Lineage (GTDB taxonomy): Bacteria > Bacteroidota > Bacteroidia > Flavobacteriales > Flavobacteriaceae > Polaribacter > Polaribacter discolor. The sequence goes on along the minus strand of NZ_RCCS01000010.1, from coordinate 213,767 downwards.
CCTTCAGATGTTGAACTCACTGCTTCATTTCCTATAATGCCAAAGTCAGCGCCTAGGTTTGCTAAACTTATCTGATTTCTTAACGAGAATGGATAGTCTTTATATCCTTTATAAAACCCTTCAAAAGTAACTTTTGAACTTGTATTAGGCTTATAACTTAATCCACTTACAAAATGATCTGATTGTATATACTTCAATCCATTTTTGTTCTCAAATTCGCCTATATCGTTTTTATATCCTAATACTGTATAAGACGGTAATTGATAGTAACGACCTACTGAAGAACTCACCATCCATTTTTCAGACAAATCATAGCTCAACGACAATCGTGGTGAAAATTGATTGAACGGATTTTTCATTTCTGAATTATAATCTATCCCATCCATTCTAAAGCCAAAAGAAACTCCTAATTTTTCATCTAAATATCTTTTTGATACTTGTCCGAAAACTCCATATTTAACAAAATCAATCGCTGAATTAAAATCGTAGATGGTTACTCCATCTGAATTAGCATTTTTCTGATAATTACTATTCGTATATCTTGCTGTTTCTAAATTAAAACCTAGATTAAAATCAATCTTATTGCCACTTTCAAAACTGTTTTCATATCGTAACTTATTCTCTATTTCTTTTGATGAATAATCTAACAATAAATTCACTGGTATTTCTTCATTTAAAAAATATTTTACCGCCTTGTTTTTCCATTCATTTCGACTAAGCACAACTAAGTGTGTGGAGTTTGGTGCAAAATACTTGTAACTGGCTCCTACAGTATAATTCCATTGACTATTTACTGGTACTGAATTAAGTATAACTTTATTCCTTTTAATGGTTTCTAGGTCTGTTTCACCATCATTTACCTCTTTATTTATTTCAAAATCATCAATAGCCCCCAAAGCAACTATTGATAATTCACTGTTTTTTGATAATTGTGATTTAACATTTACTTGAAAGTCGCTATATGTTGGTAAAAAAGGAAGTTTTATCAACTTAAATAAAAACTGTAAATACGATTGTCGAGCAGAAAAAATAAAGGTTGTATTCTTCCCTAATGGACCATCTAAGGTAATTCCTGCGTCTGAAGTTCCAATAGTTGCTCTTGTGTTTAGTGAATTTGGATTTCCTCTTTTTTGAGTAAACTCTATAACAGAACTTAAAGAGTTACCTCTATTTGCAGGAAAAGCACTTGAATAAAAATCTACCTTACGAATTAAATCTGCATTCATAATTCCTACCGGTCCACCAGTTGCCCCTTGAGTTTGAAAATGATTTATTACAGGAACTTCAATTCCATCTAAATAAAACTTATTTTCAGAAGTTGCTCCTCCTCTAATAATAATATCATTTCTAAATCCAGGATTGGAGGCTACTCCAGGAAAAGATTGAATAACCTTTAAGACATCTCTATTTCCTCCCGGGTTCTTTTCTATTTCTGCTATTCCTAAACTTTGAAGTGATAATGGGCTATCTACAGACTCTTTAAATAGTGGTGCTTGTATTTGAACTTCTTTTAACTGTGTTGCATCTTCAATCAACTCTAGGGTTATATATGGCGAATTATCTTTAGTAACTAAATACTCATCAGAAATTAACGTCTTATAGCCGACAAACGAAGCCTGTATTTTATTATACCCCAAAGGAACATTATTCAATACAAACTCTCCTTTTTCATTTGAAACTGCTCCTATTTTTGTTCCATATACCAAAACATTAACAAAAGGAAGTACTTCTCTTGTTTTAGAATCAATAACCTTTCCTGAAATTCCTCCTTCATTTTGAGACACTCCAGTAAACGACTGAAGTAAAACCAAGATTATCAACACTTTTCTCATATCAAAACATTTAAGACTTAACAAAAATACATATTTTGTTTAACAAAAAACAAAAAAAGATAAACAAAAATATATTAGAAACAAAAAAACTCAATCGTTATGATTGAGTTTTCGTGGGGAGAGCAGGATTCGAACCTGCGAAGTCGTAAGACAACGGAGTTACAGTCCGTCCCATTTGGCCGCTCTGGAATCTCCCCAAAGCTTTTAAAAAAAGCTTCTCAGTAAAATCGAGAAGCTTTACTAGTGACCGGGCTGGGGCTCGAACCCAGGACCCTCTCCTTAAAAGGGAGATGCTCTACCAACTGAGCTACCCGGTCATTTTTTGCTTTTGCTTTTCTGCGTTTGCGGGTGCAAATATAGAAGGTTTTATTGTTCCCACAAACATTTTTTAGAAGTTTTTTTGAAAAATTTTTAATGTTTTTTGTTACCTATTAATTAACAGAAAGTTACCTAAAGATCATTTAAGTATGCTTTTCTAACTTTTTTAAATAAATTTGATGAATACACAAAATCTACCACTGCTTCATTATCTGTTTTGAAGATTTCTTTGTGAGATCCTTCCCATGCTTTTACTCCATTTTTGAGAAAAACAATCTTATCTCCTATCTCCATCACCGAATTCATGTCGTGTGTATTTATAACTGTGGTAATTTTATATTCATCCGTAATTTCTTGAATTAGGTTATCTATAACAATAGATGTTTGTGGGTCTAATCCAGAATTTGGCTCATCACAAAATAAATATTTAGGATTCATTACAATCGCACGAGCAATTGCTACACGTTTTTGCATTCCTCCTGATAATTCTGCTGGAAACTTTTTATTAGAGTTCTCTAAGTTTACACGTTTTAAAACAAAATTTACCCTATCTAACATTTCACTTTCAGGCTGCTTTGTAAACATTTTTAAAGGAAACATTACATTTTCTTCTACTGTTTGCGAATCGAACAATGCACTTCCTTGGAATACCATTCCTAATTCTTGACGGAATTGACGTTTGTCTTCTATCGTCATATCAATATTGGCTAGTCCATCATACACAATTGTTCCTTCCTCTGGTGTGTGTAAACCAATTAACGATTTTAAAAACACTGTTTTCCCAGAACCACTCTGTCCAATAATCAAACTTGTTTCTCCTGGTTTAAATGAGGTTGTAATTCCTTTTAAAATCTCAACACCATTAAATCCTTTATGTAAATTATTTACTTTTATCATTAGGTTAATAACATTTGAGTTAAGAAATAGTTGGCTATTACAATAAGTACAGTTGTCCAAACAACCGACTGTGTACTTGCCTTTCCAACTTCTAATGAACCTCCTTTTACATAGTATCCGTGATATGAAGGTACTGTAGCAATTAAAAATGCAAAAACTACTGTTTTTACCAATGCATAAGTTATAAGGAACGGATCAAAATCTAATTGAACTCCTTCAATATAATCTGCGCCTGAAAACAGACCAGATAAAACTCCTGCTACCCATCCCCCAAAAATCCCTAAGAACATTCCTAAGATTATTAAAAAAGGATAAAAGAAAACGGTTGCTATTATTTTTGGCAACACTAAATAATTTAGTGAGTTAATACCCATTACCTCTAAGGCATCAATTTGCTCAGTTACACGCATTGTTCCTATACTTGAAGTTATATACGAACCTACTTTACCTGCTAAAATAATAGAACAAAATGTAGGTGCAAACTCCAAAATTACAGATCGTTTTGCTGCAAAACCAATCAACGATTTTGGTATAAACGGACTTTCTAAGTTCAACGCAGTTTGTAGAGCGATTACTCCTCCAATAAAAAATGATATGAAAGCTATAATCCCAATGGATTTATGCCCTAACTCATCTATTTCTCTAAACAAAGCTTCACGAAATACTCTTGCTCTTTGAGGCCTTGAAAAAACCTGTTTTAGCATTGTAAAGTATTTACCTATATGCTCAATGTAATTCATTAAATGAAATATATTTTCTTTTTTGCTAAAGTATTAAAAAACCATTAACTCATCGCCTTATTTACAAGTTTTAGCTTGCTTTTTGTGTACCTTTGAGTTTTAATTTTCAAAAAACAAAATGAGAAAAATAGCTTTTTTAGCAGCTATAATATGTTTAACAAGCTGCTCTGTTAACAAAAAAACAAATACTCAAAAACCAAAACTTGTAGTTGGTGTTGTTATTGACCAAATGCGTTACGATTACCTTACTCGTTTTGCTGATAGATATGGAAATGACGGTTTTAAACGTTTGCTTAGAGAGGGGTACTCTTTAGAAAACGCACACTACAATTACATTCCTACCTACACAGCTGTAGGACATACTTCTATATATACAGGAACAACTCCTACTAATCACGGTATTATTAGCAATCATTGGTACGATAAGTATTTAAAGAAAACCATTTATTGTGTTGATGACAATAACTACAACACAGTTGGTAACGATGGTGAAGGAGGTAAAAAATCTCCTTACAGAATGTTTACTACAACTATGACTGATCAATTAAAATTAGCTCAAAACATGAATGGTAAAACTATTGGTGTTGCTATAAAAGATCGTTCTGCTATTTTACCTGCAGGACATACAGCTAATGCTGCTTATTGGTTTGATGGTGGCGATAAAGGACAATGGATTTCTTCTTCTTTTTATTTAAATGAGTTACCTAATTGGGTACAAGAATTTAATGCTTCTGGAAAAGCAGACGAATACTTAAGTAAGCCTTGGGAAACTTTATATGATATTAGTACCTACAAACAAAGTATAGAAGATGATAATAACTTTGAAGCTACTTTTAAAGGGGAAGAAAAGCCAGTTTTTCCACACGACATTCCAACGTTAAGAAAGAGTAATAATAACTATAGTATTATAAAAGGTATTCCTGCTGGTAACTCTATCACAACCGATTTTGCTAAAGCAGCAATTATTGGTGAAAACCTAGGAAAATCAGCATATACTGACTTTTTAGCGGTTAGTTATTCTTCTACTGATTATGTTGGACATCAATTTGGAGTTGCTTCTAAAGAAATTGAAGACACTTATTTACGCTTAGATCAAGATTTAGCAGAATTATTTAAGTTTTTAGATACACAAGTTGGAAAAGGGAATTATACCTTATTCTTAACTGCAGATCATGCTGCTGTACAAGTTCCTTCATACTTAGAGTCTTTAAAAATACCTGCTGGTTATGTAAAGCCTGTTGCTTTTAAAAACTTTTTAAATGAAATTACCTTAAAGCATTTTAAATCTGACGAAATCATTGAAAATGTTTCTAACTTCCAAGTTTTCTTAAATAAAGATAAGATTAGAGAGTTAAACCTTAACTATGAAAATGTGGCACAAACCATAGCGGATGAAGCCATTAATCATAAAAAGATTTATAAATCGGTAACTGCTAGAACCATGCAGACTACTACTTTTACAAACGGAGTTTTACATGTATTACAAAATGGTTACAATCAAAAGCTTTCAGGTGATGTTATTTTAGTACCTAATCCATCAACTATTGCAAGTAGTTCTAGAAAAGGAACCACTCACGGTTCTGGGTACTCATACGACACGCATATTCCTATGATTTTCTATGGAAACGGAATTAAACACGGTGTTTCTAAAAAGAAATATGAAATTGTAGATATAGCTCCTACCATTTCTAATTTATTACAGATAGAATTCCCTAATGGATGTTCTGGAAAGATTATTGAAGAAGTTCTTGAATAGAAAAACTTAGAAGATGAAAATAGAAAACGCCATTTTGAGTTTATCAAAATGGCGTTTTTAATTAATTCATATTCTCAAATCAACACATCGTTTAATTTGGGTTATTTAATATAATTAGTGCAGCAATTACTCCAGGAACCCATCCGCAAAGTGTTAATAAAAACACTATTAAAATAGATCCACAACCTTTACCTATAACTGCTAAGGGTGGAAAAAAAATTGCTAATAAAACTCTTAATAAACTCATAGTACTTTTTTAGTTAGTATACTTAAAAGACGAGTTAATTAGAATTTTGTTACACTTAAACTTCTTTCTACATCAACTTTCCAAAAAAAATGGCATTCATCAATAGTTTATTGGTTCCAAACCAAAAACCTCTAAAATTAGTATTGTCTGTAAAAACGATTACTCTTCCACTACCTAAGCGTCCTGCTTTAAACGGAACGGTGTTTTTCAATTCCTTTAAGTTCTCTTTTGAAATATAACCACTCAATAACGGATTTTTGGTATACTGAATTGGGTTGTTATAACTCTTCGTATCTGCTTGTATAAATTGCTTTGTATTTCTAAACAAAGCTATCTTATCGTTTTTATATCCAAAATTGATTGGATGTGAACGGTCAATCTTTGCTTCAAAAATCGCTCCTCCAATTACTTGTGCTCCTGATTGTAACGAACGGTTTTCAAATGATACATCTTTTATAGAATCTATTTTAGTTTTATTAAATTTTACATTAACAAACCCTCTGCTATATAACCAATTTACTGTATTTCTATATCCAATTAACACTCCTCCATTACGAACCCATACTTTTAGTTTCTCTACTAAGTTCTTATCAATAGAGCGACTATTTGGAACAATAATCGTTGTATACTTATCAAGGTTTACTCTTGTAGCGTACTGTGTATCTAACTTTGTTAGTTTCATATCGTAACGTTGGTCTAACAAATGCCAAATTTCTCCTGCATCGTAACTTGTTACTCCATTTCCTACCAACATCGCTACTTTTTGCCTTTTTACAGCTTCAAAATTTCTACTTCCTAAATCAATTCCTTCATTCAACCCTGTAGATACTCCTTTAATTTCAATATGGTTTTCATTCGCTATTTTTCCTAAGAAATCGAACAACTCATTTCCGTTTAACTCTTGATTTTGAGCAGGGATAAAAATGGTTCCATAATCGTATGAATTGCCGTCGTTTGTAAATTTTTTCATCGCTACTTTCGCTCGTAATCCTTTTTCTAAAATAGAATTTAAAGCTTTAGGAGTGTTATATTCATTCCAAGGAAATAAATATCCCACACTACTTTTTTGTTGAATTCTCCCTTTCTTAGGTTGCAATTTAGTCACCTCAACTCCTGCTTTCGATAATGAAACATTATCCGCAAAATCAACTCCAAATGCATAATTAAAGGTCCAAGCGGATACATCATAAAACAAGCTATCTTTAAATGTAGTTCGCACATCAAACATTGCTTTTACCAATCGATGATTTTTCTGATTCATAGGCACGACATAGCTATACCCTTTTTTGAAGCGTTTTCCATTCGATGTAAAATCTTCTTTTAACTCATGGAGTTTTATTTGATGACGTTGTAAAACCTCAGCTAAGTGATTTGTTTTCGTTGCGTCTTTTTCATCACCAAATACTATCGCTTTGTTTGTTTCTGAGCTTCTTGAATTTTTATAAAAATCTTGTTGATACTGTAAGATTTTAGTTCGCATATTTTTAGCTGCTTCCAAAGTTGACAATGCTGCTGTAAACTGATTTCGAATGGTAAACTGAAACGTTAATACTCCGTTCTCACTTTCTTGCGCATGTCCACGGGAGCTTCCTTGTTCAAACAAAATTCCGATACCTCCATTAATATCTGGGAAGGTTGATCCTTTTCCGTAGTAAAAATCATCAAAACTTTCTTCTGAATAATATGTTGACCCTATTTTATCGAATGCTTTTGCATGATAGGTTGCTATTTCTTTTGTTAACTCTTGATTCATTTTTGGAGTTAACGGATTTGTTCTGCTAGGAATTCCTGGCTGAAAAAAGAAGGTTGAATTCGTACCCATTTCATGATGATCGGTCAAAATATTTGGTAACCATTTATGGAAAGTTTTAATTCGTGCTCTACTCTCTGGTAATTGCACAGGTAACCAATCACGGTTCATATCAAACCAATAGTGATTAGTTCTTCCCCCTGGCCAAACTTCGTGATATTCTCTATCATTCGGATCAGGATTGATATTATTTGCCTTGTTTGTATTTGTCCAATATGCAAAACGTTGTAACCCGTCAGGATTCATTGCTGGATCAAAAAGAATAACTGAATTATTTAGTAGCTCCTCTATTTTCTGTCCTTCTGCTGCTGCTAAATAATAGGCTGCTACCAACGCTGCATTTGAACCACTTGCTTCGTTTCCATGAATAGAAAAACCTTGATATACCACAATTGGGCTATTAGAAACATCAACAGAAGCATTGTTCGTTGCTTTTATATGATTTTCTCGTATTGCTTCTAAATTTTGATGATTTTTAGAGGAAGTAATTGTTAGCAATACTAAAGGTCTTCCTTCATAAGTTGTTCCTCTATTTTCAAGCATCACTCTATCAGAAGCTTTGGCTAGCGCCTTCATATACTCTACCAACTTATCATGTGTTACATGCCACTCTCCTACTTCATGTCCTAAAACAGATTTTGGAGTCGGAATACTTTGGTTATATGAAATACCTTTTGGTAAATAATAACTCAAATCGACAGTTTGAGCTGTTAATGTAGCACTGATAAATAGTAGTGATAGTAATAATTTCTTCATTATTTTCTTGGTTTCATTTTACGATTGATTATAAAATTAGGCAGTAAATAGCACTAATAGACAAAATCCCGCATAAACCGCGGGATTTATCAATTTTTAATCTTTATCTATTTAATTATCTGTTTCTTTTATCTTTTATAGAACAACCTATTGCTCTTGTATCCGTTTTTGTGGGTTTTTCTCCTTTTAACAAAGCTTCTACAGCATTCTCAACAAAACGTTCTTTTACCTTGCTTTCATCACGAGAATTATCATCAATAGCGCCTATATATTCAACAATTAATCTGCCTTTCTTTTTATTTAAAATATATACATGAGGGGTTCTTGTTGCTCCATATTTAGGATATACTTTCTGTCCTTCATCAAACAAATAAGGAAATGTAAACCCTTTTTCTTTAGCACGCACTTTCATTGCTTCAAAACTATCTCCTTTCGATACTTCTGGGTCGTTCGGATTGATAGCTATTACAGGAAATCCTTTTTGTTTATACTTTTTATCTAGAGCAATTAATCTATCTTCATTAGCTACAGAATATGGACACATATTACAAGTAAACACAACTATAAACCCTTTTGCTTCTTTATAATCTGCCAAAGAAACCATCTTACCATCAATATTTTTTAATGCAAAGTCTGAAGCTTCATCTCCTATTTTATAACCTCTAGAAGTATCATTAGTAAATGCTGAAATTGTAGCAACTACCAATAACATTAGTATTATTTTAAATGTCTTCATAATTATTTAGTTTAAAAAGGTTTGTAATTCGTTTTGTAACTCTTTATAGCTAAAAGTTCGTTCGTAAAATTTTCTTTTGTTAGAATTGTAAATTAACGTAGCTGGTATAGCTCCAGACCAATTTTTAGCAATATCTGGTATCCAAAATTGCTCATTTGAATCTTCAAAATGAAGTATTTTAGATTGTAGTTTTTTCTTTTGTATAAATGGTATAAGGTTTGTTTTTATTTGTTTAGAAAAATCTAGACTTACCAAAATAACCTCAACATCTTTATTTTTATATTCCTTATAAAGTTGTTCAAAAGCGGGCAGCTCTTTTACACAAGGCATACACCATGTAGCCCAAAAATTAACCACATAAGTTTTATCATTATTTTTATGTAAAAATGGTTTTAACTCTTCGTAATTTAACGTGTTTATCTTAATGGTTTTAGGTATGTTTTTAACTTGAGCTTTAGTTATTTTTCCACTAAAAAGAGCAATTACTATAATTATTAGTAAGAATTTACTTCTAAACATTTTTAAAACGATTTCTCTCAAAATTAACTGTTTATCACATTAAAAAGATAGAATTAACTAAATATTAACAAGAAAAAAGCTCGGAAATACAATTTCCGAGCTCTTCTTATTATCGTTTATTTGTTCTACTAACAAAAAATTTCATTCAGTAATTTAGCTAAACGTAAACCTCCTTTTTGTAACTGTTCTCTAACTACAGGAAAATACACATACGAATAACGGTAACGTAAGTTTTCTCCTACTTCAGCAGACTTGTACACCTCTTTAGTAATTTTGTGTGTATCATGTAACCAATCTACAACAGTTCCTTTTTGAATTACTTTGATTTGCTCTTTAGATAAATCTCTTGCATTATCAGCTAATTCAACATAACTCATATCCCACTTATTAATCAAGTTTTCATCCCAAACTCTGTGTAAATTAGACCCTTTTCCATGCCATTGAACCTGAATTTTATTACCTCCTAAATCTTCTTTTTGTCCAACATGCATAGGTTGATGTAAATCACCTACTAAGTGCACTAACATTTTTAAGTAAAAACGTTTGTCTTCAATTGAACTATTTTCATCCTTTAACACTTTTACACATTGCTCTATACCAGTAATCATATCTCCTTTCGGATTTTTCTCTGTTTCTTCGTAACGAGCATCTAATGGCATATTTACATAGTGCCAAGTATAAAACTTACCATATTTCTTTCTATCAGACTTTATTTCATCTGCATAAGTAGATACAAACGCTAAGCTCTCACCTTGTAGTAATTTTTCAATTTTCTTTCTAGCTTTTTTAGTCAAATGTTTTTCTGCAATTTTTCCAGTAGCTCTATGACCTGTTGGTCCCCAAACATCTTCGTTGTTGGCTATTGACGAAATACTCACTAACAATGCAGCTAGTACTATTAAAAATTTTGTCTTCATGAACGGTTTAAATTATAATCGGAAGCTAAATTATAAAATATAATCATCAAAAATTTGGATTTAACAAAATTTAATTTATATCTTTATGATATCATTTTAATATCACTTTAAATAAAACAAACATGAAAGCAGAAAAAATCATCAAACCAGCAAATGGGTACGTAATGTTTTTTATTGTACTTATTCTTTTTATTGGCGGAATCGCTTTAACAGTAAAAAACGAAAACCCAATTTTTATATTAATTTCAGTATTAGCATTTATTTTGGCGTTAGGTTTCATTTTAGTGAACCCTAATTCTTCAAAAGTTCTATTATTCTTCGGTAAATATGTAGGTACTGTGAAACAAAATGGTTTATACTGGGCTAATCCATTATACAAAAAGAAAACTGTTTCGTTAAGGGCTAGTAATTTTGATAGTGAGCGTTTAAAGGTTAACGATAAACTAGGAAACCCAGTAATGATAAGTACCATTTTAGTTTGGAGAGTTACAGAAACCTATAAAGCTGCTTTTGATGTTGATAATTATGAGAATTTTGTTCGTGTACAAACAGATGCTGCTGTACGAAAACTAGCTAGTATGTATCCATATGACAATTTTGCTGATGAGGGACACGAAGAAGATATTACACTACGCTCTAGTGTAAACGAAGTAAGTGAAGCATTAGAAAAAGAGTTAGAAGAACGATTAGCTATTGCAGGTATTGAGGTTTTAGAAGCACGAATTGGTTATTTAGCCTATGCACAAGAAATAGCAAGTGCAATGTTAAAACGCCAACAAGCTACAGCCATCGTTGCAGCTCGTCATAAAATTGTACAAGGTGCAGTTGATATGGTTGATATGGCTTTAGAGGAATTAAACAAAAAAGAGATTGTTGATTTAGATGAAGAACGTAAAGCTGCTATGGTTAGCAATTTATTGGTTATTTTATGTGGAGATAAAGAAGCTTCTCCAGTAGTAAATGCAGGAACTTTAAATCATTAAAAAAACTATTACTTACTAATGAAAGAATATAAAATTATACATAGAAAATTTAGTTGGTCTAACGGAAGACAAAAGTTTGAAGATGAAATTAACAATTATGCGAAACAAGGTTGGCGAGTTGCTAGTACATACCAAGTAAGTGACGGTAATATTGAAGTCATTTTAGAAAGAGATAAAAACCGATAAAATGAAAGTTTTTAAAGAAGAACAACAATTTACTCAACTATGGCTGTTAGTGTTATTAGCACTATGCCTAATTGTACCTGTTACACTTATCATTAAAGAATATACACAACAAAATTCAACAATGAGTTCTACTGAGTTTATATTTGTTCTTCTTGGAATTGTTGCTTCTTTTGCTTTTATCTTTATTTTTAAACTAACGACAAGAATTGATGAATATGGAATTCATTATCAATTTTTTCCTTTTCACTTTTCTTTTAAAAAAATAGCTTGGTCTGAAATTAATAAAGCATATATCAGAACCTATGATCCTATTGGCGAATATGGCGGCTGGGGATTCAAAAGCGGTTTACTTTGGAATAGAAAAAAAGGAACTGCTATTAACATTTCAGGAACCATTGGTATTCAACTAGAACTTAAAAACGGAAAAAAGTTATTGATAGGAACAAAAAAAGAACAAGAAGCTAAACATGTATTAGAAAACTATCAATACAAAATCAACTAATAATGATACAAGTAATAACTATTACAATAGTATATATTTTAACCTTTATAATGTCTTTACTGTAAATTAAAAGAAATTTGAAATTGTATTTTTGCAACCATTTTAGCGTTTCAAAAAAACACTATTATAAAACACAACATGGCAAAGAAGAAAGCTTTTGCACTCCGCATTAATGAAGATATGTTAAAAGCCATTGAAAAATGGGCTTCAGATGAATTTCGATCTACCAATGGGCAGATTGAATGGATGCTTATGCAAGCACTTAAAGAAGCCAAAAGAGAACCTAAAAAGAAAGAAGAAGAATAACAAATCTTAAGAACTTGTTAAAAAAAACGTCCAATTTTATTGGGCGTTTTCTATTTTGTACATTGTACAAACTTAAATTACAAGCAACTAACTATTATGAAAAAACTTTTTTATCTCCTATTTATAACCTTCTCTTGTGCTGCTTTTTCTCAAGAATTCTCAATGGATTTAGTCAAAAACATGAAACCAAGAAATATTGGTCCTGGTGGAATGAGCGGACGTGTAACAGCCATTGATGTTGTAGAATCTAACCCTGATATTATGTTTGTTGGTACAGCTTCAGGAGGTATATGGAAATCTACTTCAGGAGGTATTAAATGGGAACCCATTTTTGATAAAGAAGTAACTGCTTCTATTGGTGCTTTAGCCATACAACAATCCAATCCTAGTGTAATTTGGGCAGGAACTGGTGAAGGAAATCCTCGTAATAGTTTAAATGGTGGTTATGGAATTTTTAAATCTCTTGATGGTGGTAGATCATGGAAATCAATGGGATTAGAAAAAACACGTCACATACACCGTGTAGTTATACACCCAAACAATCCGGATGTTGTATACGTAGGTGCTATCGGATCTCCTTGGGGAGAACATAAAGAACGTGGTGTATATAAAACTACCGACGGTGGTAAAACTTGGAAACAAATTTTATTCAACAATAACAAAACTGGTGCTGCTGATTTAATTATGGATCCATCCAATCCTAATAAACTAATAGCAGCTATGTGGGAACACAAACGAGATCCTTGGTTTTTTAAATCTGGAGATGAAGGAAGCGGTTTATACATTACCCATGACGGTGGCGATAACTGGAAGAAAATTACCGAAAAAGAAGGCTTCCCTAAAGGCGAACTAGGTAGAATTGGCGTAGCAATCGCTCCTTCGAATCCAAATACTGTGTATGCTCTTGTTGAAGCAAAAAAAAATGCTTTATATAAAAGTGAAGATGGTGGTTTTTCTTGGAAAAAGATTAATGATAAAAAAGGCATTGGAAATAGACCTTTTTACTATTCAGAAATTTATGTAGATCCTCAAAACGAACATAAGTTATATACTGTTTTTACGTACATAAATGTTTCTATTGATGGAGGAAAGAACTTTAAACAACTCATGCCTGCATATGGAGTTGATAACGGTATTCACCCAGACCATCATGCTTGGTGGATTCACTCAAAAAATGGAAAGTTTATGATTGATGGAAATGATGGAGGAATGAATGTTACCAAAGACGGTGGTAAAACTTGGCGTTTTATTGGTAATTTACCAGTAGCTCAATTTTATCATATTAATGTAGATAATGAGTTTCCATATAATGTGTATGGCGGTATGCAAGATAATGGTTCTTGGAGAGGACCAGCTTATGTATGGAAAGCACAAGGAATACGAAATTCTTATTGGCAAGAGATTAGCTTTGGAGATGGTTTTGATGTTATTCCTGATAAAGACGACTCGCGTTATGGCTGGTCTATGAGTCAACAAGGATATGTATCTCGTTACGATTATAAAACAGGTAATAACTATACCGTTCGTCCAACACATCCTGATGCTGATATAAAACTACGCTTCAATTGGAATGCTGCTATTAATATTGATCCTTTTGATAATTCTACACTATATTTTGGAAGTCAGTTTGTACATAAATCAACTGATAAAGGGTTAACATGGAAGGTAATTTCTCCAGACTTAACTACAAATGATAAAAGTAAACTCAAACAATCTGAAAGTGGTGGGTTAACCATGGATGCTACTGGTGCAGAAAACCACTGTACTGTTTTAGTAATTGAACCCTCTCCTACTGAAAAAGATATGTTGTGGGCTGCTACTGATGATGGACAAGTACATATTACTAAAAATGGAGGTACAACTTGGACAAATGTTGCCAAAAACCTAAAAGGATTACCAGAAAACAGTTGGATTACGCAAATAAAAGCATCTAACAAAAATAAAGGAGAAGCTTTACTAGTTGCTAACGATTATCGTCGTTTTAACTATAAACCTTATGCTTACAGAACTAAAGATTATGGAACAACTTGGGAACGTATTGTTGATGAAAATGACGTAAAAAGCTTTACACAATGTATTATTGAAGACCCAATTGAGCCAATTTTACTTTTCTTGGGAACTGATGATGGCTTGTATATTTCTATTGATGCAGGAAAAAAATGGACTAAATGGACGGAAGGTTTCCCTACAGTTCCTGTAAAAGATTTAGTAATTCACCCAAGAGAACACGATTTAGTTATTGGTACTTTTGGTAGAGCAGCATGGGTATTAGATGATATTCGTCCATTAAGAGCTTTAGCTAAAGACAAAAATATTCTTACCAAAAATATTGAGTTATTCACACCACCAACAGCATATCAAGCAGCATACCAACAACCCACTGGTAGCCGATTTGGTGCTGATGCTATGTTTAATGGAACTAACAGAGGTCGTGGTGCTTTGGTTCAGTTTTATGTGAATAAACCAAAATCAACAAAAAAACCTGATGAAAAAGATAAGAAACCACTAAAAAAGGAGGATGAAAATACTGTAAAATGGGATTCTATCAAATTTGAAGTTTTTGATGGTAACAGGCTTATTCGAACTTTTAAAAGAAAAACTCCTAAAGAAAATGGAATTCACAAAGGTGTTTGGTTTATGAGTGAAAAAGGTGTTCCTCGACCTTCAAGAACAATCAGAAAACAAAAAAGAGAACCTAGGGGTGTACAAGTAAAACCTGGTACTTACAGAATAAAAGCTACGTTTGGTAACCAAACATCAGAAAAAAATATTACTGTAAAGTTTGATCCTAGACTTCGTATTTCTCAAAACGCAATCGATCAAAAATATGCAACAGCCAAAGACTTAGAGTCTCAACAAAAAATTATAGCTGATGTGGTAAAACAGTTAGTTGAAAGTAAAAATATAGCCAACAGCTTCAATCAAAAACTATCTAAAAAAGATAAAAAACTTTATAAAGAATCAATTAAAGGCTCTAAAAATATTGTTAAGAAAATAGATACACTTTTAGCTGTTTATTTAGGAAAAGTAGACAAAAGACAGGGGATTACACGAAACCCAGAAATGAATGTTACGCAACGTTTAGGAATAGCTAACAGATACGTTAATAGTAGATTTGGAGAACAAACTTCTACAGAAAAACAATTAATTATTCAATTTAAAGAAGCATTAAAACCAGCACTAGAAAAAACCAATGCTTTCTTTGATAAAGATTGGAAAGAATATAAGATTGAAGTTGAGAAAATAGACTTGTCTCCTTTTAAAGAAACCAAGCAATTTAGTTTAGAATAAAAAAGCTTACTAAAAACAAAAATTAATAACCCAAACATACACTTATGAAAAAACATTTCTTACTACTTGCCATTGCCTTTTCGGTAGTTGCCTGTAAAATGGATAAAAAAGATTCTGACAAAGCCATCATAACACTCAAAAAATACTCTATTGAGCAAATGATGGATAACGAAAATGTTTTTGGAGGAAGTTTTTCTCCTGATAACTCTAAATTACTAGTAACTAGTAATCGTTCAGGAATTTATAACATGTACACTGTTTCAACTTCTGGTGGTGAGTTAGAGCCTATTACAAAATCAGATAGCTCTTCAGTTTTTGCAACCTCTTATTTTCCAAAAGATGAAAGAATGCTGTTTAGAATGGATAATAATGGTGATGAAATTTACCACATCTTTTTAAGAGAACTTAATGGTTACATTAAAGATTTAACACCAACCAAAGGAGCTAGAGCTAGCTTTTTTGGGTGGGCTAAAGATGAAAAAAGTTTCTTTTTTACTTCAAACAAAAGAGACAATCGCTTTATGGACCTCTACGAAATGGATCTTGAAACTTTTACTCCTAAAATGATTTATGAAAACAAAGAAGGTTATAACGTTTCGGCTATATCAAACAACAAAAATATGTTAGCACTAAGCAAAACAGTTAACACCAACGATAGTGATTTGTTTTTGTTTGACAGAACCACCAAAGTAATCACTAAAATTAACCTAAGATTAAGTGGTAATTCAGCAGCTGATTTTTCTATTGATGATACTGAGTTTTACTATACAACAGATGCGGAAGGTGAATTTGCTACCTTAATGAAATATACTATTAATACCAACGAAACAGAAAAAGTATTAGCTAAAGACTGGGATATTTCTGGAAGTTACTTTACCAATAATGGTAGCTACAGAGTAACATATATTAATGAAGATGCTAAGAATGTAATTGAAGTTTATGATGTTAAAGCTGGTAAAAACATAGAACTACCTAATGTTAACGGAAAAAGCATTACTAGTGTTGGTTTTTCTAGAGATGAAAGCATGATGCGTTTTTATGCTGGTGGCTCTAACACTCCTTCTAACTTATATGTGTATGACTTAAAAACAAAAAAGCAAACACAACTAACTGATGTATTAAATAAAGAAATTAACCCCGAAGATTTAGTAAAAGCGAAAGTAATTCGTTACCCTTCTTTTGATGGAGTAACTATTCCTGCAATCTACTACTTGCCACATCAAGCTTCAGAAGATACTAAAGTGCCTGCTTTGGTTTGGGTTCACGGAGGTCCTGGAGGGCAATCACGTCAAAACTTTAGTTCAAGAATTCAATATTTAGTAAACCACGGATATGCTGTTTTGGCTGTTAATAATCGTGGTAGTAGCGGATATGGTAAAACCTTTTTTACTATGGATGATTTAAACCACGGAGAAAAAGATTTGCAAGATTGTGTAGAGGGTAAAAATTGGTTAGCAAAACAACCAGAAATAGACGCTGAAAAAATAGGAATCATAGGAGGGTCTTACGGAGGTTATATGACAATGGCAGCTTTAACATATGCTCCTGAAGAATTTGCTGTTGGAGTAAACATTTACGGAGTTACGAACTGGATGCGCACCTTAAAAAGCATTCCTTCTTGGTGGGAGTCTTTTAGAGAAGCTTTATACAAAGAGTTAGGTGATCCACACTCTGCAGACTCGGTAAGATTGAAAAGAATTTCTCCTTTATTTCATACAGATAAAGTAACCAAACCATTAATGGTATTACAAGGAGCTAAAGATCCAAGAGTTTTACAAGTAGAGTCAGACGAAATTGTAGCTGGAGTTAAGAAAAATGGTGTTCCTGTAGAATATGTTCTTTTTGATGATGAAGGACATGGTTTTGTTAAAAAGGAAAATCAAATAGAAGCTAATAGTAGAATTTTACAATTTTTAGATACTTATCTAAAAAAAGAGGAACCTATTAAAAATGATGAATTATAAACAAGTTGGCGCAATTTTAACATTCTAATTTTTCTTAAGAAAACTCTGGTTTTTATTTTTGCTCATATAACAATTGAATCTCCTACATATACCGCATATGTAGGGGATTTTTAATATAACAAACAACCACTTTAACAATTATGAAAAAGTTAACTTTATTAATTATCACTTTATTTTCATTAAACAATTTCGCTCAACAATCAGTAGCCCCAGACCCAACAAAAGAATTAGGTGTATGGTATATGTACAACGGATCTCATCAAATTTCTGAGAAGTTTAGTTTAAAAAGCATGGCGCATTTCCGTTTTTTTGAAATTGGAGACGATATACAGCAATTCATTGGACGTTTAGGTGGTAATTATAAATTCAACAAAACTTTAAGCGCTACCGTAGGATATGCTTTCTTAAATACAGATAGAACTTTTGGTATTGACGCGGGCGATTTTAACGAACATCGAATTTATGAAGACCTAAATGTAAAGCATAAAATAGCTAGCTTAAATTTAGCACATCGTTTTAGAGGAGAACAACGTTTTTTTGAATCAACAACTGGTAATTTTTTCCGATATCAATTAGCTTTAAGTCATCCTATCGATAAAAAATGGTCTACATATTTGTATAATGAAACTTTTTTAGATTTTAAGGGTGAATCCTATAATCAAAACTGGTTTGGAGCTGGTTTTAAATACAAAGTATCTGACATAGTTAAGCTTCAAGCAGGATATCAACTGATAAATCTAAATGAGGTTGGCAACTTTAATAGAATTCAATTAGGAGTTGCAATCAGCACAGATCATAGAAAATAGAACTAACTATTATTTCATACTTTAGCGACAAATTATTTTTAAATGGAAGCACCTCTTTTTACAAACGATGCAATCGTATTTGGTATTTTAATGATTTCGTTAGGTTTTGTATTTTATACAGAATCAAAAACTTCAGGGTTTTGGCCTAAGTTTTACAAAATAGTCCCAGGGTTATTTATGGCTTATTTTATCCCTGCTATTTTTACAACACTTGGTATTATTTCTCCTGAATGGGAAACTACTAGTGCTGCTGGCGAAGTCGTAAAAAACAAATCACAACTATACTATGTTTCTAGTAGATTTTTATTGCCTGCTGCCTTAGTTTTAATGACTTTAAGTATCGATTTAAAAGCTATTTTTAACTTAGGTTCTAAAGCATTAATCATGTTTTTTACAGGTACTATAGGAATTGTAATTGGAGGGCCAATAGCTATTTTATTAATATCTTCTGTTTCACCAGAAACAGTTGGCGGTGCAGGTTTTGATGCTGTTTGGAGAGGACTTTCTACCTTAGCTGGTAGCTGGATTGGTGGTGGAGCTAACCAAACTGCTATGTTGGAAATTTACCAATACAATCCTGCTAAATATGGAGGAATGGTATTTGTTGATATTGTAGTAGCTAATATTTGGATGGCAATCATTTTAATTGGAATTGGTAAAAAAGACAAAATAGACAAATGGTTAAAAGCTGATACCTCTGCTATTGAAGATTTAAAACAAAGAGTTTCTAACTTTACTCAGAGTGTTAAAAGAAATCCAACTTTAACCGATTTTATAATTATGCTTGCTATTGCCTTTGGAACTGTTGGTTTTGGCCATTTTGCCGGAGCATATTTAAGTGATGTTTTTGCTTCTTTAACAGCGAGTATGGAGTCTCAAACTATGAGAAACATTTTCTCTTTCTTAGGTTCAAATTTCTTCTGGTTAATTAGTATATCAACAATTGCTGCTGTTGTTTTATCTTTTACTAAAGCTAAAAATTACGAAGGTGCTGGTGCTAGTAAAATAGGAAGTATTTTTATTTATGTTTTAGTAGCAACTATTGGTATGAAAATGGACTTAACGCTAATTTTTGATAATTTCAATTTAATTTTTATTGGTTTAGTATGGATGGCTATTCATGCTGGGTTATTAATATTAGTAGCTAAATTAATTCGTGCTCCATATTTCTTCCTAGCTGTAGGAAGTCAAGCAAATGTAGGAGGAGCTGCTTCTGCTCCAATTGTAGCACAAGCTTTTCACCCTTCTTTAGCTACTGTAGGTGTTTTATTAGCCGTTTTTGGATACGCTATCGGTACTGTAGGTGCAATCCTATGTACAATTTTAATGGAAATAGCCTCAAAAGTTTAGGAGAAATCTGCATATTTGCAACAGACAAATTTTGAATTCAATGAAGAAAATTATTGCTCTTTTCGCAATTGCACTTGTTGCTTTTGCTTGTTCCTCTAAAAAAGAAGGGAACATGGTTGTTAAAGGTCAAATTAAAGGATTAAAAAAAGGTACTTTATACCTTCAAAAAATGAAGGATACATTATTAGTATCTGTTGATTCTATGGCGTTGTTAGGTGATGATAAATTTATACTAACAGATAATGTTGAATCTCCTGTAATATATTACTTAACTTTTGATGGTAATACCACAGACAAACACATAATGTTTTTTGGTGAAGAAGGTGAAATTACTATAAACGATAAAATTGAAGAATTTGGTTTTAAGCCTGAAATTAAAGGTTCTAAAAACCAAGAGGTAATGGATGAATACCGTAAAATAAACCAACGATTTATAGATCAACGTTTAGACTTTGTTAAAAAAGAAGTTGAAGCTCGTCAAGCTCAGGATGAAGTACAATTAGAGCAGGTAGAAGCTGATTACAAAAAAATGATCCGTCGTCGTTACCTATTCTCTACAAACTTTGCCATTGCAAACGCTGATAGTGAAGCTGCACCATATATTGCATTATCTGAATTATATGATGCTAACATTCAACTTTTAGATACTATTAATAATAGTTTAACAGATAAAGTTAAAAGCTCTGAATATGGTAAACGTTTACAAAAATTTGTAGATGATATAAAAGCCAAAGAAGAAAAGTAAAATTTTCCTCTTATAAAAAAAAGCTCATTCAATTTGAATGAGCTTTTTTTTCTGTGCATTAAATTTTAAAAGACAGCACTGGTAATTTACTATGATTAGCAATATCTTCTGAAATGCTTCCTTCAAAAAAGTGTGCTACTCCTTTTCTACCATGTGTAGCTACCATTAAGGCATCTGAGTTTATTTTATTGGCGTAGTAAAACACTCCTTTTTCTACAGTGTAATCAGAAATAATTTTTACTTTCTGTGCGCATTCTTCATAACTTTCATTAGTTTGATTGAAAAAACGCTTCATTCTTTCTTCTAACTCTTTTGTACTTTTAAATTTAGAGGTTGGAGTACTCACATACACTAGTTCTATTTCTGCATTAAATTTCTTAAGAAATTCTTTTGCTTCTTTATATGGTTTCACATCGTCATCAGAAAAATCGCAAGCAAACAATACCTTTTCTATTTGTTTTACTATTGGCTCTTCTTTAATTACTAATACAGGTACATGTGCGTAACGGATAACCTTTTCTGTATTAGAACCTATAAACATTTCTTTTAAACCACTAGTTCCTTTAGATCCCATAACTATCAAGTCTGCCCCTTCATTTCTTGCCAACTGATCTATTTCACTAAAAATTTTAAAGTGCTTTATAATTGGGGTTACTTTTATATCTGATAAATAATCTTTCTGTAAAAATTCTGCTAATTTCTTCTCAGTCATTTTTAAGTAAAACAGCATTTCTTGCTGTAAATAACTTTCTGATTGACTTAAGACAGCGTTAGACAACTCAAGCATATGTACTACCAATACCTCAGCATCTGATCTTTTTGCTAAAAAAGCTGCTGTTTGTAAAGCATTTTCAGAATATTCAGAAAAATCAACTGGGACTATAATTTTTTTCATGATTTATTACTTTTAGGTTTAATGTTTCCTATAAAGTTACCTAAATTTTATTAGTAAAACTATGATTTTTGTCACTTTATAAACCACTATATATTCTATACATTTGCTTTCTTAAATTTTACATTTGTTATGAATAAAAACTCTTCTAAATTTGTGGGCGTTATTGTACGTGCCTTTATTTCTTTAATGGTCGTTTCTATTTTAGGTATTTTATTAAAGTTCTTTATTACCATACCCAATCGTCTTTTTTTTAATAGACCTATAGCATATACCAGTACACATTATTCATATAAACCAGGACAAAATGGGTGGACTTTTGATTTTTTTGTATTAAATAATGATGGTTTATATATAGCCCTTCCTTTACTTTTAGTGATTTTTATTGCTCTAATTTTTTACTTTGGAGTATTTTCTGCTGTTGCTGCTTTTTTAAATTTTAAAGCACAAAACATGCAATTAGCCAAAAGAGATTTTATTTTAACACTACTTGTTGTTAGCTTCTACTTTATGCCCAAATTCATAAATATTGATTCTTTTTTAAACATTAATGAAAGAGGTGCTTATGTACTTAAAGAGCGTATATATAATCCTAATAATGAAATTTGGGAAATAGGTATACAAAAAATAAAAGGTAGCTATATTAAAGAACACAAAACCGTAAGCAATGACTCTTCATTTTTAGTTGTAAGAAAATTTAACACCACCAAAGTAGATACTGTTTTATTTGAAAAATTAGTTATTCCTGGTAGTAGTATTCACACTTTTAATGCAAAAAATACCCTGTGGTTATTTGAAGCTTCTAATGATTATTTAAAAGCTTTTGACATGGTTAACAGCTCCATGATTATAAAAAACAAAGAGGATTTAAATCGTATGATGCCAGAAAAATATCAAAAAAAAGGTATTGCCGAATTAAGTTACTCTTCTGCTCAAAAAAATAGTATTTATATAAAAACTAACTATGGTGAGGTATTATACTTGCATACAGATGATAATTTAATCACAGATCAATACAAATACACTAACAGCACATACTATTTAAGACGCATAAACGAACATAGATATAAATTATTAGCAAAAAAGAAACAACTAGCTACTACTTTACAAGAAGCTGTGTTTTTAAATGCTGAAATTATTTCTTACACAAATAATGTTGTTATTATTAGACACAAAGTCAACATAAAAAAAGAAACTCCTTATACCATTTCGGCATATGATACTATAACAGGAAATAAACTATGGGATTTTAATGAACAAAACAATTCTTTTTTAAATGATGCTTATGGTAAAGTTACTGTGGATGCAACTTTTTTACCAAACAAAACAATTCTTAGTTTTTATGATGCTTTTACATTAAAAGAAAATGTAATAATAGATAATCAAGGAAACCATATAACACAAGGTACTGGCATAACTAATAAACAAAAAAACTAACTAGTAAATAAGTATTTAGACTGTTTTTAATTATGATTAATGACAACCTTCAACTGAATTATGAATATCTGTTACAGGGAGTGGAGAAACATAAGGTATTCCTAACCCTAACCCTCTAAGAATAAACAATACTCCAATAAAAACTACAACATAAGGTATTGCTTGTTTAATTCTTTTTCGCACCAAGCCATTTGCAAAATTACCTACATAAACTACTGCTGTCATTAACGGTATAGTTCCTAACCCGAATAGAAACATATATAGGCTTCCTGACAACATATTTGTTGTAGTTAGTGCTCCAAAAACTGCCATATATACTAAGCCACAAGGTAAAAAACCGTTTAAAAAGCCAATTGTAAAAAAGGTATCGTTTCCTTTTTTCTTTAACTCTTTTCCCAGAGAAGATTTTACCTTCATTACCAATTTATTTATTGGATTTGAGAAGTTGTATTTTTGAAAGGTTTTGGGAACAAGGATTGCCAAAATCATTAATACTCCAACAATAATAGAAAGTTGTTGCTGAAATCCGAAGAAATAAAACCCTTTTCCTAATAAACCAAACAAAAAACCTATTAAACTATAAGTAAATAAGCGCCCAAAATGATAACTGGTAATTTGAAAAAACTGCTTTACTTTATTCGTTCTATCTACAGGTAACATAAAGGCTATAGGACCACACATACCAATACAGTGGAAGCTTCCTAATAAACCAAATATAATTGCTGAGAGAAACATTAATACACCAACTCTTTCTGAAATAAATAATCTTTATTTTTGTAGTTCCAGGAAACTGTTATGTTCCAACGACCACCCAACAAACGTTTCTCAGGCACGAGCAAATATGTTTCGGAAATCGAAATAGGCATTTCGAAATCCAATTGTTTATCAGATGGTCTGTATAGGAACACTTTTCCTTTTATATCTTTAGGATTAAAGTCCGTTGGAAAATGGACTTTAATTCCTTCAGTTACTTTTTCTATTTTAATACTTTCTTTTAATGCTTTCGCATTTTTAGTAGCATCTAATTTGTTCTGAAATTCTAATTCTTGTTGATAATATTTTTCAGTTACCAAATCGTGGTTATAATTTTTACCTGTACTCATAGTGATTACAAAATACATGATAAAGCCTATAAAGCCTATAATTGCTATTACTATACCCGTGCCCCAGTTTAGTTTCATTTTATTTATTTTTTTGTCTTTGGTTTTTTGTCTTTAGTATTACTAAAACCTACTAACCTTTAGACTGGTTTATCTATAACTTCTTGGTCCTAAAAAGTTGGTTGTAGTTGTTTCAATAAGTTTATCGCCACTATACACTCCTATTTTTAGTTTTTCCTTGTCGTTTTTCATTTCAGACTGATGTAACTCTATAAACAAAGTTCCTTCTGCCAACCCTTGTTTTGGTACTTCAAAATCTTGATGCGTTACAGTCTCTATTTTTCCTTTATGAGACAATAACTTATAACTCACATTATCAATCTGTTTTGTCGTTTTATTTACTACTTTAAAAGTGTAAATATTACTAATAACCCCATTTTCTTTATGTTGGTATAACTGACCTGGTAATCGTAAAATTGTTGCTTCTACATCATTTCTTAAAAACAACATTCCTACTAAAATCCCTATTAAAATGAATAATACTGCTGTGTATCCTTTCATTCTTGCAGTGAACTTAAAAGGTGCTTTCTTAACAATATTTTCTTCACTTGCATAACGGATTAATCCTTTTGGTAAGCCTACCTTTTCCATCATGTGATCACACTCATCAATACAGGCGGTACAGTTTACACATTCTAATTGTGTACCATTACGAATATCGATTCCTGTAGGGCATACATGTACACATTGAAAACAATCTATACAATCTCCTTTTCCAGTTGCTGCTCTATCTTCTTTTTTATTAAATTTTCCTCTTCCTGTTTTACCCTCTCCTCTTACGTGGTCATAAGCAACATTAATAGTTTTATTATCTAACAGTACTCCTTGGAGCCTACCGTAAGGACAAGCTATAATACACACCTGTTCTCTAAACCATGCAAAAATAAAATAGAAAACCCCTGTAAAAATTAGCAATGATATTAAAGTACTAATATGGTCTAATGGGTTACCAGTTATGTAACTTATTAATTTATCACTTCCTATTAGATACGCTAAGAAAACGTTTGCTATAATAAAAGAGATGATAAAAAAGACTACCCATTTTAAAATTCTTTTTCTTATTTTTTCAGCATTCCATGCTTGTTTAGCTAAACGAATTTGTTTTCCTCTATCTCCTTCTATTAAATATTCAATTTTTCTGAAAACCATTTCTAAAAAAATGGTTTGTGGGCAAATCCATCCACAGAAAATTCGACCAAATACAACAGTAAATAGAATGATAAACACCACTCCTATTATCATTGAAATCACCATTAAGTGAAAATCTTGAGGCCAAAAAGGAAATCCGAAAATATTAAACTTACGTTCTAAAACATTAAATAGTAAAAACTGATTTCCGTTGATTTTAATAAAAGGTGCTAGTAATAAAAATGCCAATAAAAAATAGCTTACATAGCTTCGGTATTTATAAAACTTACCACTTGGCTTTTTTGGAAACACCCAGGCCCTTTTTCCTTCATCATTTATAGTACCAATACTATCTCTAAATTGTTCGTTCTTGGGTGTTTCCATAATCAACTATTAAAAACTAATTTGTAACTATTTATTGAATACTGTCTTTTGGTTGTTCATCAGGTTCAGCTACAGCAGGAGCTGCCCCTTCTTCTTTATATAACTCTCCTTGTGGTTCTTTTGGTTTTGCAGGAGTAGTTCCTTGTAAAGAGAGAATATAACTTGCTACTTTTTGAATATCTTTTGGCTTCAACGTTTTATTCCAAGCTACCATACCTTTACCGTCTCTACCACCATTAGAAATTGTATTAAAGATATTTTTTATACCTCCTCCTAAAATCCAATATTCATCGGTTAAGTTTGGTCCAATACCTCCACCTCCATCTGCAATATGACATGCAGCACAGTTTAAGTTGTATACAGCTTTACCTCTACTTAAATCACCAGCATCTGTTAAAACTGTTACTGTTTCGGCATCGATAACTGCTTCTTTAGAATTTGATTTAAATGCCGCTAACTCTCTTTTAGCTTCTGCCACTGCCTGAGCATATTCCATCTCTTGATTATCTGCTCCCAGTACATGGTATCTTACTAAATATACGGCTGCAAAAATTATTGTTGCGTAGAACATATATAGCCACCATGGCGGTAAATTATTATCTAACTCTTTAATTCCATCATAGTTATGATCTAGTATAATTTCGTCCTCTTCCTCTATGGCTTTAGCTTCTGTCCATTTATTTATAATTTTCTTAGCCCAAGCCCAGTTATCAACTTCTTCTGGCTGAATACCATCTTTTTCCATTTGAAGTTGCTCCGCTTTTTGTTGTGATACAATATTTAAAGCTTCTTTTAACACAACTACTGTTACAAGCCCTACTATTGCTATCCATACTAACGGATGTTCATATAGACTAAATGGATTTTCGTATGATTTAATCGCAGTAACTATAGCAAAAAAGGTAACTGCAACAAAAATGATATATACTATAGATTGAAAATATTTTTTCATCTTGTTTAATTTTACTAATTATCTAAAGGTAATTTACTTACTCTACTTATATACTCTCTTTTGGCCGTAAATACCCACCAAAACAACACTACAAAAAATGTAAAGAATATAGTTAGCGAAATAATTGGGTATATTTCAATACCTGCAATTGTTTCCATATGGTTTTTTACAAACTTTAACATGCTTTCTAGTTTTTAGCGCTTAATTGATCTTCAACATCTTTAATCTTAATATCGGTACCTAGTCGTTGTAAATAAGCGATTAGGGCTACGATTTCTCTATCTTTCATTTCAATGAAAGTTTGTCCGTTTTCTTGAGCGTACTTTTTATCTGCTTCATAATTTGTTGCAAAATCTGGATCAGCATATAAGTTCTCTTGAATTTTAGCCCCTTGTTCTTCCATACTTGCTTGCGCATTAGCTATATCTTCTTCAGTATAAGGAACACCTAGGCTAACCATTGCTTTCATTTTTCCTTCTGTATCACTCTTATCTAGTTTATCTCTTACTAACCATTGATATGAAGGCATGATAGAACCAGGTGAAGTACTTTGCGGATCGTACATGTGATTTAAGTGCCAGCTGTCGTTATATTTTCCTCCAACTCTTAATAAATCTGGTCCTGTACGTTTAGAACCCCATAAGAATGGATGATCGTATACAAACTCTCCTGCTTTTGCAAATTCTCCATAACGCTCTACTTCTGACCTGAATGGACGAACCATTTGTGAGTGACATCCTACACACCCTTCACGGATATAAATATCTCTACCCTCTAATTCTAAAGGTGTATATGGTTGTACGCTTGTTATAGTTGGAATATTTGACTTCACTAATAAAGTTGGTATAATTTGAACAACACCTCCAATTAAAATTGCTACTGTAGCATAGATTGTTAATTTTACAGGTCTTCTTTCTAACCAAGTGTGCCACCCTTCTTTAGAAGTTCTATATTTAGACACTTTTGTTAATGCTGCTGCTTCTGCTAATTCATCTGTTACTTCACTACCTGATCTTACAGTTTTAACAATATTGTATAACATTACGAATGCTCCTAGTATAAATAAACTTCCTCCGATAGCACGCATCCAGTACATTGGAATAATTTCATTTACTGTTTCTAAGAAGTTACCGTATGTTAAGGTTCCATCAGGGTTGAATTGTTTCCACATTGATGCTTGTACAAATCCTGCTACATACATTGGTAATGCATACATGATAATACCTAAGGTACCTATCCAGAAATGGAAGTTTGCTAATGCTGTAGAGTATAATTTTGTTTTAAACATTCTTGGTACTAACCAGTATAACATACCGAAAGTTAAGAATCCGTTCCATGCTAAGGCTCCTACGTGTACGTGAGCAATAATCCAATCACTAAAGTGTGCAATTGCATTTACATTCTTTAATGATAACATTGGTCCTTCAAACGTTGCCATACCATAACCTGTAATTGCAACTACCATGAATTTTAATACTGGGTCTACTCTTACTTTATCCCAAGCTCCACGAAGTGTTAGTAGTCCGTTGATCATACCTCCCCAAGATGGTGCAATCAACATTACAGAGAATGCTACTCCTAAATTTTGAGCCCAATCTGGTAATGATGTATATAATAAGTGGTGAGGCCCTGCCCAGATGTAGATGAAAATTAACGACCAGAAGTGTACAATAGATAATCTATATGAATATACCGGACGGTTAGCGGCTTTAGGAACAAAGTAGTACATTAACCCTAAGAACGGAGTCGTTAAAAAGAATGCTACCGCATTATGTCCGTACCACCATTGTACTAATGCATCTTGAACACCTGCGTATACTGAATAACTTTTCATAAAGCTTACAGGTAATTCTAAACTATTAAAAATGTGTAATACTGCTACGGTTACAAAAGTTCCTAAGTAGAACCAAATTGCTACATATAAATGGCGTTGTCTTCTTTGTAAGATTGTCCAAATCATGTTAGCTCCAAAAGCTACCCAAACTAATGCTATGGCTATATCAATTGGCCATTCTAATTCGGCATATTCTTTTGAAGTTGTATACCCTAACGGAAGTGTTATGGCTGCTGCAACAATTATTAACTGCCATCCCCAAAAGTTAAAGTTACTTAAAAAATTACTCGCCATACGCGCTTTCAGTAATCGTTGTAGTGAGTAGTAAACTCCTGCAAAAATGGCATTTCCTACGAATGCAAAAATTACTGCATTTGTGTGTAATGGTCTTAAACGCCCAAAACTTAACCACGAAATTCCGTCAGTTAAATTTGGGAATAAAAACATAAAAGCCAATAACAATCCTACTGAAAAACCTACTATTCCCCATAGTAAGGTTGCGTAGATGAATTTTTTTACGATCTTATTATCGTAATAAAATTGTTGCATTTCCATAATCTATTTGAATTTAATATCTATTGTTAATTGTTAGTTCTTTGTTTCTTCTTTTACCAGTTCATCATCAAACAACATGCGAACTGATGGCGTGTACGAGTCATCGTACTGCCCTTTTTTTACTGAAACAATAAATGCTATAAAGAAAATAATAGCCACTAAAATACTTAGTGATAGTAGTAAGTAAATAACGCTCATATCTTGCCTGATAATTATAGTTCAAAGGTAACTGTGAAGGTTTTCTTAAAATATGACTTTTGTCATGTTTGAGTTTTTTTTCAAAAAAAATAAAGAGAACGAAAAGTTCTCTTTATTTAAGTAATCTTTGTAAACCTCTTAGAAGATTTTTCTCTAAAATAGCATAACTACCATCTGATAGAAATAATTCTTTTATTTCTTCAAATAGTTTATTTACTTCTTCTTTACCGTAGTTTAATTTTTTGAGTGATTTATTAATTTTTTGAATGCTAGCATAGTCATTATCTTTTTCAAACTCTTTATGCATCTTCTTATACGTTTCTTGGTTTGTTCTTAAAGAAATGGCTTCGAGTTCTTCTTTTGTTTCTTTAAAATCTGCATTAATACAATAGATAAAAAGATAGGTATGTAGCTCTTCCTTTGACCAATTTACTTCAAATGATTCCATAACGCCTGGTTTTTAGGTTCACTCAAATTTAATCATTTTTTTAGTAAAAACACAACAATACTCATTATAAAACATTAATTACCAACAAATTAAATAGTCATTGAAAACAATTTTGTTTCTGGTTGTTTTTCATGTAATTTCTTGTCAAATGCCATACAAATATTACGTACATAGGGTCTTGCCTTCTCAGGAACTGTTAACTTTTTCCCTTTAATAGAAACCAATCCATCATCTATCATTTCTTCTAACTTTCCTATATGTGCTTCTACATTTTTTATCTGTAATTGCTCTTCTTCCCACGAAGTGGAGAAATGACACATAATATTTAAAATATGCTTTCTTATTATTAAGTCTTCTTCTGATAATATATGCCCTCTAAACACAGGGATTTCTCCTTCGTTCACAATTCTTTCGTATTCTTTTACAGTTTTTACATTTTGTGCAAATCCATACCAAGAATCAGAGATTGACGACATTCCTAAACCTACCATTAACTGTGTTTTATTAGCGGTGTATCCCATAAAGTTACGATGTAGTGTTTTTTCTTTGGTAGCTTTATATAAGCTATCAGTAGGTAATGCGAAATGATCCATTCCTATTTCTACATAGCCCATTTCGGCAAATAATTCTTTACCTATTTCATACAACTCGCGTTTTTCTTCATTTTTAGGCAAGTCATCTTCATTAAATCCACGTTGCCCTACTCCTTTTACCCATGGAACATGCGCGTAACTATAAAATGAAATTCTATCGGGTTCTAATTCTTTTGTTTTATTAATGGTATAAATTACGTTTTCTTTTGTTTGGAATGGAAGTCCAAATACTAAGTCGTGACTGATAGACGTGTAGCCTATTTCTTTTGCCCAATTGTGTACTTTTTCTACGTTTTCAAAAGGTTGTACTCTATGAATAGCTTCTTGTACTTTTGGATTATAATCTTGTACCCCAAAACTTACTCTTGTAAAACCTAAATTGTACAATGTTTGCAAGTGTTCTTTTGTAGTATTGTTTGGGTGCCCTTCAAAACTAAATTCGTGGTCTGGGTGTTTTTCAGCATTGATAAAAATTCCATCAATTAACCTTTTTAATTGTTTCTCTGAAAAGAATGTTGGCGTTCCCCCTCCTAAATGTATTTCTTTTATTATAGGTGTTTCGTCAACTAAATCAACATATAACTGCCACTCTTTTAAAACGGTTTCTATATACGGATCTTCCATTTCATGTCGTTTTGTAATATGCTTGTGACAAGCACAAAACGTACATAAACTCTCACAAAATGGTAAATGAATATATAAGCTAATTCCTTCTGAGGAATTGCTTTCTATAAACGAACGCTTAAAAGTTTCTATCCATTTTTCTTTTGAAAATGTTTCGTTATCCCAATATGGAACTGTTGGATAGCTTGTGTATCTAGGTCCTGGAATGTTATATTTTTGAATAAGTGAGTTCATGTTCTTGATAATGTTTTGTTTCATTCTTCAATAAAATCACTCTAACTGACATTACGCCAATTCTAGAGCAATTTCAATCATTTCTTTAAAGGTTTGTTCTCTTTCATCGGCTGTGGTTCTTTCTCCTGTGACCAAACTATCTGAAATGGTTAAAATTGATAATGCATTTACTTTATGCTTTGCTGCAACTGTATACAATCCGTTGGTTTCCATTTCAACGCACAACACACCATAATCTGCCCATTTTTTATAGCTTTCAAATTCATCTGCATAAAATTCATCTGAGCTTAAGATGTTTCCTGCTTTTAGTGGAATTCCTTTTTCTTTTGCTGCATCTACGGCTTTTTGAAACAACTCAAAACTTGCTGTTGGCGCAAAATCGGCTCCGTTAAAACGAATGGTATTTAATCCTGAATTGGTAGAAGCTGCCATAGCAATAACAATGTCTCGGATTTTTACTTCTTTTTGATACGACCCTGCAGAACCTACTCTTATTAAGTTTTTAACCCCATATTCATTAATTAATTCATGAGCATAAATTAAAGCAGAAGGAATTCCCATTCCTGTTCCTTGTACGGAAATCCGTTTTCCTTTATAGGTTCCAGTGAATCCTAACATACCTCGAACATCGTTATAACAAACTGGATTTTCCAAAAATGTTTCTGCAATCCATTTTGCACGCATAGGATCACCTGGTAATAAAACAGTTTCTGCTATTTCTCCTTTTTTTGCTTCTATGTGTATGCTCATTCTTTACTATTTTTAGGTTTTGAACTATTAAGATTCAGTTTTTTAATATTGGTTTTTATCAGAAACACCGCTAGTTACTAGAGCTACTCCTGAAGAGGTTCCTAAACGAGTTACTCCATTTTCTATATACTTCCTAGCTGTTTCTATATCTCTAATACCTCCAGCTGCTTTAATTTGAGCTTTTCCATCTACAACACTATCCATTATTGCAACGTCTTCAAAGGTTGCTCCTCCAGTACCAAAACCTGTAGAAGTTTTTACAAAATCAGCACCAGCTTCAACAGCCAATTTACTTGCTACTTTAATTTGCTCTTTTGATAAATAACAGTTTTCAAAAATCACTTTTAATATAGCATCTCCAATAGCTTCTTTTATTAATCGAATTTCGTTTTCTACATAATCTTCATCTCCTTCTAACAACTTGCCTATATTAATAACCATATCTATTTCTGAAGCTCCATTTTTTATACAGTTTTTAGCTTCAAAAACTTTAGTTTCTGTAGTCATTGCTCCTAATGGAAAACCTATTACTGCTGCTACTTTTACATCAGAACCTTTTAATTCTTTAGTTGCTAACTCTACATTACATCCATTTACACAAACTGCATAAAAGTCATACTCTTTAGCTTCATTACATAGTTTTATAATATCAGTTTTTGTAGCTGTGGCTTTTAGTAGCGTATGATCTATATATTTATTAATCTGCATCTTTTTATTTTATTTTTCTTCCTAAAATATTGGTAGCTATAGTTGTAAATACTACCACACTAATTGAACTCAACGGCATTAAAATTGCGGCTATTACTGGCATTAATTGACCAGTTACTGCAAAATAAAGCCCTACAATATTGTACATTAAAGATAATAAAAAGCAATACTTAATAATTTTTATTGCTTTTTGTGATGCTTTAATATAATTGCCTATCTCACTAAATTTTGTAGCATCTAAAATAGCATCACAAGCAGGAGAAAATACATTTATATTTTCTGATAACGCTACCCCTACATTACTTTGCGCTAGCGCTCCTGCATCGTTTAATCCATCACCTATCATTAATACACTTTTCTTTTTCTCTTGTAATTCTTCTACGTAGTGTAATTTATCTTGAGGTTTTTGATTGAATAAAAATGTAGTTTCCTTTGGTAATAACTCTTCTAAAAATTTCTTTTCTCCTTCATTATCTCCTGAAACTACTGATAGACTATATTTTTTAGTTAAGTTAGAAAACAACTCTTTAACTCCTTTTCTATAAGCATTCTTAAATACATACTTTCCTTTGTATTCATTATTTATACTAATATGAACAGAAGTATCAAGATTTACTTGTTCTTTTGCGTTTTTCACAAATGATGATGAGCCTATTTTTAAAGTTGTATGCTTATAACTTGCTTCAATTCCTTTTCCAACGTATTCTTGATAGCTTTCAACTGGTAACATTTCTTCTTCTAAAGAAGTGTATAACATTCTACTCAGTGGATGATTTGAAGATCTTAATGAACTTTTTAATATCGCTCTTTGAGTTTTATCTAAGTCTTCTCCTTCATACGTTATCGTATTCTCTTTATTAGTGGTAAGCGTGCCTGTTTTATCAAAAATAACTGAGTTTACAGCTGCTAACTGTTCTACGACTGTAGCATTTTTTAAATAGAACTTCTTTCTTCCAAAAATTCGTAAAATATTCCCTAAAGTAAACGGTGCTGCTAATGCTATTGCACATGGACAAGCTATAATAAGTACTGATGTGAATACGTTTAATGCTACACTTGAATCATAATACAACCAAAAAGCTGTAGACAAAAACGCTATAGACAGTACAGTTATGGTAAAGTTTTTACTGATTTTATCTGTTAAGGTTTTAAATGATGAGTTTTTATCTTTTTGAAATACATCGTTACTCCATAACTGTGTTAAATAACTCTGTGAAACTGAAGCTAGCACTTCCATTTCTATACTTCCTGACAGTTGCTTTCCTCCTGCAAATAACTTATCTCCTGACTTTTTATTTACAGGAATGGCTTCACCTGTAACAAAACTGTAATCAATTTTTGCTTCTCCGTTAATTAAAATTCCATCAACGGGTATTAGTTCTTGATTTCTAATTAAAAGTCTATCTCCTTTTTTTACATCATAGATTTGTGTGTTCTCTTCTTTTTTATCCGTTGTTATTTTAGTTACTGCGATTGGGAAGTATGACTTATAATCGCGTTCAAATGAAAGAAAGTTATAGGTCTTTTGCTGAAAAAATTTCCCTAGCAATAAAAAGAACACCAATCCTGTTAAGCTATCAAAAAAACCTGTTCCTAAATCAAGAATTATTTCTGCTGTACTTCGCACGAATAATACTAAGATTCCTAAAGCAATAGGAACGTCAATATTCAAAATTTTTGAACGAAGTCCTTTATAAGCTGAGATAAAATAATCCTGTCCTGCATAAAAAACTACTGGGAGGGAAAATATAAACATTAACCAACGGAAGATTCCTTTGTATTGTTCTAACCAATATTCTGATACTTCAAAGTATTCTGGAAACGACAAGAACATCACATTTCCAAAGGCAAAACCTGCTATTCCTAATTTATAAATTAAACTACGGTCTACTTTCTTTTTACCTACCTCGTAATCCTCAAGACTTATATAAGGCTCATATCCTATAGAACTTAGTAACAATACTATTTCTTTAAGTGATGTTTTTTCTGAATTAAAGGTGATTCGTACTGTTTTCTTAGGAAAATTAACTTGTGATGAAGACACATACTCTTGTAGTTTGTGTAAATTTTCTAATACCCAGATACATGAGCTACAATGTATATGTGGAATATATAAATTTACTACTTGTACATTACCATCGTTAAACTCTAATAGTTTATCTACAATGGATTCATTATCCAAGAAATCATATTTTCCTTGTATCTCTTCAGGTATTGCTCCTGGGTTGTTTTGAAAATCGTAATAACAAGTTAAATCGTTCTCTGAAAAAATTTCATAAACTGTTTTACACCCATTACAGCAGAAAAATTTATCCTCTATTGTAATTGTTTTTGTGTCGCACTCGTTACCACAATGAAAACATGTTGTGCTTTCCATATTTACTCTTTTGCCTAGTACAAATGTCCGATAAGATATTAAATAAAAACATGATAATTGTCAGGTTTTCCGTATATTTGAGTAGTAAAAAAAGGGCATATCTATGAGCAAGTGTGAGCAATGTATCATTCGAGAATTTAATTCTTTGAAGGCTTTAACCAAAGATGAATTGATAAGAATTACTGGGTGTAAAACGTCTAAAAAAATAAAAAAAGGTGAAGTTCTTTTTGATGAAGGCGAATACATTAATGGTGTTTTTTGTGTTAAAGATGGTGTTTGTAAAGTGTCTAAAATGAGTGATAATGGTAGAGACCAAATTATTCACTTAATAAGAAAAGGTGATATTTTAGGTGAGCGTAGTTTAATAAACAATGAGGCTTCAAACTTAAAAGCTATTGCCGTGAATGATATGGAGGTTTGCTTTATTCCTAAAGAAGAAATTCTTAGAGATTTAGAAAACAATTCTAACTTTTCTATGGATGTTTTAAAGAAAATGGCCAATTCTTTAAAGAAAGCTGATGATGTTATTGTAGATATGGCTCAAAAGACTGTTAAACAACGTTTGGCTGCCACTCTATTATTACTAGACTCAAAGTTTGATAAAAACGAAAATGGCTCTATAAATATTAATTTATCAAGAGAAGATATAGCTAATATTATAGGTACAGCAACTGAAAGTGCTATTCGTTTACTTTCTGAATTTAAAAAGAAAAAACTAATCGATTTAAAAGGTAAAGAAATTTTTATAACTGATGTGAAAGCTCTAAAAGAACTTTCTGAAGGTTTTTAAACCTTATTAATATTATTACAAACAAAAAAATCGTCTAAATAGACGATTTTTTTGTTTTAAGCTTCACCTGTGGTTCCTCCAAAATTCATTGGAATTGGTGGTTGCTCATAATCTTTTATTTCTCCATGAGCTTGTTCAAACTTACGAATATTGTCTGCTAAAGCTTTTGATAAACGTTTTGCATGTTGTGGAGTTAAAATAATTCTTGATTTTACTTTTGCTTTAGGAACTCCTGGCATAATATTTATAAAATCAACAATAAACTCTGATACAGAATGGTTTATGATAGCTAAATTACTATAAGTTCCTTCTGCTATTTCTTGATCTAACTCTATATTTAATTGTGGTTCTTTCTTATTATCTTCCATAATTAAGTCTCTTAATATTATTTAGTTAAAAAATAAGGGTTTAGAGTTCTAAGAACTCTAAACCCTTGATATTATTTATAAACTTAAGTTTTTATAAACTTTGTTCAATCTCATCCTTAGGTCCAACTACTATATCTTCGTAAGCTCTCATTCCTGTACCTGCTGGTATACGTTTACCAACAATTACATTTTCTTTTAATCCTTCTAAGGTATCAATTTTACCGTTTACAGCAGCTTCATTTAATACTTTAGTTGTTTCCTGGAATGATGCAGCTGAGATAAATGACTTCGTTTGTAACGATGCTCTTGTAATACCTTGTAATACTTGCTCAGCTGTTGCTGGTTGTGCATCACGTGCTACTACTAAGTTTTTATCTTCTCTACGTAATAAAGAGTTTTCATCTCTTAATTGACGAGCTGTAACTATTTGTCCTGGTTTTAAGTTTGCAGAGTCTCCAGCGTCTTCAACAACTTTCATTCCGTAAATAGCGTCATTTTCTTTGATGAAATCAGTTTTATGAACTAATTGATTTTCTAAGAATAAAGTATCTCCTGAATCAATAATTCTAACTTTACGCATCATTTGACGTACTACTACTTCAAAATGCTTGTCATTAATTTTTACCCCTTGTAAACGATATACTTCTTGAATTTCGTTTACTAAGTATTCTTGAACTGCTGAAGGTCCTTTAATATTTAAAATATCAATAGGAGTAATTGCTCCATCAGATAATGGCATTCCTGCTTTAATAAAGTCGTTTTCTTGAACTAAGATTTGATTAGATAACTTAATTAAGTATTTCTTAATCTCTCCTGTTTTAGATTCGATAATAATTTCACGGTTACCACGCTTAATTTTACCAAATGACACAACTCCATCAATTTGTGCTACTACAGCTGGATTAGAAGGGTTACGTGCTTCGAATAACTCTGTTACACGTGGTAAACCTCCTGTAATATCTCCTGCTTTACCGGACTTACGAGGAATCTTAACTAATGTTTTACCTGACTCTACTTTATCTCCATCACTTACCATTAAGTGTGCTCCTACTGGTAAACTGTACGAACGTAAAGCATTACCATCAGCATCCTCAATAATTAATGAAGGAATAATTTTCTTGTTTTTAGAATCAGTAATTACTTTTTCTTGGAAACCTGTTTGTTCATCAATTTCTACAGAGAAGTTAATTCCTTGTTCTAAATTGTCAAACTTAACTTTTCCTCCAAACTCAGAAACAATAACTCCGTTAAATGGATCCCATTGACATACTGCATCTCCTTTCTTTATTGTCTTTCTATCTTTATCAAAGATGATAGAACCGTAAGGAATAATGTTAGTACTTAATACAATTCCTGTTTTCTTATCGGTAATTTTGATTTCTGCAGTACGAGAAATAACGATATCTACTTCTTCTCCTGCTGTATCTTTACCTTTTACAGTACGTAAGTCATCAATTGTTACAGCTCCATCGAATTTAGAAATTAGCTTGTTATCTTCTGAGATGTTTCCTGCTACCCCTCCAACGTGGAATGTACGTAATGTTAACTGTGTACCTGGTTCTCCAATAGACTGTGCTGCAATTACACCAACTGCTTCACCTCTTTGAACTTTTTTACCAGTAGATAAACTTTGTCCGTAACATTTTTCACAAATTCCTCTTTCAGATTCACATGTTAATGCTGAACGTACTTCTACTTTATCTACTCCTGAAGCTTCAATTTTATCTGCTAAAACTGGAGTAATTAACTCACCTGCTTCAACTAATAATTCATCAGATGCTGGTGCGTAAACATCATATAATGCAGTACGACCTGTAATTCTTTCACTTAAAGGTTCAACGATTTCATCGTTTTTCTTTAATGGAGAAACTTCTAATCCTCTTAATGTACCACAATCTTCTTCGTTAACGATTACATCTTGAGATACATCTACTAAACGACGTGTTAAATATCCTGCATCGGCTGTTTTTAATGCGGTATCGGCAAGACCTTTACGTGCACCGTGCGTTGAGATAAAGTATTCTAAAATTGATAAACCTTCTTTAAAGTTCGATAAAATTGGGTTTTCAATAATTTCTCCACCTCCTGCAGTCGATTTTTTAGGTTTCGCCATTAATCCACGCATACCTGTTAACTGACGAATCTGCTCTTTCGATCCACGTGCTCCAGAATCTAACATCATAAATACAGAGTTAAATCCTTGTTGATCTTCACGTAAACGTTTCATTGATAATTCAGTTAATCTATTATTAGTAGATCCCCAAACATCAATTACCTGGTTGTAACGCTCTTTTTGCGTTAACATCCCCATGTTATAGTTCATAACGATTCCATCCACTTCTTTGTTAGCTTCGGCAATCATCGCATGCTTTTCTTCAGGAATAATGATATCTCCTAATGAGAACGATAAACCTCCTTGGAAGGCAAACGTATACCCCATACCTTTAATATCATCTAAGAATTTACCTATAGATGGAATATCTGTTACTTTTAAGATATTTCCAATAATTCCACGTAACGATTTCTTTGTTAATACCTCATTAATATATCCTGCCTGCTCTGGTACTACTTCATTAAATAATACTCTACCTACAGTAGTTTCAATTATTTGAGTTACTAACTCTCCGTTTTCGTTGAAATCTTTGGTTCTTACTTTTATTCCAGCATTTAAGTCTACTCTGTCTTCATTATAAGCAATAGTAACTTCTTCTGGAGAATAGAAAGTTAATCCTTCACCCTTAATAGGCACTTCTGGAGTTGACTTTCTTTCTTTTGTCATATAGTATAACCCTAAAACCATATCCTGAGACGGTACCGTAATTGGTGCTCCGTTTGCAGGGTTTAAGATATTATGAGAAGCTAACATTAATAACTGCGCTTCTAAAATAGCTTCTGGTCCTAATGGTAAGTGAACCGCCATTTGATCCCCATCAAAATCGGCGTTAAATGCCGTACATACTAATGGGTGTAAACGAATTGCCTTTCCTTCGATTAATTTTGGTTGAAAAGCTTGAATACCTAAACGGTGTAAGGTAGGGGCACGGTTTAATAAAACTGGATGTCCTTTAATTACATTTTCTAAGATATCCCAAACAACTGGTTCTTTTCTATCTATTATTTTCTTTGCAGATTTTACTGTCTTAACAATTCCTCTTTCGATTAACTTACGAATAACAAAAGGTTTGTATAATTCAGCTGCCATATCTTTTGGCAATCCACATTCGTATAATTTTAATTCTGGTCCAACAACAATTACCGAACGTGCAGAGTAATCAACACGCTTACCTAATAAGTTTTGACGGAAACGACCTTGTTTACCTTTTAAACTATCAGATAATGATTTTAATGGTCTGTTAGACTCTGTTTTTACTGCAGATGATTTACGTGTGTTATCAAATAATGAATCTACTGATTCTTGTAACATACGTTTCTCATTACGTAAAATTACTTCCGGTGCTTTAATTTCCATTAATCGCTTTAAACGATTGTTACGGATAATTACACGACGATATAAATCATTTAAATCAGAAGTTGCGAAACGACCTCCATCTAATGGTACTAATGGACGTAATTCTGGTGGAATAACCGGAACTACTTTCATTATCATCCATTCTGGATTATTCTCTCTATTTTTTTGAGAGTCTCTAAATGCTTCAACAACATTTAAACGTTTTAATGCTTCATTTTTACGTTGCTTAGATGTTTCAGTATTTGCTTTATGACGTAACTGATATGATAACTCGTCTAAATCAATTCTTTCTAATAAATCAATTAAACACTCTGCTCCCATTTTAGCGATAAACTTATTAGGATCAGAATCTTCTAAGTACATATTTTCCTGTGGAAGTTCATCTACGATATCTAAATACTCTTCCTCAGTTAAGAAGTCCATTTTTTGTAATGGCTCTCCTTCAGCATTTTTAGCAATACCTGGCTGAATTACTACGTAACGTTCGTAGTAAATAATCATATCTAACTTCTTAGATGGTAACCCTAAAAGGTATCCCATTTTGTTAGGTAATGATCTAAAGTACCAGATATGTGCAACTGGTACTACTAAGTTAATATGACCTACTCTATCTCTACGTACTTTTTTCTCAGTAACTTCAACACCACAACGGTCACAAACGATACCTTTATATCGAATTCTTTTATATTTACCACACGCACACTCATAGTCTTTTACAGGACCAAAGATACGCTCACAAAATAACCCATCTCTTTCTGGTTTGTGTGTACGGTAGTTTATAGTTTCTGGTTTTAACACCTCTCCTTTAGAAGCCTCTAAAATAGACTCAGGTGATGCTAAACCTATTGAAATTTTGTTAAACTTCTTAACAGTGTATTTTTCGTTTTTTCTTGCCATGATAATGGATTCGAATTAAAAATAAATGTCTTATAATAAGACTGATATTGAAAAAATGATTTGCCTCAGAGCTTTTGCTCTGAGACATTTCACTGTGATTATTCTTCTAACTTAACGTCTAATCCTAAACCTTTAAGTTCGTGCATTAATACGTTAAATGATTCTGGTAAACCTGGTTCTGGCATTGCTTCTCCTTTAACGATAGACTCGTAAGTTTTTGCTCTACCTAATACATCATCAGACTTAACAGTTAAGATTTCACGTAAGATACTTGATGCACCGTATGCTTCAAGTGCCCAAACTTCCATCTCACCAAAACGCTGACCACCAAACTGTGCCTTACCACCTAATGGTTGCTGAGTAATTAATGAGTAAGGTCCAATAGAACGCGCGTGCATCTTATCTTCAATCATGTGACCTAACTTAATCATATAAATTACCCCTACCGTTGCTGGCTGATCAAAACGTTTACCTGTACCTCCATCATATAAATATGTATGTCCGTAACGTGGTATTCCAGCTTCATCTGTTAAAGCATTAATTTGATCTATTTTAGCACCATCAAAAATAGGTGTCGCATATTTTTGACCTAATTTTTGACCTGCCCATCCAAGAACAGTTTCATAAATCTGACCAATATTCATACGAGATGGTACCCCTAATGGATTTAATACGATATCTACTGGTGTTCCGTCTTCTAAGAAAGGCATATCTTCTTGACGTACAATACGTGCAACAATACCTTTGTTTCCGTGACGTCCCGCCATCTTATCACCAACTTTTAACTTACGTTTCTTAGCTACGTATATTTTAGCAAGTTTTAAGATTCCTGCTGGTAATTCGTCTCCTACAGAAATTGTAAACTTCTCACGACGTAAAACTCCTTGTAAGTCGTTTACTTTAATCTTATAGTTATGAACTAACTCAACAACTAATTGATTTAAGTCTTTATCGGTAGTCCAAGTTCCACTTAAATGTGTAAAGTCTTCAACAGAGTTTAACATTTTTTGTGTGAACTTTTTACCTTTTGGTAATACTTCTTCTCCTAAATCATTAAACACTCCTTGAGAAGTTTTACCTGATACTAAGTTGAATAATTTCTCAACTAAAACATCTTTTAACTCTTCAAATTTAGATACATAAGATGCTTCTAAAGCTGCAATTGCTTCTTTATCACGAGCACGCTTATTCTTATCTTTTACTGCGCGTTTGAATAATTTTTTATTAATTACAACACCTCTTAATGATGGAGAAGCTTTTAATGATGCATCTTTTACATCACCTGCTTTATCACCAAAGATAGCACGTAATAATTTTTCTTCTGGAGTTGGATCAGATTCTCCTTTTGGTGTAATCTTACCAATTAAGATATCACCTGGATTTACTTCTGCTCCAATACGAATCATTCCATTTTCATCTAAGTCTTTTGTAGCCTCTTCAGAAACGTTAGGAATATCGTTTGTTAATTCTTCAGCTCCTAATTTCGTATCACGAACATCTAATGAATATTCATCAATATGAATAGAAGTAAAAATATCTTCACGAACTACTTTTTCAGAAATCACAATCGCATCCTCAAAGTTATACCCTTTCCAAGGCATAAAGGCTACTTTCATGTTTCTACCTAAAGCTAATTCTCCTTTTTGTGTTGCATATCCTTCACAAAGCACTTGACCTTCTTCAACTCTATCACCAACTTTTACAATTGGTTTTAGGTTTATGTTAGTACCTTGGTTAGTTTTTCTAAACTTAATTAAGTTATATGATATTTCGTCAGAATCAAAGCTTACCATACGCTCTTCTTCTGTTCTATCATACTTAATTGTTATTTTATTTGCATCTACATACTCTACAGTACCTGCTCCTTCAGCGTTGATTAAGATACGAGAGTCTTTTGCTACTCTACGCTCTAAACCTGTACCTACGATTGGAGATTCTGGACGTAATAATGGAACTGCTTGACGCATCATGTTTGATCCCATCAATGCACGGTTCGCATCATCATGTTCTAAGAAAGGAATTAACGATGCTGAAATCGAAGCAATTTGGTTTGGAGCAACGTCCATATAGTTAATTGCTTCAGGACTTTCAACTGGGAAATCACCTTCTTCACGTGCAATTACTCTATCTCTCTCTATCTTACCATCTTCTGCTATTGGTAAATTAGATTGAGCAATCTTCATTCCTTCTTCCTCTTCTGCACTTAAATAAATAGGCTCTTCTCCTAAAACACTTCCTTCTTCTACTTTCTTATATGGTGTTTCAATGAATCCCATATTATTTACTTTAGCATAAACAGCTAAAGAAGAAATAAGTCCAATGTTTGGTCCTTCAGGTGTTTCAATAGGACATAAACGACCATAGTGTGTATAGTGAACGTCACGAACCTCGAAACCTGCTCTTTCACGTGATAAACCTCCAGGTCCTAATGCCGATAAACGACGCTTGTGAGTAATCTCTGCTAATGGGTTGGTTTGATCCATGAACTGAGATAACTGGTTGGTACCAAAGAAAGAGTTAATTACTGAAGATAAAGTCTTAGCGTTAATTAAGTCGATTGGAGTAAATACTTCATTATCACGAACATTCATTCTTTCACGAATTGTACGTGCCATACGAGCTAAACCTACACCAAATTGACCTGCTAATTGCTCTCCAACAGTTCTAACACGACGGTTAGATAAGTGATCGATATCATCTACTTCAGCTTTTGAATTGATTAACTCAATTAAATACTTAATAATTGTAATGATATCGTTCTTAGTTAATACCTTTTGATCTAAATCTTCATTTAACTGAAGTTTAGTATTCATTCTAAAACGTCCTACCTCACCTAAGCTATAACGTTGCTCTGAGAAGAATAATTTTTCAATAATTCCTCTTGCAGTTTCCTCGTCTGGCGGTTCAGCATTACGTAATTGTCTATATACGTGCTCTACAGCTTCTTTTTCAGAGTTTGTAGGGTCTTTTTGTAATGTATTATGAATGATGGCATAATCTGCTTGCTGGTTGTCTTCTTTATGTAATAATACAGTTTTAGCTCCAGATTCAATTATTTCATCAATATGTTCTTTTTCTATAATAGTATCACGGTCGAAAATAATTTCGTTACGTTCAATAGATACAACTTCTCCTGTATCTTCATCTACGAAATCTTCGTGCCAAGTTTTTAATACTCTTGCTGCTAATTTACGCCCTAATACTTTCTTTAATCCAGCTTTAGAAACTTTTACTTCTTCTGCTAAATCAAAGATTTCTAAAATATCTTTATCTCTTTCAAAACCTATGGCTCTGAATAACGTTGTTACTGGTAATTTTTTCTTTCTATCAATATAAGCATACATTACTTGATTGATATCTGTAGCAAATTCGATCCAAGAACCTTTAAATGGAATTACTCTTGCTGAGTATAGTTTGGTTCCGTTAGCGTGGAAAGATTGCCCAAAGAATACACCTGGTGAACGGTGTAATTGTGACACAACAACTCTTTCTGCACCATTTATAATAAAGGTACCAGAGTTTGTCATATAAGGAATTGTACCTAAATAAACATCTTGAACGATTGTTTCGAAATCTTCGTGTTCTGGGTCGGTACAATATAATTTTAAACGTGCTTTTAGAGGTACACTGTGAGTTAATCCACGTTCAATACATTCTTGAATGCTGTATCTTGGTGGATCTACAAAGTAGTCTAAAAATTCTAATACAAATTGATTACGTGTATCTGTAATCGGGAAGTTATCCATGAAAGTTTTATACAAACCTTCTTCTCCTCGCTCTTCAGCTTTAGTTTGCAATTGGAAGAAATCTTGGAAAGATTTTACCTGAATATCTAAAAAATCTGGATAATCAGCTCCTAACTGCGATGACGCGAAGTTAATTCTTTCAGTAGTATTTATCGTTGCCAAAAGAGATGCTATTTTTAATTAAAAATATTATTTTTGAAACTTAACAGTTTCAATACTGCAATTTTAATTGCTGTTACTGATTAAAAATCAGCACTTTATAATCGTAAATTCACAATTCTGCAAATTGTGAAAAATAAAGAACGAATATATACACAAAATGGTTTAGGCCTAAAAACATAAGTTTTTAGTACCTAAACCTTTATTGTTTTTTCCCGTT
The DNA here is from genome assembly GCF_003664185.1 of Tenacibaculum discolor. GTDB lineage: Bacteria > Bacteroidota > Bacteroidia > Flavobacteriales > Flavobacteriaceae > Polaribacter > Polaribacter discolor. Next base: position 169,183 of record NZ_RCCS01000010.1, on the reverse strand, counting down.
TTTTAATAATTCGGGAGTATAGCTTACTTAAGCTCTACCTCAGCTCCTGCTTCTTCTAAAGACTTCTTAAGACCTTCTGCCTCATCTTTAGATACAGCTTCTTTAATTGGTGCTGGTGCGCTATCTACAATACCTTTAGCTTCTTTTAATCCTAATCCAGTTAATTCTTTAACTAATTTTACAACTGCTAATTTAGAACCTCCTGCTGCTTTTAAGATTACATCAAACTCAGTTTTTTCTTCAGCTGCATCTCCACCACCTGCTGCTGGTCCTGCTACTGCTACTGCTGCTGCTGCTGGCTCAATACCATACTCTTCTTTTAAAATATCAGCTAATTCATTAACTTCTTTTACTGTTAAGTTAACTAATTGTTCTGCGAAATCTTTTAAATCTGCCATTTTAATTGTTTTTTAAAAATTTTATTTATTTAGTTTATTAGTGCGCGAAATTATTTTTCTGATAATGTCTTTAAGATACCTGATAACTTACCACCACCTGATTGTAATGCTGAAACAACATTCTTAGCAGGAGATTGTAATAAGGTAATAATATCTCCAATAAGTTCTTCTCTAGATTTGATGTTAACAAGAGCGTCTAGTTGGTCATCTCCAATATAAACTGCTTCTTCAACATACGCTCCTTTTAATAAAGGACGATCTTTTGATTTTTTTCTGAACTCTTTGATAACTTTTGCTGGTGCATTAGCTGCTTCAGCAATTAACATTGAAGTATTTCCTTTTAATACATCTGGTAACTCTCCAAAATCTTTATCAGAAGCTTCCATTGCTTTTGAAAGCAATGTGTTTTTTACAACAGCCAATTGTACGTTTGCTTTAAAACAAGCTCTACGTAAGTTAGATGTAGTTGCTGCATCTAAACCAGAAATATCTGCTAAATAGATGGTACTTGTATCTGCTAATTGTGCTGTTAAATCTTGTATTACTTGTGATTTTTCCTCTCTAGTCATAATTAAAAAGTTTTAACTGCCTTACGATACAGATTTTACATCTATAGCAACACTAGGACTCATTGTAGAAGACATAAAGATGCTTTTAATATATGTTCCTTTTGCCGCTGTTGGCTTTAATTTAATTAATGTTTGTAATAACTCATTTGCATTTTCTTCAATCTTCGTAGCATCGAAAGACGCTTTTCCGATTGCAGCGTGTACAATACCAGTTTTATCTACTTTAAAGTCGATTTTACCAGCTTTAACTTCTTGTACTGCTTTTGCAACATCCATAGTTACTGTACCAGTTTTTGGGTTAGGCATTAAACCACGAGGACCTAATACACGTCCTAAAGGACCTAATTTACCCATTACACTTGGCATAGTAATAATAACGTCTACATCAGTCCATCCTCCTTTAATTTTTTGAAGGTATTCATCTAACCCAACATAATCAGCACCAGCTTCTTTAGCTTCTGCTTCTTTATCTGGAGTAACTAATGCTAAAACTTTTACATCTTTACCTGTTCCGTGAGGTAATGTTACAACACCACGAACCATTTGATTAGCTTTACGAGGATCTACTCCTAAACGTACTGCTAAATCAACAGACGCATCAAATTTTACGTTTGTAATCTCTTTAACTAATGCTGATGCATCTTGTAAGCTATAAACTTTAGAGCTATCTACCTTAGCACGAGCTTCTTTTTGCTTTCTAGTAATTGCCATTTCTAAATATCTTTTAAAGTTTAAGCAGGTGCATCACCTGTTACTGTTAATCCCATAGAACGAGCAGTTCCAGCAATCATTCTCATTGCAGACTCAACTTCAAAGGCATTCATATCTACCATTTTGTCTTCTGCAATTCCACGAATTTGATCCCAAGAAACGCTTGCTACTTTTTTCCTATTAGGTTCTCCTGAACCTTTCTTAATTTTGGCCGCTTCTAATAATTGTACTGCGGCTGGTGGAGTTTTTACAACAAATTCAAATGATTTGTCTGTATAAACTGTAATAACAACAGGTAATACTTTACCTTGTTTGTCCTGTGTACGAGCATTAAACTGCTTACAGAACTCCATGATGTTAACACCGGCAGCACCTAAAGCGGGTCCAACTGGTGGCGACGGATTCGCTGCACCTCCCCTAACTTGTAGTTTAACTAATTTACTTACTTCTTTTGCCATTGTTTAAGATTTAACGATGTGTTTAAATTGGAAGCTTAAACACCATCTAAATATAGGTGTAACTATTATATTTTCTCTACTTGCATATAGTTTAACTCTAATGGTGTTTTTCTTCCAAAAATCTTAACCATTACTTCTAACTTACGCTTTTCTTCATTTACCTTTTCAACAGTTCCATCGAACCCATTGAAAGGACCATCAATTACTTTTACAGTTTCTCCTACTGTATAAGGAATTGCGATATTTTCATCTTTAACAGAAAGTTCATCTACTTTACCTAACATCCTGTTTACTTCTGACTTACGCATTGGTACTGGATCTCCTCCTTTTGTTTCACCTAAGAAACCAATAACTCCTGTTACTGATTTAATTACGTGAGGAACCTCTCCTGCTAAATTAGCTTCTACCATTACATAACCTGGAAAGTAAACTCTTTCTCTGTTAATTTTCTTTCCGTTTCTTACTTGAATAACTTTTTCTGTAGGAACAATTACTTGGTTCACAAAATCAGACAACCCATGACGAGCAATCTCAGTCTCGATATAAGTTTTTACCTTATTTTCTTGACCTCCAATAGCTCTAACCACATACCACTTCATCACCGAATCAGCCATCATTAAAACATTTTAAAGAAGTTATCTAACCCTGTTTGAAAAACCCAATCTATTCCAGCCACAACTAGAGCAAATACAATTGTAAATGCTGCTACTACGACAGTAGACTTTTGAGCTTCTTCACGAGAAATCCAAGTCATGTTGGTATTTAATTCTTCAAAAGAATCTTTAATGTATTGTACAAAGTTACTCATATTTTATCCTTTTAACGAGTTGCAGTTTTCACCACAACTCGTTTTAGTTTTTTGCACGGGTTGAGAGACTCGAACTCCCGACACCTGGTTTTGGAGACCAGTGCTCTACCAACTGAGCTAAACCCGTATTTTAAAGGAGTCTCTCTCTTAAAAAGAGACTCCTTATACTTTATTATTAAACTATAATTAGTCTAAGATTTCAGTTACCTGACCAGCTCCTACTGTTCTACCTCCTTCACGGATAGCGAACTGTAAACCTGTGTTTAATGCGATAGGTTGGATTAAATCAACTGTAATAGTTAAGTTATCACCTGGCATTACCATTTCAACACCTTCTGGTAAGTTAATGTTACCTGTTACGTCAGTTGTACGTACGTAGAACTGTGGACGGTAGTTGTTATGGAATGGAGTGTGACGTCCACCTTCTTCTTTCTTTAAGATATACACCTCAGCTTTAAACTTAGCGTGTGGAGTAATAGAACCTGGCTTACAGATTACCATTCCTCTCTTAATTTGAGTCTTTTCAATACCTCTTAATAAGATACCTGCGTTATCTCCAGCCTCACCTCTATCTAAGATTTGACGGAACATTTCGATACCAGTTACAGTAGATGTTAACTTTTCATCTCCCATACCGATAATCTCTACAGGATCTCCAGTATTTACGATACCAGTTTCGATACGTCCAGTTGCAACTGTACCACGACCAGTAATAGAGAATACATCTTCGATAGGCATTAAGAAATCTTTTTCAGTATCTCTTGGTGGCTCTTCGATCCAGTTATCAACAGCTTCCATTAATTCTAAAACTGTATCAACCCACTTTTGCTCTCCGTTTAATGCACCTAAAGCAGAACCAGCAATTACAGGACCATTATCTCCATCATATTCATAGAAAGATAATAAATCTCTTACTTCCATTTCTACTAATTCTAACAACTCCTCGTCATCAACCATATCAACTTTGTTTAAGAAAACAACGATACGTGGAATACCTACCTGACGACCTAATAAGATGTGCTCACGAGTTTGAGGCATAGGACCATCTGTAGCAGCTACTACTAAGATAGCTCCATCCATTTGTGCAGCACCAGTTACCATGTTCTTTACGTAATCGGCGTGACCTGGACAGTCAACGTGTGCGTAGTGACGGTTTGCTGTTGCATACTCTACGTGAGAAGAGTTAATTGTGATACCTCTTTCTTTTTCTTCTGGAGCGTTATCGATTTGATCAAAAGCTCTCTGCTCAGAAAATCCAGCATCTGCTAATACTTTAGTAATTGCAGCAGTTAAAGTAGTTTTACCGTGATCTACGTGACCAATAGTACCTACGTTTAAGTGCGGTTTCGAACGATCATAAGTTCCTTTTGCCATGATTATTAATTTTAATTCTTAGTTAAATATATTTAGTGTTATTTTTAAACTCTTGTCAAATAAACTCTAAAATAGAGCCAACAACGGGATTTGAACCCGTGACCTCATCCCTACCAAGGATGCGCTCTACCAACTGAGCTATGTCGGCAACGAATTTAGAGCGGGAGACCAGGTTCGAACTGGCGACATTCAGCTTGGAAGGCTGACGCTCTACCAACTGAGCTACTCCCGCAATAAAATTTTATTAAGATAGTGGGGAGAGCAGGATTCGAACCTGCGAAGTCGTAAGACAACGGAGTTACAGTCCGTCCCATTTGGCCGCTCTGGAATCTCCCCTAAACCTTAAATAGTATTTTAATGAACTTTTATTTTTTTAGAGCCGATGGAGGGACTCGAACCCACGACCTGCTGATTACAAATCAGCTGCTCTAGCCAGCTGAGCTACATCGGCTTTTGCTATAAAAAAACAATCCGCTATTTCTAACGGACTGCAAATGTAAAAAGTAATTTTTAATTTTTAAAACTTTTTTAATTATTTTTTATTGTTTTTATGACACTAAGGCATCCTTTGATTTTTCTTTTGATTTTTGCAACTGTCGTTTTAAAGATTCAACAGATACACTAATCCCTTCTTCAAAGGTTTTAGTTTGCTTTTTTACGATTAATTCATTTCCAGGTATGTTAATTTTTACTTCAGTTATTTTATTTTCTTTTTCACTCGTTTTTTGCACTTTCAAAAAAACTTCTGCATCAACGATCTTATCATGAAACTTTTCTAATCCCCCTACTTTTTTCTCAATGAAGTCTATTAATTTTTTGTCTGCTGAGAAATTTACTGATTGCGTGAATACCTTCATAATTCTTCGATCTTTTAAGTTGACCCTCTAGGATGAGCCTTATTATACACTTTCTTTATTTGCTCCAAGCTATTGTGCGTATACACTTGGGTAGAGGCTAAACTTGAATGTCCTAGCAATTCTTTAACCGAATTTAACGACGCACCGTTATTAAGTAAATGTGTCGCAAAAGCATGCCTTAATATATGAGGGCTTTTTTTTGCTTTTGTTGACACCCTACTAAAGTACAAATTTATTATTCGGTAAACAAGGGTTTCATAAATTTTAACTCCTTTTTTAGTCACAAAAAGCACCTCCATATCCACCTCTTTAATCTCTCTTTTTTGCCTTAAATATTCCTGTAAAGTTTTATATACCGATGGTAAGATTGTTACATACCTTTCTTTATTTCTTTTACCTAATACTTTTATTGTTTTACTAGTGTGATCTATATCTTTTTCTTTAACATTTATTAACTCAACCCTTCTCATCCCTGTTGAATACAACATTTCGACAATCAATCGATCTCTTATTGATTCAAAATCGGAACCTTCTCTTATTAATTCTAAAACTTCTTTTACTTCATTTTGATCAAAAGGTGTTTGGATTTTCTTTTGAACTTTTAACGCTTTATGACTTGATAATGGATTCGTTTCTATTTCACCTATTTTTTGTAAAAACTTATAGAAGGTTTTTAAAGAACTTATCTTCCTGTTAACACTTCTATTTGATATATTATTATTAACCAAACTAACTATCCATGTTCTAATTTGATTGTAATGAACATTCTCTAAATCCACTTGATCAAACTCAACCTCACAAAAATCTTTAAATGCAATTAAGTCTGTTTTATATGCTTGAATTGTATTTTTTGAATATTTTTTCTCAAATTCTAAATATTCCAAGAAAGCTTCTATCAGCATTATTAACTTTATTTATTAATTGAAGATACAAAAAAAACCTGTATTGATATCAATACAGGTTTTTATACTTTTTTTAGGATTATTACTATCCTACTTCTTCTTGAGTTCTTAATCTCTGAACGTAAGATGCTTTAATCATTTGAGCACGTTTTGCTACAGATGGCTTAGTAAATTGCTTTCTGTTACGTAATTGCTTCATCGTTTTTGTACGATCAAATTTACGCTTATAACGTTTTAACGCTCTATCGATATTCTCTCCTTCTTTAACTGGAATGATTAACATATTTTTGCACCTCCTTTCATCGTAGAATCTATATCTTTTTAAAAACTGACAACAAACAGTATATCAGCTATTTATATTATTTTATTTGATTTTGGACGGCAAAGATACAAAGTATTCTTTAAAATAAAATTATTTTTCCTCTTTTTAGTTAAAAAACAGTTGAAATAAAAAATCCTGCAAATGCAGGATTTTTCTTTCATCAACAGACTATATTGCTGTATTTACTCTTTTTATTATCAATAATCATTTTTGCAAATATGGAAATATTATGTAGCTGGTCTATACTCCTTCTTATCAATCACCATTTTTGCAATAATCTCTTTTAATATTTCAGAGGTTCCTCCTCCAATTGGACCTAATCGGCTATCCCTTAATAAACGTGCCATTGGATATTCTTCCATATACCCATACCCTCCTAACAATTGTAAAGCATCATATATAACCTCATCTGCCATTTTAGTTGATAGTAATTTACTCATACTAGCTTCTTTTACTACATAAATACCATCGTTTAAACGTTTTGCTATAGAATAGTTGTATTCTCTACACATATCTACTCTACTTGCCATTTCCGCTACTTTATGGCGTAAGGCTTGAAATTTATCTAATGTTTTCCCAAAAGCTTCACGTTCACTCATATATTGCACTACATAATCTACAGCATATTCAGCACGTGCATGAGCATTAATTCCCATAACCAAACGCTCTAATGCAAAGTGTTGCATAATATAGGGAAATCCTTTCCCTTCTTCTCCCATTAAGCTTTCAGCAGGTATCACTACATTATCAAATGCTATTTCAGCAGTATCTGAAGCTCTCCAACCTAATTTATCTAACTTGGTCGATGATATCCCTGGAGTATCTCTATCAACAATAAAAATACTCATTCCTTTATGTTTATCTTCTGGATTTGTTTTAGCAGCTACCACTAGATAATCAGAGTATACTCCATTTGTAATAAAGGTTTTTGATCCGTTGATTACATAAGTATCTCCTTTTTTAATTGCTGTAGTACGCATTCCTGCTACATCACTTCCTCCAAAAGGTTCTGTGATACATAAACACCCTATCTTATCTCCTTCAATACTTGGTGTTAGGTATTCTCTTTTAATTCGATCGTCTCCTTCTTTATTAACATGAGTCATTGCTAAATATGCATGTGCCCACATGTTCGCTGCAAAACCTCCTGAATTTATTTTCTGCAACTCTTCTAAAAAAATAACAGTATAAAAAAGGTCTAAACCTAATCCTCCATATTCTTCTGGCTGATTTAAACCAAAGTACCCCATTTCACCGAACTTCTTCCAGATAAAACGCTCTACCGTACCTTCTTTCTCCCATTTATCTATATGAGGAACTACCTCTTTTTGTAAAAAATCTCTAAAACTCTGACGAAAGGCTTCATGCTCTTCGGTAAAGTACATACTATTCATAGTGGTTTGTTTATTAAATTTTGTTGCTTGTTTATTTTGCTTCCAAATATAAGATTATTCTATCGTATTTATTTAACGGAAAATCTTTAATATTTCTTAATTCTGATATGTCTTGTAATTCTGCTACTTCATCTCGGTATTCAAAAATCTTTTTACATAACTCATAATTAATATATGGATTTTTCAACACCTCTTTAAATTTAGCTGTATTTACATTAACTTTTTTAATAGTTGGTTTTTCTATTACAGCAAAGGTTTGCATAACTCTATCTGCTATAACTTTATCTAAACCCCAAACTTCATATAATTGTTTAGAGTATGAGTATCCTTGTAGTTTATTTCTATATTTTACTATTCGAGAGGATAACACTTCTCCTACTCCACTAATAATCTCTAAATCTTGTTGAGTAGCTTTATTAATATCGTTTGTAGAAGTTTTATACTCTTTATTATACGAATGTATTTCAACTGAACTTGATTTGATTACACTTTTCTTCTTTTGATTTTCTTTTTTTACAACCCAATCCGGAAACTTAAAATACGGAGCTATTTTACCTAATAAACTATCCGATACTTTTGTTACTTGTTTAAAATCTTTAGCTGAGTTTATCCACTTGCCCTGTTTTCTATAATTATGTAATCTATCAATCTCTTCTACCGACATCCCTAATTGATAACCTTTAAAGTCCGTTATATAATTTGGATTGAATGGATATAGTTTTGGCTTCCTATTATCCTGTTCAATTCTTTTCAAACTATCAATACTTCCCTGAAAAGCTATCAACTCTTTCTTATTTACATTATATATTCTTTCTGAAGAAAAATCTACACAAACATATACAACCTGTAAAACAACTATTGTTAACAGTAAAAAGAAAACCCCATTTCGTTGGCGTTTGTTATACCAGAAATGGGGTTTAAATATTTTCATTAATTATATAATTTACATATGTTCTGTGACATCAATTGCACCGTCTTCTATCGCCTCTTCTTTCTTATTAATTGCATTCATATACTTAGACAGTTCTTTTTTAATCACTGGCGACAACATTACCACTCCAATAATATTTGGAACTACCATTGCAAAAATCATTGCATCTGAAAAGTCAATTACAGCTCCTAAACTAATAGATGCACCAACAACTACAAAGAATAAAAATAAAATTTTATATACTAAATCTGTAATTTTCCCTTTTCCGAATAAGAACTTCCAACCTTGCATACCGTAATAAGACCATGATATCATTGTTGAAAAAGCAAAAAGAATTACAGCAATGGTTAATACAATCGAAAAATGAGGTATTACAGAATCAAAAGCTACCGCTGTTAGCTCAACTCCTTCTTTAATTGGAACTCCATATTCCATAAACTGACCATCAAAGTTTGTTATAATAATAACTAAAGCTGTCATAGTACAAATTACAACTGTATCTACAAAAGGCTCTAATAAAGCTACGATACCTTCACTCGCTGGATACTTTGTACGAACCGCTGAGTGTGCAATCGCTGCCGAACCTACACCTGCTTCATTTGAAAAAGCTCCTCTTCGAATACCTTGAATCATTACACCAATTAAACCTCCTGCAATTCCTAATCCTGAAAATGCTCCTTCAAAGATTAACCCAAAAGCATCATCTATCAACGTAAAGTTTGCAAATAAAATAATAATTGCTGCTAAAACATAAATCCCAGCCATAAAAGGAACTACTTTTTCAGTTACAGAAGCAATTCTTTTAATACCTCCAATAATTACTATTGCTACTAAAACAGCCATTACTAATCCAAAATACAACCCTGCATTAGGACCTGTTAAGTCAAAAAGTTTAGTAAATTGAGCTGCAGCTTGATTAGCTTGAAACATATTTCCTCCACCAAAAGAACCTCCAATAACAAAAACAGCAAATAAAACCGCTAAGATCTTACCTAATTTACCAGCTCCCTTTTCTTTAAGTCCTTTTGTTAAATAATACATTGGCCCCCCATATACTACTCCATCTTCATCTACATCTCTATATTTAACTCCCAAAGTACATTCAGCAAACTTAGAAGCCATTCCTAATAATCCTGCTAATATCATCCAAAATGTAGCCCCAGGCCCTCCTATGGACAATGCAACTGCTACTCCAGCAATATTACCTAAGCCTACTGTGGCAGACAACGCAGCTGTTAATGCCTGAAAGTGAGACACCTCTCCTTCTGCGGAATCATCTCGAATGGTTTCAAAAATATCTCCTCCAGGAGTTTGATCTCCATACAAAGTATCTACCCCGTGCTTTTCAATGTCTTCGTATTTTCCTCTTACAACTTGAATTGCTGTTTTAAACCCTACAAAATTGATAAACTTAAAATACAACGTAAAATACACTGCACCACCTACTAAAACAATTAACACCCAAGGTATCTTAAAATTTTCTGAAAAAGGAATTTCATAAAATATTGCATTAACAAACCACCCTGTATAATCTTTAAAAATTGAATCTATTTTTTCTGTTGTACTTTCGGATGCGAAAGTGAACATTGGTGCTAAAGTAAAAAGCAACGTCAGTATTCTTTTATTCATGATTTGTATGATTAGATTTTTGAATTAGTAGCCCGCAATATCATAAAAAAATGTACTTACAACAAGTTTTCATTGTTAAATATAGTTTTTACGTTAGCTTTTCTTTAAATTTTTGTAAATCTTCGTGAAATGATTTTGGATTTAAGCCTAGATACTTCTTTGTTCTTGTTAAATCAAAGCCAGTTATTGCTGGGCGTTTAGCTCTTTGACTTAGAGTAGCTGTAGTAATTGGCTTTATTAAGCTTTTATTTAACTTAAAAACTTCTGCTATTTGTTGTGCTATTTCATAAATACTCAACAAAGTATTCGACGACACATTAAAGACTCCTAATGCTCTTTTATCAATTGAAAGCTTGCATGCTAACGCCAAATCTTCGACATAAGTTGGCATACGAAATTGATCATTCACAATAGTTATTTCTTTTCCCTCTTCCAACATTTTTTTTACCCACAATACTATATTACTACGAGACATATCGTATACTTTTCCATATACTAATATGGTGCGTAAAATAGTGTAATCTATTGTAGATTTTGTTAAAACCTCTTCTGATTTTAGTTTTGATATCCCGTAATGACTTAACGGGTTTGGGACATCAGTCTCTTTATATGGACCGTTTTCACCACCAAAAATAAAATCTGTAGAAATATGAATTAAATGACTATTGTTTTCTTCTGCATAATTTTTTAGGTACTGAACAACACCTATATTCAATTCATCACAAGCCTCTTGATTTGTTTCACAAGCATCAACATTTGTCATTGCAGCTGTATTAACTATTACATCTGGCTTATACTCAAAAAGTTTTCTATAAATCAAATCTTCATTTGTAATATCAATTGATATATATTCAAAATCACTTCTTCCACTTCTATTTTCTCCTCTAGAAAAACCTATTACTTGGTATTTTTCTTTCTCTTCTAATAAAAGGTTTACTAAAGTTTGCCCAAGCAAACCATTACTTCCAGTTACAACAACTTTCTTCATTAAAAAATTCTTCTAAGCGTTTCTATTTGCTCTGGTCGTCCTAAAACGATTAAATTTCCACCTGCTTCTAATTTTACAGATGCTTCTGGATTGATGATATAGTCTTTATCTGGTGTACGATATCCAATTACTGTACATCCTGTCTTTTTTCTTAAATCTAAGTCTAAAATTGTCTTGTCAATATATTTTTCAGGTAAGCCATTAATAGCTACTTCTTCTAAATTTGCAGTAGTTTCTCCTTCTATAGTTAACCTATCAACAAACTCAATAACATCTGGAGTTACTACTAAAGACGCCATGTGTGAACCTCCTAGCTTATCAGGCATTATCACATTATCTGCTCCTGCAATTTTTAGTTTACTATATGAAGTTTCTTTTGATGCTCTACTAATTACTTTACAATCTTTATTTAATTGTTTTGCTGTTAACACTACAAACAAGTTATCTGCATCAGAAGGTAAAGCAGTTATTAAATTCTTAGCATTCATAATACCTGCTCTCAACAATGTTTCGTCAAGCGTTGCATCTCCTTGAATAGTTAAAGCTCCTTTTTCATCTAATTGCCTCACTATTCCATCAAACTTTTCAACTATTACTACTTGCTTCTTGTAGTTTTTTAATTTTGAAATAGCTTGTTTACCATTTCTTCCATAACCACACACAATGGTATGTCCTTGTAACTGTTCTATTTTTTTTTGCACTTTTTTTACTTTTAGTTGATGGAAAAATTGTCCGCTAATTAAATATTCTGAAAATGAAGAAACCGCATAACCAAAAATAAATAAACTAGATATTATCAGTCCTATAGTAAATATTTTCTCTCCTGTACCAAAAGGATGTACCTCTCCGAAACCAATAGTACTAATGGTTATAATTGTCATATATAAGGCATCTATTAAAGAATACCCAAAAAACACTATATAACCTAACATTCCTATCGAAACAATCAATACAGAATAAATTATAGCTTTATATAATCTTGACTTAAATACGGTGTTTATCATAAATCGAAAACAGAAGTTCTTTTAGTGTAAATCATATCTTTTAATCTCAGTAAAAATGCCATAGTTAAATACAAACCAAAAGATAAACCTACTGTTACAAACGATATGTATATAAAAAACAAACGCACATTGGTAGCTCGCATACCCAAACGGTCTGCAAACCTAGAAGACACGTTAAAACCATGTCGTTCAAAAAAATGTCGTACAGAATGTATAAATTTCATTACACTATTTTTTTCAAGATATAAAAATTCTCATTTAAAATTAAATCTTTTTCTAACTTCACTTCATTATTATATTTTTCTGAAAGACTAAAATAATCTTGATGATTTAATAATTCATAGTTCTTATTCGTTCTATAAAAATCATCTTCTATTCTCTGCCAATCTGATGCTTCAGTTTTCACCATTTCTTTATTACAAAAATCGAGTAATTTTTTAAACCCTTTAGATTTTTTTAAATCTTTTTGAAATGAAGCACTTCCTATATAATCTCCTTTTCTTTGTAACATCGAGAAGAAATCAAAAAGCTTATCGGTATCTTTTCTTGATAAAAAGAACAATACTCCTTCTATTAAAACAAATGAGGTTTTATTTTTCTTGATTCGTTTTATTTTTTCTAGCAAAACCCCTACATAATCCTTACTAAAATCAACCCCTATAAAATGAATTATTCTATCAGGTAATTCTCCTTTCTTTTGAAATTCATTTACTCTCTCTTCCTTATAACCAATAATTTCTTCCTTATCAATTTCAATATTAATTATACTTTTATCCAACAAAAACGGATACATGCTAAAACCAGATCCAAAATTAATAACTACGGCTGGTTTTAACCTTTCTATCTCCTCTAGAAAAAACCTATTTCTTAAACAATGAGCTGAAACTTCTTCTTCACAAACGTTATTAAGATATTTTTTCACTAACTCGTCTGTCCGAGAGTTACTCCAAAGTCTCGCATATACATCTCTACTTAGCTCAGCATTTAAAGACCTAAATGTTGATGTAACAAACGCTGTTTCATGTATTTCTATTCCTAAACCACTCATTAATACGCAAGATACTATTTTCAACTTATTTGTTAACAATGGTTACTTCAAAATAAATTTGGTTTTGGTAACTTTGCTGTTTTTGGTAAAATCCTCACTTTGAAAGAACAAGAATACATAGAAGTTTACGGAGCACGCGCTCATAATTTAAAAAACATTGATGTTAAAATTCCTCGTGAAAAACTAGTTGTTATTACTGGTTTAAGCGGTAGTGGAAAATCTTCTTTGGCTTTTGACACCATTTATGCTGAGGGACAACGTCGTTATATCGAAACGTTTTCTGCTTATGCTCGTCAATTTTTAGGTGGATTGGAGCGTCCTGATGTTGATAAAATCGACGGACTTTCTCCTGTAATTTCTATTGAACAAAAAACTACCAATAAAAGTCCACGTTCTACAGTAGGTACTATTACTGAAATTTATGATTTTCTCCGTTTATTATTTTCTCGAGCAGCAGATGCTTACTCATACAACACAGGCGAGAAAATGGTTAGCTATTCTGACGAACAAATCAGAAATTTAATCTTAAAGGATTTTGACGGAAAGCGCATTGCTATTCTTGCACCTTTAATTAAATCGAGAAAAGGACATTACCGTGAATTATTCGAACAAATTTCTAAACAAGGTTTTGTTCGTGTTCGTGTGGATGGTGAAATTCGTGAGATTGAAAAAGGCATGAAACTCGATCGTTATAAAACACACGATATAGAAGTAGTTATTGATCGTTTAGTTGTAAATAACACCGCAGAAAAACGTTTAGAAGAAACTATAAAAACTGCTTTATACACTGGCGACAATATCTTAATGGTGATTGATGTTGATGATGAAAAACCACGTTATTTTAGCCGTGAATTAATGTGTCCTACCACAGGGATTGCCTACCCTAATCCAGAACCAAATACTTTCTCTTTCAATTCACCAAAAGGAGCTTGCTCTCAGTGTAATGGGCTAGGAATTACAAATGAAATAAATCATCAAAAAATAATTCCAGACAGTAGTATTTCTATTAAAAATGGAGGAATTGCTCCACTAGGCGAACAAAAAAATAGTTGGATTTTCAAACAACTTCAAACTATTGCTGAACGCTATAGTTTTAAGTTAACCGACCCTATTAAAAGTATTCCAAAAGAAGCTATGGAAATTATTCTTCATGGTGGAAAAGAAAAGTTTGAAATACAATCAAAAACTGCTGGTGTTACCAGAAATTATGAAATTGATTTTGAAGGAATCATTGCCTTTATTGAAAATCAATACAAAAACTCAGAAAGCACTTCCATAAAACGTTGGGCTAAAGGTTTTATGGATGAAGTTTCTTGTTCTTCCTGTGATGGAAAGCGCTTAAAAAAAGAAGCACTTCATTTTAAAATTACCGATAAAAATATTAGTGACTTAGCGCAAATGGATGTGCTAGAATTAGCTAATTGGTTCAAGAATGTAGATAAAAAACTATCAGAAAAACAATTAACTATTGCTGCTGAAATTTTAAAAGAAATACGCACTCGAATTCAGTTTTTGTTAGATGTAGGACTAGATTATTTAACATTAGACCGTACATCAAAATCACTATCTGGTGGAGAAGCACAACGTATCCGACTTGCAACACAAATAGGTTCACAGCTAGTTGGTGTTTTATATATTTTAGATGAACCTAGTATTGGCTTACATCAACGCGATAACCAAAAATTAATTGATTCTCTAATCAAACTTCGTGATGTTGGTAATTCTGTTTTAGTGGTTGAACACGATGAAGACATGATTAAAAACGCTGACTTTGTCCTAGATATTGGCCCGGGCGCTGGCCGACATGGTGGAGAAATTGTTAGTGAAGGTAATTTTGACGATTTAAAAAGTCATGATACCCTTACTGCTGATTATTTATCCGGAAGAAAAGTAATTGAAGTTCCTAAAAAACGTCGTGAAGGAAACGGAAAAACAATTTCTTTAAAAGGTGCTTCTGGAAACAACTTAAAAAATGTTTCTGTTGAGTTTCCTTTAGGTAAAATGATTTGTGTTACTGGCGTTTCAGGTAGTGGTAAATCTACTTTAATTAATGAAACCCTCTACCCTATTTTAAATACTCATATTTATCGAGCAGTAAAAAAACCAATGCCTTATAAAAAAATTGAAGGTTTAGAGCATATTGATAAAGTAATTGATATTGATCAATCTCCTATTGGTAGAACTCCTCGTTCAAACCCCGCTACTTATACTGGAGTCTTTAGTGAAATACGAAGTTTATTTGCAAAAACTCCAGAAGCTTCAATTCGAGGTTATAAACCAGGTCGTTTTAGTTTTAATGTAAAAGGAGGACGCTGTGAAACTTGTCAAGGAGGTGGTGTTCGTGTTATTGAAATGAATTTCTTACCAGATGTTCATGTAGAATGCGAAACCTGCCAAGGAAAACGTTTTAATCGAGAAACATTAGAAATTCGCTATAAAGGAAAATCTATTTCTGATATTTTAGAAATGACAATTAATGAAGCTACAGCTTTTTTTGAGCATATCCCTAAGATATACAGAAAACTAAAAACAATTAAAGATGTTGGCTTAGGTTATATTACACTCGGACAACAATCTACTACTCTCTCTGGTGGTGAAGCACAACGTATTAAATTAGCTTCAGAACTTTCAAAAAGAGATACTGGAAATACTTTTTATATTTTAGATGAACCAACTACCGGTCTTCATTTTGAAGACATTCGTGTATTAATGGATGTTTTAAATAAATTAGCAGATAAAGGAAATACTGTCTTAATAATTGAGCATAATTTAGATGTTATTAAACTAGCCGATTATATTATAGATATAGGTATGGAAGGTGGTAAAAAAGGCGGTAAAGTACTGACTTTTGGGACTCCTGAAGAGGTTTCTGAACACAAAAAAAGCTACACTTCGAAATTCCTAAAAAAAGAGTTAAAAAAATAAAATTACAATATTTCTCATTAATAGATAGTTTATTTTATACATATTTTTTTTGATTTTAAATTAGTTTATATAAATTTATGAGCTGATTTTTTGAATAAAAGAATCAATTAAATAGTATTCCCCCCGAAATTATTTAAACATGAGAAAAGAAAAACAATCTGCCTTATTAGCGGATAATTGCCCGCTTATTTGCGAAACGTATAAGAACATAATATCTAAAATAGCTAGATTAAACCCTAATTTTAATTTTAACACGGACATTACATACAATTGTAATGGAGCTTACGATATTATAAAAAAGACAATTGAAAAAGAAACCTCTCTAAACTTTGTTGTTTTAGATTTAAAACTTTCACCTGCTAAGAACAGAAAAATTTTATCCGGTGAAGATTTAGGCCTTTTAATCAGGAAACTACTACCAAGTACAAAGCTTATTGTTTCAACTGATTGTAATGACAACTATAGAATTCACAATATATTTAAAAGCTTAAATCCTGAAGGTTTTCTTGTTAAAAGCGATTTAACTTCAAAAGAGTTAAAAAACGCTATAAAAAATGTGACAAACAATATTCCTTATTATAGTAAAACTGTTTTAAGCCTTTTGAGAAAAGAAGTTTCTAATAACTTCTCTATTGATTCAATAGACCGACAAATTCTATATAAACTTTCATTGGGTTCTAAAATGAAAGACATGCCTAATTACATACCACTTTCTGCAGCTAGCATTGAAAAACGAAAACGACATTTAAAGAAAATATTCAATGTTAAAGCTAAAGGAGACAGAGAGTTAATATTAGTAGCCAAAGAGAAAGGCTTTATTTAAGAAAATAAAAATTACGGTTTTTCCGTACTTTTTTTATGGTTTTTTTTATAAAAAAATAATTATCAACATATAGCTTTGGGAAGATTAAAAATAGCTATCCTTAAAAAACTTATTTACTTTTGAAAGACACATTAATCAATTTAGTACAAAAATTACTTAAGAAAAACAGTATTTCTTTTGACAAAGAAGAATTAGCTTTTCAAATTCAAAGCCATCCTTCTTACCCTAGTTTACATGCAATTACAGGAGTGTTAGATCATTTTAATATTGAAAATGTTGCTGCTGATGTTCCTGTTAACTCAGAAACTCTTTCTCAACTACCCGACTGCTTTATAGCTCAAATAAATGGAGACCATGGTCAAGATTTAATTGTGGCAGAAAGGAAAAGTTTAGATTACATAATTTATGATTCTGAAAACAAAAAAACAAAACTAACAGAAGGTGAATTTCTAAATAAATTTACAGGAATTATTGTTGCTGTTGAAGAAACTGAGGATTATCAAGCTTCTAAAAACAGCTCCAAACTAGTAAAAACTATTGGTTTCTCTCTACTTGCTGTTTTTGCTTTATTTTTTGTTTTTAACAATTCAACTTCGTGGTATAACACTTTTTATTTCCTACTGTCAATTACTGGAGCTGTTATTAGTGTTGCAATTATAAAACAAGAGCTTGGATTGAAAACATCTATTGGTGATGCCTTTTGTTCTGGAGCCGATGATAAAAAAGATTGTGACGCCGTATTAACTTCAAAAGGAGCGGAAATTTTAAAAGGGTACAAATTAAGCGACTTTAGTATGCTTTATTTTATTGGATTATCTCTTTTAACTTTTACTCAAATCTCTAACCCTACAATTTCATATACTATTAGTTTACTAGCTATACCTGTTACTCTCTACTCATTATATTATCAATATGCAGTAGTAAAAAAATGGTGCCTTTTATGTTTAAGCATAGTTGGAGTACTTTGGCTACAAGCATTAGCTCCTATATTAACAAGTAATTACATTAATACTTTTATACTTAGTGATTTTGTTACTTTAGGCCTTGTTGCTTCTTTTACTTGGTTAGCTTGGAGCTATATAAAACCTTTGTTTACTGAAGTACAAGAGCTTAAAAAAGAAAAAATAGCAAGTGTTAAATTTAAAAGAAACTACGCGCTATTTGATAGCCTTTTACAAAAGTCGCCTCAACTTGATACTCAGTTAACCGATAGCAAAGAAATTGTTTTTGGTAACCCAAACTCTAATCTTGAAATAACAATAGTTACCAATCCTTTTTGTGGACACTGTAAACCTGTTCATGCTCATGTTGATGAAATTATCAAAAGGTATCATAACAATGTAAAAATTAAAGTAAGGTTTAATATAAGTGTAGAAAATAAGGATAGTGATGTTGTTAAAATTACTAGTAGACTCATAGAAATTTATAATACTAAAGGAGATAAGGAATGCCTCTTAGCTATGGATGCCATTTATGAGGGACAAAAGCCTGCTGCTTGGTTAAAAAAATGGGGAGAATGTACTGACAAAGAAGCTTATACTTCAGAACTCGAAAAAGAAAAAGATTGGTGTACAAAAAATGCGATCAACTTTACTCCAGAAATTTTAGTAAACGGGAGATCATTCCCTAAAGAATATAACAGAACTGATTTAATATTATTTATTGAAGATTTAGAAGAAAACTCTCAAACTTCTAATGTTTCATTAAAAACAGCTTAAAAAAACAAAGCCCTAAAAAGGGCTTTGCGTTTTGAACAAAATTCTCTCGCGAAGAATAGACACATTGGTGAGTGTCTTTAAATGTTCGCCGCAAAAGTAACCTTAATATTTTAATTATGAAAAAACAAATTCTAAATTTAGGTAAAGCTTTAAAAAAAGCGGAACAAGCTCAAATTAACGGAGGTAGAATGCAATGTGACTCTAACAGAGATCGTGTATGTGAATACTATGGTTGGCAATGTGCTGAAACTTACTGCAGACTAATACTTGAATAGTTATGAAAAAGCAAATTTTAAACTTAGGAAAGACTTTACAAAAAGCGGAACAAAAGCAAATCAATGGAGGCAAGAGACAGTGTATTACTCCTTGGAGTAATGGTGAGTGTACCGAATACGGGTTACAATGTGCAGAACGTGAATGTCAATTAATTCCTTTTTAATCATGAAAAACCAGATTTTAAACTTAGGAAAAGCTTTAAATAAAGCAGAACAAATGTATATTAACGGAGGAAGAGATAAATGTGACTATAATAGCGATGGTACATGTGAAAGGAAAGGTCCTTTATGTGCTGAACTTTATTGCAGAATAGTCCCTTTATAGTAATAGTATAATTCTTAATTTAAAGCATAATCATGAAAAAATCAATTTTAAACTTAGGGAAATCCTTAAATAAAGCTGAACAGATCCACATTAATGGTGGTAGAAAAATGTGTGACACAAATAAAGACCAAGTATGTGAGGATTATGGTGATCACTGTGCTGAATTATATTGTGCCTTTGGACCTTTTTAGATAAAAAACATCAAAATGAAAAAACAAATTCTAAATTTAGGTATAGCTTTAAAAAAAGCGGAACAAGCTCAAATTAACGGAGGTAAAGAGCAATGCGACAGTCATTACCAATGTGGAAGTGGATATTGCTGTAATACTGCTGGTTGGTGCCAGTTATTTGGTGATCAAGGAAACACAGGGTATTTATGTGATGGAAGTATAATTTAACTAAACTAATTATGAAAAAAACGATATTAAATTTAGGTAAATCTTTAAATAAAATAGAACAAAAATTAATCAATGGTGGCGGAGCTGTAGGTTTTTGTGACGGTCAAGGTAATTGTCCATCAGGTCAATATTGTGAAGGCATATATTGTTATATAGATGATGGAGGTAGTAATGACCCTGGTGGCAACAACTGCACAGGCCCTTGGGAATTTTGTCCTAATGGAGGCGTTAGTTGCACTGGATGTTAATTATAAAAAAACTAATATTATGAAAAAACAAATTTTGAGCCTAGGAAAAGCTCTAAATAAAAACAATCAAAAAAAAATAAACGGAGGAAAAGAAATCCCTGGAGGGTGTAGAACAGACAAAGGTTATTATTGGGATCCTGTAAAAAACTGCTGTTGGACAGACCAATATGATTGTTGTTATGGTACTCCTGAATGTCCTGCCCCTTACTTATAAACCTAATTTTAAATTTAGGTAAAGCTTTAAGTAAGAATAATATCACACCTCTAGAGTTACATTTTTCTCCTGAGTGTTTAGAAACAGTAATTATTACACTAGTAAAACATGTACAATTATAGAGTACAAATCTTTTTTAAACCATATTATTCTTAGAAATTTTTTAATAACTAGGTTAGAAACTGTATATTTTTAGCCTAGTTATATCTTATACCAAAATTGAACTTGAAAAAATTCCCAAATTATAAACAAACTGAGGCTAAAGATTGTGGGCCTACTTGTATAAAAATCATAGCTAAACACTATGGTAAAACTATTAACACACAACAATTAAGAAAGCTTAGTGAAACTACTCGAGAAGGTAGTAGTTTACTGGGTTTAAGTGAAGCTGTTGAATCTATAGGCTTTAAGTCTTTAGGTATAAAATTAGCTTTTAACAAACTAAAAGAAGCCCCTTTTCCTTGTATTGTTCACTGGAACAAAAACCATTACGTGGTTCTCTACAAAATAAAAAAAGATGTTGTTTATATCTCTGATCCTGCTCATGGACTCATTACTTTTACTAAAGAAGAGTTTATCCAACACTGGATTGGTAATAACGCTGACGAAAATACAGAGGAAGGAATTGCCTTATTAGTTGAACCTACTCCTAAATTTTATCAAGAAGAGTTTGAAGAAGATGAGAAGTTTGGATTCTCATTTATTTTCAAATACCTATACAAATACAAGAAGTTTATAGCCCAATTAATAATAGGACTTCTTGCTGGTAGTTTATTACAATTAATCTTACCTTTTTTAACTCAAAGTGTGGTTGATGTAGGTATCAAAAACCAAGATTTAAACTTTGTATATCTAATTTTATTTGCTCAACTATTTTTATTCGTTGGAAAAGCTTCCTTAGAAATTATTCGAAGTTGGATTTTGCTTCACCTAAGTACTCGTATCAACATATCTTTAATTTCTGACTTTTTTATCAAACTAATGAAATTACCTATCTCTTACTTTGATGTGAGAATGACAGGAGATTTATTACAAAGAATAAATGACCATAAGCGTATTGAAAGAATTTTAACCACATCCTCTTTAACTGTGTTATTTTCTTTTTTTAATCTTATAATTTTCAGCTTAGTTTTAGGTTATTATAGTTTACAAATATTTGGAGTTTTTGTATTAGGAAGCGTACTATATTTTGGATGGGTATTGTTCTTCTTTAAAAAACGAAAAGAGCTTGATTATAAGCGTTTTTCTCAAGTAAGTCAAGAACAAAGTAAGGTTATTGAGCTTATTAATGGAATGCAAGAAATTAAACTTCATAACGCTGAAAGACGCATGCGTTGGAATTGGGAATACGTACAAGCTCGTTTATTTAAAGTAGCGACCAAAAGCCTTGCTTTAGAACAAACCCAAAGTGTAGGATCAAATTTTATTAATGAGCTTAAAAACATGTTCATTACTATACTTTCGGCAAAACTAGTTATAGATGGACAAATTACTTTAGGTATGATGATGGCTATTAGCTATATAGTTGGTCAATTAAATGGACCTATTACACAGCTAATAAATTTCATGAGAGACATACAAGATGCACAAATCTCTTTAGATAGACTAGGTGAAATACATAACATGGAAGATGAAGAAAAGCCTGGTGATGAAAAAGTAACTACCATCCCTGAAAATGCATCCATAAAATTAAATAATATTTCATTTAGATACACTGGTGGTTTAGAACCTGTTTTAAAAGATTTATCTCTTGAAATTCCAGCCAATAAAACAACGGCAATAGTAGGTGTTAGTGGCAGTGGTAAAACTACCTTAATGAAACTATTACTTGGTTTCTATCAAGTTGATCAAGGTGATATAATGATCAACAACTTTAACTTAAAAAATGTTTCACAAAAGGAATGGAGAAGGAATTGCGGAGTTGTAATGCAAGAAGGTTACATCTTTAATGATTCCATAGCTAAAAACATAGCTGTAGGTGAAGATTATGTCGATAAAGAAAAATTAGCTCATGCAATCGATGTAGCAAACATTGGAGATTATATTGAAGGCTTACCTTTAGGCTACAACACAAAAATTGGTAGTGAAGGTAACGGATTGAGTACAGGTCAAAAACAACGATTACTAATTGCTAGATCTGTCTATAAAAACCCTAAATTTTTGTTCTTTGATGAAGCTACTAGTGCATTAGACGCCAATAACGAAAAGGTTATTATGGGTAAGCTTAATGAGTTTTTTGCTGACAAGACAGCTGTGGTAATTGCACACCGATTAAGTACTGTTAAAAATGCGCATCAAATAGTAGTCCTTGAAAAAGGAAAAATCATAGAGAAAGGAAGTCACGAAGAACTAATCAAATTAAAAGGAAGTTATTACCATCTAGTTAAAAACCAACTAGATTTAGGCAAATAAAAATATTCTCTCGCGAAGAATAGACACAAACCTTGAGTGTCTTTAAATTGTTCAAGGGTTTTATCAAATTTAAATTACTTAAAATGAAAAAATCAATTTTAAACTTAGGTAAAGCTTTAAATAAAGCTGATCAAAAACAAATTAATGGAGGTCGTATGTTTACCTGTGATGAATTCTGTAGTGCTTCGCCACAAGCACAACAACTTCAAATTGACCTCTATGGTTATGATGCTTTTCAAATGTGCCCTTGTTAATATCAAACATTTTTAACTATGAAAAAATTAATCTTAAATTTAGGTAAAACTTTAAACAAAGCTGAACAACAAAAAATTAATGGAGGGTATGGTATTCCCGTAGGCGATTCAGATGGTGAGTGCGATCAAGAATCACAATCTAGAATTAGGTGTTATAATAATAGTAATTGCGATATGGATGCTATATGTAATAACCAAGGTTACTGCGAATGTGCCATCTAAAAACAAAATAATATGAAAAAATCAATATTAAATTTAGGAAAAGCTCTTAATAAAACTGAGCAACAACAAATTAGTGGAGGAAAGGTAATTGGCTTTCCTTGCTCAAGCTACTTTTTTTGCGCTTTAGATTGTGAAGAAGGAGATGCTTGTGCTGTACCAAATGGTATGGGAGGTGCCAATAGAGGTATTATAAAAAACGGACAATGTTGCCCCGCTTAACCCTTTAAATAAATAATTATGAAAAAATCAATTTTAAACCTTGGTAAAGGTCTAAGTAAAATAGATCAGAAAACAATTAACGGTGGAGGAAATGAATCATGTCCTCCAATTAACTGCTACTATGGTAATAGTGACACAGAGTTATTTGGTGGTGCTGTTTATTGTGGGAGTTGTAGTGACTATAACAACCTTCCTTCTAGCTGTCAAAACAGAGTTAGAGTTGGGTATTATTGTTTTGGTGTATAATTTTAAAAAAATAAAAATGAAAAAATCAATTTTAAACTTAGGTAAAGCTTTAAGTAACATAGAGCTAAAACAAATTAAAGGAAGTATTGGTTTTGGTGAATTTGGATGTAAAACCGACTTAGACTGTGATACAGCCAGACTAAGATGTTGTTATGGAATTTGCCTAACCTTTGACTCTCAATACGATAAAACATGTAATCTTCTTTAAAAAATGAAAAAATCAATCTTAAACTTAGGTAAAAACTTAAGCAAAACAGAACAACAGAGTATTAATGGAAGTATTAACGAGTATGGAGAATGTAAAGAGAAATACAGTTTCTTTTGTGGAGTAGAAAATCACGTCTGCTGCAATTATATGTGTGTACTTCCAACTCATGCCGCCTGTAATTCCTAAAAACAAAAAGCAATAGAGGGAAAGTTTTTTCCCTCTATTTTAATCCCTAAATATGCCAAACAATACCCAAGACATAGAAATTCGTAGTGAAGAAGTTCAAGAAATTTTAACCCATGTTCCTAATTGGATGATTCGTTGGGGCAACACCTTGCTTCTTGGACTAATTATAATGTTATTATTCATTTCATGGTTTGTAAAATACCCTGATGTCATATCTACAGAGGTAATGGTTACTACCTCTACTCCACCTGAAAAAATTTATGCAAAATCAACAGGTCAATTTGAAACTTTTTTAACTAGTGAAGGTAAAGATGTTTCTGAAGGTGATGTTTTAGCTGTAATTGAAAACAGCGCTTCTTACAAAGATGTCTTACTACTAAAGAGTATTGTTGATACTATCGAAGTAAATCAACAAAAGTTCTTTTTCCCTGTTGATAAAGTTCCACCTTTAATTTTAGGCGACATAACTTCTAGCTACTCTCAATTTGAAAACGACTATTCTGAATATGTTTTAAACGAAAAATTAACTCCGTTTAAATCTGAGAACTTTGCAAATCAAATGTCTGTTATAGAAGCAAGAGGTAGACTACAGATTTTACTATCACAAAAAGAGCTAAACTTAAAAGAATTAGAGTTTAAAGAAAAGGACTTAGAACGCAGTAGAAAAATGTTTGGTCAAGGGGTTATTTCTGCTAAAGAAAAAGACCAAAAAGAAATAGAATATTTACAAGCTAAACGATCATATAAAACTCTAGAATCATCTATCTCACAAATAAGAGAGTTAATCAATAATTCTGCAAAAAACTTAGAAGGAACTTCTATTAAAAAAACACAACAAGATACCCGATTAAAAAAGAAAGCTATTCAATCTTTTTTATACTTAAAAAAAGCTATTAAAGATTGGGAAAAACAGTATGCGCTTACTTCTTCTATAAACGGAAAAGTATCTTTTCTTTCCTTTTGGAATAAAAACCAAACTGTTAATACGGGGGATCTAATATTCACCATTATTCCTAACAAAGGAAATTCATTTATCGGAAAAATAGAAGCTCCTGCAGCCAACTCTGGAAAGATAAAAAAAGGTCAGAAAGTTCAGATTAAACTATTAAACTACCCTTCTGATGAATTTGGTGAATTAAACGGAAAAGTAAAATCTATATCTCTTATACCTAATGAAAAAGGCAACTACCTCGTAGATGTAGAGTTGCCCCAAAATTTAGAAACCACATACAATAAAAAAATCCCCTTTAGGCAAGAAATGAAAGGTGCTGCAGATATAGTAACTGAAGATTTACGCTTGATAGAACGTTTTTTCTATCAACTTAAAAATATTATTAAATAAAAATTCTCTCGCGAAGAATAGACACAAACCTTGAGTGTCTTTAAATAGTTCAAGGGTTTTTATCAAATTTAAATTATTTTAAAATGAAAAAATCAATTTTAGACTTAGGTAAAGCTTTAAATAAAGCTGATCAAAAACAAGTTAATGGTGGAATCGGATCTGGTTCTTGTACTGGAAGTGGAAGTAGATGCTGTGTACAAACTCAATGGGGACAATTCTGTGATGCAGGAAGATGTACACAATATGGTTGCATTTGGTATTAATATCTAAAAATAAATTATGAAAAAATCAATTTTGAGCCTTGGTAAATCTTTAAATAAAACTGACCAAAAACAAATTAATGGAGGTATCGCTCGTGGCTGTACTCAAGACGGCGTAATGTGTTGTGAATCTACTTCATGGGGTAATTTATGTGCTCCTGGTAGATGTGATAGATTTGGTTGTATTTGGTATTAACATTAAAGTTTTAATCATGAAAAAATCAATCTTAAACTTAGGTAAAGTTTTAAATAAAACTGATCAAAAACAAATATCAGGTGGGTACCCCCAAATACCTGATGAAGAGAAATGTAAAGACTACTGTTTTTTTCAACGTTTTGATAGTGTCTTTTATTTAGACTGTTGCCCTACATAAAAATTAAACTAATATTTTATAGTACTCTCTACATTACAACTGATAGAGGGAACAAATCCCTCTATCTTTAGTTTTTAAATAAAAAAACCTTTCGCGAAGAATAGACACAAACCTTGAGTGTCTTTAAACGGTTCAAGGATTTTATCAAATTTTAAACTTTTTAAAATGAAAAAATCAATTTTAAATCTAGGAAAACCTCTTAATAAGCGTCAACAGAAAATTATTAACGGAGGTAATCAATCATGCCCACCAAGAGGATGCTATTACTCTGACGAACCACTCAACACACCTGCTACCCTTTGTGGCACCTGTCAAGATTACCATAACTTAACACAGGAGTGTCAAAATATGACGCTCGTTAATTATGACTGTTTTTCTTAATAATAAGAAAACAATGAACCATTCTATAAATATTTAATCTAAAAAAACAATAAAATGAAAAAATCAATTTTAAACTTAGGTAAAGTTTTAAATAAAACTAACCAAAAACAAATTAATGGAGGTTATATCCCTACTTTATACCAATTTTGCTGTACTAGAACACAAGGTTTTTGGCTAAGTAATTATCCTTTTTTAGGTAATGACCCTTATTATACATGTACTGAAGGTATTTGTAGTAACGGAGTTGAATTTTAATTGTTATGAAAAAGTCAATTTTAAACTTAGGGAAAAGTTTTAAATAAAACCAACCAAAAACAAATAAACGGTGGTAGCATACCAAGATGTTGTTTAGATTGGGATCCAATTAAACGTATTTATTGCAAATGGCAAAGTGGCTGTTTATAGACTTTTAACTAAAACTCAATGCAAAAAACAAACAACTAGACTTAACCTTCTAGTTGTTTGTTTCTAAAAAATTAATTAAATCTTATTTGAAAATGAAAAAATCAATCTTAAACCTAGGAAAAGCTTTGGATAAAAAAAAGCAAACAAAAATTACAGGAGGATACCCTCAAGAAGATTGCGAGTTCCCAAAGTATTCTTGTTTTAACATATTTGGTCAACAAACTTGTTGTGACCCCTTAAAGTAATATACATTAAATTAACTAAATTAAAACTACCTTAACATTAAGGTAGTTTTTTTCTTTTATCTTTTTTCTAATATTAAAAACCACTAAATTAGCGAGCTTGCTAAAAATGTAATTTTGGCAGTTTAATTTGTTATTTAATATAAAAGTAGAAGAATTATGAGTCCGAATGATGACAGAAAAATTAGAGAAAAACTACAACAAAAAACTTGGAACGAGATAAAAACAAATGACTCTTGGGCAATATTTAAAATTATGTCTGAATTTGTTGAGGGTTATGAAAAGCTAAGCAAGATTGGTCCTTGTGTATCAATTTTTGGATCAGCACGTACAAAAACCGATGATCCTCACTATAAATTAGCAGAAGAAGTAGCTTTTAAATTAACACAAAGTGGTTTTGGAGTAATTACTGGCGGTGGTCCTGGTATTATGGAAGCTGGTAATAAAGGAGCTCACAGAGGAAAAGGTACCTCAGTAGGTTTAAATATAGACCTCCCTTTTGAACAACACGACAATCCATGGATTGATAGAGATAAAAACTTGAACTTTGATTATTTCTTTGTTCGTAAAGTAATGTTTGTAAAATACTCTCAAGGGTTTGTTGTAATGCCTGGTGGTTTTGGCACAATGGATGAGCTTTTTGAAGCAATTACCTTAATTCAAACTAACAAAATTGGTCGCTTTCCTATTGTCCTAATTGGTAGAAAGTTTTGGGCTGGTTTATTAGACTGGATTAAGAATACCTTAATTGAAGAAGGTAACATTAGTGAAAAAGATTTAAACTTATTTAGAGTTGTTGATACTGCTGATGAAGCTGTTGAACACTTTAATAAATTCTATGCTAAATATCAGCTAAAGCCAAACTTCTAAAAATATTTATCTTTAAAGCTCATTGGAATTCCAATGAGCTTTTTTATTTTCACAAGGTTTTTTAAATATTTTTATAACCCTACTTAAAACAAACCTTAAAATAATATTGAAACAGAAAACGCTACTCTTATTATGTACTATTATCTTGTATTGCTTTAAAATAGTAGCACAAGAAAACTCTGTTGAAATAAAAGCTAAATTAGATATAGATAAAGATGTAATTCATATTCTACAAAAAACAACCTTCTACAATCATACTTCTTCTAATTTAGATTATTTTTTTTTGCATAATTGGGCAAATAGTTATAAAAACGATGATACTCCCCTAGCTAAACGCTTTATTGAAGACTATAGGAAAACTTTTCATTTTTCAAAAGATAAAGATCGAGGCTACAGTAAAATAAGAAACTTAACAGTTAACTTTAAACAAGTTTCATTCAAAGAGCTAAAGAATCAACAAGACATTATTAAAGTATCTCTTAATAAGCCTTTAAAACCAAAAGATAGTTTAATACTCCGTACCTCATATTCTGTAAAGGTACCAAATGCAAAATATACGGGATATGGAAAAACAAAAACAGGGTATCATTTACGTTTCTGGTACATAACTCCAGCTGTATATGATAAAAAGTGGCAGTTAATGAGTAACTTAAATTTAGATGATTTATACGAAGAACTATCTAATTACTCAATTTCTATAGATATACCTAAGAATTATCATATAGAAAGTAACTTATATCAGTATAAAACTGAAAATGATAATTATACCAACTACTATTTAGTTGGAGCAAAAAAAAAGGATATTATACTTCATATTGATACAGTAAGAACTTTTAAATCTTTTAAGATAAAAAATAAAGAGATAAAAACAGATGCTTACCTAAGAAAAATATCTAATAACGAAACCAACAAAATTATAAATAGACAAATACAATTTATAGAAGACTTTATTGGCAAACACCCACACCCTGAAATCCTTGTAGATTCACGTACCATAAACAAAAACTCTCTACATGAAATTTATGGTCTTCCTAGTTGGTTAAAACCTTTTCCTAAAAACTTTAGATGGGAAACAGGATTTTTTAAAGCACTTACTCAAAAGTATTTCGATGATATAATTATTCAAAAACCGAGAAAAGATTATTGGTTAACCGATGGATTACAAACTTATTTAATGATGGAGTATGTAAAAAAATACTATCCAGAAGTTACTTTTCTAGGTAAATACTCCAAGTATTGGCCTATAAAAACCTATAACATTGCCAAATTTAAACAGAACGATAAGTATCCTCTTGTTTATCAATTTAGTTCTCGTAAATTTTATGATCAACCTTTAACAACCTCTAGTGACTCTCTTTCTAACTTTAACAGAAAAGTAGTAAGTAAGTATAAAGCAGGCTTAGGAATTAAGTATTTACATGACTTTGTTGGTGACAGTATTTTAAAAGAAACTGTAAAAGAATTTTATATTAAAAATCAATTAACGCCTTCAAGCAGTAAATCCTTTGCTGAGATTCTTCAAAAGAAAACTTCAAAAGATTTACAATGGTTTTTTGGTGATTATCTTACTACAGATAAAAAAATTGACTACAAAATAAAAAAGGTATCCTACTCCAAAAACAAAGATTCTCTGTTTGTCACCATCAAAAACAAAAGAGATTTTACAGCTCCCGTAGCACTTTATGGTATTCAAAAGAAAAAAATAAAACTTAAAACTTGGGTTACCAATGTAGATTCTACCAAAACAATCAAAATTAAAAGAGGCAACTTTAATAAACTAGCTTTAAATTACGAAAACAACTACCCTGAATTTAATTCCCTTAACAATTTTAGAAATGTAAATAATAGCATTATAAGCAAACCTATTCAATTTCGTTTTTTTAAAGATTTTGAAAATCCCTATTACAATCAATTGTTCTATTACCCAGATATTAAATATAATTTATATGATGGTTTAATACTTGGAGTAAACATAAATAACAGATCACTAGTTAGTCATAATTTTCAATTTAGCTTAACCCCTAACTATGGTCTTAAAAGTAGAAATTTAACCGGATCTTTTTCTGTAGGGTACAATCATTTTTTAAGAGACTCTAAGGTTTATAAAATACGGTATGGAATTTCAGGAAGTAACTTTCATTACGCACCTGAATTAGGATACAATACTTTAAGCCCATTTATTAATTTTCAATTCAGAAGAAATACGCTCCGTGATATTGGTTCTAAATTCTTAATAGCCCGTATGGTTAGTGTTGATAAAGAAGTTGCTCCTAACAACACTCAAAGTGACCAAGACAAGTATAATATTTTTAACCTACGCTATATCAACAACAAATTTGATGCTATACACAGAATTAGATATGCTGCTAACCTTGAGATAAACTCTAATTTTAGTAAAATATCTACTGATTTTCGTTATAGAAAGTTTTTTACCGCTAATGAAAGTTTTGAAGTTCGTTTTTTTGGTGGACTCTTTTTATTTAATAAAACAGAAGGAAATTACTTTAGCTTTGGATTAAACCGTGGTAACGATTATTTATTTGAACAAAACTTATTTGGACGCTCAGAAAATGAAGGCTTCTTCAGTCAGCAATTCGTAGTAGGGCAAGGAGGCTTCAAATCTAAATTTAAAGAACCTTACTTTGCTAATCAGCTTATAACATCTATTAACACTAGTGTAAGCGTATGGAAGTGGGCTGAAATTTATAATGACGTTGCTATGCTGAAAAACAAAAATACTTCTCCTAAGTTTTTCTATGAAAATGGTATTCGATTAAACTTCCTTCCCGAAATATTTGAATTTTATCTTCCCATTTACACCAACGAAGGTTTTGAAATTAACAAGAGAGCCTATCCTTCAAAAATTAGATTCATCATTACAACAGATATTGATAGAATTTATAACTTTATTAGAAGAGGTATATTATAGATACTTCAATAATATTTGATTTTTTCTCGTTTTTTTGAAAAATATTCAATGAAAATAGAAATTTTTAAATTTCGACTAAAAAACCTATCTTTGTAACCATACCTAAATTAGATGATTATGACGCAAAATACCGAAATAGCTAATACTCAACAGCTTTCTTTTCAAGATTTTAAAAATGAAGTTTTAAAGGACTATAGAATTGCTCGTATTAGTCGAGAATGTAGTTTATTAGGAAGAAGAGAAGTTTTAACAGGTAAAGCTAAGTTTGGAATTTTTGGAGATGGTAAAGAAATACCTCAATTAGCTATGGCTAAAGCTTTTCAAAATGGAGACTTCAGATCAGGTTATTATCGTGATCAAACATTTATGATGGCTATTGGAGAATTAACTCCACAACAATTTTTTGCAGGTTTATATGCTCATACTGATATTAATGTTGAGCCTATGTCTGCTGGTCGTCAAATGGGAGGACATTTTGCAACGCATTCTATAGATGAAAACGGTAACTGGAAAAACTTAACAGCTCAAAAAAATTCATCAGCAGATATTTCTCCTACAGCAGGTCAAATGCCTCGTTTGTTAGGATTAGCACAAGCATCTAAAATTTACAGAAATGTTGAAGGTTTAGAAAAACACACTAATTTTTCAATCAATGGTAACGAAGTTGCTTGGGGTACTATTGGTAATGCTAGTACTAGTGAAGGGTTGTTCTTTGAAACAATTAATGCTGCTGGTGTTCTACAAGTTCCAATGATAATGAATGTTTGGGATGATGAGTACGGAATTTCAGTACATGCACGTCACCAAACAACTAAAGAAAGTATTTCTGAAATCTTAAAAGGATTCCAACGTGAAAATGAAAGTAACGGATATGAGATTTTCGTAGTGAATGGTTGGGATTATGTTCAGTTAATTGACACTTACAATAAAGCTTCTCAAATCGCAAGAGAACAACATATCCCTGTATTAATTCATGTAAAAGAATTAACACAACCTCAAGGGCATTCAACTTCAGGTTCACATGAACGTTACAAATCAAAAGAACGCTTACAATGGGAGCAAGAGTTTGATTGTATTGCCCAAATGCGTAAGTGGATTTTAGAATTTGAATTAGAAAATGAAGATGGAGAAACTTTAAAGTTTATTGATTCTGAAGAAGATTTAATCAATATTGAAAAAGAAGCAAAAAAAGAAGTAAGCAAGGCAAAGCGTGATGCTTGGAGTGCTTATACAAATGAAATAAAAGCAGAAGTAGCTGAAGCTGTTTCTTTATTAGAAACCATTTCTCAAAAAAGCAATAATGGTTCTTTCATTACGAAATATAAAAATGATTTAGCCGCTATTTCTGAACCAATCAGAAAAGATATTTTAGTAGCTGCTCGTAAAACTTTACGTTATTTAAGAGATGAAGAATTTACTGAAAAAACAGCACTTAAAAACTTCATCAAAGCTTCAATTGACAAAGCTGCTGTAAAATATTCTGCACATTTATTAAGTGAAACTGAATTAGCAACTGAAAATATTGCTGCAGAAGCTCCAACTTATGCTGCAGAAAAAAATATTGTAGATGCACGTATTATTATGCGTGATAATTTTGATGCTATTTTAGCTAAACACCCAGAAGTATTAATTTTTGGTGAAGACGCTGGATATATTGGTGATGTAAACCAAGGATTGGAAGGCTTGCAAGAAAAATTTGGTGAGTTACGTGTTTCTGACACAGGAATTCGAGAAGCTACCATTTTAGGTCAAGGTATTGGAATGGCAATGCGTGGATTACGTCCTATCGCTGAAATTCAATATTTAGATTATTTATTATATGCTTTACAAATTATGAGTGACGATTTAGCAACGCTACGTTATCGTACTTTTGGAAAGCAAAAAGCTCCATTAATTATCCGTACCCGTGGACATCGTTTAGAAGGAATTTGGCATTCAGGTTCACCAATGGGTGGAATAATAAACAACGTAAGAGGAATTCATGTATTAGTTCCTCGTAACATGACGAAAGCTGCTGGTTTCTATAACACTTTATTAGAAGGTGACGATCCTGCTTTAGTAGTAGAGTGCTTAAACGGATATCGTTTAAAAGAAGAGTTACCAACAAACTTAGGAGACTTTAAAACTCCAATTGGTGTTGTTGAAACAATCAAAGAAGGAACTGACATTACAATTGTTTCTTACGGTTCTACCTTAAGAATTGTTGAAGAAGCTGCTAAAGATTTAGCGCAAGTAGGTATAGATGTAGAAATTGTAGATGCGCAAAGTTTATTACCTTTTGACTTGAATCATGATACTGTAAAATCGGTTGCAAAAACAAATCGTTTATTAGTTGTTGACGAAGATGTTCCTGGTGGAGCTTCAGCATATTTATTACAAGAAATTGTTGAGAATCAAAATGGTTACAAACATTTAGATAGCAAACCACAAACCTTAACTGCTAAAGCACATAGACCTGCTTATGGTACCGATGGAGATTATTTCTCTAAACCATCTGCAGAAGATGTTTTTGAAAAAGTATACGAAATCATGAACGAAGCAAACCCTGCTAAATTTAAGAGTTTGTATTAGTAACTATTCTTCAAATAGATAAAAAAACGATTTTAGAAAATTCTAAAATCGTTTTTTTACTCGTGTTTTATATGATTATTCGGCAGTTTTTTCTGCAACTTCCTCAGTTGCTATTGCTGCTTCCTGAGCATCTAAAGGTTGATTTTTTGACTCGTAATCTTCTATTTTATTCTCTATAACTGTAATAAACTTAGAAGAAGATAAATCTGAATTATTTATAACATCTTTCAATGCCTTTATTCTTTCTGTCATTGTTGGTTGAGTATTTGCTATTCCTGCAAATTTAGCCGTTGCTATATCAACTTGATCATTTGTAATGTTAGAAGTTTTTACCCAACCTTCTTCAATATACTTTCCTTCAGATCTTTTTCCTTTAACCTTAATCCAATCTCCTTGAGTTTCAGTTACAGCAATGATATCCATAATGCTGTATTTTTTTTCTGTCTTAGTAAGTAAGTCTGGTCTTTTATAAACTACTGCTTCTTCTAACATAGCTCCCACTTTACCATTAACAGCTAAAAAGGTAGATCTAGTCCATCCTTCTTTTCCGTCAATCAACTTTACCTTGTAATACTCCTTCTTCGAAACAGAATCTATAGTTTCTTCTCCTGTTAAGGTTACTTTTTCACCTAAACTAATAGAGGTAATCCATTTCCCTTTGGCAGAAGCACTTTCTCTAATAGATAGTTTATCTAATAAACAAATTGCTGAAGCTGATTTTTCTTCTTTTTCACTAATAGATTCTTCAATTGTTGAAGTTCCTCCATTGTTTTTTGAATTTTTGTTGTCTTTACAACCTACACAGATAGTAGATACTAATGTAATAGCAATTAATACTTTTTTCATTTTTATAAATTTTTGTCGCAAATATATCATTTTATTAATTAACTTGATATGTTTTTTATATTGACACTACTACAGCTATAACTGAAATTAAAAACAAAAAGGCTGTTAAAGCGACTGGAAAAAAATAATGCTTCAGATCAACAATAGTAGCTTTACTCATATCCTTTTTATGTACATAAACCTTTATCGTTTCTCCTTCCATGCAATGCATTTTAAACATGTGCTTTTTAGCATCGCTATTCTCCGTTCGTTCATACAATTCACCTCTTACAGTATAATTATATGTTATTTTTGCAGTTGGTACTCTAGTTTTTATTCCTATAACTTCATACTTTACATCAACAACCTTTCCCTTAACTACTTCTCCAAACTTAAAAAGAAGGTAATTACGTAATGTATAAACAAATACTACAAGAGACAAAACGCTAGTTATAACTACAAATATCATATTGTTTATTTTTTTAATAACTTACTTCCTATAGCGCATTGTAAACAACATTTCTTTGCGCAATAATTATTTTTAAGCTCTAATAAAGCTTGAGATTCAAATGCATTATTTGCTTTAATTTTTAACTCCAAAAACTTACTTATAATCGAATTATTTTCTGGTTTCAACTGTTTTATTAATTGTAACAAACCTTCTTGATCAACCTCTCCTCTAGCCTGTTCATAAACAAACTTTAAAGGAATAATCGTATTAATAATCAACAAGTCAATAAATGACTTTGAAAGTCTTTTATCCGTTTTTTTAGATGCTGTTTCAAATGTATAATGCGTTTTCCAAAAGTCATTCACTTCACCTGTAAATAAATCATAAAAGCCCTCTACTTTGTTTACATCTATTAATCTTGAAAATAAGTTTTGATACTTGTTATATAAAGCTATTAATTGAGCTATTCTAATCGTAGGAAAGTTATTCGGCCGCATTCTAAAAAACTGAAATCTATGCTTAGCTATTGGTTCTAACCTATATTTATGCCTTATGTAAGCATATTCTTTTTGTAGTTGTAGATAATAAGCCTCCTCTAGTTCTTGCTCTAAGAATCCAGCTTGCCCAAACAATAAAGCTGATAATTGTTCTTCATTGAATCGAACTTTACGCAACACAGAAAAATCAAATGATTGTGCTAGCTGCAGAAATGCTTCTCCATTTACTTTTAATCCGAAGTTTTTAGCTAATAGCTGAAACAATACAGCCTCAAAGTTGTTATTGGATTTTTGCAATAATTCTTTTATTACAACCGATTTGTTTTCCAGTCGTTCAAAGTATAAACGTTCTAACCAGTTATTCAATATAAAAGAACTAGTTTCAGCTATTTGCTTTTCACATGGAATCCATCGCTGCTCTTTTAAAAACAGTTTTTTATAGTTTGCCAATACTTCTTTTTGAACAAAACTTTGTAATTCTACTGTCGGAATCGGGTGATTATTTTTCATAAACACATCAGAATCATGCTCCCATACAACATGTAAAATAACCGCATCGTAATTCACATCTTTTTCATGATGATGTGCATACCAATCTAATGATTTTATATGAATTTCTACATTTCCAACCCATAACTGCTCATCAATTTTTAATTTTGCATTTAGAAAATCAGGTCCTGAATTTGTATTATAACTTCCAGAATCTATAACCTCAACGATTTCTCTTTTTACTGATATTAAATTTGTACTGTTAAATAATTTGTATTGCCACAAAAAGTGTAAAAATTCTTCTTTCATATGCTTTCTTTTTCATTCTCAATGTACAAAATATTTCTATGACACTATCAATATTAATTATTCGAAGTATTTTTGGGCAACTTTTTATTCCTCTATTTTTGCTAAATAAGTTACTGTAGGGAAATCTACAAGGTAATTAAGTGAAGGAATATATTAATTTCAAGACAAATCTTGAAGTATTGTAACTCTCAAGTATTTGAGAACAAAAATTAAAACCACATGAATAGTATAGAAAATTTACAATGGCGATACGCTGTTAAAAAATTTGACGAACATAAATTTCTTTCAGAAGAACAAATCAATATTTTAAAAGAAGCTTTTAATTTAACTGCTACTTCTTATGGATTACAACCTGTAAAAATGGTTGTGGTTAAAAACAAAGATTTACAACAACAATTGGTAGCACATTCTTGGAATCAACACCAAGTTGCACAGGCTTCTCATTTATTGGTATTATGTACCCCTAAAGAACTTACTACTAAAGATGTTGAGAGCTATTTTAAATTAGTAAAAGACATTAGAAACACACCCGATGAAATTTTAAATCCGTTCAAAGAGTTTTTAACTAACGATATAGAAAGTAAATCTCCTGAAGTATTATTCCATTGGATGAAAAACCAAGCATATATTGCTTTAGGAAATCTAATGACTGTTGCTGCTAATGAAAAAATTGACAGTTGTCCTATGGAAGGTTTTGTTCCTGAAAAATATGATGAAATTTTAGAGTTAGATAAATACAACTTACAATCAGTTTTAGTATTACCTGTTGGTTTTAGAGCAGAAGATGACTACATGAAAGACTTAAAAAAAGTTCGTAGAAAAACCGAAGAAGTAGTTATTGAGCTTTCTTAGACAATGCTAATTATGAATTACGAATGATAATTTTAGTACATTCGTAATTCATAATTTAACTATATGCAACCATTACATATACTTCTCCTTATTTTAGCCTATTTTGGTGTATTAATTCTTATCTCATACATCACAGGTAAATCGGCAAATAATCAAACATTTTTTAAAGCAAACAACTCATCTCCATGGTATTTAGTTGCCTTTGGTATGATTGGAGCATCATTATCTGGAGTTACCTTTATTTCGGTTCCTGGCTGGGTTGAAGGTGACAAAATGAGTTACATGCAAATGGTTCTAGGGTATGTATTAGGTTATGCCGTAATTGGATTGGTGCTACTTCCACTATATTACCGATTAAATTTAACTTCAATTTACACCTATTTAGAAGGACGTTTTGGTAGATATTCGTATAAAACTGGGGCTTCTTTTTTCTTACTTTCAAGAACTATTGGTGCTGCCTTTCGCTTGTTTTTAGTGGCAAATGTATTACAGCTAATTTTGTTTGATGCTTATGGAATTCCGTTTTGGGTAACGGTAACAATTACCATTTTACTTATATGGCTATATACTTTTAAAGGAGGTATAAAAACTATTGTATGGACAGACACTTTACAAACGTTATTCATGTTAATTGCTGTTGGAGTTTGTATTGTAATGATAAAAGATGAAATGCAAATTGACAATTTGTTTTCATATGTAACAGACAATAGCTTATCTAAAACTTTCTTTTTTGACGATGTAAAAGCTGGTAACTATTTTTGGAAACAATTCTTTTCGGGTGCTTTTATCTCAATTGTAATGACAGGTTTAGATCAAGATATGATGCAAAAAAACTTGACCTGCCGCAATTTAAAAGATGCTCAAAAAAACATGTTTTGGTTTACCATTGTGCTAGTCATTGTTAACTTCTTCTTCTTAGCTTTAGGAATCTTGTTAACTGATTACGCTACAGCAAATGAACTAAACGCTCATAAAGACAACTTATTCCCTACTATAGCAATGAGTGGTGATTTAGGACTGGCTACTTCTCTATTCTTTTTACTTGGTTTAATTGCAGCTGCTTATTCTAGTGCAGATAGTGCTTTAACTTCGTTAACTACGTCCTTTAGTATTGATATTTTAGAAATTGATAAAAAAGATAATCAAGAAGAAAGGGAAAAGACACGAAAGAAAATCCATGTACTATTCTCTTTTATTTTAGTCGCTACCATCTTAATTTTTAAGTATTTTATTGCTAACGAGAGTGTAATTGCTAAAATATTTCAGTTTGCTGGTTATACTTACGGACCTTTGTTAGGCTTGTATGCCTTCGGATTATTTACCAAACTGAACGTTAAAGACAAATTGGTTCCTATCGTTTGTTTAATCGCTCCTGTATTAACGTATATTATCAGTTTTTACTGCAAAGAAAAGTTCGGATTTGATTTTGGATTCTTTGTATTGATATTAAACGGATTCTTAACTTTCTTGGGATTATTAGCTATTAAAACATCAAAAAATGTCTAAAAAAGGAAAAGCAAAAAATACCGTAAACAAAGCGAAGCATACACGCTTGATGAAACAAAAAGAAAATAAGCTTCGATTAGAAAAACAACGTACCAAAGAACGTTTAAAAGCCATTATTAAAAAAGTGAATGAACAAAAAGAAAATGACAGCACAACAGATAGTTAAAAAATTCAATCTAACAGAACATCCCGAAGGTGGTTTTTACAAAGAAACATACAGAAGTAACGGAATAATTAAAAATGAGCAATTAAGTTCTAATTTTATCGGTGATAGAAATTACAGTACTTGCATTTATTTTTTATTGACTTCTGAAAAATTCTCTGCTTTTCATAAAATCAATCAAGATGAAATTTGGCATTTTTATAAAGGAAGTACCTTAAAACTACATATGATTTCGCCTGAAGGAAGCTACTCTTTTGTTTTGATTGGAAATAATATAGAAAATGATGAACAACCACAGTTTGTGGTCCCTGCTGGTTATTGGTTTGCTGCTGAAGTTAGTAAAGAAAACTCATACGCTTTTACAGGTTGTACTGTTGCTCCTGGATTTGATTTTAAGGATTTTATTTTACCTAAAAGAGAAGAACTCACACAACTGTTTCCTCAACATAAAGAAATTATAAGTAAGCTGACACACTCTTAGTAATTTCAACTTTATTATCTATTGGTTAAATTAGTTAGTGATTACAAAATTCTAAAAAAATGATAAAAACCGATAGCGAAGTTTTCAATCACTATCGGTTTTTATTTTTACATAAACGCTATCTGTAAGCCCATCAATACAAATATTGCACCTGATACTTTGTTTAGTCTAACTCCTATTTTTTCGTTCTCTTTAATTTTAGTTGAAAATGATCCTGCAAATGATGTTAAAACTAAATACCAAACAGTAGTCATCGTTGCATAAATTACTCCCAAAACAATAAAAGGAACTGGATTTTCTATTTCTGTTGGACTTATAAACTGCGGAAAAAAAGCTATAAAGAATAATGCAACTTTCGGGTTTAATATATTTGTAACAAATCCTGATGTAAAACTACTTTTTGCTGAATCTTTCTTTTGTTCTTCATTTGTATCAGCTATTAATCCTTTTTTAGACATCACTTTTGCTACTCCTAAATAAATTAAATAAGCCGCTCCTAAGTACTTAATCAATGCAAAAAATATCGCTGACTTCGCTACCATAATAGACAAGCCTAATGCTCCAAATAAAGTATGCACTAAAGCCCCAGTATTTAGACCAAAGCTAGTATATATACCAGACCTTCGTCCTTGGCTAATTGACTTATTAATTAAAAAAACAGTTTCTATTCCTGGTGTTAACACAAAAAGAACAGTTGCTACTAAAAATGCGATAAAATTCTCAATTCCCATTTCCTTACTTTTTAAAAATGATTACAAAGTTTTTTTATGCAAAGCAACTACGGTTCTCTTTATTAAAAAATACTTATTTTTGACTGATTAATGCAAAAAACGCATTAAAATGACATTTCAACAGATTCGATATTTTTTAACGCTAGCTGAAGAGCTACATTTTTGGAAAACAGCAGAGAAAGTTTACACCTCTCAATCGTCATTGAGTAGGCAAATTCAGTCTTTAGAAGAAGAATTAGGTGTTACTTTATTTGAGCGAGATAAAAGAAATGTAAAACTTACAGAAGCTGGTGTATTCCTTAAGAAAAAATGGGACGTTTTATTAGACGAGTTTGATCGTACACATCAGCATGCTAAAAAAATTGACGATGGTTCTTCTGGGCTTGTTAGTATTGCCTACCCCGGTTCTATCTCTTATAACTATTTACCTGAGTTACTCAAAATATTTTCAGAAGAGAAACCTGATTTAAAAGTAGAACTTATGGAGCCTACTGATATTACTCTTGAAAAACTACTTTCTAGTTATCAAATAGATTTTGCTTTTAGCAGAAATGAAGTTTTAAATGCTTCTATTTTATCTGAAAGACTATATGCTGAACCTGTTTGTCTTGTAGTTCCAAAAGATCATTGGATAACGGAAGATTCTTTTATAGATTTAAGAGATGTAAAAGATGAAAAGTTTATTCTTTCAGGTTTACATCATACAACTTATTTTTCTTCGTTGTTACGCAATATTTTTAATACTTACGGTTTTGAACCCCAAACTCATATTGAATCTGATTTTGGTAGCATGATTTTAAATTTAATTGGTAGAGGTTTGGGTATTTCTATTTTACCTTACTCGTATCAGTTTTCTTTAAATACCAATCTTCGTTTTATCACACTACCAGAAAGTACCGAACTATACATTAATTGGCGTAAAAATGACAATAGAAAGATTATTAAAAACGTTATTGACTATTCGGTAAAACTAGGTAAAAACTATAACCAGAAATTCATATAGAATCAACCAACTTAAAATTGTTAAACCACATTTATATTGAGTGTTTATTTTTAAATAACTTTTTTTAATATAAATTGTAAGAAAGGGAAATATAATTCGTTATTAATACAATAAAATAACAATCCGATGAATAAAATAACAATTGTCATCTTTTTTCTAATAGGCTTAAGCACTACTTATGCCCAAGATTGGCAAACAGATTTTTTAAAAGCAAAAGAAATAGCTTCGCAAGAAAATAAACCTATCATCCTTGTTTTTCAAGGGTCAGATTGGTGCATTCCATGTATGAAGCTGAATAAAGAAGTTTGGAACACAAACACTTTTAAAAAGTATGCAAAAGAACATTATGTAATGTTACAAGCAGATTTTCCTAGAAAAAAGAAAAATAAATTATCTAAAGAACAACAGAACACCAATGCAAAACTGTTTGAAACTTATAACAAGAAAGGTTTCTTCCCTTTAGTTGTAGTATTAGATAAAGATGGAAAAGTATTGGGTGAAACAGGATATAAAAAAACAACTCCAGTATCATATATTGACGAATTAAATGCTTTCATTAAATAAAACAGTCTCTTTTCTTCTACTGTTTTTAGTAGTTACTAGTTATAATTACGGTCAACAAACATATCAACGTACTCTCAAACTAATGGGTAGTCGTTTTGACATTACAGTAGTTGCAAATGATTCGGCATTAGCAAACAAAAATATTGATATTGCCGTATCTGAAATTACAAGAATTGAAAAACTAATTTCTTCTTGGGATATTAACTCACAAACATCAAAAATTAACAAGAATGCAGGTATTAAACCTGTTGTCGTTGATTCAGAACTATTTAAACTTATTAAAAGAGCAATCTCTATCTCAAAATTAACCGATGGTGCTTTTGATATTAGTTATGCTTCAATGGACCGAATATGGAAGTTTGATGGTAGTATGACAAAAATGCCTCCTCCTAATAAGATAAGTGCTTCTGTAGCTAAAGTTGGTTTCCAAAATATTATACTAGACAAAAGTAAAAATACTGTCTTTTTAAAAGAAAAGGGAATGAAAATTGGCTTTGGTGCTATTGGAAAAGGATACGCTGCAGATAAAGCCAAAACATTGCTTATTTCTAAAGGTGTTTCTGCTGGTATTATCAATGCTTCAGGCGATATGAATACTTGGGGAAGTAAACCTGATGGTAAACCTTGGAAAGTTGCTATTACCAACCCTTTAAACAAGAACAAAGTATTTGCTCTTTTCCCTTTAATTAATAGTGCTGTAGTTACTTCTGGAAATTATGAAAAATTCGTAAATTTAAACGGAAAAAGATACACTCATATTATTGATCCCAGAACAGGGTATCCTTCTAGCGGAATTATTAGTGTTACTGTTTTTGCTCCTAAAGCAGAACTAGCAGACGCCTTAGCTACATCAATCTTTGTAATGGGGAAAAATGTTGGTATAAACAGAGTTAATCAATTACCAAAAGTTGAATGCATTATTATTGATGATAAAGGTGAAATTTCAACCTCAAAAAATATAACGATAGACAAAATATGAAAAAATTAATAGTTGCTAGTATAAGTATTTTCTTCTGCACAAGCTGTGTGGCTGTAAAAGAATACGAAAAAATAAACATCAACGATCCTGACATGGCACTTACGGAAAAAAAATGTGATCGCTATGTAACCACTATGCATTCATATAGAGAAGCAGCTTCTGGAGCTAATGGAGGTAAAACAGGAGGCGGTTGCGGCTGCAATTAATGTGTTAAATCTTTTAATAATTATAATTTGAAATATTTTTTATCAATAACTTTTTTGTTTACATCATTCTTTAGCTTCTCTCAACAAGCTAAAGACTCAGTTAAGGTGTACAAAAAACGTGTTTTAGAAACTACCGAAGTAGATTTTTTAACAAGCTATTATAGCCAAGATGGTGATAATGCTGCAGTAAGTGGAGGTGTTGGTACGGAGGAATTAACCGACATAACTGCTAACATTATTGTTTCTATTCCTTTAAATGATGATGATGTACTAACTTTAGACACAGGTATTTCTGCCTATACCTCAGCTTCTTCAAGTAATGTAAATCCTTTTGATAAAGGTACTGCTGACCCTTTTCAAGCATCTACAGGAGCCTCAAGTTCAGATTTATGGTTTAATTTTACAGGAAATTATAGCCATAGTTCTGATGACAGAAACCAAATTTGGGTAGCAAAAGCCTCGGTTTCTTCAGAGTTTGATTACTCTTCAATAGGTTTCGGTGGAAGTTACACGATACTTTTTAATGAAAAAAACACTGAACTTAGTATTAGTGCTAACATATACTTAGATACTTGGAAAACTATTTACC
The DNA here is from genome assembly GCF_003664185.1 of Tenacibaculum discolor. GTDB lineage: Bacteria > Bacteroidota > Bacteroidia > Flavobacteriales > Flavobacteriaceae > Polaribacter > Polaribacter discolor. The sequence continues at coordinate 126,098 of NZ_RCCS01000010.1, read as the reverse complement.
CTTATGAATTAAGACCTTTTTCTGATGGAGGTGATGGTATAAATGATGCGTTATTTATCCAAAATACAGTTACAGGAAACCCTAATTACAATCCTATTTTTAATGATTTTTCTGATAAAGGCAGGAACTCTTATTCCTTTGGGCTAGGTTTTTCTCAAATTTTACATAAAAACGTACAAGGTTCATTAGCTTTTGATCTTACTAAGCAAAGTGGCTTGCTTTCTACTCCTTTCCAAAGAGTGTATTTTAGTGATATAGACGATTCGTTTATTGACAACTTTCAATTAGCAGATGCTAACGAAAAACTACCAAACAATAGGCTTAAAATTGCCTTAGGTGGTAGACTAAATTGGTACTTGAACGAGTTACTTACAATTCGAACTTTTTATCGTTACTATTTTGACGATTGGGGAATTAACTCTCATACAGCAAGTATTGAAATTCCTGTAAAGATTACAGATAAGTTTACATTATACCCTTCATACCGATTTTATAACCAAACTGCGGCAGATTATTTTGCAGCTTACGAAAAACATTTGTCTACAAACAATTTTTATACCTCAGACTATGATCTTTCAAAATATTCTTCTAATCAATTTGGTTTTGGTGTTTCTTATACTGATATATTTTCAAAAGCACATATATGGAAGTTTGGACTAAAAAGCATTGATGTGAAGTTTTATAAATACGACAGAAATACAACTTTTAACTCAAGTTTAATTACGGCAGGTTTTAAGTTTATTATGGACTAATAAAATTCTCATAAAATAAACGCCTTGAATTATAATTCAAGGCGTTTATTTTTAACACAAAAGTTATATCCAATAAGAGTTTTAACCAAAACTCTATCTAAATCTTAAATCATAAGATATTCCTAAGGTGTATAGTAAAAAATATTCGCCGCGATCAAAACTTTTTTCTTCTCGTAAAATATTTACTGATGCTTTCCAAGCATGCTTTTTACTTTTAGATGTAAATGCATATTCACCACTAATTTTTTGTGTTTTTAAATCAAAAACAACCGTTTGCTCTGTATTTACAGGAAATCTGTCAATTTCTGGAGAGAATCCTGCCCCTACTGCAACGCCAAAATAGTTATCAGCGTCACTATAATATCTACGATAGGTTAGTGTAACGGATTTACTTGTACCATTATCATTAGGTGTAAAATAAGGTCTTAATGACCAGTAACTATTTCCTGTATACCAACCTACAGATCCTGTATAAATAGTTGTTGTTTCAGAAAATTTTAATCCTCTAAAACCTAAAGAAACTTCTAAGCCAAGTGGTAACGACTTATATAATTCTACTCCATAACGCACTTTAGGAAATAAACTAGAATTTGAAAAACCTGCACTCACGTACGCATATAAACCATCTGTTATTCTTGGGTATAAGTCTACTTCATATTGTAAATTATCTGTATCAAAACGTCTTGAGTAGTTTATTTTAGCTATAATACTACCATATTTTGTTTGTCTTGTATAATTAAGTGTGCTGTAGTGAGATGCATCTCTTTCATTTTTATTATATAAAACTGTTGAATAACTCAATCCAACGCTATTAAAACGCAATGTATTGATTAAGCTTTCTTTGTAAGAAATTGCATTAGAATTGTTAGCATCAATACTAATTATTTTATCTAGAGTTATTAAAGCTTCTTCTGGGTTTTGCAGTTTTTCTTCTGACTTTGCTTTTAGGTATAATAAATCTGTATCGTCTGGAAAATATGATAATGCTTTTTTCACCAAGTCATTTGCTTTATATGGCAGTAAAGCGTACAACTCGTTTTTAATTGTTGCTATCCAATCATTTTTCCTTTTTGGATCTTTTTTCAACACATATTCAAACTCTTTTCTAGCTTCTTTATAGTTTCCATCCCAAGAATAAGTACTTGCCAAAAAGGAACGCACATCTAAATAATTTGGATATTTTGTTAAAATAAATCGTAAGGTATCTTGAGCTTCCTTTCGTTGTTTATTAAAAGCTATTTTTCTCGCTTTTTCAAAAGCTACATCAGGGTCACCTTGAAATACTTTCTGTTGTGAAAAAACAGAGCATACAAACAAAGTTAACAGTATACAAAGGTGATACTTTATACTTTTTAGGATCATTCTTTTAATGCTTTTTCTAATTCTACATACTCTTTATTGTCTGGATATATTGTTAAGAGACTATCCATAATTTTTAATGCCTGATTTTTTTGTTTCAATCGTTGGTGTGCTTTTGCTAGCTTAAAACTTATGTCTGGATTTTTGACTTCATTTACATAAGCTTCTTTAGCTACAGCTATACTTTTACTTTCTTGACCAGACCACCAGTATAAATCTAACAAAGCAACATACGTATCATCATAAAACGGATGCCTTTCAACGGCATTCAACAAGAGTTTTTCTGCTTCTTTATATTCTCCATCCCAAGACAAAGTTCTAGCCTTTAAAATTCTTGCATCTGCATGATTTGGCATATTATTTAAGATGAAATCGCATAATAGTCTCGCTCCCGCCCTATCTCCATCAAAAGCCTTTGATCTTGCTATTAAAAACACCTCATCAAACGTTTTTCCTTCGGTTATTTCTCTTATACTTTTTTGTTCTTCTTGTGTAAATTGAATTTTGGTTTGCTTCTTTTCATAAATAACATCTGGATAAATTTTATCTTGCTGAGTTACATATTTATTGATTGCTTTAAACTCTTCAAAAGACTTTTTTACCTCGGTAAGTATTTTTCCATCATTAATTTTATGGGTATCGAAAGCTTCATCTATTTTATACAAATCTCCATCAGAAAGTAAATATTCTCCATCAATAAAATCTTTCAAACCTCCTTTGTAACGCATTAAGCCTATTTGATGAATATTTCTAAACCTTTTTGTAGTATCTAAACCTATTCCTACCCACGCAGTTTCTTTTAATGGTTCTAGCATATAGTTATTCGTTAAAAAGGAATAGAGACTCGGAACTACATCTAAATGAGAAGAAACAGATTTAAAGCGTTCCGCTTTTTTTAACATGGAACTATATATTAGCAACGGTACATGAAATCTACACAGTTTATCTTTTTGTTCTATCGGAATTAATCTGTGATCACCCGTAATCACAAAAATTGTATTATCAAAATCTGCTCTTTCTTTATAACTCTCCATAAAGTTTTTTAGAGAGTTGTCACTGTAAAGTAGTGTTGCATAAATATCTTTTTTATTTTCTATTTCTTTTTTAGAAACTCTAAAAGCCCGCGAAGTACTTAATATACTGTCTACTTTCTTTTTATAGGTCTCTTTCTCTGGAAACACAAAAGGTTCGTGATTACTAAGTGTTGCTATTACATCTAATCTAGGTTGCTTTTTATTTTTTATAGTGCTTAGTACTTTTTTAAACATTTCTGCATCTGAGTAGCCCCAAGAAAAACCATCTACTCCACCTGTTTTTACATATGATGGTCCATATTTATTTTCATCGACTATAAAATCAACGTTATTATATTCTAAAAAGTTAATGATTTTATCAAAGCTAGATTGGGTTCCTGTATAATACGATGTTGTATATCCGTTTGCTTTTAATATATTAAATAGCGATAGGTGTGATGGTGTTTTGGGTATTTCTAAAAAACCTGTATCTCCAAAAGGTAACGATCCAAGCAGTGAAGGTAGTACCCCAAAGGTTCGACCGGTGTTACTAACAAAATTCTCCCAATATAACGATTGTGTTATTAGGTTATCTAAATATGGAGTAAATCCGCTATATGAATTGCCATCTACAAACTCACTCCCTAATCCTTCCATTATAATTATAACTATATTAGGTTTTTGCAACTTTTTATTAAAAAAAGCTCCTAACACATCTTTTGTTTCTTCTGATGGTTTTAAAAAGGGATACTCTTTTATTTCTCCTGGTTGATAGCTGTATGTTTGTGCTTCGTCTAATTTAAATTTTAAAATATCTGTTGCTAAAAAACTTATTTTATTTTGATATTTAGCCTCATTAAATTCTAAACTAAAGAGCCTTAATAGTGCTGCAACTATTAGCAATCCTAGAGCTGTTTTTAGAAAAAGCTTTTCTGGTATTTTCTTTTTGAATAGGTATACAACTACTAAAAATAATAACGGAATTACTAGGAAAAGTAGATAGTTGACAACAGAAAACGATTCTGAAGATTCAATAGTTTTATAAATATCGTCATACGAATACCCTAAAAGATCTGCTCCTAAATTTAACAGAGTAGTTGTACTATATTTTACCAAAGAAAACTCTCCTATAACAAGAAGTACTCCTAGGGCTATGGCTGTTATTTCCGCTATTTTTTTATTTCCTAGCCCTACTAAATAATATATCGGCAAAAATAACACTCCTATTATTACAACTGTTATAAAAGCATGTAATAGCTTATACATAACAAGTTTTGTAACGTAAAATATTGTATGTGTTTCTTTAAAACTAGCAAAAACCTCTACTACACCCAGCAACCAAAACATTACTAATAATGCTGCAAGTACTTTTAAATATATTGATAGGCTTTTTTTCATAATTCATTACTTGTTACTCAATCCTTTTCTAGTCATTTTTCCCCACTTAAGCTTTTTATTAAAATAGTAGTCTTTATTTCCTTTTAACGCTGCATACAAGACTACCGGATGTAATAGAAATGGTTCTATAAATGCTGACTTTATTAACTGAAAGCCTACTCCCTTTTTTTTATATTGATGAAAGCTAAATTCTTCTGAAAAAATTGCTAATAAGGTGTAAATTACTGAAGAAAAATAAGCTGCTAAGAAAAATCCAAGTACATAATTCCAATGAACACTTCCTATAAAAAGTAATACTGTAAAGTATATAATTCCTAATACTTCAATTATGGGCGCTAGTCGCTCAAAAAGAAACCAATAAGGAAAACTTAACATTCCTAAAACTCTATATTTAGGGTTGAATCCTATTACTCTGTGTGTTTTTAATGTTTCAATTGTTCCTCTTGTCCATCTATTTCGTTGTGATATAAATGTTCTATAACTTTCTGGAGCTTCCGTCCAACATAAAGGGTCTGGAATATATGCTACTTTATATTTTTTGTTTTGCTCTTCCATATACCTACGCATTCGAACAACAATTTCCATATCTTCTCCAACTGTTTCTGTACTATATCCGCCTACTTTAATGGCTATGTTTTTATCGAACATTCCAAACGCTCCTGAAATTACCAACAATCCATTTAATTTACTCCATGCCATTCTACCTAATAAAAAAGATCGTAAGTATTCTAGTATTTGTAATCTAACTAAGGTTGCTTTTGGGTAGTTTATATCTATTAATTTCCCGTTTTTTATAATACACGAGTTAGCTATTCTTATAACTCCTCCAGATGCAATTACTTTTCTATCTGTATATTCTAAAAAGGGTTTAATCATTTTTTGTAGTGAGTCTTCCATCAGCAAACAATCTACATCAATACAAGCCACATAATCATTCTTACTAATGTTTAACCCTACATTAAGTGCGTCTGCTTTTCCTCCGTTTTCTTTATCAACTACAATAAGCCTTTCAAAGGCTGGATTTTTTGATTTAAAAACTCCTGCTCTTATTGGTTTTGTTTTAATACGCTCATTAATTAAGTATTCTACTTTCTCTAAATTGTAAGCTTTAATTAACTTTTCTAAACTATCGTCTGTACTTCCATCATTAACTATGATTACATCATAATCTGCATAGTGTGTAGAAAGTAATGACCTTACATTTTCTACGATGTTTAAACTTTCATTATAGGCTGGAGCTATTATTGAAATGCCTGGTGCTAACCTTGATGATAAGATATCTTTATAATTAACAAAGCTATTTTTTCGCAGATATGAAATTGTTTCTTTTCTAGAATAAACAGCCAGTATTCCATAGGATATTAAAACCAAAAATGAGTATCCTAAAAATAAAAAGTGAATGATTAACAACATGTAATATGCAACACTTGAAGTATCCATAGTTTTCTTTTTTAATTACTGGGTATTTTCTAAAAAATCAATAACCTTAAAATTTCCTAGCCTACTTATTTCTTTTTTAATACCTATGAATTTAGGAGAGTCTATTTGTTTTAAAATTTTTAAGGCTAAAACTTTTATTTCAAAAACCTTACTAGCAACATGTTTTAAAACAAAAGATTCCTCTTCTTTTGCTCCCATATTTTCCAACAACTTAAATACTGCTATTTGTTCTTTTACCGTTAAAGTTTCATAAGCATTAATTAGCAATTCTTTTGCTTCTGTTATATACAGGTAGTTTAAAACATTAATTGCTTTAAGACGAATCTCACTATTTTTATGCTGTATTAGTTGTAATAACTCTTCTTTTGTTCCTCTTAAATTATAAACTCTTACTAATTCAAGGACTAACAACACAACATAATCATTTTTAGAACTTAACCATTTTCTAGTATCAAGGGTTTCTTGGGATTTTACTCCTTGCAAAGCACCTAGAATTCCTATTCGATCCCAAACGGAAATTGATGACTTTAAGTTATCTAAAAAGTCAAGTCCTTTAAAACCAAACAAGTTTATAAAGTATAAGTAGGCTTGTCTACGAACTTCCATTTTAGAATGATTGATATACTTTTCTACTTCACTTTGAACTTCTAATACTTTAAACCTTCTTAAATCTCTAATTCCTATTGCAATTATATGCCATTTACTACTTTTTAATTTAGATAAGGCTCGTGTGTCTAATTCTAGTTTCTTATACAATTGATTAATAACATCAATCATATTACCAGAAACCTCTCCTTTTAATTTTAAAAGTGTATTAACAAATGTTTTTCTGTTTATACTAGTTGTTAAACTAAGTTTTATTTGTGAGATGAGTTTCTCTTGAGTAGTATTTAATTCTATACAGTCTTCGCATGCATAGAGGTAGTCTACAATGTAAATTTCATATTGCTCACTCTGGTTTTTAATAAATTCTTCTTTTTTTCTTAAACGAAACCTCACCACTTTTAAAAAAAGGACAAGACTTAGTAAAACAAAAAAGAAGACTGTAGCAAGTATCCAGATTATTTTGGCAATAGACGGAAGATCTTTTAAAAAAGAATCGATAAATTGAGGGGGGACCATAAAGTTGAGGGATAAATTTATTTTACATAAGCATTCGTTTTACCCTTATCACCAACTCATTAGGCATTAATGGTTTTACCATAAAATCATTAGCACCTAAATTAAACGCTTGTGTTACCATTTCTTCTTGACCTGAAGCCGAAAAAACAAGAATAGGGACATCCATTTTTAATACATTTCTAACATGACTTATAACTTCCAAACCAGAAAGGTAATCCATCATTATATCTGTTAAAATCAAATCAGGTTGATGAGCTTCTATGAGTTCAATTGCCTTTTTTCCATCTTCAGCAACAAACAACTCATAACCTTCCTTTTCTAATTTCAATTTAATTAATAATAAAAACACTGAGTTATCCTCAGCTATAACAATTTTCTTTTCCTTACCCATTAAATTATTATTTACATACTTTTTTTACTAATTTTATAGAAAAATCACACTTAATACTCAAATATAACAAAAATATACTAGTTTAACTACTTAATTATCTGTATTAAAACCGTGTTTAAAAAACTGTCCCCCCATGTTAAAAAACAATTGTTTTCATAGTGAAATTGTTGATTTAGATTTTCTAAACAGGAATCTTTCTGATGATATTGATTTATATGTTGAGATGATTTCTGTCTTCTTAACAGAAAGTAAAAAGAAAATTGCTACTCTAAAAAAAGCTAGTGATGAAGAAGATTTTACTTTAATTAAAGAAGTAGCTCATTTTTTAAAGTCTTCCTTTACCATTATGGGGCTAAAATCTAAAGATTTACTTATTGAAATTGAAGAACTGAGTTCCCAATCAAAAGATATTAAAAGAATAAAATTGCTTATAAATTTAGTTATAGATAATTATCACGAAAGCATTATTGAATACGAGAGAATGCTCTCTTGCTTTTCAAAAAAACAATAATTAACCTACTTACAGAGTCCCTCACTACATGAAATCACAAAAACTTAAATACATAAGTTACTTGTTCACATATTTAGTTTTGCTCTTTAGCCTTTTAACTATGTTTGAATGGGCTTTTCATAAACAACTCATATTTACAACTAACAAAGATGGGGCTACAACTAAATTCAATACTGCCTTATTATTTTTATTATCTATAATAAGTTTAATTATTTGTAGAATAAAACAAAGAGAATACAGGAAACCTTTCTTTATTCTAACATATACCATACTACTTATCAGTACACTAACTCTTGTAGAATATATTTTTAGAGTTAACTTACATATAGACAATCTATTTGTAAAGGACACCTTTTCAGCAGTTAATCCTGGTAGAATGTCAGAAGCTACAGCCGTATGTTTTATTTTCTTTTCTATTGGGCTTACAGGTCTAAAATCAACCAACAGAGCTTATATAGCCACCACCCAACATGTTGCCCTTGTAACTTCAGTTATTTCATTAATTAGTATCCTTTATTTTATTTTAGGAATTCCAATGGAATCAAAAATTGGTTTCTTTAAAACCATGTCTATTCAAACGGCAGTATCTTTTATTTTTATTTCTTTTTTATTGGTGTTTAAATCATATAACATAGGCTTTAAAGAAACAATTTTAGGTAATAGTGATGGTAGCAGGTCTCTTCAAAGACTATTACCTTTTATTATCCTAATTCCTTTTTTCTTGAGCTTTTTCATGTTAACCTTAATAAATGAAAATATTATTGGAGCTCAATCCGGTATTATTGTATATACCCTAGTACTGATTCTCTCTGGTTTTTTATACACATACATTATCTCTATAGGGTTAAATAAATCTGATTTTCTGAGAAGAGTATTAGAAAAAAACCTAATTAATAAAAATTCAGAGCTACTACAGTTTAAAGAAGCTTTAGATAAAATAGCTATTGTTGCCATTACTGATGAAAATACATTTATTAAATATGTAAACGATAAGTTTTGTGAAATTTCAAAATATTCTAGAGAAGAAATTCTAGGACACACAAACGAAATTGTTCGTTCAGATTACCATCCTGATTCATTTTTCACAGAAGCTTGGCTAACTGTATCTTCAGGAAAACCATGGTTTGGTGAAGTAAAAAATAGAGCTAAAGACGGCTCTTTATATTGGACAGAAACTGCAATTGTTCCTCTAAAGAAAAGAACCGACTATATTAGAGAATACATGGCTATTCAATTAGATATTACAAAGCGTAAAGAAGCTGAAGAATTACTTGCATCTAAATATGTAAAAACCTTAGAACAAAAAAATCAAGAACTAGAACAGTTTAGTTATATTACTTCTCACGATTTACAGGAACCTTTAAGAACTATTGCTGCTTTCTCTGACATACTTTATGAAGAATATAACGATCAATTAGACGACAATGCTAAACAACTTTTTCTTTTTATAAAGAAAGCTACTAGTAGAATGAGTAGTTTAATTAAAAACCTATTAGATTACTCTAGATTAGGTCGTCAAAGAGAAATATCAAAAGTAAACTGTAATCTTCTAGTAAGTGATATTATAGAAGACTTAAACAGTAGCATTAAACAAAATAAAGCAACTGTAGAATATATTGATTTACCTATTATTGACGCCTATCCTACAGAGCTTAGGTTATTATTTCAGAACCTTATTAGTAATGCCATAAAATTTTCTAAAAAAGATGTTCCTCCTCAAGTTTCAATTAAAGCAAAAAAGAAAAATCATGCATGGAAATTCTATGTAAAAGACAATGGTATTGGAATACCTGAGCAATTTCAAAAAAAGATTTTTTCAATCTTTCAACGCCTACATTCAGAAAATGAATATGAAGGTACCGGAATTGGTCTTGCACATTGTCACAAGATAGTAGGAATGCATGGAGGAGAAATCGGAGTTAAGTCAAAACCAGGAAAAGGTAGTACCTTTTTCTTTACAATACCAAACCAATAATTATGAAAAAACTACACACTATTTTATTAATCGATGACGATCCTGCAACTAATTTTCTTCATAAGTTAATTATAGAAAAAGAAAACTGTACTGAACATGTTGTATGTAAACAAAGTGCTGAAGATGCTCTTGTTTATTTAAAATCTAAAGTTGATGACAAATCTCCTCATCCTGAGCTTATTTTTTTAGATATTAATATGCCTAAAATGAATGGATGGGATTTCTTAGAAGAGTATAAAAAGTTTGATAAAAATCGACAAGCTAAAAAGATTGTTATTATGCTTACTACATCTTTAGATCCTAACGATAGAGAAAAAGCTAAATCTATTAATCAAATAAATGAGTTTCAATCAAAACCCTTAACTTCAGAAAAACTAAAAAGTATTTTAGCTTCAAATTTTCCAACTATATTTAATCACTCATAAAAATAAAAAATCCCAGTTAACAGTTAACTGGGATTCTATAAAATGTCTTTCTAAAAACTATTGGTCAATTGAACCTAAAACGCGTTTCATAAAGTTATTTAACGCTTCTTTTTTAGGTGTTCCGTCTTTTATCATTTTATCAACTTCAATTGCTCCGTACATATTAGAGATTAACTCTCCTATTACGTCTAATTCTTCGTCTTTTAACGATGGAACTTCCGTTAAAGCTTCAAGAGTTTCAATAGTTTCTAGTACGTAATCTTGATCGTTTTCTTCAATAAATGAAGTTAAGTGTTTAATTACTGGTAATTTCATAATTAAGCTACTTCGTTTACTAAATCCTTCAACACATCAAACTTGTTAGTTTGAGTTTGATTTACAAATTTACCATCAATAAAAGTAGCAAAAGTAGGTAAGTTACTTACATCTGCAAGTTTTCTACTTTCTGGAAACTTCTCTGCGTCAGCTATTACAAAAACCATATCTTCATTTTCAGAAGATAATTTTTTAAATTTAGGTTTCATAATACGACAGTTACCACACCAAGTAGCTGAAAACTGTACTACTACTTTTTTATTACCTGCAACAACCTCTGATAAATTGTCTTGACTCAATTCTTGTACCATAGTTTCTTATATTATCAATTTCGAAAGGAGCTCGTGCTCGACCCCTTCACTTATCTCACACGAACTTGTTTCCTTTCTTAAATTATATTTTAGATTGCTGCTAAGTACTCTGCAGTAGCTTTAGCATTTGCTTGCATTGCTTCTTTACCCTCTTCCCAGTTTGCTGGACAAACCTCACCTTTTTCTTGTACGTGAGTGTAAGCATCAACTAAACGTAAATATTCGTTTACGTTACGACCAACTGGCATGTGGTTGATTCCTTCATGGAATACAGTTCCTTCTTCATCAATTAAATATGTAGCTCTATACGTTACGTTATCACCTTCAACTTGTACAGTTCCTGTAGCTTCATCGTAAGTTTCGTTAGAGATGTCTAAGATACCTAAAATAGATGACAAATTACGGTTACTATCAGCTAATAATGGATAAGTAATACCTTCAATTCCTCCATTATCTTTTGATTGGCTTAACCAAGCAAAGTGCACTTCAGGAGTATCACAAGAAGCTCCAATTACAATAGTGTTTCTTTTTTCAAATTCAGGTAATGCAGCTTGAAAAGCGTGTAACTCAGTTGGACAAACGAAAGTAAAGTCTTTCGGATACCAAAATAACAACACTTTTTTCTTGTTTTTAACTGCTTCTTCTAATACATTTAATTTAAACGTATCACCCATTTCATTCATTGCATCCACGTTTAAACTTGGGAATTTTTTTCCTACTGCTGTAGCCATTTTATAATTTTTTATTGATTAATAATTTTTTACGAGCACAAATGTATTTCGTTTCTTATCATTAAAAGAGTGAATCTAAAAATATTTTTTTATTACATTATAAGAATTATCAATACTACAAAGCTAACAAAATCAACAAAACAAATACCTTTTTAAAAACCAATAACTTACAGGGCAAAAAAAACAAATAATAAGAAAATATTATACCAAAATAAAAAATATAGATAAAAATTATTCACTCTTTTATTGTAAATTTGAACGTATTCTAACCTGAAAAAAAATATAAATATGAAAGATTTACACTCACACTCTTCTAGTAAAAATGGAAAGTGTCCTTTTTCTCAAGGCGCTAATACTGAAATACATGACAACGTTATGGAGTGGTGGCCTAAATCATTGAATTTAGACATCCTACATCAACATGACACTAAAACCAACCCTTTAGGAGAAAGTTTTAATTATGCTGAAGAATTTAAAAAATTAGATTTAGAAGCTGTTAAAAACGACCTAAAAGACTTAATGACTGATAGCCAAGATTGGTGGCCTGCCGACTGGGGACATTATGGTGGTTTAATGATTCGTATGGCATGGCATGCTGCAGGTACTTATAGAGTTGCAGATGGTAGAGGTGGTAGTAATACAGGAAACCAACGTTTCGCTCCATTAAATAGCTGGCCAGATAATGGTAACTTAGACAAAGCTAGACGACTATTATGGCCTATCAAGAAAAAATACGGAAATAAACTATCTTGGGCAGACCTTATTATTTTAGCAGGTAACATGGCTTATGAGTCTATGGGATTCAAAACATTTGGTTTTGCAGGAGGACGCGAAGATATTTGGCATCCTGAAAAAGATATTTATTGGGGTACTGAAAAAGAATGGTTGGCTCCTACCAAAAATAGATACGGAAGTGACAATGACCGTGAATCACTTGAGAACCCTCTTGCTGCCGTTCAAATGGGATTAATTTATGTAAACCCTGAAGGTGTAGACGGAAAACCTGATCCGTTAAGAACTGCACAAGATGTTAGAGAGACTTTTAAGCGAATGGCAATGAACGACGAAGAAACTGTTGCTTTAACTGCTGGTGGACATACCGTAGGAAAGGCTCACGGTAACGGTGATGCTGATGCTTTAGGTCAAAGTCCTGAAGGAGCAGAAATTCACAACCAAGGTTTTGGTTGGATGAATCCTAAAGGAAGTGGAAATGCTGAACATACAGTAACTAGTGGTTTAGAAGGTGCATGGACAACAACACCTGATAGATGGAATAACACATACTTCCATTTATTACTGAATCATGAATGGGAATCAAAAAAGAGTCCTGCAGGAGCATGGCAATGGGAGCCTGTTAGTATGGATGAAGCTGACAAGCCTGTAGATGCTCACAACCCGAACATCAAAAGAAACCCTATCATGACTGATGCGGATATGGCGATGAAAATGGATCCTGAATACAGAAAAATATCTGAAAAATTCTATAAAGACCCTGAATATTTTGCTGATACATTTGCTCGTGCTTGGTTTAAATTAACACATCGTGATTTAGGACCTAATACACGTTATTTAGGTGCTGATGCTCCAGCAGAAACACTTATCTGGCAAGATCCTGTTCCTACTGTTGACTATACTTTAAATGACAGTGAAATTGAAGAATTGAAAGAAAAACTATTAAATAGTGGACTTTCTCGTACTGAACTTATAAATACTGCTTGGGATAGTGCTAGAACTTATAGAGGATCCGACTTTAGAGGTGGTGCTAATGGAGCTCGTATTCGTTTAGCTCCTCAAAAAGACTGGGAAGGAAACGAACCAACAAGATTAAAGAAGGTACTAGATAAGCTTACTGAGATTCAATCAGGACTAAATAAAAAAGTAAGTATTGCTGATTTAATTGTGTTAGGAGGTAGTGCTGCTGTTGAAAAAGCTGCTCAAGAAGGTGGTGTCAATATTAAAGTTCCTTTTACACCTGGAAGAGGTGATGCAACCGCTGAAATGACAGATGCTGAATCTTTTGATGTTTTAGAGCCTTTACATGACGGATACAGAAACTGGCAAAAGAAAGATTATGTAGTAAAACCTGAAGAGTTATTATTAGATAGAACACAGCTTATGGGCTTAACCGCTCCTGAAATGACTGTTTTAGTTGGAGGAATGCGTGTACTAGGAACCAACCATGGAGGTACCAAACATGGTGTATTTACAGATAATGAAGGTGTATTGAGTAATGACTTCTTTGTAAACCTTACTGATATGAAATACTCATGGAAGCCTGCTGGGGAAAACTTATACAATATTGTTGACCGTAAAACTGGAAGTACTAAATGGACGGCTACAAGAGCTGATTTAATATTTGGTTCAAATTCAATTTTACGTTCGTATGCAGAAGTATATGCACAAGATGATAATAAAGAAAAATTTGTGAAAGATTTTGTAGCTGCTTGGACTAAAGTAATGAATGCTGACAGATATGATTTAGCATAATTTAAAAACTAAATCATAAAAAAAGAAGAGCAAAATGCTCTTCTTTTTTATTTATTACCTAGTAATGTTATTTACTCGCAAATAGTTTCACGTCATTTTTAGAAACTTCTTTTTCTCCTAAAATAAGTAATCGCTCAACTACATTTCGTAACTCACGAATATTCCCTGTCCAATCATATTCTTGTAATAACTTAATAGCATCTTCTGAGAAGCCTTTCTTTGACATTCCTTGTTCTTCAGAAATTTTATTTGCGAAGAAATCTACTAATAACGGGATATCTTCTCTTCTATCGTTTAAAGCAGGAACTTTAATTAAAATCACTGCTAAACGGTGATATAAATCTTCACGGAAGCGTCCTTCTTCAATCTCCTTCTTTAAATCTTTATTTGTTGCAGCAACTACACGTACATTTACTTTTATATCTTTATCAGACCCTACTCTTTGAATACGGTTTTCTTGTAATGCTCGTAATACTTTTGCTTGTGCCGACAAACTCATATCTCCTATTTCATCTAAGAAAATAGTTCCTCCATTTGCTGCTTCAAACTTCCCTGCTCTATCTTTATTAGCCCCTGTAAAACTTCCTTTTACATGTCCAAAAAGCTCACTTTCTATTAACTCAGAAGGAATAGCTGCACAATTCACCTCAACCATTGAAGCTTTAGAACGATCAGACTTTTCATGCAACCAATGTGCTACTAATTCTTTTCCTGTTCCATTAGGACCTGTAATTAATACTCTAGCATCGGTTGCTGATACTTTTTCTATAATTTCTTTTATATGAGTAATGGCATCACTTTCTCCAATCATTTCATAATTCTTACTCACCTTCTTTTTCAAACGCTTGTTTTCTACTACCAACTCCTTTTTATCTAAAGCATTTCTTACGGTATTAAGTAAACGATTTAAATCTGGCGGTTTAGAAATATAATCAAAGGCTCCTAAACGCATTGTATTTACTGCAGTATCTAGGTCTCCATGACCAGAAATCATTACCATTGGTATTTCTGGTTTCAACTTTCTGGCTTTTTCTAACACCTCAACACCATCCATTTTAGGCATCTTAATATCGCATAAAACTAAATCGTAATCCGTTTTCTTTATCATTTCAATTCCTTGTAAACCATCTTCAGCTTCTTCTACTTCATAGGAATCGTTTTCTTCAGAAATAATTTTTTTTAATACTCTGCGAATTGCAGCTTCATCTTCTATTATTAATATTTTAGCCATGCTTTATTTTATTCTTTTAATATTTCCTCTAAAGGGCAACAATTAGGCCACTATTACTTTACTCTTTAATAATATGTATATCTCTTTGAGGAAATGGTATACTAATATTATGTTCTCTAAACAGTTCGTCTATTCTAAATCGTATATCACTTTTTGGTATAGCTGCTTGAAAACTATCGTTTAATGTAAAAATCAATTTAAAGTCCAATGAGCTATCTCCAAAATTTTCAAAAAGCACTAAAGGAGCAGGATGTTGATACACTTTTGAATGTTCACTAGCCGCTTGCATTAACAACTTTTTTACCAAAGCTACATCACTTCCGTATGCCACTCCTACTGTAACACTTTCTCTTGTTGTAGTACCATTTTGAGTCCAGTTATATAAACTGTTTGATAAATATTTATGATTAGGTATTACCAAAACTTTGTTATCAATAGTAACAGCTCTGGTGGTTCTTAGTTTTATTTCCTCTACTCTACCTACTTTTCCATCTAACTCAATAATATCACCAACATGAACACTTTTATCAAGAATAATAAAAATTCCAGAAATTATGTCTTGAAAAAAAGTCTGTAATGCTAAACCAATACCAATTAATAAGGCTGAAGACGCTACTAAAATTGCACTTAAATTAACCCCAGCTGAACTTAAAGCTATAGAAAAAACAACTACATAAGCTAACCAACTAGTAAAGGAGAAAATAGTATCAAACTTATTCTTGTCTTCTTGTTCTAGTTTACTTTTTGCTAGTCTTTTCAAGTACTTCAGTAAAATCTTCACAAGAATCAAACCTAGTATCAAGAACAAAACTGTCTTTATTGTGATATCTATTTCTTTACCCCCTAGAGGAATTCTAAGGTTTAGAAAATCGGTTACTTCTTTTATTAATTCTTTCATCTACTAGTTCTTATTGTTTTTATTCATCAGATTCGTTTCACTATTAAACTCTTTAAAATAAAATTTATTAAGTCAATTTCATAAAGATTTAATTATCCATTATAACGAATCCACTTCCATAAGTCTTTATACGTTGGCTTTTTACCATACATTAAAATACCCACGCGATAAATTTTAGCAGCAATCCATACAATAACCATAAAAGTAAGAATTAATAGCAACATAGAGATTGCTATTTCCCACCAAGCTACTCCAAATGGAATTCTCATTAACATAACGATTGGCGACGTAAATGGTATATATGAGAATATTACTGATACTGGTCCGTGAGGATCATTAATTACCGTTGCAAAACCTACATATACTGCTAAAATTAACGGTAACATAATAGGCATCATAAATTGTTGCGTATCCGTTTCGTTATCCACTGCTGCTCCTACCGCTGCAAACAAAGAACTATACAACATATATCCTCCTAAGAAGTAGAAAATGAATAAGAAGAACATTTTTACTAAAGGCAACCTAAAAATTTCTTGCACAATCATTTCACCTTTATTGGTTGCTGTTTGCTGAATAGCTTCCATTTGTTCTGGTGATACTTTTGCTGACTGCATTTCCATCATATCAACTCCAAAGAAAGAAGATGCTACTAGGCTAAATACTAAAAACAAAATTCCCCAAATAAAGAATTGTAACAATCCAGCTGAAGCATTTCCTATAATCTTTCCTAACATTAATTGGAAAGGTTTTACTGAAGAAACAATTACTTCAATAATTCTACTTGTTTTTTCTTCAATTACACTACGCATTACCGATGTACCATAAATCATTACAAACATCATTAACAAATATCCGGCAATAGCTCCCACACCTATTTTTAACCCGTTGATTAATTTTGAAGATTTTTCCCCAGAAAAATTCAACATTTTTATTTCTGAAGCTATTTTTGATTCTTCAATATGCGCAATATCAATTCCGAAGCTTGTTAGTTTTTTATGACGCAACTCCTTATCAATTTTATCTTCTAAACTTTCCATGATAGACATACTTGGTGAATCTTTTGAGAAAAACTCAATCGATTTTGCCAACACTTCTAAACTATCTTGTTTTGGAATATACAAAGCTCCATAATAATCCCCTTCTTCAACTTTCTTTTTTGAATCATCTATTCCTAAAGCAGTAAAGTCCTCGTACTTTACTGTTTTTGAATCTTTAAAAACATCTTTAGAGAACATTCCAGACTCATCAACATATACTATCTTCTTAACCTTTTCATCGTTCTTCTTCATTAAGAAAAATACTAAAGCCCCCATACCAATCATTAACAGTGGACTTAAAAAAGTCATAACGATAAACGACTTATTTCTAACTTTAGCAATAAACTCGCGTTCTATAATTAATCGTAATCTTTTCATTGCTTAACTGTTTTTATGGATTGCTTGAATAAAAATATCATTAGCACTTGGCACCAACTCTACAAAATGCTGTACTTGACCTTGGTTGGTTAAATACGATAGTAAATCGTTTGGAGAACTTCCGTTAGTAAGTTTTACATTTAACTTTAACCCCTCATTTAACAATTTAAAATCTGCTGGTAAAACCTCAAAGTTTTCTTTTAGCTTTTGCTCCACTTCTTTTGAATTAGAAGTAGCTAATCCAACCTGAAAAGTATTTGTTCTAAACTCCTTTTTAATATCTTCTAGCTTACCATCTAAAATTTTATTCGACTTGTTAATCAAAGCTATATAATCACACATTTCCTCAACAGACTCCATTCTATGGGTAGAAAAAATAATGGTAGCTCCTTCATCTCTCAACTGTAAAATTTCCTTTGCTATTAATTGGGCATTAATAGGATCGAAACCAGAAAAAGGCTCATCAAAAATTAATAATTTAGGCTGGTGTAGTACAGTTACTATAAACTGTACCTTCTGCGCCATTCCTTTAGATAACTCTTCAATCTTTTTATTCCACCAAGCACCAATATCAAATTTATCAAACCAATATTTTAATCGTTTTTTTGCTTCCGATTTACTCAACCCTTTTAATTGAGCAAGGTATAATGCCTGCTCTCCTACCTTCATACTCTTATACAGTCCTCTTTCTTCTGGTAAGTAACCTATATGCTCTATATGGTTTGGAGCTAACTTTTCTCCGTCTAATATAATTTCACCAGCATCAGGCATTGTAATTTGATTAATAATTCTAATAAGCGAGGTTTTTCCTGCTCCATTAGGACCTAACAAACCAAAAACACTTCCTTTAGGTATGTGCATTGACACATTATTTAATGCAGTATAATCGCCATAACGCTTTACCACATTGTTAATTTCTAATAAATTACTCATAGATTTATAGTTGATTAATTACCGCTTATTGAAAAACAGCAGTGACAAACTTACATATTTTTATACTCAATTAGTATACGGTTCTCTCCAAACGTTACAAGATTAATTTTTTGTTAATTTTATTATGCATGCATAACTTTTTTGCAAAATACTATGCATGCATAATAAAATTTTATATATTTGGCATCCATGGACAAGGATAAATCAATAGATCACCAATTAAGAGCCACGTGGCAAGCCGTTGCAAAAATGTATAACGAGCAGGCTGCAAAGCACGATAGCACAATGGCCACGGCTTTTGCTTTGTTGAATATCGATTCTGAAAACGGTACCCCTTCAACTGCATTGGGTCCGTTAATGGGAATGGAACCTACAAGTCTTTCTCGTTTATTAAAAACTATGGAAGATAAGGGAGTTATATGTCGCGAGAAAAATCCAAATGATGGTAGAAGCGTTATTTTAAAACTTACCGAATACGGTAAAGAAATGCGCGAAGTTTCAAAAGGACACGTATACCAATTCAATAATAAGGTAAGAGAACATATTACTGAAGAAGAGCTAGATAGCTTTTTTAAAGTAACAACAACAATAAACAAACTAATTACAGATAAGTTAATATACGAAGACGATATTGACAATAAAGCTGTATAAAACAAACCAACAAACAAATGGCAAGAAGAATTAAAAAAGTAGCAATTATCGGTTCTGGTATCATGGGATCAGGTATTGCATGTCATTTTGCTAACATTGGCGTTGAAGTATTGCTTTTGGACATCGTTCCAAGAGAGCTTAACGACAAAGAAAAGGCAAAAGGATTAACCTTAGAAGACAAAGTAGTTCGTAACCGTTTGGTAAATGATGCTTTGACTGCTTCGTTAAAATCGAAACCATCACCTATCTACAATAAAAAATTTGCAGATAGAATTACTACTGGAAACCTTGAAGACGATTTACACAAAGTAAAAGATGTAGATTGGATTATGGAAGTAGTTGTTGAACGCTTAGACATTAAACAAAGTGTTTTTGAACAAGTTGAAAAATACCGTACACCTGGTACAATTATTTCTACCAACACTTCAGGTATTCCAATTAAGTTTATGAACGAAGGACGTAGTGAAGATTTTCGTAAGCACTTTGCGGTAACTCACTTTTTTAACCCTCCTCGTTATTTAAAATTATTTGAAGTTGTTCCAGGACCAGACTGTAAACAAGAAGTTACTGACTTCTTAATGGATTATGGTTCTAAATTCTTAGGAAAAACTTCAGTATTAGCAAAAGATACACCAGCATTTATTGGTAACCGTATTGGTATCTTCGGAATCCAATCTTTATTTCACCAAGTAAAAGAATTAGGATTAACAGTTGAAGAAGTTGATAAATTAACTGGTCCTGTTATTGGACGACCAAAATCAGCTACTTTCCGTACTGTTGATGTTGTTGGGTTAGATACTTTAGTACACGTTGCTAACGGAATCTACGAAAACTGTCCTAACGACGAAGCTCACGACTTATTTAAGTTGCCTGATTTCATCAACACAATGATGGAAAATAAGTGGTTAGGTAACAAAACCAAGCAAGGTTTTTACAAAAAAACAACCAATGCTGAAGGAAAGCGTGAAATTTTAGCGTTAGACTTAGATACGATGGAATACCGTCCGTCTAAAAAAGCAAAATTCGCTACGTTAGAATTAACAAAAACAATCGATAAGCCAATTGACCGATTCAAAGTATTAGTTGGCGGAAAAGATAAAGCGGGAGAATTTTACCGTAAGAACTTCGCAGCAATGTTTGCGTACGTTCAAAATAGAATTCCAGAAATTTCTGATGAATTATATAGAATTGACGATGCTATGAAAGCAGGTTTCGGATGGGAAAATGGTCCTTTCGAAATTTGGGATGCTGTAGGAGTTGAAAAAGGTATCGAATTAATGAAAGCTGAAGGAAAAGAACCAGCTGCTTGGGTAACAGAAATGTTAGCTAAAGGAGAGAAATCTTTCTATACAGTTAAAAACGGTGCAACATATTACTACGATGTACCTGCAAAAGCACAAGTTAAAAAACCAGGACAAGATTCATTTATCATCTTAGATAACATTCGTAAAACTACTGAGGTATTCAAAAACTCTGGAGTTGTTATTGAAGATTTAGGAGACGGAATCTTAAACTGTGAATTCCAATCTAAAATGAACACTATTGGTGGTGATGTTTTAGCAGGATTAAATAAAGCAGTTGATTTAGCTGAAAAAGACTTCCAAGGATTAGTTATTGGTAACCAAGCTGCAAACTTCTCAGTAGGTGCCAACATTGGAATGATTTTTATGATGGCTGTTGAGCAAGAGTATGATGAATTAAACATGGCTATCAAGTATTTCCAAGATACAATGATGCGTATGCGTTACTCTGCAATTCCTACTATTGCTGCTCCTCACGGAATGGCGTTAGGTGGTGGATGTGAGTTATCATTACACGCTGATAAAGTAGTTGCTGCTGCTGAAACCTACATCGGATTAGTAGAGTTTGGAGTTGGAGTAATTCCTGGTGGTGGTGGATCTAAAGAAATGGCTTTAAGAGCTCAGGACTTATTCCACACTGGCGATGTTCAATTAAACGTATTACAAGAGCACTTCTTAACTATTGGTATGGCTAAAGTTGCAACTTCAGCTTATGAAGCATACGACTTAAACTTACTACAAAAAGGAAAAGACGTTGTGGTTGTAAACAAAGACCGTCAAATAGCAGAAGCTAAAAAACACGCTGTGTTATTAGCAGAAGCAGGTTATACACAACCAGCAAAACGCAAAGATGTTTTAGTATTAGGTAAGCAAGCCTTAGGTATGTTCTTAGTAGGAACAGACTCTATGGAAGCTTCTAAATATATTTCTGAACACGATCAGAAAATTGCAAACAAACTAGCCTATGTAATGGCTGGAGGAGATTTATCAGAACCAACAAAAGTTACTGAGCAGTATTTATTAGACCTTGAACGTGAAGCTTTCTTAAGTTTAACTACAGAACGTAAAACGTTAGAGCGTATTCAGCATATGTTAAAAACTGGTAAACCACTTCGCAACTAGTTGCGAATAGTATTGAGATATTAGTATTAAGTAGTTAGAAATGCATAAAGTAGAAGATTTAAAAATATGGCAAAAATCAATAAAGTTAGCAAAAGCTACCTATCTACTTGTTTCAGAATTACCATCGGATGAAAAATTCGGACTAACATCTCAAATAAAGAGAAGTGCTATTTCGATTCCTTCAAATATAGCAGAAGGAGCTGGTAGAAATTCACAAAAAGAATTCAAACACTTTTTGAGTGTTGCAAATGGTTCTACATACGAACTTCAAACGCAATTACTATTAGTTATTGAATTGAACCTAATACATAAAGATAAAGTACAACCCATTATTGAGTTGTGTATTGAAATTCAGAAAATGAATTATGTTTTTCAGCAAAAATTAAACGCCTAAACATTCACTCAATACTAAAACCTCAATACTCAATACTAAAAATAAAATGAAAACAGCATATATAGTAAAAGGATATAGAACCGCCGTAGGGAAATCTAAAAAAGGTGTGTTCAGATTTAAAAGAGCTGACGAATTAGCTGCTGAAACCATCAAATATATGATGGATAAGTTGCCAGAATTCGATGTAAAACGTATCGACGATGTTATTGTTGGTAACGCAATGCCAGAAGGTTCTCAAGGATTAAACATGGCAAGAATTATTTCGTTAATCGGATTAGATTCTGTGGATGTTCCTGGAGTTACCGTAAACCGTTTCTGTTCATCAGGATTAGAAACTATTGGTATGGCTGTAGCAAAAATTCAATCTGGAATGGCAGAGTGTATTATTGCTGGTGGAGCAGAAAGTATGAGTTCTGTACCAATGACAGGTTTTAAACCAGAATTAAACTACGATATCGTAAATGCAGGTCACGAGGATTACTATTGGGGAATGGGTAATACTGCGGAAGCAGTAGCTCAACAATACAATGTATCTCGTGCAGACCAAGATCAATTTGCATACGAATCGCACATGAAAGCTTTAAAAGCGTTAGATAGTGATCGTTTTCAAGATCAAATAGCTCCAATCAATGTAGAGGAAACCTACATTGATGGAAACGGAAAACGAGCTACAAGAAATTATACAGTTACTAAAGACGAAGGTCCACGTCGTGGAACTAGCGTAGAAGCTTTAGCAAAATTACGTCCAGTATTTGCAGCTAATGGTTCTGTTACCGCTGGTAACTCATCACAAACAAGTGATGGTGCTGCGTTCGTAATGGTAATGAGTGAAGATATGGTAAAAGAGTTAGGTATTGAACCAGAAGCTCGTTTAGTAAGTTATGCAGCAGCAGGAGTACCACCTCGTATTATGGGAATTGGTCCTGTAGCAGCAATTCCAAAAGCATTAAAACAAGCAGGTTTACAACAAAGTGATATTGAATTAATTGAACTAAATGAAGCGTTTGCTTCACAATCGTTAGCTGTTATTCGCGAATTAGGTTTAAATCCGGATATCGTTAACGTAAATGGTGGAGCAATTGCTTTAGGTCACCCATTAGGATGTACTGGTGGTAAACTATCTGTTCAGTTATTTGACGAAATGCGTAAGCGCAACATGAATAACAAATACGGAATGGTAACCATGTGTGTAGGTACTGGTCAAGGTGCTGCTGGTATTTTTGAATTCTTAAATTAAAATTAAGATATAAGTATTGAGTATTGAGAATTTTCTCATCTCTTTTAAAAAATAAGTAACAAAATTATAAAAGTAGTTAGTATCTCAATACTCACTACTAAATACTAAAATCTAATATACTATGTCAGAATTAAATAAAGATATTTTACGCGGAGGGCAGTTCCTAGTAAAAGAAACAAAATGCGAAGATATATTTACTCCTGAAGATTTTTCAGAAGAGCAAACAATGATGCGTGATGCGGTTAAAGAATTTAACGACCGTGAAATTATTCCTTATAAAGATCGTTTCGAAAAGAAAGATTATGCACTTACCGAAGAAACTATGCGTAAAGCAGGTGAATTAGGATTCTTAGGTGTGGCTGTTCCTGAAGCTTATGGCGGATTAGGAATGGGATTCGTTTCTACCATGTTAACTTGTGATTATATTTCAAGTGGAACAGGATCTTTTAGTACAGCTTTTGGTGCACATACAGGTATTGGTACGATGCCAATTACTTTATACGGTACTGAAGAGCAAAAGCAAAAATACGTTCCTGCGTTAGCAATGGGTGAAAAGTTTGGAGCTTACTGTTTAACAGAACCAGGAGCTGGATCGGATGCGAACTCAGGTAAAACTACTGCTGAGTTAACTGAAGACGGAAAGCACTACAAAATTAACGGACAAAAAATGTGGATTTCGAATGCAGGTTTTGCTGAAATCTTCATCGTTTTTGCTCGTATTGAAGACGATAAAAACATTACTGGTTTTATCTTAGAATATGATAAAAACAATCCTAACGGAGTAACTTTAGGAGAAGAAGAGCACAAATTAGGTATTCGTGCATCATCTACACGTCAGGTATTTTTCAACGATACATTAATTCCTGTTGAAAACATGTTATCTGTTCGTGGTGGTGGATTCAAAATTGCAATGAACGCCTTAAACGTTGGTCGTATTAAATTAGCTGGTGCTTGTTTAGATTCTCAAAGAAGAATTATTAGCCATGCTGTAAACTATGCTAACGAGCGTAAGCAATTTAAAACTCCTATTTCAGAATTTGGAGCTATTAAAATGAAATTAGCTGAAATGGCTACTAGTGCTTATGTTGGTGAATCTGCATCATACAGAGCAGCTAAAAACATTGAAGACAGAATTGCTATTCGTGAATCTGAAGGAAGTTCTCACCAAGATGCAGAATTAAAAGGTGTTGAAGAATATGCTATTGAATGTTCAATCTTAAAAGTAGCTGTTTCTGAAGACGTACAAAACTGTGCTGATGAAGGAATCCAAATTTACGGAGGTATGGGATTCTCTGAAGAAACTCCAATGGAGTCTGCTTGGAGAGATGCTCGTATTGCTCGTATTTACGAAGGAACTAACGAAATCAACCGTTTATTATCGGTAGGAATGTTAGTTAAAAAAGCAATGAAAGGTCATGTAGATTTATTAAATCCTGCAATGGCAGTTCAAAACGAATTAATGGGAATTCCTTCTTTCGATACTCCAGATTATTCTGAATTATTCTCAGAAGAAAAAGAGATGTTAGCTAAACTTAAGAAAGTATTCTTAATGGTAGCTGGAGCTGCATTACAAAAATTTGGTCCAGAATTAGAGCAACACCAACAGTTATTAACTGCTGCTTCTAATATTTTAATTGAAATATACATGGCAGAATCTGGAATTTTAAGAACTGAAAAGAACGCGAAGCGTTTTGGTGAAGATGGTCAAAAAGAACAGATTGCAATGGCTAAGTTATACTTATACAATGCCGTAGAAACTATTACTAAAAGCGCAAGAGAAGGAATTATTTCTTTCGCTGAAGGTGATGAGCAACGTATGATGTTAATGGGACTTAAGCGTTTTACAAAATACGCAAACTACCCTAACGTAGTTGAGTTACGTGACACAATCGCAGAAAAATTAAAAGCAGAAAATAAATACTGCTTCTAAAAAATAGAAAAATTTTCTTCAACTTTTATAGGTTTTAGAATTTAGTTGTTTGTTTAAAAGATCGTCAAATTAGTTTTTGGCGGTCTTTTTTTTATCCTCTAAAAAAACATTAACAAACCTATACACTACAATATCAAGCTTCTGTAAAATTAAGGTTCTTAAGTTTTTCTTAAAATGCTTTTTCATATCTTTAATGGTATATTTATTGAATCAGTCCCTATGAAAAATAAAATAGCATGATAAAACTTACCAATTCAGCACTACTAGGAATGGCATTATTAGCCATAGTTAGCTGTAAAAAAGAAGCAAAAAAAGCAGACACACAAAAAACCGTTAACCAAGAAACAGTAGCCACAATAACTGATGTTACTGGAAACTATGTTTCTTCAGAATATGAAAAAAGAAATGAAGGATACGATTGGGTTTCTGTTGCTGTAAAACCTGCTGTAAATAATCAATTAAAAATTGTAGTTCGTTCGCGAGCTGATAAGAAAAAACCTACCTGTACTTTTAACGCTCTTGCTAAAAAAGCAAATGACAGCACGTATACAATTGACATAAATGGTAAAACTGTAGTATTTTCTTTTAAAAACAAACAAATTTCTATTGCAACGGCAAACAAAGAAGACAGCGGTTTATTAAACTTTTACTGTTCTGGTGGAGGAAGCCTTGCTGGTTCTTACCATAAAATTGAAGGAGACTTAGACCAAACACAAATAGACAAAACTATTTTTAAGAAGCATTTAACCTTACAAGGAATTGGTTTTAATATTTCTACTAAAAAAAATGGAATGGATACTGAATTAACGGTTGCTCCTTACGGTTTAGAAATTGACAATTCAGCAATTACTCAAAACATTGACGGTAGTGTTGTTGATGCTGAAATTGAAGATTTAAACTCAGATGGTTTTCCTGAAGTAGTTATTTATACTCGATCTGATGGAAGCGGAAGCTACGGTAACGTAATTGGATATTCTGTTAATAACGGAAAATCGGTGAGTCAAATATACTTCCCTCCTATTACTGAAAATAAAAAGTTAAGCGAAGGATACATGGGACACGATGAGTTTACCATTGTTGAAACTACCCTATCTCAACGTTTTCCTATTTATACAAAAGAAGATTCTAATGCTAACCCAACAGGAGGCATCAGACAAATTAATTATAAATTGGTTGATGGTGAAGCTTCAAGAAAATTTGAAATAAAGAACTCAACTGATTTTAACACTAAAAATTAAACTATTTATTATGAAAAAACTATCATTTTTATTCGCTACTATTTTACTAATCACAGTTTCTTGTACTAAAAAAGATGCTGCTGATCAGCTATACAATACCACTTGGGAACTAGAATATATTACTGGACCAAAAATTGCTTTTGATGGATTATACCCTACTAAAAAGCCACAACTTACTTTTGATAAAGAAACAAAAAAAGCTACAGGAAATAACGGTTGTAACGGTTATTCTGCTGAGTTTACGTTAGGTGAAGAAAACGCTATTTCTTTTGGAGAAGCAGGACCAACTACTATGATGTAT
Organism: Tenacibaculum discolor; assembly: GCF_003664185.1. GTDB lineage: Bacteria > Bacteroidota > Bacteroidia > Flavobacteriales > Flavobacteriaceae > Polaribacter > Polaribacter discolor. The sequence goes on along the minus strand of NZ_RCCS01000010.1, from coordinate 99,217 downwards.
TGCGGACAAGGGGAACAAGTATTTTTAAAAACCATTAAAAAAATTAACAAGTATAGCTTTGACATAGAAGGAAAACTAAACTTATTAATGGACGATGTAACCATGATGCGCTTTAAAAAAGTAACCACTGAAGAATAACTCACTATAGTTGTCTCTTTAAACTGAGTGATAACATAGGGGAAAACCTCATACTATACAGCCTTTTTTTGGTTTGTTGGTATGAGGTTTATTTTTTTACTACCAAAGGCAGCGTCCGCTAATAAGTACACAGAGAATATTGAGTTGAATCTATACCAATGTAAAAGCAGATAACATGCCGTGATATCAGCAACCCGTGCCGCGGTGTCTGCGGAGCATGCCGTGATATCAGCGACCCGTGCCGTGGTGTCTTCGGAGCATGCCGTGATATCAGCGACCCGTGCCGTGGTGTCTTCGGAGCATGCCGTGATATCAGCGACCCGTGCCGTGGTGTCTTCGGAGCATGCCGTGATATCAGCGACCCGTGCCGTGGTGTCTTCGGAGCATGCCGTGATATCAGCGACCCGTGCCGTGGTGTCTTCGGAGCATGCCGTAATATCAGCGACCCGTGCCGTGGTGTCTTCGGAGCATGCCGTGATATCAGCGACCCATACAATCTTTAATGACACTTAAAACATCTTTTATTACCTAAATAGCTGAGCTTATGGGATTCCGTAATAAAATTAAGTTATTATTAGTAAGTTCGTTAAAGTATAAGCAAACATAAAATACAATCATAAACATACTAAAGTGGTCGTATAACGATGTATTTTACATCTATATAAACAAGTTAGCCACAAGCAAAACAAAACCAATAATAATAGAATGAATCCAGTATTTCTTGACCTACATATCCACACTTCTGATGACCCTAACAATCTGAACCCAGATTACGATTTACAATTATTAGTGGACAATATCAATAATTATACTAATGATTCTACATTTTTAATCTCAATTACCGACCACAATACCATTAACAAAACAGTATATCTGAAAGCAAAAGATTTAGGAATAAATATATTGGTTGGAGTTGAACTTCATATAAAAAATTATAGCACCTGTCCGCCTTATCACTGCCATATTTATTTCAATTTAAATGAGATTACTGGTGAAATCATTGATGATTTGAACAGTAAATTAGATGAGTTATACCCAGACAAAGTAGTTCAAAAAGACGATGAGAATATTCCATCAATAGAAACTATTATAAACACCTTTGATTTATATGAGTTTTTGCTTTTACCACACGGAGGACAATCTCATTCTACATTTGACAAATCAATTCCTGATGGAGTTCGATTTGACAGTACGATGGAAAGAAGCATTTATTATAATCAATTTGATGGATTTACTGCAAGAGGAAATTCTGGATTGGAAAGAACACAAGACTATTTCAAAAAGCTTGGTATTAATGAGTTTGTGAATTTAATGACTTGCACGGATAATTATAACCCAAATCAATATCCTAACGCAAAATCCTCACAGGCAAAACCTTTCGTACCTACTTGGATGTTTTCACTACCGACCTTTAACGGTTTAAGATTGTCACTTTCAGAATCATCCAGATTAGCTTATTCAAAACAAAAACCAAAGAACTGGTCAGAAAACATAAGAGCAATAAAACTTTCCAAACCAAATATTGAAATAGATGTGGAATTAACATCAGGATTGAATGTTGTAATTGGAGGTTCTTCAAGCGGAAAAACCCTATTGGTAGATTCCATAAACAACAAAATCTATAATGACTTTTCAAAAAGTAATTACGGGCATTTTGAAGTGGAAAAAATAATTATTGAAAATCCTTCAGGTTTGCATCCTCATTATATATCTCAAAACTATATTATGAGTATTGTCAACGAAACTACAGACGACAATCTAGGTAACATCGATATAATTAAAAAAGTTTTTCCAGGCGATGATACGATACGTGAAAAAGTAGATGCAGGTCTTTTAAAATTAAAATCGGACTTAAAAGATTTAGTCAAATGCGTTAAAATAATTGAAGACGAAGACAAAAATTTAAAAAAAATACCAGTCCTTTCAAGGTTAGTTAACAAACAAGATGTTCAAAAAAACATCATATCGAATCTTTTACCATCACAAGAAATAATAGACAAAACCGAATATCCACAGCATCAGTATGAGCAGCACACATCAATCTTGGACGAGATTGAAACCCTTTTAACCGACAATCCATTTATTGACCATAATGAAGATTTGGTTGCTAATCTAAAAGAAGAGCTTCAACAGGCTTTCAATGTTTCTAAATTCGAAAACAAAACAAGAAAATTAATTCAAATATCTAAATCAGCGTATGACGAGCATTTAAAAGCATCAAATGAAGAAGAACAGTCTAAAAAACAACATTTTGATACACTAATTACAAGTATTAAAAATTACTCTAAAGCCTATTCACAATTCAAAAAAATTATTGAGAAAATTTCTGAATATGCAATTCGATGTGATTCAGAAGTAATCGAATCTATGGGACACAAACTATATATCCAAAATGATTTTAGTTTAACCAAAGAAAAATTTCTGGATGTGATTAATTTTTATTTAAAAACTGATAAGAAGGTTATTGACTTTGCACAATTAACACCTGAAAACTTATTCTTTCAAAATTTCAAACAACAGTCACCTAAAGTTCACAGTTATGATGATTTTGAAATTAAGGTGAATAAAAAATTTGAAGACCTGAACAAGAAAAAATATAAAATTGAAACGGCAGATGGAAGAGATTTTGATAATTTAAGTGCTGGTTGGAAAACATCTGTAATCCTCGATATCATTTTAGGTTATGATGGAGATATCGCACCAATTATAATCGACCAGCCAGAAGATAATTTAGCTACAAATTACATTAATAAAGGGCTAGTAAAAGCGATTAAAAAAATTAAGCCAAAAAAGCAAGTTATTTTAGTTTCTCACAATGCCACAATTCCAATGCTAGCTGATGCTCAAAACATTGTTCTATGTCAAAATATAGAGAATAAAATAAGTATTGTATCAAGTCGATTAGAAGGTCAAATAAATGATAAAAACGTACTTGATTTCATTGCTGAAATTACAGATGGAGGTAAACCTTCAATTAAAAAACGAGTAAAAAAATACAACCTTAAACATTTTACAGAATAAATGAAACTATATTTTTCAAAAGACGACCAAGATGAAATAGTTGTTAAAATGTCAACTTCTACTGTTCAAGAAGACTTTTCGTATGTCGAAATGATTAAAAATCTATTAAATAATAATGAATTTGATGAGACAGAATTCAGTAGCGACTTTTCAGATGATGAAAAATCAAGAATCGAAACAATGTTAAGTTCAATCAATGAATCTATAGCATCTGAAAATGGAGAAGAAAGTGGAACATCAGAAAATGCCAGTGGCTAACAATGTATATAAAAAATAGGCGAAACAGTAATAAATTAAAGGCTTTTAGCTCGTATCAAACTTTGTGTTTAATCGAAAGTTTGGTGCTTCGAAATCGCCTACTTTTCATATACTAACCGTTGTACGCAATATGAACAAGACTTATGAAATTTAGAGTTGGGAATTGGAGAATAGACTCAAAAAGTCTTGTAAGAATCCATTGGAAAAAATACTATCCGAAACTCGTGGTTCACGAAAAATATGAAAATCACGTTAAATGGATTTTGCGAATTTTAACTGTAATTGGAATTATTACAAGTTTTCTAATTCTTCCTTATTGGGCAGGAATTGCAGTAACTTTAGTTCTCTTTGGAATTGAACAGTTATTTGAGCGTACTTTATTCGAATATTCAGTAATGATACTACAACCTTTTCCTGATTTTGAAATTGAGTACGACCAATGGTTAACAAACGGTTATTTTTTATTAAACCCGGAATACGAACAAACAGATGGATATTTAAATTATTTTGGTCCTGCATACGCAGACAAAGAATATGCAATAAAATTCTTTAATTACATTCGCTCTTGGAATCAAGACAGCGATATTGACAAAGACAATAATATTTGTATTTCCTTTATCATCGAGAGTGATGTAAGTTATTCGACCTTTTTATATGCAAATCCTGACAGGAAATGGCTCAACCCAATGTTTGCGGATTATAAAGAAGCGATGAAACTGGAAAAATATGGGAAACAACAGCAAGAATTAGTTATGCAAATGGTGTTTTGGAAAAATCTTAAAATGAAAGAAGGTCTGTTTTTCCATAAATTCAGAGCACAACAGAAAAATAATGAACCATTCTTTTTTGCTCCTTTTTGGGTAGAAAATGAAAAACCGATTGAAGAGTTGAGAGTTTGGAAAACTCATTATAAAATTAAAGGGCGTTCTGAACTGACGCCAAATGAAATTGAATATTATTATAAATAAAATACTGCGTACAACAATGGCTATAAGTAATTGCTTGTTCTCGCCTACTTTTAAAAACAGTAGTTTTCTTATTCATTTCGTATTCATTAAATTAGAGATTTAAAAATGTAACTAATCTTATACGAATACGTTATGTATCTTTCTAAACACAAAACACTAAAACACTATTTAGGAGCGCTTTTTTTAATGCTTATTGTAACTTCCTGTAAAGGGCAAACACAAACAAACATAGAAAGAAATGTGGGTGGAGGTTGCCAAGACTGTAAAGCTTTATTGGATTATAAAATGCTTAACATAACACCTAAGTCAGTTGATACCTTACCTGGTTTTCATGAAAATGAGCCAAAACTAAAAATAACGGGTACTGCGTTTAAAAAAGACGGAAAAACACCTGCTGAAAATGTTATACTCTACATTTATCACACAGACAGAAATGGAATTTACCAACCCAGTGACAAACCTGTAGGTTGGGAAAAAAGACACGGACAATATAGAAATTGGCTAAAAACAGGTAACGATGGAAAATTTACTTTTTACACATTCAGGCCTGTATCTTACCCAAATACACAAGAGCCAGAGCACATTCATATTTATGTAAAAGAGCCCAATACTGTACCTTATTATATTGACAGCTATCAATTTGAAAGCGATCCTACTCTTACTGAAGAAAAAAAGCAATCAGAAAAAAACAGAGGTGGTTCTGGAATTATACAACTTAAAAAAGAAGATGGTATTTGGACTGCCAACAGAGATTTAATTTTAGGATTGAATATTCCTGATTATGAGTAAGTTTTTTTGCCTCGATAACAACAAGTATTTCTGAGTAGTGTTTGATACAAATGGCAAAAACCTATAAAAAGATAACTTTTTAACTTAACCTTATTTGATTAGCTCAGCAAAGACAAGGCTACTTTTATTGAATTTGATAACTCTTTTTTATCAGGGTTTACTTTAGAAACAACTCGAATACCATTATAAAGTGTGTAAAGAAGAGTGGCTATAGATTTTAAATCTTGACTGTTTTTTAATTGCCCTCTTTCTTTACCTGCTTTCAAGTACTCGTAAAATAAGTTTTGGAAATCGCATTTGTTTTCTATTAGCACTTTCTGTAAACTTTCGTCATTTGGAATAAGTTCTGTCGTAGCATTTACAACAAAACATCCTTTTTTATCTTCATCAAGAATAGCTTCTTCTATAGTTTTATTAAAAAGCTTAGAAAATCCTTCTTTCACATCTGGATAGTTTTTAAAAAACTCTATTAGTCCTTCTTTTGTAGTAGCTCTATAAAGCTCGAAAGATTTTTTAAATAACTGTTCTTTATCACCAAAAGTATCGTATAAACTTGCTCTGTTTATTCCTAAGTGGCATACCAAATCTTGTACAGAAGTAGCAGAATATCCTTGTTTCCAAAACAAACACATTGCTTTGGTTAGTACTTCTTTTTCATCAAATGATTTTACTCTTGGCATATAAAAAAAAATGTGGAAGCGATTAACTCTTCCACAAAATTACCATACTGGAACTTTCATTCCAAATATATTCAAAAAAATTTAACTCAATAGTGGGTTAATATTTATTCCTCCATCAATATTATACTCACTTCCTGTAATAAAAGAAGCATTATCTGAAGCTAAAAACGATACCAATTTTGCAACCTCTTCTGGTCGTCCAAATCGTTTTAAAGGTATACGATTTTCTATGGCTTGAGCAAGACCTTGTATTTGCTCTTCTTCCATTCCTGTTTTTTCAAAAATTGGTGTAGAAACTGGACCAGGGTTTACCGAATTAATTCGTATTCCTCTCGAAGCTAATTCAGTAGCTGCTGTTCTAGTATAAGAGTTTAATGCTGCTTTTGATGCTGCATATACAGCTGTATTTGGCATTCCGGTATAAGCGTTTATAGAAGATAAATTTATAATTGATGCTCCCTCATTTAAAATTGGTAGGAATTTTTCGGTAGTAAACACAGCTCCTTTAAAGTTAATAGCCATTTGATGATCAAACATTTCTTCACTTATACTTCCAACAGGTGCTGGTTGAAAAATACCCGCATTTACAAATAGTATATCAACTTTATTGAAGTCTCTCTTAACCTGTTCTACTAAGTTTTCAATAGCTGAAAGACTTTTTACATCAGCAACAATTCCCTTTACTCCTAGTTTTTGTGAAGCCTCTTCTACTTTTTCAGAATTTCTTCCTGTAATAATTACTGTTGCTCCTTGATTTTTTAATTCTTGAGCAGATGCAAACCCAATACCACTGTTTCCGCCAGTTACAACTGCTATTTTTCCTTTTAATGTACTCATTGTTTTTATTTTTAGTTAATAATTAATTATAGAACGATCATTCCATTTACAAACATACGTATATTAGAATGATTGTTCCAAATTAAATTTGCTCTTATTTCATTCGCTCAAATGTTAAAATACCGAACAGACTTGTCTGTTCTTTTGAAACTCTGTAACTTTGACATAAATTAAGAGATATGAGTAGTCCCAGAGAACGAATATTAGAAACAGTTGCACATTTATTTCATCAACAAGGTTATAACAGTACAGGTATTAACCAAGTTATTAAAGAAGCTAAAGTTGCTAAAGCTAGTTTTTATCAACACTTTAAATCAAAGGATGCTTTGTGTATTGACTTCTTAAATAACAGGCACGAGCTTTGGTTTAAAGAACTCTTTAAGTATACTTCAAAAAGTAAAAATTTAAAAGATAGAGTATTGCTAGCATTCGATTTTATAGCTTATATGAATACAAAAGAAAATTTTAGAGGTTGTAGCTTTCTAAATATTCTATCAGAAATATCTAAAGAACAAGAGGGCATTTTAACCGTAATTCAATTACATAAAAAAGAATTGAACAACTTTTTTAAAGAGTTAATAGACAATGAATTACTTGCTACACATATTTATCTGCTTTTTGAAAGTGCTATCATAGAAAGTCAACTCTTCAAATCAAATGAAATAGTATATAAATCAAAAAAAATCATACAAAACTTACTATAATTATTATGGAACAGAAACATCCACTACCTCCTTTTACCCTCGAAACAGCTAAGCAAAAAATTCAACTCGCAGAAGATGCTTGGAATTCTCAAAATCCTGAAAAGATAGCCTTAGCTTACACTGTTGATAGTGAATGGAGAAATAGAGACACCTTTGTTAATGGTAGAGAAGAAATTATTAACTTCTTGAGTAAAAAGTGGCAAAATGAGCTTAATTACAAATTAAAAAAAGAGTATTGGGCGCATAGTGAAAATAGAATTGCTGTACGCTTTGAATATGAATATCAGAACAAAGAAGGCAAATGGTTTAGGGCTTACGGTAATGAAAACTGGGAGTTTGATGATAACGGACAAATGAAAAAAAGATATGCTAGTATTAATGATCTTGAAATAGAGGAAGTTGATAGGTATCTTTAATTTTTTAGCATAAAATTGAAAAAGTGAATTATATATCCTTTTTACTTTAAAGGATTACTTATTGAATTAAATAATTGAACTGTAAAATGAATTATAAAATAGATGATATAAACAGTACCGAATATCAGGAAGTAGTTGACTTATGGGAGGCTTCCGTTAGGGCTACACATCATTTTTTAAAAGAAGAAGACATTTTATATTTTAAACCTCTTATTCTAAATACGTATTTAGATGCAGTAGAGTTAAAGTGCATTAAAATCAATAATAAAATAGTAGGTTTTTTAGGTGTTGCTGAACAAAATTTAGAAATGCTTTTTATCCACCCTGAATATAGAGGTAAAAAAGTAGGTAAAGCCTTATTAGAATACTCAATTGACAAATTGAATGTGGATAAGGTAGATGTAAATGAGCAAAATGAACAAGCAGTTGGTTTTTACAATCATTTTGGTTTTGAAACTATCAAACGTTCTGAACTAGACGCTACAGGAAAACCATACCCTATTTTACATATGCAGTTAAGTAATACTCTCTAAAAGAGCTTAAGGGTTATTACTAATAACTCTTATTCCTAAAATTAAAACAAAAAGAATTAACTTTATCAAACTGTAAAAACTAATCTTTTGTAGTTTTACAATATACTAACCTAAAACCTAAACTTTTATAAACACGCGTCTATGGAAACAGTTACTACTAAAACAAGTAATACTTTTAGTGATCGTATTAAACTGCCTTTTAACTTTGATACTACCAAAATGCTTGAAGAAGCTAAAGCTTTACAATTAGATAATTTTGAATATTATGATGTAATTGCTTTGCGGTCGCCTGCACACCTAGTTGATACATCATTACCTTTCCCTCCTCCTGCTGAAGATTATGCTGATGGTTCGTGGACAGATTGGTTAGATACTAATGCTTTAAAAAAATCTCCATACTTAACTAGTGTTATCGATTTTTTTAAAGAAAATACTACAGTTAACTTAGTTAGGTTACTTCGATTAGCTCCATATTCAACAGTTAAAGAACATACGGATCCTACCTTAGGTTTAGAGGTTGAAAGATCAGTAATTCGGCTTACAATACCTATTCTTAATAATGATAATGTTACTTTTTATTTAAATGACACTCCAGTATTGATGAAACCAGGAGAATGTTGGTACATGAGACTTACAGATCCTCATAAGGTTATTAATAATGGTGATGAAGAACGTATAAACCTTACCATAGACATGATTCCTAACGATTGGATTCGAAGGGTTATTAAAGAAAGTGCACAAAATTCTAAATAAAATAAAAAGGGTACGCTAATACGTACCCTTTTTTGTTTTATATAACTTTATAGTCTATTCTAAAGCTCCTAAATAACGCTCTGCGTCTAAAGCAGCCATACAACCTGTACCTGCTGCTGTTACTGCTTGACGGTATTCTTTATCTTGAATATCACCAGCGGCAAAAACTCCTGGTAAGTTTGTTTTGGTAGATTTACCTTTTGTTATTAAATATCCTGTTTCATCCATATCTAATAAACCTTTGAATAAATCAGAGTTTGGTTTGTGACCTATCGCAATAAATACACCTGTTACAGGAATTTCTGTTTTTTCACCAGTTTGGTTATTAACAGCACGAACTCCTTCAACAACATTTTCTCCTAATACCTCATCAATTTCAGTATTATACATAACAGTAATATTTTCTGTTTTGTTAACACGGTGTTGCATTGCTTTAGAAGCACGCATATAGTCTTTACGAACTAACATAGTTACTTTACTACAAATATTCGCTAAGTATGTTGCCTCTTCTGCTGCAGTGTCTCCTGCTCCAACTACAACAACATCTTGCCCTTTATAAAAGAAACCATCACAAGTAGCACAAGCCGAAACCCCACCACCAATTAAACGTTGTTCACTTTCTAATCCTAAATATTTAGCAGTAGCTCCAGTAGAAATAATTATAGTTTGAGCCTCTATCTCTGTCGATTCATCTACAATTACTTTATGAATTCCTCCTTCTTCTTTAGAAAGCTCTACTTTAGTAACCATTCCAAAACGAACATCTGTTCCGAAACGCTCTGCTTGACTTTTTAAATCTTCCATCATTGCTGTTCCATCAGTTCCTTTTGGATATCCTGGGAAATTATCTACCTCGGTAGTTGTAGTTAACTGACCTCCCATTTGCATTCCTGTATACATAACTGGTTTCATGTCTGCTCTCGCTGCATAAATAGCTGCTGTGTAACCTGCTGGACCAGACCCAATAATCAAACATTTAATTTTTTCTGCCATTATCTTGAATTTTTGAAGTTACAAATGTAATTTTTTTTTATTTCTAGTTATCTGCTTTTAAATATATTTTAACTATCGTCTTATAAAATCAAATTATTTAATAAATATTTCATTTTTTTATTTGTTGTTTGCTTTTTTTTTCTACATTTGCAGTCCCAATTATTCGGGGTGTAGCCTCTCGTTTTACTCGAGATAAACTACACTACGAATTTTACACTTTTCGGGGTGTAGCGTAGCCCGGTCATCGCGCCTGCTTTGGGAGCAGGAGGTCGCAGGTTCGAATCCTGCCACCCCGACGAAAATCCTGTAAGTCATATGATTTACAGGATTTTTTATTTGACTAATTATTCTTTTTACTAAGCTTATTTTTCTTCTTCCTATTTTCTAATTAATTTCACGCAGTTTTAGTTCTATCATTATACCATGAAAACCATACCTGTAAGACATTTAAAAACTTCTCAAAAAGAGCCAAACCTATCTGGTGATTTTATGATTAAAAGTCTTCAAGAACTTCTTAACGGGAAAAATATGGTTCATGAACTTCATAGACACGATTTTTTCTTCTTTTTGGCTTTGAAAAAAGGTACAGGAAATCACGAAATAGATTTTGTTAATTATGATGTAACCGATTATACTATTTTTATAATCCGACCTGGTCAAGTTCACAAATTAGATTTAGACAGTAATTGTGAAGGTTACATGATTCAATTTAATACTGAATTTTACTATTCAATTCAAAAAGAGTTAAATTCTTTGTTGCAAAAAGTAAGTGCTATTAATTATTATCAATTAAAAAAAGATGATTTTTTAAAATTAAATCTATTACTAACATCTATTTTCACCGAATATAAAAACAAAGCTGTAGCATATAAAGAAGTTATAAAATCTAATCTTAATATTCTTTTTATAGAATTAATAAGGTTAAAAAACACCAATAACAAAACACTTAATACCAAAGACTTATATATTCAAGAGCGTCTTGAAGAGTTTTTGCATTCATTAGAAACTAATATTATAAAAATTAAGCAAGTGTCTCAATATGCAGACATGCTAAACTTATCTAACTATCAATTAAATACAATAACCAAACAAACCTTAAGTAAAACTGCATCCCAGCTTATTAACGAACAAATTATATTAGAATCTAAAAGATACCTTTTAGCATCTTCCAATCAAATAAATCAAATAGCATATCATTTAGGCTATGAAGATGTTTCTTATTTTATACGTTTTTTTAAGAAACATACTGGTTACTCTCCTGAAGCTTTTAGAAAAAAGCTAAAATAAGTACAACACTATTTTACATTTATCCTATCATTGAGGCTTGAACTCAATATACTTTTACATCGTATAAATTAAATTAAAAACACGATGAAAAAAAGCGATTTAAAGTATATAGATTTTTGGAATGAAAGATATCAAGACCTCAACTTTGCCTATGGTAAAGAACCAAACTTATTTTTTAAAAAAGAGCTTCAAAAATTAAAAACAGGATCAATTTTATTACCTGCTGACGGAGAAGGTAGAAATGGTGTGTACGCTTCAAAATTAGGTTGGGATGTTACTGCTACCGATTTAAGCATTGAAGGAAAAAATAAAGCTCTAAAGTTAGCCAACGAGTTTGATACAAATTTAAAATATGTTGTAGGTGATATACAAGACCTTGAATTTCCTAAAGAATCTTTTGATGCTATTGGTTTAATCTACGCACATTTTACAGCTTGGAAAATTTCTGCAATTCATCAAAAATTAGTTACACTTCTTAAATCTGGAGGATACATCATATTCGAAGCGTTCAGTGAAAATCATTTAAAGTATCAGGCTGACAATCCAAAAATAGGTGGACCAAAGGATATAAATATGCTTTTTTCAGTAGAACAAATACAACAAGATTTTACTGGTTTTGAAATTCAAGTTTTAGAAGAAGAGGAAGTTTTTTTGAATGAAGGAAACTCTCACAACGGCAAAGGAAGTGTGATTCGCTTTATAGGTAAAAAACTCTAGTAATAATGAAAAATCTGCTAACTATAGATTTTGTATTTAGATTAATGTTAAGCTTATTATACAAAGTTGATTTTAGAAAGAAAAAGAAACCGTTTAGTTTACTATGATTTTTTTTATCCCCACTCTCCACTAAATGTTACTCAATAAGAACTATTTTAATCATATAAAAAAACCTTGGAACTACATGATTCCAAGGTTTTACAACTAACTCTACAAATCTAACATACTTGCTTTACAAGAATGCTATTCTTTTAGTAAAACTTCCTCAAAAAACTTGTCTTTAAGTTTTTGGTAAGCTTCCAAATTATTATGATAATTCTCACGTAACCTATCGTACTCTCCTAAATAAGCCATGTCGCACTGAATATCATCACACTCCGCTACATTTACATAGGTATTTGAATATGACAAAACAGTTTTATAAAGCTCATTGTTTATTTTTTTTCTCTCAGAAAAAAGCTTCAATGTTTCTTCAGAAATGGCTTTATTTATTAAAGAGTGTTCATGTAAGCTTAAAAGATTGTCAATTTCTTTATTAACATATTGCAATTGATCTACCCATCCTTTTAACTCTACATGGTTGTATTTATGTACTACATCTATATCGCTACCGTGATTATTAAGTGTCATTTTTTTGTCTTTAAATTAAGGTACTAAAACTCTCTTCCCCCTCTTTTTGAGTTACTTTTAAAATTTTAACTTCTTTCCTTCCTCCTGGTAAATCCCAGTGAACTACATCGTTTAAAGCATAACCAAATAAAGCTATGCCTATTGGTGTTAAAATGGAAATCTTGTTGTTTTTTAAATCCTTTTCAGTTGGTTTTACAATCTGAATAGTTTTTTTCCAATCATCTCCAGAAGTTATAGTCACAACAGTATTCAATCGTACCACATCATCTAGCATTTCATCTTCATCTAAAATTTTAGCCGATTTTAACTCTTCAGCAAACTTATCTAGTGATGTTTGTACTTTATCTTCTTCAGTATGCTCTGAAACATTTAGCAAACTCTTAATGTACACATACTCTTTTTTCTCTAGAACTAAACTTCCGTATTTCATTTTACTTCTTTTTATGGAAAAATACCTCGTTGAACATAAGCCTTTTCAATACGCTGTATAGCTATACAGTAAGCTGCTTTTCGCATGTCTACACCTTCCAACTTTGCATAGTCTGAAACTCTGGTATATGAGTCTTTTAGTTTCTTATCTAATCGCACAATAACCTCTTCCATATTCCATAACTCACCATTACGGTTTTGAAGCCATTCAAAGTAACTAGTAATTACACCTCCTGAATTACATAATATATCAGGAATTATTGTTACTCCTTTTTCTAAAAGGATTTTTTCTCCTTCTACATTTATAGGGCCATTTGCTCCTTCTGCTATTAAATTAGCTTTAATTAAGTGTGCGTTATCTTCAGTAATTTGATTTCCTAAAGCGGCTGGAATACAAATATCACAGTCAATAGCAAAGAAGTCTTCTTTTTCTATCTCTGTTGACTCTGGGTATCCAACTAAACTTCCGTTATTAGCTTTCGTATAGTTGAAAAGGTCTTCTACCTTGATTCCACTTGTATTTTGAATACTTCCGTAAGCATCTTGAACTCCTGTCATTTTAGCTCCTTCTTTTTCTAAGAAATAAGCAGCCCAATACCCAACATTTCCAAAGCCTTGAACGATAAAGGTTTTACCTTCTAAAGTTTGGTTATTTTCTTCTACCCAAAACTTAATTGTTAGGAACACTCCGTAACCTGTAGCTCTGTCTCTTCCTTCTAGACCTCCACTACCAATTGGTTTTCCTGTAACTACATGTTGATTCATTGAACGTTCTGCAGGAGCTTTAGTACTCATATATGTATCTGCCATCCACGCCATAGTTTGAGCGTTTGTGTTTACATCTGGAGCAGGAATATCATGTTCTGGACCAATATTATCACCTAAAGCAAACGTAAAACGTCTTGTAATTCGCTCTAATTCATCTTTTGAATATTTAGTAGGATCAATTTGTATACCTCCTTTACCTCCACCATATGGTAAACCTGCCAAAGATGTTTTCCATGTCATCCACATAGCCAGAGCTCTTGCTGCATCTATATCTACCGTTGGATGATAACGTAAACCTCCTTTATATGGTCCCAAAGCATTATTGTGCTGTACACGATATCCTTGAAAAATTTCAACATCACCATTATCCATCTTCACAGGAAAATTAACAATGATTTCGTTATTCGTAATACTTAATATTTTACGAATATTAGGGTGTAAACCAATTTGATCAGATGCACTATTAAACTGCTCTAATACATTATCAACCATTCCTCTAGCATTCTTTCGCTTCACTGGTTTTTTTAATTCTTTGGTTAATGTCATCTCACTTATGTTTGAATTTATTTTACTTTCTGATACTTCACTTTTTGTATTATTCATACTTTATTTATTAGTAAGCTTTTCTTGTCTTAAGCAGTTTGAACTTGCATTTCAGGGCTTACAACTGCCTCTTTTTTCTTCTCTTTCTCTACTACTTCATTTACCTCATTATACTCACTACACGACCATACCTTTTCTTTAGATTTGGTTAACACACATGTATTTACTTCTATACATGATGGACAAATGTTAAAAGGATTCGTATTCATAAATTACATTTATTTTATTTTCATCTATAAAGGCAAATGGCATGCCGACGAATATGCCAAAAAAACAAAAAACCTCTGAATCCCTTTATTTATAAAGGATTCAGAAGTTTCTTTGAAATTTTATTTTAAAGTTTAAGTGGGGAGTTTCTCCTCATATGGAGAAAAAACTCTCAAAAAAGATGTTTTATTCTTTCAGCTTTTCTCGCAGTGTCTTACGATCTATTTGGAGAATTTTTGCCGCTTTTGTTTTATTATTATTAGTAGCATTTAATACATGTTGTATGTGACGCTTTTCCATTTCTCTTAAAGATATCAATCCTTCTTCAGAAAAATCGACATTATATTTTAATGAATCAGGTAAGTGCTCTACCTCTACTATACGATCACACATAATTACCGCACGTTGTATTATATTTTCTAATTCTCTTATATTTCCAGGCCAATTGTATCGTTGAAGTATATCTGTAGCTTTGGGACTTATTTTTATGAATCTATCTTTGTACTCTATTCCATATTTAAATAGAAACTTTTCCACCAACATAGAAATATCCTCTTTTCTTTCTCTTAAAGGTGGCACCTCTATTTCAACAACTGTTAATCTATAAAACAAATCTTCTCGAAACGTTCCTTTTTGAATCATTTCCTTTAGATTATTGTTTGTTGCTGCAATAATTCTAACATCAACTTTTTCTGCTTTTTGAGCTCCAACCTTTACTACTTCCTTTTCCTGTAAAACTCTTAATAATTTAGATTGTACATTTAAAGAAGCGTTACCTATTTCATCTAAAAAAATAGTTCCTCCATTTGCAGCTTGAAAAAAACCATTCCTATTACTTTCTGCTCCTGTAAAAGCGCCTTTTACATAACCAAATAATTCAGATTCTAATAAATTTTCAGGAATTGCCCCACAGTTTACAGCTATATATGGCCCTTTAGCAAACTTACCTTCATAATGTATTGCTCTTGCTACTAATTCTTTACCTGTACCGCTTTCACCCTTAATAGAAACTGTAGCTTTATTATTTTTAACTCGATCTATTATTTGAAAAATTTCATTAATCTTTTCAGAAGCCCCTATCATGTCTCCATAAAAGTCTTTCTTCTCTTTTTTTTGAGCAGCACTTTTCTTACTTATTCCTGATTTTGATAATGCATCATCCATTGCCGTTTTCAACTCGTTTTTAGTAAATGGCTTCGTTAGGTATGCTACTACACCTGACTTAATTGCCTCTAGTGAATCTTGAACAGATGGATACCCTGTTACAATAAGTTTTGGTAGCTTTGGATAATGCTCCGAGACAAATTTAACTAACTCGAAACCATCAACTTCAGGCATTTTTAAATCTGTAATTAACAAATCAATTGGCGTATCTCTTAAAATTGTAACTGCTTCTTTAACCGATACCGCCTTGTAGGTATGATAGTTCCAAGACTGTAAATGTCGATGTAACAATTCTAAAATATGAACATCATCATCTACTATTAATATATTTTCTTTTTTTAACGGCATTTCTTTTATTTTGGTAACCTAACCTCAAAGATAGCACCTTTTTCAATGCCATTTTTAGCAGTTATTGTTCCTTTATGACTCGATACAATACCATGCACAACACTTAATCCCAGCCCTGTTCCTTCTCCTGTTGGTTTCGTTGTGAAGAAAGGTTGAAACACTTTTTCAAGAGCTTCATTACTTAAACCTATTCCTTCATCAGAAATTCTTAAAACAACTTCTTTATCTGTTTGGAATGTTTCTATAGTAACAAGCCCGTCTTTAGGTGAAAAATAAATAGCGTTTATAATAAGGTTAAAAATAATTTGAGTAAGTTGAACTGTATCTGCTCGCAACCATAATTCTGACTCCTCAACTTTCACTAAATATTTTACAGACTGCCTTCTAAAAGTAGCGTCCAGTAAATTTATAGCATCTTTTATACTTGGAATTATATTTACTTTTTTCATTTCTTGCGGCATTTCACAAGCAAAATACATGAGTTTTTTTACTACTTCTCTTGAAAAAATTGCGCTTTGAATAATTTTATCTACATCAGCCAAAGCCTTTTCATTACTGGACATATCCGCTTTCAATAGCTCTGAATAACCTAATATGTTAGCTAGGGGGGTATTTAATTCATGGGCAATACCAGCGGTTAATTCTCCTAAGATTGATAAACGATCGGCATGTTCCATTTTACGTCTCATCGACAACTCATTGTTCTTTATTTCAATACGCTCTAAAAGTCCTCCTATTTTTATAGCAACGGTGTCAAATAATTCTTTTTCTTCCTTTAGGTATAAATTATCCTTAAGTTCCTTTCCTCTTATAAATGCTGATATTTTTCCTTTAGGAATATTAAATACTGAAATAGGACTTGAAATAATACAAAACTCTTCCTCGGTTTTACTTTCCTCTTCAGAATATTTTTCCGTATCAATAAAAACTCGCGTGTTTTTTGGAAACTGTAATGCTTTTTTTAAACTTTTAGCTATGGCTTTTAAAGCTACATCAACTTGATCTAGGTTTGCATTTATTATTAAAGATGTTACTTCATATAAACAAGTTAACTCTTTTATACGTTCTTTTAGTTCTTTTTCTGTTGCGCTTGCTGACCTCATTAAGTAGTTGTTTTACTCTGATAAACTCTTTTACTTTCTGAGAATAAAAATACAAAATAACTTTCCTCCACTTACTTCATTTATAAAACTACTACAATATATATTCTCTTTTATGCTTTACCTATTTTATGTAAATTCGTAACTATGGAATTACTTTTTATAGGTTTGGCGGGAGGTGCCATTATATCCTATTACATTTTTAAAAAATTCACCTCAGCAAAAAGAAAAAATTTAACCGAAAAACAATCGGTAGTTCTGCTAGATAAGATTAAAAAAGTATCTAAATTAATTACTGTTGAAGGGGAATTTGCCGAGATATATCATCATGAAAACACCAAAGAGAAGTTTTTAGGACTTGTTACTAGTAAGAAAAAAGCCATTATTTTAATTAATGCTAAAGTTCATATTGGTTTTGATTTTAGAAAAATAAAAATGCATACCGACACGAAGAAAAAGGTATTGGTTTTATCTGAATTCCCACAACCCGAAGTATTTTCAATAGAACCAAACTTACGTTTCTATGACATACAAAACGGATTACTTAACAAGTTTAGTTCTGAAGATTTAACTGAAGTAAATAAAGAAGCTAAAGATCACATTCTTCAAAAAATACCTGAAAGTAATTTAATGCAAACCGCAAATAAAGAAGCCTTAGAGGCTGTTACCTTAATGCAAAATTTAGTGGAAACTATTGGATGGAAACTAGACTACACAGCTTTAAAGATTCCTGAATCAACTCAAAATTTAATTGAATAATGAATATTGAAGAATTTCGTAACTATTGCATTACCAAAAAAGGAGTTACTGAACATTTTCCATTTGATGATAATGTTTTAGTATTTAAAGTAATGAATAAAATGTTTTCGTTATCGGGTTTAGATAGCTGGGAGCAACATGAGCCTAAGGTTAATTTAAAATGTGATCCTGAACGTGCTTTAGAATTAAGAGCTGAGTATGAAAGTATTAATCCAGGATTTCACATGAGTAAGAAACATTGGAATACAGTTACTTTAAACAATGATGTTTCTGATACTTTTGTTTTTGAATTAATTGATCACTCATACGAACTTATAGTAAAAGGATTAACAAAAAAACTTAAAGAAGAATTAAAATCGTTGTAACCCAATGCTTAAATCTGACCTTAGAAAACTATATAAACAAAAGAGAAATACTCTTACAATAACTAAAAAAGAAAAATTACAAGAGAGTATTTACCAACAAATATTCGAGTTAAAAACTGATAATATTAGTACTGTACATTTGTTTTTATCCATGCGAAAGTTTAATGAAATAGACACTCAACCTATCATTGATTTTTTTAGAGATAAAGGAAAAAGAATTATTGTTAGTCGTTGTAATTTTGAAGATGACTCGCTAACTCATTTCTACTTTGAAAAAGAAACCAAACTAGAACTCAACAAATTTGGAGTTCCAGAACCTATAAATGCAGAAGAAGCAGATGTAAAAGATATTGACTTGGTTTTTGTGCCTATGTTAATTTCTGACGAACAAAACTATAGAGTTGGTTACGGTAAAGGGTTTTATGATCGATTTTTATCAGAATGTAGAGAAGACACTCAAACTATCGGACTCAACTTCTTTTCTCCTATCAAAAAGATAAAAGATACCCATGAATTTGATGTCCCACTAAATTCTGTGATATATCCAAAATAAAAAATCCCGCTAAGAGCGGGATTTTTTATTTTATATAACTAACGATTATCCATTCATTGAAATCAGGAACTCATCGTTATTTAATGATCTTTTAATTCTGTCTTGAATAAACTCCATTGCTTCAATAGGATTCATATCTGCTAAATACTTACGTAATACCCACATACGTTGTACTGTCTTTTCATCTAATAATAAATCATCACGACGTGTGCTCGATTTAATTAAATCAATTGCAGGATAAATTCTACGATTGGCAATATTACGTTCTAATTGTAACTCCATGTTACCTGTTCCTTTGAATTCTTCAAAGATAACCTCATCCATTTTCGAACCAGTTTCGGTAAGTGCAGTAGCAATAATAGTTAACGAACCACCATTTTCAATATTACGAGCTGCACCAAAGAAACGTTTTGGTTTATGTAATGCATTCGCATCGATACCTCCTGATAAGATTTTACCAGATGCTGGTGCTACTGTATTGTAAGCTCTTGCTAAACGTGTAATAGAATCTAATAAAATCACTACATCATGTCCACATTCAACTAATCGTTTTGCTTTTTCTAATACGATATTGGCAACACGTACATGTTTATCTGCTGGTTCATCAAAAGTAGATGCTACAACTTCACCACGTACACTACGTTGCATATCAGTTACCTCTTCAGGACGCTCATCAATTAATAAAACTATTTGATATACTTCTGGATGATTCGCTGCAATTGCTTTTGCTACATCTTTTAACAATACTGTTTTACCAGTTTTAGGCTGCGCTACAATCATACCACGTTGTCCTTTCCCTATTGGAGAAAACAAATCGATAATTCTAGTAGATAATGTGCTTCCTTTTTCTGCTAAATTGAATTTCTCATTAGCAAATAATGGTGTTAAATGTTCAAATGAAACACGATCACGAACAATATTTGGATTTAATCCATTAATTTTTGAAACTCTAATTAAAGGGAAATACTTCTCTCCTTCTTTTGGAGGACGAACATTACCTCTTACAGTATCTCCTGTTTTTAATCCAAACAACTTAATTTGAGATTGAGAAACATAAATATCATCTGGAGATGACAAATAGTTATAATCAGAAGAACGTAAAAACCCATACCCATCAGGCATCATTTCTAATACACCTTCACTCTCTATAATACCATCAAATTCAAAATCAGGATCACGGTACTTATTACCACTTTTGTGATGTTGTTTATTTGTATTCTGATTTTTATTGTGCTTATTACCTCTATCTCTGTTGCTATGATTTTTATTATGCTGCTGCTTTTGTTGTTGAGGTTGTTGCTGCTTTTTATCTTCAACAGCTTTAGGAGGCTGTTTCTTATCTTCTACCCTCTTTTTAGGCTTAGCAACTGGCTCCTTTTTTTCTGGAGCTTCTTTTATCTCAGGCTTAACAACAACCTTATCTTCCTGTTTTTCAACAGCAGTAGTTGTAGTATTAGCTTCTGTTTTAGATATTCTTTTTCTTTTTGGCTTCTCTGCTTTAGGAGCAGGTTTTGGTTTAGCCTCATTAGCACTTGCTTCTGCTTGCGCATCTAAAATTTTGTATACTAAGTCTAACTTCTTAAGTTGACTAATTTTCGTTAATCCTATTGATTTCGCAATAACTTGTAAGTCAGCTAATTTTTTAGTTTTTAATTCCGAAATATCGAACATTCGTTAAATAGTTAAGTTACTAAAATTCCTTATGTATAAAGAATTATTTTGTATTAAGTTTTGTTTTGAGTGCTAATTATATAGGGGCTATATAATAATTTTGTGCGGTTACATACAAGGCAAATATATACAAATATTTTAACTTCTAATATTTCTTTTTAAAAAAAGAAGTATTACATTTGCTACCCGATAAAAAATTATGATACAAAGAATACAATCTATATACTTATTAGTAGCAGGAATTATCTCTGGAGGATTGACTTTTTTATTTAGTCTTTGGAGTAACTCTCAAACTAACACTATATATATATTGGATTTGTTTTCTGGAAACTCAATTCTAGAAAAAAGTATTCCTGTTTTATTTTTTATTTCGGCTTTAGTATCTATTGTTACAATATTTTTATTTAAAAACCGTCAGTTACAATTTGTACTAAACCGCTTAAACATATTGATAAATCTTTTTTTATTAGGAGTATTGATATATTTATCACAAACATTATCTGGAGAAGCTTCGGTTTCTGAGAAAGGTATTGGGATGTTCTTTCCTATCATTGTTGTTTTGCTGTTAGTTTTAGCAAATAGAGCCATTAAGAAGGATGAAGATCTTGTAAAATCTGTAGATAGATTACGATAAACCTAACATCTTAGTATATTTAGTGCGAAAAAAACCGAGGATTAATTCTCGGTTTTTTTATTTTTGTTTCCTAAGCTATTCAAGGCCTACAGCTTTAAATGTTAAAGAAATGTTAAAAAAAACTCAGGGTTAACCCTGAGTCATTAATGAAACGATTAGGGATACTGTGTATTGTGCACACTGTTTTAACCTCATAAATTTGTAACTGTAATAACAACCATGAATTACAACAAGATAAAAGTTCACATAGCAGATGACCATAAGATTTTAATAGACGGAGTCATTGCTTTATTAAATACTGAAGACGACATTGAAGTTGAGGGTTTTTCTTTAACTGGAAGACAAGTAGTAAACTGGTCCTCTAAAAATACAGCAGATGTATTAGTTTTAGATATTAACATGCCTGAGATGGATGGTATAGAAGTTTTAAAAACGTTTAAAAAACGTAATACAACTATTAAAACAATAATACTATCTAGTTTAAGCGACCCAAAACTTGTTCAAGAAATGATTGCGTTAGGCGCTAATGGTTTTGTAGATAAAAGTCGAGCTAATGAGCAAATAATTGATGCCATTAAAGTTGTACACAACGGCATACAATACATTAGTGAAGATATTAAAGTAAAATTATTAGACTTATATGCTTCTGATGCAAAAGAAGAAGACGAGCCAGAATATTTGCATGGAGATTTAACGGAGAGGGAAATTGCTGTATTAAAGTTAATTGCTAAAGAGAAAAGCTCCAGTGAAATTGCAAATCAACTCAATGTCAGTATAAAAACAGTAGAAACATATAGAAGTAATTTATATAAAAAATTAAAAGTAAGGAATGTAGTAGGTTTAGCGATGTATGCAGTGAGAAACAAAATAGTGTAAAGACATAATCAACCCTTCAAATTTTCTTTAGTCCCCCAGATTAAGAAGAAGCCCCCCGAGTCTATACACTTTATGCATCGCTAATCAACTACTTCTAATAACAATAAACCCAATAGCGATGTACGCGTTATTTAACATAGTATAGAAAACCCCTTCATTTTGTTTTCTTTTATCCCCTAAGAGATATCGTCCCCCGTCTCTTAACATCTATCCTAAGTACATCGCTATTTTTTAAAAACCTAATCTCAATAATAAACACCAAATAAGTCATGAAAAAATTTACTCCTTATTTCTTAGCTTTAAGCCTTAGTGTTATTTTTGCTTCATGTTCTTCTAACGAAGCGGAAGTTATAGAGAATAATCCTGAAAACTTATTACAGTCATATACACTTAAAAGAGATGCTACTGGTGCATACTCTATTGATTTCAATACAACAAACAATACAGATGTAACTACAGTAACTAATGTAGACAACTCAAAAGAAATAATTTTAGCTGAAACTCCGCAAAAAACAGCTACGAAACACTCTAATGATTTTTCTATAGAAAATGATCATTTAAAAATTGGTTTTTTAGAGGCTAATAATGGTAAACGAAAAAGTATATATATCGAGGACGAAAACATTACTTTTGCTAAAGGAATTACTGAATTCTTAAACTCATATAGCATTACAGCAAATGAAGATGGAACATATCAGTTAAATTTTGTAGTTAATGATAATGTTGCTACAGATTTCATTTATAATGAAAAAATTGAAGCTTACGAAGTTCACCTATCAAACGGAAATGCTTTGCAGAAAGTATTTTCTAGACAATTAGAAATGAGTCCTAATGAAACTCTTAAAATTAATTTTGTTAATCACAAAAACACCTCAAATAAATCAGATACTGAAGTTCATGTTTCTGTTGAAGAAAAACCCGTTATTGTAATATCATAAATACTAACATTGTTTTATTTGAAAAAAATACAAATCTTATTTTCTTTCTTATTAATAAGTTTTTCAATCTGTGCTAATAACAACATAAAACAAGAGCAAAGAAAAAAAAATGTTTTTAATAAAGAAACTGCTTCTCTTAACAAAGAGCTATCTCTTTTGCAAAGAGATAGCTCTTTGTTAAAAAAAATTAAAGAGTCAAAAACCCTCTTTCAAAAGAAAAATTACTCCCAAAGCTTAACAAAGGCTCTGTCTCTTTTGAAAAAGAGCAAGAAGGTTAAAGATTTAGATTCAGAAGTAGAATTATATTTTTTAATAGGAGATATTTTTACAGAAACCAATAACTACTCTAAAGCTTTATTATACTATAAAAAAGCAAATCAAAGGCTTAGCAATGAAATTCAATCAGATTACAACAATGAATTAATCAAAACAAAACCAAACCTTATTTTTAAAGAAGATTTATATGCAAAAAGTTTACTTGACATTGGTAGCTCTTTTTTAAGACAAGAAGAAAAGGACAGTTCTCTTATATATTTTCAAAAATTAATAAATATTAAATCTAAATCAAAGGATTTATTATCATATAAAGCGAGAGCATACAGTAATCTATCAGGTATTTACTTTAAAAGAAAGGAATATGAGAAGGCTAAAGAAAATGCTAATTCTGCTATAGAGATACACAGAAGTCAAAATAACAGAATATTCTTATCAGCTGCAATAACTAACTTAGCTAGCATTTATCTCCTTGAAAAAAAATATAATAAAGCTAGAGAAAAATATTATGAAAGTCTTGAACTCATAGAAAAAGATACTAGCATTAAAGCCGTTAAATTTAAAGAAAGGTTATATCTTAATTTATCGTTTGCATTATACAAACTTAAAGACTATACTGCTTATGACTATCAAGAAAAGTCTTATAATATTAAAGATGATTTAAGAGACAAGGAAATAAGGAGAATGATTGAGGAAATTTATGCTCAACAAGAAGTAAATTTAGAAAAAGAAAAAATAGCCTTAGTAGAAGAACAACGAAAATTAGAAGAAGCTCAAGAAGCCAAAACCTCTATGCTATTTGGTGCTTTAAGTTTTTTGGTTTTAATTGTTTCAGGTGTAATTATTTACAACTATAAACTTCGTCAAAAAAACCTACGTCTTAAACTATCTGAAAGTAAACTTATACAGCAACAAAACCTTGAAAAGGTAAAATCAGAAGCACAGGTTAAAATTCTTAATGCAACGATAGATGGGAAAGAAACAGAACGAAAACTCATTGCTGAAATATTACATGATAACGTTAGCGCATTGCTTTCTTCTGCAAATATGCATTTAACAGCTACAAAAAAACAATTTGACGGAGATGCTCCACAAGAAATAGAAAAAACACAAGCTATTATTTCTGAAGCCTCTCAAAAAGTTAGAGACTTATCTCATAATTTAGTTTCTTCTATTTTATTAAAATTCGGACTTGAATATGCTATTAAGGATGTCGTTAAAAAGTATTCTAATAGTCAATTAAAACTTGAAGTTTCTGCAAAAAACATAAATAGATATAATCAAGAATTTGAAATAAAAATATTTAATGTGATTCAAGAATTAATCAATAACATCTTGAAGCACAGTAAAGCCAAACATGCACAAATAGATTTAAAAGAAGAGAAGAGTCAACTAACCGTTCTCGTTAAGGATGATGGGGTAGGATTTTCTACCTCGTCTTCTTCTTTTTCTGATGGTATTGGTCTTAATCAAGTTGAAGCTAGAATTCACATGATGGATGGTAAACTAACCATAAAATCTGAAGTAAATGTAGGCACTACAATACACATTACAGTTCCTATACTAAAAAAGGAAAAAAACTATAATCAGTTAACCTCTGTTAGCTAATTCTATAATTTCCATATTTTTCACATTACCTTTATCTATTTCAAAACGTAGCATGGTTCTAATTTTATGAAATCCGTGGTTTCCTGCTGCTCCAGGATTTAAGTGAAGTAAATTTAATTTTTTATCGTACTGAACTTTTAAAATATGTGAATGTCCACAAATAAACAACTGTGGTCTATTCGTTTTTAATTCTTCCCTAACTCTTTGATTATACTTATTTGGATAACCTCCTATATGAGTTATCCAAACTGAAACACCATCAACAACAAATTTATTATCTAACGGAAACTCTACCCTAGCATTTTTATCATCAATATTCCCATAAACAGCTCTAAGTGGTTTAAGTTTTTTTATTGTATCCGTAACTTCTAAATCACCAATATCACCTGCATGCCAAACCTCATCAGCTTGCTTTACAAACTTTAAAATTTGTTCATCAATAAAACTATGTGTATCGGAAAGGAGTAAAATCTTCTTCATCAGGACAAAACTAACGAATTAAAAAGGAAAAATCCACGACATTACATCATGGATTTCTTTATACTAAGGGGAAATTAATGAAAGGGGAATTCACTTTCGTATTCTAAAAGGTGACAAAAATAACACAAACATTACAGTTAATCTGTTAACATATGTTAATAAATCTCAAAAACATTATTTTACACTTCTCTCTAGCACTTTTCAAATTAGAATTTTATAATTTAGCTCTTTAAAAATTTACACTTCTTGAGGTATTTTATTGAATTAGCATACAACGGAAAAAATTATCATGGATGGCAGATACAGCCACATGCAATTTCAGTTCAAGAAAAAATAAATAAGGCCATCAGCACAATTTTAAGAAAAGAAATAAACATTGTAGGTGCAGGGAGAACCGATTCTGGCGTACACGCCTCACAAATGTTTGCTCATTTTGATGTAGAAACACCGCTAAACGATAACTTTTCTTACAAATTAAACGCTATTTTGCCCGACGACATAGTTATATTCAGAACACAATTAGTACATGACGATGCCCACACTCGTTTTGATGCTCTTAGCAGAAGTTATGAGTACAAAATCTGGTTAGGTAGAAATCCTTTTTTACTAGATACTACGTGGCAACTACATCATCAGCAATTAAATATAGAGTTGATGAATAAAGCAGCTGCTACTCTATACAATTATGAGGATTTTGAATGTTTTTCAAAAGTAAAAACAGATGTACATACATTTAACTGTACAGTAACCAAAGCTGAGTGGGTTAAAAACGGAAATGAATTAACGTTTCATATTAGTGCTAATCGTTTTTTAAGAAATATGGTTCGAGCCATTGTAGGAACATTAATTGATGTTGGTTTAGAAAAAATAACTGTGGATGATTTTAAAAAAATTATAGAAAGTAAAAATCGAAGTAAAGCAGGTGTATCAGTTCCTGCAAAAGGTTTATTTTTAACAAAAGTAATATACGACTATATATAGTGAGTAAAACAACAGGAAAAGCATTTGATATTAAAATTTTTGCACGACTAATGAGTTTTGCAAAAAAATACCGTGTACGATTTATAATTGCAGCATTATCTACCATTTTACTAGCAGGTTTTGCTGTGCTAACCCCTGTCATTTTAATGACAGCTATAGACGATTTCACTGTAACTAAAGATGTTTCAAGGCTATTATATTTTACAATTGCCATGATAGTAGTGTTGCTTATCCAAGTCTTTTTTCAATTTAGCTTTATTTTTTACGCCAACTGGGTAGGTCAACACATTATCAGGGACATAAGAGCCAAAACTTTTAGAAAAATACTTCAATTTAAAATGGGGTATTTTGATAATTCTTCAGTTGGAAAATTAGTAACTCGTGTTGTTTCAGATATAGAAACCATTGCTAACTTTTTCACCCAGGGTGTTTTTATGATTGTTAGTGATGTTTTAAAAATGATTGTTGTAATCATTGTAATGTTCTATACCAACTGGAAATTAGCTTTAATTGCACTTGCAACCTTACCTGTATTGATTTATGCTACCAAACTATTTCAAATAGCTATAAAATCTACTTTTCAAGATGTTCGTAACCAAGTAGCAAACTTAAATAGCTTTGTACAAGAGAGAGTTACAGGAATGAAAATCGTCCAACTCTTTAATAGAGAAAAAATTGAGTATAAAAACTTTATTGAAATTAACAATAAACATAAAAAGGCACATGTTAAAACTGTATGGTACTACTCTATTTTCTTCCCTATTGCTGAAATTCTTTCTTCTATTGCAATAGGACTTATTGTATGGTACGGTGGATTACAGGTTGTTGAAGACAAGGCAGTAAGTGTTGGTGCTATTATTGGTTTTATAAAAATGGCTCAAATGCTTTTTAGACCGTTGCGACAAATAGCCGATAAGTTTAACCAACTACAAATGGGAATTGTTGCCGGTGAACGTGTATTTAATATAATTGATACTGAAAGCTCTATAGACAAAAACGGGACAATTATTGCTGATAACATACAAGGAACTATTAACTTTAAAGATGTACGATTTAGCTATATTGAAGATGAAGAAATTTTAAAAGGCATTAGCTTTAGTGTTGAAAAAGGACAAACAGTAGCTATTGTTGGTGCTACAGGAGCTGGTAAATCAACCATTATCAACCTTATAAGTCGCTTTTACGAAATAAATAGTGGAGAAATATCTATCGACAACATTCCTGTACAAGACTATGAAATAGCTTCTTTACGTCAAAAGGTAGCAGTAGTACTTCAAGATGTGTTTTTATTTTCTGATAGTATTTTAAATAACATCACTCTTAACAACGAAAACATTTCTCTTGAAGAAGTTAAAGTTGCTGCCAAACAAATTGGAATTCATGATTTTATAATGAGTCTTCCTAACAACTATCATTATAATGTAAAAGAGCGTGGCGGTATGTTATCTTCAGGTCAACGTCAATTAATTGCCTTTTTACGTGCCTATGTTAGTAAGCCTAGTATTTTAATTTTAGACGAAGCCACTTCTTCTGTTGATGCACATTCAGAGCAAATGATTCAGTATGCTACTGATAAAATTACCAAGAACAGAACTTCTATAGTAATTGCACACCGTTTAGCAACCATTAAAAAAGCTGATATGATTATTGTTATGGACAAAGGTCGTATAGTTGAAAAAGGAAACCATACAGAATTACTAAAAAAACATGAGGGCTATTATAAGAATTTGTTCGAAAAACAGTTTAATAGTGAAACAGTGGTGTAAATAAATTTGTTTACATCATTCAAAATAGTACATTTGTTATTCAATCTTAAAAACTAAAAATCAATAAACGATGAAAAAAGTAATTTTATCAGTATTTGTTGTTGGTGCTTTATTAGCAACATCATGTAAAAATACTAAAGAAGATGCTAAAGATGCAACCAAAGAAGCTGTTGAAGCTGTAGAAAAAGCAACTGAAGAAGCTAAAGAAGCAGCAACTGAAGCTACTGAAGAAGCTAAAGAGGCTACTGAGGAAGCTGTTGAAGCTATGGAATCAGCAATCGAAGGTATCGAAATTCCAGAATTTGAAGACCCAAAAGTAGGAGAATACTTACAGTCTTATTCTCAATATGCTAAAGATTACATCGAAGCAAAAGGAGACGTAGTAAAAAACTCTGAATTAGCTAAAAAAGGTGTTGAATTAGCTACACAAGCTAAAGACATCGTTGCTAACTTAGACGAAGAAGCTGCTAAAAAATTCAATAGCGTTATGACTGCTATTCAATCTAAAATGGCTCCTGCTCAATAATCTTTTTTGAACAGAACACAAAAAAGCTCGCAAGTTGCGAGCTTTTTTTATGCCATTACATCTTTTTCTAATTTTCTATGGAGCTCTTCTAACGATTTATATAACACAAACTCTCCATCTTTTATATAAGAAATCTCTCCTGTTTCTTCTGAAACCAACAAACAAATTGCATCAGTTTTTTCACTAACTCCAATAGCTGCTCTGTGGCGTAAACCAAACCTAGAAGGTATCTTAGCACTATTAGAAACAGGTAATATTACTCGAGTTGCTACAATATAATTATCACGAATAACAGTTGCACCATCGTGCAACGGGCTATTTTTATAAAAAATACTTTCAATGATTGCCTCATTAACCAAAGCATTCATTTTATCACCAGTATTAATTAAAAAATCAAGATTATTTGTTTTCTCTATCACTAACAATGCACCCGTTTTAGTTTTTGATAAGTTAGCACATGCCGTTAGTATAGTTTCAACATCTGTTTCAGAATGAATTTCAGTCTTTAAAAACTTCAACTGATTTAAAAAACTTTTTTTGGTAGAAAAGTTAGTAGTTCCTATCATTAATAAGAACTTACGAATTTCTTGTTGAAATACAATAATCAATGCTATAACACCACCAGAAAGTAAATATCCCAAAATCCCACTCAACATTTCCATGTGTAGAGCCTGAGTAACTTTCCATATTAAAAATATAAATGCAATTCCGATTACAATGTTAATAGCTACAGTTCCTTTTAATAACTTATATATATAGAAAAGTAGCACTGCTACTAAAAAAATATCTAACACATCAAGAAACGAAAAGTCGATAAAATCTAAATTCATTAATTTTTTGAAGTTTTTTAACTTTAAAACAAGTTTTTAGGCATTATATACTACCTGATAAGTAAATGTAAGGATTTTATTACAACTGCTCCACAATTTTAACCGCCTCAACTGCCTCCTTTACATCATGCACCCTTAAAATATGTGTACCATTTAACAAAGCAACTGTATTGGCTACGGTAGTAGCATTTAAAGCTTCTTTAGGTGTAACACCTAATAACTTATACAACATTGATTTTCTTGAAACACCAGTTAAAATGGGAGCATCTAAACTTTTGAACAGTGACAACTTTTTAAGTAACTCATAGTTTTGATCAAGCGTTTTACCAAAACCAAAACCAACATCAATAATTACATCATTCACCTTTAGTTTACGCAATTTAAAAAGCTGCTCTGCAAAAAAAGAAATCACTTCCGTAACCACATTTTCATATTGCGGATTTTGTTGCATGTTTTGCGGCGTTCCTTTCATATGCATCATAATATATGGAACTTGAAGTTTAGCTACCGTTTTAAACATCTGCTCATCCATCATTCCTCCAGAAATATCATTAATAATTGCAGCCCCTGCATTAACCGACTCTTCCACTACTCTACTTCTAAAAGAATCTATTGATATAATAATTTCAGGAAAATTTTTAATCAACAATTCCACTACAGGAAGCATTCTTTGTAGCTCCTCTTCTTCCGAAATATGTTTTGCTCCTGGTCTTGAAGAATAAGCTCCAACATCTATAAACGCAGCCTCTTCATTCAACATCTTTTCCGCTTGTTTAAGAATATCTCGTTCGCTTTTATACTTTCCTCCATCAAAAAAAGAATCAGGAGTAACATTTAAAATCCCCATAACCTTAGGCTTAGTTAAATCTACCAAGGTTCCTTTACAATTAATTGTCATCATGTTAAATTTCCAAGTAAAAATAAATGAAAAGCTTGTAATATTTACTATTTTTGATCTAATACTTTTAAATAAGAAAGATGCAGAACACCTCTAAACAGTATGATACTGTAGTTGAAGAATGTAGAAATTTGTTTGTAAAAAAAATGAGTGATTACGGTAGTGCTTGGAGAATATTAAGACTTCCTTCATTAACCGATCAAATATTTATAAAAGCTCAACGCATACGTCAATTACAAGAAAATACTGAACGAAAAGTTGATGAAGGAGAAAAATCAGAATTTATTGGCATTATTAACTACTCAATAATGGCATTAATTCAAATTGAGCTTGGCGTTGTTGAGCAACCTGATTTAACTACTGAAGAGGCTACTAATTTATATGACAAACATATAAAGATTACCAAAGAATTAATGGAAAACAAAAACCATGATTATGGTGAAGCTTGGAGAGATATGAGAGTTTCTTCGTTAACCGATTTAATTCTACAAAAACTACTTCGTGTAAAACAAATAGAAAACAATCAAGGCAAAACCTTAGTTTCTGAAGGAATTGACGCTAATTATCAAGATATGATTAATTATGCTATTTTTGCCATGATTCATCTTTCTGAATCAGATAATTAACCTAAAAACATCCCTATATGATTTTAAAAATGTTAACTCATATTTCAAGAGTACTTGTAGGACTTCTTTTTATTTACTCTGGATTTGTAAAATTAGTAGACCCAATTGGATCTCAATATAAATTTGAGGAGTACTTTAGTGCCGGTGTACTAAACTTAGAATTCTTAATTCCTTTTGCTTTACCTTTTTCAATTCTTTTAATTGTTACCGAATTGGTTTTAGGTATTATGCTTTTAGTTGGCTATAAACCAAAACTTACCGTTTGGAGCTTATTTGGCTTAAACCTTGTATTCTTATTTTTAACATGGTATTCATACACTTACAATAAAGTTACAGACTGTGGATGTTTTGGTGACGCTTTAAAGCTTACTCCTAAAGAAACATTTTACAAGAATGTTGTTTTTATGATCTTTATTGTTATTCTTATTTTAGGTGTTAAACACATTAAGCCTTTAATTTCAAATAAGTTTTCTTCAATAACAACCTTTTCTTCTGTTTTTTTAGCGCTCATTATTAGTTACTATGTTTTACAACATTTACCAATTATTGATTTTAGAGCTTATGCTATAGGAACAGATATTGCTAAAGGAATGGAATATCCAGAAGATAGCGATGAGCTTCCTCCTATACACGATTTCATGATTGAAACAGATGAAGGAGATAAGTTAGAAGAAATGCTTGCTAAAGAAAAAGCTATGCTTATTATCATGTCTAACTTCAAGAAAACAGAAAAAGAAGGTATTACTGATGTTTCTGAAGTAGCTAAACAAGCTAGTGAACAAGGTTATGAAATTTATGTACTAACCGCTTCTTATATTGAAGATTTAGCTGCAACTCAAAAAGAATATGGACTTCCTTATACTTTTGGGTTTTGTGATGAAACTGCTTTAAAAACAGTAATTAGAGCTAACCCTGGTATTGTTACCGTAAAAAACGGAGTCATTGTTGGGAAGTGGAACTGGACCGATGCTGATGATGTAGAACTATAAACAGTTATACCATTTATATACAAAGAAAACCTCACAAATTTGTGAGGTTTTCTTATTTTCGCAATAACATGAAAAGCTCTTGTAGAGATTCTTACAACATTTCTTTCAATAAGAGAGTAAAACCAAGCTATTAACTTAGAAATATTTTTGTGAAACAATTATTATTAGTTTTTATAGGTGGCGGAGCAGGAAGCGTATTACGATATATTATTGGAAAAGCTTTAAACAGTTCGCAAACAGGAATTCCTTATGGAACTTTTGCAGCTAATATTCTTGGAAGTTTACTTATTGGAATTATTTTAGGACTTGCTGCTAAAAACGAAACAATAACTCAAAATCACACTTTATTATTAGCTACTGGATTCTGTGGTGGATTTACAACTTTCTCTACCTTTGCTTATGAAAACCATGTCTTTTTAAAGTCTGGAGATTTTACCTCTTTTGCTCTATACACTATAGCTAGCTTTATTATCGGATTTTTAGCTGTTTTCGCAGGAATCTACATTGTTAATTACTTTTGGACGAACGCACAATCAATTTAAATAATACTTTACCCTTAAAACAAACCTCACTTTGTGAGTAAATTTATATAACAAATGAGTGAACTTATACAATACAATTCAGAAGAAAATCACGTAATTATAACTATTACTAACGGAAAAGCTAACGCTATTTCTCATGAAGTGATTGATGCTTTAAACATCTCTTTTGACAAAGCTGAAAAAGAAGAAAAACCTGTAATATTAACAGGACAACCAGGAATATTCTCAGCAGGTTATGATTTAAAAAGCATGACACAGTCTCCTGAATCAGCCTTAGAACTAGTAACTAAAGGATCGCAATTATCACATAGAATGCTTTCTTTTCCTTACCCAATAATTGCAGCTTGTTCAGGGCATGCAGTAGCTAAGGGTGCTTTCCTACTTCTTTCTACTGATTACAGACTGGGTATTGAAGGTGATTTTAAAATTGGACTAAATGAAGTTTTAATAGGTATGACCATGCACAACGCTGGAATTGAAATAGCAAAAGCACGCTTATCTCCTATTTATTTTGAAAGAAGCGTTAGTTGCTCAGAAATATACAACCCTAAAGATGCTATTACTGCTGGTTTTTTAGATAAAGTTGTTCCTCAAGAACACTTACTAGCAATAGCTATAAAGGTTGCTGGAATGTTTTCTAAACTAAATAAGAAAGCACATAAAGAGACCAAGTTAAAAGTAAGAGAATCATATTTAGACTCATTAGCAAAAGCCATCAAACAAGACAGCGAAGAAGGTCTAACACCTCCTTCTAAATAAATAAAAAGTCCTGCAATTTGCAGGACTTTTTATTTATTTAGGTTTCTTATAAGCCATTACCCCTGCTTTAATTTCTGTATCTAAATAATTATCACTTGGTGTAATTGGACAAGAATACCTATCACTATAAGCACAATATGGATTGTACGCTTTATTAAAATCAACCTCTACAGTTCCATCCTTCTGGATATCTGTTGTATAAACATCTATAAAACGACCACCTTTATAAGACGTTCTACCATTTGTATTATCTAAAAAAGGCAAAAACAAATGGTTTGCATATTCAGGCTTAGGGTTTACATCTTGATAAAGAGCTAGTTTAAAATCCTCTCCATCAATAGAAAAAGACAAAACCCCATATTTTTTATACATCGCTACCCTATCGGTCGTCGTTGGAAAATCAAAAATAGGCGCATCTGGTGTTTTTTCTAATTCTGCTTTTACAGTATACTTTTTATCAATAGGAAAAAAATCTAACCCTTTAAACTTCTTTAATCCCTTTTTAGTAAGTGGTGACCTAGAAGCATCTTTGAACTTAGTATTCATCTCTTTTTGAAAATCAGACTCCCCCAAGACAGCTCTTTTTCCTTGACTGTTACAAGACAGTATTGAAACAGCAAAAATTAACAATAGTAGTTTTCTCATATTAACTCATTATATTTCTATAAATACAAAAATACTTTATTACAACCAAAACATCTCTAATCCTTAAAAAATCATTAAATAAGCAGGTCAAAACTGTTAATTTTCTATTAATAATTTGAAATAACAAAATAAAATTGTTACATTTATATTTATAGATTAAACTTATAACTGATATAAGATACCGGAAAAAAAGATTTTTTTATCTTATAAGAAAAACTTATTAACTAATAAAACAAATTGATGAGCTTGTTTCTTTGTAAACAGAAAGTTTCCTATATATTTGCCGCCCCAGTTATTTAGGCATATATCTTTTATCAGAAAAAACCTAATAAAGAAATTTTAAATTAAATTGGTAAATTTTATGAAATCAGAATTAATCAATAAGGCAGAAGAATTTGAAAACAGAAAATTCAAATTTGTTACTACTAGTGATAGAATACTAGCCTCTAGAGAAGCAAAAGCTCTGATTCTAGAGATTAATGAGGTATATAAACAAACAAAAGATAGTACGTTAATGGACTTAATGAAGCGTTTAACAGCTGTTAAACAACGCATTGAAAAACGTTTAAAAGGAAAACCTTTAACAGCTTAAACAATAAACAACCTTTAAGCTCGTTTATCATATATACATAAGAATAGTAGTTTCATCAACTACCACTCTCATTATAATATTTATTCTTGATAAAGTTCTAAGTAATTTACTTAGAACTTTTTCTTTTTTAAATATATTTGTGGAATCGGGATGTAGCTTAGTCCGGTTAAAGTGCTGGTCTGGGGGACCAGAGATCGGTGGTTCGAATCCACTCATCCCGACTTCTTTTATTTTTTTCAAAAAAATAACTTCACTAAAAAAGTCAAAACAAACTCTAATTCAATAACTTAAAAAACACTCTGAACGATTACAAAAAACAAGCATTAAAAATTTTTAAAAAAAGTTTTTTCAGTTTCAAAAAACATTATATATTTGCCACGCTTTTAAAGCAAACGCCGATGTAGCTCAGCTGGCTAGAGCAGCTGATTTGTAATCAGCAGGTCGTGGGTTCGAGTCCCTCCATCGGCTCAAAAACTAAAAGCGCTAACAAAAAGTTAGCGCTTTTTTTATGCGCTTAATTTGCTAAATTTGTCATAACTCTATTTTTACAAAAACTTAATGAAAAATATATTTGTTATTGGTATTGCTGGAGGTACAGGAAGTGGAAAAACCACTGTAGTAAACCAAATTATTAACGAACTTCCTGCCGATGAAGTATGCGTTATCTCTCAAGACTCTTACTACAAACAAACAGATAATCTAACCTACGAAGAACGTACTAAGATAAACTTTGATCATCCAAGAGCTATCGATTTTGATTTAATGGTGAATCACCTATCTGAATTAAAAAACGGATGCATTATTGAACAACCAGTATATTCATTCGTTGCTCACAACAGAACCAAAGACACTATAAAAACACACCCTAGAAAAGTTATTATTATTGAAGGTATTTTGATTTTTAATAGTAAAGAACTTCGTAACTTGTGTGACATTAAAGTTTTTGTTCATGCTGACGCTGACGAACGTTTAATTAGACGTGTAAGAAGAGATATTAAAGAACGAGGTAGAGATGTTGATGAAGTTTTAAACCGCTACCAAAGCACTTTAAAACCTATGCACCAACAATTTATTGAGCCTACTAAAAATTATGCTGATATTATTATACCTAACGACAGATATAATACTGTTGCTATAGACATTGTAAGAACTGTAATTAACGACCGTTTATAACATGAGTTTTAAATCAATAAAAAACAAACCTTCCTTTAAAATAGCCACTAATATTTATGTGATTATACTTACTGTATTTGTGGTATGGATGCTTTTTTTTGATGAAAATTCTTACCTTACACATAGAGAGTTTAATAAAGAAATTAATGAGTTAAAAAGCTGGATTGATTATCATGAAAAAAAAATCAAGAAAGACAAAAAAACCATACAACAACTACAAGACTCTCTTCAACTAGAACGCTATGCTAGAGAAAAATATTTAATGAAGAAAGAAGATGAAGATATTTATATTATTGAATTTGATACCATAAAAAAGTAATGAGTAACTATTTATTTGACGAATTTCAAGGTGTTACCCCTGCAGAATGGAAACAAAAAATACAAGTAGACCTTAAAGGTGCCGATTATAACGACACTCTTTTATGGAAAACTGAAGAGAGTATTACTGTAAAACCTTTTTACACTAAAGAAGATAGAACTAATATTAGAGTAAGCACTCCCAAGAAAGGTTTTACCATTTGCCAATCTATCAATATTGAAGATGAAGAAAAAGCAAATGCGTTTGCTATCGACTCTCTTCAAAGAGGTGCTAGCGCTATTGAATTCAATGCTAAAAAAGAGTTTGACTACAATACCTTGCTAAAAGGAATTGACACTCAAAAAACTACACTTTACTTTACTTTTGAGTTTTTATCATCAGAATTCGTTAAAAAACTAGCTGATTATACAAACTCCGACAATTGCTTTTTTAACATTGATATTATAGGACACTTAGCCAGCTCAGGAAATTGGTATTCTAATCTTAAAAATGACCATACCCAATTAGAAGAAATAGCAAAAGTAACTCAAAATGCTATTTGTGTTAATGCTTCTACTTACCAAAATGCAGGGGCTTCGATTGTTCAACAATTAGCATACACACTTGCACACGCAAATGAATACTTGAATCATTTCGGAAGTTCAATTGCTAATAATATTCATTTTAATTTTTCAGTAGGCAGCAATTATTTTTTTGAAATCGCCAAACTAAGAGCTTTTAGAACTTTATGGGACTCTCTTTTAAAAGAATATAACACTGAAGCAAATGCTCACATTTTTGCTCAATCTAGTTTACGTAACAAAACTTTATATGATTATAACGTAAACATGCTTCGTACAACTTCAGAGTGTATGAGTGCTATTTTAGGAGGAGCAAATACCGTAGCCAATAGTTCTTATGATAAAGTTTTTCATCACTCAAATGAATTTGGAGAACGTATTTCAAGAAACCAGCTATTAATTTTACAACAAGAAAGTGAGTTAGCAGAAGCTCAAAATATTGCTGACGGTGCTTATTACATCGAAACAATTACTCAACAACTTGCTCAAAAAGCACTAGAAGTTTTTAAGCTAATAGAAAAAGGTGGCGGTTTTTTAAAACAACTAAAAGAAGGAGTTATCCAAAGAAAAATAAAAGAAACTGCAGATAAAGAACAACAATTATTCGATTCAGGAGAATTAGTATTACTTGGCACAAACAAAATTCAAAACGAAGAAGATAAGATGAAAAACGATTTAGAAGTTTCTCCTTTCTTGAAAATTCGTAATGAAAAAACCCTAATTCAACCTATTATCCAAAAACGATTAGCCGAAAAACTAGAACAAGAACGTTTAAAAAATGAGTAAAAAACTAGTTAACATATCTGTTTTCATTACATTCCTTTTTGGAACATTATCCTTAAATGCTCAAAATCTAGGCAACATTCCAAAAACCGAACTTATCAAATTGATGGTTGATTCATTTGAGAATCAAATTTGCAACTACTATTCAATCAACAAGGAAAACTCTGATGAAGCTTTTTTTAAGTATGTAAATGATTTTAACTCTAACAAAATCAACATAAAAGACCTAACTTCCAAAGAAGAATTAGAACTTTTAAAGGTTTCTAATGAAACTTTAAAAGAATATATCTGGATTACTGATAAGGAAAAATTTGAACGTTTTATAAAAAACATTGAAGAAGAAGAACAAATCCAAATAACCGAAATTAAAGACGAGAGAAACAGCACAGAACCCCTATACACTAACAAGTTAGGAGTGAATTATTCTGGTGAATACTCAAGAAAACTACTTAAAGAGACAAAAGTTAACGATTTAAAAGAGGTGCTTACAACCTTAAGAGACACACCTGACACATCTCCTCGCTCAAGTGCTTTTGCTTTCACATATATAAATAAAGAAAGCTACAAAGACTCTTCTTTAAAAACCTTTATTTCATTTGAACTGTATTACACCGTTTTAAACACCTTGAATAAAAATGAGTAGACAAGATATATCAAATATACAAATAGATAAAAGCCAAGAACAGCAAAACAAGAGCTTTAAACACGAAGATTTTGTTGCTGGTATCGCTCCTAACTTGCGTGGTCCTTATTCTACTATGTATGTTCGTAGGCCTTGGACAATTCGTCAATATGCAGGTTTTTCTACCGCAGAAGAAAGTAATGCTTTTTACCGTAGAAATTTAGCTGCGGGGCAAAAAGGATTATCAGTTGCTTTTGATTTAGCTACACACCGAGGGTACGACTCAGACCATGAACGTGTACAAGGTGATGTTGGAAAAGCTGGGGTTGCTATTGATTCTGTTGAAGACATGAAGGTCTTGTTCGATCAGATTCCGCTAGATAAAATGTCGGTTTCCATGACCATGAACGGAGCCGTTTTACCAATTTTGGCATTTTATATTGTAGCAGCCGAAGAACAAGGTGTAGCTCCTGAATTATTATCAGGAACTATTCAAAATGATATATTAAAAGAGTTTATGGTGCGTAACACTTACATTTACCCACCTACTCCATCAATGAAAATTATTGCTGATATTTTTAGATATACTTCTGAAAATATGCCTAGGTTTAATTCAATTTCTATTTCTGGGTACCATATGCAAGAAGCAGGTGCTACAGCAGAAATCGAATTAGCATACACTTTAGCTGACGGATTAGAATACATAAAAAAAGGATTGGAAGCAGGAATGGATATCGACACCTTTGCTCCCCGCCTATCTTTTTTCTGGGCTATCGGAATGAATCATTTTATGGAAATTGCCAAAATGCGTGCAGGTAGAATGTTATGGGCTAAATTGGTAAAGCAATTCAACCCTAAAAACCCAAAATCGCTAGCATTAAGAACTCACTGTCAAACTAGTGGATGGAGTTTAACTGAGCAAGATCCTTTTAACAACGTGGCTCGTACTGCAATTGAAGCTATGGCTGCTGCTTTTGGAGGTACACAAAGTTTACACACCAACGCTTTAGACGAAGCAATTGCCTTACCTACCGATTTTTCAGCGCGCATTGCTCGTAACACACAAATATATTTACAACAAGAAACCCATATTACAAAAACGGTTGATCCTTGGGCGGGTAGTTATCATGTAGAAAAACTTACCGAAGAAATCGCCAACAAAGCTTGGGAATTAATTCAAGAAGTTGAAGAATTAGGAGGAATGACCAAAGCTATTGAAAAAGGGATTCCTAAAATGCGTATCGAAGAAGCTGCTGCGATAAAACAAGCCAAAATTGACAGTAGTCAAGATATAATTGTTGGTGTTAATAAATATCAGCTAGAACAAGAAGACCCTTTACATATTTTAGAAGTTGATAACGAAGCCGTTCGTCAATCTCAAATTGATAGACTAAACGATTTAAAATCAAAAAGAAATCAAGCTGAAGTTGATAAAACATTGAGCGATTTAACTGAATCTGCTAAAACAGGTAAAGGAAATTTATTAGATTTAGCGGTAAAAGCTGCAAGAAATAGAGCCACATTAGGTGAAATTTCCGACGCCCTTGAAACTATTTTCGGACGTCATAAAGCAGTGCATAAAACCATATCTGGCGTGTATAGTAAAGAAATAAAAGATGACGAGTTATTTAAAAAGGCTACTGAACTAGCTGATAAATTTGCTGAGTTAGAAGGACGTCGTCCACGTATTATGATTGCTAAATTAGGACAAGATGGCCACGATCGTGGTGCTAAAGTAGTAGCTACAGGATATGCTGACTTAGGTTTTGATGTAGATATAGGCCCTTTATTCCAAACTCCTCAAGAAGCTACCAAACAAGCTATAGAAAATGATGTACATATTTTAGGTATCTCATCATTAGCCGCAGGACACAAAACCTTAGTTCCTCAGGTTATTGCTGAGCTAAAAAAATATGGACGTGAAGATATTATGGTTATTGTTGGTGGTGTAATTCCTGCACAAGACTACCAATTCTTGTTTGATGCTGGTGCCGTAGGTGTTTTTGGTCCAGGAACTAAAATTGCACAAGCTGCTATTGACATGTTAACTATTTTAATTGATAGTACCGAAGAATAACAGTTATGAAAATAAAATTCATTGATAGAAAAACAGGTAAAATAATTACCGAAACTCCTCCTGGAGAAGGGTACTTAAAATTGCTATACAACAATCCGTTTGGTAAAATGGCTTTATTGCCATTAGTTAAGCGTAAATTTTTATCATCATGGTATGGTAAACTCATGAACAAACCTAACTCTATTAACAAAATAAATAGTTTTGTTAGAGAGCTTCAAATTGACATGAACGAAGCTGAAAGACCTTCAGAAGATTATATTTCTTTTAATGATTTTTTCTATCGAAAATTAAAACCTGACGCTCGTCCTATTGAAAAAGGTTTTGTTTCTCCTGGTGATGGAAAAATGTTAGCCTTTAAAAATATTTCAGATATTCAAAACTTCTTTGTTAAAGGAAGAAAATTCACCTTAGAAGAATTTTTAGGCAACAAAGAACTAGCCACAAAGCATAAAGACGATTCTTTAATTATACTTCGATTAGCACCTAACGATTATCATCGTTACCACTTCCCTTACGACGGAATTCCTTCTGAGGTAACAAAAATTAAAGGACGTTATTTTTCAGTATCACCTTATGCCCTGGCTGCTAACTTCACAAGAGTGTTCTGTGAAAACAAAAGAGAATTCTGCACTTTAAAAACACACGATAAAGGAGATATTATCATTGCCCCTGTAGGTGCTACCATGGTTGGAAGTATCATAGAAACTTACACCCCAAATACAAAGGTTAAAAAAGGCGATGAGATGGGATATTTTGCTTTTGGAGGGTCTACTATTGTGTTATTAGTTGATAGCTCAAAAATCACTATTGACAAAGATATTTTAGCTAACACTAAAAACAGGATGGAAACCTTTGTTAAAATGGGAGAACGAATTGGAAATTAACCTTCATAAATTTAACATTTTACCTTTTAAAAATGATTGATTTCATAAGGCGATTAGAGCTTTAATCCGTAAATTTGCGTCGTTTTATACTTAGCAGATTTACTGATGAAAAAAATCTTAGATACCCTCTACTCTACCCGTTTAATGGCCGTTTTATTTTTTGCTTTTGCCATTGCCATGGGAGTTGCAACTTTTATTGAAAACGATTACGGAACACAAACTTCTAAAGCACTAATATATAACACTTGGTGGTTTGAGTTAATAATGGTGTTTTTTGTTATCAATTTTTTCGGAAACATTTTTAGGTACAGGTTATATAAAAAAGAAAAATGGTCAGTATTATTATTTCACGTTTCTTTTCTTTTAATCTTAATTGGAGCTGGTATTACTCGCTACATTAGTTATGAAGGTTTAATGGTTATTGACGAAGGAGAAACAACCAACCAATTTTATTCAGAACACACATATTTAAATGTAATTATTGATAATAGCGAGTTTCAAAAAACCACTGCTAACAAATTACTTTTATCTGCATGGGGCGATAACTCGATAAACTTTAAAGAAAACTTCCAACCTAAAAAAGGAGGTAAAAACCATGAAGTAACTTTTAATTTAGTGGACTATGTTCCTTGGTCTGAAACAAAAATGGTTTTAGATGAAAACGGAACTGAACACTTGTTTTTTGTAGAAAGTTCTGACGGAAGTAGACATGAACACTACATTAAAAAAGGAACTATAGAGAACATTCATAACATTTTAGTAGGTTTTGAAGCTCCTAATAAAGAAGCAGCTTCAATTAACTTCTTTTATGAAGATGGTAGCTTAAAAATGATTTCTAAAAATGATGGTGATTGGTTTAGAATGGCTGACCAGAAAAAAGGTTTAATAGTTAAAGATAGTGCACAACACTTTCAACTGCTAACACTTCATAACGTAAATGGTCTACAATTTGTAGTTCCTAAATCTCCAGAAAAAGGAGAAATAAAAACTGTAAGGGGCAAAAAAGACGATAAAAAATATGACACTGTAATTTTTGATGTTACTGCTAATGGTGAAACTAAGCGTGTTGAGTTTTACGGTGGAAAGTTTAATGTTGATAACCAACAACAATTTAGCATTGGTGAATTAAACTTTAGAGCATGGTATGGTTCTAAATTATTACAAACTCCTTTTAGTATAAAATTAAATGACTTTCAGTTAGAAAAGTACCCCGGTTCAGAAAGTGCAGCTGCTTATGCTAGTGAGATTACCGTAATTGCACCTAATGAAACTTTTGATTATAGAATTTTTATGAATCATATTTTAGATTACGGAGGTTATAAATTCTTCCAATCGAGTTATAAAATCGAAGGTGAACACGAACAAACACATCTATCAGTAAACCACGATTTTTGGGGAACTTGGATTACTTATATCGGTTACTTTTTATTATTCTTTGGGTTAATAGCTTCGTTGTTTGTTAAAAATACTCGCTTTGATGATTTAAAACAATCACTAGTAAAAATCCGAAATAAAAAAGCTAAATTATCTGTTATTGCTTTACTATTTTCTTTAGTTAGTTTTGGTCAACATGAAACTCATGAACCAAAACAAATTACAGAAGCTCAAATAGATTCTATTTTAACAGCTAACAAAGTAGATGATAAACACGCTGCTTTATTTAGTTCTTTAGTTATTCAAGATGCTGGCGGACGTATGAAACCTGCTCATACTTTTGCTTCAGAATTAGTGAGGAAAGTAGCGCATGTTGATAAATTCAAAGATTTAGACCCAAGCCAAATTTTACTTTCTATTACTGAAAACCCAATGCTTTGGCTCAATGTTCCTTTTGTATATTTAGAAAAAGGGAACACACAAATTAGAGAAATTTTAGGTGTACCTGAAGATGCTGAATATGCTCGTTTTATTGATTTCTATAATAAAGATGGCTCTTCAAAAATTAGCAAATTAGTAGTTGAAGCTGAAAAGAAAAAAATTCAAAATAAGTTTGAAAAAGATATTATAAAGATTGAACGAAGAGTTTGGTTACTATCTCAAGCTTTAGGAGGTGGTATGTTGCGCATCTACCCTATTCCAAATGATGAAAACAATAAATGGGTATCTCAACCAGAAACACTACAAGCTAACTTTAAAGGAACAGACTCTGTTTTTGTACGTCAATCATTACCTGTTTATTTACAATTATTACAAGCTTCAAAAAAGTCAGGAAATTATACTGAGACTAACAAAGTTCTAAACGGAATTAAGAAGTTTCAACAAAAATTTGGTTCAGAAGTTATCCCTGCAAAAGATAAAATCGATTTAGAAATAGCTTACAATAAACTCAACATTTTTGTTAAACTTTCTGAGTATTATGGGTATGTAAGTTTACTTTTAATTGTATTTGTTTTCTTACAAATTTTCAACAATAAACCATGGGTTAACAATATAGTAAAAGTATTAATAGGTATTGTAATTTTCTTATTTGTCTTTCACGTTTTAGGGTTAACTGCTCGTTGGTATATAAGTGGAAATGCTCCTTGGAGTAATGCTTATGAGTCCATTATTTTTGTTGGCTTAGCAACCATGTTGTTTGGACTGATCCTAGGAAAAAAATCTTCATTAACTATTGCCGCTACCACATTTTTAGTTTCGGTAATTTTAATGTTTGCACATCAAAACTGGTTAGATCCTGAGATTGCTAACCTTCAACCTGTATTAAACTCTTGGTGGCTATATGTTCACGTTTCTGTAATTGTAGCTAGTTATGGTCCATTTGCCATGGGAATGATTTTAGGAATCTTTTCTTTATTCTTAATCATTTTCACTAATGAAAAGAATAAAAAGAAAATGGATCTACATATTAAAGAACTAACTGTTATTAATGAAATGGC
Organism: Tenacibaculum discolor; assembly: GCF_003664185.1. Classification (GTDB taxonomy): domain Bacteria; phylum Bacteroidota; class Bacteroidia; order Flavobacteriales; family Flavobacteriaceae; genus Polaribacter; species Polaribacter discolor. The sequence continues at coordinate 55,272 of NZ_RCCS01000010.1, read as the reverse complement.
ATTAACCGTAGGTTTAGTAATGCTTACTATTGGTAACTTTTTAGGAGGTATGTGGGCTAACGAAAGTTGGGGGCGCTACTGGGGTTGGGATCCTAAGGAAACTTGGGCCTTAATTTCAATTATGGTATATGCCTTTGTTTTACACATGAGGTTAATTCCAGGTTTACGAGGAAGATATACCTTCAATTTATGGTCTATTATAGCTTTTGCTTCTATTATGATGACTTACTTTGGAGTAAACTTCTATTTATCAGGACTACATTCGTATGCTAGTGGTGATAAAGTAATCACCCCTACTTCAGTATATTACTCTATAGCTTTTGTTAGTATCTTAGGAGTTCTAGCTTGGGTAAAGAATAAAAAGTATTACAAGAAGTAACTTGGCAGTTTTTCTGTTAAAAAAATGTATTTTTGCAAACTGATAAAAAGAAAAAACAATTATGTTCAATAAAAATATAAAATTAGTATTAGCTGCCTTAATAACTGTATGGTCAGTGTATGAATTTACACAAGGACACATCATGAACGGTATATCTATACTTCTACTTGCTGGGCTGTTTATTTTATTTTATTTTAAAAACGAATTTATTCTTTTGGCCTTTTTACAGCTACGTAAACAAAACTTTGCTGGAGCTCAAAAATGGTTAGGATATATTAAAAATCCTTCTGCTTCTTTAACAAAAAAGCAAGAAGGTTACTATAACTACTTACACGGAATTATGTTATCTCAAACGAACATTACTCAAGCTGAAAAGTATTTAAAGAAGGCTGTTAAATTAGGTTTAGCTATGGATCATGATTTAGCTATGGCTAAATTGCAGTTAGCTGGGATAGCAATGACTAAACGCAGAAAGAGAGAAGCAACGAACTTAATGGCAGAGGCTAAAAAGCTAGATAAGCATGGAATGCTTAAAGAGCAGATGCAAATGATGAAGCAACAAATGAAGAAGATTTAACATTTTTTTAAGTTTTCATTATATATTTCGTAATTTTACTTACTAACAAAAATCATCAATGATTAGAGGTTTGTTTTTAAAAGCTTTTGATAAGTACGCTTCAAGATGGCTTGTTTTAATTATAGATATCGTCTTAGTTTGTATATCTTTCATTTTAGCCTACACTGTACGTTTCAATGCTAGCTTGAACTTTAATGTTAACAACCTATACATACAACTTCCATTTATAGCTACTATAGCTCTTATTAGTTTTATTATTGTTGGTTCATATAAAGGTATAGTTAGGCACACAGGTACAAGAGATGCTTTTAATGTATTTGTTGGCATTACTTTACTTTCATTCATAACAACATGTATTATACTATTTAACAATGCTTTAAACATATTCCCTAGTTTTACAATCCCAAAATCAATTATAATTATTCATTATTTGATTTCTGTACTTGTTCTAGTAGTTAGCCGATTTATTTTTAAAGCTTTTTATGAAATTGTTTCCACAGAACTTAAGTCTATTACAAATGTTTTAATTTATGGTGCCGGAGACTCTGGATTGATTACTTATGGTGCTTTAAATAGAGACACTAAAAACAAGTATGAAGTTCTAGGTTTCATTGATGATGACCCTAAAAAAGTTGGTAAAAAGTTAGATCGAATTAAGATTTATGACGGAAAAAGGATTAATAAGAAGTTCATTAAAGAAAAACAAATTGATGAAATTATTATTTCTATTCAGAATATTAAATCTGAAAAACTTTTATATTTTACTGATCACCTACTTGATTTAGACGTTCAAGTAAAAATAGTTCCTCCATTATCAAAATGGATTCATGGTGATTTGGAGGCGAATCAAATTAAACAAGTTAAAATTGAAGATTTATTAGATAGAAAACCTATTTCTATTGACAATCCTATTGTAAAAAGAGAGGTTAATAATAAAGTAATTTTAGTTACTGGTGCTGCTGGTTCTATTGGCTCTGAAATTTCACGTCAATTAAGCATTTATAATCATAAGCATTTAGTACTAATAGATCAAGCTGAATCTCCTCTGTACGATCTTCAACAAGAACTAATTCAAAAAGAACGTAAAAACTTTACCTCTATTGTTGCAGATGTCAGGGATAAAAAAAGGATGGAAGATATATTTCAAAGTTTTAAACCTCAAAAGGTATTTCATGCTGCTGCTTATAAGCATGTTCCTTTAATGGAGATGAGTCCTTATGAAGCTGTAAAAATAAATGTTGGAGGAACAAAAAATATAGCAGATTTATCAATAAAACATAATGTAGATCGTTTTGTGATGGTCTCAACCGATAAAGCTGTAAACCCAACTAATGTTATGGGCGCTACAAAACGTGTTGCTGAAATGTATATTAGTTGCTTAAGTAGCTCTAAAAGTCATACAACAAAATTTACTACTACTCGTTTTGGTAATGTTCTTGGTTCTAATGGTTCTGTAATACCTCTTTTTAAACGTCAAATTGAAAATGGTGGACCTTTAACTGTTACTCATAAAGATATTACTCGTTATTTTATGACTATCCCTGAAGCATGTAGGTTAGTTTTGGAGGCTGGTACAATGGGGAATGGCGGTGAGATTTATATATTTGACATGGGAAAATCTGTAAAAATATACGACATCGCAAAAAGGATGATTCATTTGTCTGGATTAAATTTTCCTGATGATATAGATATAAAAATCACTGGTCTTCGTCCTGGAGAAAAGCTATATGAAGAACTCTTAGCTGATGGAGAAAATACTAGTCCTACATATCATGAAAAGATTATGATAGCTAAGAACCAATTAATAAATTATAACATAGTTCAAAATAAAATTAAAGAATTATGCTTATCTAATATGAACCAAGATAATAGTAAGACGGTTCAACTTATGAAGGAAATTATTCCTGAGTATAAATCAAACAATTCAATATACGAAAAGTTAGACACTGATACTAAAAATTAAATTAGTACTTTCGCCAAAAAATTCAATCAATGCAAAGAATTTCAAAAATTGTTTTAATTTTAATAACTATTTGGTGCATTAGCTCTTGTGCATCAAGAAAAGATATTGTTTATTTCCAAAAAGATCAGGTAAATCAATCTCTTACTAATACTACATATAAAACTATTTTTAAGCCTGATGACTTACTTCAGATAACCATATCTGCACTAGACATGAATGCTGTAAAACCGTTTAATTTACCTTCTGTTACTTTCTCAACAACGACAGACAGAGCTGTTGGTAGCCCTCAACAACTATCATATTTAATTGATAATGATGGTTATATTGACTTTCCTGTTCTTGGTAAAATAAAGTTAGCAGGTTTATCAAGATCAGAAGCAATTGGGTTACTTAAGAGTAAATTATCCCCTGACTATCTTAAAAACCCCACTATCAATATAAAAATCATCAATTTTTCTATTACTGTATTGGGTGATGTTAAGATGCCTGGCAGATTTACCATCCCTAATGAACGAATTTCTATTTTAGAAGCAGTTGGTTTAGCTGGAGATTTAAATATGTCAGGAATTAGAACAGTTAAGGTTAAAAGAGAAGAAAATAATCAAATAAAAAGTTATACTTTAGATTTAAGATCTAATAACCTTTTTAATTCACCTGCTTATTATTTACAGCAAAATGATGTAGTTTATGTTGAGCCTAATAAGGCTACTTCACAAGATGCTGCTTACAACAAAAACACAGGATTGTTTATCTCTTTAGGTTCTGTAATCATTTCATTAATTTCTATTCTTACAAGATAGTACAACTATGAGTAACGAAAAACATACTACTCCACAACTGCAGGAAAACAATACAATTAATATTAGAGCTGAATTAGAAAAATATTTAATTCACTGGAAATGGTTTATTTTAGGTTTAATTTTAGCCATCATTTCTGCTTTATTATATATAAATGTATACAGCACAGCCATATATAGTGCATCTACAACAATTTTATTAAAAAACAATGAACAAGGAGGAGGTATTGCTGATGAGTTAGCTTCTTTTGGCGCATTTGGTATTGGTGGTGGTTCTAGCAAAAAGATTGATAATGAAATTGAAATTATAAAATCAAGAAAACTTCTTAGTCGTGTAATACAAACCTTATCTTTAAACACCTCGTATTCAGTAGAGAATTCTTTCAAAGAATCAGAGATTTATAAAGATACGCCTATTATATTTACACCTACTGACTCTAGTTATAATATTCATAAGAAACTAGACACCATATTAGAAATTGAAATTATATCCGAAAATAAATTCAAACTAAAAGACATACATGGTAATGTGATTTTAGAGAAAGAGTTCAATAAGGTAATTGAAAGTAACTCTATAGGTAATTTTAAAATCGAAAGAAAATCAAACATAGCCAAAAACATTTTAAGAAAGAACATAAAACTTTCTTTAATCCCTAGCAATAGAATCATAGACTACTTACAGAAAAATATTTCAATTATTCCTGTTTCAAAAAAATCAAGTGTTTTAAAGCTTTCTCTGGAATCTTCAATTAAAGAGAAAGCAGAAGACATTTTAGATGAATTAATTAGACAATACAATTTAGATGCTATCAACGATAAAAAAGAAATATCTGAAAAGACAAATGAGTTCATTTCTGATCGTCTAAAGAATGTAGCTAAAGAATTAGGTGTACTTGATGATAATGTAAAAACTTTTAAAGATAAAAACAACATTACTGATATTAAATCAGAGGCTCAACTAACTCTTCAAACAGATACTGAAAATCGTAAGAAATTAATAGAAGCTTCCACAGAATTAAGTCTAGCAAAATCTTTAAACAAAGAATTAGACGATGATGATTATTTACCCGCTAATTTAGGCCTTTCTGATGCTAATATTTCAAACTCAATTAATCAATACAACCAACTAATAGCTCAAATTAAACGTTTAGAAAAAAGTGCAGGAGCAAAAAACACAATGTTAATTGATTCTCAAGAAAACTTAAATAGTTTAAAATATTCCTTAAAAAAAAGTTTAGAAAACACTGTTAGATCTTTACAGATAAGAGTAAACAACTTACAAAGTGAAGCTAATAGGTTTAACTCTAAAATATCATCAATCCCTAATAAAGAAAGAGAGTTTTTAGATATTTCTCGTAGACAACAAATAATAGCTGGTTTATATTCTTTCTTGCTAAAGAAAAAAGAAGAAACAGCTATTTCTCTTACAGCAACTACTATACCTAATGCTAAAATAATCGATAGAGCCTATGCTTCTAATATCCCCGTAAGTCCTAGAAAAAAAATTATTTATTTAGCTACTTTATTTCTTGGTTTAATTATTCCTTTCAGTATCATCTATTTAAGAAATTTATTAGACACAAAAATTCATTCTAGAAAAGATATTACCGACTTAACCTCAATCCCTTTCTTAGGAGATATTCCTCACTCTGAGACTAAGGAAAAAATAGTTATTAATTCAAGTGCTCGTTCAAGTGCCGCTGAAGCTTTTAGACTTATAAGAACGAATTTAGACTTTATGATATCTAATAAAGAAGGAAGTGAGGCTAAGACAGTTTTTGTTACCTCTACAACTAGTGGGGAAGGTAAATCATTTACTTCTATCAATTTGGCTGCTTCGTTGTCTCTATCTGGAAAAAAAGTTGTCTTAGTTGGTATGGACTTAAGAGCTCCTAAAATTACTCAGTACCTAGAACTTCCTGATAGAAAAGGAGTTACTAATTACCTTACAAACAACATAGAATTGGAGTCCTTAAAGTTTTCAATAAATGAAATACCTGATTTAGATATTATTTCTTCTGGTACTATTCCTCCTAACCCTGCAGAATTATTGATGAGTAATAAAATAGAAGAATTATTCAGAACTCTAAAGTCTGAATATGATTATGTTATAATTGATACAGCTCCTGTAAGTTTAGTAACTGATACTTTATTAATATCTAAATATTCTGACATTGTATTATATGTTAGTAGAGCCAACTATTTAGATAAACGTATGTTGATGATTCCTGAAAGCTTATACAAAGACAAGAAATTACCCAACTTAGCAATCATATTAAATGACACTGATTTGAAACGAGTTAATGGTTACGGTTATGGTTATGGTTACGGTTATGGTTATGGAGTAGACATAGATGACAATGATAAACCATGGTATAAGAAAATATTTAGTTAAAAGAAATTGACTCTAATAAAAAAGGAAGCTTAAAAGCTTCCTTTTTTATTTAAATTTTTTATTATTATGTAACAATTTATCTATTTGTTTTTTTGTTTTTGATGTTCCTATTTTTTGTAGGAGTTTTAAGTGATTATGGTGGTGTGTATCTGTACCTACAAAATCATACATACCTTCACTTAACAACTTTTGTGCTGTTTTTTGCACTCCTTTACCATATTGTTCTGTCAAGGACAAAAGGTTTAATTGAAAAACACACCCTGCTTTCTTTAATTTATAAAAATTCTGAAAGTCATTGTGATAAAAATTATACCTTTCTGGGTGTGCTAGAACTGGTTTGTACCCCTTTAATTGTATTTCAAATAAAATATCGTATAAATTATAAGGAGCATTAAAATATGACATCTCAACAAGAATATAATTATCTTTTAGAACTAAAATATCGTCTGCTTTCAATCTTTCAATAAAACGTTCGTCCATCATATACTCTGCAGCCGCTCTTATTGAAATATCATTAAATCCATTTTCTTTTAAGGCTATTTTCACTTCTTCAAGCTTATTTTTTATGGTATCTGATGAATTTGGATACACATCTCCTAAAACATGCGGAGTTGTTACAAAATTCTTAATCCCATAAGAATACATCTTAGAAATTAATGATATGGAATTTTCAATATCCTTTGCTCCATCATCTATTCCAGGTAATAAATGTGAATGAATATCTACAAACTCTTTAGGGAAAACTTCTTGTAAAGGGATTTCTTTTTTTTTGAAAAAAAACATAGTAATGTATAATATATATATTTATCTGCAAATTTAAAATAATAAACTTACTATGCTGCTACAAACTTCATTCCTTTTTGTTTTTCAAAAATTAAATAATGGTCATTTCACTTTGATAGCATATATTTGACTTATAAAAACATAAGAAATGATTTTAATTGCCGATGGTGGCTCTACTAAAGCTGATTGGATTGCTCTTGACGATACTAAAAAAGAAGTTTTTAGAACAACTACACTAGGCTTAAATCCATCGGTTCTTACAGAACACGAAATGCTTAGCACTATCGATAGTGCTGACGACCTATTAAAAGTACAAAATGACACTCTACAGATTCATTTTTATGGAGCTGGTTGTGGAAGTCCTAAAGCTGCAGAAAGTTTACAAAATGTTCTAAAGTCTATTTTTAAAAAAGCTACAGTATTTGTTTCAGAAGATACTTTAGCTGCTGTTTATGCTAGTACAGGTAACAAACCTGGGATTGTCTGCATTTTAGGAACTGGATCAAATAGTTGTTATTACGATGGCAAAAACATAACTACTACAGCTCCTTCATTAGGTTATACTATTATGGATGAAGCTAGTGGAAATTATTTTGGTAAACAATTATTACGTGATTTTTACTACGATAAAATGCCTAAAAGAATTGCTTCGGCTTTCAAAACTTCATTCGAACTTGATACAGATACCGTAAAAATGAATCTGTATAGAAAGCCTTACCCAAATATGTACTTGGCTTCATTTGCTAAATTTATGCTAGAGTATAAAGGTGAAAAGTATATCAGAAAAATGATTAAAAAAGGGGTTCAAGAATTTTTTAAGTATCGTATTCTTCCGTTTAAAAAAGACAAACAAACCCCAATTTACTTTATCGGATCAATAGCTTATTACTTTCAGGATATATTAGAAAAAGTTGCTTTAAAAAACAACTTAATCGTTACAGATGTTATTCAACGCCCAATTGATAACTTAGTCGATTTTCATCGAAATCATTCATTTTAAAAAGACTCTACAATTCTTTCAAGAGCCATCCCTCTTGAACCCTTAACTAAAATTGTACTATTTTCTATTGGGTTATTCTTTACATAATCTTCAAACTCATAAAAGTTCTTAAACTTTTTACACTCAGTAATTGTCTTATAAAAATTATCCCCTATAAGAAAAGCTTTATTCAAGTCTAGTTTTTCAATCATATCTACTATGTTTTGATGCTCTTTTGAACTATATTCTCCAAGCTCAAACATATCTCCTAAAATTATTATTTTATTATTACCATGTAGTTTACTAAAACTTTCTAAAGCAGCTTTCATACTTGTAGGGTTAGCATTGTATGCATCTAAAATTACTTTATTAGTTTCAGTATTTATTACCTGAGATCTATTATTAGAAGGAACATAATTCTCAATAGCATTTTTTATTTGCTCTAATGACACGTTAAAGTAGTTTCCAATAGTTATTGCTGCTGATATATTAGCAAAATTGTAAGCTCCTATTAAGTTACTTAAAACATCTATATTTTTATAAGAAAGTTTTACAAATGGATTCGCTTCTATAAACTTTATACTTTCTTCAAAAGTAATTGTCTCTATACCTTCTGTTCTTTCTACTTGCTTTTCATCTGTAGGATTGACAAAAACTTTTTTATTATGAGCTCTTAAAAAATCATACAATTCAGATTTAGCTTTTACCACACCATCTAAAGAACCAAAACCTTCTAAATGCGCACTCCCGAAGTTTGTTATATAACCATAATCAGGATTCGCTATTCTTGATAAAAAATCAATTTCTTTTGCATGATTGGCTCCCATTTCAACAATACCTATCTCTGTATCTTTATTCATTGACAATAAGGTTAATGGTACACCAATATGATTGTTTAAGTTACCTAAAGTAGCTGTTGTTTTATACTTTGTTGATAGGACTGCATTTATAAGTTCTTTTGTAGTTGTTTTTCCATTACTTCCTGTTAAAGCAATTATAGGAATTTTCAATTGATTCCTATGATAATTTGCTAGTTCTTGAAGTGTTTCTAGAACATCTTTAACCAAAATTAGTTTTTCTGAAGTTTCATACTCAACTTCATCAATTACTGCATAACTAGCACCTTTATTAATAGCTTCTTCTGCAAACTTATTTCCATTAAAGTTTTCTCCTTTTAAAGCAAAAAAAAGTGTGTTTTTTCTAATACTTCTAGTATCTGTATCTACTAAACCATGAGCGATATACAGCTTGTATAAATCTTCTATCTTCATATTGTAAAAATAAAAAACCTCATTGAGATTCAATGAGGTTCTTATATAATTTTAGGTTCAATTATTATTTCACTTTATCTGGTGTAGCGGTTTTTCTTTTGTTTAAAACCATTGGTCCCATTTTATCAGTAGCACATCTAAACCCTATATAGTTCGTTGCCATATATTCTGGGAAATATCTTCTTTGTGCTGGATCTAACCAATATTCTCTATCAGCCCAAGAACCACCTTTATAAACTCTAGATTTATCACTTATTAATGTAGTTCTTCTCTTATCGTCATACTTATAGTTGTTTACAACGTTTCCTAAAGTATCTACTTCTGCTTCTGGTTTTTGTGGAGAATTATACATTCTTGTAGTACGGTCTAATTGATCTTTATCTAATCCGTAGAACTTAGAAGAAGCTTGGTCTCCATCGCCTAAACTAGAGTTATTAGCTAAGTTATAGTTTCTTCTCATGTAAGTATCTTCTTTAGTAATTGGAATATACTTAACACTTCCTGGTAAATCTTTAGGTACAATTCTACCGTTTTCTAAAGTATCATACTCTACTTCTCCATCACCAACAATAACAACTTTACCTTCTTCGTTAATTAATTTTTTAGTAAAAATATTACCTCTAAAGTAGTTAAAGTCATTTGCTTCTGAATCAATAATTGGTCGATATACATCTTGTACCCATTCAGATACGTTACCAGACATATCATATAAACCAAAGGCATTAGGAGGATAACTTTTAACAGCATTAGGAATATCTGATCCGTCACTACTCCAACCAGCAATACCACTATAGTCTCCTTTACCTTGCTTAAAGTTAGCTAACTGATCTCCTCTTCTTCTTTTATCTCTATCACGAGTATATTTTCCACTCCAAGCATACTTCTTTCTACCTCTAATATTATTATACTCACGGTTTTCAAAAATAGACTTTGCTGCATACTCCCACTCTACTTCAGTTGGTAATCTAAATTTCTGAGATAATATACCATCAGAAGAAGTTACTTGTCTTCCCGTAAAAGCTCCTTTTTCTGGTTTAGGCTCTCCTTTAGATCTTGGTACTGGGATACCTTTTTTATAGATTGTAGAATCTCCATCAAAAATGGAATAAGGATCTGTTAAATATGTATCAGTATCAAAGTTATTTTCACCTTTAAAGCTTATTGAATCTTCCTTAAAGATGTTTTTTATAACTCCTTTGTCCATTAATATCTTTAAGTTAACAGCATTAGTACGCCACTTACAATATTTATTGGCTTGTATCCAGCTAACCCCAACAACAGGATATTCCGCATACGAAGGATGTCTTAAATAACTTTCAGATAATAAGTTTGTATTACCTAAACCTTTTCTCCATACTAATGTATCTGGTAATATTGATGGATAAATATTTTTAAACTGCGGATCTTCTGGAGGGAATACATCTTTAGTATACTGCATAAATAACCCATACTCTGCATTAGTCACCTCTGTTTCATCCATGTAAAAAGTACGAACATGCATTTTTTGAGGAGTTGTATTCCAATCAAACATAACATCATCTTGTACTAATCCCATAGTAAAGGTACCTCCTTCTATATGAACCATTCCTGGCGGCACATTTTTACCTTCTTTGTACTCTCCCTTCAAATAACCTCCATAATTAGGATCATTAAAGTTCCAACCAGTTAATGAAGACTTACCCGATCTAGCTCCATTACTCTTACAAGAAGTAATTAATAAACCAGTGATCGCTAATAAACTAAATAATTTCAACGTACTTTTCATGTATTTTTAACTGTTTTTTAAGGGTGTCGCAATTTACAATATTTCTAATTTCTTACAACTAATTTATCTATAAATTCACATTTAGTAACCTTGTCTATGCAAGATTACAAACGACAGTTTTTATACTTTAGTATTACGAATCTAAGAAAAAGATTAAAATATAGGCTGTTAAAGTTTAATATTTTTAGTGGTAAAAAATAAATTTCTTCCTAAATCTAATAGTATACATAATAATATCTTAGTAATACCGTTACCTTATTAAACTAATAAATAAACTTTTAAGTTTAGTATTACAAGAAGTCCAAAAAAAGTTATTAGTTGTATACTCCCCCAAGAAAAATTATATATTTGCTAAACAATTAATCAAATTTTACATGAAAAAATTATCAATCGTATTATTTTTTGTGTGCTTTACCCTTCAAAATAAAGCGCAAGCCCAAACATCAATAAATACAACGGCAATGCCTTTTTTATTGATTACACCTGATGCTCGTGCTGGTGGTATGGGGGATATTGGAGTTGCTACATCTTCAGATGCCTTTTCTATCTTTCATAACCCTGCAAAAACTGCATTTAATCAAAACAAAATAAGCATAGGACTTAACTATACTCCTTGGCTTAGAAACTTAACTGACGATATTTTTGTTGGTGGAGGTTCTTACGTTAATAGGTATAGTGAAAAATCAGCTTGGGGAGTTGATTTAAAGTATTTTTCTCTTGGAGAAGTAGCTTTAACAAATGACAGTGGTACTTCTAATGGGATAGAAAATCCTAATGAATTAGCTATCACAGGAATTTATTCATTAAAACTAAGTGAAACTTTTTCTATGGGAATTGGTTTAAAGTACATCCATTCAAACTACAAAATAAGAAGTAACGACTCTAATTTAGATGCCGTTAACTCTTTTGCTGTTGATGTTTCTGGTTATTATCAATCTAAAGAAGATAACTATGGAAGCTTTAACGGACGCTACAGATTAGGTTTTAACATATCTAACATAGGTCCAAAAGTTGAATACAGTCCTGGTGTTCCTAACTTTATTCCAACAAACGCTAAAGTTGGGGGTGGTTTTGATTTTATTTTTGATGATAAGAATATTTTAGGACTTAACTTAGAATTCACAAAATTATTAGTTCCATCTAGTCCTAACTCTGAAAGAGGTTGGTTTGAAGGAATGTTCACTTCTTTAGGAGATAGAAGCTTTAGTGAAGAATTACAAGAAACTACTTGGGCTTTAGGAGCCGAATACTTATACAACAATGCCTTTGCTCTTAGAGCTGGTTATTTTCACGAAAGTGAGGAGAAAGGACAACGTCAGTACTTTACTTTAGGTACTGGGTTTACTGCAAGGGCTTTTACTTTAGATTTATCTTATTTAGTAAATACAGCAGCAGTAAATAATCCTTTAGAGAATACATTACGTTTTTCTTTATCATTTGATTTAGGAGAACTTTATGAAGTTTATTAAAAACCAGTATTTTTTTCATAAATTCGTATCAGAATACAAAAGCAGTCTAACCGACTGCTTTTTTTGACTAATTTATTTACGATGAAGAAAATTGATGTAACCACTATTGCTACTTTATTTGATGATATTTCACAATTATCAACCGAAGATGCCTTTTTAATGGAAAAAGCTGTTGAAGCAAGACAGAAAGCTTACGCCCCTTACTCAAAATTTAATGTTGGTGCTGCTATATTGCTTGATAATGGGGAAATTGTTTTAGGTAATAATCAAGAGAGCGCTGCATACCCTTCTGGTATGTGTGCAGAGCGAGTTGCTATTTGGAAAGCTGGTTCTGAATTCCCTGATATGAAGGTCAAAAAAATAGCAATAACAGCAGCCTCTGAAAACTCTACAGTGGATAAACCTGTTGGACCTTGTGGAGCATGCCGTCAAACATTATCAGAATATGAAATAAACCAACAACAACCTATTGAAATTATTTTTATGGGAGAAGTTGGTAAAATTGTGAAAACTGAGTCCTTACTATCTTTACTGCCTTTTTCTTTTGATAGCTCCTATTTGTAACATTTACAACATTAAAATCATAAAAAAACCTATTTGTTTTTTATAATAAAACAAAACATAGTTTATTTTTTAAGAATATCATAATTCTAAAAAAATGACTGTCTATAAAGTAATTATCGTCAATAAAAATGCTTTATTTGTAACTATCCAACATTTAAAAATTAGTATCTCGAATGAAATCATCAGTAATTACAGGAACAGGAGCCTTTATTCCTTCAATCAAAAAAGAAAATAGTAAGTTTAATGACAGTTTCTTTTTAAATGCTGATGGAACTTCCTTTGATAATTCTAACTCTGTAATTATTGATAAATTTAAATCAATAACTGGTATCGAAGAGCGTCGTTATGCTAAACCTGAATATAAAGCTTCAGACCTTGGTTTTTTTGCTGCAAAAAAAGCAATTGAAGATGCTAAGATTAATCCAGAAGAATTAGACTACATCATTTTTGCTCATAATTTTGGAGACGTTAAAATAAATGCTATTCAAAGTGATATTCTTCCCAGCTTAGCTACTCGTGTAAAGCATTTATTACAGATTGAGAATCCGAATTGTGTAGCGTATGATATTTTGTTTGGTTGTCCTGGTTGGATCGAAGGTGTTATTCAGGCACAAGCCTTTATAAAAGCTGGTATAGCAAAAAAATGTTTAGTTATTGGAGGCGAAACACTATCAAGAGTTGTAGACATGAACGATCGTGATTCTATGATTTACAGTGATGGCGCTGGTGCTTGTATCGTGGAAGCTACAGACAAAAACGACAGTGGTATTCTTAGTCATGCTTCACAAACCTTTACTAAAGAGGAAGCTTATTATTTATTCTTTGGAAACTCAAATGATAAAAATAAAGACAAAGATGTACGTTATATTAAAATGCACGGACGAAAAATATATGAGTTCGCTTTAACTAATGTACCTAAAGCAATGCAAACTGCTTTAGATAAAAGTGGTGTAAGCATTAATGACGTAAAAAAAATATTTATCCATCAGGCCAATGAAAAAATGGATGAAGCTATTATTAAACGCTTTTATCGATTATACAAAAAACCTGTTCCTGAAGGTATAATGCCAATGAGTATCCACAAATTAGGAAATAGTTCAGTAGCAACCGTACCTACCCTACTCGATTTAGTTTTAAAAGGAAATATTGAAAACCAAGAAGTAAAAAAAGGAGATGTTATTATTTTAGCATCAGTAGGTGCTGGAATGAATATTAATGCCATAGTTTATAAGATTTAATAGTTAAAAAAACTCTTTAATTTCTTACTAAATATTCTCGCAAATATAAAATCTAAGTACTATTTTTGCGCATGCAACAACACAACGTACTTATATTAGATTTCGGATCGCAATACACACAGTTAATTGCGCGCCGTGTAAGAGAATTAAATATTTATTGTGAAATTCACCCTTACAACAAAATACCACAAAATTTAAACGATTTTAAAGCTGTAATCCTTTCAGGAAGTCCATCTTCAGTTCGTTCAGAAGAAGCTCCACATCCTGATTTATCTGAAATTAGAGGTAAAAAACCTTTATTAGCTGTATGCTATGGAGCTCAATATTTAGCTCATTTTTCAGGTGGTTTAGTAGCTCCTTCTAATACTCGTGAGTATGGTAGAGCTAACTTATCTTTTATTAAAGAAGGAGAAGAATTCTTTAAAGATATTTCTGAAGGAAGTCAAGTTTGGATGAGTCATTCAGACACAATTAAAGAGTTACCTACTGGAGGAACATTATTAGCAAGTACTCATGATGTACAAAATGCAGCATACAAGATTGATGGAGAGACTACTTATGCGATCCAATTTCACCCAGAAGTATATCATTCTACAGATGGTAAACAATTATTACAAAACTTTTTAGTTAATATAGCTGGGGTAGCTCAAACATGGACACCAGATTCATTTGTTGACGAAACTGTAGCTGAATTAAAAGCTAAGATCGGTAATGACAAAGTTGTTTTAGGTTTATCTGGAGGAGTAGATTCTACCGTAGCTGCAGTTTTATTACACAAAGCAATTGGAAGTAATTTACACTGTATTTTCGTAAACAACGGATTGTTACGTAAAAATGAATTTACCGATGTATTAAAACAATACGAAGGTATGGGGTTAAACGTTAAAGGAGTGGATGCTTCGGCACGTTTTTTGGACGAACTAGCTGGATTAAGTGACCCAGAAGCAAAACGTAAAGCTATTGGTAAGGTTTTTATTGATGTTTTTGATGATGAAGCACACCAAATAGAAGATGCTAAATGGTTAGCACAAGGAACAATATATCCTGATGTAATAGAATCAGTTTCAGTTAACGGAGGTCCTTCAGCTACTATTAAAAGTCATCACAATGTAGGTGGTTTACCTGATTTCATGAAATTGAAAGTTGTTGAGCCTTTACGTATGATTTTTAAAGATGAAGTACGTCGAGTTGGTGCTTCTATGGGAATTGATAAAGAATTATTAGGTCGTCACCCATTTCCAGGTCCTGGTTTAGCTATCAGGATTTTAGGTGATATCACAGCAGAAAAAGTTCGTATTTTGCAAGAAGTAGATGCTGTATTCATCAACGGGTTAAAAGAGAGCGGATTGTATGACAAAGTATGGCAAGCAGGTGCTATTTTATTACCAGTAAATTCTGTTGGAGTTATGGGAGATGAAAGGACCTACGAAAAGGTAGTTGCTCTAAGGGCAGTAGAAAGTACCGATGGTATGACAGCAGATTGGGTTAATTTACCATATGAGTTTTTACAAAAAACATCAAATAAAATAATAAATAATGTAAAAGGTGTGAATAGAGTTGTATACGATATTAGCTCTAAACCACCAGCAACAATTGAATGGGAATAAAAATCCATTATTAATTTCAAAAAAAGAGTAGATGAAGAAATTACAGTTTTTACTATTAGTTTGTATTTTAACTTTTACCGTTTCTTGTGGTCAGCAAAAGCGTTACGTATCTTACAAAATCCAAGAAGGAGAAACGATGCGAGACGTTGCGGATCGCTTAGACATGAAAACAAAAGATTTATTACGTTTAAATCCAGATGTTGGAAGACGTCCAGATGCAAACACGGTAATTGTAATACCTAATCCTAAAATTAAAAAGAATACTTCTTCATCTACTACTTCTTCTCCTGAAGAAGAAACTGTAGATACTACTGATACTAATGATGTTGAGGATACAACTCCTGAAACTAATGAAGATGATACTGTTTTTAAACAAACAATTGTTGAATATGAGACTCACGAAGTTCAAAAAGGAGAAACTGTGTATCGTATTACAAAACAGTACGGTATTACCAAAGATGACTTAATTAAATTTAATCCTGAATACACTAATATTCAAAGTAATAATTTAAGTATAGGTCAGGTATTAAAGGTTAAGGAAATCAAGAAAACTATTACTATTGATAAAGAAAAAGTTTTAGAAAAGTTCTTAACGCATACTGTAAAGAGTAAAGAAACTATGTATAGTTTAACTCGTTTCTACAATGTATCCAAAGAAGATTTATTACGTTTGAATCCTGAATATCCAGATTTAGCTGATAATAAATTATCTATAGGTCAATTATTAAAAATTAAACCCATTGAAGAAGTAAGTAAAAAAGAAAATTATACTTTTTATAAAGATTCTATTGAAACTGACACTTCTATAAACCTTGCTATTTTACTTCCATTTAAAGCTGACGAGTATAACTCTCAATCCAGTAAAGATATTTTTGAAGGAAACCAATTAGCAAATATGGTTACTGACTTTTATCTTGGGGCAGAGATAGCTATTGACTCTATTAAAAAGCAAGGAGTACAAGTAAATGTTAATGTTTTTGATACAGGAAACAGAGGGAAAAATATAACTACTATATTAAAAGACAAAAAACTAGAAAATACCGATGTAGTTATTGGTCCTTTTTACTCTGATAAAGCAGAAGTTGTTGCTCGCGATGTAAACGCTCCTGTAGTTTTTCCTCATTACTCTAATAAACAAAGTAAGTTTTCTTCTTCTAAATTAGTTAAAACTTCTCCTGAGAAAAATAATTATGTGAGTTATTTAGCTTCTTATTTAAAAGACAGCTATAAAGACCAAGAAATTTTTATTGTAAGTGATGATCAAAAAGAAACTAATACGAGAGTTTCTAAAATTATTTCTGAGCTAAAAAAACATGATAGTATTAATAACATACATGTTTTAAAACCAGAAAAAGGCTACATAAAAAGAGACCGTTTTACTAGCAAAATGTCTTCTAAAAGACATAATTGGGTGATTTTTGCTTCTGAAGATAATGTAGTGGTTGCTGACGCCCTAAATAGTATGATAAGCCTGCCTGATGAAACTATAGTTCAAGTATTCGCAACTAATAAAGGTAGTGCTTATGATAAAATTGACAATAATAAGCTTGCCAACATTAATTTCACTTATGTTTCTAACACTTATTCTGATGAAGATGCTATAGAAACGAAAGATTTTAATAACAAATACTTACAAAAAAATAATACCATTCCTTCAGATTATGCTATCAAAGGCTTTGATATTACATATGATATTTTAATGCGTTTAGCTTCTGGATATCAACTTTCCGATACTTTTAAAAAAGGAGTCTCTTTACGTGTCGAAAACAAATTTGATTATCATAAAAAAATATTTGGTAGTTCTGGAAATCAAGGGTTATTTATTGTTAAATACAATCGAGATTTAAGCTTAATTAGACTTAGATAAATCTCTATCTCATAAATAAAAAAGCCAAAACTAAAAGTTTTGGCTTTTTTATTATTCATACATTTCTTTATAATATTTTTGGTACTCTCCACTTGTTACACGATTAATCCATTCATTATTTTCCAAATACCATTTTACTGTTTTTTTTATACCTTCCTCAAATTGTAAAGACGGTTCCCAGCCTAATTCATTTTTGAGTTTTGATGAATCTATAGCATACCTATAATCATGTCCAGCTCTGTCTTTTACATAAGTAATTAGTTTCTCTGAAGTTCCTTCCTCTCTTCCTAATAGCTTATCTACTGTTTTTATAACCACCTTAATTAAATCAATATTCTTCCATTCATTAAAACCTCCAATGTTATATGTATCTCCTAATTTTCCTTTGTGAAAAATAACATCAATTGCCTTAGCATGGTCTTCCACATACAACCAATCTCTCACATTTTCTCCTCTACCATACACCGGTAAAGGTTTGTTATTACAGATGTTATTGATAAATAATGGAATCAATTTCTCTGGAAACTGATTAGCTCCATAGTTGTTAGAGCAGTTAGAAATTACTATTGGTAAACCATAGGTATCAAAAAAAGCTCTTACAAAATGATCAGAAGATGCTTTCGATGCTGAATAAGGAGAATGTGGGTCGTAAGCTGTTGTTTCAGTAAAATACCCTTCCTTATTCAAAGAACCATAAACCTCATCGGTAGACACATGGTAAAACAACTTGTTTTCAAAATTGTCTTCCCAATAGCTTTTAGCTACCTGTAATAAACTCAACGTTCCCATCACATTAGTTCTGGCAAAAGAAAAAGGATCTT
Source organism: Tenacibaculum discolor (assembly GCF_003664185.1). Lineage (GTDB taxonomy): Bacteria > Bacteroidota > Bacteroidia > Flavobacteriales > Flavobacteriaceae > Polaribacter > Polaribacter discolor. Next base: position 36,797 of record NZ_RCCS01000010.1, on the reverse strand, counting down.
TTATAGAGCGATCTACATGCGATTCAGCTGCTAAATGAATTACTCCATCTATCTTGTATTTTGAAAAAATATCAGCTACAGCATCATAATCACAAATATCCGCCTTTACAAAGGTGTAATTAGATTTACCTTCAATATCTTTTAAATTTTCTAAATTTCCAGCATATGTTAGAAGGTCTAAATTGATGATATTATAATCAGGATAGTTGTTTATAAACAAACGTACCACATGCGAGCCAATAAACCCCGCTCCTCCAGTAATTAATATGTTCCTCATAAAAGTTTACTATATAAACTTTTCAAATTTACTAATAAATAAATGGAGTTTCTAGCTCTTTAAGAGTTGAAAGTTGTTGGTCTTTTGGAGAAAGTATTGCCTCTTCTGAATTAATTTTCCAATCAATATTCAAAGTAGTATCATTCCAAATAATTCCAGAATCGTATTCTGGTGCATACCAATTATCTACTTTATATGCAAAAATGGCTTCTTTAGATAAAGTAACAAACCCATGTGCAAACCCTCTCGGTATAAATAGTTGCTTTTTATTTTCTTCGGATAATTCTACGGTGATATGCTTACCATAACTTGGTGAATCTTTTCGGACATCCACAACTACATCTAATACTTTTCCTTGAATACAACGCACTAGTTTAGCTTGAGCAAAAGGTGGTTTTTGAAAATGCAGTCCTCGTAAAGCTCCAAAAGTGGATTTTGATTCGTTATCCTGCACAAAGTGTATCTGTTCGATATGTTCTTCAAATTCCTTTTGATTGAATGATTCAAAGAAATGTCCTCTTTGATCTCCAAAAACTTTCGGTTCAATAATTACAACTTCTGGAATCTCTGTTTTCGTAAAAATCATTACTATTCTTTTGCTAGTTTTAACAAATATTGTCCATAACTGTTTTTTTGTAAAGGCTCTGCTAACTTTTTTACTTGCTCTATATTAATATAGCCCATATACAGCGCTATTTCTTCTATACAAGCCACCTTTAACCCTTGACGTTTCTCTATCGTTTCTATAAACTGACTAGCTTCTAATAAAGAATCATGTGTTCCGGTATCTAACCATGCATAGCCACGCCCCATTAACTCAACCTTTAGCTGTTCGTTTTCCAAATAATGCTGGTTTACCGAAGTAATTTCTAATTCTCCTCTTTGAGATGGTTGTACATTTTTAGCTACTTGAATCACATTGTTCGGATAAAAATACAAGCCAACCACTGCATAATTAGAGTTTGGTTCTTTGGGTTTTTCTATGATAGAAATTGCATTTCCGTTAGTATCAAAATCTACTACTCCGTAACGTTGAGGGTCTTTTACATTATACCCAAAAACAGTTGCTTTATTGTTCTCTTTTATATTTTGAATTGCAGATTGTAACATTTCAGGCAATCCGTGGCCATAAAAAATATTATCCCCTAAAATCAAGCAAACATTATCATTTCCTATAAACTCCTCACCAATAATAAATGCTTGTGCTAACCCATCTGGAGATGGCTGCTCTGCATAACTAAGATAAATTCCTAGGTCACTTCCATCTCCTAATAACTTTTGAAAACTGGGTAAATCATCTGGAGTAGAAATAATCAATATTTCTTTAATTCCTGCTAACATCAATACCGATAACGGGTAATAAATCATAGGCTTATCATATACCGGAAGCAACTGTTTTGATACTCCTTTGGTAATCGGATATAAACGTGTTCCTGATCCACCTGCTAATATGATTCCTTTCATTTAATAAATGTTATTTACGAGTATGCTAATTTATAGAAAAAATAAAGCTCAGGAAAAACCTGAGCTTTATTTCTATTTTATTCTTGTTTTTGTTGCCATTTCCAAGCGGAAAGCAATGCTTCTTCTAATGTTTCTTGAGGTTTCCAACCTAAAATTTCATTAGCCTTTGTAGTATCAGCGTAAGCTGCTGTGATATCTCCTTCTCTTCTTGCTACTATTTTAGAATTTAACGATTGTTGAGTAACTTCTTCAAAAGTCTTTATAATCTCCATTACAGAACTTCCTTTACCTGTTCCTACATTGAAAAACTCAAAATTCTCTTTATTTTGTTTGTCTAGCAAACGTTGTAAAGCTTTCACATGTGCTTTTGCAAGGTCTACTACATGAATATAATCACGAATGGCGGTACCATCTGGTGTTGGGTAATCATCTCCAAAAACAGCTAGTTCTTCTCGGATACCAGCAGCTGTTTGTGTAATAAACGGAATTAAATTTTGCGGAACACCTAATGGTAACTCTCCAATTTTTACAGATTTATGTGCTCCTATTGGGTTGAAGTATCGTAAAGCTATAGCATTCATGTCGTACGCTTTACAACTATCTTTTATAATTTCTTCTCCAATTTGCTTGGTATTCCCATAAGGAGATTCAGCAATCTTTACCGGTGCATCTTCTGTGATAGGCAGTTCATCTGCTTGACCATACACCGTACATGACGAACTAAATATAAAATGGTCGATGTTTCGACCTTTCATTTCTTGTAACAAGTACACTAAGGCATTAATGTTGTTTTCGTAATAGTCTAGAGGTTTTTGAACACTTTCCCCAACCGCTTTAAAAGCCGCAAAGTGTATCACTCCTTCAATTACATTTTCATTGAAAAAATTATGTACTATTTTCTTATCTCGTAGATCTATTTGATGGAATTCAGGTTTAATTTCAGTAATCTCGGTAATTTGCTCTAATACTTCTATTTTAGAGTTTGATAAATCATCAATAATTACCACCTTAAAACCTGCTTTTTGCAGTTCTACCACTACATGCGATCCTATAAAACCTAAACCTCCTGTGACTAATATTTTTTTCATTCCCTAATCATTTTCAAAATTACCTCTTTTATTCGTACTCTGTCTTCATCACTTAAATTAGAACCTGAAGGTAAACATAATCCGTCTTCAAATAATTTTTCTGAGACATTCCTTCCGTAATATTTACAGTCTTCAAAAACGGGCTGTAAGTGCATGGGTTTCCATAACGGACGAGACTCTATATTCTCTTTTTCTAATGCTAACCGTAACTCTTCCCTTGAAAAACCTGCTTTTATTTCTTCAATAATTACAGTACTTAACCAGTGATTTGAAAAGTATTCTGATCTTGGTTCTATAAGTACAGAGATTCCTTCTATACCTTTGAATAACTCTTGATAGAATTGGTTATTAACTCTCCTTAAATTTATATGTTTATCTAACACTTCCATTTGACCACGGCCTATACCTGCCACAATATTACTCATACGATAATTGTACCCTATGTATGAGTGTTGATAATGAGGAGCATTATCACGTGCTTGGGTAGCTAAAAAGATGGCTTTTTGTTTATCTTCTTCACTCTTACATACCAAAGCACCACCACCAGAAGTTGTGATTATTTTATTTCCATTAAATGATAAAATACCTAAATCTCCAAATGTACCACATTTTTGACCTTTGTAAGTTGATCCTAATGCTTCAGCTGCGTCTTCAATTAAAGTAATCTCATATTTTTTTGAAAGAGTAAGAATTTCATCCATTTTAGCTGGCATTCCATATAAATGCACCACAATAATTGCTTTTGGTTTTTTCCCTTTAGCTATTCTATCTTCAATAGCCTCTTCCAATACCTTTGGACAGATGTTCCAAGTTTCTTCTTCACTATCTATAAAAACAGGAACTGCTCCTTGGTAAGTAATTGGATTTGCCGATGCAGAAAAGGTCATACTTTGACACAACACCTCATCTCCGTTAGTTACTCCTGCTAAAATCAATGCTAAATGCAAAGCCGAAGTACCAGAAGCTAAGCAAGCTACTTTTGAATTTTCTCCAACATACTCCTCTAAATCTTGTTCAAAACCGTTTACATTTGGTCCTAAAGGAGCAACCCAATTAGTATCAAATGCTTCTTGCACATATTTTTGTTCCCCTCCGCCCATATGTGGTGAGGAAAGCCATATTTTTTCTTTCATTTTACTTCTTTTATTTACTAGGATAATCTTTCACTCTAATGACCAATAACTTTATTTATGTTTTGTAATTTAATTAACTTTAAGTAATCTATCACATTTAGAAAACATTACACCTGACTTATAATTTGAAAATGAACTTATATCATTACTTCCTTTTAACCATTCAATAAAAATTGCCGCTGTATTATTTCCCGCTTCATGAGAAAATGGATACCCTCCTCCGAAACGTGGATTTAACTCTAAAACATATAATTCTCCTTCATATTCGAAAATATCACAATCAAGATTTCCAATATGTTTTAAAGCTGTACCTAGTAACTTACCAATAATCTCAAAACGATTATCTATTATAGATTTAGCTTTATCTGTTTCTCCTGATCGCATTTGTATTTTTTCACGTACAAAAGTACCAACATAATCATTATTAAAATCATTCAATACATCCATCCCATATTCTTTTCCAGAAATTTTTTCTTGAATTAAAATCGCGTGCTCTATATCTTCCATACTTGCTTCTGCAAGAATAGTACGTTTTAAACGTATAGTTTGTAGCTTATAAGCAAGCTCTAACTCCTCTAAATCTTCAGGAAAATCTATACCTATTGAAGCGCTTCCCCACCTAGGTTTTATGACCAGTGGAAAGTCCAATTCTCCAGTTTCCAGAGCTTTTTTAGCTTCATTGATATCAATAAAGGTTTTTGGTGACTTTAACCCTATATTTTCTAAAAATTTTACTGTCTCCCATTTATCAAAGGAAATCTTAATGACATCTTTATCAGATACAATAACTTTGGCTCCTAAGTTTTCTATTTTAGTTTTAGCCTCACTTAAAATAGGTAATTCTAAATCATTTAAAGAAATAACACAATTTATTTGATTTTCTTTCACAATTTTTAAAAGTGATGGTATATAGTCATCATTATAGATTGCTGGAACTATAATGGCTACATCTGCATCTACTAAAGCAGGAGCTGTGAGTTGCATATCTGTAGCAAAGACTTTTCCTGTTCCTTTCAGTGCTTCTTTAAAATAGTTGATTAGGTAGTTTCTTCTACCTGCACATGTAAAAAGTATATTCATTTATTTTCTTTTTTCTCTAACTTTATATAAAGGTGTCATACTAGGAACTACTGAAATATCTTGACTCTTAAGTACTTTTAAAAAAGTTAAGTAAAGTATTTTTACGTCCATTATAAAACTTACATTCTTAGCGTATTTGACATCAAGAGCCAATCGATCATTCCATTCTAAAAAATTTCTTCCATTAACCTGAGCTAACCCTGTTACGCCTGGTCTTACACTATGCCTTTCTAACTCTCTTTTTGTATAAAAATCTAAATAAGACTCGAACAAAGGTCTTGGTCCTACAAAAGACATATCTCCTTTTATAATATTAAAAATTTGAGGGATTTCATCTAAAGATGTTTTTCTTAGAAATCTACCTACCCTCGTAATTCTATCTTTATTTGGTAGAGGGTTTCCTTCTTTATCAAAAGCATCAATCATTGACTTAAACTTAATGACATGAAAAATTTGATTATTAAGTCCTGGTCTTTTTTGTGTAAAAAAAGGGGTCCCTTTATAATAAAAAAACAAAAACACTATCAAAATTATATAAACAGGAAAAAAAAGAAGTAAAAACAATAAAGCTCCTATAAAATCAAAAAACCTTTTAAATTTATTTTTATACATATTATTCTTTATCTTTTACGTATCGTTTATGTTTAGCTGGTGTTCCTGTGACAATAGAATAATTTTCTACATTTTTAGTTACTACAGACCCCATCCCTATAACACTAAATTTACCTATTTTTAGCTTACCTCCTATAGTAGAATTCAAACCAAAATAAGCAAAATCTCCAATTTCTAAATGCGAACCAACAGTACAGTTACCAGCAAAAAAAGCATGATTACCTATTTTATTATCATGTCCTACTAAGGCACCAGACATTATCCTACAACAGATACCTGTTTCAACCCCTGCTGAGATAGAAGCATTAGGCATTACTACACTGCCTGCTCCTAACTTTACATTTGAAGCAACATACGCTTTAGGACTAATAAAAGTAGCTAATCTATTCAAAGGAATATTCAATGATTCAAATAATTTTTCACGATCTTTTTGCCCATCAATCTTATAAACTGTATTTATAAAATAATATCCTTCATCTAATAACCTTTTAATATCTTGTTTTCCACCCAGAATAGGAAGTCCATCTATATTTTCATGGGTTTCCATATCATTTAAATATCCTGACATTATATATTCTGTATATCCTTCTTTGTTAGCATCTGCAATAGCCATTCCTATAGTAGAAGCTGCTCCAATACCACCAAAGATTATCACTTTTTTATTCATCTCTATTTATTCTGTATTTTCTTATATTTTTCTAAAATTTTATTTGCTTTTAACACAAAAGGAGGTCCTATAAATTTACCATTCATAATAGCTACTCCTTGATTGTTTTCCCTTGCTTCTTTATCTAATTTTAAAATTTCTTTTGCTTCTTTAATATCTTGTTCTGATGGAGAAAAATACCTATGAACCAAAGGAAGTTCTAATGGATTTAAACAAAGCATCCCTTCATACCCTAATTTTTTGGATAGAATAAGATTTTTCTCTAAATCTTCTAAATCTTTAACTCTTACATGAACTGTATCAATAGGTATTACTTTACAAGCTCTTGCTGCCATTGCAATCATATTTCTAGGCACAAATAGACTTTCATGATCCAAATCATGCTGCCCTTCTAAATCAGCAATAAAGTCTTCTGAACCGTAGGCTATAGCAATTACTCTTGAAGAAGCATTGCAGATATCTTGTGCATTCAAAACAGCTGAAGCTGTTTCTATTAAAGGGATTATTTTAAACGTTCCTACTGGTATTCCTTTTTCGTATTCTATTGTTTCAAGCAGTTTATCAAAAAAATAGATATCTTCTCCTTTTTTTGCTTTTGGATACATAAATCCAGATATTCCATCAATAGTTAATTGATTTACATCTTTTAGCAACTGTCCGCTTTCTCTATCATTTATTCTTGGGAATATTACTTTTTCTTTAAAAGCACCTTCACTAACCATTTTCCTTACCAAATCACGTGCCTTTTGTTTGTTTTCCAAAGGCTGTACTGAATCTTCTATATCAAAAAGTAAAATATCTGTATTAGTTTTTATAGCACTATCCATTAACTTTTTGTTATGAGCAGGAACAAACAACAAACTTCTCATTAAATAGTCACTCATTTTATTTTTTTTTAGGAATTAATACTTTTCTTCTAAAACTTAAAACAGGTTTATTATACTGGTTATATGCTATTGTTTCAACATATACAATACCTCTGTCGTTTTTGGACTTAGACTCACGTTTATCTAATACCGTTGTTTTTGCGCTAATCGTATCGTTAACAAAAACAGGTCCTATATGATTTACACTTTCGTATTCTAAATTAGCGATAGCTTTTCCACTAATATCTGGTACTGTTATTCCAACAACCAAACTAAAAACCAATGTTCCAACTACAAGGATTTGTCCGTGTTGATGATCTTTAACATGTTCTAAGCTTAAATGAACCGGGTGGTGATTCATTGTAAGTAAGCTAAAAAAGTTATTATCACTTTCAAAGATTGTTTTTGTTAAAGAGTGATTGATTGTTTCCCCAACGTTAAAATCTTCAAAATAGTTTCCTAAATTACTTGTTCTCATAATATTTTAAAATTTTATTAACTTTTTTTAAATGTGGTCTTTCAATAATTTGACCTTCTATTACTGTTGGAGAAAATTCTTTTTCGTTTAAAACTTTACTCAGTTCTTTCTTAATTCTTTTTGCCCATTCAAATTCATCTTTTGAATATAAATTCAGTTCTTTTAACTGCTCTAATTGCCATGGATGAATATAAAATTTAGCATCATAGCCTTTTTTTACTCCGTCTAAAATTTCATTTTGAAAGTCGGTTTTATTTTTTAATTCCATTGAAGCAATGTCTATTGCTAAAACATTTACAGAACGAGCATAGAGTAAAAGATGCTGTCTTAAAAATTCTAAGTTTTGTAAATTATGAATCCCTCCTATTTCTGCCATTAAATCATGACTCCCAATACCAAGTCCAGTTAAAAACTCTTTATAATCAAATAAAATATCTTTTATCTCAAGAAAAAGCCTTGATGTTTCAACAAGAATAATGATTTTAATAACATCACTATTTAAACCTTTAACTATCTTTTTAAAATGCTTTTTACCTTCTATTTTAGGGAAAACAAATTTTGTAAACCCTGACGCTATTAATTTTTTTAATAAAGATACATCTAATTTTTCTTCGTCATCATATAACGGAACTCTCACATAATATTGTCTTAGAGAATCATCTTTTATAAGGTTATTCAATAAATCTAATCGTTCAGAAAATTTTACTGCATCTTCTAAATCAATAATAATATCAGTTACCCCAAGGTTTTTAATATCCTGTATTTTATGCAATCGTGTACCTGGAACAAAAAAATAGCTTTCCATTTTTATAAAGATTTATATTCTTTTAATATTTCACTCCAAACATACCTTCTCTCATAGTTAGTCTGCATAATTTCTCTACTCTTCAACCCCATTTTACCTGACTCTCTTTTATTAACTAAACACCACTCCATACTCTCTTGTAATTTCTCAACATTTTTTACAGGAACAATCAATCCATTTTCTCCATGATTAATAATTTCGTTACAACCGTTAATATCTGAAACGATACAATTTAACTGCATAGCTGCTGCTTGCATTACAACGTTTGGAAATCCTTCGCGGTAACTTGGAAAAGTTAATACATTTGCCATTGCAAAATAATCAATTACATTTGTTTTATAGCCTACAGCATGTATGTTTGAATGATTATTTATCAAATCTTCTACTTCATGTTTTAATGGGTCGAGATGTTTTTCGAAACTTCCTACCAGAAGCAAATGTGTATTTGTTTTTTTACTATAAATATTGTTAAAAGCTTGCACAAGCTCATTTATTCCTTTATCTCCTACTACTCTACCTACAAATAAAAAAACAAAATCATCACCCTTTATTCCCAAGCTATTTCTTATTCCGCTCTTCATCTCTTCTGAGATTAATGTAGGGTCAAATTGAGTAGTATCTATACCATTGGAACTTCCTTTTCCTATAACTTTTATTTTTTTTGGAGAAGTAAATCTTTCTTTTAAAATAATTTTTTTAAGTCCATAGGAGTTTGGGTATACCTTTGTCGCACAAGCATAAGTTAACTTTTCTGCTTGATTTAATATCTGACGTTTTGTGCCTTTTGCTACTATTAAAGGCATACCTGCAACTGTATGTAAGCGGTGTGGTACATTTGTAATTTTAGCAGCTAACATTCCAAGCAAACCTGCTTTTGGCGTATGGGTATGAACTATTTCTGGTTTTTCTTTACGAAAAAGTTTTATCAACTGAATTAAAGCTTTTAAATCCTTAAATGGAGAAATCGTACGTGTCATTTCTATTGCAACAGTATCTACCCCTTGATTTTCACTTACATCTTCTAATGCTTTTCCTTTACTAGAAACACCTATTACTTGATATCCATTTTGAGTCATAAACTTTAATTGACCTTTCAATAACCCTCTTAAAGATTGCGGGACTGTCGTTACTCGAAATAGTTTTATTTTTTCCATATAATTATTTAGTTATTTTTGAGAAGAAAAATAGTTTTTAAACACACATACCGCCAAAAAGTTTCTTTTGAAAAACATCTAGAGGAACTCTTAAAAAACCTTCAAAGGCTCCTAAATCATATAAATATATATTTACAAGTCCTATAAATAGGAAAAAAAAGAAATCTTTTACATTAAAATCTTTTAATAAAGATAAAACTATAAATGGTATAAAACTTCCGATGATTCGACCTGATATAGGAGTTAAAAAATACCCTGTAGTATATATAACCAAACCTATTATTGCTAACTCAAAAGCAATCTCATTAAAAAAAACATCTTCTTTCTTTTTTCTTTTAAAAAATAACAAATAAAAAAATACAATTAACCATAATAAGAAAGCTCCCCCTCCTGAAGAAAATTGAAATCCTTCATAACTCTGTTTAGCTTGTATCATTTGTAATGCCATCATAAACGTAAAAGAGAAAAGCAGTCCAAACGAATAAAATATTATTAACTTAGTATAGTAACTCCACTTAAATTTAAAAAATACAATTAAATATATGCTATAAAACAAGGTTAAAATATAAAAAGAGTTATGTATTAACCCTAAAATTAGTAAGAGTATCAATACTTGGCTTCTTTTTTTAAAAAGAGGTATTAATAATATCATAAATGACAAACCTAACCCTTGCCTTATTGTTACTAATTGCATTCCTAAAGACTGAGCTTGCACAAAAAGAAAAAATATGGTTAATATTGCTATTAAAAAATTTTTACTTCTATAAAAACAAAAAAAACAAACAGAAAAAGAAATAAAAAAAACAATTAAGTCAATTGTTAATCTAGGATCACTGAAAAGTAATAATAAAGCTTTGTTTATCAATAAAAAAAGAGGTTCAAAAAAAAGATATCCTTTTGCTCCTATATCTTCTAAAATATCTGTTGAATAAGTTGCATATATTAAGTAGTTTCCTCTATCCTTAAAGAGAAAAGATGGTAATGAAGATAGCCATGAACCATATATAAAAGCTATAGATAAACTATAAAAAAGCTTGATAAACTTATTAAATTTATTTTTTTGCATTTACTTTATTATAATATTTTTAGTAGTTCCTTTTATTTTAAATTCACCTTCCTTTACGCTTTTTTTAACTATCACTTTAATTTTTTCAAAGTTAGAGTTCTTAAACACTCTTAAGTCTGTAGTGTTATTTATTCCTCGTATATTTTCAATCTCTAAACTTCCTGTAACTACTGGTAATAAAGAATATTTCTCAGGTATTAAATTCATTAACCCTAAGGCTACTTTTGAGCTATTGTCCATATGATTTTTTACTCTAATATTAACATGATTTTCATTTCCATTTAGTTGATTTAAGCAAAAAAAAATTCCTTGATTAAAATTATTAAAAGTATAAACGTTATCTATCAAAATATCTTTTAATTCTTCATTGTTATTATTAGGCTCTAAATCTATTCCTGCTTGTGGATTTGTTCCTTTTGTATTAGAAACAATGATATTGTGTATTATTAACCCCTTTACATTTATTACAGATATCCCATTCCTTCTATTTTTGTCAATTAAACCGTAACTTAAAAGTATGTTACTGCTACCTTTTCGAGCCAATGTCCCAATATAAACTCCATCTCCCCAGCATTTACTTATGTTAGCATTTATTATTTTAACATTATGTGATCCTCTAATCGAAATTCCCATTCCCCATTCTCCATTGCCCCCTATATGTCTATCTCTATCTCCAATTATTTTCGGGGAGAAAATTTTAACATCTTTTCGATTATGAATTCTAATAACTTCGTACTTTTTTTTTGAAGATGCCTTTAAAATTAATCTTGATTTTTTTTTGAAAAGAATGTTTTGGTTATCTCTTATATCCAAACCAAAATCGTTTATCAGTATAGGAAAGTTGGGCATTATAACATTTAAGTTTTCATCAATTGCTTTTTGTAAATTGTGAGTATAATCAATTGTCCCATTCTTTACATAGTTCTTTGGTAAATAATTAACTGCTTTTACAAATTCCCCTAACCTTAAATTCTTCTTAAACTCTTTTTTCTCTTTAAATTTTTGTACAAAATCAGGTACATTATTAATCTCTTTATATGAATAACGTTGTCCAAAAAAGTATGTCGACACGAAAAAAAACAAAAAAAACATTATTCTTTTTTCAGAAAATTGTTTTTTAATAAGTTTCATTCTTATATACATTTATATATTTTTTCACCATTGTTTCTATTGAAAAATTATTTGATCTATGATAACATTTTTCTGCCACTTCTTTATAAAAAGTTTTGTTTTCATATAATTTTAGTATTTTTTCAGCTAATGAATCACTATTACCTTTCTCAAATAAAAGGCCATATCCTTCTACTATTTCTCTTAATCCATCAACACTAGATGCAATTACAGGTTTTTTTGATGCCATTCCCTCAACTATTGCTAAGCCAAACCCCTCATAATTAGATGACAATATAGCTACATCTGAATAACTATATAATTCGGGGATATCATATCTCTTTCCCGTAAAAAAAACTCTATCTTTTAGTCCTAACTTAAATACTTGTTTTTCTCTTTCCTTTCTTAATTCTCCATCCCCAACCAGTAACAACTTTATACTTTCAGGTAATTTTGTTAACGCTTTTATCAATGTTTGTTGATCTTTTTGTTCTCTAAAACTTGACACCTGAATAAGAACAAAGTTTTCTTTGTCAAAAAAACTATACTTTTTTTGATATCTTTTTTTTTGAAAATCATTCAAGTTTATCCCATTTTCAATAACCTTCAACCTGTTATCGTCTCTTTTTAGGTATCCTTGTAAATTTTGATAAGTGGCTTGTGAGATACATCCTATAAAATCTAATTTAGAATAAATGTACTTGTCAATTTTTTTAAATAATTTATTTCCCCTTCTTCTATTTTCTGTACTATGTTCTGTATAAACAATTGGCTTTTTACTGAAGGATAAAATTTTCGCAAAGACTACCCAATATAAAGCAGGAAATAAATGTACATGTATCAAACTATACTGTTTTAAAAAAGGAATAATCTTAATAATTAAAAAAGGATTATAAACAGATCCTCTTGTTAATCCAGTAACAGTACCATTTGTTCTAGCCTCTAATTGAGATCTAAACTCAGTTTTATCATCTTTTAAGACTAGTACATCTACTGACAATTTCTTTTTTTGATATTCAGGAATGCTATCTACAATTAACTTCTCTGCCCCTCCTGTATTTAATGAGGAAATTACATGCAGTATTCTCATCTTATAATAATTCTTTTAAAAAGAGAGTCCATTTAGCAATCACATTCTCTTTACTATACTTGACAACTTCTTGTTTAGCACTATCGCTCATTAACTTGCGCATTTCTGTATTACTGATCAACTCTTTTATTTTTTCTACAAAAAAAGCCGAGTTATTTTCCTCTATTAAAAAACCAGAATTATCAGAAATAACTTCTGAAGGACCTGTTATACAATCATAAGCTATAATGGGTAAACCAAAAGATTGCGCTTCTATAAGGGTCATAGGCAGACCTTCAAAGCGAGAAGTCATAGCTAAAAATGAAGCTTGTTGATAGTATTCTGATATATTATTCGTGCTGGGTATCATTTCAACCCTCTCATGCATATCATACTCTTCTATTCTCTCTTTTAACTCCTGCTCATCCTCTCCGCTTCCTATTATTTGTAAGACCCATTCTTTGTCTATTGAATTCTCTTTTATCAAACTTGCCCATAAATCAATAAGTAAATCAAACCCCTTTTGATAGGCTAACCTGCCAATTGCAATTACTTTTTTTGAATCTATTGAATATTTTTCCTCTGAAATATTAAAAGGAGACATGTTATTTATTGCTTTGATGTTGCCTTTAACTTTTAAATTATCCTCCCACAACCCTTTATCTCGCTGTGTTAACACAACTATACCATCTGCATATTTTGCTGCTAACCAACGAAGCTTATGTCTTAAATTTTTACCTAAACTTACCGTAAAGTTAAAATGCTCCCAAATAACCAGTTTTAAGTTTTTTCTTTTATTAAAAATAAATACCGGTAAGAGAAATAGTAGTGAAAAAACTTCAACTGCTACTATAACGTTAATTTTATTTTCATTTAAAGCTTTTTTTAGTAAAAAAAATAAATTAAAATATTCTCTTTTTACATTTTTGCAATTTAAATGAATTAACTCTACACTTGAGTTAATTTTAAAAAAAGGCTTTTCTTTCTCCGAATTTGTTGCTATTAGGTAAACTTTATAATCTTTCTTTTCTGCCAAACCATTAGCTACTGAAATACAAGATCTTTCAGTCCCTCCAGACCGACTATAATTCCCTATATAAAAGGCTATTTTTTTCTCTTTGCTTACCATTTTATTGAAATATTATCTTTTACTTCTTTTTATTTTTCACTTAATTGGGGTATCTAACTAAAACTTTTTTTTTAACATAATTATATTTAAAGCACACAATTATATTTTTCTCTTAATTTTATTAATTAAAAACTGTTTTTCACTCTCATCAGTACCTACAAACCATATAAAAGATAATATTAAAATATAATTAATTGATACAAATATTATCTTATCAAAAAAAGTATTCAAAAGAATTAACTTTTGATTCTTTACATAAAAAAACAAAAGCTCTATACTTACCACTACTATAACAGGAATACCTACTACATTAAAATATTCAAAAAATTTAATGTTTAATTTTTTTTTCGTGTAAAAAAGTAAAAAAATTAAATTAATTACCTCCATTATAATCATGGATACTATAACAGATACAGGAGGAAACCCTTTCAATAAAAAAAAATATGACAGAGGCAAAGAAAGTAATAAAAAGAATGAGTCAAATATTTGATAACTACGAATATCTCCTTTTGCCTTTATAGCACTATCTATCGGATTATGAAAAACACGTACCATAGAATAAATTAAAGTTAGTTGTATAAACTCTTCTAGAAAGCTTGGTACTTCCTTTAACCATAAATCCAACAAATCTATTGTGAATAGTAAAAAAGGGATCATTAACATCATTATTAAAAAAAAGGAGTATTTCATTACTTTTAATACTAAATGTATAAACCTTTCTTGCTCACCTTGAGCGTACAGCTTAACTATTTGCGGATTACTAGCTATTAACAAATTTTGAGTGAACATTTGTAAAGCCCCAGAAACTTTTTGAGACAAGCCTCTAACTGTATTCAATGCTGGACCATAAAATAAATTCAATAACATATTAATTCCCTGATTCTGTATAGCATAACCTGTATTTCCAAAAAACTGCCATCCTGAAAACTTTAACATCTCTTTAAAGAGGTTAGATTCCCAGCTAATTCTAAACTTTATATCTTTAAATGTCCTTTTACAATATAAAGAACTTGCCCCTCTTATTACTATAGTTATTATAAAGACACCTACTGAATAAAGAATCAAACTATCAACTGTACTATAAAGAAGAACTAAAATCAAAAGTAACTTCAAAATGCCATCCAGAATTGAAATATAAGCATAGACTTTCATTTTCTCATTAGCTACAATTAAAGCGTCATAAGGTATTGACATTATTGAAACTATTACAGATAACAATGAAAAATGAAACACATAAAATGCTGCGGATAACCTTTCAGGAGCTATAACAAGTTTATTTTCAATATACCAAACTCCAAAAGCTTCTACTATTATAAAGAAAAGAACACTCAATGCTATGTGAATCATGATGCTCATACTAAATACAACATTAATGTTCTCTGAACGCCCTTTCCCCATTTCATAGTTAAGAAATCTTTGAGTTGATGATGTCATCAATCCCTTTACAGAGCTAAAAATAGCTACCAAACTTCCTACAACGTTATAAACTCCATAATCCTCAACTCCAAGTAATTCAAGAAGTATTCTTGATGTATAAAATGAAATAAACATCAAAAACACTAACCTAAAATACAAAAAAAGTGTATTAATAGCTATACTACTTCTCACTTATCAAATTTTTAAAACAGTTTAATTAGTAACCACTTTCCTCTTACTCTACACAAAACATGAAATGATATCTAAACGTTACTAAATAAAAACGTTAAATATATATCTCTTTATGATTAAACTCATTTTCATTCTTAATCAAGCTCATTTCTTTTAACAATTATTTTTACTTAATAGCATATAAATCACTTTAGTATTTAATACGAAATACATCTTTATTCTATTATTTCTTTCCCTCTTATACTAAAAAATTTTATGACATTTAGAATACATCTCAGTATTTTTCTACGTTAAGAACACTAGGTTTTCAATAACTTTACACCTATTTTATATAAGTATGTTTTACCCCTTTTTTTATTAAACCTACATTTCTAATATCATGTACAATCTCTATCGATTGCCTTGCTTCTTTCAAACCAAAGCCATTTCCTTTTAAAATCTCTTGGTAACTTGTAGTATGTAAATCGGTAAAACCTGAGCTGAACTCAATTTCTTCCCCATTTACGGTAATAGAACGATACGTACGTTGTCCTTTTTCTTGAATTTGTTTAGGTAAGGTGGTTTCATCAATCGATAGAAACCAACGAACACGTGCTTTTTCAAACTCTAAATAACCTGACGCTTTGTGTTTTTCTCTAAGGTGTACTTTATTTTCCTGTACATTTCCAAAAATCCAAGACAGCATATCGAAAAAGTGCACCCCTATATTGGTGGCAATTCCACCCGACTTACTTTCATCTCCTTTCCAAGAAATGTCGTACCAATTCCCTCTAGAAGTGATATAGGTTAAATCTACTTCGTATTTTTCTTCCTTATTTTCTTGTTCTATTCTATTTTTTAAAGCAATAATGCTTGGATGCAATCGTAATTGCAATATGGTATTAATCCTACTCCCTGTTTCTTTTTCAATCGCTTCTAAGGCATCTACATTCCAAGGATTTAACACCAATGGTTTTTCACAAATCGCATCGGCTCCTCTACGTAATGCCATACGAATATGTGAATCATGTAAATAATTGGGTGTACAAATACTTACATAATCCAACTGAATATTTTGTTGACGTTTTAATTTTTCAATATGGCGATCAAAACGCTCAAACTCCACAAAAAAGTCTGCTTTAGGAAAATAACTATCTAATATTCCTACGCTATCATTTTTATCCAATGCAGCTACTAAGACATTATTTGTATCTTTAATCGCTTTTAAATGACGTGGAGCAATATATCCTGCAGTCCCTATGAGTGCAAAGTTTTTCATTATAGATTTTTATCTTTTATTGAAATAGGCAATATATTTTTCACATCATACACCACAGATTTTTCACTTTGTAATGATAAAAAGTCTAAGTTTTCAAACTCTTTATGCGCTACTGTTAATACAATCGCATCAAAAGGTTCTTTTGGCACTTCCCTTGTTGACACCAACCCGTACTCATGCTTCACTTCTTCTTCGTTTGCCCAAGGGTCATAAATTGTAACATCCGTTCCGTATTCTTTTAACGCAGCCACCACATCTACTACCTTAGTATTTCGTACGTCAGGACAGTTTTCTTTGAATGTTACTCCTAATACCAAAACGTTTGCATCTTTAACACGAATATCTTTTTTTATCATCAGTTTTACCACCTCTGAAGCTACATAGTCTCCCATACTATCATTTAGCCTACGTCCTGCTAAAATAATTTCTGGATGATATCCGTATTCTTGAGCTTTTTGCGCTAAATAATAAGGATCTACTCCTATACAATGACCTCCTACTAATCCTGGTTTAAATGGTAAAAAATTCCATTTGGTTCCTGCTGCAGCTAATACATCATACGTATTAATATCCATTAGACCAAAAATCTTCGCTAACTCATTTACAAAAGCAATATTAATATCTCTTTGAGAATTTTCAATTACTTTAGCTGCTTCTGCCACTTTAATTGTAGGTGCTAAGTGTGTACCAGCAGTAATCACCGATTTATATAATTCGTCTATTTTTTTTCCTATTCCAGGTGTGGAACCTGAAGTCACTTTCAAAATCTTTTCAACCGTATGCTCCTTGTCTCCTGGATTGATACGCTCTGGGGAATAACCTGCGTAAAAATCTTCGTTAAATTTCAAACCAGACACTCTTTCCAATACTGGAATACACTCTTCTTCTGTTGCTCCTGGATATACTGTTGATTCGTATACCACAATATCTTCTTGCTTCAATACTTCTCCTACAGTTTCACTTGCCTTTACTAAAGGAGTTAATACAGGACGGTTATTTTTGTCTACCGGAGTTGGTACGGTAACTATATAATAATTACAATCTTTAATATCATCCAAAGAGGTGGTACAAAACAAACCATGCTTGTCTGAAGGTTGCTTTACCAATACAGATTGAAGCACATCATCTTCTACTTCTAAAGTACTATCGGTTCCTGACATCAACTCTGCTACACGCTCTTTATTGATATCAAAACCTACCGTAGAATATTTTGTTGCAAATAATCTTGCTAAAGGTAGACCTACATATCCTAATCCTATAACAGCTATTTTTGGTTGACTCATTCTTTTATAAATTTTCCCAATACCACTTTACTGCCTCTTTTAATCCTTGCTGAAGTGAAAATTGTGGATTATAGTTTAATAATTTCGTTGCTTTTTCTACACTTGCTAAAGAATGTGGAATATCTCCTGCTCTATTAGGGCCGTGTTTTACTTCTATATTTTTTATTGAAGCATCAAATTCAGACAGGTATTCTTTTAAATACTCTACCAAATCATTTAGTGTATTTCTATCTCCATAAGCCACATTATACACTGTATTTAAAGCTTCAGAATTATCAGCTACTAAAGACAATAAATTTGCTTGAATCACATTGTCTATATACGTAAAATCTCTTGAATAATTTCCGTCTCCGTTAATTGTAGGAGACTCTCCCTTCATAAACTGCCCTACAAACTTCGGAATCACCGCTGCATACGCTCCTTCTGGGTCTTGCTTTCTTCCAAATACATTAAAGTAACGCAATCCTATAGTTTCTAAACCGTAGGTTTTTGAAAAAACATCAGCATACAATTCATTTACATATTTCGTTATTGCGTAAGGAGATAATGGTTTTCCTATGACATCTTCTACTTTTGGCAATCCTTTTGAATCTCCATAGGTTGAAGAACTAGCAGCGTATACAAATCTTTTTACTCCTGCATCTCTAGCAGCTACTAACATATTTAAAAACCCCCCTACATTTACATCATTCGAAGTAACAGGGTTGTTTATTGACCTAGGAACTGAACCTAAAGCTGCTTGGTGTAGCACAAAATCTGCTCCTTCAACAGCTTTCTTACAATCTTCTAAGTTTCTTATATCACCTTCTATTAACTTGAAATTTGGATTATCATGAAGATGTGTTATATTTCCTCTTTTCCCTGTAGCGAAGTTATCTAAACACACCACTTTGTTATTCTTTTCCAATAGCACCTCACAAAGATTGGAACCTATAAAGCCAGCGCCTCCAGTAACTACTATTTTCTTTCCAGAAAGATTTATATTCATTTTAGAAGATTTTTATATCTTTTTCTCTATTAATCCGCAAAACTACAAAAAATAGCATAAACAGAATATTATAAAACAAAAAAGTCTCATCAAAAAATGATGAGACTTTCAGTGGGCGCGAAGGGATTCGAACCCCTGACCCCTTGGGTGTAAACCAAGTGCTCTGAACCAACTGAGCTACGCGCCCGTTTGCAATTAAATCCCTGTAAGAGTTGTGGGCGCGAAGGGATTCGAACCCCTGACCCCTTGGGTGTAAACCAAGTGCTCTGAACCAACTGAGCTACGCGCCCTTACTTGTTAATTGCGGATGCAAATATATAACAGTTTTATAGATTGACAATAACTTTTTTTCATTTTTTTTCTATAAAGTTTCTGCCACCACAAATGTACTTCCTCCAACATAAATCACATCTTCTTTAGCTGCATTTTCTTTTGACTTTTCAAGTGCTTGACTTACAGAATCAAACACCTCTCCTACCAATCCGAATTCCTTCGCTTGTTCTTTTAATTCGTCTGCTGACAAGCCACGAGGAATATTTGGTTTACAGAAATAATATTTTGCTTTTTGAGGAAACATTGGTAAAATTTCACTCAAATTCTTGTCTGAAACAACTCCTAACACCATATGTAATTGTTGATAATTTTCCTTTTTTAGTTGTTTCAACGTATAAAATAATCCTTCTTTATTATGTGCTGTATCGCAAATAACCTTCGGATTGTTCTGCAACACCTGCCAACGACCTTTTAAATTAGTGTTTTTTACAACATTCAACAATCCGTTTTTTATATTTTCTTCTGATATTGAAAATCCTTTTAATTGCTGAATCGTAGTTACAGCTGTCGTTACATTATGTTTCTGGTAGTCTCCTAATAAATCTGTGGTATAGTTTTTAGGATTATCTGAAGCAAAAACTATAGGTGCTTTACACTCTTCCGCTTTAGCGGTAAAAACATTTTCCGTTTCATTTTGACGCTCACCTACAACTACTGGAACTCCATATTTAATGATTCCCGCTTTTTCAAATGCTATTTCTGGTAAGGTTTCTCCTAAAAACTGAGTATGATCGAGTCCGATATTAGTAATTACAGAAACTTCGGGTGTAATTATATTAGTTGAATCTAATCTTCCCCCTAAACCAACTTCAATAACTGCAATATCTACTTTTTGATTTGCAAATTCTTTAAACGCCATTCCTACCGTCATTTCAAAAAATGACAAGCCTTGATTTTCTAAAAAAGTTTTATTGCTTTCTATAAAGTCAATTACCGCTTCTCTCGAAATCTCTTCTCCGTTAACCCGAACACGTTCTGTAAAGTTTTTTAAATGCGGGGAAGTATACAATCCAACCTTATAACCTACTTCTTGTAATATAGAAGCTATCATATGACTGGTAGACCCTTTACCGTTCGTTCCTCCTACATGAATTGTTTTAAACTTTTTATGTGGATTCCCCAACTCTTCACACAAGGCAATAATATTGGTTACATCTTTTTTAAATGCTGTTTTCCCTTGACGTTGATACATTGGCAACTGAGCAAACATCCACTCTAATACTTCTTGATAAGTCATTTAGAAAACTAATAAATTATTAAAAATGAAGAAAAATTAATTATGGTACTCCTGATACCATTTTACAAAACGACGTACTCCTTCTTCTACTTTAATCTCTGGTTTATACTCATAATCTTTGATTAAACCATCAACATTTGCCCACGTTCTTTTTACATCCCCCATCTGCATAGGTAGCATCTCTTTTGTAGCTTCTTTCCCTAAACTCGTTTCCATCTGCGTTATAAAATCTAACAATTTCACAGAGTCGTTATTACCTATGTTGTATATTTTATATAGTCCTCTACTCTCAACAGGTTTTTCTATAACTCTCTTAACCCCTTCCACAATATCATCTATATAGGTAAAGTCACGCTCCATATCTCCATTGTTAAACACTTTGATTGGACGATTATTTGAAATTGCATCAGCAAATAATATCGGCGCCATATCAGGTCTTCCCCATGGTCCATATACTGTAAAAAATCGTAACCCTGTTGTTGGAATCTTATATAAATGGCTATACGTATGAGCCATCAATTCATTGCTTTTCTTTGTTGCTGCATACAAACTCACAGGATTATCCACTGTGTCCTCTTCTGAAAAAGGCACTTTTTTATTGGCTCCGTATACACTTGAACTACTTGCGTACACCAAATGTTTAATCTCATAATGTCTACAACATTCTAAAATATTTAGAAAACCAACAATGTTACTTTGAATATATACATCTGGATTTTCGATACTATAACGAACTCCTGCTTGCGCTGCTAGATTGCAAACCACTTCAAAATTTTCAGTAGCAAACAGTTGAAATAACTCTTCTTTATCTTCTAGATTTAGTCTGACGAACTTGAAGTTTTTATTTGTTGAACTAATTGTTTTTTTATAAAATACCTCAGCACTATCCTTATCAACACCCAACTCTTTTAATCGAGCATACTTTAAATTGACATCGTAATAATCGTTGATATTATCAATTCCAACAACTGTGTGTCCTTCTGCTAACAATCTTTCACTTAAATGAAATCCGATAAAACCTGCTGCCCCTGTAACTAAAACTTTCATTAGTTTTTCCCTATTTGATAATATTCAAACCCTCTTTCTTTTAAATTGTAGCTATTGTATTGATTTCTTCCATCGAAAACAACAGGAGTTTTTAATTGTTTTTTAATTTCAGAAAAGTCTGGAGAACGGAATTCTTTCCATTCTGTCAATAATATCAATGCATCAGCCTCAGCTAACACTTCGTATTTTGCATTTTTATACGCTATATTCTCAACATCTTTTAAGTAAAAATGCTGCGCTTCTTCCATCGCTTTCGGATCGTACGCTTGTACTTTTGCCCCTCTCTTCACCAACTCTTTCACTACATAAATTGCTGGAGCCTCACGCATATCATCAGTTCCTGGTTTGAATGCCAATCCCCACAATCCAAAAGTCTTCCCTGTTAAATCTTCCCCAAATTTTTTAATGATTTTCTCTGCTATTACAAACTTCTGACGATTATTCACTTCTTCAACAGACCTTATCAATTGTGCTTCATAACCGTTTTCCTCGGCAATTTTCTTCAACGCTTTGACATCTTTTGGAAAACAAGAACCTCCGTAACCAGCTCCTGGATAAATAAAGCTATACCCTATTCTTGAGTCTGAACCAATTCCTGCACGTACATTATTTACATCCGCTCCTACTCGTTCGCAAATGTTCGCCATTTCATTCATAAACGAAATCTTCGTTGCTAACATTGCATTGGCAGCATATTTGGTCATTTCCGAAGAGCGAACATCCATAGCTATAAATCGGTCATTTGTCATAGTAAATGGTGTGTATAACTGACGCATTTTTTCAAAAGCATAATCTGATTCTGCTCCAATCACCACTCTATCTGGTTTCATAAAATCATTAATAGCATCTCCTTCTTTTAAAAATTCAGGATTCGACACTACATCAAATTCAATGCTTACATTTCTTTTATCCAACTCTTCTTGAATAGTTCTTTTCACCTTATCCGCAGTACCCACAGGAACTGTAGATTTATCTACCACGATTAGTCTATGATTCATTTTCTGACCAATTTCCTTTGCTACATCTAATACATATTGTAAATCAGCTGAACCATCTTCTCCCATAGGAGTTCCCACCGCTATAAAAACAATTTCGGTTTCATTAATAGTATCTTCTAACTTGGTAGTAAAGAATAAATTTTTCTTTTCTACATTTTTCAGTACCATCTTCTCTAATCCTGGTTCGTAAATAGGAATGATTCCTTTGTGCAACTTATTTATTTTTTCTTGGTCGATATCTACACAAGTAACCTTGTTTCCCATTTCTGAAAAACATGTTCCTGATACCAATCCTACGTAGCCTGTTCCAATAACAGTTAGTTTCATGTATTTGTGTTTATTAATTCTTCTATGGTTGCATCTTCAGTTTACACACAACCTAATTAAATAACTTTACGCTATTAATATTTAGCAAAGATATGTTATTTTGAAAGAGAAAACTTGTAGATAATTGTTCCTCGTTGTTTTGATGGTGCATTTCCATCTGCATTCCATTTTGTTTTCAATGCTGCTTTTTTTGCCGCATCGTATAAACATGATGCTGAATTTGTAGTTCCTCGAGCTCCCGGAGTTGCTTTAGTTACTTGTCCTTTTTGATTTACTTCAATACTTACCACTACTGTACCTTCTTCTTGACAATCTGGTTTTTGAATAGGTTTTGATAAAGCTTTTCTTCCTGCTAGGTTATAATTACCTCCTGAACCGCTCCCAGAATTCCCATAATATTTATCTGAATTTGGATCTCCTTTTTCATTTCCCTTTACACCTGTTTGTTTATCATCTCCTTCACCAGAGTTTGCTCCTTCTTTTGATGTTCCGTTTAACAAACTATTTAAAGCATCAGTCGTTTCTTTTGATGGTTTTGGCTTTGGCTTCTCTTTAGGCTTTACTTCTTTTGGAGTTTCTTTTACAACTTCTTTCTTTTCTACTTCTTTTTCAACCACTGGAACCTCTTCCGCTGTATCATCTGTAATAATTTCTTCTTTGATGGTTTCCTCTGGAGTTTCTTCTACCAACTCTTCAACAATTTCTTCTTGCTTTGGAGTAGCTTTCGATTTTGTTTTTTCAACAGGCTCACCACTTCCTACTTCAGAAGTACCAAAATTAATCGCTAAACCATATTCAATAGGCGGATCGAGATATTTCATTCCGTAATTGAATATCCCGATTATTAATAATATCAGAATAATTGCTGTTATCACAGCTGATTTACGTTTATGTTGTGTATCTAAAACCGTCATTTATTTACCTTTAACAGCCAAAATCATTTTTAACTTGTTTCTATTCGCAATATCAATTACCTGCATTACATTTTTATATTGCACATTTTGATCACCACGAATAACTACTGTTTTCTTTTTATCAACACCTACTTTAGTTAACAACTCCCTTTCTAAATTTACGTTGCTTACTTTTGTTTTATCTATGTAAAATGATGCATCTTTTGTAATAGTTACTGCAATTGATGTATTGTTTTCCGTTTTACCTCCAGCTTTTGGCAACAACACATCAATTGCACTTACTGTAACAAGTGTAGATGTTAACATAAAAAATATCAATAACAAAAAAACAATATCAGTCATTGATGACATATTGAAATTTGGATTGACTTTATTTCTTCCTCGTAAATTCATTATACTGGCTCGTTTAATAAGTCTAAAAACTCAACAGATTTTGCTTCCATTTGATAAACAACCTTATCTGTACGAACTACTAAATGATTGTAAGCGATATATGCAATAATTCCTACTATTAATCCTGCTACAGTAGTTGTCATAGCTGTATACAAACCGTCTGATAACATCTTAATATCAATTTGTCCTCCTGAATTTGCTATTTCATGAATCGCAACAATCATTCCAATTACTGTTCCTAAAAAACCTATCATTGGAGCAGCACCTGCAATTGTTGCTAAAACTGAAACATTTCTTTCTAACTTATACACTTCAAGTTTCCCTGCATTTTCTATTGCTGTATTAATATCTTCTAAAGGTTTTCCTATTCTAGAAATCCCTTTTCCAATTAACCTTGCCGTTGGTGTTACTGTATTATCACAAAGTGATTGAGCACTATCTATTCTTCCGTTAGTTACATGATCTCTAATTTGGTCCATAAAATTAACATCAACTTTTGATGCTTCTTTAATAGCAAAAAAACGTTCAAAATAAATATATAGAGCTACGGCTAATAAAACGAATAACAAAGCAATAATGATTTGACCGCCTACACCTCCATCCATAATTAAATTATAGATTGATAAAGTTTTTTCTTGAGGTACTTCCTCTACCAACTCCTGAGTTTCTTGAAATAATAGCATGAATACTAAATTAGGATTTATATTATGTTTTCGCTATTTAACTAACGATTTCTTTTATTTAAAATTGTTTGATATAAAAAGTCTTCCTTACTTTTAACAATGAAGGAAGACTTTTACTTTTATTATACTTGATTAATCAAAAATAGCACTTTTGCAATCATAAAAACTAATAATTTTATACTAGTTCTTTTAATGCAATTTCAAAAGCTGTTTCACTTATTTTAGTTTTTGCTGCACTTTTAGCGTGTGTTCTTTGTAATGCTTTTTTAATAGTATTTGAAGTGTCTTCAAAAATTGCTTGATCTGTCATTTCTACTCTACGCTCCATAAAGTATGCAAACACTCTTGCCATACCACAGTTTGAAATAAAGTCTGGAATTAAACTTACTTTCTTATCTGTATCTTCCATAATAGAACCGAAGAAAATTTCTTTATCTGCAAACGGAACATTTGCTCCACATGAAATAACTTCTAACCCTGAGCTTATCATGCTGTTAATTTGGTCTTGAGTAACTAGTCTTGAAGCTGCACATGGTGCAAAAATTTCACATGGCAAGTCCCAAATACGTTCGTTAATTTCTTCAAAAGGAATCATGTTTTCAGAAACTAAAGTATTACCGTCTTTGTTTAAGAACATTTCTTGAATTTCTTCAAAAGAGAATCCTTCTTCTTTAATGACTCCCCCAACACGATCAATTATACCTACAACTTTAGCTCCCATTTGCGCTAAATAATAAGCTGCTGCTGAACCTACGTTTCCAAAACCTTGTACTACTGCTCGCTTTCCTTCTACTGTTCCTCCATAAATATCATAGTAATGACGAACTGCTTCAGCAACACCATACCCTGTAATCATATCAGCTACTGTATATTTTCTGGAAATATCTGGTGATAGGTTTTCATCTTCTAATACCTTGATAACTCCATGACGTAACTGACCAATACGATTAATTTTGTCTGCTTCAGTAGGCTTAAAATGTCCATTAAAAACCCCTTCTTGCGGGTGCCAAACACCACTATCTTCTGTGATTGGAATTACTTCATGTATTTCATCAACATTTAAGTCTCCTCCTGTTCCATAATAGTTTTTTAATAATGGAGCGACAGCTTTATACCAACGTTCTAAAACTCCTTTTTTACGAGGGTCTTGTGGATCAAAATTAATTCCTGATTTTGCTCCTCCAATTGCAGGTCCAGATACTGTAAACTTCACTTCCATCGTTTTAGCAAGTGACATTACTTCATATTTATCTAATCCTTTACGCATACGTGTACCACCTCCGGCAGCACCTCCTCTTAATGAGTTTATTACAGTCCAACCTTCAGCTTCTGTTTCAGAGTCTTTCCAATTAAATACTATTTCTGGTTGTTTTTCTTCGTATTGCTTTAATAATTCTTTCATTGTTTAATGTTATAATAGATGATTTTCAACTTTACCTGTTTCTTTTTCATATTCAAAAATTCGTTGTAATTATTCCCCTAAGGGGGGCTAAAGTTGATTCATTATAATATAGGTTTTAGTGTGTAGTTGTTACCGAACAAATTTATTATAAAAAACAACATTACTCAAATAGTTTAAATTATTTCTGTGGATAAAAAAATTTACCTGAAGAATGGTCTTTTTTTGCTCCAGTTACTGATTGTAAACAATTTACTTTTTCTTGTTTTTTCAACAACCCTAAAAACGCAAAAACTAATGCTTCTTTGTAGTTGATTAACCCATCATCAACCATTGGTACTGTTTTTTTTATATAAAACTCTATTCTATTTATAAGAAAACTATTGAAAGCTCCTCCTCCAGTTACTAAAACCGTTGCTTCATTTTTATCCTCTATTACTTTACCTATTTGTATTGCTGAATGTTCTACAAAAGTTCTTAAAATAGTAGGTATTTCTGTTTCTTCTTCATTTATTAGAGGAAAAATAGTTGATTGTACCCATTCTAAACCTAGAGACTTTGGTGGTAATTGAGTATAAAAAGGAAGACTATTTAGATTTTCTAATAATTTTATATTTATTTCTCCTTTTGAAGCTACAATTCCTTTATCGTCAAAGTCAAGTCCCAATTTTCTAGTATAATGATTCAATACAATATTTACAGGACAAATATCAAAAGCTATTCTTTCTTTATTTTTTTCATAAGAAATATTTGCAAAACCACCTAGGTTTAGACAATAGTCATAATCAACAAATAACAACTTATCTCCTATAGGTACCAAAGGAGCTCCTTGTCCTCCAAGTTCTACATCTTGAGTTCTGAAGTCACAAATAACCTCTTTTTTAGTAATATTTGCTATTTCTTGGCCATTACCTATTTGTAAAGTTATTCCTGCTTCTGGTTGATGTAAAATAGTATGTCCATGAGAAGCTATAAAGTCTAATTTTAAAATGCGATGTTCAGTAATAAAATTACTTAATACCTTTCCTAGAAGTTTACCATATTCAATATCTAAAACCTCTAAATCTTTCTCATCATAATTAATTGCCTCTTGCAGTTTACTCTTCCATTCATTAGAGTATGATATTGTATCTGCTTTTAAGATTTTAAAATCCTTATATAATTTTTTGTGTATTTTAATGTATGCTAAATCTATTCCATCTAAAGAAGTTCCAGACATTAACCCAATACAATAAATATAGTTGTCTTGCATAAAGTAAAAATAGTAAGTCTATTGAAAAATTGCTATTAAAAAAGTATCTTTGAGCACATTTTTTACGAATTTAACAAAATATAAAAATAGATAATGGATTTTAACCTTACAGAAGAGCATTTAATGATTCGTGATGCTGCACGTGATTTTGCTAAAACCGAATTATTACCTGGAGTTATAGAAAGAGATGAAAAACAAGAGTTTCCTAATGAACTGGTTCGCAAAATGGGTGAATTAGGGTTTATGGGAGTAATGGTAGATCCTAAATACGGAGGAAGTGGAATGGATGCTGTTTCTTACGTATTAATTATGGAAGAATTATCTAAAATTGATGCTTCTGCTTCAGTAATGGTTTCTGTAAACAATTCATTAGTATGTTATGGTTTAGAAGCTTATGGTACTGAGGAACAAAAACAAAAATATTTAACAAAATTAGCTACTGGTGAACAAATAGGAGCTTTTTGTTTAAGTGAACCAGAAGCGGGTTCTGATGCTACCTCACAGGCAACTACTGCAGAAGACAAAGGTGATTACTACTTATTAAATGGTACTAAAAACTGGATTACTAATGGTGGTCGTGCAGATACTTATTTAGTAATTGCACAAACTGACAGAAGTAAGGGACATAGAGGAATCAATGCTTTTATTGTTGAAAAAGGTATGGAAGGTTTCCACGTTGGACCTAAAGAAGATAAATTAGGAATCCGTGGTTCTGACACACATACATTACAGTTTAACGACGTAAAAGTTCCTAAAGAAAACCGCATTGGTGAAGATGGTTTCGGATTTAAGTTTGCAATGAAAACTTTATCTGGTGGACGTATTGGTATTGCTGCTCAAGCTTTAGGTATCGCTGCTGGAGCTTACGAATTAGCTTTAAAATACTCTAAAGAACGTAAAGCTTTTGGTACAGAAATCTGTAACCACCAAGCAATTGCTTTCAAATTAGCTGATATGTATACTGAGATTGCTGCTGCTCGTCATTTAGTAATGGCTGCTGCATGCAAGAAAGATACTGGTGAAAACTACGATCGTGAAGGTGCTATGGCTAAGTTATATGCTTCTAAAGTAGCGATGGAACAAACTGTTGAAGCAGTTCAAATTCATGGAGGTAATGGTTTCGTTAAAGAATATCACGTTGAACGTTTAATGCGTGATGCAAAAATTACTCAGATTTACGAAGGAACTTCTGAAATTCAAAAAATTGTAATTTCAAGAAGTGTGTTAAGAGATTAATTATTTCTCTTTCATATCTATTTATAAGTAAAAGCTCATTTTAAAAATGAGCTTTTACTTTTTTAAATTCTTTATAGTAACTTTGCCCAATAAATAATCACTTATGTCAAATAAAAAATCCTACGGATTTATATCTGTAATTGTTCCTGTTTATAATGAAGAAGACAATGTAATTCCGTTAACTCAACAAATTGATGATAGTTTAGAAGGATTTGATTACGAAATCATTTATGTTGATGATTTTTCAACCGATAACACAAAGAAAAATGTTGTTAATATGAATAACCCTAGAGTTATTTTGGTTGAGCTACGTAAAAATTATGGTCAGAGTTTAGCATTAGCTGCTGGGTTTGATCAGGCAAAAGGTGATTATATAGTTACGCTTGATGGAGACATGCAGAATGACCCGTCAGATATCCCACACATGATTGAAAAAGCAGAAACAGAAGATTGGGATGTTGTTACTGGAATTAGAGCTAAAAGAAAAGACTCTTTTATTCGTACTATTCCTTCTAAAATTGCCAATTTTTTAATTAGAAGAGCTACTCGTTTAGATTTAAAAGATCAAGGGTGTGCTATAAAAGTATTTAAAAAAGATATAGCTAAAGATTTAAATTTATATGGTGAAATGCACCGATTTATTAATCTTTTGGCGCATTTAAATGGTGCTAGAATTACGCAAATACCAGTAAAACACCACCCTAGAATACATGGGCAATCAAAATATGGTTTAGGTAGAACTGTAAAGGTTATTAATGATATTATTTTAATAATCTTCCAAAGAAAGTATATGCAGCGTCCAGTTCATCTTTTTGGTAACTTCGGGTTATTTTTTATGTTCTTCGGATTAGCTATCAATTTTTATCTACTAATTTTAAAATTATTAGGACAAGATATTTGGGGCAGACCTTTATTAATTGTAGGTGTAATGCTAGTTATTATTAGTTTACAATTCTTTACTGTTGGGATTATTACAGATTTATTGATGAGAACTTATTACGAGTCACAAAAAAAACGCCCTTATACTATTAGAAAAATTCATGTAAGTGAATAATAAAATTGTTAAAACACTCGCCAAAATAGGTGTAAGTATCTTACTCTTATACCTTGTTTTTACAAAAATTGACTTTAACCAAGTCATTAAATTATATGAGACCTCCAATCCTTTTTACTTAGTATTGGCTATTGTTCTATTTATTATTTCACAGTTTGTTTCATCCTTACGATTAAATTATATTTTTCATAAAAATCAATTTCCACTAAATCAAGTAAGTAATCTAAAGTTGTATTTTATTGGAATGTTTTATAACTTCTTTATACCAGGTGGCGTTGGAGGAGACGCTTATAAAGTATATATATTAAATAAGCAATTTGGATGGAAGCCAAAGCAACTAACTAAATGTGTGTTTATAGATAGACTTATTGGCTTATTAGCTATTTTCTCCCTACTAATTTTAATGGGAGGTTATTTATTTTTTTCTAGCTCAATATTACTTTTGATAAGTATTATTATTGCATTTTTTACTTTTTTTGTAGCAAAATTTGTATTGGCGAGAATTTTTAAAAATAATGATACTTACTATACTTATAGCTTTGGTTATTCAATAGTTATTCAATTATTACAAGTTGGTGTTATTGTTTGTATTATTAAAGCCTTTCAGTTAAAAGTAACTGCAATTATTAGTTACTGTTTTGTTTTTCTAATATCTTCAGTACTTTCTGTAGTATCTTTTGCTGGATTTGGAGCTAGAGAATATATCTTTTTAAAAGCATCCACTTTTTTAAACACACAAGACACAATTGCTACAAGTATTGGACTTTCATTTAATATTATTACTGCTTTAATTTCATTAATTGGATTGGTTTTTATTATAAACAAAGTACAGCTAACAACTGTTTCATACAATAAATAATTTATGGACTTTTTTTACCAACAAAAAAACATTAAATATCTCTATTTTTTAGTTGCAGTGGTTTATGTTATAGGATTGTTTATTCCTTTAATGGCCAATGATTCAGCGCAACATGCTACCATGGCAATGCGTATGTATTTGAGTGATAATTTTTTTGAGCTATTGAAAGGTCCTAACCCTTATTTAGATAAACCACATATGCATTTTTGGTTATCAGCTATTTCATTTAAAATTTTTGGTTTACATGAATGGGCTTACCGAATTCCTGCCTTATTATTTACTGCTTTAGGAGCGTACTCTGTTTATCAATTAACAAAAAAACTATATAGTGAAAGTGTAGCTCATTTTGGTTCACTTATCTTTTTAACTAGCCAATCTATCATTTTAGCCAATCACGATGTTCGCACGGATGCTGTATTAACTGGAGTTACAATTTTTGCCATTTGGCAATTGTTTGAATATGTCTCAACAAGAAAACTAGTTTCAATTATTCTAGGAGCCATTGGTATGGGGATATCATTTTCTACTAAAGGATTTTATGGAGTAGGGATTATTTGTTTCGCTATATTTTCACATATAATTTATACCAAAAAGTTTAACGTAATATTTTCCTACAAAGTTCTTATAGGTTTAGCCATGTTCTTCCTTTCCATTACACCTGTTTTGTATGCTTACTATGTTCAGTTTGGTATAGATGGAGTTAACTTTATATTATGGAATCAAAATGTGGAAAGAATTACAGCTAAAGGTTTTACCAAAAACAGTCCTGATTACTTTTTCTTTTTTCATTCTCTACTTTGGACTTTTTTACCTTGGGCTTTTTTAATGTACTACGGTTTATTTTATCAAATCAAAAAGTTAATAAAAAACAAATTCAAATCTATAAAAGGTGTTGAACTATTAACTATTGGAGGTGTTTTAATTACACTCTTAATTATTAGCTTTTCAAAATTTAAATTGCCTCATTATTTAAATCCGTTATTAGCTCTACTTTCTGTGTTTACTGCTGGAGTTTTATATAATCTTCAAAAAGACAATCAGCAAAAAACATTAAAAGTATTTTTGGGCTTCATTTATTTTATGATAACTGTATTAACAATTGCTGTTATTTTAATTTTATGTTTTACTTTTAATACTCCTTCTATTTTAACTTTTATAATTAGTTGTGTTTTATTTTTAGTATTACTATTCTCTTTGATTCAGAAAAAGGATTTCAGTAAAAAAATAGTTATTAATTCTGTTCTTTTAATGGTATTTATCAATGTAGTACTTAATACTTACTTCTATCCTGAATTGCTACAATATCAAGGAGGAATAAAACTAGCTACCATTGTTAACCAAAACGATTCCATAAACATTAAAGACGTATATTTTTATGAAAATGATTATTCTTGGCCTTTAGATTTTTATACAGGAAGAAATACTCCGCATATTACAAAGGAAGAACTAAAAAACATTAATAAAGACGTTTGGATTGTTATTCGAAATATTCCTCTTGAAAAAGTTGAAGAAGATGGTTTTATCATTAAAGAAAAGCACAGAGTTGATCATTTTAGAGTAACTAGACTTAGCTTAAAATTTCTAAATCCTAAAACGAGAGATTCTAAGTTAGGTGATGCTTACTTATTAAAAATAGCTTCAAAAAAATCTTAGTGAAATTTACTCTTCATTTTTAAATTCAATCCCATGTAAATGCAAACCAGAAGCTGGTGCTATAGTTTTCATAAAGTCTATATCACTATTTTCAGGACTCAAACTTTTCTTGATGAACTCTAAGTCGTAGTTACCTTTACCTAATTCAGCTAAAGCTCCCATAATTAAACGGATTTGATTACGTAAAAAACCACTTCCTCTAATGATTAGCACATAGCTTTTCTTTGGAAAAAAAGAAGCCGATAAGTCAGTATTCTCTTCAATTCTACATAAATCAATAGTACGTTCAACTTTCGTTTCAGGTGAAGGTTTTGTACAGTAATGCTTAAAATTATGAAAACCTTCAAAAAGTTTTGCTCCTTCTTTCATTAGCCTTACATCCAATTCATCTAAATACCCCGTTAAAAAAGGAGCACAATAAGGATGGTTTTTCTCTCCAAAAGAAAAATAATAACGATACTCTTTAACTTTTGGGTGCTGAATAATATTAAATGATTCGTCGTGTAATTGTTCAACAGATACCACACGAATATCAGAAGGTGAATTTCTATTGAAGTCTTCAATAAAAAAAGACTCTTCTAGTTTTTCATCAATAAATAATTGAAAGTAATAATCAGTCGATGATACTTTAGCATCTGTTCTTCCTACACCTACCGATTTACAGCGGATACCTTTACAAACAAACTTTAATGTTTTATCTACAAAAAAATGAACCGTTTTTAAATTGGGTTGTTTCTGCCAACCATGTAAACGAAACCCCAAATATTGAAACCGAACTAAATACGCGTAGTTATAATTCATACTATAATAACTCGTATGATTGTTTTGCTATTTCTAACTCTTCATTTGTTGGAATTACCAACACTTTTACTTTGGAAGCATCACTATGTATTTCAGTTAATTCTTTCGCACGAATAGCATTCTTTTCTGTATCCAATTCAATACCCAAATATTCCATATCTGTGCAAACTAGTTTTCTAATCACATCAGAATTTTCACCAATACCTGCAGTAAATACAATTGCATCCAAACCATTCATCGCTGCAACATATGAACCTATATATTTTTTAATTCTATACGCATTCATGTCTAGTGCTAACTGGCAGTTTTTATCTCCTTTAGCAGCTGCTGCTTCGATATCTCGTAAATCACTAAAACCTGTTAAACCTAACATTCCACTTTCTTTTTGTAACATGTTATTTACATAATCAACATCATACCCTAAATTATTTATTAGATAAAAAATTAAAGAATGATCAATATCCCCAGAGCGTGATCCCATAATTAAACCTGTAACGGGACTAAAACCTAAACTATGATCAATACTTTTTCCATTCTTAATCGCAGTAATACTGCACCCATTACCCAAATGAATTGTTATAATTTTTGAATACTCCGTTTGAAGATATTTATTTGCTTTTTCTGATACATATTTATGGCTAGTTCCATGAAATCCATACAAACGAATTCTATGTTCATCTAAAAATTTATTAGGAATAGCATACTTATAAGCTTCAACAGGTATGGTTTGATGAAATGCAGTGTCAAAAACGGCTACTTGTTGTGCATTTTTAAAAATAGATTCAGATACTATAATTCCCTCTAGGTTTGCTGGATTATGTAAAGGAGCTAATGAAAATAACGACTTAATCTTCTTTTTAACTTCTTTTGTAACTATAGTTGTTTTTGTAAATGTACTACCACCGTGAACTACTCGGTGACTGACAACTTTAATATCGTTTATGGAAGAAATTACCCCTGTTTTATCATCCAACAATAAATTAACTACTTTTTCTAAACCAGATTTATGATCTTTAATTACTACTTCTTCTTCTATTTTATCTTTACTTGATTTATAGTGAACTTTTCCTTTTTCTAAACCAATTCTTTCTATCATTCCTGAACAAAGCACTTCTTGTTGAGGCATTTCAAACAACTGATATTTTATTGAAGAACTTCCTGAGTTTATTACTAAAACTTTCATGATTTTATATTAATAAGCTATTCTTGCGCTTGAATTGCAGTTAAAATTACAGTGTTAAAAATATCATCTATAGTACAACCTCTACTTAAATCATTTACTGGTTTATTTAATCCTTGTAGCATAGGTCCAATAGCCAAAGCTCCTGTTTCACGTTGTACAGCTTTATAGGTATTATTTCCTGTATTTAAATCAGGGAAAATTAACACATTTGCTTGACCTGCAACTTCTGAATCTGGTAATTTCTTTTTACCAACAGATGGATCAACCGCTGCGTCGTATTGAATAGGTCCTTCAACTTTTAAATCAGGTCGTTTTTCTTTTACTATTTCAGTAGCTCTTCTAACAATATCTACATCTTCTCCTTTTCCTGAAGTACCTGACGAGTAAGATAACATGGCTATTTTAGGATCTATACCAAAAGAAATGCTTGAATCTGCCGAAGAAATTGCAATTTCAGCCAGTTCTTCTGCCGTAGGGTTTGGGTTAATGGCACAATCACCAAACACAGAAACTCTATCTTCTAAACACATAAAGAAAATTGAAGAAACTACTGAAAAACCTGGCTTAGTTTTTACAAATTGTAATGCAGGTTTTATAGTGTGCTGTGTGGTATGTGCTGCTCCTGAAACCATTCCATCAGCAATTCCTTTATATACCATCATCGTTCCAAAATAAGAAACATCACCCATCAAATCTTCCGCCATTGTTAGACTTAAACCTTTATGCTTTCTTAACTCATATAATGTATTAGAAAAATCTGTAAAATATTCAGATTCTATAGGGTTGATAATTTCTGTTTTATCAAAATCAAAAGGAATATTTAATCGTTTAACTGAAGCTTCTATATTTACTCTTTTTCCTAATATCGTTAATTTAACAACATCTATTTTTTGTAATAAAGATGCTGCTGTTAATATTCGATCATCGTTTCCTTCTGGTAATACAATATGTTTACGTACTTCTTTTGCCTTTTTTAATAAATTATACTGAAACATTCTAGGCGTTAATACTTCCGACCCTTTATAACTAACAAGCTTTTCGTTCAAGCTTGCAACATCAACATGTTTTTCAAACATACTGATAGACATTTTTATTTTGTCAACATTCTCAGCATAAATATGAGAACGCACAGCTCCTAATCTTGAAGCAACGCTAAATGTCCCGTCTTTTACCCAAAGAATAGGCACAATTTTTTCTAACCCTTCTATTAGTTTTATTATAGAAGAATTTAATTCCATCCCCCCTGTAAGAATAATACCTGCTATAGAAGGATAATTACTAGAAATATTCGCCTGTAAAGTCCCTAATAGTATATCTGATCTATCTGCTGGTGTCACCACAACACTATCATCTCCTAAATGATGTAAAAAATGAGATAATTGCATTGCTCCTACTTTAATATCTCCTGTAGTGTTATTTAAGAACTCTTCTCCAAATAAAACTTTTCCTTCAATCTCCATTAAAAACTCCTTAATTGTTGGGTTATTTAATTTTTGATCTATTGGGATGGCATTTATAGAAACTGACTTAGGTAGGTTACCTCCAACCTCTTTTACAATAATTGGAATGTTATTTTCTTGAACTTTATTTGCAACAACTGCAATAACTTGTACATCTTTATTAACAAAAGAGTCATAGGTTAATCGTAAGCTTTGAGTAAAATCTTCAAGAGATTTATTCATTCCCCCTGACACTATTATTACTGGTGTTCCAATATTTTTAGCTATAAGAACATTCAAGTCCATTTCAATCACAGCTCCATGATCAGAAAAATCAGTTCCTTCAATAATGATAAAATCATTCTCTTCTTCTAATCTCTTATACTTTTCAATAATTTTACTAATGATTTCATCTTCTTGGTCATTATTTAACATTGTAATTAATTCTGACCTTGTAAAAGCATAACAATCTTCATAGCTACTTTTTAAGTTGAAGTAATTAAGAACAGTGTTTATATGGTTATCTCTCTTATTACCTACTGGGTTGTCAATTATAGGCCTAAAATATCCAACTTTAGGTTTTTTTCGAAGTAACAGTTGCATTAAACCTAAACTCAACATAGACTTTCCTGAGTTAGCATCACTTGCAGCTATATAAATTGATTTATTCATATTCTTGCTTTTAAAGCAAAATTACTTCTTTTAATATTATAAAAATAACGAGAAAAGAATTAAAACCTACGGTATATGTATATAGAATATTGAATTTAAAATAAGATCAAAAAAAAACCTCAATCTAATAAAAGATTGAGGTTTAAAAGAAAGGCAACGACCTACTCTCCCACCAGTGGCAG
>NZ_RCCS01000009.1 GCF_003664185.1 Tenacibaculum discolor | reverse complement strand
CTGCCACTGGTGGGAGAGTAGGTCGTTGCCTTTCTTTTAAACCTCAATCTTTTATTAGATTGAGGTTTTTTTTTGATCTTATTTTAAATTCAATACTTTATTACTACTAAACTAAAACATCAAGATAACTCCAAAATAGCAATTAACATAAGACGCTCTTTTTGAAATAGTAATATTGTATAGGTCTCTTATTACTAAGGTATAGAGGTTATATATGGGGGTCATTTATTATTCACAATAACTACCACAACATTTTATAATATGTATCTTAGCATAAAAATATTTGCTAAGTAACTTATATTACAAAGCAAGCATCATATTTCAAGTATATTTGCAACAATATGAATGAAAACCTAAACCCTGAAAGTACAAACTACTCAAATGAAGAATTAGATGTAGAAAAAAAGTTACGTCCGCTCTCATTTGATGATTTCTCTGGTCAAGATCAGGCAATAGACAACTTAAAAGTTTTTGTTGAGGCAGCGAATCAACGAGATGAAGCATTAGATCATGCATTATTTCACGGGCCTCCAGGATTAGGTAAAACGACGTTGGCTCATATCTTAGCTAATGAGTTAGGAGTTGGTATAAAAGTAACCTCAGGACCTGTGTTAGATAAACCAGGAGACTTAGCAGGCTTATTAACCAACTTAGATGAACGAGATGTTCTGTTTATTGATGAGATCCATCGATTAAGTCCTATAGTTGAAGAATATTTGTATTCAGCTATGGAAGATTATAAAATCGATATTATGATTGAATCTGGTCCAAATGCACGTACAGTTCAAATTAACCTTGAACCATTTACTTTGGTAGGAGCTACTACTCGTTCAGGATTGCTTACAGCGCCTATGCGAGCTCGTTTTGGTATCAGTAGTCGATTACATTATTACTCAACAGAATTACTAACAACGATTATTCAACGAAGTGCTTATATCTTAAAAGTGCCAATTTCTATGGAGGCAGCAATTGAAATTGCTGGTAGAAGTAGAGGAACACCTCGTATTGCCAACGCATTATTGCGTAGAGTACGTGATTTTGCTCAAATTAAGGGAGATGGTACTATTACCATAGAAATAGCAAGATATGCCTTAAAAGCATTAAATGTGGATGCACATGGTTTAGATGAAATGGATAATAAAATTTTATCTACGATTATTGATAAGTTTAAAGGAGGTCCAGTTGGAATAACCACTTTAGCTACAGCTGTAGCTGAAAACGCTGAAACTATAGAAGAGGTTTATGAGCCTTTTTTAATCCAACAAGGATTTATTATGCGAACGCCAAGAGGAAGAGAAGTAACCGATTTAGCCTATAAACATTTAGGAAGAATTAAAGGAACTAGCCAAGGAGAACTCTTTTAAAGTTTAGAATAAGCTATGGATAATAAGTCTAATACAGAAACGAAAGGATGGTTGCAACGATTAAAAGATGAAAGTTGGGAAGCGGAATTATTGGTTTCTGCAATTGCAATTTTTGGTTCTTTTAAGCTTTTTGATATCATTGGTTGGATTGCAAATTTCTTTATAGATTTTCTAAATCCTAACCAATATTATATAGGGTATTTCATTACTTTTTTTGGGCTAATAGCAGTAAGTATATTGGCTTCAATGTTTGTAATACATTTCTTCTTAAGAGCTTATTGGGTGGGCTTGGTAGGGCTTAATTCAGTTTTTCCTGACTATAGTATAGAAGATAGTGCTTATTCAAAAATTTACACAGAAAAAATACTTTCAATATTACCAAAACTAAAAGACTCAATACAAAAAGTAGACGAATTATGTAGTGTAATTTTTTCTGTAGCGTTTACCTTTTTATTAATGTATGGTTACATGGCATTTTTTTCAAGTATTTACCTGTTATTATTCAACCTACTTTCAGCGTATGTAAATACCTATATTCTTTTAATACCAGCTTTTTTAATTGCAATCAGCCTAATGTTGCAATCAATAATTACTATGTTCTCTAATTTAAAGAAGAATAAAGAAAAAGAAAAACTACAAGTCTTAAATTTCAAAGTGGTAAAATTTGTGTCAATGATATCTTTTGGACCACTATATAAAAGTATTTTGCAAGTATCAATGATATTTGGTTCAAATTTTAAGAAGAAAAAATCAATAGTTTATTTAATGTTGTTTTTCTTTTTTTCGGGTGTGGTTCTAGCAAGTATACAAATCCCGAAAACAAACATATTTTATCTAGTTATTTCAAACAAGCAGAACTTTTTCAATAAATACAAAACGTATTCAGATTACTATAAAGACAGTAATAAATCCAATACATTTTTGCTAGCCCCTGAAATAGAGTCAAGTAAAATAGAGTCAAAAGTTGTAGAAGTATTTATACCCATATTTAAATATGAAAGAACGATAAGAGAAGAGATTTGCGGTGAATTCGAAGAAAAGACTGATGTATCAAAAATAATAGAAGATCAAAATCAAGCTAAATTTTTACTAGCCTGCTATAAAGAATATAATAAAGTGTCAATAGATGGAGAAATTATACCTATTGATTTTATAAGATATGACAATCATCCTAGAACGAAACAGTTTGGATTACAAGGATATATAAATATTGAAAATTTATCAGAAGGAGTGCATACCATTAAAATAGAGAAAAAAAGTATGAAAAAAAACTTTTTAGAATGGACAATTCCCTTTTATAAGATAAATAATTAAAGAACGTTTTTATAGAGTAAATGAATTTACTAAAAAAACTCATACCAATATTAGAATGGTTGCCCAACTATAAAAAATCGCAGTTAAGAGGTGATGTAGTTGCAGGTATAACAGTTGCTATTGTCTTAATTCCACAAGGTATTGCTTACGCATTAATTGCTGGATTACCACCAATTTATGGATTGTATGCAGCTTTAATGCCTCAGTTAATGTATGCTATTTTTGGAACATCTCGTCAAGTAGCAATTGGTCCTGTAGCAATGGATTCATTAATAGTAGCAACAGGAGTTTCTACCTTAGCACTTACAGGTTCAGAAAGTTACATCGCCATTGCAATATTACTCGCACTGGTAGTAGGAACAATTCAATTTTTAATGGGAATTTTCCGTTTAGGATTTATTGTAAATTTTTTATCAAGACCTGTAATAACAGGATTTACTTCTGCCGTAGCTTTAATTATTGGACTGAACCAATTTAGAAATCTATTAGGAGTTGAGTTTGTACAGAGCGATCAAATTCATGTACTATTAGAAGATATTCTTTTCAGACTTAAATATTTTAAAACAAATACAACAATTATAGGCTTAATAGCATGTGCTATTATTATAATATTTAGAAGAGTCAATAAAAAAATACCAAATGCCTTAATCGTAGTTATACTCGGTATACTAAGCATACGTTTTTTTGGAACACAGCTCTCCGATGTTGCCATTGTAAAAGATATTCCTTCAGGTTTACCAAAATTTTCAATGCCAGTAATTGATGTAGCTCTAATACGTGAATTGATGCCTATAGCAGCAACCTTAGTTATGGTAGGATATTTAGAAACCATTTCTATCGGAAAAACGTTGGAAGCCAAACAAGATGAGTATAGAGTAAGACCAAATCAGGAGTTGGTAGCTTTAGGTTTGAGTAACATGGTAGGATCATTATTTCAATCGTATCCATCAGCATCAAGTTTTTCTCGTTCGGCAATTAATGCAGAATCAGGTGGAACTACAGGAGTTTCAGCAATAGTTTCTGCAATTTTAGTAGTGTTTACATTACTTTTCTTAACACCAGTATTTTATCATTTACCTAAAACTATTTTATCAGCAATTATTATAGTTGCAGTTTTTAACTTAATAAATGTAAAAGAAGCAAGAAGGCTATGGAAAGCTAATAACCTAGATTTTTGGTTACTCTTAGCTACTTTTTTGGCTACTATTTTCTTCGGAATTGAATACGGAATTTTAATCGGAGTAGTTTTATCATTAATTGTTTTAATTTTTAGAACCTCAAGACCCTATGTAGCTGAGTTAGGAAAAGTACCAAATTCAGATTTCTATCGTAATAAAAACAGGTTTAAAGAAGTTATTTTAGATGATGAAATTTTAGTTTTCCGTTTCGATGCACAATTATTTTATGCCAACTCTAACTATTTTAGAGATAAATTAGACGAAATGACAGAAGAAAAAGGGAAGGCATTAAAATTGATTGTATTAGATGCGGAGAGTATCAACAGAGTTGATAGTACAGGAATAGAGATGTTAAAAGAACGCATCGTTTATTTTAACAAACACAATATTCAGTTTTATTTTGCAGGAGTAAAAGGCCCTGTAAGAGATGCCTTTTTTAGAGGAGGTTTATTAGACGTTGTAAGTTTAGATCACTTTTTTATGCGTGCCAATGGAGCCGTAAATTTTTATAAAACAGGAGATAATCAAAATCAGAAAAAATACGCGCAGTATATACACCAAGCGTATAAATAATATATAATATCATGAAAATAGAGCAAATTTATACAGGTTGTTTAGCACAAGGAGCCTATTATATTGAAAGTAATGGAGAAGTAGCAATTATAGATCCGTTACGTGAAGTTGACCCTTATATAAACAGAGCTGAAAAAGATGGCGCTAAGATCAAATATATTTTTGAAACTCACTTCCATGCAGATTTTGTAAGTGGTCATGTTACGCTTGCTGAGAAAACAGGAGCGACAATTGTATACGGACCAACAGCAAAAACAAATTATGAGGCTCATATAGCTACAGATGGAGAAGTGTTCACATTAGGAGATATTACTCTTACCGTATTGCATACTCCAGGACACACAATGGAGAGTACTTCTTATTTATTAAAAGATAAGAATGGAAAAAACCATGCAGTTTTTAGTGGAGATACCTTATTTTTAGGTGATGTAGGGCGCCCAGATTTAGCACAAAAAGCTGCAAACTTAACACAAGAAGAATTAGCAGGATTGTTATATGATAGTTTGCGTACAAAAATTATGACCCTTGAAGATGATGTAATTGTATATCCAGCACACGGAGCAGGTTCAGCTTGTGGTAAGAACTTAAGCAAAGAAACAGTTGGTACTATTGGAGATCAAAAGAAAACCAATTATGCATTACGTGCAGATATGACTAAAGAAGAGTTTGTAAAAGAAGTAACCGATGGATTATTACCTCCACCAGAATATTTTCCTTTAAATGTAAAAATGAATAAGGAAGGATATCAATCTATTGATGAAGTTATTAAGAGTGGAGCAAGAGCATTATCGGTAGCAGATTTTGAAAAAATAGCAAACGAAACAGATGCGTTGATTTTAGATGTACGTCATCAATCAGAGTTTATTAAAGGATTTATACCGCAATCAATTTTTATTGGTTTAGGAGGAACATTTGCTCCATGGGTAGGTGCATTGATTAAAGATGTTACACAGCCAATTTTATTAGTTACTCCTGAAGGAGAAGAAGAAACAACTATAACACGCTTATCTCGAGTTGGTTTTGATAATGTATTAGGGTATTTAGATGGAAGCTTTAATTCATGGAAAGAAGCAGGAAAAGAAATAGATACGTTACGTTCTGTTTCTGCAGATGTTTTAGCAGAAGCAATTACGAAAAAAGCACCTG
The DNA here is from genome assembly GCF_003664185.1 of Tenacibaculum discolor. Lineage (GTDB taxonomy): Bacteria > Bacteroidota > Bacteroidia > Flavobacteriales > Flavobacteriaceae > Polaribacter > Polaribacter discolor. Next base: position 306,023 of record NZ_RCCS01000009.1, on the reverse strand, counting down.
TTTTTGATGTTAGAAAGCCAGGAGAATATGCAAATGAACATATTGTAGATGTACCAAGTACACCGTTAGATTTCTTAAACGAACATGTTGAAGAGTTTCCAACAAAAGAAGATTTTTATGTACACTGTGCTGGTGGATACCGTTCAGTAATTGCAGCATCTATTTTAAAAGCAAGAGGATTCCATAATATAATTGATGTTGCTGGAGGATATAAGGCTATTAAAGAAACTGATATTCCAAGAACAGCAACGGTATGCCCATCAACTTTAAAATAAGGATAATGAAGAGAGGTATATTTTTAGTAGGTTTATTTTTAACGATGGTAGTATCGTGTAAACCTCAAACCAAAGAGGCAAAAGATATCACGGTAGAAAATCTACAAGTAGTTTTAGAAAACGAAGATAACGTACAGTTATTAGATGTTAGAACACCGCAAGAATGGGCAGAAGGAGTTATTAAAACTCCAATTAAAATAGATATTACTGGAGATGATTTTGAAGGAAAGGTTTTAGAAAAGTTAGATAAAACTCGACCTGTATATATTTACTGTCGATCTGGAGGTAGAAGTGAAAAAGCTACCGAACTTTTAGCTGAAAAAGGTTATGAAGCCTATAATGTTTTAGGAGGCTATTTAGAATGGACAGAGAAAAATAAAGAATAAAGAAAATCCCGGGTAGTATACTCGGGATTTTTTATTCATCTAATTAATCTTCAAACATTGTTTTGATTAAAAATTCAGTTTCGTTGTTATTATTAATTATAATGACTTTTTCAAATTTGCCATCAAAATTACTATCAACAAATTTTAATTCTTTTTTTGAGTCATAAATTAACACGAATTCTTCTGGCACTCCATCCTCATCATTATCGAGAGAATAACCAACTTTATCCCCAACTGAATTATAACAATCAGTTTTTTCATAAACGCCATTTTCATTCCTGTCAAAACAAGTTTGATATACTTTTCCATAAGTAGTATAAACTCTAGCAATTTCATAATTGGAATCAAAGTTTACATCAAAAAACTGATTAGCTATTTTATTGTTCTCTTTCCAGTAGCTAGTTAAGATTTCGTAATTATTTATCCATTTAAAAGTAAAGTTTTTAGCATCCATTAAGAGAGAAACTTCTTTGTTTAATTTAAAAGAATAAATTCCAAGCCCGATACTTGTTAGAGAAAGTAATATTATTAAGGTTTCTTTCAGTTTCATAGTAATTTGATTGTTTTTTAATTGAGTAGTCAAAGGTAAAAAGAAGCTTCATAAAAAAACCGAGACAATTTGTCTCGGTTTTTTGTTTTTCTAGCATTTTCCCACTTAAAATTTTAACGTTGCACCTACTAAAAAGTTTCTAGTAGCTTGCGGATAGTATCCAGCACCATCAACAGTAGTTGTTGTTCCTGGAGTAGTCCACGTATCGTCGTATGTATAATAATATCCTCTATCAACATATTCTTTGTTAAAAATGTTGTTTACTAACCCAGTAAGTACAATTGATTTAAAAATCTTCTTAGTTTTAATTTCGTACACAATGTTTAAGTCACTCGTAAAGAATCCTTTTAAAACATCTAAATCAGATACTCTACTATCTAGGTTACTCATAAATTGTTTTCCAACATATTTAGATAAGAATGCGATTTGTATATTGTTAACTGGTCGATAAATTAATGCATTTCCAAAAACGATGTCAGGAGAAAAAGTAATAGGAGTATCTCCTAAATTTTGTAATTCCCCATTAATTTCAGCATTGTAATCCCTATTAATGTTCTTACTAAAAGCAATGTTAGGACGCATAGATACTTGTTCAGATAAGGTAATATCTGCATCAATTTCCAGTCCTAAACGATAACTACTACCACTAGAAGCACGTAAAGGTTCTCCAGTATTTGGGTCAATAGCACCGGTAAGAATTAATTGATTCTGATAATCCATATAGTATACGTTTGTATTTAATCGAACTGTTTTATTAGCCAAGCGCCAACCTAACTCATAATCATCTAAGCTTTCGTGTTGAGAATTACCACCTTCAAAATCATTTCTATTAGGTTCTCTGTTCGCTTTAGCGTACGAAGCATATAAACTATGTTTGTCATTTATGGTATAGGTAAGCCCAAACTTAGGATTAAAGAAGTTATAATCTTTATCAACATCAATAGGAGCTCTATCAGATGTCAATCCTTTCGTTTGATAATTTACAAACCTTCCTTGTAAATCAACAAACGCTTTAAATTGTTCTGAAAGACTAAACGTAGCTTTAGAGAAAACACTCAAATCTGTTTTTTCAGAAGTACTATCGTAGTAATGGTCATTAATATTGGTATTTGGAGCTAAATCGCTTCCCCATATTACTTCTCCATAATGGTCGTTATTAAAGGTACTATAAGAAGCTCCAGAAATAATTTCTAGTTTATCATTTTTGTAAGTAGCATTCGCATTAGCAACATAAAAATGATTGTCTAACCATCTTCTAACAATCACATCACTACCATCTACAATTAAACCATCATAGTCTGCAGCATCACTTCCTTCTTTAAACTGCTCGTAATATCCTTTACCACGCGTATAGTTTAAACCTATGTTGGTAGACCAATTCTCAGATAATTTTTCATTCCAGTGTAGTTGGTAGTGATCTTGCCAATAATTATCGGTTTCATTATCATAGGTATACGGGTTCTGACGACGATTTTCTTTTAGTTCTTCAGGAGTTAAACCATACCAAGCTTGGTAGGTTCTTTCCTTTCCACCAAAAACTAAAGCTTTAATCAAGGTGTTATCATCAGTATAGCTACCTTGTAAGAAATACGATTTTAAATCAGTGAAAGCACGGTCAACATATCCGTCAGAATAAATGTTAGACAAACGTCCTGCGAACTCAAACCCATTATTTAATTTTCCAGTAGTAAATTTTACGGTATGCTTTCTTGTTCCGTACGAACCAAAAGCATTTGAAATTTCTCCACCAGCTTCTTCCGAAACGGCATCGGTTAAGATGTTTAAACTAGCTCCAAAAGCTCCAGAACCGTTTGTAGAAGTACCCACACCACGTTGTAATTGTAAACTTTGGGTAGAAGAAGCAAAATCTCCCATATTAACCCAAAAAGTCCCCTGACTCTCGGCATCGTTATACGGAATTCCGTTAATCGTAACATTTACACGAGTAGCATCCGAACCACGTACACGAATATAAGTGTATCCAATACCAGCACCCGCATCAGATGATGAAGTTACTGACGGTAAATAGTTTAATAATACAGGAATATCCTGTCCTAAATTACGTTTTTCAATTTCTTGTTTGCTAAGGTTAGAGTGTGTTACAGGTGCATCTGCTTTTACACGAACAGCAGAAACCAACACTTCGTCTAAAATAGCTTCATCAGAAATTAACTGAAATGTAAACTGTTGATTTTTGGTAATAACAACCTCTTGCAAAAGAGGTTTGAAACCAACATGAGAAATCTTAAATACATAAGTTCCTATTGATAGATTTAATGTAAAGTCACCCTTGAAATCGGTAGCAATTCCTTTGTTAAGAGAGGCAACAGTAACAGTAGCACCCACCAAAGGATTTTGGTTACCATCAACTACTTTTCCTGAGAAAGTAACCGTTTGTGCGTTTGCTGTTAAGGTTGCAAATAATACGAGTAAAAAAGCTATTAGTTTTACTTGTGGTTGTTGTTTGAAAGACATCGGTCTCATTTTATAAAAAAACAAAATCGAATAAAAAGAGGTAATTATTCTTTAGTTAAACATTGAATAATTGTGAGCGTAAAGCATAACTTTACTTTTGCACTCGCTAAAAAGGTCTACCAGACCTTTTATTTACGCTCGCTTCCCTAAACAGCATTACCTGTTCCAGGTTCGTTGGGTATGATCTCAGCCCTACTTTTAATTACAAGTTATAAATGTTGAATTTTAAGTTAACTAACAACTATTCATTAAACACTAATAACTCAAAAAGGCACCCCTTTATGAGAACGGTGCAAAGGTAAATATGAAATATGAATTAAGCGCGATAAATAGCGGGTTTTTCTAGGCTTGTTTATAAAAGAATAAAGAGTTATTAAGTAAGTAAAAAAACATTCTAATCAATTTATAGATTTAACTCATGCATTCCATTGTAAATTTAATATTTTAGTGGTGAAAATATCAGATATTTATGAGTAAATCTTTTAAAACGAGCGTTAATAAAACGCATGATTTTGACTTTACTGAAGCGCAGATAGAGACGCTAGATATAGTAGAAAAATCAAAAAATAACTACCATGTACTTGAGGGTAACCAATCGTATCAAGCTACCATACTTCAAACAAATTTCAACAAAAAAACATATACCATTCAAATCAACGGAAATACTTACGAGGTAAATATTGCTGATGAATTAGATATGTTAATTGATGAGTTAGGATTAGAAGTAGCTGCAGAGAAAAAAGAAAACGATATCAAGGCACCAATGCCGGGGCTAATTGTTTCTGTAGATGTTGAAATTGGTCAAGAAGTAAAAGAAGGAGATGGGATCTTAGTGTTAGAAGCCATGAAAATGGAAAATACCTTACAAGCACCAAGAGACGGAGTTGTAAAATCGGTAGCGATACAAGCAGGTGATAAAGTAGAAAAGAATACGGTTTTAATAGAAATGGAGTAATATGAAAAAGATATTAGTAGCAAACAGAGGAGAAATTGCATTGCGTGTTATGCGTACGGCAAAAAAGATGGGTATTAAAACGGTAGCTGTTTATTCGGAAGCAGACAGAAACTCACCACACGTAACTTTTGCAGACGAAGCAGTATGTATTGGTCCTGCACCTTCCAATCAATCGTATTTATTAGGAGATAAAATTATTGAAGTAGCAAAGGAGTTAGATGTAGATGGAATTCACCCGGGATACGGATTTTTAAGTGAAAATGCAGCCTTTGGAGAAGCCGTAGCAAAAGCAGGAATTGTATTTATAGGTCCTAAAACACATGCTATTGAGGTGATGGGGAGCAAACTTGCGGCAAAAGATGCGGTAAAAGCCTATGACATTCCAATGGTTCCAGGGATTGATGAAGCGGTAACCGATGTGGAGTATGCATCGAAAGTAGCAAATGAAATTGGCTATCCAATTTTAATCAAAGCTTCAGCAGGTGGTGGAGGAAAAGGAATGCGTGTTGTTGAAAAAGAAGCAGATATTAAAGAACAAATGCAGCGTGCAATTTCAGAGGCAGAATCAGCTTTTGGTGATGGTTCGGTGTTTATAGAAAAATATGTAGGGTCGCCACGCCATATTGAAATCCAAGTATTGGCAGATGCTCACGGAAATGTAGTACACTTATTTGAACGTGAATGTTCGGTACAACGTCGCCACCAAAAAGTAGTTGAAGAAGCACCATCAAGTGTATTAACTCCAGAAATTAGAGAAGCCATGGGAGCCGCAGCGGTAAGAGTTGCGAAAGCCTGTGATTATTTAGGAGCAGGAACCGTAGAGTTTTTATTAGATGAAAACAAAAACTTCTATTTCTTAGAAATGAATACACGTTTACAAGTAGAGCATCCAGTTACGGAACTTATTACAGGAGTAGACTTAGTAGAGCAGCAAATAAAAATAGCAAGAGGAGAGGAGCTATCATTCACCCAAGACGATTTACAAATTAACGGACACGCATTAGAATTGCGTGTATATGCTGAAGATCCGTTAGATAATTTTGCACCGAGTATTGGAGTGTTGGAAGTGTATCAACATCCGAAAGGAGAAAATATTCGTGTAGATGATGGTTTTGAAGAAGGAATGGAAATTCCTATTTATTACGATCCGATGATTTCTAAATTGATTACCTACGGAAATACGCGAGAAGAAGCTATCGAGCTAATGAAGCAAGCCATTAGTAATTATAAAGTAAAAGGAATAGAAACTACGTTGCCGTTTGGAAAGTTCGTATGTGAACACGAAGCTTTCACATCAGGGAATTTCGATACTCATTTTGTAAAGAAATATTATACGCCTGAGTTGTTAGAAGCAGGATATGAAAAGGAAGCAAAGATTGCTGCACAAGTAGCCTTACAGCAGTATTTAAAAGAGCAACGTATTTTAAAAACTTGTTAATACATCATGTGCGTTAGGGGTTGCAGCGGCATCCTTTTGTTGTCAGTTCGAGTTTGCGAAGCAAGTATCGAGAACCAACAAAAGATATAGCGGAAAGCCCGACCCTTGGGGAACGCCCAAAAAAAGAATATAGATGAAATCTAAAATAGAAGAATTACAACATAAAGTAACCGAAGCAAAATTAGGAGGTGGACAACAACGTATCGACCGTCATCATCAAAAAGGAAAATTAACAGCACGTGAGCGTATTAATTATTTCTTAGATGAAGGTTCTTTTGAAGAAGTAGGTATTTTGGTAACACACCGAACGACTGATTTTGGAATGGAAAATCAGAAGTTTTATGGTGACGGAGTGGTAACAGGATACGGAACTGTAAACGGACGTCTTGTGTACGTATTTGCACAAGATTTTACGGTATTTGGAGGTTCGTTATCAGAAACACATGCCGAAAAAATCTGTAAGATTATGGATTTAGCCGTAAAAGTAGGAGCGCCATTAATCGGATTGAACGATTCTGGTGGAGCACGTATTCAAGAAGGAGTACGTTCGTTAGGTGGTTATGCCGATATTTTTTATCGCAACGTACAAGCATCAGGAGTCATTCCACAAATCTCAGCAATTATGGGACCTTGTGCAGGAGGAGCAGTGTATTCACCAGCCATGACCGATTTTACCATCATGGTAGAAAATTCAAGTTATATGTTTGTTACGGGACCTAACGTAGTAAAAACGGTAACCAACGAAGAAGTTACTTCGGAAGAATTAGGAGGAGCAAGTACGCATGCAACCAAATCGGGAGTTACGCATTTAACGGCAGCGAACGATGTGCAATGTTTAGAAGATATTAAAACATTGTTGAGTTATATGCCGCAGAATAATCAGGAAACCACGGCGAAATTACCGTTTGAATTAGGCGATGAGATTAGAGAAGAATTAGCCAACATCGTTCCAGATAATGCCAACAAGCCGTACGATATGCGTGCGGTGATTGATGGTATTGCTGATGCAGATTCGTTCTTTGAAATTCATAAAGATTATGCTGATAATATCGTAGTCGGATTTGCGCGTTTAGGAGGAAGAAGTGTTGGGATTGTTGCCAATCAACCGATGAGTTTAGCAGGATGTTTGGATGTAAACAGCTCTAAAAAAGCAGCACGTTTTACCCGTTTTTGTGATTGTTTTAATATTCCGTTATTGGTGTTGGTAGATGTACCAGGATTCTTACCAGGAACCGATCAAGAGTGGAATGCGATTATTACCAACGGAGCAAAACTATTGTATGCGTTAAGTGAGGCTACCGTGCCAAGAGTAAGTGTAATTACCCGTAAAGCTTATGGTGGAGCGTACGACGTAATGAACTCAAAACATATTGGTGCCGATATGAACTTTGCATGGCCTAGTGCAGAAATTGCGGTAATGGGAGCGAAGGGAGCAAGTGAAATTATCTTTAAAAAGGAAATTGCCGAAGCAGACGACCACGAAGCGAAGCTTGCCGAGAAAGAAGCTGAATATGCTGATAAATTTGCCAATCCGTACCGTGCAGCAGAACGCGGATTTGTAGATGAGGTTATTTTACCACAAGATACCCGTAGAAAACTAATCAAAGCTTTTGCGATGTTAGAAGGTAAAAAGGTAGAAAGACCTAATAGAAAACACGGGAATATTCCGTTGTAACAAAATACATATCAATATTTTTAAGAGGCGCTTCTTTTTAGAAGCGTCTTTTCTTTATTAGGCTTTGACCGTGATTGATTTAATACTAAATTAATGAGATTTTTAGAAAAGAGTAAGGGTGTATAAATCATTACTAGTCCCATATTTATTAAATTGGGTGTTCAAACTATATAGCTAAGCTTATATAAGATGTTAGTATAACTATGAATTGGAAAATAATTACTGAAAATAAAAGAAGGTATGCTGATACATTCTACTATTTAAAAGCTGAAAGAGACTGTTTAGAAGGAACTATTGTATTAGAGATATGTTGGATTGAGAATTTTATGTATGACTTAACGGTCTATTTATATAGAAAAGAACCAAAACGAAAATTCTTGTTTTTTAAAAGTACAAAGCCTGAAACACTTTATAGTTGTTTAGTTTTTTATAATGGACGTATTGAGAAATATGGGCATCAAATAATGAGAATAACAGAAGATGCTCCATTAGAAAAATTAAAGAGATTGGATTCCTTTCAAAAGGATGGAGTTCTTAACTATAAGATAGGAGAAAAATATAGTTTAGATTTTACAACTACTTTGCCAGAGAAAAACTGAGCTACTACACATCTTAGAAAATTAACCACTTAAATAAAACGTCATTACGAGCCTTTCGACTGTCGCTCAAGACAGGCTAAAACGAAGTAATCTTTAAGTTTATAATTTGAAATAAACAGATTACTTCAGTCGTACCTTCTTCGTAATGACGTTAGCTAATAAAAATTAAATTTTAAAAAGGAGTTTTTCGAAGCTCTTTTACGCAGAATAGTATGAAAAAGCGATGAGATTCAGAGGCTTTGCCTCGCATCGTTTTTCAGACGTTTTTAAACAAAGTTTAAAAATTCCTCGTAAAAGTGTCCTTTCTTTTGGTTCGTTTTCTTTGGACAAGCAAAGAAAATGAAGGCACTAGTTTATTGAGCAATACTATTAAGTATACATCTACTCTATACTCAGTTTAATACTACATTAATGATGAATAAAATAACTTTTATGACTTAAATATCTGGTTTAGAGGGTTTCCGTAATTTTTTACAAATATGTTTTTTTAGGTTTATAAGGAATTAAACTTTATGAATCCTAACTAATTTAAAAATATAAAATTATGAAAAAAATCTTACTACTAATTTTTTTATTGAATACTCTTTTTTCTTTTTCACAGATTGAAGGAACTAAAGAGATTTCAAAAAAAGATGCAGATAGCCTAGGTCATATTAAGAAGAAAGGGATCAAATTTGGTGTGTCTTTTGGTTTTAATCAAACTTTTGATGAATTGGTTGATGCAAGAATATCTCCAATTGACACTACTTTAACTTTGCAAAATACATCTAGAACATCTTTTCTTCTATCTACTACACTATCATTCGCGATTTTAAGCAAATGGTTAGGGGGGGGAAGGTATTATCGAAAACTAGATGTAAGTGGTAACCCAGTTGGAAACCCGTATTTTGTTCCGAGTGGATTATCAATAGTTACAACAATTAATTTAGTTACCTTTAATTCTGCTTTAGGAGGTGCAGGACTATTCAATCAGAAATTAGACGGGGGTTTAGGGCTTGGATACACTTTTGGAGAAAATGTTCAACTTGCGCTTACTTATGAAATGATTTCTTTTAGACAACCAAGGGATTTTTTGAAAGAGTTGAATGGACAAACAGTTGAGGTAAAGGGCTCAAAATTAATGTCATTAAACCTTGATGATAATGATTATTTCATAGATAAGTATATTCCATCAGTATCATTGAAAATTATTTATATTCTAAATTAATAAAAAACTTACCCCTTTGGTCTATATTTATTAATCTGTAATAGATTAGGTTATTTTGGTTAATGTGTAAAACTTTTATTCATAAGCTAAAGAAACATAGTGATATCATTTTTAATAGCACGAAGTAATTAAACTACCAAAAAACAATTATGAGAACTCTTTATATTATTACAATAATTCTCGGATTAATAAGTATTTCATGCACAAGTTATAAAAAGACAGTAGCTAAGGATACTTCAAGTCAAACATCTGATGTATCAACTATTAAAACAGAGACTGACCAAACATCTATTTGGACAAATCAACCGAATTCAAATTCAACAAAAATTAAAGTACTAAATGCTGCAATTGCATTTGGGTCTTTGCCTAATGGACTTAGTGAAATGGATTATATGGTTGTTGAAAATACAGGTACTTATTTAGTAACTAATGCAATTAGAGTTTTGTCTGACGATGTTAGAGTAAAAGCTTGGGTAGAGGGACAAGATATTATACTTACTTCAGAAGTTCAGCAATATAAAGAAACCGAATTTGGACTTCCAGAACCTTCTGGTTTTGTAAAATGTGTAAGAGGAAATTCTACATCACTTCCTGACTGCTGGCAGACAATTTTAGTAATAGCAAACCATCTTGGAGGAGATAAACAATACCAATAATTTTAATAAAAATCACAAAAAAAACGTCATTACGAGTGATAACGCAGTAATCTTTATGTTTCTAGTTAAAAATAAACAGATTACTTCAGTCGTACCTCCTTCGTAATGACGTTCGTTGTTTTTATATAAAAATATCCCTACACATCCGTACTAACCCAATAACTTCCCGTTGAGGTAGTAGACGGATTATATGCCAAAATATTCACTTTGGTACCGTTGGCAACATCCGCTAGTAACCATTCCATTGGCTGGTTGTTGATAGCGCCACTTTCCAACTCAACCATATTGCCGTTTAAGGTAACCTCGTCGGTACTAATGTCGAACTGTAGTGTGGTTTCTCCTCTGTTTTCAAAACCAATAAAACCCTCTTTGTCATACGATACCTGAGTAATCACCTTGGTTTCATTAGGCGCTACCTGTCCCACAAAATCAGTAATAGAGCTGCTTCCTGTAGTTGGACGATAGCTATACTGCGCCCTTTTTGCAGGCTCATTGGCAAATACTAACTGAGCTGCATTCATAATTTGAACAAGCGTTGTATAACAATCGTTTAAAGCCGAAATACGATCTTGAGTAATAACCAAACGTTGTTTTTTATATACCTCTTGCTGAGTGTTCGCGTTTTTTAATTCGTCTTTAATTGTTGCCAACTCTTCCACAATAGATGCAGGCATTCCGCCTTTATTCGCATCGGTCAAATCATCTAAATAATTTGTTACCACTTTTTCTAACGTTTCTAAAAACACCAACATTTTAGGCTGATTCTTACTTGCATCTCTATAGCCAGTTGTAAACTCTTTTAATACCGCAGGATTATCAGGAAAAGCCCACATAGCATGACTTTTTATACGATTATACACACGACTTGCATTTTGCATTTCTATCAACACCTTTTGCGTTTCCACTCCTTGTTTAGCCAAGGTACTTACATCGGTAACTACCGTATCTGCCGCATCAATCTGATTTAAAAAAGCAGTTTCATACTCACTCGTAAATCGGGCATTGAAAGCGGTAAAACGCTCCAAATCTTGCGTAAAAAGGTTGTAAATTGTACGTGCGCTTTCAGCTAAAAAAGCATCTGATCCTTTGAATTTTCTTCTTGTTTCCATATTAATATTTAATTTAAGTTACACGAGAGTTTTTAGGGAAGCGTAATACACGCTACCCATAGGTAATCATAAGAAACAATAAGATTATAATAGCAGGAGAGCCCCTTGCCACTAGTTAAAAATCCATAAAAAATTAGATGGTTTTAGCAATACAATCATAGCATTTTGTTAGTTTCTTTTTCTTAACCACTTCTAAATTATAGTGTTGGGGTATAAAAAACAAATGCGATGGTCAATTTTTGCTTTTTTTTAACAGGCAGACTATCAGAAGTATATCTTTTATACTAGTTGCGAATATTTTTTTGTACTGTCAGTTCGAAACAGCATACTTTGATTAAAGAGACTACTAAAAAAGCACCCCGTCATAAGCAGGCAAGCCAAAAATAACACCGCAAGAACCGTTAAAATTAAAATCTGTTTGAGCGATAGCGAGTTATTTTAATTTAGGTTTGTGGATGATTATTTTTGAGTGCAGGATGGTTAAGGCTAGATTTTTTGTTTCTTTTTCATCAATGGAAAAAGAATAATAGCTTAGAAAAAGATTTTTCTATGTAAAATCTAACTCGTTAATACGTAGACCGAGAACGTTGGATTGAATCCATACAGATTTAAGAGTAGGAGGATAGCCGTAGTATCAGCGACCCATGCCGTGATGTTAACGGAGCATGCCGTAGTATCAGCGACCTGTGCCGTGGTGTTAACGGAGCATGCCGTAATATCAGCGACCCGTGCCGTGGTGTCAACGGAGCGTGCCGTGATATCAGCGACCCGTGCCGTGGAGTTAACGGAGCATGCCGTGATATCAGCGACCCATGCCTTGGTATCAACGGAGCATGCCATGGAGTTAACGGAGCATGCCGTAGTATTAGCGACCCAAACAACGATATAAAGAACCGTTGCTACTCTAAAAAACAACTTTTATAACCTAAATAGCTGAGCTTATGGGATTCCGTAATAATGTTTACACACTTTGTGTTAGATTCGTAAGAATTGTAAGAGCAAATCACTTTTATAATTAATTAATAAATAAGAGTAGCTCGTTGATAACTTTACTTTTAACAAAGTATTGGTTTTGATATATTTAATAGTGTATAAAAATTGCTAAACCTTATGATATTCCATGTTTTTATCGGGATAAAAGAACTAAAGTTTGATATATAACGAGTTGAGTGTAATTATAAGAATCAACATTTTAATATAATAGAACCATGAAAAAAAGAATTTTACTCACGACTTTAACAGTGTTGTTTTTGTCATTTAATGGTTATTCTCAATTTGGAGATATTGGTAAAGCATTTAAAAAACTTAAAAAAAATGTTGATAGAGAACTTACTAAAACAAAGAAAAGTGTAGATAAAACATTGACAAAAGCTAAAAAAGATGTTGATAAAGAAGCCACGAAATCAAAAGAAAATATTGACAAAAACCTTACAAAAGCTAAAGAAGATGTTGACAGAGAACTGACTACGATAAAAAAAGATATCGATAGAGAATTAACTAATGCAAAATTTGATATGGACCAAACTTTAACAGTTGCTAGAGAAGATGTTGTTACAGAGTGGAATTACTTTTGGGCAACAGTTTGTGGAGAGAATAGCGAAAGAAAAACTGTTCAAAGAAAATTTGACCAAGGAAAAATAAATGAAAAAGAAAAGGATAGCTTAATGAAATTGGCTGGTCCAGCTAGACCATGTGGTGGTGGAATTTCTGTTAACTCTAATGGCGAAGCAACCTTATTAGACAAAAGTGGAAGCCTTTCAGAAAAGCCTGTGCCAGAGGGTACTTTATTTGATGACTGGCCAGAAATTTTAGATTGGACTAGAAAAATAGAAATGGAAGATTGGGAAAAAAACATTGGCGATAAGTTTGTTGCAGGTTGGTTAATATCACCAGAATTACGAGGTGGTATGACATGGTTTTCTGAAGCTCCTGGACCTGTAACAAAAACTAACAAATTAAGAAAAGCTAAAAACGGTCATCCAATGACAGGTGCAAGAAGAGCTTCATTAATAAAAGATAAAAATGACAAACCTATTTTAGATGCAAAAGGCAATAAAACTTACAGATATAGACTCCATAAAGGTACAGATTATGCTGCAAAAGAGGGTGATGTAATATTAGCAGCTATAGACGGTGATGTTACCTATCATAAGAGTGTATATAAAGGTTTTGATATGATACGAGTAACCAATAGAATTACAGGACATCGTCAAGAAACACTATACATTCGAAGTTCAGAAGCCACAAAAAATGCTATTGAAAATGGAGTTAAGAGAGGAGATGTAATTGGAGTTGCAGTAAATATTCAAAATCATAGTGATTATAAGAATGTACCAAATCATGTTCACGTAAATTTCATTAGTCCTGAAGGAGTATACATTGCCCCAAATAATAAATTCGGTGTTGCCAAGGATTCAGATTGGGTTGCTGCATATTGTGAAGATTCAACATGTTTATCACCTAAAAACGAAAAATAAAAAATTACACCCAACAATGACTATAAGTAATTGCTTATTCTCGCCTACTTATGAAAATTCTCGCGGATTTTTAGTTTGATTTGTGGTTCCAAATTAAATGCTAATCCACTCAACTACTCATATTCGAGACCGTTGGAAATAATTATGATGAAATGACAGAAAAAATAGGAACGATAAAAAACCCCCTTACTATTATTGCAATATTTGCGGGAATTGCAGAAGTTAGCGGAACATTAGTTCTACCCTTTATTGTGGATGAAAACCAATTATTATTTATTTTTTAATCATATTTCCAAGTGTATTAATTGTAGTTTTTTTCTTGACTCTTAACTTCAACAATAAAGCACTTTACGCACCTTCTGATTTTAAAAATGAAGAGAACTATATTAAGATTTTCAAATACGACGAATCAAAACAAGCCAAAGTTGAAGTAAGTGTTACTCAAGACCAAATGCTTGAAATATTAAACGATAATTTATTGGATTTTAAAAGAGATAATGATATTAAATTTCAAAAATTAGAACGAGATATTATTAAATTAAAATCTGTAAAAGAAGAAGATTTTGACATATTTGATAGACCTGAATATGATGATTTTGATAAATTTGATTTCATAATAGAAAATTTAGTTAGTGTCTTTAATATGCCTAAAGCAGAAAACCTAATTAGAATTTTCAAGAAAAAAGGATATTCGACTGAATTAAATGAACCTCATAATTTAAATAATAGCATAAATAATCATAAAGCAATTTGGCTTGGTAGCGAAGTCCCTTTTGAAAAAGCTAAAGATGTTATTCTAACTGCAAAGGAGTTCTACCCACATCTTCAATATATCTCTATTTCAGATAAGAAAAGAGATGTTCCTGAATTTGTACATTATCAAATATTCATTGGAGGTTCTACTGAAACTGCATTAGAAGATGGATTGAAACCTTTAAAAGAAAAAGATTGGGAAAAAATAGAGGCTTCAAAGGATTTAAAAGAACTATATAGCTTGATAGGAAAAAAATAGCTATGTTCAACAACGTGTATAAAAAAATAGCGGTTTAATAGCGACTAAAAAATAAATGAATAAAAGAGGTTATTGTAAAACTGAAAAGTTAATGAGTAAAATATAGTTACTTATTATAATGACACCGATATAGGGAATTAAAACAAACAAAAATGAAAAGACTTCTATTACTATTAACCTTGTCGCTGATTGTAAATTTTACTATTCATAGCCAGGATACATACAAAATCGGTAATACCGAATATTACTACGGAAAATATTATTCTACAACAGGAAAACCTCTTGTAAAAAGGAGCGAGGCCAATAAAAGAGAGTTTTTAAGATCATTAGGTTATGATGAGATACCTTATGGTTATCAAATAGATCACATAAAACCTCTTTCTGAAGGAGGTACAGATGATCCAAGTAACATGCAATTGCTAACTATTGAACAACATAAAAGAAAAACAGCGAGAGAAAGAGCTAACAGAAGTAATTCAACTTATTCAACTACTAAACGAAATTATTATTCCAATTCGACATATAACAGTTTTTACAATAATACTCAAAAATCGAAATCAACTTATTCGGAAACTAATAATAGTGGGCGAACACTTTATACTGGAAGTAGAGGCGGAAAATATTATTATAGTAGTAGCGGAAAAAAAGTCTATGTAAAATCTAAGAAAAGTAAAACAAAAAGCTATTATTCAACTCCGACTTATTCAACTCCGACTTATTCAATTCCAAGTAGCTCATCTAGTAGGACAATTCAGACAGGGCCAAGAGGTGGGAAATACTATATAAACTCAAATGGAAATAAAACTTACGTAAAGAAGAATTGATGAAATAACGAGTTATTAAAAATGATTTAAACTAAAACCGAAACTTTTTTCGGTTTTCTTTTTTTTCAGCCTGTTGTTTTTTAGCGTCCAAACGTTTGGCAATCGCTGCTTTTTTAGGTTTGGTAGCTTTGCGTACTTTGGGCACTACTAAGGCTTGTGTTAAAAGGTTAAAAAAGCGTTCGGTAACCAATTCTTTGTTGCGGTGTTGTGAGCGGCTATCTTGTGAGCTTAGTATGAGTGTGTTTTCTTTAGAGAGTCTGTTCGCTAAGTTTTTAAGGAGTAGTGCTTTTTCTTTATCCGAGAGTCCTAACGAGTCTTCAATCGTAAAACTTAATTCTACTTTAGAGGATACTTTGTTTATATGCTGTCCGCCCGCACCAGAGCTTCGTACGGCTTTAAAGTTGAGTTCTTTTAAAAGTTGTTCTTTGTTCATAGTGTTTGTGAATGTCTCAAATATAGGGAATCTATTGTTGTTTGTAAAGGGGGCTTACTAATCGGAGTGACTCTTATTGGTGAGATTTCTCCCTCTGGTCGAAATGACGTTTATCTATTGTAGTAATGACATTTAGCGATACTTACATATCGTAATTAGGCGTGTCGGGTGATTGGTGCATAAAGTGCATATCTAAATCGGTAAGGGTGTCGGAAAAAGAGTATAAGTTTTCTTTTTTTGTGAGTAATTCATCAATAACTGCTACTGCTTTTTTCAATCGGGTTTCTTTGTCTCCTTTTAACAATACATACGGACGGTTGTATTTTTTCAACGCATTTTCAAAGGCTTTAAACATTTCCAAACGTTGCTCGGGTCTGTCGCGTAAATCATCGGCCTCCCAAGGCGTATCGATATAGGTTAAAAAATAAATATCGTAAGTGTTTTCAATGGCAGCCTCATCTAATTTCGGATCTACGAATCCGCCATAATACTCTTCAGAATATACTTTGGTTTCCAATAAATCGGTATCACAGATGAGTACTTTATCCGCCTTTTTAGCCAATTCATTTTCCAAGCCCATTTGTCCTTCAGCAATGGGAATCAAGTCTTGCTGCTCACAAGTTTTACGTTCGTTGTTCCACTTATCTTGCAAGTATTCACGCGCAAATTCGGGAGCCCAAACGGTATTGTAATGACGTGCTAACTGACCAGAAAGTGTTGTTTTTCCTGTGCTTTCAGGTCCAAATAATACCACCTTTACAAGGTTGATGGGTTGTTGTGTAAGTGCTTTTTCCATGCTAAATATCCTGCAATTGCAATAAAGGTAAATAATAAATATTGAAAACTGGTAAAGGTAAATCCTTTGTAAAAGTACAGTGGAACGGAGATAATATCGCCAATAATCCAATAAATCCAGTTTTCTATTTTTCGTTTTGCCATCAGCCACATTCCAACAAAGAAAATGGCAGTAGTAACGGTGTCTACATAAGCTGTCCAGCTAGTCCATTTATCAAAAACGGTATAAACAGCATAGACGAAAACTAAGGTGGCTACAAATATGGCTACGCTTTGTTTTTTTTCTTTAGGTGTTGTTCTAGAAATAGGAGTTACATGGGTGGCGTCTACTTTTCGTGTCCAGATATACCAACCGTATACACTCATAATAAAGTAGTACCCGTTAATCATCATATCGCCTAACAGTTCCCATTTTAATAGGAGGTATACAAAAATAGCGGTGCTAATCATCCCCGTAGGGAATACCCAAATTTTATTCTGTTTTGAATACCAAACGGATAAAAAACCAAAGATTACCGCAATAATTTCTAGCCAAACATGGATAGGGTTGTAATCAGCATACTGCCCAAAAAGGAAATCAAAAAGTTGGCTCATAATCGCTACGATCGGTTTTTACGATTTTCATGAATAGCAATCCGTTGTCAATTAATTCAAAAGTATTTTTTAATTCAGAAGTAACTAAACTCATCACGGTATCATAATCACCATACACTTGCGTACTTAACGGATTTTCTAACACAGTTAAACCTGAGGCTCTTAATTTTTTGATGAAATTGATAATTGGTTCTTCAAATTCGTTCTGAAGCGGACTTAAAGTCAATTCTACGGATATTTTCATTGTTGTTCCTAATTAGAAAGATGCAAAGTTACTAAAGTTAAGTCGTTGTTGCATGGTAAAGGTTTTGGGAGTTTTTTCAAAGTTTCAAAGATGCAGAGTTTTGGAGTAGGAGGGTATGGTGCCTTTTTTAACAAGCACATACGCAGGTGAATCCTTCCATTTCTAAGAAGTGGATGTCGTACTCAGAGGTTTGTCCTTCGTATAAAATTTTTCCAGTAGTTACATTTGTTTCAAAAGAGAAATCTTCAATATAAATGTTTTCTAAGAAGCGGAGTTTTTTCTTTCCGTAGATTTTATACAAACTTTCTTTGGCTCCCCAAACAATGGTTAATTTGCTTACCAAAGCATCGTGGTTGGCAATAGATTTGTATTCTTCTATAGGAGTAAACTTGTGTGCAATTTTCAGAATTTTGTCGCGTTGCATTTCAATATCTATCCCCACAGGTTGTGTATCGGAAATAATTATTGCCGAAAAGGTAAATGAATGGGTTATTGAAATGAATTTGCCGTCTTTTAAGTGTGGTTTTCCGTAGCCATCGTACAGTAAATCGTCATCGGTATAGCCAACTTCTTTTAGTAAGTGACGTACGCTCATAAAGCCTCTTTGGTGTAAATCGGACTTCATGCCGTTTACTCTTTGTTGATTTCCTTTTGTTAAAGAAACGCCGTTAGAAAGTTGTTCAAAAGATTCTTCAATCTTCCAAATCAATGCTTTAGCATGGTTGTTTACCGTTAATGTTTTGTAAAGAGGCATATTTTAGAAAGTTATTTCGTAATTTTGCGACTCAAATTTAAGATACATAAATATACAAAAATATGAGCACAAAAACCGCGACATATGTTCCTTACAAAGTTAAAGATATTTCTTTAGCTGATTGGGGAAGAAAAGAGATTGAATTGGCAGAAGCTGAAATGCCAGGGTTAATGAGTTTACGAGAAGAGTATAAAGATGAGCAACCTTTAAAGGGTGCAAGAATTGCAGGATGTTTACACATGACGATTCAAACTGCGGTTTTAATTGAAACATTACAAGCTTTAGGTGCTGAGGTTACTTGGAGTTCTTGTAATATTTTTTCTACTCAAGATCAAGCTGCTGCTGCTATTGCTGCTGCTGGAACTCCAGTATATGCTTGGAAGGGTATGAACGAGGAAGAGTTTGATTGGTGTATTGAACAAACATTATTCTTTGGTGAAGATAAGAAGCCATTAAACATGATTTTAGATGATGGTGGAGATTTAACGAATATGGTATTAGATAAATATCCTGAGTTAGCTTCTGGAATTAAAGGTTTATCTGAAGAAACAACTACAGGGGTACACCGTTTATACGAGCGTATGAAAAACGGAACGTTACCAATGCCTGCGATTAACGTAAATGACTCGGTTACTAAATCGAAGTTTGACAATAAGTACGGATGTAAAGAATCTGCAGTTGATGCGATTCGTCGTGCTACTGATGTAATGTTAGCTGGTAAAAGAGTAGTGGTTTGTGGTTATGGTGATGTTGGTAAAGGTACTGCGGCATCTTTCCGTGGAGCTGGTTCTATCGTTACTGTTACTGAAATTGATCCTATTTGTGCGTTACAAGCGGCAATGGACGGTTTTGAAGTAAAGAAATTAGAAACTGTTGTAGGAAATGCTGATATCGTAATTACTACTACTGGTAACAAAGATATTGTTCGTTCTGAGCACTTCGAAGCGATGAAAGATAAGACTATCGTTTGTAATATTGGTCACTTTGATAATGAAATCCAAATGGCTTGGTTAAACGATACTTACGGAGATACTAAGGTTGAAATTAAGCCTCAAGTTGATAAGTATACTGTTAAAGGAAACGATATTATTGTATTAGCTGAAGGACGTTTAGTAAACTTAGGTTGTGCTACAGGTCACCCAAGTTTTGTAATGTCTAACTCTTTTACAAACCAAACCTTAGCGCAAATCGAGTTATGGAAAAATTCTGATGCGTATAAAAACGAGGTGTATATGTTACCGAAACACTTAGATGAAAAAGTAGCAAAATTACACTTAGCTAAGATTGGTGTTGAGTTAACTGAGTTACGTGAAGATCAAGCGAAATATATTGGTGTAACTGTTGAAGGTCCATACAAGCCAGAACACTATAGATACTAGATTCTTAGAGTCAAGATTTTTAGAATCAAGAGTCAAGACACAAAAAATCCCGCAACTAAGTTGCGGGATTTTTTTATACTGTTTATAAAAGTTTTATTCGGTAGGAATACGCTCATCAATCATTTTTAATGGCATACCTTCCATTAAATCGATTAAGTCTAAAATATCTCTTACTTTCTCTTCTTCTTCGGCTTGTTCCGTTACAAACCATTGTAAAAAGATTTCAGAAGTAAAATCACTTACTTTTCTTGCGGTTTTAAATGCGTTATGAATAGATTTAGTTACTTCTATTTCGGCATCTAAAGAAGCTTCAAAAATAGCTCGTAAGCTTTCAAATTCGTGAGCAACTTCTGTAGCTATAGGTGACATTGCACTACCGCCATTATCGTTAATGAATTTGAAAATCTTCATCATGTGCTCTCTTTCTTCTTCAGCTTGCTTATAAAAGTATGCTGCGCTATTTCTAAGCTCTCTTTGGTCGCACCATGATGCCATGGCTAAATATTTAGAAGAAGCTTGTTGCTCCATCGTTATTTGGTGGTTTAGCAAATCAACTACTTCCACATCTAAAATCATGTCTCTTCTTATTGCTGTTTCCATAATATTTTGTTTAGTTTTAATACTATAAAGATACAGATTATAAGACTCTAAAAAGAATAGAGACACTAATTTAAAGCTAGTCTTAGTAAAGACTTTTCTGCTTAAATACTGATAAAAGAAGCTCTTTTAACTCTATAAGTTGAGGTACATCTAAGAATAATAGGTGCTTGTTGTCTGCTGCAAAAAGGAGTACGAAGTTATCGCCGTCGATAATCGTTTCTAACGCTTCGTAAGAAGCGTGTTGTAGTACTTTTTTTCTGAAGGATAATAGTTGGCAAAAAGTAAAGTCAATTACTTTATAACCTAAATCTAGTTGGTAACAGTTTCTGCCACCACAAGATATTTTAAATGATAATTCTTCTACAAAAAAATTCATTCGGCAAATATAGTTATTTTTAATGAATCTAAAGAAGAATAACTTAAGCAATAAAAAAGCCCACTAATTAGTGGGCTTTTATTATAAACGTCTTTTAAGACTAAATATTCAATGATTCGAATAATTCAACTAATTTAGGATTAGAAGGTCTTGGAGCATTAGAGTCTACAATCTTTCCTTCTGGATCTAATAAAATAAATCTTGGAATTCCTGATACTTTATACGCATCCATAAAAGCTTTATCTTCTTTAGCATATAATTGAATTCCTGATAATTCTTTATCAACAATCATTTTTTTCCAAGTCTCATAGTCTTTTTGTCTGTCAACAGAAATACTTACAAACTCAATATTTTTATTGTGGTATTTTTCTTCAACTTTCTTTAAGAAAGGAATTTCGTTTTTACATGGTTGACACCAAGTAGCCCATAAGTCGATATAAACATACTTACCTTTTAAATCATCTAAAGAAGTAGTACCACCAGCATTGTTCTCATAATCAACAAATTTAGGAGATTCAGCTCCTTTAGCTAAGTTTTTAGCAATGTATTGCTTGTCATTATACATTTTAGTTAAGTACTTTTCTAAACCAGCAATACTTTGTTTTTGGTTTGCTACGAAAGTAGAATCTAATGAAGCTCCTTCAAATCTTTTGTTAAAATCATCAACAAAATTAGAAACTTTAGATCTAAAGTCTAACTCTGGTAAATCCATTAACTCTTTATCTCCAAATAATTTTTCTTGATTTAAAGAAGATTGAGCTAAGAAAGCACTTTCTTCAAAACCAGCACCCGTATAAGTTATAGTTTCATCAAATTCTTTAGCATCAACTGTTACATTAATATCAGCTCCGTTTTTTAAGTATAAAGTAGCATATTCTTTACCATCAAAAAGTCTGTAGAAACCATCTTTTACATTCATGGTATCTTTAAAAGTTCCATCCTCACCAACTTTAATTACTTTGTTGAATTTAAATTGAGGGTTAGAAATAGTAACAGTTTCAGAGTTTTTGTTAGTAATTTTTCCAGAAAAAGTCACATAATCTTTTTGTTCCTCTTTACATGAAATTAAGGCAATTGAAAATGCCAATAAGTAAACTAGTTTTTTCATTAGGGTGTGTTTAATTTTGCTGTCCAGCGTTATAATAAGCGTCTAAATTAGTGATTTTAAATGAAAGCGCAATTTTTTAACATTTCCCTAACTGTTTTAAAGTTGTATACTTGCTTGAATTCTAGCTTTATAATTATCCTAACCAACCTTCACGATCCAAGCTTCTATATTGAATAGCTTCGGTAATATGTTCGGATTGTATGTTTTCGGAAGAAGCTAAATCAGCAATGGTGCGAGATACCTTTAAAATTCTATCATAAGCTCTAGCTGATAGGTTTAACTTTTCCATGGCTATTTTTAATAAGTTTTTACTTTCTTCTGATAGCTTACAAAATTCACGAATTTGCTTTACATTCATTTGGGCATTATAATGAATGTTTTCGAAGTCTTTAAATCTAGTTGTTTGTATTTCACGAGCAAGAGTAACTCGTTTTCTAATGTCTACGCTACTTTCTCCTTTTCGTTCATCTGATAGCTTATCAAACGGCACTGGAGTTACTTCAATGTGAATATCAATTCTATCTAATAAAGGACCAGAAATTTTACTTAAATAACGTTGCATTTCGGCAGGAGAGGAGGTAACTGGTGAGTCGGGATTATTGAAATATCCAGAAGGACTTGGGTTCATACTTGCTACTAACATAAAACTACTGGGGTAGTTTACTGTAAAACGAGCACGAGATATGGTAACTTCTCTGTCTTCTAGTGGTTGGCGCATCACTTCTAAAACTGTACGTTTAAATTCGGGAAGTTCATCTAAAAAAAGGACTCCGTTATGCGCTAAAGAGATTTCTCCAGGTTGAGGATATTGTCCGCCTCTGTCAATTCCAAAAGTAGATGATAAAATAAACTTCACAGAATTAAAAATTTCCACAACAACATAATAATACAAGGAAAAATATACATGTTTTTTCTTGAAAAAAACAAAAGGAGATGAGAATAAGTTTTAAAAAGCACAGAAAAATAGATGTTTCAAATATTAGTTTAACAGGAGCAATAACCAGTGTGAAAAATAATACTATAATTGAATTTGAGTCTTCACTTGAAAGAGATTTTATATTCCTTTTAGAATATAATACTAAAGTGAAGAAATACTTTGAGCAACCAATTATTATTAATTTTTACTTTGAAGATAAGTTAAAATCTTATGTCCCTGATTTTTTTGTAGAGTTTGAAAACGGTGAAAAACAATTAATAGAGATTAAATACAAAAAAGATTTAAACGATGCTTTGAACTTAAAAAAGTTTGAGGAAGCCAAAGCTTTTTGTAAACAGAATAATATAGACTTTAAAGTTTTAACAGAAGAAGACATAAGAACAGATTTACTTTTTAATGCCAAATTTCTTTTGTACTACAGTAACCCTCAGTTAAAGATTAATAGAGTTGATATAGAGATTTTATTCAAAAGGTTGAAAGTAAATGAGAGACTTATTATTTCTGACCTAATTAACGACTGTGCAAGAAGCTATGAAAGGCAAGCTGAGTTAATACATGTTTTATGGTACATGCTTGCTCGGAACTTTATTTATTATGATAAAAATCGTAAATTGACTATGAATTCTTTAGTTTGGATTAAGAAAGAGTAATGGTATGGATAGATTATTTATTATCAAAGGAGAAAAGGTTATGTATAATAATCTTCCTTGTGTTATTGTCAGAATTATAAATGTCTCTACAGTTTCAGTAGAAGAAATAAAAACTAACATTATACATACTATAAATGTTAGCGAGTTAGCGCCTTATGATTCTTCTAGAGAACCAAAATATTCTAATCAAGTTCATAGTTTAACTGAAAAAGAATGGGAAAAGGCTAAATATAGGTACAATGTAATACTTAAAGCTCTAGAAAGTAGAGGTAACCTAGATGTTATAAAAGAAGCATCACTTAAACATAAAGTAAGTATTCCCACTATTTATAGATGGATAAAGCTTTATGATGAAACAGGTTTAATTTCATCTTTAGCAGGAAGGAGGAAAACAGGAGGAGTTGGTAAAAGTAGATTAACTAAAGTTGTAGATGAGATTATTGATGATAAGATTTATTCAGTTTACTTAACTAACTCTAGGAAATCAATAACAAAAACAATTAGAGAGATAAAAATAGCTTGTGATGATTTAAAAATTAAACCTCCTCATTCTAATACGGTTAGAAATAGAATTAAAAATATTTCAGAAGAAGAAAGAATAAGAAAAAGGTTGGGTACCCAAGAAGCTAAATATAGGTTTGAGCCTATAAAAGGAAGTTTCCCAGGGGCGGATTATCCTTTATCTGTTGTACAGATAGATCATACACCAGTTGATATAATTTTAGTTGACGAGCATTATAGGAAAGCTTATAAAAGACCTTGGTTAACGTTAGCGATGGATGTTAATAGTAGAATGGTTTTAGGTTTCTATCTTTCTTTTGAATCCCCAGGAGCGTTAGGAACAGGAGTATGTATAGCGAACTCTATTTTACCTAAAGAAATGTGGTTAGAAAGTATGTCTGTTGATGCTGACTGGCCTTGTTGGGGAATAATGGACACGATTCACGTTGATAATGCTAAAGAGTTTAGAGGGAAGATGTTAAAAAAAACATGTCAAAATTATGGTATAAATATTCAATTTAGACCTGTAGGAGCACCTCATTGGGGAGGGCATATTGAACGTCTTTTAGGAACTTTTTCCAAAGAGATTCATGATTTACCAGGTACAACTTTTTCGTCTAAGGCTGAAAGGAAGAAATATCAGTCAGAGAAAAATTCATCATTTACTCTTAGAGAGTTTGAAAAATGGTTGACTATTTACATTACCAAAATATATCACCAAAGAATTCATTCTTCAATAGGAAAATCTCCTTTAGAAAAATTTAAAGAAGGAGTATTGGGGAATAATAAATTACCTGGAAGAGGAATTCCACCCAGAATTAATAATGAGAAAAAGACTAGAATAGATTTTTTACCAATAGTAGAAAGAACAATACAAGAGTATGGAGTCGTTATAGATCATATATTTTACTATGATGATGTGCTAAGGTCATATATACACAGTGAAACTAGTAAAAAGGAGAAAATAAAATATGTTTTCAAAAGAGACCCAAGAGATATAAGTGTAATATACTTTTATGACCCTAAATTGAATGATTATTATGAAATTCCTTACCGTAATACATCTTTACCACCTATTTCTGTTTGGGAGTATAGAGATGTTATAAAAGTCTTGAAAAGAAATAATAGTCATATTAATGAAGAGGTGATTTTTTCGACTTATAGGGAATTAAGTGAGTTGGAAAATAAAGCAGTAAGACAAACAAAAAAAGTAAGAAGGTTTAAAAAGGCGAACTTAAATTATAAACCAACTGAAGTAGTTGAAACTAATGAGCAATTAGAAAAAGAAGAAAACATTATTTTACCATTTGAAGATCTAGACGATGAAACATTTAAGTGAAAAAACAAAAGTTTTTGTAGAGCAATCAAACATTGAAGAAAGGCTTAAGTCTGCAAGGGCATTCAAGTGGGTTGGCTATACTCACGCACAGAAAATGCTCAATATAATGGAAAGTTTTTTAGACTATCCAAAATCACATAGAATGCCAAATCTTTTGTTAGTTGGTGATTCTAATAATGGAAAAACGGCTATATTAAACCGTTTCAATCAAAGACACGTTGCAACATTAGACGAAAGCACTGACGAATTGATTAACCCTGTTCTATTAATTCAAGCTCCTCCAGAACCAGATGAAAGACGTTTTTATAACGCAATTTTGGAAAAACTCTATGCTCCATATAGAACATCTGAAAAAATTGATAGTAGATATATTAGAGTCAAGAACATATTAAAAGATTTGAAAACAAAAGTCTTGATTATTGATGAAATACACCATGTTTTAGCAGGTTCTCCTTCGAGACAAAGGAAATTTTTAAACGTAATAAAACATTTATCTAATGACTTGCAGATTCCACTAGTTTGCTCTGGAACAAAACTAGCTTTTAATGCTATTCAGTCTGATCATCAGTTGGCAAATAGATTTGAGCCACGAATCTTACCAAGATGGAGTAATAACACAGAACTAAAAAGGTTACTGTTGAGTTTTGAAAGAATGTTACCTCTTAAAAAAGAATCCAATTTAATAGAAAACTCTTTAACCTCTAAGGTTTTAAGTATGAGT
Source organism: Tenacibaculum discolor (assembly GCF_003664185.1). Classification (GTDB taxonomy): domain Bacteria; phylum Bacteroidota; class Bacteroidia; order Flavobacteriales; family Flavobacteriaceae; genus Polaribacter; species Polaribacter discolor. The sequence goes on along the minus strand of NZ_RCCS01000009.1, from coordinate 279,954 downwards.
GATGGTCTAATTGGAGAGATATCTAAAATTCTAGAATTAGCTACTGTTTTAGCAATTGAACATGAAACAGAAAGAATTACTAAGACAATATTAAATGAGATAGATTATGTTTCTCCGCAAGAGAGGAAAAAAGCTTTCTTTTTATAATGGTATATATAAAGGCTATTGAAAAGGAAGTGTTTCCATATTTTTTGAGACCCAAAAAGAATGAATTATTTACATCATGGTTGTGTAGGTTATCTATAAATCATAATATAAAACCTCAGTCTTTTGTGTTAAATTATTTCGGTAGAAATTATCCTATATGGAATAGAGACATTGATATGACTCCTCAGTCATCATTAATTCATAAAATAGTAAATCATACACCATTAAAAGTAACAGAAATCAAGAACCTATTTTTGTTTAGTTATGAATCTTATGCGTATGAAATAGTAGCCAGAAATGGAGCGAATACTGAAAATATTTTACCGTTAGGAATTAACCACAGAAAGAGAAAAAGGTTTGGATTACAGTTTTGTTATAAATGCTTAAATAATGATGCTTATTATAAGAAAGAGTGGAGGTTGATTACTTCAATAGTCTGTGTTAAATGTAAAGTGTTTTTACAAGATAGGTGTCAAAAGTGTAAAAAGCCTATTTCTTTCCATAGGATTAACATTGGTAACAATCTTTCAATCATGGAGTTTAAGCCTTTAAAATTATGTTCATATTGTGATAGTGATTTATCTATGCAAGAAGCTAAGGAGGTACCAGGTTCTTTAGAGGTAGAGTACCAAAAGTATATTGATAGTACGATTAAAAATGGTTATAATGAATTAACCCATTATTCATTCACTTACATTAGCACTCTTTCACTTTTAGCAAAAAAATTAAGATATAAATCTCCAAAAAATAGATTCAGAAAGGCAATACAAAAAGAGTTCAATGAAAACTTTCCTGCTACAAAAGTAGAGTTTAAATTTTGGAGCACTAAAGAAAGAATTTCATGTCTACCATTTTCTTATTCATTATTGAGGGACATGGGACAATTAAAGCATTTGATTAATAAGCAAAGAGTTAGTAGGAGCTATCTCGATCAAGAGAATACATTACCCTTTTGGTTTTTAGACAAAATATATTATTAAAAATCATTTTCAATTCTTTTTTTTATTCTATTTAACAAACTGTCCGTGGCTTCATCTATAGAGTATTCATGCTTTGGATGTTTAAGAGGTTGTAGTAGGTGAATATGATAATCTTTTAAAGTATCATTTTTGTATGCTTTATCCCAATTATAGCTTTGATTTAAAACCATTTCTGTGATGACATCGTTAATGGTAGGGTCGTCCGTGTCTAAAAAGCTTAAACAAGGATTAGTAAATCTAAATAAAGCAATGTACATTTGATACCCAGAGTCTATTAAGCAATATTTTTTATCATTATAACTTATAGAAACAATAATTATGCTACCTAAAATTTCTAATCCAATAGGAGGATAAGAGAAGTTGCCATTATGATATTTCAAAACAATGTATTTTGCACTATAGTTACGTGCAGCGTTTAATTTTGAAACAACGTTATTTAAAATTTCGTGAAATGGACTTGTTATAATAGGAGAAACATTACCTCTTACACTCGTTGATGAGCTAGAATGATTTCTTATATTATCACTATAATCATTAACTTTTTTAATTATTGAGTTTTCAATTTCATATTTTATTTTTTGTTGAGTTTTTTCAATTAAATTGTTTTCAGGAGAGTCTAAAAATAGTCCGTGAGTTTTAATGAGTGGTAAATCTTTTACTCCAGCATTATGATTGGTGACAGAATCACTAACAGAATGATTACCGTTATTTTCATAAAGATACTTTATTGAGTTATATTTTTCTATTGATTCAGGGTTTTCAACAGGAATTGACCTATGATTTGAAATGTCATAGAGTAAATAGTTTTTTGTAGAAAACAACTTTTCGCCTTTAAATAGGCTTACATTGGTTATACCATGAGCAATAAACTTTCTAGGGCTTGGACCTTCTTTGTCGGTTATATATTGACCTATAAAATTAAATTTTGTATAACTATTGAATGGAATTTCACTTTTTAAATAGAATCTAGCTTGATGATTGAATTTATCACCATTATAAAGGTTTTTTAATAAGTTTTTCGGAATATCTCTTAAATAATTTATCTTTTTATGACCATTAATAAACATGTATTTGGCTAAAATTTTAGCCTCTTCATGCCTAATTATACTACTCGAAAAAGGAACTATGGTTTTACCTTCTTTATTAATTTCTTTAAGTATTCCATGTTTAATAGTATCATATATGATATGGTAAATACATAGAGTTGATAGATAATAGAAGTAAGAAGTAATTACATGTATTGGGATTATGACTTCAGTCTTCTTGTCAAATGACAGAGCTTTATAATAGGGGGCATTATCATAAATTCCATTTATGCTGTCAATGAGAGGGTAAGAAGAGTCTTTTAGAATTTCATATAAACCATCTGTATGGTAATTGTATTTTGGGTGCACACTTATTCCTGATTTAGAATAAATTTTAAAGTTTTTATCAGGGTCAGGTAAAGAAATGAATTTACCGCTTGTATCTATTAGAGAGCCTAACTGAAATAAAAAAGTTTTTTCTTCAGGAATTTCGGATTTAATAATTTTAGAGTAGTTCCAATTTTTTATTACATAAGAATCATCAGGAGCATTAATTAAAATCACTTCTTTATAATATCGTTGTTCTTTTATATTCCAAAAAGTTCTTCCGTAAGAAACTATAATCCAAAATGAATTTTCATCAATACCTTCTTGGTTTCTAATATTAGGCATCACTCTTTTAAAGTGTGTAACTGGAGGAAGGGGGACAGAAATCATAATTATTTTTTCTGTTAAAATAAGGATTAAAAAAACATTATCAAATACTTTTGTAAAATAGTATAAAAGACTCTTTACCTGACACTATTAGTAATAGTGTCAGGTAATCTAGCGCTTTTAGCTTAGACACTGATAAAAAAAACAGATTTGCTTTTTTTGAACCTGACAAAATTCATTAATTTTGTCAGATATGAGTGAAATGAGGCTTTTTGATACAGAAGGAAATCGACTGTACCTTACTTCTTCCGAGGTAGATAAATTTTTAAAGACAGCTAAAGAACAAGATCCTAAATTAAGAACTCTTGCAGAGACAATGGCTTATACTGGATGTAGAATTTCTGAGGCTTTACAGCTGTCTGTAAAAAACATTGAGAGAGAGTCAAATAAGATTGTATTTAAAAGTTTGAAAAAAAGGAGAGGAGATGTCTATAGGTCCGTTCCTGTTCCACATAATTTAATAGACCTTTTGACTATTGGTCATGATTTAATAAGGAAACAGAAAAGTGAAAAAGAGGCTAAAACACTTTTATGGCAATGGTCAAGACAACATGCTTATGAACTGATAAAAAAAGTTATGTTAGAAGCAGAAATTTCTGAGGGAAAACATAGGTCTCCAAAAGGACTAAGACATGCATATGGAGTAAATGCAATTTTAAAAGGAGTACCGATTAATATGTTACAGAAGTGGATGGGACATGCAGACATAAAAACTACTTCTATTTATGCAAATGCAATAGGAAAAGAAGAAGCATATATTGCCAGTAAAATGTGGGAAAATTAACTATTTAAATATGATTCTAGACGTTACAAACGTAGATAAAAAGTTGTTGATAAGATCAATATATGATATGGCTTCTCCTAAAGGGGTGGGGGTTGTAGAATATGAGGTAAAAAAAAGAAGGGGAGAGCTTGTTCATGATATATCAGAGTATGATTGTGAAATTATGTTAGAAGCTTTTCAGAAGATTACTAAAGAACAGCATACAGAAGAAGTGAGTTGGTTGGAGGAAGATGAAAATCCAGAAGAGTGTGGAATATTTGTAACTAACATCGATTATGTGAATGGTATTCCTTTGAAATTAAATCTTTACATACCTTATATAGATTTTTCAAAAGTATATGTTTATAGTGATTCATATGATATAAGAAACGGACTTTATTTATTTCTGGAGACATTAATAAAATACTTTCCTTTAGAAGACTTTAATGTAGTAAACAAAGATTATCCAGATTATTGGGATATAGATGAAATTAATTATAAAGAGAATTTTGATGAAGGAAGATATCAAGCACTTAATACAGTAGCTAGTAATTTGTTGCCCGACGGACAGGTTGATAGCAACATCCTAAAATCACTAGATTATTTTAACAATTTATTAATTGATGTTTAAATCTTCATTTATCCTAAAGTTTAATAAGTCTATTTTACTAATAACTCTTGCACAGACTCCATGGGAATTGGCTTCAATCCATTTTTTTCCTTTTTCATTAGTTAGAGAATCAATCAATATTTTTTGATATTTTTTTTCTACACGGATAACATATAAACAATCACTTATTAAAACAGCTCCACTCTCAATTACCATTACTCTACCTAGACATCTTTTTCCTACTCTAGGGATTATAATGTCACCTTTTTTAGCACAATTGAATTTTTTTAACAAGCGTTTATTAGGTTTGAAAGATTGGTAAGAAATTGACTTACTTAAATTAGAAGTATGTATAAAGTCATGCTTACTTAATGTTAATTCTTTTTTTGAGAATTTTCCTCTAAAAATTTTTGCTTTAATGTCTAATAATGTAGCTCCATGATTTTCATTTGAAACTAGCCATTTATTATAACTGTAATCCATTCGATGAATTAGTCTAGTTTTATTAACCTCTACTTTGTCAATTATTTTACCATCTTTATCTGAAAGATATATAGGTGTTTTTTTTGTATCTACTTTATTTTTTCTGATTACTAAAATATGAGTTTTTGCTTCAGTTTTTTTAAACACCTTGTCAGGTAATTCAATTATACCAGTAATTTCATAATTATTAATAAGTTGTTTTCTGAAATGTTTAAAATGATGAGATGTAATTAAGCCATCAGGTAATATTATCCCTAGTTCACCACCATTTCTTATAAGAAGTAAATTTTGAGCTAAAAAAACCAAATCAGATGTTATTATAGGATAACTATCTAATTTCCCTAAATTACAGTTTTCAATTATAGATTTTACAGCACCGTTTTTTTTAATTTTTAAATACGGTGGATTACAAATTCCGACATCTATGGTACCAAGTTCTATTTTTAAATTTTGACTCAATTTAGAGGAAAGACCATTAATTAAAAAAAGATTTAAGTTTGGGAATTCAGTTTTAAGGCTTTTGACATTTTCAGGGTCTATGTCTCCGCCTATTATTTTAGAGTCCTTCCATTTGTCTTGAGCTACTCTAATCAGAGAACCGTCCCCAATTCCAAGTTCAATTATTTTTTTTGGATTCTTGACTAAGATTTTAGAAATTAATAATCTTGATATATTCTCTTGTGTATAATATTGTCCTAAACTATTATTCATTTATATACTCGGTTAAGTTATACAAAAGACTTTTCCCAATTCCTTCTGTTCTTATTTTTTTTCCATGAGAGGGGAAATCATAGTAAAGTTGGACATCTTCGTTATCAGCAGCAAACATACTAACGCCTAATGAGTGTGGTTTAGTTCCCAAAGGGGCAATGGTTATTTCATTATTTTCATTATTTCGCTTGATTTCTCTTAAAATATTGTAAACTCCAAATGGTTCATTAGCAGTAGTTCTTTCAATTAATTCACGTGCCTGGGATTGCGCTAGTGTTGATTCATTTTTTGAGTATACATAGTATTGCCAATTAGGGTGAAATGAAGGAAAACCAACAACAGTATATGTTTTTCTTTTTGCAGGGCTAACTTCTTCAAAAGCTTTACTAAATCTGGACCCTTCAAAACCAAGTATAGCTACTAAAAGCTTTTCTTTATCGTGTTGTTGCAGGCGTAAAAAGCCAGGGAGTGTATTAGCTTGATGAAATTTTTCTGTTAGGTCAAACTTAACATCAAATTCGTTTTCATATTTTTTTTCATAACCTTCTGGTTCAGTGTAGCAAAAGAATAGCCGTTTTGGTTGAAAAGATTTCTTAAGAATATATATTAAATAAAAAACGATTGGATGCTTTAGAGAGGTGATATCTACTAATATAGTTTTGTTATCTATACCTATTGCTTTTAAATCAGTTAAAAAATTTGAAACTAGGTCTTTGCCTATTTTTTGTAACTCTTCTTCCCTAGTAGGTGATGTAATATTTACTTCTTCAATTGTGTATTTTTCAAACTCTACATCATAGTTTAAAGAAAAAGCTTGTCCATTAAACTTATCTTTTAATAAGGAAGGTATGCGTTGAGCTCTTAATTCTTTACTATTACCAAATAACACAATATCTATAGACTCAACAAAATCTTCTTGAATTATTAAGTTTTGTAGATTATAATACCTTTTATGCTTTTCTCGCATTATAAATCTATTTTTAATTGGTTTGTTTCATCTTTAGTTATGTCTTTTACAAAGCTATTAGCAATTTTTTCTGCCTGCCCAGTTTCTCCGTTTATCAAAATATTTAAATTGGATGCTTTAATTTTTAAGCTTCGTATTTTTCTAGCAGAAATATTAAAATAGGGAGCATAAATGTGATTCAAATGGTATTCAAACTTGTTAGAATCGATAGAGTCATTTTTGTCCTTGGTTTCTTCTTTACGTTGGAGTACAGAATATAAAATAGAGCTTTTCAAAAACTCTTTTGTAACTACAGATAATTTATCATATTCGGTAGTAAAGTGATTTCTTTCAGGTTCACTGAGTTTTAAATCCCAGTGTAATTTCTGAAAAATTTGACCTAGAAGCAATGTAAATCTTCTTAATTTGACACTATAAGGAGTATATGTCTCTATATCATTTACTTTATATTTCGAAATATAAATAGCTGCTTTTGTTTGTTCTTCATATGAGAATGGTCTAGGGTCTTCAAAAGAAAAACCATTTCGATAAGCATTTTGAAAGGCAGCTTCACATAATTCAATGAAGTATCTACTAATACCAGAAGAAAGGGATTTATAGGTGTTAAATCCAGAATATGCTTTTTGCTTTCTACTTTCTTTGCATAAAAGAAATATGACTCCCATTTTATTATTATGAATCCAATCTTCATATTTAGAGTGTTCATTAGAAGTATACTTTTCTAATTCTAAAGCTAAATCATTAGCTTTATTGCCTCTATCAAGTAATACTAGATTTAATCTTAGAATTAAAGTGTTGTCTATTTCATGAAGTATTTTTAAACTAGGATCAGACCCGATCCTATTTTTTATTTTTATTTTTAATTTGTCTATATTTTGTTTTTTAAAGACTTTAGCTATCTCTTCTTTATAATCATATTTACCAAGATAATAACTAATATCTAATAATTTACTGTCTAAATTTTCGTTACTTAATAATTTAACCCTAGAAAGTCTCTTTCTACAAATCTTTAATATCAACTCTTCATATTCTTCATCTGATAATTCTTCCATATCAAAAGGTTTAAAATCATGTGGTGCACTTATAATTTCAGAGTCAGCAAGAGTTTGATAAGTTTTGAGTCCTTCCTTTCTCATTCCGATGTCAAAAACAACGGGATCAGGGTGTTTTATAAGTGTATTTATAATTCTTTGTTGATATAAGAGCATATTTTCATATTCATCAATGAAAATATGTATTGTTTTATTTTTAAGAATAGGTTGATTAAGTATACTTTTAGCTACAGTATTCAATAGAAAACCATTAATAATGCTCCTAGGTTTTTCAGTTTCTACTGTATGATTTATATAGGAAATAAGTTTTATTTCATGAATTTTAATTTTCTTAAGAAAAGATTCAAAATCAGTAATATTTTTTTCATTAAGTAATAACTCTACTTCATCAGCAATTTCAAAAGTAATTTTTTCAGTAGGTGAAAATTTATTAATATCAATTATAACCTCTAGAAGTCTTTTGGTAAGATTAATATTTAAATAATGAGAAAATAAAGCTATCCAATCTTTATCATCTAAACCTTTATGTTGAAAAGCAGGTACAAAATTTGAGTCAGCACGAAAGTGAATACCCAGAATATTCTGGTTTTTTAAAAAATTATTAAAAGCAATTTTATTACTTTCAGATTCCCTTTTCTTATTAAAATAGGAATTATAAAGGTAAAACATTGTTTTTCCTGAACCACGACCACCTTGAAGTATAAGAGATTTTTTTCTTAAAAGACCCTCAAAAGTGATATTAGAAGCATAAAACTCAAACAGCTTGTCTCCTAAATGTTCTGCTCTGTCGGTTGTAAAAGGATTTTCAAATTTAGACATTAGATTCAGTTTTTTTATTCCTAAATAGGTAATTCCAATTATCGTTTTTTCGGTAAAATAAAGGTAAAGAACAGTCAGGGATTCCGTGATGAAAAGCCACAGCATAATCCAAACTTTCATAACCAAGAAATGGAATACCATTCTCATCACATAATTTCTGCAATAAGTTTTTACAATATTCTATTTCGCTCTTATCAAAATAGATAGATTCTTTACCAAATACTTTAAACTTATTGGATAGAATTTCTCCATAAGTAATTCGTAAATTATTTTTGACTCCCATATCGAAGTCATATTTAAAATTATCATATCCTTCTTCTGTGCAAACTAGGCAAAAATATTCAATTGACAAGTTTGAGAATCTTTCTTCTAATTTGTTTAATAGAATTTCTTCATCATCTAATTGAACTTTTCCGTAGTTCCAGAAATTTCTTATTTGGGTACCGCTACCAATAAAATCATCAATTATAACTAGATGGTTACATTTACTCAATGTCTCTGCTTTAAGGTTTTTGATATCAAGAATATTAGATTCAGGAAAACCAATATCTATTTTTAAGTACCTTAACATAGCTTCTGAGCTTTGCGAAGGGTTACCAGTATCTAATTTAATAAAATAAATGTTTTTTAAAAAAAGATCTTTTGCTCTAGCTATCTTCTCATCAGAAACTATGAAATTATACTTTTGTTCCAATTGTAGTAAATGTCGCTTAACTATTTTTTCATAGATACCATATTTAATCAAATGTATTATGTCTTCTTCAGAGTAGTATACAAACCTGTCAAGTAGTTTAAGCGCACAGTATCTTTCTCTGTGGTTTTTAAAATTTCCAACCCAATTTTGTAATTCTTTCATTTTAAGTTTAGACCAGAAACCTGATTCGATGTAGAAATATACTTTATCTAAAGCAAAGGAGGTGAAGTTTTCCATGGTTTCTTTTTTATCCATATGCCTTTTGCAATTTTTTTAATAATAGAAGACTAATATAAAAAAAAACACAAAACTAGTAGTAAAAAGAGTTGTCTAAATAACAATTCTTTTTGTAATATTATTAATTACTTATGTAATTTCTCATTTACTTTTGGAATTGACAGCTGTAAACTTCCATCAAGAGAAAGTTCTCCCATAATAATATATTCGTTAATATGTTCTGATTTTATTTGATTTGAGGCAGCTAAAATTCCTACAGCTAAAGTTAAATCATATGCAGCACCTTCCTTGCGAATGTCAGCAGGTGCCATGTTAATAATGATTTTTTTTCCAGGGAGTTTGTAACTGTTATTGGCTAAGGCGGCAGAAATTCGATATGAACTTTCACTTACAGCTTTATCGGGTAATCCAACTAAATGATACCCTATACCTTTATCAATATTAACTTCAACGGTAATTGTGGTTGCTTCAATACCAAAAACGGCACTTCCATAGACTTTTACTAGCATATTTTTTCTCTTTTCGTTAAAGATAGAGAAAAAAATAAAATTTATTGTAATCGCATCTGTTTTGGACTCCAAAGAGTTGGGTCATTCTTTTTAAGAAAACCTTTTAAAAGGTTGTTGTGTTGATAGTCTGTATAATCATCATAGATTAACGATGTTGGCTTTTTACTTAGTTTATTGAATGGAATAGAAAAAGAATTGTTATCAATGTCTTGTTGACTCACAATAAAGAATGATAATCCTGTTAAATCTAGATTTTTATTTATTGTTGATGAATCATAAAAAGTAGTAGATATATTAGAAAAGGTATAAATACTTTTAGGTGCTTTTTCTTTTTTATCAACTTCTTGAGCTGTACTAGAAAAAATGACAGCTATTAAAAAAAGGGTAGTAATGCTATTTTTCATAAAGTTAGATTTATAAAAAGTAGCAACAAGAATTATACCTTTTTTGATTTAGGAAAAATGTACTTATACATTTTACGTATACCAATAAATATTAAAATAACTAAAATAATAGCTACTATAGGTAAAAAAATAGAAAATGCAGACATAACTACTGAGGTACCTGTTTCTACTGTTGAAATAACTGGATTGGCAACTCCACCAGTTGTTGCTGTAGAAGTAAGTCGAGTAGAAGCGGCAGTACCTTTTATAGCTGATGCTGTTCCTCCACCAGCTATAATTGCTAAAGCCCAAGTAATAACAGGCGATAAATCTGCTACGGTTGAAACCATAACTGCAGTACCTGCAATTGCAGCAAGTGGAACTGCTATGGTATCAAGTAAATTATCAAACCAAGGAATGTAATATGCAAATACCTCTAATATAGTAGCTACTCCTAGGGTTATAATAGCCGGAGTACTTGCCACCCAAATCCAGTTTTCGTTTAGTGGAATGATATTGTAATGTCCAGCTAAACTCAATGCAAAAAGAGGTAAAAAGACTCTAAACCCAACTGAAGCAGCTAAGCCAATTCCTAAAAATATGCTGATAATAGTTTCTGGTGTCATATATTTTTTACTGAAAGATATAAAAAAAGCCTCTTTTTTAAAAAAGAGGCTTTTAAATATTATAATGCTAAAACTAAAATTAGTTAGAATTGAATCTGTCTAAACCAGTTTTTAACCAATTGTAGTAAGTTGCATGATCTGTATATTGTTGAGGTGAGTTTAATACCTCTAATTCAGGACTCATTAATACATAGAATGGTTGAGAAGCTGTTTTAAAGTTAGCAGCTTGTAAAGTAGCCCATTTATCACCATAAGTTCTAATTCTTTTTACTTTTCCGTTAGATTTGATAAAGTCGAATTGCTCTTCTTCTGGTAACGTTCTTTGGTGGTCATCTACATATAATGAAATTAATACATAATCATCATTAATTAAAGAGTAGATGTTTGGTTGACTCCAAATATTCTCTTCCATTTTACGACAGTTTACACATGCCCATCCTGTAAAGTCTAATAATACAGGTTTGTTAACCGATTTTGCGTAAGCTATACCTTCATCAAAATCTTTAAAACAGTTTAGGTTAAGAGGACAGTGGTTATCTTTTTGATAGATACTATGGAATTTAGGTGGAGCAAATCCACTTAATAATTCATTTTGACTCCATGCTGGTTTCTCCATAACTCCAGGAGCTAAGTATACAGCTAAGCCTAAAGAACCTAATCCTAATAACACTCTAAAAAGAGTTATTTTACCGTATCTTTTACCAATAAATCCAAATAAGTAAAGTGCTAATAAAAATGCAATTAATGCCCATATTCCAATAAAGATTTCTCTTTTTAATAATCCCCAGTGACCTACTAAGTCAGCGTTTGATAAGAATTTGAAAGCAAAAGCTAATTCAATAAAACCTAAAACAACTTTAACAGTGTTTAACCATCCACCAGACTTTGGTAATGTGTTTAACCAGTTAGGGAACATTGCAAATAAAGCAAATGGTAATGCTAAAGCTAATCCAAACCCTACCATACCTACTGATAATTGCATAGCACCACCGCTTAACGATCCTGCTAATAATGATCCTAAAATAGGTCCTGTACAAGAGAATGATACGATAGCTAAAGTTAAAGCCATGAAGAAAATTCCGATAACTCCTCCAATGTTAGATGCGCTATCTGCTTTATTACTCCAAGAGCTAGGTAATGTTAATTCGTAAAAACCGAAGAATGAACCTGCAAAGAATATTAGAATAACAAAGAAGAATAAGTTTAACCAAATGTTGGTTGAAATACTATTTAATATTTCAGGATCTAATGTGTCTAGAAAGTGGAAAGGTAAACTTATTAATCCATAGATTAATACGATAAAGAAACCGTATAAAACAGCACTACCAACACCCTTTCCTTTTTTCTCTGTACGTTTTGTGAAAAAAGATACAGTTAAAGGTACCATTGGGAATACACATGGAGTTAAAAAAGCTAATAATCCACCAACAAAACCTAATAAGAAAATGTTTAATAAGCTATTGTCTTCTTCTTCTCCTGTATTTGCATCAGTTGAGCTTTTTAATAAAACAGTGTTTTTTAAGTCTAAGTTTAAAGTTTGAGATAACTCTTTACTTTTATCGTCAACTTCTGCAACAGTTTGTGCTACTTCTTCACCTGTTAATGAGAATGTAAAATCTTCATCAAAAGGTAAACAGTATTCTTTACATACTTGTGCGTCAAGGTTTAATGTAACTTTTGTTAATGTAGAGTCAGAAACAGTAATTCGTTGTACTATTTTACCTTCTTCAACAAAAAAGATTTCGTCTTTTCCCCAGATTTCACTAAACTGAGTTTCTGTTTCGCTTTCTTTGGCTTTACCATTTAAGGTATATCCAGATTGTCCTTCTGCAGGAGCAATTGTCATAGGTAGTGACGCATCCTCTGGATTATACTGAGAGTATAAATGCCAGTCTTCAGCAATTAACACGTCAAAAATTAAGTCGTACTCAGTATCAGAGATCTTCTCTACTTTAGGAGTAACAACTACGGGATTATCATCAGATTGAGAATAAACCGCTAAACCTATGAATAATAAAAATAGAGTAAAGAATTTTTTCATTCTATTGTAGTTTGATGGGGTTAATTAAATACTAATTTTCAATAGTTTGGTTGTTTTTTCTGTTGGTAAAAAGCGTCTATCTTGTCGTTTTCCTACTATCCAAATAATCTCATTTTTACTGGAACAGAGTAACCAAACTTTATTTTTGTTTACAATTGATATCTTTTCGTCTTTAAAATACTTACTTACTTTTTTACGACCTAACATTCCTTTAGGATAAAAAAAGTCACCGGATTTCCACCGTCTAAGTTTTAGAGGGAAACTAAGTAGTTCGTCATCAACGTAAATACTGTTATTATCAGTATTAGTTTTTTCTTGAACCCTTTTTAGTAGCAGCTTGATAGGTGCTGTAATTTCTTTGTTTTCCTCCCTTATAATGAAATATTCCTCTTCAAAAGAAGGCTTTTCATTAGTGCGTAAAAGTAATAAAAAATCTCTGTCTTTCAACAAAGTATAAAATTTTGTTAAAATACGTTTACCTGATTGAGCATAAATTAAGTTGTAAACATCGTCCCATTCCGTGAATTTATAAGGCTTTAGCAGTTGGTATAGGTATGCTTTCGGGTTAGATAACTTTAACAGTTTTCCAATACTTATTTTTAATAAATCTCCCTCTTTTGAGACGATTTCATGGGTGATTTCTTCTATTTTGTCATTAACAATTTGTTGAGATTCTTTTAAATGATCAATTGTTTTATTGAAATTATTTAAAAGATTGGGATTCAGTTCTTTTAGTGTTGGTGTTATTTGATGACGAATTTTATTTCTCAAATATTTTGTTTCAGCATTACTTTTATCTTCACGCCACTCAATATTATTGTTTTTGGCAAATGTTACAATTTCTTCACGGGGAAAAACAAGTAAAGGTCGGACGATATTTTCATTAATTGGAGGAATTCCAGTTAAGCCTTCTAACCCTGTGCCACGAGATAGGTTGATTATAAAAGTTTCCAAATTATCGTCAGCATGATGTGCTGTTAGTATATAATCAAAAATATTTTCTTGGCTAAGGCTGTTAAACCAATTATAACGTAACTCTCTTGCTGCTAGCTGTGTTGATAATTTATTCTTAACAGCATATTTATTCGTGTTAAAGTGTGTTGTAAATGTTTGGATATTTAAGCTTTCTCCTAACTCTTTAACAAATACTTCGTCTAAATCACTTTCTGTACCTCTTAAATTAAAATTACAGTGAGCTAATGAAATATTAAAATGCAGTTGATGTAAAAGATGTGTTAGAACAACACTATCAACTCCTCCAGAAATAGCTACGAGTAATTTTTTCTCTTTTAAAAAGGGAAATTGTTCGTCGATATGTTTTGCTAATTTTTGGAGCATTTAGATGGATAATTATTGTAATTGAGTGTTTAACCAGTTTACAACATCTTGTAACATTTCTTCTTTACATAAGTCATTTTGTAACTCATGATATCCGCCTTCATATAATTTTATACTGGCTTTAGGTGCATTGTTAGCAAAAGCTTCCGTGCCTTTATAATCAATAATTTTATCTCCTGTACCGTGTAATAGTAACATTGGTGTTTTTAGAGTGGAAGCATTTTTTATAGCCCATTCACCAGCATCAATAAAGGATAAAGAGAAATTAGGGCTAACTTTATCATGAACTAAAGGGTCATTGCTATATTTTTCAACTTCAACAGGATCACGAGATATATCATTTGCATCTAATTCATTACCTAAAGTAATTGAAGGAGCTATTTTTTGCATTATTTTCCCTAAAGAAAGTTTCCACGCAGGTGGTTGAAATGCTAAACGTAAAAAAGGACTTGTAGCTATAATTCCTTTTAGATGATGTTCTTTTCTAAGAGTATAATTAATTACAGTATTACCTCCCATAGAATGTCCATATAAAAAGGTAGGTTTGTCGCCAAAAACCTCTTTGGCTTTATCAATTAATTTAGTTACACTTTCTAATACATAGTTGTAACCAGGATTATGTCCTCTTTTTCCTGTTGTTTTACCATGTCCGAAGTGATCAAAAGCAATTACTCCAAAATTATTATCTGTTAGCTTTTTCGCTACATGTTCATATCTACCAGAGTGCTCTCCCATTCCGTGGATAATCACTACCACAGCTTTTACGTTTTCAGGTTTCCAGTATTGACCAAAAAACTCAGTTTTTTGAAAATTGAATGTAAATGTATGATGTGTCATTTAGTCTCTAGTAATGTTTCCGTCTTCTAAAATATTAAAAATAATAGTAGATGGAGAATCAGAAATATACTCTACTAATTCAATGCTATTTTTATTAAGAGTAGAAGTGGTTTTTAACATTCCTTCCGCTATTTCATCATAAGCCAATACTTGACTGTTAATTATATTGAATTGCTTATCGTAAGTTACTAACATAGAGATTAACTCAGTATTATTTGGATAGAAATAATATACTACAGATTGAAAGTTTTCTGATATTTTAGGAAGGTAAGAAACACCAATTTTAGCATTTTTCTCATTTAATTGTTCTTCAAAAATTGAAGGAAGTTTTAAAAGTTCTTGTTGCGATTTGGTTAATAGTTTACCTTCTACATGATTGCTAAAGTTTGTGCTGTCAACCAAAGGAACATTTTTAGTAGGATAATCGTTTAAAAATGAATACTTGTTAGCTTTACAAGATGTCATTGATGCAATAACAGCAACGAAAAATATAATTTTAAATGTGTTTTTCATCTCTTTATTTTTTGTAATAGTTTTTTGATTAGAAATATTTATTCTGAGTATTTGTTATAAATATAGTTAACTTTTGTTAGTATGCGTTAAAACATATTTCATAGCCTTGGCTTTGAGTAAGCATTCTTCATACTCTTTTTCTGGAGTAGATTTAGCTGTAATAGCACCACCAACTGAGTATGAAACGTATTTATTTTCTGCATTGTATAAAATACTTCGGATAACTACGTTAAAATCGAAATCACCATTTGGAGTAAAATAGCCAACGGTTCCAGAGTATAAACCGCGTTTGGTTTCTTCTAATTCTTCAATGATTTTCATGGCTGAAATTTTGGGAGCTCCGGTCATGCTGCCCATGGGGAAGGTGTCTTTGATTACATCAACTGGATGTGTAGTATTTTCAATTTCTGAAACTACAGTAGAAATCATTTGGTGAACTTGTTTAAAAGAGTATACTTTACATAGTTCTTCTACTTGGACACTTCCTTTTTTAGCTGTTCTTGATAAGTCGTTACGAACTAAATCTACAATCATAATATTTTCTGATCGTTCTTTCTCATCACGAGCTAAATCAAAAGCAATTTTCTCGTCTTCAATAGTATTGATAAGTCGTTTTGCAGTTCCTTTTATAGGTTGAGAAATAATTTTAGAAGCTTCTTTTCTGATATATCGTTCTGGAGTAGCAGAAAGCAAGTAATGATTGTCATTTCTAAAAAAAGTAGCAAATGGAGGCTCTGATATTTTGTTTAACTGTGTATATACTTTATACGGATTTATGATTGTGTCTTCTGCATAGAACTCTTGACAGAAGTTAGCTTCATAAATATCTCCTCTATGGATATGCTCCAATACTTTTTCTACCTTTTGATGGTATTCATCTTTATGTATTCGGAGTTTTATTTTTACTTCATCTGTTTCTTCTTGTTCATGATTTTGAATAATAGAATTGGTTTCAATAATGTCTTCAAAATCTTCTTCTAGCTCATCATCAATCATTTGTAAATAGTGAAATTCAACTGTATTTCCTTTGATGAAAATTAATTTTTGAGGTTGAAAAAAATACAAGTCAGGAAAATGAAGCCCGTCAAAATTATTAGAGATTAGTCTTTCAGTATCATTTTTAACATCATAACTAATGTAGCCAAAGATGTAGTCTTTGGTGAAAGATTGATATTCTTTTAGCTTATCAAAAGCGTTATAGTAATCTGTTTTAATAGAAGTAAACTCTTCTACAGCTAAAGCACAATCAAAAGAGCTGTATTGTTGTTCATAGTTATTAGAATCTAACCAAATAGCTGTTTCAAACTGTTTAGCCCAAACAAACAGCTTTTGTTTGAAGAGCTCAGGGGTGTCTATAGAAAAAATACGGACGGTTCTTGACATCGCCACAAAAATAAGAAACCCGATAGAAATACTGCTATCGGGTTTGAGTTTTATACGAATTTGAGGATTATTCTTTTTTTGAATTTTCGTATTCTTTAATTTTCTTTTCAACTTCTTCTAAAGTACCTTCAAAAGTTTTTTCTTCAGTTACTTCTTCACCTTTTTTAATAGTAGTGGTTGTAATGGTTGCTTTAGCAGTACCATCGTCATTCTTTTCAATATTTACTTTAACGATGTTTTCTAATTTGTTTTCTGTAGTAAATTCAGCATCAGTAGAAAGTTTTATTTCATGTTTTTCACCATTCTTGTCAATCCAAACTTTAATGTTTTCTGTCTCTTCATTTGTTTCAGAAGAAGTATGCCCGCCTAATATTGGAGCAATAACTAAACCAACTAAACATGTAAGTTTAATTAAAATATTCATTGAGGGTCCAGAGGTGTCTTTAAAAGGGTCTCCAACAGTATCACCAGTAACTGCTGCTTTATGAGCATCAGAACCTTTGTAGGTCATTTCTCCGTTGATTTCAACACCTGCTTCAAAAGATTTCTTAGCGTTGTCCCATGCACCACCAGCATTATTTTGGAAAATAGCCCACATAACACCTGATACACAAACACCAGCCATATAACCACCTAAAGGTTCAGGGCCAAATAATAATCCGATAATAATTGGGGTGATGATAGTTATTAGCCCTGGTAAAATCATTTCTTTTAAGGCAGCTTTGGTTGAGATATCTACACATTTTGCGTATTCAGGGGTACCTGTTCCTTCCATAATTCCTGGAATTTCTTTAAACTGACGACGTACTTCGTGTACCATTTCCATAGCTGCTTTTCCCACTGATTGCATTGCCAATGCTGAAAATATTACAGGAATCATTCCTCCAACAAATAGCATAGCTAATACATCTGCTTTAAAAATATTTATCCCGTCAATTCCTGTAAAAGTTACATAAGCTGCAAATAAAGCTAAAGCAGTTAAGGCAGCAGAAGCAATGGCAAAACCTTTACCAACCGCAGCAGTTGTGTTTCCAACAGAGTCTAATATATCAGTACGCTCACGAACATGATCTTCTAATTCGCTCATTTCAGCAACTCCACCAGCATTGTCAGCAATAGGTCCGAAAGCATCAATAGCCAATTGCATAGCAGTAGTTGCCATCATTGCTGAAGCTGCTAAAGCAACTCCGTAAAACCCTGCAAAATAATATGAACCGTAAATTGCAGCTGCAAATAATAAAACAGACAAGAAAGTAGACTTCATACCTACAGCTAAACCAGCAATAATATTAGTACCAGCTCCTGTAGCACTATTTTGTACAATAGTTAATACAGGTTTTTTTCCTAGGCTTGTGTAGTAAGAAGTAACCATAGAAATTAAAGCACCTACGGCTAAACCAATACAGGCTGACCAAAATACATTTATAGAAGGCACTTCTTTAAAACCTGCCCCAAAGAATTTCATTTGCATTGTTTCAGGAAGCATCCATTTAATTAAGAAGAAACTTGCTGCTAAGGTTAAAATAATAGCAACCCAGTTTCCTGTATCTAATGCTTTTTGTACTTCTGCTTCTTTTGCTGTATTGTCTTTAATTCCTACCAAGAAAGTTCCAATAATGGAAGCTACAATACCAACTCCAGCAATTACTAACGGAAGTAATATTGGTCCCATTCCGTTAAATGCATCGGAAAAAGTAGAGTCTATTGACATATCTCTAATAACATAGTTTCCAAGAACCATGGCTGCTAATACTGTTGCTACGTATGAACCAAATAAATCAGCACCCATACCAGCAACATCACCAACGTTATCACCAACGTTATCTGCAATGGTAGCAGGATTACGAGGGTCGTCTTCTGGGATTCCTGCTTCTACTTTACCTACTAAATCGGCACCTACATCGGCAGCCTTGGTATAAATACCTCCACCAACACGAGCAAATAAAGCAATAGATTCAGCTCCTAGAGAAAAACCAGCTAAAGCTTCTAGTACGACAGTCATTTCATTATAGAAATTTCCATCATCTGTAATAAATTGACCGACGAATATTAGAAAAAATAAACTTAGACCTAAAACAGCTAAACCAGCGACACCAAGTCCCATTACGGTTCCACCACCAAAAGATACTTTTAAAGCTTGTGGCAGACTAGTTTTTGCAGCTTCAGCTGTTCTTGCGTTAGCATCGGTTGCAATACGCATTCCTATGTTTCCTGCTAGTGCAGAAAAAATTGCTCCTATTATAAATGCAGGAACAATCATAATGCTGGTTGTTTCTACTAATTGAGAGATTCCGAATAAAGCTAATGAAGCGATAATAACAAAGATTAGTAATAATCGATATTCGGCAGCTAAAAAAGCAAGAGCTCCTTCTTTAATACTTTTTGAAATGGATTGCATTTTTTCATTTCCTGCATCTTGTTTTTTAACCCAGATCATTTTTATATACATAAAAATGAGTCCTAAAAGTGCCAAAAGTATTGGCACATATATCATGTTTTGTTTCATGTTATTGTTATTTGATTAGTTATAAGTGTTCGTAAATATAACAAAATCAATAACTAAACAAAAAACCTCTCAGTTGTAACTGAGAGGTTTTTTGTTTTATATAGGATAATTTTTACAGATTAAATCTTGAAATTTCCATTAGCTTTATGTTCGCTATTCTCATAACGCTCTAAACATTTATCTAAAATTTCGTAAGCTTCATCTGCATTACCCCAGTCTCCGATATCAACTTTTTTCTTTTCTAAGTCTTTATATACTTGGAAGAAGTGTGTAATTTCTTTTTGACGGTGAGGGTTTAAATCTGTGATATCATTATACCTGTTCCAAATAGGATCAGATACTGGTACACAAACAATCTTTTCATCTGGACCTTTTTCGTCTGCCATATGGAAAACACCAATTGGTTTTACCTCCATAACACACATCGGGAAAGTTGGTTCAGCACCTAAAACTAAAACATCTAATGGATCATCATCTAATGCTAAAGTTTGAGGAATAAACCCATAGTCTCCAGGGTACATCATTGAAGAGAATAACATTCTGTCAAAACGAATTTTTCCTAAATCAAAATCGTATTCGTACTTGTTTCTACTACCTTTTGGTATTTCAATTAAAACATCAACTGTTTTTCTTTCTTTTGCGGTCATATATTCTAAACTTTTCTTCGTTTTCTAAAATCGGTTTGCAAAAGTAGTGATTTATTAGTTTTTTTAAAGAAAAAATAAAGGTAATTTATGGTTAAATGTATGATTATAAGCCAGGTTTAATACCTATACGGATTGCAAACTTTGGTGTTGGAGTAACAACTGATCCTGTTGGAGGTGTATAATTACTTCTCCAAATAGCATCAATTCTCAGAAAACGTAAGTTACCATAACCAATATTTTCTAGCCCAACACTATATTCATAATATAGTTTATTTGGAGCGTTGTAGTTAATGTTATAAGCTCCACTGCTATTAGATAAGCCATCGTTTATAGCTCTATTCTCTTGAGATATATTTCCATAAGCAGCTCTAAAAGAAACTAAACTTCTTAATTTTAATTTTTTCAATAGCGGAATTCTATTCAGAATATAACCATTAAAATGGTGTTCAAAATGTCCTGCTAAATATTCGTCAGCAACAAAATCGTAGTAATTAAGTAAGGCAAAAGTATCTTTTACTAATGAAAACGTTTGGTTGGCAGGTATTGGGCTTAATAAAGCAACAGGAACAGTGCCAAATGTTTTTCCTGCTTCAATGCTAGCGTCTAAAGTTCCAAACTTACTAAGTAGAATAGGTTGGCTGTATTTGAATTGGATTTTATCGTAACTGTGAGTTCCATTAAAAGGTCCTTTATAACCTTTTCGGTAGTTTAATACGAAAGTAGGAAATACGTTTCGTCCAAAACGTCTTTCTACACCTAACCCATATACAAATCTTCCAGGAGTGAAAGAAACATAAATGTCGGAAGCTACATCAGTAACTCTTGATTGAATATTTCCGTTTTCATCAATGTAATTCATGGAGAAATCTTTCTCAGAAGCTGAAGCTATTTTTGAGTGAGAAAAATTAAACCCTACATGTAAGTTCTGTTGAACTTGGTAATCAAAATTTGTAGCTATTTTTTCAATATTAGATAAAAAGAAATTATCTCCTCTAGAAAATAATGCAGCCGTACCAAAACTTCTCCCTAAAAGTTGTGTTGTGTTTAATAGGGTACTACCCAATTGTTCAATATCTTTTTGATATGCAACACCAACAGCAATTCTTGGTTTATAAGATAGAAGATAGCGAGCTTCTGCACCATACTTTGCTTTTTTGTCTTTAAAACCGTAAGCAACATGACCTCCTAGGCGAAAACGATCATCTTTAGTAATAAAGGTTCTGAATCCCATTTTGGTTCTGAATCCTTCTACCTGATTGTTAGCAAAAGCAGTCCATAAAGGCCCAATTTGTACACCAAATTTGGTGTTTATATATCCACTAGCTACAGTGTTTATTAATCCAGTTAGGTTTTTTATTTGTTTTTTTTCTTTGACACTTTCAATTAATTTGTAGGTGTTTTTACTTTCATTGGATTGAACATCTGCCCAATAAGACTCTTCTTTTTTGTATTGATCAGGCCTTATTTTTTCAATAGTTTGTTCATAGAAGTTTTTAGGAAGTGCCTTGTTTAAAACATAATTCTTAAAAGTAATATTCTTTTTAATAGTTAATCCTTTGTTGCTTTCATTTTTGTCAATAAAAGTAAAGTCACCTTCATAGGCATTTTTAGTGGGGATGTATATACTATCGTTTCGTACTTCAAATTCTTTTTCAAAAGTAAGCCCTCTTACAAAGTTTAAGTTAATGCTTTTGTGGACTTTCATTTTTAGTTTTTTGATAGAGAAGTTTTTGTCAGCTACCCAAAAGTTCCCTTGAAAAGCTAAATCACCATCCCTTCTTGGGAAGAAGTAAATGTTGTAGAGTTTTTTATTATTGTTTACAATACTATCATATAAAACATAATCGTAAGTAGAAAAGCCATCAGTAGATAAAGGACTAACAAAGGGCTTTTGAAGTAAATTGATATTGTTTTTAAAAACATCAACATTTTGAAAAGTATTAGCCATTCTATCAAAAATAAAACCTTGGGCACTTAAACCTTCAGATTTTTCAGCCTCAATATCTTCTCTAATATTGTTGTTTTTATTGTCTCCATAAACATTAGCAACTTGTTCATTTAAGAAAATAGGAATGTAGTAGTTTATTCCATCGCTATCATAATTTATTTCTTGAAGAGCTTGTTTATACTCTTTTTTAAATATCTTTTTCAAGAACAGTGTATCTAAGTTGTTTAGCCCTATTTCTATGGATGTGTTTTTTTTGTATTGATAATGATCAACTAAGTCAAGACCATTTTTTCGTTTACGTTTCCAAATTTCTTTTAAAATTCTATAGGCAGGGTTTTCCTTTTTCTTTAAACGTTTTTTAGGTTTGGTAACAATAACAACTTCTTCTAACTCATTACTTTCCTCTTTTAAAACAATACTTAAAAACTTTGTCTTTTGACTAACTTTTATTGTTTGCGTTTGGAATCCTACAAAAGATATTTCGAGTACACCTCTGTATTTATTTGTTTTTAGATAAAATCTACCGTTATCGTCAGTAGTGGTTCCGTGCGTAGTGTTTTTTAGGATGACATTAACGAAAGGCATTGGAGTGTCAAACTCGTCAACTACTTTACCTTGTATGGTTAATTGTGCACATAAAACATTGGTAGCTAGTAGTAATAGTAAGGTAAGAAGATGTTTCATCATTTTTTTTTACTACAAAATCCTTTTGACCAGAGTCAAAAGGATTTTAATTTATTTTTCAATTTCTTTTTTCTTCAATTATTTGCGGTACATTACCTCTTTTACGGCTGATACAACATCATTTGCATTTGGTAACCATTCCTCCAATAACACAGGAGAATAAGGAGCAGGAGCATCAGCAGTTGTAATCCTTTTAATAGGAGCATCTAAATAATCAAATGCTTCATCTTGTACCCTAAAAGTAATTTCTGATGAAACACTTCCAAATGGCCATGCTTCTTCTAAAATTACCAATCTGTTAGTTTTCTTAACAGATTCTAAAATAGTTTTATGATCCATTGGACGAACGGTGCGTAAATCGATAATTTCAACTGAAATTCCTTCTTTAGCTAATTCGTCAGCAGCTTTGTAAGCTTCTTTTATAATTTTACCAAAAGATACTACAGTTACATCTGAACCTTCTCTTTTAATATCAGCAACTCCAATAGGAATAATGTATTCTCCTTCAGGAATTTCCATTTTATCACCATACATTTGCTCAGATTCCATAAAAATTACTGGATCATCATCACGAATAGCAGCTTTTAATAAACCTTTTGCGTCGTATGGATTAGAAGGAACAATTACTTTTAATCCAGGGCAGTTAGCATACCAGCTTTCAAAAGCTTGTGAGTGTGTTGCTGCTAATTGACCAGCAGAAGCTGTAGGTCCACGAAAAACAATAGGGCAGTTAAACTGTCCACCACTCATTTGACGGATTTTCGCAGCATTGTTAATAATTTGGTCAATTCCCACTAACGAGAAATTGAAAGTCATATACTCAACAATAGGGCGGTTACCGTTCATTGCTGATCCTACAGCAATACCACCAAAGCCTAATTCGGCAATAGGAGCATCAATAACGCGTTTAGCACCAAACTCGTCTAACATTCCTTTGCTGGCTTTATATGCACCATTATACTCAGCAACTTCTTCTCCAATCAAGTAAATGCTTTCGTCTCTACGCATTTCCTCGCTCATTGCTTCGCAAACGGCTTCTCTAAATTGTACTGTTTTCATACGTTTTATAAGTAGTTGTTTATCAAGAGTGCAAAAATAATAAAAATAGGGGTAATATTGTAGCTTTAAAATCAACAAATGATTATGTAATAATAATACCTTAATTTTGAGGTTGATTAATGTTGAGGAAAAAATTTATTATGCACGCATAGTAAATTAAAAAAAATCCTTAACTTCGTCGCACAAAATTAAGTTTCTTTAAAACAACGATATATATGAAAATATTAGTTTGTATCAGTCATGTACCTGATACTACTTCAAAAATCAACTTTACTGATAACGATACAAAGTTTGATACTAACGGGGTTCAATATGTTATAAATCCATACGATGAGTTTAGTTTAACTCGTGCAATGTGGTTTAAAGAAAAGCAAGGAGCAAGTGTAACTGTAGTGAATGTTGGAGGAGCTTCTACTGAGCCTACTTTACGTAAAGCTTTAGCGATTGGTGCAGATGATGCAATTCGTGTAAACGCTGAACCAACTGACGGATTTATGGTTGCTAAAGAGTTAGCTGAAGTTGTTAAAAATGGAGGGTATGATTTAGTATTAGCAGGAAAAGAATCTGCTGATTATAATGGACAAATGGTTCCAGGGATGTTAGCTTCTTTATTAGATTTTAACTTTGTTAATGGTTGTGTTGGTGTAGAGGTAGATGGAACAAATGCTACTTTAGATAGAGAGATTGACGGAGGAGAAGAAAAAGTATCTTCAACATTACCAATGGTAATTGCAGGTCAAAAAGGAATTGTAGAAGAAAAAGATTTACGTATTCCTAATATGAGAGGTATTATGATGGCGCGTAAAAAGCCATTAAGTGTAGTTGAACCAACTGGTGCAGCAGCAGCGACAGCAACTCAAAACTTTGAAAAACCAGCACCAAAAGGAGCGGTTAAGTTAGTTGATAATGTTGATGATTTAATTGATTTATTACATAACGAAGCGAAAGTAATTTAATTAGTTAACCTGTTTTAATAGAGTTCAAAAGAAAAAATAAAAAATATTTGTTAGTGTTTAATGATAAAAAACTAACCACTAACGACTAAAAAAATAAAAAAATATGTCTGTATTAGTTTTTGCCGATTCATCGGAAGGAAAATTCAAAAAAACAGCTTTTGAGGTTGTTTCATACGGAAAAAAAGTAGCAGAACAATTAGGAAGCGACTTAGTAGTGTTAACTATTAATGGAGGAGATGCTTCTGAATTATATACTTACGGAGCAGAGAATGTAGTAGAAGTAAAAAATGACTTATCTTCATTCAATGCTAAAGCATATGCTTCAATTATTAAACAAGTAGCAGAAGCAAAAGGAGCTAACACAGTAATTATCGACTCTAGTGTTGATGGATTAACTGTAGCACCATTAGTAGCTGTAGCTTTAGAGGCAGGATATGCTTCAAATGCTGTAGCTTTACCAAGTAGCACAAGTCCTTTTGTTGTTAAAAGAAAAGCTTTCTCAAACAAAGGGTTTAATAACACTGAAATTTCAACTGAGAAAAAAGTAATAGGTGTTGCTAAAAATTCTTACGGAGCACATGAAAATGCAGTAAGTGGTTCTGCTGAAGGTTTTGATGCTACATTACCTGAATTAGGAGTGAAATCTGAAAATATTAATAGAGCAACAGGAAAAGTTACGATTGCTGATGCTGATATTGTTGTTTCTGCAGGAAGAGGTTTGAAAGGGCCTGAAAACTGGGGAATGGTTGAGGAGTTGGCTGATGTTTTAGGTGCAGCAACTGCATGTTCTAAGCCTGTATCTGATTTAGGATGGCGTCCACACAGTGAACACGTAGGGCAAACAGGTAAGCCAGTAGCTTCGAACTTATATATTGCTATTGGTATTTCTGGAGCAATTCAACATTTAGCAGGAATTAATGCTTCTAAAGTAAAAGTAGTTATCAATACAGATCCTGAAGCACCTTTCTTTAAGGCTGCTGATTATGGTATTGTAGGTGATGCTTTTGAAGTTGTACCTCAGTTAGTAGACAAATTAAAAGCTTTTAAACAAGCATAAAATAGTGGTAATTTTTTCTTTTTCTATAAATTAGAGTTCAACTCATAATTTTTAGTAAATTGTGCCCACTTTAGAAGGCTGTCTAAAATTTTAAGCAAAAGGCCTAAATTTAGACAGTTTTTTTGTATTTTATGATGATTGATTGTACATGAGTTTAATTAAACTAACTATAAAAGGGATTTCATATAGCCAAACACAAAGTGGGGCATATGCTTTAGTGCTGAGTGAAATGGAAGGAACCAGAACACTTCCTATAATCATAGGAGCATTTGAGGCACAATCAATAGCAATAGCATTGGAAAAAGAAATCCGTCCTCCAAGACCACTTACTCACGATTTATTTAAAACATTTTCTGATAGATTTTCTATCACAGTAAAGCAGGTAATTATACACAAATTAGTTGATGGTGTGTTTTATTCAAGCTTAATCTGCGAAAGAGAAGGAGTAGAAGAGGTTATTGATACAAGGACTTCAGATGCAATAGCTTTGGCAGTTCGATTTGAAGCACCAATTTTTACCTACGAAAATATCTTAGATAAAGCAGGTATTTATCTAAAAATGGATGAAGAATTAACAATTGAAGAAGATTTGGAGTCTGATGAAGACGAAATAGAATTTTCAATTGAAGAGGAAGAAGAAGGAGAAGGCAGCTACTCACACTTATCACTTAAAGAATTACACGAACAACTTAACGATGCTGTAGCCAATGAAAACTATGAGTTGGCAGCTAAAATTCGTGATGAAATCAGCAAACGTTCTTAATTTTAAAATATTAAAAATGAAGAAACTATTTACTTTCATAATGCTTTGCGTTACGATGATAACTTTTAGCCAAAGCATTGAAAAAAAGTGGAATTTCTCATCAATTACAACGACAGAAGGAGATTCAATTGTTTCTATAGATCCTACAGATGTTTTTACTTTATCAGAAGGGAACTTTACATACTCTTTAGTGGCAAAAGATAGTTTACAAGCTTCAGGAAACTATATTCATCAAAACAACTTATTAATTTTTAACTACAAACAACCTAACGATACAGTTCGTTATTACAATGTAGTTGAGTTAACAGATGAAGTATTAACACTTTCAGAAAAAAACATACTTTATAATTTTACAACAGAATCAAAAGTAGTTTTAGAAAAAGACTCTGAAGAGGTAGTAGACAATACAAGTAAAATAATTCCAAGCCAAGGTTTCTCAATGCAAAGTTTATGGAGAGGAGCTTTAGGAATGGTAACATTATTAATTATAGCTTTTTTATTTAGTGCAAACCGAAGAGGTATAGATTGGAAAACAGTAGGGTTAGGACTAGCTTTTCAATTATTAATAGCAATTGGAGTTTTAAAAGTCCCTTTTGTACAAAAGACGTTTGAGTTAGTAGGAGGTTTGTTTGTTAGTGTATTAGATTTTACAAGAGCAGGAAGTGAGTTTTTATTCAGCGGTTTAGTTGCTGATATGGATTCTTTTGGATTTATTTTTGCTTTTCAAGTATTGCCTACAATTATATTTTTCTCGGCACTAACGTCAGTATTATTCTATTTAGGACTGATTCAAAAAATAGTAAAAGGATTAGCTTGGTTGTTATCTAAATTTTTAAAGATTTCTGGGGCAGAAAGTTTATCGGTAGCAGGAAATATTTTCTTAGGACAAACAGAAGCACCTTTGTTAATTAAAGCATATTTAGAGAAAATGAACCGTTCTGAAATCTTATTAGTAATGATAGGAGGAATGGCAACAGTAGCAGGAGCTGTTTTAGCTGCTTATATTGGGTTTTTAGGAGGAGATGATGAAGCATTACGTTTATTATATGCAAAACATTTATTAGCAGCATCTGTAATGGCAGCACCAGGAGCAATTATTATTTCTAAAATATTATATCCACAAACTGAAGAAGTAAATACAGATGTACAAGTTTCATCAGAAAAAATTGGTTCAAATATTTTAGATGCTATTGCTAATGGAACAACAGAAGGTTTACAACTAGCAATGAATGTTGCAGCAATGTTATTAGTATTTATTGCATTTATAGCCATGATAAATGGTATTTTAGGTGGAATTGGAGGTTTTGATGGAATTGAATATTTCAGCTGGAAATTTACTTCTTTGAATGAGCTGATTGAAGGAGCTACACCTTATGAAGCATTATCGTTAGAATTTATTTTAGGATATGCCTTTGCACCTTTAATGTGGTTAATTGGAGTAGCTAAAGAAGATATGGCGTTAATGGGACAATTATTGGGTATTAAATTAGCTGCAAGTGAGTTTGTGGGATATATCCAATTAGCAGACTTAAAAAATGCTGCAAGTGCAACACATTTAACGTATAGCAAGTCAGTAATTATGGCAACTTACATGTTATGTGGTTTTGCAAACTTTGCTTCTATTGGAATTCAAATTGGAGGAATTGGTTCATTAGCACCAGGTCAACGTAAAAACTTATCTGAATTTGGGATGAAAGCTTTAATTGGAGGTACAATTGCTTCGTTAATGTCAGCAACCATAGCAGGTATGATTATTGGTTAAAAGATTTTTTAAAATTACAATTTAATTGTAAAGTGTTGTTTTTTAGGTTGATAGTTTTGTTTGTTCACTTTTTTTGATATATTTATACCAATATTAACCCCCAAAATTAAATCTATCATGAAAAAACTGAAAAGTTTAAAAGGAATTAAAACGTTATCAAGAAGTGAACAAAACCAAATTAACGGAGGAGGCTATACCTATTGTAAAGGACCTCGTTTATGTTGTACTAGGTTTGCAAATGGTCAAGAGTTTTGTGACTATGGTTACTGCCAAAGTAATGGAACCTGTGTTTGGGCATAGTTATAGTTGATAACTTATTAATATAATTTTAAAAGCATTTACATTTTTTGTAGATGCTTTTTTATTTTTACGTTGTTAAACAGATCAACAATTTTAACGATTAAACGCAGAAGGATGAAGCAGTATCACGATTTAGTAAAACACGTTTTAGAAAACGGAAACGAAAAGGGAGATAGAACAGGAACAGGAACCAAAAGTGTTTTTGGATATCAAATGCGATTTGATTTGAGTGAAGGGTTTCCAATGGTAACAACTAAGAAGCTACACCTAAAATCGATTATTTATGAATTATTATGGTTTATAAAGGGTGATACCAATATTAAGTATTTACAAGAAAATGGTGTACGTATTTGGAATGAATGGGCTGATGAAAATGGTGATTTAGGTCCAGTGTACGGACATCAATGGCGTAACTGGAATAGTGATGAAATAGATCAATTAAAAGAAGTAATTGAAACCTTAAAAACTAATCCTAATAGCCGTAGAATGTTAGTGTCTGCATGGAACCCTTCTGTTTTACCAGATACTTCAAAGTCGTTTGCAGAAAATGTAGCGAATGGTAAAGCGGCATTACCTCCATGTCATGCATTTTTTCAATTTTATGTAGCAGACGGGAAACTTTCATGTCAATTGTATCAACGTAGTGCAGATATATTTTTAGGAGTTCCTTTTAATATTGCGTCTTATGCTTTATTTACAATGATGGTTGCACAAGTTTGTGGTTATGAAGCTGGAGAGTTTATTCATACATTTGGTGATGCTCATATATATAATAATCATATGGAGCAATTAGAGTTGCAATTATCACGTGAACCAAGATCTCTTCCTAAAATGAAAATTAATTCAGCAATAAAAAATATTGAAGATTTTACTTTTGAAGATTTCGAATTGGTAGGTTATGATCCTCATCCACACATAAAAGGAGTTGTAGCAGTATAATTTAACTTTATTTTATATATATTGTTTAGTAGCTTTGTAAGAAACCACCTAAAAGTTATAAAATGAATACAGATGTTGATGTTTTAAAAGAAGATCTCTATGATAAAATAGCTGAAATTAACGATGAAAATGTGCTAAAGGCAATTCATACGTTGGTTGATAATATGAAAAATGAAACTTTTGAAGAAGCTACAACAGAAAAAAGAGATCTTACAGGATATATTAAAGAATGGGTGAAAAATATGTAAGCCACACAAACTAAATTTATGATTACACTCATAGCTGCAATTGCAAAAAACAATGCTTTAGGAAAAGATAATGACTTAATTTGGCATTTGCCTGCCGATTTAAAACGTTTTAAAAAAGTTACTACAGGCCATCCTATTTTAATGGGGCGTAATACTTTTGAGAGTATTGGTAAACCTTTACCTAACCGTACATCAATAATTATTACCCGAAATAATAACTACTTTATAGATGGATGCTTAATAGCAAATAGTATTGAGCAAGCTATAGAGTTAGTAGAAGGAAATGATGCGTTTATAATAGGTGGGGCGCAAATTTATAAGGAAGCTTTAGAGCAAAATTTAGTTGATAGATTAGATATAACTGTATTGCATCATGAGTTTGAAGCAGATGCTTTTTTCCCTAAAATAGATATGAATATATGGAAAGAAGTAGCACGGGAAGATTTTAAAGCTGACGAAAAAAATAAATATGACTACAGCTTCGTTTCTTATGAAAAGAGAAAAGGTTAAGGGTATAAGGTCAAAGTAAAAAATAAGTCTTGAATCTTTTATCTAAAAATCTATCAATCTAAAAACATGTCAATAGAACTTACCTCAATAGTAAAAACATACGGAACACAAAAGGCTGTTAATAATATTTCCTTTTCAGCAAAGAAAGGAGAAATAGTTGGTTTTTTAGGTCCAAATGGAGCTGGGAAATCTACAACAATGAAAATCTTAACGGGGTTTATTAAACCTTCAAAAGGAACTGTGTTGGTAAGTGGAATTGATGTAATTTCAAATCCTATTGAAGCACAAAAAAAAATAGGTTATTTACCAGAGCATAATCCATTGTACTTGGATATGTATGTGAAAGAATATTTACAGTTTCAAGCATCTTTACATAATATAGAAAAGTCTAGAATTAATGAGATTATTGATAGAGTAGGCTTAAAGATAGAAGCACATAAGAAGATTAATCAATTATCTAAAGGATATCGCCAGCGTGTAGGATTAGCGGCCGCTATTTTACACAATCCAGAAGTATTAATTTTAGATGAACCTACTACAGGGTTAGATCCAAACCAATTAGTTGAAATACGTCAATTAATAAAAGAGTTAGGAAAAGATAAAACAGTATTATTATCTACACACATTATGCAAGAAGTAGAAGCAATGTGTGACCGAGTTATAATTATAAATAAAGGAGAAATAGTAATTAATAAACCTATTTCAGAACTTAAAACAGATAATGAACAAGTAATTAAAGTAACGTTTGACTATAAATTAGAGGAACAATTTATTAAACGATTACCAAATATTACAGGATATAAAAATACGCTAGAAAATAATTGGGTGTTAACATTTAATACTTCTGAAGATATGCGCCCAGTAATTTTTGACTTTGCACAAGAAAATGGATTAAAAATTCTAGGATTAAATACCGAAAACAAAAACTTAGAAAGTTTATTTAGGGAGTTGACCAAATAAAAAATAACAAACAAGAATATATATAAACTCTTTATGCATACTGTGTATAAAGAGTTTTTTATTGGATTCACGTAAAACTTAAAATTTCTTGATTAAAAAAGTAAGGGTGATTTTCCCCTTTTTACTACCTGTAATTCTATTAGAAAATATTTAGGAGAAACTACTTTTTTAAAAGAGTTTTTCATTGCGGTTATTCTTCGTAAGAGAGGTTAATTTTACAATGTCTGATTGCTAACCCTTCAATCTACAAGCAAAACTAACTAAACTTACTATTAAAATGATTTTTGAAATATTACAAATCATTACCGAAGAATTAAATGACTATTTCGATGAAAAGGCTGTAGACTTATCAAATATAGCTATGGCTGAAGGAGATGGAAATTCTCCAGCAAATAACCCAGATATTTCATTAACATTAATTAATACACAAGAAGAATTTACATTAAAAAATACTTCTAACAATCGTGTAGAAGGAACTACAGTTAGTTACAGAAATCCAAAAGTATACTTAAACCTCTACGTTTTGTTCAGTGTAGATAAATCCAGTTACGCTGAATCTTTAAAGAGTTTAACAAAAATATTAGCTTTTTTTCAAGGGAAAAAAGTATTCACGCATCAAAACACCAACTTTGAAGGTATAGATGGATTGGGAGACCTAAAGACTTTTAAATTTATTACTCAACTATATACGCCTTCTTTTGAGGAGTTAAATTATATATGGGGAACCTTAGGAGGTAAACAGTACCCATCTGTACTTTATAAAATAACATTACTAGAAATAGAAAGGGATATTGTAACCAAAGAAGGAACAGTAGTCTCGGGTATTGAACAACAATCAATAATTAAAAATTAAAAGATTATGTACAAAACACTGTTCAATATCAATATATACCACTCTTATTTCCTAGATGAAGGAGAACGAACTTTTTTCGAATTAAATGGAGGAAATAATGGAGTAACACCTCTTACAGATGAAGAAAAAAAACGTTTAGAAGAACAATATGATATTAGCAAGTTTCTATCAATTCAACCTACTCAAGAAACCAAAAAGAGTTTAAAAAATCATAGACTATTACTTAGAAGTCATAAAAAAGGAGTCCGAGTACTATCAGAAACTATAAAAGTAACTACCAAAGAAGGAAATCAAGAAGTAAGTAGATATAGTCCAATAATTACATTACCCGATTCACTAACGCTAACTTTTTATTTAAAAGTACACCATGCTTATTTTGAAAATTTTTCTAACATAATTGAAAAGAAAGAGGAGCAACTATATTACTTATCAAACAAAAGTTCCTCAGTAATCAATTTATTTGAAACAATTTCTGAGGTAAAAAAATGGAGCTCATTTTTGATTTCAGATAGTGAAACAAGAAAACTATTACACCAACTGGAAACTGAAAAAGAGTTTGATACAACTACACCGAATTTAGTAACTGTTGCAAATACCAATGCTTCTGAATTAAATGTTATAGAATCTAAAATAATGAATGCTATCCCTTTAAATGAAGAAGAGCAAAAGGTGATAGATACTATTAATTTTTTTGTAAGAAGAATTAAAAATAGTGGGGTAATAGGAGTTGTTCAAATCCAGATATCAGGAGACAATAACAACAATTTAACAGAAGAAGTATTAACTAAGAATGAAGAAACAGAAGTTTTTGATGTCTCAAAACAATGTTTGTTAGAGGAGTCCCCAGAGTTTGCTGTTTGTATTGAAAATAGAAACACATTTTGGCGTTACACGAAAAGAAGTGAAAACCTTGTAATGACTACGTCAGAAGAAAAACCATTGACACTTAATGGGCGTGTAGAGATAGATAAACAAGACGTTATACCAGAACCACAAGAAGATTATTATTTCCCAAATCCTACTCCAGAAAGTATTAAGAAAGAATCGCAAGATTATTATTCGGAAGTATTTATATAAACAAAAATTAAAATTTAAAACAAGTAATTATGTCAGCGTACAAAACACCAGGAGTCTACGTAGAGGAAATTGTAAAGTTTCCCCCATCGGTAGCTCAAGTAGAAACAGCAATTCCAGCTTTTATTGGTTATACCGAGAGAGCTAAAAAGAAAGAGAATAATGACCTACTGTTAGAACCAACAAGAATAACGTCAATGTTAGATTACGAAACGTATTTTGGCTATGCAAGACAGGAAACAAGTATTGGAGTTAATGTAACAAATGCAAATCAAGCGAATGAGGAAGTAATTGTAACTGCACCAAGTACCCCGTCTCCTTTTAAGATGTATTATCACATGCAAATGTATTTTGCCAATGGAGGAGGTCCTTGTTACATCGTATCTGTGAACACCTATGAAGATGAGAGTAACAATGAAAATAGTATTTCTTTCGATGAATTGAAAGAAGGGTTAGATAAAGTAGCCTATGTAGATGAAGTAACCTTACTTACATTCCCAGACGGAACATCGTTGGCGTCAGATACTGATTTTTATAGTTTATATGCATCAGCACTTACTCAATGTAATAAATTACAAGATCGCTTTACCATTATTGATACTTATTCAGATAATGAATATGATGATGGAGGAGGGGATGTAGATCCAGTAGAAGCACTAAGAGATAAAATTTCTTTAGGAAAAGACTACTTGAAATATGGGGCAGCATATTACCCTTTTTTAAATACGATTCTTGACTACTCTTATGATGAAGATAGTATTGAAATAGAAGGATTGGATGAAAGTTTATCTGTGCAAGCGGAAGAAGTAATAGATGGAATTGATCTAACTGAGCTTGAAAGCCTGTTAACAGTATTGGTTGATACAAAAAATAATATAGATGGGGCAGGTAATGCGGTAGCATTGTCTTTTAAAAATGATGCCATTTCCAATATTAAAAATATTATTGGCTATTTAGAGAATATAACTTCATCAATCAACGATTTGATTTCTGCGGCTGAAGATTCAGAAGAAGCTTCTTTAGCAACACCAAGTGCGGATATGACAACTTGGATGGATGCTAATTTAGAAGCCACTTTGGCTGATTTACATGCTAAGCTATTTAAGCTACAACAAGATGACACAGAAGGAAAGTTAATGGGTAGTTTAACTTCTAATGCTACAAACGTATATGATCTATTAGGTATTATCGATGAAGCTGATATGACTAATAATGGAATCTATACCACTTTGGAAGATCAAAAAAACACCGATGAATTATTTGCCTTAAAAGGAGCTATTGATGCATTAGGAGGTGTAACAACACTCCCTTCGTTAGCAGATTTAAAAGTAGATAATAATGCTCTATACAATAAAATAAAGTTAGAAATAGGGTTGTTACCAGTAAAATTGGCACCTAGTGCAACCATGGCAGGAATTTATGCTAAAGTTGATGCCGATAGAGGAGTATGGAAAGCACCAGCAAATGTAGGGTTAAATTATGTATATGGCCCATCTGTTAATATATCACATGATGAGCAAAAAGATTTAAATGTAGACACCAAAGCAGGAAAATCTGTTAATGCTATCAGATCATTTGTAGGAAAAGGAAATCTTGTATGGGGAGCAAGAACTCTTGCAGGAAACGATAATGAATGGAGATATGTATCTGTAAGACGTTTCTTCAACATGGCAGAAGAGTCAATTAAAAAAGCATCAGAACAATTTGTTTTCGAACCTAATGATAAAAATACGTGGGTGCGTGTAAAAGCAATGATTGATAACTTCTTAACACAACAATGGAGAGCAGGAGCACTAGCAGGCCCTACACCAGAAAAAGCATTTTATGTAAGTGTTGGTTTAGGAGAAACCATGACTGCTCAAGATGTTTTAGAAGGAAATATGATCATAGAAATAGGTATGGCAGTAGTACGTCCAGCTGAATTTATCATACTTAAATTCTCTCACAAAATGCAAGAAGCATAAGTAAACTAACTAACCAAAAAAATATAAATAAAAAATAAAGAATCATGGCAGAATCATATCCAATGCCAAAGTTTTCCTTCGAGGTAACCTTTGGTGATACGAAATTTAATTGTACAGAAGTATCAGGGTTAAGTTTTGATAATAAAGTAATAGAATATCGTGGAGGAGCAGATAAAGAATACCACAAATCAAAACAACCAGGATTATTCGAATATAGTAACATTACTATGAAGAGAGGAACCTTCGTAGATGAAAGTAAACAGTTTTACAAGCAATGGGCTAAAACAGTTTATTTCCAAGAAGGAGGAGAGCAATTTAGAGGAGATTTAACCATCAAATTATTAGATGAGACTGGACAACCAGCTGTAGTATGGGAAGCTCAGAATGCTTATATCACTAAAGTACAGCCTACAGACTTAAAAGCTGATGGTAATGAAATAGCCATTGAAACTGCTGAGTGGGCAATTGAGAAGCTTAAAATGTCATCGTAATGAGCTATCATCCACCAGTAGGATTTAGTTTTAAAGTAGAGTTTGAAGATATTCCAACTTCAAGCGGCGACAATTCATTTCAATCAGTTTCAGGTCTTTCGGTAGACCTTGAAACTGAAGAAATAGCCGAAGGAGGAGAAAATAGATTCAAGCATAAAATACCGGTACGTTCCAAATATCCAAATTTAGTGTTGAAAAGAGGGATGCTTGTTGATTCGGAAGTAATTAAGTGGTGTAAAAAAGCCTTAGTCAATTTCGAGATACAACCTATAAATATCAATGTAATGTTATTGGGTGAAGACGAGCAAGCCATACAAACTTGGAATGTAAAACATGCATACCCTGTAAAATGGAATGTAGGAGACTTTAATGCTGAAGAAAGTAAACTGGTTATTGAGACACTTGAATTAACCTATAATTATTTTAAAATAGTATAAGATGCCTATTACTATCAAAGAATTACATATCAAGATTAACGTGGATGAAAAATCAGAATCACAAGGAAAAACAAGTGGATCAAAAAACGGAAATACAGCAGCTATAGTTTCGGCATGTGTGGAGGAAGTAATGGATATTCTTGAAAGACAAAAACAACGATAATGAGTCAAGGAGAGTTAAAAAAATTAGTAATAAAGGCGTATTCTGACGATAAGTTTAAGAATGAAGTAGCCAATGGGGAGTTTACAACACTTATAAACCCAGAAAAGTATATGGTTGCTTATAAACCAGAATATACTGAAGAACAAGGGCAAGGTACAAGTGGCTCTCAACCTAAGTTTACAAGAATACCTCCTCAAGAATTAGATTTAGACCTATTGTTTGATAGCAGTGGAGCCATTGACGGAAAAAGTGATCTAAAAGATGGAATCATAGATAAAATAGAAGCGTTTAAAAAAATTGTATTCGAATACAAAGGAGAAGAGCACAAACCTAACTATTTAATGATTAAATGGGGTGCTCTCCTTTTTAAGGGCTCTTTAGTAGATCTTTCTATTGAATATAAATTGTTTGCACCAGATGGAACACCATTACGTGCCAGTGCAAAGCTTAAGGTAAAAGGTACTATTGATGATGATTTACGAGTGGCAAGAGAAAACAATCAGTCGCCAGATTTAACTCACTATCGTAAAGTGAGATCAGGAGACACTTTACCACTTATATGTAATCGTATTTATGGAGACTCAAAGTATTATTTAGAAGTAGCTCGTGTTAATAAAATAATGCAGTTCAGAAAACTAAAACCAGGACAAGAAATCTTTTTTCCACCCATACAAAAATTTGCTTAGATGAATAATACAGGAACTATACAAACTTCAAAAAGTGCCGATTTAGTCACTTTTAAAATCTTGATTGAAGGAGAAGAACTCTCAAAACAATATGAGGTAAAAAATATTACTGTTTCCAAAGAAGTAAACAAAATACCAACCGCTCAAATTGTTTTAATTGATGGAGATGCTTCAGAGAGAGATTTTAAATTAAGTAACGAAGAGTTATTAATTCCTGGTAAAGAAATTGAAATTACCGCAGGATATCATTCTGATGAAGAAACTATTTTTAAGGGAATCGTTATCAAACATAATCTAAGAATTAGAGCTAGTTCAGCACAATTAATAGTTGAGTGTAAAGATGAAGCGGTAAAAATGACCGTAGGCAGAAAAAGTAAATATTTCTATGAAAGTACCGATAGCGACATTTTTGAAGAAATTATAGGGAAGTATAGTTTGTCAAAAGATGTAGAAACTACAAATTACAACCACGCTGAATTGGTGCAATATAATGCATCAGATTGGGACTTTGTCGTTTCAAGAGCGCAAGCCAATGGGAAATTATGTTTTGTAGATGATGGAACAATAACCATAGCTAAACCTAATGTAAGTCAGTCAGAAATTGAAACTGTAACTTTTGGAGGATCCTTATTAGACTTTGATGCAGAAATAGATGCACGTCACCAAGTAAAAAAGGTAGCAGCCTATAGCTGGAATCATGCTGATCAAGAAGTAATAGAAATTGAAGGAAAAGATCCAAATGTAAGTTTAAACGGAAACTTATCGGTTTCAGACTTAAACAAAACTATAGGCTTAGAAAGTATGGAATTACGACACGGAGGTGTTGTTACGGATACTGAATTACAAGACTGGGCAGATGCCAAATGGTTATTTCAACAATTGGCAAAAGTAAGAGGGCGTGTAAAATTTCAAGGAATCCCGTCAGTGAAACCAAACACCATTTTAAAACTAGAAGGTGTTGGAGACCGATTTAACGGAAATGTATATGTAACAGGAGTTCAGCATGTAATTTCAGAAGGAAATTGGGTAGCCAATGCACAGTTTGGTTTATCAACAGAATGGTTTTCTGAAACTTTTGAAATCTCAGCAAAACCAGCTTCAGGATTATTGCCTGCCATTCAAGGGTTACAAGTGGGAATTGTTACTCAATTAGAAGAAGACCCTGATGGAGAAGACAGAATTCTAGTACAAATTCCAATCGTAAATAACGAAGAAGAAGGTATTTGGTGTAGAGTAGCTTCACCCGATGCAGGAGAAAACAGAGGTATTTTCTTCCGTCCAGAAATAGGAGATGAGGTGATTGTAGGATTTATCAATGAAGATCCTAATGATGCCATTGTTTTAGGAATGTTGCACAGTAGTGCAAAACCTTCTCCAATTACAGCTACTGATGATAATCACGAAAAAGGAATTGTTACCAGAAGTGAAATGAAAGTGTTGTTTGATGATGATAAAAAAATAATCACTATTGAAACACCCGCAGGAAAAATTATTTCGCTGGATGAAGATGAAGGAGCCATAACGATTGAAGATGATAATTCTAATGTAATTACGATAAACAGCGATGGAATATCAATGGAAAGTGCCGGAGATATTTCATTGAAAGCATCAGGAGATGTCAATATTGAAGGAACAAATGTGAGCATAGCAGCCAATGCAGAATTTAAAGCAGAAGGTAGTGCTGGGGCAGAAGTTTCAACAAGTGCTATAGCTGTTTTAAAAGGTTCATTAGTTCAAATAAATTAAAAAAATGGGAAACCCAGCAGCAAGAATAACAGACATGCATGTGTGTCCAATGGTCACAGGAACAGTACCTCATGTAGGAGGGCCAATTTTACCAGCGGGAGAACCTACCGTATTAATTGGAGGATTACCTGCGGCGAGAGTAGGTGATATGGCAACTTGTACTGGGCCACCAGATAGCATAGTCGCTGGATCAGGAACCGTATTAATTGGAGGGATGCCAGCAGCAAGAATGGGAGATGGTACTTCACATGGAGGAACTATTGTACTAGGAGAAGCAACAGTTTTAATAGGATAACAATGGAAAATAAAAAAGCATTTTTAGGAATAGGTTGGGATTTTCCACCAGAGTTTTCAAAAGATCTAAGCGAAGTTATCATGATTTCAGAAGAAGAAGATATTAAAAGTAGCTTGGAAATATTGTTAACTACCAGATTAGGAGAACGTGTAATGCTACCTAATTACGGTTGCAACTTACAAGAGCTTCTTTTTGAAAAGTTAGATAGAACGCTAATAACCTATGCTAAAGATTTAATTGAAACAGCAATTTTATATCACGAACCAAGAATTGATGTGATTCATATTGATGTTTCAGAAACAGATCCTTTAGAAGGAATGTTAATAATAAAAATTGAATACATAGTTAGAGCTACCAATAGTAGAACGAATGTTGTTTTCCCTTTCTATAAAGGAGAAGGAACCGATATAAATTAAGACACACCATGAGTAAAATCATTTCTAGCATATTACAACGAAACGGAACAGGACAAGAGCTGCGTTATATTGACGCATTAGATCCTGATAATTTCGAACTTCACGATTTTACTATAGAAGATTGGATTTTGTTTGCTTATAATTTTGCTGAAAAATTAAATTACTTTTCTACAGGAAATCATAAAGTAGCATCTGGAGATTGGCAAGATTTTTTTAAAAAATTAACTACAGCAGATATTCCTTTTAGGGGAACTAGAGAATATCAAAAATTAAAAGAAAACATTAGCTCAACTCTTAATGGATATACGGAGGAAGGAAAGTTGAGTCCGCATTTAACCTTGTTTGTTTGCTTCTTAGAGTTATTAGAATTTTCAAAGGAACGATTTAATAATTTAACCAAACGTCATTTAGATTTTTATTACAAAGAAATATTACAAGTTCAAAAGCGAGAACCTGTTTCAGATCAAGCGCATATAATTTTTGAATTAGCAAAAAAGATTACTGACGAACGAATTGAAGAAAGAACCTTACTTGATGCGAAAAAAGACAGCCTAGGAAATCCGTTGGTTTACGAAACAACAGAAGAATTAATAGTAAACAAAGCCTCAGTAGGAGCCATAAAAACCATTTACAATAACAATTCAGAAAGTTTAAAAAAGATAAAAGCAAGTGCAGTAGCTAACACAAAAGATGGTTTTGAAGAACCACTTCCTGAAGATGCTCCGTATTGGTATCCCTTTGGATATCCTGCAAGTGGAAAAAATGCTACTGAATTGCCAGATGCAGTAGTAGGATTTTCAATCGCCTCACCAATGTTATTGTTGCAAGAAGGAGATAGAACAGTAACGATAACCATTAATTTTAAAAATAACTTTGAAGAAAACTCTTTTGATGTAAGCGAGTTACTTCAAACCGTTCAAATTTTTGGAAGCGGAAAAGAAAAGTGGATTGAACCAACACTGGTTGCTATTAACAATGTAAATGATGGAGCGTTAGTTGCTACGAATCAAATAAGTTTCACATTTACATTAGGACTTGATTCAGGTGCATTATTAGGATATAACGAAGAGTTTTTACTAACAAAATATAAAACTTCACATCCGTTAGTGCGTTTTGAATTTGATGTTTCAACAGCCATAGGATATGATTTTTATAGGTTTTTAGTAGGAAACACAGTTGAAAAAGTAGTGATAAAAACAGATGTCAAAGGAGTAAAGTCGGCAACTGTAGAAAATGATAATGGAACGGTAAGAACTAAAAAACCATTTCACCCTTTTACTACACGTCCTATTGAAGGATCTAATTTTAGTGTAAATTATAATGAAGCGTTCTCGAAAAAATGGAAAAATTTCACGGTAAACCTTCGTTGGAAAAATACGCCAGATGATTTTAAAGAGTGGTATGAAGCATATGTAACATCACCAAACTATTCATCAATCAATAAATATATTGAGGTACTTAAAAAAGATATAGATAAAAGAGCCTTATTGGTGAATAATGAAACGCATTTTAAAATAGAAAAACGATTATTACACGCCGCAGGAGAAGCCAATGAAACTGTAGGGGAAATAAAAAATCTCTTTATAAAAGAGATAGATGAAGAGACTGATGAGGTAAGTTATATGTCAGAGTTTGAAGTAGAAAATACTGCAAATGCTTATGAAATAGGAAAAGCAGAAGCCTTACAACTTAGTTTAGAGCAATCTTTTTTACACGAATTATATCCTAAATTGTATGCATTAGCAGTAAGTGCAGATGATAAAGATATTATTTTTCCTAATGAGCCTTACACTCCATTAGTAGAATCAATTTCTGTAGATTATACAGCAGAAGAAACCATGCTTCTGGAAGAAATGGATTTGGAAGGAAATCGCATTCAGTTTTTTCATGAACATCCTTTTGGTCAGCATGAAGAAAATTACGCAGAGAAGAAATACTTACAAGAAGAAAAAGGAATTGTAGATGTTTTTGATAAAGATATTATTCAAATCACACTAGTACCAAAATACTGTATAGGAGGTCATTTATTTTTAGGAATAAAAAACTTAGAACCTCAACAAAACCTTTCACTGTTAATCCAAGTATTAGAAGGAAGTGAAAATCCACTAGTAGAAAGCTTCGGAAAAAATGAAAAGATAAACTGGTCGATATTATGTAATAATAAGTGGAAAACGTTAGAAAACAATATCATTTCTAATAACACAGATAACTTCTTAAAATCAGGAATAGTTAAATTTTCAATACCTAAAGAAGCAACTTCAAATAATACATTATTACCATCAGGATATACTTGGATAAAAGCACAAATGAGTAAATCATTTGAAGCAGTATGTAAGGCCATTGGTATTCACGCCCAAGCAGTAGAAACTACGTTTGTAAACAACA
Organism: Tenacibaculum discolor; assembly: GCF_003664185.1. GTDB lineage: Bacteria > Bacteroidota > Bacteroidia > Flavobacteriales > Flavobacteriaceae > Polaribacter > Polaribacter discolor. The sequence goes on along the minus strand of NZ_RCCS01000009.1, from coordinate 238,273 downwards.
ATAATGAGGTAAGTCATTTAAAAAACGGACTACCTAGCGGAACCATTAAAAAAATGGTTACACGGATACCACAAATTAAATCAGTATCACAACCTTACAGTTCTTTTGGAGGAAGCCCAGAAGAATCAGACGATAATTTTTACAGAAGAATAAGCGAGCGTTTGCGTCACAAAAACAGAGCAATAACCTTGTGGGATTACGAGCATTTAATTCTTCAAGAATTCCCAGAAATTTATAAAGTAAAATGCTTAAACCATACTTCACAAACAAGTTTCACAGCAGCAGGTCATGTTACTTTAGTAGTCGTGCCAGATACTGTAAATAAAAATGTATTTGACATTTATCAACCACGAGTAAGTAAAGCCACTTTAAATAGTGTAACACAGTATATCAATGCATTAAATACATTACATGTAAATGCAGAAGTCATCAATCCTAATTACGAAGAAGTAAGCATAGGTTTAGAAGTAAGTTTTTATGATGGATACGATGAAAACTTCTATACCGAACAACTAAAAACAGACATTACAAAGTTTCTATCTCCTTGGGCGTTTGATGAGACCAAAGAAGTAACCTTCGGAATTATGCTACATAAAAGTGTCTTAATTGATTACCTAGAAAAACTACCCTATGTAGATTATTTGCAAAATGTAACGATGAATGAGGATGCTAATGTGTATAAAATAGAACCAAGTGATCCAAAATCAATATTAGTATCAGCAAAGAAGCATAACGTAAGCACAGTGCTAACCACTTGTAAAGGAACTAAAAAAATCATAGAACAAACATGTCAGCTATAAACGAACATATCAATATTCCGAAGAATATATCTACCAAAGACGATTTAGATTTTTCTTTTTTAAGAAAAGAAGGAATCTCTTATTTAGAAACATTTGGAGGTAAGTTATGGACTGACTTCAACTCGCACGATCCTGGAGTAACTATTTTAGAAATGTTGTGTTATGCTATTACCGATTTAGGAATGCGTATCAATACACCACTAGAAGATTTATTAGCATCTAAAGATCCGAACTTATCACTACAAGCACAGTTTTATAAAGCATCAGAAATTTTTCCAACAAAACCAGTCAATGAATTAGATTATAGAAAATTGTTTATTGATTTAGAAGGGGTAAAAAACTGTTGGTTGCGAATTTATGATAAACAAGTATTTGTTGATTGTAAGAATAACAAATTAAGCTACAAAAAGTTTGAAGGTATTTTACCAGAGTTTCAAAAAGACTTTAAGTTAAAGGGACTGTATTCATTATTGGTTGATTTAGAAGAAGGTTATACAAAAGAGCAGGTTTTTCCAAATATCAAAACAGCATATCATAAGAATAGAAATTTATGTGAAGATTTAATAACCATAAATGAAGTAGCTACACAACCTATTGCCATTTGTGCCAATGTTGATGTTGTTCCAGAAGCCGATGAAGAATGGGTGTATGCTAATATTTTATTTCAGATAGAGAATTACTTATCACCGTCATTACAGTTTTATTCAGTGCAACAAATGCTTGATAAAGGATATACTACCGATGAGGTGTTTGATGGTCCGGTATTAACAAACGGGTTTATAGATACGGAAGAACTTAAAAAAGCAGAATTAAGAAAAGAAGTACGTCTTTCTGATGTGATGAAAATCATTATGAATATTGACGGAGTAAAGTTAATTAAAGATATTTCTGTAGGATTTTGTGATGAAAACATTGTTCAAGAAAATAAATGGATAGTTTGTATCGATCCAGATAAAAAACCAGTACTGTGTGAAAAAAGTACGTTTAATTTTAGTAAAGGATTCCTTCCTTTAAACTTAAACTACAATAGAGTTAATGAATACCTTAAACAATTAAAAGAAGATGAAATTGCTTCACAACAAATAACAGCTGATGAAAAGATTTTATCATTACCAAAAGGGAGTTCAATAGGAGCTGGTGAGTATACTACTATTCAAAATGATTTTCCTGATACCTATGGAATTGGTCAAGAAGGCTTAGCAATACACGTAACCAATGAAAGAAAAGCAAAAGCCAAACAACTAAAGGCGTATTTAACATTTTTCGATCAAATCTTAGCAACCTATTTCAAACACTTATCAGAAGTAAAAACATTATTGTCTGTTAGCGGACAAGAAACTCGAACATTTTTTACACAAGCAGTAAAAGATATTAAAGATTTTGATGAGCTCGTAAGTGAATATCCACAGTCAGATGATGATGAATTAACAAAGCTATTATTCAATCAGTTTGATAATAATGTAGAACGCAGAAATTCTATTTTAGATCATTTGTTAGCACGTTTTGCAGAACGATTTGGAGAGTACACATTTATTATGAAAGCGTTGTATGGAACAGCTACTGATGAAATTGTGCTATCAAATAAAGAAGCTTTTTTAAAAGATTATAAAGTAATAAGTAGCGAAAGAGGTGTAGCTTTTAACTATTACAAACAACTTCAAGAAAATTTATGGGACACAAATAATGTATCCGGATTTCAAAAACGTATAGCACGTTTAATGGGGATTGCTAATGAGAAAAGAAGACACTTAACGGAAACCAATGTAGATATTTATGAAGTAACAGAAGGTAGCAATACATATAGATGGAGGTTAAAAGATAATAATGGAAACATACTATTGTCAGCAACTGAAAACTACGCTAAAAAAGTTTTTGCTATTGAAGAATTATACTTTACAGTATTACAAATTGTACAAACCAAAGAAAAAGATATAGAGGAAGCTTTTGAAGAGGGTATTACAAATAATATGCAAATTGGATTTATAAGAATACATGAATCTACACCATCAAAACCTTCTATTCCAGTAAAGTATTCTTTTGATGTTATTAATCCAGAAAAACCAAAGAGTAGTTCTGATTATATTATAGCAAAACAATACAAATACTATACAGATAGTAGTGATTTAAAAGAAGCATTGTTAGAGATAATTTCTTTTTTGAAAAAAGATTTCACAGAAGAAGGAATGTTTTTAGTAGAGCACATGTTATTGCGTCCAGATGTTACCAATAACAATTCAAAAAACTTCTTACCTATTTGCGCAAAAGATTGTGAAGACTGTGGAACGATTGATCCTTATTCTTATAGAGTAAGTATCGTTTTACCAGGATATACTTATCGTTTTTCAAACCCAGATTTTAGACGCTATATGGAAAATGTTATTCGACAAGAACTTCCAGCACATGTTTTACCAAGAATTTGTTGGGTAGGAGAACGAAAAGGAATTGTACCTGATAATGAAAATGATTTATTACAGTTCGAGAACGCATACAAAACATACTTGTTTGCAAAAACAAACTTAGAACAAGAACAACCTACAGAGAATAATGAGTTGCCAAACTTAATACATGCTATGCAGCAATTAAATACGATTTATCCTGTAGGAAGATTAACCGATTGTAATGCAGAAGACGAAGCATTAGATGGAAGAATTATACTAAACCAATCTAGTATAGGAAACATACAATCAGAAAAAGAAAATAATAACGAAGAAAACTCATAAAAATAGTACGTGTTTATTTATTAACACAGCCAAAACATAATACGTATGGAAACGACTAACCTGAAATTAAGAGAAATTACAACTGAGTATAGTAAGTTTAATGCTAATCAAGTGTTAACAGAAACACAACTTAATACATTTATCGACTATTTTGATGATCAAAACCGTTTGTCAAGGCTAGGTTTAAGTGGTGTTGGAATAGCCTGTGGGTTTGAGCTGACTCCAAAATTTACTATAGATAAAACAGCGGTGTCGGGTATTGAAATTACTCAAGGAACAGCAGTAACTACCGATGGAGATTTAGTTCAGTTTTTTGATTTAATAGAAGAAAACTTACAGTCAAAAACATTTTCATTCTATAAAAAATTTGAAGATACTGATGGTAATTACGAACGTTTTAAAAATGCTCAGGATAATCAGTATAATTTATGGGAACTGCACAGTGAAGAAGATGAGTCGTATGCCCCTTTGATTGAGTTTCCAGAGATACAAAAAATGGCTGTTTTGTTGTACCTCGAACAATATCCAAATGAAGATGTATTGTGTAATAAACTAACATGCGATAATCAAGGTATTGAGCAAATCAATAATTTACGCGTGTTACTTGTAAGTGTTGAAGATTTAGAAGCTATTGCAGCTAAAGATACTATCTTTTTAAAACACAATTGGTATAAACTTAACAACGAACTACCTGTCGTAGAAGCAAAAAGGGTGGTGTTAAACGAAAAAAATACCAAAACATTTTCAGAGTTAAAAGCACAGTTTGATAGTGTTGTTAAAGATACAAGTATTAGTGTAGATTTAATTGAAGGCTTTGATACAATATTCTCAAAATTTCAAAAACCATCAATAGCCACTAAAATAAAATCATTATTTAGTTTCAGTTCTTTGGCTGTTCCACTAGATTTTCAATATAGGTACGATGTTATCAAAGATTTGGTAGATACGTATAATGAAATTAAAGAACTACTATTACACATCAATGTAAACTGTTGTCCAAATATTGGAGCCTTTCCAAAGCATATAATGTTAGGAAAGTTGAAAAAAGAAACAGAATACCCAGAATTACGCCACCGATTTTATAAATCAACTATTGTAGGTCATGAAAATGAAAACCTTCAAAAAATACAGTTGTTAATTGATAGAGCAATTGCCATTTCGAGTAATTATATAGGAAAAACAAAATCAAAAGATGTGGTAATAACCCCATCGCAAGCACATACCACATTAAGTGAAAAAGCTGTTCCTTTTTATTATAATGTTTCTTCACAGTTTTTAAAGAGATGGGACTTTAACAAAACAAAAAACTATAGAGCAAATCAAAACTTAAGCTATCATAAAGAAAACCTTAAAAATTCAGCAGCAATTCAAAAACCACTATCATATAATATTGATAAAAATGATTTTTACAGAATTGAAGGACATCAAGGTAAAATGTACAGAGATGCCTTAGCAAAAATCTTAAAACTTAAAAAAGATAACGGATTGAGTTTTGATGTGAAAACACTTTCCATTAACGCTACAGAACAAACTATTAATATAAATAATTACGAGTGTGAGTTTGAAGATTTAAAAATGTTGTTGAATGCATGGAGAGCAGAACAGAATTGCATTTTATCAGAAGTAAGTAAAACATTTTCAGCCTTTAAATTAACCGATCCAAAAACTAACACAGTAGTAGATAACGTGGTCAACTATAAAGACAAAATAAGTGTTTTAGAAAAAGAACCCATAAAAGAAGAAATTCCATTAGTAAAAGAGTATATCAGTAGAATGGATTTACTTTCTAAAGAGGCAAGTGTTAAGGAAGATTTTGCGTATAAGTATGATATCGGAACCAAAGAATATAATAAGTTTTTAGAGGAAGAAAACATTGTAAAAGATAGTTTAACAAAAGAGGAAGACTCAATAGGGTTTTTGATAGACCGAGTAATTGATGAAAACAAATACGGATCAGCCAGCGACATTATCGTTGAATTAAATAAAGAAACTGAAGCTTTAAAAGAAAAAGAAGTTTGGAAAGAAGAACCAACGCTTAGCGATTTTATTTTAACAGATCTTACAGAAACCTTAGTTCATACCTATATTTTAGATACAAAAATCCCATTAAATATAAGAGATATAGATAGTCTTGTGCTAACAAGTTATAAACTAACGATAGCAGAGTTGTGTAAAAGAGTAAAAAAACTACAAGCAAAGTATAATAGTACTTCATTAGAACTATCAACCAAACAAATTTTAGGTCTATTAATTAACCAGTTGTCAATTGTTTGTTGTTCAGGAAAAAAGTTAGAAACACTACTTGAAGAAATAGATAAAAGAAAGAAAAAGATTTTAGAAAGAATACAACTTTCAGAATTTGTAAAACAACATCCAGGACTTGAACACAAAGCAGGAGTTATTCCAGGAGGAACCTTTGTAATGGTATATGTAAATGAAAATGCAGCAGATAAAAATACATTTGATGATGTAGTATTAGATATCATATTTAAAAATCAACCTATTATATCAAATACAGACTTTGTAAAAGACGATTTTTTACTATCGAATGATACTTTCCTTGAAAAAGAAATACTCTATAAAAATGGAGGTGTAATTAACTTATGGGATAAAAGCTCTAGTATTGAGTTTTCATTTGTAGATGGAAGCTATTTCACCCTAAAAAACAGACTGTTTTTTAATCAAGACGTTGTTTTAGTAGGAAAAACATTAGCCGAAACAGTAAGCAATTTTACAGCGTTCTTAAACAGAACTTGGTTCAGAGCAGGTGTATCTAAAATTCTTAGTGCAGAAGAAACTACAATGTATAAAGATGGTTCCGTAGGAATGCGTATTACTATCAAAGATCATTTAGTACCTAAAGACGAGTATTTTTTACAGATATATAATCCTGTTGTTTTAGAAACCAAGAAACGATTGTATTTTGACGAAAATGAAGTGATTCGTGAAAATGAAACATTGAAAAACACGGTAGTAGCAGACTTTTCGTTGCCATATATGTGTTGTTCAGACTGTGCTCCAGTGAACTTTATTATACCAAAAGAACCACCATTTTTAAGTTTACCAGTAAGTACTATATGTTTGAAAAAAGAGACTGTAATTGAACCTTTAATTTTTACAGTAAGACCTATAGACGGAGAGGTAAAAGCAATTGCTCCAGAAGGAGTAATATCAGGAGTGTTTAAAGATCCAGAAGATGAAAAATGGAAAATTGATGTTACTAAAACTGATAAAAGTTTATTAGGTAAACCAATGAAGTTTACAGTAAACGATGAACCTACCGATTGTGAACTTATCGTATATCCAGCATTAAAGTTGTTGGTTGAAGTAGAACAACCTATTGAATACAATGAAGATAAATCTAAAGCTAGGGTAACTTATGTATTACATTGGAAAGATGCTGATTTTATCGGAGCTGATTTCTTTAATAACATCAAGTATTCTTGGGACTTTATGGGAGATGGTAATAGAGTAGAACATACACCAATAAACAACAAAGTTTTCCATAACTATACATTACCAATTGATGATATAAATAATGAAATAAACCCAGCATTAGAAATTTCATTAGGACCATGCTCGAAAGAAATTTCTATAAGTCCAATAAAGTTTGACACCTTAACGCCATCAGAGTTGGCTATCGAATCGTCATACTGTATCGATTTTACTAAAGAAAAAACAGCAAGAATACCATTTACAAATGTTAATGGAACAATAACTATTGAAGGTGGAGCTATAAAAGGTGTTACAATTGAGAATAATGAATTAGTTATTGATGTAGCCACTTTTGAAAATTATGATCAAATTATTGAGTTTTTAGAAGATGGACAAACAACAAATGCAAGAATAACAATTCATGAAGTTAAACAAATAAGTATTTCAGAACGAAGCGAATCAAGATTTATATGGAAAGACGGACAGTTATTTTACGAAGCAGCTTTTGAAGCAATACTTCCAGAAGGTGTAAAGCCGGAAGGATTAAAGTTTAATTGGAGTGTAAATAGCATTGAGTCGGAGACAGAGTTATTTAATCCTCAGTTATTAGTAAAAGAAGGTGTAGGAAACTCTTACACAATAAAATTAATGATTACTGATGGTAACGGATGTTTTTCTAAAGCAGATTTTACAAAGAATATAGCCTTCCCAGAGTTTACAATAAGCTTACCAAACACCACTTTTTGTTTAAGTGATAAAGAGTCTTACCCTGTTGTAGTAAGACCACAATTTGAAGGTGTACAACTTACAGGAGGAAATGTAAAGTTTAATGAAGAAACAAAATTATGGGAGTTTGTGCCAGCCAATTCAGGATTAACAGATTCAGGTACTGTAAGTATAAGTCTTGTAGGAACTTTTGTTACACAGGCTATTAATTTAACAGCGACACCACAAGCAAGCTTTACTTATAGTTTTGATCCAGAAATTAGAATATTATCATTAACAAATACTTCAGAAAAAGGAGACAAGTATGTTTGGGTGATTAATGGAGTTGAAAGAGAACCTCAAGTAAATAGAACAACAATAACAGAAGACCTGAGCAATTTTGATGGAGACTTAGTAAAAGTCTCTTTAACGGTAGTAAGTAAGTGTGGAGAGAATACATCAACAGAAGTTATAGAAATAGGAAAAATACAAGATAAAACCTGTGAGGAAATAACAAAAACAGAAGTTGGAAACTATTATAAGTTAAATAAGTTTAGTATAAATGATGGAGGTAGTGGAACTAATGTTAACATGGTTGTAGTAGTTCCTACAAATGACGCTTATAAAGCAATTATAACTGATGAAAATAACTCTTATTTAACAGGAGAAAACAACAATCAATTAAGAGGAATGTTTTCTAAGTTACTTATTAATACATCAAAATTACTTATTGAAGATGTTGAAAATAGAACATTACTTACAAGGTATTTTAGAGCAGAAGTAAGGTTGCTTTTAAATATTCTTCATTGTCAAGAAAAAACGGTTTTAGAGTTAGATGAAAATCGAGGAATTATCTTAGAACTATTAGAGGTAATAGATAGTGTTTTTATCTCTTTCAAAGAAAATCAAATAAAAGTAGCTAATGAAGCTTTTCTGCAGTTTTTAGAGAAATTTACAACAGAGATTCAAGCTGAATATATTTCTAAGTTTATTAATGAAAACTTAAAGCAAAACGTGTAATGGTTGCTAAAGAACATACCATTCAAAAAGTATTTGTTGAGGTAAATACGAAAAGTAAAAAAGTAGCAGAAGAGTGTAAAAATACTATTGAAGACTTTTTACAGGAAGAAGTATTTCCAGAAATAGAAAAATATTTTAACTCTCAAGAAATCGAGTATGAAGCATACATTCAGCAAATAGAAAACTTAAATATTGAAGTAGATATATCAACTAACAATAAGTCGATAAAAGATAACAGTACAAAGAGAGCAATAAAAGAACAACTTATAACAAAGTTAAAAGCAATTTTCAAAGCTCCAGAACTACATAAGGTAGCTATAAAAAAGGTTACTACATCAGAATCTAAATTAGATGCTTTTTTTTACTTTTTGCAACATGGTACAACAGCTTGGTGGAATCAAAAAGAAGAGAAAAGTTTTACAAAAAAGATGTTGTTTGAAATAACAGAAAGTCAATTTTTTGAAGAACGTTTTTTAAAATCATTAAGAGATCCAGCTCAACAAAATCGATTGATTCAGCAGTTTAAGACTGAAGAGTTGCAAATATTATTCCTAGGAGTTTTCAATAAACCAGTGGGGTATGAGGCTTTTCTATCAACGATCAAAAAAATTGATTTTAAGAGCTACATCATAAGGAATAAAGTGTGGAAGTTTTTCATCAAAGCAACAATTAATAATAATTTTTCAAGAATAGTAAATGAAGTTCAAGAAGAAATAGAGATATGTAAAAGAACAAAGGCTTTTAATTCTTCAAAAAATCTAACTCAATTTTTACAAGAGCTAACTTCTCAAGAAAGAATATTTAGAAGTCAGTTTAATAGTAAAGAACAGAAGGAGTTTAAAAAGAAGAAAGAAGGGAGTAGCATTGAGGTTGTCAATACAGAGTTTATAAGTGAAAAAGAAGAAAAAAAATCAGATGTAAGTATTGATAAACTAGATAAAGTAGGAGTCAAAAAAAATCAAAATAAAGCAGAAGAATTAACTCTTCCAAAGAATGAATCAAGTAAATCTAATTCACAAAAAACTCCAGAAAAAGTAGATATTCAAAACAAAAAAGAAGTCTTAAAGAAGAAGAAAACATCATCAAAAGAAAAAAGTAAAGAAGTAAAAGAAGAATTAAGAATAAAAATGCAAGCGAAAAGTAAGAATCTTTATGAAGATAAGGGAGTAAACTTGAAAACGGAGAAAATTACTGACGACCAAAAGAGAGCTGAATATAAAAGGAGACATCAAGAAGCGTTAAAAAATACTTTTTCAAGTAAAAATGAAGTTGTAAGTGAGCCTAAATCACATCTTATAAGAAACGCTGGATTAATTTTATTACACCCCTTTTTAAAACAGTTTTTCAATTCATGTGGTTTTTTAGATAAAGAGAATAAAATTATCAAACCTAATGAAGCAATTCACTTACTGCACTATGTAGCAACTAAAAAAGAACAACAGTTTGAAAACAATTTAATTTTTGAAAAGTTTTTGTGCAATCTACCAATACAAAGTTCTATTGAAAGAAATATAGTATTGAGTGATGAGCTTAAAGAAAAGTCAGAAGAATTGTTAAGAGCAGTACTTCAAAATTGGTCAATTTTAAAAAACTCTTCAAATGACCTATTACGTAATGAGTATTTACAAAGAGAAGGAAAACTAGATTTAACTAAAGACAACCCTACCCTAACAGTTGAAAGAAAAACACAAGATATCTTATTAGACACCAAATTACCATGGAATTTAAGTTTATGCAAAGTTCCTTGGATGAAGGAATTAATCTTTACGAATTGGTAAAATATAACTAAAACTATAGAAAGTCATGTTTAAAAGAGATAAAAAACCAGAAGCTAATAACGTTCAAGCAAAGGATAAAAAAAAGGATTTATTTATTCAACCAAAGCTAGCGTTTGGAAAAAAAGGAGATCAATATGAAGTTGAAGCAGATAAAATGGCTGATAAAGTTGTAGGAAATAATAAGAAAGTTAATTCAATACAAAAAAAAGAAAGTGAAGAAAAAATACAGCAAAAACCGCTGGCTTCTGAAGTAACACCTTTAGTACAAAAAATGGAAACTACTGAAGATGAGCAATCCGTTCAAAAGATGGAGGAAGAAGAAGCGGTGCAAAGTAAAGAAGAGGAAGAAACAGTACAATCGAAGTGCGATGATTGTGAAAAAGAAGAGAGAGTACAAAGGCAAGAAGAAGAGGAAGCTGTGCAGTCAAAAACAGAAAAATCTGCTTCAAAAAAAAATAAACCTTCTTTTGAAAGTAAGTTAAAAAGAGGAAATGGAGGTCAAAAAATGGATGCACAAACACAAAGTGAAATGGAGTCAGGTTTCGGAGCAGAATTTAGTCATGTAAACATTCACAACGATTCAGAAGCAGCACAATTGAGTCGAGAAATAGGAGCACAAGCATTTACGCATGGAAACGATATCTATTTTAATAAAGGTAAATACAATCCAAACTCCAAAGATGGAAAGCACTTGTTAGCGCATGAGTTAACACATACGATTCAACAAAAAGGAATGGTGCAAAAAAAGATTCAAAAACTTTCTGATTCTGAATGTTCACCAACCTATTCATTACCCCATAGAGGAAATTGTAGAAGAGGTTTTGTTCATACATGTTATTCAGAAACGTTTAAGCCGTCTAGTAGCTCAGCTCTTAATGGGGAGGTTTCAGTTAGCTATAATAGGTCAGGAAGTATAGGACCAGAAGATTTTAGTGTGCAAGTATATAAATGTGGTATAATAAGAGATACTCGTATAGGAAGTAAAAGATTAGGACCTAACATACCTGGGACTTTAAATTTTTCTATAGCTAGTGTTACACCTGGAGATAGTTATTACATAAAAATCTATTCAAGATCTCACTTAAAGCTTGATGCAAACTACCGTATTTGGCAGTAAAGACAATAAGTAATGTTTAGAGCAAAACAAAATATAGCAAAACCTTCTAATCCTTCTTTAAAAAGTAAGGAAGCAACACCTTTTATCAAGCCAGAAATGAAGGTGGTTAAACCTGAAAAAAAACAAGAGGAAATTGCGTTAAAAGAAAATAAAAAAATAAAAAATGAAGATAGTCTTTCAATCAAAAAAGAACAGTCAGTAATTCCAAAAACACCAGTTTTAGAAGCTTCTGAAAAAGAAAAAGGTGAAAAAAATGAAGGAGGAGATAAAGTTGGGGTTCTTAAAAAAGTAGCAGAAAAGCAATCTTTTTATGGTTTGAAAAATAGTGCAAAAGAAGCAAGTGTTTCTGTGACAGAGCCGAAAAGTAATAACACTATTCAAGTAAAAACAGAAGTTAAAGAAGGAAAAAAAGAAAAGGAAGAAACCTCAGAAAAAGAAAAAAAAGAAGAAGGAGCAGTTAAAGAGAAAAAAATACCTAAAGCACCGACAAAGCCAGAAGATGATCCCGCTTTTCAACAACAAATAAAAAAAACGGAAAAGGTAAAAGAAGAAAAATCACAACATCCAAATCCAGAAGCTAAGGTAAACGAACAGCAACAAGCAGGCCACCCATCAGCAGCTGTACAATCAACTAAAAATGATCAGCAAGCCCATGCAGAGTCATTATCAGCTACTTCTGAAGAAGAAAAAAACAGAGAACCATTTACTCCAGAATCGTTTAAAAAACTTCTAGAAAAGAATTTAGATGATTTAGAAAAACAACTTCCTAAAAATTCTGAAGAAGCACAAGAATTTAGAGATGATAAACCTATACAGGGAATAAAAGAAAATATATCAGGTCAAGTTACTGCTGAAAGTGATAAGCTAGCGGGGCCAATGAAATCTGAGGCAGATAAACCAGCTCCTGCTTCAGGAAAACCAACAGTAGAAGCGGTTCCTTTACCTCCCACAAATTCAGGTAATTCTCCTAAACCGTTAAATGCCAAAGCAGCAATCCCTAAACCTAAGACATCTCAGGAGATTTCGATGGAAAAAGAAAGTCAGTCATTAGATGATTATATGGCTGAAAATAAGGTAACGGATGAGCAATTAGCAAAATCAAACGAACCTAAATTTACAGGAGCATTAGAAGAAAAAAACAATGCTCAAACTGAAGCAAAGTTAGCACCAGTAAAGTATAGAAAGAAAGAACAAGTTCAATTAGGGGTAGCTCAAAAAACAGCAGCAGTAAACAGTAAAGAGGGGTTAGATCAAATGCAAGCAGCTAAAGTATTATCAGAGAATAATGTTTTAGCTAATCAAACGGAGAATAAAACGAGTGATAAAACTGAACAAGAAAGAATTTATGCTGAGTTTGAAGCAATTTATGAAGAAACAAAAAAGACGGTTACTGAAAGTTTAGAAAAGCTTTCAGAAGATGTTGATAAAAAGTTCAGTGAAGAAGCAGAAAGTGCACAAAAAACTTTTGAAGAAAATGTTGAAGACGGTTTAGGTGAAATTTATGGATGGACAGTTATAGACGATTGGATTTTTGGAGAGGATACAGAGGCGATAGATAAGTTGTTTAGAGTTGAAAAAGGAAAGTTTATTAGTAAAATGAACTCGGTTTTAGATGATATTTCAATAATTATAGCCGATGGATTGAACGGAGCTTTAGATGCTATTGAAGAAGGAAAACGAAAATCAAAGGAAAAATTCGACAGTTTAGACGAGTCACAAAAGAAATTAGCGGAAGATGCTTATAGTGACTTTAATGATCAATATGCAGATTTAGAAGATACGGTTTATGAAAAACAGGAAGAATTAGCGGCTGATTTAGCACAATCATACAAAGAGAATGTTGATAGTTTACAAGAAAAGTTTAATGAAATAAAAGAAAGCGTAAGTGCTGGTTGGATTGGTGCTGCGTTAAATGCATTAGCTGGTGTTATAAAAACTATTTTAAAAATAAAAGATATGCTGCTTAATCTACTAGCAGCAGCTGTAAGTGCAATAGGAGCTATAATTTCTGACCCGATAGGGTTTTTAAGTAACTTAATACAAGGGGTTAAACAAGGTTTTGTTGATTTTGGGAACAATATCAAAAAACACATGATTAAGGGAGTAATAGAATGGCTTACAGGTTCTTTAGGTAACGTAGGTATTACTTTACCAGATAATTTATTTAGTCTTTCAGGAATATTCAGCTTAGTAACTCAAATGTTAGGATTAACATGGGATTATTTTAGGAGTAAAGCGGTTAAACTACTTGGAGAGCCCGTAGTTGCAGGTATGGAAAAAGCTGTTGAAATTTTTCAGATAGTTAGAAAAGACGGTGTAATGGGGCTTTGGGAATATATAAAAGAACAGTTTGGTAATCTCAAAGAAATGGTTATGGATGCCATTCGAGATATGATTATAACCAAAGTTATAGAAGCTGGAATAAAGTGGGTTATGGGCTTGTTAAGTCCAGCAGGAGCTTTTGTAAAAGCAGCAATGATGATTATAGATATTGTAAAGTTCTTTGTTGAAAGAGCAGCACAGATATTTGAATTAGTTACGGCGTTTATAAATAGTATTAAAGCTCTAGCAGAAGGAAATGTCAAAGCAGTAGCAAAAGGTATTGAAACTGCTTTAGCCAAAGCAATTCCAGTATTAATAGGCTTTTTAGCTGCTTTAGTTGGAGTAACTGGACTCACTGGGAAAATCCAAAAAATAATTAAAAAAGTTAGAAAGAAAATAGACAAAGCCATTAATAAAGTTATTAAAAAAGCTAAAAAAATATTTAATAAGATTTTAGGAAAAAAGAAGCCTAAAAAAGGACAAGCAAAAAAAATAAAAGATGACAATAAAAAGCAAAAACCAGCAAAATTAACAGCAAAAGATAAAGCGAAACATAAAAAGATTGTAGGTAAGATAGAAAAGAAATTAGGAGAAAAAGCAAAAAAAGGAGAACCGTTTGATAAGTTTTATGCAAGAAAAAAGAAAGAAGCTAAAACCCTAGAAAATAAATACCAACCACAATTAAAAAAAGGAATAAATTTAGATATAAAGTTTAATGCATTAGCAAAAGATAAAGAAGATAACGATGTAGATATTAAAATTAAAATAGCACCTAATGATACTACTGGTAAGGTACAGGCAAAAGGAGATGGAAAGGATAATTTACCGTTGCTAGATCAATACTTAAATAAAAAGGTGGTAGATAAAGAAGGTATTCCATTAGAGTCTTTTACAAAAGCATTAAAAACAGATATTAATAAAATAGACAAGAAACAAGTTTATATTCTTGATAAGAGAAATTCTAGCTATAAGTTTAGAACAGGAAAAGGATTTGGTTCATATCCTAATATATACATTGAAAGTGATGGAGCTGAAGAAGGAGTCTTAAAAAAAGGAAAATCCAAGTCTTACAAACCAGCACATGGAAACTTTATTCCAGATGAAATGGAATTAACAGAAAAGAATGGAGTATATACAGCAAAATATAAGACAAAAAGAGCTGGAGACGCAAAGGAAGCAAAAGCAGGAGAAGATAGTCCAACATTTGAGATAAATATCACTTTTGATGAGGCTATAAAAGGTATTTCAGACAAAGTGCAAACTAGAAAAGTAAAAGGATTTAATTTGTCAAGTAAGCCAGATGGAATTGGAAGAGGAAAATGGGATGGAGGATCAGCAGGAAAAGATGGTACTCCAGGATTTGATAATGCTCATATTATTGGAGATCAATTTGGAGGTTCAGGAGTTAATTCGGCAATGAATATTTATCCATCATCACCAATGTATAATCAAAAAGAAATGGCACATGTTGAGAATAAATTGGCCTCTTTCTTCAAGTCTAGAGGAACAAACTTTAATATGGAAGTTACAGCAAAAATAAAGGATGATGCAAATGTTAACAATCAACTAAAAGGAGTTTTAGATACGGAATTTGGTAAAGACAATAAAGGGAAGAAAAAGGTAGACGAGAAAATTAAAACAAAAGCGAAAAGTACTTTGACAAAGGCTTTACAACAAGCTATGACTATGGATATTGATAACTTACCAGGCCAGTTTTTAAATACTACATACAAATCAAAGGGAATTGCTTCTAAAGACGATACAGAGGTAGAAGGAGATAATTTACAAACAACTGGTGTAGAAATGAAAAAAGACAAACGATACGATAAAGATAAATACAAAAAACTAGGAAATGATTTCTCTAAAAATGCAGCAGGTACAGAGCTATCTATTGGGACCGATCAGGGTTATGATGTATCTATAGAAAATTATAAAGCAAAATTTGCTAATGACGGAACGAAAAAAAAGAAATTATAAAATAAGGTAATTATGTACATAGAGGTAGATCAAATAAATAAAATAGGAGTATTTAAAGTACTGCAAGATTTTATTACCAATAGAATTGATAGCGAATTTAATGGGTATAAGCAACCAAATTTTGAATTAAACTACAATGGAGTGCCTTCTCCTGTGATTGCTTTTATGAATGATAAAAATTTAGTAACTGAAGATGTTATTTTATTACTACTGGCTTTTGTACCTCATATGTTTCCAAATTTTTTAAACAATATCATTAGCGAGTTTTTGCCACAAGGAGGTGAATTTCCAGAGTTTGGAGGAGTAAAAGGGAAAAATCATAGAGGAATTATACCTACAGGTGAAACAGCCCTTTATATTTTAGGAGGTAATGATTTTGCTTCAAGAGAAAGAGGTTTACAATTTATTTTAAGTGAAAGTAAATTGTTTAGAGATAAGGTATTGAGAATTGAAAAGCAACTTGAAGATGAGCCTTTAATGAGTGGTAAGCTAATTTTGGCAGAGGAATATGTACACTTGTTTTTAACAGGGAAAGAATTAAAACCACAAATGAGTCAAGATTTTCCTGCAAGTTTAATTACTACAGATTTAGAATGGGAAGATTTAGTATTGCAAGAAAAAACATTGAACGATGTTAAAGAAATAGAAAACTGGTTAGCATATAAAGAGATACTGTTAAATGATTGGGGAATGGGAACAAAAATCAAGCCCGGATATCGAGTTTTATTCTGTGGAATTCCAGGAACAGGAAAAACGTTGACAGCTAGTTTACTTGGAAAATATACAGGTAAAGATGTGTATCGAGTAGATTTGTCAATGGTTGTTTCAAAGTTTATTGGAGAAACAGAAAAAAACTTGTCCAAATTATTCGATAAATCCATTAACCAAGATTGGATTTTGTTTTTTGATGAAGCTGATTCTATTTTTGGAAAGAGAACAAGTGTAAGGGATGCTCATGATAAATACGCAAACCAAGAAGTTTCTTATTTACTTCAGCGAATAGAGTCACATCCTGGATTAATCATTTTGGCTTCAAACTTTAAAAATAATATTGATGCAGCTTTTACAAGACGTTTTAATAATATTATTGAGTTTGAAGCACCCGGTTATACAGAAAGACTAACTCTATGGGAAAATAACTTACCTGAGAATGTTGAATTAGAAGCTACTATAAGTGTAGAAGAGTTAGCTAAAAAGTTTAGTTTAACAGGTTCTAATATAGTGAACATTATTCAATACGCATGTTTACAAACCATAGCTAATAAGAAAGAAACAATACAAAAGCAATACTTGTTAGAAGGGGTAAAAAGAGAATACACAAAAGAAGGAAAAACAATTAGCATTAAACTTTAAAAAGAGCAGTAATGAAAACAATCAATCAAATAAATGGTATCCCCTTACATTATGCTAGATTAACAAATCATCCATACGGAACTAGGGGAGAACAGCGCAATTTTTCAGTTGATGAAGGATTCTTAAGTATTTTAGAAAATGCACTTCAAGAAGTTTTTGAACATTGTCCTTTAGGAGTTCCTGAAGTAATTACAACAGCAGGAATTTTTGTAGACAAACCAGGACAGCATGGTCATGGAAAAGCATTTGATTTGGATGCTGTTTTTTGGAGTGATGAAACTCTAGTTACAACCAATTTTATTCATCAAAAAGAGTTGTATTTAGGTATGGAATCTTTTTTAAGAAAACACTTTGGTATTGTATTAAATTATTATTATCCAAACCATAAAGATCATTGGCATGTTGATACAAGTGTTCCTGTTGATTATAATGAAACATCTAAATCGGAAACATTGTATTTGCAATTAGTGTTAAAACATATTTATAAAGAAGAAATTTTGGTTGATGGTATATGGGGAAGGCAAACTTCAGGAGTAGTAAAAGAAGTTTTTGAAAGATTAGGAATAAATACACCCATAACTACGAAAGCAAATTATATAAAGTTTTTAGATATAACAGGTAAAATAGCATTTAAACTATATGAAGAAAATACTTCTCCAAAACATTTATTAAGTAATTTAACAGAAGTAATTGAAGCTTTACCACAACAAAATAGAACCGCTGTGCGAGAGGCATTAAATAGCTTTTTAGATCATGAAGAAACAGTAAATTGGTTGGGAGACTTTGAAGAGAACCATAACTTAAATACTATTATTGAAGAAGTAATAGCTTAAAGTTTTTTATTAGGAAAACTGATTTTTAAACCATACCTTTTTCCAGATTCTTTTTAGAATTAAGAACGTAATATTTTCGATATACCTATCAATATCTTTAGATTCAGTAATTTGTGAATCCTTTTCAGAAATATCAATACGATATAAAAGGTTGGTGTACGAACTAAAATTATGTAATACAAGTTCTTTAATTGATTTCTGGAGTTCTTCTTTTAATTCTAAAGGAGTATTATTTTCAGAAAAAATCAAATCAATTCCAGTTAGGTTAAAATCTTTGTTAAGTTGAACTACGAGCTGTTTATATAACTTTTGATTGGCTACATTTGTTAATAAATCGATACTGTTTTGATAGCTAGGTAGCATTTTAATTTAACTTGTAATTAATAAACTGTTCGTCTAAAGCCTTTAAAAATTCACTAGATACTTTAATCTTAGTGGTTCTACTCGGTAAGCTTAATTCTATTTTTTCTTCAGCGTCCCAAATGGTAAAATATAAACTTTGTGAGCCTTTGTTAGTGGCAAATAAGTGTTGTAACTCCTTTATGGTATTGTCTTTTACTTCTTTTAACGGAATTTTTATAGTAAGTTTTTTACACATTTTATCCATAATATCGTGCAATAGTAAAAATTCATTAAAACCAACCCTAGGATCACCTTTTACACCTTCTTTATTTGTCCAACCAGGTTTGATAGTAGTTTTGATAAATAAGAATGAATTTGGAACTAAAAAGTGTTTAAACCTTAAGTAATCTTCACCAAAAATTCGAAACTCAAAACTGTCATTATAGTCTTCCATTATAAAAGAAGCCCATCCTTTACCTGCTTTTGATACTCTATGTTGTACATCAGTAACAATTCCTGCAAAAGAAAGTCCTAAACCTTCATATTGAGCTATATTTTTAAAATGTGCAAGTGAAGCGTTGCAGAACTTTAGTTCGTTTTTAAAATCATCAAGTGGATGTGCAGAAATATACATTCCTACGACTTCCTTTTCACGAGCTAACAATTCCATAGTTCCCCAAGTTTCACATTCAGGAATCAAAGGTTCTGGTAAATCAACTTCCGAAGCTTCTCCAAATAAAGAAACCTGAGATGAATTCTGATTTTCTTGAAACTTATTACCAAATCGGATAGCTTTTTCTAAAAAAGTTTGCCCTTTCTCATCCTTTACATAATACTGAGCTCTGTGAGTATCGCTAAAGGAATCAAATCCACCAGCTAATACTAAACCTTCAAAAGCTTTTTTGTTAGCAACACGTAAATCAACACGTTTTGCTACGTCAAAAATAGAAGAGTAATGTCCATTTTCTTTACGCTCATCAATAATTGCTTTTACAGCAGAACCACCTACGCCTTTAATTGCTGCCATACCAAAACGAACAGCGCCGTCTTTGTTTACTGAGAACTTAGCATACGATTCGTTTACATCTGGACCCAAAACTTCTAATCCCATACGTTTACATTCCTCCATAAAAAACGAGACTGTTTTAATATCGTTCATGTTGTTAGAAAGTACTGCTGCCATGTATTCGGCAGGGTAGTGGGCTTTTAAATAAGCAGTTTGATAGGCAATCCAAGCATAACAGGTAGAATGCGATTTGTTAAATGCATAGGATGCGAAAGCTTCCCAGTCTTTCCAAATTTTTTCTAATGCTTTTTCATCATGTCCATTAGCTTTTGCCTGATTTACAAACTTAGGTTTCATTTTTGCAAGTACTGCCGCTTGCTTTTTACCCATTGCTTTACGAAGTACATCGGCCTCACCTTTGGTAAAATCAGCTAACTTTTGCGAAAGTAACATTACTTGCTCCTGATATACTGTAATTCCATAGGTTTCAGCTAAGTATTCCTCCATGGCAGGAAGGTCATATTGAATTTCTTCATCACCATGTTTTCTTCTAATAAAAGAAGGAATATATTCTAAAGGACCTGGACGATATAAGGCGTTCATTGCAATTAAATCAGCAAAAACCGTAGGTTTTAACTCACGCATGTATTTTTGCATTCCGGGAGATTCGTATTGGAATATCCCTACGGTTTCACCACGTTGGAACAGTGCATAAGTTTCTTCATCATCAATGGGGAAATTTTCAGGATCGAGCTCTACACCATGACGTGCTTTAACAATTTTTACCGTATCCTTGATTAGGGTTAATGTTTTTAACCCAAGGAAATCCATTTTTAATAATCCAGCACTTTCTACTACCGAGTTGTCAAACTGGGTGACGTACATGTCAGAATCTTTCGCAACTGATACGGGTACAAATTTGGTAATATCATCAGGAGTAATAATTACTCCACAGGCATGAATCCCAGTGTTACGAACAGAACCTTCTAAAATTCGAGCTTTGTTAATGGTTTCAGCTTCTAACCCATTACCATCAGCAATAGCTTTTAGTTCATTAACCATTTCAATTTCTTCAGAACGAAGTTTTTCTTTTAATCCTTTCTCATCTAAAGAAAAGATTTTTTTCAATTTCATTCCTGGAATTAACTTAGCAATTCTATCAGCTTCAAATAGAGGTAAGTCAAGTACACGAGCGGTATCACGGACAGATGATTTAGCTGCCATAGTACCATAGGTAATAATTTGTGCTACTTGATTAGCGCCATATTTTTCAATTACGTAATCCATTACACGACTTCGACCTTCATCATCAAAATCAATATCAATATCGGGCATCGATACACGTTCAGGGTTTAAGAAACGCTCAAAAAGTAAATCATACTGAATAGGATCAATATTGGTAATCCATAAACAATAAGCAACTACCGAACCAGCTGCAGAACCACGCCCTGGACCTACGGATACATCCATATTACGGGCTTCTCGAATAAAGTCTTCTACAATTAAGAAGTATCCAGGGTATCCTGTTTTAGCAATTACATCGAGCTCAAAATCTAAACGTTCTCGGATTTTGTCGGTAATTTCTCCATAACGTTTTTTTGCACCTTCATAAGTTAAGTGACGTAAGAAGTTGTTTTCACCTCTTTTTCCACCATCTTCTAAATCTTTTTCATCTCTAAACTCTTCTGGAATATCAAAGGCAGGTAATAATACATCACGAGCTAACCCAAAAGGTTCTATTTTATCTACAATTTCTTGAATGTTAATAATGGCTTCTGGTAAATCTGCAAAGAGTTTTTTCATCTCTTCGGTAGATTTAAAATAATATTCGTCGTTAGGTAATCCATAACGATAGCCCCTACCTCTTCCCTTAGGAGTTGCTTGTTTTTCACCATCTTTTACACATAATAAAATATCATGTGCATTGGCATCTTCTTTATTTAAATAAAAAGTATTGTTAGTAGCTACAATTTTAACGTCATGCTTTTTTGAGAATGAAAGAAGGGTTTCATTTACAACTCTTTCATCTTCTTGTCCGTGACGCATTAATTCGATATATAAATCTTCTCCAAATTGCTCTTTCCACCAAAGTAGTGCTTCTTCAGCTTGAGTTTCACCAACATTTAATATTTTACTAGGAACTTCACCATATAAATTTCCTGTTAATACAATTACATCTTCTTTGTATTGCTCGATAATTTTTTTATCAATTCTTGGAACGTAATAAAAACCATCAACAAACGCAATAGAAGACATTTTTGCTAAGTTGTGATATCCTTTTTTGTTTTTAGCAAGTAACACAACTTGATACCCATTGTCTTTTTGACTTTTATTGGTGTGGTCTTCACAAATATTGAATTCACAACCTACGATAGGTTTTAAAATACTTTGTGTAGGTTCTTCTCCTTTTTCTAAAGCTTCTTTATTTGCGGCTTCTACTGCTTTGTTATGTCCTATAACTGCTTGTACGAAATGGAAAGCAGCCATCATGTTACCCGTATCAGTCATTGCAACTGCAGACATATTGTCTTTGGCAGCAGCATTTACAATGTTACCAATTTGAATGGTAGATTGTAAAACGGAATATTGAGTATGGTTGTGTAGGTGAGCAAACTTAACGCCTTCAAGTTCTGCTAATCCTTCTGCGGTAGAAATTGTATTCGCTTCATCGGTTTCAGAAGATTTTCTCTTGCGAATTTTTTCACTTTCCTTTTTTAGGTTTAAGTGTTTAAGTCCAATTACTTGTATCGGATTTGGGTTAGCTTCTGTATAACGTTGAAAATAATCAGAAGAAACATCTAACTGTTCTTCGGTGTATTGGCGTAAACGAATTAATTCTAAGAAACATCGAGTGGTAGCTTCAACATCGGCGGTAGCATTATGTGCTTCTCCAAAACCAGTTCCAAATAAATGGTTATGTAGTTCGGTAAGAGTTGGAAGTTTGAATTTACCTCCACGACCACCAGGAATTTGACATAGTTGTGCTGTATGTTCGGTACAAGTATCTAAAACAGGTAATTCTGTTAAATTATTTTCAACACCTAAACGATGAAATTCACATCCCATAATGTTGACATCAAAACCAACATTTTGACCGACAATAAACTTCGTTTTTTGTAAAGCTTTATTGAAAAGCTCTAAACCTTCACTTAACTGAATACCTTGTTCGATAGCCAAATCAGTAGAAATTCCGTGAATACGTTCTGCATCATACGGAATGTTAAACCCGTCAGGTTGAATTAAGAAGTCATTGTGTTCAATTAAATTCCCCAATTCATCATGTAATTGCCATGCAATTTGTATGGCTCTAGGCCAGTTATCGGTATCGGTTATAGGAGCGTTCCAGCTTTTAGGTAATCCAGTAGTTTCGGTATCGAAAATTAAATACATGGGCAAAAATTACTTATTGAAGTGTCTTGGGTAAAACAAAGTGTAAAAATACGAAGAATTTGTATTGCTATTAATAGAAGTTATTAACGAGTGTTTTTGGTTAAGGTAAAGGCTTGAATAGCTGATTGTAATAAAAAAAGGGTGTTAAGTATAGGTTAATTTTAAAAGAAATATGAAAAAAAGTAGTTGATAATCAATTAATAAGATTACATTTGCACTTTAATATAATATTTTTTACAATGAAAGAAGGAACAGTAAAGTTCTTCAATGAATCTAAAGGTTTTGGATTTATTACAGAGTCAGGATCAAACACAGAACATTTTGTACACGTATCAGGTTTAATCGATGAGATTAGAGAAGGTGATACTGTTGAGTTTGAACTTAAAGAAGGAAAAAAAGGATTAAACGCAGTTAGCGTTAGAGTATTATAATATATCTCACAATTTATTTTTCTTAAGAGCCTGTTAAACAGGCTCTTTTTTATTTTAATAAAGTTACTTTTTTGCTTTTAAATAAAAAAGATTTTATAAATTTGCGCCCACTTATCACGAGATGGTAAGATTTATTAATAACCAAGGTCGCGTACCTTAAAAATTAAAATTATGCCTGTAAAAATTAGATTACAAAGACACGGTAAAAAAGGAAAACCATTTTATTGGGTAGTAGCTGCTGATTCAAGAGCTAAAAGAGACGGTCGTTTCTTAGAGAAAATCGGTACTTACAACCCTAACACTAACCCTGCAACTATCGAGTTAGATGTTGACGGAGCTGTAAAGTGGTTACAAAACGGTGCTCAACCAACTGATACTGCTAAAGCTATCTTATCTTATAAAGGAGCTTTATTAAAGAATCACTTAGCTGGAGGAGTAAAGAAAGGTGCTTTAACTGAAGAGCAAGCTGAAGCTAAATTCAATGCTTGGTTAGAGGAAAAATCAGCTAAAGTTGCTGGTAAAACAGAAGGTTTAGCAAAAGCTGAAGCAGAAGCTAAAGCAAAAGCTTTAGAAGCTGAGAAAGCTGTAAACGAAGCGCGTATAGCTGCTGCAACTCCTGCTGTAGAAGATAGCGAGGATGCTGCTGCTGAATCAGGTGCTGATAGCGAAGAATAAAAACTGTACTACGATGATGCAAAAAGAAGATTGCTTTTATCTTGGCAAAATCGTTAAAAAACATAGTTTTAAGGGTGAGGTAGTTATTAAGTTAGATACTGATGAACCCGATCTTTACGAAAATTTGGAATCAGTTTTTGTCGATTTAGGCAATAATCTGGTTCCTTTTTTTATTGAAAAATCTACCCTAAGTAAAGGAACTATGTTTAGAGTAAAATTTGAGGATGTAGATACAGAAGCAGATGCTGAAGCTATTTTACGTTCTGAAGTTTACTTACCATTAGACTTACTTCCTAAATTATCAGGAGATAAATTCTATTATCATGAAGTGATAGGGTTTAAGGTTGTTGATGCTTCTTTTGGAGAAGTAGGGAACATAGTAAGTATTAATGATTCTTCTGCACAACCTTTATTTGAAATTGATAGAGAGGGAAATGAAGTTTTTATTCCTATGATTGATGACTTTATTAAAAAAGTAGATAGAGATAATAAAACTATAGAAGTTGAAACACCTGAAGGGTTAATTGATTTGTATTTGAGTTAAAATACATACTCAAATACACAATCTTCTCCATTTTCAAAAACTTGTTGCATTCCAATAAACTCAAAACCTAGATTTTTTAATAGTTTTTGAGATTTTTCATTTTTAGGCATAGTCAAAGCCAATACTTTTTTTTGTTTGAATTTAGTACGGACGTATTCAATAATTAGTTTTGTGGCTTCTGTCGCATATCCTTTACCTCTTCCTTCAGGTAAAAAAGCGTAACCAATATCAATAAAATCTAATTTATCTCTTTGTAGTGCAGTTGATGCTCCAATAGATTTATTGGTTTCTTTTAAAATTACAGTAAAAAATCCCAAACCACCTAACTTTGAGTTTTTGAATAAAATATCTTTTAAGTAAACGCGAGTTTCTTCAATAGATTTTAAGTTTTTATCACCTATAAATTGAATCCAGTCTGGATCATTAAATAATTGAAAGTAAAAAGGAGCATCGCTCACTAGAGCTTCCTTAATAATTAATCGTTCGCTTTCTAATAACATGGCTTAAATATAAATTAAAAATGTACTTTTGCGAAGCAAAAAAAGAATAAAATGAGTTTATTACAAGAATTACAAGATAGAAGCGGAAATCAATGTGAATTATGTGCATCAAAAAGCGATTTGTCAATTTATGAAGTACCACCAATTTCAACAGGAGGAGTTGATGGTAGTTTACTGGCTTGTGCTACTTGTATTGAGCAGATTGAAGATGCTGATAAAACAGATGCTAATCACTGGCGTTGTTTAAATGATAGTATGTGGAGTGAGTTTAGAGCAGTGAAAGTTGTGGCTTGGAGAATGTTACACCGTGTTAAAAAAGATGGATGGTCACAAGATTTGTTAGATATGATGTATTTAGAAGATGAAGAATTACGTTTTGCTGAGGCTACAGGTGAGCATTTAGATGAAAGTGAAAAAATAATTCATAGAGATGTAAACGGAGCTATTTTACAGGCAGGTGATAATGTAGTGTTGATTAAAGATTTAAAGGTAAAGGGTTCTAGTATGGTAGCTAAACAAGGAACTGCTGTGCGTAGAATTTCGTTAGATCCTGAAAATGCTAAATATATTGAAGGTAAAGTGGGAGCACAAACTATTGTGATTATTACAGATTATGTAAAGAAAATGGCTGAAAAAGAATAGTTATGAAGTATAAGCTTATATTAATTTTATTATTGTGTGGAATGGGTTCATTCTCTCAGAATAAAAAAATTAGCTTAGAAGTAAGTTATCCTTTAACAATAGATAATAATTTTATTGGGGGTAGGTCTGAAGGAGTTGTTGATTTTGGAGTTAAATATAGGATAAAGGATTTTAAAATAGTTAATTTTGGGATAGGTATAAACGGAGGGTTTCTAGTTGATGATAGAGATAAGGACAATTATCCACAAGATTTTGAGAGAACAATATATACTATACAGCCTAAAATTTTCTCAGAATTAAACTTGAGTCAATTAACAAAATTGCATCTTTTTGTAAATATAGGATACTCGTTTATGAAAATGAAACTAACTAATACTAATAATTCAGGCCCGGTAGATTTTTCTAAACTTTCTGATACCTTGAGAGGAATAAATGCTGGTTTAGGTGTTAGTTATGATGTTTTGCCAAGATTTTTTTTACAAGTTCAGTATGATTTTTCCAAATTAAATTCTGGAAATTCACCAGATATAAATTACAATACAAATGTAAATCTCCTAAAAATGGGAGTAGGAATAAGATTTTAATAAAAAAGCTGAGTTTAACTCAGCTTTTTTATTTCTCTGTATTATAATACACCTTGTAAAACTTCATTTTCTTATTTTCATCATACCCTTGTTCTAGGTATTCAGCAGAAGCATCAGGAGCATCAACATCAATTTTAATTTGAATATTTGTATCTAATTTAATTTCTGTTTTAAACTTACTTTTTTCCTTCTTTAAAACAACATCAGATACTTCAAAATTGTTACGAATTAATACATCGTTCAACTTCTCAAAGTGTTGTTTGTAGTCTTCAAAAAGATCTTTATGCTTATCTTCTTCAAAAACTTCATCTTTGAAACCATGATAGTCTACGCTTTCATGTTCTTTAAAATAATCAACAGTATTAGCTAAGAAGTTACTTTGCTCTTGTTTTCCTAATTCAGGTTTTAAAACCTCTTCAGAAAACTCTTTACACATTTCTAGGTAGTTTTGAGTGTGTAAATTACGATCATCAGCATACTTTACACTTAAAAAGTTTTTTATCCAGTATTGTGCATCATATTGGTTATTGTCTACTGATAAAACCACAGTTCCTTCAGCATCGGTGGAGTTTAAAATTAAACAACCCTTATCCAATCTTTTTGTTGAAATTCCTTTTTGAACTACTACATCAAAACTATCATCATCTAAATAGGTCTGAAAGAAATCTACTTTACTTTCAATTTTAAAAACCCCAACAGCTTCAGTTAAAACATCTTTATACTCGATACCTTCAAAATAAGCAACAATTACATCACCAGTTTTAATGTTGGCAGAGTTTGATTGTTCGTAAAGGTGATTAACAATGTTTTTAGAATGTTCAATAAAAACCTCATTACTATCATCTTCAAAAATATCAGAACAATATTTGTTGATTTCGTTTAGGCGGACATCCGCATGATGACTAAAACGGTAACTTTGCGTAACAGACCCGAAAGGTTTTAATAAAAAAGGAAGCAATAATTCGTAGCTTTCTTCGTCAAAACGAACTAAACTTTCTGAAAAAGCATTTTGTCCGCTATTGTATTTGTTAGCTACTTTGTGAATAATACACTTATTAATTTCGGTACGAGTTCTTTTAATCATCTTCTAAAAAATTGGAAGACAAAAATAGAAAAATTAAAGTTTCAATTTTAATTGTTCAGGTAACAATTTAAATGATTTTCGGTGGTAAGGAGTTGCGCCAAATTGACGAATAGCTTCGCGGTGTTCTTTAGTAGGATATCCTTTGTTTTTTTGCCAGTTATATTGAGGGAATTCTTGATGAATTTTTTCCATATACTCATCACGATAGGTCTTGGCAAGTACAGAAGCAGCTGCTATACTCATAAATTTAGCATCGCCTTTTACAATGGTTTGGTGAGGTATTTTTTCAAAAGGTCTGAATTTGTTTCCATCAACAATAATAAATTCAGGTTGAATAGACAATTGTTCTATTGAACGATGCATTCCAGTAATAGAGGCTTGTAAAACATTAAGTTCATCAACTTCTTCTTGATGGATGAAAGAGACTCCAAATGCAAGTGCATGCTCTTCAATATAAGGTCTAAGCTTTTGTCTTTTTTTTTCTGAAATTTGTTTAGAGTCGTTTAGTAGTTCATGTTGAAAATTGTCGGGTAAAATAACGGCAGCAGCTACAACAGGTCCTGATAAACAGCCTCTACCAGCTTCATCTGTTCCTGCTTCAAACTTATGTCCACTATAATTTAATTGCAACATGCTACAAATTAACAGATTTCAAAGAAATTAATCGTGATTTTTGTCGTTAAATTATTTTACTTTTGTTGCTATGAAGAAAAATTTCTTAGTATTTTTTTGTTTGATAAGTGTTCAGGTAATTTTTGCCCAAATAAGAACAATTGATGGAGGCTTTGGAAGAGGTAGAGGAGGACTTAATCAAAATATGGATTCATTACCTGATAATGAAATTAACGTAAAACTTAGTGGAAAAACTAAGTATACCGATTATAAAATTATATCACACAAGAATGATACTACTATAGTAGATACCACATTAACAATTCAAAAAGAATATAAGTTTAACTTCTTAAGAAAGGATAATTTTGAATTGCTAGCTTTTCATAATCAAGGACAAACGTTTAATAACTTAGGATACGATTTTACTAATATTTCCCGATTTCCAGATATAGGTTTTAGAGCAAAAATGTTCAATTATTTTGATATTGAAGATGTGAATTATTATCATGTACCCACACCTACAACAGAAATTATGTACCGAACTGGTTTGGAGCAGGGACAGGTACTAGATGCGCTTTTTACAACAAATTTTTCCAAACGTTTTAACCTAGCAATAGCATATAAAGGGCTCCGTTCATTAGGGACTTATAGACGCTCCTTGTCAAGTACGGGTAATTTTAGGGTAAGTTTTAGTTATGAAACTCCTAAAGGGCAATATGCAATTAGAGGACATGCTGTAAATCAAGACTTTTTTAATCAAGAAAATGGAGGGTTGACAGAAACTTCCTTAGAAGCATTTTTAGCAGATGATCCTAATTTCAGTGGAAATAGAGGTAGGATGGATGTGAATTTGAATAGTGCCGAAAGTACTTTAGATGCTAAAAGATTGTATTTTGAACATACTTTTAAACTATTATCTTCAAAAGATAGTGTAAGTCAAAAAGATTTTTCTAATTTAAAATTGGGGCATTCATTTACTAGAGATTCTAAGTTTTATCGATTTAATCAAGGTACAGCTTCAGATATGTTTGGTAATGCAAATATTTCAAGTAAGATAAATAATAAGACTATTTATTTGTTATACAACAATCAGTTCTTTTTAGATTTTAACTCAAAATATGTATTAGGTAAGTTTCGTGTAAAAACAGAATTATCAAATTATACATATGGGTATGAAAACTTACAGAATAATACGGTTGGAATTACAAAGAATAAGCTGAAGGGAGATGCAATTTCTTTTGGAGCTGATTGGAATGGAAGAATTGGAAACTTCCATGTAAATGCTTCTGGAAATCTTACACCTGGAAGCGGACGTTTATCTGGAAATAGCCTTTCTGGAGAAGCTTTTTATAAGAAAGATAGTGTACTTACTGTAAAAGGTAGGGTAGGAATAAGTAACAAATCGCCCAACTTTAATTTTTTATTGCATCAAAGTAGTTATGATGATTATAATTGGGAGAATAATTTTTCTCAGATAGGAACACGTTCTTTAGGAGGAGTTATAGATTCTAAATGGGGAAATGCATCTGTAGATATCACCAATATTAGTAATTATACATATTTTGATGAAGATGGACAGCCACAACAATTTTCAGGAGATGTTAATTATTTAAAAGCAAAAGCCTCTAAAGAGTTTACTTTCGGAAAGTTTGCTTTAGATAACACTATAATGTATCAAAAAGTAGCAAGTGGAAATAGTGTGTTTAGAGTTCCCGAATTTGTTACTCGTAACACACTTTATTATACAGATGAATGGTTTAAAGGAAAACCTTTGTTAGTGCAAATAGGAGCTACATTTAAGTATTTTTCAGAATATAAAGCGAATGCGTATAACCCTTTGTTGGCTGAGTTTACTTTACAGAATGATACAGAAATAGGATACCCAACAGTTGATTTGTTTTTTAATGCAAGGGTTCGTAGAACTCGAATTTACTTTAAAGCAGATAACATTAGTTCTTTTGTACTTAAAAAGAATTATTTTTCAGCACCGAACTATCCGTATAGAGATTTTGTAATTCGTTTTGGGGTAGTGTGGAACTGGTTTATATAATATGAAAGAGAAATTACGACAAAACTGGAAGTTGTTTTTAATAGCAAGTTTAACCTTAGGTTTAGCACCTTTTAGGCCACCACATATTGTAGGTAAACTAAAATGGATAGCAGGAGGAAATGCTTTTTCAGGAGAACACGCTATGCAATTTATGGATTGGTTTGATGTGTTTTTGCACGGAACTCCTTGGATACTTTTAATAGTATCAATTTTGTTACATGTTTTCAGGAAAATATAGCTCCATTTCAGGTAAAAAACGTCCTTTTATACTACTTTCTCGTTTGCCAATTATTTCAAAACCATGTTTTAAATAAAAAGCTTCTGAATTTGGATCTGATAAAACATTTAAAACAGCGCAAGAACCACTTACACAAGATTTTTTTGCATGTTCGAGTAGTTTAGAACCTATACCTTGGTTTATAAACTTAGGAGTAACAAATAAAAAATCTAAAAAACTTGTTCTAATATTAGCTCGATATAAAACATAAAAACCAGCTGTAATATCGTTAACTTGAAATTTATAAATATTACAATCGGCAAAAGTTTTAGGGGTGACTGTTAGGTCATCTTTCCAAAGTTCCATTTGTTCTTTGGAGTACCCCCAGTATGCTTTCGAGCTTATAGCGATTTCTGTTAGTAATTTAGCGTCTTTTATTTGAGCTTTTATAATCATAAAAAATAAGTCTCACTTTATTTAAAGACTTGAATATTATTTTTTAGCTAATTGTCTAATTTTAATTCTAAATGCTGCAAAAAGTAAAGTCATAATTGGACTTAAGTAATTAAAAACAGCATAGATAAAATATTCTCCAACACCAACACCTAAAACTCCTGATTGGTAAGCTCCACAAGTATTCCAAGGAATTAAAACCGAAGTAACAGTACCAGAATCTTCTAAGGTTCTACTTAAGTTTTCAGGGGCTAACCCTTTGTCTTCATATGCTTTTTTAAACATTTTACCTGGAATAACAATTGCTAAATATTGATCAGAAGCAATCGTATTTAAACCTAAACAACTAATAACAGTGCTAGCGAATAACCCAAAAACTGAAGTTGCTACCGATAATAAGGCTTTGGTAAGCTTAGCTAAGGCACCTATAGCATCCATAGTACCACCAAAAACCATAGCACAGATAATTAAAAAGATAGTCCATAACATACCATTCATTCCGCCAGAACTGAATAGTTCTGTTAACTTTTCATTGTCAGTTTGTATTTGAGTGTCAGTTAAAATTGCATTTATAATTGATTGAAACTTCGATTCAGCTAAACCTACTAGTACATCAGCTTGAAAGATAAAAGCAAAAACACCTGCTAATATTACACCAGTACCTAAAGCCACCAAAGGCTTAGTTTTTAATAAAATCATAACAATTACTACGGCAGGAACTATAAATAACCAAGGTGAAATATGAAAAGTGTTTTTAATTGAAGCTAATAAATTGCTAACATCTGCATTACCAGTCGTATCAATAGTACTACTTAAAATGGTAAATACTAAAAGAGTAATTATAAAGGTAGGAACAGTGGTATATCCCATATATTTAATATGAGTAAATAAGTCTGTGCCAGCCATTGCAGGAGCTAAATTAGTAGTATCTGATAGTGGTGACATTTTATCACCGAAATAAGCACCAGAGATAACGGCTCCTGCAATCATACCCGATGGAATACCTAACGCACTTCCAATTCCAACCAGCGCAATACCTACTGTCGCAGAAGTTGTCCAAGAACTACCGGTAGCAATTGATATAATTGCAGCAATAATTACTGAGGCAGGTAAAAATATTTCAGGACTTAGTACTTGTAAGCCATAATAAACCATTGCAGGGATAATTCCGCTTACTAACCAGGTTCCAGCTAAGGCTCCAACCAAAAATAAAATCATAATAGGGACAAAAACACTTTTCCAGTTTTCCCATATTTCTGCAGCCATTCTTTGTAAAGAAACTTTATTTAAAAAGCCTACTACTGCTGCAATTACTCCTCCCATCAATAAAATATATTGATTTGAATAATCGCCTAACCATGCGCCATCTGCATAAAAAATATTATAAGCTAATAACCCCATTAAAATAATTACAGGAATTAAAGCTTCCCAAATATTCAACTCTTTGTTATCAATTATTTTTTGTTCTTCTATTTGAATTTCAGATAAATTTTTTTCGTCTCGCATCTATGGTTTTTTTTCGGCTTGTAATGTTACGATTTTGTATAGAATTACACAAATAGAATAAGTTGATGGGTTTCTTTAAGAAAAATTGAAAAGAAATGATAAATAAACAAAAATGTCACTTTAAACAATGTAAAAGAAATCAATAGTTTTTACACTGTTTAAAA
This sequence comes from Tenacibaculum discolor, assembly GCF_003664185.1. Taxonomy (GTDB): domain Bacteria; phylum Bacteroidota; class Bacteroidia; order Flavobacteriales; family Flavobacteriaceae; genus Polaribacter; species Polaribacter discolor. Next base: position 206,013 of record NZ_RCCS01000009.1, on the reverse strand, counting down.
TGACAAGTTTAGAAATATAAATTAAAGGTGTTTACAACACGCCAATTTCCTTCATACACTCTTTCATCATCCGATAGGTGCGTTCAATGTCATTGTCCAAACCAATTGAAAAACGAATTAACCCATCGGTTAATCCCATTTCTGTTTGTTCATCTAAAGGAATTTCTGAAGATGTTGAAGTGCCAGGAGCAGAGAATAAGGTTTTGTAAAAACCTAAACTTACAGCTAAATACCCTAAGTTTCTTTCTTGCATTAGTTCCATTAAAGCGTTAGCTTTCTCTAAAGAACCAGTATCTATAGTTAACATTCCTCCAAAACCGTATTCTTCATTCATCATCGATTTGAAAACTTCGTGAGAAGGATGTGATTTTAACCCGGGGTACACAGTTTTTAACCCGTCAGCTTCAAATTTTTCAGCTAAATAACTAGCATTTTTACTGTGTTGTTTTATACGAATATGTAAAGTTCTAAGGTTTTTTAAGATAGAAGCAGCTCGCATTGAATCCATAGAAGCTCCTAATAACATACTTGCGCCATCAATTACACTTTTTTGAGAATTGATAAAATCTGTAGTCCCACAAATAACCCCTCCCATAGTATCTGAAGAACCATTGATGAATTTTGTTAGGCTGTGAATAACAATATCAGCTCCCAACTGAGCAGGTGAAATTGATAGTGGAGAAAATGTGTTATCAACAACTAATTGTAAATTGTGTTTTTTAGCTAAGGTTGATAGCGCTTTAATATCAGCAACTTCTAATAATGGGTTACTTACTGTTTCACAGTATATCATTTTGGTTTTTGGTGTAATAGCAGCTTCTACCACACTTATTTTTGTAATATCAACAAAAGAAGTCTCTATGCCCATTCGAGGAGTGAAGTTCTTTAAAAAAGCATAAGTTCCTCCGTAAATAGTTCTGCTTGAAACAATATGGTCTCCAGTTTCGCATATTTGTAAGATGGTAGGAGTAATGGCTCCCATACCTGTTGCAGAAACATTGGCTGTCTCAGTTCCTTCCATAGCTGCTAAAGCTTCGGATAGGTATAGGTTTGAAGGAGATGAGTGACGAGAGTATAAATAACAACCATCTGTATTTCCTTCAAAAGTATCAAACATAGTTTTTGCTGATAAAAAAGTATAGGTTGAAGAGTCTGATATAGATGGGTTAACACCACCAAATTCTCCAAAATATTGTAGGTCTTGTATGTTGTTTGCAGGTTTAAATTTCATAATTGATTAAGGTTAATTATTAGTAGACTACTAAATTCAGTTTTAATTGTTTAAAAATCAATAATAAATGTGTTTTATAGATTATTATGCTAATTTTGTGTCTATAATTGGTTTTTTATTTGGTAATAGTAGGGAAAGGTGTAATAAATGTAGATTTTTTTTCAGATGAAATTAGATAATATAGATAAGAAGTTATTAGGATTACTTCAAACAGATAGTAAACAAACTACAAAACAACTGTCTTTACAGTTAGGGTTGTCTGTAACTGCTGTTTATGAGCGCATAAAGAAGTTAGAAAAAGAAAAGGTTATTAAGCAATATGTTGCTTTGGTTAATAAGAACAAAATTGAAAAGTCGTTTTTAGTCTTTTGTCATGTTCAGCTAGAGAAACATAATAAAGATCATATAACAGTTTTTGAAAAGGAAGTTAATAGATTAGAAGAGGTAACAGAATGCTTCCACGTAAGTGGAGATTATGATTATATTTTAAAAGTTTATGTGAAGGATATGGATGCTTATCGAGATTTTATAGTAAATAAGCTTACTGCGTTAAAACATGTTGGTAACACTCGAAGTGTTTTTACAATTGGTGAAGTTAAAAATTCTATAGCGATAGCTTTATAGTATATCCTGTTGATTTTTATAAAAAGAATCTGCTTGTAGCTTCATAAGGTTACGAGCCATTTTTTGTTTGTAGTTGTATAATTCTTCTTCTGTTTTTAAATCGGAGTATACTTTGTTGTTAAAGTCTTTATCTGTTTGTAAAATAGCTTCTCTTTGATGTACTTGTTGTTGAATCCAGGTTTTTACTAAAGACTCTTGGTTTTCTAATTTGAAATCGTACTCGCTTTTTGAACTGATAAGTTTGGCAAAAATTGGAGCAGTTTCAATAGCTAAAAATAATAGAAAGATAAAGAAAGAAGGTAGCCAAGGCAATTTGTTTAAAGCATTAACACGAGCCATTAATCCATCAAAGTTAGAGATTATAGGCTGTGTTTCACTTTCAGTTTCTTTTTGTAGCTGAGTTAAATTACTAATAGCCTCTTCTTTGGCTTTTATCTTTTCAGAATTATTAGCTTTTAATTGAGTTAATTCCTGTAAAGCTTTATCATGCTTGTCTCTCTTTTCTTTATAAACAGGGCCTTTTCCGATGAGTTTAGTCCCTTTTCTTCCTTCCGCTTCGGCAATGTAGGTCTCGTATAAAGTATTTACTTCATTCTCTTTAGTGGTAATTTCGTTTTTTAAAGCGGTAATTTCTGAATTGATTTTTTCTATTTCAGGAGTATATTGTTGTGCAATTTGTGTTTTATTGTCAAGTGTCATCTGATTTTTCTCAGTTAATAATACTTGGTTGATTTCCTTTTCAAAAATTTTTAATTCTAAAGGTTTAGAAATTACTACAGCAATAATTAATGCTAATAACAAACGTGGAATTACTTGTACAATTTCTTGTCGTTTAGAGTCTCTTTTTTTTATGGTTGAGACAATAAATCGATCTAAATTAAAAATGAGAAGTCCCCAAATGATTCCGAAGAAAATGGATGTATATATATTGTCAAAAACAGTATACAAAGCATAAGCAGAGGCAATAGTTGCCATAAGTGCAGTGAAGAAAACTGTAGCACCAATACCCGCATATTTGTTTTGCTCTCCATTAGCACATTTATCAAGCAAATCTAAATCAGCTCCAGAACAAAGAAGGAAAAATCGTTTTAACATAAAATAAGCTTATAGTTTAATAACGAGTTATTTAGGGTTTTGTTACAAAAAAAGCCTCATTTAAGAGGCTTTTAACAGAATTAGTTTTTTATAGTTATTGGTTTGTTTGAAAGCTTAAAAACAGCTTTATCATTTTTATACCAACTATGTAAATTTATAGAGCTGTCAGATTCTAAAAGTTTTATAGCTTTTTTGTAACTTATTTTCTTACCGTTATAGTAATATTCAGAGTTGTAGTCTTTGTGTTTTTTGATATATTCCAAAGGAGACATTGACTCTGGAGGTGTTCTCATTCCTTTTTTCACTCTAATATGAGGAGGTGGAAGAGGAATACGTGAAATATCACCTTTTTTTACTCTAGTAGGAGGAGATGGTATGTTTGATTCTTCTCTCATCCTAACTCTAGGAGAATTTGGAGTTGGTGGAGTTCTCCTATAAACTCTTTTCTTAGGTGGAGGAGGTGGGGGAAGTTGTTGCTTTTCTTCTAAGGTAAGATCATCGTATTTTTTTTGTATTGTACTTCCATCTTCATAAGTGTAAACCACTAATGTTTCTTCAGAAGACTCTCCTTTTAAATTTTTAGCACCATTTTTTACTTGTATAGATACAGGTGCTTTGTTAATATCTTTTTTTTGCGCTTCAACTCTTTCAGCAAAGAGAAAAGTGAATCCTGCTATTACTGGTATTACTGCCAGCTTTTTAAGCAAGATTTTGGTACGAGAACTTTGTTTTGTCATCATTAATAATCTTTTTTTAGTTAATAAATAATTCAAATTACTGGCCAAGTAATATTCGTTGTTCTAAGTAGTTCTATTTAATAGTAAATATTGATACTCAGTAGTGTTTTTATGTGTAGTAATCACTTTGTTGTCTGCTAAAAACTCATGATTTAACTTTATTGCTTTTTTAAGAAATATAAATGTTGGATTGATCCAAAAAATAATTTGTAAAAGTTCAATCAATAAGATATCAAACGTGTGCTTTTGCAAAGCATGTGTTAATTCGTGGGTATAGAGTTCAGTTTCTATTTTGTTTGAATTATATTCTTCTTTATTAATAAAAATATAATTCCAAAAAGTGTGTGGGCTAATAGCATCATCTACTAAAACAAGCGTAGCTTTTTCTGTTTTTATTTTTTGATGTTGTTTGATTTTTAAAAAGATGTCAAACAAATTTTTTGTAAAACGGATTAATAAAATGATTGCTACGATTGCATACCCAACAAATAAATATTGTGCGTAGTTAATTTCCTCAACTGTATTTACATTCATAGTTGAATCTGTAATTAAGGAAGTTGTTGTTCCTAAAGTATTCGGAACAGTTTCTATATATATATTATACAATGGAGCTAAAAAGGAAAACAACACACTACCTAACAGATAAAATCGGTTGAATTGGTGCATTTTTTCTCGCTCTAATATCAAGTGATAAAAGGCAAGTAATAACGCAAAAAAATAACCTTGAAACTCTTTCAAGGCTATTTTATTAATGTTATTGAGATTGAATTATTTTGATAACTCAGTAAAATATTGATAGAAATACGGAATGGTTTCTATTCCTTTTAAGTAATTCCATACACCAAAATGTTCATTTGGAGAGTGAATTGCATCAGAATTTAATCCGAATCCCATTAAAATAGTTTTACTTTTTAATTCTTGTTCAAATAAAGCAACGATAGGAATACTTCCACCACTTCGTTGTGGAATTGGAGTAACTCCAAACGTTTCTTGGTAGGCTTTACTTGCTGCTTGATATCCAATATTATCAATCGGAGTTACATATCCTTGCCCTCCATGATGTGGTTTTACTTCTACCTTAACTGATTTTGGAGCAATGCTTTCAAAATGTTTTTTGAACAATTCAGTAATTTCTTCCCATTCTTGCCCAGGTACTAAACGCATTGAAATTTTTGCGTATGCTTTAGAAGCAATTACAGTTTTAGCGCCTTCACCAGTGTATCCACCCCAAATTCCGTTAACATCTAAAGTAGGGCGGATAGAGTTACGTTCGTTAGTAGTATAACCAGCTTCTCCGTGAACATCGTTAATATCTAAAGCAGCTTTATAGTCTTCTAATGAGAAAGGTGCTTTTGCCATTTCATCACGCTCTTCACGAGATAACTCTTCTACTTTATCATAAAATCCAGGAATGGTAATATGATTGTTTTCATCATGTAAAGAAGCAATCATTTGTGTTAAAATATTGATAGGATTAGCTACTGCACCTCCATATAAACCAGAGTGTAAATCTCTGTTCGGTCCCGTTACTTCAACTTCTACATAACTTAATCCACGTAAACCAGTAGTGATAGAAGGTATGTCGTTAGCAATCATTCCCGTATCGGAAATTAAAATTACATCGTTGGCAAGTTTTTCTTTGTTTCTAGGAACAAACCACGCTAAGCTTTCAGAACCAACTTCTTCTTCACCTTCAATCATAAACTTCACATTACAAGGTAAGTTTCCTGTATGTGTCATGTACTCTAATGCTTTTACATGCATATACATTTGACCTTTGTCATCACAAGAACCACGAGCAAAAATAGCTCCTTCAGGGTGTATATCTGTTTTTTTAATAATTGGTTCGAAAGGAGGAGATGTCCACAAATCGATAGGGTCTGCAGGTTGTACATCATAATGACCATAAACTAATACGGTAGGTAAGTTTGGGTCTATTATTTTTTCTCCATATACGATAGGGTATCCAGGAGTTTCGCAAATTTCTACTTTATCACACCCAGCTTTTTCTAAACTTTCTTTAACAGTATCAGCAGTATTTAATACATCTTGATTGTATGCTGGATCAGCACTTACTGACGGAATTTTTAATAAATCGATAAGCTCATTAATAAAACGATCTTTATGTTGAGCTATGTAATCTTTTACGTTTTGCATGTGTTGTATATTAATTAGCATCAAAAATAAGAAAAATAGTATACTTCTTCTTTGTAGTTTACAAGTATTGTTTATATTTGCATCCACAATTTCAAAAGTACGCGGGCGTGGTGGAATTGGTAGACACGCTAGACTTAGGATCTAGTGCCGTGAGGTGTGAGAGTTCGAGTCTCTCCGCCCGTACTAATTTAAAGACAAAACCTTAATTCATTACGAATTAAGGTTTTTTATTTTTAATACTGTAAAAAACTAACTATTTCGGTTTTATTGATAATCTTTGGTTGTGTAGTTGTATTAGTTGAGTTTTTTTATGGTTGAGTATTTGGATGTTAAAATTTTAAATATCTTTAGCATAAAAAAGATTCTTTTATTTTGATAACTACACTACTTATAATCTTATATGTAGCTATTATTGCTACAGTTGCTGTTATTATTATCAATACTTCAACACCGCCTAAGGCTATAGCTTATTTGTTTTTACTTATTCTGTTTCCTGTAGGAGGTATCATTATCTATTTAACAGTAGGAATAAATCATAGAACTTATAAACTTTACAATAAAAAGCTTGAAGTAGATAAGAGTATTTTCTTTGAGCTTAAAGAAAAACTCAAAAACTATACTGAAACAACGTTATCAACTTCCAAAAGTCATTTAGGGCATTTTTATAACTTAACTAAGTTTATACACAAAGAAAATGTTTTAACAAATAATAATAAAGTTAGTTTACTTTTAAATGGAGAACGTAAATTTCCAGAAGTTATTGAGGCTTTAAAAGCTGCAAAAAACCATATTCATATTGAGTATTATATTTATCAAAATGATACTATAGGAAATGAAATAGGAGAGGTTTTAAAAGAGAAGGCTAAACAAGGAGTTAAAGTGCGTTTTATTTACGACGATTTTGGAAGTAAGGATATTCGAAAATCGTTTGTGAAATCTTTAATTGATAGTGGGGTAGAGGCATATCCTTTTTACAAAATTAAATGGTTATTGTTAGCTAATAGAATTAATTACCGAAATCATAGAAAAATTATTGTTATAGATGGCAAGGTTGGTTTTGTAGGTGGTGTTAATGTTTCTGAAAGATATATTAATCCTAATAAATTTAATTGTTACTGGAGAGATACACATATTAAACTTGAAGGGCTCGCTGTTTTAAACTTACAACGTGTTTTTTTAGCAGATTGGAATTTTTGTGCTGATCAAAATGTTGTTGTTGAAGAAGAGCTTTTCCCTGTAAGTAACGAAGAAAAGGTAAGTGAGTATAAGCAATTAGTACAGGTAATTTCAAGCGGACCTGATTCTGATCATCCAGATATTATGTATGCACTTATTCAAGCAATACTGTTATCAAAAAAAGAAATATTAATTACTACTCCATACTTTGTGCCTAGAGCTTCTTTTTTAGATGCTCTTAAAATAGCTAGTTTGAGTGGGGTTTCTATAAAGTTATTGGTGCCAAGTGTTTCAGATTCGAAATTAGTAAACGGAGTATCGAATTCTTTTTATAAAGAAGTTTTAGAGATAGGAGTAGAGGTGTATAGATATAAAAAAGGATTTGTACACGCAAAAACTATGGTATTTGATGAGTTAGTTTGTTCCGTAGGAACAGCAAATTTAGATGAACGTAGTTTTGATTTAAATTTTGAAATTAATGCGTTGGTTTATGACAAAGATTTTGCAAGTCAGTTAAAAAAAGCTTTCTTAGAAGATTTAAAGGATAGCGAAAAAATAGAGTTAAACCAATGGAATAGCAGACCTGTTTTGATACGTTTTACAGAAAGAGTAGCTCGATTGTTAGCTCCTATTTTATAGCAGAACTGAATAAGAGTAGCAGTAAAACTTCTCAAGGATAAGAAGTTTTACTGCCGTATATTTAACAAAAAGAGCTTTTTTAAATTGGTTTATTCTTTAATTATAAACATGGATCTACGATTGAGCTGATGTTCGTCTTCACTACAGGTAGTTTGGTTATTACATTTGTTAATAAGTTCCGATTCTCCATATCCTTTTGCAGTTAACCTTGTTATATCGATTCCTTTTTTAAGAAACCAGTCTAATGTGGCCTGTGCTCTATTTTCAGATAATTTTGAATTGTATAAATCATTACCTCTAGAGTCAGTATGCGATTCAATATGAATTTTTAAAGTAGGATATTCTTTTAATGCGGCCAGAATTTTAGCTAGTTCAATTTCAGCATCAGGACGAATATTAGATTTGTCATAATCAAAATAGATAGGTTGTAACGTTAATCTACATCCTAAATCATTTGGAGGACAAGGGTCAGAGAGCTCTAAAGCTAAAGGCATGTTTAGCTTAATTGGCATTTTTATAGTTTTAGGATTGTTAGGAGTTTCTATAACTTTTTCTTTTGGGTGATACTTCTCTTTCTTTGCTCTCAAAGTATACTGTTCTTGACAGTCTAATAGAAAAGTAAAAGTAGCATCATTGCCCACAGTAACTGTTTTGACTTCTTTATTGTTGCTATCTATTAAAGTAACTTCTGCATTTGGAATTAATTCGCCAGTATTTTTATCCATTACTGGCCCTTGAATTGTAATTTCACAACGTTCCCAAATTTGATAAATATCGTCGCTTTTGCTTCCTTCTTTACCATCACGATTAGATGTAAAGTATCCTATTCTATCTTCTTTTATAATGAAGCCGAAATCGTCTTTTGGACTGTTTATAGGTTTTCCAAAAGTAGAAACTTCTCCATGAGAATTTTCTTCAAGTTTTGTTACAAAAATGTCTAAACCTCCCATACCTGAATGCCCATCACTTGAGAAGTATAGATTGTTTTCATCACTTACAAAAGGGAATGTTTCTCTTTCAGTCGTGTTAATTTTGTTACCAAGATTTACAGGACTTGTATAAATATCTTCACCTAAGATTTTTACATACCAAATATCAGACATCCCTAAACTACCGGGCATGTCAGAAGAAAAGTAGAGTCTATCTTCGTCAGGACTAAGAGTTGGGTGTCCAACGGAGTAGTTATCACTATTAAAAGGAAGTTCTTGTATGTTTTCCCAAGAATTTCCATTTCTGGTAGCTTTGAATATTTTGAGTCTAACTACATGATCTCTATCTCTTTTCTTTTTACCATTTAAGTAGTTGTTTCTAGTAAAATACATTGTGTTTCCATCTTTTGTGAAAACAGCAGTAGACTCATGATAAGGAGAGTTAACATTTTTGTTAAAAGCTTTTACTTTTCCAAAATTCATGTCTTTATCTAATGATACCTGATATAAGTTTAAGAAAGGTTGTTCATCCCATCCTGCAAGCTCATCGGTCTGTTCTTTTGATAAAGATGGATTTTTTCTACTTGAAGCAAAGACAATATTGTCACCATAAAAAGCTGGTCCAAAATCTGAATACTCTGTATTAACAGGAATTTTTTCTATTTCAAAAAGTTTGTCATGTACACCTTTTTTAAATAAAGTATCAGCGACATTTTTATAAGAATCTAAAGAAGTAATTTTTCCTCCCTTAAATCTATATATTTCCATGAGTTTTTCAGCTTCTTCAGGTTGGTTGATACTTTTTAAACATTGTGCTGCTCTAAAATAATCAACTGTAAGGGCTTCGTTTGGAAATCGATCAATTAAATTATAATACCATTTCGCAGCTTTTGAATAATTACTGTTAAAATAGTATGTGTTTCCCAGCTTTCTATAAATTTCAGCTGATCCATAGTTCTTTTCAACGACTTTTAAATAAATTTTTCGGGCATCTATAAAGTCGTAGGTATTATACTTTGTGTTTGCCTTTTCAACCAATGCAATTTGAGCAAAAGCAGAGGTACTTAACAAAGCAAATAAAAAGTAGAAAATTAAATAATGCTTTTTCATGATATTAAAGTTTAGAAGAATCTTGGTGTTAGTATGCGTTCAGGATTATTGAAGATGTCAAACCTTAAAAAGAATTCGTAAGAACCATTACTGTGGTCTTCGATATCAGTAGTTTGAAAATCATATCCCATTCCTAAGAATAACTGATTAGTTATTTGAAATCCTGCCATGGCGCTAATTGCAGCGTCCCATCGATAAGAGGCTCCAAGGGTAAATTTATTGTTGAATAAAAAATTTGCAGATAAATCAGCTTGTAAAGGAGACCCATTAACCCATTTAAACATTGTTGCAGGTTTAAATTTTAGGTTTTCACTAATATCGAAAACATAACCTGCTATTAAGAAATAATGCAAACGCTCTATAGCTATAGCATCTTCATTACTGTTATTGGTACTGTCTGAATTATAATGTTTAGAATTGAAAAAATTAGGTACTGATAACCCAAGGTAGAGTCTGTCATTATTATAGTAAATACCTGCACCTATTTGGGGTTGTGCTTTTTTATCAATGTTTTCTGCAAATTGCCAATCGCTATCATCGTATATATTCAGTTTAGAATAATCTACATCTAGTATACTCAGTCCTCCTTTAATACCAAAGGATATTCTTGAACGTCCTGATAAAATTAAGGAGTATGCATAATCTATTGTAATACCTGTTTCGTTAGAAGGACCTATTTCATCATTAATAATAGAAAGTCCTATTGCGTTTCGTTTTAAGGTACCCAAAGGCATATTAAAAGTAAAAGTTCCAGTATTTGGAGCTCCTTCAAATCCTGCCCATTGTGTTCTGTATAGTAAACCTAAACCAAGAGCATTTTTTGAACCGATATAACCTGGGTTTACAACTTGAGTATTATACATGTATTGAGTGTATTGTGGATCTTGTTGAGAAAAACACACATTTACACTAATAATTATTAATAGTAATATAGAATAATGTTTCATTAGGTTTAGCGCTTTTTAGTTTCTTTTTAGATATAAATATCCTTTGTTAGTCATAGCTTCTTGGTTGGAGTTCCATCGTGTGAGTATATAGAAATACGTACCAGTGGGTAGTTTTTGATCTTTGCTAACTGTTGCACGTCCTTCAGATATTCCTCTAAATAAATTTCCATTAATTCCATAAGCATCAGTTTGATAAACTAAAACACCCCATCTGTTGAAAACCTTTAAATTATTATTAGGGTAATTTTCAATACCGTTAATACGGAAGAAGTCATTTGCTCCATCTTGGTCAGGAGAAACAGCATTAAAAATTTCAAAAGCAATTTCTTCAACAGGTAAATCTGTTATTGTAGGGTCATCTGGATCACCATCATTATCAATATCAATATCATCTAGATTTTCTGGGTCGTCTGAAGTATCAGTAATTGAATCTCCAGAAGAATCCTCTGCAGTAACTAAGGCTTGATTAGTGACGGATTCATTTGCTAAGTCTTGCTCAGTTATAACATAAATAGCAGTAAAGGTTGTGCTATCTACTTCACCAGGCAATAGTTGGGGAATGGTGTTACCGTTGATGGTAATACCAGGCAAATTATCTTGTAAAGTAATGTTATATAATGTTGTAGCACCAATGTTGTATACAATAAAACTATATGTTATTGTTTCTCCAGCATTTGCATATCCATCTCCATTAGCATCATTAAAGGTGCTTACTTTTTCAAGAGAAATACTATTGGGTTGACACAATGTAGTTTGAGTTTGGTCGTCTTCAAGAATATTGTCATTGTCTGATAAATCGCTTACATCATTTCCATTAGTACTCGTACCTGTAACGGTTGCCTGATTACTTATAGAGCCATTATTAATATCAGCTTGTGTAATAGCGTAATTGGAAGTGTAGTTCCAGGTTTCATTAGAATCAAGTTGATTATCGCTATCGGTATCACCTGAAGCAAGAGTAATTGTGCCACCAAGCATAGGGTCGGTTAGAACAACATTTGTAATGCTTGTATTTCCTGTGTTGGTTAGTGTAAAGTTATAGGTTATTGTTTCACCAATATCACTACAACTATCAGTATCCTCATCATTGAAAGTAGCTGTTTTAATAAGCGCGATACCATCGGATTGACATAATGTAGTTTGTGTTTGGTCATCTTCAAGAATACTATCATTATCAGATAAGTCACTTACATTATTACCGCTAATACTTGTACCTGTAACAGTCGCTTGGTTGTTTACAAAACCATTATCAATATTAGTTTGGGTAATAGTGTAACTAGCAGAATAACTCCAAGTTTCATTAATATCAAGTTGATTGTCACTGTCAGTGTCACCAGACGCAAGAGTAATTGTACCACCAAGCATAGGGTCGGTTAGAACAACATTTGTAATGCTTGTATTTCCTGTGTTGGTTAGTGTAAAGTTATAAGTTATTGTTTCACCAATATCACTACAACCATCAGTATCCTCATCATTGAAAGTAGCTGTTTTAATAAGCGCAATACCATCGGATTGACACAATGTAGTTTGTGTTTGATCGTCTTCAAGAATACTATCATTATCAGATAAATCACTTACATTATTACCGCTAATACTTGTACCTGTGACAGTTGCTTGGTTGTTTACTGAACCATTATCAATGTTAGCTTGAGTAATGGTGTAATTAGCAGAATAATTCCAAGTTTCATTAATATCAAGTTGATTGTCACTGTCAGTGTCACCAGACGCAAGAGTAATTGTACCACCAAGCATTGGATCAGTAAGAATTACATTTGTAATAGTAGTATTTCCTGTGTTTGTAAGCGTAAAGTTGTAAGTTGTTGTTTCTCCTACGTCGCTACAACCATCAGTATTTTCGTCATTGAAAGTGGCTGTCTTAATAAGTGCAACACCATCGGATTGACACAATGTAGTTTGTGTTTGATCATCTTCAAGTACACTATCATTATCAGATAAATCACTTACATTATTACCGCTAATACTTGTGCCTGTAACAGTTGCCTGGTTGTTTACTGAACCATTATCAATGTTAGCTTGAGTAATAGTATAATTAGCAGAATAACTCCAAGTTTCATTAATATCAAGTTGATTGTCAGTGTCAGTGTCACCAGATGCAAGAGTAATTGTACCACCAAGCATTGGATCAGTAAGTACTACATTTGTAATAGTAGTATTTCCTGTGTTTGTAAGCGTAAAGTTGTAAGTTATTGTTTCTCCTACATCACTACAGCCATCTGTATTTCCGTCATTAAAAGTAGCTGTTTTAATAAGTGCAATACTATCGGATTGGCATAGTGTAGTTTGTGTTTGGTCGTCTTCAAGTACACTATTGTCATCAGATAAATCTGTAACAATTACGCCTAGTGATGATTCTCCACTAGCTGTAGCTTGATTAGTAATTGATCCAGTATCAATATTTATTTGTGTTAAGGCGTAATCAGCAGTGTAAATCCAAATTTCACCTACATCAAGTGTATTGTTGGTGTTTAAATCTCCTGAATCTAGAGTAACAACTCCACCTAGTAGAGGATCATTTACAGTTACATTTACTAAACCAGTATTTCCTTGGTTGGTAACTGTCATTGTATACATTATAGTTTCACCAACATTACTACACCCATCTGAATTTTCATCGTTAAAAGTAGCTGTTTTAACAATGGCGATATCTGGTGCTTGACATAAATCAATAGATGTTATGTCATCCTCTAAAATACTGTTGTCGTCTGATGCATCAGTTACTGTACCTCCGGAAACGGTACTTGCTTGTACAGTTGCTTGATTTTCTACAGATGTATTTGCGATATCAGGCGGAGTAATAATATAAGATCCTGTGTATATCCACACTTCATCAACATCTAATTCATTATCTGAGTCAGTGTCTCCTGAACTGTAAGAGACTGATATTAAGGGGTCGATTACGACTACCGAATTTAGTGTTGTGTTTCCTGTGTTTATTACAGAAAGGAAAAAAGTTATAGTTTCTCCATCATCGCTACAACCATCACCGTTTTCATCATTAATTGTACCTTGTTTAATCAGTGCTATATCTTCAGTTTGGCATAAACTAACTATAGTTGGATCGTCTTCTAATATGCTGTTATCGTCAGATAGATCACTTACGTTAGTTCCTCCTGCGCTCACTCCAGTTACAGTAGCTTGACCAGTAACAGAACCATTGTCAATATCATCTTGAGTAATAATATAGTCTAGTGAGTATATCCATGTTTCGTCAACATCTAATTCGTTATCACCATCAGTATCACCAGAGTCTAATGTTAAAGGAGAAGGAGAAATAGGGTCTGTTAATTCAACGTTTGTAATGCTAACATTGCCTGTATTGGTTACGGTATAAGTATATGTAATTGTTTCACCTAGATTTGCGCATCCGTCATTATCTAGGTCATTAAAAATACCTTCTTTTAATAAAGCAATACCAGCTTGTTGACAAAAAGATGTACTAGTAGCATCAATATATCCACCGTAAACTTCAATTGAGTTTACTGCTGCAACTAATGAGTTTACAGTTAATTGAACTTCATCAAAACTAGTGCTAGTGTCAAAAGCTACAACATAAAAACTATCTGTGCTAGTTGGAGTAATATTTACTAAACCTAGAGCTTCAATAGCGAGTAGGTTGTTTGCTGTTTGTTGCTCTTGTTGAACGCCATCAAGATAAGTTGTGATGGTGAGTGTATTTAACAAGTCTGCTTGAAGTAAATCATTTGTATCTCTAATCACAAATCCAGCTTGTGTACCAGCAGGGTAATCAACAAGTACATCTTGAACTGAAATTGAAGCACTTCCTGCTACACCAGCTACAATGTTTATAAGAGCATAATCAGAATTGTCTTCAGATATAACATTTACGGCATTGTCAACTTCACAAGCAATACAAGCAACACCGTCGGTTCCTGTATTTTCGTTGTTAATAATAACCGAATTACTGGGGTTTGATATTACGTAAGGTTCATCACAATTAATTGTTCCTGGGCAGAAAGATTGAAGTACCATTCCATAAATTCGGGTACTACCTAAATCTAAAGAAAGAGTTTGTGTTATAGAAAGTTGTACTTCGTCAAAGGGTGCTGTGGTTATGAATCCTAATCGTACAGATTCACTTCCTGTTAATAATAATCCAGAATATATAGGAAGTAACTCAGTTGCACCTGTTTTTGATTCAACAAGTACTCCATCTAAATATGTGGTAATGGTAATGGCATCAAATAATTGAGTGTTTAAAAGAGTAGTGTTTTCAATATCAAAACCAGCAAAAGTATTAGCGGTATAATCGGTAATTTCATTTTTGTAGGCTATAGATGCTGTGCCTGCTACACCTGCTAATAAGTTTATAGAAGCATAATTTGAAGTGTCAGAATCGATAGCATTATTAATGTTATTTACACTGCCTAGTGTTAAAAGCCCTCCATTTCCTGTATGCTCCTCTACAGCTCTTACAGGAAAGTTTGGTTTGGTAAGTTGAGTAGCCGTGTTACAAGTTAATTCAGGTCCTTCGCAAAATCTATTTGTTACAGCTGCATAAATGTTTGTTGTTGATGCTACTCCAGCTAAACTTGAAATAGAGATTTCAACAGCATCATAATTCATAGAAGTATAAAAGCCAACATAAAACTGATCATCTCCTAAAATAGGGCTGTCTAAAGCTAGTAATGAAGTGCTTGTATTGGTTTCTTGTTGTACTCCATCAAGGTAAGTTGTTATGGTAATTGCACCTAAAAGGTCAGCTTGAATTACAGAAGTATTTTCTATTAAAAAACCTGCGTAACCACCTGATTCGATAAACTCACTAGCTGTATTATCTGTTACTGTTAAAGTATGTGTTACTCCAAGACCAACAAGCGTTGATACAGAAGCAAAGCTAGAAGGGTCGGTATCTATAATATTATTAGCGTCTGAAATTCCACAGCCTACTACACAGAGTCCAGAAGTATTTTCACCTACTGTTAAATCTGTAAAATTATCATTTGTTATAGCTACAGGATTTTCTGTATTACAAGGAATAGGATATTGTACACCATCAGTAAAAATAATATATTCTGCTGTAGATTGACATCCATTAGAGTCTGTTACAGTCGCAGTGTAGTTCCCTTGAGTTAACCCTGAAATAGAAGAAGATGTTTGACCTCCAGGACTCCATAGATAGGTGTAAGGAGGTGTTCCTCCAGATACAGATAGAGAAATACTTCCATCTGAAGCTCCTATAGATGTTTCTTTTATTGTATTTCCAGATATTTTTATTGAATTGTCTACGTAGCTTCCATAAACCTCAATACTATTAATAGTAGCAGCGAGTGAGCTGACAGTAAGCTGAATTTCATCGTATTCAAGTGAAGTAGAAAAACCTACTAAATAAAAACCATTAGTTGTAGATGGAGTTATATTTATTAGACCTAAAGCTTCAAGAGCTAGTAAATTATTTCCAGATTGTGTTTCTTGTACTGAACCATCTAAATACGTTGTTATAGTTAGAGAGTTTAATAAATCTAATTGTAAAAGGTTATTTGTATCCCTAATAACAAAACCAGCAGAGCTTCCAGAAGGAAAATTACTTAGTACATTTTCAACTGAAATAGAAGCTGTGCTTGCAACACCAGCAGTTATATTTATCATAGCAAAGTCAGATTCACTTTCGCTAATAATATTTGTTGCGTTATCTACTTCACAAGCTACACAAGCTACTCCGTTTACACCAGTGTTTGTGTTATTAATTATTACAGGTTGAGAAGGATTGTTTAATAACGTAGCTGTATCACAGTTTAAATCACCCTCACTAAAAGCTTCTAATATGAGATCATAAACTCTAGTGCTTCCTAAATCTAAAGAAAGAGTCTGTTGAATGGATAATTGAACTTCATCAAAAGGTAATGAAGTAACAAAACCTACTTGAGAACGTTCAGTTCCAGTAAATAACAAGCCGCTGTCTACAGATAGTAGTTCAGAGCTTCCTGTTTTAACTTCTTGTAGAACTCCATCTAAATAAGTTGTTATGGTAATCCCATCAAGTAGTTCTAGATTTAAAACAGATGCATTTTCAATATCAAAACCTACATAAGTTTTTGCAAGATAATTTGTTAATTCATCTTTTATTGAAATACTACCAGTAGCTATAACTCCTAGGGTAAAATCAATACTAGCGTATGTGTTACTGTTTGAATCAATTGCTGAATTGGTGTTTGTAACAGTACCAACATTTAGAAGACCTCCCATTCCAGTACGTTCATCAACAATACGAGCAGGAAAATCAGGTTTGTTTAGTACAGTAGGGGTATTGGACTCTAAAGTAGGACCAACGCAAAAACTGTTAGTAACAGGATAATAAATATTAGTGCTTGATGCAATACCAGCTAAACTAGTAGCGGAAATTTCAATACTATCATAATCTAAAGTTGTATAAAAGCCTACATAGAATTGATCATTATTAAGTAGAGAGCTATCTAATGTTACCAATGAATTTCCAGAACTTGTTTCTTGTTCAGCACCGTTTAGATAAGTTCTTATGGTGATTGAACCGAGTAAATCTATTTGAGCTACAGAAACGTTTTCTATTAAAAAACCAGCATAACTTCCAGCTTCAAAATATTCATCGGTTGTTTCATCGGTTGCTGTAATTGTATGGGTTACTCCTAATCCTAGCAATGTAGATACAGTGGTGTAGTTTGTAAGATCGGAATCTGTTAAATTGTTAAGATTAGAAATTCCGCATCCTAACAAACAGAGACCATCAGTGTTTTCGTTTACTGTTAAATCAGTAAAACTAGATGCAATAATAGCAACAGGAGAATCAGTGTTACAAGGAACTACTATTGGCGGAGAGAGATTAATATTGTCACTTAAACTTCTTTTTTCAGAAAAGGATGTAAGAATTAAAAACAAGAAAAATAAAGAAGTGAATTTGAATTGTATGCAAGTTTTTTGCAACGTTAAGTACGTTTGGGTAATTCTTTTCATAATAGTTGATTGGTTAGACATTGTAAAGAACCCGTCAAGTCCTAGATAGTGGTTTGTGGACACAGACAGTCATTACATTAGTTTAATAATGTTGTAAAAAAGCTTCTAAATATTAAGATGTGATAGCTAATTTTTTAACAAAGCAATAAATCAGAGTTCATTTTACGGGGGTATAATTAGTTACTGAGTA
This sequence comes from Tenacibaculum discolor, assembly GCF_003664185.1. Lineage (GTDB taxonomy): Bacteria > Bacteroidota > Bacteroidia > Flavobacteriales > Flavobacteriaceae > Polaribacter > Polaribacter discolor. Next base: position 188,212 of record NZ_RCCS01000009.1, on the reverse strand, counting down.
TTAGATATAGTTATAAGGCTTCCATTAATGGTAGTCTAAAAAGCAACAGCATGGTTGATGAAGTAGCAGTAGGTCGTGTTAAAAATTTTGGTGAGAAATAATAGTATTAATTATAGCTAACCTTTTTGATGAGGTAAGAGATAAGTAATCATGGTGCGAGAGCTTAAATTAAAAAAACTTAAATGTGTTCCAGTAAAACCAAAAAGGAGTTACTTAGTTTCCAACAGCCAATTATTGACAGTAAATAGTATTTTAACTTTAAGGGTACTTTTTTAATAAAAAGACATTGATTCTTTGCGATAAAATCAATACTTAAATTATTAATTCTTTGTGAATATAATGAAAAAAACATTAAAATAAAATATAATAATCAGTAAAATTTATTTTGCGGTGTTTTTTTTATTGTGTTGAATTTGTGTTTTTTAGGACTGTTTTAGAGTATGAAGTGTTACATATCCTTGTTAAGAGACTAAAACGATTGCTGTTTGTTAAGAATCTATTAACATTTTTTTAACTTCGTTTGGTTCGGATTGTTCCGAACTAAAACTTATTTTTGCAGAGTAAATTTTTAATGATGATGAATCAAGCAGAAAAGAGAAAATGTGAATTAGTTGAGAAGCTCGGGATTTTTTTAGAAAAAAAAGAGCAGTTGGCTCCAGTAGCAGCAAGGATATTCTCGTACATTATTTTAACCGGAAAACAAGGAACAACCTTTGAAGATTTAGTTTCTAGTTTATGTGCTAGTAAAAGTACAATTTCAACACATCTTAATCATTTACAAGGATTAAAGAAGGTAAGTTACTTTACAAAAACAGGAGACAGAAAAAAATACTTTATTCTTAATAATGATACCATGTTACAAGGAATAAGCAGTATGGTAGAAGAATGGGAAGCTGAAAAGGAGTTACATCTAGAGGTGAAAGAATATAAAGAAGATATTAATAAAACACTGGAAGAAGACGATAAGTTTGATCTTGATTTTCATGATAGTTTTATTGAGTTTTTAGATGGAGCTATAGAATCTATTACAAAACTGAAAGAAAAATTATAAACCACAAACACTAATTATTATATACATAAAATGAAATATCAATATATATACGGTATTGCTATTCTTAGCATTGTTGCATTATTTTTTACAAGCTGTGGAAAACAACAACAACAACAAAACCAACAAAAACCAACAGCGTTACCTTTTCCGGTAGTTAAAGTAGCGAAGAAAACAATAACAAATTACCAAAGCTATCCTGTAACTATAGAAGGGGAAGTAAATAGTGAAATAAGACCAAAAGTTTCAGGATACGTAAAAAACGTTTTGGTAAAAGAAGGGCAAAAAGTTAAACAAGGACAACTATTGTTTAAGTTAGAAACCCAATCATTAAGTCAAGATGCAGAAGCAGCAAAAGCAGCTGTTAATACAGCACAGGTAGAAGTTAATAAACTAAAACCATTAGTAGAAAAGAATATTATTAGTCCAGTTCAATTAGAAACAGCAAAAGCAAGCTTAGCACAAGCAAAGAGTGCTTACAATAGTATTGTAGCTAATATTAACTATGCTAATATAAAAAGTCCTGTAAACGGATTTGTAGGTTCAATTAATTATAGAAAAGGAGCTTTAGTAAGCGCACAAAGTGCAATGCCACTAACAAAAGTAGCTTCTATAAAAAATGTATATGCATACTTTTCTATGAATGAAAAAGAGTTTTTAAATTTTATTGCTTCAGCAGAAGGGGAGACAATGGATGAAAAAATTAAAAAATTGCCACCAGTAAAGTTACTATTGGCTAACGGAAAAGAATATGAGCAAACAGGAGTTATTGAAACTATTGCAGGAGATATTAACCAGCAAACAGGAACTATTAGCTTTAGAGCAAAGTTTGATAATAAAGCAGGTTTGTTACGTAACGGAAGTAGTGGCACAATCTTAATACCTAAAGTGCATAACGATGCATTAATTATACCTTCAGAATCTACATTTGAACGTCAAGGTAAAGTATATGTTTATATAGTAAATAATGATTCTTTGGCTGAAAAAACTATTGAAGTTGAAGCACAAGTAGGAAAAGTTTATGTAGTAAAATCAGGATTGTCAATAGAACAAACCATTTTGGCTAAAGGTTTAAATAAAGTACGTTCTGGAGCAAAAATTAAACCTGTTCCAACACCTTTAGACAGTATAGTTAACTCATTCGATACAGTATTTAAATAATTAAGAAAATCATGTTACAAAAATTTATAGAGCGTCCGGTACTCTCTACAGTAATCTCTATTATCATAGTAATATTAGGAGTACTGTCATTAACACAATTACCGGTAACGCAATATCCTGATATAGCACCACCAACGGTGCAGGTTACAGCTTCATATCCAGGAGCTAGTGCCGAAACAATTTTAGAAAGTGTTATTGTTCCTATAGAAGAACAAATAAACGGGGTAGAAGGAATGACTTACATGACTTCTACAGCAAGTAATACAGGTACAGCAAGTATTCAAGTTTTCTTTGAACAAGGTTACGACCCTGATATTGCTGCGGTAAACGTACAGAACAGAGTTGCTAGAGCTAATGCTTTATTACCTTCAGAAGTTACAAGGGCTGGAGTTATTACAGCAAAGCAACAAAACTCAGCACTTTTGTATGCCGCTATATTTTCAACTAATCCTGAATATGATGATGTTTTTATTCAGAATTACCTGAATATAAATGTAAAACCAGAATTACAACGTGTTTCTGGAGTAGGGGCTGTAAATGTATTTGGAGCAAAAGATTATTCGATGCGTGTATGGTTAGACCCAGCAAAAATGGCATCATATAAGTTAGAACCTAGAGAAGTAATAGCAGCTATTAATGAACAAAGTTTAGAAGCAGCAGCTGGATCTTTAGGGCAAAACACAGGAGAATCTTTTGAATATGTAATCAAATATAAAGGACGATATAAAACAGCAAAAGAATACAAAAATGTTGTTGTAAAAGCTTTAGGGAATGGACAGTTTTTACGTGTAAAAGACGTAGCAAAAGTAGAGTTAGATGCATTTTCTTACTCGTCATTATCACGTACAAACGGAAATCCAGCACTTAACTTTGGAGTTTTTCAAACACCAGGATCTAATGCACAGGAAATTATTGAGAATATTTATGTAAAACTAGAAGATTTAAAGAAAGATTTCCCAGAAGGATTAGATTATATCATTAATTATGACACAAACAAGTTCTTAACAGCATCTGTAGACAAAGTAAAAAGTACCTTGATTGAAGCCTTTTTATTAGTGTTTATTGTAGTGTTCATTTTCTTACAAGATTTTAAATCTACCTTAATACCAGCCATAGCAGTTCCAGTATCAATTATTGGTACGTTCTTTTTCTTAAACCTGTTTGGATATTCTATCAACCTGCTAACATTATTCGCTTTAATCTTAGCAATTGGAATTGTGGTAGATGATGCCATTGTGGTAGTAGAAGCAGTACATGCTAAACTGGAAGAAGGAGCAGAGAGTGCGAAAAAAGCATCAATTTCTGCCATGAGTGAAATTAGTGGAGCTATTGTATCTATTACTTTAGTAATGATGGCAGTATTTGTGCCAATTACTTTTATACAAGGACCATCAGGAGTATTTTATGAGCAATTTGGAGTGACATTAATGGTTGCCATCTTAATTTCAGCAGTAAATGCATTAACATTAACACCAGCATTAAGTGCGCTATTGTTAAAGCCACATAATGATAATCATAAGAAAAAAGGATTATTACAACGTTTTTACGATGCTTTTAATGCCGGGTTTAACGCCGTAACTAATAAATATACCCAATCGTTAGGCTTTTTAGTAAAACATAAATGGGTAACTGCGGGTATTTTAGGATTAAGTGTTTTAGCAATTGTATGGGCAAGTAATACTATACCTACAGGTTTTGTACCATCAGAAGATAGAGGTGTAATATTTATGAATGCTGAATTACCAGCAGGTTCTTCATTAGATAGATCATATAAAGTAACAGAAAAATTATATGAAAGTATCAAAGGTATTGAAGGAATAAAAGGAGCATCATTTATTAGTGGAAGAAACTTTTTCTCTGGTTCAGGTAGTTCATATGCAATGGGCTTTATTATTTTGGAAGATTGGAATAAGAGAGAAAGTGACGCAGGATCTGTAAAGAGTATTGTAGGTCAATTATTCGGAAAAGCAGCAATGATACCAGATGCGAATATTATTTTCTTTACCCCACCTAGTGTGCCAGGTTTTGGTAGTGCAGATGGTTTTGAAATGAGATTATTAGATCGTGCTGCAAAACCATTAACAGAAATGGATGCAGCAGCAAAAGAGTTTGTAGGTCTTTTAAATCAACAACCAGAAATAGCATATGCTTCTAACTCTTTTGATACTGGTTTTCCTCAGTTAGAATTAGATATTAATGTAGAAAGAGCTAAAGAAGCGGGAGTGTCAACAAGTTCTATACTTTCTGCTCTACAAGGATATGTTGGGGGTAATTATGCAGCAGACTTTAGTAGGTTTGGAAAACAATTTAGAGTTTTTGTACAATCATTACCTGAAGATAGAGTAAATGAAGAAAGCCTAAATAGTATGTTTATAAAAACTCCAAGTGGAGAAATGACACCAATATCTCAATTTGTAAGCTTAAAACGTGTATATGGTCCTCAAACGGTAAATCGTTTCAACCTGTTTAACTCTGTAACAGTAAACGGAGGAGTAACACCAGGGTTTAGTACAGGAGATGCAATTACTAAAATAAACACCTTAGCAGAAAACAATTTACCAGAAGGTTATAGTGTTGCTTACTCAGGAATTACTAGAGAAGAGATAGCATCATCAGGGCAGTCTAACATTATTTTTATGATTAGTATTTTGTTTGTGTATTTCTTATTAGCAGCACAATACGAGAGTTACCTATTACCACTATCAGTAATTTTCTCATTACCAATTGGGGTGGCTGGAGCTTATTACACAACATATTTAGCAGGATTAGAAAACAACATCTATTTCCAAATTGCTCTAATTATGCTATTAGGTCTGTTAGCTAAAAATGCAATTCTTATTGTAGAATTCGCAATACAACGCCGTAAACAAGGAAAAAGCTTATACGAAGCAGCTATTGAGGGAGCAAAAGTGCGTTTAAGACCTATTTTAATGACCTCATTTGCATTTATCCTTGGATTAATGCCGTTAGTATTAGCAAAAGGCGTAGGAGCTGCAGGAAATAACTCTATCGGAACTGGTGCAGCAGGAGGATTATTAATAGGTACTTTAATAGGAGTATTTGTTATCCCTGTACTATTTGTAGTATTCCAATGGTTACAAGAAAAAGTATCAAGCAAGCCAGTTGTTATTGAAACTAAAGAAGATTAATTATGAAACGTATACTAAATAAAACCTTGGTTGTAGTCGTAATGGCTACAACCTTACAAAGTTGTTTTGTTGCTAAGGATTATGCACGTCCAGAGTTAAAAGAAACAGAACACTTGTATAGAACAGATAATTTACCAAAAGATAGTATCTCAATGGCAGATGTGTCATGGAAAGATATGTTTACTGATGCTCACTTGAAACAATATATTGATGAAGGGCTTCAAAATAACTTAGACATCCGTGTAGCAATACAGCAAATGGCAGCTGCAGAGGCTTATATGAAACAAGGAAAAGCAGGATATTTCCCTACTTTAAGTGTAGGAGCAAAAGCTACTCACCAAGAATTAGCAAAAAATAGCCAGTTTGGATCTTTTTTTAACGGAAGTATAGACCAGTATGATGTAACTGGAAATCTTTCATGGGAAGCCGATATTTGGGGTAAAATACGCAGTAATAAACGAGCAGGAAAAGCAGGTTATTTACAAAGTGTAGCAGCGCATCAAGCAGTGAAAACTCAATTAGTTTCAGCAATAGCAACTACCTATTATCAATTAGTAGCTTTAGACGCTCAATTAGAAATTACTGAACAAACTATTGAAACGAGAGAGAGTAGTGTAAACACGATCAAAGCTCTTAAAGATGCGGGACAAGTAAATCAGGTAGCAGTAGATCAGAATATTGCACAGTATAACAATGCAAAAGCATTAAAAGTAGATTTAGAAGCCTCTATTTTTAAAATAGAAAATACATTAAACCTATTACTAGGAAGAACATCTGTAGTTATTGAAAGAAGTAAACTTTCAGAACAACAATTAGATGCAGCTATTAAAGTAGGTGTTCCGGCAACTTTACTAAGAAACAGACCAGATGTTATGGCTGCTGAATATGGTTTAATCAATGCTTTTGAAATGACAAATGTTGCAAAAAGTAATTTTTATCCATCGTTAACAGTAACAGCAAGTGGAGGATTTCAGAGTTTAGAGTTAGATAAATTATTAAGCACCAATTCTTTGTTTGCAAATATTATAGGAGGTTTAACACAGCCTATTTTCAATCAAAGAAAAATAAAAACACAACACGAGGTAGCTAAAGCACAACAAGAACAAGCATTATTAACTTTTAAAAAGACTTTGTTAACTGCCGGAAATGAAGTTTCAAATGCACTTTTCGATTATAATGCGGAAACAGAAAAATTTGAATACAGACAAAATGAGGTTGAGGCTTTACGAAGAGCAGAGGTAAATTCAGAAGAACTGTTAAAAAACGGATATGCAAATTATTTAGATTTATTAACAGCAAGAGAAAGAGCTTTAAATGCTGAGTTAAATGTTATCAATAACAAGTTAAATCAGTTATTAAGTGTTGTAAATTTATATGAAGCATTAGGAGGCGGTTGGAAATAAATAAATTACAATGAGTAATAGGTCTAAACTTATTAAGGTAGCCAAAGAAAAGTTTATAGCATTTGGCAGTAAGCATACCACAATGGATGAAATAGCTGAGTTACTCGGAATTTCAAAAAAAACTATTTATGCTTGCTTCTCATCAAAAGAGGAATTGATAATTGAAAGTATCAAAGAATTAATAAATGAATTCAAAATTGATACAGCACCTATTTTAAAGTCTGATAAATCAGCATTAAATAAAGTAATAGAAGTATACGGAGTGGTTTTTAAGTATGTAGTAAAATTTAAACCATCATTTATTTTTGGATTAAAAAAATACTACCCAAATGCTTACGAAGCTTATAAAGAAATTACTGCAGATGTTGTTTCTACAGATGTAATGAATCTTTTAGAAGAAGCTAAAAAGCAAGGAGAAATAAGACCTGATGTAGACCTTGAGTTATTTAGTAAGTTATATTTAAGCGGGCTGGAGAGTCGTTTGTTTGATGCAGATAATTTGTTTAACGATTACTCAAAAGAAGTACTATTAGAGTACATGATTATTAATAATTTAAACTCTCTAAAGCCCGTTAAATAAATACACAAATTTTTGTGGTTTTTGATAAGAAGTGTCATGTAGTATGTTATCACATCTGCAAGACACTTTTTTATGTTTGAAAATCAAATGGTTATTAAAAAGGAATAGAGAAAAGTTTTTGATGTATTTTTGTAGGAAACAAATAAAACTTGCTAAAAAAAATAATCACATATCTATTACTTAGTCTTGTAACCCAGTTGTATAGTCAGAATAAAGTAGATTCACAGTTTGCTGAAGTTCAGAAAAAAGCAGAGAGTTATTTAGAAAAACTACAAGAAAACTATAAGGAAGGAAACTACAAACTTCATAAGGTTTATAGTGATTCTCTTTATAATATTTCTAAAGAGAATAACCTAAAAGATCTACAAGTAAAAGCAATGGTTAATCAAGCAATAAGCTTGAACATGCAAACAAAGTATGTAGAAGGTATAGCATTGTATAAAGAAGCATTAGTTGTAGCAAAAACAATACAAGAAAGTAAACAAGCTGAAACTGTAGTGCTGGTTAATTTAGGAAACACATATAATAATGTTGAGCTTTATGAAAAAAGTATAGAAACCATGAAGAAGGTTTTAAAGCAAACTACCTATATGAAGAAACCTAACTTAATAAAAATGGCTGCGTTGAATGGTTTATCAACAAGCTACTCAGCTTTAAATAATGAGGGAAAATCACTGTTTTATGCGCAGCAAGTAAAAAAAATAGGAGAAGAAACAGGAAATGAAAGTATTGTTTTAACATCATTAAACCATATCAGTAGTTCGTATTATAAATTAGGAGAATATGAAAAATCAATTGAAATAGCTAATAGAGCTAGAAAATATAAGACTTTTGAAAAAAATACTAGAGTAAAAGCATGGATTTTTGTCAATTTAGGAGTCGCAAATTTAAAGTTAGAACATTACAATAAAGCGGAAGAATATTTAAAACAAGCATTAAGTATAGCTTCTGAAAAGAATATAGAAGAAATAGAAATGATATGTTATAAAAATCTAACTATAATATATCAAAAGCTAAACAAAACAACAGCTTATTTAAATGCAGAAAAGAAATATAACAAAAACCGAATAAGTTTTCTAAAGAATCAAAAGAAAGCTATTACAGAAGAGTTAAAAGCAGAAATTGGAGCAAGAGAAGAAACAGTTTTAGCACAAGAAAACACAAAAGCGCTACTTTCAGAACAACAAAAAAGTTTGTTGTGGTTTAGTGTGTTTTGTGTAATTGGTTTAGGAGGGGTGTTTTGGATTTACATAAAAAAGAATGAAGATAAAAGTGTTATAAAAGAAACAAATGAAATAACAGGAAAGATAAAAGAAGCTTCTGAAAAATATAAAAATTCCTCATTGTCAAAAGAAGATAGAGTTTCTTACCAGCAAAAAATATTAAAAGCAATAGAAGAAGAAAAGATATACTTAAATCACGATTTAACTCAAGCAAATTTTGCAAAAAAACTATCGTTAAGTAGCCACCATTTATCCGAAGTGTTTTCGTTTGAATTTGATAAAAATTTTTATCAACTTATCAATTCGTATCGAATAAAAGAAGCTAAAAAAATATTAGAAATACCTGCCAATAAAGATTATAAAATAATTGCTGTAGCCTACGATTCTGGTTTTAAAAGTAAAACAACATTTAACCGTGTGTTTAAAGAACAAACAGGTTATACTCCTACTGAGTACCGAAAAAAACTAATAAATAGGTTCCACTCTATAGAATGATACTTCTATAACAACAAACGGTTATATCTTGCGCCCTGTTATTTAATGGTATAGTCAAACAAAAAACACCTGTAATTTTTCAGGTGATTTTACTTCACTTGTTATGTTGTAAAATTAAAATAATTAATTAAGAAGAAGTTTAAAAATTAGATTAAAAAGAATGAGGAAATTTATCAGTAAGTTATTAAAGAGTAGTTTTACAGTACTTTTTTTAATTATAAGCAGTCAGTCGTTTTCGCAGTCGTTTACTTCTTTATGGAACACTGCAAATGTTAGCACTGATTCTTCTGCAGATAATGAAATAACCATACCAACAAATTCAGCTTATACATATTCTTATACTGTTGATTGGGGAGATGGAAATGTAGATTCAAATGTAACAGGAGATATTACTCACACCTACGCTACACAAGGGAATTATACTATTAAGATAGATGGTACGTTTCCTGCAATCTATTTTAACAATACTGGAGACGTTGACAAAATTATTGAAATATTGTCTTGGGGTACCATTCAATGGCAAAGTATGGAAAATGCATTCTATGGATGTTCAAACCTAAATTTTGATGCCATTACTCCACCAGATTTAAGCCAAGCTACTAGCTTACAAAATGCTTTTAGAGATTGTTCATTATTTAATGGTATTATGAATAATTGGAATATGAGCACCATAACTAATATTTCAGGGTTATTTATGAATTGCGAAATTTTTAATAGACCTTTAGATCAGTGGGACACATCTAGTATAATAGATATGTCTTACACTTTTTATAATGCAAGAGAATTCAACGAACCATTAGATAACTGGAATACATCAGCAGTAACTACTTTAGAAAACTTTTTATATAGAGCCCGTAAATTCAATCAAAATATTAACAACTGGAATGTAGCTAATGTTGTTAATATGGAAGGAGCCTTTTACGATACGAGTATTTATAATCAACCAATGAATAATTGGAATGTTAGTAATGTTATCAATATGGATAACACATTTAAAGGTTCTAGCTTTAATAGTCCAATAGATAACTGGGATGTAAGTAGCGTTACAACAATGGCGGGAATGTTTAGTCAATCTAAATTCAATCAATCCTTAAATAGTTGGAATGTTAGTAATGTTATTAATATGTCCAAGCTATTTTTTAGAAACAGAACTTTTAATCAACCTTTAAATAATTGGGATGTAAGTAATGTTACAAACATGTCGGGTATGTTTGATGGATGGGCTTGGGGAGCAGTTTTTAATCAACCTATAGGTAACTGGGATGTAAGTAATGTTACTGATATGAGTTATATGTTTCGAGATAACTCAGGTTTTAATCAACCTTTAAATAACTGGGATGTAAGTAATGTTGTTACTATGAGAGGAATGTTTGAAGGTGCTATTGATTTTAATAAGGATATTAGTTCGTGGAACATTAGTAAGGTTACCAATATAGAAAGTATGTTTGAAAGAACAGAAGCTTTCAATCAACCCTTGAATATTTGGGATGTGAGCAATATTACTAATATGCGTAATATATTCCAACGAGCAGAAGCTTTTAACCAACCTTTAAATACTTGGGATGTAAGTAATGTCACTGATTTTCAGTATATGTTTGATAGGGCTACATCCTTTAATCAAGATATAAGTGGTTGGGAAACGGGAAATGTTAGAAACATGTCTTATATGTTTAATCAAGCTACCTCATTTAATCAAAACCTAGGAAGTTGGGATATATCTAAGGTAACAAGTATGACAAATATGTTATCGAATAGTGGTGTCTCTCAAGAGAATTATGATAATATTCTTATAGCTTGGGATGCTCAAGCAGTTCAAAACAACGTTGATTTAGGAGCGACGAATCTTAATTATTGTGATGCATTAAACCAGAGACAGAGTTTAATTGATAATAACGGTTGGACTATATCTGGAGATATTGTAAACTGTTCTTATGTATTATGTACGCAAATAACAATGCCACAAAACGGAGATGCCAATGTCCCTGCTAATAGTGATATTCGTTGGAACCCAGCACCTAATGCAAAAGGATATAGAATTAGTGTAAGAAGAGAAAACGGAGCGACTTCACAGGTTATATATAATAATGAAGATGTAGGAAATGTTGTAGGAGTCGATTTTACCAATGAATTTATAGCAGGAGATACTGTATATGTAACAGTTGTTCCTTATAACGATGAAGGACCAGCTACAGGTTGTCAAGAAATTAGTTTTACTGTAATCGAAAGTTGGGCAAATAGTCCAGATGCATTTAAACTTACCTATGATACAAGTATACAATCTTCATTCACTACACCAACAAATCAGTTAAGAATAGAAACAAATTCAGGTTATCCAAAATATCTTACGTACAATTATTCTATAGATTGGGGAGATGGACAATATAACCATAATGTTGCAGGTGATATTACACACACATATCTTACACCAGGGATTTATACAGTAAGTATTATTGGTGTTTTTCCTTCTCCGAAGCATGAAACTATTGGAGACTCTGACAAGTTATTGTCTATAGATCAATGGGGAACACAAGTTTGGGAAAGCATGCACGAAGCTTTTGAAAGTTGTGCAAATATGGAGTACAATGCCACAGATATTCCTAATCTAAGCAATGTAACGGATATGGAAAGAATGTTTAGTTCATGCAGAAAATTTAATGGAAACATAAATAATTGGAATGTTAGCAATGTAACCAACATGCGTGGTATGTTTAGCGGAACCTCAATTTATAACCAACCACTTAATAACTGGGATGTGAGTAATGTTACTAATATGAATTATATGTTTGGTAGTGCTGTAGAGTTTAATCAAGATATAGGGAATTGGAATACCGGAAATGTTATAAATATGGGAGGTATGTTTCAGAATGCAGAAGTATTTGATCAGAATCTTAATAATTGGAATGTAAGTAATGTTACAGATATGAGTAGTATGTTTGAAAGAGCAGAAGCATTTAACCAGCCACTTGATAACTGGGATGTAAGCAATGTTACCAATATGTCTGAAATGTTTAATGGTTTTATTTCAAATATGGCTTTTAACCAAAATATAGATAATTGGGATGTAAGTAATGTTACAGATATGTCTGAAATGTTTCAGAGATGTGTTGATTTTAATCAGCCTTTAAATTCTTGGAATGTAGGTTCTGTTACAAATATGACTTCGATGTTTGAAAGCGCATCTGTATTCGATCAACCACTAGATAGTTGGAATGTATCTAAGGTTACTAGCATGGAGAGTATGTTTCAAAGCGCTGGCAATTTTAATCAAAATATAAATAGTTGGAATGTAACCAATGTAACGAACATGAGTTTAATGTTTTACAATGCTCAAATGTTTGACCAACCGTTAAATTCTTGGGATGTAGACTCAGTAGTTAATATGTCAGGGATGTTCCGAAGAGCAGAGGTGTTTAATCAACCATTAAATAATTGGGATGTAAGTGCTGTTGCTAATATGAGCCAAATGTTTCAACAAGCCACAGTTTTTAATCAACCATTAAATTCTTGGAATGTAAGCTCAGTAACGTTAATGCCTTCAATGTTTGAAGAAGCTATTGCTTTTGATAACCCGTTGGAAAACTGGAATGTTTCAGTAGTTACAAACTTTGAAGCAATGTTTAAAGATGCAGAAATATTTAACCAACCTTTAGGAAATTGGAATACAGGCGAAGCACAAACGATGGCTGAAATGTTTTATGGAGCGTCTAAATTTAATCAAGATATTAATAACTGGAATGTATCTTTTGTAACCACCATGCAAGAAATGTTTCGGGGAGCAACATCTTTTAATAGATCTTTAGATTCATGGAATGTAGCATCTGTAACTAACATGCAAGGAATGTTTTACGGAGCAAAAGCTTTTGATGATGCTATTGGAAGTTGGAATATCAGGAGAGTAACCACCATGCAAGATATGTTTAATGGTGCAATAAACTTTAATCAACCTATTAATAATTGGAGACCAACAGCAGTGACAAACATGGATAGAATGTTTCAAGGTGCAAGTTTGTTTAATCAATCTTTAAACCAATGGTTATTAAATACGGTATCTATGAACGCTATGTTTAATAACGCTACAGCTTTTAATCAAGATTTAGGTGATTGGAATATTAGTGGTGTAACCACCATGCAAAATATGTTAGATAATACAGCTCTTACCAGAGTAAATTATGACAATACGCTTATTGCATGGTCTGAACAAACACTAACACCTGGAATAAATCTAGGAGCTAACACTCTTCCATATTGTGATGCTGTAGAAGAAAGACAATCAATGATTGATGATTTTGGATGGTCTTTTACAGGTGATGTCTTAGATTGTCCTATTCCAGAATGTACACAGTTAATAGCTCCTTTAAATGGAGCAACAGATGTTCCTGTAAATACCAATTTAACTTGGGAATCTGTTTTGTATGCACGTGAATATGCTTTAACAATTAGAATTGAACCATCTGGAACCATAATAAATGAAACTGTTGTAAATGCTACCACTTATGAATTTGCTACAGATTTTTCAGGAGGAGAAACAGTTCATGTTACTATTGTACCTTCAAACGAAAATGGAGATGCGGTAGGATCTTGTTCAGAAGAAAGTTTTACCCTGTCTACAACTCCATCAACAGTACCAAATTGTACCAATTTAACCTTACCACTTGCTGGCGGTACAGATATACCTGTAAGTACAAATTTAGAATGGAATGTTATAAGCAATGCAGATGGGTATAGGCTTACAGTAGGAACCACTTCTGGAGGATCAGATATTCTTAATAGTATTGATGTAGGTAATAGTACAACATACGATTTACCTGTAGATTTACCAGAAGATACCGATATTTTTGTAACTATAACTCCTTATAATGATAAAGGAGATGCAATAAGTTGTGGAGAAGAATCTTTTAAAACAGAGTTTATTCCAGTAGTACCTAGTTGTACAAGTTTAATAAATCCTATAAATGGTTCAACGAATGTTCCGTTGAATACTGATATTTCTTGGAATGAAATTGCAGAAGCAACAGGATATTTAGTAAGTGTAGGAATTACTCAAGGAGGAATAGAAGTTGTGAATAGTATTGATGTAGGAAACACTACTTCGTATAGTTTTATCCAAGATCTACAAGAAAATAGAATACATTATGTTCGTATAATTCCATACAATGATGTAGGTGACGCTGCAGGTTGTGTAGAAGAAAGTTTTACTACAGGAGATGCAGTTGTAAATGTGCCAAATTGTACCACAATTAGAGTTCCAAGTAACGGAGCAACGAATGTTAGTGTTAACACTGGAATCAGTTGGGATGCAGTAGCTGATGCAGATGGATATTATCTGTCAATTGGAACAACTTCAGGTGGAACTGATATTGTAAATACTGAATCAGTAACAGGGACGAGTTACACACTAGCTAGTGATTTACCAGAAACAACAACAATTTATGTTTCGGTAATTCCGTACAATTCGGTAGGAAGTGCCACAGGATGCTCAGAGATTAGTTTTACAACCGAAGAATTACCAACAGCACCGAATTGTACAACAATCACAGTTCCAAGTAACGGAGCAACGAATGTTAGTGTTAGTACAGGAATTAGTTGGGACGCGGTAGCTGATGCAGATGGATATTACCTGTCAATCGGAACAACTTCAGGTGGAACTGATATTGTAAATAATGAATCAGTAACAGGAACGAGTTACACACTAGCTAGTGATTTACCAGAAACAACAACAATTTACGTGTCGGTAATTCCATATAATTCGGTAGGAAGTGCCACAGGATGTTCAGAGATTAGTTTTACAACCGAAGCATTACCAACTGTACCAAACTGTACAACAATCACAGTTCCAGGTAACGGAGCAACGGATGTTAGTGTTAGTACAGGAATTAGTTGGGACGCAGTAGCTGATGCTGACGGATATTACCTGTCAATTGGAACAACTTCAGGAGGAACAGATATTATAAATAATGAAGTAGTAACAGGAACGAGTTACACACTAGCTAGTGATTTACCAGAAACGACCACAATTTATGTCTCGGTAATTCCATATAATTCTGTAGGAAGTGCTACAGGATGTTCAGAGATTAGTTTCACTACAGAAACATTACCAACAGCACCGAATTGTACAACAATCACATTTCCAAGTAACGGAGGAATGAATGTTAGTGTTAGTACCGGAATTAGTTGGGACGCAGTAGCTGATGCTGACGGATATTACCTGTCAATTGGAACAACTTCAGGAGGAACAGATATTATAAATAATGAAGTAGTAACAGGAACGAGTTACACACTAGCTAGTGATTTACCAGAAACGACCACAATTTATGTCTCGGTAATTCCATATAATTCTGTAGGAAGTGCTACAGGATGTTCAGAGATTAGTTTCACTACAGAAACATTACCAACAGCACCGAATTGTACAACAATCACATTTCCAAGTAACGGAGGAATGAATGTTAGTGTTAGTACCGGAATTAGTTGGGACGCAGTAGCTGATGCAGATGGATATTACCTGTCAATTGGAACAACTTCAGGCGGAACTGATATTGTAAATAATGAATCAGTAACAGGAACGAGTTACACACTAGCAAGTGATTTACCAGAAACGGCCACAATTTATGTCTCGGTGACTCCTTATAATTCTGTAGGAAGTGCTACAGGTTGTTCAGAAATTAGTTTTAGAACAGAAGAAGGTTTAGTAGGAGAAACTAAATATGGTTTTTCTCCGAATGGTGATGGAGTAAATGACTTTTGGGAAATAAAAGGAATTGAAGAATATCCTAACAATTCAGTAACTGTTTTTAATAGGTGGGGAGATATGGTGTTCCAGATAAAAGGATATGATAACCAGTTTAATGTTTTTAGAGGTGTTGCCAATAAGCTAACAAGTATGGGAGGTGATAAGTTACCAACAGGAACATACTTTTTCAATATAAAAATTTCAACAGAAGGGAAATCAAAAGAAACAAAAGGGTTTTTAGTTTTAAAAAGATAAGATGAAAGAGATAAGGAACTATATTTTACTATTTATTTTTATGATGGTATTTCAGAATAATTGGGGACAACAGACGGCTTTGTATCCAGAGTATAATTATAATCCGTTTATTATAAATTCGGCTTATACAGGAATGTCAGATGGAGCAGAAATTACACTTAGCAATTACGGTTATATAAATAGTATTGAAGGAAGTCCCAGAACATTATCATTAAGTTTTCATTCTCCTATAGCTAGGAAGAAAATGGGAATAGGTGGGGCTATTGTAAGAGACAAAATAGGTGTGAGCACTTATACAAATGCATATGCTGCATATTCGTATAAAATATTTTTTGATACTGAGATTGATAGACCTTATTGGCAGCATTATAATGAACATGTAATATCGTTTGGACTAACAGCAGGAGTACAGCAGTTTCATGAAAATCTATTAGAGCTAGGAATTACTGATGATATAGAGTTTTCAGAAAATATGAATGTAACTGTGCCAACTGTTGGGGTTGGGTTTTTGTACAATCATGCAGATTTTTATGCAGGAATTTCACTACCAAACCTTTTAGGAGATAAACTAGCATCAAGAGATGATTTAGATATATCAAATCCTGTTTATGGTTATTTTGGGTATCGTTTTTTTACCAATAGATTTGAGGAAGTAATGATTAAGCCTAGTGTTTTCTTAAAGTATGAAGGTGGAGCGCCTATGCAGATTGATGCAAATGTTGCAGTTAACTATAAAAACAAAATCGAAATAGGTACTGGTTATCGAAGTAGCTCTTCAATTAATTTTATGGCAGGTATTTATGCTCTAAAAAACTTAAAGTTTGTGTATTTCTACAATGCTGCGTTTAGCGATTCAGTGTTAGGAAATAGTCATGGAGTTGTTCTATCGTATGTTTTTGAGAAAAAACGTAGGTACTAAAAGGAGTATTATAGAATTGTTACCTAAAACTCCAATTTTTATAATTAGCAGAAGCCTCTAGTTGATTTTCAATATTATCAGGTAATTCAGGGAAGAAATCAATACCTGTTTTTTGTTCTAATTCATCAATAGAAACCACAAAATCAGATAGAGGTTTGTTGCTTTCCTTATGTGGAAGTAAAAAAGCGATGGCTTTAATTTCAGGCTGAGTATAATCTAGTAAAACCTTATAAAAATAATTAGGAACACTTACTTTTTCCTTTCCTATAGTTTTCAAATTAGGTTCTAAAATACCACCAGTAACAACATACAAGTGATTATACTTTTTTGCCCAATAACGAGTTTTTTGTTCTAGTTTATTCCAAATACCAGCGTTAAATTCATGGTTTTGCGGAGAAATGTTAGAGGTGTAAAAAGTTTCATCATGAGCACTTTTAGAGGCACGTCTATCACCAGCAGGACATAAGTGTCCTTTGTCATAACCAGACCTTTTATAATTTCTCCAATCCGCAGATTTTGTTTTAACCTTAGGATCTATAATAAAAAACGGACGTTTACGATTGGTATAAACAATATCACTTTTATCTAAAGGGTAAGCAACCCATTCGGCTTGTTCGTGTTTTTCGCTATATGATAACTGGTAGCCATTATGTTTTATAATGACTCCAGTTGTTGAGGTAGGAAAGTAATTGAAGTTATTAGTTTTATTGCTAGTTGTTTCTGTTGTAGATTGAGAAGAACTATTAGCTTCTTCTTTCTGTTGTAACCAATAACCAACAAGCAAAGCAACAATGGTAATAACAACTTTTATTTTCCTTGAAGTACTCATTTAATTACTTAATACAATTTCTTTAAAATCTTCAGTTTTTTCAACTTCATTAAAAATTTCTTGAAACTTAATAGGAGGTACTGTTAATTTACGCTTAACTAAATCTAACCAAGCACCATAAACAGTTATAATTGCAGAGAGTTTACCTGCTTGATTAAAAACTTCATGTTGAATTTTCCAACGTTCACCTTTTCCAGATAAACCAGTAACCTTTAAGTTAACAGTTATGTCTTCTCCCATGTGTATTTCACGTAAAAACTTAGTATTCTCTTCAAATAAAATAGGACCAACGTTTTCTTTTGTGAAATCTTGAACAGTTACATTATGCTCTTTAAAAAAACGCAAACGTAATTCAGCAGCATAGTCATTATATGCGGTATGGCGCATGTGTATATTGGCATCAAAATCTGCCCATCGTGTTTTAAACTCAACACTAAAACTCATATCAAAAAAATTTAAGAAAGCGAATTTACAAATTTTATGCTTTCACATCCAAAGCATCACGAAGTGTATTTCCAATTAACATAAAAGCCATTACTAAACTCATAATTGCTAATCCAGGAATCAATGCTAAAAATGGTTTGCCTAAAATGATATAATTATAATGATTTTTAATCATAGCACCCCAAGAAGGAGTAGGAGGTTGGGCTCCAATACCTAAAAAACTCAGTCCACTTTCAATTAAAATAGCAGCTGCAAAATTTGCGGCGGAAATTACAATGATAGGAGCTAAAATATTAGGTAAAATATGTTTGAAAATAATTCTAAAATCAGAAAAACCTAAAGCTTTGGCAGCTTCTACATATTGCTGCTGCTTAGTAGTAATTACTTGACCACGCACTACACGGGCAACTTCTACCCACATAGTTAGACCTACAGCAATAAAAACCTGCCAAAAACCTTTTCCTAAAGCCAATGTAATAGCTATTACTAGTAAAAGTGTTGGAATAGACCAAGTGATATTGATAATCCACATAATAAAATCATCAATTTTTCCACCAAAATAGCCTGCAATAGCGCCAATAGGAATTCCTATTAAAAGTGAAATAAATACAGCTATAAACCCAATAAAAAATGAAATTCTAGCCCCAATTAATAACCTGCTTAATAAGTCACGACCATATTTATCAGTTCCTAAATAAAACGTTTTTTGCTGAATGTACTTTTCGTAGGAAGAGGGAAACTCTTTTGGTAAACCATCGGAGTATTTAATAACTTCTAACTGATTATTTTTAACAGAAAATGATTTTATAGGTATTTCTGTTGATGAATTTTGTTTTCCCTTCATAAAAACAGAAAACCAAGATTGTTGATTTTTTACTTCTGAAGGAATACTTAATAGTTGAACAGAAAATCCAGGAGGTTTCGAGTGAATTTCTAAATGCATTTGATTGGCAGAGTTACTGTTATCAGGAGCTAAAACATAGCAAAAAACAGCAATAAATCCGCATAAAACAATATACCAAAAACTAAATATACCTGTTTTACTACGTTTAAATTTTTGGATGGCTATTTGCCATAAAGATGTACCTGTATTATTATTCACTCTTTTGTATTTCTTTCAAGTTATTGACATCAATACTTGATGGATTTTGAAAAACTTCCAAATCAAAATATTTTACAGAAGCCAAAATATGATCAAAAATGTTCGCCATAACACGTTCATAATCTACCCAATTTTTTTCTCTACTAAACGCATAAATCTCTAGCGGAATTCCATTAGGAGTTGGCTCTAACTGACGAGACATTAATAACATGTCTTGATTAATTTTGGGGTGATTCTCAATGTATTTATCTAAATAAATTCTGAAAGATCCAAAATTGGTAAGGTTTCTACCATTTAGAATAACCGATTTATCTACGTTATTTTCTTCATTATATTTTTTAACCTCTTTACTACTTTCTTCTATGTAATCAGAAATTAATTCAATCTTTTTAAAACGTTCAATATCTTCATCGGTAAGAAAGTGGATGCTATTTATTTTAATTAAAATTGATCGCTTTATACGTCTACCACCTGAGGTGTTCATTGTTCTCCAGTTCTTAAAAGAATCAGAGGTTAAATAGTAAGTAGGAATACTGGATATTGTATTGTCAAAATTTCTAATAATTACTGAAGTAAGATTAATTTCAACTACATCACCATCGGCACCATATTTTTCCATGGTAATCCAATCTCCAATTCTAACAGTATCATTTACCGCCACCTGAATACTTGATACAAAACCAAGAATGGTGTCCTTAAAAATTAATAATAATACAGCTGAAAAAGCTCCTAAAGCAGTTAAAAATCTAATTAAAGGTTTGCCCGTTAGTACAGAAAAAGATAAAATAGCAGCAATTAACCACAACATTACCATAAAGATTTGCACATAGCTTTCTAAGGGTTTGTCTTTGAAAGCATTTGTGGTGCGAAGAAAATCTTTAATGCTCAGTAAAATACTACGTATAAACCAAACAATAGCAAAAATAATGGCAATAGTAACAATACGTTCAGCGTAATTAAACAAGTGAGGAAAATCAACTAAAAGGTCTTTTAAAAAATTAAAAACAATTGTAAGAATAACAATTCTAGAAAGGTTTAAAAATGTTTTGTTTTTAATAAGCATATCATCAAAACTAGTTGATGTTTTTGCAGCCATTTTATTCATCGTTCTTTTACCAAAATACCTAAAAATTTTGAATAGGATGTAGCCTAAAATTCCAAACACAATTAAGTTTGCGAATAAATTCAGATAACTAGAAAGTGTCTCTGAAAGTGAAAAATGTTCTTTAAAAATTCTATAAAAAAACTTGTTTAACATAAGTAGTGTCAGGTTAAAATTCTGTGATTTCTTCTCCCATTTTTAAGCCGAACTTTTTTCTAAACCAATATACAACAGCATACAAAATAGGAGTGTCCAGAGCTGCTATTATGACTTTGAATAAAAAACCGCTAAGTAAAAGGCTACCAAAAATACTCCAAGGAAGTATTTTAAAAGAACTCAATAAAAATAATACGGTAAAAGTATCTATAAATTGTGACAAAAAGGTAGAAAAGTTATTTCGAAGCCATAAATGCTTTCCTTTAGTTAGCCTTTTCCAAAAATGAAAAATACGAATATCTATAAACTGAGCAGCTAAGTAAGCTAACATAGAAGCTAATACTGCTAAAGGAGAAAGCCCAAAAACCTTTGTAAAAGTTTCATTTCCTATAGGGGAGTTATCAATTGCAGGAGCGTAATCAGCTACTAAAATAATTAACATTGAAAAAAAGGAAGCAAAAATACCTGCTACAACAACTTGATTGGCTTTTTTTTTACCATAAATTTCAGAAAGAATATCAGTAATTAAAAAAGTAATAGGATAAGGAAGTATTCCAACAGATACTTCAAAACGAAATAAATTAAGAGGTTCCCAATAAAAAAACTTCTGAAAAATTAGGTTTGAAGTTACAAGAGAGGCTATAAATAACGAAGCTAAAACTAGGTAAATAAGTTGTGCTTTAGATTTTTGTTGTACAGTCATAAAACGAAGATAGTAATTTTAAAAGTTGTATGTTTGCAAGGTTAAATAAACAACAAAACAAACAAATGAAAGCGTATATTTTTCCAGGTCAAGGAGCACAATTTACAGGAATGGGGTTAGATTTATATGAAAACTCTCCATTAGCTCAAGAACTTTTTGAAAAAGCAAATAATATATTAGGTTTTAGTATTACCGACGTAATGTTTGAAGGTACTGCTGAAGAATTAAAACAAACTAAAGTAACGCAACCTGCTATCTTTTTACATTCAGTAATTTTAGCAAAAGTTTTAGGAGATGATTTTAAACCAGAAATGGTTGCAGGTCACTCTTTAGGAGAATTATCAGCATTAGTAGCTAATGGTGTATTGTCTTTTGAAGACGGATTAAAATTAGTTTCTAAACGTGCTTTAGCAATGCAAAAAGCATGTGAAATTCAACCATCTACTATGGCAGCTGTGTTAGGATTAGAAGATGCTGTAGTTGAAGAAGTTTGTGCTTCGATTGATGGAGTAGTGGTAGCAGCAAATTATAACTGCCCAGGGCAATTAGTAATTTCTGGTGAAGTTGAAGCAGTTGAAAAAGCTTGTGAAGTATTAAAAGAAAAAGGTGCGAAGAGAGCGTTACTTTTACCAGTAGGAGGAGCATTTCATTCACCAATGATGGAGCCAGCTCGTGAAGAATTAGCAGCAGCTATTGAAGAAACTACTTTTAACGAACCTATTTGCCCAGTATACCAAAATGTGGTAGCAAAAGCAGTAACAAATCCTGCTGAAATTAAAGAAAATTTGATAGCACAATTAACAGCTCCAGTAAGATGGACGCAATGTGTGCAAGCAATGATTGCTGATGGTGGTGCTGAGTTTGTTGAAGTTGGTCCTGGTAAAGTATTACAAGGATTAATGCGTAAAATTGATAGAAGTGTAGCTGCTAGTGGTGCTTCTTTAGCATAAATAGTAAAAACAAAATATAGTATAGAAAAATCCCGTTCCTTTGGAACGGGATTTTTGTTTTTGTGAAAAAGAAAGTTATTATTTAGCTAAAACACAGTCTTCACAATCTTTAACTTCACCATAATAGGTTTCTCTGTATTTGTGTACCGTTTCAAGCGGTATAATATTTAAAAACATTTTTTTAATGTAGGTAACATTAGTATGAAGTTTACCCATTTTTCTTGAAAATCGTTTTTCTAAACGTGTTTCTCTTTTAATTTTAATCAATTTCATTATTCTAGTATCATTTAATTAGGGTACAAAACTAAAAAGCTTAAAGCGTGATGTCAATTAATAAACGTTAAAACATTAAAAATCAGCTAATAAATATGTGTTCTTAAATTTGAAGTGTACTATTTTAAGAATATGATAATAGGAAGTGTAAACAATTCACAAATTAGAAATGTAAAAAAGCTGATTTTAACAGAAATGAATAAAAAATCACTCAAAATTGATTAAAAATAATCAAAAATGAGTGATTTTAATGTTTTTTTTTGTAAGAAACGACTAGTTTCTAATATCTAGTATTTTGAATATTTGTGCTTTTTTTGGAGCTAAGAGAATTAAATAAATTAATAAGATTACTCCTAGCAGCAAAAAGTCTGGTTTTAAAATTAAAATCAAAAAACAAGCACCTTCAATAATAGCCCATCTTACTATAGAAGCAGTTTGGTAAATAGCAAATTTCTCCTCATTACTAGCATCTTTTTGGATTTTGCTTAACATGTTTTTAAACATAAAGTTACTAGCAACATAAGCTATTGCAGGAATAAAAGCATAGAATAAAGAAGAATTATCAATCACCATGTCGAACATAATCTTAAAATTACCTAAAATGGTAAAAGCAAGAGTAATACCGGCAACTAAGGCAAGGTGGATAATTTTTAAAGTTTTAATTTTTTGATCCATAAGGTTTCAGTCCAAATTATTGAATAAAATCATTTATAGTTTTAGTAATAAATGCTAATTGTTCTTCATCTAATTCGGTATGCATTGGTAATGAAATGACTTCATCAATCAATTGGTTAGTTACTGTAAAGTCATCTTCATTATATCTATCATCTTTATATGCTTTTTGAGCATGTAACGGAACTGGGTAATAAATAGCATTAGGAATTCCGTTATCTAATAAATGTTGATGTAGTTCATTACGTTTTCCGTTAGTAATTCTTAATGTATATTGATGGAAAACATGCGTAGTAAAATCACTAATAGTTGGTGTGATAATATTTGGGTTGTTAGCAAATGCGTTTGAATAATATTCAGCAGCTTTTCTACGAGCATCACAATAACTGTCTAATAAAGGTAACTTAGCTTTTAATACAGCTGCTTGAATAGAATCTAAACGAGAATTTACTCCAACTACATCATGGTAGTAGCGTTTGTACATTCCGTGATTAACCATTCCGCGAAGCGTATGTGCTAATTCATCATTATTGGTAAAGATAGCACCACCATCACCATAGCAACCTAAGTTTTTAGAAGGGAAGAAAGAGGTAGTACCAACATCACCCATAGTTCCTGCTTTCTTCTTTGTTCCGTTAGAAAAAGTATAATCTGCTCCAATGGCTTGGGCATTATCTTCTATTACAAATAAGTTGTGTTCTTTAGCAATTTCTAAAACAGCTTCCATATTTGCACACTGGCCAAATAAATGCACAGGAACAATAGCTTTTGTTTTAGGAGTAATTGCCTTTTTTAAAGCTTCAATGTCAATATTAAAAGTATCTGGTTCAACATCAACTAAAACAGGTGTTAATTTTAATAAACCAATTACTTCAACTGTTGCAGCAAATGTAAAGTCAGCAGTAATTACTTCATCACCTTGCTCTAAACCTAAGCCCATCATGGCTATCTGTAAAGCATCAGTACCATTAGCACATGGAATTACATGCTTAATGCCTAGATAATTTTCTAAATCAGCTTGAAATTCATGAACGTACGGTCCGTTAATATATGCTGAAGAATTTAGAATTTCTTGAATTGAGGTATCAACTGTATCTTTTATTTTTTGATATTGACTTTGTAAGTCAACCATTTGAATTTTTCTCATTTTGACATGATTTTATAGACATCAAAAATACAAACTATCTTTCATTGTTAAAGGGTCTTTATAGAAAATAATAAGAGTAATAAGCCTATGTTTTGTATTAGTATTATACAGTGTGTTTAATATATGAATTATAAAGCAACAAAGACTAAGTATTGTCGTTTTGTACAAAAGAGAAATTAAGGTTACGTGTTACTTAATGAAGACATCTAAACATAAAATAGCATTTAAGGTTTTAATAGGTTACGCCACTTTGGCGGTTTTAGCAGTTGTTTCAGGAATTTTGTTGTTCTCTGAAATTAAAACATATATAGAAATACAAAAACAAGGTGTTTCCGATAGAAATAATATTATACAAACAGGAGGTTTAATTGCTGATATATATGAAAATGAAAACCTAGGAAGAGCTGCTATTCAGTTGAATTCTTATAAACGATATAATGAGTATGTAACGGAAAATAAATTGTTACTAAAAAAGATTGATTCAATTAACTTCTTAGCGAAAGATGTATCAAAAAAAACAATTTTAGATAGTGTTAAGTTAGTTTTAAATAAAAAACGAAAAAACATAACAAGTCTAAGGAGATTAAACCAAAGAAATGCTTCCGAAAAATCTATCAATGAAGCCATAGACAAACTAGGTTCTATAGACTCACTACTTGGAAAAGGTTCGGTAAAAGATCTTGTTGATAACCCTGAAGTTTTTAGTAAAAAAACAGGGTTAAGTTTAGAAAGGTACTTAAAATTATTTGATAGAGAAGATGAAGAAAAACCCGTTAATGCTGAAGAGCAAAAACAAATAGATTCTTTAGTTTCAGCTTCTAAAGAAATACTTCAAAAAGCTCAAAGAGAAACAACTATTAAGCGGAGGTTTTTGCGAATAAAAGAAAGGGAGTTAATAGAAAACGATATCACAATATCAAGAAAATTACGGGAGGTTTTAAGTGTGCTTGAAAGAGACGTTATTTTCAATGCAAATCAAGCTCATAAAAAACATGAAGAAACGCTTGGGCGTAGCAAGAATATAATTCTTTTAGCTACGGGAGTTGGTTTTGTTATCATCGTACTTTTCTCAATAATAATTTTAAATGATTTCTGGAGAAGTCAGCATTATAGGCAAGAATTAGAAAGTGCGAATGAAATTACCTCGTCGCTTTTAAAAAGTAGAGAGCAGTTAATATCTATGGTTAGTCACGATTTGAGGACTCCGCTAAGTACAATTACTGGCTTTAGTGAGTTGTTGCAAAAATCTATAGCTAATACTAAGGAGAAAAACTATGTAGTGCACATACAAAATGCATCGGTTTACATGGGACAGCTTGTAGGTGACCTTTTAGAGTTTTCCAAATTAGAAAACGGTAAAATAACTATTGAGGCTATTCCTTTTGATTTAAAGAGAAATATAGAAGAAGTGGTAAATAGTGCTAAAAATCTTGTTCAAAACAAGCCCGTTTTAGTAAATGTGAAACATGATGAAAAAATAAACTCATTAATTGTTAGTGATCCTTTTAGAATAAAACAAATACTATATAATTTAGTAACCAATGCCTGTAAGTTTACAAAAGAAGGTTCAATAACAATGCAAAGTAAATTAAGAACAGTAAAAGAAAAGAGTTATGTAGAAATTGCTGTAATTGATACTGGAGTAGGAATAGGTAAAGACAAACAAGAAAAAGTGTTTAAAGAATTTACACAAGTGCACGAAAAAGAGAATGGTCAAAATGGATTTGGTTTAGGTTTAACTATTTCTAGAAGATTAGCTGAGCTTTTGGGAGGATCCTTGACTTTGCAAAGTAGCATAGGGAAAGGAAGTAGATTTTCATTGTTTGTACCTGTTACTTTTGCTGAAGAAAAACCAAAAGAATATGAAGCAAATTATCAAAAAGAGATGCTCAACATTCATGCAGTAGTGGTTGAAGATGATACTTCTTTGAGATCATTGTTAAAGAATGTTTTAAAAGGATTTGGAGTTACAGTATCTTCTTTTAGTAATGCGCAAGAAGCACTGAATGAAATAGATAATGTTGCTTATGATTTGGTTTTGACTGATATTCAGCTTCCTAAAATGAATGGTATCCATTTTATGGAGACTTTAAAGAAGCATAATTCCTATAAAGGTCAGCCCATCGTAGCAATGACTGGAAGGGCGAATTTATCAGAAAGTGAATATATTAAAAACGGCTTTTCAGATGCGTTAATTAAACCTTTTCATTCTAAAAGATTAAAAGAAATTTTACAACAATTTTTTGATTTTAAAATCCAAGATAATGATGTAATCAATAGTTACATTGATAACAAGAAAACAAATAGTTTTGATATTACTACCTTGAAAACATTTTTTAATAATGATGAGGTAGAGATAAATAAAACTTTAGAATCCTTTTTAAAAGATACAGAAGAGAATTTATTGTTATTAAAGAAATATGTTAAAGAGAATGATTTGCAGGGATTCAATAATGTTAGTCACAAAATGTTGGGAATGTCAAAGCAACTAAAAGCGACTAAATTAATCGCTTTTTTAGAAGAATTTGAGGTTAGTGATGGGATAAACAAAACTTCATGGAGGGATTTTGAAAAAGAGTTAAAAATCTTTTTAAAAGAAGTAAAAAATTATCTTAACTAATATTGTACTCTTTCAATTTATTATACAGGGTTTTTCTGGTAATGTTTAAAAGTTTTGCAGCTTTAGTTTTGTTATTTCCAGCCTCATGTAAAGCCCTAATAATAAGTTTTTTTTCATTTTCTTTAGTAGAAAAATCATTAGGTAAACTGTATTGATCTTCAGTGTTTTTTAACTCTTCAGGTAAAACTTCTTTTTCTATAATTTCAGTTTGAGATAAAAGTGTAGCTCTTTTTATAACATTAGATAATTCTCGTAAGTTTCCAGGCCAATTATATTGTTGAAATAAAGCTAGGACTTCCTGAGAAAATCCAGCAATTGATTTGTTGAGTTGTTTGTTAGCCTTTTCTAAGAAGAAATCAGCGTATAAAATTAAATCATCTTTTCTATCTTTTAAACTAGGAACCTTTATAGAAAATTCATTTAAGCGATGGTATAAATCTTCTCTAAAATTACCTTTTTCAACAGCTAATAATAAATCTTCATTGGTCGCTGTAATCAAACGAATATCTACCATAATTTCTTTACTACTTCCAACAGGCTTAATCTTCCTTTCTTGCAAAGCACGTAATAATTGTACCTGACTTTCATAGTTCAAATTTCCAACTTCGTCTAAAAAAAGAGTTCCTCCGTTTGCTGCTTCAAAATGGCCTATTTTATCATTTATAGCTCCTGTAAAAGATCCTTTTTGATGTCCAAAGAACTCACTTGAAGCAATTTCTTTAGGTATAGCTCCACAATCTACAGCAATAAATGGTTTGTCTTTACGTAAACTTTGGGTGTGAATTGTGCTAGCAACAACTTCCTTACCTGTACCACTTTCACCTGTAATGAGAACAGACATGTCAGTTGGAGCAACTAAATGAATGTGTTCATATAGGCTTTTAGAAGCTGCACTTATACCAGAAACAATATTAGAATTTGAATTCGAAACTTTTTTGTCTTCTTTTTTGGTCTCAGTAATTTTTTCAGCTTTAACTTCAAGAGCATTACTAATTACTTCTAAAACTTCATCAGGGTTAAAAGGCTTAGAAATATAATCAAAAGCACCTTGTTTCATAGCCTGTACTGCTGTTGAAACTTCTGCATAACTCGTCATTAAAACAACAGGAATCTTACTATCGGTATTTTTACTTTGTTTCAATAAATCAATACCATTTCCATCAGGAAGACGTAAATCAGTAAAAATTAAATTATAGGAATGTTTTTTTAAGAGAGTGAAAGCATTTTTAATAGTATAACTAACCTCTACAGTGTATTGATGTCGCTCTAAGAAATGTTTTAACATATTAGAAAAAGTAACATCATCCTCTATTAGTAAAATCTTTTTCATAAAAAATGTTTATTCTAAATTGTTTGTATAGTATAAGCTCTTTGTAAAAAACAAAAAGAGCGTTTTACATGAAAACGCTCTTTCGTCAATAAAATTGAGGAGGGAAATAAAAAAATTACTTTTTTGAATTGTTAACTTCTTTTTCGTCTAATAAGTTACCTTCTTTGTCAGTATAAATAGTTTTGGTTGTGTTATTTACACTAATCTCTAATTTGTACTGCTCTTTTTCGTTAACAAAAGCTTTACTTAAGTTAGCTTTAGGGAAGCTTTCCTTAATAGAGTTTACTAATGTTGCTGGTAACTTGTCTAAAGAGATTTCTTGGAATCCATCTACAACTGTATGAACTGGAGTAATAGGGGAAATAGTATTGTTTACTGTTGCATAAGTTGAAACACCTGCTAAGATTGCTACTGCTAAGATTAATTTTTTCATGACATTAAGTTTTAAGTTATAATTATTTAATATTGTAATACAACAAGGGGAATATGTGTGTTATTTTACGTCTTTAGCGTCTAATAAGTTACCTTCTTTGTCAGCAAAAAGAGTTTTGTTTTCGTTTTCTAAGCTAATCTCTAATTTATATTGCTCGTTTTCGTTAACAAAAGCTTTGCTTAATTTACCTTTAGGAAAACTTTCTTTTACAGATTTTACTACTGCTGCTGGTAATTTATCTAAAGAAACTTCTTTAAAACCTTTTTCTACAACTGTGTGAACAGGAGTAATAGGAGAAGTAGTAGTGTTTGTTGTTGCGTAAGTTGAAGCTCCTGCTAAAATAGCTGCTGCTAAGATTAAATTTTTCATGATATTAAGTTTTTAAGTTATTTACTGTTTGCTTGTTATATTGAAATAAATATGCCATCAACTTTAATAAAACAACAAAAGGTAGTAACGTATTGTTTTTTAGATATTTATTGTTTTTTTAAGTTTTAAGAGGGGTGTTTTTTATGTGTAAAAAGTGTGTAAACAAATAATTAAAGTGTGTAAAAACTATACGATTTACTCAGAAGATAAACAATAAATAATTCTGTTATCTTTGAAGAAAATCATCCCTAATGAAGTTATTTAAAAAGTCTTTAAAAATTGTTCTATTACTTTTAGTGTTACTAAGTGTTGGAGTTTGGTTATTTACAAAAACCTTACATCCTACGTATAAAGGAGAGTTAGCATTAGCTAATATTTCAGATAAAGTTACGGTGTATTATGATGAGGTTGGAGTGCCTCATATCAATGCGCAAAATCAACTAGATGCTTATACTGCTTTAGGGTATGTGCATGCTCAAGACCGATTGTGGCAAATGGAACTAATCAGAAGAATTGCAGCAGGAAGATTAGCAGAAGTTTTTGGAAAAGATTTGGTAAGAGTAGATAAATTTTTCTCTGGATTAGGAATTGAAGAAGCTGCCGAAAAAACGATTCAAGAATTAGATAAAAATTCAGAAACTTATAAATTAACGGAAGCTTATTTAAACGGAATTAATCAGTTTATTAAAGAAGGAGCAACACCATTAGAATTTTATTTAGTAGGATTGGATAAAGAAAACTATACAGTTAAAGATGTATATAATGTTTTTGGTTACATGGCATTTAGTTTTGCAATTGCACATAAAACCGATCCGCTGTTAACTGAAGTAAAAGAAAAGTTAGGTGAGCCCTATGTAAATGAATTGTTGAACTCTTTCAATAAGAATTTAACATTAAACAAAACAACGAATAAAAAAGCGATTAAAGCAGAAATGTCTATAGCGGTAAGCAAGATTATAGATCAGTTGCCAATAGCACCTTTTATAGGAAGTAATTCTTGGGTAATTGCACCCCCTAAAACCAAAAACGGTAAGGTGATTTTTGCTAATGATCCGCATATTAATTTTTCGCAGCCTTCAGTTTGGTATCAAAACCATATAAAAACTCCTGATTTTGAAATTTACGGATTTAATTTAGCGTTGATGCCATTTCCGTTATTAGGACATAATAAAGAGTATGCTTACGGATTAACAATGTTGGCAAATGATGATTTGAATTTTTATATGGAAGAAAACAATCCTGAAAATCCGTTGGAATATAAAACTCCAGAAGGATTTAAAAAGTATAAGTTGTTAAACAAACACATAAAAGTTAAAGGAGGAAAAGACACCACGTATCAAGTAAAAGAAAGTAAGCACGGACCAATTATGAATGGACTGATAGAGCATATTACTAATGATAGACCCGTGGCAATGAACTGGATTTATACGCAGTTGCCAAATAAATTATTGGAAGCTTCATATAAAATGTCGCATGCAAATTCGTTAGAAGATTTTAAAACAGGAACTGCTCAAATACACGCACCAGGACTAAATGTAATGTATGGTGATGCCAAAGGAAATGTAGGTTGGTTTTCCTCAGCAAAACTATATGAGTTAAGAGATAGTTTATCTTCTAAAATGTATTTAAACGGAGCTTCTGGTAAAGATGAAATTGTAGAGTATTTGGAATTTAAAGAAAATCCGCAAGCAGAAAATCCGAGTTGGAATTATGTGTATTCAGCAAATAATCAACCTGATTCAGTAAGAGGAAAATTGTATCCTGGATACTATCAGCCTGAAGATAGAGCGAAGAGAATTGTTCAGTTATTAGAACCTAAAAACGATTTTACTAAACAAGATGTTGCTGAAATGATTTACGATGTAACCTCGCCTGTAGTTCCAGAAATTGGAAGAGAATTGTTAAAAAGTGTGGATAAATCATCACTTTCACCTTCAGCCAAAAAAGCATATTCGGTGTTAGAAAACTGGAATGGAGAATATTTAAAAACCAATGTAGCTCCGACTATTTATAATCGATTTTTATATGAATTTTTAACTGCTACTTACAAAGATGAATTGGGTAAAAGTTTTCAGTTATTTATCGATACCCAGTTACAAGATCAGGTGCTAGCGCAACAAGCTAAAAGAAAACAATCAGTTTGGTGGGACGATATTTCAACGACAGATAAAGTTGAAACTAGAAATGAAATAATAACAACAGCTTTTCAAAAAGCAATCACATTTTTACAAAATCAATTAGGAGAGAATGTAGAAAATTGGACGTGGAATCGCGTAATTTCAGTGGAATACGAACACGCTATTGGTAAAGCAGGTGGTTTGTTGCGTAAGTTTTTCAATGTAGGTCCATTTGAAACCATTGGAGGAAATGAGGTGATTAACAACCAGATTTTTAAGTTAGATAGTACAGGAGTATATAAAATTCACGGAGGGCCTTCAACACGTAGAGTCATTGACTTTTCTGATGTAGAAAATAGCATTGCTATTTTACCAACTGGGCAATCAGGAAATGTATTCAGTCCGTATTACAAAGACCAAGCACAAAAATATGTAGATGGTGAGTTTGTAAAAATGATTCTCAATGAAGCAGCTATAAAGAAGAGCACAAATAAATTGATGTTTTTACCGAAGTAGTACAATTGTTTATGCGCTAGCGCGAGCACATTGCTCGTGACGGTATGAGTAAGTAAAGAGTGTAAATAAAAATAAGATATTATGATAGCGATTAGAATTATAGAATTTTAGAAAGCACAAGCGAGATGCTTGCGCTAGCAGGGGGCAAGGTGCTATAAAAGGAATGGAATATATTTTTACTACAGCAGGTATGAGTGGGACTAAATTATTTGGAGATGGATTTAATAAATAAATTAAAAAAAGAAGAAATAGAAGGAAAGTTAATAGCTATTATAATTTTAATTATAGCTGTTGGATATATGCTGTTTCAATCTTACAAAGATAATGAGATTGAAAGATATAAAGAAAAGACTACAGGTAAAGTTGTGGATTTTATATATGAGGCAAGATTAGATTATGGTCTGATATATGAGTATTATGTAAATAATAAACGTTATACAAATCAGATAGGAGTAACTTTTTTTAAATGTGATGATGGAAGAAAAGGATGTATCGGAAGTGAATTTACTGTTTTTTATTCTTCAAGAAACCCTAAGTTTAGTAAAATTGATTTAGGAAAGTATAATGAATATCAAAAGGATTAAATAGTGATTTTCCCTCGCTAGCGCGAGCATCCTGCTCGTGACGGTATGAGTAAGAATAGATAGGGAAAGAGAAAGATGAATATAAACTATAAATTTCATAACGAATCATTGGTGGTATACTTTACAAGTTTTGGACTATCTACAAAATTTGATGTAATTTTTTAATGTTGTCTAGACTTTTCTTAATCAATCTAAAATAGTTGGTTTTACACTTCCCTATAAACCTCCTCAAAAGGAATTCTAAAACGTTCTCCATACACTCCTTCGGGTTTACGGATTCCGCAAGAAACAATCATATTAACTTCTGCGCCAAAAGGTAACCCCAGCAAACGTTTTACACGCCAAGTGTCAGAACCTTCCATAGGGCAGGTGTCGTAACCTTCAGCAGCCATTGAGAGCATGAATGTTTGTGCTGCTAATCCACAAGTTTTGTGAGCTACAATGCGCATATCACTATTGCGAACTTCTCTATAAATAGGTCGAAATACCCCAACAATAGAAAATAGTATATATTTCAACCAGCCAAAAATTCCTAAGAAATCAAAATACGTGAAAGGAATTAGTTTTCCGTAGTAGTTGCGCGCTACTTTTTCTCTACTTCGTTGTTCTGATTTTGGATTGTTTTTACCAAAAACTGTATCCATAAAAGCTAAATTAGCTTTGGCTCTTTTACGCCACAAATCTTTACGAGTAACAAAAACCACTAGCTGCTGAGCAGTTTTAGCTGCATTTTGATTAAAGCATAATGGAGCTATTTTTTTTATAATTTCCTTATCAGTGATATGATAAAACTCCCATAGTTGCATATTGCTACTTGTAGGAGCTAAACTCGCCTGTTCTAAACATTTTTTTACAATGGAAGTGTCTATCGGTTTTTCAGGGTCGTACACTCTTACCGAACGACGATAGTTAACAGCTTCTGATACGGTTTTTTCACTCATTTATTTGGGGTGTCTTGATTCTTATGTCTACTAATCTTTTGTCTAATAAAACTATCCTAATTTCATTAAGGTTTTTAATTGTTGTAGTTTCCCTTTGTAGGGTGCATATCTAGTAGGTACATCTAGCCAAGTTCCGCGAGAAACCACTCCTTTATGATGAGAAAAAGTATCAAAAGTTTTTTTTCCGTGATAACTACCTATGCCACTTTCTCCCACGCCACCAAAAGGCAACCTATGATTAGCAAAATGTACTGTAGTATCGTTTATGGTACCTCCACCAAACGAAAAACGCTCAATCATTTTCTTAGCAAATGAATTTCTATTGGTGAAAACATATAAAGCCAGAGGCTTATCATATTTTGCTGTTATTTTTTCAATATCAGCTTCATTTTCATAGGAAATTAGAGGTAAGATAGGCCCAAAAATTTCGCCTTTCATTACTTCACTATCCAGACTAGGTTCATCAATTAAGGTAGGGGCAATGTAGCAATCATCTCTATCAGTTTGTCCACCAATTACACACTTTTCATTTTCTAGCATAATGGCTAAACGATCAAAGTTTTTAGTGTTTACGATACGTGGAAAATCAAAGGAATTTTGAGGGTTTTCGCCGTAAGCTCTAAAAATTTCCTCCTTAAACTCTTGTATAAAATGTTCTTTTACCGATTTATAAATCAATAGATAATCAGGAGCAATACAAGTTTGTCCACCATTAATAAATTTACCCCAAACCAAACGCTTTGCAGCTAGTTTGATGTTTGCAGTTTCATCAACAATAGATGGGCTTTTTCCTCCTAGTTCTAAAGTAACTGGAGTTAGGTGATTTGCCGCAGCCTTAGCAACAATTTTTCCTACAGGAACACTTCCAGTAAAGAAAATATAATCCCAACGCTGTGCTAATAATTCTGTAGAAATAGCTACACCTCCTTCTACCACAGCAACATGATTTTTGTCAAAAACAGCTTCGATAATTTCCTTGGTAATTTTGCTTGTACTCGGTGTCAATTCCGATGGTTTTAAAACGACCGTGTTTCCTGCTGCGATAGCACCTAATAATGGAGCAAACGCTAATTGGTAAGGATAGTTCCAAGGAGCAATAATAAGCACAGTTCCGTAGGGTTCTTTGTAGATTTTTGCTGATGATGGAAAGTTTAATAAAGAAGGTAATACACGTTTGGGTTTACTCCAAGAATAAATGTTTTTTATGGCCATTTTTAACTCAGCCAATACAATAGAAGTCTCAGTCATTACCGCTTCATATTCCGATTTTTTAAAATCATCATGTAAAGCTTTAATAATATCTTGTTCCCTTGCAATAAGTTCTTTTTGTAGTCTTTTTAAAGCATTTTTTCTAAAGGAAATATCTTTGGTTTGTTGAGTGGCAAAATAGTTTTTTTGTGATTGAACTAAAGTAGGGATATTCATAGGTTATATATCTTGTAATTTTTTATTCATGATTGAAAACCATAATGGAGGTACCAAAGCTACGAGCATCATACCTGGATAACCTGTTGGCATTTGAGGGCTCTCTGGTAATGATTTTAAGAGTTGATAATGTTTACTTCCGTTATAGTGATGATCGGAATGGCGAGATAAATTAAACAGCATTAACATACCAATTCTGTGATCAGAATTCCATGAATGAGTTCTTTTTACACGTTCATAACGACCTTTTTCGTTTTGTTTACGTAGTAGTCCGTAATGTTCTATATAGTTTACAGTTTCTAATAATAAAATTCCAAAAACAGCTGCTGCAGTAAAAGCAAGTAGCGCATTTAATCCAAAGAGAAATAAAATACCTACTAATAACAGTATGTTGCAAATCGTATAGATAAGCATTCTGTTTTGCAGATGAAACCAATTTCTGCCAGAATTTTTTAGACGTCTGTTTTCTGTTTCCCAAGCTTGATAGTAGCTTTGAAAATGAGAACGGATCCAGAATAGATATACTATTTCATTTTTTCTTGCGGTTGCAGCATCTTTAGGTGTAGCTACATTAAAATGATGTCCGGAATTATGATAGGGTAAAAAGTGAGTATCTAAAGATGTTAATAATAAAATCTCACCTAAAAACTCATCAAAACGGTTGTTCCGATGACCTAATTCATGTCCTACATTAATACCAATTACACCACACATTAATCCCATAGCAGAGATTCTTCCTATATATTCTATGGTGGTTAATTGTGCATCTTTCATCATCCATAAAAACCATCCTAAAAAAAGTAATTGAACAGGTACTGTTGTGTATAAGATATAAGTATACAGCTTGTTTTCTTTTTCTTGCTCTTCTTGTTCTTTGTTAAGGTTTTGTTTGTCTGGGTTAAAAAGCAGTTCAAGTAGAGGAACAAACCCAAAAAATACGACTAAAGGTAATAATGTTAACCAACCCATACTCGTAAACGAAATGTATACAGTTATAGGGAGTATTAAGATAGTTAAAAATTTAAGAGCTTTCATCTTACGTGAAATTTGTCTAAATATACAAATTACAGGCAAGCATCCCAAACTGGGTCAGAAGGAGTTGGAGCAGTGATTTTAATAAGTTCTTTACTAACTGGATGCGTAAATTCTATTTTTCGAGCATGTAAATGAATACTTCCATCTTTATTACTCCTTTTAGCGCCATATTTTAAATCACCTTTAATAATAGCACCAATATTAGAAAGTTGTACACGAATTTGATGATGACGACCTGTTTCTAAGTCAACTTCAAGTAACGAATAGTTATCTAATTTTTTAAGTGTTGTGTAATGTAAAATAGCTTTTTTACTTCCGTAAACTTCTTTGTTGTAGGCTGTAGACTTATTGTTCTTTGGATTCTTTTTTAAATAATTTGTTAAAGTGTCAGTAGCTTTTTTAGGTTGTTGTTGAACAATTGCCCAGTAAGTTTTTTTGATGGTTTTGTCACGTAACATTTTATTCAAACGTTCTAAAGCTTTAGATGTACGTGCATAAATAACAATGCCGGAAGTAGGTCTGTCTAAACGATGAACAGTTCCTAAATAAACATTACCAGGTTTGTTATATTTTTCCTTAATATATTCTTTAACTACATCAGAAAGAGGTTTATCGCCTGTTTTATCGCCTTGTACGATATCGCCAGCACGTTTATTAACCACAATAATATGGTTGTCTTCATGTAAAACCTGTAAGTTTTCTTTAGTAGAGTGCATATTAGGAGTTACCTTAAGGTTACTAGAAGAACTATTTGAAGTTCTCAGCTACGTCCTCATTTACCTGATCAATAAAACTTAAAAACTCATCGCGTCCCATTCCAGTAGAAGAAGAAGTTACAAAAGACATTGGTAATTCTTCCCAATACTTCAATAATTTCTTTTTATAAGCAGTAATTTGTTTATTAAGTTTAGAGCTACCTAATTTGTCTGCTTTGGTAAAAACGATACAGAAAGGAATACGGTTTTCACCTAAAAACTGCATAAACTCTAAATCTATTTTCTGCGGATCATGGCGAGAATCAATTAAAACAAAGGTACAAACCAGCTGTTCACGCTCTTTAAAATAATTTTCAATAAAGAATTGAAAAATTTGTCGCTTCTTTTTAGATACTTGAGCATAACCATACCCTGGAAGATCCACTAAAAACCATTCATCATTAATTTTGAAATGGTTAATAAGTTGAGTTTTTCCTGGTTTACCAGAGGTTTTTGCTAAATCTTTTCGCTCCATCAACATGTTGATTAACGAAGACTTACCAACGTTTGAGCGGCCAATAAAAGCATACTCAGGTATTCTGTCTTTAGGAGCTTTGGTAACATTACTGTTACTCATTACAAATTCAGCAGATTTTATTTTCATACTATAATTAAGCTAGTTTAGCTGTTGTTATATTTCGCGTTTAGAAAGCCAGCTTTCTAAAATTTCATTAAACTCTTCTGGAGTTTCCATCATAGCTGCATGCCCACATTTATCTATCCAAAATAAATCAGCATCAGGTAAGAGTTTTTTGAAGTCTTCAGCAACTTCTGGTGGAGTAACGCTGTCTTGTTTTCCCCAAATTAAACAAGTAGGTTGTTTCATGTTGGGTAAATCTTTAGCCATATTATGACGAATTGCACTTTTTGCAATAGCTAATGTTCTAATCAATGTATTTCTATCGTTAATAACATCATACACTTGATCTACAAGTTCGTCTGTGGCAATTGCTTTATCATAAAAAACATCTTGTGCTTTTTTTCTAACAAACTCTTTGTCACCTCTTTTAGGGTAGCTATCTCCCATAGAGTTTTCGTATAATCCTGAACTACCTGTTAAAACCAATGCTTTGACATCTTCAGGATAGTGTTTTGTATAATATAAAGCGATATGTCCGCCTAAAGAATTTCCTAATAGAGTAACATTTTTAAGTCCTTTGTGCTCTATGAAATCATGTAAAAATTTAGCTAAATTCTTTACGTTGGTTTTAAGGAGAGGTAAAGTGTATAAGGGTAATTCTGGAATAAAAACTTGATATCCTTTTTTTGAAAGATGATTAAAAGTGGAGTTAAAATTACTTAAAGCACCCATTAGTCCATGAAGAATGATAATTGGGCTTCCTTCTCCTGCTTCAGCGTATATAAATTTGTCTTCTTTCTTTAAAAATTCAGTCATTATGTTTCTGATTTGACTTAACCACAAATGTAGTTCTTTTTTATCACTTTTTCATTTTTATTATTTCGTGTACAACGGCGATATAGAAGTCTTTTAGTATCAGTTTTTTAGCTCAAAAACCAAAACTTATCAACAATGTGGTAAAAAGTGGTAAAAAGTGGTAAATATTTTTTATTTTTGATGCAAACTATAGTTTCTTTACGTGATAAATTTAATTGGAACATATGAGTGCAAGGTAGATGCTAAAGGAAGGTTGATGATGTCATCAGCGTTCAAGAAGCAGCTGTCTTCTGTGTTACAAGAAGGTTTTGTGATTAAACGCTCTGTGTTTCAGTCTTGTTTGGAGTTGTATTCGATGCAAGAGTGGAATTTAATGATGGCAAAAATCAATAAACTAAATCGATTTGTAAAGAAAAATAATGATTTTATCAGAAGGTTTACTGCTGGTGTAAAAATGGTAGATGTAGATGCTTCTGGAAGGATATTGATTCCGAAAGATTTATGTCAATTTGCAGGGATAGAAAAGCAAGTAGTGCTTTCTTCTGCAGTGAATATTATTGAGATTTGGGATAAGGATAAGTACGAAAAAGTAATTGATGATGCTGTTGTTGATTTTGCTGAATTAGCAGAGGAAGTAATGGGTAATACGGAAGCAGATGAGTTATCATAGTCCAGTTTTGTTGAAAGAAAGTGTAGATGCACTTAATATAAAGGAAGACGGAGTGTATGTGGATGTCACCTTTGGAGGAGGAGGGCATTCTAGAGAAATATTGAGTCGATTAGGAGAAAAAGGAAAATTGTTTGCTTTTGATCAAGACCCAGATGCGCAGCAAAATAAAATTGACGATCCGCGTTTTGTGTTGATTGGTGAGAATTTTCGATTCATATCTAGGTTTTTACGCTTTTACGGTGTTAGGAAAGTAGACGGGGTATTGGCTGATTTAGGTGTGTCGTCGCATCAATTTGATGAAGCTGAAAGAGGGTTTTCTACTCGTTTTGATGCAGATTTAGATATGCGAATGGATCAAAAGTCTGAATTGTCAGGAAAAAAAATCATCAATACATATACTGAAGAAGATTTAGCAGATGTGTTGTTTTTGTATGGAGAGTTGCGAAATGCAAGAACTTTAGCTAAAACAATTGTTGAAGCAAGAGAGGATAGAGAGATTAATACAAGTTTTGAGTTAAAAGAGGTGCTGCAAAGATTTTTACCAAAAGCCAAAGAGCATAAAATTCTAGCACAAATTTTTCAAGCAATACGAATAGAAGT
Organism: Tenacibaculum discolor; assembly: GCF_003664185.1. GTDB lineage: Bacteria > Bacteroidota > Bacteroidia > Flavobacteriales > Flavobacteriaceae > Polaribacter > Polaribacter discolor. The sequence goes on along the minus strand of NZ_RCCS01000009.1, from coordinate 149,083 downwards.
AAATCAAGAGTTGGAAGTGTTGAAGGAATTTTTACAGCAGGTTCCAGGTTTGTTGAATGAGGATGGGCGATTGAGTGTGATTTCATATCACTCGTTAGAAGATAGGTTGGTGAAGCGATTTATAAGAACAGGTTTGTTTAGTGGTGAGCCAGAAAAAGATTTTTATGGTAACACCAATGTGCCACTTAAAAAGGTTGGTAAAATGATTATACCAACAAAAGAAGAAATTAAAGAAAATAACAGAGCACGAAGTGCGAAACTAAGAATAGCAACATTAAAGTAATGTCTAAGGTAAGGAAGAGTATATACGATCTTTTAAGAGGGAGTTTTCTTACGGACGAAAGCTCATTTAAAAACTGGCGGATCTTAATTTTTGTTGTAGTGCTGTTGTTAATAATGATTTATAGTTCGCACAGTGCAGATGCAAAAGTAGTGCAAATAGCAGAGCTTAATAAGAAGAAAAGAGAGTTGCGGGCTGAAGATGTGGATACGAGTACTGAGCTAATGAGGATGAAGTTAGAAAGTAGTATTCGAGATAAAGTAAAAAGTAAAGGGTTGTTCCCTGCAAAAAAACCGCCCCAAAAAATAAAAGTAACATATAATAAAGAGTAATAATAAAATGGTAGTAAAAAAAGGCATATTAAACAAACTCTATGTGATTGTTGTTTTAATGACGCTTTTCTTTGTAGTTATCATTTTTAGACTTTTTAAACTTCAATATGTAGAAGGGGATAAGTATAGAAAGCTTTCTGAGGAAAAAACAGTTAAAAACGACACTATTTTTGCGAATAGAGGTAATGTGTATGCAGCAGATGGAAATTTGCTAGCAACATCAATGTCAAAATTTACCATTCGTATGGATGTGGTAGCGGTGGATTCAGAAGTTTTTGAGAAAAATATTCGTGCACTTTCAGAATCACTTTCAGGTTTACTAGGTAAGCCAGCTAGTTACTACCAAAAGAAGTTGCGTAATGCAAAAAAACGTAGAAATCGTTATTTGTTAATAGCTCGTAATGTAGGGTATAATGACTATGTGAAAATGAAAAGCTTCCCTATTTTTAATAGAGGGGTGTATCGAGGAGGTTTTATAGCGGAGCAAAAAACAGTTCGTGTGCACCCTATAGGCAAAATAGCTGAGCGTACTATTGGGTATGATGATTACAGAGGAGGAGCAGGAATTGAAGGAGCTTTTGCAGATTATATGCAAGGAGAAAATGGTTGGCGTTTAAAGCAAAAAATTGCGAAGGGACAATGGAAGCCAATTAATGATGTAAATGAGAAAGAACCAATAGATGGTAGTGATGTAATAACAACAATAGATGTGAATATTCAAGATATTACACATCATGCTTTGTTAAGAGAGATGGAGTATTTTGAAGCAGATCATGGGTGTGCTGTGGTGATGGAAGTAGAAACAGGAGAGATTAAGGCAATATCTAATTTGGGAAGAACTTCTAAAGGAAAATATTACGAAAAAAGAAATTACGCTGTTTGGGAGAGTCACGAACCAGGGTCAACTTTTAAGTTGGCTAGTTTAATGGTTGCGCTGGAAGATAAAGTTGCTGATACATCAACTGTGGTAGATTGTGAAAAAGGAAGGATCTATATTAATAATCGTAAAGTAGAAGATAGTAAGAGAGGAGGGTACGGAAAAATATCCTTAGGAAGAGTGTTTGAGGTTTCTTCAAACGTAGGAATTGTAAAAACGATACAGAAGCATTACGATAAGAATCCGAAAAAGTTTACCGATAAAATTAAGTCGTTTGGTTTAGATCAATTAACAGGTGTAAAAATAAAAGGAGAAGGAAAGCCTTATATACCAGAACCAACAGAAAAAAGTTGGAGTCCAATTTCATTAGAGTGGATGGCTTGGGGGTATGGAGTTTCTCTTACACCATTGCAAACATTAGCGTTTTATAATGCAGTGGCAAATAATGGAAAGTTAGTGAAACCATATTTTGTTAAAGAGTTAAGAGTAGGAGGTAAAGTAGAAGAAAGCTTTGGAACAGAAGTAGTAAAAGAAAAAATAGCATCACAAGAAACCTTAGATAAAGTCCGAAAAGTGATGGAAAATACTATAAAATATGGAACAGGTAAAGGAATCTATTCACCAAACTTTTCTATGGCAGGAAAAACAGGGACTGCAAAAAAATATATTCCAAGAACTAAAAATGCCAAGGGAGAGTACGAAGGAGGTTATTATTCAAATCAAAAATATGTAGCTTCTTTTGCAGGGTTTTTCCCAGCTGATGAACCAAAATACTCTTGTATAGTGGTAGTTCACAGTCCTAAAAAAGAAAAAGGATATTATGGGGCTACGGTTGCTGCTCCTATATTTAAAGAAATAGCTCAAAAAATTTATACTTCAACAGCAATCAATAATCAGTTTGTTTCTGATGATATTTCAGAAGAAGTTCTCGATAAAGAATATCAAGAATACTATCAAAAACTAAGGAAGTATAAAACTATTATGCCTAAAGTGATAGGTATGAGCGGAATGGATGCGGTTGCATTATTAGAGAACATGGGATTGAAAGTTAAGTTTTCAGGAGTAGGAAAAGTAACAGAGCAATCTGTAGAAAGAGGAGTTAAAGTCTCAAAAGGTGCAACGATATATTTAAAATTATCATAGTTGAAGAAATTAAAAGACATATTATATAAGGTAGCTGTAAAAGAAGTTTACGGGAATACAGATATTGATATAAACAATATTCAGTTTGATAGTAGGCAAGTGCAGGAAGATGATGTCTTTGTTGCTCAAAAAGGAGTGACAGTGGATGGGCATCAGTTTATAGCAAAAGCAGTATCGCTGGGAGCTAAGACTGTTATCTGTGAGTCTTTACCAGAAGATAAAAATGAAGAGGTTACCTATATTAAAGTAGAAGATTCTAATGCTGCATTAGCAATAATAGCAGCAAATTATTATAACAACCCGTCAAAAAGCTTGCAATTAGTAGGAGTAACAGGAACAAATGGTAAAACTACAATTGCAAGCTTATTGTATCAATTGTTTAAAAAAGCAGGATATAAAGTAGGGTTGCTGTCAACTGTGCGAGTGATGGTTGATGATGAAGAGTATAATGCAACACACACAACACCAAACTCAGTAGCGATAAATAAATATTTATCAAAAATGGTTGAGGCAGGGGTTGATTATTGTTTTATGGAAGTAAGCTCTCATGGAATTCATCAAAAACGTACGGAAGGATTAGAGTTTACTGGAGGTGTGTTTACGAACCTATCTCACGATCATTTAGATTATCACGAAACATTTGCGGAATATCGTGATGTAAAAAAATCGTTTTTTGATTCGTTATCAAAATCAGCATTTGCTTTGGTGAATATAGATGATAAAAATGGGCAAATAATGCTGCAAAACACGAAGGCGAATAAACAAACTTATGCACTTAAAACAATTGGAGATTTTAAAGCAAAAGTATTAGAGAAACGTCTTTCAGGAACTTTGTTAACAATTAACGGAGTAGAACTTTGGACAAAGTTAATAGGAGAATTCAATGCATATAACTTGTTAGCTATATATGGAGTAGCAGAGTTGTTAGGGCTTGAAAAGATAGAGATTTTACGAATCGTAAGTGAACTAGAAAGTGTAAGTGGAAGATTTCAGTACACAGTTTCAGATGAGGGAGTTACGGCAATAATAGACTATGCGCATACACCTGATGCATTAAAAAATGTATTACAAACTATTAATGACATTCGAACAGGTAATGAAACCGTAATTACAGTTGTAGGTTGTGGCGGAGATAGAGATACAACGAAGCGCCCAAAAATGGCATTAATAGCATCTCAGTTAAGTGATCAAGTTGTTTTTACCTCCGATAATCCTAGAACAGAAGATCCTCAATCAATAATTGATGAGATGGAAATAGGAGTTGCGGTAGAAAATTATAAAAAAACACTATCAATAGTAGATAGAAGACAAGCTATTAAAACAGCTTGTAAACTAGCAACTTCAGGAGATATTGTACTTATTGCAGGAAAAGGTCATGAAACCTACCAAGAAATTAATGGTGTTAGGCATCATTTTGATGATTTAGAAGAAGTAACCAACTATTTTAATCAACTAAAAAAACACTAACGAATGCTGTATTATTTATTTCAATATTTAGAAAGTGAATTTAGCTTAACAGGGGCAAGTGTGTTTCAGTTTATCACATTTCGATCTGCAATGGCGTTCATATTATCTCTGTTGATATCAACTATTTTTGGTAAAAAAATCATCAATTACTTAAGAAGGCAACAAGTAGGTGAAACAGTAAGGGATTTAGGTTTAGATGGACAAGTACAAAAAGCAGGAACACCAACTATGGGGGGTGTAATTATAATCCTTGCAACATTAATTCCTGTATTGTTCTTAGCAAAACTAGAAAATATATACATCATTATTCTATTAATAACCACTGTTTGGATGGGGCTTATTGGTTTTGCTGATGATTATATCAAAGTATTTAAAAAAGATAAGGCTGGATTAAAAGGAAAGTTTAAGGTTTTAGGACAAATAGGGTTAGGTGTAATCGTTGGATCTATGCTGTATTTTCACCAAGATGTAACCATAAAAGAACAATTACCTACTTCAGAACAAGTTGTGCAAATAGATGGTAAAAAGAAAGTGTTTGGTGAGGCGCACAAGTCAACAAAAACAACAGTTCCTTTTTTGAAAAACAATGAATTAGACTATGCTAAAGCATTGAGTTTCTTAGGAGATGGATATGAAAAATATGGATGGATAATTTTCATTTTTGTTACCGTTTTTATTGTCACGGGAGTTTCAAACGGCGCAAACTTAACTGATGGTATTGATGGTTTAGCAGCAGGATCATCAGCAATTATGGTGATAACACTGGCAATTTTTGCTTGGGTATCAGGGAATATCATTTTTGCAGATTATCTGGATGTAATGTATATCCCAAAATCTGGAGAAATGACCGTTTTTATTTTAGCTTTCGCAGGAGCATTAATCGGGTTTTTATGGTATAATACCTATCCAGCACAAGTGTTTATGGGTGATACTGGAAGTTTAACTATTGGAGGTATCATAGCGGTTATAGCAATTGCCATAAGAAAAGAATTATTACTGCCAGTTTTAGCTGGAATATTTGTGGTTGAGAATTTGTCGGTAATACTACAAGTTTCGTGGTTTAAGTACACAAAGAAGAAGTTTGGAGAAGGAAGACGAATATTTAAAATGTCTCCTCTACATCATCACTATCAAAAACTAAATTATCACGAAAGTAAAATTGTAGTACGCTTTTGGATTGTAGGAATTTTGTTAGCGGTATTTGCCATAGTAACATTGAAGTTAAGATAAATGAAAAGATTAGTTGTGCTTGGAGGAGGAGAAAGTGGTGTAGGAACAGCGCTTTTAGGAAAACAAAAAGGGTATGAAGTTTTTGTTTCAGATAAAGGAAGTATAGCAGAACGGTATAAAAAAGTTCTTTTACATAATTCAATCGATTTTGAAGAAAATCAGCATACAGAAGATAAAATTCTAAATGCTGACGTGGTGATGAAAAGTCCTGGAATTCCAGAAAAAGTTGCACTTGTGCAAAAGTTAGTTTCAAAAGGAATTAAAGTGATTTCAGAAATAGAATTCGCTTCGGAATTTACCAATGCAACCATTGTGGGAGTTACAGGCTCAAATGGTAAAACAACCACAACGATGCTAATACATCATGCGTTAAAAAAAGCAGGCTTAAATGTAGGAGTTGGAGGAAATATAGGAGATAGCTTCGCTGAACAAGTGGTTGATGATAAGTATGACGGATATGTGTTGGAATTAAGCAGTTTTCAGTTAGATGGAATTGAAAAGTTTAAGCCACATATTGCAATAATTACAAATATAACACCAGATCATTTAGATCGATATGAATATGAATTTGAAAACTATATAAACTCAAAATTCAGAATTACAAAAAATCAAACAAAAGATGATTTTTTAATATACGACGCTGATGATGAAGCAATTCAAACTTGGTTAAAAAATAATAAAACAGAAGCAACGCTAGTGCCATTTTCAATGGAAAAAGAATTAGAGTACGGGGCTTTTTTAAGACAAGACACAATAATAATGAAATTTAATACAGAAGAAAAATTAATGAAGGTTTCTGAACTAACATTACAAGGAAAGCACAACACTAAAAATGCAATGGCTACATCTATGGCTGCAAGGTTGTTAAAAGTAAGAAAAGAAACAATCGCAGAAAGCCTGTCTGATTTTGAAGGTGTAGAACATCGTTTAGAAAAAGTGCAAAAAGTAAATGGAATTGAATTCATTAACGATAGTAAAGCTACCAATGTAAATGCAGCTTTTTACGCATTAGAATGTATGGATAATCCAACAGTTTGGATTGTAGGAGGAGTTGATAAAGGAAATGATTATACAGATTTATTACCTCTAGTTAGAGAAAAAGTAAAAGCGATAGTTTGTTTAGGGTTAGATAATCAAAAAATCATAGATACTTTTGCTAATGTAGTAGATGTAATGGTGGAAACAGCCGGAGCAGAAGAAGCAGTAAAAGTAGCTTATAAAGTAGCGCAAAAAGGAGATACAGTATTGTTGTCACCAGCATGTGCTAGTTTCGATTTATTTGAAAGCTATGAAGATAGAGGAAGAAAGTTTAAAGAAGCTGTAAGAAACATATAATGCACATTAAAGATTGATGAAAAACATCTTTCGACATATAAAAGGAGACCGAGCCATTTGGGCTATAGTTGCAGTGTTGGCAATATTTTCATTTATGCCAATATATAGTGCAAGTACCAATTTGGTGTATGTAGTTGGTAACGGTTCTACCTTAGGACATTTGGTAAAGCATATTGTATTGTTGATTACCGGGTTTGCGGTAATTTATGGAGTGCATAAAATTCCATACAGATATTTTAGTGGAGGCTCTGTTTTAATGCTACCTGTTGTTGTTTTATTGTTGGTTTTTACCTTGGCACAAGGAACTACTATTGGAGGAGCCAATGCAAGTAGATGGATTCGTATTCCGTTTGTAGGTATTGGATTTCAGACCTCTACATTGGCGGGCTTAGTGTTAATGGTATATGTTGCACGTTACTTGGCAAAAAATAAAGAAAAAGTAATTTCTTTTAAAGAAAGTCTATTACAGTTGTGGCTACCTGTAGGTTTAGTGCTAGTGTTAATATTACCAGCAAACTTCTCAACCACAGCTATGGTGTTCTTTATGATTTTAATGGTATCGTTCATTGGGGGATATCCATTAAAATATATAGGATATATATTAGGAATAGGTCTTTTTGCTTTTCTATTTTTCATCTTAGTAGCTAAGGCATTTCCCGAAGCAATGCCTAACCGTGTGAATACATGGAAAAGCAGGATTGAAAGCTTCTCTCAACCAGATGGTGAAGAAGATTATCAAGTAGAAAAAGCTAAAATAGCAATTGCAACAGGAGGAGTGATAGGGAAAGGGCCAGGAAAAAGTGTGCAAAAAAACTTTTTACCCCAATCTTCTTCTGATTTTATTTATGCAATTATTGTTGAAGAATATGGTTTTGCAGGAGCAATAGTGGTAATATTTATTTATTTTTTATTGCTTTTCAGAATTTTAATAACCGCCAAAAAGGCTACTACCATATTTGCAACCTTGTTGGTTGTTGGTGTGGGAATTCCTATTGTTTTTCAAGCAATGATTAACATGGCAGTAGCAGTGAATATTTTACCAGTAACAGGACAAACACTCCCGCTAATTAGTAGTGGAGGTACCTCTATTTGGATGACATGTTTCGCATTAGGAATGATTTTAAGTGTAAGCGCTTCTAAAAACGAAACTGAAGAAACAATTTTAGATGATAACCCTTTAGATATTTTACATGAAACAATCGATTAATATCATAATAAGCGGTGGAGGTACAGGAGGTCATATTTATCCTGCAATAGCAATTGCTAACGAAATAAAAGTTCGTTACCCAGAAGCTAATATTTTGTTCGTAGGAGCAAAAGATAAAATGGAAATGGAAAAAGTTCCGCAAGCAGGATATGAAATCAAAGGATTGTGGATTTCAGGAATCCAAAGAAAACTAACTTTAAAGAATTTAATGTTTCCTTTTAAACTATTAAGTAGTTTATGGAAAGCATATAGAATTATACGAAAATTTAAACCAGATGTAGCTGTAGGTACAGGAGGTTTTGCAAGTGGACCAACGTTGATGGTTGCTAATAGAAAAGGAATTCCAACCTTAATTCAAGAACAAAATTCGTATCCAGGAATAACAAATAGATTGTTAGGTAAAAAAGCGCAAAAAATATGTGTTGCATACGATAATTTAGAGCGTTTTTTTTCTGAAGAAAAAATTATAAAAACTGGAAATCCAGTTCGTCAAGATTTACTATTTATTCATACTAAAATAGAAGAAGGGAAAGAGTTTTTTGAATTAGACACTTCAAAAAAAACCATTTTAATATTAGGCGGAAGTCTTGGTGCTCGTAAGATAAATCAGTTAGTTGAAGCAAATTTAGACTTCTTTAAAAAACAAGGAGTCCAATTAATATGGCAATGTGGTAAGTTATATTTTGAAGAGTATAAGAAATATGATGAACTAGAAAATGTTCAAGTACATCAGTTTTTGAATAGGATGGATTTAGCCTATGCTGCTGCCGATTTTATTGTGTCAAGAGCAGGAGCAAGTTCAGTATCAGAATTATGTATAGTGGGTAAGCCAACTATTTTTATACCGTCACCAAATGTGGCAGAAGATCATCAAACAAAAAACGCTAAGTCTATTGCAGATAAACATGGAGCCTTAGTAGTAAAAGAAAACGAGCTTGATACCTTCCCAGTGGTATTAGAAACCTTGTTAAAAGATAAAGGGAAACAAGAAAGTTTAAGTGAAAACATTAATGAGTTAGCGTTACCAAATGCAACAAGTAATATCGTTAACGAAATAGAAAAATTAATCAGTTAGTGAATTTAAAAACGATACATAACGTTTATTTTATTGGTATTGGTGGAATAGGAATGAGTGCCATAGCTCGTTATTTTTCTGTCAATGGAAAAGTAGTAGTAGGCTACGATAAAACACCAACACCTATCACTAAAAGTTTAGAAGAAATAGGAATAGAAGTTCATTTTGAAGATGCTGTAAAAAATATTCCAATTTCATTTTTAAATAAAGAAAAAACATTGGTGGTGTATACACCAGCAGTTCCTAAAAATCATTTACAATTAAATTATTTTAAAGATAACGGATACACAGTTTTGAAAAGAGCAGAAGTATTAGGAGAAATTACTAAGAATACTTTTTGTTTGGCTGTAGCGGGAACACATGGAAAAACAACAACCTCTTCAATTTTAGGGCACATTATGCAACCTGAAAAAGCTACTTCGTTTTTAGGAGGAATTGCAGAAAATTACAACTCTAACTTAATTTTAGGAGGTGATGAAGTTTCAGTTGTTGAGGCTGATGAGTTTGATCGTTCGTTTTTAAAATTATCACCAAATATAGCTTGTGTAACCTCTATGGATGCAGATCATTTAGATATCTATGGAGAAAATGAATTGTTACAGCAATCATTTAGAGATTTTGCAGGTAAAGTTTCTGATACTTTGATTGTAGCAAAAGGATTACCATTAGAAGGGTTAACTTATGCTGTAGAAGCAGCAGCGGATTATAAAGCCTATAATGTAAAAATAGAAGCAGGTAAATATGTTTTTGATGTAAAAACACCAACATCAGAAATTAAAAATATAGCATTTCATTTACCAGGAAATCATAACATGATGAATGCTTTAGCAGCACTATCTATTGCAGATGTATATGGAGTGTCATTAGAAAAAATTAAAAAACAGTTAGGAACTTTTAAAGGGGTACAGCGTAGATTTTCTTATAAAATAAAAACTGAAGATGTTGTGTTGATTGATGATTATGCACATCATCCTACTGAAATAAAAGCAGTAGCGCAATCTGTTAGAGAAATGTATCCAAAAGAAAAAGTTTTGGCTGTATTTCAACCACATTTGTTTAGCAGGACTAGAGATTTTGTAGATGATTTTGCAGAAGCATTATCATTGTTCGACGAAGTGTTATTATTAGATATTTATCCAGCTAGAGAATTGCCAATAAAAGGAGTTACTTCTAATTGGTTATTGGAAAAAATAACCATTGATACTAAAAAGTTAGTGTCGAAGGAAAAATTAAGCAACGAAATCATAAAGTCAGAGTCAAAAATAGTGGCAATGTTAGGTGCAGGAGATATTGGTTTATTAGTTGATGAAGTAAAAAATAAATTAGAGGAAAAACACAAAAAATAGAATGAAAAAATTAGCAACATATCTGTCTTTTTTCTTGCTGTTGATGTTTTTGGTGTTTTTATATGGTTTTACAACCAATAGAAATGGAGCAAAAAAGGTAAAAAACACGGTGGTAGAGTTTGCTGCTGGAGACAATAACTTTTTGACACACAGTATGGTTGATAAATTGTTAATACAAAATAATGAATTTGTTAAAAACCAACCAAAAAGATTGGTAGATTTACACTTTCTAGAGGCTAATGTTTCGGCGAACCCGTATGTTGAAAAAACAGCTGTGTTTTTAACCGTAGATGGGGTGTTAAAAACTACTATAAAACAACGAACACCGATAGCTCGAATTGTTGATAAAGATAAATCTTTTTATGTTGATAAGTATGGTGTAGAAATTCCGTTATCAACAAATTTTTCAGCAAGAGTACCATTAGTTTTAGGAGTAAGGGAGCCAGAAGAAATCAAAGAATTAACAACGTTAATAAAGACCATAAATAGTAATAGTTTTTTCGCTAAAGAAATTATTGCTATTCAAAGAGACGCCCAAAACGAATACATATTTACAGTTCGTAGTGGTGGTTATAAGATAATTTTTGGAGAGTTAACAGATGCTTCAATGAAGTTTAAAAAGCTAACAACATTTTATAACAAAGCATTTAAAGACAAAACCATTAATAACTATAAAGCGATAAATGTAAAATACCACAACCAAGTTGTGTGCACAAAACAAAATCAAGATGGAAAACAATAAAATTGCAGTTGGTTTAGATATTGGTACAACCAAGATTGTTGCCATGATTGGTCGTAAAAACGAATACGGTAAGCTTGAAGTTTTAGGTATTGGTAAAGCGAAAAGTTTAGGTGTAAAGCGTGGGGTAGTTAATAACATTACGCAAACTATTCAGTCTATTCAGCAAGCAGCTGAAGAGGCAGAAAGTATTTCAGGATATAAGATAGAGAATGTTGTAGTAGGTATTGCTGGTCAACACATACGCAGCCTTCACCATAGTGACTATATAACAAGAGAAAAGTCAGAGGAGGTAATAGATGCAACAGATATAGAAAATTTAGTAAGTCAGGTGCATAAATTGGTTATGCTACCTGGTGAAGAAATTATTCATGTATTACCACAAGAATTTAAAGTAGATAGCCAGCCAGATATAAAAGAACCTATTGGGATGTATGGTGGAAGATTAGAAGCTAACTTTCACGTAGTAGTTGGTCAAGTATCTTCTATCCGAAATGTAGGCAGATGTATCAAAAGTGCAGGGTTAAACCTTTCTGATATTACCCTAGAACCTTTAGCTTCTGCATCAGCAGTGTTAAGTCAAGAGGAAAAAGAAGCGGGTGTAGCATTGATTGATATAGGTGGTGGAACAACAGATTTAGCAATATTTAAAGATGGAATTATTCGTCATACAGCAGTTATTCCTTTTGGAGGTAATGTAATTACTGAAGATATTAAAGAAGGCTGTTCAATAATAGAAAAACAAGCAGAGTTATTAAAAATTAAGTTCGGTTCAGCATGGCCTGGAGAAAATAAAGAAACGGAAATAGTTTCAATTCCAGGGTTAAGAGGAAGAGAGCCTAAAGAAATTACACTTAAAAATTTATCAAAAATAATTCATGCGAGAGTTCAAGAAATTATTGAACATGTGTACCTTGAAATTAAGAACTATGGGCATGAAACTCAAAAAGGAAAATTAATTGCAGGTATTGTACTAACAGGGGGTGGAGCTCAATTAAAACATTTACGCCAGTTAGTAGAATATATTACTGGAATGGACGTTCGTATTGGGTATCCAAATGAACACCTAGCAGGAGACTCTGATGAAGCATTGTCAAGTCCTGCATTTGCAACTGCTGTAGGGTTGTTAATGGAAGGTTTACAAAAAGAAGTAGAAGAAAAAGTAGTTGTTGAAGAAGCGCCAGAGGCGTTAGTAGAAGAAGCTATTGAAGAGGAAAAAGAAATAGCAGAAGAAATCCAAGAAGAGAAGGAACACAAAGCGAAAAAATCTAAATCGTTTTTTGATAAGTTTACTGAACGATTCAAAGAATTTTTAGATAACGCAGAGTAATTAGTATATATAAGAATACTCCTGATTAATCCCCTAAAAAGGAGTGTAAAATTGAATAAGAATTAATAAAAAAGAAAAGTTATTATGAGCGCAGAATTTGATAACATTTCATTCGACATGCCAAAAACACAATCGAATGCCATTAAAGTAATTGGTGTTGGTGGGGGAGGAAGCAACGCAGTAAACCACATGTATAGTAAACAAATTCACGGAGTAGATTTCGTAATTTGTAATACAGACGCACAAGCATTAGAAAACAGTCCTATACCTAATAAAGTTCAATTAGGAGCACACTTAACTTCTGGGTTAGGTGCAGGTGCTAATCCAGAAATTGGAGCACAAGCAGCGGCTGAAAGTATGCAGGAAATTCAACAAATGTTGAGTACACATACCAAAATGGTGTTTATTACCGCAGGTATGGGAGGAGGAACCGGTACAGGAGCAGCTCCAATCATTGCTAAAATTGCTAAAGATATGGATATTTTAACGGTAGGTATCGTTACTATGCCATTTCAATTTGAAGGAAGAATGCGCTCAAAACAAGCTCAAAAAGGAATTGATGAGCTACGTAATAATGTAGACTCATTAATTGTTATCAATAATAATAAACTGCGCGAAGTTTATGGTAACTTAGGGTTTAAAGCAGGATTCTCTAAAGCTGATGAAGTATTAGCAACAGCGGCAAAAGGTATAGCAGAGGTAATTACACATCACTACAAACAAAATATCGATTTACATGATGCAAAAACGGTATTATCAAATAGTGGTACAGCAATTATGGGTTCTGCAAAAGAAACAGGAGCAAACAGAGCTAAAAATGCTATTGTAAAGGCATTAGATTCACCATTATTGAACGATAATAAAATTACAGGAGCTAAAAATGTATTGTTATTAATCGTTTCTGGAGGTAATGAAGTTACTCTAGATGAAATAGGTGAAATTAATGACTACATCCAAGATGAAGCAGGTTATGATGCCAATATTATTATGGGTATCGGTGAGGATGAAACATTAGAAGATGGAATAGCAGTAACAGTTGTAGCTACGGGTTTCGCTGCCGATCAGCAAGGTAATATTACCAATACAGAGGTGAAAAAAATAGTTCATACTTTAGAAGATGAGCAAAAGGCAACTTATAATTTTGGAGACCAGAATATACAAACATCTCCAGCAATTGATGAGCCTATAAAAAGTACACCATCAAATAAAGTTGTTCATGTTTTAGAGGAAGAAAAGCCTGAACCTAAATCAGAGATTATTCCTACAACGGAAGCAATAAAAAATATTGATGTAGTATATGATGAGATTGAAATAGAAACAGTTTCTGAAGACGATTTTATTATTACAAATATAGCTGAACCAAAAGTAGAAGAAAGAGAAGTAAAAGAGCAACCAACTCAGCAAGATTTGTTGTTTGATTTACCATTAAACTCTTACGAAGAAATAAAACCAGCTTCTCATTTAGTTGAAACAACTAGCGAGATTAAAAATATTGAAGTAAAAGCTGAAGAAGTAAAGTATCATAAAGTTGAAAAACGTTATGTACTAGATGATTTTAGTGCACAACCAACAATTGGTAAAAGTTCTACTCCAACAATTAAGGAAGAGATAGAAGAAGAGTTACAATTTGAGGTAAAATCTAAAACGCAAGAAGAAATTAATAACATAGACACTTCAAGCGAAGAAGTTTCTCCGTTGGACTTAACAATTTCTGAATTGCAAAAAAGAGCACAGGAAAGACGTGAAAAAATGAAAGGTTTTAACTACAAGTTTAACGACCAGGTTAGTAAAAACATAGACGAAATTGAGCGTCAACCAGCATATAAAAGATTAGGAGTTGATATTGATGCAGGTTCTGATTTTAGTAAGTCAGATACAGTATTAAATACAGATAATAACGATTTATTACGCTCTAATAATTCGTTTTTACACGATAATGTAGATTAATAAAAGAATAACACTTATTTTTAAAATCCCGATTTATCGGGATTTTTTAATACTTTAAAAACATAAAATTATGAGTTTGCAAAAACAGGTAATGGATAAAATGAAAGAAGCTATGAAGTCTAAAGACACGGTAGCTTTAACAGCTTTAAGAGCATTGAAATCAGCATTTATGTTGGCAAATACTGAAGCAGGAGCAGGAGAATTATCCGAAGCAGAAGAATTAAAGATTATTCAAAAACAAGTAAAGCAACGTAAAGATAGTGCTGCTGTTTTTGCAGAGCAAGGTCGTAATGATTTAGCAGAACCAGAATTGGCAGAAGCAGCTATTTTAGAACAATTTTTACCTGAAGCTTTAAGTGAGGAAGAAATTGGGAATATTGTAGAGAAAACTATTGCAGATGTTGGAGCAGATGGTATGAAGGATATGGGTAAAGTAATGGGAATTGTATCTAAACAATTAGCTGGACAAGCAGACGGAAAAACTATTTCAGCAATTGTAAAAGCTAAACTAGCTTAATAAGGTTTATAGACTCAGTAGTTCAACTGGATAGAACATCAGATTTCGGCTCTGAGGGTTGGGGGTTCGAGTCCTCTCTGAGTCGCTACAAGTTAAAGATAATCTAGAGTGTTTTTTAGAGAATACTCTAGATTGCCAAACTTAATTAACTTAAGAAAATTTCTCGGTTTATTTTTGCCCAATCTTTAACGGATGTCATTTTTACAGGTAGTTTTTCCAAAACCTCTTTTATGTTTAGGTTAAAGATATTGCCTATTGCTCAACCGTCAGGTGACTCTGGTTTAGAGAACTTATATAAAAATACATAACAGCTCATATTTGACCGTTACTAGTAAGCAAATATGAAAAAATACAAACCATCATAAAAAACAAACTATTCTCCTCTTAGCCATTTTTTAAATTCTGAAGATTTATTTTTACTTATAATTATATCTAAAGGAGATCGAGGTTTTGTTTCTATTTTAAGTTGATTACTTCCGTATTTATATATTTTGTCTATTGCTTTTACAGATATAATAAATTGTCTATTAGCTCTAAAAAACTCAGTATTATCTAAATCAGAGAAAATATCTTCTAGACTATTATTGCTGTGAAATATTGAACCATCTAGACAACAGATATAGGTAATAGTATTTTGAGTATAAATAAACCCTATGTTATCGGGTTCAATCGATACTATTTCGTCTTTTACATAAGTCAGAATTCTTTTTTTAACAGCTGAGTTTGTGATTGTTTTTTCAGCAGGTGTATCTACAGTGTTTATTTTTTCTCTATACAACATTAAATCGCTGTTTAACTGAGATAATGTAAGAACTTTTTTAGATAAGCCTTCGTTTTGTTCTTCAAGGTTTTTCTCATATTTCCCACTAATAAATCGAACCATAAATAAAGACATAATAATTATTAAAGTACCCGAAGCCCCATAAACAAGGATAAAATTAGTTTTAAGTTTTAGCATCCTGTTTTTAATATGTTTTATGTTGGCGTGTGCAGCAACAATCCAATCAGTATTTTTTACAGGGTATAAATAGATAATTTCAGAGCTTCTTTTCTTATCTGAAAACTCTCTAACCCCTCCCATTTCAGTTTTACTGTTTAATAGGTTGTAAAAATCGTGAGAATCTAATTCTTTATTAATAACAGGTTGAACAAATGATTCATCAGGTAAAATTAACTGTCCAATTTTTTCTGGGTCAGGATGGCAAATTTCAACCCCAGACCAGTCAAACATGCAAATAAAGCCAGACTCAATACTAGTGTTTTCTATACTTCTTTGTAAATTATTGATTACGACATTTTCAGGAAGCCCATTTTCTATTTGTCTTTGTACAAGAGAAGATATTTCATTTGCTTCTCGCTTGCTAGCTTCAATTTGAGTTTGTAAAAAATGATTAGTAGAAACTTCTAATAAATAGTTCATACTAAAATAGCTTACAACAAATGTAACAATAGCCAATCCTAAGAAAGTTAAGAAATATACGCGGTCTTTTTTCATAAATAGTAATTGGTTTTAATCCTTCTATAGAATTGACTTATAAAATTCACAGAATTGAAATTAATAGGTGTAATCTTAAAGAGAAAGATTAAGAAATGAACAAATTTTCAAGTGCTTTTTTTCCTTTTTAGTAGCTTTTTTTTCCTTTTCACCTACTTTTCACTACTACCTAAAGCATAAGATATATTTATTTGCGGGGAACAAATCTAATACAAATTTTTAATTATGAAAAAAACATTTTTATTGCTGGCAGTTACAATAAGCCTAATTTATAGTTGTAGTAGTGACGACTCTAACCCAGAAGTTGATATTCCAGATGATAACCCTACAACAGAAAAGAATGTATTATTATCTGAAGATACTACCCATGGAAAATATTTGACCGATGCTAGTGGAATGACATTGTATTTTTTCTCTAACGATTCTAAAATGACTTCTGAATGTATTGAGGGTTGTTTAGATGCTTGGCCTGTTTTTTATGAGGCAAACTTAGAATTAGACAATGGTCTAGAATCAAAAGATTTTGGAACTATAACACGTAATGATGGAGCTAAACAAACTACATATAAAGGGTGGCCATTATATTATTATGTTGGTGATAATAGTAAGGGAGATATTAATGGTGATGGAGTAAACCAGGTATGGTATGTCGCTAAACCAGACTATTCAGTTATGTATGTAAATGCTCAATTAGTAGGTAATAATGGAGTTAATTATATTATCGATAGCCAAGGGGATGTTGTAGAAGGTGAAGGAATGACTTTATATCTTACCGATTCTGAAGGAAATACACTGTATGCGTATGCACCAGATAAAAATGATACAAATACGTACACTTCTGAAGATTTTTCTAATGATGGAGCATGGCCAATATTTTATAATGATTTAAAAGCAGTACCAAGTGTTTTAAAAAGTAGTGATTTTAACGTGATAACGGTACATGGTAAGAAAGATCAAATAACTTTTAAAGGATGGCCTTTATATTATTTTGGTTCTGATAACTCTAAGGGAGATAATAAAGGAGTTAGTGTTCCTAACCCAGGTGTTTGGCCAGTTTTAAACAATGCTACTGAAGTGGCACCAGAATAATCAAGTAAATTTCTTAAGCATAATTCTAAAATAGAAGAAGAAACTATTCTTCTTCTATTTTAATCACTTCAAAAAACAATGAAAGTTAAAAACAACAATATTATTAATTGGATAATTGCATGCTTATTATTTAGTTTTATTTCTTGCGAATACAATGTAGAGGAAGAAGTTACTAGTTTTATATGTAGCCCAGACCTTTCTTTTTCAGCAACTATTAAACCTATTATAGATAATAATTGTATTCAATGTCATGATGGCTCTTACCATCCATATGATTTTAGAGTGTTTTCAGTAGTAGAAAACAATGCATCTATGATAAAACAGCTTACTCAGAGCCGTGTAATGCCTAAAGAAGGATCGTTAACACAAGAAGAAATTGAACAAATTGCCTGCTGGGTAGATAATGGAGCACCTAATAACTAAAAAACAAGAATACAAATGAATAGAACTATAAAAATAGCGGGTATTATTATACTTATAGGTTTTTTCATAGGATTATTCTTATTAATAAAACTTTACAATAAACCACACTCCGATGTGAATACAATAAAACCTACTTACAAGCTAACGTCGGAGTATATTATAAATGAGTTTAAAAATAATGAGGAAAAGGCCAATTCTATATATCTCGATAAAATAATACAAATTGAAGGAACCATAAAAGATATTAAGACAGCAAACGGTAACAGTGTAATTATCTTAGGACAAGGTAACGCTATAGAGACTGTTAGTTGTAATATGGACCCTGCCGAAAATAGAATGGTTTTAGGGTTAAAAAAAGGGCAAGAAATTACTATTAAAGGAATCTGTACGGGGTTTTTGATGGATGTGATTCTCGTTAGATCTGTTATTATTAAAAAATAAAAATGAAAACACGTTTAATATTTACTTTAACATTAGTATTTACACTATATAACTCGCTTTTAGCACAAGAAAGATATTTGACCAAACAAGGAAGTATATCATTTTTCTCACATACACAAGTGGAGGATATAAAGGCAGAAAATAATCAAGTTTTGAGTATTGTTGATATTTCAAGTGGAGATATAGCGATTACAATACTAATGAAATCTTTTGCTTTTAAAAAAGCTCTTATGCAAGAACACTTTAATGAAAACTATGTAGAGTCAGATCAATTTCCAAAAGCCTATTTTACAGGTAAAGTAAAGAATTTAGAAGAAATTTTAAGAGGAGACAACTCTATTGCTCAAATAGAAGGAAAATTAACTATTCATGGTGTTACAAAAGAAGTAACAATACGAAGTAAACTGTACATAAATAAAACTAAAATAGAGTTACAAGGAAAATTTATAATTCTTGTTGCTGATTATAATATTAAGATTCCTGCCATTGTACGTAATAATATAGCACGTGAGGTAGAAGTAAGTTTTCGCCTTGAACACTCACCATATAATTAAAAAGACTATTAAGCTAATCTAATTAGTCTTGATATAATAAAATTTAATTCAAATGAAAAATATAATAAAGTTATTGTTTTTTTTGATTTTCTGTGAGCAAGTTTGCGCTCAGGAATTAATGGATATTTTAAATAAAGAAACTCCACAAACAAAAGAATTTGTATCAGCTACATTTAAAGGAACTCGAATTATAAATGGTCAATCGATAGAAAATAGGAAAAAAGGAGTTTTAGAGTTTTTAATTTCCCACAGATTTGGTAGAATTAATGAAGGAATTGATAATTTTTTTGGTTTAGATGATTCAAATATTCGATTTGGTTTAGAGTATGCTTTTACTGATAACTTAACATTAGGGCTAGGGCGTAGTTCTTATGAAAAAACATACGATGGTTTTGTTAAATATAAGTTCTTAAAACAATCAACAGGAGTACAGAAGTTTCCTTTTAGTATGTCGTTATTTGGTAGTATTGCTAAAAAAACTATAAAGAATTACGAACCAGAAAATGAACCAGATTTTAATGATCGTTTGTTTTATACTACTCAGGTACTTATTGCTAGAAAGTTCAATAAAGAATTTTCTTTACAACTTAGTCCTACATATATACATAGAAATACTGTTGCAATAAATTCTGACCCTCATGATATTTTTGTTATAGGAGCTGGTGGTCGCTACAAAGTAAGTAAAAGAGTATCTATAAATACGGAGTATTTTTATACTATCAACCCCCTAAAATCAATAGACACCCATAATTCATTAGCCTTTAGTGTTGATATAGAAACTGGAGGACACGTATTTCAATTAATATTATCCAATGCTATAACTATGATTGAAAATAGCTTTATTACCGAAACTACTGGAAACTTTTTTAAAGGAGATATTCATTTTGGATTTAATATTTCTAGAGATTTTCAGATAGGTAAAAGACATAAAAAACCTAAGGAAGAAAAAAAATAAAAAATAAAACAGCAGGAGATAAACTCTTTGCTGTTTTTTATGTTTAAGGAAAATATTGGGGAAAAGGTTGCTTAACTGATGCAAAATAATAAAAAGGAAATCTTAATAATGTAACTTAAGTTACATAGACTTATATTAGAGCTTTTTTAAAATTAGTATGAAACCTGTTTTTCTTATAAAATATACCGCTTTTTTTCTAGGCTTTATAGGGGTTGGAGTTAATGTTATAGAGTCTATTTATGTGTACATATTTAACAAACCTCTTTTTGTGCATTTTTACCCAATAAAGAAGAAGCTACCTAAAAAGAAGAAAGAGTTTTTAGTTGAAAATATAAGGTTCTATAAGAAACTAGATGAAAAACAAAAAGTATATTTTGAACATCGACTGACCAAGTTTATCAGAACCTATAATTTTGTTGAAAGAGACGACTTTGAGTTAACTCCAGAAGCAAAAGTTTTAATAGCAGCATCGTATGTTAAATTAACTTTCGGAATGCGTAAATACCTTACAACAACTTTCGATAAAATTATAATATATCCTACTAGTTTTTATTCAACAATAACTAAACAATATCATAAAGGAGAGTTTAACCCAAGACTAAAATCTATTGTGTTTTCTTGGGAAGATTTTTTGTTAGGAGATATTGTATTGAATGATAATTTAAACTTAGGAATTCATGAGTTTTCACATGCGTTAACCTTTCATGGAAGAAAATCGAAAGATGTAAGTGCCCGAATTTATTACCGTTTATTTGAAGAAATAACCAGTTTTATGGATGATAAAGCGAATGCTGAAAGAATTAAATCATCAGGTTATTTTAGAGCATATGCATTAACAAATAAATTGGAATTTGTTGCTGTAATTATGGAGCACTTTTTTGAAACTCCAAAAGATTTACAGCAACAATTTCCACAATTGTATAAAAAGATTCAACTCATGTTAAACTATTCTGTAGTATAAATAGTTACTCTTTTACTTTAAAAACCTTGGTTAAAATATCATCCATTAAACACCATTTGGTTAATGATGATTGTAATAAATTGGCACCTACAAAAGCAGTAAACCATAACCAATTAATATTTACTTTAATAGCTAAGATTAAACTAATAAGTATAAAACTACCAGCAATACCACGTACAATTCTATTCTTCATAATTAAATATATTTATCAATAGGAACCACAACAGCTCGTATTGGATTATTTGTTTCTAAATTTTTATTAAAAGTTTCAATTAAGTTAAACAGTGTATCTATTTTATCAGTTTCAGTAAATGAGAAATACATATATGAACCAGTTGCTTTTTCATTTCCAGAAAACCAATCATTTACAGAAATTACAGGAAAAGAATTTCGAAAACCTTCAATATCAGAAGCACTAAAATTATCTATAGCTGCTTCTTTTAATAGTTTCATTACTTCATTTTGAAGCCCATCAACTACGGTTATTATTAATAACTTCATCTTATTTATAGTTTTTACGTTCAATTAAATAGTATACTAATGGTACTACCAATAAGGTTAGTACAGTTGCAGTAATAGTTCCTCCCATTAAAGAAATGGCTAATCCTTGGAAAATAGGGTCAAATAAGATTACAAATGCCCCAATAACTACAGTACCTGCAGTTAGTAGAATAGGAGTGGTACGTACTGCACCAGCTTCTATAACAGCTTGTTTTAACGGAATTCCTTCTGCTAAACGTAAATTAACGAAGTCAATAAGTAAGACGGAGTTTCGTACCATAATTCCTGCTAGTGCAATCATTCCAATAAATGAAGTAGCTGTAAAATAAGCCCCCATCATCCAGTGTCCTAAAATAATTCCTACCATAGATAATGGAATTGCAACCATCATTACAATTGGAGCTTTAAAGTTTTGAAACCACCCTACAATCAACATATAAATAATAATGATTACTCCTAAAAAGGCGATACCTAAATCTCTAAACACTTCTAAGGTAATTTGCCATTCACCATCCCATTTTACGGTGTAATTATCTTCAAAATCGGGTTGTTTAATGTATAGCTCATTTAATTCATATCCCTTTGGAAGTGGAATCTCTTTTAATTTTTCTTCCATTCCTAAAATAGCATAAGCAGGACTTTCTAACTCCCCAGCCATATCAGCCATCACATATACCACACGTTTTTGATTCTTTCTGTAAATACTTTTTGCACTGTTCTTTTCTTCAATAGAAACCAAATCACTTATAGAAACCATAGTACCGTGTTGCGATTTAATCTGTAACTGAGCAATATCTTGAACAGAAGACTTCTCTTTCTCATCCAAAGCAAACACAATTCCTACTTGATTAGAAGCGTCTTCATCATATAAGGTTGAAACCGCTCTGTTAGACAATGCCATATTCAATGTGTAAGCAATTTGCTGAGGTGCCACACCATACAACATTGCTTTTTCCTTGTCGATTACAAACTCATATTCAGTTTGATTGTCTTCTACCATCCAATCGATATCTACAACGTCATTTGTATTATGTAAGATGTTTTGAACTTCATTAGCAATTTCAATTTGCTTTTCATAATCTGGCCCGTACACTTCAGCAACAATGGTTGATAATACAGGTGGTCCTGGTGGAACTTCTACTAATTTTACATTTGCTTTGAACTTTTTAGCAATGTTTTGAATGTCAGAACGCATCAATTTAGCTATATCGTGACTTTGTATACTTCTATCTTTTTTGTCAACCAAGTTTACCTGAATATCCGCCATATTACTACCACCACGTAAATCGTAGTGACGTACCAATCCGTTAAAGGTAATTGGGGCAGAAGTACCTACATAACTTTGGTAGTTTACTACTTCTGGTCGTGTAGCTAAATACTGTGCAATTTCTTTGGTTACCGCATCGGTACGCTCTAATGTGGTACCTTCAGGCATATCAATTACTACCTGGAATTCGTTTTTATTATCAAAAGGTAACATCTTTACAGCTACCGATTTGGTAAAAAACAACGACATAGAACCTAGTAATAAAACAATAGTGATTCCTAAGAAAGCCCAACGCTTGGTTTTATTTTCAATAAGCGGACGCTCGAATCGTTCATACAATTTATAGATTAGCGTGCTTTGCATTGCTTTGGTTTCATCTTCTTCAACCTTTTCCTCGGCACCATGCTTGTCTTTTTCGCGTAAGAAAATATATCCTAAATACGGAGTAATTGTTAACGCAACAAATAATGACAAAATCATGGCGATAGAAGCTCCAATAGGCATTGGACTCATATAAGGTCCCATTAATCCAGAAACGAATGCCATTGGTAATACCGAAGCAATTACGGTAAAAGTGGCTAATATAGTTGGGTTACCTACTTCGTTAATAGCATATAAGGCAGCTTGCTTAAACGGTAATCGTTTCATTTTAAAATGCCTATGCATATTTTCGGCAATAATAATGGAATCATCTACCACAATACCTGTTACAAATACCAAAGCAAATAAGGTAATTCTGTTTAAGGTATAATCTAACATGTAGTAACTTAACAAGGTAAGCGCAAAAGTGATGGGAACTGATAAGAATACCACTAAACCACCTCGCCATCCCATGGCTAACATTACGACTAAAGTTACGGCAATAATTGCACCGATTAAGTGTAATAATAATTCTGACACTTTTTGAGATGCTGTTTCACCATAGTTACGTGTAACTTCAACATGTACATCATCAGGAATTAAGTTGGTGCGTAAATGATCAACCTTAGCTAAAATAACATCGGCAATTTGCATTGCATCTGCACCTTTTCGTTTAGCTACCGATATGGTTACCGCTGGATATTCTGATTGATATGTCGAAGCATTACTACTCGCTTGTCCGTACCCAAAACTTACATAGTTTTTAGGAATTTCTGGACCGTCTAGTACGTTCGCAACTTGTTTTAAATAAATTGGTTGATTTTGTTGTACACCAACGACTAAGTTTTTAACATCTTCAGCAGATTGTAAAAACTTTCCTGTAGTTACTAAAAACTCGGTATCATTTTTATCATAACTTCCAGCACTCAGTTGCTGATTGCTGGCTTTTAGCATTTTAGTAACCGATAAAAAGTCTAGTCCACTTGCAGCTAATTTATCTTTATCTATTACAACACGTACTTCACGATTTCTACCTCCAATTTTTTGAGTAATCGCTACATCGTTTACCTTTTCGATTTCGTTGGTAAGTTCTTGTGCCATTTGTTTTAATTGATAGTCATCATAGTTTTCACTCCATAATGTCAACCCTAACATAGGTACATCATCAATTGCACGTGTTTTTACCAAAGGCATCGTAACACCTTTCGGCATTTGATCCATATGTTTGTTAATCTCATTATATAGTTTTACGAACGAGCGCTCGATGTCTTCTCCAACATAAAACTGAACAATGACCATTCCTTGTTCTTTCATCGAAGTAGAGTATACGTACTCTATTCCTTTGATGTTCGAAATTATTTTTTCTAAGGGTTTGATAACTCTCGATTCTACCTCTGTAGGGCTCGCTCCTGGATACCCTACAAAAATGTCAGCCATAGGCACATCAATCTGTGGTTCTTCTTCTCTCGGAATTAAAAAAGAACTGTACACACCAATTACCATAAACACTACCATTAATAATATGGTAAGTTTAGAGCCTATAAACCCTTTGGCTATTTTTCCTGCTAAACCTTCTTTCATGTTTTATTATTTTGGGCGTTACCACTAGGTGGTCGGGCTATTCGCGCTACATGGTAGCTTGCTTCTATCCCTAACGCAATTTTTTACTTATTTAATTGTAATGTTCGCTCCGTTGTATAGCTTACCTTCAGAAGAAACGATATAACTTTCATTGGCAGATAAACCTGATAAAACTTCTACTTGATCTCCAAAAGTTCTTCCTAAGCGTAACCAACGCAATACAGCAGTATTACTTTGACTTACCGTATAAATTCCTGATAGTTGTCCTTTGTGTACTAAAGCTTCTGACGGAATTAAAACCATGTCAGTACTTTTTTGTGTTTTTTCAACAGGAAACTGAACAGTAGCAAACATTCCTGATAACAATTTCACATCGGTTTTATCTAGGTTAATTTTAACTAAGTATTGTCCTCCTGTGTTTTTTGCTGAGGTACTTACTTCTGATACGTTACCTGTAACTGTTTTGTTGATTGATTTGATAGTTACATCAACCTTAGTATCTTTTTTAATTTGAGAAATATCACTTTCTGGTACTAACGCAGTAACTTCAAACCCGCCTTTTCCTTCTACAGAAATTAAAGGCATTCCAGGATTCGCCATTGCACCTTTATCGATAAATTTGTTAGTTACCACTCCTGAAAATGGGGCTCTGATATTCGTGTAAGCAAACTGAGAATTGATTTCATTTCTCATCTGTTTTGCAGCTTCTAAATTAGCTTTGGCAACATTGTAATGAACAGTGATATCGTCAAACTCCTTTTGAGAAGCGCTATTTTGTTCAAATAAGTTTTTAAAGCGATTGTAATCTTTTTCAGCACTTGAAAATCCTGCTTTCGCTTTAATAATGTTAGCCTCTACTTGAGCTTTCTTAGCTTGTAAATCGCTGTTATTGATAGATAATAATAATTGACCTTTGTTTACTTTATCACCAACTTTTACGTGTATGTTAGTTACATAACCCATCATACGAGTACTTAATTCAGCACTGTTGGTAGCTTCCACTTTTCCGCTTGCTGTTATAAACGGATTGTTATCATTAGCGGTTACTTTAGTAACTTTTACAGCTACTGTTGGTTTGTTGTTATTGTTTGTTGTTTCTTTTTTACCACAGCTTAATGCTAAAAGTGATGCGGCAAGGGCGATTGTATATATAGTTTTCATTTGTTCGTTTTTACTGTTGATTATTCTTTAGTTAAAAAATCTAAATAAGCTTTGGTATAGTTGTATTGATATATGGTTTGGTAATATTCTAATTGTTTTTGAGCGTATTGTGTTTCAGTAGTCAATAAATCGGCCGTTTTCTCTAGTCCTTCTTTAAATCTGTTTTTTCTGATTCGTAAGGCTTCTTCTGATTGTTGTAAGGCCAATTCGGTTAACTTTAATTGTTCCTCAGCATCGTTTAACAATCGTTTGGTATTATTTAACTCTAATTGACTTTTAGATTTGTACTGTTCGTATTCTAATCTAGACTTTTCATACTGTGCTTTACTTTTTTGTGCTTTTCCGTAGCGTTTAGAGCCTTTGAAAATATCCCAAGTTAATTGCGCTCCTATTACGTAACCACTTGCATCTGCATTGAAAATTTTATCATCGTACAACTCGTAACTACCAAAAGCATTTAAACGTGGAAGAAAATCCATCTTATCGGCTTTGTGCATTTTTTGATAAGCCTCAGAAGCTAATTCCATTGCTTTAATATCTGAACGGTTTTCAGAAATAGTAACGTCAGCTAGTTGATTCGTTAAGTGTACTTGCAAACTATCTGAAGGTTCATAAATGTTGTTTTGTGTTTCATTCATTAAAAAAGACAGATAGTTAGAAGCATTTAGCACATTGCTTTTTGCTGTTTGTAACTGATTTTTTACTTCAGTAACTCTAACTTCAACTGCTAGTACATCTGCACGTTGTAAATATCCCTGCTTAAAACTGTTTTCTGCCATTTGTTGGTTTGCTTCTGCAGCTTTTAATGCTTTTTCTAATACTGAAACTCCCTTGTGAGCTAATTGCAATTGCATGTATGCTTTTTCTACTTCAAGTAATAAATATTCTTGAGTACGTTGTGTTTGCAAGTTGGTTGCTTCCATTTTAGTTTTAGCAGCTTTACGTTGGTAAATACCGTCTAAATTGACTAAAGGTTGTTGTACTTCAATTTTAGTAGCGAAGTTTTGTGTTCGTTTTGGGTTATTCAATAAATCAGGATTGAAATCTGCCTGTGTTAAAATTTCCTGATTCAATTTACTACCAAATGCCATTAATGGGTTGGTTGTTACAATTCCTGTATGAGAGGCAGTAATATTTGGTAAGAATACAGCATTGGTTTGCTTATAATCGGCACGTGCTTGCTGATAGTTTTGTTCAGATATTTTTAAAGAGGTGTTATTTTCCTGAACTCTTTTTAAAACTTCACCTTTTGAAATGGAAATTTTAGTTTGAGATAGGGTAGTAGCAGATATAAAAAGTGCTACCGTAAATAAACTTATATATGATGTTTTCATTTTTTCTGTTTTGTTACAGCAAATTTAGTGGCATAAAACACAGTAGTCAGTAACTAATGTTACAATGAAAAAACGCCTAAACAAAAGTCTAGACGTTATTTACTAACAATTAAAAATCAACTAATACTTGGAAATGTTTCTGTTAAATGCGTTTAAGTGATTGTATGAAGCGTTTAATAAATTAGTATATACATTTATACTGTATTTATCATTGGTGTTCTTAATAGCTAACTGTAGATCTTCAATATCTTTTTCTTCAATTAACTTACCTACTTCAAGTGCATTTAGTTTAGATTTTTGTCCTTTACTTATTAACTCATCATATAACTTTTGAAGTTCAGAATTTTTAAAAACACCTCTTTCTTTATTTAAGGTAAAGGCAATATTATTGTATTGTAATAAACCTTTCATGGCGTTCATATGTCGTTCTTCACTTTGACTGATGTTTCCAAAAACACGTAGGTTCCATTTTTCATTAAGGAAGTTATAAACATCAAAAGCTAATTTTTCTTCCTCTAACATAAAAAGCATTTCGTTTTTTTCTTGTTGAGAAAGAGTAAGGTCGGTATTGTTTGTATTCTGGCAAGAGCTACTAATACTTGAAAAAAGTAATAAGAATAGCAAGCCTATTGTGTTTAAAGTTTTCATAATAACAGCTTTTAAATTATATACTAATTTAAATATTGTATAGGCTGTAGTCTGCAACTTTAGTTACATAATAGTAAATTTAGAGACATAAAACAGAGCAATCAATAACTAATATTATAATAAAAGTGTATTCACATGACCCATTGTAACAATACTTTAGCTATTTGTTAGATGGTTTTATAATGAAGGATACTTTTTTGAACGAAATCTTAAGATCTCGTTCCGCCGTGTCCTCCAGCAACAACAATCATTATTTTTAAGCTCAAGTAAATAAATATAAAAAACTGAATTATAGGATTTTGCATTCTTCTTTTCGCTTTTTGGGGTATTCTCTCCATTGGTAATATGTTTTAAATAAGTTTTTAAGGTTGTTTATTCTGGAATTAACCACCAAAAAGGTTTCATTTTTGCTTTATAAATAAAGGCATAGTGTAAGGCTAATTTTAACCAATGTCCTGCTAAACCAATTTCACCAAAGGTGTTGTTCATTTTTCTTCCGTGAGTGTTTGGATATTTCTTAAAATCAGGAACAATAGGAAATGTTGTTATACTTACTCCACTACCACTAAAAGCTCCATACTCAGCAGAAGCAATGCAAGCAGCTCCCATATTTCCCATAGAACCTTTATCTTTAGTTAATGGTGTTCCTTTTAGAAGATGATTAATTATATTATTGGCTACTAACTTCGCCGTTATCCCAGAAGGCATTCCTGTACGAGGGGGTGCTGGAAATATATGGGTACCGTTTTTACTTGTTCTGGGTTTGGAAATTGTATGTGGTGGAGCAAACGCAATTCCAGGAGCAAAAATATTGGTATAATTGGGGTTTTGATAAGTTTCTGGCCAATCTTGAACGCTCCATTCTTCATAAGGTTTACTCGTATAATTGGCATCAACAATCATAAAACCTTTGAATAGTTTATGTGTTATATTCTCGTTTTTTTTGTCGAAAGCGTTAAATCCGTGACCAGAAAAGGCTGGGATAAGCATGGCAAAATCAAATGTTTCTTTCTTATGATCTCCTTCTAATGTTTCGTAATGGGCTATACCATCTTCTATTTTATAAACTCCGGCTTTAGTTATATGTTTTATACTGCGGTCTTCAAAAATCATTTCGACCATTTCACTAGATTTCATATTAATATTTTTATACCTCAATAATATTCCATCCATTCCAAAATCTCCTAGCTCATATTCATTTGAAATCCACGTAATTTCAGCGTTGTCTCGTACGCCATGGTCTCTTAGTTCTTTTTCTACATTTAAAATATATTCAAATGCAGCTCCTTGGCAAGTTGATTTGGCATGACCTGTACCTATAAGAATTTTTGTTTTTGTACCCTGTTTCATTTTTTTAATAAGTGCTTCCAGACCTTTCCATGCATGTTCTGCATGACCATAAGTGCATACTGAATATGTTTTGTTTTTCCCTGGAATTAACCCTTCTGTTGCTTCAAAATTAAGCTTCGGACCTGTCGCATTGATTAAAAAATCATAGGTTATTTTCTCTTTTGTTCCTTTCTTTTCACCTGAAACATATTCAATTAACACATAAGGTTTTTTTTCTACTGAATCTCCTTCTGGATGAAAAGAAACAGCTTTAGCTTGTTTAAAGCCGATGTTTTTTTTCTTATATAATGGAGCCAACGGAAAAAGAATATCTTTAGGTTTCATTTTGCCAATTCCTACCCAAATATTTGATGGAATCCATTGGTAATTACTGTTAGGTGATACTACTAAAACTTCGTGTTTTTTGGGAAGCTTTCTACGTAAGTGAGCGGCAGCAACATGACCTGAGATACCTGCTCCGAGAATAACTATTTTTGACATTTTCAGTTATTGTTAATATAATGATAATGAGAACAAGTTATTCATTATAATGTTTACGTACAGTTACTTTTGTTACATAACTAAAAATTGATTGTATGCATTGTTAATGCTCGCCATAGTCTACATCATCCATTTTTCCTTTAAAAACTTTATACTGAATAACAAAATAAGCAACTACTAGTATGGCAGCTATAAAAAACCAATTTACACCAACAGATAAACCGTATTCGTCAGCAGCTACATTGTAAATTGTTAAATCTGGATTTATGTTATTGGTAGATGGTAAAACTTTTGGGAAGATTGATGCAATTGTAGTTGCCAAACCTCCTAATAAAAACAACGAAGAATATACAAACCCTGTGATGTGTTTTGTGTGTTTTTTTATGTTGAATAAACCAAATAACCCTACAAAAGTTAGTACAGGGAAAATCCAAAGGAAAGGATGTTCTATAAAATTATGAAATGGTTTAGGTTCTATAACATGCCAAGCGAATAGAGAAATAATTACTAAGCCCAATAAAACAAAAGAAAGAGTAAAAACAACTTTTTTTAATTGGTTATTAATACTAGCATTGGTTTTGAAAATAACCCAATTGGCACCATGAATTGTTAGTGATACTACCGCAATAATTCCTAGAAGTAAAGTAAACCAGTCAATAACACCAAGTGTTTCAGAATGAGGAGAAAATTCTGAATTCCATAAAGGGAGGAAAAAATAATGTGCCTCATGAGTAGAAACACCATCTACTACATTTCCTAGATTAACACCACGCACAACATTTCCTAATGCAACTCCAAAAAATAAAGCAAGAAGTAAGCTGGCAATTCCAAAAGCTTTATCCCAAATACTTTCCCATATTCTATTGTGTATTTGTCCTCTAAGTTCTAAACCAATGGCTCTAAAAATTAGTAACCATAAAACCATCATTAAAGGGAGGTAAAAGCCACTAAATGATGAAGCGTATAAAGTAGGGAAAGCAAAAAATAAAACACCACCAGCAGCAATCAACCATACTTCGTTTGCATCCCAAAATGGGCCTATTGCTTTTACAACCTTTTTTTTGTCCTCTTCTTTTTTAGCAAAGAATAAATGAATAATTCCTGCGCCAAAATCATAACCATCTAAAATAACATAAATGGCTAACATTGTAACTAATACTACATACCAAAATAGTTCCATAACTTAACGTGTTGTTTGAGGTCCTTTGTTAATGATTTTTCCAACTAAAATTAAAAATAACATTCCTAATAGTAGATATAATCCGATAAATCCTAAAAGAGTAAATAAAGTGTTTCCTGATGATACTGTAGGAGATGCTCCAGCAGATGTTCGTAGTAAATTATAAACTAACCAAGGTTGACGACCTAGTTCAGCAGTATACCAACCTGTGGTATTAGCAATATAAGGAAATGGAATAATGAAGAGTAATGACCATAAAATCCACTTTGTATCATATAACTTTTTTCTAAATAATTGAACAATGCTAGCTAACATCAAAGCAATAAAAATAGTTCCTAACCCAACCATTATATGATAAGCATAATATAAACCAGGTATGTTTGTTGGGTAGTTTTTTTCATCAAATTCATTTAGTCCTTTAATTTCTGCATTCCATTCTTGATAGGTTAAAAAGCTTAAGATGTTAGGAACAGCAATTTTATTGTCTAATTTTTTCTCCAGCATATTTGGTTGTCCAATTAGAACTATTTCAGAACCTCCTTTTTCTGTTTCAAATATTCCTTCCATAGCGGCAAAGGTTATAGGTTGATATTTTACTACATTTTTAGCGGCTAAATCGCCTGTAGGAAAAGCAACTAAAATAGATGCTACAACTCCGAAAACAACTCCAGTTTTTAAAAATAATTTACCAAATTCTAAATGCTTCTTGTTTAAAAGGTAAAGAGCTCCAATACCAGCAACTACAAAAGAACTGGTAACCAAGGAGGCTGCTTGATTGTGCAAATAAGAAGGCCATAACCATGGGTTTGAGAATAGAGCTGAAAAGTTATTTAGTACAAACTTACCGTTGGCTAGTATTTCATAGCCTACAGGATTTTGCATCCAAGAATGTGTAGCAATGATTAAAAAGCCACTTGCCCAAGAACCTAAAAAGACAAGGAACCCAGTTAAAAAATGAAGTTTATGTCCTAGCTTTTTTTCACCAAATAAAAATAATCCTAAAAAGGAAGATTCTAGGAAGAAAGAAAACATTCCTTCCATAGCTAATGTTTGACCTATAATACCCCCAGTAAGCTCGGAGAACTTAGCCCAGTTAGTTCCGAATTGAAATTCCATAGGAATCCCGGTAACTACTCCCATGGCAAAGTTTAAAGCAAAGATTTTCATCCAAAACTTAGCAGCGTCGTTGTATTTTTCAAGTTTAGTTCTTAAAAATTTCCACTTAAAGAAAACTATCATTAGCGATAGTCCCATTGTTAATTGTGGAAATAAGTAGTGAAAAGTAATAGTGAAAGCAAACTGCATTCTATCATAAAAGAGCATGTCTTCCATACCGAAGATTGTTTACGAGGTTATTAAATAAGAACGTTTTTTAGTAGCAATAAGGAGGAATAAAAATAATGATATTATTTCACATGGTTATTAATAATACTAATCAAATCGTTTTTATATAACATTCCTGATTGTCTCCATAATAGTTTGCCTTCTTTAAAAAGCATAAAGGTAGGAACACCCCTAATTTGGTAGGTATTGGCTATTTGTTGATTTTTATCAATGTCTATTTTTAAAATAATAACATTTTCTCCTAAATCCTCTTTTACTTCTTTTAATATAGGAGCCATCATTTTACATGGACCACACCATTCAGCAAAGAAATCAACCAAAACAGGTTTGTCTCCTTTAATTATTTCAGAAAATTTTCCCATAATTTTAATTTTTAAATGTTATGCTCCAAATTCCTCGTACCTGATTTACATCATAACCTTGAGCTTTATCGGTAGGGTATAGGAGAGTTAATTCTTTTAAAGTTTCAGGTTTTATTTGTGTGTTAGGAGTTCCATGACATTGTAGGCACATACTATTTGTTATAATTGGATAATAGAATTTAGTTTTGTTACCTACTTGTTTTGTAACAGGTTTAATTTCTTCTTTATTGCTTACAACTCTTTTATATCCTTCAATAATGTTTAATTCTTCAGTGTTTGCAGTATTATTGAGGTTTCTTGGTTTGTCTGAAACTCTTTTAATGGAAGCATTAAATTTTGTAGCCATACTATCGGTTAGCTTGTAGGCTTTTTCGTTACAAAACTTTAAAGCATGTAAAGTTCCTTTCTTTTGAATAGCTCCCATTAAGTTTTTACCTAATGTTTTTTTTGTTTCCATAGCATATGTTAATCCAATTTCTTCAGGAGTTTTTTTAGTGTTTTTTTGACTTATCTTTTTTCCTGAATTGATATAACTTTTTCCTTGTTTAGATTCCCAATGCTCTTTAAACCAACTAGGTTCTTCAATTTTATAGTTATATAGATAATTTGCTATCTTCTTGAGATCTTCTTCTTCAAATTTTTGATAAGGCATCACTCCAAATCGTTTTACAGCTCCTCTCATCACTGCTTTTTCTTTCGTAGGGTTTAATACAAAATTGAGAAAGTTATTAGTGAACTCTTCTTCTGAAGTATTTTCACCAATATAATGAGCTTTAATAGCAATCATTGGAGGTGCAACTCTCTCGTCGTTTGGAGTAGAGGAGTTATGGCATACAAAACATTTTGTTTCTAATAATTTTTTGCCAGAAGGGGTTGTAGCTTTTTCAACTGTAACTTCTTTAGTGTTCTTTTTTGAATAATCACTTTTTTTAGATTGATTACAACTAAAAAAGAATAATACAGTAATTAAGATAATAAACTTGTACATCGTTCTAATTTTTACCATAAAGGTAGAACGATTCTCTTGTAAAAAATGTAACTTAAGTTACAAGGTTAAAGTTCTAACACTTTAATCTGATTTCTATTCAGTTCTATTTTATCTTTTTTTTCTAAAGCTTTTAAAAGTCTTGAAATAACTACTCTAGAAGTATGTAAGTCATTAGCTATTTGTTGGTGTGTTACGCTAATTGTTTCGTTTTGGTTTACTAAAGCTTTGTCTTTTAGATATTTTAATAAACGTTGATCCATGTTTAAAAAAGCAATAGTGTCAATAGCATCAATGAACTCTTGTAATCTACTATGGTAGCTATGCAAAATAAATTCTTGCCAGCTTTTATACTTGCTAAGCCATTCACTCATTTTTTGTTTAGGAATCATCAATAGCTTTACATCGGTTTCAGCCACAGCTTTGATTTTACTTTTAGTTTGTCCCATACAGCACGAAAGGGTCATGGCGCAAGTATCTCCCTTTTCTATATAGTATAAAACTAAGTCGTCTCCTTCTTTATCCTCACGTAAAATTTTTATGGCACCACTTAATAACAGAGGGATAGAAGTAATGTAACTGCCAATATCAATAATAACTTCATTAGCTTTTACTTCTTTAGCTATAGCAACATCAGCTATTTCTTTTAATAATGCTTCCTCAAATAAATAACCGTAGTATTTCTGTAAATCCTCTATCAAGATAAAATGTTTTTGTAAAAATAGTTAAATAATTACATTTTAGATAGAAATAAAATAGATGATAATCTATGATTTTAATCAGGTTTATACTTGTTTTTATTACTGAAATTTGAAGTAAATAATAACACAAAACCTTACAAAGATGAAAAAAAGAACACCAGTTTCAGTTATAATGACTAAAGATGTAATTACATTAAGTAGTACTGATGATTTAATGACGGCAGAGAAAATATTTAAAAAAGAACATATACGACACATTCCAGTAGTTAGTGGAAATGAAATAAAAGGAATGTTAAGTTATACAGATTTATTACGAATAAGTTTTGCTGATGCAGTTGATGAAAATGAAACCGACGTAGATACAATAGTGTATAATATGTTTACAATAGACCAAGTAATGGCGAAAAATCTGGTAACTGTAAACTCAGATACAACGATTAAAGAGGTAGCTGAGATTTTAGCAAAAAAAGAGTTTCATGCTTTGCCAGTTGTTGATAATAATGAATTAGTAGGGATTGTAACTACCACTGATTTAATTTATTACCTATTAGAGCAGTTTTAGTCCTTTCTTTAATATAAGTGGATATGAAAAGTTAAAATTTATGGTAAAACCATACTTTTATTATGGTTTTTTTTGAGTTAAATTGTTTTGTAGAATTTATTTTTGAGAAACTCAAAATACTTTATCATGTTAAAAAACATTTCAAATTTAGGTTCAGTTTTAAATAAATCGGAACAAAAAACTATTCAGGGAGGATGGACATATGTAATGTGTACTAAGTGTGAACCTCTTCCTCCAGGTTATATTTGTATGAATGAAGTATATTGTGGAGGAGTATAAATCCATTCTAAACAAGATTACATTAATATTTACTATTCATATTTAGTAACCCTTTTAAGGGATTATAGGGCTGTTAAACTAGAAGCGTATTTAGAAATATTTCTAAATACGCTTCGATTTTTAATTTATAATAGTTTTTAAATTTTCAATTGTTTCGGTAGGGTTGTCACTTTTGAAAACAAAACTACCAGCAACCAGCACATTAGCGCCAACTTCTACAAGTCTATTAGCGTTTTGGTCAGTTACACCACCGTCAATTTCAATTAGGGTAGAAGCTTCACTAAATTCAATCAAATTTTTTAACTGTTGAATTTTTTTGTATGTATTTTCAATGAAAGATTGCCCTCCAAACCCAGGGTTTACACTCATAATACAAACTAAATCTAAATCTTTAATAATATCTTCTAAAACGGCTATAGGTGTATGCGGATTTAAAGCAACACCAGCTTTCATACCAGCAGCTTTTATTGCCTGCACAGTTCTATGTAAATGTGTACAAGCTTCATAATGTACGGTTAAAATATCGGCGCCTAAATCAGCAAAAGTTTGAATATAACGATCAGGGTCAACAATCATTAAGTGTACATCAATAGTTTTATTAGCGTGTTTTGCAATTGATTTTAAAACAGGCATTCCAAAAGAAATATTTGGAACAAAAACACCGTCCATAATGTCAATATGAAACCAATCTGCTTTACTATCATTAACCATTTCAACATCACGTTGCAGGTTACCAAAATCAGCCGCTAAAATTGATGGGGCTACAAGTTTTTCCATTAATATATAAGTTGTTGTGTTGTTATTAATTGCAAATATAGTTAAAACTAAGAGCATTAAAACCAAAAAGAAAGCTCTCAAATTTGAGAGCTTTCATTCATTAATCAAAAAACGAATAGTTACGATAACTATTTGTTGTTGTTTATATTATTAACCTAAGTAAGTCATTAAAATCTTACTACGAGATGTATGTTTTAATCTTCTGATGGCTTTTTCTTTAATTTGACGTACACGTTCACGAGTTAAATCAAATGTTTCACCAATTTCTTCTAATGTCATTGGTTGGTGTTCTCCTAAACCAAAGTATAGTTTTACAACATCAGCCTCACGTGGAGTTAATGTTTCTAGCGCACGATTAATTTCGATACGTAATGATTCGTGTAATAAAGTTTTATCAGGGTTTGGTGATTCACCTGAGTTTAATACATCATATAAATTAGAATCTTCACCCTCAATTAGAGGAGCATCCATTGATACGTGACGTCCAGAGTTTTTCATTGACTCTTTAACATCATTAACAGTCATATCTAATTTCTTGGCAATTTCTTCAGCACTTGGAGGGCGCTCATTTTCTTGCTCTAAGAAAGCATACATCTTATTAATTTTATTAATAGAACCAATTTTGTTTAAAGGTAAGCGTACAATACGAGATTGTTCAGCCAATGCTTGTAAAATAGACTGACGAATCCACCATACAGCATATGAAATGAATTTAAAACCACGCGTTTCATCAAAACGTTTAGCAGCTTTAATTAATCCTAAATTACCTTCGTTAATTAAATCAGGTAATGTTAATCCTTGGTTTTGGTATTGCTTAGCAACCGATACCACAAAACGTAAGTTAGCCTTAGTTAGTTTTTCAAGGGCTCTTTGGTCACCAGCTTTAATTCTTTGTGCTAATTCAACTTCTTCATCAGCAGTAATTAAATCTACCTTTCCTATTTCTTGCAAATATTTATCTAAAGACGCGGTTTCTCTGTTGGTAACCTGTTTTGTAATTTTTAGTTGTCTCATCTACTTCAAGTATATTTTAATTTATCAATCAGTCTACATTACCTTATACGTACGCTATTAGAATAATGTTACAAAGTTTTTGTGTTTTTTGAAAATTTTCGTCTATTTGTTAAATAAATGTTAAAATTTGTTATTAAATCCTTAATTAGGTGACCACGTAATGGACTAGGTGTCTAATTAATGTATAACTAAGAAGGAAACTAACTATACTGCCCATTGGAGAGTATTGATGTAAAGAAAATAAGCGACGAAGATTTAGTTCGTAAAATAGTAGAAAAAAATGATACTCATTTATTTGCTGTTTTATACGACCGTTACGCTGGCGTGGTGTATAATAAGTGCTATGGATTTTCCAAAAGTAAAGAAGAGGCTCAAGATTTAACACATGATGTATTTATTCGTTTATTTGTTAAATTGAGAACTTTTAAAGGAAAATCTAAGTTTTCTACTTGGTTATATTCTTTTACTTATAATTTTTGTGTTAATTATGTACAAAGAAATAAGGAAAAGAAAAAAGAAAAAGTAACAGTAGTAACTGATGAAATAAGAGAGGAAAGTAGTATTGATGATATTGATGACGCTACACTATTTGAGCTAAAGTCAGATAAATTGGCTAAAGCACTCGAAATGATTTCTCCTTCAGAGAAAATGATTCTATTAATGAAGTATCAAGATGAGATGAGTATTAAAGATATTTCAATAGGATTAGATTTAGGGGAAAGCGCAGTAAAGATGCGATTAAAAAGGGCTAAAGAGAAAGTAGTGAAAGCGTATAACGAATTGTAATAAATTATGGATAATCCATTTAAGAAAATATTACATAACGAAGAGTTGCCAGAAGTACTAAAAGACAAAGTGCTTAATGATGTGGCAATGATAAAGCTATCAATAGACATGGCTGATTTATTCGTGGTTAAGTATCCTAATGCTATTATTGATTTAATAGGAGGAGGTACTGAACCAAATGGAAAAAAAAAGTGATACTAGTTAAGACTAACCAAATACACTATACATAAAAGTTATGAGTTTTTTAAATATAGATTTTTTAACCCCTTTTAAAGATATCTTTCAAGATATAGTAGATTCTTTACCAACAGTAGCAGGATTTTTAGCTTTTGTAATTATTTCATGGCTTGTTATAAAAATATTTTTATATCTCGTCAGAAAGGCATTAGCAAAAACTAAGATAGATGAATGGTCTAAAAAACTAAGACAAACAGAAATTTTTGGAAGTAGTACCATAAATATTGTACTTACCAATGTTATTTTGGCAGTATTAAAATGGTTTTTAATTTTTGTTTTTGTTATGGTTGGAGCTGAAATGTTTGGTTTAACTGTAGTTTCTGAAGGAATTAGAAGCTTTTTTGCATATTTACCTAAGCTATTAACAGCTGTAGGTATTTTTGTAGGAGGTGCTTATTTAGGAACCATGGTGAAAAAGGCAATTCAATCTATGTTCAAATCTCTTGAAGTTACAGGAGGTAATTTAGTCGGTAATATTGCTTTTTACTTAATAGTTGTGTTTTTGTCTATAACTGCATTAGATCAGGCAGGAGTTGATACTTCGGTGATTAAGAGTAATTTAACTCTTTTGATTGGTTCTGTATTATTAGCTTTTACTTTAGCTTTTGGTTTTGGAGCCAGAGATGCAGTTTCAAGGTTACTTTTTGGTTATTATTCGAGAAAGAATATTTCTATAGGAGAAAGCGTTATTATAAATGATGTAGAAGGAGTTGTAGTAGCAATAGATAATATATGCGTAACAATTAATACAGTTGAAGGTAAAGTTATTCTTCCAATTAAAGATGTGGTTGACAATAAAATAGTTATAAAAAAATAATAAGAATTAACATTTTTTTATATCTTTGAAAACGCTAAAAACAATGTTTTTAACAGTACGATAGATTTCGGGGGACTTCTATCCAACCTAATAAAGAGAAATCTTTATGAAATAAGACCGCTTTTGCGGTCTTTTTTTGTTAAATTAATGTGACCTAAAAAAATAAAGTGTGTCTAACAAGTATAGAGTAATAAGAAATCGGGGGACTTCATATTATTTTTAGAATTAAAAAGGCTTTCTACATAGAAAGCCTTTTTTTATTGTAAGTATGTATAAATAAAAAGTTTTATTCAAAAGCTAGGTGTAAAAACACTCCTCTAGTACCTAAGAAATTAATAGGGTCAGTCCATTGAGAAGACTTATTATCGTATTTAACTTCGTTATTAATAGCAAAAACACCCCTTATTGAAGGAGAAAATTTAAAATAACTTAGATAAAAATCTACACCTATACCAACCTCGTACATAAAGTTATTGGTTGTTGTTCTAAACTCTCCCGCAAAGTTATCATCATTGTTTTTTTCGTTACTCGAAAAATTATGGTCGTATGAAAGCCCACCAATAACATAAGGTCTCATATTATTTAGCCTATTTGTGCTAAATTTTAATAATAAAGGTAGGTGTAAGTATGTAGCACCAACCTCACGTGTATTAACGTTTTCTGGACCAGAGATATGATTGAAACGTAATGTTTTGGTGTTAGACATTAAACCCGGTTCAAAACGTAGGTTAATATTATTATGTAATCTTAAGTCAGCTATTAACCCTACATTAAAACCAATAGATGATTCTACTTCAATTTCGGGATCGCTAATATTACTTGGTTTATAAGAAATTTTATAACCATTATTATTAGCACCAAGGTAAAACCCATAGTGAAAAAGAGGTTTGTCAAAACTAGGAAGTTTTAATATTTTTTCTCTTTGTGCTTGCGTTGATAAGGACGCTACTAAAATTACGAAAAGTAAAAGCTTTTTTAACATACTATTTTAAAGCGGTATAAATTGATGCAACACCAAATGTTACAGGTATATTCTTTGCATTCTTAAACCCATTTTTTTGTAAAATATTGTTGAAAGCCTTTCCAAAAGGAAAAGTATTTGCAGTTTCTGATAAATATGAGTAAGCAACTTTGTCTTTTGAAAAGAGTTTACCAATAATAGGTAAAATATAATTAGTATACAATTTATACCCTTGTTTAAAAGGAAACTTGGTTGGGTTAGAGGTTTCTAATACAACAAACTTACCACCAGGTTTTAATACGCGTAATATTTCAGTTAAACCTTTGTCTAAGTTTTCAAAGTTTCTAACTCCAAAAGAAACAGTAATTGCATCGAAAGTATTATCAGGAAATGGAATGTTTTCACTATCACCAACAATCATCTTAATCTTATTGGACAAATTTGCTTTAGCTATTTTTTGTCTTCCCACCTGTAGCATTCCTTCAGAAATATCTAAACCTACAATTTTTTCAGGATTTAATTCAGACATCATTAAAGCTAAATCACCTGTACCAGTAGCAATATCTAAAATTTGTTGTGGATTATTTTCTCCTACTAGTTTTACTACTTTTTTACGCCAGCTAACATCTATTCCTAAAGAAATAACACGGTTTAACCCGTCGTAATCTTCAGAAATATT
Source organism: Tenacibaculum discolor (assembly GCF_003664185.1). GTDB lineage: Bacteria > Bacteroidota > Bacteroidia > Flavobacteriales > Flavobacteriaceae > Polaribacter > Polaribacter discolor. Next base: position 108,974 of record NZ_RCCS01000009.1, on the reverse strand, counting down.
GTCAAACATTTGAGCAACTTGTTCTTTCTTTCCTAATTCAGAATCTTTATATGGTTTAATCTTTTCAGACATATGTTTTTGTTAGGTTTACGGTGAATTAGCCGTTAATGGCAACTACTTCATTAATTTGGTTAGGTAACATTTCTTTAAGCATTGTTTCAATACCGTTTTTTAATGTTACAGTTGATGATGGGCAGCCACTACAAGCTCCTTGTAAAATAACACTCACTCTTTTGCTATCAGCATCGTACGATTGAAAAGCGATATTACCACCATCAGAAGCTACAGCAGGTTTTATATATTCATCTAAAATATCAACAATTTTAGCTTCAGTATCAGTTAAATTCTCTTTAGGAACTTCAACGTTTTGTTTGGTTTGCTGTTTAGGTAATTCAGAAATAATTTTTTTGCCTTCCTGAATATAACTACGAATAAAAGTACGCACTTCTTGATATACTTCATTCCAATCAATCATATCGTATTTAGTGATTGATATATAGTTTTCAGAAATAAAAATTTCTTTGACGAAAGGAAAGCTAAATAAAGCTTGTGCTAAAGGAGAAGATTTGCTTGCTTCTTCAATATTTGTATACTCAACATCAGTTTGTGTTAAAGCTTTGTTGGTTCCAAATTTCATTACTGCAGGGTTTGGAGTAACTTCAGCATATACTTCAACAGCATCTTTTTTGGTAGTTTCTTCTTTTACTACAGAATTACCATCTCGGATGTAAGCTTCTATTTGCTCGCGAACTTCTTCTTCAACATCGCTCCACTCAACAATATCATATCGTTGAATAGCAATAAAGTTAGCCGTAACTAATACTTTTTTTACGAAAGGAAGGTAAAAAAGTTGTTGAGCTAATGGAGAGTTTTTAGCCTCGTCTATGTTATTATATTCATAACTACCACCATTAACTAAAATTTTGTTACTAACAAACTTTAGAATGGTTTCGTTATTAGTTTCTTGTATGTTTATTTTTATTGAACTCATAAGTTGTAAATAAGAAGCAAAATTACGGTAAAAAACTGAGATATGTATATATAAAAAGCCCTGCATATAGCAGGACTTTTTATATATGTTTTTTATAAATTATAAACTGAAAGTAATTGTTCCAGAGATTCTAGAAGTATCAGTTGTTAATTCGATAGGATCCACATCTACAGCAGGTGAATTATAAATATGGTACGGACTGTTGTTTTCTGAATTAGTATATGATAAATCAAATTTAACGTTTCCGAAATTATAACCAAGTCCTAATGAAAATCCAGAAATATTATCATCGTCTAAAGCATTTTTATAAGGACTTTGCTCATAATGATAACCACCACGAACACTCATTTTATCAAAACGCCACTCAGTACCAATATTTAATGAATGAGTACCTTTAAAATCATTATCAAAGTTTTGATTGGTTTCTATAAAATAAGGGTCGTTTTCTCTATATTTTGTACCACTGTAGTCTTTGTAAGTATAATCTGCACTTATTAAACCTTGTTTACCAAAAACAAATGCCGCACTAGCTGTAAGTTTACTTGGTGTTCGTAGTCTGAAAACATTTGAATAAAATTCTTCCCCGCTATTAACATCTGTATCTTGGTTTGTAGCAGATATTTCAGTGTAACCAACCCAATCATCATATCTAGAGTCATTTGGATCGAAAACATCTAAGTTGCTATCTTCAAAAACTTCATTGTACCATGTTGGAGTTTCATAGGCTAATCCGAAACGGAAGCTTTGATTTACTTTGTATATAAAGCCAGCACTAAAAGAAACCCCGCTACCTTCAAAGTAACTATCTTGAACGTTAAGAGCTGTTAAGGTGTTTCCATTATCATCTTCATTAACTTCTCTTAGTTCGGTAACTTGGCCAAAGCTAAAGTTATGAAACTTTATACTAGCTCCTGCATATAGCTTGTTTAGATGTACAGCAGAAAACCCCATTTCAAAAATACTACTCTCTCCGTAGGTAGAGTTAAAAAAACGTTGTTCTTGTCCATTGTCGTACTGATTGGTGATATCATCAGGGTGTTCATTGAATAATGCTTGACCGCTATTACCTTGTGAAGAAAATAAACCTTCAAAATCACTTTTTAACCTATAGTTAAAGGTTAACGCAAAACGATTCCAGTCAGAGTTATGGGCAGAGTCAAAAGATAAAATACCACCAGCTTGGGTAATATTAAAAAAATCATCTTCCGTTTCTATTGTATTTCCGTAATAATTAGCTATATAAGTAGTGTTTCTATTGCCTAAAGTTACTCCGAAAGTACTTTTAATAGCAACGGCACTACCAGCTGGGTTAATTCCAAAAGAAGATATGTCTCCACCTAATGCTCCAAAGGCTCCACTCATTGCTTCAAAACGAGCAGTTCCATAATTATCGTCTTTTGAAAATAAAATTCCTAAATCATTGTAGCCTAAAGATTGCGAGTAGGCAGTATACGTACTAGCGATAATTATCGCGAAGGTTAAAATTCTTTTCATTTTTTCATTAATTCGTTAAAAACTTATCTTGAAATCTGGTTGTAAGATTATCTTCTAGAACTTCTTGATGAACTCCTGCTACTCCCTCTTGAGCTACTTCCGGCTGAAGAGTTGCTTCTAGAGCTTCTTGACGGTGCTGAGTAACTTCTAGATTTTCTTGAATTACTACTATTACGTGAAGCATAGTTCTTTCTGTTATTTCTAGTTGATTTTGAATAGCTTTTAGAGTTTCTTGGAGAATATGATTTTCTAACAGATTTATTAGAGTTTTGGTCTCTCTTAGTATAACTTCTAGTGTTTCTAACTGATGAAGATTTACGAACACCATTATTATTAGAAGCTCTGTAGTTTCTTGTAGTACGAGGTGTACCTCTATAGCTACGAGTAGACCTGCTGCCATTTGAGTTATAATTTCTTGTTCTAGTTGATCGTTTTATACTTCTGTTATTAGAATTGCTACCTCTTCTTGTGTTGTATCCTCTTGTATTTCTTGTTGAACGAGTATTTTTGTTGCTTCGATAGGTTCTACTATTGCTTCTTCTGTAAACATCAGAAGAACGTCTTGAAGTTGTAGTCCCTCTACGACCAGTAGTATAACCTCTTCTAGAAGTTGTTGCAGTTCTGTGACCTCTATAATAGTTGGCACCTCTGTATGGACTTCTGTAATAGTGGTTGTTATAGTATCTATATGGTCTGTAATAGTTGTATCCGTAATATGGAGAATTCCAGTAAGAGTTGTAATAAAGTCCTCCTAAACCAACATAAAATCCAGAATTCCAGTGGTAAGGGTGCCAATTGTTGTACCCCCAGTAGTTATAATAACGAGATCTCCACCAAGGTCTATAATAATTATACCCATAGCCATAATCCCAATACCAGTCATTATAGTAGCCCCATCTTGGGTAGGTGTTAATATTAATAACTACATCACTATTGTCAGCATACCCCCATGGTTCATTACCATTATATGTAATTCTTGTTTCAGGCTCCTCTTCATATATAATGTCTTCATCATCATATGAGTCATCATTTTCAGACTTATAATTTTCTATATCGGTAAAAATATCAGTACCATTTATAGCGTCTAGGCGTTCTACTTCTTTAGTGAAATAATTCTCTTGATATTCATCATATGTGCGATCATCATTAACAATGACTCTACGTTGAGGTTGTTCTACTTCATCAGCATAAATACCATCATCACTACCAGTAACCGTTTGTGCAGAACCACAAGATATAAATGTAGCTGCCATCAAAAATGATAGGATATAAAAAGGGAGTTTGGTTTTGGTGTAATGTAGCTTCATGACTTTTTATTTTAGGTTAAAGCAAATTGTTTTTATACTAGCTGCAAAAAATTAGTTCTTTGTTGGGCTTGTTACCTTTTTAATGTAGTTTTGCAGACACAATTTACGCATAAAAAATAACAATATTTATGCCAAACTTTTGATTATGAGCAAACATTTAACAAAAAGAGCCGAAGATTACTCGAAATGGTATAACGAATTGATTGTAAAAGCCGATTTAGCTGAAAATTCAGCAGTAAGAGGCTGTATGGTAATCAAACCATACGGATTTGCAATTTGGGAGAACATGCAAAAAGAATTAGATAGAATGTTTAAAGAAACAGGACATCAAAATGCTTACTTCCCCCTTTTTGTGCCTAAAAGTTTGTTTGAAGCGGAAGAAAAAAATGCCGAAGGTTTTGCAAAAGAATGTGCTGTAGTTACACATTACCGATTACAAAATGACCCGGATAATGAAGGTAAGTTACGTGTAGACCCAGAAGCTAAGTTAGAGGAAGAGTTAGTTGTTCGTCCTACTTCTGAAGCAATTATTTGGAATACTTATAAAGGATGGATTCAATCACACAGAGATTTACCATTGTTAGTAAACCAATGGGCAAATGTTGTAAGATGGGAAATGCGTACACGTTTGTTTTTACGTACTGCAGAGTTTTTATGGCAAGAAGGTCACACTGCACATGCAACAAAGGCAGAAGCAATAGCTGAAGCAAAGCAAATGCAAGAAGTATATGCAACTTTTGCTGAAGAGTTTATGGCAATGCCTGTTGTTAAAGGAGCTAAAAGTGAAAGTGAACGTTTTGCTGGAGCAGATGATACTTTAACAATAGAAGCATTAATGCAAGATGGTAAAGCTTTACAGGCTGGAACTTCACACTTCTTAGGACAGAATTTTGCGAAAGCTTTTGATGTTAAGTATACCTCTAAAGAAGGAAAGCAAGAATATGTATGGGCAACTTCTTGGGGAGTATCAACACGTTTAATAGGAGGGTTGATAATGACACACTCAGATGATGCTGGTTTAGTATTACCTCCAAAATTGGCGCCAATTCAAGTTGTAATTGTACCTATATATAAAGGAGAAGAACAATTAAATGCTATTTCTGAAAAAGTAGATGTAATTGTAAAAGAATTACGAGCTAAAGGAATTTCTGTAAAGTTTGATGATAGAGATACTTTTAGGCCAGGAGCTAAGTTTGCTGAGTATGAGTTAAAAGGTGTGCCAGTAAGAATTGCAATGGGAAAACGTGATTTGGAAAATGGTACAGTAGAAGTTGCGCGTCGTGATACTTTTGAAAAACAAACCGTATCTAGAGATGAGGTAGTAGGTATTGTGGCTGACTTGTTAGAAGAAATTCAAGAGAATTTATATAATAGAGCATTAACTTACAGAAACGATCATATTACAGAAGTAAATTCTTTTGAAGAGTTTAAAGAAGTAATAGAAAATAAAGGAGGATTTGTGTCAGCACATTGGGATGGTACAATTGAAACCGAAGATAAGATAAAAGAGCTAACAAAAGCTACAATAAGATGTATTCCTAATGATGCAAAAGAAGAGGATGGAGTATGTGTTTTAACAGGAAAACCATCAACAAAAAGAGTACTTTTTGCAAAAGCTTATTAAAAAAATAAAAAAAAGCTTTGTGCAATAAAAAACAGTTTTTATATTTGCACCCGCAATCGCAAAAAAGATTGTTTTGGTCCGTTCGTCTAGGGGTTAGGACGCCAGGTTTTCATCCTGGTAACACGGGTTCGATTCCCGTACGGACTACAAGTTCTTTTTCATTGTTTTGAAGAAAAAAATAAACAAAGAAAAAAATAAATTTAATTGCAAATAACAAAAAGAATTGTATATTTGCACCCGCAATCAGAACGATTGTTTTGGTCCGTTCGTCTAGGGGTTAGGACGCCAGGTTTTCATCCTGGTAACACGGGTTCGATTCCCGTACGGACTACAAGTTTTTTATAAACAATTAACGCATAAGTACAATGGCAAATCATAAGTCAGCATTAAAGAGAATTAGAAGTAACGAAGCAAAGCGCTTAAGAAATAAATATCAGCATAAAACAACACGTAATGCTGTAAGAAAATTAAGAGCTACAGAAGATAAGAAGGAAGCAGAAGGAATGTTTTCGACTGTTGTATCTATGTTAGATAAATTAGCAAAGAACAACATTATTCATAAGAATAAAGCAGCAAATTTAAAGTCTAAATTGGCTAAACATGTTGCAGCTTTATAAGAGTTTTAAGGTTAGTTAATAGTTAAACGCTTCGGTATTTTATCGAAGCGTTTTTTTTGGTTTTAAAAATACTTCGTTTAAAAATTAGAGCTTATTTAATATCTCCTTATTTACAGGTCTCTCTAATAAGTGTGGTTATTTTAACTTTTAACTTGTGTATATATAAGTAAGTGTTACTACAGTTAGTTGTGTTCTTTTTCTGGAAATTATAAAGTATAGTAGTTGCTTTACCAATCGTACTTTTTATGGGCATCTAAACGAATGAAAATGAATAGAAGCAAGGTGAACCCCCATAAAGAAGAACCTCCATAACTGAAAAAGGGTAGTGGTATTCCTACTGTAGGTAGTAGGCCTATTACCATACCAATATTAACAATAATGTGAAAAAAGAAAATAGAGGCTACGCTGTAACCATATATTCTTGCAAATTTATTTGTTTGTGTTTCTGATAAATAAATAATTCTATAGAGCAAGATCATAAATAAAATTATAACAAAAGAACTACCTAAAAATCCCCATTCTTCACCTACAGTACTATATATATAATCTGTGTGTTGCTCAGGAACAAAGTTTCCTTGTGTTCTATCTCCTTGTAAAAAACCTTTTCCAGAAAAACCACCTGAACTAATGGTCTTTTCAGATTGATAAGAATTGTAGCCAATACCTTTATTGTCTTGTATCTTTCCTAATAAAATATCAAACCTGTCTTTTTGATGTTGACCTAATATATTATTATAGGTGTAACTAATTCCTAAAATAAAGAAAATAGAAAAAAGATAGGAGCCAATTATTTTTATAACGTTAAAGCGAAAAAATCGTTTGTCTCTGTATACACCATAAAAAACAATAAGGGTTATTATAAGTAAACATGAAATAAGAACCCATTTAGCTCCAAAATAAACGGTTAATAAGAATAGAATGATAGAGATTGTTCCGAATAAAATATATGCTAACGTAAGTCCTTCTCTGTTTAAAACAAAAAAGAAAGCGAAATATATTAGTACAGATCCCATATCTGGCTGTAAGGCAATAAAAAATGCAGGTAAAAAGATGACTATAAAAGCTTTTGCTTGGTTTTTTATTAGTTTAAGGTTGTATTGCCGGTCACTCATTAATTTTGCTAAAGCTAGAGCAGTAAAAGCTTTTGCAAATTCAGAAGGTTGTAGTCCTATTCCGCCAAAGTTATACCATGAGGTTGCTCCATTAATTTTTTTACCAAATACTAGTACTCCAGCTAATAAAACCAGAGAAAAAATGTACATAACACTGGAAAATTGTTCGTAAAACTTCGAATTAAAGAAAAGGATGAAAATGATAACCGGTATACTAAGTCCTATAAAAATTAATTGTTTGCCATATTTTGTTGAGAAGTCAAAAATTTCTCTTGACTCTTCCGTAGAAGAAGCTGCATAGATATTTATCCATCCAAAACCAACTAATATTACGTAGAGTAAAACAAGTAGCCAATCAATTCCTGCAAAAATATTATTTCGTTCCTGTCGCAATAGTATCGCCTTTTTGAATTAATAATTGATTATCATATCTTTCTTGAAGGCTTAGGTTAATCATGCGATCTTCAAGATATTTTCTAGAGATTGACTTGTTTAAATACTTTTCAATCAATAAACTAGTAATAGGGGCAGCAATGGTTGAACCAAAACCTCCGTTTTCTACAAAAATAGCTATGGCTATTTTAGGGTCATCTTTCGGAGCAAAAGCTATAAAAATAGAGTGGTCTGTTAACTGGACTTTCTTCTTATTTACTCTAATAAAGTTTTCAACTGTTCCTGTTTTTCCACAAATGTCTATTCCTTTAACTTGACTATACCTAGCTGTACCTCTAGTGAATGTTTCATACATCGCCTCAATTGCAATAGGAAAATGTTCAGGAGAAACTGTTGTATTTCTTCGGGTTACATATATTGAGTCAAGCTTAGGTTTGTCTTCAATTTTCTTAACAATATGAGGAGTGTAAAAATAACCTTTATTAGCAATAGCAACTGTCATATTTGCCAACTGAATAGGTGTTGTCTCTACTTCACCTTGACCAATAGCGTTTGAAATAGTTGTAGTAGCACCCCATCTAAAGTTATAACTTCTGTCATAAAAACTTCCATTTGGAATTCTTCCCTTTTGACCAGAAGGAAGATCATACCCTAAATAATTACCTAAACCAAAGCTTTTTGCATGTTCACTCCAAGCATCAGTTCCTATAGTTGGGTTTTCGTAATTGTCTATAATTCTTCTATAAGTGTTAGCGAAATATGTATTACAAGATTTAGCAATGGCTGTTTTTAAACGGACAGGTCGTCCAACAATTCCACAGTGACATCCCATGAAAGCGTTGGGGCGTTTACCATAACGATATCCGTGTTGACAGTAAAAACCAGTGTTTTGATCAATAACTCCTTCTTGTAAACCAATTAAACCAGTGAGGATTTTGAAAGGTGAACCAGGAGCATACATTGCTTGTAAGCCTCTGTCAAAAGTTGGCATATTAATACTGTCATTAAAAAGTCTTACAGAGTTAGGAGAGCGTTTTCTTCCAACCAATAAATTTGGATCGTATGAAGGAGCGGTAACCAATGCTAAAATCTCACCTGTTTGAGGTTCTATGGCAACAATTCCTCCTCTTTTACCAGACATTAATAATTCTCCATATTGTTGCAATTCACTATCAATAGTTAATGTTAGATCTTTACCTGATACAGCAAGGGTGTCATACTTTCCATTTTTATAGGGACCAGTAACCTTATTTAAGTTATTTCTTTTAAAGTATTTCTTTCCTTTAACTCCTCTTAGTTCTCTTTCATACTGTTTTTCTACACCAAGTTTACCTATTAATTCACCTTGTTCGTAGTAATCACTATTTTTAGCTACATATTCGTTAACCTCGCTAATAAAGCCTAATACGTTAGCTGCAGATTTTACAGGGTAGTTTCTAATAATACGTTTTTGTATATAAAAACCTTTGTACTTAGGTAACTTCTCTTGTAAAAAGGCATAGTCTTCCTTAGCTAATTGCTTTAAAAATACAGAAGGAAGCCAACGTGCATAATTTTCTGCTTTTTTAAAACGTTTTTTAAAATCTTCCTTATCAATTTTTAAAAGAGAGCAAAATTCTAAAGTATCTAGAGGTTCTACTTCTTTTGGAATAATCATTACATCGTAGGATAATTGGTTTGCAACCAATAATTTTCCATTACGGTCATATATATAACCACGCTCAGGGTAGTCGTATTCAATTTTTATTGTAGCACTATGTCTAAGACTTTGTTCACCACCATGTATTATTTGTAATTGAAATAATCGTGAGATGTAAACAATTCCAATAAGAGTAATTAAAAATATAAGTAAGAAACTTCGTTTCATGTTAGTTTTTTCCTAAATATAAAACTTCCTAAAAAATATAACAGTAACGTAAAAACACTAGAAAATAGTGTATTGATAAGCACATTTGAAATATTATAAAAACTAAAGTTAGTTAAACTAAATAAAATGAAGTGATGAGTTAATGTTAAAATTGCTGTATAATTAAATACTTTATCAAAAGATTCATGTCTTAGGTTAAAAAGTAGGTAATCTGAAGATGTTTTTTTAAAAACAGCTTTAAAAACGAATAAACGTATGTAAGCCATAAAAACAGTAGAAAAAGCATGAATTCCACCAGAGTTGGAAAAAGCATCTACACATAGACCCAATAAAAAAGCAACTAGCAAAAGAGAAAATCTATTCTCTTTAATAGGGTATAAGAAAATAAAAACGATGTAAACATAAGGATTTACATAACCTAAAAATAAAATATTATTTAGAACCAATACTTGTAGCAACAAGAGGAAAACGAATAAAAATATTAAGTATAGTGTTTTATTCATTATTATTTTCTACAGTTTTTATTTCTTCTTTATTAAGATTTGTTATGATATAAACGTGACCTAAGTTAGACATATCGTTAAAGAGTTTAATATTTATGCTATTAACTGCAGATAGCTCTTCAGGTACTTTTACGACAGTTCCAATAGGTATTCCGCTAGGAAAAATAGTCGACCTACCTCCAGTAACTACAGTATCACCTACTTTAAAAGTAGCTTGACGTGGAATATCGGTTAATTGTACAATATTATAGTCCTTTCCATCCCAAGTTAACGTACCATAATGATTGTTATTTTTAAATTTAGCGTTGATATTGCTTTTTGAATTTAAAATAGATTGTACTCTAGCGTATTTATTTGATACATTATCAGTAATACCAATAAGTCCCTTACTGTTAATTATTCCCATCTCTTTAGAAACATTATAACTTTTACCTCTGTTGATTGTTAAAAAGTTATCAGCTTTATGAAAAGAGTTTTTAATTATTTTTCCAGAAATGTAATTAAAATTTTGACTGAGTTGTGTAGTGTCTTTTATCTGATTTGCTGAAATACTATCAAGATAAGTAGTGATTTTTTCTAGTTTATTTTTTAAGGCTAAGTTTTCTTCAATAAGTATAGAGTTTCTTTCTTTTAAGCCAAGATACTCCGTTATGTTTGATGATTTTTGATATAGTCCGCCTGTAATAAAATTGGTAGAACTAATAAACTTACTTTTATGAAAAGAATGGTTGTTAATGATTAATGCAACAGCTATAACTTCTAAGAATAGAAAAAATAAGAAATACTTATACTTCTGTAAGAAATAAATAAGCTGTTGCATAAATAATCATTCAAATTTATTTGATTAATACAGTTTTGTATTTTTCTAAATTTTTAAGCGCAATACCTGTTCCACGAACTACAGCACGTAACGGATCTTCAGCAACATATACTGGTAAATCTGTTTTTCTAGATAAACGTTTATCTAAACCTCTTAGCATTGAGCCACCCCCAGCTAAATAAATACCTGTGTTGTAAATATCGGCAGCTAATTCAGGAGGCGTTTTAGATAGAGTCTCCATTACGGCATCTTCAATACGTAAAATTGATTTATCTAGTGCTTTTGCAATTTCACGATAAGAAACTTGTATTTGTTTAGGTTTCCCACTTAGTAAATCACGTCCTTGCACCATCATATCTTCAGGTGGATTGTCTAAATCTTCTGTAGCAGAACCTATTTGCAACTTTATTCTTTCAGCGGTGGTTTCTCCAACATGTAAATTGTGTTGAGTACGCATGTAATACATAATGTCGCTGGTAAATAAATCTCCTGCAACTTTTACCGATTGATCACAAACAATGCCTGCTAGTGCTATAACAGCAATTTCGGTAGTACCACCACCTATATCAATAATCATATTTCCTTTAGGCTCCATAATATCAACACCCACACCAATAGCTGCAGCCATTGGTTCATAAATCAAGTAGATTTCTTTAGCATTCATATGACGGCCAGAGTCGATAACCGCTCGTTTTTCAACCTCAGTAATTCCTGAAGGAATACAAATCACCATTCGTAATGATGGTGGAAATAATCTTTTCTTTATTGCAGGAATTTGTTTTACAAATTCCTTAATCATTTCTTCAGAAGCTTGAAAATCAGCAATTACACCGTCTTTTAAAGGACGTATGGTCTTGATGTTTTCATGGGTTTTTCCTTGCATCCTACTAGCTTCATGCCCTGTGGCAATAATTTTACCAGTAAGCCTGTTTCTAGCAACAATAGAGGGGTTATCAATAACCACCTTACCATTGTGGATAATAAGTGTATTTGCAGTACCTAAATCAACTGCAATATCTTCTGTCATGAAATCGAAAAAACCCATAAAGATTTCGTTATTTATATTTAATTTTAATGTATTCTCACAAATCTAATAAAAATCTGTGGGTATTTTACACTCAATATAATTAATGTTTAAAATGTCTAGTTCCAGTAAAAACCATAGCTACATTATTATCGTTACAATAATCAATACTTAACTGGTCTTTAATAGACCCCCCTGGTTGAATTACACTTTTTATACCTGCTTTATCTGCTATTTCTACACAGTCAGGAAAAGGGAAAAAAGCATCACTAGCCATAACAGCTCCATTTAAGTCAAAGTTAAAGCTATTAGCCTTTTCAATGGCTTGTCTTAAAGCATCAACTCTACTTGTTTGACCTGTTCCCCCAGCCAATAATTGTTTGTCTTTTACTAAAATAATAGTGTTAGACTTAGTGTTTTTACACAATTTAGATGCAAATAACAAGTCCTCTAACTCACTTTCTGAAGGTTTATTGTTAGTAGGGTATGATAAATCATCTAATTTGTCTGTAATATAATCTTTATCTTGAACTAATACTCCGTTTAAGGCTGTTCTTACTGTTTGTTTAGGTAATTCAACTTCTTTTTGAATTAAAATTACTCTATTTTTCTTACCTTTTAAAACTTCTAATGCGTCTGCATCATAAGCAGGAGCAATAACCACTTCACAGAATAATTTATGAATTTCTTCAGCAGTAGCTTTATCAATAGTAGTGTTAGAAATTAATATACCACCAAAAGCAGAAACAGGGTCGCCAGCTAATGCATCTACATAGGCTTGGTGAATAGTTTTTCTTTGAGCAAAACCACAAGCGTTGTTATGCTTTAAAATAGCAAAAGTTGGATCTTCACCTTTAAATTCTTCTATTAAATTAACAGCAGCATCAACATCTAATAAGTTATTGTAGCTTAATTCTTTTCCATGTAGTTTATCAAACATAGCATCTAAATCGCCAAAGAAAAAACCTTTTTGATGAGGATTCTCTCCATAACGTAATACTTTAGAGGTAGTTTCGCTAGCTTTATATACAACTTCATCTTCATTGAAATAATTGAAAATAGCAGTGTCGTAATGTGAAGAGATGTTAAAAGCTTTAGCAGCAAACTTTTTTCTATCGTTCAACGAAGTTTCTCCGTTGTTATCTGAAATAATAGTTAAGAAATCTTCGTATTGTTCCATTGAAGAGACAATTACAGTGTCTTTAAAGTTTTTGGCTGCGGCACGAATTAGTGAAATACCACCAATATCAATTTTTTCAATAATATCTTGTTCAGAAGCTCCTGAAGCTACTGTTTTTTCAAAAGGATATAAATCTACAATTACTAAATCTAATTGAGGTATATTGTATTCTTCCATCTCGGCAATATCACCTTCGTGATCTTGTCTGTTTAAAATTCCTCCAAAAACTTTAGGGTGTAAAGTTTTTACTCTTCCTCCTAAAATAGAAGGATACGAAGTAACATCTTCTACTGGTACTACATCAATCCCTAAGTCTTTGATAAACTTTTCTGTACCTCCTGTAGAGTAAATAGTAACGCCTAGTTCGTTAAGTTTTTTAACAATAGGCTCTAATCCGTCCTTATGGAAAACGGAAATTAATGCTGATTTAATAGTTTTTGTATTGTTCATTATTGTTGTGTTGTTAAGCTTGCAAAGCTAGTAAAACAGTAGGCGTTACACAATAATTTTTTAAGTTTTTAAGATTGAAAACACCACCAAAAATAAAATGATTTTGGTGGTGTTTTTTCAACAACAAAATTGTAAAAGAAAAACTACTCTGCAGTTTCTAAAAAATTGCGAAACCAGATAGTGAATTTTTCTACTAAAGATTGTTGAGATTCTGAACGAGCATTAGCACTGCCTAATGCTGCATAAGAAGGATGTTCTCTACTGCTCATATTTAAGGGGATTAATGGGGTTGTTAAAAAAATCAGAGATCAAATAAAATAAAAAAAAACTTAATAATCAAGTGATTATGTAAAAATTATATAAAATCAGCTACTTTTTTACAAATGTACTCTAATAAAACCTCATCATTTTGGGTAAATGGGTTAACTGTATGAGAATCAATATCAATTTGCCCTACGTTTTCATCGTTGACAAAAATAGGAATAACAATCTCAGATTTCACCTTCCATCCACAAGAGATATAATTGTCTTGTTCGCTAACGTCTTGTACTACAAAGTTTTCATTGCTAATAGCTACTTGACCACAAATACCCTTTCCAAAAGGAATAATTGTATGATCTGTAGGTTCACCATTGAATTGTGCTAATTTTAATTCTTCCTTGTCTCCATTTTTAAAATAGAAACCAACCCAATCGTAATAAGAGATTTCTGAAGCTAAATAATCACAAATTTGTTGTAACTTTTCTTCTTTTGAATCTTTGTTGCTAATTATGGTATCTATATTATTTTTTAGTTCTTGTAAATTCATAAAAATGTTTTTTTATCTTATTCGTAAAGAGTGTTTAAAGCTTACAAAAATAGTTGTATGTATTGTGATAAAAAACTGAATTTTACTTTTTGTAGCTTATTATAGAGTGTTTTAAGAAATTTTTATGAAAAAGACAGCTTTTGTTGAGCAGTGTTTTGTTAAAGAGAGTAGAGAGGGTAGCAATATTGTTTTATGCTCTTTAAATAAAAAAAGCAAAAGTTTTAAACTTTTGCTTTTTCTGTTCTTTTCTATAAAAGAAAATGAATGTATTTTAAAGTTGAATTATTGTTGAACGTATTCACTGTGCCATACAGCATCTTCAGGTCCATCTCCTTTGTGTCCGTCTAATTGGATAACAAAACTTTTAGCAGGGAAATAAGGAGTGATATGAATGTCTAATAAAACACGGTCTTTTTGGTTTTGATCCTGTTCTATTTTTATAACCTTAAAACGTTCGATTAATTTAGTTGGTCCTTGGATATCATCTAAAAACTTAACTATTTGACGACGTAAATCAGCTTCAGTTCTTGAACTCCAATTCTCAAATGCACGTCTGTTTAAGAAATCAAATAATACTTTTGTTATATGGTCAAATACTCTTACAACAGAGTAGGTTTGTAGCCCTAAGTTGTCTCCGTTAAATAAAGTTTTAGCTGAGAAAGCCATTACTTTACTATATTCGTTTACCATAGGAACTAATCCCATTTTTTCAATTTCAGAAATTTCACTTTTCTTAAGGTCGAATCTTACACTTTCTACTTCGTTAATACCACCAAACTTTTTACCTGCTACTACTTGTGACATTAAAGTGTGGTATATTTTACCAGCTAAAGCAGAAGATGGTGGAACGTATAAATTGTCCTCTTCACCAACAGCGTCTTCTTTTTTTCTTCCTAAAAGCCAGTTACAGGTCATTAAAGTGTTTGACTTATGAACTTCTCCTCCTGAGTGATTAGCGTTAGAGAACATGTCGATAATGTCATCTGGGGTTTCTAAGTCTTGGAAATCGGTTAATAAAACAGCTTTGTTTTCGTATGCTATTTTAGACCATTTATCTAACACTACGTTAGAACCAAGATAACCAGGTACTACTAATATAGAGTAGTTGTCTTTTAAATCTAATCTATCAAAATTTTGTTTAAGTTCATTTGATACATAGTCTATAAAAAGAGGGTTTTCTAAATCTTTTAATTGACTTAAATCGGCATTTAAGATTGTAATGTTTTTAACCTTATCTTTCTCTGTGTTTTTGTAGAATAAAGCTACAGATCTGTATGAGGTTTCTAATTCCTTAGTCTTTTCTAAGGTTTTCTTTAAGTTGTAGTTTAAAACTCCTTCGATGTTAGTAGCTTTTTCTTTTGCAGAATCACACATCGATTCTATGTTTTCGCTACTTTTTAGAATTTCTAACCAAACAGAAAGTCTGTTTTTTAAGTTTTTTCTTTCTCCTTTCCATTGCTCGTCGTTTAAAAATAGACTTTTTCTAGCTTTTCTTTTTGGGTTTAAGTTTGAGTATCCATCAACAATATTCTCAATAAAAGAGAAACCTCCATATTCTTTAATACCGTCAATAGCGTTAGCTACTTCTTGACTAGGGGACTGTTGTTTTACTTCTTCCGACTGTTGCGTTTTTACTTTTGTAGACATAGCTAATTATGTTTTTTGTTTTTATTGTTCAGCTTGATCGATTTCTTTAATAGATTCTTCTAAAATCTTGATAAATGTATCTTTAGTTTCGGGGTTGCTAAGAGCTTTCATTAGTGCTCTGTTAGAAGATAATTGTCTTGAAATTCTTAAGTACTGATCCTTTTCTATATCAAGTTTATTTAGAAAAGAACTGTTAGCTTTAATGTTCTCAACGTTAAAATCACTTAAATTATTGAAGTTTAAAGATTCTTTAACGTCAGCACCATTTTCATCAGTGTGTTCAAGTTTTACTGAAGGTGAAAACTTTTCAAATACAGCTTCGATAGTGTCTAAACCATAAGTAGCTTCGGGGGTTGCTGGAGCTTCGTCGGTAAGTTTTTGGATTAATAGGGTTTTGTTGGAAGAAATGTTTGCGATTGATTCATTAGCATCAACTTTAACTTCATTACCTCCAATTCCGTAATTGTACATTGCCATAATAATTTTTTTTATTCTGCTACGAATCTATTAAATAATTGATAAAAAAAATTATTTTTACAGAAAAAAATTAAGGAAAAATGAATTATTTGAAGATCCCCCTAGACTTTTCCAGTATAACAAAAAGAAATAAAGAAAATAATAGATTGGGGTGTACACTTGAAGAATCCATAGCCCAGCACCTCATGATAATTGCTACTTCAAAACAGGGCGAAGTTTTTGGAAGACCCAATTATGGTTCCGATATTTGGGACTTAGAGTTTAATCAGTTGGTTAAAATCAATAAATGGGAAGAAAAAGTTAAAGATTCTTTATATTACGCCTTTATTGAATATGAACCTAGGCTTAAGGATATTAGAGTTAGTGTAAGGTTATCTGAAATAGATGATGATGCTGAGACTACTGATGTTCATGTAAGAAGAAAAGCAGAGATAAAAGTTTTTGGGACAATTATTGAAACCGAAGCTCCATTTAATTTCGCTACACTTTTTTACATCAGCCCTTTATCTCAATAAAAAGAAAAAAACGCAATGAGAGACGAATACTTTATGAAAATTAAAAATCGAATGCTTTTGCGTTCGATGGAGTTATGGGGAATTAAAGACAAAAGAAGTGTCGACCCTATTTTAGATTTATTACTACATACTTTTGCTTATGAAATATCAAAATTACATCAACAGGTAGATGTTTCAGATAAAGAACTGCTAGATAGATTATCTAGGATATTAGTAAGTAATAAATGGTCTTTACCCTCACCTTCGCATGCTTTGCTAAAAGCACAACCAGAAGATGATACTACGCAGCTTTATGTTTCAGATCATTTTTATTGCTCAAAAAGAAGATTTGGAGAAGAAAAATTAGATGTCTTCTTTACACCCATTATCGCAAAACAACTCATAAATGCCTCTGTTAAATATTTAGGATATGATGATAAATTGCAAATAAGTGAAAATCAATTTGGAAATATAGAAGATGCTCTTTATTTATCTCAGGAGAATAAAATTAAAGATTATGAACTTTGGTTTGGAGTAGAGATTTCAAATGAATTGTTAGAGGAAACAAACAACTTATCCCTTTGTTTTATTTTAAAAGATAGTTTACTCTTACCTTTTTTAAAAACGATGAAGGTTTATGATGTGGATGGTAATGAAATGTTTCTAGATAAGGAAGAGTTAATAAACAAGAATAGTGAAGTTCATTATTTTGATGATGTTGTTTCGTTTTATGAAGATTGTTTTTATACGTTAAGTTTAAATGAATCTTGTAAGTCAAAAAAAACAATTACAGAGTTGTTTGGTGAACAGGACGATTTTTTCGTTGAACCAGAAGATTTAAATGAGAAATTGTTGTGGTTTAAAGTAAAGCTTCCAGAGGTTTTTTCTAAAGATAAACTGCAAGGAATAGATGTGAGTTTAAATACTTTTCCGGTAGTTAATAGAAAACTAGAGTACAAACAGCATAATTTTAGAAAAAACGGTAGGATTTTATCTGTGCTTAGTGAAGGTGTGGACTATTTTTTAAATATTGAAAGTTTAAATGATGATAAAGGAAATAGTTATGCTAATGTTATAGGAAACTCTACAGAAAGCCTTGAAGGTGGTTACTCGTTATATTTTGGTGATATAGGAAGGTTTGATACTAGAAGTGCTAAAATGATGTTGAGTAAAACCTCACAAACAGTAAGAGAAGAAGGGAGTGCTTTTTCTTCAATAGGTTATGATATTATACAAGCCTATTTAGATGACTTGCATGAAAAACTAGATGAAATTGATAAGAAAATTCATTTAGAATTTGGAGAGGTTAATGCAACTAATGATAAAACTTTTTTATTGACCTATCCGCATAAAGAAGCTTTTAATTACGAGTTTCAATATTGGTTAACAAATGCTAGTCAGGCTAATGGAATTAACACAAGTTACACCTTTAATCAATATAGAACAGGTAAGTTTATCGACAGTAAGATAAAGTTAAAAACAGATACAATAGGAGGTTATATTAGAAAGGAAGAACATGACAAAATAAACGGTTTACGTTATGGGCTGCTTACAAGAGAAAGAATTGTAACAAGAGAAGATGTAAAAAGCTTTGTAAATAGTAAAATAGGGCGTTTTGTTGAAGAAATTTCGATAAAAGACGGTGTAGCGATTTCAAAAGAAAAGAAAAAAGGTTTGATAAGAACCACTGATATATATATTAAAACAAAAAAAGAGTTAATCTCTAAAGAAAAACAAACCCTTTTCAGTTATTATCTTGAGAAGGAACTGGAAAAGAGATCTATATCAAATATAACTTATAAAGTATTTTTTATTTAAAAATGATAGAAAAAGATTACAGTTCAAGTGCTTTATCAAGCATAAAAAGAGCTAAAAGTATTGCTTACAGAGAAAATCAAAGTACCTATGGCGTTAGCCATTTAATAATATCATTAATTAACGAGCCTACTGGTTTAGAGGAGATTATTGATGGTATGGGTAAAGATGCTAGCTATGTCCTTGAGTGGTTTGAGGTAATGAAAGAAATGTATAAGTCTACGCCTCTACAAGCTTCAGGTGATGTAAATCCAGATAGCGAAGTAGCTAAAGTTTTTGAAGAGTCTGAACGTTCAAAAATAAAATTAGGAACAGAAAATATTGATGCTTTATGCATTTTTACAGCAGTAGTAAGAGAAGGTGTTGTATATTCTGGCCAACAAATAGAAACTTTAGGAATAACCGAACAAGATATTTTAAAACACTACAATGCAAATACTCCTACTTTTTTAGAATCAAATGCAAAAGAAAATATTTCGGCAATAAGTTCATATATTGAAGATCTTCAAACACAAGAGGTAATTCAAAAAGGAAACTTAATCTTAGGTAGAGAAAAAGAAGTACGATTAATCTTAGAAAATTTTGAAAGGTCAGAAAGTAAAGGTGTTATTCTAGTTGGAGATTCTGGAATAGGAAAAACAGCAACTATAAATTACTTTGTAAGAGAGTTGAGTAATAGTACAGATGAGTATTTAAAAAGTCATTTGGTATTTAAACTCAATGTTCCAAAACTATTAGCAGGAGCAAGTTCTGAAAATGATGTAAACAAGAAAATATCAGAATTATTTGAGAAGTTAGAGTCTATTGATGCTCCTTCCATATTAGTGGTGGATGATCTTCATGTATTACTTGAAAACTCTTCAGGAAAAACTAATGCCATTGTAAATATTTTAAACGCTCAATTAAGTGAAGGACGAATTAATATGATTTTTACTATTAATTCAGATTCATACAGAAAAAATCTTGAAAGACACCCTATTGATGGCAAATTAGAAATATTGAAGCTAGAAGAGTTGGGTGGTTTAGAGATGTTAAAATGTTTACATAGACACAAAAAAAGGCTAGAACTACATTTTGATATTAAAATTTCAGATAGAGCAATTGAGGAATCAATACATCTTTCAAAAAGATATTTTAAAGAAAAAAAATTACCCTATGGAGCAATAGATTTGATAGATAAAACCGTAGCAGCAGTAAAAATGAGTAATGCGACGGTATTAGGAGAAGTTAGAAAAATAGAAAAAGAATTTCAAGAGGTTAAAGAATCAGAGAAGTTTGATTTTTCTGATTTACAATTGATTTACAATACCATTTACAGAAAAGTTAGTGTTATTCAAACTTCAAAAGTAACCAAGTCATTTAATTTAGTATCAGATAATCTAGATTTACAGGAAGAAATATCTAAGGTTGATGAATTCTTGTCTATGTTAAAAGAACTAGCTAAGACATCTATAGATGTTGTAAGTGAAATAGATATTGAAGCTGTTGTGTCAGAAATAACAGGTATACCTTTAGGTAAAATTCAGACAGAAGAAAAAGAACGTCTTCTCAATATTGATAAAAGACTAAAAGAGAGAGTTAAAGGTCAGTCGAATGCTATTCAAACATTATCAGATGCTATTATAGAGTCGAGAAGTGGACTTAGTAACCCTAAGCAACCAATTGGTTCTTTCTTCTTTTTAGGGCCTACAGGAACAGGGAAAACTGAATTGACCAAATCATTAGCTGAGTTATTATTTGACGATGAAACGGCGATGATTCGTTTTGATATGTCTGAATTTAAAGAAGAACATTCTGCAGCATTGCTTTATGGAGCGCCTCCAGGATATGTTGGTTATGAAGAAGGAGGGATGTTAGTAACTAAAATAAGACAGCGTCCATATTCAGTAGTTTTATTTGATGAAATTGAAAAGGCTCACAGTTCTGTATATGATGTTTTTCTTCAATTAATGGATGAGGGTGTGATTCATGATAAACTAGGTAGAGAAGGAGACTTCTCTAATGCTATTGTCATTTTTACATCTAACATCGGTAGTCAATGGATTGCTGAACAAATAACAGAAGGGAAAATTCCTACTTCAAATGAGTTAATAGAGGTAATGGCACAACACTTTAGACCCGAATTTTTAGGAAGGTTAACAGAGGTAGTTCCATTCGCTCCAATTAATCAAAAAGTAGCACAAGATATTTTAGGAATACATTTTAATAAGCTTAGAAAGCAGCTAGAACAACAAAAACAAATAGTATTAGACATCTCTGATGAAGCTTTAGAATTTTTATCAAAAAAAGGTTTTTCTCAAAAGTATGGTGCTAGACCTATTGCTGGAGTTGTAAGAACGTATGTTAAAAAGGTAATATCTAAAATGATAGTTTCTGAACAGGTAAATAAAGGAGACCATGTATTGTTAGATTATAAAAACAATAATCTTGTATGGGAGCTAGTGTAAAAGAAAATGATGTTGTTGTTGACGATCTTGTTCGTAATATGGCATCTAACTTTATTGGAGAAGTTTTTGTAGAAGAATTAGAGTTTTTACTAGATAAAGATGTTTCTGAGACACTAATTGTGAGAAATCATGGTATGAATAGTAGAGCTCAGTCTAAAGATGTTTTATCTGTCGATTCAAACTTTATAGCTAAAGATACTGGTTTTGAAGAAAACTTAGTTGTCAACTTAAGTAGAAACAGTATATATCATCAACTGCCAGAAATTTTGTTCTATCCTCTCTCTTTAGGGGTTAATTCGGATAACAAAAAAGAAGTGGTTGATACCATTCGTAGAAATAGAGAAAAAGAAAAAGGAGACATTAACTTCTTTACTCTTTTTGATACTGAAATTTTTAAAGAAAGAGTTAGGATTAATAATAGAAGCTTGAACTTTTTCTCAGATAAAAAATCAAAACAAAACCTATTAAATATTTTCAAGGAAATTATAGGTTCTGATTTACAGATTTCTGATCAATCTTTGTATAAACTATTTCTTAATTTATGTAAGTCAGAGTTTTTTAAGGAAAACTTAGTAGAGTTAGAAAAATTAATACAAGTAGTTTTAGGCTTAAAAGTAAAACTTAGCTATGTACCTTGCGTTATCAATGAATCTCCTTTTTTAAGTTTAGGAGATGCTATTTTAGGAGTTGATTTAGGTTTAAGTGGAAAGCTTTACAGTGAGATAGATGATGTAAAGGTAGTAGTAGTGTTAGAAAAAGAAGTTGAAAACTTTAAGGTTTTAGAAAAAAGTGTATTACAAATAAAAGAAGTTCTGAGCTTCTTTCTAATTTCCTCAAGAAAAATTCATATCACTTATCAAACGAATTCTGATCAATCTTTTGTTTTGTCAGAAAGGTTTTTGGGGTATGACTCATATTTAACTAAATAAGAAAAGAAAAAGTTATGAACATAATAATAGTATATTTTTTAAAATTTCTTTTAGCACCTTTAATAGCCATTATATCTTTAATGGTGTTAAATAATATAGTAAAAGCTAAAAAATCCTTTAACATAAAAAAGGCAATTGTTTTAGTTTTGTTACTTACTCTTATTTTAATAGCACCAGTTTTTATAAGCCTGTTAAAATATGAGTTTGTATGGTTGGGACTAATTCTTACGGTTTTATGTTATCTTTTTGTGGGTGTGTTTTTTATGCTTTTTCAAAACACGAAGTTTTATAAGTCTATAGGTTTAGATAATAAATTTCATACACTATTTTTTGCTTTTATAGTAATGGTACTTTCTGCGTGGTTGTATTATTTAATCTTCGAAAAAATAAGTAACCTCCCTTATGCACTTTGGGCTATGTTGTCAATAATTTGGTTTGTATTACCCTTGTTATACACGATGTCTTTAGGCTACTTCTTAAACATATCAAAGCCATTTTATAAAGCTTGGAATGTTTCAGACAATGGAGCTACAGACATGTATTGGGATAATGTAGATGTTTTTAAACTAATACAAGTTACAGTAAAAATTAAAAGAAATCCTGATGATAAAAACTATAGTTCTTTTTCGGTAAAGTTACCAATGGAAGTATCAGTAGGTATGTGGTTTAACCGTTTTATTGAAGATCAAAATTTTAGATTCCCTGATAGAATGATTGATACCTATTTAGACGGAGAACCTATTGGTTGGATATTTTATACCAATAAGTGGTTCAACTTCCCTTTGTTTACAAAAGTTTTAGATGCTGAAAAAGATGGAAAATTTAATAGAATTAGAAATAAACAAACTATATACATAAGAAGAACTGCATTAAATACTATTGATGATGAATAAGAAAAATAATAAAATGAATTATTTACCAATAAATTGGACTGACGGAGTAAAAATATCTGCTGAGCATTTTTTTAAAAATTATAACAATACAATTGAAACTATAAAAGATTATAACTCTGTTTCTCTTAAAAATTATGAGTATGGTTTAATAGAAGGTGGAGCTGATTTTGATAACCTACAATTAGATGTTTTAAGTGATGGAGATAATTCTTTAGTAATAAAACTTAAGTCATGTAATGCAATTACAGAAAAAGGATATAGAATCATGTATCATCGTGATTTGTATGGAGGAAACTCACCTTATGTAACTTTAAAAACATCTGATTTTGATAAAACAGAAAGCGAAGAGTTTTATATAATTCTATCTTTATCACCTTTCGAGTATTTGCCAGTAGGTGTTCCAGATCCTGAGGTTGTACCACTACACCACCCTAATGTTTTACCAAAATTAGAGCTACATACACTTCCTGTTTCAAAAATTAATACAAGTTTTTTAAAAGAACACTTTTTAGTTGTAGGAAAAGTTCTGTGGATTAATGGATTGTTTTCAATAGACGAAGGATATGTACCCCCAGTAGTTAATTTATCTTCAAATGAAAGATTAGAAGGTTTTAGTAAAGGGTTGTTACAGGTTCTTATTAAGTCTAAAAACTATTCTATCAAAATATTTAAAAAGAATAATGGGCAAAAAAACAGTAACAAATTAGTAGCTAATACTTTTTCTATCTGTGCAAAACTACAAGAGTATTATAGTGACAACATCTTTAACTTAGAGAACATTTCGGTAAGTAGATCTCCTATGTATTTAGTAGATAGGTTAGTTGTATTAGCAAACAAACTTTCTATTTGTCTAAGTATAATGGATGATAAAGAAAAAGAGCAATTATTACAATATTACTATCAATGGACAGATATTAAACCTTCAGACTTTCTAGATGCTATAGTAGATGCTGTAAATGTTAAGTATAATCATATAGAAATAGCAGAAACCTTTGATGTGTTAAATAGGTTTGTGGCTATGTTAGAGCGTGTGTTTAAAAAGATGAGTGAACTAGAGTATATAGGACAAAGAAAAGATAATATCGTAATTAACGAAGAGTCAGGTTCACAGTTCAATAGAAATAGAGGTAAAAATAGTACTTGGAGTATAATTGATTAATACAAATTCCTTATGAAGGCTTTAAATCACAAAGAAAGAAAAAAACAAATTCTTAAATTTTTTGCGTCATTCTCTTTAACAGCAGTAGTTGTATTTTTCTGTTTATATGTCACTTTAATTATTGCAGAAAAAGGAGTTGTTTTAATTGAAAGTAAACAATCTCACTATAATGAAGTTTTTAAAAAGCAAGCAATGTTAAATTTTAAAATGGAAGAACTTTTTAAAAATTTATACAGCTTAAAAAATAAACGAAGAAATATAGGGGAGTATAGGCAAATGCAAAAGATTATTACCAATACTAGGGTTGAGATAAGACAAAGTATTGATAGTACAAAAAAAGAAAATAACTACTATAAAATTTACGGTGAGTTTTTATCGGAGATAAGAAATATTCAATCACTTCTTGAAAGCTATAATAAGGAGGTTAATACGAGGGAAGCTAACAAGGAACAGTTAGAAAAATGTAGAGAAAAGTATAAAGACTTAAATAAAGATTTAAACAAAGATTAAGCTATGGATAAACACGAAATTTTTTGGGAAAAAATAAGATTTTCTCTTCTGTTTATAATAATCTCTACAGTGGTATTTATAATACTAACTAAATTTATTTTTAAAGTACCTGTAGTAGAAAGTAAAGAGTTATTAAATAGTATTGATGCTTCAGAAGAAATTTTTGATGTTCAAGAGGACTATACGAAAAGAATAAAGAAAACACATAAAAAAATTCAGGAAATACCTTTTGATGTTATTCAAATCCAGGTACTAGATGAATTAGATAAAGAAATCCAACTATACAAAAAAATCTATAGAGATAACGATATGAATAACCGATACATTTTTGGAGTTCAATCATCAAAAACGCTTAAAATGTTTTTCGATTTGAGTGAAGAATACAATGCTTTAAAAAGAAATAATAAAGTTTTGAAAGAGAATTTAGAAGAATGTAAAGCTAACATTTAAATATAAGAGTATGTCTAATAAATTTAAATTATCAGCTTTAATTTTTATAGCTCTATTAGTACTTATACTAGCAATATTTGCACCCTACAAATCAAGACTTAGTAACTTAGATTTTTATGTATCTGAGTCTAATAGTAATTATCAATTTGAAGTTGGAGAAAAATTGTTTTTCCTTCTAAACGATACCAGTTTAGTTGAGGGGAGAAAAGTAGTATGGCACATGGGGAATGGAGATTCTATCATGAAACGAGGTAATATTGACTATAAATATCGTAAGGAAGGAAAATACCTTGTTTCGATTAAAATAAACGATAAGTTCACAGTATCAAAACAAATAGGAGTAGTTTCCTTGCCGAAATTGTCGCCAAGAGATTCTTTGGTAACCTTACATGGTGTAGATGAGGGGTATGTAGGTGAAGAATTAGTGTTTTTTACCGAAGGAAAGGGAATAAATACTTGGTATTGGGAGTTTGGAGAAACAGGAACTGTTGATGCTTATGAAGAACAAGTTATTTATAGGTACAGCAAACCAGGAGATTACAGAGTAAAACTTCAAACAAACACATTAAAATACCCCATATATCATAACATAAGAATTTTACCAAGATTTGAAAAAGTTGAAGAATTAGAAAAAGTAGATTCTTTAGGGGTTGTCCAAAATGACATTAGAAAAAGACTTCAAGCAATAGCCGATAGTAAAGTTACCGATCGGGGAACTTTTTATAAGAACTTAAATTATATAAAGAATAATTACACATGTAATCAAGCTGAAGACATACTTGTAATTGTTAATGGAGGAAGGTATAATGACTTCTTTAGTTATTGTCAAGGTTTACACTATCTAGAAAATAAAAAAAGAAGCAAAATAATAATTAATAAAGTTGAAATAGATACAATTAAATGTTTCAAAAGATTAAATGTAACACAAAGTTTACTAAGATAATAATGCAAAAAAAAATAACACTTTTTATTTTTTTTCTGTCGCTATATTCCTTTCCTATCATATCACAAACCATAGGAAAATATGAAAAAGTAAAAGAAGTAAAAGCAAATAGGTTTAACTATCTTAAAAAAGTAAAAACAAAGCACGATGCCTCGTTAAAAATGGTTTTTTCAGATAGAGAAAACAATTCTTTTTATAAAGGCCCATACATTCAAGAAAAGTTTAAGAAAAAAGGATTGCTAACTCCGTTGTATGTGATTGATGAAAAAGAAAATTCGTATGAAGTTGTAGTAGCTAATCCAGATCAAATAGGTAAACCTAAAGGTTTATTCTCGATGTTTTATGGAGATAAGTTTAACTTTAAAGATGCAGAGCAAGTAGAATATTTAGGCTGGATACCTGCAAATAATGTTATAGAGTACAATCACTCTTTTATAGAAACCTGTAACAATAAGCCAATAAAATACAAAGTAGGTACTGATAAAACGTTAAGGCTTTTTGACTTAAAACCTTATATGGAAGTAGATTCTGTAAACGTGTTTAAAGATCCTTTTTTTAGAACAAAGTCTAATAAGAAGTTAGTATCCAATCAAATAGTATATCCTTATAAGTATGATGAAAAAGGAAAAGCAGTATTTGTTTCTGATAAGCCTACTTTAAAAGATTCCGTTTCTCAAACAGTAGGTTGGATACCATCAAATTTAATTACTCGTATAGGGCAAAATCAAGTGTACGTTGTAAACAACACTGATAGTTTATTAGCTGTTAGTAATAAAGATACAATTCAACTTACAGGTGAAGATGTATTGTCAAAATATGTATATACAGGATATAAAAATTTGAAAATAGATGTTACTAAAGATTTAATAGCTCCAGTACATGTTTGGAACCATGATAAAAATAAACTTATCAATGTAAAAGGAAACAGTTTTTATACAAAAGAAATAAAGTTTATGAAAGAGGAATCTAAAGTAGTAAACTTCCACTTTATTTCTAAAAACGAAGAAAGCGAGCATCTAAAAAAAATACTAAACTCTTTACAAAGTTTATACATAACCTTATTTCAAGAACCTACTGAAACTAAATACAGTTTTTCAGCAATATTAGTGGACAAAAAGGGAACAGCGATATTAGAAAAAACAAGTTCCTTTTCAGAATGGATTAGTTTTGTAGAGTCTTTTATAGAAAGCAATCAAAATAATTTAGCTGTAGAATACACAGAAAAAACAATGTCTATTCCAAAGGCAGTTAATTATGCAATAGATAATTTTTCAGGTGAAAAAAAGCGTTTCGAAAACAACTTCTTTATCATAGCTTCAAGTAAAGAGAGTACAAATGATATTAAAAGGCAAAAAGATGCTTTTTTTGAAAAAATAGCTAAAAAATCACCTAAAATTATTTTTGCTCAATTAGACAATAACAAAAGTGTAAGGTCTCAAAATTATATATTAGGAAGTAAAGAGTTTTTGTATAAAACAGGGAAATTTTATAATGAATTTATCAAGAATTTTATTGTAGATAATGAAATCATTGTAGAAAATAATATACTTAAAAAAGTACCTGCAGACGAAGATAATATCTATGTGTATGATGCACCAGATAATAGTTTGTTTAACGGAGGGGTTGTTTTTCCAAGGATAGAAAGTTCCTTAACTCCTTTATCTTTAGAAAAAGCGATAGATACTGTTTTAAAAAGGTCTGTTTTAACCAATGATAAACTTATATCCTCGTTAAATTACTTCAACAAAAAACTAGGAGTTTTAAGAAGTGAACCAAGTGCTACGATAAAAACAAGGTATAAAGAGTTAAATACGGATAGTTTACGACTCTTTCAGTTAAGTAGAAACAACTTACACGAAGTGTTATACCAAAAAGTATCATTACTTAACGATAGTATTATTAAAAAAGGATATGTTTTTGATAAGGATGAAATTATAGAGTTGATAGAAAATTACCGTAGTACATTTCCTCAAATGGCGAAACCAATTACGAGAAAAAAACGAAGAGTAATAAAACGCCTTTACCAAAAACAAATAAAAATATTAAACAAAGCAGCGTATAGATATGTTTTAAGTAGAAAAGCAACAATTGCCGACCTATTTTACTTTAAATCAGGAATCCCTCTAAATCACGAAGGTTATTATTGTTTACGAATACATAAACTGCCAAGAAAAAGAGTAGGAAAAAACGGTTTTGAGAAATTTTATTTTCAACAATATGAAAAAATAGATAAATTAGAGGAATTATTTTTAAAAAATAAGTTGCAAAAAGTAGAAGAAGGTTATAAGAGTGAAGTGTACTTTATACCTTTAGAACTATTGCCCTAGTTAATAGTTAGGAAGAACCCCGAAAATTGCCTAAAAATGAATG
Organism: Tenacibaculum discolor; assembly: GCF_003664185.1. Taxonomy (GTDB): domain Bacteria; phylum Bacteroidota; class Bacteroidia; order Flavobacteriales; family Flavobacteriaceae; genus Polaribacter; species Polaribacter discolor. The sequence goes on along the minus strand of NZ_RCCS01000009.1, from coordinate 80,650 downwards.
TTAAAGCAAAGCTATTTGTATGTGGAGAAGAGCGAGAACTTTTCAATACAAATTTAAATTACGATCGACTTATTGATTGGAACGGAAAACCTACCTCTGCCTTAATGGGAGGAACCATCTCGGTTACATTTGAATCACAAATGTATGACGATAGTTTTTTAGAGTGGATTATTGCCGATAGAACCGAAAACAAAAAAGTATCATATCCCTTTAACTTATATCAGTTAAGAGAAGGAAAAGTTGTTTTTTATCAAGATGATTTTGACGGATTAGAAATCTTTGAATACAGTTTTAAAGATGCTACTCTAATAAATTATCACGAAAAATTTTGTAATCAATCAGGTATGCAGGTTACTTTAACCATATCACCTGCTATGCAAGACTACCGATTTTTTAACAACTCTAGCTGGAGTAAAAAAAGTACCACACGCTATATAAAACACTGGCAAGAAAGTTTTATACCAATAAAAGAAACTGCACCATACAAAGCTAAAGAAGATACAACACCACGTTTTACCTGTTATTATACCGACCTTGAAGGTAACAAACAAGCAGAAGTAAATACCGGAGAAGAAGTGTACTTAGTATTAAAAACAGAAAATGCTATAGGACAAACAATAGATATCGATTTAAGTAACCACACCAAAGATTTTGTATACAAAGACAAGGTTATAGAAAACGATATTATAAAAGATTTTAAGGTAACTAGTAGCGAACATAAACTCAAGTTACGTGTAGTAGTTCAACAAGAAGGAGAAAGAGAAACAATACAAAATTAATTAGCTATGGCAACACTAACCGTAAAACCAAGCAATACTTTAGGTATTAAAATACAACGAGTAAAAAAAGCTTATTTAGCAAAAAAAGAAATTAAAGGTACAGAGAAAACAGGAGAAACTGAAAGTTATACTTTTAAAGGGAGCAATAATACAAGCACCAAAACTCGTAAGGAAAAAATAGCAACAATTATTTATAAAAACATTAAGGGAGGTTTACAAAAAAAGCAACAGCAGACAACAGTTGCTCACATAGTAGAGGTACTTAAAAAAGACTCATATACTAAAGGAGATTGTATTGATATTCCTTTAACTCTGCCAAAAATAGAGTTTACAAAACTAGCTAATGCTAATTTAGGAGATGAGGTGTATATGGTGGTTGAAACTGAAAATATGGCTAATAAACGTATAAAGTTAAGTTTAAAACAAGCCGAAAAAGATTGTTTGGTAGCAAAAGATAGTTCTATAGTTTTACAACAGGATGGTAAAAAAACTAGTGTTGTAGAAACGTATGTAAGCAGATTTACAGAGCAAAATAAAAAGAACATATCAAATGCTGAAGATTTTAGAAACTTTGCAATAGATGCAGTTACACTATCACCTAAAGAAGAGAAAGATCAGAAAAAATACAGAGAAGCTTTAAATAAAACAACTGACAAAAAAACAAAGTTGTTTATGGTCGTTGATGCAGAGCCTGAAAATCAAAATTGGCTTGAAGTAAAATATGAGGAAATTTTTGATAACCGTCCAAACTTTTGGTATTATGGAGATGATAATTGGTTTGAGCTAAAGGATAATTCTACGCTTGAATATAATATTTACAGTGATGGTAAAATTGAAAAGACAAAAATTTCAAAACCACAAAAAGTAATTTATTATTATTATGACTCAAATAACAAGAAGCATACTTTAGGTGAAGCAGCAATTCATAAAACAAAAAGGCATGTAAAAAAAGATGTGATATCAACTAAAGAAGACTATATTTTATTAGCATATTCAAAGGATATAAAAGAGTATAGTTCAGGCGCTGTTAAGTTTGCTTTTTCTAGTTGGAATAGTGCTTCACAAAGATGGTATATTAACCCAGATTGTTTTGCAGGATTAATAGGAGCTATGATAGAGGAAAGTATTGAAGATTTAGGGTTTAATGGATTTAGTATAAAAAATGGTAATACAGCTGGAGGAAGTTCTTCGCATATTAATGGAGAAAAAGGAGATTTAAGGTATTTAAGTACTAATAAAAATGGTGAACGAACAGTATTACAAGACAGTCATTTTGATTATGAAAGGCAGGTAAAGTTTAACAATGCTCTATATAAGTTTGGTTGGGGGCGAAAATCAAAAATGTATTCAGAAAATTTTGATAGAGAAGTAGAAAAAGAAGTTTTGGATGAAAAAACCAAAAAGAAGGTTTTGAAAAAAGTAAAAGAAGAAACACTTCTTCCTCATACAAAGCATATGAAGAAGACTACAGGGAACGTTAAATATAGACATCATCACCATTTACATTTAACAGGATTTGATTTTTCAAAAATTAAAGAGATATGAGATATTTATTGATATTATTTTTAGCCACGTTGTCTTTAGGTTGTAAGAAAAGTATAAAAAGTGAAAATAATAAAGACAAAGAAGAGATAATAGTTCTAAATAAAAAGAAGAATGATTTTCAAAAATGTATTGAGAGTATACCTAACTATAGTAAAATTAAACTAGAAAAAAGTATAAGAAATTATACAAAAGAGGATGATTCAGGGTACTTTATAAAAAAAGATAGCTTAAATATTTATGATAAATGTGTTCATTCTTTTTTTAATAGTAATAAAACAGAGCATGATAACGGTAACTTTTTTTATAATATAACAGGGAAAAAGTACTATCCTTTCTTTAAACAAGTAAAAGATGATTACATTACTATAGGAAGTTTTGTTCAATATTATGGAGAGAATGATATTCCAGGAGTTAGTTTTCAGTTAAACATATTTAACCATGATGGAGAACAAATAGATTATTTAATTGTTTATAATCGTTTTAGTTTTGAATTGGTTTTAAAGTATGATTTTATATTTAATGATAAATTATCTGAGATAATAATAAATAAAATAGAAGAAAATTGGCTGTTATTAGATGAAGAAGGAGAAATAATAGGTGAAAGAGATACTCCAAAAGTAAAAAAAGAAAAAGAGACTTATAAAATTAGTAGTTCAGGATTCATTAAGTAAAATAGCAAAAGTAAAAGAATACAATGGCTTAACAAGCGATACCATTTATGTAGGAAAAACTCTAAACATTGGTTCACAACCTAAAAAAGAAAAAATAGGAGATAAAGTGACTTTTAAGAGTTTAAAGTCAGCAAATTTAGGCGATGAAGTTTATATAGTTGTAAAAACATCAAACTTGTCAAATAAAAAAATATGGTTGAATGTTAAACAAGGAAAGGATGAGGAAATGAAGTTAGAAACTGAAGAAAAAGGTTTAATGTTACGGCATGAGAAAGGTACAAATACAATAGCTGAAGCACTTGTAGGAGCATATGCAAAAGATAGTAAAATTACAAATAAAGATGATTTTAAAGATTGGGCAATATTTAAAGTTACGTTAGGAGGTAAAGATACCAAAAGAGAAAAAGAAGAGTTAGATAAGCTTAAGGATAAAAAGGCGTTTATGTGTCTATTAATTGATGCCCATACTCCTAATGGTATAAAAGTAGTATATAATGGAACGAATCCAGATAAAGATGGAGAACCAGACCAACGCACAACACCTAACCGTTGGTTAGATATAGACGGCAAGTGGTTTGAGTTAAAGGGAAATGATTGTTGTAAGTCGGATTTAACTAAGGAGCAAATAAAAAATATAGCGACTAGTGCTACAGATGCAAATATAGAAGAGCATATAAAAGGAATTAATGAGTCTTTTAAAGATAATGGAATCAATACGTGTCTTCGTAAAATTCATTATTTAGCACAGTTGATTCATGAATCAGGCAGCTTTAGGTATACTGAAGAAATAGGAGCAAGTGAAACAGATTATGGAGGATTTAAAGGTAGAGGTTTGATTCAGTTGATTTTCAAGTCAAACTATGAAGCTTATGGAGAATTTGTTGATGAAGACTTTACGTCATCCCAAAAAAATAAGGAAAAGTTAGAAGAAGACCCTCATGCAGCTAAATCAGCAGGTTGGTTTTGGGGACAAAAAGCAAAGTTAAATGATGAAGCTGATAATAATGATTTTATATTTATTACAAGGCTTATTAATGGGGGTTTAATGGATATAATGATAGGTTAAAATATGTAAAAAAAGGTTTTAAGGAGTTATATAATTCTTGTTCAAATAAAAAAAGCGATACTACAGATTATAAATTTAATGAGAGTGAAGCTTATAATGATAAAAGAGCTTCATTTGCTTGGGGGTTATGGCATGACCCAGATTTATCTAAATCAGGATGTACTAAAGATAAAACGAAATCATTAGAGGGGTATGAAAGGTTTATTGAGTTGACTGACTCCAGTTATTCTAAAAAAAATTGGTATGGGATAAAATCAATCTCTAATTTTTCTTCAATTAAAAAAAGTACTGGAGGAGGGGAGAATAAAAAATATTATGTAAAAGTAAGAGAAGCAGCAGAGTTACGTATAAAAGCTTTAAAAAATGAAAAATAAACAAATATTAATTGTATTATTCGTTTTTTCGATCATTTTAATTCAATGTAAAAAAGAAAGGAATAAAGAAAGTAAAACATTGAAAAATGAGTTTGCTTCTAAAAATAAAAAAGAGGTAATCAAGGACTACTTGTTAGAGGGGATATACTTCCCAGATGAGTTTAGTGGAGATTGTGACTTTTGGTTAAAGATAGATAAAGAGGAAGAAAAATATTTATATACCTTTTTTAAAGGTTCGAAAGTAGAAAAAAAAGGAGAATTATTTTTAAAAGCTAAAGAGAAGGAAGTGAGTTTTTCAAATGAATTTAATGGCTCTTGTCATAGAGACACTATTTTAATTCAAAACTATGGAAACAGTATGAACTACTATGAGCGAATCCCTTACTGTAGTTTTAAATACATTAACCTTATAAAACAACTCAAAGTAAATGAAGATAATTTAGTTTTTTTTAATGACAAAGCTTATTTTCTTGAGCAATCGGGTTTATATGAAGAAGCCGTTTATATTCTTGAAGTAATCATAAAAGAGTTTCCAAACAGGACAGTTGCATATCTTAATTTAGGAGATGCATATTGGGGCTTAGGTAAAAAAGAGGAAGCTAAACAAGCATATAAAATTTATATTGAACAAATGAAAGCTAAAAACAAAGAAAGTAAAATACCAAGTCAAGTTTTAGAAAGAATAAGTTAGTTATATCTTTCCAGAATATAAAAAAGTTAAATTCTCTTAGCTAAGTTTAAGGCTTTCAAATTAAATGAAACATATCTATTAATGTAATTATTTGGGCAGCGGAAATTTTGATTATAAGAATTATTAGGTTTAATAGTGCTAATTGAGATGAAGATATATGGTAATAGAGGCCAAAAAAATGACAAAAAACGAAGCCTACAATTTAATAATATTTTTTACATCTATTTTGTTTTTAATAAGTTGTAAAATGTCTAAGGATAACGAAAAAAAGCTTGTTGAAGTTCCTGTAGTAGAAAGTATACAAGCATTTAGCTGGGATACTGTTTCTATTAAAAAGTTACCTTATACGTATTCGTATGACTATAATAATGATTTTTTATTTGCTCTTACTGATAGCTTAAAGCAGAAAAATGAAATAAGTGAGAAATCGGAGTTGAATTTTTTGTTTTCTGATAAAACTGAGTTTAAATTAAAAGAGGATTTATACGCTAAAGAGGAAGATAGTTATCCTTATAAAGGAAAAGGATATTTTTATAAGAGGTTTCCAGATAAAAATAAGTATAAAGTGCTTTTATTTATTTATTCAAATAAAGAACAAGATTATTATCTGCCGTATTTTGAGTTACAAACTATAAACAGTAATAACAAAACTGTTGATAAACTGATTGTTGTAGGAGGAAAGAATTATGAATGTGGATGGGATAGGAGCTTTGAAATTGATAAAGATTATACAATTACAACCATTGATGAACAATCTTGTTACGATATAGAAGAAAAAAAAGAAATTGAAAGAGTAATATATACAAATAAGTATAAAATAGATACCCAAGGTTATTTTAAGAAAATAAAAAAATAAGATTATTTATAACTAAAACATAAGAAGTTCCGATTTATAATTTTGAGTTAGATATAAATTTTCAACCTCTAGGTATTAAAAAAATCTGAGGTAACAATACTGCAAGATTAGTTTTTGCTGAGATGAACCATTGTAATTAGCAACTAAACTTTAACGTCTTTAATTTTATATATATTATTAGTAATTACTGTCAGTCAATATAAAAAACTTACTACTTTTGCTTAACTGCTAAAAAGAAGAATAAATCTAACATTCTTAATGTTTTGAAGAAGAAAAAGGACTACTATAAAATTATAGTAGTAGCCAATTTAAAAAAATAATACAATTCTTTCTTCTTACAACTATAAACGAGTTAGTAGTAGTTTTTCAATTAAATTTATATATATGATTTTTAAACTGATATTTAGAAAAAAATTAAAAGAGTTAAGAAAGAGAGAACAAGGGATAGAGCTAGAAAGAACCCGTTTAAAAAAAGTTAAGTATTTATTAGATGAGCGTGTAGGAGATGGAGCAAAATGTGTAATAGAAACAACTAATAAAGGGGTTGCAGTATTAGTAGCAATAAATTCCAAAGAAAATGAAATAGAAGTTTTTGATATTGACACTATGAACATGCCTTCAGTTAAAGAATCTGGGTTATGGGTGAAGATGTGGGATAAAATTAGAAGTAAAGAGGTTTTTTTGCAAGATAGGAATGGAAAAGAAAAAGGACTTGAAGAAGTTGCAATGATGCATTTATTTAACCTTGTTGATGAAGCCACAAAAGAAAAAGTTAGTTGGAAAGTAAAAGACATTAAAGATTATAATGATAAAGACGAGCTTATTACTTTGTATGAAAATATGGGATTTAAAATAAAACACTTTTCAAAGACACAATAAATTTTTTAAGATCATAAAAGTTAACTTGACTAGTAGTAGTCTTTGTTCAGCTAAGATTATTAAGTTTTCTTGAAAAAATAATTTTAAAAAAGTAACAATTTTTTTACATAAAAATTTGGAAGTAAAAAAACTATAATATACATTTACATCACATAAGGCAATATTTGTTATCTTCTTTCTTCTTATAGAATGGCGCCAAAAAATAAAAAAAGAGAAGGTTTTATATTGTTTAAAGCTTTCTCTTTTTTTTATGGAGAAAGCTCTAAAAAGTATTTTAATTTAATTATTTAACCCAAAAAAAAGAAACTATGGGATCATTTAGAGCAAGTTTCGAATTCGCAGGAAAAGAATTCGACGTATTACAAGCTGAGTACAGCTTAAACAGAAACACAGATACAAAAGGTAAACCATCTTCAAGTGTAAATGGAGGAAGAGTTACTTTAACTATCGAGTCTACATCAGATACATCAGTAATTGAGGCAATGGTAAATAGCCAATTTAAGTCTGTTGATGGAAAAATTGTTTTCAAGAAAACTGATGAAGATTCAAAAATGAAAGAAGTGGAATTCAAAAACGCTTACATCGTTTATTTTAAAGAAGATTTAGATGTAAACAACGAAATTCCAATGAAATTAACAGTTACTTTCTCTGCTGAAGAATTACTTATTGGTAATGCTAACTTAGATAACCGTTGGCCAGTAGCTTAATGAGAAGGACTAAATAACTTTTAGTTTTATATAATTTATTTATTAAAGACCTTCTCTTTTTATAAAGGAAGGTCTTTTTTTTTGTCAAAAAAAGCGTTGATAGTTAACTATAACAAAGAAAAAATACCCCCATGCATAAGATAAAAGAAGAAGCATTAGATAAGCAAATTACCATTGATGGTAACTTTGTAAAGAGCTATAAAACAATTACAATTAACCAATTTTTATATAAGCATCATACTTTTGAAGTTGTAGTAGATATAGAAACGGTAGAAGAAGCAGGAAGCTACACACTAGATAAATCAAAAGAATGGTTAGGTAAACAACTTACCACCAATGTTTCTGGAAAAGCTTTTGTAGGAGTTGTGTTAGATGTATCAATGCGTCATAATGAGATAGGATTACACGGCGAATTAATACTTAAAGGATTGTCTCAAACAGTTTTGTTAGAAAATGGAAAACAACAAAAGTCTTGGTTAGAAAAAGACTTAGGAAGTATCGTCACAGAAATAGTAGATGCTACTGCTATCAAAAATAAGATTAGTCCATCATACACTGCAGTAATCCCTTACCAATGTCAATACGCAGAGAGCGACTATAAATACCTTCAACGATTAGCATATCAATATAATGAATGGTTTTACTTTGATGGGGTAGACGTTATTTTTGGAAAGCCTGAATCTGAAGGTCAAAAACCAATAGAGCTAGAATACAGTAAAGATTTAAAAGAACTACAAATAAAAACCAAAACGTATAATCCTACTTTAGCGACTTATAGTTACGATTCGTTAAATGATCAGTTTTTTGAAGGTGACTTAAAAGCTAATAATGAAGGGTTAAACGACTTAGCAAATACTGCACTTAAAGCATCAGAGCAAGTTTATAAAGAAGTAAAAGACTTTGGAGTAAGTGATGTGTTTTTACAAGATAAATCATCATTAGATGAGTACTTACAAAAGCGTTTACAAGGGTTAAGTGCAGGAGGTAATGTGCTTAAGGCTAGTGGGGTAACAAAAGGACTTTGTTTAGGAACTATAATAAAAGTTAGTGCAGCAAAGTATGATGAAGGTGAGTATACTGTAAAACAGTATGGAGAATATATTATAACTCAAATAAGTCATTATGCTGATGTTGGAGGAGCATATCATAATACCTTTGAAGCTGTCCCTGCAAACACAAAAAGTTTACCATTAAACGAAAGTATAGCGCCAGCTGTAGCTAATAATCAAGTAGCTAAGGTAGTAAGTAATAAAGATCCGGAAAGTAAAGGACGTGTACAAGTTCAGTTTTACTGGCAAGAAGCTATTGGAGCAAAAACAGATTTTATTCGTGTAATGACTCCAGATGCAGGAAGCAGTGATCTTACTAAAACCAATAGAGGATTTGTATTTATTCCAGAAATAGGCGATCAAGTAATGGTAGGTTTTGAACATAACGACCCTAATCGTCCTTTTGTAATGGGAAGCATGTTTACAGGTAAAAATGGAGCAGGAGGAGATGAAGAAAATGTAAGAAAGAGCATTATTACGCGTGGTGGACATACGATTGAGTTAGACGATACAAAAGATAAGGAGAAAATAACCATAAAAGACAAAGACGGAAGTATTATAACTTTTGATACTAAAGAAAAATCATTGTTTGTTCAGTCTGCTGAAACTATGGAGTTTTCTGCTAAGAATGTGAAAATAATTGCAGAAGAAAATATTGAACTACAAGCAAAAGGAGAAATAAAAACAGCGTCAGAAAAAGACACTTCAATTTTATCTCAAGGAGCAATTAAAGCTCAGGCAGATAAAGATGCTAGCATTACAAGTAGTGCAAATGTGGCTATTGAGGCAAGTAGTAAAGCTACTATTAAAGGGCAAAATACAACTATTGAAGGTCAAGCGGCAGCCGAATTAAAAGGACAGCAAACAAAAGTACAAGGGCAAATGACTGTAGTACAAGGAGCAAGCGGTAAGTTTGATATAATGTAATCTTTTTAAAAAACTAAAACATATGCCAGGACCAGTAGCAACAGTAGGTAGTATGCATGTATGTCCTATGTGTAGTGGAACTACTCCCCATGTTGGAGGACCAATAGCACAAGGAGAAGCAAATGTATTAGCTAATGGGAAACCCGTAGCCACCATAGGTAGTATGTGTACCTGTGTAGGACCACCGGATACCATAGCACAAGGATTTCCTAATATTTTAATTAACGGAAAACCCGTAGCATGTTTGGGAGACCTAACAGCTCACGGAGGAACAATAACAGCAGGAGAAGCTAATATTATAGTAGGTAGTGCTGCGCCAGTTCCTTCAGTTAATATGCCTGTAAACAAGATACCATTTCCAAAAATTAGTATTGTAGATAGATTAGCTCACAATAGCAAAATAAAAGAAGCTGAAGAAAACCAAGAAAAGCTAAAAGAAGAAGAGCAAGGAGAACCGCGAATTTATAATTTACAATGGCTAAAAGAAAAAAATATAATTAGGAAGTCAAAAGTGTTAAAAGAAGTGACACTACGAGCCTATGTGTATAATATACCTGATGGTGAAAGTATTACATTTAAGGTGAAAAAACCTGTTGAAACTACCGATGAAAATGGAAGTACAGCCACAAATGAAGAAGAAGTGGTAGAATTAACAGGAACAGTACAAGATAAAAAGGTTGAAGTTACTTGGGAGGTTGAAGATGTTTCAGAAGAAGGAGAGAGTACAAGTAATACACAAAAAAAAAACAATACAATAGTAAGTACGCAAGCAGAAAGTAATACAACACCATCCAATAATGTAGTAGCTACTCCTGCTTCAGGAGAAGAGAAGGAAGATCGTTTTGTCGAGGTAGAAACAGGAGAAGTAAAAAAAGGAAATTGGATTACAGAAGAAGGAAATACGGTTATTGTTAATAGAAATGGGCAAAGAGCTTATGATTGGGAATATGCAGACAATCCTGATGAAGCTAAAATGAAGCAAAATGGAATGTCAGATTATGATATTTTCAATGTAAAGCTAACAAAATCTTATCCTGAAGCGTATCTAAAAGCAGAAATGAAAGTCACACTTTGGTTGTTTTCTGATATAGAAGATGGCTTTGGAGAAAATGGAATACGATTAGCAAACCACTTTTTTTCAGGAGGAGGAAAAGACTTTGAATTTAACCAAAGTTCAAACCCTTCTATAGAAATGCGTGACTCAGAAAGGTTTAAGTCGTTCGTGTCTTCTTTAAAAGAAGAACTCAAAAAAAAGTATGAAAAAGACGGAACAATAAATGGATCAACTGGAGTTAACTTATATAGTATAAGAACCTCACTTCCTTATTATGGTGTATCATCTTCATTAAACCCCAATGTAAATGAGTCAGCAACATTTATAGGAGGTATTCAAGGTTGTGTAGCAAAGTTCAAAGTCTTAAAAAATGAAAAAACACAAGAAGTCAAAGTTGAAATTGAACGAGTACTATTCTTAGATACTTTTGGAGCAGGATGGGAAGATGGTGGAGCTAATGGAAAGGCAAAACAATGGGTGCCAGGTTTGGTAGCAATGTTTTGTTTACAACATTTTAAGAATTTAAAAAGCCCTAATAAATTTAGGCCTTTTACAGTGTTTGTAGATATTAAACCTTCATAATTATGAATCTAATTTTTATTCTTTTGGTTGTAATAACTATTATGTTCATTCTTTTTTTTAAAACAAAAAAGAAATTCATAAAAATTATTACAATTATTGTAGCACTTCTAGCTGTTTTTTGGGCATTTCTTTTAGCAGAAAAAGAAGTAGAAAATAAAAACGAAGCTTTTGAAATAAAACAGCTTACCATAAACGATTATGAAGCAGACTATGTGTTTAACTTTAAAGGTAACGCTCAACAAATAAAAAGTATATTTCAGTATGTTTATAACGATCTAAAAGAGAGAAAAACAAAACAACAGAAGAAATCTCAAACGGACAGCATACAGGGTGAAGTAGCAACAAATAAATCGGCAAAAGAGCTAATTGAAAAAACGTCATTAACAGAAGAAGAAATAAAGGCAAGCTTTTTTGATTATGAGTTTTTAAGACCTGTTGAAAATGCAAACCCCAATGATAGAGAGAACTTAATATTTAAATTTATAATAGACGAAGAAAAAGGAGATATAGAAAGTATTATATCAAGATTTACGAATACGGAGATAAAAAAAGATGAGTATAAAATTGAATCAGTAAATGATACTTTATCTAACATATATTTAAAAGATACATTATTAAATTATAATTCATTTTCTAAGAGCTTAGAGCTGGCAAAAAAGAATAAACCTCACTTTACTTCGAATATTTACAATTACGATGTTTTATACAAAAACAAATTTATTTTCAGAATAAAATATTTTGAAAGAGGAAAGTATCTTAAAGTATTTTTTAAAAACTAAAAACTAAAAACTAAAAACTAAAAATGGCTAATGATATTTTAGAAAAAAACCAACTAACAGAATATAATGAAGTAGTTGCTAGGTATTTTTTTGAGTGTACTGGAGGCGGTGTTACGGAACCTGTAAAGAGTCCAGAAAAAGAAGCTTTAAAACCGGGTATTCGTTTACATTTTTTACGTTATGGTTTATTTGATAGGAATTCGGAAAGCCAAACAGAAGAAGATGTAAATGCACCTAAATATAATGATCCGAGAATAACCAAAGGTGTTTTAGTACAAGAAGGTAAAGCAGTATGTAAAAATGTAGCTACTTGTAATTCTAATACCCAGAATACAAATGGAGCAGAAAACAGTACGCTTGAGTTAGAAGAAGTAGAGGTGTTATCACTAAAAGAGTTACCTCAAATCAATAACTTTTATGTAGCCCGAACTGCTTTAAATAAAGGATATATTTATCTAATTAATGATGAAGATCAAGACGATTACCACGAACTGTATGTTGATGAAAGTGGACAGCTACAACATATTATATGGGCATACAATAAAGATGAAAAAGGAAACTACAAAGATATTCGAAAACCATCTGGAGATAAGAGTGAATATAAATTAATAATAGAAACAGAAAAAAAATATTGGGTAGCATACTCTCCTGTACAATGGAGTAGAGATTATCATAATGAACTGAATACGGATGCTAATAAGCGTAAAGAACGTATGAAGTTGATAGATTGTAGTGGTATAAAAAAAGGAGAAGAAGAAAAACATGAAAATGTTATACCATTTACAAACGTAAGAGCAACGTTTCCTAGTAACCATCCAAGGGCAGGTGCACTTGAAAAGATGCTAGACTCAATATTATCAGATGAAAAGAAGCAAGATGAAAAAGGAGATAATGAGGTTTTTGAAGATATGTTTATCACATTACATGACCCAGCAGGTTGCGCAGCAGATATAAGTGAGGTTGTAAGTGATAAAACATTAAAGCTTCAAGCATTAACTCAAGCAATACAATCAGGTGAATCGGTAAAAGAGGCGTTAGGTAGATTAGAAAGAAAAGAAATACAAGCACCTGAGCCTAAAGATAAAGAGTATGGGCATTTATTTACATTGGCACTCACTTGTTATCAGATGGTGTATAACGATGATAAAGCGATCTTAAAATTTGATGGAGGTTCACCTGGGTGGTTTAATTTTGACGATAGGCATTCGTTAGATCCAAGATCCATGTATTCTGAGTATTACAGTATGGCTGAAAAAGGAACAGTCTATAGAAAAAATAGTGGACATATAGGTTATGGTTTAGACCATGAAAAACTAAAAGGTATTTTAGGAGTTGAGGAACGTAAGCAAGCAAGAAAAATCTTATTAAATTATAGAGAAGATTTAGGTGTTTTATTAAGTTCTACATATGTAAGAACCTATTTAGACGATTTTTTAGGAAATCACCCAGAACGTATTGTAGAAGGGAGAGATTTTATGTTAAATATTATTGATCCTTTAAGTTATCACCCTTATAAGTTTGATAGACATTTATTACTAAAAAAAGATTATGTAGAAAATGATAAATGGGTAAATTGGTTGTATGATGTTATAGACGATAAATATCCTGAGCGAGTAAAAAATAAAGAAACTAAAAGTAAAGCAAAAGGATTTGAAGGTTTAGACCCTCTATTGGCATTATTAGCGGCACCTTTAAATATTAAAGAAGTACTTAGTAAAGGAGAGAGCTTTAGCCAAAAAATAGTTGGGATATATACAAAGAATTTAAAATATCGTGCTGGTCAAGCATCAAGTTTTAAGGAAGTAGATGGAATATTACTCAAGTCTATAGAAGAACGTCAAAAATTTATTGTTGAAAAGCTTAACAAAAATCTAAAAGTTTTTGGTGAAGAAATGTTTGAAATAATTGATGGTGACATTCGCTTACGATTACAAGAGTTAGGAGTAGAGTTAGATCCAGAATATGTCAAAAAAGGAAAATACACAGGTAAACGTACGGATGTATTACGTATTTTAAAAGAAAGCCATGGTAAAGATGGTTTTACCTATCGCACTCGTAAAAAAGGAAGAAGTACAACCTACGAAATAAAAGTAAAAGTAGTAGAAAATGTAAGTGACGATGCCCAAGCTGTTAAAAATTATAAACTTAGTAAAATAGTTAATGGTAAGGTTTTTAACGGAGTGTTTGCCTTGTTGGAATTGTATAATTTTAGCATAGCAGTAGTCAAAGTAACCAGTGAAGGAAGTACTAAAAAAGATAAAGTGAATGCCTTTGGTTCTGTTGTGAAATTAAGTGAAGCAAGTATGAGTCTAGCTAAAGTAACTATAATAAGTGAAAAACTAGCAAAAGGTTCTTTGGTTCGCTCAATTTCAAACTCTCTTACTGCATTAGGAGGAGTGATAACTGTGGGGGTGTGTTTTTATGATAGTTATAAAGCAATGGATAAAGGGGATATGGATGCTGGTCTTGCTATGATTGGTGCAGGGGTTGCTTTTGGGGTATCTTCTATGGCGTCTTTAGGAATTGTTTTTGCTTCTACAGGTCCTGTAGGGTGGATAGCAGCGGCTATAGGGGTAGGGCTATTACTTATAGCATCATTACTTACCGATAGTGAGTTGGAAACCTTTTTTAAAAACTTCTTATTAAGTGATTCATATGGGGAAGGCTTTCCTAAGCGCTCAAAAGAATTACCTATGGACTACGCCCGTAGAATTTTAGAAAATAGAAAATTATTAACAGATGATGATTATCATGATTCACTTATGAATCCTATAGATGCCCAAGCTAAGTTGTTTGATTGTATCGTGTGTAAACAAATAGGGTTTAAACCTGTAAATTCTAAAACAGAAATTTATACTAGTTATAGCCCATATGGAGGGGGGGCATCTTCCATAGAAACAGCTTCGTATTTTAGTGCTAAAATGGTGTTTAGTCGTTTTTTTAATCATCCTGATCAAGTTGAATCTCATGTCTTTTTTTACCCAAAAGGAGTAAAAAATGGAAGCCACATAACTATGAATGTTGGTACTGTGGATAAAATTTACGATGGAGAGAACAGGGAGGCTTTAGAGGTGAAGTTTTGGGTACCGAAATCACATGAGGATAAAATAACTTCACAGTCTGAAGCAGTATTTGCTCTACGTTTAAAGGTAGATGAGAGTCAGCAGTTATATTTTCCATATTCATTACAAAAAAAAGAACGTTATTTAGGAGCTAAAATAAGATTAAGAGCCTTAAGTGCAGGATTGTACATTACCGACTTGGATCAAAACAAAGATGTTACTATTGCTTCTTTACAAGAATTAAAAACAGACAAACCATGGTAAAAGATTTTACCCGAAAAATAACCCATGAAGATTATAAAAACCCAGAAAAACTCAAAAAATATTACCATCGAGTTGTAAAAAAAATTCATGTTAAACCAAGTAAGCTTGACAAAGGCTATATTGAAAGGAAACGATCTGATTATATTATTTATAACGATAAATTTTTAGTAACTAAAACTGCTTATTTTATAGTACCAGTAATTTTTGGAGGAGCGTCATTAATTTTATCTTTATTACTTATTTTTCCTTTAAATGAACCAAGAGATACTGCCGACTGGTCTCTTTTAATTATTTCGGTTTGTTCTACTATGTTTTTTATCATTTTTGGATTGACGATGCCTAAAAAAGAAAATATTTTAAATCGTAGAGACGGATTAGTTACTTTTACTGGTTTTTTATGGCAACCTAATATAACGATGGAGTTTAAAAAAACAGAATTTGCTTATAGTACAGGAGGAGAGGATTTAGTTGGAGGTTTTCAATTACAAATCATACGTCCTAATAAATGGCAAACATTTGCTATTACTGGTTATGTAGGAAGCGAGTGTTATGAAGATATGTCTTTTATAACATGGTATATGGATAAAAACCGTCCGCTACCTCCTGGAGAAGCTTTTGATCCATATCGTCAGCAAGACTTTGAAAGAAGAAAAGCTGAGGGGTTTCCTAAGCCTTTGTACCCAAGTAAAATATCAACGCCAGAGGCTACTAAAGAGCAACAAGCAGAACGTAAACGTATTGGTGGATGGTAGACTTTACCCGAAAAATAACCCATGAAGATTATAAAAACTCAGAGAAACTCAAAAAGTATTACCATCGAGTAGTTAAAAAAATTCACACAAAACCAAGAAAATTTAAAAAAAGAGATTACAAAAAATCACAATATAGATTAGTAGATGATAATTTTGTAGCTAGTAAATCTGGAAGCATAGCTACCTTTCAAATAGGTGGAGGGGTGTCTTTATTATTATTATTATTATTAGGAACATTAAGGTATCTTATCAGAGATGGATTGAATAATGAAATTTTGTTTTTAATGATATTATCAGCTTTTTTAACTATCTTTTTTGTAATCTATGGTTTTACAATGCCTAAAAAGGAACATATTTTAAATCGTAAAGATGGTTTAATTACTATGACAGGCTTTTTTTGGCAAAAAAATATCACAATGTTATTTAAAAAAGCAGAGTTTGCCTATAGTACTGGTGGAGAAGATGGTGTAGGTGGGTTTATGTTACAAACTATTCGTCCAAATAAGTGGAAAACATTTGATATTTATACAATATTTGGAGGAGATTGTTATGAGGATATGTCTTTTATCACATGGTATATGGATAAAAACCGTCCGCTACCTCCTGGAGAAGCTTTTGATCCCTATCGTCAACAAGATTTTGAGCGTAGAAAAGCTGAGGGATTTCCTAAGCCTTTGTACTCAAGTAAAATATCAACGCCAGAGGCTACTAAAGAACAACAAGCAGAACGTAAACGTATTGGTGGATGGTAAAATATGTTGATGGAAGTAGAGTGTCATAATTATGCAAGAAGAATTTATATACCAACGAAAAATTACTCATACTCAATATAAACATGGTGATAGAAAAGTAAAAAAAGGAGGTTTAAAAGGAAGGTTGCATACTGTAATTACAGATAATGCAATAAAATTAACGAATAAAAGGTTGGAAAGCAAAAAGACTTTTTTATATGCTTCTGATAAGTTTGTAGAGGTTGTTGAGCCTCAAAAGGTTACTCCTATTGTAATGGGAGGTTTTTTTTTATTGATTATTATTATCATTATTATTGGAGGTTTTAAGTTTCCAAATGAAATAACTACAGTTTCTTTTATAATTCCATCTATAATTGCCCTTTTTGGGTTTTTATTTTATGTAGCCTATTATTTCACCATGCCTTTAAAAGAGAATATATTTAATAGAGAAGATGGTATAATAACTTTTTCTGGTTTTATGTGGTATGAAAATATTACGATGCCCATAGAGAAAATTATTTTTACAATGTCAGGTCCAGGTAGCTTACAAGGAGGAGGAGCATTTCGATTATTAATTGAAAGGCCTGATAAATTATATACTAAGTATGATTGTTCTATAGGAGGAGAAAATTGTTATCAAGATTTGTCTTTTATATTGTGGTATATGGATAAGAACCGTCCACTACCACCAGGTGAAGCCTTTGATCCATATCGTCAACAAGATTTTGAACGTAGAAAAGCAGAAGGTTTCCCAAAACCTTTATATCCAAGTAAAATTTCTACACCCGAAGCTACAAAAGAACAACAAGCAGAACGTAAACGTATAGGTGGTTGGTAATACTATACTTAGATTAATAACAGTTTTAATGCAATATTTATCAAAGATAATTAAAGAGAATCCGCAAGATATTACGCAAAAAATTGTAGAAAGTAATAAGTATTTTATCGAAGAAGCCAACGATTCGTTCTACAAAGAAAAAAGAACGGCAAGAGGTTGGATGTCTTGGGGTATTGGTATAGTGTTAATAATTGTACCAACAATAATTTCTTTCTTTTTTAAGAGTGATGATTTTTGGCCAAAAATTATACTACTGACGATTTTTGGAATTCCAGGAGTCATAACGATTATCTATGGTTTTGTAGCACCTATTAAATACTTAGTTTTTGATAGGATGAATGGAGTTATAGTTATGCCTAGAAACTTTAGAAGTACAGTAACTATTCCTTTTAATACTGGATTTGCAAGGGTTAAACATATAAATTCTAGTCCAGGAGTAATTAGTGGGATGTTAGCTTTTGTGTCAAGTAAGGGAAAAGATAGAGTTGGAGGTTTATTAACAAAATACAATATAAATAACTATTGGGCATTTACTGTTTGGTATATGGATAAAAACCGTCCATTACCTCCAGGAGATGCCTTTGATCCATATCGACAACAGGATTTTAAACGTAGAAAAGCAGCTGGTTTTCCTAAGCCTTTGTATCCAAGTAAAATTTCCACACCCGAAGCTACTAAAGAACAACAAGCAGAACGTAAACGTATTGGTGGATGGTAAAAAAATCAAATTAAGTAAAGATGTTGTTTTACAAAAGAACTTTAAAAGAGTAAAAGCTTAAGGTTGTTGAAATACAGAGTTTTAAAATTTTGTACATTTGCAAAATATGAAGAAATTCGTTTCTAAAATAACAGCTACACTCTTAGCACTAGTTGTGTTACTATCTACATTTTCTTTTAATGTAGAAAAACACTTTTGTGGAGATTCCTTAGTGGCTGTTTCTTATGTAGGAAGCGTAGATAGCTGTAATGATGTAGAGAAAGATAGTTGTGAGAGCAACACAATAGAGCCTTCATGTTGTAAAGACGATGTGGAGTTTTTAAAAGGACAAACTCAAATTCAAAAATCACCTGTTGAAAAAGTAATCTTTGCAAAGATTGCCACAGCAGTAACTTCATATATTCATAACAAACAATTATTTCTAAATTTAGAAAAACAGTTTGTTCCACACAGGTTGTATATACCACCCAAACTGTTTTCCGACATACAGGTACTTCACGAAGTTTTTATCATATGATTTTATAACTCTATTTACAAGTAAATAAGAATTATAAAATACAGTGTGATAGATAAAAAATGAAAAATAAATTTTTAATCAGTATATGTTTACTGATACCATCCATGTTATTTGCTCAAGAAGTGTTAACAGGAACTATTAAAGATAAAAATTATCCAAAAAAGGATTTAGGAATTTTCGGGGCCAATGTATATTGGTTACATACGAGTGTTGGAGCTACAACAGACCAAAAAGGAGAGTTTAAAATTCCGTATAAGAAGGAGTATAAAAAATTAATAATAAGTTTTGTCGGTTATAAGACAGATACAATAAATGTTAACAGTACAAAACCAATCAATCATTATTTAACAGATAGTAATACGTTAAATGAGGTGGCTGTTTCAGCCAAAAAAGGCTCAACACAAAGGTCGTATTTACAAACACAGAACTTGGTGACTATTAATAGTGATGAATTGTTAAAAGCAGCTTGCTGTAACCTGTCCGAAAGCTTTGAAACCAACCCATCTATTGATGTTAATTTTTCTGATGCATTAACGGGTACAAAACAAATTCAAATGTTAGGCTTAACAAGTCCGTATTTGTTGATTACTCAAGAAAACATCCCGTCGATTAGAGGAGCAGCACAAGCATTCGGATTAACATTCACACCTGGAACTTGGGTAGAAAGTATTCAAATAACAAAAGGAGCAGGTAGTGTTGTTAACGGTTTTGAAAGTATTTCAGGTCAAATAAATACAGAGTTAGTAAAACCATCAACTAATCATAAGTTTTACCTTAATGCTTATGGAGCAGTAGGAGGTAGGTTAGAATTAAATACTCATTTTAATCAGAAAGTGAGTGAAAAATGGCAAACAGGTTTTTATGTTCATGGAAATTATAGAGGAGAAAAGTTTGATAAAAACAACGACAATTTTTTAGATAATCCTTTAGCAGAACAAATTAACGTGATGAATCGTTGGCAATATACAGATGCTGAAAAAGGTTGGGTAAGTTTTATCAATTTTAGGTATTTAGACGATTCAAAACAAGTAGGAGAGATTAACTTCAACCCAGAAGAGGATAAAGGGTCTAATACTGTCTGGGGAAGTGAAATTAAAACCAAGCGTTTTGATACATCGTTAAAAATAGGATATGTTTTTCCAGATATGCCTTTTCAAAATATGGGGGTTCAAGCAGCTTACAGCAGTCATAAACAAGATTCATATTTTGGATTGAGAGACTATAATATTCAGCATGAAAGCTTTTATAGCAACTTCATGTTTAGTTCTATTATTGGAGATACTCGTAATAAATTTAAAACAGGGGCTAGCTTTACCTATGATAAATACGATGAATTTGTTAGTGCAGCAATGAATCCGAATTTTGATAGAAAAGAAAACTCTGTAGGTGCATTTTTTGAATACGCTTATGATAATGCCGATAATTTAAGTGTTACTGCAGGACTTCGATTAGATCATCATAACTTATTAGGAACCTTTGTAACACCTAGGTTGCACATGCGTTATGTTCCTTGGGGAAGAGGGGTGTTAAGAGCTTCTGTTGGAAGAGGAAAACGAAGTGCTAATATTTTTGCAGAGAATCAACAACTTTTCGCTTCATCAAGAGCAATTACTATTGAAAATGCTGGCGGAAATATTTATGGTTTAGATCCAGAAGTTGCTTGGAATTACGGAGTGTCTTTTTTACAGGGATATAAATTCTTTGGAAGAAAAGGAGATGTAACATTTGATTTTTATCAAACAAACTTCTCAAATCAGGTGGTAGTCGATTGGGAAAACCCACAAGAAATTTTTTTCTATAACTTAGAAGGGAAAAGTATAGCGAATAGCTTTCAGGTAGAGATGAATCAAAACATTATTCCATACTTTAATACTCGATTTTCGTATAAGTTTTATGATGTTTCTACAGATTATAAGTCAGGAAATTTAGCAAAGGCTTTACAAGCAAAACATCGCTTTTTTGCTAATGTATCTTACGAAACTAAAACCGAAGAAAGTGATGCTAGTTGGAAGTTTGATGTAACTTATAATTGGATTGGAGAACAACGTTTACCTAATACAAATAACCAGTTACCGACGCATTCGGATAGCTATAACTTGTTAAATACTCAAATAACAAAAGTGTTTTCAAAAAAGTTTGAAGTGTATGCAGGGGCTGAAAACATTACAAATTATAAACAAAAAAATCCTATATTGGGAAGTGACAATCCATTTGGAGCAAATTTTGATACTACAATTATATACGCACCAGTTTTTGGGAGTAACTTCTATGCAGGATTACGATTTAAAATAGATTAATAAATAAAAAATAAAGAATAGATGAAAAATATATTTTTATTAGCAGTAGTTTTACTATTAAGTACATCAGCATTTGCTCAGAAAAAAAATGCTAAAGTCTCTTTTGAAGTAGATGGTGTTTGTATGATGTGTAAACAGCGTATTGAAAAAGCAGCATTAAAAACTAAAGGTGTAAAGTATGCAAAATGGGATGTTAATACACATGAATTAAGTTTAATTATTGATGAACGTAAGACAACTACAGAAACAGTTAAAAAAACTATTGCAGGTGTAGGACACGACACGAAAGATTTTAAAGCACCTAAAGAAGCGTATGATAATTTACATGAATGTTGTAAATATCGTGATGAAAAAGTGCAAGAAGATCACAAAAAAACAAAGAAATAATAAAAAATCCCGAGCCTTAGCTCGGGATTTTTATTTTATAACATTTGTAATGTGTTAATTTCTTGTTGTGTCAATTCACGCCATCTACCACGAGGTAAATTCTTTTTAGTTAAACCAGCAAAAATCACTCTGTCAAGCTTAATAACTGTGTATCCGAAATGTTCAAAAATCTTACGAACAATACGGTTCCTTCCTGAGTGAATTTCAATACCTACTTCTGTTTTGCGTTCTCCTTCTACATAAGAAACAGCATCAATAAATACCTTTCTTCCTTCAATAATTACATCACCACGTAATTTCTCTAAATCAGCAATGCTTAATTTCTTATCTAAAGACGCATGGTATAATTTACGAACGTTATGCTTAGGGTGAGTTAATTTTTTTGCCAATTCACCATCATTGGTAAAAAGTAATAAGCCGGTAGTATTTCTATCCAACCTTCCAACAGGATAAATACGTTCTTTAGTGGCGTTTCCTACTAATTCCATCACAGTTTTACGACCGCGATCGTCTTCCATGGTAGTAATGTAGTTTTTAGGTTTGTTTAATAAAACATAACGCTTCTGCTCCATAGAAATTAAAGTTCCATCAAAACGAACTTCATCAGTCGGTTGAACTTTATAACCCATTTCTGTAACTAATTTTCCGTTAACAGAAACACTTCCATGTTCAATGTAAGTGTCAGCCTCTCTACGAGAACAAATACCTGAATTAGAGATGAACTTGTTTAAACGAATTCCTGTGTTTTCAGTTTTTTTCTCAGCAGGTTTGTTGCTTTTAGGTTTTCTGAAATCTTTTTTGAATTGATTTTTTCCTTGAGGATTGCTGTTGCGTCCAGCTTGTCGTCCTCTCGACGAGTTTTTTGAATTCATAATTAAATTTTAAAAGTCTGCAAATTTACGGTAATTATTTGGTTTTTAATCTAAAACCTCTACTACTTTATCTACAATTAAAGATTTATCAATAAATAATAAACTAAAGACACCTATTAATAATAAAACCTTTAAGATGTTGTGAGCCAAACGATATTGATTGTTTTTTGTCGATTTCCAAGTGTATAAGCCGACAAAAATTAAGGTAATAGCTGCTAAATAAAAATAGTACTTCATGTACTCAATAGCAGGATAGTTAAATAATACTCCAATAGGTACTAAGGTTAATACCATTAATAAAATGATTAACTTTTTAGCGTTACGCTCCCCATATTTTACAGGAAAAGTATTATAATTATTAGCAATAGCCCCTTTAATATTTTCCAAATCTTTCATGAGTTCACGAATCATGATAACTAAAAAAAGAAAGATTGCATGTATAAAAATTACCTTTGAAAAGTTTTTATAGTGCACAAATATTACAAAAAAGGGAAGTATGGTTAATACAGTAGCTGTAATTAATCCTATTAACGGATACTTTTTTAATTTATGTGAATAGAACCAAATTCCAAATATATATACAGAGAAAAACAATGCTGCACGCCATGATACTAGCCATCCGAAGAAAAAACCAATAAAATTTAAAGTAAAGTATAAAGTTAGTTTTGTTTCTTGTTTTACGTAAGAATCTAACCCTGTTTTTATGGGTCTGTTAATAATATCAGCTTTCTTATCGTAAAAATTATTAATAATATACCCAGAAGCAACAACACAAACAGTAGCAATTACCAAATAGAGTAAATGCCAATCAAAAACTACGGGCTTAATTGATTTTGTATCAGAGAAAATAAAAATAGCAGCCAAATATTGGGCTGCTATTAGTACTAAAATGTTGTAACCTCTTATGACTGATAAAAGGCTAAATATTTTTAAGAAAAATGTATTGTTTTTAAACGTACTCATAGTAGCATTTTAAAAGCGATACACTAATTCTAATTTATAATCTTTTAAACTGTTTTTTGCTTTTTCATAATCTTCAGTAAATCCTAAGATGTAACCTCCACCACCAGAACCACAAAGCTTTAAATAGTAATCGTTGGTTTGTATACCTTTTTCCCATACTTTATGAAAAGCAGTAGGAATCATTGGTTTAAAATTAGCTAAAACTACTTTTGATAGTTTTTTTACATTACCAAACAACGATTTAACGTTTCCTTGTAAAAAGTCTTCAATACAAGCATCAGTATGTGTTGCAAACTCTTCACTAACCATTTTTCTAAAACCTTCATTTTTCATCTTATTCATAAAGATGTTAACCATAGGTTCAGTTTCACCAATTTGTTCAGAATCTAGTAAGAAAACAGCACCTTTTCCTTCTTTTTGAGAAGGAATTCCAGCTGGTTCAATATGTTCTTTTGAATTGATTAAAATAGGTAAACTTAAGTATGAGTTTAAAGGGTCTAACCCAGAACTTTTTCCATGGAAAAAAGATTCCATCAAAGAAAAAATTTGCTTTAAACTTAAAAGCTTATCTCTTGTTAAGTTTTCTAAAACTGTAATTTTATTATTAGCGTACTTATCGTAGATTGAAGCTACTAATGCTCCTGAACTTCCTACTCCGTACCCTTGAGGTATTGAAGAATCGAAATACATTCCGTTATCAATATCACTTTTTAAAGAATTTAAATCAAAAGAAACAATATCAGAATTTAAGTTAGCCAAATATGTATAAAAATTAGCTAAACTATCATTTGATTTTTTTGCTTCTCCAGTTAAATTGTTTGCAGATTTTAATGCCCCTTTATAAGAACTAAAAGGTATTGCTAATCCTTTGGAATCTTTAATGATTCCGTACTCACCAAAGAGTAATATTTTTGCGTAAAATAAGGGTCCTTTCATAGGTGTTTTAATTACAGTGCAAACATACGAGTAAAACCACTAGTTTACAAACTAGTACACGTTTTTGTAAAAAGTTTTCCAAACACCAACTTTTTCGTTGTCTCGGTATTTGCCTTTTGTTTCTATTTTACCATTCTTATAAAAAGTTTTCCATATACCTACTCTTTCACCTTCTTCATACTTTCCTTCTTCTTTCAACTCACCAGATTCATAATATACTTTTCGAATTCCGTGGAGTTTTCCTTTTTTGTAATTAGCTCTGTGAAAAGGTTTTCCGTTTTCATGATAATATAGTACTAAACCATCGAAGACTTCCTCGTTAGGAATGTTTACAGTACTAAAACCTTCCATCTGAATTTGTCCGTTTTTGTAGTAATCTACAATCCAAAAACCGTTATTCATTCTTTTAGGAGCTGGTCTATAATACTCATGATCTCCTTTTGTTGTTTCGTGCCAATTTTTATCGAACCAAATAGTGTCTTGTGCAGTAACTGAATTGGTTATAAAACCAATAAAAAGGGCTATTATTAATGTTGAAGTTCTCATAATAGTTGGGAATTTAGGTTAAAATAGGTCTCGCGCCAAAACCCACACTATCACAAATATAATGATTTTTTTGGCAGTATGCAGCTAAAACATTCTTAATAAATACTTCAATTTCAGTCTTTTCTGAATTGGGGTATAATACGTGTACATTTGCTCCTGCATCTAATGTAAAACAGACATTACTATCATTTTCTTGTCTGTATTCCCATATTTTATTAATGATTTCTAGAGTGTTAGGTTTCATTAAAATAAAATACGGATTACTGGTTAACATCATGGCATGTAATGTTAAAGCTTCACTTTCAACAAGGTTAATGAAAGCTTTGACATCTCCATTTTGAAGAATTTTTGAAAGTTTTTCTAAATTTTCATTAGCTTGTGTAAAACGGTTTTCTGCATACGGATGGTCATGCATTAAATTATGTCCAACCGTACTTGAAACTTGTTTTTCTCCTTTATCAACTAATAAAATTGCATCTTGGTAATCTTCAAAAATAGGATGAATTTTATAAGGGAATTTTATACCAAATAAATCTGAACTTCCTACAATCTTAGGATGATTTCCCCAAACTACTAATGGGCCTTCTATACTTCTACTAGCGCTCCCTGATCCTAAACGAGCTAAAAAGGAAGCTTTTTTGTTAATATACTCCTCAGTTAAATTTGGGTTTAACTCTTTTTCTAAGTTCATTAAACACATGGCAATAGCACTCATTCCGCTTGCAGAAGAAGCAATACCACTACTATGAGGAAAAGAATTTTCAGAAGAAATAACCATGTTATACTCTAAAATATACGTACAGTATTTTTGAATTCTTTCAAAGAATTTGGTTATTTTAGGTTTAAAATCATCTTTCTTTTTTCCTTCAAAAAATAACTCAAATTCTGCTTGATTTTTTGGTAATGTCTTTGTGAACTCAATTTTTGTAGTTGTGTGACAATTGTTTAATGTAAAGCTTATCGAGGCATTTTTAGGAATTTGAGGTTCGCTTTTTCCCCAGTATTTTACCAAAGCAATATTACTAGGTGTTTGCCATGTAACAGTTAAGTTATCTACTTTTTTATCTTGAGAAAGAAATAAGAAATCTGATGTATTCAACGTGTAAAAATTTTGCCGTAAAGATAGAATTTCGCTTACACTTGTGCTAATTTTTGTAAAACGCTTTCTTTGTAGCTCCTACTTATTGGTACAGCTTTTTTAGCAATCTCAATATATTCGTTAGTATATGAGGAAATTTTAGATATTGAAACAATATAAGAACGATGAACTCTTATAAAGCAATCACTTGGTAATGTGGCTTCAAAGTTACTAATGGTTTCCCTAGTTATTACAGTGTCGTTATTGGTAAAAACTTTAACATAGTCACCTAAACTTTCAATGTATAAAATATCTTTAAAGTTAATCTTAACCATTTTTCTATCAGCCCTTACAAACATAAAATCCTTTTTGTTATCATTTTCTGTAGAAACTTTCATGTTACTATTAGTAGGTTCAGTAACTTTTTGGATTGCTTGTAAAAATCGGTCAAAAGCAATAGGTTTTAATAAGTAGTCTATTACACTTAGGTTAAAACCATCAACCGCATAATCTCTGTAAGCAGTGGTAAATATTATTTGTGATTTATTATTGATAATTTTAGCTAAACTTAATCCTGTAATTTCAGGCATATTAATATCTAGGAAAAATAAATCGATATTTTCTGTTTGTGCAACTTGTAATGCTTCCATAGCATTTTTACAACTAGAAATTAATTCTAGGTTAGGGGTTTTATCTATGAATGATTCTAGAATTTCCCTTGCTATGGGTTCGTCGTCAACAATTACACAAGTTATTTTATTAGCCATTTGTTAAAGGAATTTTTAAGTCTACGATAAATTGGTTTTCTTCTAATGCTAAATGAAGTTTAAACTGATTATTGTAAAGCATTTTTAATCTTTTTTGAATGTTTTCTAGTCCAATTCCATTTTTATCTATTTTATTTTTTTGGGAAGTGTTCTCAATACGAAAAAACAAGGAATCTTTAGTTGTTTTTAAGCTGATGTTAACACTTAATACTCCGTCAATTTGAACTCCATGTTTAAAAGCATTTTCAACAAAAGGTAATAATAACATGGGAGATACTTGGGTGGTTTCGTTATGTAAATTCTTAGAGAATTCAACTTGTAAACTCTCTTGAAAACGCACTTTTTCTAAAGAAATATAATCGTCAATGTGCTGGATTTCATTTTTTAAAAGAACAGAGGGTTTGTCTACTTGATATAAAATATAGTCTAACAAATTAGAGAGCTTTAAAATCATATCAGGAGCCTCTTCCGATTTTTTTAAGGCAAATCCGTATAAGGTATTCAATGTATTAAACAAAAAATGCGGATGAATCTGCATTTTTAAAAATTTCAGCTCTTGTTCTTTTAGCTGTAGTTGGGTGTGCAGGAATTTGTTTTTTAAGTTTTCGTTTTTTATGCTAGATAGATAATTGTAAATAATTAAACTTAAAGAGGTTGCTATAATAACAATAAAGTACACACCAATTATGACTAATGGTAAAGATTTAGTTAAGCTCTTCGTGTTGGTTCCTTCTAAAAAAGAAGAAAATACTAAACCAAAGAAAATAGAGAGCAAAATAGCTGTAAATGATATAATAAAGGTATAGCAGCTGTATAGAATAAAAAGAAAATACTTTTTCTTAAGTAGGTATTTTGGAATTAAATATAAAATAATGAAATAACTTAGAAATATGGTTACAGGCATTAAGTATGCTGAAAAAGTGTCTACATAAGCAGTGTTAGAGCTTCCGTATCCTAAGAAGTATGTGTAAAAGAAATAAACACCTACCCAAAATATAATATTGAATAAGAAGAATATAAGGCGCTTAGCTATTGATGTAAATCTTTTCATTAAGTTGCAATATCTTATTTTTTGAAGAAAGAGATAGGTTTTTGCGGTAAAATCCCTGAAATTGTAGACGAACAACGGTTTTCTGTTATTTGGTTGAAAAGGGAATTTAATATGTCGTTTGAGGAACAGAAAAGAGGTACTGTCGATATTACAAAACTCAAATGAATTATAAACATAGGTTTGTGTTGTAAATAACTTTAAAAATTAAAATTATGAAATTCTTATTCTCAAACCTTTTAAATGAAGGAGGATCAATGTTTATGTATCCAATACTGTTAATGCTATTAATTTGTATAGCATTGATATTAAAACTATTCTTAAAGGAAGATAGTAATGGTAAAACAATTAATTTACTGAAGCATATAAGTTTATTCGCTTTAGTCTATGGGTTTTTAGGGTTGTTTTTTGGGTTAATTGGTGTGTTTGATAATATTAGTTCAATGCAAGGAGATATAGCAACTCCTGTTTTAGCAGCAGGTTTAAAAATAGGTTTGTTAGCCCCGTCTTTTGGAATGTTAGTTTTTTTAATTGCTAGATTAGGAGTCTTGATATTGATGTTAAAGGAAAAATCTTAAACTAATAACTAAAACCCACTAACGTTTACTACATCGTATAAAAAAAGAACACAAATGTTCTCTAAGTTTATTATGTGTTGTTGTTAATGAATAACATAGTAGAGTTAGAATAAATAATGTCTGTGTTTAAAACTTATAAACAATAAAATATAATATTATGAGAATGCCATTATTAGATTTTTTAGCCAATGGAGATTTAAAATTTGTGATTATTTTATATACTTTTCTAAGTATAGCATTAATCTATTTTTTTAAGAAGCTAAAACAAAAAGAAACTCAAGAAAAATATAATCTAAAGCTAAAAAAATTAGTGAGCTGGAGTTTGCTAATTAGTGCCTTTTCTTTGTTGTTAGGGGGGGTACATAGCTTTTATTTTATTTCTAAATCTGGAGGTATTGCGAGTAATTTACTTTTTGGAGGTTTAGCCAACACGTTAATTACGCCAACATTAGGTGTTGTAATAGCTATTATAATTAACGGCTTAGCAACTCCATTAATATTTAAAAAATAAGAAAATGAAGGAGAAGTTATTTTTACTAACAGTTTTTATTTCACTTGCTGTTTTAGGGCAAAATAAAGGAGATAAGTTAAGAAGTGGAGGTAGGTTAAATGAAGCAATTAAAGCTTATAAAGAGATATATCAAAAGAATCCAAATAATCAAGATAACACATATAATTTAGCTTGTGCATATGCTATTCAGTATAAAAAAGATAGTGCCTTTCATTATTTGAATATAGTGTTAAATAAAGACAATTCTTTATGGGCTTTAGCAGATAATGATTTATATGCGCTTACTTCAGATAAAAGGTGGGAGATGATAGAAAGACAACAGTTGGAAAAATACCAAAAGCAAAATGGAAGTTTACAGAAACCAGAGTATGTACTGAAACTATTAAGATTGATAATGAAAGATCAGGCTTTAGATTATCAGTTAGATATGGCGAAGCGATACTTTATGAAAAATGGTGAAGCACCTCATTGGTATTATCCTATAGCTCAAATGAAAAAAGAGATTGGAAATGGAAATTTTAATGAAATGGAAAAGCTAATTTTAGAAAATGGTTGGCCAACATATAGTTCTGTAGGGAAGTTAGCTGCTGATAGTCCACTTCTAATTATAAACCACCATCAAGATGAAGCTGTTAGAATTAAGTATCTTCCTCAAATAAAAAAGGCTTGTATAAACAAAGAAGGAAGCTGTTTGGAGTATGCAAAAATTCAAGATAGAATATTAGTGAATACAGGAAGAAAACAGTTGTTTGGAATGCAGTTTCGTTATAATGATAAAAGAAAATTAGAGCCGTTTCCCATAGAAAATCCTGAATATGTAGATAAAAGAAGAAAAGAGATTGGTTTAGAGCCTTTAAAAGAATATTTAAAAAGAAAGATTAATTATACTTGGAATGTAAAACAAAAGTAAAACAGTCAATCTAGTTGTAAAATACCTATTTCTAAAATAGAAATGGGTATTTTTGTTTTATGAGAAAAATTAAACTGATTTGGGATTTTAAAGGTCCAGATGGATTGGAAACAGCAAAACACCACTGTATACATTTAAAAGAATTTACTCAGATAGATAGTTTGCCTTATCATGAAGTAAATTTTGTATCTTTAAACGAAATGCACACCATTGCTTTTATTGTGGTTGATGAGGAATACATGAAAACCTTTAGAGATGCATTAAAGCCTCATAGAGGAGAGTTAGCATAAAATAACACAAAAAAAATAGATCTATGTTTTTAATTAATGCCTTAGCAAAACCTAAAAAATCTTCTGAACATTACGATGAAGTTATCGGAGCTTACGTAAGCTTATATATCGATTATAAAGATATTGAAGGAGCTATGCGATTAGCAAAATTTTACATCAAAAATGAAGATTGGAAAGTAGTAGAAATAGAAGACGAATATTTTACGTTAGATTCAATTAATGATGTAGAAGATGATGAGCAAAAAGAATTGTATGAAGAAGCTGTAGAGTATGGATACTCAATCATTTTTAACTGCTACGAAGAAGAAGGAGAAGACGAAGACTAAAAAAAGTAAAGTCATTTCGAACGAAGAAAGAACTCTTAAAACTTTGTTCGAAATGATTTTTTTACTTACTCGGCAATAGCCATTGCACAAATATAACCGCCTGTCCACGCATTTTGAAAGTTGAAGCCTCCAGTAACGGCATCAATATTTAATACTTCACCCACAAAGAATAAATTTGGGTGTTTTTTACTTTCAAAACGTTTGAAATTAATTTCCTTTAAATCCACACCGCCAGCGGTAACAAACTCTTCTTTAAAAGTAGTACGTCCATTAGCATTAAATAACCCTTTGGTAAGCTCATTTGCTAAGTTTTGAAGCTGTTTGTTACTGATATCAGCCCAATTTTGATGGTTGCTTATTTCTGAAGCTGTAACCAATCGTTCCCATAAACGACGTGGAATGTCGCTAAAAGGTGATTTTAAAAACACCTGTTTTTTAGCCTGTGACTTCTTTAGTCCTTGCAACTTTTCGAGAACAGTATTAGTATCTAGTCCTAACCAATTTACGTGTACGTTGTATTGGTAATTTTTATCAGCTAAAATACGAGCACCAAAAGCAGATAGTTTTAAAATAGCAGGACCACTTAATCCCCAGTGGGTGATTAATAATGGGCCAGAGCTTTCTAAATTAGTTCCAACAAGGGTAACTTCTGCATTCGGTACCGAAATTCCGCCTAAATCAATAATTCGTTTGTCTTTTATGTTAAAAGTAAATAAAGAAGGAACAGGTGCTATAATAGTATGGTCTAGGGTTTTACATAAATCCCACACTTTTTTACTGCTTCCTGCAGCAACGATCACAAAATCAGCTTCAAAATCTTGGTTTTTAGTGTTAATAACCCACTTTTCATCTTGTTGATAAATAGCGTTTACACCATGGTTTTTCAACACTTTAATTCCGAGGTTATCAACAGCATCTTGAAAGCAATCTATGATAGCTTGAGAAGTGTTAGCTTCAGGAAATACTCGATTATCTGCTTCAATTTTTAAAGGAACTCCACGATTTTCAAACCATTCAAAAGTATCACCAGTCATAAATTTATGAAATGGGCCAAGTAGTTCTTTTTCACCCCTTGGGTAGAATTTTGTTAGTTCTTTGGGTTCAAAACAAGCATGAGTAACATTACAGCGACCTCCACCAGAAATCTTCACCTTTTGTAAAACCTCTTTTCCTTTTTCGAGAATTGTAATGTCTAATTCAGGATTGAGCTCTTTTGCATTTATTGCAGTAAAATAACCTGCTGCTCCACCACCTATAATAACTACTTTTTTCATTATAAAATCATTTCTTTATACGAAAGAACAGTGTCGAATCCTTTTTGTTTAAAATAACTTATTGTGTCTTCGTTTCCAGTAGCTAAAATAAAATCACCACCCCAAGCTCCTAAACTTTTTACTTCACCAAAATAATCAGAAAACAATCTCTCTTTTACAGTGACTTGCTTTGTAATTGAGCTAATGATTTGCTCATGTTCAATGATAATTTTATCCAGGTCTTTGGAAGTTTTAGCTTTTAAAAACTCTTGAGTTAAGTTGTCAATTTCAGGAATTAATGTTTTAGCTTCTACTCTATGTTTTTTATAGTGAGCAATTCCTTCTCTACTATTTTGTTTTTGATTCAAATGAATAAAAAATAACTCTTCAGAAAAACTAGGTTTAAAATTAACTTCTTCAACAATAGGCTGTTTTTCTTTTAGTTGATATAAAATTGGTGTGTTGTATTTAGCACAAGCAATATCGTAACCACTACCAGAAAAAGCATTCCAAAGTAAAGTAAACGGATTCACGTTTGCCCAAGTAGCAATATTGTTAATTAAGGTTGATGAACTTCCTAATCCC
Source organism: Tenacibaculum discolor (assembly GCF_003664185.1). Taxonomy (GTDB): domain Bacteria; phylum Bacteroidota; class Bacteroidia; order Flavobacteriales; family Flavobacteriaceae; genus Polaribacter; species Polaribacter discolor. The sequence continues at coordinate 48,462 of NZ_RCCS01000009.1, read as the reverse complement.
CAGTTTTGTGGAAAAGTCAAGTTAGTTTTTACAATAAAACCGTGCTCAGTATTTAAAAATTCTTGATTTAAACGTTTTGCTTCTTGTAAAATATCTCGTAAAGTCTCAGCAATAAATTCAGCACTTCCTTCTTTGTCTGAATTAAACGTTGCGGATGTTAATCTTAGTTTTGGTAAATCAAAAGAAGCCTCGAACCAACATTCTCCAGTATGTGTAAAACTTCCCCAGATAAGTTGAGGTTCCTTGATGGGTTCAATAATTAAATCTTGCCCAAACTTAGTAGGAACAGCTAATGAGGTTGCACCATCCAAAACAACATATTCTCCAGTGAGTAATAATTTTCCGTTAGAATAGTGTCGCATTATACTAATCCAAATTGTTTAAAGTGATGTGTGAAATGTTTTACTTGGAATTTTTTCCAATATTCATAATCTAGCTCACCAAAAAATGGGTGTACTACCTTTCTGTTTGGATTTTCATTGAAAACAGTTTCAAAATATTGTACTTGTTCGATTAAATCATCAACAGCTTCTTCCATAGAATTAAACTTTAATGGAGTAGGGTCTTCTGATAAAAATGGAGCTTTAAATCCGATTTGTAATTCACTATCAGAATTTAAAAACGGTTTTCTTCTAGCTGACTTCTCATCAGAAACATAAATGTCGACATTCCAGTTTCCATTAGCTATTTGAGTTACTGCACTTACGTGCTCCACCATTTGCTGTCCATTCATTTTTCCAAATAAAGGTTTTGCATCAGTTTTTAAATTAGCAAGTGTACTACGTACTTCTTCCTCATTTAAAAAATCTACCCATTGTACTTTGGGTTTACGTAATTCGTTTAATTTTTCTACCACAGCACTATGTGAGGCAGTTCTGTCATCAAAATAAGCTACCACAGCTTCCTTTTCTTCATTGGTTGCTTTATGCTGATTTAAGATATTCATCAAGTGCATTTTCATATGCCCATGTTGAATTCCTTTGGTTGTTAAGGCACGTAAAGCAGCAAAATTTTGAGCTAAACCAGCAGCAGCAATAATTTGCATTAAGGTGCGTGCACTTGGTTTTTGCATCATGTCTAACGATAATTTAGCCATCGGGTGTAAAGCAGTTAAACCACCAACAGTTCCCAATGCTAAAGGGATTTCAATCCAAAACCTAAAAATACCGTCTTTTACTTCACAGTGTGTTAGGCTTTTATATTGTCCATCTTTAGAAGCATATGCATGTGCACCAGCTTCAATTGCTCTAAAGTCATTACCAGTAGCAAGTACAACGGCATCAATTCCGTTCATAATTCCTTTATTATGGGTTACTGCACGGTAAGGTTCTATTTCAGCTATTTTAACAGCTTGTTCAAATTTTTGAGCAAACTTTTCAGGGTTCTTTCCACCTAACTCTTCTACTTTACAGCTCACTTCAGCTCTAACTAAACATTCAGGAACATAGTTAGAAAGAATACTCATTACAATTTCAATATCATCTTTTCTAAAAGCTTTTGCAATAGCTTCTAAGCAAGAGTTAATGAAGTTAGCCCCCATACTATCTTTTGTTTCAAACGTAACATGTAATTGATAGTAGTTTGCAAGTTTATCAGTTTTATCAACTAATTGAATATCTAAAATTCCACCACCGCGCTTTTCCATGTTCTTAGTTATGGGTGCCGTGGCTGCATATAATTCAGTTTTTTGTCGGTTAAAATAGTTTTCTAACTCATTTTTATCACCAGCATACATAAAATGTACTTGGCCGATTTTGTTGGTAGAGATTACTTCAGTTTTAAATCCACCACGAGTACTCCAAAACTTTGCAACTAAAGAAGCAGCAGCAACTACAGAGCTTTCTTCAACTACCATTGGTATTACATAACTACGTCCGTTAATAATAAAATTAGGAGCAATACCGTAAGGCATATAAAAGTTAGAAATGGTATTTTCAATAAAATCATCATGCAATTGTTGTAGCTTATCATCTACATTCCAATATTGCGTAATAGTTTGTATAATTTCTGGTTGATTATTAAAGTAAGTTTTTGCCAACCAGTCTATTTTTTCTTCTTTGGTAAGTTTAGAAAAACCAGAGATCGTTTTAGACATTCTCAATTCATTTTTGATGGTTCAAAGATACGTGAATCCTGTTAAAATGGTTATGTTATTTGGTTTTTATGATTTTTTTGAGGGGATTTTTGGCTATTTTTCCGTAAACTTGGCAAACTTTTTAGATAAACAACAACTTAAGATGAAGAAAATATTATTATTGTTTATAGGAATATCTTCGCTAGTACAAGCTCAAAAAAAAGATATTTCTTTAGAGGATATATGGAAAAAAGGCACGTTTAGAGCCGATTATATGAACTCTTTAAACTCTATGAATGGAGATTTTTATTCACTATTGAATTATGAAAATGGAAGTTCTACTGTAGATAAGTACAGTTATGAAACATTAGAAAAAGTTGCAACGATAGTTGATAGTAAAGATTTAGCTGGATTAAAATATTTTCAATCATATAGTTTTAATAATGATGAAACTAAATTAATTTTAGGAACAAACTTCAAACAAATTTTCCGTCACTCATATTTAGGTACATTTTATGTGTATGATATTGCTAAAAAATCATTAGACTTAATTGGTATAGATATTCAAGAACCAACTTTTTCTCCTGATAGTAAAAAAATAGCATACGCTAAAGACAACAATTTATTTATTAAAGATTATTCAGATGCCAATGTGGTAATTCAAATTACCAATAGTGGTAAAAAGAATGAAATCATTAACGGTATTACAGATTGGGTTTATGAAGAAGAATTTGGTTTCGTAAAAGCATTTGAATGGAGTAAAGACAGTAAAAACTTAGCATATTTACGTTTTGATGAAAGTAAAGTTAAAACTTTTTCAATGGACGTATATGGAAAAGGAAAATACCCAACACAGCATGTGTTCAAATATCCAAAGGCTGGTGAAGAAAATGCGAAAGTAGCATTACGTATATTTTCATTAGAAACGAACAAAACTGCAGAAATTAGAGTTGGAGACTATGAATACATTCCAAGAATTAACTGGACAAACAATCCAAATATTTTAGCAGTTAGAACATTAAACCGTCATCAAAATGATTTAAAAATGTATTTTGTTGATGCGACTACTTTTAATAGCTCTGTAGTTTTAAATGAAACTGACAAAGCTTATGTAGATATTACAGATGATTTAACTTTTTTAGACGATAATAGTTTTATTTGGACAAGTGAAAAAGATGGATACAACCACATTTATCACTATGATAAGGACGGTAAGTTATTGAATCAAGTAACTAAAGGAAACTGGGAAGTTACTTCTTACTACGGATACAATGCTGACAAGAAAACTATTTACTATCAATCAGTAGAAAATGGATCTATTAACAGAGGAGTATACAGTATTTCTTTAGATGGAAATAATAAAAAATTGTTAAGTAACGCTTCAGGAACAAATAATGCTTCTTTTAGTAAAAACATGCATTACTTCATTAATACTTTTTCAGATGTAAATACACCTCCTGTGTATACGCTAAGAAACGATGAAGGGAAGGTATTAAAAACTATAAAAGATAACGCAGCTTTAAAAGAAACTATTGCAGGATATAATTTAAGTAAAAAAGAGTTTTCTACAATTAATGTTAACGGAAACGACTTAAATATGTACACTATTAAGCCTGCAAATTTTGATGCAAATAAAAAGTACCCAGTTTTAATGTATCAATATTCTGGACCAGGTTCTCAAAATGTAAAAAACAGTTGGAATAGTTCTAATGATTATTGGCATCAAATGTTAGCACAAAATGGTTATATCGTTGTTTGTGTTGATGGTAGAGGAACAGGTTTTAAAGGACGTGATTTTAAGAAAGTTACTTATATGAATTTGGTGAAGTATGAAACTGAAGACCAAATCTCTGTAGCTAAAGAGTTAGCAAAATTACCATATGTTGATGAGAATAGGATAGGTATTTGGGGATGGTCTTTTGGAGGTCATATGAGTACTAACTGTTTATTAAAAGGAAATGACGTGTTTGCCGCAGCAATAGCAGTGGCACCAGTTACTACATGGCGTTTTTATGATTCTATTTATACAGAACGTTACATGCGTACACCAGAGGAAAATCCAGCAGGATATGATGACAATTCACCTTTAAATTATCCAGAATTATTAAAAGGAAAATATTTGTTAATTCACGGAACAGGAGATGATAATGTGCATGTTCAAAATGCTTATAGAATGGCTGAAGCTTTAATTCAGGCAAATAAACAATTTGAATGGGGTATGTATCCAGATAAAAATCATGGTATTTATGGAGGAAACACTCGTTTACACCTATATACTAAAATGACTAACTTTATTAAAAATAACCTATAAAATATGGCAAATTCAACACCTATTAAGCGAAAAGAACTATTTGGACATCCAGCAGGATTATATGTGCTGTTTTTTACGGAAATGTGGGAGCGTTTTTCGTACTATGGAATGAGAGCAATATTAGTATTATATTTAGTAGCACAAACTACTGATAAAAATGCTGGTTTAGGATGGTCTAACGGTGATGCTTTATCATTGTATGGGACTTACACGATGTTAGTTTACTTAATGTCAATACCAGGTGGATGGATTGCTGATAAAGTTTTAGGGCAAAAAAAATCTGTTTTATATGGAGGTATTTTATTAGTAGCAGGACACAGTGTTTTAGCTATAGAACAAATGTGGGCTTTTTACACTGGGTTAGGTTTAATTATCGCAGGTGTAGGTATGTTAAAGCCAAATATTTCAACAATGGTTGGAGGTTTATATAAACAAGGAGATATTCGTAGAGATAAAGGATTTACAATTTTTTATATAGGTATTAATGTTGGAGCGTTTTTATCCGCTTTGATAGTTGGTTATGTTGGAGAAACTTATGGATGGCACTATGGGTTTGGTTTAGCAGGAATTGGAATGGCACTAGGTTTATTACAATATGTTTTAGGTCAAAAACACTTGAGAGGAGTAGGAGATTACTTAGGAGAATCTAAGAATGAGGAGGATAAAGATATAATGAACAAACCATTAACTAAAATAGAAAAAGATAGAGTAGTAGTACTTTTAATTTCATTTTTACTAGTAATTATTTTCTGGGGAGCTTTTGAGCAAGCAGGAGGATTGATGAATATTTATGCTTCTGAGAAAACAAGTAGAATATTAGGTAACTTTGAAGTTCCAGCATCTTGGTTCCAGTCTCTAAATGCATTTTTCATAATTGTTTTAGGAACATCAGTAGCAGCTTACTGGGCTAAAAGAAAACTAAAAGGAAAGTTGTCTACAGGTTTATTCAAAATGATAATGGGATTAATTATTATGGGTGCAGGTTTCTTCTTTATGACAGGAGCTTCTGCTCAATTCCAAAGTGAAGGAACTTCAGCGATGTACTGGTTAGTATTAGCGTATTTATTCCATACAGTAGGAGAATTATGTATTTCGCCAGTAGCTTTATCTTACATAACTAAATTAGCACCAGTAAAATATGCATCATTAATGATGGGGGTATATTTTGCGATGACTGGTTTGGGTAATAAGGTTGCAGGACTTTTAGGAGAAGCTTCAGAAAGTTTGGGAGAGTTTACTATTTTTACAGGAATAGCAGTTTTTTGTGTTTCTTTTGGGTTGTTGATGTTATTATTTAGAAGAAAATTAGAAGCTTTAACACATGGAGCAGAAGATAATGAAAGAGAGTTAAATCACGAAGAAGCAGAAGGATTCGAATTAGCAGATAATAATTAAGAAAAACATACAAAAAGCCTAAGTGATAATTAGACTGTTACTTAGGCTTTTTAATTTATTATAAATAAGGATATTCATGAGTGAAACATCAAATGATTTTTTTAAATCAAAGGTATTAGGGCACCCATCTGGGTTATTTGTACTGTTTTTTACAGAAATGTGGGAGCGCTTTTCGTTTTACGGAATGCGTGTATTATTAATAAACTTTTTAACAGCAGCAGCAGTTGGAGCTAACCCAGGTTGGGAGTGGTCAGCTGAAAATGCAGGAGCGCTATTTGGTACTTATGCAATGTTGTTGTATTTAACACCAATTTTAGGAGGTATCATAGCTGATAAATTAACGGGGTATCGTTGGGCTGTGGTTATAGGGTCGATAGTTATGACTTTAGGGCATGCAGCTATGGCTATTGAAACTGAATTTTGGTTGTATGTAGGTTTAGCTTTATTAGTAATAGGTACAGGTTTCTTTAAGCCTAATATGACTTCTATTATTTCTGAAATGTATAAAGATTTACCAGAGAAGAAAGACGGTGCTTATACCATTTTTTATATGGGTGTTAATGCAGGAGCTTTCTTTGGAATGATGTTGTGTGGATACTTAGCTGAAAAAGTTGGTTGGTCTTGGGGATTCGGTTTAGCGGGTATCTTTATGTTATTAGGAACCTTACAATTCTGGTTAGCTAAACCATTATTTGGTGCTATTGGTGATGTTCCTTCAAAAAATAAAGAAGAGGAAACTAACGAAACGTCGGTTACAGAAACATCTAATGATAGTGATAAAGAAAATCCTTTTACAAGTTTAGATAAAATTTTAATTGTAATTTCTTCGGTAATTGGTTTAGGATATGCAATTAATGATCCGTTATCAAAAATTGGAGGAATCGATATTTTTGGAGTATTAAAAGTTGGAGATTTTGATGGACAGTACGTAGCTGTATTGTTTGGTTTAGCAGTATTCTTGTTTTTAACAATTTCTCGTATTTCACGATACACCAAAGTTGTTAGAGATAGAATGATAGCAGTAATTATTTTTGCATTTTTTACTGTTTTCTTCTGGATGAGTTTTGAACAAGGAGCAACGTCATTAATACTTTTTGCCCGCGATAATGTTGATAGAGTTTTAACAGGTAACGCTCAAACAATATTTAATATAGTAAATACACTATTAACTGTAATTCCTTTAATAATCATTACTTGGGTATTATATTTATTAGGAAAAGAAACAGGTAAAAGAATTCCAGTATCAAACATTGTATTAGCAATTTGTTTTCTTGGTGTTTGGGCATTAGTAGGATGGATGTTATATGTTGAGTTCTCAGCTGAGGCTTCAGAAATCACAGTATCATGGTTCTCAATCTTAAACTCATTCTTCATTATTGCTTTTGCTAACTTATTCTCAAAATGGTGGGATTCAAAATACAATCCATCTGCAGCTGTTAAATACGGTTTAGGTTTAATTATCATGGCTGTTGGTTTCGGCTTATTAGCTTTTGGAGCATACGGAATTACTGATGGAGTTAAAGTAAGTATGGTTTGGTTAATTTTAGCATACTTATTCCATACATTAGGTGAATTATGTTTATCTCCTGTAGGGCTTTCTTATGTATCTAAATTGGTACCAGCGCGTATGATTGCATTTATGTTTGGTATGTGGTACTTAGCTATTGCGATAGGAAACAAGTTAGCTGCAGTATTTGGAGGTCAGATAGAAAATATTACAAAAGAGTATAGTTTATCAACATTCTTTTTAATTTTTACCATAGTGCCAACGTTAGCTGGATTATTGGTAATCACATTAAATCCTGTAATTAAAAAATTAATGCATGGAGTTAAATAACTCTAAATAAACGTTAAAACAATCTTTTACAACCTGTCAATTTTAAATGTTGGCAGGTTTTTTTGTAAATTTGGAACACTTATTGAGACTTAAGAAGTATGAAAAAAATAATATTAGTAGCAGTTTTAACCTTTATTTCATTAGGGGTCAAGGCACAAGATAAAGTAAATTGGTTAAGCTTTGAGCAAGCGATGGAAATGAGCGAGAAAGAACCAAAACCAATTTTAGTAGATATTTATACTGATTGGTGCGGTTGGTGTAAAAAAATGGATAAAACGACATATAAAAACAAAGTAATTATTGAGTATATCAATACACACTATTATCCAGTAAAGTTAAATGGAGAAACAAAAGATGATATTACATTTCAAGGAAAAACGTTTAAGTATCAAGCTCAAGGAAGAAGAGGATATCATCAATTGGCAGCTGCTATAATGAAAGGTCAGTTAAGCTACCCTTCAACAGCTTTTTTTAATACAGAAAGACAGTTGTTACAAAATGTCCCTGGTTACTTAGAAGAAAAAAGGTTTGAAAAAATACTAGCATATTTTAACAAGGATAATTACAAGAATACACCATGGAAAGAGTTTGAAAAAAACTTTAAAAGTGCGATGTAAAATCTATTCTTTAAAAATATAAGCACCATTTTGGCCAGTATACCAAAATGGTGTTTTTTGTTTATAACAAGTTTCTATCCATCTAGTAATATATGATTTATAATTACTACCATCAGCAATAATTTGTTGAGGTTTTAAGGTAGTAATAAGTCTATCTAAATTAATTTTAGGGCTGTCTTTCAGAATAACTATTGGGTTTTCAAGTTCTTTTATTTGATAAACACTTAGGCTATCTACAATCAAAACATGTTTGTCCATATAGGAGGTTATATTTAAAATTGAATCAGTACTTTTAGAATAAACCTCTTCATTAACTCTATAAGATTGTAGTAGCTTTTGATGATGAAGAACAGAATCATTCAAAGAGCTAAAAATGTTTATTTCGTTACCATTTCTTTTTCCTATAATAGAATGTCTACTTTTATGGAATACAATGAATTCACTTTTTATGTTAATTTGAAACTTTTCATAAAAATAAATTCCCTGAAGTAGGAGAGTAGAAACCAAAAGTAAAAATACTCGTTCATAAGTTTTTTGAATCAAAGCCAGATATAAGAAAATAATAAAAACATACCAAGCTAGCATTGCTTCAAAAGACATTGAGAGTTCTTTCAATAAAAAACCTTCTTGGTGAGAAATCCAATCAACAAAATAATTCATTGTTGAGATTATAAATCCGTAACCATCAGCCATAAATTGAGGTAGTATGCTCAGTGTAGCTAATAAAATAATTACAATTCCAAAGAGTAAAATTACTCCTAAAAAAGGAATGATTATTAAGTTAGATAAAATAAATAAACCTGGAAATTGATGAAAATAATACAAACTTATTGGTAATATACCTGCTTGTGCAGCAATTGAAACGGTAAATATACTCCAGCCTTTATCTAGTAACCAAAACTTAGGTTTCCATAGATTGTAGAGTAATGGTTGTACCAAAACAATACCAAAAACGGCTAAATAACTTAATTGAAATCCAACATCGAATAAAAACATCGGTTTTATTAAGAGTAAGAAGAACATCGAACTGACTAATGAATATTCAATAATCTTTTTCCGCTTGAATGATTGTCCAATAGCAACGAAAGTAAACATCGTTACTGCACGAACTACTGAGGCTGATAAACCAGCTATAAAGGCAAAACACCATAAGAGTAATACAATACAGATGATTTTTACGAGTATTCCGTTAGGAAGCTTTTCTATGGGGTTAAGTAAATAGGAAAGAAGTGGTAGTAAAATACCAATATGCAGCCCAGAAATGGCAAGAATATGAATAGCACCAGCATTTGTGTAGCTTTCTAACAAATCTTTTGAAATTTCTTGTCGTTGACCTAGTAATAAAGCATTTATTACGGCGAACTCATCATTGGTAAAATGATATTTTTTTAAAGAGGTTTGTACGCTTTCTCTAATATTAACTGATAAACCGATTAAAGAAAAACTTGTGTTGTTAAGTTGTTTAAATTGCTGTTTGTTTAAAAATACCTGATGATAAATATACTGTTTGGCTAAATATTGCTTGTAGTCAAATTGATGCGGATTTAAAGGAGGAATTAATTCTTTAAAAGGAGTTTTAATAAAAATATGATTACCTACCTTTAATATAGGTGATAAACTGTCCTTTTGAATGTTCAGAAGAATATATCCAGTGGTTTTGGTAGAATCTACTTGTGAAACTTTAGCAACATATTTTGTATAGTAGTTTCCTGGTTTTAATACTTTTTGTACATCAAGTATATAAGTAGAATTCTCAGTTGATTTATGGTTATAATAATTCGCGTAATTTCTCGGGTTGTGAATATACGCGGTACTAATTCCGATAAAAACAAAGAACAGCAGTGTAGCTATATTAAATGCTTTTCGCATTTCAGTTCTTTTTAAGAAATAAAGAATAATTAAAAATCCTATTAAAGAATAAGCCAAGTATGTAAAATTATACTGCCAAATTTGTGTATAAAATTGGAATGTTATGCCAATAACAAGGCACACCAAAAAATGAAATGGAGGGTATTCAAATAATTTTTTCATAGCTTTTTAAAGTTATGAAAAAACTGCGAATATGAAAAGTTTAGTTATTTTGGATAGTTAAATCCGTCGTAATTACTGTTATAAAATGTTAACCATATTTTATAGTTGTAAGTATTATAAGCAGGTAGTGCATTATTTAGGTTATTGTAGTTGACGTTATTGAAGATATGAGCTTAATTTGATAACTTATATCCGGTTAGTAGCTAATTTACCCAAAATAGCATAAAAACCAAACAAAAAAGCAACCTCAAATGAGATTGCTTTTTTATTTTATATAGTTTTTTGAAATGCGTTATAGGATTTCTACAAACAAACCTTCCTCTGTTTTTTCAACTTTAGCAAGACTGTTTTTGGTTAATCCTTTAATAGTTTTGTCCCACTTTTTGTTAGATAAACCACTTTGAGATTTTAAATCATTTAAACCTATTTTTTCAGCTTTCTCTAACAAAGCTAATACAGCTTTTTCATCATCGTTTAATTCAACTGTAGGAGCTTGCTTCTCAGGCTTCATTTGTGGGAAGAATAACACTTCTTGAATTGACGGATTGTTTGTTAAATACATAATCAAACGATCCATTCCAATTCCTAATCCAGAAGTAGGAGGCATACCATATTCTAACGCACGTAAGAAATCTTGATCGATAAACTCACCAGCTTCATCATCACCACGAGCAGCTAACTTTAACTGAGCTTCAAAACGCTCACGTTGGTCGATTGGGTCGTTCAATTCAGAATATGCATTGGCAATTTCTTTACCACAAACCATTAGTTCAAAACGCTCTGTTAATTCAGGATTGTCACGGTGCTCTTTACACAATGGAGACATTTCCTTAGGATAATCGGTAATAAATGTTGGTTGAATGTAGTTTCCTTCACATTTCTCACCAAAAATCTCATCAATTAACTTTCCTTTACCCATTGTTTCATCTACTTCGATACCCATGTCTTGAGCAGCTTTACGGATTTCATCTTCCGATTTTCCGTTGATATCAAAACCAGTAAAGTGTTTGATAGAATCTGCCATAGTAACACGTGCATATGGAGCTTTAAAGTCAACTTTATGCTCTCCAAAAGTAGCTTCAGTAGTTCCGTTTACAGCTAAAGCACAGTGCTCTAATAATTTTTCAGTGAATTCCATCATCCAGTTGTAGTCTTTGTAAGCTACATAAATTTCCATTGCGGTAAATTCTGGATTATGTGTTCTGTCCATTCCCTCGTTACGGAAGTTTTTAGAAAACTCATATACACCATCAAAACCACCAACAATCAAACGCTTTAAGTATAATTCATTAGCTATACGCATGTATAATGGAATATCTAATGCATTATGATGTGTAATAAATGGTCTTGCTGCTGCACCACCAGGAATTGGTTGTAGAATAGGTGTTTCTACTTCAAAATATCCTGCATCGTTGAAAAACTGACGCATGGCGTTGAATAACTTTGTACGTTTTACAAACACGTCCTTTACTTGCGGATTTACCACTAAATCAGCATAACGCTGACGGTAACGCATTTCAGGATCAGTAAAACCATCAAACGTATTTCCTTCCGAATCCACTTTAGGTAATGGTAATGGTTTTAAAGATTTACTTAATAATTTAAAATCTTTTACCATTACAGTGATTTCTCCAACTTGAGTTTTAAATAACTCTCCTTCAATACCTACAAAATCACCAATATCTAATAATTTCTTGTATACTTCGTTGTACAAAGTTTTGTCTTCACCTGTACAAATTTCATCTCTGTTAAAGTATACTTGAATGCGTCCTTCACTATCTTGCAATTCAGCAAAAGAAGCTTTTCCTTGAATACGACGAGACATTAATCTACCAGCAATAACTACCTTCTTACCTTCCTTAAACTCCTGTTTAATCTGTTTGGAATTCGTATCTAATGGAAATAAATCTGCTGGATATGGATTGATACCCAATTCACGTAATTTTGATAGTTTTTCTCTACGTACAACTTCTTGTTCTGATAATTGCATTGACTTAATTTTTAAGTAATTTTTGTTTAAAGGTGCAAAGATACAATCTATTACAAAATTAGACAACGGTAGTATCATATAGATTTTATAAAAAAAGTAATTTTTATTTGTAGGTTTTAAAAAAGGATGTATATTTGCAGGCTGTCTAATTTTAAAAGGACAGCATTTAGTTGTGTTGTTAGATACTTTAAATAGTATCATGGTTTTGTTAACCAATGGAAAGCTTCCCTTAGATGGGTTGCTTTTTTTTTGCAGTTTAGTTACGTGTTTTAGTAGCTGTTTCCCGCTTTCCGCACTCGCTCTCTACGAGGAGCTCAAACAAATGCTTCAATCGGGGCTAAATAATTAATCGTCATTTCGACCGAAGAGAGAAATCTTAGAGTTATTAGTTAGAATTAAAATGTAAAAAAAAACTTTTTCCTAAAAAAAAGCGGCTTTATACTCCCAGAACTTAACAAAAAACAGTACTAAGAATACTATAGATATAGAAAATTTAATTGTAGCAGAAGCTAAAAAGCCCAAGAAAGCACCAAATGATGCTTTGATTGCTCTGTTAGTGTCTTTACTATCATAAATTAATTCACCAACCAAAGCACCTACAAAAGCGCCAATTAAAATTCCGAAAGGAATAGGGGAGAGTAATCCAATAATTAAACCAATAGTAGTACCGTATACTCCATATTTCGTGCCTCCAAATCGTTTAGTTCCCATTGCAGGGATAAAGTAATCAAGAAAAAATATAATGACAGCAATAGCTAAAGTGATTCCTAAAAATGTCCAATTTTGAGGAACTACTTTTGTTAAATGTAATAATAACAAACCTACCCAGCTAGTAATAGGGCCTGGTAATACTGGTAAAAATGAGCCAATAATTCCTAGACAAGCAAATACAAAACCGAGTATAACTAAAAATATATCCATTAACTTTTTTATAGATAAGACGAAGATATGAAAGCTTTGTTACATACTTGTTAACTAAAACAAATAGGGATTGTCTTTAGAAAAACGAAGAATTTATATACAATTTTAAATCGGAAAAGATAAAAAAGTAATTGCTTAGAAAGGAAGAAATCCTTATCTAGTATTAAAGAAAAAATGGCACAAAAATTGCCACAAATGCAACCAGGTGAACACGGAGGAAAAAAAGTACGAGTAGGGTACACTCTACCAATTACTTTTGAGGTGAAATAAAATAATTATCTTGGTCACAGATAACCAATGAACAACACCCAAAATAGAAACGTGAAAAATAAAATTTTACTTATTGTTTTTGTAGTAGGAATTATAAAAGTCGAGGCGCAAGTTTCGGCTTTTAAAACTATTGATAGTTTAGTAAATATAGGACGCTACCAAACAGCATTAGCAAAGTTACATGAGTTAGATACTACTTTTCAATCAACTTCAAAAGTAGCATCTATTTACGCTTCAATTGATAATTATAAAAAAGCCTCTTTATATTATGAAAAGGCATTGGAGTTAAAAGATGATTATTCAGTAAAAATAAGGTTGGCAAAAGCATATAAAAAAGAGAAAAAGCTACAAAAAGCTATTGATGTTTATGAAGGTATTATAAGTAAAGATGCTGAAAACTTACTTATAAAGTATCAGTTAGGAAAATTGTATGCACAAACAAAGCAACCAGCCAAAGCGATTGATACTTTTAAAAATATTATTAAGCAAGATAGCACGAATGCAAATTATCATTACCGTTTGGGAATTGCTTATGGAATGTTAAAAAAACGAAATCTAAAAATAAACAGTTTTTTAGAGGCTTATAAAAATGATACAACCCACATTAAATCTATTCATCACTTAGCATTAGCTTATACTTTATTACATGATAAAGATTCAGCAAACATATTTATAAATAGAGGCTTGGTAGTAAACCCTAATCATATTAATTTAAATAAGTTAAAAATTAATAATTTATATAGAGAAGAAAAGTTTACTGAGGCTATTCAATTTTTAAAAAGGATAGATACTATAGAACCCAACGAACATTACACGCAAAAAATGCTAGGGCGTAGTTATTTTAATCTAAAGAAATACGAAGAGGCAAAAAAGTATTTTAATAAAGCCATAAGAATAGATAAATCAGATTTTAAAGCCTATACCTATCTAGGTGATATTAATTTTGAAAAGAAAAAATTTTACAAAGCTCAGTTAGATTATATGGTGGCAACTTTTGCTGGTAAAGAACCCAGAGATGTTGAATATTATCAATTAGCAAGAGTTTATAAAGAATTAGGTAACCCTAAAGAAGAACTTAAATCATATAAAAAATCTTTTGAAGAGAATAGGAAAAATTATAAAGCATTGTACCAACTAGCAAAAACTAGTGAAGACTATTACAAGGATAAACGAATAGCTTACAAACATTATAAAAATTATGTAAACCGTTTTGAAAGAAAAGATTCTGTATTAACTAAGCACGCTAAAGAAAGGTTAAAAGAAATTAAAAAGTACTATTTCTTACAAGGAGAGATTTTACAATAGTATTTAATTTTGTATATTCATCTTAAAATCAATAAGATGAGTTTTCGCTATGTGGCTTTTTTAATTTGTGCTTTGCTATGTTCTTCTTGCGACTTCTTTTCATACCCAAAAAAGAATAGTGCACAAGCTTTGGATACTATTGTAGATTTTACAAAAGTAGATATATCTCCTTCTTTTTATAAATGTAAAGATTTACTAGATGAAGCTAAAGCCAATTGTTTTAGAAAAGAAATTCATAGAAGAATAACAACTAAATTAAAACAACATAATTTTGTTACTAAAAATAGCTTAGATGAAGAAGTTTTAATTGATATTTTGATTAATAAGGAAGGGGAGTTTGTTTTAGTTGAACTAACTACACCTGATACTGTTACCAATCAATTACCAGAATTAGATAGTATTGTAAAGTTAGCAATAGAAAAACTCCCAAGAATAAGTCCAGCTACTAAAAGAGGGATTCCAGTAGTAACAAAATATCAATTGCCTATTAAAATTAAAACAGAGTAGTACGTTTATAATTTCAAAAGCTCCTCAACAAAATCACGATTATTTGATAAACGAGGAATTTTATGTTGTCCACCTAATTTTCCTTTTTCTTTCATCCAATCATAAAACAAACCTTTACGGGCTTGATGTATCTTAGGCATTGCTAAAGTCATATTATTATAACGTTTAGCTTCATAGTCAGAATTACAATTTTTTAAAGCATTATCTAACTCTTCAGTAAAAAAGGTGAGGTTTTCAGGAGCTTTTTTAAACTCAATAATCCACTCATGCGCACCATTCTCTTTACCATTCATAAAAATAGGGCCAACAGTATATTCTTTAATTTCACAGTTGGTTTTATCACTAGCTACTTTTAAAGCATCTTCAGCATTTTCAATAATTAACTCTTCGCCAAAAACATTAATATGATGTTTAGTACGTCCAGTAATTTTTATACGATAGGGATCGGTTGAGGTAAACTTAACGGTATCTCCTATCAAATAACGCCATAAGCCACCGTTTGTGGTAATAATAATGGCGTAATTAATATCTTTTTTTACTTCAGAAAGAGGAATAGCCTTAGAGTTTTCTCCATTGTATTCACTCATTGGAATAAACTCATAAAAAATTCCGTAGTCTAACATTAATAGCATTTCATCAGAATCATTTCGGTCTTGAATAGCAAAAAAACCTTCTGATGCATTATAGGTTTCATAATATTTAAAATCGTCTCTTGGAATGAGTTTCTTATACTGTTCTCTGTATGGATTGAAGTTTATTCCTCCGTGAAAGTAAACCTCCAGATTAGGCCAAACCTCTAAAATATTATTCTTTCCTGTTTTCTCTAATACTCTATTTAATAAAACTAACATCCAAGAAGGAACACCAACTAAACTTGTAATATTTTCATGAATAGTTTCATTAATAATAGCTTCCATTTTTGCCTCCCATTCACCCATCAATGCAGTTTCTTGCCTTGGAGCTGAGCTAAAATCTGCCCAAAAAGGCATGTTTTCAATAATTATTGCAGATAAATCACCAAAATAAGTGTTGTTATCTTCATATACTGCTGAACTTCCACCCAAACGCAGTCCCTTACCAGTAAAAAGCTTTGCGTTTTCGTTATTGTTTATATATAAACATAACATGTCTTTTCCTGCTTTAAAATGACAATACTCAATAGCTTCATCACTTACAGGGATAAACTTGCTTTTTGCATTAGTAGTACCACTTGATTTTGCAAACCAACGTATAGGCGTAGGCCAAAATAAATTTTGTTCTCCTTTTCTACAACGTTCAATAAGTGGTTCAATACTTTCATAACGTTGAATGGGAACATTGTTAGCAAAGTCAGTATAACTTTTAATTGAAGAGAAATCTTGTTGTTTCCCAAACTCAGTATTTTTAGCAGCACTTACAAGCTTTAGTAATAGCTCATTCTGAACATCAATAGGATATTTTAAAAATAATTCCACTTGATGTTTACGCTTTTTTAAGAACCAAGAAATGATGGAATTTATAAATGGAAACGTCATAGATTAACTCTTAATTCAATTTTTTTACTGTAATTTTGTGAAGCTAAATGTAACAAAATTTAAGACATGCAATACCAAGGAGTTTTAAAAAAAATGCCTACTGAAAATTTAAGTACAGTTCAATACTATTTAGATATGGGGGCTGATTTTTTGAATATGAATCAGTTATTGAATAAGGAGTTAACCTTGACTTTTGTTACCTATGAGTGTTTAAACTGTCATTTAGAAAAAAAAATCTATCGTCAAGGTTTTTGTAAAAAATGCTTTTTTGAAACTCCAACTGCAGGTGATTGGATAATGCGTCCTGAATTAAGTAAAGCACATTTAGGAGAAGAAGATAGAGATTTGGAGTACGAAAAAAAGGTACAGTTACAACCACACATTGTGTATTTAGCAAATTCAAGTAATGTAAAGGTGGGAGTAACGAGAAAACAACAAGTACCAACTCGTTGGATAGATCAAGGGGCACATGAGGCCATTGAAATTGTTGAGGTACCTAATCGTTATTTAGCAGGGATTACCGAGGTAGCCCTAAAGGAGCATGTTGCTGATAAAACAAATTGGAGAACCATGCTGAAAAACGATATTAAGGATGAAAACTTGGTTGAATGGCGAGAAAAATTACAAGAGTTTATTCCTGATGAAGCTAAAGAATACTACATAGCTAATAATACTGAAACGAATATTCAGTTTCCAGTTGAAAAGTTTCCTAAAAAACCTAAAAGCTTAAGTTTAGAAAAGGAAGAAACATACACAGGTAAATTGGTAGGTATTAAAGGACAATACTTAATGTTTGAGGATGAAACAGTGTTTAATGTTCGTTCTAATGAAGGGTTAGTAGTTAAAATTGAGCTGTTATAAAAGCTCAATTTCTCTTTGAATATTTATACGAGCAGTTTCTTCAAACTTTAGATAAAAATATTCTGTCTTAAATATATTTTCCATCCTTAGGAAATGCTGTAATGCTTTTTTTCTACCTGAGTTATAAATCATATTAGGATAAATAGCATATTCTTTTCGTACATTTTTATAATACTGAGTGTATACTTCCCAGTCTTGACCTAAAATAGATAAATCAGCATCAATAAAGTAATTGGTATCTGAATCTTCAGAGGTTTTATGAGATTTAGTAGCTAAAATCTGAGAATAACAATTTTCTATAATTTTTGTGGGTACTAAGAGTTGTTTCATTCTTTTAATAGCTAATTCAGCGCTTTTTTCTTCATTATTACTTTTTAAAGAGTTGTAGATGATATCATGATAAAACAGCGTGAATAAAATTGTGTCCCAATGGTTTATTTCGGTTTTTATTTTAGTAAGTTGAATAAGTAAACTCTCAAGGTGTTCTAATGTGTGATAGTATCTCTTTTTATCAGAATAACTCTCAACTATTTCTTTCCATAACAAGATGTTGAGACTGTTATCGTTTGAGTAGGTAGCTAACAAGTTTAAAAAAGTGTTTTTTAGCATAAAAAGAGTGAAAAAAGAAAAAGGGTTCAAATGAACCCTTTTTTTTAATGTTTTACAGCAACATGGTTGTTGTTCATTTTTAATTCGCTTAGTACGTTTAGCGCTTCATTTATGTATATATCTTTCTGAAGGTTTTTATGCCATGCAACACGTTTTTCTTCTAAAACAGTATCCTTTTTAAATAGGTTTAACTCGTATTTAGGTGAAACAAATGTTAAGTGTGAATCAAATTTAAAAATGTCTTTAAATTGTTCTCCTTCTTTAGTTTTAGCTTCGCTTTCCTTTTTAAAAGCATCATAGTTTAAAGAGTACACTCTTTCGTCTTGGTTTTTCTTTAACCACTTAGCATAGTCATTTATTTTATTAAATTTTTCGTTGTTCATTACACGTTGCTTACTATTGTATACAACATCTGCAAAATTACTATATGAGTTGGTAGTGGTATATTTAGCTTGTTGCACCTTATCCCAAGGTAAAGCACCATCTAAATCACGTTCTCCAAAATCCATATAACTATATCTGGTAGGTAAAGAAATATCAGAATATACTCCTTCAATTTGAGTAGAACCACCATTGATTCTATAAAATTTTTGAATGGTCATTTTTAAAGCTCCTAAATCATTAGGATATTGCTCATAAAAACGGTTTATAGGTAAAACATTTTGTACAGTTCCTTTTCCATAAGTTTGTTTACCGCCAATAATAACACCACGTTTGTAGTCTTGCATTGCTGCAGCAAAAATTTCTGAAGCAGAAGCAGAAAATTCATTTACCATTACCACTAATGGTCCTTCCCATTGAATTTTTGGATCAGTATCAACTTTTACTAAAGGTTCTTCACCACGATATTTAACTTGAACAATAGGTCCTTTGTTGATAAATAAACCACCAATTTCAATAGCTGTTTTTAAAGACCCTCCTCCATTATCACGTAAATCAACAATTAAACCTTGAACATCTTCTTCTTTCAAACGCTCAATTTCTTTTTCCATGTCTTTTGCTGCATCTCTACGGCTTAAGTCGTTGAAATCTATATAAAACCTAGGAAGGTTAATGACTCCGTATTTTTTACCATTTTTTTCAACTATACTAGATTTCACAAAAGTTTCTTCAAGCTCAACCACATCTCTAATAATTGGGATGACTTTAATAGAACCATCAATCTTTTTCTTTACAGTTAAACGAACTTCTGTTCCTTTTTTTCCTTTGATAAACTTTATAGCATCATCCAAACGCATTCCAACAATATCTAAAGGTTCTTCATCTCCTTGAGCAACTTTTAAAATAATATCATCAGCTTCTAATTCACCTTGTTTCCATGCAGGTCCTCCAGAAATTAATTCAACAATGTGAGTGTAAATTCCTTTTTTCTGTAAACGAGCTCCAATACCTTCTAATTTACCAGACATCTCTTGGTCGAAACGTGTTTTAATTCGAGGAGACATATAAGTTGTATGTGGGTCAAAACCGCTTACTACGCTGTTTAAAAACGTAGAATACCAGTCAGAGTTTTCAAGTTCACCTATACGCATGTATAAGTCGTCCATATTTTTTAAGACTTTTTTTCGTGCCTCAGCTTCTAAAACTTTAAAACTTTTCTTTTTAAAGCTCTTATCTTTTTTTGCTTTCTCGTTTTGTTGATTTTCAGCATCTTCAATATTACTTAAAATAGATAATTTTAATTGCTTTCTCCAATAGTCAATCAACTCGGTTTCGTTTTTAGCATACGGAACTTTGTCATAATCAATATCAATAACTTCCTTTTTCTTATAGTTAAAAGGTTGCTTTAATAATGAACGATAGGTCTTTTTACCTGACTCCATCTTTTCTAAAAAGCGTTTATATACTAATTTGTAAAA
Organism: Tenacibaculum discolor; assembly: GCF_003664185.1. Lineage (GTDB taxonomy): Bacteria > Bacteroidota > Bacteroidia > Flavobacteriales > Flavobacteriaceae > Polaribacter > Polaribacter discolor. The sequence goes on along the minus strand of NZ_RCCS01000009.1, from coordinate 28,361 downwards.
ATCAATATTAGATTCTCTTAGTTGATTATCTATTTGATACTTGTATTGAGAAAATTCTTTTAAATCTTCTTGAGTAAAATAACGCTTATTAGGGTCTAGACCATCAATAAATGTAGTATATACGTGTTCAGAAAAATCGTCATTTAACTTTTTTTGAACGTAATGGTATCTACTTAAAATATTTTTTAAAACGTAAACAATAACACGGTCTTTTTCAGGATCGTTATTAGGAAGTGTATTCGAACTAACAGAGTTAGAAAATAAAAGGGTGATTGCTAAAAATGGTATAATAAACTTCGTCTTCATAAAACCTTCTGTCTTTTTAATTTGTGTTGAGTCGTTGTGTTGCTAAGCTACTAAAATAATGCCAATTTTTTAGTTTTATTGCTTTTTATAAATGCCTCTAAAAACTTCTTTAGTCTTTTTAAGGTCTTCATTGAGATAATCCCAAATTTGAGTTACAGAACCATCTTTGTTTTTTGTCCAAGTAATTTGGTTGTAATAATTGCCTTTGTCATTTTTTACAAGATTACTTTTTAAAGTCATAGTATTATCTTTAAAATAACCTTTTAAAACTAGTGAAAATCCAGTGTTATCAATCCAAACTTGGTTCCAAGTATTATCTGTTTTGTTATAATAGTTATAACTAGTTCCTTGACTTTTTGATGTTTTAGAACTCCAATTTTCTTGAATAGCACATGCATTGGGCATTTTTATAACGTTGTTATGACCAATTAATTTTCCTTGTGTATTATAAACATTCCAATTTCCGACCCAAAAATCAAACTGGGTATAGTTTACTTCATTACAAGGTTTTGTTGGGGGATTTTGTGCTGAAATAATTGAAAAAAAAGAAGAAATAACAAAAACTGTAACATAAACAATAATCCGTACCATAACGCTTGAGTTTGATTACCACAATTTTACACATAAAATGAACCAATCTGTCTTTACAAAATGTTAAAAATAGAATCCTTTTTTTATGTTACATTTGTTGTAAAACTTACTTACTATGCAAGATAGACCTTTGATTTTAGTTACGAATGATGATGGAATTACTGCTCCTGGTATTCGTATGTTAATTGAAATTATGAATAAAATTGGGGATGTAGTTGTAGTTGCACCTGATAGTCCGCAAAGCGGAATGGGACATGCTATTACTGTGAATAACGTGTTACACTGTAACCCAATTACTATTGATGAAGGTCCACAAATTGAGTACAGTTGTTCGGGTACTCCAGCTGATTGCGTTAAAATGGCAAAAAATGAAATTTTAAATCGCACACCAGATTTATGTGTTTCAGGAATTAATCATGGGTCAAACTCATCAATTAATGTAATTTATTCAGGAACCATGAGCGCTGCTGTTGAAGCTGGTATTGAAGGTATTCCTGCAATAGGTTTTTCTTTGTTAGATTTTGATTGGCATGCCGATTTTAGAGCAGCACGTAAGTTTATCGAAAAAATAGCGTTAAATGTTTTGTTAAATGGATTACCAGATGGTGTAATTTTAAACGTAAATATTCCTAAGTTAAAAGAAAACGAGATTAAAGGAATTCGTATTTGTAGACAGGCGAATGGATATTGGAAAGAAACGTTTGATAAACGTAAAAGTCCTTTTGGAAAAGAGTATTATTGGCTCTCTGGAGAATTTATTAACAGAGATAAAGGGCAGGATACTGATGTTTGGGCATTAGAAAATGGTTTTATATCTGTTGTGCCAGTTCAATTTGATATGACAGCGCATCATGCAATTCAAAAATTACACACATGGGACATATAAAAAAAGAAATATTAATAGGAATTATAGTTTCATTGTTGGCAACAACTTGTGGCTTTTTTATTTATGTAGAGTACATCTCAGAACTTAGTATTTCAGAAACGATTTCTATGATAAGAGAAGGAGGAGTATTAGGATCTGTAATTGCTTTAGCAGCAATACCTAATTTATTTGTTTTTTGGGTGTTTTTAAAAAAGAAACAAGATTATAGAGCAAGAGGAGTGTTAATAACTACAATTGCTGTAGCTTTATTAACAGCATTTTTAAAGTTTTTCTAATTTTAATACATGAAATATTACATTCTTGTAGGTGAAGCTTCGGGTGATTTACATGGAGCAAATTTAATGAAGGCCTTAATAAAGGAGGACCCAAAAGCAGATATTCGTTTTTGGGGAGGAGATTTAATGCAAGAAGTTGGAGGTACACTTGTTAAGCATTACAAAGAACGTGCTTTTATGGGGTTTGTTGAGGTGTTGATGAACTTACGTAAGATTTTAGGAATGATTTCTTTTTGTAAAAAAGACATTGCTCAATTCAATCCTGATGTAATTATTTTTATTGATAACTCAGGCTTTAATCTTCGTATTGCTAAATGGGCAAGAAAGCAAGGTCTTAGAACTAATTATTATATTTCACCTCAAGTTTGGGCAAGTAGAGCGAGTAGAGTTAAAGATATTAAACGAGATATCGACCAAATGTTTGTAATTCTTCCGTTTGAAAAAGAGTTTTATAAAAAGCATGGCTATAATGTTCATTTTGTAGGGCATCCTTTAATTGATGGAATTGCAGGAAGAGAACAAGTTTCTATCGAAAAGTTTAGAAAAGAACATAATCTGGGACATAAAGAGGTTATAGCACTGTTACCAGGAAGTAGAAAGCAAGAAATAACAAAAATGTTATCGGTAATGCTCTCATTAGTACAGAATTTTCCACAATATCAGTTTGTAGTGGCAGGAGCACCAAGTCAATCTTACGAGTTTTATCAAGAAATAATTGGAGATTCAAATGTGAAATTCATTAATAATAAAACTTATGATTTATTGAGTATTTCACATGCTGCTTTGGTAGCGTCAGGAACAGCAACTTTAGAAACAGCATTGTTTAAAGTACCTCAGGTAGTGTGCTATAAAGGAAGCAACATTTCATATCAAATAGCCAAACGAATAATAACATTAAAATATATATCGTTAGTTAATTTAATAATGGATAGAGAAGTAGTAAAAGAGTTAATACAAAACGATTTTACTAAAGAAAAATTACAACATGAATTAACTCGTATTTTAGAATCAGAACATCGTCAGCAATTGTTTTTGTCATACTTTGATTTGGAACAAAAATTAGGAGGAAAAGGAGCCTCTGCAAAAACAGCAAAGTTGATTGTTGCTGGGTTAAAAAAATAAAAATTAGCATGATGAAAATAGTCTTCTTTATATGTTTGGTATCATTTTTAATGATTTCTTGTGGATCATCAAAAAATGTTAGTACGACTTATCAAAAAAGAGTTTCAACAGTTACTCCTAAAAAAGTAGAAGATACGGATATTAAAACCAGTGAAACATTAACAAAAAAAGAAGATGTAACCGTTGCTGATAAAATTGTATGGACTGCAGTAACTTATAAAGGTGTGCCATATCGTTTTGGTGGAATGACTAAAAGAGGAATGGATTGTTCTGGGTTAATTTTTACATCATTTAAACAACGAAACGTACCTATAGCAAGAACATCACACCAAATGTACGTACAAGGAGAAAACATTTCGTTACGAGAGGTTCAAAGAGGAGATTTACTATTTTTTAAAACTTCAAGAAAAAGAGGTAGAGTAAATCATGTTGGATTAGTAACTTCTGTAGATAATGGAGATATTCGTTTTATACATTCAACTACATCACGAGGGGTTATTGTAACTTCACTACACGAAAACTATTGGAAACGTGCTTTTATTAAAGCGAAGCGAGTGTTGTAATAATCGTTAAACCAAGTTTTAACTTCCATAATTAATCCTAAAATAGATTTCTTTATTAGGTGTTGTTTATCTTTCAGCTAAAAAGTAACTGTTTATAAGTTAGCATAAACATAACTTTTAATTAAAGATAAAAATAATTTAATACTTTTGAGCATACCTCTTAAAACCTAATTTAGAAATGAAGACATTGGATGTAGTTATTATAGAAGATGAAGATTTAGCGGCATCTTCTCTAGAAAATTTATTGCTTAAAAGTTCACATCCAATTTCTGTAAAAAAGCGGTTGGAAAGTGTTGAAGATTCGATTCTTTGGCTTCAAAAAAACACTTGTGACTTAATTCTAAGTGACATTCACCTTGGCGATGGTTATAGTTTCGAAATTTTTGAGAGTTTGAAAACTTCAATTCCTATTATTTTTACAACAGCTTTTGATGAGTACGCAATCAAATCCTTTCAGTTTTTTGCTATAGACTATCTATTAAAACCGTATAGTAAAGAGTTACTTAACAAAGCGATAGAAAAATATATAAATCTTAATGAGAATAAAGGTTATACTGATAAGCTAGAGCAATTACTATTGCAAATGAACAGCAAAATACAGCAGCAAAAAGAAAAAGAACGTTTCTTGGTGTCAAAAGGAAGCCTATCTATTTCTATAAAAAGAGAAGATGTAGCTTATTTTATGGCGCAGGGAAAATATTTATTCCTATTTACTTTTGATAATGAAAGTTATCTTTATGACGGGACAATTTCTAGTTTGGAAGAAGAGCTATCTGAAAAATACTTTTTTAAAATTAATAGAAAATACATTATTCAACATTCAGCGATTAATAGCATATCAAAATACAGCAATAATCGTGTAAAAATAGAATTACAACCAAATTTAAATATAGAAGAGATGCTTTTAGTGAGCGCTCAAAGAATTAAAGAGTTTAAAAAGTGGCTGGATAATTAAATTTCATGAAATTTCCGTTAAAAAAAAGAAAGCACCAATATTACCTTTTAGCAAGTGTATCATTAATAGTATTGTTTTTTATTGGGTATAGATTAATAACTAATAAAATAACTTCAGAAGCAGAAGGTTTGATGGAGGTTGTTATAAAGCAGTATGCAAAGGAAAAGGAAAGTATTTTACAATTTGACTTTAATGAATTTAATAAATTCATTATTGACACTCAGAGAATTATTGAGAGTAGTGCAGGCTTAGATAAAAGTGAGCTTAAAAATAGATTGCTTTTTAATAGTGAGTTAGCTTTTTCTGAAGAAAACATAGATGTAAGCTTTGTTTATTTTTTAGAGGATAAAGAGGTTTTAGATTCTTATTTTTTTGGTAGCATCAATGCAGGTAAAAATATATTAGAAAAAACAAAATCTCTTGAAGATAAAAATCAAATTTTTGATACAGTTTTAAATTTAGGAGGTAAAACATATTACCGAAAGATTATCAAACATCAATTGCAAGATGGCACTTTTGTTGTTTTTGGTTATGATATTAACTTGTTAAAATACTGGAATTATTTTTCACAAAAATATAGTGGAAAAGGAGGGTATGTTACTTTAACGAATAATGAAGGTGTTTGTATGCTACATCCTGAAATAGGGTATATAGGAAAGCGTGAGACTTCTTTTTTTGATAAAGTTTCGTTGAATCAGGTTATGAAAAACTTTGAACAGGAAGATTACAAAAAGAAAAAACAAGTTAAAGTAGCTGCAATTTCTGAATATTTGAAATTAGAGGTGATGCGCTATTATGATGTTATACAGGTGGGTAATTCTGAATTAATTTTAATAACAAGCTTTCCTTTAAATATTTTTATTAAAGAGTCAGTAAATAATATAAAGCAGTATTTACTTTGGATGAGTTTATTGGCATTACTAACCTTTATGTTAATATTAGCTTTTTCCCGAAGCCAATTAAGAAGTCAGCACTTAAAAACACTTCAGTATGAGCAAGAAAGAAAAAGGTTAGCTATAAGTAATGAACAATATCAACAAAAAAACGCACGATTACAGTTAAGTCAGTTACGAAAAAAGTTAAACCCTCATTTTTTATTCAACACATTAAATTCTTTACATGTTTTAATAGGTTTAGATAAAACAACATCTCAGCAGTTTGTACTAAGACTATCTGAAGTTTATAGATACTTATTAAAAGACAGAGAAGCTAATTTTGCTACTGTTAAAGAAGAATTATACTTTTTAGAACAATACTTCTTTTTGCAAAAAATCAGATTTAATAATAGTATAAACTTAAGTATTATAGATAATAGTGAAAATAAAGCACTGTTGAAGAAGATTCCTTTTTTAGCATTAGAAACATTAGTGGAAAATGCTATTAAGCATAATGAAATAACAAAAAAGAACCCCCTTTTCGTTAAAGTTTTAATTGAAAAGGATGTAATTGTAGTTAGTAACAATTATAATCCAAGAAAAGGTGAAAAAGAAGCAAGCTATAGTGTGGGTTTGAATTATTTGAATAATTTTTATGCATTTTATAGTGTAAATTCATTTAAGACGGAAATAATTGAAGGTGAATTTAAATGTTATATTCCTTTATTATCAAAATAATAAAATTCACTCCTTAAAAAAACTACTTCACTCTTATTTAATTTTTAAAACGCATCTTCAGTTCTACATTTGGTTTCTTGTTAATCAAAATAATTTAAGAAGGGTTATTCTCAAATGAAGCATGTTAATTTAAAAACGCTTAGTTTACTTTTTGTAATTTTTACGACTTCTGTTTTTGCACAAAAAAAAGAAGAAAAGAAAGATTCTATAAAAGATAGTGGTGGTGTATCTTATTCCAAATTAAAAAAAGAAGGAAGTAAAAAAGAAGGATTGTTTAATATTTATAGATTAAAAGAAGATATCTATTTTGAAATACCAGATTCATTATTCTCAAAAGACTTTTTAATTGTTAATAAAGTTTCTCAAGTTCCTTATGCACTAAACGGACACGGACTAAATAAAGGGATGGCTTATGAAACTAAATTAATTAGATTTTATAAAGACACAGTATTAAATAAGGTTTGGGTAAAAACAATTAACCCAAGAGTAACTTCACCAAAAAATAATGCAATTACACTTTCGGTACATGATAATTTTGGGGAATCTATTATAGAGGAGTTTAAAATTGAGTCTGAAAACAAAAAGAAAACAACAGCATTAATCAAAGTAAACAGGGTTTTTAACGGAAAAGATAAAAGTTTTAATGATTTATTGTCAAATATTGGTTTAGGTGGTAGTATTAGAACAAAATTATCTAAGGTTGAGAAAGTAAAAACTTTTTCTAAAAACATAGTAGTAAAATCTCTTTTAACAACTTCTGTATCTGAAGGGAAAAGTGCAGCACTACCTTTATCTATTGGAGTTACGACTAATATCGTTTTGTTGCCAACTAATATAATGAAGCCTCGTTTTGGAGATAAAAGAATAGGGTACTTTAGTAAGCCAATGGATTATTATTCTGATAGTCAGCATGAAGTAGAACATCGAGAATTAATTACACGTTGGAGGCTTGAACCCAAAAAAGAAGATATCGAAAGATATAAAAAAGGTGAATTAGTAATTCCCAAAAAACAAATAGTGTATTATATAGATCCTGCAACACCAAAAAGATGGATACCATATATTGAAAATGGAGTTTATGATTGGAATAAAGCTTTTGAACAGGCAGGGTTTAAAAACGCAGTAGTTGTAAAACAAGTTACCAAAGAAGATGAAAATTTTGATATTGATGATGTTCGTTATTCGGTAATTACCTACGTAGCTTCAGAAAGACAAAACGCTATGGGGCCATCAATAGTAGATCCTAGAAGTGGAGAAATTTTAGAGTCAGATATCATTTGGTGGCATAATTTAATGAAAGGGCTACACCAATGGATTCGTGTACAAACAGGACCTATAAACCCAGAAGCAAGAGCTAATGTTTTTTCAGATGAAATAATGGGAGAGTCTATAAGGTTTGTATCCTCTCATGAAGTAGGTCATACCTTTGGATTAAAGCATAATATGGGAGCATCATTTAGTTATCCGGTAGATTCGTTGAGATCAGCCAGTTTTACAGAAAAAATGGGAGGAACGGCACCATCTATAATGGATTATGCACGATACAATTACGTTGCACAACCAGGTGATAATGTAACCGAAATTAGCCCGAAAATAGGAGTGTACGATAAGTATGCTATTAACTGGGGATACCGTTGGTTAGATGAGAAAACACCTCATGAAGAGTTACCAATTTTAAACCAGTGGATAAGAAAACATGAAAATGATCCATTATATTTTTATGGTCCCCAGCAAAGAAAAGTTATAGACCCAAGGTCTCAAAGCGAAGATTTAGGTGATGATGCAGTAAAAGCAAGTGAGTACGGGCTGAAAAATTTACAAAGAATTGTACCAAACATTTTAAGATGGACAAAAGAGGAAGGTAAAGATTATTATAGAGCGTCAAAGTTATATAAAGCAGTTATAGATCAATGGGTGCTATACAATAATCATGTTATGGCAAATATTGGAGGGATTTATATTAACAATACTATTTATGGTGATAATAAAAATACCTTTGTACCAGTCCCTGTAGAAGTTCAAAAAAAATCATTAGAGTATATAATAAGTAAAGCAATTTTACCGCAAAAATGGCTGTTTACTCCTGATTTAATTCATAAAGTATATCCAGTAAGAGATGCACCAGATGGAGAACGGTTTTACTCTCCGGTCTCTATGCATCGAGCCTATCAGACAAACATGATTTTCCGTCTTGTTGAAACAGATAGATTAATGCGAATTACAGAAAACAAAGTATTAATGTCTGATGATAAAAAAGCTTTTACAGAAGAATACTTATTCGATGAACTTTTTAAAGCTGTTTTTAAGAAAACAATTAATAATAAAGTTTTAGACATGTTTGATCGTATGACTCAAAAAAATTATGTAGACGTATTAACTGTAGATAGAAACATATTATTAAAGAAAACAAAACAAACAACATTAACAAGCCAACAGAAGGAATTTAAAAATGTACACTTTACTTATATACCTAGAGTGTCAGATGCTGGTTCAAATAAAAGAGCAGAATTAGAAAGAATCTTAAAATTATTGAAAAAGAAAAGAAAGAAAGGGGATAAGGCTACTCAAAATCACTACAATGATTTAATAGCCAGAATAGAGTATAATTTGAATAATTAAGATGATGAATAAAAAAATAATTTACCTACTGCTTCTTATACCATTTTCAGTTTTTGCGCAGAACACAAAGACAATAAGTGGAACAGTTATCGATGAAGCCAGAAATGAAACTTTACCAGGAGTTAGTATTTATGCTTCAACTAAAATGATTGGAAATAAAACCAATATAGATGGGGTTATTCAGGCTTCTATGATTGGTACAACTACTGACTTTGACGGGAATTTTTCATTCAAAGCGCCTAAAGAGACAAAGTATATCATAATTTCATACATAGGTTTTGAAACTGAAAAAATTAATGTAGAAAATAGAAGTACCAACATGATAATAACACTAAAAGAAAAAGAAGAGCTTTTAGGAGAGATTGTTGTAATGGGGTATCAAAAAATAGAAAAGAGAAAAATTACATCGTCGTTTGCCAAAATAAAAACAGATGATGTTAAACGAGCAGGAACTGCTAATATAGATCAAATGCTTTCGGGAGAAATTTCAGGAGTACTTGTTCAACCAACTAGTGGAGCACCAGGGGCGCCAGCAAAAATTCAAATTAGAGGTACTTCAACTTTAAATGGTTCTTCAGATCCTTTATGGGTTCTAGATGGAATTCCTTTACAAGGAAACGATATTCCAAAAGACTTTAGAGATAAAGATAATATTGATAATTTAAAATCTTTTCCTATTGCAGGAATTAATCCAGAAGATATTGAAGAAATTACGGTATTAAAAGATGCCTCAGCAACTTCTATTTATGGAGCAAGAGCTGCTAATGGAGTAATTGTAATTACAACTAAAAAAGGTAAAGAAGGAACAATGAGAGTTAACTTTAATGCAAGTACTTTCTTAACCTTACGACCTGATTTTGATAAGTTAAATTTAATGAATGCTTCTGAGAAAGTAGATTTTGAATTAGGTTTAGCTAGTAGGTCAGATTTAACCTACCAAAGCGAAAGAGGAGGAGTATCTCGTATTTTACAAGCTTATGGAGAATATGATAACTTTCAAAACAATGGTTTTTCAAGTATAAATCCATTAGCACAAAATGCAATCAATAATTTAAGAAATCAAAATGCTAATTGGGGTAATGAGTTATACCAAGCAGCAATAAATCAACAATACGGCTTAACTCTTTCAGGAGGTAGTGAAAAATCAAGATATTACTTCTCTTTAGGATATTTTGATGAAGAAGGAACAACAAAAGGTACTGGTTTAAATAGATACAACCTTACGTTTAAAAATGATTATGATGTAAATGATAAGTTAAATGTAGGAGTATCGGTTTTTGCCAGTAGAAATAGAAGTAGATCTTATATTACTGGAGCAGACGCTTACACAAACCCAGCTTATTATTCAAGAAGAGTAAATCCTTACTTTACGCCATATAATGCAGATGGAAGTTTTAATTATGATCCTGATTTAATTGAAAGGTATGATTTAAGTGTAAGTTTTAAATATAACCCTCTAGAAGAAAGACAAAACACAAATCAAGAGCTAACATCGTATTCTATCAAACCAATTATAGATCTTACTTATAAGTTAAATAGCAACTTAAAACTATACACACAGTTTGGAATGCAATTTGACTTTGATAAAACAGAGAAATTTTCAGATAAAGAAAGTTATTATACAAGAAAATATAGGTTTAGATCTAGATATCAAGACGATAATGGACAAAATGCTTTTTTCTTACCAGAAGGAGGGATAATTCAAAACTGGAATAGCGATGCTTTTCAATACAACTGGAAGAGTACTTTAAATTACAACACGTCAATTAATAATATCCATGAGATTGATGTAATGTTAGGAACTGAGTTTAGAGAAGATAAGCGTACAGAGATTCATACAAAAGGATTTGGTTTTAACCCTAATACATTAAGCACTGTACAAATAACTGATGAAAGAGCATTGAAGAATAAATTGTTTGAACCGTATAGAAAAACAGTTAATGAAAATGCATACGCATCATTCTTCGGAACAGCTTCGTACACTTATGATAGAAAATATACAATCTTCGGAAGTTTACGATATGACGGTTCTAATTTATTTGGTGTAAATCCTAAATTTAGATACTTACCATTATGGTCTGTAGCAGGTTCTTGGAACGTAACAAAAGAAAACTTTTTTAATGTAGAAGCTATTAATGAACTTAAAATTAGAGGTTCGTATGGTGTACAAGGAAATATAGATAAATCTACCTCTCCTTACGTTGTAGGCCTTTATGATGAGGTAACTATTTTACCAGGAACAACAGAAGAAGGTATTAATGTTATTTCAGCTCCAAACAAAGATTTACGTTGGGAAAAAACAGTTTCATCAAATGTTGGGTTTGATCTTGGAATGTTTAATAACAGAGTATATGTATCGGCAGATTATTATTATCGTAAAAGTACTGATCTAATTGGTTTACAAGCTATACCGTTAGAGTCTGGGTTCAATTTTATCAATACAAACTGGGCAACGTTAAGTAATAAAGGAGTTGAATTAGCAATTAATACGAGAAATATTGTAAAAGATGATTTTACATGGACAACTAGCTTTAATATTTCTCATAATAAAAATACTGTAGAAAGAATTCAAATAAAAGATAACGATTTTAAACCTTCTTTATTAGGGTATGGAGTTAACGCAGTCTTTGCTATAAAAACAGCAGGTTTAGATAGTAATGGATTACCATTATTTTGGAAAGATGGTAAGAAAGTAACAGCGGTAGATTTTTATAACTTATCAGAAGGAGTTGATGGAAATCAGTTAACAAGAGAAGAGCATAGAAGTTTATATACCTATGTAGGTAATGGAGATCCTGAGTTTAGTGGAGGTTTTATTAATAAATTTCAGTATAAAGATTTCAGTTTAAGTATAGCTACAAACTTTAATTTAAATCAAACGGTTAGAAGAACACCTTCGTATCATCCAACGCAAGTAAGTCCGAACTACAACTTTAACAAAGAAGTGTTAAAAGCAGGTACAGGAAGTTATCCAGCGTTGATAGGAAGTGCAACACCAGGTTTTGAAACAGATTTAGTTTACAGTTGGTATAATACTTATGATTCAGGTAATACGTTTAGAGATTTAGATATTTGGGTAGATAAAATTTCATACATAAGAGTTAATAGCATAAAGTTTGGATACAATGTGCCAAATAAGTACTTAGAAAGTATGAATGTTTCAAGATTAAGCTTTAACCTAGAAGGAAGAAATCTATTTGTTTTCGGAACAGATTACGATGGATATTTCGACCCTGAAACTTTTGGTAGCCCATACTCACAACCAATACCAAAAATTATTTCTTTCGGATTCAACCTTTCTTTTTAAAAAATATAGAAATGAGAAAACACATATATATATTATTCATAGCAGTAGCAAGCATGGTTTCGTGTGATGACTACTTAGATGTAGAGCCAGTAGGGCAAATAATTCCTAAATCGGTTGAAGATTACCGAAGCTTTTTAACAACAGCTTACGGTACAAAAAAAAACAACCATATATTAACAACATATAGAAGTGATGAGCTTCAATTAACCAAAGCATCTTTTGCATCTGAACTGTATGAAGATCTTTTTATATGGAATGACGAAAGTGCGTCGCCATTAACAACAGCTTTTTCGTATGCTAGTTTTTACAAAATAATCTTTCATGCAAATCACGTTATAGAAAATCAAGCTGAAATAACTGGAGACGCCACTCAAATTAGTCAGTTGGTAGGTGAAGCTTATGCTTTAAGAGCCTTACAATATTTTCAGTTGGTTAATTTATATAGTAAAGCTTATAATGTTACAACTGCTAATAGCGATGGAGGAGTGCCTGTAGTAACTGAGTATAATTTAGATCAGAAATATGATATTCAATCAGTTGAAGAGGTTTATGAGCAAATCTTACAAGATATTACAAATGCTGAAACACGTTTAAATGTTGCGCAACAAGAAACAGGATTAAATTATAGATTCTCAACAATAGCTTTAAAAAGCTTAAAAGCCAAGGTGTTTTTATCTAAAAATGAATGGCAACAAGCTATTGATGCAGCTAAAGAAGCATTGGCTATAAAAAATACTGTTCAAGATTTAAACTCAGATAGTTCTATGATGCCTTCAGAATTTAATTCAGTAGAATCTATTTTGGCGTTAGACATGATATCTTCTGATAATATCACTACCGATGCTTCTATGTCTGATACTTTTTTAAGTAAATACGATAGAACAAATGATTTAAGATTCAATATGTATTTTAGGAAAGACGGAACGGTTTATAGAGCCAATAAAACAGCTGATATTAAGTACAAATCCACCTTCAGGGTAGCAGAACTGTATTTGATTTTAGCAGAAGCGTATGCGCAACAAAACGAATTAAGTTTAGCAAAAACAGAATTGTTAGCGTTTGCAAAAAACAGATATACTCCGTCTAAAATGACAACGTATACTACATATATCAACTCTTTAAACAAACAAGAGTTGTATGAAGAAATATTAGATGAGCGTGCACGTGAATTTGCTATTGAAGGTCAACGTTGGAATGATTTAAAGAGAACTACACAACCACAAATTGTAAAGTGGTATGAAGGAAAAAATTACACATTACAACAAAACGACAGTAGATACGTAGTTCAGTTTCCTAACGATGCTAAAATAAACAACCCAAACTTTTAAAGTATAGTCCGTGATTATCGAACGGAATAAAAGAAGTCGATAATAAATTAATAATATTTAAATTTTTACATTATGAAAAAAGTATTCCCTTTTTTGTCTTTAATTATAGCGCTTGTAGTAGTAGGCTGCTCTAGTGATGATAGCGATAAAGTAGTACAATCATCTTTAAACAGTATTACAAGTTTCAAAATAAATTTTGAAGGCTTAAGCGAAGAGGATGTTATATATGATTTAGGAAATAACATTACAATAAGTGTTCCTTTTAAAACAGATATTACAGGTTTAGTTCCTAATATTACCATATCAGATAAAGCTACTATTTCACCAGCTTCAGGAGAAGTGATAAGCTTTGTAGATGGTGAAGCAATGCCATTTACTGTTACTGCTGAAAATGGTGATGAAAAAGTATACAATGTTACTATTAATATTCGTGGAGAAGTAGGTAGTGGTTCAAAAATAAAAACCTTCCTTTTTAAAGATGATTATAGTGAGAGTCTAACTACTTATACATATGATGATGTATCTAACTTTATTAAATCATATGCAATTGAAGAAGGAGGAGTAACTACAACGTACACATTGGTATATGATGATAAAAACCAAGTAATAGAAGTTAAAACCGATGCGAAAAGTACAAGCTACACTTACAATGATACAGGTTTAATTGTAAGCGCTATTGAAAAAGAAGACGGTAAAGAGGTTTATACTTATACCTACACTTATGATTCAGATAATAGATTAGAAAAGAAGGTAAGGGTAAACAAAGAAAATGATAAAATAACTAATACAAGTTATGTATACAATGAAGAAGGGAATGTAAAGTCTCAAACTATTGGAACTGAAACATTGGAAAACACTTATGATGACAAAAATAATCCTTTTAAAGGTGTTTACCCATCAGCTTTTTCAAAGATTAATATAGGAATAGGGTTAGATGCAGTAAATGTAAACAACCCAACACAAGGTAGTTTTTCAAGTGATACACCTGTAATATATACATATAACACAGATAACTACCCTGTAACAGCGTCATATGTAGTATTTGGATTCATTAACACTGACATTACGTACACTTATTTTGATTAATTGATTATTCCCCTAGTTAAGCACTCTTAGAATTTATTTTAAGGGTGTTTTTTTATGCAAATTTATAATGAATAAAGTAACCATATTATTAATAGCTATTTTACTAGTAACTTGTAAAACGAGTGCTATAAAAAATGAAGACATAGTTCTAGAATTAAATAAAGAAGAACAGTTAAATAAATTATATCAAGAAAAAATAAAACCTTTGTTTAGTTCATATATTGATATAAAAATACCTAGTGAATTTAGGATAGATAAAAATGACAACTCTATTAATGCTGGAGCAGCAGATAATTATATTGAAGTAAGTCAAGGATTAGTAGATTATGATAAAGATTATATAAAAGTTTATGTATTATCTCATGAGATAGGTCATATTGTAACACTTAACCAAGCAAAAAAGTTTAAATTAGGTTTGCAAATACCTTCTGGGATTGAAACAAATGATTATAAAAAAGCAGAGTATTTAGCAGATTTAATTGCTATACATTTAATGCTAACTAAAGAGAAAGCTTTAGGAGAAGAATTAAAACAGAATTTAGAAGTAGTTCAATCTTTATTAGGTCCAGAAATATTTACACATCCAAGTGCTGTAGATAGAGTAGCACTAATGAATTTGTATATTCAAAAAAGTTCTAAAAAAAATTCTAGCATAGTTTTTAAAGAAGTTTTTGAAAAAGTTTGGAACATGAATTAAAATAAAAAAAGCAACCTCAAATGAGATTGCTTTTTTAATATTATTTAGTTGAATAATTAATTCAACATTTGCCAGAGTTTATCTTTTAACTCCATTAAGCCCTGTTGAGCTACAGAAGAGATAAATAAGGCTTCAATACCTTCTGGTAAATCTTGTTTGATTTCTTCTTTAAGTTCATCATCTAACATATCCGATTTTGAGATAGCTAACAAACGATCTTTATCCAATAATTCAGGATTGTGTTTACGAAGTTCATTTAGCAAGATTTCATATTCCTTTTTTATATCCTCGCTATCTGCAGGAATTAAAAAGAGTAGGGTAGAGTTACGTTCTATATGACGTAAAAAGTGATGCCCCAAACCTTTTCCTTCAGCGGCTCCTTCAATAATTCCAGGAATATCAGCCATTACAAAACTTTGATGATTACGATACTCTACAATACCTAAGTTAGGTTTTAAGGTAGTAAAAGCGTAATCAGCAATTTTAGGTTTTGCAGCTGTAATTACTGATAATAAAGTAGATTTTCCAGCATTTGGGAAACCAACTAAACCAACATCAGCTAAAACTTTTAACTCAATACGGTACCAACCTTCCTGTCCGTCAATACCTGGTTGAGCATAACGAGGAGTTTGGTTAGTAGATGATTTAAAATGCCAGTTACCACGACCACCTTTACCACCTTCTAATAAGATGATTTCTTCTCCGTCTTCAATAACTTCATATAAAATTTCGTCAGTATCAGCATCACGGATAATAGTTCCCAATGGAACAGGAATTATAACATCTGCACCATCATGTCCAGTACTTCTACTGCTACTTCCATCACCACCGTGTTCAGCTCTAAAATGACGTTTAAATTTTAAATGGAAAAGTGTCCACATATTTTTATCGCCACGTAATATTATGTGACCACCTCGACCACCGTCACCACCATCAGGTCCACCTTTCGCAATATATTTTTCGCGATGTAAGTGTGCAGATCCACGACCACCTTTACCAGATGATGCGTAGATTTTAATATAGTCGACAAAATTTCCTTCAGTCATTGTTTGTTGTTTATTTGTTGAATCTTTAAAAAAGCGATAATTATTATTGCTTTAATGATTAAACAAGTTCTTGTTATAATGTATCAAATACGTCTGATAAACGTTGTGTGATCTCTTCAATAGAACCAACTCCGTTTACGCCGTAGTAATTACCTTGTGCTTGGTAATAATCTTTTAAAACAGCTGTTTTAGTGTTGTATTCGTTAAAACGATTGCGGATTTTACTTTCATCCATATCGTCAGAACGACCACTGGTTTTTCCTCTTTCTAAAATACGCTTAACTAATAAATCTTCAGGAACTTCTAAAGCAACCATTCCGTTAATACGTTCACCTTTTTCAGCTAAAAAAGCATCTAAAGCTTCTGCTTGCGATTCTGTACGAGGGAAACCATCAAAAATAAAACCAGCAGCATCTGCATTTTTGTTTACCTCTTCTTTTAGCATGTTAACCGTAACTTCATCAGGAACTAAATCACCAGCATCAATATATTTTTTCGCTAATACACCTAATTCAGTTTCATTTTTAATATTAAATCGGAATACATCTCCTGTTGAAATGTGTACTAAATTGTATTTTTCTTTTAAAACTTCTGCTTGAGTACCTTTTCCTGCTCCAGGAGGGCCGAATAATACGACGTTTTTCATTTTGGGTTGTGTTGTTAATTGATAAATAGCAGGCAAGTTTCTACCATACCCTTTGTAATCTAATCCGTAGCCTACAATAAATTTATCGTCAATACCTTTTCCGATATAATCTATGTGTAACTCTTTACGGTAAACATCAGGCTTGTAAAAAAGTGTTACTATTTTTAATTCTTTTAAATTTTTAGTTTTAAAGATTTCGTAAATCTCTTGTAAGGTTGTACCTGTATCAATAATATCTTCTAAAATTACAACGGTACGACCAGATAAATCTTCATTAAGACCTATTAAACTCTTTACATTTTCTGTTGAAGCTGTGCCTTGGTATGAAGACAACTTAACAAAACTAATTTCACAGTTTCCTTTATATTCACGTAAAAAATCTGCAGTAAAAACAAAGCACCCATTCAAAATTCCTATGAAAATAGGAACTTCGTTAGAAGGTAAATCTTTTTTTACTTGTTGAGCTAAAGAGCTAACAATTTTAGAAATTTCATCAGCTGAAATAAATTCTTTAAAGTATAAATCGTGGAGTTTTGTAATTTTCATCAGACTGCAAAGATAGTTGCTTGATATTAAATGAAAAAACCGTTTTGAAGTTTATTCAAAACGGTTTTATGTATGCTTTTATATGAGTTACTTGTTTTCTTCTTTTTTAGAAACGTCAAACATAATTGGCGTTGCAACAAATAAAGAAGAGTAAGTACCTACTACCACACCTACGATTAATGCGAACATAAACCCTTTAATACTGTCTCCTCCAAAGAAGAAGATAGCTAACATTACTAATAATGTAGTTAAAGATGTGTTGATAGTTCTTCCTAATGTACTGTTTAATGCTTTGTTTACTAAGCTAGCAGTAACTGAGTTTTTACCTTCTGTAAACTCTCTAATTCTATCAAAAATTACCACGGTATCGTTCAATGAGTATCCTACTACTGTTAATATAGCAGCGATAAACGATTGACCAATCTCCATATCAAATGGCATGAATTTGTATAGTAAAGAGAATACACCTAATACAACTAAAACATCGTGGAAAACAGCTACTACCGCACCGATAGAATAAGCCATTTTTCTAAAACGTAATAAGATATATAAGAAAACTACAATTAATGAACCTAAAACTGCCCACAAAGCTGATTGCTTAATATCATCTGCAATAGTTGGTTCTACTTTCATATAGCTCATAATTCCATTTCCTGCTTTTTCAAAACCAGGTTTAAAGTTTTCATATGAAGTATCACCTAAATATGGTTTTAAACCATTGTATAGAGCATTTTGTACAGTTTCATCAACATCAGTACCTTCTTCATCAATTTTGAAGGCAGTAGTAATTTTTAATTGATGATCAGAACCATAAGTTTTTACTTCTGGAGCTGTACCAAATACATCTTTTAATTGTTCAGCTACTTCGTTTCCTTTCATAGCTTCATCAAAACGAACTACATAAGAACGACCTCCTTTAAAGTCTACTCCTTGTTTTAAACCTACAGTAAAAATAGAAACTAAACCAACTACGATAAAGAATCCTGAAATAATGTAAGCAACCTTACGCTTTTGTAAGAATTCAATACTAATATTTCTAAACCAATTTTTAGAGAAACCAGTATTGAAAGATAATTTAGTACCTCTTTCAACAGAACCGTCAATAAATAAACGAGTAATAAATACAGCTGTAAATAAAGAAGTAGCAATACCAATCATTAAAGTTAAAGCAAAACCTTTAATTGGTCCTGTACCGAAAGTATATAAAATAATACCTGTTAATAAAGTAGTAATATTGGCATCAATAATTGCAGATAATGCACCTTTAATACTAAAACCTTCATCTACAGATTCACCTAAGTTTTTTCCTCCATATAATGCTTCTTTAATTCTTTCAAAAATAATTACGTTCGCATCTACCGACATACCTATGGTTAAGATAATACCAGCAATACCAGGTAATGTCAATACAGAGTTAAACGAGGCTAAAATTCCAAAAATGAATAAGATGTTAACTACTAAAGCAATGTTGGCATAAATACCAGCTCTTCCGTAGTATAAGAACATCCAAACTAGTACTAAAATAATAGCTAATCCAAATGACCACATACTAGCATCAATAGATTCTTTACCTAATGATGGACCAACAACCTGTGCTTGGATAATACGAGCTGGAGCAGGTAGCTTACCAGCTTTTAATACAGTAGCAATATCTTGAGCTTCATTTACAGTCATTGTACCTCCTGAAATCTGAGTACTACCTCCTGTGATAGCTCCGTTTACTACAGGAGCAGTATATACATAGTTGTCTAAAACTACAGCGACGAACTTACCAACATTTTCGCTAGTCATTTTTGCCCATTGCTTAGTTCCTGAACCATTCATTAACATAGATACAACAGGCTTACTTAGCTGGTCGTATTCTTGTTTGGCATCAGCAATTACATCTCCATCAATAGGAGCTTTGTCTTTTCTGTTAGATTTAATAGCATATAAACCAATAATCTCAGTTCCATCAGCACCAGCTTGAGACTTATAGTCCCATAAAAACTTAGTGTATTTTAAATTGTTAGGTAACAAAGCTCTTACTTCCTTGTTGTGTAAGAAACTATTTACTTTCGCAGTATCCTGAACTCTAGCTTGTGCAACTAAAGAACTTATTTGTTGTTGGCTTTGCGCTACATTAGGGTATAAATAAGAAAATAAATTCTTTTGAGTTTCAACTTTTGTTGAATCAGCTGATTCACCTAATAAATCATCAATATCGTTGTCTGCCTTAGCAGTATCTTTAACTTGTTCAGTAGCTGAATCATCTTTTAACATTTCAGCAACCTTTGCATTTGCGGCAAAGAAAAAGTTTTGAACATCTGCATTTGTGTGAACTTCCCAGAACTGTAATTCAGCAGTACTCTGTAATAACTTCTCTACACGGTCAATGTCTTTAGCTCCTGGTAATTCAACTTGAATTCTACCAGAAGTTCCAATGCGTTGGATATTTGGTTGAACAACTCCAAATTTGTCAATACGGCTACGTAATACTTCAAAAGCAGTGTTGATAGAAGTGTTGATTTCTTCTTGTAAAGTCGATTTAACCTGCTCGTTGGTTTTGTTGAAGTCTATTTTATCACGTAAAGCTTTAGTTCCAAAAATGCTTGGATCGCTTAACTTAACGCTACCGTTGCTTAATTTTTCGAACTCGTTGTAGAATAAATCTAAGTAATTCTCTTGACTATTCTTTTGAGCTTCATCAGCATTTGCTAACGCTTGCTTAAAAGTTGTGTTTTGAGAATCGTTAGATAATCCGATTAAGATATCTTTTACCGATACCTGTAAAATTGCATTAATACCCCCTTTTAAATCAAGACCAAGGTTCATTTCCTTGTTCTTAATATCGTTGTAAGAGTACTTTGCAAATCCTAAGTTTACTACCTCTTTGTTAGCTACGCTATCTAAGTATTTTCTTTCATATCTAGCCAAAGCTCTACCATTGTTATCACTAACATTAGCCTTAGCATACTGTTTCGCACTATCTTCTACCGTATTGGCAAAGAACGTAAACGATAATTGATAAATACTTACTAGACCAAAAAGTATAGCAAATAATTTAATTAATCCTTTGTTTTGCATTGTAAATAATTTAAATCGACTTTATTTTAAAAACGTGCAAATATAGCGTTTCATTAAAAGAAAAGCCAATTCTTTTACCATATTTATGTCTTTAGATAATAATTAAGGAATATTTGCTAACAAATGTCAGTTTTCATAGGGATTATATTACGTATATTTACCTGCTTTTTTAGTACAACAAATAACTTAAAAATTTAAATAATTTGCCATGGCGCATTTAACCGATATCGAGATTGCTCAAGCAAAAGAATTACAACATATTAAACATATAGCTAGTAAGTTACAAGTAAGAGAAGATGATTTAGAAATGTATGGAAAATATAAGGCTAAATTACCTCTAAACTTAATAGATGAAAAGAAAATAAAGCAAAACAACTTAGTGTTGGTAACAGCGTTAACTCCAACACCTGCAGGAGAGGGGAAAACCACTGTTTCTATAGGTTTAACTGAAGGATTGAATAAGGTAGGGAAGCAGGCTACAGTAGTATTAAGAGAACCGTCATTAGGACCTGTTTTTGGAATAAAAGGAGGAGCTGCTGGAGGAGGATACTCACAAGTTGTGCCTATGGAGGACATCAACCTACATTTTACGGGAGACTTTAATGCAATTGAGAAAGCGAACAATTTATTATCAGCTTTAATAGATAATAACCTACAAAGCAGGACTAATAATTTAAATATTGATCCGAGAACAATTTTATTGAAGCGTGTAATTGATATGAACGATCGTTCGTTACGTCAAATAACAATTGGTTTAGGAGGTACAGCTAATGGAATTCCTCGAGAAGACGGATTCAATATTACACCAGCATCTGAAGTAATGGCTATTCTTTGTATGGCTACAAGTTTTAATGACTTGAAAGAGCGATTAGGGAATATTTTTATCGGATTTACTTTTGATAAAAAACCAGTGTTTGCTCGTGATTTAAAAGCACAAGATGCAATGGCTATTTTGCTTAAAGATGCGGTAAAACCAAACTTGGTACAAACGTTAGAGGAAAACCCAGCAATTATTCATGGTGGACCTTTTGCAAATATAGCACAAGGAACGAATACAATTATCGCTACAAAAATGGGGTTATCTTTATCAAATTATGTAGTAACTGAAGCTGGTTTTGGAGCTGATTTAGGAGCCGAAAAATTCTTGAACATAAAATCACAATATGCAGGGTTAAATCCTAAATGTGTGGTGTTAGTAGCAACAATCAGAGCGTTGCGTCATCATGGAGGTTCTCCAAAAGAGGAATATAATACACCAAGTTTAAAGCGTGTACAAAACGGATTTAAAAATTTAGAAAAGCATATTGAAAATATTAGAAAATTCAATATTGAGCCTGTAGTAGCAATTAATTCTTTTATATCTGATTCAGATGAAGAAGTACAGTTTGTTATTGACGCCTGCAAGAATTTAGGTGTACAAGCTGTCGTTTCTGAAGGATGGGCAAAAGGAGGAGAAGGAACTAAAAACTTAGCCAAAGCTGTAGTTGATGTAGTTGAAAATAAAGCTACACAATATAAGCCTTTGTATGATTGGAAAAGTCCTGTAAAAGAGAAAATAGAAAAAATTGCTAAAGAAATTTATGGAGCAGATGCTGTAACCTATGATAAAAAAGCTGAGTTAAACTTACGAAGAATTGATCGTTTAGGATTTAATAATTTTGCTGTGTGTATGGCAAAAACTCAAAAATCATTTTCCGATAATGATAAGTTGATAGGAAGACCAGAAGGATTCACAGTAAATGTTAGAGAAATTGAAATTGCAGCAGGAGCACAATTTATAATTCCAATTTTAGGAAAAATGATGCGCATGCCTGGGTTACCAGCAACACCTGCATCTGAAAATATGACGATTGACAATAACGGAGTAATCTCAGGGTTATCATAAATAATAGAATTGTACTCAGAAGTTTTGAGTAGAAACGAATGTTGTGATTAAACAGATTTTATAGTTTTTATTTTAAAATAAAATTGTTTATCCAATTGATTACAACAGTTTTTAGCGTAAAATATAATCCCGAGTAATGAACTCGGGATTTTTTATAGTTTATTCCAACTTATTTATAATTTTATCTACAGTATTTTTTAAATAACTATGGGTTTTTTCATCTTTTTTATTAGTAACAATAAAAACACCTATTTGTTTTTTGGGAATTAGAGTTAACCAGCTTGAAGTGCCAAAAGCCCCACCGTTTTGAAAAACTATATCAGGTTTGTTTTCATTGATTAATATTTGCCAGAAAAAACCATTATCAAAATCTTCCCAAAGTCCAAGTAGTTTTTTGTGAGAGATTTTAATTACTTCGTCGTTTTGATTTAAATGGAACCTCATGTATTTATTCATGTCTTCTACAGTGGATAGAATACCTCCTGCAGCTTTCATTGGCATTTCAGGTTCAAAAGGCATTTTTTGATTTTTACCGTTGTATCCTTGTGCCAAGAATTTTTTTTCTTCTTCAGTTAATACTATTTTGGTATTATCCATTTTTAAAGGAGTTAATATTTTCTTCCTTAATAACTCTTCAAAAGACATTTTATAAATATTCTCTAAACAATACCCTAATAAGTTAGCCCCTGGATTTGAATATCCAAACTTGGTTCCCGGAATTGTGTCTATTCTTACCTTATGAAGTTCGGCAAAAAAATCTTTTTTTGTAAAACCTTTTTGCAAGTCTGTAATGAGAAAAGGAAGCTTTTCTTTGTTTGAGGGAGAGAAGATTTCAGGTTTGTTTGGGAAAATAATTGGTAAACCACTCCTGTGAGTTAATAAATTACGAAAGGTAATAGGGTGTCCTTGATATTCTAAATTAGGAAAATTACCTTTTAAGTAGTTTCTGATGTCATCATCTAAAGAAACTTTTTCTTCATTTATTGCTTGAGCTAATAGAATACCACTAAAAGTTTTTGTCAAAGAAGCTATTTCATATATTGTATTTTTGGTAGGGGGCTTGATATCTTCTTTGTTTAAATTACCTTTATGAAATTCATAAGTTTTTCCTTTGTAAAAAACTCCTGCAGATACCCCGTTTATTTCAGGATTAGAAATTAAAGTATCTAGCTCTTTTGAAATCAATATAGCTACATCATCTGTTTGTTGGTGTTTTTTTGTTTTGCAACTAATAATTATACTGCTAATAATTAAAGTAAATATGACTGTTTTGAAGTTTAGTACCATTTTATTTTTGGACTAAAGACGTATGTTTTTTTTTAATGTTGCAAAACACTAAAGTAATTTTTTCTACACATTAAAAAGAGTAGAGCATAATAAAGAAAAAAGCAACCTTATTAAGGTCGCTTTTTTATGAGTTATAAAAATTGTAGGTGTAGGCAGCTTAACTTACACCACGTTGTTTGTTAATCTCGTCTTGTAACTGTCTACGTAGTTTTTGCTCTTTTTCAATAGACTTTCTTTTGTACTGTTCAAACTCCTCTTCAGTATCAGCTAGTAAACTTTTGGTTTCCTTAGTAACCACATTGCTGTTTTTAAATCTGTAGATAAAGAAAGCTAATCCAGCAAGTAAAACAAAAATAATCCCCCATACTATAGAGTTATAGGTAGGCTTGTTTAAAGGAATACCAATAAAAGAAATAGCATCTTCTTTATCAATAGAAGTAGCCAAATCTTTATTCAATGTATCTATTTTAGTCTGTAACTCAGAAATGTTTTTTTGCTGTTCATCTATTTTTACCTGTTTAGCAGCAGCATCTGTTTTAATAACTTTTATACTATCTAAAATACTATTCTGTAGTCTTAAATATTCATTCTTTTTTACAACCTTGTAAATTTGATAGTTGTTTGATTTTTTATAAAGCTCTTCAAATTGATTTTCAACTGTGTTAGGTTGATCAGGAGTGCTATTTTGAGCGATAATACTTTGAGTAAAGATAAAGACGAATACTATTTTAAAAAATTTCATAGGATTGATATTTTAGTTCAATTGATGAATGTGGATGGTTTAAAAAAACCCAAACGTTAAGGTTTGGGTTTTTAGTATAAGCAAGGTTATGAAACTTATTTTACTTTTTCTACAATGGCCTTAAAAGCTTCTGGGTTGTTCATAGCTAAATCAGCTAAAACCTTACGGTTTAACTCAATATTATTAGCTTTTACTTTCCCCATAAACTGTGAGTAAGACATTCCGTACTGACGAGCTCCAGCGTTAATACGTTGAATCCATAATGAACGGAAGTTTCTCTTATTGTTTTTACGGTCACGGTATGCATATAACATTCCTTTTTCAACCGCATTCTTTGCTACTGTGTAAACGTTTTTACGACGTCCAAAGTAACCTTTTGCTTGCTTCAAGATTTTTTTTCTTCTATTTCTTGAAGCTACTGAATTTACTGATCTTGGCATAATTCAAATGTGTTTTTGTAGTAGGCGACTTATTTAAAAGTTCTTAAATGAGCCTAACTCCATGGTTAATAATTAAATTCCCTGTGCTAACAATTATTTTAAAACTAATTGTTGCTTAATGTTTGCTTCATCTGACTTGTGTACTAAAGTCGAATGAGTTAATGCAAGCTTACGTTTTTTAGACTTCTTTGTTAAAATGTGGCTTTTAAACGCGTGCTTTCTTTTGATTTTCCCAGAACCAGTTAACTTGAAACGTTTCTTGGCACTAGACTTTGTTTTAATTTTAGGCATCTTTGTTCTTAGTTTTATCTTGCTTATATTATCGTTGTATTTGTTTATTTAACCTTTTTAGGAGCAATAAACATAATCATACGTTTTCCTTCTAGTTTCGGCATTTGTTCTACCTTACCATATTCTTCTAATTCTTGAGCTAATTTTAATAGTAAAATTTGTCCTTGTTCTTTAAATACAATAGAACGCCCTTTGAAGAATACAAAAGCTTTTAATTTAGCCCCATCTTGTAAGAACTTAATAGCATGCTTCTTTTTAAACTCGTAATCATGTTCGTCAGTTTGAGGTCCAAAACGGATTTCCTTAACGGTAACCTTAGTAGCTTTAGCTTTTAAAGCTTTTTCACGTTTCTTTTGCTCATATAAGAACTTTTTGTAATCAATAACTTTACAAACAGGAGGAACAGCTTTAGGTGAAATTTCAACTAAATCTAATTCTAACTCTCGTGCAATCTCTTTAGCTTTAGCTAATGGATATACACCAACTTCCACGTTATCGCCTACAAGACGAACTTCATCAACATGTCTAATTTTTTCATTAATTCTATGTTGATCTTCTTTAATTACTCTCGCGGGTCTTCTACCGCCTTTTCTTCTAATTGCTATGACTTATAAATTTTAAATTACTATCTTATTTTTTTAACTTCCAAAAGGAACTAATGTTTTACTAACTTCTTTCTGTATTAGAGAAATGAACTCTTCTATAGTAAATGTTCCTAAATCACCTTCACCATGTTTTCTTACAGATACTGTGCCATCTTTTTCTTCCTGTTCACCAACAATAACCATAAAAGGTATTTTGCTAACTTCGGCATCACGTATCTTTCTTCCTGTCTTCTCGTTACGGTTATCAACGAGGGCGCGAATTTCGGAATTTTCTAACAAAGTTAAAACTTTTTCGGTATATTTTTGATATTTCTCACTGATTGGCAGTACAATAACTTGCTCAGGGGTTAGCCAAAGAGGGAAATTACCTCCTGTATGTTCCAGTAGAACTGCAATGAAACGCTCCATAGAACCAAATGGTGCACGGTGAATCATTACCGGACGATGCAGTTGGTTGTCAGCACCTTTATAGTGTAAATCAAAACGTTCAGGTAAGTTATAATCAACCTGAATAGTTCCTAATTGCCAACTTCTACCTAAAGCATCTTTTACCATAAAGTCTAACTTCGGTCCATAAAAAGCTGCTTCACCTTCTTCAACTACATAATCTAAACCTTTATCTTTAGCTGCATTGATAATTGCTTGTTCTGCTTTTTCCCAATTTTCAACCGAACCAATATATTTATCAAGATTCTCCATGTCTCTAATAGATACCTGAGCAGTAAAATCTTCAAAACCTAAAGACCCAAATACATATAGTACTAAATCAATTACATTTTTAAACTCTTCGTCTAATTGCTCTGGAGTACAGAAAATATGAGCATCATCCTGAGTAAAACCACGAACACGAGTTAAACCATGTAATTCACCACTTTGTTCATATCTATATACGGTACCAAATTCTGCAAAACGTTTTGGTAAGTCTTTATATGAATAAGGTTTGTGGTTATATACCTCACAGTGATGTGGGCAATTCATAGGTTTTAATAAAAACTCTTCGTCAGCTTTCGGAGTAGTAATCGGCTGAAAACTATCTTCACCATACTTCGCATAGTGACCAGAAGTAACATATAATTCTTTCTGACCAATATGAGGAGTCATTACCATTTCATAACCAGCTTTCTTTTGAGCAGCTTTTAAGAAGTCTTCTAAACGACCACGTAAAGCAGCACCTTTTGGTAACCACAAAGGTAAACCTTGACCTACTTTTTGAGAAAAAGTAAAAAGCTCTAATTCTTTACCAAGTTTTCTGTGGTCACGCTTTTTAGCTTCTTCAAGTAGTTCTAAATATTGTTTTAATTCTTTTTGTTTAGGAAAAGAGATGCCATACACACGAGTAAGTTGATTGTTTTTTTCATCACCACGCCAATAAGCACCAGCAACATTCATAATCTTCACAGCTTTGATAATCCCAGTATTTGGGATATGTCCTCCACGACATAAATCAGTAAAGTCACTATGATCACAAAAGGTTATATCACCATCCTCTAAACCTTCAATAAGTTCTACCTTATATTGATTGTCTTGAGCTTTATAGTAAGCTAACGCATCAGCTTTAGAAATAGAGCGCATCTTAAATTCAGCTTTTTCACGAGCACGCTCCAAAAACTTCTTCTCTATTTTGTCAAAATCTTTCTCAGAAATAGTATCCTCACCAAAATCAACATCATAGTAAAACCCATTTTCAATAGCAGGACCAATAGTTAACTTTGCATTAGGATAAAAATCTTGAATAGCTTGTGCTAATACGTGAGCAGATGAATGCCAAAAAGCTTTTTTACCAGCAGTATCATTAAATGTATATAAAACCAACGAGCCATCTGTGGTTAAAGGAGTAGAGGTTTCAACAGTAGTTCCGTTAAAACTTGCAGAAATAACATTTCTAGCTAAACCTTCACTAATACTTCTAGCAACATCCATTGGAGTGCTGTTCATTTCAAATTCTTTGACGCTCCCGTCGGGTAATGTAATCTTTATCATTATATAATATAGTTGTTATAAATAATTTCCTTACAAGTGGAAATTTTGAAACGCAAAGATATTGTAAAACCATTTTTCCTACAATATATATATAATGTATTTCAAATAAGATAATTTATTGGTGTTTGCGTTCCACTTTGTTGTTTGTTTCCGCTGTGCTATAACAGAACAAAGTGTTGGGCTTTCCGCTGTATCTTTTGTTTAGGTTGCTAAAGGCACCCTAAACAAAAGGATGCCGCTTCAATCCCTAACGCGATTCATAACATTATATATAGGGGGTATAAATAAAGAGAATCTCTCCATTTAAGTGTAGAGGAAGGAGAGAAAACAATGAGTGTAACAGTTGGGATAGGGTACGGTATAAAAAACTTTTGTGTGTAACTAATTAGTGTATAGCGTATTAAAAAATAGTTTAAAAAAAAGGTTGGAAAAGTGCTTGTTGAATGGAAAAAGGTATCTATATTTGCACCCGCAAACGG
>NZ_RCCS01000008.1 GCF_003664185.1 Tenacibaculum discolor | reverse complement strand
TAATCGGGTCAACACACGAAGCCTAATCGGGTCAACACACGAAGCCTAATCGGGTCAACACACGAAGCCTAATCGGGTCAACACACGAAGCCTAAGGAAAGTGATACCATACACCTAAGGGGAACGATGCTCCCCGCCTAAGGGGAGTGATACCAAACAATAAAAAGATAAAATATCATATTGTGTAGAAAAATGTTAGTTAGTATGTTAAATGTATAATTTTGGTTTTAAGAAGCAAGAGTATGTATAGTATTACACAAAGTGTTTTACTCACCTTCAAGTATTATAGTTGCAATTTGTGAGTTAATTTGATTTGGTCTAATAGTCCAATTTAAAGCACCATTAGTCAACAAAATTACTGTAACATTTTGATTGGTTTTTTCATTCCAGTAATGTCTGAAAGAGGAAATACCAGCTCCTCCATGTCCAACCATTCTATAACCATCTTGAAGCCTGTAAGACTCCCAACCTAATCCAAAATAGCCATCTTTTCCATTTTTTAACTTTACAGGTGTCCAAGCTTTTTCGAGTTGTTCTTTTGTGATGATTTTTTCTTTCTGAATAGCTTGAAACCATTTAACTAAATCATTTATAGAGATATTTAAACCAGCACCAGCATACATAGGAGAAGAATAATTTAGAGGAAACATTTCTAAACTCCCATTTCTTTTTTGGTAACAAGTAACCCTATTAGGAATAACTTTTTTAAACCCACCGTACTTAGCTGTACTTAAATTGAACTTGTTGAAATATTCAGTTTGCATATAGGATTCAAAGTCCTGATTTGCTAATTTTTCAATTATAGCACGAACTAGTAAAAAACCTGTTGCATTATATTTTGACTCCGTTCCTGGCTCAGAACTAAATGGTTTATCTCTTAGAGCGTCAATAACACTTTTTTCACTATCAGGAGCTAAATAGATTTGATAATCTATTTGGTCTGGAATACCAGAAGTATGAGATAATAATTGTTTGAGAGTTAATTTTTTCCAAGACTCAGGGAAGTCGTTTCTATTAGGAAGAAAATCTTCTAAAGTTTCATTTACATCTCGTTTATGAATGCTTAATAATTTATGAAGTGCAATTGAACTGAATAATTTGGATATTGAAGCAACAGGGAAAGACTTATCTATAGTCATAGGTACTTTAAGTTGCGCATGTGCTAAACCAAATGATTTTTTGTGTACTACTTTATTATCAATAAGTATTACATAGTTTAACCCAATAATATTTAGGCTATCTATGGTGCTTTCTAAATAGGCATCAGTTTTACTATAAACACTTTTGTCATTTTTTTGAGCATAAGATTTACCTATTAAACAAGTAATTAGTAATAGTTGTAAAATTAGTTTCATTAGTTCTGTTTTTTTCAATGACAGATGAGATTCGAAATTGTTACAGTTTATAAAAAATAACAGTTATTTTTTATTTGTTCAATGTTCCAAGAGTTGCTACTTTTTTCAACCATTTACTTCTAAACTTTTCTTTTGAGAGTTTTATAGGACCAATAGTAGTAATTCGCACTTTTTTTATTCCTATATAGTTTAATGTTAGTTTTTTAATCGCATTATGACTCGGGCTTCTATATATCCACTTATAGTACCAAGCAGGTTGATCTAACGTACAAATTATTCTGGCTGTTTTTCCTGTAAAACATTTATCCCACCATAAAGAGTTTTCTTTTTTATTAAAAGCAAAGCCAGGGAGTAAAACTCGATCTAAAAAACCTTTCATAATTGCAGGTACAGAACCCCACCAAACAGGATACACTAACACCAAATGATCTGCCCATTTTAGTTTTTCTTGTGCTTCTAATAAGTCAGGTTCAAGTTCTGTTCGTTTTCGATAGCCAAATTGAAGGTTAGGGTTAAAGTTTAATTCTCGGATGTTGATTTCCTGTATTTCAGCAGTCGATTTCTTAGCACCTGTTTTATAAGCTTCAGAAAGGGCATAATTAAAACTTTCCTTGTCTGGGTGTCCGTTTATAATGAGTATTTTCTTCATTTATCTTAAAAAATAGGTTTTAATGTTGCTTCAAATTGAGAACCTGTTAAGTTTTCTGTTTTGAAAAACTTATACAGTATAAAACAGGTAGGTATTGTTAAAAAGGCAGTGCAAATTACAAAAGTGCTGAGGCTACAAAAAATACCTAAAATTTGGGAGCTAGCTTCTCCTATATAAGAAGCGATATTGTTTTGCGGATTATTAAAGTAAATATGAACCGACAAGGCATACTCATAAAACCGAACTGAAGTTTCGTAGATTAACCAAGCGGGATAAAACCACTTTCTAATAGGTTCCCACCATTTTCCCCAGATTGACTTTAGTTGTTGTTTGTTGTTATCTTCCATTGTTATTGTATTTGTTAGCAAAATTGCTGTAAATGGAAGGCTTATCATTTGATATAAATCAAATTCGTTTTTTGGGGTTTCTTATCCTGCTCAACGTTTCAAGAGTTATTCCTAAATAAGAGGCAATATGTGTAAGGGGAATTCTGTTGGTTATAAAAGGATAAATACTTAGCAGGTGTTTATACCTTTCTTCTGCTTTGTTGAATTGAATGGTGTATAATCGTTCGCAAAGCCCTAACATGGTTTCAGTGACTATCTTACTAATTAAGCGTTCAAAGTCGTGATGCTTTTGAGAAAGCTTATCAACCGTATCTTTTGAAAATTCCAAAACGGTTGAATCTTCAATAAATTCAACATAATGCGGACTTGGTTCATTGCTGAAAAAGCTAACGATGGAAGCCATAAACTGATTTTCGAAAGTAAACCAATCAGAAATGTCTTTACCATCTTTTAAGTAATATGCTCTTGAACATCCTTGTACAATGAAAAAGACTTTTTTAGAGAATTGCCCTTCTCGTACAACAATGTCTCCTTTTTTATATACACAAACTTTTGAACTGGCAATTAATTCTTGTTGACACTCAGTAGATAGCGGAGTGTATGTTTTCTCAATTGTTTTAAAGACTTCTTTATAATTCATCCTTTCTCATTAGTAGCTTCAAACCTACTATTTTTTTACCAAGTTCAAAAGTTATGTGTGTTAATATGCTGTACTTTTAAGAAGGATTGACAATACCATAATTTTTCATTAAAAAGTCTAAAGAAAACCCTAATTTTAAATACATTTCTTTTGCCATTTCAGAGGCTTGTAATGTAGCTAAGGATAAGTTGTTGTCAATAGCTTTATTCAATGTCTGGCGCATAATTTCGGTAGCAAAACCTTGTTTTCTTTTTTCAGGTATAATACCCAAACTATGTAAGCCGGCAACAGTATTAGTAGTGTATAAAATTACGGTTCCAACAAGTTCTTGTTCAAAAGAAACAAGATAGTAGGGTATGGTTTCTTTGGTTTTTAAAATGATTGCTGTGTTTATTTCGTAACCAAAAGCTTTAAAAAAGGCATTGCTCCAAACATCAGCTTCTTCTGTGTTTTCTACTCTTTTAAAATTGATGTGTCTTTGAGTTTCAAACTTTTCTTTTAGTTCTAAACTCATTCCGTATTGAGTTGACTTTAACTGGAGTTTATCGTCAAGCTCCATATTGTTTTCTTGATTGGGAAGTGTAAAGTAAGAAAATGTATAACGGTTGTCTTTACTAATCATTTGCTTTTGTATCTCCTTTAGCTGATTCTCAGAAGGAGAGAGGTTGGTCCAAATTCTATTAGGCCATTGAGCGTTTTGTATATGAGCGCTTTCAAAAAATGTTTCTTTATGGTAACCTTGGTATGGAGCCGCAGCAGACTTCCATAAAGAGGTTAAGTTGTTTATGTTTGATACTACTTTTTTCATTTTGAGTTGATTAAAATAATACTAATTGCCATGAAAACAATTCCAATACACTTTTTGGTAGTTATGGGTTCAACAGGCAAGTTTAACCAACCAAATTTTCCTGCGAATAACGAAAAAACCAATTGACCACATAGACCAAAAGCAATCATTTTTGAAATACCTAGCTTTGGTATGGTGTAAAAATAAAGAGAAATACCAATCATGCTAAAAAGTCCGCCAATAAACCATAAATACCAAGGTACTTGTTGCGCTATAGTTAGTTGAATACTTTCTTCTTTGAATAGAAATATAAATAAGCATCCAAAAATAGCGCTGGCTATAGAAGTTGCTATAACAGCAATAACAGGTTGTTTTACAATAGTACCTAGTTGCGTGTTAAATCCTGCTTGAATAGCTAGTGATACTCCACCAATAAAGGCCAAAAAGTATATAAAGAATATTTTCATACTGCAAAGATGGAAAGGAAATAAAACCTTTTTCTTTACATATGTTGATTGCTACATACTTTTTTTAATGCTTTTACGAATTCGGCTTAATTGAGTGGGAGTAATACCTAAATGAGAGGCAATATAGTGTAATGGTATTCTATTTTCTATATTAGGGTTAGCGTTTACAAAATCGAGATACCGTTCTTTAGCTTCTTTTAAAACAATGTCAATTTCTCGTTTCTCTTTGTCAATTACCCAGTTTTTTTCAAGATAAGCAATATAGAAGTTTTGCAAGTCTTGGTTTTCTCTAATAAGTTGCCTGTATACATCATACGGAAAGCTAATAACTGTAGAATCCTCTATAATTTCTAGAGAAAATTGAGAAGGTGTGTTGGTAAGTGATGATACTACAGAACCTATAAAACTACCTGATAAAAAGATGTTTTTATGATATACCGTACCGTTTTTATGTAAAAAGCAAGAAACTACTGCGCCTTTGTATAGCACGTGTATGTGTTTTGACACCTTTCCGAAGGGTAATAAAGTAGCTCCCTTTTTTAAATCGTGCACTTTTGCAGCTGAAAACAAAGAAGAAATCGCCTCGTCACTCACCGTAGCATAACGATTAAAAACATTTGCTAAAAAGTCTTTATATTCATTTGGTTGATCCATTACTCTTTATACGGTTTAAGTGTTTTTTATTTGTATGATTTGTGCCGCAATACTTACCGCTATTTCCTCAGGGGTTTCACTTTTTATAGAAAGTCCAATAGGTGCATGTACTTTACTCAATTCTTCTTGAGTAAATCCTTCGTTTTGCAGAACTTCCCACATCGTTTGCAACTTTGCTTTGCTACCCAAAACACCTAAAAATTGATAGTTATTTTTAAGGAGCTTACTCAATACCAACTTGTCATCAGTATATTTATTGGTCATAATAGCTACATAGCTTGAAGAAGATTCTTCTATGTAGTTTTCAATATCATTATAATCAATAACCTGTTTTTTATGAGCAGTTTGGTTGTTTTCTAATGTGTTGAGGTTTTCTCTATTATCAAAAACAATAACATAGAAACCTAGCTTTACAAAAAGTTCAGAAACAGCAACACCTACATGTCCACCACCAACAATGTACAAGGTTTCTTTAAAACCGATATGTTCTTTGAAATACCAATCTTCTTTCGAGTTGATGTCATACTCAAACTGACTTTCTAGAATATCAGGAGTAAAATCAAATAGGGTAGAAGATAAATGTAAAGTTCCTTTTTTACCCTGCTGTAAAGAAGAAATAATGGTTGATATTATTGAGCGATACTTAGTGTCTAAGCAATGAAAGGCAACCGTTTGTTGACCAGAACAAATCATACCCGAACCATGTTTGATATTTCCTTTATGAATTTGTTTTTTGCTAAACGTTGGTGGATTCTCTTGTTGTAATAGTTGTTTGGCTTCTTCAACAAGCGCAAATTCCATAACACCACCACCTATAGAACCGTAAATAAAACCATCTTCAGTAATTAACATTTTAAAACCTTTTCGACCAGGAGAACTACCAAGGTTTTCAATTACCGTTAGTAGGTATACCTTTTGCTTATTTTGAAGTTTTGTATATAACTGTTGCCAAAATTCCATAAACGTCTAATTAAAAATGGTTTCGCTTAGTGCATAATAAATAGCCATAAGAGCTGAGAATATAGCACTTGCTAAAAAACGCCAATCGAGTTTTACTTTATTTTGAATGATAAAATTAGCGATAAACGAAATAGGGATGTTTACCAAAAACGACCAACAAGCAACAATGAATAAGTTACTAGTTATTTGGTCAAAATTTCCAGAAAATAACTTGATAAACAGTAAATGTCTAAAAATCCAAAGCGGATTAAAGTAAGCAATGGCTAATATTGTTTTTGCGAGTGTTCTTCTTAGTCCGCTATTGTTAGCTGTTTTTCTCTCTATCCAATTAAAATAATTAGGGATTTCAAGAGCATAAACGGTAGCTCCAATAAATACCATTCCGAGGAGTCTGTATAAGGAAAACTCGTTTAGTAAAAGGGATGCAATGGTATCTCCAATGCTATAAATTAAGGCACCCCTAAATATATTTTGTTTGGTGTATTGTAGTTTGATACTCTTCTTATTTATTTTGAATTAAAATCTGATTTTAATAGCGAATAAATCTCGCTATCTAAAAACACCCCATTGTAAAAATAGTTCTCTCTAAAATAGGCTTCTTTTTTAAACCCTAGTTTTAAAAGAATACTTCTTGAGTTTTGGTTTTTAGGATTTATATTAGCTTCTAAGCTATTAAGATTGAAGGTATGAAAAGCAAAGTGAATTAAGGTTTTCATAGCTTCTTTCATATATCCTTTTCCCCAATAATCAGGGCTCAACACATAGCCTATTTCACCTCTAAAATTTTGTTTGTCTAATTTCCAGATTCCAAAATCACCAATAAGTTTGTTATTTTCCTTGTTGATGATAGCCCAAGTAATTCCGTTTTTATCTTTAAAAGCTTGTTGAATGAGTTCTATTCTTTTTTCAATGTCTTGTGGAGATTGAGGCGTGTCAGAATCTAAATACTCACAAACTTTTGGATGAGTCCTAATATTAAATAATTCTGAAGCATCTGTCTTTGTATATTCACTAAATAAAAGTCTGTCACTTTCTAATTCAGGAAACGTATCAAAAACACATTCATTTATTGTGTATGTCATTTTATTTTTCATACAATCCCATTAATACTTTTTCGGGTGTAAAAGGAGCGTGGAATTTTAATTTATAATTAGGGTTAAAGGCTTTAACGGCTTGTTGAATGGCAAAATATGTTCCGATACCATACATTAAAGGAGGTTCGCCAACAGCTTTCGATTTTTTAATAGCCATTTGATTTCCTGCTGTTTTTAACGGAATGGTTTCTACTGTTTTTGGAGCTGAAAAAATATCAGGTACCTTGTAAGTAGATAACGCATTCGAAAGCAAGCGCCCATCATTATTATAGGCAATTTCCTCTAAGGTCATCCAGCCGATTCCTTGTGCTAAAGCACCTTCAACTTGCCCTAAATCAATTCCCATATTCATACTTTTACCAAAGTCGTGTACAATTTTTACACTGTCAATTTCATAATTACCACGGACACAATCTACAGTAACCGTTGTGATGGCAGTACCATACACATGGTAGGCAAACGGATGTCCTTTTTCTTTGGTCTTGTCAAAATGAATTACAGGAGTAGCATAATGGGCATTTTCAGACAATGCTACACGACGCAGCATCGCTTCAGCAATTAAAGCTTCCCATGTTAACTCTGATTTATGATCATTTGTAAAAACAAAATTCTCTTTGAAGGAGATGTTTTTTTCTTCGGAATAAAGCATGTCAGCGGCAACTTTTGTTAGTCGTTCAACTAACGAATTACAAGCCATTTCAACTGCTTTTCCGTTGAGGTCGGCAGTAGAACTTGCAGCAGAAGGTGAGGTGTTGGCAACACGCGTAGTGTTAGTTGTTTCCAGTTTAACCCTATCTGCCGAAATACCTAAAACACTTTGTGCTACTTGCAACATTTTAGTGTTTACACTTTGTCCCATTTCCACGGCAGCTGTAGAGACGCCAACACTTCCATCTTGATAAATATGTATCAATGCACGTGCATGATTCATTGGGGTATTGGTAAACGAAATACCAAAAGCGATAGGCATTAATGAAATACCTTTTTTGTAATGGTCATTCTTACTGTTAAAATCGGCAACTTCTTGCTCTAATTTTTCAAGTTGATATTGTTCTTTTGCACTAAACCATGAGTTTTGTGCTTGTACTTCAGTAGCAATTTGCCCGTAAGAAAACTCATCATTTTCAGCTAATAGGTTTGCTTCTTGAATTTCTCTTTTGTTAATGCCTATTTTATCAGCGGCATCGGCAATAGCACTTTCAATGACAAACATACCTTGCGGACCACCAAATCCACGAAAAGCCGTGTTAGGTGGTAAGTTGGTTTTACAGCTATACACTGTGGTATGTACATTGGGAACAAAGTAACTATTGGTAGCATGAAACAAAGTTCTCTCTGCAATTGCAGGAGATAAACCAGCTGCAGCACCAGAGTTTTGCAAGAACTCTGCTTCAAAAGCTTTTATTTTTAGGTCTTTTGTTAACCCTATTTTATAGAATGATGAATACGGATGGCGTTTTCCTGTCATACGTAAATCATCATGTCTATTCAGCATATATTTTACCGGACGATTCAAATGTTGTACTGCAACAGCAGCCATTACCGCCCATGGAGTAGCTTGGTCTTCTTTTCCTCCAAAACCACCGCCTAAACGAATTACATCTACCTCAATTTTATGCATTGGGATACCCAACACTTTCGCAGCTGTTTTTTGTACAGCAGTAGGTCCTTGCGTAGAGGAAGTAATTTTTATATTTCCGTTTTCTTGCGGAACTGCATAACAACCTTGTGTTTCGAGGTATAAATGTTCTTGTCCGTTAGAAAAAGTTTCGCCCTCAAACACATATTCACATTCGCTAAATGCGTTTTGAGTATTTCCTAAGTTAAATGAGCGAGGAGCATTAATAAAACTTCCTTTTTCTTTGGCTTCTTTAGCAGTTGTAATAACAGGAAGCTCTTCAATATCTATGGTAATTAAAGCTCGAGCTTTTTTAGCAATCGCTTCACTTTTAGCTACGATAAAAGCAATAGGTTGTCCCCAAAAATGTACTTCATCTTCTGCCCATAAAGGTTCATCAGGAATAATACCACCAATTTGATTTTCTCCTAAAACATCTTTATAGGTAAATATTTTTACAACTCCGTCTAATGCTTCGGCTTTAGAATAGTCTACCGATTTGATTTTTCCGTGTGCTTTTGGCGAATCAAAAACCAATCCGAATAAGGTGTCTTGACGTAGCATTAAATCGTCAACAAATAACGATTCTCCTCTAACATGTGTAAAACTGTCTATGTTCTTCATCGTTTTCATTAGGCAATTAATTTTTTAAGTTCAACTTGGTTAGGGAATAGCTCTAAAAAGTGAGCAAAAAATAACTGTCTTGCCAACAATCGCTTATAGTCAGCAGCTCCACGAACGTCGCTGATAGGAGAAATTTCTGATTGTAAAATAGCTTCTGCTTCTTTTATCGTTTCAGAATTGATTGCTTTTCCTACTAAAAAGGCATTGGTTTTGTATAAATACTTCGGAATTGCAGCTACACCTCCTAAAGAAAAATGTGCATCTATAATTATATTATTTTTTAGTGTAATTCTTCCTGCGGAATTTACACTAGCAATGTCTAAATGTGTTCGTTTACTTACTTTTTCGAAATTAAAATTGTCTTCTGCCTGAGGAACTTTAAATGTTATGGACTGTAAGATTTCGCCTTCTTGTAAATCGTATGTTTTGTAGTCTTGATGAAACTTTTGAAACGGAATTTGTCGCGTGTTTCCATCTTCTTTTTGAATGGTTAACGTTGAGTTTAATGCTAAAAAGAAAATAGACATATCGCCAATAGGTGAGGCGTTTACAAAGTTACCTCCAATAGTTCCCATATTTCTGATTTGCTCAGAAGAAACAAGTTTTAAAAATTGCTTGAGTTTAGGGAAAAGGGTTTGCAGTTGTTTACTTTCTGCAATTTCGGTAACGGTTGTATTAGCACCCAGTGTACAAAACCCTTCAGTAAAAGATATTTCTTTTAAAGCGTTTTTATCGGTTAATAAATGTACATCTTCTTCAGCCATTTTATCTGCATGCTGTACATATATATCGGTTCCATTAGCTACTTTTATACCTGTTTTTTCAAAGGTTTTTGGTTGTAATTGAGCTAATTTTTCTGGAATAGTTACAAAATAATTAGGAATAAAACCTTCCTTGATTAACCAGTCGATTTGCTGGTTGTTATCTTTTTGTTGCAGTTTTTGTTCTATTTCAAAACCTGCTTTTTCAATCGATTTATAACCTGTACAACGACAAATATTTCCACTAATAGCATCGTTACATGAGGTTGTTTGCTTGTCGTCAAGAGCATAACCAGTCATAGAAACTACAAAACCAGGGGTACAAAACCCACACTGAGTAGCATAATTGTCGGTCATCGCTTTTTGAACAGTGTTTAGTTCTTTGGGTAAATTAATTCCTTCTACCGTAACAATATGCTTTCCGTTAGCATTTCCTAAGGGAGAAATACAAGAAGTTATACTTTGGTAACTAAGTTTATTATCTTTTAAATCACCAATTAAAACAGTACAAGCTCCACAATCGCCTTCACGACATCCTATTTTTGTGCCTTTTAATTGTTGATGTTCTCGAATAAAGTCGAGTAAGGTAATACCAGCGTTTGCTGTAGTTTTTATTACCTGATTATTTAATATAAATTGTATCATAAGCAGAATGCAAGATACGAAAATGTAACGTTAGGTGAAAAGCGAGGGGCTTTGATTTTTAATTGTTACTAATTTTAGAATTAAAACTTATAGCAACAAAAAAGCCTCCAATTTGGAGGCTTTGTATATGTTTTAAGAAAAATATTAAGCAAATAAGCTGTCAATTTTTTCTTTTTCTTCTTGTGCTAAAGCTGGATCTACTAAAATACGACCACTGTGCTCGTCAATTGTAATTTTCTTACGGTTAGCAATTTCTAATTGTACCTGTGGTGGAATAGTAAAGAAAGAACCTCCAGCAGCTCCACGCTCAATAGCAACAACTGCTAATCCGTTTCTTACTTTAGTTCTAATTCTTTTATAAGCAGTTAATAAATGTCTGTCGATAGATTGTGAAAATTCTTCAGACTTTTCTTTTAATAATTGCTCTTCTTTTTCAGTTTCCTTTAAGATAGCATCTAATTCACCTTTTTTGTGAGCTAAATGTGCTTCTTGTTGAGCTAATTTTTCTTTGGTATTATCAATAACCTCTTTCTTTTGAGAAATCTTAGCTTTGTATTCTTTAATTCTCTTTTCAGATAATTGAATTTCTAATTCTTGATACTCAATTTCTTTAGATAAAGAGTCGAATTCACGGTTATTACGAACATTTTTTTGTTGTTCTTCGTACTTAGTAATTAAGTTTTTAGATTCTTCAATAGCTAACTTTTTGTTACTAATATCAGTTTCTAAATTTTTAACATCCTCAGCTAAATTAGAAAGTCTTTTGTTTAATCCGGCAACTTCATCTTCTAAATCTTCAACTTCTAAAGGTAA
Organism: Tenacibaculum discolor; assembly: GCF_003664185.1. Lineage (GTDB taxonomy): Bacteria > Bacteroidota > Bacteroidia > Flavobacteriales > Flavobacteriaceae > Polaribacter > Polaribacter discolor. Next base: position 349,319 of record NZ_RCCS01000008.1, on the reverse strand, counting down.
TTCACCGCGAACGTTTCTAATCTCGTCAATTCTAGAATCGATTAACTGTAAATCGTATAACGCTCTTAATTTTTCTTCTACCGTTACTTCTTTTTTTGCCATCTGTTAAATATAGTGTATTGGATTTGTACTCTTTTCGCTTAAAATAATTGCAAAAGTACTAATTTTTTTGCTAAGATAATCAACTAAAAGGTTTTTTGTAAACTGCTCGCTTTCATAATGTCCTACATCTGCAAGTAATATTCTTTTTTCTGCTTTAAAAAATTCATGATATTTAAAATCTGCACTAATGTAAGCATCTGCTCCTGCTCGCATCGCATTTTTAATAGCAAAACTTCCTGAACCTCCTAATACAGCTACCTTTTTAATAGGTTTGTCAAGTAGTTCAGAATGTCTAACACAGTCTGTTTTAAATGTTTTTTTTACAAATAATAAAAAATCTTTTTCATTCATTGCAGATGGAAGTTCTCCAATCATACCCATACCCACATGTTGATTTTGATTGTCTAAAGTTATAACTTCATAGGCAACTTCTTCATACGGATGATTCTTAAACAATGCTGAGAGTATTTTACCTTCTAAAAAAGAATCGAAAGTAATCGTAATACAGGTTTCTTTTTCAAATATAAGTTCCCCTTTTTCACCTATAGTAGGGTTAGAGTTCTCATTTCCTTTGTAGCTTCCTTTTCCTTCTGTATTAAAAGAGCAGTTGTCATAATTACCAATGTTTCCTGCACCTGCTTCAAATAATTTGTTACGAAGGTTATCAGCATTTTGAGAAGGAACATACGTTGTTAGTTTTTTGATGATTCCTTTTTTAGGAATGAGTGTTTTCATGTTTTTTAATCCTAAAACTTCTCCCATTTTTGCTGAGACACCATTATTTACATTGTCTAATGCAGTATGTGTAGCATAAATAGCAATATTATTTTGAATAGCTTTTAATACGACGCGTTCTACATAATTGTTGCCGTTTATCTTTTTTAATCCGCTAAATACAATGGGATGAAAACTTACAATAAGATTACAGTTATTAGCAATTGCTTCATCTACAGTTTCTTCAAGAGTGTCTAGTGTAACTAAAACTCCTGTAACTTCAGTACTGTAATTACCTATTAATAAACCAACATTGTCAAAATCTTCAGCATATGAAAGTGGTGCTAGTTGCTCAATATAGTTGGTGACGTCTTTTATTTGCATTTGGGTACGTTTTCAAAATATTACTATAGCAAAGTTACAAAGTAGAAAAATGAAAATAAAAGTATCCTGTACATTAATGCTTAAATTATTACTTTTGGTGTAATGAAGCTACTTCGATTTTTATTATTTCCGTTTGCTGTTTTGTACGATGCTATTACGAGAATTCGTAATTGGTTTTTTAATCTAGGTGTTTTAAAATCAACTTCTTTTGATATCCCAGTGATTGCTGTTGGAAATTTAAGTGTTGGTGGAACGGGAAAATCTCCGCAGATTGAATATTTGATACGTTTATTGAAGGATGATTATAAAATAGCGGTGTTAAGTCGTGGTTATAAACGTAAAACAGAAGGGTTTCAACTGGTAAACGATACACACATAGCTGAAGATGTTGGAGATGAACCGCTCCAGTTTTATAAGAAATTTAAAAATGATATTACGGTGGCTGTGGATGCTGATAGAACATATGGAATTCAGCAGTTATTACAGACTCATAACCCACCAGAAGTAGTATTGTTAGATGATGCTTATCAGCACAGAAAAGTAACTGCAAGTAGTTATATTTTACTCACAAAGTATAACGATTTATTTGTAGATGATTTTTTATTACCTACAGGAAATTTAAGGGAAAGTAGGAGAGGGGCTAAACGAGCGAGTGTAATTGTGGTTACTAAATGTCCTGAGAATTTATCGAAGGCAGAGCAAGAAAAGATAGTACGAAAACTCAATCCGAAGTCGTATCAAAAAGTATTTTTTACGACGATTGCATACGACGAAGATTTAAAAGGAACAGAAGAACTAGTAATTTCAGACTTGAAAGATAAAGAAGTATTGTTAGTAACAGGAATTGCAAATCCTAAACCATTATTGAACTTTTTAAAAGAAAAAGAAATAGGTTTTAAGCATTTAAATTTTCCAGATCATCATAATTTTACTCAGCAGGACATTTCAACTATTAAGAAGAGTTTTGATGAATTACTATCTCAACAAAAAATCATTTTGACTACAGAAAAGGATTATATGCGATTGGAGGGTAAGATTGATCCACTAAATTATATTTCTATAAAAAGTGATTTTCTAAACGAAGAGAAAGTTTTTAATTCTTTGGTTTTAGAAGAAATAAAAAAGAAGAATTAAATTACTCGTTCGTCAGCTTTATAAGCGCCACGACGGTGCAATATCCATTGAGCTTCGTCTAATGGGTTCACTCCTTTAAAATCTCTGGATTTACCTTCTCCTTCAGGACATGTGTCATAGCCATGAAAAACCATTCGCAAACGTATACGACCACTACAAAGTGTATTTAATTTAATGCTTAGGTCTAAAGAAGTAGCTACAGGAATTGTTCCTGTAAGATGCATCATTTCATTTTGAAAAGTAGGAGAGTTGATTGTTGCTCTTCTAGTTGTAAGTTCAGAAATAATTTTACTTAAAAACTCTTCATTGGTTTTTATTTCAAAGCGAACTAAGGGTTCTAACAAATGAGTTCCACCAGCTTGTAAACCTTTCATGATTCCCATTGGAGTAGCTAAATTAAAATCACCAGGTCTAGAGTGTACATTGTGGTCTTCTCCTTTAATCAATGTTATTTTTATATCAGTAACTTCCCAACCTAATAATCCTTGTTCTAAAGCTTTTGGAATCGTTCTAGCTATTTCGTTTTGATATTTATTATGAATATCATTTTTAGATACAACAGATTGATAACTAACACCAGAGTTTAAGGGAGCAGGTTCAATTAAAAAAGTCATAATAGCCCAACAAGGTTTAGGCATCCAATAGCGAACATAACCTTCTGCAGCTTTGCTTATGGTTTCTTTGTATACAATTTGAGGTTCGGTAAAACGAACAGGGATTGAAAACCGTTCTAGTAATATATGGGTTAGTACCTCAATTTGCATGTCTCCCATTAACAATAATAAGAGTTCCTTTTCAGGTTTATGCCATTTGAATTGAAGAGTAGGATCTTCTTTGTCGATGATTTGCAACGCTTGTGCTAAGGCATTATAATCTTTATCATTGTCAGGTAACACTTGTACACTTAAAACAGGTGTGTTTAATTCGGGTAATTTTGGAATTCCTTCGGGATTGCCTAAAATATCTCCAGTTTTTGTATCAACGACCCCTGTAATAATTCCAATATCACCAGTTTTAATAGTAGCGTCAATATGTTTGGTATGATGGAAGACCTTTGATTGGTTTATTTTAGTTTCTAAGGCTTGGGTGTGGTTGTAAATAACCGATTTAGAAGATAACTCACCAGAAAATACTTTTACATATGCCATAACACCATGAACTTTATGATGCTCTATTTTGTATACATAAGCAGAGGCTTCTTGAGAAGTATTGTTTTTGTTGGGTTTGATAAAACTTGTTAATCCGTCTAGTAATTCTTTTACACCGATGTTATTTTTAGCAATTCCTGTAAATACCGCTGAAATTAAAGCTTTAGAAGTGTTTTTTATGATAGCTTTGATGTAGGTTTCATCAGTAATAGTATTGCCATTTAAGTATTGTTCAAGCAAGTCTTCATTAGTTTCAATTAACTCTTCTAAAATGGTTTCTTTTTGTTCTTTGGTAACTGAACTATTATGAAAAACAGGACTAATACATGCGGAATCTAACCCTTCATTATGAGCAGTATAAATTGGGGCAGTTTTAAATTGAAGCTCATTTTTTATTTGTTCTAAAACACTCTCTGTATCTGCACCTTGTCGATCAATTTTATTAATGAAAATTATTGTTGGAATTTTCAGTTTTTCCAAAGCGTCTACAATAGTTAGGGTGTGAGCTTGTACACCTTCAACAGCCGAAATAACTAAAACAACTGCATCTACCACACATAATGTTCTTGCAACTTCACTAGAAAAATCTACGTGCCCAGGAGTATCAATTAAGTTAACTTTGGTGTCATTCCAAATAAAAGAAGTGGTTGCAGCTTTTATGGAAATTCCACGTTCTTTCTCAAGTACTAAACTATCAGTAACAGTAGAACCTTTATCTACACTTCCTATATTTCTTATAGCTCCTGTATGATATAGTAAATGTTCTGTCAAGGTAGTTTTACCAGCATCAACATGTGCTAAAATACCTATGTTAAGAATGTTGGAATATTCCATTAATCAATAATGTGTTATAGAAAAGAGAGGAGTAACTTATTAAAATTTCTCTTTTACTTTTGTTCGTAGTTGTTTTATGTCTTGTTCTTCTTTACGTGGACAAATAACCAAGACATCGTCTTTTTCTACGATAATAAAATCTTGTAAACCTTGAACCACTACTTTCTTGCCATTTTGAGTGCTAATCATATTTCCATTAGCGTTTTTAAAAATAGTATTAGCTCCAACAGTTGCATTTTGATACTTGTCTTTACCTAGTTTGTTGTATAAAGAACCCCAAGTACCTAAATCATCCCAACCAAAATCAACAGGGAGCACATGTACTTTTTCTGAGCGTTCCATAATTCCGAAGTCAATAGAAATGTTTTCACACTTTTCATAATTATTCTTTATAAAATCGCCTTCAAGATCTGTGTTGTATACATTATTTCCATGATCTAAAATGTCAACCATTTCAGGGAGGTACTTTTTAAAAGCAGCTAAAATACTTGAAACTGACCAAACAAAAATGCCGGCATTCCACAGATAATCACCACTTACTAAAAATTGAGTAGCTTTTTCAATGTTTGGTTTTTCGGTAAAGGTTTTTACTTTTTTTATTTCAGAAGAATTTTCTTCAAACTGAATATAACCATACCCTGTATTGGGATGATTTGGTTGAATTCCTAAAGTCATTAACATGTCTTCTTTAGCACAAACCTTAAAAGAAGTCTCAATATTCTTAATAAATTCAGTTTCGTTTTCTATCCAATGATCCGATGGAGCAACTAACATCACTGCATTTTTATTTTGCTGATGAATTTTTAAAGCAGCATATAAAATACAAGGAGCAGTATTACGCATTACAGGTTCAAGTAATAGCTGTTTGTTGCTAATTTCAGGAAGTTGTTCTAATACTAATTCTTCGTAACGTTTATTAGTGGCAATTAAAATATTTTCTGCTGGAATTAATTGATTAATTCTGTTAAAGGTTTTTTGTAACAAAGACTCTCCAGTTCCTAATAAATCATGAAATTGCTTAGGGTACTTTTCAGTACTTACAGGCCAAAGGCGAGAACCTACGCCACCCGCCATAATTACTGCGTAATAATTAGTATTCATACAAGTATTATTTGTTTAAAGCTACTAGTTTCACTTCTGCATTTTGGTTGAATAAATATACACGCTTGTTTTCTAAATTTAAACATTCATAGCGTGTTCTTCGTTTATCACCTCTTTTGTATAGTTTATCCTTGAATTGAAAAACGCTTCCATTAGGTATTTCAAAGATAAAGTTCTTTCCGTCTTCTGATTTTCCACCTCGCAACGCCAGTGATAAATTTACATCAGCATCGGTACTGGCTTTTGGGTTTTTTAAGTAGTTGGCTAAATATGGTAGAATGTTTTTTGGATAAATTTCGGGTTGTAAAAAAGGGAGCATTAAATGCTGAAATACTGTTTTCCATTCTTTACCGTGGGGTTGTACTCTTCCAAATTTTTGATATGTTACATGGTGTGCAATTTCATGAATTAGTGTTAGTAAAAACTGATATGGATTCAAATTATTGTTGACTGTAATTTGCATGTGTCCATTTGGTAAGCGACGAAAATCACCGTGTTTAGTTTGACGTTCACTTACTATTTTCAAATTGATACGGTGTTCAATAATTAAATATTCAACTAACGGAATTGCTTCTTCAGGAATGTATTTAATCAATGTCTTTTTCAAATGTAATACTTGAATTTAAGGGGTAGAACTAGAAACTTGTAAAACTTTACCGTTGTAATACTTACTACCTGTTAAAGCAAAATCAAAAATGTAGTTAGCCATTTCTTTAGCCGATAATGGAGCTTCATAACCAGGGAAAGCTTCCTCCAGCATTTCTGTTTGTACAGCACCTAAGGCTAAGACGTTAAAAGCTATTTGTTGTTCTTTATATTCTTCGGCTAGTAATTCAGATAAAGTAATTACTGCACCTTTGGCAGAGCTGTAGGCAGCTAATCCAGGGAACTTCATACTTCCTTGAATTCCACCCATGCTACTTACAGTTATTACATGACTTCCTTTTTGCATAAACGGTAAAAGGTTTCTAGTTAATTCAGCAACTGCAAAAACATTTACTTTATATACCTCTTCAAAATCTTGTGTTGTTAATTGTTCAAAAGGTTTATTAATCAATTTTCCTGCGTTATTGATGAGAATATCTACCTTTTTCCATTCGGTAGTAACAAAACTAACCGCTTTTTCTATATCTATTTCGTTAGATAAATCAACAGAAATAGTTGTGATGTTTGAATGATTTATTTGCTCTAAAGGTTTTGTATTTCTAGATAATGCTAATACCTGATGTCCTTGATTAGCAAACTGCTGTGCTAATTCAAAACCAATACCTCTACTGGTTCCTGTAATAACAACGTTCTTCATGTAACTGTTAAAATTTAAAAAGGCAAGCTACATAAAAATCACTACATTTATTGCTTAATCATTCTTAAATTATCATGAAAAAAAGATTTTTTTTAGTACTGTTTTTAACGATGTCGATTGTTTCATTTGCTCAGAATACCTATATATTCTGCGGAAAGTTAATTGATACAGAAAAAGGTAAAATAAATAAAGAGCAAACCATTGTAGTAAATGGAAATAAAATTATTGATGTATTAAAAGGATATGTGAGCCCTGAAAATTCAGAAGATGTTGTTATAGACTTAAAAGATAAGGTAGTAATGCCAGGGTTAATTGATATGCACGTGCATATTGAAAGTGAACATAGTCCGAAATCAAGGTTGGAAAAATATATTTTGAATGAAGCTGATAGAGCGTATAATTCTGTAAAGTTTGCAGAAACAACCTTATTAAATGGTTTTACGACAGTAAGAGACTTGGGAGGAACTGGAGTGAATATATCATTAGCAAAAGCAATTAAAGCTGGAAAAATAACTGGTCCACGAGTGTTTACAGCTGGGAAATCTTTAGCGACTACAGGTGGGCATGCTGATCCAACAAACGGTAGTAGTAGAGAATTAATAGGTAATCCAGGTCCGAAAGAAGGGGTTGTGAATTCGATTGAAGATGCTAAAAAAGCAGTACGTCAACGTTATAAAAATGGAGCTGACTGTATAAAAATTACAGCAACAGGAGGTGTGTTAAGTGTGGCTAAAAGTGGCGATAATCCACAATTTAATATTGATGAAATAAAAGCGATTTGTGAAACAGCAAAAGATTATGGGATGCACGTGGCAGCTCATGCTCATGGAGATGAAGGAATGCAGCGAGCTATTATTGGAGGTGTAAAAACTATAGAGCATGGAACCTATATGAGTGATATTACCATGGAGTTGATGAAAAAACATGATGCATATTTAGTACCAACTATTACAGCAGGAAAAGAGGTTGAAGAGAAAGCAAAAGTAAAAGGATTTTACCCAGAAATTGTAGTGCCTAAAGCATTGGCTGTTGGTCCGCAAATACAAGGAACTTTTAGTAGAGCTTACAAAAGAGGAGTAAAAATAGCTTTTGGTACTGATGCTGGAGTATTTAAACACGGTAAGAATGGAAAAGAATTTGGATATATGGTAGAAGCAGGAATGCCAGCTATGGAAACCATTCAATCTGCTACAGTAACTAATGCAGCATTGTTAGATATGAAAAATGAGTTAGGTCAGATTAAAAAAGGTTTTTTTGCAGATATCGTCGCAGTAGATGAAGATCCTACTCAAAACATCCATACGATGGAAAACGTGGTTTTTGTAATGAAAAATGGAGAAGTATATAAAATGAAATAATTAGCGGAAGAAAGCCTTAATTACAAGTAGCAAAAAAGGAATACTTAAGTATTCCTCTTTTACCCTGTATAGATTCCTCAATCTATTAGTATTGCCCCCCGACAAATATTTTTATATATATTATTTTTCTTCTAAAAAAAAGAGCTATTCATTGCAGTTAAGAAGAATAGCTCTCAACTAACCAAACTAATTAATCTATTTATTTTATTACTATGAATGAAACAAATACATTACAAATATATATTTACTTAGTAGTGTACTTTATTATAATTCGACGAATGGATTGTTTTAATCGTTAAATGGAAGTGTTTTTGTAGATAAACCTTATTAGCTTAAAATTCAGTGTGTTGATAAGCGCCAATATCTGGCATAGAGTTTCGAGGAGTACCTAAAATATCTTCAGAAACAGCGGAAGGTTTTGCTTTATTAATAGCACCACTATTTTTACCAATGATAAATTCATTTTTAGTAACATCTTTAAAGTTAGGTTCTCCGTTTAAAATGTTGTTTTGATAATGTGAAGTGTCATCAAAATTTAATTCATTATTATCTACAAATGAATTATTAAAATCATCAAATTTGATTAAGCAATTTTCAACCATGTAGTTAAAAGTTGTTCCATCTATTTTATCAAGTATAAACTCTATATTGTTATTTCCTTCAATAATGCAGTTTGTAAAATTAGCGCTAACTAAATCATTAACTTCAGTAACTTCTTGGTTACTATCGTTGATATAAGAGATATGGTTATTTACTAAAACTGAAGGTAACTGACGGATACTATTATTCCAAAAATTAGCAAAAGTGGCATGGGTAAAATTATACTTTCCTCCAAAAGTACAAGCTAATGCAGATTGTCCTGCACTACCTATTACTAAGTTCTCTCCTTCAATATGAGTATTTCTACCTAAAACACCATAATTTGAGCTGTTATATATCTCAGTGTTTTTTATAGTTAGCGTAGGAGAGGAAGTATTTTGTCCGTCAACAAGAAGTCCAACAGTTCCATTTTTAATTTGAGTATGATTTAGCTCGTTGTTATAACTACCTTCACGTATCCAAATAGCTCCCCATTGTCCTGGAATTTCACTAAACTGATGTTCTAGTCGGTCACCTTCAAAAATAATTTTTTCATCTAAAGTTCCATTGGTTTTTAAGCTAGCGCCTTTATCAATAATTAATCCAGAATTGTTGTGAAAGTGAATTTTAGCTCCTGCCTCAATTGTTAGTGTTTTACTAGAAGGTACTGCTGCATAACCGTAAATAACATAGGGTTTTTCATTGCTAAAAGTGAGTTCTTCATCAGTTAAAAAGCGACCTTGAATCTTAGTTTCTTTACCATCAATAGTTAATGTCTCAATACCCGAACTGTTTTTAGTAGGAAAAATAAAATGAGCGTCTTGTACTAAAGTAACTAAATCTACATCTTGTTGATTTTCTCCATTATCAAACAATATTTTATCAGTATATAAAGGATCGGTAACGGTGTTAACATCAATAGTAGTTTCTATAAATACATAGATACTATCATTTGCTAAAATATCGATGTTATTAAAGTTATCACCAGCTAAACCATCTACATTTAATCGGTAATTTGAAGTACTTCCATTCTCTAGTTTAATCTCTGGAATAGTAATGGTTTTGTTACTCTTATTATATACTTTTAAGTTATAGGTTGCAGAGCCTATATTACTAAAAATAGTATCTAGAAATACTGTGTCTTTTGAAAATTGTAGCTTCCCATAACTAGGTACTGTAGTGAAGTCTTTTCTACAAGACATTACAATAATAGATAAAATAAGCGCTAGTATGGGAAGGGTATTTTTCATGATTTTAGGTAGTAGATTATTGTTTGATTAATTCTATTTCAAATAATTTTCCCCAATGTTTTCCTGTAACAAATAAACGGTTGTTTTCAGCATCATACGCAATTCCGTTTAATACATCATCTTGAGGTTCTAAAGTTTGATCTTTAGCAACAATATCTCTTAACCCATTTAAGTTAGCTACACCTTCAACAACACCTGTTTCTGGATTGATAATAACTATTGAGTTTTGTTGCCATTTATTTGCGTAAATTTTTCCGTTGATAAGTTCGATTTCATTTAAATTATCAACAGGGTATTTGTTAGTGTATACTTGTACACTTCTTTTTTCTTCTTGGGTGTTTGCATCTAAAAACCAAACCTTGTTACTACCATCTGTTTTAATAAGTTCAGAACCGTTGTGCGTTAAACCCCATCCTTGATTACTATTTGTATAGTTAAAGCTACCAAGTTGTTTAAATGTTTCAAAATCGTAGATAAATCCTTTTCGAGCATGCCATGTTAACCAATAAATTTTATTGTTAAAAATGGTCATTCCTTCACCAAAGTACTTTTCATCCAAATCAGTTTTTTGTAAAACTTTTCCAGTTTCTAATTCAACTTTTCTTAAAGTAGATTCACCATTACGACCTGTACTTTCGTATAAATAACCGTTTTTGTATTCTAACCCTTGAGTGTATGCTCCTTTATCGTGCGGATAAATATTTGCAATTTTATAAGAATATACAGCAGGAGCTTCTTTGGCTAATACCTCAATAGAGTTGTTTAGCTTTTTTGATTTGTTAGGATAAAAAGCTAAAGCAGTAACAGCATGTTTTCCTACACCAAAATCAGCAGTGTTAATAGTAACACTTGTTTCGTTAGTATTTACACGCTTGTTGTTTACGTAAAGTTGTACAGAATCTATCTGTTCACCCTTTAATTGTTCAAACTTAATAGCAGCTTTTTTACCTAGGGTAGTTTTTTTAGTAGTGTCTAGTTTAAATTTGTAATTAGTTTCGCTACAAGAAGTTATAAGTAAAGTAGTTAATCCTAAAGTTAAAAGTTTATAAAAACGCATATATAAAATGTTATTTTCTGTAGTTTATAAAGATGTTGTACAAATTAAAGCAAATTATTTGTTTGCAAATTAAAAAAAAGGGTTAAATTTGCACCCTCAAATAGCCATTGCAGGTTTTTGATATATGAAACAACTATAAAGCTTTACCAACTTTATAATTTTTTCAACAAAAATAAAAGATTTTAAATTTACAAGAGATGAAAAAAGGTATACATCCAGAAAATTATAGAATGGTAGCGTTTAAAGACATGTCTAACGGAGATGTTTTTTTAACACGTTCAACTGCTAACACAAAAGAAACTTTAGAAGTAGAAGGAGTTGAGTATCCATTAATCAAATTAGAAATTTCAAGAACTTCACATCCTTTCTACACTGGTAAGTCTAAGTTAGTAGATACTGCAGGGCGTATTGATAAGTTCAAAAATAAATACGCGAAATTCAAAAAGTAATTTTAAGTATTTAAATATAAAAGAAAGCTCTGGCTATATGTCAGAGCTTTTTTTATGCTAAAATTGTATTTTTGCCAGAAAAACAAAAGAAATGAGAGATACCATTTTATCTGTTATTATTGTAATTAATATATTATGTGGTGTGTTGGTTTATTTCATGCCAGATATGGGAAATTATATTTTGTTAACTGTTGCTTCAGCGGTAACATTATTAGCAATATATGATGCCTTTATTCAAAAAAAGCACTCACTAATGCGTGCTTTTCCTGTAATTGCTCGTTTGCGTTGGGTATTTGAAGAGGAACGAGAAAAAATTCAGCAATATTTTATTGAAGATGATTTAAGCGGTAAACCTATTAACCGTGAGAAAAGAAGTATTGTTTATCAGCGATCGAAAAAAGAAATAGAAACAGTTCCTTTCGGTACACAACACAATGTATATGCAAAAGGATATGAGTTTGTAAAACATTCATTATTCCCTAAAGATCATCATCATATTAATGGTGAAAGAGTACTTATAGGTTCAGATAAGTGTACACAAAAATATAATTCTTCTATCATCAATATTTCAGCAATGTCATTTGGTTCGTTGAGTAAAAATGCAATAATGGCATTGAATCAAGGGGCAAAAATGGGAGGCTTCGCACATAATACAGGTGAAGGAGGTATTTCTCCTTATCATTTGCAAGGTGGAGATTTAATTTTTCAGGTTGGTACAGGGTATTTTGGAGCGGGAAAAAGTGTAAACGGAAAACGTACTTTTGATGCTGAGGTTTTTAAGAAGAATGCAAACAGAGAAGAGGTGAAGATGGTTGAAATAAAGCTTTCACAAGGAGCTAAACCAGGCCACGGTGGAATTCTTCCTGCAAAAAAGAATACAAAAGAAATTGCTGAAATTCGTTCTGTAGAGCCTTTTACAAGAGTAGATTCACCACCGGCACATGATGCATTTTCAAATTTTGATGAAATGGTTGCGTTTATTCAACAAGTAAGAGATCTATCTGGAGGGAAGCCAATAGGAATTAAATTTTGTGTTGGAGACAATGATGAAATTGAAGCGATGATTAAAGCTTTTGCAGATGCTAATAATTATCCTGATTATATAGCTGTTGATGGAGGAGAAGGAGGTACAGGTTCAGCTCCTTTAGAGTTTTCAAACTACATTGGTACACCGTTGCTAGAAGGATTGTCTTTTGTGAATAAGATGTTGAAAAAATACGGACTAAAAGATCAAATAAAAATTATTGCAAGTGGAAAAGCTATTGATGCTTTTGATGTGATTAAATACTTAGCCTTAGGAGCTGATGCAATTGGAATGGCTCGTAGTTTTATGTTAAGTTTAGGGTGTATTCAGGCACGTGAATGTAACTTAGATACCTGTCCTGTAGGTGTTGCAACACAAGAAAAAGATTTGGTTAAGGCGTTGGTAGTTAAGTATAAAAATATGCGTGTAAAGAATTACCATAACAAAACAATTAGTGCAATTAAAGAAATGGTTGCAGCTATGGGTAAAGAGTCAATAGAAGATGTGGAGCCAAAACATATTTTTAGAAGAAATAGAGCTGGGGAAATAACTTCATTAGATGAAATCTACTATGCTAAAGAAAAGACTTTAGTAAATTAAACGTAGGATATTAATTGGATACTACAGTAAAAATACATTCAAAAACATATCAATTAGAGCGTTATCCCAAGACTTCCGACAAAAGTTTACGAGCTTGGAGTAGTGCTGAACTATTAGTATTAGATTATATAGCTGAAAAGAATATAGAGCACTTGCGTCTTTTTAATGACCGTTTTGGGGTGTGGAACTGTGCTTTACAGAATAAAAAAGTAACTACTGTTTGGACGTATGCTAGTCAGCAAAAAGCAATTTGTCAAAATTTGAAATTGAATAATTTTTCTACGGAAGTTGATTTTAAAACTCCAATTGATGATTTGCAGCATGTAGAAGTGGCCTTGATTAAAATTCCTAAGTCTTTAGAGTTATTTGAGTTATTCTTACAACAAATCCATAAAGCTTCACATGAAAAAACTGAGGTTATTTGTGGGTTTATGACTAAGTATTTTTCTCCTTCTTACATAAAGGTTGCCGAAAAATATTTTGAAGAAGTTACTCAGTCAAAAGCATGGAAAAAGGCACGTTTATTAATTTTAAAAGCACCTAAAAAAGAAATTCAAAAGAAAAATCTAATTAATACTATTCAGAGGGAAGACAAAACTTTACAGCAATATTATGGTGTGTTTTCCTCTGGAAGTGTAGATATAGGAACGCAATTTTTTTTAGAAAATTTAGAAGTTAAAACAGAAGAGTTAAAAGTATTAGATGTAGCTTCTGGTAATGGAGTTATAGCTTATGAAGTTACCGAGCAAAATCCACTAGCAGAAGTAACTTTGTTAGATGATTTTAATTTAGCTATTGAGTCATCTAAAATTAACTTAGAAGGGAAAAAAGCAGAATTTTTATGCGATGATACCCTAGAGGAGTTAAAAGAAAATTCTTTTGACTTAGTAGTATCAAACCCACCTTTTCACTTTGAACATGAGAATAATATTGAGATAGCACTAAATCTTTTTAAAGGAATAGAAAATTGTTTGAAAAACAACGGAAGGTTTTTGTTAGTTGCTAATTCACATTTGAATTATAGTACGCACCTAACAAAACTTTTTACTTCGGTAAGTGTGTTACAACAAAATAAAAAGTTTCAAATAATAGAATGTATAAAAAAACGCTAAGAAAATTCTTAGCGTTTTTTATTTGATTTGTAAAGTTTAATACTACCAATAATATGATAAACCGAACATTAAATCAGTTGAGTTTATATTAAATTGAAATGAATCAGATTCTCTGTCAGGAAAACTACTTTCATCTTGGTCTGTTTTAGAATAACCTAAGCTACCTATATTAGCTTCTAAAGCGATGTTTTTATTTAAAAAATAAGTAAGTCCAGGTCTTATCCCTACAAAATATTGGTTGGTGCTTCTTTCGTATGGAGTAGAATTAATATTGCTTGAATAATCAGCATAACTATAACTAAATTCTCCTTGTAACGAAATAGTTAATTTCTTTCCAAGTGGAAAGTGTTTTTTAACATAAGGAAAGATTTGGTAGGAATTACCTTTTCCAATTTGACTCCCTGATTCACTTTTTGAATATCCATATCCTACACCTAAACCTATAATTAAGTTGTCGTTAATAGTGTATCCTACCTTAGGAGAGAAATTAAAGTTAAAATATTTAGAAGTTTCAGGAGAACCCTCAAATTCATTACTATTATGTCCTATGGAAAAATTTGCACTAGTATACCATGTACCTTTTTCAATAGTTAATTTTTCTTTTTTTTCTTGCCCATAAACAAATGACAATGCAAATAGCATTGTACTTAATAATAATTTCTTCATAATTAAATTTTCTTTTAAAGCAATCAAAAGTACTTGTCTTAGATTAATAAAAGGTTAGCTTAATGAAAAATCATAGGAAAATTCCTCTTCAATAATCTGTTCTGTACAATTTTTTAAATCGTTTACAAATTCATCAATTTGAGTCTTTGTTACGTTAGGCATACAAATAACATGAGAAATGTTCCCTTCAGTAGCTAACTGCCATTTATCTTTAATACTTTGTGGAGTTTTTGGTAATACCACAGTAATTGCATTAGGATTTCTCCAAGCATTTACTCCAATTTTTTGTAACTCAGCTTCGCAATATTCAGCTACAGCTAAACTATGTTGGTAACGTTGCTGTAAACCCTCAACACCTAATTGCTTTAAGGCATACCATAAGAATAAAGGAGAATGTCCGTTACGAGAGCCTGTAATAGTAGTATCAAAAGAACCGATGTACGAAATTCCTTTAGCAATTCTGTCTCTGTTCGATCGCTTTGCCATTAATACCCCAGTCGGTATTGGTGAACCGATAAATTTATGTCCACTGATAGAAATACTGTCAGCCCCATCCATAAAATCAAAAGGAAGACGAGGTTGCATAAAGGGTCCAAATGATCCTGCTAAAGCAGCATCGCAGTGAATATAATGATCTTGAATAGCTAGGTTATGTAAGATACCTTTAATTTTACCTATGTCGTCTTTAGCTTCTTTCATAGTAGTACCAAAAGTTGCTAATACTATTACAGGTTTATGACGATTCATACGAACAGTATTTTCAAAATCTTCATAATCCATTTCACCATTTTCTTGCGATTTAATTACAATACTTGGAATATTTAATAAATGGATGTTTTTACGTACACTGTAATGAGTAGATTCAGAATAATATACCATAGCTTTTGGAAACAGCTCACGAGCTATATATAAACCATATAGGTTACTTTCTGAACCACCATTGGTTACATATCCCCAAAAATCTTTTGGGTTAGCTCTAAATAGTTTTGCAAAAAAGGCAATAACCTCACGTTCCATTTCATGGGTTCGTACACGATAAGTGCCTTGTTCAAAAGGATCACCAAGGTTGTTAATTGGATATTGAAAAAACTTATTTAATTCTGAATAATCAAAATCTTTTGATACAGGATACCCTAAAAAAGTATCACGAGCAGAAGCTAATTCTTCTTGTAACTTATCTAGTTTTTGTTGATTTTCTAATGATAATTTCCCTTCGTTAACCATAGTATTAAAATTTAGGCGGGCAAATGTAAACGAAGCAATGTTATTTATCAGTTAAAAAACTAATCTTTGGATTATTTTTCTAATTTAAATTATTTTATAGATAAATAATCTATTTAAGGTTGGTTATTGTAAGGAAAGGGGATATATTTTAGGAATGGTATTTAAGTTAAAAGTAAATAAAAAGCCCATCTAATTTTAGATGAGCTTTTAAACTTTATAATTTAAATTTGATTAGACCTTATTCTGCGGCTTTATCAACCACAACACGATTCTCACGATTCGCAACTTCCCAAGCAGTATGGAAAACCAAACGGGCTCTATTTTCTAACATTTCGTAATTGATTTTGTCAGGAGTATCAGTTGGTCGATGATAGTCGGCATGTGTTCCATTAAAATAAAAAATAATAGGAATGTTGTGCTTAGCAAAATTATAATGGTCAGAACGATAATAAAAACGGTTAGGGTCGTTATCGTCGTTGTATTTATAATCTAAATCGATGTTTGTATATTTTTTATTCATCGCTTCAGAGATATTGTGTAATTCAGTACTTAATTTATCAGAACCAATTAAGTATACGTAATTTGGATTTCCTTTATGACGGTCGTCAACTCTACCAATCATATCAATATTTAAATCAGCAACAGTATTAGCTAATGGGAAAATAGGGTTTTCTGTATAATATTTAGATCCTAATAAGCCTTTTTCTTCACCAGTAACATGTAAGAATAAAATAGAACGCTTAGGGCCTTTGCCAGCATCAGCAGCTTGTTTAAAAGCTTCAGCAATTTCTAAAATGGCTACAGTTCCTGATCCGTCATCATCTGCACCATTGTATATTTCTCCATTTTTAACTCCTTCGTGGTCTAAGTGAGCAGAAATAACCACTATTTCATCTGGTTTTTCTGTTCCTTTGATAAAAGCAACAACATTTTCAGAATCTTTTAAAGTCATTCCTCTACGGTTGTTACTTAAGTATTCAGAAGGTACTTCTTGAAAGTAATCATTTCCTCCTAAAGGTGATGCTATTCCTTGACTAACATAAAAATCTTTTAAATACTTTACCGCTTTCTTTTGTCCAGGTTCACCAGTGTTTCTTCCTTCAAATTCATCAGAAGCATAGATAAATAGATGTTTTCCTAAATCTTTTGCGGTAATGGTTTTTGCATATTTTGCAGCTTGGTCTGTGGTTACATCATTATCTGTATTTGCAGTCTCTTTGCTTGAACCACATGCTACCAGTGCAACTGCACTAGCCATATAAAGTAATTTTCTCATCAATAATTAAGGTTTGTTTAGTTTGATTAGCTTCAAAAGTAACAAAATGTTACAATCGTCCAAATTTAATTTTTCTTGATAACGAATTGTTCTAATGTTTTGTTAAAACTTATTAATTCTTTAGGAAAAAGTTCATCAAAAGCATTTTTAGCAATTAATTCTTGTGAGGTGCCAGTATATAATTGTTTTTCAGAAAGTAATATGAATTCATCAGCTAGTTGAATTGCTATATTTACTTCGTGAGTGGAAATAATAATAGTTTTTCCTGTGTTTTCTACAAGCTTTTTTAATAAAGAAAATACTTTAAATGTGTGATGTATATCTAGATGTGCTGTAGGTTCATCTAAAATAATGATTTCGGTGTCTTGAGCTAAAGCACGGGCAATAAGTACACGTTGTAATTGACCATCGCTTAATTCATAAAATCGTTTGTCTTTTAAATGTGTAATTTCTGTTTGTTCAATTGCCCAGAGAATTTTCTTTAAGTGGTCTTGTGTGAGTTTGTCAATCCAGTTGGTGTAGGGTTGACGCCCTAAAGCAACTAATTCAAAAACAGTTAACTGACTTAAAGGTAAACGTTCGGTTAATACTAAACTCAACGTGGTAGATAATTCTTGATTAGTGTAAGATGAAAGTTCTTTTTGTTTGATTTTTACAACACCTTTTAAAGGTTTTTGAACTTTAGAAATAGTACGAAGCAAGGTTGATTTTCCTATTCCGTTTTTACCTAATAAAGCAACAAATTTTCCTTTTTCAATAGTTAAATCAATATTTGAAGCAATGAGAGTTTCTTGCTTTTTTGATTTGTAACCTATTGAAAGGTTTTCTGTTTGTAAGACAATATGTTTTTGTTGTTGCTTGATGTTTAACTGTTTATGTTTTTAGTTTTATACGTATATTTTCTTCTTCCTAATTAATAACCATATAACTACAGGTGCCCCAAATAATGATGTTATTGCGTTAATAGGTAAGGTAAACTCGCTTGTAGGTAACTGCGCTATACTGTCGCAAATTAACAGAATAATTGCTCCAATTAAAGCAACCGCAGGCAATAATACTTTATGGTTTGAAGTAGAGAAAATCATCTTAGCAATATGTGGAACAGCTAGTCCAACAAAAGCAATAGGACCTGAAAAAGCAGTAATTACCCCTGTAAGAATACTTGTGATTAGTAAAATAATATTTCTACTTTTTTTGATGTTGATTCCTAAGCTTTTTGCATAGTTTTCACCCAATAAAAAGCTGTTTAAAGGTTTAATAACTGAAAATGTTCCAAGAATTCCTACCAGGTAAATAATTCCAAAAACCGAAAGTTCTGTCCAAGTTAAATTCCCCAAGCTTCCAAAGCTCCAAAATAAATATTGTTGTATTTGTTCAGCTTCACTAAAAAAAGCTAAAACACTAATAACTGCTGATGTTAAAGAGCCAAACATTAATCCAATAATTAAAATAGACATCGTATTACGAACTCTATTTGCAGCTATAATAACAGCTGATAATACTAAAAAAGATCCTGCGCTAGCAGCAATGGCTAATGCCCAGTTAGAGTATATAGCTACAAGAAAAAATCCTCCAAAAACACTAGAGCCTAAAATGAGCAATGCTACACCAAGGCTTGCACCAGAAGATATTCCTAACACAAAAGGACCAGCAAGCGGATTTCTAAATAATGTTTGCATTAACAATCCACTTATAGCTAAACCTGATCCTACTAAAATAGCAGTAATAGCTTTTGGTAATCGGTAATTTATAATAATGGTTTCCCAACTATCTTTTGCTACAGGGTTACCAAATAAAGAGTTGAAAATTTCTTTTAGAGGAATTGATACGGAACCAAAACTAATGTTTAGTAGTAAAAAAACTATCAGTAAAACTGATAAAAGTAAAAAGTGAACTGTGTATGTTTTTGATAAATTCAATTAGCTAATTGATTTTAAAAAAGCTACTAATTGTTGAATAGCTAATCCTCTATGACTTATTTTGTTTTTTTCTTCCGAAGTCATTTCTGCAAATGATTTGTTGTATCCTTCAGGCTGAAAAATAGGATCATATCCAAAACCTTTTTCACCTTGTTTAGATGTTAAAATAGTTCCTTTACATACTCCATCAAATAAAAATTGTTTTTCGTCTAAATTTAAACAAATAGAAGTCCTAAACTGAGCATTTCTATTGGTTTTATGATTTAATTCTGTTAATAGTTTTTGCATGTTGTTTTCTGCATTAGCAGGTTCACCTGCATAGCGAGCTGAATAAACACCTGGTTCTCCGTTTATAGCTTCAACTTCTAAACCTGTATCATCAGCAAAACAATTGTATCCAAACTTTTCGGTAATGTAATTTGCTTTAATTTTAGCGTTTCCTTCTAAAGTTGTTGCAGTTTCTTCAATATCATCAAGACAGTTGATATCTTTTAAAGAAAGTAACTCAATAGAGCTAGGTAGCATTTTTTGTACTTCAGCAAGTTTATTTAGATTATTGGTAGCAAAAACTAGTTTCATGTGTTGAAAATTAACAAAAGCAAATGTATTCAATTTTTATCATCTTTGCTGGTGTTTTTATTTTTTATAAAAAATGAATTCGTCTTGAAAGCATTGTAAATAAAGAGATGTCGTGTAAAAGTCGGGTTAAAAACCATTAAATAGTTTTATCAAATTTAGAATCAAAAGTAATATTGTATGAGAAATAAAAATTTACTTACCATGAAACAACCAGATTTAGGAAAAAAGATTCTTGAATTAAGAAAACAAAAAGGATTAACTCAAGAAGAGCTTGTTGAAAAATGTAATATTAATGTTCGTACAATACAACGTATAGAGGCAGGGGAAACTATGCCAAGAAGTTTTACGATTAAAACTATATTAGAAGCATTGGATGCAACTATTAATTTAGAAGAATTTACAAACGAGGTTGTACTTACAAATCAAGATAAAAAGAAATTAAACTTAGCTTGGATTTTTGGAGTTATTTATTTTGTTTTTGGTTTTGTTGAAACTATTGCTGATGTATATCAGTTTACAAAGGATGAATCAATTTTTAATGGATTGCTATATACTAGTATTAAAGTAATTTCTTCTATGGCTTTTGTATTATTCTTTATGGGGTTTTTAAGAATAGCTAAAATTTATGCTCATAAATTATTAGAGATAATAGTTTATGTCTTTATGATAGCTTATGTACTATTTGAGTTCTATGATATATTTTTAATAAACTTTAGTGAAGAGGTTGTTGGAGTATCTCTTATAGTAGAGCTACTTGTTTTTGGAGTCGTTCAAATAATTTTTGGTATTGGCTTATTACAGCTAAAGAGTAGGTTAGGAACTTTAGTACAAGTATGTGGTGTTTTAGAAATAATAACAGGAGTTTTATTGTCTACTGTAGTCTTGGCTAGTTTAGGTTTGTTCTTATTGATACCTACTATAATAATTGAAATTATAGTAATTTATAAGATAGCCAGGAAATAAGTGAGGTTAAATAGTTTTAGAGACTTAAAAAGTCTCTAAAACTTATAAAATATAATTTCTAGATTTTTAAATAGATTAGAACTAAGTATGGTTAGCGTAAAATTTTTTCCATTTTACGACCTTTAGCTAATTCATCTACAAGCTTGTCTAAATAACGAACTTGCTTTGTTAAGGGAGTTTCGATTTCTTCTATTCGATAACCACAAATAACACCTGTAATTAAATGAGCGTTTAGATTTAAGTTGGCTTCTTTGAAGAAGGTTTCAAAAGTTACTTTTTGATCAATTAAGTTGTTTAACATCTTATTATCAAAACCAGTTAACCATTCAATTACTTGGTGTAACTCTTCTTTAGTTCTATCTTTTTTCTCAACTTTCGTAACATAGTGTGGATAAACAGAAGCAAAAGTCATGTTAGCAATTCTTTCGTCGTGCTTTGGTGTTGTTTTCATATTAAAACTGCATTCCTAGTTTAAAGTTCAGGACTCTACCTGTCATATAATTAGGAATACCATATTGATTTTTACTGTAGGCATCACGCACCCATGTGTTTGTGTTGGAATTACGAATGTCAAAAATGTTAAAAAGTTCTAAACCAGCAGTAAGCTCTTTAAAACTTCTTAAGAAGCCTGTTTTATGTTGTTTGTTTGCATCTGCAAAAACATAAGAAATTCCTACATCAGCACGTTTATAATCGTTTAAACGGTTTTGAAATTGATATACATCTGAATAAGCAGGAGCTCCACCTGGCAAACCTGTATTGTAAACTAAGTTTAAGTAGGCCTTTAAATCAGGTAAGTTAGGTACATAATCTTGAAATAGTACTCCAAACTTTAAACGTTGATCGGTTGGTCTAGCTATGTAACCTCTATTGTTAATATTTTCTTCAGTTTTTAAATATCCAAAGCTTACCCAACTATCGTTACCCGGAACAAACTCACCATTTAAGCGAACATCTAAACCATAAGCATAGGCATCAGTAACATTGTCTGCGCGATAACGAATACGTACATTATCTACAGAGTAAGCATTTACATTAGATAAGTCTTTATAATAAAGTTCAGTAACTAATTTAAAAGGACGTTCCCATAAGTTGAAACTATATTCATTCCCAGCAACTAAGTGAATTGATTTTTGTGCTTTTACTTCGGGATGTACTTGTCCGTCATAATCACGTAATTCTTTATAAAAAGGAGGTTGTGAATACCATCCACCAGATATTCTAAATAGCATATCGCTCTCCCAATCAGGTTTTATAGCAAATTGCGCTCTAGGACTAAAGATTGTTTGAGAATAATTATTAGTAGAAGCTGTTTTTATAGACCAATAATGAGAACGAACTCCAATATTCATCCAAACTTGGTGATCGTTCCACATTGCTTTTTTACTAAATTGTAAAAAACTAGTAATACGGTTAATGTCTGTTTCATTTTCTGCTCTCACATTTCTGTAAGGCTCAATAGGACCTGTAAAAGGTTCGTATGGTTGATTATTTGTGGTGTGGTGTGGTGGACGAACAGAAAAACCTAAAGAGTCTATTACTTCCCATTCACGAATACGATCTTTAATATTTTCTTTTTGGTATTTGATACCGGCTTTCCATTCATTGTTACCGTCTTTTAAAGTAGCTTTTAGTTGAATGTTACTGATTAAAGCATCCAAGTCGTTACGTGCATGATTAATTTGTGAACCAATACCTTGAGAAAATTCAACTTCACCAAAATCTTCAGAACCAATATTACTATTTACTTCTCCTATTGCATAGGCAGCAGCAATATCAAAGTATTCTTCTTCTTGTGTGTTAAAAGATGAAACAGTACCAGTAAGTTTTAGGTTATTGTTAACTTGATAATCAGCAGAAAAAGCTCCAAATAAGGTTTGAAAACGATCTTTTTCTTGTCCTTGATAAAAAACGATTAATTCTAGCGGATTCGTTAAAGTTCCAAATCGAGTTTTGCGAGTTAATGGTTTGTAATTATAGTTGTTAAGAGAAAAATTTCCTAAGAAATTTAATGTAAGTTTACTAGTTACTTGGTAGCTTAAAAATGATTGGACATCTGTAAATTGAGGTCTAAAGTTTATTTCAGTTTGTTTACTGTTTACAAATAAGCTATTATCACGATAACGAACACCAACAATTGCACTTAGCTTATTATTAGCAAAAGTGTCTTCAATAGTAAAACTACCTCCTAACAAACTTAAATCTAGTTGAACACCAAAGTTGGTCGGCTTTCTATAAGTAATATCTAGTACAGAAGATAACTTATCACCGTATTTAGCTTGAAATCCACCCGCAGAAAAATTAATATTCTGAATCATATGAGGATTGGTAAAACTCAATCCTTCTTGTTGACCAGAACGAATTAAGAATGGGCGATATACTTCAATTCCGTTAACATATACCAAGTTTTCATCAAAGTTACCACCACGAACATTATACTGAGTACTTAATTCATTGTTGTTACTAACTCCAGGTAGTGTCATCAATATATTTTCAACACCAGCATTGGCGCCAAGTATGTTTTTTACTTTTTTAGTTTTTATTTTGGTAATTCCTTGGGCTTCTTTTTGTTGGTT
This sequence comes from Tenacibaculum discolor, assembly GCF_003664185.1. Classification (GTDB taxonomy): domain Bacteria; phylum Bacteroidota; class Bacteroidia; order Flavobacteriales; family Flavobacteriaceae; genus Polaribacter; species Polaribacter discolor. The sequence goes on along the minus strand of NZ_RCCS01000008.1, from coordinate 325,967 downwards.
TTTAACGATAACTTCTTCTAATTCTTCACTCTTAATTTGTAAAATAGGTGAGAAGTTAAAGTTTCTTTTTCCTCTGGAAGTGAATTTTTTTACTAAAGTTTTATAAGAAACATGTGTAAATGTAACGGTAATTGTTTTGCGGATAGGAATGGTAAATTGATACATTCCGTTAGCATCGGTAGTAGTTCCTTTTGATAAATAAGAAATCGCAACTCCTTCAATTGGTGTATTGAATTTATTGGTAATGATTCCTTTTACTGTAGCTGTTTTTTGTGCAAAAACTAGTGAAGGGAACAGTAATAAAAGAATAAATTTTTTCAAGCTTGTTTAGTTTACTTTTCTGAAAAATGTTGCTGAAACTGTTTCAGTATTACCCACATTATCAGAGACTACAAGTTTAAAAATATGTTTGCTACCTACCAACTTTTTATCATTAAAATCGTACGTAAGTATTCTTTTTTTATGGTTATACTCCATTAAAATCCATTCACCATCAATAGTAGCACGGTAATTTTTAATACCAGTTTCTTTATCTCCAATTTTAACTTTAAGTGTTTTATTTTTAGAAATCCACTGGTTATTGCTAAAATTATATAGTTGAATGGTCGGTTTTTCAGTGTCAAAACGTAAGGCATAACTACCTAAACGTTTAGTAGTGGTATATACTTTGTCTATTTTCTTTTTAGTAGATGTATATCTTGGGTATCTAGGATTTGTAACATTAGCAATGTATACATGTTGTTTTTGATCTTCTGTTAAAAATGAAGTTTCAAAAGTTAGTGTATAACGTTTGTCTAAAGGAATTATAGGTTCGTGAATTTTAGCAGTACCATTTTCAACCTTAAAGTCGATAAAACAATCTTCATAAAAGGTGTTTTTAGGAAAAGCGACAGTTACATTCTTTTGATGGAATTTATTAAATTCAGTTGCTATAATTTTGTAGTTAGTAGTGTCTTTTTGTTTAAAAACCAAATTACTTGTAGTTCCTCTAACAGGTATTCTTACTTTAGAGGTGTTGTGTTTAAAATCTTTGGCTATAATTTCAATATTGTAATTAGCTCCGTTTTCTATATGAATCTTTCCATTGTTTACTAAATCTTCATATAAACTAAGTCTGTTAGCTCTTACTTTATGTGTTCTTTGTACTCTGTTTCTATACTTTTTATAGTGCTTATAATCTATTAATAAGTTAATATATTTACTTTCAGCAAAAGAAAAGGTTTCAACATCATGATAATACACACGCTTGCCATTAACCTTCATTTCTAAACTATAAATTCCATTTTTATTCAATGCTCCGTTTAATCGGTCAAATACACTAATACCAAAACCAATAGTACCACTAGCGGTAATTTTTTCAGCTATATAATTACCATTACCGTTGTTTTTAAAAGAAATAACAGATTCTAATGCAGAATTATTAATTCTTGCGTCGTCACTTAAAGGATATGCTATTAATTTTTGAACTGTTGGGTCTTTATCATCTTTAGCTGTTAAACCAAAATGCATTGGGTTAATAATATGTTCTGTTTCAGTATTTCTAATTTCATAATGTAGGTGAGGGCCTCCAGAACTACCAGTATCACCAGTGTAACCAATAAGTTGTCCTTTTTTTACAGGAAATTTATCTGATTTTAAGAAAAGATTTCCTGTACTATATTTTTCTTTTTTATACTGGATGTTTTTTACGTATCGTTGAATATTTGGTTCAAATCGTTTTAAATGAGCATATACGGTAGTGTAACCATTAGGGTGTGTTATATACAATGCTTTTCCAAAACCATATTGCTGTACTTTTATACGAGAAACATATCCATCTGCAGGAGCATAAATAGGAATACCTTCTTTTCCTTGGGTTTTAATATCTACTCCAGAATGAAAGTGATTACTTCTCAATTCTCCAAAAGTACCAGCAAGTACTACTGGAATTTTTAAAGGATTTGAAAAATAATTTTGTGGATATTTGTTTTGGGCATTTCCACTAATACAAAAGACTAATAAAATAATAGAAAAATAAAATTTCAAAATGCAATAGTTTTAAAGCAAAACTAGTAAAATTCTAACAAAAACCTTAAAGGTTCAGAATCAGTGTTTTGGTAAAAAACAATAAAAGAGTTGCTAATTATAAGTTATATTAATAACTTTGTGAACATAGTTTTATTCTCAAAAATAAATGAGTAACCCTTTAAAAGCAATTCATTTACTGGAAGATAAGTTAAAGAACTTACTTTCGAACTATGAGTTTTTGAAAGAAGAAAATAAAGTTTTACTTCAAAATAACGCGGAGTTACAAGTTTTATTACAAGAAAAAGAGAGGCAATTAGAAGAACAGCAAAAACAATTTAATTTGCTTAAAGTTGCAAAAACTATTGAGGGCAGTAACGAAAATACAAGAGAAACAAAACTCAAAATAAATGCTTTAGTTCGAGAGATTGATAAATGTATTACTCTTTTGAACACATAATACAAAGTTCTTTGCATGGCAAAAATAAAAGTTAATGTGGTAATTGCTGGTAGAACGTATCCGTTAAGTGTAAATAGTACCGATGAAGAGGAAGGATTACGAAAGGCAGCGAAAAGTATTAATGAATTGATCGCCAAGTTTGAACAGAGTTATGCGGTAGCAGATAAGCAAGATGTTTTAGCAATGAGTGCTTTACAGTTTGCGTCAAAAGCAGAAATAGTATCGTTAAAAAATACTAAAGAAAAAGCCGAAGTATTGCAAAAGATAAATGAATTGACTAACTTGCTAGAAGATCATTTATAAAACGTTCTTTAAAATATATTATTTAATATACTGCCTACATTAGTACATTGTTTGTTAAACTCAACGTTATTCAATTATAAAGGATGAGTCGTGGTTAGTAAAGCAAGCCGATTTTACCTCGGATCCTTGATCAATCAGTTAATCCTAAACTTGTTATTTTGGAGTTTTTAAAACCCTATTAATGTAGGCTTTTTTTATACAATCAAATCAAAATTATGGAGGGAATATTATTTCCTGTTTTAGCAGGAATTATAGGTGTAGCAATAGGTTTTTTTATTGCTAAAATGTTAGAGAAATCTAGTGCAAATAAATTAATACAAGAAACGAAGAAAGAGGCTAATAGCATACTTAAAGAAGCTAAAGTAGAAGCCGAAGCAATAAAGAAGGATAAGATTTTACAAGCAAAAGAAAAGTTTATAGAACTTAAGTCTGAGCATGAAAAAGTAATCCTGTCAAGAGAAAAGAAAGTTTCTGATGTAGAAAAAAGAGTAAGAGATAAAGAAAGTCAAGTATCATCAGAGCTAGATAAAACCAAAAAACTTAATAAACAATTAGAAAAAAAAGAAGCTGATTTTGATTATAAATTAGAATTCTTAGAAAAGAAAGAGTCAGAATTAGAAAAAATGCACAAGCGACATGTAGATATGCTTGAGCAGATTTCTGGATTATCTGCTGATGAAGCCAAAACCGAATTGGTAGCGTCATTAAAAGACGAAGCAAAATCTGATGCTATGTCTTTCATTCAAGATACTATTGAAGAAGCAAAAATGACAGCGCAACAAGAAGCTCGTAAGGTAGTTTTAAATACTATACAAAGAGTAGGAGTGGAGCAAGCTGTAGAAAACTGTGTATCTGTATTTAACTTGGAGTCGGATGACGTTAAGGGAAGAATTATTGGTAGAGAAGGAAGAAACATCCGTGCTTTAGAATCAGCAACTGGAGTTGAGATTATTGTAGATGATACACCTGAAGCAATTATCTTATCGTGTTTTGATCCTGTTCGTCGTGAAATTGCTCGTTTATCAATGCATAAACTAGTAACAGACGGAAGAATTCACCCAGCAAGAATTGAAGAAATTGTAAAAAAGACCGAAAAACAAATTACTCAAGAAATTATTGAAGTAGGTAAACGTACTGTAATTGATTTAGGAATTCACGGTTTACATCCTGAATTGATTAAAACAGTTGGACGTATGAAGTATCGTTCTTCTTACGGTCAAAACTTATTACAACACTCACGTGAAGTAGCAAACCTTTGTGGTATTATGGCTGCTGAAATGGGCTTAAATGCAAAAGCTGCTAAACGTGCAGGTTTATTACATGATATAGGTAAAGTACCTGAAACAGAAAGTGAATTACCACACGCATTATTAGGAATGCAATGGGCTGAAAAGTATGGAGAAAAACCAGATGTGTGTAATGCCATCGGTGCGCACCACGATGAAATAGAAATGAAAACGATGTTAGCTCCTATTGTACAAGTTTGTGATGCGATTTCAGGAGCAAGACCAGGTGCACGTCGTCAAGTATTAGATTCTTATATTCAACGTTTAAAAGATTTAGAAGATATTGCTTTTGGATTTAATGGAGTACAAAAGGCTTACGCTATTCAGGCAGGACGTGAATTAAGAGTTATGGTAGAAAGTGCTAAAGTAAACGATACTAAAGCAGCCGAATTATCATTTAATATTTCTCAAAAAATTCAGAATGATATGACCTATCCGGGACAGGTAAAAGTTACTGTAATTAGAGAGACAAGAGCAGTAAACGTAGCGAAATAATTATTAAAATAATATAATAAAAAAATCCCTCATCAAATTTGATGAGGGATTTTTTGTTTAATCATGGTTTCTTCTTGATTTACCTTTTTGTTCAGGCTTTCCTTTTCTGTATTTATTTTTATATTTTTGTTTTTGAAAGCTTTGTGTTTACGTCTTTTTATAATTTTACTACGCTTTCCAATTTTTGCATTTGGTAACGCTCTGTAGTAGTAAAAATTATTATCTTCTCTAAACTGACGATATTTTCTTCCAAAATCTTTTCTGTAAAAATAAACGTCATCATAATCAAAAATATCACCTATGTTTATATCGATATTTACATCAAATCCATCATCGTAATAATAATGATCATCGTCATGGTGATGGCGGTGTCCTGGTTTTACAAATCCTCTGAATCTTGGATTACCCCATCTATCGTATTGAATATGTAAGTTTCCTACTTTAAATAAGTTTCCAAACTTATACCTCATAAATACACTACCAATTCTTTTTACATTTCCTCTAGCATCGTAGTTTATGTAAACGTTTCCTACACTTCTAACACGACCTCTTCTATCACGTTTAATACGAACACCATAATCTGAGTATCTATCATAGTGGGTATTGAAGTCGAAATCTCCGTTTAAAAATACGTGAAATTGAATTCCTCTTTCCACAAAGGTAACAGCGTCATTATAACGGTTTGTAACCCCAATTTTGCTAGTTGATTTTTCAATGTTGTCGGCATTTACAGTTGTTAATGACATCATTGCTAATAATAATAGTATCCCTGTTCTCATAATTGCTAATTTTAGGGTTATGCTTACTCTATATGCTTTTCGGCTTCCGCAGTTGATGTATAATTTTCAAAGAGCGTGCCAAAAAATATTTTAATATTAATTTTAAGTTGAACTTTAATTCTTTGTTTTAGTTTATGTTTTTGGTTTTCAGTGTTTTAATTTGGTTTTAAAAAATAATTTATTTCTCCAAGTAAAAAGTTCTATATTTATACGACTTACTTGAAAACTTACACTTACGAATGATAGCAGCTATTGATAAAAATTTACAAAGAGGAATTAAACTATTAGAAGCGATTAGTGATGAACAATACAGTGATACATCAATTCCACCTTATTATTCGAGTATAGGAGCAAATATGAGGCATATTCTAGATGTTTTTGCCTGTATATTTAATGGACTGAATAAAAAGTGCGTTGACTTTTCTGATAGAGAGCGTAATCAATTAGCAGAGCAAAAAACTGAGTCTGGTATTGCATATTTTAATGAAGTTATTGAGCAATTATATTGTTTAGAAGCAGAAGATTTTGATACAATTATTTCTGTTACAGATGATTTAGGGACAGGAAAAGTAACAGCAAATTATACCTTGGGTAGTGCCTTAATACAAGCACATAGTCATGCAATACATCATTTTGCTAGTATAGGTTTTATCATAAATCAATTAGGGATAGAATTACCAGATGCAGATTTTGGTTACAATCCTACTACGCCAAAAAAAGAGCTGGTAAAATAATTATCGGTTAATGTATACCCAACCTTTTTTTAGTTTTTGATACGCGTTTGGTTCGTCACCTAATTCTAGGTAGTAAAAGTAAGTAGCTGCAGGAAGTTTGTCTTCTCTGTTAATAGTTGATCTTCCGTTAGAAGTACCATCCCAGTCGTTTATGTAATCTTCAGTTTGATAAACAATATTTCCCCAGCGATTATAAATTACCAATTTATTGTGAGCGTATTCATTTACTTCATCAAAAAATAAGAAGTCGTTAAGGTTGTCTCCATTTGGAGAGATTAAAATATTGTTATTATTTGTGTTAATCTCATCATCTAATAGTGAGCCAATTGTAATTACTTCGTACTCGTTAGGGACAAATGAGGCAGATGTAATTGTTCCTTCAAACAAGTCTCCAGTAACTTCTAATACATCTAAATTTACCCATTGATTTTCAGTTTTACTCCAACCTACTACAATTAATTGTGAAATTTGATTAGCTAATGAAGCTATATCACTACGACTATTCCATGTTAATGTAATTTGGGTTTCATTTTTTCCGTCTAAATCCCAAAATTCAATATTGCTAATATTTTCAATTATAGCTTGCTTTTGGTCTGTTAAAAAATTAGCAGTAAAATTAGTAGGGAAATTCGGATCCTCATAAAAATAAGCTCCTTTAAAAAAGTAGTATTTATTGGTGTGAGGTAAACTCATAGGACGTAACATTACTCCATCTCCTACAGGAAAGGTAAAGTTTGATGTATTTTTATTTCCTTGCTTTAAAGAGACGTAGCCGTCTATATGTCGCTCATTATCTTCACCTGCGTAGAAATCATAATCAATGAAATCGAATGAAATATCCGTATTATTCCTTGGTGTAATTACTTGTCCGTTGATAAAGCTTAACTGATTGCGTACACCTAAAGAATTGTATAGTTCTAGGTTTTGTAGTGCATCAATTTCTACATTAAAAAAGATGGTTTTGTTAGTGCCAGAAATAGTTCTGGTTTCGTTATCAGCATAAAAACCAGCAAATCCAGTATTATTGTTTAAAGTACCGTTATTTATCAAGTTTGTATGAAAACCAATTTGAGCACCATCGTGTAACTGTACGTTCCCCGAATTATGAAAGGCTGTTTGGGCTTTTATAAAAAAAGAAGTAAAGAACAGGAATAATGAAGTTAAAAAAAGTTTCATAATACTTCAGTATTTATAGTTATATATTATAAAAGCTCTTACAATAAAGTAATTTATTATGTTTAGTTAATCTTTTTAATTGTCATACCTGTAGCATTAGCATCAATAACAACATCACCAGAATTATTTATGTCTTTTTCTCTAATTTTTATTCCATAGCTTTGATAGGCGGTGAGGTTTAATAAAACAGTTCTAGAAGCGCTTACATATCTTTGGTTTGTATTTCCTATAAGAGTTACTATACTACCAGTATTAGGTATAGGGTTATTATTTTGACATACAACTATTTCAAAAGAGTTATTAGTTCTATTATTGAAGTCATTTCCGTTTTCTTTTCTCAATGAAACAGTATATGTAATTTCATATAAACCTGTTTCAGTAATTTGTACTTGACTATTATTTCTATTATTAATTGGCCCGCTATAAAGCCTAACAGAATTCAACGGTATTAAAGTTCCGTTTGTGTTAAAATCATTTACTCTTACTGTAGAGTTTACATTGTTGTATTTATCTATATATGTTAAAGTTGAAGTTGCACCTCCACTAGTCGTAGTGGCTGAATTGTTTATTTGATGCCAATTAGACCCATTACTTTGAATTTTTAAAACTGTATTGGCTTCTATTAAACTTGTATTTACATTTGATAAATTACGATAACTAGAAATATTAATACTATTGCTAGTTATATTTTTAAGAACATATTCTCTTCCTTCACAGGTAGAAGCATTAGGTAATGTAATGGTATGATTACCATTAATGATTATAGAATAATGATCTTCAGTAAGTGTTAAATTATTTGTTGTAGTTAAAGTAGATTTTGAAATAGAACCTTGAACTTGTAAAGTAGAGTTTGCAATATTAAAGCTTCCATTATTATAATTTACGTTAATATCACCAGAAATAGGTATTTCTTGTTGGTTGATGTTTATTCCAAACCTTGTTTTAGCATATCTCCCAGTTGTACTACCTTGAACTCTAAAGAACTCTTTATATATTTGAGGAGAATAGAAATAACGTTTAAATATCATAGGTTCATTACCATCATCACCAACAATAAACTCTAAACGGCCTTCATTTGCAGGACCTGCTGATCCTATTTCAAATAAATCTGTGTTTCCAGAGCTTCCTTTTAATCTAAAGCTACCATTAGTAGTGGTATAAAACATAGGTTTGTAAAAAGAAGCGCCAGAAGCTGCAAATTGTAGAGCAGAAATACTATTGTTACCTCTTAAGTACATTAAAGGTTGGTCAGGATCGTCATAATCTGGATAACTTTGTACTAAATTAAGTGTAGCTCTTCTTCCAAACTCAAGGATAGGAGTGTTGTTCGAGCGAATTTGCATTCTTACATCATCAATTGTCCCTAAAAAATTAGTACTAGAGTTTGTTCCTGTATTTCCTGTAATTAACCAGTTATCAAGAGCAGGGTTATTTATCCAATTAACACCTGTACCAGTAGAGCTTAGTATTTGACCAGAAGTTCCGGCAGAGTCGTTAACATCTAATAAGGTGCTGTTAAATTCTGTAGGACTCTGTAAAATAATATTATTGGGGGCTGTTAATTGCATTGAAGTACCTGCAGATACCTGCATAGTATCTCCACTACTTATTTGTGTACTGTTAGTACCATTTATTTGAATACTATTGTTGCTAAATAGTTGAAGATAATTTAGGTTTTCTAATGTTAAACCAAAATTATTTACACCACTTAAAGTACGATTTGCAGTGAGATTACCATTAGCTGTGTAAATATTTTGAGAAGCTAATGTAGAGGTGATTAATTTCCAACCGTCTACAGTATCATATATTTTTATTTGATTGTTGGTTGTATCAAACCAAACGTCATTCTCAACAGGGTTAGTTGGTGTAGTTGTAGAGGTGGTTACAGTATTATTGTTAACCGTTTGTATAGTTCCTTTATTATTAACAACCCTAACTTCTTGTGCATTGATACTAAAAGTAAATAGTACCAATGCATAAGTTAGTATAAATGTTTTTATATGTTTAATGTTTTTAGACATTAAAATTATTTAATATATTGAATTTCTACGATGTCACCTGAGTACATTGGTAACTCAGCAGCATCATAATTAATGGTTACGGTATCAGCAGTAACAGAAAAGTCAGTACCAAAACGTAATTTTACACCGTTTCTATAAACAAATAATTTTGCTGCAGTAGTAGCTGCTGTTAAAGTAGGTAAACCATTTACTGTAATATCAACATCAGCAGAAGCATCAGCCCCTTGAGTGTGCTCAACTCTAATACCTTCTACTTTTAATAAGTCTGTAGCTAATATTTTTTCAACATTTCCAGTTTGCTCATTTCTAACTAACACAGTCCATTCATTTGCATTAGTAGCGTCAGAAGCTGTTGTTGTAGCTGAAGCAGCAGTACCAGTTGTTTGCGCAATATTTTCAATTTTGTAGTTTACACCATCTATCGTGAATTCGTTTGTACCTAAACCAATTGAAGTGTTTGTTTCTAAGGTACCTCCTAACTGCCAAGTAGTAACAACCCCACCTGAAGGCGTAGTGTTAGTAAAAGAAGTTAAACCGTTAACAGCTTGTAAATATTTGATAGTACCTTTATTGTCTACAACTTTTACTGCTGTACCTGTAGAGTTTAACGTAGCATTTGCTTGCTTAGTTATATCTCCTGTTGTTGTTTGTGCACTAACAGTACCTAAGGATAAGAGACCAATAGCAGCTAATGCGATTTTAAATTTGTTTGTAATTGTTTTCATAAATTGATAGTTAAATTGTTTTTAAGATTTTTAAATTGAGGATTATAATTAATAAAGTTGAACTATTCGTATTTCATCACCTGCATAGCATACGGCATCAGGTTCTATAGTAATTGTTGTAGCGTTATTAACTGTAAAATCTATTCGTACTCCGTTTCTGTATACGTTAATTTTATCAGTTGTGTATAGTGTAAGACCAGTAAAGGTTACTTGTCCATCTGTAGCTGTAATTTCTGTAACTTCTTCTCTTAGTAAGTTAGAGCTAGTTATTTTTTTTAAAACTCCAGTAGTTCTATCCACAGTAACTATATCATCAGATGTAGTGTCTCCATTTTCTAAACCTGTAACAGCTAGCGTGTTTGTAGTATTGGTTTCAATAGTAGTAGGTTGAATTAATACACCACCTAATTGAATAGTGTTACTTGCGTTTATCAAAAGCCCATTATTAGCAGATGCTGTTGAGTTTGATGTTACCCATGTTGTACCGTCGTAGGCATAAATTATACCAGTGGTTGTATCTACATAAACATCTCCAGGTGTTGGGTTAGGAGCTGTGCTAGCATTAGGACTTCCGTTACCTTTTCTTGGGTTGTTATCTATAGAAATCCAATTGGTTCCATCCCAAATACTAGTAGTATTGTTTAGAGTATCGTTAATCCAAAAATCACCTACGTTATTGTCAGTTGGAGCAGTAGAAGAGGTTGTAACTTTAATAGATTCTCTTGTGTTTCCAGAATCACCATCACATAAGCTTATCCACGAAGTTCCATCATACATAAAAACACAGTTTTGATCAGTATTGAAAACTAAGGCACCTCGTAAAGGTTGGATAGTGTTCATTTGAGTATCTGTCATTCTACTAATAACTAATACCTTGTCTGAACTTTCCAATTCTAAAATAGAGCTTGAATGTATAGAAGAAGGATTCTCCCCAACTTTAACTTGAGAAAAAGTTGGGATAATAATAGCACAAAAAAGAATCAAAGAAAAAAGTAATCTTCTTCTCATTCAGTTAAATAATTAATTGCTCTTAAGACTCGGGGGGATTCTTAACAATACATGAACATGTATTCGCTTACAAAGATAGAAAAGATTTTCTATTTAGATAGACGTTTAATTTTTTTTGTATATTTTTTTAATAAAATGATCTCATTAAGAAAGCTTATAGAATCTTTGTATGGGGTGTTAAAGTTTCTGTGGTTTGTAATAGCAATAGTAAAGAGTGACTTCCAATGTGTTCTTATAGCTTTTAAGGCTTTTAAGTAGGTGTAATTTTGCGAATCGTAAATGTGAGTAGGCTCTGCTATTATTCCGTTTATTTCTAGTATCTTAAAATCGATTCCTTCTTCTAATTCTTCAAAAGTATTGTATTTTAAATCAATTCGACCATAGTACCAACCAGGTATTGATTTACTTAATTTGTCAAAGGTTGTAGTTAATTTATCACTTATTAAATGATTACCGTTAATAAACTGTGTTCCTTTTGAATGATTACCTATAGCCGTAAGTTTAATAACCTTGTTTTTAATAGGGATTTCTGTAAGTTTATCTTGATGGATTTTAGAAAATAACTCTATGTATAATTTAGCTCTTTCATCAGCTAGGATAAGTTCTTTTAATGTAGAAGTTCCGTCTCCTGTAACAGATAAAAAACGTTTTAAAGTTAATGAAGAAATTTTACCAGAATCATTTTTTGGGTTTCTATGGTAAAATATACCACATTCGTTTTCATAATCTAAAAATTCTTGAATAATAATATCAATAGTATATTTTTCAAGATAGTTTTTTAAGGCGTCTTTTGAAGTTATTTTCTCAACCAGTAACCCACGAAAACCTATATCAGGTTTCGCAATTAAAGGAAAGTTGATTTTTTGTTCTTGAATATTTTTACAAACGATTTCAAAATCAGTATTTGGTTTAATTAAAACTGATTTTGGGCGGTGTTTTTCAGGAACCAATAATATAGTTTCGTATTTGCTTTCAGTACCATTTCCAGAGCTTTTTATACATGGGTTAGTAGCACTAAAAAAAGCCAAATGTTTTGCTTTATAAGCTAAATAAAAAGCATATGGAACATTAGGGAGATAAAACATAGCGGATGGCCAGTGTTCCCAATCTGTTATTTTTTTTATGGAATTGCTTCTAATCAAAAGTTATTTGCTGAAAAGGTGATCCAATATGGTTTTAAATGTTTTAAAGCCATAATATACGGTAAAAAGTATTAACAAAATACCAATTACAAGCAATCCGTAAGCAATAAAAACTTTAGGAGATTCTTTAAAAGCTCGTAAAGCTTTAAAAGCAATACTTAAAACTAAGGGAGAAATAATAAGTAACCCTAAGAAAATTAATAGTTTTTTTATTCCAGTTTCAAAAGTAGTAGGTTTATTCATTAGTAAAGTTTTTTATAGCTTCACGAACACTTCCGTATTTTTTTAATAAATCGCTAGCGGTTTTTTGGTCGATATTTAATTCAGAAGCTAACATTTTTTCTCCTCTATCTACTAATTTGTTGTTGGATAGTTGCATGTCAACCATTTTATTTCCTTTAACTCTTCCTAATTGAATCATACTAGCTGTAGAAAGCATATTTAATACCAGTTTTTGTGCTGTTCCAGCTTTCATTCGGGAACTTCCTGTTACAAATTCAGGGCCTACAACGACTTCAATAGGGAACTGAGCAGTTAATGCCAAGGGGCTTCCTTGATTACAAGTTATACAGCCTGTTACAATATTATTATCATTGCATTTTTCTAAGGCAGATATAACATAAGGGGTAGTACCTGATGCAGCAATTCCTACAACAACATCTTTTGATGATATTTTATATTCTTGTAAATCTTTCCATCCTTGGTTTGTTGAATCTTCAGCAAATTCAACAGCTTTTCTAATAGCGTAATCGCCACCTGCAATAAGTCCAACAACTAATTCGTGAGGAACACCAAATGTTGGGGGGCACTCACTAGCATCTACAATTCCTAATCGTCCGCTAGTACCAGCACCTATGTAAAATAACCGTCCACCTTCTTTTAGTTTTAGAACAATTTGTTCAGTAAGTTTTTCTATTTGTGGGAGTGCTTTTTCTACAGCTAAAGGAACTGTTTTATCTTCTTTGTTTATGTTAAGCAATAATTCAGAAATATTCATTTTTTCTAAATCATTGTAGTTAGAGTCTTGTTCGGTTGTTTTTGTAAACTTCATGCTTCAAATTTACTAATTAAAAGTTTCAAGAAATTAGAATGTGACGATTATAATTTTGTCGTGTCATAACTATGTGCCAAACAATGTTATGAGAAGTAAATAGTAATTCGGGGGACATTATTGTTTAATAATTTGTTTGGTTTAATTGTTTAAACAAAAAAGCAGGTGATTTTATCACCTGCTTTTGAATTTTATATAATTGTTTAATTATATGTTTTGTATAATACTATTAAGAGTTTTGCTTGGCTGCATTACCTCATTAGCTAAAGTATCATTAGGTTCATAATATCCTCCAATGTTAACAGCTTTACCTTGTACAGAATTTAATTCTTCAACAATAGTAGTTTCATTCGTAGCCATTTTTTCTGCAATAGGAGCGAATTGAGCTTTTAAATCAGCATCTTTATCTTGAGATGCTAAAGCTTGTGCCCAATACATAGCTAAATAAAAATGAGAACCTCTATTGTCTAATTCTCCAGTTTTTCTTGAAGGCCCTTTTTTGTTGTCTAATAACTTATCTGTAGCATCATCTAAAGTTTCAGCTAATACTTTTGCTTTACTATTATCATTTGTTTCACCTAAGTGCTCTAAAGAAACAGCTAAAGCTAAAAATTCACCTAAAGAATCCCAGCGTAAGTGGTTTTCTTCAACTAATTGTTGAACATGCTTTGGGGCAGATCCTCCAGCACCCGTTTCAAACAATCCACCACCATTCATTAATGGTACGATAGATAACATTTTTGCTGAAGTTCCTAATTCTAAAATAGGGAATAAGTCAGTTAAGTAATCACGTAATACATTTCCTGTTACTGAAATAGTTTCTTTACCTGCTTTAACTCTCTCTAAAGTATATTTAGTAGCTTCTACTTGAGATAAGATTTTAATTTCTAATCCAGTAGTATCGTGATCTTGTAAGTACTTTTCTACTTTTTTAATAATCTCTCTATCATGAGCTCTTTCTTCACCTAGCCAAAAAACTGCAGGTGCTTCTGTAGCTCTTGCACGAGTAACAGCTAATTTTACCCAATCTTGAATAGGTGCGTCTTTTGTTTGACACATTCTCCAAATATCGCCAGCTTCAACAGTATGCTCTAATAAAGTAGTTCCGTTGGCATCAATCACTTCAACTTTTCCATTAGAAGTAATTTCAAATGTTTTATCATGAGAACCGTATTCTTCAGCCTTTTGAGCCATTAAGCCTACGTTAGGAACTGTACCCATTGTAGTAGGATCAAAAGCACCATTCTTTTTACAGAAATCAATAGTTTCTTGGTATAAACCAGCATAAGAACTATCAGGAATTACAGCTTTAGCATCTTGAGGCTTTCCTTCTTTATTCCACATTTGACCTGAAGTACGAATCATTGCCGGCATAGAAGCATCAATAATTACGTCAGAAGGAACGTGTAAATTGGTAATTCCTTTGTCAGAATTTACCATTGCAACATCAGGGTTACTAGTGTAAATAGCTTCAATATCTGCTAGAATTTCTGCTTTTTTATCAGCAGATAACTCTTCAAGGTTACTTAGTAAGTTACCAAAACCGTTATTTACATCTACACCAATTTCTTTAAAGGTATCACCATGCTTAGCAAATAAATCTTTAAAGAAAACACGAACAGCATGACCAAAAATAATAGGGTCAGAAACCTTCATCATAGTTGCTTTCATATGTAAAGAGAATAATACTCCTTTGTCGTTAGCGTCTTTAACTTGTTCTTCTAAGAAAGTTAATAATGCTTTTTTACTCATTACAGAAGCATCAATAACTTCTTTCGCTAATAATGATAAGTTATCTTTTAATATAGTTTTGTTTCCATTATCATCTGTATGTACAATTTGTACATTAGTTGCATTTGGTACAGTAACTGATTTTTCACTGTGTGCAAAATCACCTTCTGTCATTGTTGAAACGTGAGTTTTAGAGTCGGAACTCCAAGCTCCCATTGAATGAGGATTCTTTTTTGCGTAGTTTTTTACAGCTTTTGGAGCTCTACGGTCAGAGTTACCTTCACGTAAAACAGGGTTTACTGCAGATCCTTTCACTTTATTATAACGTGCTAAAATTGCTTTTTCTTCATCAGTAGTAGCTTCTTCAGGATAATCAGGTAAAGCATATCCTAAAGCTTGTAGCTCTTTTATAGCCGCTTTTAATTGAGGAACAGAAGCTGAAATGTTAGGAAGTTTAATAATGTTAGCTTCTGGTTTTTTTGCTAAATCTCCTAAAAAAGCTAAAGCGTCTTCAACTTGTTGTTCTTTAGGTAAAAAGTCTGAAAAATTAGCAAGAATACGACCAGCAAGAGAAATATCTTTGGTTTCTACTTCTATGTTAGATGATTTTGTAAAAGCTTTTACGATTGGTAAAAACGAACGAGTAGCTAATGCTGGAGCTTCATCCGTTTTTGTGTACATAATTTTAGCAGTCTTATTCATATTTATAAGTAATAAATTAAATTATATTTTGAAGTGATGCAAATTTAAGAATTACGGGTGAGTTTTTTGATAGTAAATTATTATTAATTGGGGTGTTTTGTTGTGAATATGATAATTTAGAAAAGAGAAATGGAGATTTTGTTATTAAAAACAAAAGCCATATCAAACAATTTCTTGTAATTGACATGGCTTTCTTGAAATAGTAAGAGGTACTGATTTGTATTACTACATAATCAAATAAAACAGTGTTTATGCTTTTTCCTTAGAAAAAGCTACGTTACCATCTCAAAAAGAAACTCCACTTTATAAATTATACCATTCATAAAATAAAAGCTTCAGTGTTTTTAAACAGGTTAGTTAAGCTAAATATAAACCAATAATACTTATAAACTTATAACTAGAAAACTATAAATTATTAATAACTTACAATTAATCAAAAAATTATGATGATTGTATTTAGTCTTGATTCTGTTTAAAAACAAAATATATAAAGAACGTTACTTTAAAGGTTTACTTTTGGTGATTAATATAGCTAACTATAACTCTGACGTCACTTACTTTGTAAACTCTTTTCCAAAGATAAGAAATAATTATCTCTTTTTGTTGGATTTAAGTGTTTTGTTATCAACAGTTTAAATAAGTGTGTTATTAACAAATGTGAATAAAAAAACACCATGATTATCATGGTGTTTTTTAGTTTTCTTAATAAGAAGCTTTTAACGTCTTCTTTCTTTAATTTTTGCTTTTTTACCAGTAAGACCTCTAAAGTAGTAAATACGAGCTCTACGTACTTTACCTGTTTTATTAATCTCAATCTTTTGGATAGATGGTAAGTTGATAGGGAAGATACGCTCAACACCTACAGTACCAGACATTTTTCTGATAGTAAATGTTTCTGAAGCACCACTTCCTCTTTTTTGGATAACAACTCCTCTAAAGAACTGAGTACGAACTTTGTCTCCTTCTCTAATTTCGTAGTATACTGTAATAGTATCTCCAGCTGCGAATTCTGGTAATTCGTTTTTTGTTACAAATTCGTCTTGAACAAATTTTACTAAATCCATTTCCTTGTTATTTATGGTTGTATAAAAGCAACATTCACGATTTTCGTCAGAGGTTGATTTTGTGGCTGCAAATTTAAAACTTTTCTTTTGATAAAAAAAATAAATAAATTGTTGATTATTAGTTAATCTAACAAATCAGGACGTATTTCTTTAGTTCGTTTGTATGCTTGTTGAGAGCGCCACTCTTCAATTTTAGGAAAATTACCCGATAATAATACTTCAGGTACTTTCATTCCCTCATATTCAGAAGGTCTCGTGTATACAGGAGGTGATAGTAGGTTGTCTTGAAAACTATCTGTTAAAGCAGAAGTTTCATCACCTAAAACCCCAGGAATTAAACGGATAACAGCATCACATAAAACTGCTGCAGCCAATTCTCCTCCAGTTAATACATAATCTCCAATAGAAATTTCTTTGGTAACAAATTTATCACGCACACGTTGGTCGACACCTTTATAATGCCCAGTTAAAATAATAATATTTTCCTTTAATGAAAGAGTGTTTGCTGTAGCTTGATTTAGGGTTTTAGCATCGGGGGTCATATATATGATTTCATCATATGTTCTTTCTGATTGAAGTTTTTCAATACATTTTGCAATGGGCTCAATCATTAAAACCATTCCAGCACCTCCGCCAAATTGGTAATCGTCTATTTGACGATAGTTGCCAAAACCATATTCTCGTAGGTTATGAAAATGAACTTCAGCGAGTCCTTTGTCAATAGCCCTCTTCATCATCGAATTTTCAAATGGGCTTTTTATTAAGTCGGGTTCAACCGTAATAATATCTATTCGCATGCGGCAAAGATAGATGATTTAAAGGAGATTTATTGTGGAAAATTTTTTTTGAATTTCTTAGGAAGTTCTTTTGTAATATTGATTGTTTCTTTAGTAAATGGATGTGTAAAGGAAAGGGTAGATGCATGTAAGAACAATCCCTTTCCGTTTAAAACCAAATCTTTTATAAAGTATTCTTTATCACCTAAAATTGGATTACCGATAGTAAACAAATGTTTGCGTAATTGGTGTTTTCTTCCAGTTTTAGGAGTTAATTTAACTAAGTTCAAAAAATCAAATCTAGGTGATTTAACAGTTTCAATAACATCAAACGAAGTAAAAGCATTTTTATCACTTATAGGAGAATCTATTTCTCCATTTAGTTTCATTTTACCAATACAAATAGCATGATATATTTTATGAATTTCTTTCTTTTCAAATAGTTGGTTTAACGCAATAATACTTGTTGTAGTTTTTCCAATGAGCAAGAGTCCGCTTGTAGGATAATCTAATCGGTGTACAGGGCGTGGACGAGTAGCATCAGCTAGTGTGCTTTTTTGCAGGTTTTGTGTAAGAGCATTGTCAATTGTAGCAAAAGAATTTCCACTTACTAAGATTCCTGAAGGTTTATAAATAATAGCTAAGTAGTCATCTTCGTAAAGAATTTCTAAAGGAAAATTAAATTGTTTTTTCTTAAGAATTTCTTCTGTTTGAAATAAGTCAATAGTTTCTCCTCCGTTAATATATAAAGCTGTTGTAGCTGTTTTACCATTAACATTTACTAATCCTTTTTTAATAGCTTTTTTTATGCCAGATTTTGTAGGAATAGTTTTGAAAATTCCAACAGCATATTCTTGTAGTCGAATAGGGGCTATTATATTTTTTACGTTGTGAGTTTCAGAAATTTTCAAAAAAGAAGGACTTTGTTTTGTTCAAAACTAGTCAATAAAATTAAAATGAGATGTTATTTATAGCCATAAAAAGAGAAAAATAGTTACGAATGGTGACAAATGTGAGTAAATAATAAGGTAAAACAATTCTTTTAAAGTTGTATGTTGGAAGTATAAAGGACATACTTGAAAGATTGATGAGGAATTAGGAACTACCTTTTTTTGTTTTATAAAATAACTCTCTTACCTCATTTTTATACGTTTAAAGATGTTTTTAAAAAAAGATATTAAAGATGTAGTAATTTTAATAATCAAACAACAAAAACTAATTAATAATGAATCATTCAATATTTAAATCAATTATAGGAGTTAATTTTAGTAATACTTTTCAAAGTGCAGGAAAACAAGTAAGTGCAACAAAAGCAGCTGTGCAAATAAAAGCAACTGGCGTTAAAACGGTTAAGATGTTTACGTACAATCAGGCAGATTGTATTAGTGCTTTTGCTAAGGAAGGATTGCAAGTTTTAGTTGATGTGCCAAATGGAGATTTAAAAGCTTGTGCTAAAAATGATTCAACTACCATTAATACAATTGTAGATGTGTTATCTAACAACGCTAGCTCCATTCCTATGATTTGTGTTGGAAACGAACCTTTAGGAAGTTGGTGGAATAATGCATACGCCCCATATCTTGTAGAAGCTATAACAAATATTAAAACAGCTATAAAAGCAAAAGGATTATCTGCCAAAGTAACTGTTCCTTTTAACTATGCTATTATGGGGAATTCATATCCGCCTTCAGCAGGAGCTTTCAATAGTAGTCTTAAGAATACAATTTTAGATGTTTGTGCTATTTTAAAAGAAGATAATTCAGTGTTTATGGTTAATGTATATCCATTTATTACTCAAAATAATCAGCCAAATAATGTTCATTTAGATTATTGTTTGTTTACTGCAGGTGAAAAGCATTGGGTTCATGATGGAAGTTATACATATAAAAATATTTTTGATGCAATGTATGATGCATTATATGTAGCATTAGGAAATAATGGATATGGAAGCTTACCTATTGTTATTGGTGAAGCAGGATGGCCTACAGGGCCTACAGTTACTTACTCTACAGCAACAAAAGCAAATGCACGAACATTTAATCAAAATTTAATTAATCATTGTAAAAGTGGAAACGGAACACCACGTAACCCTAATGTTAGAATTCCTTGTTTTATTTTTGAAATGTATGATGAAGATAAGAAGCCAACTGGTGCTGGTCTTTTTGAGCAACATTGGGGAGTTAATGGATATAATTCTCAAAATAAAAATTATGAAGCTAAGTATAGTTTAACTTGGTAACTAGTTGTATGATAAAAAAAAGGATAGTTAATTAACTATCCTTTTTTTATTTTTAATACCCATCAGGTCTTTTCCATCGAACAGGTGGAGCAGGCTCAGGCTTAGGAATGAATTCATTAGTTTTTAGTAAGCGTAAAGCTTCATTAACAGCCTTTTCGAGTTGAGGGTCTTTTCCTTTTAAAACTTTACTAGGTTCTTGGTGTACTTCAATATCAGGAGCTACACCTTCACCTTCAACAGCCCAATTACCATCTAAATCAAAAAATCCACCACGAGGAGCAACCATTCTACCACCATCAATAAAAGCAGGTGTATCCCATGTTCCTACTAAACCTCCCCACGTACGAGTTCCTACTAAAGGCCCTATTTTTCTTTCTTTAAACATGTAAGGGAAAAGGTCCCCTCCAGAGCCAGCACGTTCGTTAATAATCATCACTTTTGGTCCCCAAATACCAGCAATTGGGGTTGTCCATGGTTTTCTTTTATTAGCCTTACTGTTAAAATATCCAAAAGGTTTTCTAGATAATATATCAATCATATAATCGGCTGCGCTACCACCTCCATTATTTCTTTCATCTATAATAACTCCTTTTTTATCTTGCTGAGAAAAATAATAGCGATTAAAAGAGGTAAATCCGTTGTTTGATGTGTTCGGAACATATACATACGCTAATTTTCCGTTAGACAGTTTATCAACTTTCCTTCTGTTTTCTTCTACCCAGTCTATAGAACGTAAACTTCTTTCGCTAGCAACAGGTTTTACCAAAATGGTTTTTGCTCCCTTAACTATAGGTTTAGAATTTACCTTAATATAAATTTCTCTTCCAGCTGTTTGCTCTAAGGCTTTATATAAATTGTCTTCTGAAGTAAGGGTAACTCCATTAACTTCTAATAAATAATCTCCTTCTTTAACATCAATTCCAGGAAGCCCTAATGGGGCCTTAATAGAAGGATTCCAACGCTCTCCTTTGTATATTTTAGAAAACTTGTATAAACCATTTGCTTTTTCAAAATCACAACCTAATAATCCAACAGGAACATAGTTGGTTTTAGGAGTATCACCTCCGTAAACGTATGAATGACCAATAGCAACTTCACCACTCATAATGTCTACAACATAGTTTAAGTCAGTTCTGTGTCTTACATGATCAATCCATGGAGCGTACCATTGGTAGATTTTATCCCATGGGGCACCGTGTACATTGTCAACATATAAAAAATCTCTCATATAGCGCCAACCTTCTTTAAAGATTTGATGAGCTTCAGCTTTTGGATCGACCTTAATTTTTAAATTGGTTTTTATAGAGCCTTTACCAGGTTTTACTGGAGATTTACTACTAACAATACTCCAGTTTCCTTTACTTGATAGTAATACAGATTCTCTATCTTCTGAAACTGTTATTGAACGAGCTTCTTTGGTAAATTCAGTCGCTTTTTCTTTTGAAATATCATAGTCGTGAATAGTAGTACTTGGGCTGTTTTCATTTGCTTCTGCTACAAAAACATGATTTTTTGGAGCTTTGTATAAAGCTGTATAATTTTTAGCAGGCAATTTTAAAGCAATAGCTCTATTGAAAATGCCTTCTTCATCAATCACAACTTTTATTTTATCAGCTTCTTTTGATGTTTTTTTATCGTTTTTTTCTTCTTCTTTGCTCTTTTCTTCAGAATCTTTTTTTTCAGCCTTCTCTTCGTCAGTTTTCGGTAGGTTAGGAGCTTTGTCTTTGCTGTTCAGAACAATTGCATATAAACTACGTGTTACTGAAGGGTCGTAAGAACTCATGTCTAGCCATCCAGATGCTAACCCGTAGTTGGTGCTAGCCAAGGTGTAAATATATTTTCCTGAAGCATCCCATACAGGAGAAATAGCATCTGCTAAAGGATCTGTAATTTGAACTGTTTTTTTAGAACTGATTTGGTATACGTAAATAGACTTAAAATGATTTTCGTTTTGTTTTGCATAAGCAATCCAATCACTATCAGGTGACCATTTCGGATTCATGGTTCTATTCGGATGAGCAAAATTATCGGTAGCTATTTTTTCAGCCTTCTTAGTTTCTAAGTTAAGAACCCAAATATTAAAATGCGTATCGGTAAACGATACATATTTTCCATTAGGAGACCAATCAGGTTTGAAATAAAAAGTAGGATTAGGAATTTTAATATATGATTTATTATCTCCATTTTGGTCGGCAATTATTAACTCGTATTCTCCATTTTTGTCAGAAAACCAAGCTACTTTATCTCCTTTTGGAGACCAAATAGGGTGCCTATCAGCAACACCTGAAGAGTTGGTTAAGTTTCTCCAAGTACCATTTTCTTTAGGAACAGTAAAAATTTCACCGCGGTATTCAAAAATGGCTCTTTTTCCTTTAGGAGAAATATTAGGGTTCGTTAAATTTCTTCCTTTTACATCCATCCAACGCGTTCTTGCATAGTTTAAATCACCATGAACTGTTATGGGTATTTGCTTGGTAGCTGAGGTGCTAGGGTTTAAAAAGTGGATGTACCCTCCTTGTTCATAAACAATCCCGTTTGAATTAGCATCCAGACTTTTTACGTCGAATTTTTTATGAAATGTAAGTTGTTTTTCTTGTTTCGTTGTTAAATTATATGACCAAATATTACTAGTGTAGTCTCTTTCAGAAATGTAGTAAACACTACCGTTATACCAAACAGGATCTAAATGCCTTTCTTTATCTTTTTGAGGAGTTTTAACTAGTTTTTGATTTTGCATATTCAAAATCCAAATAGGCATTGCTTGACCACCACGATAGTTTCTCCATTCTGCATCCCAACTAGTAATAGGAGTATAGGCGAGATATTTACCATTTTTTGAAAATTCTCCATAAGCAGCTCTTGGAACTTTTACAGCTTCAGGTAAGCCTCCCTTTAATGAAACAGTATAAAACTTATTTGTTTGAGTAGGTCTGCTTTTTCTAGAAGAACGGAATACAATTTTGTTGTCAGGTGTCCAGCCTTGTACAAAGTCACCACTTGGATGATAAGTTAAACGTTTGGGTTCACCACCAGTAGCAGGAATTACATATACATCAGTATTCCCATCGTACTGTGCGGTAAACGCGATCATAGTGCCATCATTAGAGAAATGCGGGTTTGACTCATAGCCATCATCGCTGGTAAGTCGTATGGCATCTCCGCCTTTAATCGGAGCCTTCCAAAGGTCGTTTGCATAAACAAAAACAACCTCAGAATTAGATATCGTAGGTTGTCTTAATAAACGTGTTCCTTGAGAGAAACCAGTATAACAAACTGTTAAAGTAAGTAAGGTTAGTATTTTTTTCATGTTTTTTGAAATTTTAAACTTTAAAGCTACTTAATTAGCTGTTAAAGGAAGTGAAAAATTTGTTAAAACATGAAAGTCTAAAAAAAACTAAAAACCAATAGCGGTATCATCACCTCTAGGATCTGCACCGCCTTCTAGTTTACCATTAGGAAGTACTAAAATAGCATCTACTTTTCCGATAACAGGTGAGTTTGTTTCATCTAATTTGTATCCTAATTGTTGTAATTCTTTTTTTACTTTTTTGTTAAAACCTTTAGGCTCCATTTTAATAACATCAGGTAGCCATTGGTGATGGAAACGTGTTTGATTCACGGCTTCTTGTATTCCCATGTCAAATTCATGAACATTTAAAATGGTTTGTAATACGGAAGTAATAATTGTTGAGCCTCCAGGAGTTCCTACAACCATATGTAGTTGACCATTTTTCTCTACAATAGTAGGAGTCATAGAACTCAACATACGTTTTTCAGGTTCTATTTTATTAGCTTCAGCTCCAACTAAACCGAACATGTTTGGTACACCTGGTTTGCTTGAAAAATCATCCATTTCGTTGTTTAAGAAGAACCCTAAGTCAGCGCAATATAGCTTAGAACCATAAGCACCGTTAATTGTTGTGGTAGCAGAAACAGCATTTCCAAATTGATCAACAATAGAGTAGTGGGTGGTTTCATCACTCTCAATCATAGTAATGCTTCCATGAGAGACATCGGTAGAAGAAGTTGCTTTTTTAAAAGAAAAATCATTCATTCGATTTTTTGTGTATTCTTTACTTTTGAGAGTTTCAATTGGAATTTTTACAAAGTCTGGATCACCTAAATAAAAACTTCTATCTGCGTAGGCTCTACGTTCTGCTTCTGTGATAACTTGTATGGACTTTGTTGAGTTATGCCCAAACTTGTCTAAGTCAAAAGGTTCAATTCCATTCATAATTTGTGCTAAACAAATTCCGCCACTGGCAGGTGGGGACATAGAAATGATACGTAAATTGTCGTAGGTAAAGGTAATTGGGGTTCTCCATTTAGCTTCGTATTTAGCCAAATCTTCTTCAGTTATAATTCCGCCATTTGCCTGCATAAAAGTAACGAGACGTTTTGCTGTTTCACCTTTATAAAATTCGTCTCTACCATTTTGTGAAATACGCTCTAAAGTTTTGGCTAAAGCAGGATATTTTATAGTGTCACCCTTTTTCCAAGGTTTATCAAAAAGAATAGGGTTTTTGTTTACCTCTAAAAAATAATGTTGGTATTTTTTTATACGGTCTTCTTGTTTTTGAGTAACAATAACTCCTTTTTTAGCTAAGGCAATGACTGGTTTTAAGATTTCTTGAATAGGTAATGAACCGAATTTTTTATGTGTAGCAAAAACACCAGCAACTGTTCCTGGGATTCCTACTGCCATAGCCCCTAATGTACTTTTGTTTTTAATTACATTTCCTAAGCTATCTAAATACATATCTTTATGAGAAGCAAGAGGCGCTTTTTCACGATAATCTAATGCGCCAATTTCTCCTGTGTTTTTTCGGTATACCATAAATCCACCACCACCAAGGTTTCCAGCGTATGGATATGCTACAGCTAACGCTAATTCAGTGGCAACCATAGCGTCAAAAGCATTTCCTCCTTTTTGTAGAATATCGGATCCAATTTTTGAAGCTTCTTTACGAGCAGAAACTACCATAGCTTTTTCAGTAATTAGACCTACAGCTTTTTCTTTTTTACAGTTGCATAGTAATATTAATGCTGAAAGAAATAAGAATGTTTTTTTCATATGTTTTAGCTTAATTCTTTTAGTTTTTGATGAGAAAATTCGCGTAAATCTTCAAAAAAGGTAGTAAAATCATTTTCAAAAATTTGATAATGCTCTAATAAATCTCCAGTAGCCAAATTCATTTTTGATTTACCATTAGTGCGCTTATTCATTCCATTTAAGACTTCTTGAATTCCCTTAGCAAATTGGTAGTTATATAACCAATTGTATTGTACCATATAAGGAAGTATTTTCTGAGTTTTCTCAGGAAGAATATCAATGTTTTCTTGAAGCAATTTATAAACTGAGTTTACATAAATGTTTAATGGGATTTCTGAGTAATTTCTCCAGTTTTTTGCTAAATAATGATCGTAAAAAATATCAATAATTACACCATCATAGTGTCGGTAACGTTCGTGTAATCTTCGTTTGCTAATTCTAACAATTTTGTGCGCATCTGTATAGGTGTCAATTTCTCGATGTAGTAATATACCTTTTTGAATGTCTTCATGAAAGTGAGAAAACTTATTACCTTTTATATGGTCAGCTATGAAGTTACCAATCATAATATTGGTGTTGCTTTCAGAAAGGTATAAATGCGCTAAAAAATTCATTTTATAAATGTAAACAAAAAACCACAACTGCAACGTTGTGGTTTTAAAGTTTATGTGTAAGTTTTTAATTCTTTACGGGAGTGTTCTTTAAAATTTCTAATAAAAACTTCCAGAATTTTTGTGTTGATGATATTTGTGCGCGCTCATCAGGTGAATGAGCACCTTTAATATTTGGTCCGAAAGAAACCATATCCATTTCTGGATAGTTTTGACCTAAAATACCACATTCTAATCCTGCGTGACATGCAGCTACGATAGGTTTTTCGTTGTGTAATTCTTCGTATAAGTCAGTTACAGTTTTTAATATTTCAGAATTTACGTTTGGTAACCATCCTGGATACGAACCAGAAAATTCTACGTCAAAACCAGCTAATTCAAAAGATGAACGTAACGAGTTTGCTAAGTCCCACTTATTAGTTTCAGAAGAAGAACGTGTTAAACATCCAATTTTAATAGCTCCGTCTTTTACAATAATACGAGCAATATTATTTGAAGTTTCTACTAATCCTTCAATATCAGGACTCATACGGTATACACCATTTAAAGCAGCGTAAACAGCTTTAATCAATCCTTCCTGAACACCTAAGTCCATTACGTTTTCTGGAGTATTAATCTCTTTTAATTCAATAGTAAGGTTAGGTTCTAATGTTGAAAACTCAGCTTTAATATTGTTAATAAGCTCATGTATTTCAAATAAGAAAGGTTCTTTAGAAACAGCATCAATAACTACAGTAGAAAAGCTTTCACGAGGGATAGCGTTACGTAAACTACCTCCATTAATTTCTGCAACACGTAATCCGAAGTTAGTAAAACCGTCAAATAATAAACGGTTCATAATTTTATTCGCGTTTCCTAAACCTTTAATAATATCCATTCCTGAGTGACCACCATTTAATCCTGTAACAGAAATTTCATAGGCGATTGTATTTTCAGGAGTAGCCTCTTCGTTATAGTTTCTAGTAGCCGTAACATCTACACCACCAGCGCATCCCATTCCTATTTCATCATCTTCCTCAGTGTCAAGGTTCAATAAAATTTCACCTTCTAATAATCCACCTTCAAGCCCCATGGCACCAGTCATACCTGTTTCCTCATCAATTGTGAATAAAGCTTCGATAGCTGGGTGAGCAATATCAGTAGACTCTAAAACTCCCATAATAGCAGCAACACCTAAACCGTTGTCAGCTCCTAACGTAGTTCCGTCAGCTTTTACCCAATCACCATCTACAAACATTTTGATCCCTTCAGTGTCAAAATCAAAAACAGTATCAGCATTTTTTTGGTGTACCATGTCTAAATGACTTTGCATAACGACTGTTTTTCTGTCTTCCATTCCAGTTGAAGCAGGCTTGCGAATAATTACATTCCCAACTTTATCAACCATGGTTTCAAGATTTAATTTCTTACCGAAATCTACCATAAACTGAATTACTCTTTCTTCTTTTTTAGAAGGGCGAGGTACAGCGTTTAAGTCGGCAAAATTTTTCCAAACAGCTTTTGGTTCTAGGTTTCTTATCTCTGAATTCATGTGAATTGAAGTTTTAATTTTAAAGCTACGAAGATACTTAATCCTTATCGAAAAATTGTAAATTCGCAACATGGATTTTTCGTCGAAATTATTAGAAAATGCAGTAAATGAAGTAAGTCGGTTACCAGGAATTGGTAAGCGTACAGCACTTCGTTTGGTGTTACACTTATTAAAACAACCGAAAGAAAATACGAAGTATTTAACAGAGGCTTTAACGCATTTACGTAACGATGTAAAATCGTGTAAAAAATGTCATAATATTTCTGATACAGTGTTATGTGATATTTGTAGTAATCCGAAGCGAAATGCTGAGATTGTATGTGTGGTAGAAGATATTCGTGATGTGATGGCGATTGAAAATACAGCGCAATACAGAGGTTTGTACCACGTGTTAGGGGGGAAGATTTCTCCTATTGAAGGGGTCGGTCCTCAAAACTTACAAATAGAATCTTTAGTAGAGAAAGTAAAAGAAGGCGAGATTAAAGAGTTGATTTTTGCTTTAAGCTCTACCATGGAAGGTGATACCACCAACTTTTATATTTACAAACAGATAGAACAATACGGAGTAACAACATCAACCATTGCTAGAGGAATCTCGGTAGGAGATGAGTTGGAATATGCAGATGAGGTTACGCTTGGACGAAGTATTGTGAATAGAATACCGTTTACTCAATCATTAAAAGGATAAAAAAAACAGCTTTGAAATTACTTCACAGCTGTTTTTTGTTGTTAAATGTAAATAGATTATTTTCTCTTAAAAACAGTTATGTCTGTAAGAGTTTCACCATTATATTCTTGTTTGTATACAGATGTCATAGTGTTACCGTTATCAGAAAAAGTAATGCTTGAGTCAGATGATTCACCATTATGAATTCTTGAATAAACTCCATTTCCTTTGTTTGCCCATGTAGCAGAAAATTCATCCTCTATAATACATTTGTCCTCAATAGACTCATATGATATTGAGTTAAAGGTTCCGTTTTCGTTAAAAGTAACAGAAGATTTTTTTTCACAGTCACTTGCTTCTATGCCTTCTTCAGAAAACTTATACCAAGTACCCACTATAGGATCTAAATTGTTTTCATCGTCAGAAGAACAAGCGAATAAGCTAAACATAGCAATTGTTAAAACTAAAATTTTTTTCATAGTTTAATGTGATTTAATTTAAGATTTATAATTTTGCAGCGAAAGTAGTAAAGTGGTCTATTAAAAGAAAAATTAATTGTTATTTTTTTTATCCTCATCCATCAACTCTTGTTCGTATTTATCCCACGATTTTTTAGCTCTTACTTTTTTATAATAACGAATACCAATCATCAATAATACTCCAAATAAGATAATTCCTACCACACCCCAAATCCAGTTAATTGCACTTTTTAAAACCACTAAAAATACAACAGCAAATAAAATTACAGTTGGAATTTCATTAAACATTCGAAGTTTATTAGGTGTGTATTTAATCTCATCACGTTGTAGTTCTTTGTAGATTTTATGGCAAAATCCGTGGTAAAAATACAGCGCTAATACAAAAGCTAATTTTACATGCATCCACGGCATTTTTAAATAATAAGGATTTTTATATAGCATCCAAAAAGCAAAAAAACTTGCTAAAAATAAAGAAGGCCAAGTAATAATATACCATAAACGTTTAGACATTAACTTGTATTGGGTTTGTAATATAGACTTGGCTGGTTCGTCTTTTTTTTCTGCCTCTACATGGTAAATAAACAGACGGCCTATATAAAATAATCCTGCAAACCAAGTTACTACAAATATGATGTGTAATGCCTTTACGTATAAAAAGTCCATAATTAATTTTTATTGAAATCGTCAATCCACCCTGCTAAAACATCTACCCATTCATCATTATCATTAATACAAGGAACAGTGTAAAACTCTTCACCACCAGCTTCCAAAAATTCATGTTTACCCTCCATTGCTATTTCTTCTAAAGTTTCTAAACAATCAGAAACAAAAGCGGGAGTTACTATCGCTAGTTTTTTTATGCCTTCTTTTTCGGCTTTGTTAACAATAGTTCTATCGGTATAAGGTTGTAGCCAAGGATCTACACCTAAGCGAGATTGAAATGAAGTTGATACTTTATTTTCGTCTAGACCTAATTCAGAAATCACATTTTTAGTGGTTTGATAACATTGGTGACGGTAGCAATATTTATGAGCTTCAGAAGAAGTATTACAACAACTTAAATTTCCTGCCTCAGGGTTACAGTGCGATTTTGTAATGTCAGATTTTCTGATGTGTCGCTCAGGTACTCCATGATAAGAGAATAAAATATGGTCGTAATCTTTATCAGATAAATAATCTTTTATGCTATTAGATAATGCTTTGATGTATTCTGGTTTGTTATAAAAAGCAGGTACATCGGTAATTTTCATGTTAGGAAAGAATTCTTTTCTTAACTCTTCAGCTAATACCAAAATAGTTTCAGTAGTTGCCATGGCAAACTGAGGGTATAACGGAACTAATAAAACTTCAGTAACCCCCTTATCATGTAATTCTTGTAATCCACTTTTAATTGATGGATTCCCATAACGCATTGCTAAAGCAACAGGGAGTTCTGTTTTTGCTTGTACTTTGTTTTGTAAACGTTCTGATAGTACAATTAAAGGAGAGCCTTCTTCCCACCAAATTTTTTGATAGGCTTCTGCCGATTTTTTAGGACGAGTATTTAAAATAATACCTTTAACAATAAATGTTCTTAACCAATAAGGAACGTCAATAACACGTTCATCCATTAAAAATTCCCCTAAGTATTTTTTTACGTCTTTCGGGTTTGTACTTTCTGGTGATCCAAGGTTTACTAATAAAACTCCTTTCATATTTTGGCTGAATTTATTTCAGAATCTTTTTATTTAATTGGTTTGTTGTTTCGTATAGAGCAATAGCTAAGCTATGAATTACATTCATGCTAGAGTTACGCCCATACATTGGTATAGCTACAGTTGCATCTACTAAGTTAACGTTTTCTATACCATTTCTTTCGCTACCCAAAAGTAACACAATTTTAGAATGTGAAGTAAAATCGTAATCGCTAATGTTTATACTTTCATCGGTAATTTCAATACCAATAATAGTGTTTCCATCTTCTTTTAATTGATGGATAAGTTGTTCAAAATTCCCATAGGTATCATATGGTATTTGTTGAATAGTATTTCTAGCAGTTTTCTTAACAATTCTGTTATCTATAGAAGGAGAACTTTCATGTAAATAGATTTTAGACACTCCAAAACTTTCAGAAATACGAAAGCACATTCCTATATTTTCAGGAGTACGGATAGCATCACATACAATAGTTACTGGAAAATCTTGCTGATTGTTTTCTATATCATAATGAGTTAGTTGTTTCATTTTGTAAGTTTTTAATTTTGTCTACTGTCTACTGTCTACTGTCTACTGTCTACTGCAAACTCATTACATATTGTTTAGGTGTAGTGCCAAATTTCTTTTTAAAGGCAGAAATAAAGTGGCTAGAAGTACTATAACCAACTTGTAACCCAACTTCATTTACATTGTACTGATTGCTTTCTAATAGTTTACGAGCATGTTCCATTTTATAATCAAATAAAAAGCTGTACACTGTATCACCATAAATTTGCTTAAAACCTTCTTTTAGTTTTTTTAAATTCAAGCCTACTTCATTTGCCAAGTCTTGTAAGCTTGGTGGTTCACTCATTCTAGAAATAATAATATCTTTTGCTTTTCTAATTTTTAAAACCTCACGGTCATCAACTAAGAAAGGACAGTATTCTTCATTGGTGTTTTCGCCACTGTCAAAATGTAAACTCAATAATTCATATGTTTTACCTTTTATATAAAGGTCTCGCATTGAACTCTGGTTTTTTGCAGTTAAAATTTGTTGAAGCACTAATAAAACATTAGCGTTTATTTCTGCATTGTCGTAATATTTCTTGTTTTTATTGTTTTCACTTAAAAAAGGGATATAGCTAGCTTCTTTTGAAAAAAATGTATGAAATTTTTCAATAGAAATTAGCACGGATACCAAAGAGGTTTTTGGTAATATTTCTAAGTTAATTGGTAAATCTTGTTGTGGATTATATAAGAAAATTGAATGCTTGTCTAAAACATTAAAAGTGTAACTGTTATTGTTAAAATGAAATTTACAATTACCTTTAACACAGTAGTGTAGTTGTATGTAAGAGTTGTCAATATCTCTTTTGAAAAACTCTGTTTCGTCAGAGTTATTCTGAAATTTTAGTACAAAAAAGCCCTGTTCTATAGGAACTTCCCTAAATGTACTTTCTGCGATGTTTTTTGACATGGATTCAGTGGTTTTTATAAAACTTACTATTTAGAATGATTCTAAAATAAAATGTTTCTCCTAGTCTATTTTACTGCAAAAATACACTTTTGTGTAAGTTTTTAAGGTGTTTTTGAGTGAAAAAACGAATAGCGACATTAAAAGTTCTTTTAGCGATACTTTTTTTTGTTCAATATTTATATTTTTGACCGACTTTTTTGAAGAAGACTCAATGACAGTAGAAAATAAACATCATAGTAATTTATACAACATAGGCGTTAGTTATAAAAAAGCTGATGCTGCGATTAGGGGGAAATTTAGTATTTCTAAAGAAAATCAAAAACAACTTTTAGAAGAAGCAAAACAAAAAGGAGTAGACGGAATTTTTGTATTGTCTACTTGTAATAGAACAGAGATTTGTGGTTTTGCAGAACACCCTTTTCAGTTAATAAGTATGTTGTGTAAATACTCAAATGGTTCTGTAGAAGAATTTGCCAACGTATCAAACGTATATAAAAATAAAGAAGCCATTAACCATTTGTTTAGAATGGGAACAGGGTTGGATAGCCAAATTTTAGGAGACTACGAAATAGTTGGGCAGTTACGTCAAGCATTTAAGCAAGCTAAAGAAGTAGGAACTACAAATGCATATTTTGAGCGTTTATTGAATCATGTAATGCAAGCAAGCAAGCGAGTTAAAAATGAAACTAAATTAAGTTCAGGTACAACTTCTGTATCGTATGCAGCTGTTCAGTATTTAATTAATAATTTACCAGATTATAATTCAAAAAACATTTTAGTATTCGGTTTAGGTAAAATGGGAAAACATACCTGTAAAAACTTAGCAGAGTATACTCAAAATAAATCGGTAAGTTTAATTAATAGAACCGAAGAAAAAACTTCAGCGTTTGTAAAAGAGCATAGTTCCATAATAAAAGCATCATATGCAAATTTAGCAGAAGAAGTTCATAAAAGTGATGTACTAATTGTTTCTACTGGAGCTAGTTTTCCAACAATTACAAAAGAACATGTTCCTGCAGATAAAGAATTGTTGATTTTAGATTTATCAATGCCAGCGAATGTATCAAAAGAAGTTGCTGATTTAGATAATGTAACGATGGTGAATGTAGATGATCTTTCGAAAATTACAGATGAAACATTAGCAATACGTCAACAAGAAGTACCAGTAGCCGAAGCGATTATTGAAACTCATAACCAAGAATTTCAAGAATGGTTAAATCACAGAAGATTTACCCCAGCAATTACCGCTTTAAAAGAATCATTACAAAACATTCAACAAGGAGAAATAGCCTTCCATAAGAAGAAAATTAAAAATTTTGATGAAGAACAGGCAGAAATATTAACATCAAGATTTATTCAAAAAATAACCACACAATTTGTTAAACACTTAAAAGACGAAGAAACTTCAGTAAATACAAGTATTGAAGTAATGGCTAAAGTGTTCGGAGCAAATTTAGAATCCATCCATGCAGAAGATAATTAGAATAGGTACACGCGATAGCCAATTGGCTATGTGGCAAGCAAAAAAAGTTCAAAAACTTTTAGAAGAATTAGGTCATCAAACTCAATTAATCCCCGTTAAAGCAACGGGTGATTTAGTTTTAGATAAACCCCTTTACGAATTAGGAATCACAGGAATTTTTACTAAAAATTTAGATATCGCCATGTTGAATGACGATATTGATATTGCAGTACATTCCATGAAAGATGTTCCTACAGTATTGCCAGAAGGTATTATACAAGCAGCTGTATTAAAACGTGCGAATTATAACGATATTTTGTTGTTAAAAGACAATGAAGAGTTCATGGCACAACCTAATGGAGTAATTGCTACAGGTAGTTTACGTAGAAAAGCTCAGTGGTTAAATCGCTACCCAACACATACCGTAGAAGGCTTACGTGGAAACGTAAATACACGTTTACAAAAGTTAGAAGATAACGATTGGAACGGAGCTATTTTTGCAGCGGCTGGACTAGAAAGAGTTGGTTTACGACCTAAAGGAGCAGTTAATTTAACGTGGATGATTCCAGCACCAGCTCAAGGTGCGATTATGATTACAGCTTTAGATAAAGATGAAGAAATCAAAGAGATTTGTGCAGAGTTAAATGACAAAGACACCGAGATTTGTACTGGTATAGAGCGTGAGTTCTTAAATCGTTTAGAAGGTGGATGTACAGCACCTATTGGAGCGTTAGCTTTTATAAATGAAAAAGAAGAAGAAATTAACTTTAAAGGAATCTTACTAAGTAGAGACGGTAAAAAGAAAATTGAAGTTAGTAAAAAAGTAAAAGTAGGAAAGCATAAATATGTAGCAAAAGATTGCGCTAATTATGTGATTGATAAAGGAGGGAAGTTAATTATGATGGAAGACGAAGGAATTGAAAAAGAGTTTTCAATCTATTCGACAAAAAAACTATCTGAAGCGCAAAAGAAATTATTACCAACACACATGAGTGTTCAGGATAGTGATTTTATCAAAATTCGTTTTAACAGAATTGCTCCTAAAGTAGTAAAAGAAGAAATAGAAAATGTAATTATTACAAGCAAAAATGGGGTAGAAGCACTTTTAAACTCTTTTACTTCAGACGAATTACAATTTAAAAATATTTATTGTGTTGGAAGAAGAACTAAAAAGTTAATTGAACAACGCATTGGTAAAGTAACACACTCAGAAAGAAATGCTAAAAAACTATCAGAGTATTTATCTAAAGAATTAAAAGGACAAGAGGTAACTTACTTCTGTAGTAATTTGAGATTAGATACGTTACCACTTATTCTTAAGGCGAACGATATTGTTGTAAACGAAGTCGAAGCTTATAAAACAATGTACAGTCCAGCAAAAGTTGATGAAAAAGTAAACGGAGTATTATTTTACAGTCCATCAACAGTTGAAAGCTACATGGAAAAAAACACTGCTGATAAAATAGCTTTTTGTATTGGAGATAGTACTGCTAATGAAGCAAAAAAACATTTTAAAGAAGTACAAATAGCAAAGATGCCAACCGTAGAAAGTGTACTAGAGTTGGTAAACCTTCACTTTGTAAAAGAATAAACTATGTTTAGAACACGCAGACTAAGAAAAACAGAAAATATCCGTCGTTTAGTTCGAGAAAACAAACTATCGGTAGATGATTTTATATACCCATTATTTATTGAAGAAGGAACAGGTATTGAAACAGAAATTCCTTCTATGCCAGGAATCAATCGTTATTCGTTAGATACCATTTCTAAAGAATTAGACGAAGTTGTAGCCTTAAAAATTCCAGCAGTTTTACTATTTGGAATACCATCTAAAAAAGATGATGAAGGCACCGAAACTTGGAACGACAACGGAATTATGCAACAAGCAATCCGATTCATTAAAAAGAACTATCCAAGTTTGTATGTAATTACAGATGTATGTTTCTGTGAATACACCTCACATGGTCACTGTGGAGTTATACACGATAACGATGTAGACAATGATGCTACCTTAGTAAACTTAGCAAAACAAACAGTTTCGCATGCAAAAGCAGGGGCAGATATGGTAGCACCATCAGGAATGATGGACGGAGCAATCGCTATGATGCGTGAATCATTAGATAATACTGGTTTTGCAAACTTACCAATCATGGGATATTCTGTAAAATACGCATCAGGATTTTACGGTCCTTTCAGAGAAGCGGTAGATTCAGCACCATCATTTGGAGATAGAAGAACTTATCAAATGGATCCTTCTAATAGAGATGAAGGATTACGTGAGGCAACTTTTGATGATGAAGAAGGAGCAGATATTTTAATGGTAAAACCAGCCTTATCATACTTAGACATCATTAGAGATTTAAAAAATAATTTCGATAGACCAATCGCTTGCTATAATGTAAGTGGAGAATACTCAATGATAAAAGCAGCCGCTGAAAAAGGATGGATTGATGGTGAAAAAGTAATGATGGAGAGCTTACTTTCTATGAAAAGAGCGGGAGCAGATATTATCATAACTTATTTTGCCAAAGAAGCTGCTAGAGTTTTAATGAGATAATTTAAAAATGAGTTTATCAACTAAAAACTCATAATTAACAACTAATAATTAGCGAAGAATGAGCTTTAAAAAATCACAAGAATTATATAACAAAGGATTAGAAAACTTAGTAGGAGCAGTAAATTCACCAGTACGTGCATTTGCTTCTGTAGGAGGGAATCCTTTATTCATAAAAAAAGCGAAAGGAAGCAAGATTACTGATGTAGATAACAATTCATACATCGATTTAGTATTGTCTTATGGTCCAATGATTTTAGGACACCGTCATAAAAAAGTAGAAAAAGCCATTAGAAAAGCTTTGAAAAAAGGATATTCTTTTGGAGCATCAACAAAAGGTGAAATTAAATTAGCAAAAATTGTTTGTGATGCTTTCCCAGGAATGGACAAAGTTCGTTTTGTAAATTCTGGTACTGAGGCGGTATTAAGCGGAATTCGTTTAGCGAGAGCGTTTACTGGAAAAGACAAAATTATAAAGTTTGCTGGTTGCTACCACGGACACCAAGATGCCTTATTAGTGGCAGCAGGTTCAGGTTTAGCTACGTTGAGTTTACCAGGAAGTAAAGGAGTGCCAGAAGGAGCTGTGAAAAATACGTTGATTGCAAACTACAATGACTTAGAAAGTGTAAAAGCACATTTTGAAGCTCATGATGATATTGCAGGAGTTATTTTAGAACCTATTGCAGGAAATATGGGAGTAGTAACTCCACAAAATGATTTCTTAAAAGAATTAAAAGAGTATGTAAACTCAAAAGGAGCCTTGTTGATTATTGATGAGGTAATGACAGGTTTCCGTTCTAAGTTCGGAGGAGCACAAGAAGTATTAGGTGTTGAAGCTGACATTACTTGTTTAGGAAAAGTAATTGGGGGAGGTTTTCCAGTAGGAGCGTATGGAGCACGTAATGAAATCATGGAAACAGTAGCTCCATTAGGAGGAATGTACCAAGCAGGAACTTTATCAGGAAATCCAATTGCGATGGCAGCGGGAATTTCAACTTTAACAGAATTAAAGAAACAAAATCCGTACGAAAAGTTTAACGAGATTGCTCAGATCATTGAAGTATTTTTGTTAGAATCAGCAAAAAAACATGGAGTTGAAATTACAGTTAACCGATTTGGTTCGATGATAAATCCATTCTTTACCAATAAAAAAGTAACTAACTTTGAAGAAGCACAAACTTCAGATACAAAGAAATATGCTACTTTCTTTTGGGAGATGACTAGAAATGGTGTGTTTTTACCTCCAAGTCAGTTTGAAGCTTGGTTCTTATCATCAGCTTTAACAGAAAAAGATATTCAAGAGATAGCGAACGCCATTGATAAGTCGATGGAAGCAGTATCAAAAATGTAGAATAAATAATTGTCATTACGAGGAAGGATGACATAAAGATAGACATGATAAAAAACGATTTATTTTTAAGAGCTTTAAAAGGAGAAACAGTTGACCGTCCACCAGTATGGATGATGCGTCAAGCAGGAAGGTATTTGCCAGAGTTTATGGAAATTCGAGAAAAGTACGATTTCTTTACACGTTGTAGAACTCCAGAATTAGCTTCAGAAATTACAGTACAACCAATTCGTAGATACGGAATGGATGCTGCGATATTATTCTCAGATATTTTAGTAATTCCACAAGCAATGAATATTGAAGTGGAAATGAAACCTAACTTTGGACCTTATTTGCCAAATCCTGTAAGAGATAAAAAAGGGTTAGACAACGTAATTATACCTGATATTCATGAAGAATTAGGATATGTGATGGATGCTATTAAAGCAACCAAAGAAAAGCTAAACGATGAAATACCATTAATAGGTTTTGCGGGGTCTCCATGGACAATTTTATGTTACGTTGTACAAGGACAAGGGTCTAAAAATTTCGACAAAGCAAAAGAATTTTGTTTCACTCAACCAATTTTGGCACACGAATTGCTTCAGAAGATTACAGATACCACAATTGCATATTTAAAAGAAAAGGTAAAAGCAGGTGTAAACGCTGTACAAGTTTTTGATTCTTGGGGAGGAATGTTATCTCCAACAGATTATCAAGAATTTTCATGGCAGTACATCAATCAAATAATAGAAGCATTGAAAGATGATGCTCCAGTTATTGCTTTTGGTAAAGGGTGTTGGTTTGCCTTACATGAAATGGCACAATCAAACGCCTCAGCTTTAGGAGTAGATTGGACATGTTCTGCAAGAAATGCTCGTTATTTAACAGGAGGAAATATTACCTTACAAGGTAACTTTGATCCTTCAAGATTGTTGTCTCCACCAGCTGAAATAAAAAAGATGGTACACCAAATGATAAATGAGTTTGGTAAAGACAAATATATTGTTAACTTGGGGCACGGAATTTTACCGAACATCCCGCTAGATAATGCAAAGGCATTTATTGACGCGGTTAAAGAGTATAAAGCCGACAGATAACCCCCTTTAAATAATTAAAAATGAAGAATTTATATTTTGTTTTGATGTGTTTTTTAACAACCGTTATTTTCGCACAAAATAAAACGTATTACAATTTTGCAGTAAACAATTGTGTAGAAGAAAGTGCTGAAGGTTTGATTGATAAGTGCATTAAAGGCTCTTATTTGTTAAATTATAATTTTACTACGATGGATAGTAAAACGGTAAGTACTGACAAAATTAACAAGCCAATTGTGCTTATAGCCAATGCAACTTGGTCAGCTCCATGTTGGGGAGATGTACCAGCTTTAAACAAAATGGTTGAAAAATATAATGACCAATTAGAGTTTGTTATGATTTTTTGGGACAAAGAAGCTAAAGTTAAAAGAATGGCTGAAAAACTAGACAAAAGAATCAAACTAGTACCTGCAAGAGAAATAGATAAAGTTAAAAAAGGTTATTTAGATATTAGTGGATTTGTTCACAAACTAGATTACCCTACAGCTTATTTAATTAACAAAGACAAACAATTTGTAAACGTTAAAAGAGGAGCAGCAACACCAACAAAAGAAGTAGGTTGGGATAAAGTAAACGAAATTAATACAAAGAATTTTGAAGACTTTTTAGCACCAATTTTAAAGTAAATAGATTCAACAATATTTTACAGACCTCTTTCTTTATTGAAAGAGGTTTTTTATTTTCACATAAAAAAATATGATGCAAAATATAGTAAAAGGAATTCAAGCTTATTTTGGAGCTTTTGGAATGATTTCAAAGTTAAAACTATGGAAGTATTTTATCATTCCAATGTTTATAAGCCTATTAACAGCAACATTTGTTGGCTTTATGGCATATACATTTTCAGATAACATAGGTCATTATGTAGCAAATTTTTGGAAATGGGAATTTGGTAAAGAAACCTTTGAAGTAATTAGTACTTTTTTAAGTGGATTACTTATTGTGGTAATAGGTTTGGTATTATACAAACATATTGTAATGGCATTATCGGCGCCTTTTATGAGTCCAGTTTCAGAAAAAATTGAAGATCATCTTAGAGGAGAAGATCATACACATAGAATAACTTCTTTTCAAGAACAATTAATTAGAGGTATACGAATAAACCTTAGAAATTTAACCAGAGAACTCTTATTGACAATTCCTATCTTATTATTAGGATTGATTCCTGTGATAGGTATTGTTTCAACTGTGTTACTATTTTTAATGCAAGCATATTATGCAGGTTTTGGTAATATGGACTATACGCTTGAACGTCATTTTAAATACAGAGAAAGTATCAATTTTGTAAAAGAAAACAAGGGGTTAGCTATAGGAAATGGAGTTGTATTTATGTTATTTTTATTAATTCCTGTTATTGGAGTAATTCTGGTATTACCATTATCAGTAACCGCAGCTACTACAGAAACTATTAAGAAAATACAGCTTAAAAAATTACCAGAATAAGTACTTTTGCACTTCAACAGAAACAAACACATGAAAGAACAATTTTACGCCTACATTCAAGAATTACAAGATACCATAACATCTAAATTAGAAGCTATAGATGGGAAAGCTAAGTTTCAAGAAGATTTATGGAAGCGTGCTGAAGGTGGAGGAGGTAGAACTCGTGTGATTGAAAATGGAAATATTTTTGAAAAAGGAGGTGTAAATATATCTAAAGTTTTTGGTGAGTTGCCTGAAGCATTAAGAAAGCAATTTGGAGTGGAGAGTGGCGACTTTTTCGCTTGTGGATTAAGTTTAGTAATCCATCCAAAGAATCCATTTGTACCTACAGTACACGCTAACTGGCGTTATTTTGAAATGTATGATAGTGATGGAAACATTGTTACACAATGGTTTGGTGGTGGGCAAGATTTAACTCCATATTATTTATTTGAAGAAGATGCAAAACATTTTCACACTGTTTGTAAAGAAGCTTGTGATAAGCACCACCCAGACTTTTATCCAAAATTTAAAGAAACTTGTGATAACTACTTTTGGAATGCACACAGAAATGAAGCACGTGGTTTAGGAGGTTTGTTCTTTGACTATTTAAAAGAAACAGAGGAGTTCTCTATGCAAGATCGATATGATTTTGTTACCGAAGTAGGAAATAGCTTTTTAAACTCATATGTACCAATTGTTGAGAGAAGAAAAGATATAGCGTACACTCAAGAACATAAAGACTGGCAAGAAGTACGTCGTGGTCGTTATGTAGAATTTAATTTAGTACACGATAGAGGAACCTTATTTGGTTTAAAAACGAACGGACGTATAGAAAGTATTTTAATGAGTTTACCACCAACGGTACAGTGGAAATACAATCACCATCCAGCAAAAGGTTCTGAAGAAGCAAAATTATTAAAGGTATTGGCTAAACCTAAAAACTGGGTATAATTTAAAACCTATTTCCAAACAACATTTTTCTTAGTAAGTTCACTATTCACATTATGAATATGGAAAAGACGTGCCTTTAGTAACAGTTTTCTTC
This sequence comes from Tenacibaculum discolor, assembly GCF_003664185.1. Taxonomy (GTDB): domain Bacteria; phylum Bacteroidota; class Bacteroidia; order Flavobacteriales; family Flavobacteriaceae; genus Polaribacter; species Polaribacter discolor. The sequence continues at coordinate 285,866 of NZ_RCCS01000008.1, read as the reverse complement.
CATCCAAAGTTCGTGTGTATACTAACTTAGATTTACCAAGATGTTTGTTCCAGTGAGATTGAAAAACTTGACATTCTTTTTTGCGAACACCAAAAATTTCTGGAACAGGAAAGAAATTATTTAATTTTAATTTTCTGCGGAACCAACTCGTTTTTATCAGTAAATATTTGGGGTTATCGATAGGTTGTAACAACTCATCCAAAGCCTTTATGAATAGTGTGCTTTCATACCTGTTTGCTCCGTGAATGGTGCAAGAAACATTTCCTTTAGCTAATAATTGAGTTTGAACTAGTATACCGTTTAATGGTGTTGTTAAAAGGTTTAGCTCATAAAGAGATTCCAAAATAGCCAATGCGATTTTATCTATTTTTTTATGAATCAATCCGAAGTATACATACAATTGAACAGACTTATAAATTTTATAACCAAAAGTTAGTCCTAAGGCAGAAGACAAAGCAAATAGGAAGTAAATAATACCCTTTTGTAATAAAACATTAAAGTTTTTGATGATAAATTCAGGAAGAAAAAAGGATAAACCAATAATAATTTCACCAATCGTGTATTTTACAATATCTTGATAATACAACTTTTTCTGTTTAGGATATTGTTTATTCTTTTCATTAAAAAAGGTAAGTTCTTTAATAATTCCTTTTCCATTGCTAATGGCATTTGTCCATCGTTGAGAAATTAAATTTCTGTTTTTAGAAAGCTCTAAAGTCTTTTTATTTTGTTGTTGAATATCATCATCAATAAAATTAGCAGGAAGCTGCAGACGTTCAATTCCGCTAGTTATAACAGCTTTTTTACCATTGGAAATACCTAAGAAAGCATTAAAACGACGAGTAAGAATTTCAAAGTCTCGTCCTCCAAACTCATCCGAAGTATCAATACAAGCCAAATGCCAAATTAAACCAACTTTATTAGGGTTTTTGCTATCTACTCGAATTGCACGTCCACGCATTTGATTTGAAGTAACAAATGAGCCTACAACAGAAGCTAAAATTAAGCTATTGATGGATGGGGCGTCCCAACCTTCACCTAATAACGATTTTGTACCCACTAAAATTTTGACATGTCCGAATTCAAAAAGCTGAGTAATGGCTTCAACAATACTATGTTTAGATGAATTTTTAGTTGTAAGAATTACAAACTCGGTATCCGATTTTAAAGGAGTGTAATTGTAGTTATCAATAGCATCAACCAAACCAAGTTTAGCAATATTACTACTATGAATAATTACTAAACTACCTGTAAGAACAGCTAAACTATTTTTGTTTTTAGTAGTTGTTCTAACATGATGAAAAATAGGAATAACTCCTAGTTTTTTAATTTCTTTTATTTCAGGTAAAGAACAGTTTAGGTATTCTTTTCTAATATAATCTGATAAAATAACACAACGTAAATCGTCTTGTAAATTTTGTTGTTCTTGTTGAACAATAGTTGTAATACTTTTTAATTTACTAGGACTATTACTGAGTGATTTATACAAAAGTTCATTTCCTACTAAATTGACTTTGTTTTTACTAAAAACTGCCAATTTTCGAAGTTTTTTTTCTAAAAAATCTAAATAAACTTCATCTTCAATAAGATTTTTACGATCAGTTACTAATAAGTGTTGAAACAAAATTTGAATCCATTCATTTGTAATTGAAGGAAAATCAATCTCTTCATCTTTATCAAAACCTAATACACGTAGTTTTTCAAAAGGAATAGTTTTTCCTGCTTCGTGTAAGAAGATTAACATAGAAGAAAAGAAATCAGAATACTTGTAGAGTTCTTCTAAGTTTTCCTCTGTTTTAGCATAAAATCTGTGTTGTTTTAGAAAAGAAATAAACTCTTTATCTTTTAAGATGTCAGTAACAAACTGAGAAATTTTAAGCCTAAAATCAGTAATAAAATTAATTTCTTGATCTTCAGGTTCGGATAGAAAAACTAAATCTTGATGTGGACAAAGATTTTGCTCTTTCACTAAATCAGGAACTACAATTTCATCATCAATTTCACCACACAGTTTAAAATATTTTTGAATTTCAGTATTGTCACTGTCATACGGTGGAGTAGCGGTTAAGGCAACAACAGTTTGCATGTGTTGTTCTTTTAAGTCAAATAAACATTTCCACCAAGCGTTTTTTAAGTGATGAGCTTCATCTAATAACAAAACTTCTATTTGATGTTTTTTAAAGAAATTATAATAGGCTTCCTTAGTATCAAAAGACTTATAAAAACTGTGTAAAGCCTGATATGTAGAAAAAGTAATATCAGAAGGTTGTTTAATATCAAATGAAACCTGAGAAAAATTACAATCGGTAGTAAAAAAGTTTTGTAAACGATCTTCCCATTGATTTCTAATGGTTAAAGTGGGAGCTAGAATCAATGTTTTTTTACCTATTCTTTTAATAATTTCGATTCCTAAAATTGTTTTCCCAGAACCAGGTGGAGCAACTATATGAAAATGATCATCCTGTATATGAACTGAAAAATTTTGAAGCACTTTTGTTTGATAAGGTCTCCAGTCAAATAAGAAGTTAAGTTTGGTAATAGCTTCGTTCAACAATTTTTAATTAGGTTAAGGAGTTCAAAAATAGAATTTTGAGCGAACAAACAAAAGTTTAATTAGATATTAGATTATTCGTAATGATATTTGTTTTTTATAGAGATAACAATAATCTATTTGTTGTTTTTTAGAGTTGAATTGAGGATAATTTAATCAGTAAAGAAGAAATCAAAAATATTTAACGGATAAAATCATGAAAAAATCGTTGCTTTTTAGTAACTTCGCAAGCGTTTAAAATTATACACTATGGCTAGATACGAATTGAAGTTGCCTAAAATGGGCGAAAGCGTTGCAGAAGCAACAATAACTTCTTGGGTAAAAGAAGTTGGAGAAACTATTGATATAGATGATACCGTTGTTGAAGTAGCTACAGATAAAGTAGATAGTGAAGTACCTAGTGAAGTAGAAGGAACCTTAGTTGAAATCTTATTTGAAAAAGATGCTGTTGTACAAGTAGGTGAAACTATTGCAATTATAGAAACAGAAGGAGAAGAAGGAGCTACAGTAGACGCACCTAAGAAAGAAGAGGTTAAACCAGAAACTGTTGCAGCAGTAGAAAAAACAGTTGAAGTAGCTAAAGAGACAGTAGCGACTACGATTGATACTTCATCAAGCGATCGTTTTTATTCACCATTAGTAAAAAGTATTGCGCAAACAGAAGGAATATCTGTAGAAGAGTTAGAAACTATAAAAGGAACTGGTAAAGAAGGAAGAGTTACTAAAAATGATATTTTATCATATTTAGAAAATAGAGGAAGTCAACCAACAGTTGCAGCGCCAGCTTCAACAGAGAAGAAATCGGTACCTCAATCGGCACCAGCACCAACTCCAGTTTCGTTAAGTGGTCAAGATGAAATTATAGAAATGAGCCGTATGGGGAAATTAATCTCTAAACATATGGTTGACTCTATTCAAACATCAGCTCATGTACAATCATTTATTGAAATTGACGTAACAAATATTGTTAATTGGAGAAATAAAGTTAAAAATGCTTACCAACAAAGAGAAGGGGAGAAGTTAACATTTACACCAATATTTATGCAAGCGGTAGCTTCTACAATTAAGAAGCATCCAATGATAAACATTTCTGTTGATGGAGATAAAATCATTAAAAGAGGAAATGTAAACTTAGGAATGGCAGCAGCTTTACCTGATGGAAATTTAATTGTACCAGTAATTAAAAACGCTGATATGTTAAATTTAGTTGGTATGACTAAGCAAGTAAACGATTTAGCAGGTAGAGCTCGTGCTAATAAGTTAAAACCAGACGAAATTCAGGGAGGAACTTATACAGTAACGAATGTTGGTAGTTTTGGAAGTATTACAGGTACACCAATAATTAACCAACCTCAAGTTGCAATTTTAGCTTTAGGAGCTATTGTTAAAAAGCCAGCTGTTATTGAAACTTCAGAAGGAGATTTTATAGGAATACGTCACAAAATGATTGTATCACATTCTTATGATCATAGAGTGGTAAATGGAGCTTTAGGAGGTATGTTTATTAAAACATTAAAAGAAATTTTAGAATCTTGGGATGTAAATCAAGATTTTTAAAAAAGCGACATAATATTTTAAAAGGCTTAGGTATTTCACCTAAGCCTTTTTTATTTTTAACTATATTAGCTACTTTAACTACTAATAGAAATCAAAAAAAGATGAGAAAAATTTTAATAGCACTTTTTTTAGGTGTAACAATGGTGAGTTTTGCACAAGAAAAGGTGTTACTTCGTTTAAACTATGAGAAAGGACAAAAGTATACTATGGATATGAAAATGGCTCAAGTTATAGGTACTGGAATAATGACAAATAATATGCATATTCAAATGAAATATAATATAACAGGTGTTTCAGGCGATACATATGAAAGTAGTTCTAAAATTACCAAAATGGTAATGGATATGAAGCAAGGAGCAGTGAATATATCATATGACTCATCTAAAAAGGATGAAGAATTAGATGAGACAGGAAAAATGATGAAGTCTAAAATGCAGCCTATGTTATCAGCTACAATTATGACTAAAGGTGATAACCTAGGAAATATCTTAGAAACAAAGGTTGAGCCTAGTAATATTCAAGGGGCAAAAGATATTACAAAACAATCTAGTAGTGTAATTTACCCTAAAGAGGCAGTTGCTGTAGGAGATACTTGGACAAAAACTAAGAATGACGGAGCAATGAACTTCAGCTTTACCTACAAAGTAAAATCAATATCTTCTAAAAATGTTTTAATAGATATTTCAGGAAAAGTTACAGGAGCTGCTGATGGAGATATTACAGGAGCGATGGATATAGATAGAGGTTCTGGTATGCCTTTAGAGTCAAACATAAATATGACAATGAAGATTCAAGGACAAGATGCAACAACTAACATGACAGCTAAGTTTACTAAAGGTTAAAAACATATTAATCATATACTTACTTGAAAGCTCAGAATTTATTCTGAGCTTTTTTTATGATAAATACAGTTAAAATACTTACTCATAATGTGTTATAATTTGTTAATTTTGTAAAACTCTCATTATACTTCTCAATAAGGGGCTAGTTTATAATATATTTCTTAAGCAAACCCATAATTACATTTTTCAATCATAACTAAAACTTAACTATTATGAAAACGGTTAAACTTAAGCTATTAATGGGATTTCTATTACTCATGGTTATTCCATCAACTATCTTTTCACAAGAAGAGAATCAACGTCCTGAGTATATAACTGTCACGACGGGGCACTGGAACCTTAATTATGAAAACTTTGATAAAGGAGAATGGATTGCTGTAGAAAAAGAATTTTTAGACAAAGTTGTAAAAAAGAATGAATTTATTTTAAGATCTTTTGTTTTTTTACATCGTTTTACACCAGATAATACAGAGATAATTTTTGTAAACACGTATTCTTCTTGGGATAATATTGACAAAGCTTACAAAAGAAGTGGTGAGTTAGCAAAAGAGGCTTGGCCAGATAAAGATGAAAGAGCTGCATATTTTAAGAAAAAGGATGCTTACTACACACACCATCATTCAGATGAAATTTATGCACCAATTGGGGGAGCAAAGATGTTACAACCCACAAATAAAGAAATGATTTGGTTAGTAGTAAAAGGACATTTTGCATTTCCAGAAGATGGCTCAATGAAAGAATTTGATGAATTATCTAAACAATATTTAGATAATGTTATTCAAAAAAATGAATTTATAAAAGGATTTTATCAACACGGACACGCTTGGGGATCTGATAGAACAGAGTATACCAGAGCTTATGTAATAGAGTCAATGGGAGATTTAGATAAAATGGGAAAAAGAAGTAATGAACTTTATAGAGAACATTGGTCTGACGAAGCTAAAAGAAAAGAGTTTGGAAAGAAAATGAGTAAGTATTTTACAGGTAAACATGGTGATTATATTTATACATCAGTACCAGAATTAACCAAATAAAAAGAAAAGAGCTCAGAAATTTCTGAGCTCTTATTTTTTATGAAAAAACCACCAATTCATATCTCTTGTTAGTTTATATCCCAACTTTTCATAAAGTTGTATTGCTGGATTTCCTTTATTGGTATGTAAAATAGGATGTTTTCCATCTTTTAAAATTTCTTTAGTAACATGTTGAGAAAGTTGTTTAGCTAATCCTTTTCTGGTATGCTCAGGGTGAGTAACTACAGCACTAACTTCAATAAAATTGTCAGTTTGCATGCGTTGTCCAGTTACAGCAACAAGTTTATTATTCTTAAAAATTCCAAAATACTTTCCCATATCAAATGTTCTTTTTCTGTAATAACCAGGCATTACTAACCATACTAGGTTATAAATTTCATCAACATGTTTTTCAGTTAATGGTATAATCTCTTCGGTAATGTCAACATCTGTTATGTTTTCTAAAACCATTTGACAGCCATCAATCTTTTTGTACAGAAGAATTTTGTCTTTGTCGTAAGTAGGAGTTTTATTTTCAGAAACCAAAAAGAATTGATCTGTAAGTTTCGAATATTCATTTAAAGCTTCAGTAGTTTTTGAAGCATCAGTAAAAGCACCGAAAGGACAAACTGTAGGATTATAAAATTTCACACTATCATAATTGATAGCAAATTTTTGATGTGTTTCACATAACGAATGCCAAACAGGATTTTCAAGCTTATTATTCATTATAAATATTAGTTAAAGCAGTTTTTAAGGTTGGAAAAATAAAAGTATAATTACTATTTGTTTTTTTAGAAGAAACTCTACTTCCTTTTAATAAGATATAAGCCATTTCTCCTAAAGCAGTTTTTAAAATAAATGAAGGAGCGTTCATTGGAAGTACTGGTTTATTAATACTTTTTCCAAGTAATTTTGTAAAACTTTCGTTGGTTTGATGTTCAGGAGCAACAGCGTTAAAAATACCATTAAAGTCTTTGTCTTCTATTGCTTTTGAATAGAGTTCACATAAATCATCAACATGAATCCAAGGCATATATTGTTTACCGTTTCCTAAGGCAGATAAAAATAAAGGAGTATTCATTTTTTGTAAAGCCCCTCCATTTTTTGAAAGAACGACACCAGTTCGTAAAATGGTTACAGGAATATCTATTTGTTCAAATTGAAGAGCAGCATTCTCCCATTTTACACAAATTTTAGAGATAAAATCATTTTCAGGTTTATCTTTTTCTGTAAATACTTTGTCAGAAGTAACAGCTCCATAATATCCTATACCAGAAGCAGAAATAAATTTTTCAAGAGGTACTTGGTATTCTTGTACTTTATTGAACAGTAAATTAGCTGTTTTTACACGGCTATTTATCAATTCTTTCTTTCTTTCATTAGTCCATCGTTTATCTGCTATACCTGCTCCAGCTAAGTGAATAATATGGCTAACATTGTTAAAAGCATCCTTATCAATAAAACTTTCTTTTACATTCCAGCGAAACTCATTATTCTTTTTAGGTGTTCGGGTAAGAATGTTTACCACATGCCCTTTACTAGTTAATTTTTTGGTTAACTCTTTTCCAATTAACCCTGTTCCGCCTGTAATTAATATTGTAGCCATAGTACTCAAAAATAAACATTCATTTTTAAAGAAATGAATAGATAAAAGAAGAGTATAAAAAAAATCACCTGTAATCCCTTTAAAATAGGAGGGTTTCATGTTTTTATAAAAAAAAGTTAAAAAAATAAAAACCGTCATTGCTATTTTCTCGTAAGTATGGTTGAATGAGTAATTAACTTTAAAATTTACAACCATGAAAAAAATGAAATTAATTATTGGAGCCGGTGCTTTAGCATTAATAGGTTTAGTCTTATTAGCAGCCGATCACATTGATGCTCCAGACGTAACAGGAGGCTCAAGTGATATTACAGACTTTTATGCTTTCCAAGGAGAAAATACAAGTAATCTTGTTTTTGTAGCAAATATTCAGGGATTATTAAGTCCTTCAGCTACAGCATCAGCAAGTTTTGATGAAAATGTATTGATTGAATTTAATATCGATAACAATGATGACAAAGTTGAAGATTTAGTAATTCAAGCAATTCCAAGAGATGGAAAAATGTACTTTTTTGGTCCATATAGTCCATCAACAACTGGTTTAACTAGTATGTTACCACAAGATGGGTCAGAGTATGGTGTTTCTATAACTCCTTATGGATCTAGTGCCATAGTTGGTAGTAAAGGAGGAATGCAGTTTTTTGCAGGACCTAGAGACGATCCTTTCTTTATGGATTTTGCTCAATACGGTGAAATTATTGCAGGAAATGCAGGTGGTTTTAATGATCCAGGAGCAGATACTTTTGCAGGTACTAATGTATTATCAGTAGTAGTAGAGGTACCAAAATCTATGATTGGAGGCTCAGGTACTATTAATACTTGGGTAGAAACTAAAACGAAGCAGTAAAAAACAATCAACTTTAAAATTCAAAGACATGAAACTTAACAATATAAAAATCTTAGCAATTTCAATCCTATCAATTTTTGCCTTAGCAAGTTGTAGTGATGATGATAATAACATACCACCAATGGCTTCTATTGACTTCTCGGGAAGTTACATGCAAAAAGACCAAATGGGTAGACCAGCAGTGAATACTGTTTTTGTAAATAGCGATATGAAAGATGCATTTAATGTAACAATACCATCTGAGCAAGGAGCAAATTTTGCAGCAATGTTTGAAACGAATTTAAAAGCATTAAGCCCTGCATATGCAAATGCTGGAGATACGAATGCATTAGGTTTAGACGCAGCAACTTTTGCGAGTGTTTTAGCTACCGATGTATTAACCGTTTCATTAGATGGTACAACAACTTTTTACGATGGAACCAATGTGTTAACAGGTAGAGCTTTAGCAGATGATGTGATTACCGTTGAGCTATTATTGATTTTTGGAGGAGAAGACTTTTCTGAAAATCCAACATTATCAGATGATCATGTAGATGCAAATGATAAAGACTTTTTAAGCTCTTTTCCATATTTGGCAAGTCCTTGGTAAAACAGGATGACAAAACCTCCTATAATTAAAATTGGTTGCTTTTTAGCAACCAATTTTTAAACAAACTATTAACTAAAAATCCTTCTAAAATGAAAACTATTAAAATAATTATATGTGCTATTCTAAGTAGTAGTATATTGAGTTGTACAACTTCAAAAACAACAAAAGTAGCTAGCCAAGAAGAGTATAATAAGTATTTACAAAAAACAGTAGTTACTTCAGAATCGTTAGCTCAAAAAGAACTAGATTTTTGGCAGAAAAAATTAAACAATCAGCCAACACAGTATCCATATTTAAGTAAAATAGCAAAGGCTAATACATTACTTTTCTCAGAAAAAGGAAATATTTCTTATTTGATAGAAGCGGAAAAGAAGCTGTTAAAAATCAATCAAAAAACGAATTATAACAAAGCTTCACATTTACGATCTCTAGCAAGAAACTATATCTCTCAACATCGATTTAAAGAATCGTTAGAACTACTAAAAAAAGCCGAGGTAAATGGAGAGAACCTAAATGCTACTCAAAAAATGTTGTTTGATGTTTATTTAGAGTTAGGTGAACCTAATAAAGCTTCTAAATACTTAGCTAAAATTGAAAACTATGCTGACTTTGATTATCTAATAAGAGTTTCTAAATGGCATGATTATAAAGGAGATTTGTCTTCAGCAATTCGATTTATGGAAAAGGCCATGAAAAAAGCAGAAGAAGCTAATAATAAAGATTTAAAAGCATGGAGTTATACCAATTTAGCTGACTTTTATGGGCATAACGGTCAAATAAAGGATTCTTATAATTTATACTTAAAAGCATTAGAACTAGATAACAGTAATGCGTATGCAAAAAAAGGTATTGCTTGGATTGTATATTCTCATGATAAAAATGCAGATGAAGCACTACGAATTTTAGATATTATAAGTAACGAACATTCTTCTCCAGATTACTATTTGTTAAAGGCAGAAATAGCCGAGTTTAAGAATAATTTAACAATGAAAGAAAGTAATATAGAGGTATATTTATCGGCTGTAAAAAATAGCTCATATGGTGTAATGTATAATCAGCATCTAGCTAAATTATATTTAGAAGAATTTAATGACACATCTAGTGCATTATCATACATCGAAAAAGAAATAGAAAGTAGGTCTACGCCACAATCTTACGATTTACTAGCCTGGTATTATTACAAAAATAAAGACTTTAAAAAAGCTTTAGAAGTAATTAATACATATGTAGTAGATAAAACTTTCGAGCCCGAAATACAGTATCATATAGCTGAAATTTACAAAGCAAATGGAATTAATGACAAAGCTATGGCTTTAAAAGATGAGTTATTAGAAAGCTCTTTTGAATTAGGTCCGTTGATGACAGAAAAAATTTTAAGTATATAATTAAACCCCAGTATTTTGAAAGCAAATATTTTATTTTTAGCATTATTGCTAGGTAGCTGCCATGTATTTTCACAACAATTTAAAGGAAAGGTATTTAATACCAATAAAAAGCCTTTAGAGAATGTATATGTATATAATACTACCAGTAATAGCCACACACATACGAAAGTTAATGGAGAATTTATCTTAGATAATTCAAAAGCAGGAGATATTATTGAGTTTGGGATTCTAGGGTATAAAAAGATCAATTTACAATTAAAGAAAAGTGATTTAAAATCTCCTAAGACAGTTCTTTTAGAGATGAAAAGTTTTTTGTTAGATGAAATGGTATTGTCTAATAAAAGAGATCCATTACAAACAATTGTTAGAGTTGATTTAGATAAAAAACCAGTAAACTCATCTCAACAAATTTTACAACGAGTACCGGGGCTTTTTATAGGTCAACACGCTGGAGGAGGAAAAGCTGAACAAATATTTTTAAGAGGTTTTGATATTGATCACGGTACTGATATAGCATTGTCGGTAGACGGAACACCTGTAAATATGGTTTCTCATGCTCATGGACAAGGATATAGTGATTTACATTTCATTATTCCTGAAACTATTGAAAAAATTAACTTCGGAAAAGGACCTTATTATGCTAGTAAAGGAGATTTTAATACAGCTGGATATGTAGACTTTAAAACAAAAACATATTTAGAAAATAGTAGAGTAGAAGTAGGTATTGGTCAATTCAATACATTTAGAACATTAGGTATGTTTAATTTGTTAGATAAAAACAGTACAGATAATGCTTATGTTGCTATCGAATATTTAGAGACAGATGGTTTTGTGGAGTCTCCACAAAATTTTAGTCGAATTAATATTTTTACGAAGTATAGAACCTTTTTAAAAGATAATAGCAGTTTGTCATTATCAGCTTCGCATTTTACGAGTAAGTGGGATGCTTCAGGACAAATACCACAAAGAGAAGTAGACAATGGAAATATTACTCGTTTTGGTTCAATTGATGATACTGAAGGAGGAACAACTTCACGAACGAACATAAACTTAGAACACTCAAAAGTTTTAAAGAATGATGTTAGTGTAACTTCAAACGTTTTCTATTCAAATTATAACTTCAATTTATTTTCAAACTTTACTTTCTTCTTAGAAGATCCTGTAAACGGAGATCAAATAAAGCAAACTGAAAACAGAGATGTTTTCGGGTTTAACACACAGTTTAAAAAGAAAACACAATTATCAAATACACCTGTAGAGTTAACTTTCGGAACAGGTTTACGTGCTGATATTGTAGATAATTTAGAGTTATCGCATACACTTCAAAGAAAAGAAGTATTAGATCAAATTCAATTAGGAAAGGTAAATCAAACGAATTATTATGCTTTTGTAAACAGTGAATTTGAGTTTGGAAAATTTATGGTAGCGCCGGCGTTACGTTTAGATTATTTAAAATTTAACTACAATGATTACTTATTAGATGAGTACAAAACATTTTCTAAATCACAAGTAGTAGTAAACCCTAAAATAAATGTAACCTATACTCCAAATACTAAAATTCAATGGTTTTTAAAATCAGGAATAGGCTTTCATTCAAATGATACTAGGGTAGTGGCTACACAACCTAATAGGAAAACATTACCAAGAGCTTATGGTGTTGATTTAGGAACTGTTTGGAAGCCTACTTCAAAAGTAGCTATAAATACAGCATTATGGTATTTGCTTTCAGAAGATGAATTAGTATATGTTGGAGATGCTGGTATTGTAGAGCCTTCAGGAGAAGCACAACGTTATGGTATTGATTTAGGGATTAGATATCAATTAACAGATTGGTTATATTTTGATAGTGATGCTACTTTTACAAAAGCAGAAAGTGTTGACGATCCGTCTGGAGAAAACAATATTCCTTTAGCTCCTAAAGTGACAGTAACAGGAGGACTATCAGTAAATAATTATAAGAATTTTTCAGGAGGTATAAATTACAGATACTTGGGAGATAGACCTGCGAATGAAGATAACTCAATAGTAGCAGAAGGTTATTTTGTTACCGATGCAAATATTAGTTATAAAATAAATAACATAACATTAGGCGTATCGTTAGAAAATATTTTTGATGTTGCTTGGAATGAAACACAGTTTGCTACGGAATCGAGGTTGCAAAATGAGCCAAACCCAGTAGAGGAAATTCACTTTACACCAGGAACTCCATTTTCTACAAAAGCTACAATACGATATTCTTTTTAGAAATTATGATAGTCCGGGGGGACTTGATAAGTTGTCATTTTTTTAGAAGGATTAATGACAACAAAAATATAGCCGCTTAAAGCGGCTATATTAATTTATAAGTAATTATTATTTATACTGCACCTAGAGTATATAATTGTTCTAAAGTAGGTGTTTCGCTTCCACCTGCAGGCTCTAAAGTAATACCGAAAGCTTGTGAATCATTAGGGTTATTAATAGTAAATATTTTATTATCACTAGCAGTAAAGTTATCTATAGTACCTAAACTGGTTGGAGATAACGGATCAAGTTTTAAAGACCATACTTGGTATACCTTTCCTTTTGGTGGATCAGGTAAACCTTGAACATCTAAGTAAATGTTTTTAGAGTTTTTGTTCCAGTATACTTTTGCATAAGCTTCTGGATATACTTTTTGTCCTTGTAAAGGAACCGTAACTATGTCTTTACTTCTTATTACCGCTAAAAGCTTTTTGTTTTCAGCTAAATCGGTATTTGTTTTGTCTAACTGAATTTCATATTGTTCTTTAGCCTCGTTAATAGTGTCTATTTGACCTTGTAAATTAGCACTCTTATTTAAAGATAAAATTAAAGTACTTCCAACAACTAAGGCAGCAGCCCATCCAGTATAAGTTACCCAATTATTTTTTGATGTTCGTAAAGGAATTGTCTTTGCAGAATCTTCTTTTTCTTGTAACATTTTTATTAAAACATCTTTAAAAGAATTTTTAGCATCTTTAGGAGCAACATGAGAAGTAAGAATAGAAATAGATTTTTCAATCTCTTTTACTTCTTCTATAATCTCAGGATGTTCCATCATCAAGCTATATACCTGCTCATTTTCTTTATCAGAAAGAGCTCCAGCTATGTACAGTTCTAGTATTCCAGATTCTATGTGTTTATTTGTAGCCATTATTTAAGCATAAGTCTTAATTCGTTAATACAATTTCGGCTTCTAGTTTTTACAGTGCCAAGAGGCATTTTTAAACTTTCAGAAACCTCTTTTTGTGTAAAGCCTTTAAAGTAAAGAAGCTCTATAACCTTAATACAAGTACCTTTTAACTTGTTTACAAAGTTTTTTATACCAATTGCATCAGTTTTAGAGTCTAAACTGTCGTGGTTCTCTAATATATCTACGAAAATTTCGGCATCAAGGTTTTTAGAACTGTTCTTAAAGTTTTTAGATCTTGTTTTATCAATAGCTGCATTTCTAGCAATATTTATAATCCATGTGAAAAAACGTCCTTTTTTTTCGGAATATGTATTTGCATTATTCCAAGCTTTTATAAAAACATCTTGTGTTATTTCTTCTGCTATTGTTTGATCTCTAACAATATTATAAACTACACCAGTAACGCTTTGTTTGTACATTTCGTAGAGGCTTTCAAAAGCTTTTACATCTTTGTTTTTAAAATTTTTAACGAGGGATTCTAGTTGCATATAGTTGATTGATTGGAGTACAAAATACTAAAAATCATCTAGACTTTTGATTGATAATACATAAACGTATGATTTCATTAATTCGTTTTGTTCTTGTGGCTTCTTTTTTAGCCTGATGTATCCAGTACAAATAACTTTTACGATAAGATGGTGAAAAGTTTTGATAGTTGTTAAAAGCAGTTGGATTTTTATCAAACTCAATTTGTAGGTCTTCAGGAACAATTAATTTTTCTACAGGGTCTAAAGAATTCCAAGAACCATTTTTTTTAGCAATTTCAACAGAAGCAATTCCGGATGGATGCATTAATTCGGAAGCAGTTAGTTCCTTGATATATTTCTTGTTCAAAGCACTCCAAACACTTTTAGGTTTTCTAGGGCAGAAATATTGTCTCCTTTTTCCATCTCCTAAACTTTTTACAGTGCTATCAATCCAACCAAAGCATAAAGCTACTTTTACGGCTTCTTCCCATCGCATGCTAGGTATGTCAACATCAACTTTGTATAAAATTAGATGAACACCGTCACTTTCATTATGGTTGTCTAACAACCAAGTTCGCCATTCAATATGAGTTTTAAAATATAAATGAGGTTTATTATGCATTTATTAACGTATAATTTTTGAAGGGAATGAAACTATACTTTCATGTCCGTTTTTGCCAACAGCACTTACACCGAAGAAGTAATTATCTAAAACAATTCCGTCTAAAGTAAACTCAGTAGTATTTTCCACATATTTGAAATGATCCCAAGTAGGAGAAGTAGTGTCTCTCCAGTAGATTTTATATCCTTTAGCACCATCAACTTTATCCCATTGAAGTTTAGCAGAAGCTTCAACAATACCTCCAATTCCTACATTTTTAGGAGAAGGTGGTGCAGCAGCAATACTAGCTAAGTTAATAGCGTTTACAGCGGTTAATTTTTTAGCGTAATCGAAGTTTACAAACTTAAGTTTATCACCATATTCAATTCCGTTTTCTGTTCTAATATCTTGGTGTTGTTGTGTGTAATTCTCATGAGCTTCCATAATTCTAATACCAGCAAAACCAGCATCGTTAAAAGGTCTATGATGTCCACCACGACCAAATCTGTCTAAGCGATAAATCATTTTCGGATTCATTTCTGGCATATACGTTTTGGTAGTTTTGTATATATAGCGAGCTAGCTGACGTGAAATACCATCGACCTCACCACCATAAAAACGACGTGCTTTTCGTTGGCGTTCTGCTTCTGTTGGAGGCACAGGTTCAGAAAAGATTCTAAACGTACGATTATCAATTACGCCGTCAACACCTTTAATATTTCCTATCATGTCATTATTCATTACACCAATAATATTCCAGTTTTTTTCTTTTGCATATATAGCTAATCCTTTTCCACCAAATAGGCCTTGTTCTTCACCAGACAATCCAACATAAATAATACTGTTTTCAAAGTTATAGTTACTTAAAACACGAGCAGCTTCAATTGTTCCTGCCATACCAGAAGCATTGTCATTAGCTCCAGGCGCATCATCAGTAAAATTATTAGGATCGGAAATTCTTGAGTCAATATCACCACTCATTACAATGTAATTGTTAGGATATTTTGTTCCTTTTTGAATAGCAACAACATTAACGACCCAAACATCTTTGGTGATTCTGCTATTGGTTCCTTTTTTTACAAAGTCTTTTTGGTAAAATACCTCTAAACAGTTGTTGCAATCAGAAGATATTTTATCAAATTCAGATTTAATCCAACGACGTGCCGCTCCAATTCCACGAGTATTTGAAATTGTATCACTTAGTGTATGGCGTGTTCCGAAATTTGTTAGAGTAGTAATATCAGTTTTAATTCTATCTGCTGAAACAGCATTAATAATATCGTATATTTTAGTGTCGGTTTGCGCTGATATTGTTGTAGAAATTAGTAAGAATAGTACTGTGAATTTTCTCATGTTAAGGAATTTAGCTTACTAAATTACAAAACAAAAAAGAGAATAAAATTAGCTTTATTCTCTTTTAACATATTTATTAAAGTAGTTTATTATTTAAACAAACTTTATTCGTTGTCTAATTTTTTAGTTTGATTAAAACCGATTAATAAGGCCCCACCTGCACAAAGAAAAATAGATGAGATAAAGAAAACTTCTGAGTCAATAGCATTTGATGGTCTATCTGCCCAAGAGCCACTATATCCAAATAAAGAACTTAAAATAGCACCTAATAAAACACCAACACCTATTCCCATAGCTAATAAAGCTAAGTTTAAGATAATTACCCTACCTGTTAATGTAGAACGCTTTTTTTCGCCTTGCATAAAAATTTTGGCATCTACACCTTTTTCAATTAAAGCTAAACGTTCCTTATTTCTTGTTGAATAGAATAAATAAAAGATTCCGAATATTACTGCAAACAAGAACATAAATACAATTGCTACTTCCATATTTTTGAGTTTAAAATGATTATTTTTAATGTGTTTACAAGTATGACAGCTACATTTAAAAAAAGGTTACAGAATATTTTTAATTTTTTTAATGAATAGTTGTAACCTTTTTTAACTAAGTACAGTCATAGTATAAAACGACTATTATTAACGATCAAACTTATATAGATAAGATCCTTAGAGGAGATGCTAATGCTTATGCTTTTTTAGTTGGAAAGTATAAAGTAATGGTGTTTTCGTTGGCGTTAAAAATGGTAAAGAGTAGAGAAGAGGCTGAAGAAATATCACAAGATACTTTTATAAAAGCTTATAAGAATTTGAGCAAGTTTAAAGGAGAGTCTAAGTTTTCTACTTGGTTGTATAAAATAACATACAGAACTTGCTTAGATAGCTTAAAGAAGAATAAAGAAAGGTATAATACTGATATAATTGATGAGGTAACTATCAATAGAATTAAATCTGCTGATAGTATTTTAGAAGGGATTGAACGAAAAGAACGAGCACAAGTGATTAATAACTGTTTGTTAAGTTTACCTGAAGAAGAACGTACAATTTTGTGGATGTTTTATTTTGAAGAATTAAGTTTGAAGGAAATAGTAGAAGTAACCGATTTTTCTGAAGCGAATGTTAAAGTGAAATTACATAGAGCTAGAAAGAGTTTACTGAGTATAGTAGAGAAAAAAGTAGAACCTGAATTGATAAAACATTATGGGAGAAAATAAAGATATTAAAGAGTTGGATACTTTTACAAAAAAGTATATCAACGAAATAGAAGCAGAGACACCATCTATTGATTTTACAACAAATATTATGAATGCGATTTTAAAAGAAGAGCAACCTTCTATTTATAAAGCAGCACCATTAATATCTAAAAGAGTATGGTTTGTATTAGCGGGTATATTAGCTGTTAGTATTTTGTTTGTATCGAAAGGAGCTTCATCAAGTTGGCTTCAAATACCCGAGATAAAAATGGATTATTTATCGAATATTCAATTGCCAAATTTATTTGAAAATATCACAGTATCAAATTTAATGCTAAGTGCTTGCTTCTTTTTTACCGTAATGGTATTTGTACAAATCTATTATTTGAAAAACCATTTTACTAGAAAATTTAACTGATAAAAAAATCCGCTTTGAGTTATCAAAGCGGATTTTTATTTTTTATTAAAGTAGTGAGATTACTTTTGAGAAGCAATCCACTTGTCAATTTTGTTTTCTAATAGCGCTAAAGGAATACATCCTGTCTCTAAAACCTGATTATGGAATTCTTTAATATCGAATTTATCGCCTAATTCCTTTTTGGCTTTTGCACGTAATTCACGGATTTTCAATTGCCCTATTTTATAAGATAACGCTTGTCCAGGATTCGCCATATAACGCTCAATTTCAGAGATAATACTAGCTTCACCTTCAGCTTCGTTATCTAATGAATATTGAATTGCTTTTTCACGACTCCAACCTTTAGCATGGATTCCTGTATCAACTACCAAACGAATAGCTCGGTGCATTTCCATACCTAACATTCCGAAGTATTGATATGGGTCTGTGTATAAACCTAATTCTTTACCTAAATTCTCAGTATATAACGCCCAACCTTCACCATAAGCGCTGTACCATAACGTTTTTCTAAAATCGGGTAAATCTTCATTTTCTTGTGTTAATGAAATTTGATAGTGATGACCAGGGATAGCTTCGTGTAAAAACAACGCTTCATCAGAAAATACATTGTATTTAGTTGCATCAGGAATAGGGGTGTAGAAAACTCCAGGACGAGTCCCATCTAATGAACCAGGGTTGTATTCAGCACTTGCAGAAGCTTCTCTGAATTTTTCAGTTTGTTTTACCACAAAAGGAGTTTTTGGTTTGTTACCAAATAACTTTTCTAATTGTGGCTTCATTTTTTCGTGAATCGCATTAAAATTATCAATGATTTGTTGTGGCTCAGTATATGGCATTAATTCCTTGTTGTTACGAACAAAATCAAAGAATTCTTTTAAACTTCCTTCAAAACCTACTTGTGCTTTTACTTTTTCCATTTCTGCCAAAATTCTAGTAACTTCTTTCAACCCTAATTCATGAATTTCATCAGCATTCATATTGGTAGTGGTATAATTTTTAATAGCATGTTGGTAGTATGCTTTTCCATTAGGAATATCAGAAATACCACTACTTTCTCTACCAGCAGCTAAATAGTCTGAGTTTAAAAACTCATACATGGCTTTGAATGACGGAATTAATTTATCATTCAACATGTTGCTATATGCTTCTGTCAACCTTGTTTTATCAGCATCAGAAAAATCAGCTGGTAAAGTGTTTATTGGAGAATAAAATAAATGCTCTGAAAAATCTGTAATTCCTTCAGGAGAAGTTTTTACAATTGTTAAGCTTTCAAACTGTGGAATTACTTTTTTAATCAATGATTTAGGTAACACATACCCTTCATTCATTCCTTGCTGCATACGTTCTTTAGCCGATTGTAACCAAGTATTGTATTTGTCTAATCTGCTTAACCAATTGTCGTAATCTTCAACTGTTTTAAAAGGTTGTGCGCTACTACCACTTGCTAATTGTCCCATGGTAAGGTTAATTGTCCACATTTGGTTGATTGGCATTAGTAAATCATTTTTATAGCTAGCTTGTGCCAATGCCATATCACAATCCCAATCAAGAACAGCTTTGCTCATTTGTTGACTTTCGTTTAAGTCAGCGTCTTTAAAGTTGTTAAGTTTTTCTTTATAATTTTTGAAAAACTCATTACTTTTTGCTTGATATTTATCAGACAACGTATTAGGAAATTGGTCGTTAAAACGATTATCACCTGCAAAAGTCGCACTTACAGGATTTAATTGTAGTTTACCTTCGTTGTAATCTTTTAATAACTGATTGAATTCAGTATTTTCTGGAGTAGGAATGCTTACTGCTTCCTTTTTTTCTTGCTTACAAGAAACTAGGAAAGTAGCTGTAGCTACTACAGTTAAGAGGATTTTCTTCATGGTTATATTTTTGAATGTGAACAAATATACCAAAAAGAAAAAGAGAAAAAGAGAGGGTTAGATTGTTAATCGTGATTAGGTAAAATAGATTCTTTAATTATATTGGATATTTTTTCATGTCCCTCAGCGTTAGGGTGAACACCATCGTAGGTGAGTAAATTCTCTTTAGTAATATCAAATTTGCTATGTACATCAATAAGATTAATGTTTTGTTTTTGTGCTATTAATAACAATGCATCGTTGTATCTTAAAATGTCTTTTAAAGACCTCTTTTTAGTATTATTATCATCTTCTATGACTGGAAGTATATTGATTAAATATACCGTAGCATTGTGTTTTAAGGCATGGTCAATACACAAGTTGAGATTATCACGAAACTTTTCTATCGAAACAGCGTTTTTACCATTTAAAGAAGCTATATCATTGGCACCATAAGCTAGAGTAACAATATTATTTCCGTCTTTTAAAAGCCTTGTATCGAATTCATTTACAAATCGTTTAATTAGACCTTCTGTTGTCTCTCTACCAATTCCCATGTTAAAAACACAAATTTCATCTTTTCTGTTTTTTAGAAAAAGTTCCATGCAGTAAGCTTTCAAACGATCTGTCCAACCACCTTTTTCATTATCATTTTCACCTCTGGTAATACTATCTCCAAAGCAAATAATATGTGTCATAGTTTTAAATTGATATTAGTTTTTTATTAAAACGAAGCTAATGTTTTTTTGTAGATACTTGAAAAGTAAAAAACCTCTTTGCATCAACAAAGAGGATTTGAATAATTTATTTAAAGAGTTTTTTTATTTCTGAATCATTTGTTAAATCTATAGCTAGTTTTTTTGTATCATCTTTAATAGTAGTGTCTGCACCAACAGAAAGTAAATATTTTACGATTTCTTTTTGGTTTGTAATACAAGCAAAATGAAGAGCTGTTCTTCCATTTTTACTAGTTTTATCTAGATTTACTCCAGCTTTATGAAGGTATTTCACTACTTCTATTTTTGTTGAAAATATAGCAGAGTGGAGTATAGTCATCTTAAAATATTCTTCAACTGAGTGTACATCAGCTCCGGCATTAACTAATTGTATTAAAATCTGTAAATTTCCTTTGTATGCAGCAGTATGTATAAGAGGTTGACCTTCAGGAGTTGATGTGTCTACATTGGCTTTAGCAGTTATAAGTTGTTCTGCAATTTTTAATCTCGAATTATTTATAGCAAGATATAAAGGAGTTTCTCCATCATTACTAACAGCTTCTATATTAGCATTGTTGTTAATTAAATAACTAGCTACTTTATCATGGCCTTTTCTTATTGCTAAATGTAAGGGCGTTTGTTTGTCTAACTTTGGTATATTTATATCGGCGCCAGATTTAATCAAGTATTTTACAATTTCTAAATAACCTTTTTCTGCTGCTTTAGAAATAGGAGTTTCACCAAACATATTTTGTTTGTTTATATCTGCTGATTGTTTAGTTAAAAACTGAACGATCTCTAAGTGATTATTTTGAGTTGCTAAAAATAAAGCTGTGTTGTCCATCAAATTAATTGTTCTTATGGGGGCTTTATGTAAAACCAAGAGTTTTACAATATCTAAATAACCATTTTCTGCAGCGATCATTAATGCTGTATCTTTATTTGACTTATATTTTAATAAAACGTCTGCACCTTTTTCAAGTAATAATTTTACAATTTCTTTTTGGTTTTGAGAAACGGTTCTGTATAGAACAGATTCACCTAATCTATCTAATAAATTGAGATCTGCTCCAGCCTCAATCAATATTTTTATAATTTCTGAATTATTGTTATACACAGCCATATAAAGGGGAGATAAACCAAGTTTTCCAGTTAAATTTACTGAAGCACCTTTTGAAAGTAATAATTTAACTATAGATTTATAATTTTGTCTAGCTGCCATAGAAAGTGGCGAAATTTTAGCAACTAAGTTAATATCTGCTCCAGCATTAATTAATAGTTCAACTATATTTAATTGATTGGATTCAACGGCCAATAAAAGAGGAGTATAGTTGTTTTTATCAATATGATTAACCTCTGCACCTTTTGAAAGTATTAAATCAACAAGTTCAATATAACCTTTATCAATGGCTAAGGATAATGGTTTTAAAAAACTTTCTTTAGGTTCATTTACGTTTGATCCTTTTAAAATAAGTATCTTAGCAAGCTCTTTATGTTTATTTTTTATAGCATTTGTTAATGGAGTGAAATTATTTTTATTCACTTTGTTTATTAAAGCTCCAGATTTAATTAGGTATTCAGCAATTTCTAAATGACCTTTATATGATGCCCAATGCAAAGAAGTATTTTGTAAATCGTCTTCATAATTTACGTTAGCCCCGTTTTTAATTATCTTTTTAATTACGCTGATGTCAGCATTGTTCTTTTTTATTTCTTTTATAAGCTTAACATCTATAGAGTCATTTGATATACAGCTAATGGTAAATAAAAATTGAGATAAAAATAGAAGTAGAGATATAGTTGATTTTCGATATACTAGCATTTGGTTTTTTTCTTTTTTGTTAAAAACAATTTTATAATTAGTGTTATTTTTAAGGTGTTTAATATCCAAGGAAATTACTATAAAAAAGTATATATAAGTAATAAGTATGGTGGTTTTCTTTTTTTTGAGTTTGTTGAAGATACCTTTCTAGTTAGATAGTAAACTATAATTGATTTTATTAATTGGTATTAGTAATTAATTCAGTTTAAAACGAAACTTCCGTTTTTTTATTTTACTGTAAAACAAAAGTCTTTGCTTATGATTAAGGGATTTTAAATGTTAATTACCTGTAATTTTTATAGCATTTAAATGGTGTAGTAAAATGATTTATTAGTTGTAGGATAAACATTGTGGTGACAACTATAAAAAAAGAACCCTCCTTTTTTTAGAAAGAGGGTTCTAATTTATCTATGACGATTCGTCATTATTTAATTAATTCGTAAGAACGTTTGATAAAGTTGGTTAACTCTTCACCATGTAGTAGGTTTTGAGATAGTTTAGCTAAATCAAAAGCTTGTGATACTAATTGTTTTTGCTTGTCTTCATCTGCAGTTAAAATTTCTGATACTAATTCATGATTAGTGTTTACTACCAAGTTGTACATTTCTGGCATGTTACCCATTCCCATCATTCCACCACCAGTAGCACTCATTTCTTTCATACGACGCATAAATTCTGGTACGGTAATTAAGAAAGGAGAAGCACTAGAGTCCATAGCTTCTAATTGTACTGTGTAGCTAGAGTTGTTTACAGCGCCTTCAATAACTGGTTTTAATTTCTCTTTTTCTTCGTCAGAAAATTTAGAAATTACAGTGTCATCTTTCTTAATTAAATTATCAACATGGTCAGCATCTACACGTTTAAACTGTACTTTGGCATCACCAGATTCAGTTTCTAACTTCTGCATTAAATGCGGAACAATAGGAGAATCTAATAATAATACTTCATACCCTTTAGCTTTTGCTTCTTCAATATAACTGTGTTGAGCATCTTTGTGTGCAGCATATAAAACAACGTGATTTCCGTCTTTATCAGTTTGAGTATCTTTAGTTTTCTCAACTAATTCATCAAACGTAAAGAATTTACCATCAACAGTTGGATATAAGGCAAACTTCTTTGCTTTATCAAAGAATTTTTCTTCTGATAACATTCCGTATTCAATAATAACCTTGATATCGTTCCACTTTTGCTCAAAGTCTTCACGGTTGTTTTTGAATAAAGAAGAAAGTTTATCAGCTACTTTTTTGGTGATATATCCAGAAATCTTTTTAACAGCTCCGTCAGCTTGTAAATAAGAACGAGAAACATTTAAAGGAATATCTGGTGAGTCAATTACACCTTTTAACATTTGTAAGAAATCAGGAACAATTCCTTCTACATTATCTGTTACAAATACTTGGTTTTGGTATAATTGAATCTTGTCTTTTTGCATATCCAAGTTCTGTGTCAACTTAGGGAAGTATAAAATTCCTGTTAAGTTGAATGGATAATCTACATTTAAGTGAATGTGGAATAAAGACTCTTCAAATTGCATTGGATATAACTCACGGTAGAAGTTTTTATAATCTTCATCTTCTAAATCTGCTGGTTTTTTAGTCCATGCTGGCTCAGTATTGTTGATGATGTTATCAACTTCAATTTGTTTGTGAGGTTCCGTTACTTCTTTACCATCTTCGTCTTTTGTAGTTTGAGGAGTGAAGTCAGGATCGTTTATTTTCTTGGTTCCAAACTTAATTGGTACTTGGTTAAAACGATTGTACTTAGTTAGTAATCCACGAATTTTACCTTCTTCTAAAAACTCTGTAGAATCTTCAGCAATGTGTAATACGATTTCTGTACCTCTGTCAGCTTTGTCATGTTCAACTAAAGTATATTCAGGAGAACCATCACAAACCCAGTGAGCAGCAGGCTCATCTTTGAATGATTTGGTAAAGATTTCAACTTTATCAGCAACCATAAATGCAGAGTAGAAACCTAACCCGAAATGACCAATAACGCCTGTCTCGTTTTTATCATCTTTATACTTTTCTAAGAACTCTTCAGCTCCAGAAAAGGCAATTTGATTAATATATTTTTCAACCTCATCCATTGTCATACCAATACCTTGGTCTTTTATAGTTAAGGTTTTTGCTTCTTTATCAATACTAATTTCAATTTTAGCATCACCTAATTCAGTTTTTGCTTCACCAATTGAAATAAGGTGTTTTAATTTAGTAGTAGCATCTGTTCCGTTTGAAATTAACTCACGTAAGAAGATTTCGTGATCAGAATACAAGAATTTTTTAATCAGTGGAAATATATTTTCTACCGATACATTAATGTTTCCTTTACTCATAAGTATATATTTTTAATTGATATTATTTTCTGTTGAATGAATAGTCAAAAAAAATACCAAATAAAAAATAGTGACAAGATGACACTTTTTGTACGAATTATATAAAATTCATACTTTTACAGGCTTTTAATTTGTTAACAACAAAATAATCAACATAAAAAAATATGTATAACTCAAAAATTACAGGATTAGGTTATTATGTTCCTGAGAACGTAGTGACTAACGATGACTTGACTCAGTTCATGGAGACGAGTGATGAATGGATTCAAGAAAGAACTGGTATTAAAGAACGTCGTTGGATTGATCCAAAAACATCTGATGACTCTACATCAGTTATGGGTG
This sequence comes from Tenacibaculum discolor, assembly GCF_003664185.1. Classification (GTDB taxonomy): domain Bacteria; phylum Bacteroidota; class Bacteroidia; order Flavobacteriales; family Flavobacteriaceae; genus Polaribacter; species Polaribacter discolor. Next base: position 261,187 of record NZ_RCCS01000008.1, on the reverse strand, counting down.
CTAAAGCAGCTAAAATAGCTATAGAGCGTGCTGGTTTAACAAAAGATGATATAGATTTTATTGTTTTTGCTACGTTGAGTCCTGAATTATATTTCCCTGGAGGAGGAGTACAAATTCAAGACTTGTTAGATATGCCTACTATTGGAGCATTAGATGTTCGTAATCAATGTTCTGGGTTTATTTATGCAATGTCTGTTGCTGATCAGTTTATTAAGACTGGAATGTATAAGAATATCTTGGTAATTGGATCTGAAAATCATTCTGGAGGTTTAGAAAAATCTACTAGAGGTAGGGGAGTGACTGTAATTTTTGGTGATGGTGCTGGAGCAGCAGTTTTATCTCGTAGTGAAGAAGAGGGGAAAGGAATTTTATCGTCTCATTTGCATTCGGAAGGAAAGCATGCTAAAGAATTGGCATTAATAGGACCATCAACAGGAAGATGGGTTGATACTATTATTGAAGAAAACGACCCTGATGATACTTCATATTATCCATATATGAATGGACAATTTGTATTTAAACATGCAGTAGTTCGTTTTTCAGAAGCTATTATGGAAGGTTTAGAAGCTAACGGTTTGCAAAAAGAAGACATTGATATGTTAATTCCTCATCAAGCAAACTTACGTATTGCACAATTTATTCAGAAGAAATTCCAGTTGTCTGATGATAAAGTATATAATAATATTATGAAGTATGGTAATACTACTGCTGCTTCAGTTATCATAGCATTGACAGAAGCTTGGGAAAAAGGAAAAATAAATGAAGGTGATTTAGTAGTGTTGGCTGCTTTTGGTAGTGGATTTACTTGGGGATCAGTAGTGATTCGTTGGTAATTTTACTTACTGTATATAAAATAAAAAACCCGAAGTTTTTATGACTTCGGGTTTAGGTATTTTTATTAAAAATAGTTTTTTGATTTTATAAGAGCTATTTTTTGGTATTTAATTAATGATTAATCCTTATTGAATTCTATCAAAATCATTGTCATCTTTGCATTCACAAACAACAAGTCTTGGTTTTTTGCAACAAATATCATCGGTGTATGCTCCTCTAACCTGTTTTTTTTCATTAATACTTAGTTGTCTCCCTAAAGTTGTTACTTTTTTTTTCATCATTTTTTAATTTTATTTAATTACCAAAATAGTAATTTTGTTTACTAAAACCAAATGTTATGTTAATAATAGAATATTTATGAGGTAGATTCAATATTTGTTAGAGGTACCAATGCTAAGTGTTTTAGGTATATAATTAATGTTTTAGATGTTTTATTAAAACATACCTCCTTGAGATTCATTATCGTCTCTGTACTTTCTACTTTTACTCTTATTTTTTCCACTTCCAAAATTATAAGAAAAACCTAGGTAAACTGAGTTGTATTCTAAGATGTATTTTCCTTTTTGCATAAATGGATTATTTGATGTGTAATCAAAGTTTGCATTATTAAAAATATCAGAACCTCTCAAGGTAATACTTCCTTTACCGTTTAATATCTTTAATCTAGCTGCAGCATTAATCATTGTATATGGTTGTACTTTGTATTGAATATTTTCACTTTTACCTCTAAAAATACCTGATAATTGGAAACTCAGTTTTTTTGAAGCTTTAAAAGAGTTACTTATACGTCCTTTTACTAAGGTATTTTTTACCGTTTCAAAGTTACCGTTTAAAACACCTTGAGAGTCTTGAATGTAAGTTTCGAAAGAAGGATTTAACGTCCACCATTTGGTTGGTTTAAGACTAGCAGAAAGTTCAATACCATAACTATCGGCATAATCGTAATTGGTAAATGAAGTAATGATTCTGTCTGGAGTTTGTTCATCTTGTTGTAATAATCGACCAATTTTATCATTTGTTCTTCGATAAAATGTTCCGAACGATATATAGCCCTTTGTAATTGTTTTGGTATAATTAAGCTCTAGAGAGTTTGTGAATTGAGGCTGTAAATTAAGGTTTCCTCTTGATATAGTTAGAGGCGAAAACCATTCTTGAATAGGAGTTACTTGGTAAGCTGAAGGTCTGTCAATTCTTCTACTATAAGCAAATTGTAACTTATCTTTTTCAGTAAAGCTGTATAGAACTGATGCTGAAGGATACCAATTAAAAATATTATTTTTTAAAATGGTGTTTCCTTGTTCAGTATTCGAAAAAAGAGCATCTAAATTAAATTGTTCTAATCTTATACCTGCTTGAATTGAAATTTTTTTGAACTCCTTGTTAAAATTTAGATATCCTGAATAAATATTTTTGTCATAATTTAGAGTTGTATTTCCTACGGGTTGTAGTGTAGCTGAACTATTTATTGCTTCTCTATCTGTGAGTATTTGATTGTAAAAATCTTGTTTTCTGAATTCAACTCCAAATTCTAGTTTTCCAGATTTTATAGGTTTTACATAATCAATATTTAATAACCAGAGTTTTCGTGTGTCTTTTATATTGTTTGTATAATTATATTCTTTTGAATTTGGATTAACTAATTCTTTGTTAATGGTTTTCTCAGGGTTTTTTGTGATAGAGTGATTGAATTCAACTTCTAAACTTTGACCATTATCATCAAAATTATAAAGATAATCAATGTTATAAGTTTTGTCCTTTTGGTCATAATCAGAAAAACTTTTGTTATTAAAAACTAGTGAGTTGTTTTCATGGACAAGAGTATTGGTAGCTAAACTATTATTATCAAAATTTAGAGAAGTATACATAGATAATATACTTTTAGGAGTAACATCTATGTCTACACCAAATTTAATATTATGGTTGTTTGAATTGTTAAGAAAGTCAAAATCTTGAGTTAAGTTAATGTCGTTTCTTTTTAAATCGTTAAAGGTTTCATAATCTCCCCAACTTGTATTATAGTTTAGGTAAAAATTAGTTATACCTGTTTTATAGTTTGTATTTAAGGAAAGTTCGGGTCTTAGATTTCTACTTTGAGTTGCTCCGGCTGATAAACTTCCGTTAAAACCAATTTTTGTATTCTTTTTAAGAATTAAATTGATGATACCACTCATGCCTTCAGGTGTATGCTTTGCTGAAGGGTTAGTGATTATTTCAACACTTTTTACTGAGTTAGAAGGTATTTGTTTTAATAACTGAGATGTATTTATGTTGGAAGGTTTCCCATTCACTAAAACTTTAACATTTTCATTTCCTCGCAAACTTATGGTTCCAGAGAGTTGATTAATATCTATAGAAGGAATGTTTTCAAGCATTTCTAATGAAGTAGCTCCAGCAGCAGTTAAGTCATTACCTACATTAATAACTTTTCTATCAATTTTTTGAATAATAGTTGAAGTTTCTCCTTGTATTTCAACTTCATCTAATTGAGTAGTATTTTCTTCAAGAAAAATTGTTCCTATTTCACTATGCTCTTTTAAGTCAATTTTCTTTTCAAAAGTTTTGTACCCAATAAATTGAAAAGTTAAGAGCAAACTCTCTTTAGGAAGTTTTTCAATTTTAAAGTTACCTTTTTCATCAGAAATGCTACCTGTTAATATTTGGTTAGAAGTATTTTTACAAGTAATTGTGACAAAAGGTAATGGTTGATTATTTTTTTTATCTAAAACGATTCCAGTAAGCCGTAAATTTTGTGCTTGACAAAAATAAGTGCCTAGAAAAAAAATTAATATTAGCAATCTTTTCATATATTGAAGGGAATGAAATTGCGCTAAAATAAAAAAACGAAGTTAAATACTTCGTTTTTTTCAAATAATTAATTAAAAACTTATTTTATAGGAAACCTCCGCCTCCTTGTTTTTCATTATTATCACGTTGTTTACGAGAGCGGGCTTTGTTTTTTCCTCCACCAAACCTATAGTTAAATCCAATATAAGCTGTTCTGCTTTCCCATTTAAAACGTCCATTTTGAACAAAAGGTCTTTCAGAGTTAAATTTAAATCTCATAGTATTGAAAATATCATTTACTCTAAAATTAATGTTTCCTTTACCTTTAAGAATACTATAGTTAGCACCAAGGTTAACCATTTTCATAGGTTCAACATCCCATTGAATATCTTTTCTAGGACCTCTATACATTGCAAATAACTGTAAGCGTAACTTCTTATTAACTGTAAAACTATTGCTTATACGAGCGTTAAATACTTCGTTTTTAACTTCTAATCTTGGAGCATTAGGATTGTTTAAATCTGTAGTTCCAAACTGTTTTTGAGAGTAGAAATCTATACTAGCATTTGCTCTCCACCATTTTGCTACTTTATAGTTTGCAGAGAACTCTAAACCATAAGCATCTGTATCATCAAAATTCTTAAAAGATAATAATTGCTTAGTATTACTTGCATCATCAGGGTCTATAGAAGTAACTCTGTTAATTGCATCTCCAATGTTTCTATAAAAACTACCAAAAGTAACTGATCCTCCTTTAATTTTTCTTGTGTAGTTAAATTCTAATGAATTCGTAAACTGAGGAACTAAGTTAGGGTTACCAACAGAAGTAATTAACGGTGTACTCCACTCTCTAATAGGGTTTACTTGTTGAATACTTGGTCTATCTACTCTTTTACTATAGCTTAATTGAAATTGATCTTTGTCGTTTGCATTGAAAGTTAAGAAACTCGATGGGTAAACAGTAAAGATTTCATCTGTTACATTTTGAGTTGCTTCACCAATTCTATTAAATTTACCTTCAATTTCATATTGTTCTAAACGAGCACCTAATTGCATTGTTAATTTTCCAAACTTATGACTATAGTTTGCATAACCTGAGTATATATTTCTATCATATGAAAAACTTGAATTTGGAATTTTTTCAGTTTGATCTACACGAGGACCATGAATATCATAAACAATTTCATTGTTTGTATCTCTTTCGTAAGAAAGAATTCTGTGTTGATCGGTTAAGTTTGTATTGTCAGTTGTGTTAACTCTATATTCAAAACCTAATTCTAGTTTTCCGTTTTTAGAAACAGGATTAGTATAGTCAAAATTAAGAAGCGTATTTTTTCTATCATTATTTATGTCGTTAAAATAATTTAATAACTTATATCTATTATCAGAAGCACTTAATGCTATATCTTGGTTTGTTAAGAAGTTAGGCGAGTCATTTTTAGAAAAGTTGGCTTCAAATTCAATATTGTGTCCTTCTTTGTCAAAGTCATGTTTATAGTTTACGTTATAAGCTTGGTTGTGACTTTCTGAAGCTTGCATGTTTGGAGCATTACTACTAATACTTCCATTGTTGTTAGTAACGATAGCCTTACCAGAAGCATCGCTGTCAAACCAGTTTTGTGTTGTGTAAAAAGATAAAGTGTTTTTATCATCTAAATAAATGTCCGCTCCTAATTTTAATAAGTGAGATTGATTATCATTAGTAAAAACAAAATCTTGATAATTAGTTCCAGGTCTACTAACATAACCAAAGTTATATCTTTCTCCACCATTATATCCGTAGTTTCCAAAGAAGTTAACTTTTCCTGTTTTATAGTTCATATTTGTTGAAGCGTTGTAACGAACATAATGTCCAGCTTCAACCCCCGTGTTTATAGAACCATTAAAACCCATGTTGGCATTTTTATTAAGAATTATATTGATAATACCACTCATTCCTTCAGGATTATATTTAGCAGAAGGGTTGGTAATTAACTCAACACTTTTAATTGATGTAGAAGGGATTTGTTTTAATAATTCAGAATCAGGAATGTTTGTAGGTTTTCCGTCAACTAATACACGTACGTTCTCATTACCACGTAAGCTAATGTTTCCAGATTGGCTATCAACACTTACAGATTGTACATTGTTTAGCAACTCAGAAGCAGTAGCGCCTGCTGAGGTTAAATCTTTACCAACGTTTATTACTTTTCTATCTACTTTTTGAGTAACAGAAGATGTTTCTGCACGAATTTCTACTTCATCTAGAGTAGTACTGTCTTCTTCAAGAGAGATAACTCCTAAATTAACTTTACTTGATTTACGACTTACAGTAACTGGCTTTGAAAAAGTTTTATAGCCTATAAACTGGACTTCTACAATACTATTTCCTTCAGGAATATTTTTTATAGAAAATAATCCGTTGTCATCAGTAATTCCACCAGTAATAATTTTTTTGGCAGCATCTTTGATTATTATATTAACATAGGGAAGAGGTTGCTTGGTTGCTTGGTCGACTACTTTACCAGTAATAACTCCTGGTTTAGGTAGGCTACTTTTAGGCATTTGTGCGTAAATACTTGTAGTAAATACAGCTAAAAGTATTAGTAATATGTTTTTCATTTTTGTTGTTTTTGAATTGTTTTGGTGCTTAATAGACTCTTAATTGTCTAACTTTGTTACTCAGTTTAAGAGAGTTTAACGTATTATTAACAGAAAATGAAAAAACGTACTTTGGTGCTAGGAGCCTCTTTAAAGCCTTCTAGATACTCTAATATTGCTATTAAAAAGTTAAGAGATAATGATATAGAAACTGTAGCAATTGGGTTACAAAAAGGAAATGTTGGAGATGTAGTCATTGAAACAGAAAATATTTTTTTAAAAAATATTGATACTGTAACATTATACTTAAATCCAGAGCGTCAGAAATTGTATTATGAGTATATAATTAATCTACAACCTCGCAGAGTAATTTTTAATCCTGGAACTGAAAATATTGAGTTTATAGAGTTGTTAAAAGAAAATGAGATTGAGAGCGAAATAGCTTGTACTTTAGTACTCCTATCAACAAAGCAGTATTAATTTAGAACTTCAACAGGAAAAGAATTAGTACTATATCTTTTTCCTGCCTCTGCTAATTCAGTGTTTTTGAAAACTGTTTGAGCTTCAATTTTAAAATCATTAATGTTTTTATATCTGCTAGAATAATGTCCAATAATTAACTTATTTACGTTTGCTTGATTAGCAATAGAAGCAGCTTGTTCAGCAGTAGAGTGTTTTGTTTTATCGCACAAATCTTCTCTATCTTTTAAAAATGTAGCTTCATGATATAATAAGTCTACCTCTTTAATTATAGGAATAATATCTGGCTTATAGGCAGTATCACTACAAAAGGCAAAACTTAAAGGTTTAGGAGGATCAATAGTTAATTCTTTATTAGGAACCACTTCTCCCGTAGAGAGTGTAAAGTCTTTACCAGCTTTAATATTATGAAAATCACAAGTCTCTATTTCATTGTATTGCTGAATATTTTCAATATGTAATTTTCTAAGTTTTGGTTTTTCGGTAAATAAAAAACCATTAGTATACACTCTATGATTTAAAGGGATAGTTCTAACAGAAACCTTATCATCTTCAAAAATGAGTTCACTTTCTTTAGATTCTAATTCGTGAAAAATAATAGGATATTTAGTCCACGATTTAGAAACCTTTAATTGAAGTGTAGTAACTTCTTTAATACCTTTTGGTCCGTAAATATGTAGTTCTTTCTCTCTGTTTAGAATGCCAAAAGTGGCAATAAGTCCAACCAAACCAAAAAAGTGATCACCATGTAAATGAGAAATGAAAATATGGTTGATTTTTGAAAAACCAACTTTATACTTTCTCATTTGACGTTGTGTACCCTCACCGCAATCAATTAAAAAATGACGATTGTTAATTTCTAAGTATTGAGAGGTTGGGTAGGCATTAGCTCTTGGTGTAGCAGAATGACAACCTAAAACAGTTAAGTGTAAACTCATTTATTTAATTACAAAGCGTTTTGAAATTATCTCTTTATTACTTTGTATTGCATAAATGTACATTCCAGACTTTAAGTCGTTACGTTGAAACGGAAAAGAGTTACGTCCCTTAACCACTTTAAGCTCTTTATTGTAAACAGTTTTACCTAATACATTTCTAACAGTTAATATAACTGTTTGATCGTGTTTTGCATTAAAATAAATAGTAGTATTGTTCGTAAAAGGGTTAGGGGATGCTACTAACTTCTCAATTGATTTTTCTTGAGAAAAACCAACGGAAATAGCTAAGAAAAAAGTTATAAATAGTATTTTTTTTACCATAAATTATCATTTAGGGGATGGATAATTATTTAAAAATATAAGGTTAAAAACCTAAATCACGTTGAATGTTTTCCATTTCTATAACATCTTCTGCCTCTACTAATGTAGGAACAATGTTAAAGGTATCAGGAAAATCATCAATAGTAACATCTTTAGACACAACTACAAAAGATGTGCCATTGTTCTGATGTTGTTCCGCGTATCTCAAAAATAGCAAAATATTTTTGTTAGGGGCATTAAATTCTTCTGAAATTACAATAATCAGGTTTTTTCCTGTAAGGTTTACATATTCATTATCAAAGTTTTCTAAGAAACTAGAAAATGTTTTCTCATCAGAAGTAATTAAAGTGTAATCAGTTTTATCTACTATGTTCATGACTATCTTTTTATTTGTTGTGCTAACAAATAAATAACTGCCATACGAACAGCAACTCCATTTTCTACTTGATTTAGAATAATTGATTGATCACTGTCGGCAACATCACTTGTTAGTTCTACACCTCTATTAATAGGTCCAGGGTGCATAATGACAATTTTTTTACCAAGATTGTCTAATATTTCTTTGTTAATACCAAAAAGTTGTGTGTATTCTCTAGTTGATGGGAAATATTTAATATCCATACGTTCATGTTGTACACGTAATACATTAGCAACATCACACCACTCTAAAGCTTTTTTAAGGTTTGTTTCTACTTCAACGCCTAAACTAGAAATGTATCTAGGAATTAAAGTACTTGGTCCACAAACTTTTACCTTAGCGCCTTGTAGTTGTAAAGCGAATATGTTTGATAAAGCTACACGCGAATGTAAGACATCACCAACAATTACAATTTTCTTTCCTTTTAAGTCGCTGTTTAAAGCTTCTCTCATAGAAAAACTATCTAATAATGCTTGTGTAGGATGTTCGTGTGTACCATCACCAGCATTAATAATTTTAGCATCCACATGGTTCGATAAGAAAATTCCTGCTCCTACATTTGAATGACGCATTACAACAATATCAACTTTCATTGATAAAATGTTGTTTACAGTATCAATTAAAGTTTCTCCTTTTTTTACTGAAGATTGTCCTGCAGAAAAATTAATAACATCTGCAGATAAACGCTTTTCAGCTAATTCAAAAGAAAGTTTTGTACGTGTGCTATTTTCAAAAAATAAATTAGCTATTGTAATATCACGTAATGAAGGAACCTTTTTTATAGGTCGGTTAATGACTTCTTTAAAATGAGCAGCAGTTTCAAAAATAAGCTCAAGGTCATTTTTGTTAAGGTATTTGATTCCTAATAAATGTTCAACACTTAACTGCTTCATTTTAGTTTGTTTTTTTAATCATAACTAATCAAGCTTTGAGGGCTTGGGTTCAAGGTAAATTGTATCTTCTTTATGAGTTTCTTGCCAGTTAACAACTACTTTTTCTTCATTGATGGCATCTACTTGTCTTCCTCTGTAATTAGGTTGAATTGGTAAATGACGGCTAAAACGACGATCAATTAATACTAATAACTCAATATTATCAGGTCTTCCGTACGATTGTAGTGCTGTTAAAGCACTTCTAACGCTTCTTCCTGAAAATAATACATCATCAATAATAACCACCTGTTTTCCTTCAATTAAAAAGTCAATTTGTGTGGAAGTGGCTTCTAATGGTTCTTCTCTTCTGCGAAAATCATCACGATAAAAAGTAATATCTAACAAACCTAATTTTAAGTCTTTAATATGATATTCCTCTCTTAATAACTTAGCCAATCGATTTGCTAAATAAGAACCTCTAGGTTGTAATCCTATTAAAACGGTGTTAGAAAAATCGTTGTGATTCTCGATTAACTGGCACGCTAATCGATGCAGAATGATTTCAATTTCTTTCGAAGTAAGTAGTGTTTTTCTGCTCATTTGTTGCTACCAAATTGGTTTGATAGTTCAACGTTCAAAATTAAGGCAAAAATTTACGCTGACAAAATTAAACTTAATGAAACGTAAAACTAGGTCTATAAAATTATCTTTACATTTGCGCACTTTTACAAAAGACTCTTAGAAATTATGATGAAATACATTAAAAGTAAGAAGATTAACATAAAAGACGATTCTTTAGCAGGTATTACAGTATCGTTAGCGATGATACCAGAAGTGGTAGCTTTTGCTTTTGTGGCTCAAATTAGTCCTATTGTAGCACTGTTTGGAGCTTTCGTTGTGGGAATTGTTTCAGCAATTTTTGGAGGAAGACCAGGTTTAATTTCAGGAGCAGCAGGAGCTGTGGCTGTAATTTTTGTAAACATGATACAAGAAGGACACGCAAAAGGATTGTTGTTTGATACACCTGTAGAAAACATGGGATACTTCTATTTACTAGCAGCTGTAGTTTTAATGGGAATAATTCAAGTGTTAGCAGGAGTATTTAAACTTGGGAAATTAGTTAGACTAATTCCACATCCAGTAATGATGGGATTTGTAAACGGTTTAGCTGTAGTTATTTTTATTGCACAACTAGGAATGTTTAAAGAAAATAAGAAAGATATTTTCGGGCAAAACATGCGTAAAACCGAATCGAAAGAACTGGTTTATAAAATAGCAGATAATGAAGTACAAGACCTAGTATCAAATGCTGCATTATTTTCAATCAAAGGAAATTCAGTAATTAACAATCAAACAAATCAAGAAGTTTTTGTAAAATCAGATACACAAGTTTTTGATGCTAAAACAAAAAAGGTTGTTTTTAATATAGAAAATGACGGATTCTATTCAGTAAAAGATAGTGGAGTAGTAAAATCTACTTTACAAGGAACAAAACTATATACTATGATTGGGTTAGTATTGTTAACAATGCTAATTATATGGTTGCTTCCTAAATTAACAACAAAAGTACCAGCAGCGTTAACAGCTATTTTAATTGTTACGTTTGTATCTATTTTTGGAGGATTAGAGTCTATAAATGTTGGAGATTTTATTAGAGATGGTGGAGGAGCAGGTTTAAATGGTTTTGATGAAATTTCTAAAAAAATGAATTTAGCAGAACTTTGGAGCAATTTACCATTCAATTTAGATACTTTAAAGTTTATAGCACCGTATGCCTTTTTAGCTGCTTCAGTTGGATTGATTGAAACATTAATGACGATGAATTTAGTGGATGAGTTAACAGATTCAAGAGGTGATGGTAATAAAGAGTGTGTAGCACAAGGAGCAGGAAATATGTTAAGTGGTTTGTTTGGAGGAACTGGTGGTTGTGGTATGATTGGTCAAACAGTAATTAACATTAACGCAGGTGGTAGAGGACGTTTATCAGGAGTTATGATGGCGGTTACTTTATTAATTTTTATCCTTTTTGCAGATAAATATATTGAACAAGTACCTATTGCAGCTTTAGTAGGAGTAATGTTTATGATGGTAATTGACACATTTGCATGGTCGAGCTTTAGAATTATGAACAAGATACCAAAATCAGATGCGATTGTGCTAATTATAGTATCAGCGGTAACCGTGATTTTTGATTTAGCAATTGCTGTATTTGTTGGAGTAATTATTTCAGCATTAGTTTTTGCTTGGGAAAATGCTAAAAAAATTAGAGCGAGAAAACGTTTTAAACAAGATGGAACTAAGGTTTACGAAATTTGGGGTCCTTTATTCTTCGGAAGTATTACTGCTTTTAACGAAAAGTTTGATATTAAGAATGACCCAGATAATGTGGAGATTGACTTTGTAGAATCACGTATTTCTGATCACTCAGCTATTGAAGCTATTTTTATATTAGTAGAAAAATATCAAAAGGCAGGGAAAAAGGTAACCTTAAAACATTTAAGTGAAGATTGTAAGGTATTACTTTATAAAGCAAGCCCGATTTTTGCAGATGTTATTGAAGAGGCGGTAGATGACCCTCGTTATCATTTAGCAGCAAATCCAGAAGATTTTCCAAAGCCATTATCAGAATATAGTTTTTAAATCGCTGAACGATAAAAAATAAAAAATCCCGCTATTAGCGGGATTTTTTATTACTCTTATTTTTTCTGAAGTGGACTTATAATTTCTACATCACTAAAAGCAATAGCACCTCTAATAACACTATCAATTGTAGTTTTTAAAGCTTCTATCAATTGCATTTTTAATTGAGATTTATGATAAATCAAACTAACCTCACGTGCAGGAGAAGGAGTTTCAAACTCTCTTAAATGAGTTTTGTCTCGTTCATTTAAGTCCAAAGTATTTAAGTAAGGAAGTAATGTCATTCCTAAACCGTCTTTAGATAACTTTATCAATGTATCAAAACTTCCACTTTCTAATTGAAAGTGATGTGTTGAACTTCTTTTATTTGTTCTGCAAAGATTAATTACACTGTCTTTAAAACAATGTCCGTCTTCTAACAATAAAATATCATCAACCTCTAAATCATCAACTTTTAATTTCTTTTGTTTAAACAAACGATGTTCGCTAGGAACCAAGCCAACAAAAGGTTCATAATATAGAACACGCTCTTTTATAGCTTCATTTTCTAATGGAGTAGCAGCAATAGCAGCGTCGATATAGCCATCCATTAATTTTCTAACGATTTCCTCTGTAGTTAACTCTTCAATAACTAATTGAACTTTTGGATAGTTCTTGCTAAAAGTTTTTAAAAACATAGGAAGCAACGTAGGCATAATTGTAGGAATAATACCTAGTCTGAACTCACCACCAACATAACCTTTTTGTTGGTGTACAATATCTATAATACGATTACTCTCATCAACAATAACTTTGGCTTGCTCTACAATACGCTTACCAACTTCAGTTAATTCAATGGGTTTTTTAGAGCGATTAAAAATCTTAGCATCTAATTCTTCTTCTAATTTCTGAATTTGCATACTCAACGTTGGTTGTGTAACAAAGCAATGTTCTGCCGCTATGGTGAAATTTTTATATTCAGCAACAGCTAGTGTATATTTTAATTGTGTTATAGTCATTTCAATAATAATTTTTGATAAAGATATTAAAACAATCGATTACCTTTATAGTAAAACTGTTAAAACTTGCCCTAAATTTGTAGTAGAAAAAGTAAAAAACTTAAAATCAAAACAATATGTCAACCACAATTTTAGGATTAGATAAACAAAAAACCGAAAACTTAGTAAATGAGTTAAATACATTACTAGCAAATTTTCAAGTGTATTACCAAAATGCAAGAGGGTTACACTGGAATATTAAAGGGAAAAACTTCTTTGAGTTGCATATGAAGTTTGAAGAATTTTATACAGATGCACAAGAAAAAGTAGACTTAATTGCAGAACGTATTTTAACATTACAAGGAACGCCATTACATACTTTTGAAGATTACACTAGTGTATCAAGAGTACCAGTAGGAAAAAATATTTCAAATGATGTTGAAGCGGTAAAGTTAATTATTGACTCACTATCAGAATTATTAAAAATAGAACGTACAATTCTTGATTTGTCTGATAAAGCTGAAGATGAGGGTACAAACTCAATGATGAGTGACTTTATAGCAGAACAAGAAAAAACATTGTGGATGATGAATGCTTGGTTAGGCTAAGAAATAGTTATCTATGTTTTGGGGATGAAAGAGCAACGTATTTACGTTGCTTTTTTTGTTTTTAGTAAAAAATGATGTAACCTATTTTCGCTTATGTCGTCCTAAGTGTAATAATCATGAAAACAAATCAAATGAAAAACCGAATTCAACTAAAACAAATATTACTCTTCTCTTTTTGCTTTTTATTAACAAATTTAGTGTCTGCTCAAAATTTGACATCAAAGGTTGATGAAATTTTACAAACACAATTCAAAAGTAATGAAACCGGAGCAGTAGCTTTGGTTGCTAAAAAAGGAAATGTTATTTATAGAAAAGCTTTTGGAAAAGCTAATTTAGAGCTTGATGAGGATATGGTACCAGAAAATGTTTTTGAAGTAGGTTCAATAACAAAACAATTTACATCAGTTTCAATATTAATGCTTTTAGAAGAAGGTAAGCTAAGTTTAGAAGATGATATAACTAAGTTTATACCTGATTATCCAACGAATGGAAAACAAATTACTGTTCATCACTTATTAACACATACATCGGGAATTAAAAGTTATACATCAATGCAAAAGTTTGGAAAGGTGACAACTAAAGATGTAGAACCTTTAAAATTTATTGATTTTTTTAAGAATGAGCCAATGGATTTTGAACCAGGAGAAAAGTATAAATACAATAATTCTGGATATTTTATTTTAGGATATATTGTTGAAAAAGTAAGTGGAATGAGTTATCCGAAATTTGTTGAAGAACAAATTTTTAAGAAGCTAAATATGAATTCTTCTTATTACGGAAGCCATACAAAATTAATTAAAAACAGAGCAGCAGGTTATCGAAAGAGAAATGGAGAATATTCAAATGCTCAATATATAAGTATGACATTACCTTATGCAGCAGGTTCAATCATGTCTAATGTAGATGATATGTTAAAGTGGCAAACAGCCATTCGTAATAATATATTAGTAAAAAAAGAAACAATTGATAAAGCGTTTACCAATTACACACTGAATAATGGTAAGAAAATAAACTATGGATATGGTTGGAGTTTTAACGAAATAAACGGAGTACCAACTTTGGAACACGGTGGCTCAATTCCTGGATATAAATCTATGGGAGTATATGTACCTAGTGAAGATGTGTATGTAATTGTATTTTCTAATTGTGGTTGTAAATCACCAACAGCTTTGACTATAAAAATAGCAGCTTTGGCTATTAATAAACCTTTTTCTTCAGGTAATAATGCCGTTTCTTTATCAAAAGAAGAGTTGCAAAAATGGGTAGGTGCTTATAAATTTGAAGATGGAGGAATTCGTTTAATTATGATGGAAAATAACCAACTGTATAGTCAAAGAAAAGGGAGTTCAAGTAAATTTAAGATTTATCCAACTTCACCAAATGAGTTTTCTTTTGAAGACGGATTTTACACGTATAAGTTTTCAGAAAAAAAAGGAAAGAAAATAGCAATCTTTCAAAACAGAATAAAAAAAGAAAAAGGTATGTCTACAGCTATAACCAAAGCTAAAGGTAATGAAAGGAGCTAAAAAGCGAAATTAGAATAAATACTTAATTAAAATCCGAATACTTACAAAGGCAATCAAAATAGCGGTTGCCTTTTTTAGTTGAGAGGGGGTAAAGAATTGATTACTCATTCTACTACCAATTTGACCGCCAATAAAAACGGTAATTAATAAACTAGAAGTTAGTGTCCAATCAATAGAAAACTCAGGATTTGTATACTGACCTATCAACCCAGATATAGAGTTTACCAAAATAAAAAAGCTTGCTGTAGCTGCTATTTTCTTTGGAGTGTCCCAATTGGTTAAATGAAGCAATGGAGCTAAGAAGATACCACCACCAATACCAACCATCCCAGAAATAAAGCCAATGATTCCGCCATAACCAGCATTTTTTGACAAGTTTAATTTAGTTTTACTATTCTTGATAACTACTTTGTTGGAAATCCACATGGTAATAGCAGCAAAGAGTAGCGTGAAACCTAAGAGAATAAAGAAAAAAGTTTGACTTATTCTTAAATAGCCACCTAAAAAAGCCATAGGAATGCTAAATAAAGTGAGCGGAATGACCTTTTTCCAGTTATATTGTTTTTGTTGCATATACAGTAAAACATTACCCGTAACAACCATTACATTACATAGTAGAGCTGTAGCTCTAATTTGTGTAAAAAGTAACCCAGTAAGTGCTAAGACAGCTAAGTAACTAGAACCTCCGCCAAACCCTACAGAGGAGTATAGAACAGCTACGATAAAGAAAAGTAAAATTATGTACCAATTAGTACTTAAAACATCTAAAAAAAGAGATATCATCATATTAAACAAATGTAACTATAAAAGCTTTTTGAAAAAAGTTGATGATTTACTCTTTTAGAAAAGACTTTTTAAACTGCTGAGGAGTAATCATCTCCATTTTTTTAAACTGTCTGTTGAAATAGCTAATGTTATTAAAACCAGATTTGTAAGCTATTTCAGAGATTCGCAGGTTTTTAGATTGTTTTATAAGTTTCTTAGAAAATTTAATCTTTTCAGAATTTATATAGTCAATAGGAGAAATTCCTAAGGTATTTTTAAACTTTTTATGAAAATGAGACGTACTCATACAAGCTTTCTTAGCTAACAATTCTACAGTAATATCTTTATTTGTAAGGTTGTTTTTTATAAACTTAATAACCATACCTATACGTGTATCTGTAAGCGTGCCAGAAGGATCATTTAAAATAAAAGCTTTAGCCTTAGTTTGTAATAATCTCACAATAAGTTCCTGAATCATTAAATCAAGAAGAATGTCTTTGGACTTATTTTGGTCAGTAAAAGTGTGTACCAAACGTCCTACTAAATGATTAATATCTGTATTGTGTACTAGGTGAGAAGAAGTTTCATTTAGCTTCCAATTATTGTTTTCACGTTCAATAGCTACGTTATGATTAAACTTTTCTACTATCTCATCTATCTTATTAGAATCAATGCCTAAGGCCAAACACTGAGTAGGATTATTCTTTTCAGCTAAAGGGAAATCGATAATCATTTCTTTGTTAGTCGGCATTACTACAGATTCACCAGGAAAGAAATCAAAAGGTTCCATACCTTCTAAATGCATTACTTTTTTTCCAGTAAGCATACTTGCAATAACAGGAAAATCAAAAGTTAAAGATATCTGCTCCGCACTTTTATGAGTCTCAAAAATATTCAACTCCGCATATTCAGCATTATACGTAGTTCTGTTCTCAATTAAAGTAGTGAGTTTTCTACTTTCTTTATGTCGACTTAATAAATGGTTCATAATCAATAGTACAAAATTCTATCTATGTATTTTTTAAGATAATAGATATGTGTTACAATTTAATAAATACGTTCAATATATTGACTATATGATATTTTAATTTTACAAAAATTACGAAATATTCATTTTTAACATGTATTAATTAAGGAAGTGTTATTTCGATAGTTGATTTAAGTAAAAAACAAAAATACAAAGTTTTATGAGTTACACGAAACCAAAATTTAAAGACACTTATGCAAATTTTATCAATGGAAAGTTTGTGTCTCCATTAGGAGGAGAATATTTTGAAAATACATCTCCAATTGATAATAGCATTATAGCAAAATATCCTAGATCACAAAAAGAAGATGTTGAATTAGCATTGGATGCAGCAAACGCAGCCAAAGAAAGCTGGGGGAACACTTCAGCTGCAGAGAGAGCATCTTTATTAAATAAAGTAGCAGATATTATTGAGGCAAATTTAGAAGAGTTTGCATTAGTAGAAACGTGTGATAATGGAAAACCAATACGAGAAACATTAAATGCAGATGTTCCTTTAGCAGCAGATCATTGGCGTTATTTTGCTGCAGCAATTAGAGCAGAAGAGGGTAGTGCTACCGAGCTTGACCAAAATACCTTATCAATGAACATTAAAGAGCCTTTAGGGGTTGTTGGACAAATTATTCCTTGGAATTTTCCTCTTTTAATGTTGTCATGGAAGCTACCTCCAGCACTAGCAACAGGTAACTGTGTAATATTAAAACCAGCAGAACAAACTCCATCATCAGCAACACTTTTAATGGAGAAAATAGCAGATGTTTTTCCTCCTGGGGTTATTAATGTAATACATGGTTTTGGACCAGAGGCAGGTAAGCCATTAGCATCGAGCCCTAGAATAGATAAAGTAGCATTTACAGGAGAAACTACTACAGGGCAGTTAATTATGCAATACGCTTCTAAAAACTTAAATCCAGTAACGATGGAGTTAGGAGGTAAGTCTCCAAATATCTTCTTTAATAGTGTAATGGATGAAGACGATGCATTTTTAGACAAGGCAATTGAAGGTGCAGTGTTGTTTGCTTTTAATCAAGGAGAAGTATGTACCTGTCCTTCGCGTATCTTAGTACAAGAGGATATTTATGATAAGTTTATGGAGCGAGTAGTAGCAAGAACAAAAGCTATTGTTCAAAATAGTCCGTACGATGTAAATACGATGGTAGGTGCACAAGCATCAAACGATCAATATGAAAAAATACAAGCCTATATTAATATAGGAAAAGAAGAAGGAGCGAAAGTATTATGCGGGGGAGGAGCTAATAAATTAGAAGGAGAGCTAGCGAATGGATTCTATATTAAACCAACTATTTTAGAAGGACATAACAAAATGCGTGTATTTCAAGAAGAAATTTTTGGTCCAGTAGTATGTGTAACAAAATTCAAAGATGAAGCTGAAGCGTTAGAAATAGCAAACGATACGATGTATGGATTAGGGGCGGGAGTTTGGACGCGTGATGCACATCAGTTATATCAAATTCCAAGAGCTATTAAAGCAGGTAGAGTTTGGGTTAATTGTTATCACTCATATCCAGCACATGCACCATTTGGAGGTTATAAAAAATCAGGATTTGGTAGAGAAACCCACTTAATGATGATGGACCACTATCGTCAAACTAAGAACATGTTGATATCGTATGATAAAAACAAGTTAGGGTTCTTTTAGTTGTTTGAAAATACTGGGCTGATATAGGCCCAGTATTTTATAATTTAAAAATAGAATATGCAAAGAGTAGCAATAACAGAAGCGGCAAAGGAAATAGTTGAAAAACTAAAAAAACAGCATGGAGCATTGATTTTTCATCAAAGTGGAGGGTGTTGTGATGGTTCGTCTCCGATGATTTTTCCTAAAGATGAAATGTATTTAGATGAAAGTGATATTTTGTTAGGTGTGTTAGATGAAGTTCCTTTTTATATGAATAAAGATCAATATGAATATTGGAAGCATACGCACTTAACGATTGATATAACTGAAGGAAGAGGATCAAGTTTTTCATTAGAGATTCCTTTAGGAGTTCGCTTTATCGTACATTCACGATTATTGCAACAAGAAGATGAAGATTAGTATGTGTTTTAAGAAGAAGAACTAATAAGTTGATAAACAATTAAAAATGATTTATTTTAGTAGCTTAAGCTAAAATAAAAGAAGTATAAGAATGAGTAATTACCACGTAAAAAACCTAGAAGAATATTTTCAAGTATATAGAAAGTCCGTAAGAAATCCAGAGTTATTTTGGGAAGAAATAGCAGAAGAACACTTTGTTTGGAGAAAAAAATGGGATACCGTTTTAGACTATGATTTTGAGAAAACTGAGTTTAAATGGTTTGAAGGAGCAAAACTAAATATTACAGAAAACTGTATAGATCGTCATTTGCATATTAGAGGAGATAAAACTGCCATTTTATTTGAACCAAATAATCCAAATGAAGAAGCCGAACATATATCTTATAAAGAATTACACAAGCGTGTTTGTAAATTCGCTAATGTGTTAAAAGACCATGGAATTAAAAAAGGAGATAGAGTTTGTATCTACTTACCAATGATTCCAGAATTGGCTATTTCAGTTTTAGCTTGTGCTCGAATTGGAGCAGTGCATTCGGTTGTTTTTGCAGGATTTTCGTCAACAGCATTAGCTACTAGAGTTAATGATTGCGAAGCAAAAATGGTAATTACCTCAGATGGTTCTTATAGAGGAGCTAAAACAATTGATTTAAAAAGTATTGTTGATGAGGCATTAGAAAATTGTCCTACCATAGAAAATGTATTAGTAGCCAAAAGAATTAAATCAGATATTAAGTTAAAAGAAGGACGTGATAAGTGGTTAGAACCTTTGCTAGAAGAAGCTTATCAAGACTGTGTTCCAGAGATTATGGACGCTGAAGATCCATTATTCATTTTATATACTTCAGGTTCAACAGGAAGTCCAAAAGGAATGTTACATACTACAGCTGGTTATATGGTGTACACAGCTTATACATTTAAAAATGTTTTTAATTATAAAGAAAACGATGTGTATTGGTGTACAGCAGATATTGGTTGGATTACAGGGCACAGTTATATTGTGTACGGTCCCTTAGCAAACGGAGCTACAACTGTAATGTTTGAAGGTGTTCCTAGTTATCCTGACTTTGGTCGTTTTTGGGAAATTGTTGAAAAACACAACATAAATCAATTTTATACAGCACCAACAGCAATCAGAGCATTAGCAAAAGAAAACTTGGACTTTGTAGATAGTCACGATTTATCCTCAATAAAAGTTTTAGGAACGGTTGGGGAGCCTATTAATGAAGAAGCGTGGCACTGGTATAACGATAATGTAGGTAAAAAGAAAAGCCCAATTGTAGATACTTGGTGGCAAACAGAAACTGGTGGGATAATGGTTTCACCATTACCATACATCACTCCAACAAAACCAACTTATGCAACATTACCTTTACCAGGAATTCAAATAGCGTTAATGGATGAAAACGGAAAAGAAGTAAAAGGAAATCAAGTAGACGGACGCTTGTGCATAAAATATCCTTGGCCATCTATGGCAAGAACTATATGGGGAAACCATCAGCGTTATAAGGAAACGTATTTCTCAGCATTCGATGATATGTATTTTACAGGTGATGGAGCGCTTCGTGATGAGGTGGGATATTATCGAATTACAGGTAGGGTAGATGATGTAATTATAGTTTCAGGTCATAACTTAGGAACCGCTCCTATTGAAGATGCAGTAAATGAACATCCAGCCGTAGCTGAAAGTGCTATTGTAGGTTTTCCACATGATGTAAAAGGGAATGCCTTATATGGTTATGTGATTTTAAAAGAAGCAGGAGAAACAAGAAACCAAGACAATTTATACAAAGAAATAAATCAAATTATTACGGAACATATTGGTCCAATTGCTAAGTTGGATAAAATTCAGTTTACTGAAGGGTTGCCTAAAACACGTTCAGGAAAAATTATGCGTCGTATTCTTAGAAAGATAGCACACAACGAATTAGATAATTTAGGAGATGTCTCTACGCTATTAAACCCAGAGGTTGTAAAAAGTATAATTGATAACAGGTTATAAAAATAGTGAAAAAGGGTTCTTATAAGAATCCTTTTTCTTTTGCTATTAAAATTAAATCACGATCATCAGAATTGTCAACCCCAAACACTTTAGCCATTTGTCGTTTTCTTTTTTGAACAGCAGCTAATGATAATGGAAGAATATTAGGTAATTTATTTACACGATTACCAATAGATAATTCATACAAGATTTTTCTATCTAAATCATCTAAAAAGTACTCATTAGAAACTTGACTTCTCATCATTTTCATTACAGTTTTACTGTAATATGGAGGGTCGCTAAGAACTTCTTTAATAGCATGTACTAATTCTACAGGAGTAATGTCGTTTTTAACTAAAAAACCATCAGGATTTACATTTTTTAAAATACTGTGTACTCGGTAATTATCATTAAAAGTAGTAGAAATGATAATTTTAGATTCAGGTAGTTTTTCATTTATAATCAAACCTAAATCTTCACCAGATAAAATACCTTTTTCTTCCATAGGAGGGAGGCTAATATCTAAAAAGATAATTTCAATTGGTTGATTAGAAGAGGAGTATGTCTCTATAATTTCATCAGCAGCACCACAATTATTTGCTATTTGTACCTGAAAAGAAATGTTTTCACCTTGACTTTCAATATAAGTAAAAGCGCTTTTATAAGCTTCTGATATTAAGGGGTGATCGTCAATTATTAAAGCGTTATACTTTTTGTTTTCCATTTGTTGCATTAAAAGGGGTTATAATGACAAGCGTAGTTCCTTGGTTTTCTTTAGAAATAAACTCTAAATTACCACCTAGTTTTTTTACTCTTGCTGTAATGTTTTTTATACCAATTCCCTTTTTCTTTTTCTCGGTATTAAAACCAATTCCGTCATCTTTTAACGAAATAATAAGCTCTTTTTTATTAAATGAGACGTCTAAGATAACATTTTTTGCCTTTGCATGCTTTATAATGTTTTGTAAAGCTTCCTGTATTATACGGTAAACATTAGCTTTTGTAACCTCACTAATTTCACTCCAAGGAATAGTTTTATCAAAATCAAATTGATAGCTAAAGTTACCAATGGTACTTCTGTCTTTTAAGAGTTGAGTTAAAATAGTTGTAAAATTAATATTAGCACTATCAAAATTATCACTTAACCTGTGGGAAACATCTCTAATTTCCTTTTCTATTTCTTGTAACTCATCTAAAAAAGCCTGATGTTTTTCTTGAGTTTCAGGTTTCATTTGCATTGCCAAGAAGCCTAGATTAACACGAGTACCAAAAAGTTTCCCTAAAACACCATCATGAAGTTCTGCAGAAATACGGTTACGTTCGTTAACACGCTCTTCTTCTAATTTAGCCTGTTGTTGTAGTGTTAATACATACACTTCTTCATTAGCTTTTTGTTGTTCCGCCTCTAGTTTTAATTTTTCATTTCTTACTTTTTGTACACGTAAAAAATATAGTAGGCTTAGAACTAATAGGCCTGCAAAACTAGTTACAATAATCCATATACGTTGTTGACTTAAACGCTCCGTTTCTTCAATATATTCATCTGTTTCAAACTCAATACGAGTAAACTTATTTTGTATTCTTCGCTCAGCACTAATTAAACTATCGTTAAACTCTATATAGCGATCTAAGTATTTTTTAGAATTTTGTTTGTCTAAATTGGCAAGTTGTTTTAAAGAGGTTAAATACTCACTACCATTTTTTAACTCTTTAGCTAAGTTATTAGCCTTTTTAGCATAATGTATTGCTTTAATAGTGTCTTTTATGTATTTGTAATAATCTGAAATATGAATATTTGAAGCCAAAATAGCAGTTTTATTACCTAAACTATCTCTAATAGTTAAAGCTTTAAAAAAAGATTTTTCAAGTTCTGTGGTGTCTTTTAGAAGAAGTTTAGTGTATGCTATGTTGTCAATAAGGGTAGCATAATGAAGAGGTTTTATTTTTTTATCTAAATCTTTTTTATAAGTTTTGATTGCATCTTTATAATTACCTCTTTCTCTGAATATATTACCTATGTTGTTATAACTGCCTAAATAGACATTCTTTTTATCTTTTACTTTAGAAAAGTAATCAAGAGATTTATTGTAATAAAATAAAGCTTTATCATATTCTTTAACGTCAACTTGTAATAATGCAAGTTGGTTGTAAGAAATATAAAGATCTTTGTTTTTGTTTAGAAGTTTAAAAATTTCAATAGCTTTAATGGTCAAGTTTTCTCCTCCATAGTAATCTCTATACCTTCCTTTAATGTGAGCCATGCCAAATAACATTCTTCCTTTTTCGTATTTATGGCCTCCTTTATCAAAAGCGTCATAGCCTTTGTTAAAATGATAGTAAGCCTTAGGGTAGTTTTGTTTTCTAACATAATATGTAGCAAAATTCCAATAAGCATCACCTAGAGCATAATAGTTTTTTTGTTTTCGAGAAGTTTTTATAGCTTTATTATTAACTTCTTTAAATAATGATGTATCTTTTAGTTTATAATATTCATAAGCTATAGAGCTTAATTCAAGAGGTTTGTTTAAATTGTAGTTTGATATATTTTGATATGCCTTAAAAAGGAGTTTCTTTTTGTCATTAACTTCCAATTTTTTATTTCTGGAATTATTAATCCAAATATTAATACTATCGTTCTGAACTAATTTAAAGGTGACGTTGTTTCCTAAGCAATTTTCAGAGAATAGAATTAACAAAAAAAATAGAATAATATCTTTTATCATCTTATATATTATAAAGTAAACAAATCTAAAAAAAATGCCCTTAACAAGAGTTAAAGGCTTGGTTTATTAATAAAGGTTAGTTTCCTTTACCTCCATCATTATCGTTTCCAGTACCACCTGTATCTCCATCTGAGTATGGAGGATGATTTGTTCCTGAAACTAGTTCTATATGATTATCGTTGTTGTTTGGTACAATATCTTCTGTTAAGTCTGTACAACTTGTGGTTAACAAAAATAACATGCTTATTAGTAGTGTAAATTTCAAAGTTCTCATAATTTCAATTTTTAAATTTTGACAATAGTTTTCCTAGCCGCATGTGCAGCTCGTATAGCATCGAAATAAATTTTCGTGTGTATTACATCATTTTTTAAATGAGGCAATAGTCATCTAACCCAAGTGTTTGGGTAGTAGGTAGAATTAAATTGATAGAAACATCAATTCATGAAGATGCGTTACTACTAAGGCCTATTGAGTACAACAGACTTCAGGGAATTCTACTTTGTCATAAAGGAAGCGTTTGCAATTTTTTGAATGAACGCTAGTTGATTTCTGATTCTAAAATAGTGACAACATTATTGATAATGAAGATGATTTTAGTAAGCGCTCTTGTTTAATGAGTAAACGTCCTTTTTCATTTAGTATGTGCAATTTTAATGTTTTCATAGCATTTATTTTGTCTCCTTAATATAGTGAAAAAAAACGAATTATACAAGTTTTAACTTGTTAAAAATGTGTTTTTTAATAAAAAAAAAGCGTCTTTTTTAAAAAGACGCTTTTGTGTTATATATAAGTGTAGAATAATTGCTAATTCCTCATTAAATATTTTGCTCCACAATAAACATCCTTGTCTTTTTTTGTTTTGTAACCAGCTCCTTTTCTGTAAGCTAAGCTGATACTTCTGTTTATGTTAGTTAATATCATAGTTTTTAATTATTATTTATTAATAATACTAATTAAGTATAACTTAATAAGTATGGTACAAATATATGAAAACTTTACAATAAAACAAGTGTTTTTATTGTTTAATGTATTGATAATCAAATATTTGTGTTAGTTTTAAGGTAAGAGGGGGCTGTCCGGATAATATCCAGATAAGTAGTGTTTTTGTAACGTTTTGTACGTTAGTGTCTTAGAGTTCAATTAAGAGTTTTTAGTATGTTTTAAATTAAAATTCCATTTTTCAAAAAAAATATAAAAAAAAGCGTCCAAAATTAATTGGACGCTTTATATATTATTAGTTTTTATAATCAAATCATATTTGAGTTTTCATTATAATTAACATACAACGTCCTGTTTCGAAAGATTCCTTCATCAGGATTCCCGCGAAAACCACATGTTAAGCTTACAAGCTCTTGTGCTATATGTAAATTCATTTTTTTCATGAAAAGTAAATATATAAAATTTTAAATAATTATTGTTTTAACAATATTTTTAGCTTTTAGGACCTTTTTTACTCCATTTTGATGAAAAAGTAAGTCAGTGACTTACTAAAAGTAAGTCACTGACTTACCAAAAAGAAAATTAGACGGTTTATTTTTGTCTCGGTTAAAATTTAAACCTTCAATAAGGTTAAGATATAAAATGGGGAATTATATCACGTCGTAGGGAGAGTTCTATGAAGAAAAAGAAAAACAAAATGACTTTTTTACTCTAACCAAAGTAAAAATTTGATGCAAACTAAGAGTACCTTTTAAAGGTGCTCTTTTTTTTGTTAGAAAAAGAGGTGTACCAAGAAGTAATATGAGTTAAGTAAGTTAAGAGATGGTTAAGGACTGTAACGGTAATAACTAGTGTTTACAGGATTTTACGAAAATTGTTGTTTAGAGTTGTTTAAGTTTAGTTAAAGTTAATAACTTTTTGATGAGATAGATTTAAACTACAGCTAAGAACTTCTTAAAGTTAGTGTTGTTGATTTGCGGGTATAAAACAAAAATTAACAGAATAATGAAAAACTTACTTAAATTAGGGTTCTTAGGTGTTTGTAGTGCAATAGCTTTAACATCGTGTGACTCTGATAGTACACCTAACCATGGAGATTCAATAGAATTAAAAGCACATTCTAAAACTCCCAACTTCTTAAAATTAGAATCAGAGTTTTCTGGAGTAAACATTTTTCCTTTATTATCATCTGAAGATAAATTAGAAGATACTCCAAACTTTGTGTATGGTTCTATGGCTGATGGGGCTGGATTAATGAGAAACTCAGATGGTACTTATACTTTAATAAATAATATTGAGGCAGATTACTCTATTGCTCGTATTAAATTAGATAAAACTTTTAAACCAGTTCATGGTGAGTATATTTTAAACGCTATAGCAACAGGAGGTTCTGCTCAATGTTCAGGGACGTTAATAACACAAGAAGAACATGGTTTTGGTCCTTTATATTTATCAGGAGGAGAATGGGGAGATGGACCTCAAGGGGTTTTTGCTACCGATCCTTTTAAAGAAGCTTCAGCGGCAAGTTCTCCAAGAATGTTGACAGCTATGGGGCAATGGGTTACTGAAAATGCAGTGCCATTAAGTAAAGAGGCTTATACTGATAAAACAGTTGTATTTATAGGTGATGATCATGGAGATAATATGGTTCCTTCAGGGCAATTAGGAATGTATGTAGGAGATAGAGGAGATTTAGAAGGAGGTAAATTATATGGTTTAAAAATAACTGATGAAGGTATTACTTATGAAGTAGATATGAAAGAGGGTACAACTTATAACGCTTCTTTTGTTGAGTTAACTGAAAAGAATATCGATTTATTAGATGCTGAAGCTAAAGAAAAAGGAGTGATGGGATTCTCTCGTTTAGAAGATATTGATTGGAGAAGAGGTTCAGCTAAAAACAATCGTGAAATTTATTTTTGTGTAACAGGTCGTAAAAAAGAAGGTTTAGTAGGAAAAGGAACTATTTATGGACGTGTTTATAAAGTAGAGTTAAATGAAAACGACCCTACTGGAACAGCTAAAATTACATGTGTATTAGATGGTGATAAGTTAGATGGTAAAGCAAAACTTTTCCATAGCCCTGATAATATTGTAGTAACTGAAAACTATGCATATATTCAAGAAGATCCAAACGGATATTTTGATGGAGAAAAGAATCATGCAGCTAGTTTATATCAATACAACTTAAAAACTGGAGAGTTAAAGAAGGTGTTAGAGTGTGACCAAGTTGCAGCATCTGCTAAAGGTTATGGAGCATCTTATCAAGATAAAGCTTGGGAAATTACAGGAATGATTGATATTTCTGAAACTATCGGAGTAAGCAATACATTTTTATTAATTACTCAAAATCATGGTTGGGAACCTGCCGACGGAGGAGCGTTTACTGATCCTATGGCAAATGACGCAGCAGAAACAAGAAAGGAAGGAAGTCAATTATATGTAGTTCAAGGATTAGATAGATAATGACAAACAATTTTAAAAAAATAAAAAAGGCACATGTTATCATGTGTCTTTTTCTAGTATCTATAATTAGTTGTAAACAAGAAAAAACAGCGAGTTATACAAAAGTTGATAATCAAGCTTTAGTAGCTAGAGTTCAGGAATACTATTCAAAACATCTTGACAGCTGTATTTCAAATTTAGAAGAAATTAATGCTGTTGATGAGGTCTCAGAAAAACTAAAAAAATACAAATTAGCAAGAAGAGAGTTTAAGTTAATTGAACCTATTTTATCATTTGTTGATAAAGAAAATTATAAGAGTTTAAATAGCCCTAATCTTTTAAGAATAGATGAAGAAGATGCTACAAACATAAACATAAGAAACCCTTTTGGTTTTCAGGTTATAGAAGAGTTGTTGCATGAAAATGAAGTTGAGGTTATTGCTTTAAAAGATGCTGTAAATATAACCAAAAATAGACTTAAACTAATAGCGGCAAACAATACGTTGTATTTAAAAAAGCATCATATTTTGTGGTTGTTACGCGATCAAATTGCTCGTATAGCTTTGGTAGGAATTACAGGTTTTGACTCACCAGTATTAGAACAATCATTAATAGAAGCAAAAACAAATTACGAAACCTTTTTTTTTATTATAAATACGTATGAAAGTGAGTTTTCAAAAGACAATTTATATAGCAATTTTGTAAATGAGTTACAAATAGCTCAAAAAGTATTACAAAAAGATGATTTTGAGTCGTTTAATCGCTATGATTTTATAAGAAATCATATACATAAACAATTAGAGCTGTTGGTAAAAACCTCAGAAGATTGGAAAGTAAAATTTCCATTAACTATGGCGTTCAATAATAACATTACTTCATTATTTTCAAAAGAAACATTTAATGTTGATTTTTTTAATGACTATCATCAGTTAGAGAAAGCTATGTCTGATGAGAAAATAGCTTTAGGAAAAAAGTTATTTAATGATAAAAGCCTATCAAAAAATGGCGTTATGAGCTGTGCTACTTGTCATATTAAGGATAAAGCTTTTACTGATGGATTAGCAACTTTTCCGAAGCAAAAAAGAAATACACCAACATTACCATATGCAGCTTATCAACAAACTTTTTTTCATGATGGAAGAGCGGGAAGTTTAGAAGGACAAATTGTTGGAGTTGTTGAAAATAAAAATGAGTTTCATACCAATTTAGAAAATTTGACAGAAACTGTAAAAAGTGATAGTGTATATACAAAATCATTTACTGATTTATATGGAGAAGTAACTGATTTTAATATCAGAAACGCGATGGCAAATTACATTAGAAGTTTAGGAGACTTTAGTTCAAAGTTTGATAAAAACATTAATAATAAAGAAAACACCTTAACAACTTCTGAAATAAATGGTTTTAACCTTTTTATGGGAAAAGCAAAATGTGCGACCTGCCACTTTCCACCTGTGTTTAATGGAACAGTTCCACCTAATTTTACTGAGACTGAGGTAGAGTCTATAGGAGTTCCAAATTTAGAAGAAACAGAGTTAGATGATGATTTAGGTGCCTATAATATATTTAAAACTGAAGAACGAAAATACTTTTTCAAAACTTCTACCGTTCGTAATGTATCCAAAACGGCTCCCTATATGCATAATGGGGTATATGAAACCTTAGAACAAGTAGTTGATTTTTATAATAAAGGTGGTGGACAAGGATTAGGATATAAAGTTCCAAATCAAACGTTACCATCAGATAAATTGAATTTGTCAGAAAAAGAAATTAAAGACCTAATAGCTTTTATGGAAGCCTTAACGGATGAATAATTCATTCAATTTTTATAGTTAACATCAAACTCTCTAAATGTATTTTAGAGAGTTTTTTATTTTTACTGTAATTTTTAGTGGCAGTTTCGACCAATTAGAACAAATCAATTATCATGAAAAAAATACGAGTACTAATAGCTATAACTCTTGTTTCAATAGCATGTAAAAAAGAAGTTAAAAAGGAAACAAGTAAAAAAGAAGAAGTAGCAACGTTAAAATATCCAAAAGCTTTAGAAGAGGTTTTAAAAAAACATGGAGGAATTGAACAATGGAAGAAAATGAAAACATTGTCATTCACACTAAAAAATGAAGAGCATACGACAGATTTACATTCACGAAAAACAGTAGTAAATTCACCAGAATATTCTTTAGGATTTGACGGAAAAGAAGTGTGGTTACAACAACAAGATTCAACAGCTTTTAAAGGGAATCCTGAGTTTTATTATAACCTATATTTTTATTTCTATGCAATGCCTTTTGTGTTAGCAGATGATGGTATTGTATATTCAGAAACAAATCCACTAATTTATAAAGGAGTAACCTACCCAGGAATAAAAATTTCATACAAAGCCAACGTTGGAACTTCACCAGATGATAATTATTTTATATTTTACCATCCAGAAACAAAACAAATGGCTTGGTTAGGGTATACGGTTACCTTTTTTAGTAAAGAACCAACAGATGCGTATAAAATTATAAGATACAACGATTGGGAAAATGTTAACGGTTTGTTGTTGCCAAAATCCATAACTTGGTATGCTAAAGATGAAAACGGGCAACCAACAGAACCAGCAAGAGAACCAATTCAGTTTAAAATGCCTTTGTTAAACAAAGCATCTTTAGCCAATAGTTTTTACGAGAAACCAAAACAATAATCAACTAATAAACAAACAAAGTATGGATAAAAAGTATGTATGGAAAAAAGAATACACATTAGTCTTAGTGGCTAATTTAGTATACATCGTGTTATTTTATATAATCACTAACATATATACAAAATAAACCATGCAAATAGTAGATTGGATTGTTCTTTCAATAACCTTATTGTTTATTGTTTTATATGGAGCTTGGAAAACCAGAGGAAGTAAAAATGTAGAAGATTATATAAAAGGAGGAAACGAAAGTAAATGGTGGACGATTGGTTTGTCGGTTATGGCAACACAAGCCAGTGCCATTACTTTTTTATCTACTCCAGGACAAGCGTTCCATAGCGGAATGGGCTTTGTACAGTTTTACTTCGGGTTACCAATAGCAATGGTAATTATCTGTTTGGTGTTTATTCCTATTTATCACCGATTAAAAGTTTACACAGCTTACGAATATTTAGAGGGAAGGTTCGATCAAAAAACTCGAACCTTAACTGCAATTCTGTTTTTAATTCAACGTGGATTAGCTGCAGGAATTACCATTTTTGCCCCAGCTATTATTTTGTCAGCAGTTTTAGGTTGGGATTTAGTTACGCTAAATATAATAATAGGTGTTTTGGTAATTATTTACACCGTTTCAGGAGGAACTAAAGCAGTAAGTGTTACTCAAAAACAACAAATGGCTGTAATTTTCGCAGGAATGTTTGTTGCTTTTTACTTGATATTACAATATTTACCAGACGATATTACATTTACCAAAGCACTAGAAATTGCAGGTGCTTCTGATAAAATGAAAGTGCTAGACTTTTCTTGGGATTTAAATAACCGTTATACTGTTTGGACAGGTATTTTAGGAGGAACATTTTTAATGCTATCTTACTTCGGAACTGATCAAAGCCAAGTACAGCGCTATTTATCAGGGAAATCATTAAGAGAGAGTCAATTAGGATTGATTTTTAATGGGCTGTTAAAAGTACCGATGCAGTTTTTTATTCTGTTAGTAGGAGTAATGGTGTTTGTATTTTATCAGTTTAATCCGTCACCATTAAATTTTAACCCAAAATCAGGAGAAGCAATAGCAAATTCCAACCTTGAAACAATAGAACAATATGTAAAATTAGAAGAGCAACATCGTTTTATTGAAGGAAGAAAAAAAGCGCTGATTTTTGAAGGGTTAACTCCTGATAATGTAGCACAGATTCAAGAGTTTAATGAACAAGATAAGATACTAAAGGAAGAGGCGAAAACTATTATTTCAGAAGTAGATCCGTTAGTAGAAACAAACGATAAAGATTATGTGTTTATTCACTTTATTCTAAATAATTTACCCAAAGGATTAATAGGTCTATTATTAGCAGTAATTTTATCAGCAGCCATGTCTTCTACAGCATCTGAATTAAACGCTTTAGGAGGTACGACAGCAATTGACTTGTACAAACGCAATACCAAAATAGAATATAGTGAAGAGCATTATGTGAAAATGTCAAAATGGTTCACTTTAGGTTGGGGGATTTTAGCAATTTTAGTCGCCTGTGTAGCTAATTTATTTGATAATTTAATTCAACTCGTAAATATTATAGGTTCCATTTTTTACGGAAACGTGCTAGGGATATTCTTATTAGCCTTTTTTATAAAATATGTAAAAGGGAATGCGGTATTTGTTGCAGCAATAATTACACAATTAATTATTATAGTAGTTTGGTATATTGACTTGCTACCTTATTTATGGTTAAATGCTTTAGGATGTGGATTAGTAATGTTATTAGCAACACTAATCCAAACATTTTCTAAAGACAACTAACTTTTTTCTATTCGTAAAGCATCAATAATATCAGAAGCAATTAACGCTTTGTATCCTTTTTTACAAGCGGCTTCGTCACCTGCTTTTCCGTGGAAAAATACGCCTAACAAAGCGGCGTGTAAAGGAGTGTAGTTTTGTGCTAATAATCCAGTTATGATTCCTGTGAGTACATCACCGCTGCCCCCTGTTGCCATTCCTTGGTTTCCAGAAGTGTTGAAGTATAAGTTTCCTTCAGGAGAAGAAATCACAGTATATGCATTTTTTAAAACTACGATGCATTGATGTTTTGCAGAAAACTCAAGTTGTTTCTGAAAACGTTCAGTTGAGGTGTCAGATTTTCCAACCAATCTATCAAACTCTTTAATATGTGGAGTTAAGATAGAGTTTTTAGGAAGTAACGATTTTAATTCTTCGTTTTGAGCAATAATATTAATAGCATCGGCATCTATTACTAACGGACTATTACTTTCCGATACTAATTTTTTCACAAGTTGTGTCGTTTTTTCGTTAACACCTATTCCAGGACCTATCCCGAGAATGTCGTATTTAAAAATTTCTGGGAGTTGGGTCACGAATT
Source organism: Tenacibaculum discolor (assembly GCF_003664185.1). Classification (GTDB taxonomy): domain Bacteria; phylum Bacteroidota; class Bacteroidia; order Flavobacteriales; family Flavobacteriaceae; genus Polaribacter; species Polaribacter discolor. The sequence continues at coordinate 229,214 of NZ_RCCS01000008.1, read as the reverse complement.
CTTCATTCTCATCGGTTAGGCACATTGCTTCTGGAATAGAAGATTGTATAATTTGATACCCGCACTTAGGTATATAACTAGTTAACAAGCCTGCACCACTTCGTAAGCAAGCTTTAGAAGATAGTACGGCAGCACCCATTTTTCCGTAAGAACCAGCTATTAACATTGCATGACCATAATTTCCTTTGTGAGATTGGCGAGTTCGAGATATTAAAAGATCAGTAATTTTTTCGTTTAGAATGTAATAGTTGCTCTCTTGTTGCTGAATAAAATCTTCATCTAAGCCAATATCAACCGTTTTCCAATTTTTTACAAACGTTCCATTTTCAGGAAAAAAGAAAGAAAATTTTGGTCGTTGAAAACTTACGGCTAAATCTGCCTGTACAACAGTTTCTGAATCAGGTAACTTGTCACAATATAATCCTGAAGGAACATCAACAGCATACACAGTTTTTTTAGCATTATTAATGCTTTCAATAACATGTTTTATAAAACCAGTAATTGGTTTGGAAAGTCCAAAACCAAAAATAGCATCAATAATCACGTCATATTCAGAAAAATCAGGAACTTCACTAATAGACTTTATAGTAATGGTATCATCAAGCTTTTGAAAATTAATATCACAATCTGGGCTAAGTGTATCTTTAAACTGAATTAAAAAAGGTTGTACAGTATATTTTTTACTTCTTAAAATTCTGGTAATAGCAAATCCATCACCACCATTATTTCCAACACCACTAACAATGGCAATTTTTAGAGAGCGATTTAATAAAGGCTCAATGGCTTTTACAAACGCTAAAGATGCTTGCCCCATCAAAGCAAAAGAGGTAATTCCTTTTTTAGTAATAGTGTGTTCGTCAGCTTTTCGTATTTGAGTAACGTTGATTATTTTTCGAAGATTTTTCATGTAAGAAATTTACAACTTTACATAAAAAAAGCAAAAATAAACCCACAAAATTCTTGTGGGTTTATTATACTAATAATTAAAAGTAGTTTTTATTGAATTCTAGCGTTAACTAAACTCATAATACGTTCAAATTGTTCTTTAAGTCCCATATCAGAATTATCAAACTCAATAGCATCGTCTGCCATAACTAAAGGAGAATCTTCTCGGGTAGAATCTATTCTGTCTCGCTCTTGTACATTTTGTAAAATTTCTTCATAATTTACATTATCACCACGATCTAATAATTCTTTGTAGCGACGCGTAGCGCGTTTGTCGGCAGAAGCAGTCATAAATAATTTTAATTCAGCATCAGGAAAAACTACAGTTCCAATATCGCGACCATCCATAACAATCCCTTTGTTTTTACCCATTTCCTGCTGCTCACGAACTAACTTTTTTCTAATTTCAGAAACTTCAGCAACTTTACTTACGAATTTAGAAACTTCAATGGTTCTAATTTCTCTTTCAACATTGGTTCCGTTTAAAAACATTTCAGCAAAACCAAGTTCTTCATTAAATGTAAAAGACAAAGAAATATTATGTAAGTCAGCAATTAACTTTTCTGAATTAAAATGATTTTCAGAAATATAATTATGCTGCATAGCATATAAAGTTACAGCTCTATACATAGCGCCTGTATCAACATAAATATAGGTTAATTCTTTGGCTAATTGCTTTGCTATAGTGCTTTTTCCTGTAGATGAAAAACCGTCAATGGCTATGGTGATTTTCTTTGTCATGATTCAAAAAAATAGATAGCAAATATACATTAGAATTTTAATATAGGTAGCGAGTTTATTAGCTCAAAAAGAACTAGCCATCGATGTGGTTTTAATGTGTTGGCTAGTATAGATTTACGATGAAAAACTAAGATGTTTTAATAGAGAAAAAAACTTTAGTTGCCTGTTAAAAATAGATTTTATATATTTCCCTATTAATTTTATTAGTTTTATTATAGTTTTGTTAAGAAAAACTATAAATTTGACACCCTTAAAAGAATCCCTTAAATGAAAAGAAGCACTAAAAGCATATTATTACTTTTAGCATCATTTCTACTGTGTATAAATTCAAGCGCTCAAGTGCTTGAAAGCGTCGTTGTTAATGATTTAGTGGGGGTGAGTAATAGATCTCTTTGTGATCAAGTAGGAGGGACAGATTATTCTTTAGATATAAGTTTTACTGGAATTTTTGAAGATACTAATACTTTTACAATAGAACTTTCCGATGAAAATGGATCTTTTTCAGATTCTTCTAAAGTAAAAACGTTAAGAACACTTATCAGTACAGCTGCAAATGACTATAACAAAGGTCAAGGTATGGATAATATCAGTTTTCAGTTGCAAGAAGGAACTTATGGAAAGAACTATGTAATACGTGTAACTACGAGCAATCCTGTACAAACAGTACAAACAGCTTCGTTTGAAGCGTATTATGATATGTTTACAGAAGGTGAGTTATCTATAAATAATGGTAATAATTTTACATTGTGTAATGGTGAATCAAGAGAAGTTTTTTTAGATACTGATGTAAATAGAGAGTATTTATGGTATAGAAGAGTTGATGGTATAGACGAGTTAGTAGTAACTACTCAAGAGCCAAAATACACTATTACAGAGACAGGAAAATATTTTGTAGTAGTAGATTATGGTTTTTGTGGGGGGCCAAAATCAAAGTTTTTAACCGTTGATGGTCTTAGTGGGGCAGATACGCAAATTAAAGGGGCTTCGACTATTGAAATTTGTGGAGACCAATCTCATACATTTGAAGCAAATGCTACCAATACTACTTATGTATATAATTGGTATTTAGATGACGAATTAAAACAATCTTCAAACGACCCAACATATACTACACCAACTGTAGGGCAATTTGGTACATACCGTTTAGAAATAGAAGCAGGAACATGTACTACAGTTTCAAATGATGTTGTACTACAACAACAAACAGATGCAGGATATACGGTAACTAATGAAGGTGCACTGAAAAGAGTTATATTATTTGGAGAATCAAAAGAGCTGTGTATAAGTCATGATGCTACACCTGTTGAAGATGTAACTATTGAATGGTTTAGAAACGGACAAACATTAGGAACAGCAGTACAAGATCAATTATGTATTGATGCAACAACAGCAGGAACTTACTTTGCAAGAGTTACAAAAAGTACAGGGTCGGCTTGTGATGCAGTAGTTGATTCAGAGGAGTTTGTATTATTAGCTGTAGATTCACTTAATGTAGTAATTAGAACTGCTACAGATTATGAAGAGTGTAATTCAGCTACTACTAAGTTAAGTATGGTAGGTGTAAAAGCTATAGCAGAAGATGGAAACGAGTATGATTTAACTTCCGATCAAATAGCGATGCTAAACTTTGACTGGAAAAAAGATGGAGTTTCTACAGGAGGAACAAGTGAAGAGTATACTGTCAATTCATATGCTGATAATGGTTCATATATATTAACAGTAAGCACAAATACTGGAAAGAGTGGTGATTCTAATGCTATTGATGTAAAGTTAGTAGAGGTACCTCAGGTATCTTCTACATCAACTTCAAATTCTTTGTGTGCAGGTTCTTCTATTGTTTACACAATAGATAACTTTAATATGAGTTATACTTATCAATGGATAAAAGATGGGGATGAAGATGTAACCCCTTCAGACCCTCAAACATTAGTAGTAACTGAAGTAGGTGAGTATGTGTTACAATATTCAGATTCAAGCTGTAGTAATGAATTAGCACCTATAAATGTAATTCCTTTTGATGATTCAGCAGTAACAGTTACTCCATCAGAAATTGTTGTGTTGGAAGAGGGCGGTTCAGCTATAGTTGTGGCAGCTGGTGGAGAAAATTACGAATGGTATCAAGGAGAAGATACTTCAGGAGCTTTGTTGTCAACAACAGAACAGTTAGAGGTAACTGAATTAGGTTTTTATACAGTGCAAGTAAAAGTAGGTAACTGTACATTATATAAGACAATAGAAGTAGTAGAACCTGATGGACAAATTATAGTGCCTAATATTGTGTCTCCTAACCAAGATGGAATTAATGATACTTGGAAATTGTCAAATTCATATGCATATCAGCCTAGTGTGGAGATAATATTGTATAATTCAGGGGGAAAAGAAATTTTAAAAACAACTGATTACAAAAACGATTGGCCTGTAGAGAGTTTAGGCAATCAAAAAATATTTTATTATAAGATTATTAGAGAGGGCAAGCTGATTAAAGCAGGGACGATATCAGTAATAGATTAAATTTTAGATGATTAGAAAAATTACTTTACTTATTATTTTAGTATTAAATGTGTTTGTGGTACAAGCACAATTTTCTGGTGGTGAACAGCAATATAGTAGCTTTAGTTCACGTAATTTCATGAAGTTTAATCGCTTTTTAACCGTGCCGACTTTTTCTGCGTTAAGAGAAAATAAAACATCGCTTTCTGCAATCGTAAGAAATAGTAATGTAGAATTTGAAGATAATCCAAGATTATATTTGGCTACATACTCAGGAAAAATGCGGGAAAATGTAGGAGCAGGTCTTGCTATTTATCAACAAGAAGTTGGAGTTTTTAAAGATTTCGGTGCCTTAGCTAACTATGCGCACCGTTTACAGTTAAATGAAACGATGGATTTAACTTTTGGATTTAACTTCCTGTATAGTAGAAGAAGTGCAGATGGTTTAAAGGTAAATTCAGCAGAACCAGATCCTCAAATTTCAAATTACCAAGATCTTCCTATCGTTAATTTTCAACCAGCTATAACATTATCTATTGGAAAGTTTGATGTAGGAGTATTTTTTGAGAATCTAGTAGATTTTAACTTGAAAAAGAGTGAAATGGCTACTTCTTTTGGAGAAAAAACATTTTCAGGGCATTTAATGTATTCACATGAATTAACCTATGCAAAAGGACTTTTTGAAGGAGCTGATATACGAATGTTAGCAATGGCAAGAAAGCCAGGAGATGGCGAATTTGGTTATGGAGCAAATGCTATTGTAGATTTACCTAAAGCAGGTTGGGTAAAAGCAGGTTATGATAAAACGTACGGTATCTCAGCAGGTGTTGGAGTAAACTTGTCTGATAAGTTAGCAATTGGTTTTACCTATGAAAAGAGCAGTTTTGCTGCAACTAATGAAATAGGGTTGATTTATAATTTTGGAAAAAAATCGTTTACAAGAGAGCGTCCTAAAAGAAGAACTGGTAACGTAAAAGTAAACCTTCCAGAACGAGCTCCAAAGAAAGAAATTGAATATAAAAATCCAGAACACAACGATTTATCTGATGAAATTCAAAAAGCGCAAGATTCTATTGATATTTTAAATAAAAAGGTTGATGAAGTATTACGTTTATTGAAAAATCAACCAGCGCCAAAAACAACTACAAATACTGTAATAATAAAAGATACAGTTCAAGCAAAAGATACTTCGTTAAAAAGAAGATCAAATACACCATGGCGTAAGAGTACAATAACACGCTCAGGCGGTGGAGGTACAATGTATTATGTAGTTTCTGACCAGTTTAGAAGTAAAGAAAATGCAGAAGCGCTAATAGATAAATGGTCTCGATTAGATATTGAAGCAAAATATGTATTTGAGCCTAAGAAAAAGTTATATTATGTTTACCTCGATAGGTTTGCAAAAGAAGAAGATGCAGAAGAAGAGGTTGATAATTTTAATGATAAAACTCGATTATTTGAAAAGAATGATGAGAAGAAAGATAATTCAACCATAAAAGTTAAAAAAGCAACAAAAGATCCTGTCTATGTGGTTAAAATTACTTTAGGAGGCTCACTGAGTAGCTATGAAGAACCTAAAACACAACCGCCAGCCAAAGTTTACCCAATGGAGGCTGAAGGAGTAGAACCAGGATACTATTTAAGAGTATATGTTAACTCAAAAAAAGCATTAGCAGATAGAAATGTAGATGAATTACGAAATGATGATATAGATGCAGATTATTTTGTAGATCCAAAAACAGGATTTATGCATGTTTACATTTTTAAAACAACAGATAGAACAGAAGCTATAAAAATGTACAATACAAATTTAAACGGAGCCTTTTACGATCGTAAAGCAATCGTACAGATAAAATAGAATACATAACTTAAGAACTTGATTAATTAATTCCCCCAATTGAAATTATGAAAAGAATAATTACTTTACTAATACTTGTATTACAAACCTTTTTTAGTTTTTCGCAAGAAGAACCAGAAACAACTTCAAGAGTTATAAATGAGGCAAAGGGTTATGCTAAATTAAAAGCATCCTTATCATTAGAGACTCAAAATACAGCTGCCAAGTTAGCAGCTGGTTTTAACCAACGTACTATAAAACCTGATGGTACTTCAGGTGGTATAAATATAAAAGGAGATATTACATTTATAGCCAATAATGTTTTAAGTAGAGATAGAGGTAATCAATATGATCCTGAGTATCCGTATGATGGTTCTAGTTCAAATGGAAATCTCAATATGCAATATATTGATATAGATAGTGATGCGTCTACATTTTCATCAAGTTCGGATGTTTTAAGTTTACCTACTTGTTCAAGAGTAGTATATGCTGGGTTATACTGGGCTGGTGTTTATCCATATGAAACATGGAATTATGATAATAGGTCAGGAAATCCAAATCAAATTAAATTCAAATTACCAGGGGGAGTTTATCAAGATATTACTGCAGACGAAACAGTTTATGATCAAGGCTTTAGTTATGTTTACTATAAAGATATTACATCTGATATTCAGGGACTTTCAGCTGTTGACCCAGAAGGACATAATGGTACTTATGTAGGGGCAAACATCAGAGCTACAAGAGGTAATGACCCAAATGGTCTAGGAGGCTCTGCAGGTTGGACCATGGTAGTAATTTATGAAAACCAAACATTATCAAGTAAAAACATAGCTATTTTTGATGGTTATGCTGATGTTGATGGAAATAATGATGTGGAATTATCATACTCTGGTTTTACTACGGTACCTGTTGGAAATCCAGCAAACCCAGCACCAGTAAGAGTTAGCTTGTTAGCAGCGACCTTAGAGGGAGATAGAAGTATTTCAGGAGATAGATTTCAAATAGAAGATATTTATGGTAACTATGTAAGTCAATCAACACCAAATATAAATCCAAGTTATAACTTTTTTAATGGGTCTATAAGTATAAATGATCAATATTTAACTTCTCGTATTCCAGATAGTGAAAACACCTTAGGTTTTGACGTAGACTTATATGAACTAAGTAATACTAATAATAGTGTTATTACAAATGGACAAAATTCTGCTAACGTTAGATTTACCACAAGTGGAGATGTTTATTGGCCTTTTTTAAATGCTTTGGCGGTTGAAATAATTGAACCGGAATTGCAAATGGTCAAATCGGTTTTAGATGGGAGTGGAAATGATATACAAGGAACACCTGTAGGTTTAGGTAGTGAATTATGGTATAATATAAGTTTTCAAAATGTAGGTACAGATGATGCTACGAATACGATTATAACGGATAGATTACCTAAAAATGTAGATTTATTAGAAACTTCTACAGGAGGAACAGTATATAACGGTATGCGTTTCGACATCGATTTACCAGCAGGAGTATCAATTGTAGGCTATGAAGGACCTTCTGCGGCTAATGGTTTTAGAGCGCAAGTAGAGTTTGGTATACCAGATGATATGGTACGAGAAAATGGAGCAGAATATAATATCCGTTTGCATGTACAAGTAGTTTCTGACTGTAATGAGTTAAGAGATGTATGTTCAAATGTAGTACAAAACCAAGCTTTCGCAAGATATGAGGGAGTTAAAGGTGGAGTTGTAGTAAACAATGAACCTAGTTATTCTGGTTTTGATAGTTGTGACTTTGGAATTGTAGGTTCTTCAAACTTCTTAGTTAATTTAGATGATTGTGATTTCAGAAGAGAAGAAGTACTTTGTGGCGGAAGTATTGAGTTAACTGCAGGTGACGGTTTTGATACCTATAGTTGGGAAGATGAAAACGGTCAGTTTTTAGGAAGCACTCAAAGTATTACAGTTAGCAGTGCTGGTGTATATACAGTAACTAAAACAACTACTTTGGGTTGTATTACAAAGCCAGAAATCATAGAAGTAATAAGTTTTGCAAATGTGTCAAATCCATTGGCACCACCTTTTGCAGATAGATTCAATACTTCTTGTACTAGTAATACTACAGAGTTAGCTGAAATTTATCTATGTGGAAATACAACAGAAACTAGAGACATTACTTTACCTTTTGCAGGATCTAATACAACTGTCGAATGGTTTAAATTAAACGGTGATGGTGGTTGTGGATATAACTTTGAAACAGAAGATTGTGCACCTACATCTACTGGTTGCTCTTGGGGATCGTTAGGTACAGATTTAACTCAATCTTTCGGTGAAACAGGAGCTTATAAATTAGAAGTTTTATACGATGGTACATGTCCAAGAACATATTATTTTAATGTATTTAGAAACTCATTAACTCCTACTGTTGTACCAACAGATATTTTATGTGGAACAAACGGAAGTATTGTAGTTAATGGAGTACCTGATGGGTATGAGTATAGTTTATCTGGCAATGGTTCAACGACTGCTTTTCAAACAAGTAATACTTTCTCAATAACTAATCCAGGAGATTATACTGTAACAATTCGTCAGGTTGGTTCTAACGGATCTTGTAATTATGTTACAGATAGTGTAAATATACAAAGCTTAGATATTGATTTAAATGTACTTACAAACATTGATACATGTGGAGGAGCATCAGAGCTTACAGTACAAATAGGAAATGTACCTGGTAGATATTCTTATGAGATAAGAAAGGATAATGTGTATATGGCTGGGTCTAATGGCTTTATTGATAGCAATGACCAAAGATATGCAATAACTGAGAGTGGTACGTATGAAATTTTAGTAACCACAGAAGGTGGATGTTCGGCAAACGAAACAAGAGTAATAACTCTACCTGAGCCAATTACATTGTCAGCAATTACCACAAAAAATATTACTTGTGAAAATGGTAGTTCTTCAGGAATTATAACACTAACACCAAGTGAAGGAACTTCACCATACGAATATGCTGTCATTTCAGTAAATGGTAACCCAGTTGCTGATGTTGATAAAGTGTATTTTACTGACACAACCTACGAAGTTCCAATGGGAAGTGAGGGAACGTATGTTTTTGAAGTAAGAGATGATAATAACTGTAGTGCGACAGCGGAAGCTACTGTTGTAGTTGAACCAGCATTGCAGTTTACAGCAACACCAACAAATATTGCATGTAATGGAGATAATAATGGTACCATACAAGTAACGTTAACAGGAGGAGATGCTACAGGGTATACTTTAGAGTATAGTATAGATGGTTTTTCTACAACGAATAATACAGGTGTATTCTCAGGTTTATCAGCTGGTTCTTATACTATTGATATTAGAGCCTCAAAAAACACCTATCAATGTACTTATCAATTAAGTGCTACAATTACTGAACCTCAAGCGTTAAGTGGAGGTAGTGCAGTAGGAACAGATTTAGAGTGTAACTCATCTGGTGGAACTACGTCTGGTACTATAACCTTTACAGTACCTACAGGAGGAACACCTAATTATACATACTATTATAAGTTAAGTAGCGAATCAACTTATACATTAGCAGCAAATAATCCTGTTACAGGACTTTCTGCAGGAACGTATAACACAAGAGCAGTAGATTCAAATGGTTGTTCTTTAGATTTAAATAATGTAGTAATAGATGGTTTACCATCTGCACCAAGAGTAACGAGTTCAGTAGTATACAATTGTGATGGTACAGGAAACATAACTATAACAGCTACACCTGCTGGAACATATACCTATACATTAAACGGAAACTCTAATAATACAGGGGTATTTGATAATGTTGCTGTTGGCGCACATACAGTTGAAGTAACATATGGAGGTAGCTGTATAGAAAGTACAACGGTAACAGTAAATGCAGGAAATGAGTTCTCAGGAAGTATTGTAGGATCTACAGATAGTGAATGTTATGGATCAGACAATGGAACTGTTACTATTTCAGCTAATAACGTTATTGGAGGAAGCTTTGAGTATTCTACAGATGGAGGAACAACTTGGTCAATGACTGCTGATAATCCATATAGAGTTGTAGGATTGGCTGCAGGAACATATAACATATTTATAAGAGAAACAGCTAACGGGCAAACTTGTCCAATAGATTTAGGAAATGTTGTTATTAATCAACCTGAGGAATTAACACTTTCTGCTTCAGCAACTCAAGAAGTAACTTGTAATACAGCAACAGGAACAATAACAGCTTCAGCTACAGGAGGAATTCCTCCTTATACGTTTAGTATTGATGGAGGGGCTACTTGGCAGTCATCTCCAGTGTTTTCAAATGTACCACCAAGAGCAACTGATTACATTGTAATGGTTAGAGATAGTAGAAGCTGTAATGAATGTGGGTGTACGGCAAATTTATTTGAAAATGGAGGGTTTGAGTTACCTGCTAATTCAGCAACAACATACCAGCAAATGAATGAAGATTTAGTTCCAGGTTGGGATTCCACAGCTTCAGATAATTTGATTGAAATTTGGTACAATGGTTATAACGGAGTTAATGCTCATGAAGGTAATGCCTTTGCAGAATTAAATGCAAATACGGTTTCTTCTTTATACCAAGAGTATTGTACACAACCAGGAGATGTAATCAATTGGTCAGTAGCACACAGAGGTAGAAGTGGTACGGATGTAGCAACTGTAAAAATAGGAAGTGATTTAGCTACCGCTTCAGTTGTTGAAACTATGAGTGATGGTACTTCTGCGTGGGGGGTATATTCAGGTACATATACTGTTCCTGTAGGACAATCAACTACGGTTATTGCGTTTGATGCATTGTCGACAGCAGGAGGAAATAACACTATAGGAAACTTTATTGATGATGTACAAATTAATATTAATAGAACTAACTGTGTGCCAGTTAGTGTACCTATAGTAGAACCAGCTTCTGTAGATTTTACGGTAACACCAATAGTTTGTTACGATGGATCTAATGGTACATTAACGATTAATGTAACTTCAGGTAATGATGATTACCAGTTTAGTTTAGATGGTGGAGCGACATGGCAAACACCTAATGCGGCAACACCAACAGAATACATTTTTACAGGATTAACAGATGGCACTTATGATGTTACCGTACAAGATGGTAAAGGATGTAGTGATACACAATCAGCAACAATTCTTCCACAGGTAACAGCAACAGTTACTACAGTAAGTGCAACATGTAATGATGGTCAAATCGTAATTACCCCAAGTGGAGGTGATGGAACTTATCAATATTATATAGAAGAGACATCAAGTGCTATTGCACCAATAACGACAACGACAAGTCCAGTAAATGTACCTTCAGGTACATATACTGTATATGTAAGAGATAAGAATGGAGGAGCTAATTACTGTGAGTTTATGACTACAGTAACAGTAAATCAAATAGCAGATCCAACACTTACAACATCAGCAGTACAACCTGACTGTAGTACAGATACAGGAACAATTAATGTAACTGTAGCCAGTGGTACTGCACCATATACAGTAACAGTAACAGGACCAGGAGCACCACCAGCACAAGGACCATTAACAGATGTAAATTACACCTTTACAGGTTTAGGCGATGGAACTTATCAAGTAACTGTAACAGATGCTAATGGCTGTACATCAGCAGCATCAACAGAGACTATTACAGTACCATCAGCATTAACAGGAGGAAGTGTATCATCAACAGATTTAATGTGTAGTCCTTCAGGAACTGTTTTAGGAACCATTACTTTTACAGCTCCAACAGGAGGAACACCAAATTATCTATACTTCTATAAGTTAACGACAGATACTAACTATACACAAGCAGGAAGTACAACAGTAACAAACTTGTCACCTGGTACATATGATACTAGAGTGGTAGATGCCAATGGATGTATTTTAGATTTAAATCAAGCAACTATTTTAGATTTACCAACAGAGCCAGTATTAAGTAGCTCTGTAGCATATAATTGTGATGGAACAGGGAATATAACAATAACACCATTAGATGCGACTTATACATATACATTAGATGGAGGAACACCACAAACAGGGAATAATGTATTTAATAATGTATCTGTAGGAGCTCATACAATATCTGTAGGTTATGGAAGTAGTTGTACAACAGATATTACAGTAAATGTAGAGCCAAGTCAAGAATTTACGGCTGCAGTTATAGGACAAACGAACCCAACATGTATTGGAGACTCAGACGGAACAATTACAGTTGAAGCTTCTTTCCCATCAGGAGCCCCAGCTTCTTTTGATTATTCAATAGATGGAGGAGCTACTTGGGTAAATTCAGGAGCAAATCCATTTGCAATACCAGGATTTTCAGCAGGAACACATAATATTCAAATACGCCCAACAGGAGTGGCTTCAGGATGTGATGTACCGTTAGCAAGTGTTACGTTATCAGATCCAACAGCGATTACAGTAATAGCACCTGTAACAAAAGAAGTAACGTGTAATCCAGCAACAGGGGCAACAATAACCCCAACAGCGAGTAATGGGAATGGAGGACCATATACCTATGAATTATTTGATTCAACAAATACTTCAGTGTCAACTACAAGTCCATTTACAGATGTCGCAGCAGGAACTTATACTGTGGTAGCAACAGATAGGCTAGGATGTACATCTGCTCCAGTTTCAGTGACAGTAAACCCAGTAACAATAGTTACTTTTACGGTAACACCAGTAGTTTGTTACGATGGATCTAATGGTACATTAACGATTAATGTAACTTCAGGTAATGATGATTACCAGTTTAGTTTAGATAACGGTACTACATGGCAAACACCTAATGCGGCAACGCCAACAGAATATACATTTACAGGCTTAACCGATGGTACGTATGATATAACTGTACAAGATGGTAAAGGATGTAGTGATACACAATCAGCAACAATTCTTCCACAGGTAACAGCAACAGTTACTACAGTAAGTGCAACATGTAATGATGGTCAAATCGTAATTACCCCAAGTGGAGGTGATGGAACTTATCAATATTATATAGAAGAGACATCAAGTGCTATTGCACCAATAACGACAACAACAAGTCCAGTAAATGTACCTTCAGGTACATATACTGTATATGTAAGAGATAAGAATGGAGGAGCTAATTACTGTGAGTTTATGACTACAGTAACAGTAAATCAAATAGCAGATCCAACACTTACAACATCAGCAGTACAACCTGACTGTAGTACAGATACAGGAACAATTAATGTAACTGTAGCCAGTGGTACTGCACCATATACAGTAACAGTAACAGGACCAGGAGCACCACCAGCACAAGGACCATTAACAGATGTAAATTACACCTTTACAGGTTTAGGCGATGGAACTTATCAAGTAACTGTAACAGATGCTAATGGCTGTACATCAGCAGCATCAACAGAGACTATTACAGTACCATCAGCATTAACAGGAGGAAGTGTATCATCAACAGATTTAATGTGTAGTCCTTCAGGAACTGTTTTAGGAACCATTACTTTTACAGCTCCAACAGGAGGAACACCAAATTATCTATACTTCTATAAGTTAACGACAGATACTAACTATACACAAGCAGGAAGTACAACAGTAACAAACTTGTCACCTGGTACATATGATACTAGAGTGGTAGATGCCAATGGATGTATTTTAGATTTAAATCAAGCAACTATTTTAGATTTACCAACAGAGCCAGTATTAAGTAGCTCTGTAGCATATAATTGTGATGGAACAGGGAATATAACAATAACACCATTAGATGCGACTTATACATATACATTAGATGGAGGAACACCACAAACAGGGAATAATGTATTTAATAATGTATCTGTAGGAGCTCATACAATATCTGTAGGTTATGGAAGTAGTTGTACAACAGATATTACAGTAAATGTAGAGCCAAGTCAAGAATTTACGGCTGCAGTTATAGGACAAACGAACCCAACATGTATTGGAGACTCAGATGGAACAATTACAGTTGAAGCTTCGTTCCCATCAGGAGCCCCAGCTTCTTTTGATTATTCAATAGATGGAGGAGCTACTTGGGTAAATTCAGGAGCAAATCCATTTGCAATACCAGGATTTTCAGCAGGAACACATAATATTCAAATACGCCCAACAGGAGTGGCTTCAGGATGTGATGTACCGTTAGCAAGTGTTACGTTATCAGATCCAACAGCGATTACAGTAACAGCACCTGTAACAAAAGAAGTAACGTGTAATCCAGCAACAGGGGCAACAATAACCCCAACAGCGAGTAATGGGAATGGAGGACCATATACCTATGAATTATTTGATTCAACAAATACTTCAGTGTCAACTACAAGTCCATTTACAGATGTCGCAGCAGGTACTTATACCGTAATAGCAACAGATAGATTAGGATGTACATCTGCTCCAGTTTCAGTGACAGTAGATGCTATTGAAACAATTACATTTACAGCTGAACCTCAATGTTATGATGGAACTGACGGACAAATAGTTGTAACAGTTAATGCAGGTAATGGTGATTATGTTTTTAGTTTAGACGGAACCACATGGCAAACACCAACACCAGCATCTTCAAATACATATACTTTCTCAGGTTTATCTGACGGAAATTATACAGTATATGTACAAGATGGTAGAGGATGTACAGAAAATACGCCAGTAACAATTAACCCACAACTAATAGCTACTGCTACACCAACGAATGCAAGCTGTACCCCTACTGGAGAAATTTTAGTAAACCCTACAGGAGGATCAGGAGGGTATGAATTCTCAGTCGTAACTGATGGTTCATCAGCAGGAACTTATGCTGCAACAAATCCTGTTACAGGTTTAGCAGCAGGTACGTATGATGTATATGTAAGAGATGATGTAGGTTGTGAATATGTTGTTCAAGATATAATAATAGATTCAGTAGCTCCATTAGAAATAACCGCAACAGATAATCAACCTACTTGTAATGGAGATACAGGTAGTATTGATGTTACTATTGTAGCGAACACAGGAGAAGCTCCATATACAATAACAATTTCTGATAGTGGAGGAGTTATAAATACAATTAATAATTTTGTAGGTTCTAGTATTAGTTTTGACAATTTAGCTCCTGAAGATTATACAATATTAATTGAAGATGCTTTAGGTTGTGATGATTCTGAAACTGTAGAATTAGTAGATCCTACAGCCATAGTGATGGATATTGACCCTGTATTACCACCAGGGTGTGTGGTAGATCCAGCACAAACAGGATTTAACTTTATTAATATTGATCCTAATGACTATTTACCTAATACATTACAATATAGTTTAGATAATGGAGTAACATGGGTAGATTTTACAACTACTAATGGACAAATACGTGGATTAAACTCAGGAGATGTGGTACACCCTGTACTACAAATTGTTGAAAATGGAACAGGAACGCCCTTATGTTTAGAAGCATATGGTCCATATGAAATACCGTTTAATGTTACTGGTTTAATTGTAAATCCAATCATAACTCCAGGAAACTGTTCAGTAGGGTTAACAGTTACTGTTGAAGCTGTTGATGGAACGGGACCTTTTGAGTTTGCAATTAATTCTCCGACAGGTTGGCAACCAGCTGATGCTGCCTATAATGGAACTTTAGGTGACCCAGATAGAACCAGAACTTATACTGGCTTAACACCAGGAGTAGACTATAAGTTTTATGTAAGAGATGCTACTGGTTGTGTAAAAGAAAATAATGAAAATATTTATGATGATTTTACACCTACTGTGCCTATTACTAGTACTATAAATAACCAAGCGTGTTTTGGTGCCAATTCAGGTCAAATAACATTTTCAATAGATAATACTAGTGGAGATTTATCGAATGACTTTACTTGGACATTATATCAAAGAGACGCAAACAATGAAGGAGTAGCAGTAGCAGGTTATACTAATATTGCTCAGAGTGGTTTTGCAGATATTGTTGTAACTGGTTTAGCTCCAGGTACATATTATATTGTTTTGTCAAACACTGGAGGTGTAGTTTGTGAGTTTGGAGCTCAAGATGTAGAGATTATAGAAGGAACAGAAATCTCAGGTCAAGTAACCAAAGTAAGAGATATTACATGTAGTGTAGATGGTTTAGTAAGAATTGAAAATGTAGTAGGAGGTTTCCCTGGATATACTTACACTTTTAATGTAACAAATGGAACAGGAGTTTTATCTGGGAATACAATAACTGTTGCAGCAGGTACTGTAACTGGTTCACCAGTCACAGTTGAAGCTTTTGCTCAAGATACAAATGGTTGTGGTCCAGTAAGTTTAGGTACAGTGGCTTTAACTCTAAGCCCTTCACCAAATATTGTTTCTGCAATTCCAGCAAGCTGTGATGTAAATAAAACAATAACAATTAATGTAAATAATGGTACGGCCCCTTATAGTTATTCAATTGACGGAGGTACAACATTTACATCACCAACAACAAATACTTCATATGTAGCTCAAGGATTAACTCCAGGAAGTTATGACGTTGTAGTTAGAGATGCTAATGGGTGTACAGATACTTCAAATGGAATAATTGTAAATCCTGACATAGATTTTAACTTAACTGTAACTCAAAATGCTACTTGTATACCAGGTAATGATGGAGAGGTAGAGATAAATGTAACTTCAGGTGCTGGAGGAAATTATAATTATTCATTTGATACTGGAGAAATAGGAACAATAACCTCACCTGCAACTTCAACTACTGTAGTTTCACTTGCCCCAGGAGTACATAATGTAACTGTTACTGATGTAAACTCTGGTTGTTCAGAAATGAAAGCAATTACTGTTCAAGATCCTGTTGAACCTAGTTTTACCTATGTAGCAGAAAATAGTTTATGTTCAGGAGATAATTCAGGAACTATTACTTTAACGGCAGTTGACAATGGTATTTTACCAGTAACTTATACAATTAGTCCTGTAGCTGGTACATACGATGGCGATAGTACGTTTACTAACTTACCTCCAAATACGTATAGTATTACAGGTACGGCAGCTAATGGATGTACAACAACAGTTACCGATATTGTAATAACTGAATATATAGCAGTAGCTCCATCAACACCAATAGTAACAGAGTTTGCTTGTACAACAGGTAATACTGTTAACGTTGCAAGTGTAGAGTTGCCATCAGGTACAGCTGGAGGTTCAGGTACTTATACACGAGTTGTTTTTACGTACACTCCAAATTCAGGGTCAGTAGAGATATTAGATTCAAGTAACTTTATATTTACAACAACTAATACTTCAGGAGGAACAGTAGATATTACAGTTTATGATGATCAAGGATGTTCAGGAACAACTTCAGCAACAATTCAACCATTTAATGAATTAAGTAATCCTGTAGTTACGTTAGATAATGCAATAACTTGTTCAATAGGAGAAGATATTACAGTAACATACACATCTACAACACCGGTAGTAGCTAACATTACTATTGAAGGAACAAGTAATGGATACGGACCAGTAACCAATACCACTGGTGATTTTGATAATCTACCAACAGGAGATTATGAAATAACGATAGAGAACCCAACAACAGGATGTGAGTTAGTAACATACTACACTGTTGATGATGAGCCTACCTTTGATATTATTATAACAGATATAGAAGATGTAGATTGTCAAGGAGATAGTAATGGGAGTGCTGTTTTAAGCTTTAGTCCAAGTACACCATACACTAGTGGTTATACCTATACGGTGTATACTTCAACAGGAACAGCAACATCAGTTACAGGTGCAGGTACAGGAGGTACTCCAACAACAATTACAGGATTATCAGCTGGTACTTACTATATAAGAATAGACATGGGAGCTAATTCTCCATTCTGTGAGGCACAAAGTGCAAACTTTACAATTTCAGAACCAATTAATCCATTATCGGTATCAGGAGTTGTAAACCCAGTAGTAAGTTGTAATAATGGTTCAGATGCTACCATTACAGCAACAGCAACAGGAGGTTGGGGTACTTATGTATACCAATTAGAGGAGACTTCAAACCCAGGAGTCGCTTATGCAGGAAACACATATAGCTCTAACAATATTTTTACAGGCTTGCCTGCTGGAGATTATACAGTTGTAGTAAGAGATAAAGATGGAGTAGCAGGAACGTATTGTGAAGCAAGTAGTCAGATTATCGTTGCAAACCCAACACTAGTAACATTTACAGTTAATCATATTGACAATGTATGTGATACTTCAGTAGGAGGAAGCATTGAGGTAACTGCAGCAGAAGGTACAGGAACTTATACCTATACTTTATCAAATGCAGGTGGAGTTGTTGAAACACAAATTTTAACAGCAACAACCTATACATTTACGAATTTACCAGCAGATATTTATACAGTAAATGTTGTAGATTCAAACGGATGTGATGCAGGAACACCAACAAATGTTACAATTAATCCAGATGTGAACTTCTTATTAGTAGAAACTAAAAAAGTAGATTGTTCTGCATCTCCTGATGGAGAAGTAACTGTAGACTTAGTAAATTGGACTTCAGGAACGAGCAATTACACGTATGATGTTTCAGGTTCTGTAGATGGATCGTTGATGACGAATGTTGTAGTAACAAGTGATCCGTTTACGGTTACAATTCCTAGTGCGAATAACACTCCGCAAACTTATACAGTTACGGTACGCGATTTAGATGCAACACCAATATGTGATGTTTCAAGAACTATTGAAATTCAACCAGAAATAAGACCAGACTTTACCCCAGAAGTAACAGCAAGTTTATGTTCAGGAGATAATTCGGGTATTATAACATTAACAGCTATAGATAATGGAATTTTACCAATAACCTATACTATTAGTCCTATAGCAGGAACTTATGACGGAGATAGTACATTTACAGATTTACCACCAGGAACGTATGATATTACAGGTACAGGAACAAACGGATGTACAACAACAATTACTGGAATTGTAGTAACTGAATATGCACCAGTAGCACCAAGTACACCAAATGTTACAGAATTTGCATGTACAACAGGTAATACTGTTAACGTTGCAAGTGTAGAGTTGCCATCAGGTACAGCTGGAGGTTCTGGTACTTATACACGAGTTGTTTTTACGTACACTCCAAATTCAGGGTCAGTAGAGATATTAGATTCAAGTAACTTTATATTTACAACAACTAATACTTCAGGAGGAACAGTAGATATTACAGTTTATGATGATCAAGGATGTTCAGGAACAACTTCAGCAACAATTCAACCATTTAATGAATTAAGTAATCCTGTAGTTACGTTAGATAATGCAATAACTTGTTCAACAGGAGAAGATATTACAGTAACATACACATCTACAACACCGGTAGTAGCTAACATTACTATTGAAGGAACAAGTAATGGATACGGACCAGTAACCAATACCACTGGTGATTTTGATAATCTACCAACAGGAGATTATGAAATAACGATAGAGAACCCAACAACAGGATGTGAGTTAGTAACATATTACACAGTTAATAATGAACCAGTATTTGACTTATTAATTACAGATGTTCAAAATGAAAGTTGTAGAGAAAATGATGATGGTAGTGTACTTATGGAATTTAGTTCGTCTACACCGTATACTGGACAATATGATTATGTAGTATATGATGCTAGTGATGATTCAATTTATAGAACAGTAACTGGTCAAACAGGAGCATCTCCAATTGCTAATTTAGATGCAAATCCAGGTACTTCTCGTACATATTATGTAATTGTTACGATGACAAATACACCTAATTGTCAGGCAAGAACTCCTAATTTTACTATTTATCAACCAGAAAATTCATTATTAGTTTCTGCTGTAGTCGATCCATTAGTAAGTTGTACTAACAATTCAGATGCTACTATTACAGGAACAGCATCAGGTGGTTGGGGTAATTATGAGTATCAATTAGAACTGCAATCTACTCCTAATGTAGCTTATGGAGGGTTTACATATAGTAGTGATAATGTGTTTGAAGGAATTCCTTCAGGAGATTATAGAGTTCGCGTAAGAGACGGAAATGGATGTTCACGTTCTACAACAGTAAGCGTAGCTAATCCAGCACCAGTAATATTCAATGTAACTCATAATGATAATGCATGTGATACATCTGTAGGAGGTAGTATTGAGGTAACAGCAGCAGGAGGTACAGGAACTTATACCTATACTTTATCAAATGCAGGAGGTGTTGTAGAAACTCAAATTTTAACGGCTACTACTCATACCTTTAGTAATTTACCAGCAGATACGTATACTGTAAATGTGGTAGACTCAAACGGATGTGATGCAGGTACACCAACAGATGTTACAATTAATCCAGATGTAAACTTTTCATTAGTAGAAACTAAAAAAGTAGATTGTTCATTATTACCAGACGGAATTGTAACAGTTGATTTAGTGAATTGGACTTCAGGAACGAGCAATTACACGTATGATGTTTCAGGTTCTGTGGATGGATCGTTGATGACGAATGTTGTAGTAACAAGTGATCCGTTTACGGTTACAATTCCTAGTGCGAATGACACTCCGCAAACTTATACAGTTACGGTACGCGATTTAGATGCAACACCAGCTTGTGATGTATCGAAAGATATCGTAATTCAA
Source organism: Tenacibaculum discolor (assembly GCF_003664185.1). Taxonomy (GTDB): domain Bacteria; phylum Bacteroidota; class Bacteroidia; order Flavobacteriales; family Flavobacteriaceae; genus Polaribacter; species Polaribacter discolor. The sequence continues at coordinate 208,628 of NZ_RCCS01000008.1, read as the reverse complement.
CCAGAAATAACACCTGTATTTACAGCGGTTGCTACGGTAAATGATATCTGTTTTGGGAGTGCAACAGGAGTAATTCAAATGAATGCTACGGATAATGGAATTATACCATTAACCTATTCAATTACTTCTGTACCAGCAGGAGCAGCTGCAGGTGCTACATTTAATCCTACAAATCAAACATATGAGAACTTAGCAGAAGCGGTTTATACGATTACAGCAACAGGAACTAACGGTTGTACAACGTCTATTGACGTATCAATTAATGACAATGATGAGATCGATATCTCAAACGCTATTACAGTAACACAGTTTGCATGTACAACAGGTAATACAGTTAATACTGCAAAAATAGTAGTAGATAAAGGAGCGATTACAGGAGGTACAGGAAACTATGTACGAGTTGTTTTTGAAGATGCAACGGGTAATGTATTACAAGATGATAGTAACTTTACTTATATATCAACTGACTTAGCAGGAGGAGATTATACTGTAAAAGTATATGATGAAAACACAGATTGTTTTGTGTCTCGAGTAGTTACTATCGATCCGTTTACATCAATGACTAATGCTACAATTACAGTAACAAAAGCTATTGATTGTAGTACAGGAGAAGATATTACTGTTAAAGTAAATCCAGATATAGCGAATGTAGAGTATACAATTACAGGAACTAATACAGGGTACACAACAACAGTAATACCTGCAACAGCAACTGATGTAGCTGTGTTTACAGGATTGGCAACTGATAGTTATACAATAGCTATTTTAAATCCAGCAACAGGCTGTATTTTAGAAGCATATCATACAGTACAAGAGACTCCTTCTTTCGATATATTCTTAACAAATATTGAAAGAGCATGTTTTGGAGGTACAGGAAGTGTAGATATATACTTTAGTCCTGCTACACCTTATACTGATGTATACAATTATGAAGTGTTTACTATTGGAGGAACATCAACAGGTATTACAGGAAATGGAACAGGAGGAACACCTACTACCATTTCAGGTATAGCTCCAGGAGAGTATTATGTACAGGTTACAATGCCAAATACGCCATTCTGTACATCTCAAACAGTAAACTTTGAGATTACTCAACCAGATAACGATTTAACATTAGCAAGTGATTTAACCTACTTAAAGTGTACACCACCAAACTCAGGAGGAGTTAAGTTAACAGCTAATGGAGGTTGGGGAGCTTACCAGTATGAATTGGTAAACAACACTTCAGGTTCAACAATTCAATCATTTGATAACAATGCAATTATTACTGGTTTAACAGCAGGAGATTATACAGCAACTGTTAGAGATGTTAATGGATGTACAGAGACAACAACCTTTACATTAATACCAGGAACAACGATTACAGGAAACTTAAATGTCACGCCAAACCTTTGTGAAGGAGAATATACAGCAACTATTGAAGTAACTAATATAGCTGGAGGTCAAACACAAGATCCTAGTATAACATATAGTTATGTGTTAGTATATCCTGATGGAACAGAAAGTGCAAGTCAGTCATCACCTATCTTTACAAATTTACCAGCAGGAGTTGGATATTCAGTAAAAGTAGCAGATGGATATTCTTGTGATGGTCTTTTAGGCCCAGTAGATATCATAGATCCTATCGAAGTAGTTGCTTCAGCAGAAATTACAGTAGATATTACATGTAATGATCCTCAGGGAGTTATAGAAGTTACAGGAGCAGGAGGTACAGGTCCTTATATGTATAGTATGGACGGAATAACCTTTGGAAACACAAATACATTTAATGTAGATGCAGGAGTACACCAATTCTATGTTAGAGATAGTGAGTTATGTGTTTCTGAACCAGCAACAGTAACAGTTGGAGCTTATGAGCCTTTAGTAGCGACATTAAACATAGATTCAGCATTTATTACCTGTAATGGAGATAGTAACGCAGTATTATCTGCTAATGTACAAGGAGGTTTCGCAAACTATGAATACCAATTATTAGATGGAAACGATGCACCTTTAAGCAGTTGGCAAACGTCAAATATCTTTAGTGATTTAAATGTTGGTACTTATAAAATAAATGTAAGAAGTACGAATAGATTTGGTGTAGAGTGTTATGCTATAACAGGAGAACACACAATTACTGAACCAGAGATATTAGCAGCTACAGTAACATCAACACCAGTTACATGTTTTGGAGGTAACGATGGTACTATTACAGTTAATGCAGAAGGAGGTAACAATGATTACGAGTTCAACATTGCTTCAGATCCAAGTAGTCCTGACTTCCCTGAAACTAAGTTTGTAAAAAACAATGTATTTGAAAACTTAAGAGCAGGTGTGTATTGGATTACTGTAAAAGACGTTGTAGGATGTTATTTAGACCCTATAAGAGTTGAAGTAACACAACCAGATGAATTTACAGCAACATTAGTAGGAGTTACTGAACAAGTGTGTATTGATGATCCTACACCAACAATTGAGTTAAATGTACAAGGAGGTACACAACCTTATTATGTAAGTATTAATAATGTTGAGTTACCAACTCAGTACACTACAAACTCAATAGTATTAGGAGCAAATGAAAACATTCAAGGAGGTACATCGTACTTTATCACAGTTAGAGATGAAGCAGGATGTAACGTAGTAGATCCTATAAGAGTAACTACAGGTGAACCAGTAGATATACAATTAACAGTAGATTTTGAATATACTTGTCCAACAGGTAATATTATCTTAGCAATAGTAGACGAAGCTTACAGAAATAACATGTCATATACATTATATGACGGTGCAAATACACTAATAGCTACAAATACTACAGGAGAATTTATTGATGTACCAGCAGGATCAGGTTATTATGTTACAGCTACCCACACAATAAGTTCTTGTTCTCAAAGTTCTACTAGTAGTCCAATAGATATAGTGGATTATCAACCATTAACCTTAGAAATTGATGATTCAGTTAAGAATACATTAATAGCAAATGCTGACTTTGGTTTACCGCCATATGAATACAGTGTAGATGGAGGTGATTTTGGACCAGATAATGAGTTCTTAATCTTACAAACAAAAGATTATACCATTACGGTAAGAGATGCTAGAGGTTGTGAGGTTACCTTAACTGTTAGAGGAGAGTATATTTCTATTTTTGTTCCAAACTTATTTACACCAGATGGAGATGGAATAAATGATTACTGGTATCCTCGTGAAGTAGAAGATTATCATGATATCAAAGTATATATTTATGATAGATATGCACGTAATATTGCAGACTTTAAAGGTACTGTAGAAGGATGGGATGGTACTTACGAAGGTACACCACTACCATCTGGAGATTATTGGTATACAATTTACTTTAAAGAGTTATCTGGTCAAGAGAAGAAAATAATGGGACACTTTACACTATATAGATAATAACAGAAATGAGAAAAATAATATTAATTTTATGTGTAGTATTAAGTAGTGTAAAAGTTACTGCACAAGAAGTAGAATTACCACAATATGTGAGTCATTTAGCTGATAACCCGTTTTTAATATCTCCAACTTATGCAGGTATTGGTACTGGATTACAGGTTAGATTGAATGGAGTAAGCCAGTGGATTGGAGTTAAAGATGCACCAGACACGCAATCGTTAACAGTTGAAGCTCGTATAGCAGACACTTTTGGTGGTGGTATTACTTTATTTAATGATAAAAATGGATATACAACTCACAAAGGAGCTAAATTATCGTTTGCAAGTCACTTAACATTAAGTGACTTTCACGATAGTTTCTTATCATTCGCTTTAAGTTATAGTTTTATTCAATTTGGTATTGATACTTCTGAGAATAATTCAGGACAAGTAGTACCAAATAGAACATTAAATAACTCAAATTTTGATGTAGGTCTATTATATCGTTACGAACGATTTAGTATAAGTCTTAACGCGGTAAATATTCTAAATAAGGAAATTGAAGATTTTCAAACTGGTGAACCAGAAGTATTAAGAAAGTATACAGTTTTTACTTCTTATACTTTTACAAGGTTAAGTAGAAATTTTGAATTAGAGCCTTCAATGTTAGTAGAGTATAGAGAAGCAGATAAACGATCTAGAACAGATATGAACGTTAAAGCCAGAAAAGGAATTAGAGACGGATATGTTTGGGCTGGGGTAAGTTATACATTCTTAAACGATCAGTTTTTTCAACCAAACGCTATTGCACCATTATTTGGTTTAAAAAAGAACAACCTATACTTGTCGTACGGATTTAGTATTAACATGAATAAGACACAAGAATATAACTATGGTACACATATGATAACACTTGGGTTTGACTATGAAAGAAGACCAAGTTTAGCACGTTGTACACAAAAAATGATTATGTTTTAATAAGAAAAACATATAAATTATGAAATCCTCAAGTGTTAGCTTGAGGATTTTCTTTTTCTTTGTACTAATGGAAAAAAATAATGACACATCAATAAATCTTAATAAGTTTATAAGTAGTACAGGTATTTGTTCACGTCGTGAAGCAGAACGCTTTATTACAGAAGGAAGAGTAACCATAAACGGAAAACCTACCCAGTTAGGAAATAGAGTTAATGAAGGAGATGTGGTAAAAATTGATGGAAAACCGTTAAAAGCAAAACCAAAAACTATATATATAGCGTTAAACAAACCAGTAGGTATTGTTTGTACTACAGATAGTAAAGAGCGTAAAAACATAGTAAAGTTTGTAGGACACCCACAACGACTGTTTCCTATTGGTCGATTAGATAAACCATCAGAAGGATTAATATTTTTAACCAATGATGGAGATATCGTAAACAAAATTCTACGCGCAGGAAATAACCACGAGAAAGAATACATAGTTACAGTTAATAAGCCAATCAATGAACGCTTTATAAAGAGAATGAGTAACGGAATACCAATTTTAGGAACCGTAACAAAGAAATGTAAAGTAGAGCGTGTAAATGATAATGTATTTAAAATAACTTTAGTACAAGGCTTAAACCGTCAAATAAGACGTATGTGTGAATACTTAGGATACGAAGTAAAAAAACTAAAGCGCACACGTATTATGAATGTAACTTTAGGAAACTTAAAGGTAGGAGAGTGGCGTGAATTATCATCTAAAGAAATGGATGAAATTAATAAACTAGTAGCAGGCTCATCAAAAACATATGAAGGAGCAGAGAAAAAGACTCAAAAAACTTCTCCTCAAAAAACTACTCAACCAAAGAAAAAAGCAGATTTTAAATCCAAGTTTGGAAGAAGAAGAAAGAATTAAAAAACAGTAATAAGAAACTTTTAACTTTCTACTTTTAAACATTCAACTTACATGTGTATCTTTGCCACTTATGCAATTTGACTTAAAAATAACCGATCCTAAAAGTAAAGCACGAGCAGGTGTTATTACAACTGATCACGGAACTATAGAAACTCCAATATTTATGCCTGTAGGTACAGTAGCTACAGTAAAAGGAGTACATCAATCAGAATTAAAAGACGAAATAAATCCTGATATAATTTTAGGAAACACTTATCATTTATACTTACGTCCAAAGTTAGAAACTTTAGAAGCAGCAGGAGGGTTGCATAAGTTTATGAATTGGGATCGAAATATTTTAACGGATAGTGGAGGTTACCAAGTATATTCTTTATCAGGGAGAAGAAAGATAAATGAAGAAGGGGTAAAATTTAAAAGCCATATAGATGGTTCAACGCATTTCTTTACACCAGAAAATGTAATGGAAACACAGCGTACTATTGGAGCAGATATAATCATGGCTTTTGATGAATGTACACCATATCCTTGTGATTATAATTATGCAAAGCGATCTATGCATATGACACATCGCTGGTTAGATCGTTGTATAAAACACTTTGAGAATACCCCTCCAAAATACGGATATAGCCAATCTTTATTTCCAATTGTACAAGGAAGTACTTATAAAGATCTACGTAAACAATCAGCAGAGTATATAGCAAATTCAGGAGCTGAAGGAAATGCTATTGGAGGATTATCAGTAGGAGAACCAGCAGAAGAAATGTATGCCATGACTGAAGTGGTAACAGCAATTTTACCGGAAGACAAGCCTAGATATTTAATGGGAGTGGGTACACCTATTAATATTTTGGAAAATATTGCATTAGGTGTAGATATGTTTGATTGTGTTATGCCAACCCGTAATGCACGTAATGGAATGTTATTTACAGCACACGGTAGCATAAATATTAAAAATAAAAAGTGGGAAAAAGATTTTTCTCCAATTGATGAAATGGGTATTACTTGGGTTGATAACATGTATTCAAAAGCTTATTTACGCCACTTATTTGCTTCAAGAGAAATGTTAGGAAAACAAATAGCATCTATTCATAACTTAGGATTTTATTTATGGTTAGTTCGTGAAGCACGTAAACATATTATAGCAGGAGACTTTGCTTCATGGAAAGACAAGATGGTAAAACAAATGGATAAACGTTTGTAATTTGAAAATACTAGATTGGTACATATTAAAACGTTACTTAACAACTTTTTTGTTTACGTTACTTATTTTAATACCTATTGCAGTAGCTATTGATATTGCAGAAAAGGTTGATAAATTTTTACGAGAAGAAAATCTAACACTGTTTGAAATAGTTAACGACTACTATAAAAACTTCATTATTTACTATGCTAATACGTTTATGCCATTAGCATTGTTTATAGCAGTTATTTTATTTACTTCAAAGCTAGCAAGTAACACAGAAATTGTAGCAATTAATAGCTCTCAAGTATCATTTACACGATTCTTATACCCATATTTTATTGGAGCAACTATTGTTTGTGCGGTAGCGTTATCAATGAATCACTTTTTTGTACCATCAAGTAGTAAAACAAGAAAAGCTTTTGAAAAAAAATATTTAAAGAAAAAGAAATATTCAGATACTACTATCCGCGAATTTAGTTTGCAGCTTAACGATAGTACCTATGTATATATCCAAAACTTTGATTTAAAGCGAAACTCAGGGTTTAATTTTTCAATCGATCTATATGACGGTATTAAGTTAAAAAGAAAACTTACTGCTGATAATATTAATTGGAATGAAAAAGACAGTACGTTTAAGTTATATACATGGAAAGAGCGAAAAATTTTTAAAGAAAGAGATAGTATCTTTTCAGGAAGAAGCTTAGATACCACATTTACATTTACACCAGAAGATTTTAATTACAAGAATATTATGGCACAAGAAATGAACTCTCCAGAGTTGGTTAAGTTTATTGAAGTGTCTAGAAAAAGAGGGATAAAAAACTTAAACGCTTACTTAGTAGAACTATACAAAAGAACAAGTTTACCAATTGCCAGCTACATACTAACATTAATTGCTGTGGGGCTAGCACATAGGAAAAGTAGAGGAGGTATAGGAGTTAATTTAGCCATAGGTATTAGCGTTATGTTTATTTATGTTTTCTTTTTAAAAGTAGCAGAAGTATTAGGAGCTGTAGCAGGAGCAAATGCCCTGTTAAATGTTTGGATACCTAATATAGTATTTGGTTTATACGCTATTTATTTATATTTCAATGCAAGGAGATAAATTAAAAAACTACCTACACTTACATTTAATCGTTTTTATTTGGGGGTTTACAGCAATATTAGGAGCATTAATATCAATTGATGCAGTTCCTTTAGTTTGGTACAGAATGCTATTAGCAGTAGGCTTTATAGCTATCTATTTCATAATAAGAAAGAAGTCGTTTAGGGTTGATAAAAAGGCATTAGCTAAGTTTGCTATTTCAGGAGTAATTATAGCAGTACACTGGATAACTTTTTTCAAAGCAATAAAAGTATCAAATGTATCAGTAGCTTTAGTTATGATGAGTACTGGAGCTTTTTTTGCCTCATTTATAGAGCCTTTTTTCTTTAAAAGAAGAATAAAATTAATCGAAATAGTTTTAGGACTGTTAGTAATAGTAGGCTTGTATATTATATTTAATTTTGAAAGTCAGTATACACTTGGAATTATTTATGCGTTAATTTCAGCCTTTCTATCCGCATTATTTTCGGTGTTAAATGGCGTGTTTATAAAAAAACATGAAGCCAATACAATTTCATTTTATCAACTATTATTCGGAGTTTTAGGAGTAACGATTTACTTATTATTAACACAAAAATTTTCAGTAGAATTTTTCCATTTACAAGCAAGTGATTGGATATATTTATTAATTTTAAGTAGTATTTGTACAGCATATGCTTTTATTGCTTCAGTGCAAGTAATGAAGTATTTAACTCCTTATACAGTAATGCTTACTATTAATTTAGAACCTATTTACGCTATTATCTTGGCACTATTAATATTTGGAGAAAAAGAACAAATGAATCCAGAGTTTTATTATGGAGCCTGTATTGTTTTAATAGTAGTGTTGCTGAATGGAGTACTTAAAAATGCCTCTTCTATAAAAAAGAAAATTATAAAAAAATAGTATTTTAAGAAAAGGGATCAAGGTAAACTGTACAATTTTTTAGTATGTTTGCCTTTACAAACAACTAACTAGTAAATTAGAAAATCAAACTATATACAACAATACAATGGAATATTTAGATTTTGAAATGCCAATAAAAGAGCTAGAAGATCAGTTGGCAAAATGTTTTGATATAGGAAAAGAAAGCGATGTAGACGTAACAGCTACATGTGAGAAGATTGAAAAAAAATTAGAGAAAGCTAAAAAAGATATATATAAGAATTTAACTGCATGGCAACGTGTACAGTTATCTCGTCACCCTAACCGTCCTTATACTTTAGATTATATCAAAGCACTTTGTGGAGATACTTTTATGGAGTTACACGGAGATCGTAGCGTAAAAGATGATAAAGCCATGATTGGAGGTTTAGGTAAGATAGGAGATCAATCTTTTATGTTTATCGGGCAGCAAAAAGGATACAATACCAAAACACGTCAGTATCGTAACTTTGGTATGGCAAATCCAGAAGGATACCGTAAAGCATTACGTTTAATGCGCATGGCTGAAAAATTTGGTATTCCTGTAGTTACTTTTGTTGATACTCCAGGAGCTTACCCAGGGTTAGAAGCAGAAGAAAGAGGACAAGGAGAGGCAATTGCTCGTAATATTTTTGAAATGACGCGCTTAAAAACTCCAATTATTACTATAATTATAGGAGAAGGAGCTTCAGGAGGAGCTTTAGGAATAGGAGTAGGAGACAGAGTATATATGCTAGAAAACTCATGGTACTCAGTTATTTCACCAGAAAACTGTTCTTCAATATTATGGCGTAGCTGGTCAGAGAAAGAAAAAGCAGCTGAAGCATTAAAGTTAACAGCAGAAGATGGTATGAAACTAAAAATAGTAGACGATATCATCAAAGAACCATTAGGAGGTGCACATTCTGATCGTGAAGGAACTTTTAAAGCTGTGCAAGAACAAATCATAAAAGCTTACAAAGAACTTAAAGATATAAAAGAGAAAGACTTAATAGCTCAACGTATGGACAAATATGCCAATATGGGAGTATATAAAGAGTAGTTCTAAAATCTTCAAATACACAATATTAAAACTCGCCATTTGGCGAGTTTTTTTGTTTTATAAATATTTTACAATATTATTTGTTTGTTAAATGAATTTATATATATAATTTTGCCGACCGAAATGAGTAATACATTTAACAAATATCTTTTTCTATTAATATTCTTATTAAAAGGATGGTCTACATCATATGCAGATCATAACAATTTTAATAAGAGTATATCAGTGCCTGTTTTAAATTCAGCCTGTGTAGAGACCCAAATTGTTACTCAAAACACCATTAACTTAGCTTTTGATAAACAGCATCAAGATTCTGAAAGGGAGAATTATTTTGAAATCAGCGAGATTGAAGACAAAACCCAAGACGAAAATGAAGTAGATGAAAATTTATCAAAATTCGGAAGTTACTTATCAGCCATCTTACATGCGCAGTTTTTTGAGTGCCAGTTTTGTGTAGTAAAAGAAAAAGCACAACGCTTTAAAGAGTACACTTTTAGTGCTATAGTAAAACTCCATGTAAAATTTCAAGTTTTTATAATTTGATACCCTCTTCGGTAAAGTATGCCTAAACCTATCATTTAGCTTACTTTATTTATTCACGCATAAGAATTTAATTAAATTTTTAGAATGACCATTGGTTTTCAGTGGTTAAACACTCACTCTAACTTTACAAATACATACAAAAAATGAAAAAAATCTTCATTTTCATGAGCCTATTTGCGCTATTAATTAACATTAGCTGCGAATCAAAAAAGGAATCTAAACATCCAGAAACAAAGTTCCTTGTAACCAATCCTATTAAAAAAGATACATCAATAACTAAAGATTATGTAAGTCAAATACATGCCATTCAGCACATAGAACTTAGGGCACTAGAAAAAGGATATTTAAAGAAAGTATTTGTTGATGAAGGACAACATGTAAAAAAAGGACAAAACATGTTTCAAATATCAGCAAACGTTTATAAAGCAGATTTACAAAAAGCAAAAGCAGAAGCAAAAGCTGCTGAAATTGAATATAAAAACACGGAATTATTAGCAGATGGAAACGTAGTTTCTAAAAACGAATTAGCCTTAGCAAAAGCAAACTACGAAAAAGCAAAAGCTGAAGTAATGCTAGCACAAACACACCTAGGTTTTACAAGCATTAAGGCACCGTTTAACGGTATAATGGACCACTTACATGTTAGAAAAGGAAGTTTGTTAGATGAAGGAGAACTCCTAACAACACTATCAGACAACAGTAAAATGTGGGTATATTTTAATGTGCCAGAAACAGAATATCTAGACTACATAATGAGTCAAGATAAAGACAAGAAAAAAGAAGTAACACTTTTAATGGCAAATAACAAACCATTCAATCAAAAAGGAATAGTAGAAACGATTGAAGGAGAGTTTAACAATGAAACAGGAAATATTGCCTTTAGAGCAACTTTCCCAAATCCAGATGGAATTTTAAGACACGGAGAAACAGGAAGTATTTTAATGGAAGTTCCATACGAAGGAGCCTTAATAATTCCACAAAAAGCCACTTTTGAAGTATTAGATAAAAAATATGTTTTTGTAGTAGATAAAAACAATACAGTAAAACAACGAGAAATTACTGTAGAAGCAGAATTACCACACTTATTTATAGTAGAAAAAGGACTTACAGAAAACGATAAAATATTGTTAGAAGGAATCCGTATGGTAAAAGACCAACAAAAGATACATGTTGAGTTTAAAGAGCCAAATGCTGTAATGTCTAGTTTAGACTTATATGCAGAGTAATAAGAAACTAAAATTCAACAAAACATGTTTAGTCAATTTATAAAAAGACCAGTACTAGCAATTGTTATTTCGATAATAGTTGTTTTTACAGGGTTGTTATCAATAAAACAACTCCCAATATCACAGTTTCCACAAATTGCACCAACCACGGTAAACATATTTATAGCGTACCCAGGTTCAAGTGCAGATGTATTGGTAAACTCAACACTAATTCCTCTAGAAACAGCCATTAATGGAGTACAAGGAATGCGTTATATCGCTTCTGATGCTACAAGTGCAGGAGAAGGAACCTTACGTGTAATTTTTGAACCAGGTACAGATCCCAACCAAGCGGTAGTTAGGGTAAAAACAAGGGTAGATCAAGTAATGCCTTTATTACCTGAATTAGTACAACGAGAAGGAGTAATTATAACTCCAGTACAACCAAGTATGTTAATGTATGTGAACCTTTTTAGTAAAGAAAAGCATAATGACGAAAAGTTCCTATACAACTATGCGTACACCAAAATGATACCCGAGATTCAACGTATTAACGGTATCGCCAGTGCTAAAATTTTAGGAAGTAGAAAATATGCGATGAGAGTTTGGTTAAAACCAGACCGAATGAGAGCCTATAATATTTCTGCGGAAGAAATTTTAGAAGCGATGGAAGACCAAAGTATTTTGGCAAGACCCGGAAGATTGGGAAGAAGTTCAGGAATCAAATCACAATCACTAGAATACGTACTTACCTATCAAAACAGGTATAACGAACCAGATCAGTACAAAGACATTATTATTCGAGCAAATGAAGAAGGAGAAATTTTAAAGCTAAAAGATGTTGCCGAAGTAAAATTAGGAAGTGAGTTCTTCGATATTTACTCAAACTTAGATGGGCATCCATCAGCATCTATTGTTTTAAAACAAACCTTTGGAAGTAATGGTAGTGATGTAATAGAATCGGTAAAAGAAAAACTAAAAGAATTAAAAGAAGATCTACCACCAGGGATTGATTTTCAAATTAGTTATGACGTTTCTAACTTCTTAGACGCCTCTATAGAACAAGTAATACATACACTTAGAGATGCCTTTATTTTAGTAGCAATTGTGGTATTCCTATTCTTGGGAGATTTACGATCGACCTTAATTCCAATTATAGCAGTACCAGTATCCTTAATCGGAGCTTTCTTTATAATGCAGCTTTTTGGACTTTCAATAAACTTAATTACCCTGTTTGCATTAGTGTTAGCGATTGGTATTGTAGTAGATGATGCTATTGTAGTTGTAGAAGCAGTCCATTTAAAAATGGAGAAAGAACATCTAACACCTTATCAAGCATCTAAAGCAGCATTAGGAGAAATAGGTGGTGCTATTTTAGCAATTACATTGGTTATGGTTTCTGTATTTGTGCCAATTTCATTTATGACAGGGCCAGTAGGAGTTTTCTACAGACAGTTCTCTATAACAATGGCGGGATCTATCATTATTTCAGCAGTGGTAGCATTAACATTAACACCAGTATTGTGTGCAATGATGTTGAAGAACAACCACGGAAAAGAAAGAAAAAAATCAATAGTAGATAAATTTATTGATTGGTTTAACAAAGGATTTGAAAAGCTTACAGGAAGATATGTAAAAGTGTTAAACAGAATCGTAGCACGAAGAATGTTAACCTTTGGAGTATTACTAGCTTTCTGTGCAGGAATATTTATTACCAATAAAACATTACCAGCAGGTTTTATTCCTAGTGAAGATCAAGGAATGATTTACGCAATCATTCAAACACCACCAGGTGCTACCTTAGAACGTACAAACGAAGTAGCAAGAAAACTACAACAAATTTGTGAAGAAACTGAGGGAGTAGAGTCAGTTTCATCTTTAGCAGGATATGAAATTATGACCGAAGGTAGAGGGTCAAACGCAGGTACCTGTTTAATTAACTTGAAACCATGGTCAGAACGTCATCATTCAGTTCATGAAATCATGGAAGAACTAGAAGAAGAAACTAAAGACTTAGGAGCGGTTATAGAATATTTTGAACCACCAGCAGTACCAGGTTTTGGATCTTCAGGAGGATTCTCAATGCGTTTATTAGATAAAACAAACTCAACAGACTACCACGAGTTTGAACGTATCAATAACAAATTCATGGAATCGTTATCAAAACGAAAAGAGCTTACAGGGTTATTTACTTTTTATTCTGCAAACTATCCGCAGTACGAATTAAAAATCGACAATAAAAAAGCGATGCAAAAAGGAGTAACCATTGGTAAAGCCATGGAAAACCTAAACATTTTAATAGGTAGTACCTATGAACAAGGTTTTATTCGTTTTGGTAGATTCTTTAAAGTATATACACAAGCAGCACCAGAATACAGAAGAATTCCTTCAGATTTAGAAAAACTATATGTTAAAAATGAAGAGGGAGAAATGGTGCCTTATTCAGCGTTCATGAGTTTAGAAAAAAAACTAGGACCTAATGAGATAACACGATACAATTTATATAATTCAGCAGCTATTAGAGGATTACCAGCACCAGGATACACAAGTGGAGATGCTATTAACGCAATTAAAGAAGTAGCAGCAAAAGAATTACCAAGAGGTTATGATGTAGCTTGGGAAGGACTTACCTATGATGAAGCAAGAAGAGGTAATGAATCAGTGTATATTTTCATCATTGTATTAGCCTTTGTATATTTTGTATTAGCAGCACAATATGAAAGCTTTATACTGCCATTAGCTGTGATTTTATCACTTCCAGTAGGAGTGTACGGGTCATTTACACTATTAAAATTAATGGGCTTAGCTAATGACGTATATGCACAAATTGGTATAATAATGCTGGTCGGTTTATTAGGTAAAAATGCAGTGTTAATTGTAGAATTTGCGGTACTAAAACGAAGTCAGGGAGCTACAATTTTTGAAGCAGCTATTGAAGGAGCTAAAGAACGATTCAGACCAATTTTAATGACTTCATTTGCGTTTATCGCAGGGTTAATACCGTTAGTTATAGCTCACGGAGCAGGAGCTATTGGTAACAGAACTATTGGTGGATCTGCTTTAGGAGGAATGTTAATAGGTACAATTTTCGGAGTTTTAATTATACCAGGTCTCTATTACATATTTGCTAAAATGAGTGATGGAAGAAGCTTAATTAAAGACGAATCGAGCGAACCAGTTTCTGAAGAATTTATAAGAATAAATGAAGTTGAAGGAAGTAAAACAAAAGCTAAAATAGCAGAGCTTAAAAAACTTCTAAAGAAAATAATTAAAAGAGAAAACAATGAAAACTAAACAAAGAAGTTTATTTGTAATAAAAAAAGCACACTTTTTAAGTGTGCTTACCCTCTTAGTTTTGTGCTCTTGTGTATCAAATCAAGTAGTAAGAGAAGAAAATAAGGCGGTACCAGAGAATTTTAAGAACCAACCTGCAGATTCATTAAATACAGCTACTATTAAATGGCGTGACTTTTTTTCAGACTCACATTTAATTTCTCTGATAGATACAGCTTTATCAAACAACCAAGAGTTGAACATAATGTTACAACAAGTAGCTATTTCAAAAAATAATATCAAGGCAAAAAAAGGTGAGTATTTACCATTTGTAAATATGTATGCCGGGGCAGAAGTAGAAAAGGTAGGGAAGTATACTAGAAATGGAGCCGTTGAAGAAAATTTAAATATTCGCGAAGATGAAAAATTTCCAGAGCCATTAACTGATTTTTCAATAGGACTTTCTGCTTCATGGGAGTTAGATGTTTGGAAGAAGTTACGAAATGAGAAGAAAGCAGCAGTACTAGAATACTTAGCTAGTGTTGAAGGAAAAAACTTTATGGTAACTAATTTGGTTTCAGAAATTGCAAATTCATATTACGAATTAGTAGCATTAGATAATGAATTATCTATGGTTTCACAAAACTTAGAAATTCAAAAAAATGCATTGCAAATGGTGAAGCTTCAAAAACAGGCTGCAAGAACAACTGAATTGGCAGTACGTAGGTTTGAAGCGAGTGTACTTAAAAACCAAAGTCACCTATATGAACTTCAACAAGAGATAGTAGAAACTGAAAATAAAATTAACTTTTTAGTAGGAAGATACCCACAGCCTATAGAAAGAAACTCAGATAATTTTATAGATAAACCTATTGAAGGAGTAAAAGCAGGAATTCCATCACAACTGTTACAAAACAGACCCGATTTAAGGAGAGCTGAATACGAATTAGCAGCAGCCAAATTAAATACTAAAATAGCACGAGCTAATTTTTATCCATCAATCGGTATAAAAGCAGGAGTAGGGTTACAAGCATTTAAACCTAAGTTTTTAACATCAACACCAGAATCGTTAGTGTATTCTTTAGCAGGTGATATTGTAGGACCTTTAATCAATAGAAATGCTATAAAAGCAGCTTATAAAACAGCCAACAATAAACAATTACAAGCTGTTTACGAATACGAAAGAGCTATTTTAAATGCGTATTTAGAAGTAGCGAACGAGCTTTCGAAAATTGATAACTTAAAAAACAGTTATGATTTAAAAAAGCAACAAGTAGAAGCGTTAAACGAATCTATAGACCTTTCAATTCGTCTGTTTAAATCGGCAAGGGCAGAATATACAGAAGTGTTGTTAACGCAAAGAGAAGCATTAGAATCTAAAATTGAAATTATAGAAACTAAAAGAAATCAATTATTAGCAAACGTAAAAGTATATAAAGCCTTAGGAGGAGGCTGGAACTAATTTTTTCATTCGTTATTAAATATTAATTGTTGTTAAAGTGGTAGTTTTATTAACTATCCAAAAGACTCGCTAACTGGCGAGTCTTTTTTTAGTAATAGATTTTCTATTGTACAATCTAGGGTTTTTCAATACTTTTCAAGTACCTTCGTAATACCTCATAAAAAGAGATTGTAATATCATAATTCAATGAGTAAAGAAGAGTTAGCTATAAAAACCACCTATTTTAGTATTCTTAGTAATGCTAGTTTAGCAATTATTAAAGGATTAGCAGGTATTTTCGGAAACTCATACGCATTAATAGCAGATGCAATTGAATCTACTACCGATATTTTTTCCTCTATTTTAGTATTGTTAGGGTTGAAATATGCGAAAAGACCCGCAGATAAAAACCATCCGTACGGACACGGAAAAATAGAACCTTTAATCACCTTTGTAGTAGTAGCCTTTTTGGTAACTTCAGCTACTGTTATAGCTTATGAAAGTATACAGAATATCCAAACACCCCACAAAACTCCTAAACCATGGACTTTACTCGTTTTAGGGGCAATTATTATTTGGAAAGAAATATCTTTTCAAGTGGTTATCAGAAAAAGTAAAGAAACTAATAGTTCTTCCTTAAAAGCAGATGCGTGGCACCATCGAAGTGATGCAATTACTTCTGTAATGGCATTTATAGGAATCTCAATAGCTCTTATTTTTAAAGAAGGTTATGAAACTGCTGATGATTGGGCTGCTTTATTGGCTTCGTTCTTTATTTTATACAATAGTTACCTGATTTTTAGACCAGCTTTGGGTGAAATAATGGATGAACATGTATATGATGATTTAATAGAAGAAATAAGAGAAAAATCTATGGAAGTGACAGGTGTTTTAGGAACAGAAAAATGTTTTGTTCGTAAAGCAGGAATGAAATATCATGTAGATTTACATGCCATTGTAAACAGTACCATTACAGTAAAAGAAGGACATGAAATTGCTCATAAATTAAAAGACTATTTAAGAGAAAAACTCCCAAATTTAGGACATGTTTTAATTCATATAGAGCCAAGTGAATACTAAAAAAGCAACCCAATTAGGTTGCTTTTTTGTTTATGGTATATTTAAGTATTTATGAGTTTGTAAGGAAATTTTCCATTGTGGATGCTCCATCACATAATCAATAATTTGCGGTGTCATTTTTTCCTTTTTACTCCATTCAGGTTGTAAAAACAACTTACATTTTTTACCAACTTTAGCAGCCTGTTCCTCAGCAAACTGAAAATCATTTTTATTATGAATAATCATTTTCAACTCATCCGCTTCTTGGTAAGCACGTTCCAAAGGTAATTTGGTTTTTTTAGGTGATAAACAAAACCAATCCCAAACACCAGAAAAATCGTAAGCTCCAGAAGTTTCAATATGTGTTTTAACACCTTTTTCTTGAAGTTGTTGCGTAATATAATCCAAACTCCACATTAAAGGCTCTCCACCTGTAATAACTACAGTTTCAGCATATTTCTTTGCGTTTTCAACAATAATATCCGTTTTTGTAGGTGGATGTAAATTAGCATCCCAGCTTTCTTTTACATCACACCAGTGGCAACCTACATCGCAACCACCAATACGAATAAAATAAGCAGCAGTACCAGTGTGTGCTCCTTCTCCCTGAATCGTATAAAACTCTTCCATTAACGGAAGCATTTCTCCTGTATTAATTAACTCTTGTACTTCTTTTTTCAACATAAGGGTGCAAAGATAGGCAACATTAAAAATTAATGAATGATTTTTGTTACTTTTACGTGTTTTTATCACAAAAAAGGTCATAAATAATGAGTAAAACCCAAGAGTTTTTCAATTACATCAAAGAAGGCTATACAACAAAAGGAGAGTTTATTACACTCGGAGCAGGAATGTTAGGAGAAGAAACTGTAACAAATGCTCATGTAAATATTCCTTTAAAAACATTAAACCGTCACGGATTAATTGCTGGAGCAACAGGAACAGGAAAAACAAAAACCTTGCAAGTGCTGGCAGAAAACATGTCAGAAAAAGGAATTCCTGTATTGTTAATGGATGTAAAAGGAGACTTAAGTGGATTAGCACAACCAAGCCCTGGGCATGCTAAGATTGATGAACGCCACGAAAAAATCGGAATACCATTTACTCCAACAAAATTTCCAATAGAAATTTTATCAATTTCAGAACAAAACGGAGTTCGTTTACGTGCTACAGTTTCTGAATTTGGACCTGTCTTATTATCACGTATTTTAGATTTGACTGAAACACAATCTGGAATTGTAGCGATTATTTTTAAATACTGTGATGATAACCAATTACCTTTATTAGACTTAAAAGATTTCAAGAAAATCCTTCAATATATAACCAATGAAGGAAAAGAAGAGATTAAAAAAGAATACGGACGAATTTCTACCGCAAGTACAGGGGCAATTCTCAGAAAAATTGTTGAAATAGAGCAACAAGGAGGTGATTTATTCTTCGGAGAAAAATCATTTGAAGTTGACGACTTAACCCGTATTGATGAAAACGGACGTGGAGTTATTTCTGTATTACGTTTAACAGATATTCAAGATAGGCCAAAATTGTTTTCAACCTTTATGTTACAGTTACTAGCTGAGGTATATGAAACTTTTCCAGAGCAAGGAGATAGTGGGCGACCAGAATTGGTAATTTTTATAGATGAGGCTCACTTAGTGTTTGATGAAGCTTCAAAAGCGTTGTTAAGTCAAATAGAAAGCATTGTAAAATTAATTCGATCTAAAGGAATAGGATTGTATTTTGTAACACAAAATCCAAAAGATGTTCCAGAAGATGTATTAGCACAGTTAGGAATGAAGATTCAACATGCTTTACGTGCATTTACAGCAAAAGATAGAAAAGCAATTAAATTAGCCGCAGAAAATTATCCAGATTCTGAATATTACGATACTAAAGAAGTATTAACACAGTTGGGAATAGGTGAGGCGTTGATTTCTGTATTAAATGAAAAAGGAATTCCAACACCATTAGCACGAACAATGTTACGTGCACCTATGAGTAGAATGGATGTATTAACAGAAAAGGAAATCAAACAAGTTTTAGATAATTCAAGACTAATTCCGAAATACAACGATACTATTGATAGGGAGAGTGCTTACGAAATGCTAAACGAGAAGATAGAAAAAATTAACGAGAAGAAAACAGAAGAAGCACGCAAAGAGGAAGAAGAAAAGACAAGAAGAAGTTCATCAACACGTAGTAGAAGTACACGTATGAATCCAATAGTGAAGGTATTAACAAGTGCTACTTTTATAAGAGCAGCCTTTGGAATTTTGAAAAAAGTAATAAAATAAGAAATACAAGAAATAGACGTTTTAAATATAAAAGAAGACAAATGAGAACATTAATGAAACCTTTAGTTATCGCAGTAATATCAGTACTATTCATCCAGTGTGGTAATAGCAAGTTTGATATTGCTAAAGGAAAAGTAGGGAAGTTAACTACTAAAACAACTGTTAACGAAATAGAAAACGTATTTAAGCAAGACTCAGTAGTTAAAGTACTAAGTGAAGGAGCTAAAGGTGAAAACTTTTTTCAAGAAGACGATAAGTATTTAATATATGAAAAAGGAGGAAAGCACTTGTTAACAATTACTCCAAAAGAACAATTAGACTCTACATCAACAATTAAGAGTATTGAGATTTTTGATGAGCGTTTTAAAACAAAATCAGGAGTAAATATAAAATCTACTTTTCAAGAAATTAATGCAAATACTAAAGTAAGCAAAGTAGAATCATCATTTTCATCGGCAACTTTATTTATTGATGATCTAAATGCAACAATAACGATTGATAATGAAGATTTAGGTTTAAAAGAATTTAGTACTCAAAAAGTAACCAAAGATCAAATTCCAGATTTAGCCAAAATTAAATCATTTACCATTTGGTTTAACTAAAATATATTCGAAGCCGAAACATTTGTTTCGGCTTTTCAATAAATAATAGCTATGTAATTTTAAAAGATGGAAGTAATAAAAATAGCATTTTTTGTATTGGGAGTTTTCTTTGGAGAAAATAGTAGAATAGGGGCGGAGAAAACAACCGTTACCATAAACCCAAATGAGCAAACAGTAATCATAGTTCAAGAAAATATATTTGCACTTATAGCCAATGAAGCAGATAGTATGCAAGTTAGTTCAGAACTAAAAAAAGTGGTAGCAAGAAACTGGAGGAAAGAAATAGAAAGCTATCCATCAAAATCATGTACTTTATATGTTACTGATGAGGGTAGTTTAAACGCAAAAATTACACTGAAGTATCCTTCTGAAAATGTATTAAGAGATTTTGCGCTAGATTTTAATAAAGAAACCAAAGAATTCTCTTTAATTAATATCCCTGATTGGAATGTTGAAACAGAAGATGGAGCGTTAAAAGGAAATTATTGGAGGTTTAGTGCCAATAACAGTTTTACCTTTGTTGTTACTCCTTTTAAAAACATGCCAGATAGGTTTAAAGGTGTTAAAAGAAGTCTTCTACCAATTTGGGAATCTGAAAAAAAGAACTAAAAGAGATACCACTCATTTTTTTATTTACCTAATGCCTTGATACTAAAGGGGTATGCCGTGATATCAGCGACCCATGCCGTGGTATCTTCGGAGCATGCCGTAGTATTAGCGACTCACGCCGTGATATCAACGACCCATGCCGTAGTGTCTTCGGAGTATGCCGTAGTATTAGCGACCCACGCCGTGATATCAACGACCCATGCCGCGGTGTCTTCGGAGTATGCCGTAATGTTAGCAACTTATATATACTTTGATATACAAAGGAGAAGTTTACAGAGTATGGTTCTATTTTATAGTTTTTTGGAAGTTTTTTCTAAGAATTATGCTTCTAAATGAAGGACTCTTTATTTATATTAATTCTAGTTTTGTAATAAGATAAAATTGTTAATTTTGTGTTAATAATCACTAACCGAAATGTACAGTAATACAGCTGGGGGGCTAGTAACTGTGCATGGAAAAGATTGAGCATTCTTTTAGGGTGCTCTTTTTTGTTTTTTTATATAGGAATAACTTTTCGTCTATTTTAATTAAGTTCGTAAAACAATCATAAGCTTAAAAATTCGAAAGAAATAAGTAAAACAATATGAGTAAAAAATATACCATTCAAAAAAGTCCGTTTGTAGTACCAACTACCGATGGAAAATTAATTGAAGAACATTTTGGAAATGCTACTGATGGAAACTCAAAAGTAAGTATTGCACATATGATAGCCCCTCCAGGTTGGAGTGAACCTTTTCAAAAACCAGAATTTGAAGAATATACCTATATAATCAAAGGAAAAAAGCAATTCAATATTGATGGTGAAATTGTAGTATTAGAAGCAGGACAATCTATTAAAATTGAAAAAAATACACGTATTCAATATTCCAACCCATTTACAGAACCTTGTGAGTATTTAGCAGTTTGTTTACCTGCTTTCTCAATGGGGTTGGTGCATCGAGAAGATAGTTAGTAATATTCCTAAAATAATAGCAGCAAATTTTTTGTAGTTGAATTTGTGGTTTTCAGTACTTTCAAAAAGGATAATGGTTGAAATGTGTAAAAATACTCCAACTATTAAAGCTGTAATTTCTGTATGATATTGTTCTATTAAAGGAACTTTATTAGATACTAAAATACCTAAAGGACTCATTAATGCAAATACAGTTAAAAAGAAAAAGATTATTTTCTTTGAATACTTTGTTTGTAACAAAAAGGTGGTTAAAACTATTGCAATTGGAATTTTATGTACAATAATTGCCCATAATAAGTTATCATCTGCATGATGAATTGGTAATCCTTCTGAAAAAGCATGAATACATAAACTCACAAAAAGTAACCAAGGAAATTTAGACGAGTCAGAATGTAAATGTATATGCCCGTGTTCAGCTCCTTTTGAGAATGATTCTAATACCGATTGAATAATAATTCCTATTAAAATTAAAATACCTATTAATTTAGTATCATCGGTATGGTGATATACTTCGGGTAATAAGTGTAAAATAGTTACCGAAAGTAAATAAGCACCACTAAAGGCTAATAATAAGCGAACCAAGGTGTTACTAGGTTTTAGTGTAAAAACGAATAAAACACCTACTAAAACAGAAATAATTAGCAATAAGTAACTCATTTAGCAACAATAATTAAGCGGTCAGAAGATTGTGAATTAAACACATTAAGATTGTAATCGCCAAAAACATGTGTTACTTGTAAGCCGACACTATCAAAATATGATTGTAGTTTTTCTAAAGTTAAAAATTTTACACGTTCAGTATATGAATGTGATTTACCTTCAGCAGTAAAAGAAATATGTTTTAAGATAAATCCGTCTTTGATTTCTTTTTGAATATTGAATTCAATGCCATCAATAGTCTTTACTTCTTCTTTTACTAGTGTGTTTTTTACTTTTTCAACATTTAAAAAGTCTAACACAAAAACACCGTTTTCTTTTAGTCCGTTTTTAATACTTCTTAAAACAGCAATGTCTTCGTTATCATCTTCAAAGTAACCAAAACTGGTAAAAAGATTAAATACAGCATCATATTTACTTTCGATAGGCTTTCGCATGTCCCAAACTTCAAAATGAAGCGTGTCATTCTCAAATTGTTTGGCATGTTCAATACTGTTTTCACTTAAATCACCTCCCACAACATCATAGCCTAACGAGTTTAAGTATACTGCATGACGCCCTTTTCCGCAAGGTAAATCAGCAATACGACTCAATTTAGGTAACTGTAAAAAAGAAGTAATGTTTCGCATAAAAAACTGTGCATCGGCATCGTTTCTATGCTTGTATAAAATATGATAGTATGGTGTATTAAACCACGAAGTAAACCAATCTGTTGTTGTATTCATAACTATAAGGTCTGCAAAAATACGTAAAACTTACGTTTTTTATATTCAAAGTAGAAAAGATTCACAACAACCCAAAATTAGCTGTACTTTTGCAATGAAATTTTACAGTTACATGGAAAAAGATTTTAAAATGACTGCCATAACCATGGCAGGTTTAGAAGGAGTTTTAGCAGATGAATTACGACTGCTAGGAGCAATGGAAGTGAAGGAGGGAGTACGTAGTGTTACTTTTAGAGGTGATAAAGGTTTTATGTATAAAGCTAATATAGCTTTACGTACTGCTATTCGTATTTTAAAACCGATTAAACGCAGTAAAATTTTTGATGAAGAAGATTTATACGAAGCAATTCAACGTATAAAATGGGAACGATTTTTAGATGTTGATGGAACATTTGCTATTGGTTCGGTAGTAAACTCAAAAAACTTTACTTCAAACTCGCACTATATTAGTTTGAAATCGAAGGATGCTATTGCAGATTATTTTATGCATAAGTATAAAAAGCGTCCGAATGTAGATTTAAAGTATCCAGATGTAAAAGTTCATATTCATATTCATAAAGAATGGTTAACTATTTCGTTAGATTCTTCAGGTGAATCGTTACACAAGCGTGGTTATAGAAGTGCAACAAATATTGCGCCGATTAATGAGGTATTGGCAGCAGGATTAATTTTGCTTTCAGGATATAAAGGTGAAGAGAATTTTATTGACCCAATGTGTGGTTCAGGAACTATTTTAATTGAAGCTGCAATGATAGCGAATCAAATTCCTGCAAACATTAACCGTAAGCATTTTGCTTTTGAAAACTGGAAGGATTATGATGAAGATTTATACTTTGTTATTCAAGATTCGTTGTTGAAAAAAATACGAAGTTCGCATTTTAAAATAATGGGCTTTGATAAGGCTCCATCAGCAGTTAGAAAAGCACAACAGAATATTATCAATGCAAATTTAGAAGAGTTTATAGGAGTACATCACGTAAACTTCTTTAACTCTAAGAAAGAAGTGTTTGGTAAAACTACAATTTTGTTCAATCCGCCTTATGGTGAGCGTTTAAATATTGATGTAGAAGAGTTTTACACAAAAATAGGAGATACTTTAAAGAATAATTATCCAAATTCAACAGCGTGGTTAATCACATCGGATATTCAAGCTTTAAAGCATGTAGGTTTACGAACGTCGAAAAGAATTCCGCTTAAGAATGCTGATTTAGATTGTCGTTTTGTAAAGTACGAACTCTACGAAGGAAGTAAAAAAGCAAAGAAGAATACTTCATTTAACGATGAAGAAGAATAAAAATAAAAACTCCGCTTTTTTAGCGGAGTTTTTGTTAGTGCCAATTATTCATAGCCAATAATTCGCGTAACTTCTCCCTTCCATTTAAGTTCTCAGGGTTTATTTCTAAACTCTTTTGATAATTTTTGATAGCTTTTTTTATCTGTCCGTCTTTCATGTAGGCTTCTCCTAAAGAATCGTATGCATTGTATGATTCAGGATGAGATAGTATTTCAAGTGTAAATAAGTCAATTGCTTTTTTATAAAAACCTTTTTTTATCATTTCGTAACCTTTCGTATTTAAGTCAATTTCAGAAATTTTAAATTTTGATTTTCGGATTAAAGCTTTTGCTTGTTCAATGTCTTCATTTAAACAAGTTTTTATGACTTCTTTGGTAAAAAAGTAATTGTTTAGTTTTGAAGTGTTTCCAGAAATAGTTTTTTGAATAAAGTAGCGAGCATCTAAAAAACCTTTATCAGCGTCTTTGTTTGTTAGAATTATAACTGAGTATCCTTTTTGTTTATAAACACGCCATTCGTTACCTACACCATAATGTCCTCCAGTATGTCCATATATAGTACCTTCTTTTGGGTTAGGAAATTGCATTCCATAACCATAGTAACTGTCTTTCTTTAAAGGAGAAGTGAATAGTTTAGTGTATTCTTTATTAAGTAGTTGATAGTCTTTTAAAGCCTTAGAAAACTTATACAAATCATCTAAGGTGGTATATCCGCCCCCATGAGCACCGCCTCTTACAGGATACGTATGAATATTTATTTTAAGCTTATTCGGGTGGACTTCAGAAGTTGTATAACCCTCTGCGGCATTGTCAATAGGATGATCTAAGTCATAGTTTCCTGTATTTTTCATCGAAGCAATGGAATAAATATTGCTTTCTAAATAATTATTATAATTTGTACCAGATACAACTTCAATTATTTTACCTAGTATTAAGTAATTAGTATTACGATATGAAAATATTTTACCTGGTTTGGATTCCATTGGTTCATTTTCATATAGAGAACTAAAGTCATTTGTAAGTCTAAATAAATCTTTAGATCCTCTGATAAAGGATTCTCTGGCAAAAAAATGTGGCAGTCCACTTGTATGTGTTAAAAGGTGAGCTATTGTTACAGAATCTCTAACAGTTTTATTAGGGTAATTTGGAAGAAATTTTCCAATATTGTCTTGTAATAATAATTTACCTTTTTGTATTAACTGTAATATGGCTAAAGCAGTAAATGACTTACCAATAGAACCTTGATTGAATTTTGTATCTGTTCTATTTTTAACTTTATGACCTAAATGAGCATATCCATAAGCTTTCTTGAATAAGATGCTGTCATTTTTAGCAATTAAAATTGCTCCACTAAACCCATCTAAAGAGTCTAAGTAATTAGTAATTTTATTTACATTAGAATCTTTAATAGATGTAAGTTTCTTATTTGTACAAGAAAGTATGATTATAAGTAAAAGGGAATAAGTTATTTTTTTCATTTTTAGGACTTACGTTTTTTATCCATATTCTTAAAGAGCTAAAACAACTCTTTAAAATAATGTTTAAGGCTTGGGTAGAGTACTATTTAATTAACTATAGTTTTCTTTTTA
Organism: Tenacibaculum discolor; assembly: GCF_003664185.1. Lineage (GTDB taxonomy): Bacteria > Bacteroidota > Bacteroidia > Flavobacteriales > Flavobacteriaceae > Polaribacter > Polaribacter discolor. Next base: position 182,908 of record NZ_RCCS01000008.1, on the reverse strand, counting down.
ATTTCAGCGACTCCAGCTTTTCTAACTATAATTTTGATGACTTTACCTTTTTTGTTTTTAATAAATTTAATAGTCTTATAATTATTAGCAATAAAAAACTTGACATCAGACTCAGGTAATAATTCAGTATCATAATTAGAGTAGTATAGTTTTTTATTCCTTTTAAGAATTGTAACGCTTCCATATTTTCCAGCATACTCGTTATATAGTATAGGGTTTATCTTTACTAGTTGATGTTTGTATGGAAGCTCGACAGACTTTTTGAAAAGAATTGCAGCAAGTCCGTAAGCAATTAAATATGAAGGGGATTGATTGTTAGATAATACGGTAATAAAAATGTTATCATTGGTAAATTTATTAAACGAAGTCATGGCTCCATAAAAGCCCCCATCGTGGGCTATTAATTTATGGTTTTGATTATAAAAAGGATTTACCATTAAGCCAAAACCAAATTTGTGATCATTATATGAGGTAAGTACCTTTTTTTTAGAGACTTTGTTTAGTATAGTTGTACTGTTAAAAAGAGCTTTATTCCAAAGATATAAATCTTCTACAGTAGAATAGATACCATCATGCCCAATATTAAAATTCCAGTTTATGTAAGGGGCTTTTATGAGCGTATCATCTTTTTTATAATAGGTTTTAGCAGATTTAAAAACGATTGAATCATTGGTGCTTACACCTGTATTGTACATTTTAGCTTTATCAAATAGATTTACTTTAAGGTATGCTGCATAGGATTGATTAGAAATTTTTTCAATAATACGTGCAAGTAAATAATACCCAATATTACTGTATGCTGTATTTGAACCTGGTTTAAACAACAAAGGCTTTTGCATAATGTAATTTGCCACAGAATCTTTATCTAATGATGTTTTAGCAAGGTATAGCTCGTCATAATCCATCTGGAATCCAGCATTATGTGTCAACATCATTTTAATTGTTATTTGGTCTCCTTTAGGAAAGTTTGGATAATACTTAGTAAGTTTATCATCTAATGAGATCTTTCCTTTTTCTACTAACTGCATGATAGCAACAGCTGTAAATTGTTTTGATACTGAAGCTAAACTAAATTTTGTATCAATTGTATTTGGAACTTTCCATTCATAATCAGCAGTTCCATACGCTTTTTTTAATAAGATGGAGTCATTTTTAGTTACTAATACTGTTCCTGAGAAATGATTAATACTTGCTTGAGAATCCATGTAACTTTCTAATGTTGTCTCTTGTTGAGCAAAAGCTAATGGTGTAATTAGTATGAGTAGAATAGTGTAGTATTTCATTTAATTACAATTAAATAGATTTTAATTCTTTTAGTTTCTCTACAGCATTAGTATTATCAGGATTAAGCTCGAGGCTTTTTTGATAATTTTTGATAGCTTTTTTTATTTGTCCGTCTTTCATATAGGCTTCTCCTAAAGAATCGTATGCATCATAAGACTCAGGGAAAGAGAATACTTCAAGCATAAATAAATCAATAGCATTTTTATAAAAGCCTCTTTTTATCATATCATAGCCTTTAGCGTTTAAGTTTATTTCAGAAAGTTTGAATTTTGAGTTTTTAATTTCTGTTTTAGCTTCTCCAATACCGCTATTCAAACAAGTTTTAATTATCTTTTTAGTAAAAAAGTAGTTGTCTAGCTTTGGAGTTGTGCCTGAGATTGTTTTTTCTATAAAAAAACGAGCATCAAAAAAGCCTTGATCTAGATCTTTATTAGTTAAAAGTATTACGATGTAATTTTGTTTTTCAAAAACTCGCCATTCAGCACCAGTACCGAAATGTCCTCCACTGTGACCATAAATTCCTGAACCTTTAGCTCCTGCAAACTGCATTCCGTACCCATACCAATCGTTTTTTGGTTCTTTTTTCATAAGGTCGGTATAGGTTTTGTTTAAAAGCTTATTGTTTTTAAAAGCTAATGTAAAATTATATAAGTCATCCACGTTTGTGTATCCACCTCCAGCTGGAGTACCTTTTACACCTCCCATAAAAATTGTTTTTTGTAATTGGTTAGGGTAACTGTTTGAAAGAGTATAGTTTTCAGAAGCATTTTCAATAGTATGATCAATATCAAAATTACCTGTGTTTTGCATACCAGCTATAGAGAATATATGCTCTTGTACGTACTCATCATAAGGCAATTTTGTGATAGCTTCTATAATTCTACCTAGTACAATATAATTAGTATTTCTATATGCAAATTGTTTGTTAGGTTTAAACTCTAAAGGCTCATTTTCATACAGAAGAGAAAGTTGCTCCGTAGTTCTATATTTATCTTTAGAGGTATTTAAGAACTTTTCGGAATGAAAATAATTAGGTAATCCACTTCTATGTTTTAGTAATAACTCTATAGTAACAGAATCTCTAGCTTCTTTATTTTGATAGTTAGGAAGAAACTTACCGATATTATCTTGTAATGATAATTTTCCTTCTTGAATTAATTGAAATATAACAACAGCAGTAAAAGATTTGCCTATAGAAGCGTACGAAAATTTAGTTTCTGTATTGTTTTTTATTTTGTGTCCCAGATGAGCAAACCCATATGCTTTCTTGAATAAGATGCTGTCATTTTTAGCAATTAAAACACTACCACTAAATCCATTTAAAGAGTCTAAGTAATTAGCAATTTGATTTATTTTTTGATTTTTAATAAGAGTGGATTTCTTCTTTGTGCAAGAAAAAGTAATTGTAAGTACAAGTAAATAGATTAATCTCTTCATTTTAAGAATTGCAATTTTTAGTTATTTTTTTTAAAGTATTGTATAACTGTTCTAATTCTTTATTAGATACATTATTTAAGGCAGTTTGTCTGTTTTTTTGTATTACAGGCTTTAGTTTTTTTATAATTTCTTTTCCATTATCTGTAATTTCTAACTTAGCTTTTCGCTTGTCTTTTCTATCCGTTGTTTTAATTAAATAGTTTTTAGATATCATTAGTTTCACTATACGTGTCATAGAGGCATAGTCTTTAAAAACTAAATCGGCAATTTCTGTTTGAGTTTTATTATTATTTTCTAGCATTAATAAAATTAGAGCCTGATCTACAGTAATATCAGGAATAACTTGGGTGATATTATGTTGACTGAGCTTACGATATGCTTTTATAGTTTCTTCTATGGAATATAAAACAGTAGTTGTTGGTGTATTAAAATTCATTTTATTTGATATATCAAGCAAAAATATAAATATATTTGATATATCAAATATATTTATGTGTGATTTTTTATTTACAACATTCTTTTAAAGTTATTATAGGAAATACTATTTGCTTATAATATGCATGATGTTCTGGGTAATTAATATTAGAACTTTTCATAACTCCTACTTCTTTAACAGCTCCCTTTCGGTTGTAATAGGTACCAAATAACAAGTCCCAGAAAGGAAAAGTGTTGCTAAAGTTTTTAGCCTCTTTTATATTGATACTATGATGAAAATGGTGGATTTGAGGTGTAACAATAAGATAATCCCAAAAACTTTTTCTTGTTTGAATGTTGGCGTGTGAAATATAGGCAATAACAGTATGTGTAATTCCAACTAAAAAAATTACTTCTTTACTGAACCCTAAAAGTAGAATAGGAGCCATCTTTAAAAATGTGTTTAAAAACATATTAAGAGGATGTATCCAATTCGTTTTAAACCAGTTCAAACTTGTTGGCAAATGATGAATTGAATGAATTTTCCAGAGTAAGAGACTTAGATATGAGTTGGAGTTACCTTTATGACTAATACGATGGTATAAATATGGAAGAAGATCACCAATTAAATTAGCAATAATATAACAAGTCCAAAAAGGGAGAGTGTCCCAGAAGTTGAATAAAGTAAAAGTATTTTCTTGAACATAAATGGTTATTGATAAGGCGAGTGTTTTTCCAAAAGCATCAAATAAAGCTGTAGAGAAAATTAAATGTTTAATATCTGTCCAAAGTGAGTTTTTTTGAGGAGTCCATTTTCTTTTTAAAGGAATAACACGTTCTAAAATTAAAATATATAAAAGTGTAAAGCAGAAAATAGCATAAGAGGCTATTTCAAAGTTCCATTTATTTATTAGGGATAAATAGCTAAATATAGCAGTTGAGATTAATAAAAAAGGGACAGCAAATAAAGATGTTTTTTTATGTATCATATGTTTTTACTTTCCTTTGTAGTCGTCAACGGGAAGTAAAAAGATGCAAGATTAAGGCATAAAGTTTATTCTTTTCATTTCATTTTTTAATTCTTGTGGGAGTTCACAGTTTTTCTTTAGTGTAAAATTAGTTATTTGGCCTTTATTATTATAAGAAATATCAACACATTCAATAGCTAATTCTTTTAGCTTTTTACGTCCTCTCTGTATTCTAGATTTTGTTGCTGTTAAGCTTAGGTTTAGAGTGTCAGCAATTTCTTGTTGAGGTTTTTGTTCGATATCACTTAAATAAAGAGGTTCACTATATTTTTTAGGAAGGTATTGTTGAATAATAAAAGAGGATAAGTCACAAACACAAGGATCAAAATTAATATTTGTTTCAGGCTGATTTATTACAATTTTATCTTGTTTTACTTGCTTTCTATAGTAATCAGCAATTGTGTTTCTGGTAACTTGAAAAAGCCAATTCTTATAATTTTTTATTTCTATTTCTTTAGCCAAACTCTTATATAGTTTTAAGCTAACTTCCTGTAGAATATCATCTGCAATATGTTTGTCATTAACTTTAGTATTGACAAAATTTAGTAAATGGTCTTTATGAGTATCCCAAATTTTATTGAATGTCATTATTCTTTGCTATGATGATTAAAGTAGTTGTTGCTTATATAAAAACAGGTTACAATTCAAATTAGGTTTTAAAGGTAAAAAAAGTTTATGATTTTTAAATAATTACCCAGTTTATTAGAAAGTAAAACAAACTTCGTAAGAATTCTTACGAGGTTTGTTTTTAGTGTTTTAATAATGATTACTCAGCAGTAATAGGGTCAATAATAGTTGAAACTTGATTGATTTTGTTTGCAGGAAAACCTCCTTTTTCTGCATGTTTAAGAATCATCTCCTTATCAGGTGCATTGTAGATACAATATATTTTGTCTTCTGCTACATAACTATGAACCCACTGTATTTTAGGTCCTAATTCATCTAAAATCCCACAAGAATTCTGTGAAATTTCTTTTAGTTGCTCAGGGGTTAAGTCGCTAGCTCCTGCGAGCTCTCGTTCAATAACATATTTAGGCATGACATTAAATTTAATTCCTACTCGTTTGGTTTTTCGGATTTACCCCGTTTTTGAATGGTTTCTGGACTCCATTAGTAGTTGTAGGTTTGAGGGTAAGAAGTTGTATACTAAGTTAGTGTAATTAATAATAAGAGTCAACCTAAATTTTAAAGGGCAAAAACTCGTAATACCTATTACGAGTTTTTGCCTTTAGCTTAAGTGTATTTTTTTAACTTCTTATATATGGGAGGATAGAATAAAGTTTATCTTTTCATTAAATACTTATTAAAACTTTTTCCATTTATTTTAGTGTATTTTGAGTCTATATCAAAAGCTACTTCCATTCCTGTGATATCAAACTCACCAGATACTTTGGTATATTTAATATTTAAGTCTTCTTCAAATTTTACATTTCTAAATGATACCCCGTCTTTAAACTCAGTATATTTAAAAATAGCACTCTCATTAAAAACAGAGTTTTTAAAGCTTACAAAACGTTTAAAATCTGCATATTTAAAAGTAGCTGGTTCTTCAAAAGATGTATTTTCAAAAGTAATATCTCTATCAAATTTTGCATATTTAAAGGTAGAATCTCCTTTAAACTTAGTATTGGAAAAATTAGTGTTTCTTTCAAAATCAGAGTATTTAAACATAGCTTTTTGTTCAAAAGTACAGTCTTTAAATACAACCACGTCTTCAAAGTTAGCTACAAAGGTATATCCGCTTTTTTCATGAGGAATGTAAGCTAACACATCATCATCAAAAACACAATTAACAAAAGAGATTTTATTGGTAATTTGCTTTTCAATGGTATTAGATCCACCATTGTTCCACCAACTTTTTCTTTTAGGTAATTTAGGTAAGGCTTCATCCATAAAAGTAAAGTCTAATCTACCTTTAATAGTGGCATTAGAAATTTCTACCGCTTTTCCGTTTTTAACATCTTTCATAATATCTGATGCATTGAAGGTTCTTTGGGCAAAAGCTGTAGAAAAGCAAAATAAAAGTCCGATAACAGTAACTATATTTTTCATTTTAAAAGGTTTTAAGTTCTATATAATAGACAACCAGTATTTATTTTTTGTGACACTTAGATATAAAAAAAACAGCATTTAGTTGCCTAAATGCTGTTTGTAATATGTTTCGTGGAAAATATTAGTTTACTGAATTGCTTAAACCAGCACCAGCTTTAAACTTAACTACATTTTTAGCAGCAATCTTAATTTCTTTTCCTGTTTGAGGGTTTCTACCAGTTCTAGCAGCTCTCTTAGAAACAGACCAAGTTCCCCATCCAACTAAAGCAACTTTATCACCTTTCTTTAAAGTTTTTGTTACGTTATCAGTTAAAGAGTCTAATGCAGCTTTAGCAGCAGCTTTTGAAATTCCTGCATCAGCAGCCATCGCATCGATTAAATCTGATTTGTTCATAATTTAAATAGATTTTAAAATTAATTAATGTTTTTTTTGCTTCAATAGCTCAACAAATATAGACGGAATGCGGGATTGTGCAAGATTTGACTTAAAAAAAATACTGTTTTGTTAATAAGTTGCCTTGAATTGTTAATAACCACTGACCGTTTTTTGTTAAAAACGTTAAAACCCTATAAATAAAGGGCTACAGCACTTTTGCTCCTTTATTAAACTGATAACCGTTTAATAAACTTTGAGCATCCATTAATTTTTTACCAGAAATTTTAATTTGATGAATATTTAAGTAACCATCTGTTACAGCTACTTTTAGTTCTTTTTTAGAAGTAACAATGGTACCAATATCATGATTATGTGAAGAAGGCTCTTTGCTAACTCCATATATTTTAGCTGAAAGTTCATCCTCTCCGTTAACTATAGTAGTCCAAGCAGCAGGATATGGATTTAATCCGCGAATATGATTGTAAATATCATTTAAAGATTTAGACCAATCTATTTTACAATTATGTGGATATAATTTTGGTGCAGATTTTTCTTCTAGTTCAGGTTGTTTAGTAGTTGTTACATCACCTTTAGCTATTAAGTCTAAAGTTTCAGCAACTAGTTTAGCGCCTAAATGCATTAATCTGTCGTGTAATTCACCAACAATTTCATCTTCTTCAATTGTTACCTCACTTTGTAGAATAATTTCACCAGTATCAATTTTATCATCAATAAAGAAAGTAGTAACCCCCGTTTTTGTTTCACTATTTATGATAGCCCAGTTAATAGGAGCAGCACCACGATATTCTGGTAACAATGAAGCATGTAAATTAAAGGTGCCAAATTCAGGCATTGCCCAAACTGACTTTGGTAACATTCTAAAAGCTACAACTACTTGTAAATTAGCATTCCACTTTTTTAAATCTTCTTGAAATTCTTCGCTCTTTAAGTTTTTAGGTTGAAGAATAGGCAAGTTTTGAGATAAAGCATATTTTTTTACAGCTGATTGATTAAGCTTACGACCTCTACCAGCAGGTTTATCGGCTGCTGTGATAACACCAACTACATTATAATCATTCTCCACTAAATGCTGTAAAATAGTAGCAGCAAAATCAGGAGTTCCCATAAAAACGATGCGTAAATCTCTCATTATTTTAAAAAGTATTTATTGTTTTTTGTGTGTATTTTTTCTTCGGAAAGAAGCTCTCGCAAAAGTATTAAAATGTTCGCTTCTTTTTCATTTAATAGCGAGCAGATTTCAGTAACTGTATAGGTTTTTCCTTTTTGTAAGTTAGAAAGAATATCTTTTTGGTTGATACTAGTTTTATTTTTTTTCTGTAAACAAACATCACAAATTCCACAGTTTTGAGAGTGATGTTCATCAAAATAGGAGAGTAGTTGTACACTTCTACAAACTGAATTATTTTCTATGAACTGAAGTAAATCTCTATTTTTCTTTTTTTTCTGTTTAATATAGTGTTTGATGTTTACAGAAATTCGGTTGATGGTTTTATCATCTTCTCTAGGTTGTAAAAAGAAAAGTTCAGCATTATTAGTAGTTTTAGTGTAGGAGATTAGTCCTTTTTGAGCTAATTTTTCCAATGTGTCAATTACAAACCAAGAAGTAGTTTCTAATTTTTTAGCAATATAAAATTCATCAATTTTTACAGGAGTTTCAAAAATACCACCATACATACGTAACATTTGTTGAACAAAATTTTTAGCTTGGGTGTTTTGATTTGTATGTGATATAACTTGTTTACTTGAAGCTAAAAATTGAACGGTAGATTTTTGTTGAAAACTATGGTTTAATTCTATAACTCCATTATTAGTAAGTATTTGAAGTGCATTAAATGTTTTGTTAGGTATGAAATTGTATTTACTACAAAAACCTAAAAAATTAAAATCAAAAGCAGTTTCTATTAATTCTCCTTTCGTAATTTGAAAATGCTGATATAGTTTTTGATGAATAATTTTTATTTCTTCAATGGTTGGTAATGATTTTTCAAGTAATTCATTACTTAAAGAAATATCACTATTGTTTGTTAATACTACAGAGAAAGATTTTATTCCATCACGACCTCCACGACCTGCTTCTTGGATATAATTTTCTATAGAAGAAGGTAAGTTAATGTGTACAACCACTCTAACATTGGGTTTATCTATTCCCATTCCAAAGGCATTCGTGGCAACAATAATTGGAGTTTTTTCAGACATCCAATTATCAAAAGCTATTTTTTTCTCTACAGAAGATAAACCACCATGGTAAAAAGAACTCTTAAAGCCTTGTGCATTTAAATAACTACTAATTTCCTTTGTCTTACTACGAGTATTAACATATACAATTGCAGGAGCCTTTGTTTTGGTGAAAATCTGATTGAGTTTGCCAAGTTTATCTTTAGTTTTAAAAATTTGATAGGCTAAATTTTCTCTAAAAAAAGATTTTTTAAATACTATAGGTTTTTCTAATTCAAGAGAAGAAATAATGTCTGAAATTACTTTTTGAGTTGCTGTAGCAGTTAAAGCAATTATTGGAGAGGTAGGTTGTAGTTCCTTTAAAATAGTAATGTTTTGATAAGATGGACGAAAATCATGCCCCCATTCAGAAATACAATGTGCTTCATCAATAGCAATTAAATTTACATTTAATTGCTTTATTTTTTCTTGAATAAAACGAGATTGTAATCGTTCAGGAGAAATGTATAAAAACTTAGTGTTTCCAAATCGGATATTATCAAATAATGTAATTATCTCATCTTGTGTACTTCCAGAAGGTATTAAAGTTGCTTTTATACCTTTATCAATAAGGTTAGAAACTTGATCTTGCATTAAGGCAATTAAAGGAGAAACTACTATACAAACTCCTTCTTTAACCAATGCAGGTACTTGAAAGCAGATAGATTTTCCACCTCCTGTAGGAAGTAAAGAAACAACATTGTTTCCTGCTAAAACTTCAGTAATTATTTCTTGTTGCGGTTTTCTAAATGAATTATAACCCCAATAATGTTTTAATATTTGTAGTGATTCATCATACATCGTGTTTTAACGAATGTAAAATAAAGTCACAGCGCTCATGTATCGAACCAAAAGGAACGTCAATAATATTATAACCTACTTCCTCGTAAGCCTCTTTTAAAAATGTATCTATTTTTACTGATTGCTCAAAAGTTTCGTAACGTTCATTATCAGATCTATATATGGCTTCCCAAGGGGCACACATAAATACTTTGCTATATAAATACTTATTGCTTTTTTCAATAAAAATTTCTGGATAGTCAGATCCTAAATAATTCATATAAGCATGTACATCAGGAATTCCTCTATCAAAAAAGATAATCTCAGCATCTCTTTGATGAGCATCTATGTACTGTTGCTCCCTTCCTTCTAATAATAGTTGGCTAAATAATAAAGGTTGCTCTAAAAAAAGTTGATCAATTCCATCTTTTTGAGCTTTTAGAGTAACTTCTCTTGAAATCTCTGGCATACATTCATATCCACGGTTAATAAATTCTCTTAAAATAGAGGATTTACCAGTACCAGGACCACCTATTAAAACTATTTTTTGTTGCATGGGGCAAAAATAAAAGTTTCAAGTTATAAATATAATAAATAGTGTAATTTTGTGCTTCATCATTATAAATTCTATATTTTTTGATGAATTTTAATAAAACAGTAATTTTTGAGTTATGCAAGATAGAGAAGCTTTTTACGCAAAGTTAAAATCACAATTAGAAGATACCACAACGTTTCCTGCTAAGTATTTATATAAATTTATAGTTCCTACTGATGGTAATCAAGTACAAGAAGTACAAGATTTATTTGATAACGGAGGGGCAGTTATTAATACCAAAAAATCTAAAACAGGAAAGTACGTGAGTGTATCGATACATATAACTGTTAAAAGTTCAGACGAGGTTATTTCATATTATAAAAAAGCAGAAGCTATAAAAGGAATTATTTCTTTGTAAATTTATAGCATGAAAAAAATACTTTTCATAACTGCTGTTTTTTATGTTACGTTTCCTTCTTTTGGTCAAAAAGATTTGGAATTGTTTCGTATTAATGATGATCCAATATTGGTATCAGAGTTTAAGCAGATGTATGAAAAGAATTTAACTATTGCCGAGGATAAAGAAGCTAATACTATTGAAAGTTATTTAGAACTGTTTATTAATTATAAGTTGAAAGTAAAAGAGGCTTATAATTTAAAACTAGACACCGCAAAATCATACCAAAGAGAGCTCGAAAGTTATAAAAAAGAATTACTAGCACCTTATTTGTATGATTCAGAGACATTAAGTGAACTAGTAGAAGAAGCTTATTATCGCACTAAAAATGAAGTTAAAGCAAGTCACATTTTAGTAAGATATCCAAGCAAAGGGTTAGCAGTAGATACATTGTTTTTAAAAAACAAGATTGAAGTATATAGAAACCGTATTTTAAAAGGAGAAGATTTTGAGAAAGTAGCAAAAGAAGTTTCAGAAGATCCATCAGCAAAAATTAACGGAGGAAATTTAGGCTATTTTAAAGCTTTTCAAATGGTATATCCCTTTGAAACGGCAGTATATAAAACAAAACTAGGAGAAGTTTCTGAACCTTTTAAAACAAGATTTGGGTGGCATATTGTAAAAGTAACGGGTATAAGACCATCAAAAGGAGAGTTTGAAGCAGCTCATATTTTAGTTAGAAACTCACCAAAAAGCGAGTCAAAAATTCATTCGTTATATAAACTTTTAGAATCAGGAAAACCATTTGAAGAAGTAGTAAAAGAACACTCAGAAGATACTAATGCAGCCAAAAATGGAGGTAAATTACCAAGGTTTGGAACAGGAAAAATGGTTGAGGAGTTTGAAAATAATGTAAGAAACTTAAAAGAATCAGGAGATTATAGTAAACCATTTAAAACAGTGTATGGTTGGCATATAGTTAAACTCATAAAAAACTATCCAGTACCGCCTTTTTCAGAAATGAAAACTGAGTTAACCAGAAAGGTAAAACAATCTAAAAGGGTTAAGGTATCCGATCAGGCATTACTTAGGAAGCTTAAGAATAAATATCAAATTAAAGAATATCCTAAAGCATTGATAATTTTTCAAAGAAATAAAAAAGAGGAGTTAAAGATAAAAGAGCTAAATGCTGTATTACTTTCTGTTAATAAGAAAAAGTTTACTCAAAAAGATTTTTTAGAGTTTATAAAATTTAAAAACAAGACTATAGCAGAAAGTTTTAGAGATTTTAAACGAAAAGCATTATTAAGTTCTTTTAAAGAAAATTTGTTTCAAACAAATTTAGAATATAGAAACACATTGTTAGAGTATAAAGAAGGTTTACTATTATTTGATTTAATGCAAAAAAAAATATGGAATAAGGCATCAAAAGATACCTTAGGCTTAAAATCTTTTTATATTGCGAACAAAGTAAAATATGGCAAAGAACTTGATGATATAAGGGGGCAAGTAATAAGTGATTATCAAGACGAGCTAGAACAGAAATGGATTAAAGAGCTACGAAAAAACAATATGGTTAGAGTAAGAAAAGGGGCATTAAGAAAATTAAAGAATACGTATAACCAATAGTATAGTGAGAAAATATATTTATTTAATTACCTTATTAGTAATAGTTTCATGTGACCTTATAAGTTTAAAAACTAAAAAGGTTACAAATGAAAGACCAATAGCTACTGTTTATAATAAACATTTGTATAAGAAAGATATTGCAGGTTTATTACCAAAAAACCTTTCACCTAAAGATAGTTTAGTTATAGTGAAAGGATTAATTAATTCTTGGGCAAAGCAAGAATTATTGTATGTAAAAGCCGAAGAAAATATATCAGAAGTAAACAGTGAAGAAATACAAAGCTTAGTTAACGATTATAAAAAGAGCTTATACATTAATGGGTATAAAGAGCGTTTAATAAAACAACAATTAGATACAGTTGTTACTGAGGAGGAAATAGCGTTGTATTACCAAGAAAATAAAGAGAATTTTAAAGTAAGTGAAGAATTGCTACAGTTTGAATATGTACACTTTGGTAAAAACTACTTGGATAAAAAAGAAACAATAAAACAGTTTAAATCAGAAAAAGAAGAAGATAAAGAAGATTTAGAGAGACATTTATTAAATTTTAAATCGTATCGCTTGCAAGATTCAACTTGGGTAACTTTTGACTATTTAAAGAAAAAAATTCCACCTTTTCGTAACGAAACGAAAGAAAACTTGTTAAAAATATCAAAATTCATACAAAAAGAAGATAGTTTAGGAGTATATTTGGTCGCTGTAAAAAATATGTTACCAAAAAATGCTACGGCTCCATTAAGCTATGTAAGCCCTAGAATAAAGCAAATTATTTTACATAAAAGAAAATTAGAATTAATACGAGATATTGAAAAAACGCTGATAAATGATGCAATTGAAAACAAGAACTTTAAAGAATATTAGTATAACATTTACGTTGTTTTTAGCAAGCTTAACAACATTAAACGCACAAGGAACTAAAATAGATGGTGTTGCTGTTGTAGTAGGTAAAAACATTGTTTTAGATTCTGATATAGATAAGTTTAAGCAAGAGGTAGAGTTAAGAAGTGAAGGAAAGGTAAAGATTTCTGACTGTGAAATGTTAGAAGAATTAATGCAGCAAAAGTTATTAGCTCACCACGCGGTTATTGATAGTGTTACAGTATCTCAATCAGAAATAGATAGTAGAGTAGATAGAAGTATTGCTTTCTTTACACAAGAATACGGTAGTGAAGAAAAAGTAGTTGAAGCTTATGGTTTTAATGATGTTGAAGATTTAAAGAAAGAATTAGGAAGAGTTCAGAGAGAAAATCTATTAATTGAAAAAGAACAGCAAAAAATTACTGAAAATATTGATGTAACTCCTGAAGAAATTCGTATTTATTTCAAAGGGCTAGAAGATAAAGGAGAGCTTCCTGAAATACCTGCTGAAGTTCAATTACAACAATTAGTAATAAAAGCAGAGCCAACAGAAGAAGAGAAAGAGCGTGTAATTAACAAGCTAAAAGAGATTAAAAAAGAGATAGAAAATGGTGCCAGCTTTAAGTTAAAAGCAATTATCAATTCAGAAGATCCTGGAGTTGCTCAAAACGGCGGAAAATATGTAATTACAAAAGATAGCCCGTTCATTAAAGAGTTTAAAGAAACTGCTTTTTCATTAGATGTAAATCAAATTTCTGAGCCTATTAAATCTGCTTTTGGATATCATATACTTCAGTTGCATAAAATAAAAGGGAATCAACGTGAAGTATCACATATTTTAATGCAACCTGAGGTTTCTGACGAAAAATTAAAAGAAACTAAAGAGCAAATAGAAAAGATAGTAGCCGATATTAAAGAAGGAAAAATAACTTTTGAAGAGGCTGTTAAGAAGTATTCTGAAGATGAAGAAACAAAAAATAGTGCAGGTATCATAATGAACCCTTATACACAAGAGCCTACTTTTGAGTTAACAAGAATGCCACCAGATTTATTTGCAAGAATTAGTGAATTAAAACAAGGTGAATTATGTGATGTTTATTACGATGAAACTCGTGAAGGTGAAAAGATGTATAAAGTAATCTTATTAAAAGAGAAAACAGACACACATAAAGCTGATTTAGTAGAAGACTATGTAAGAATGCAACAGTTTGCTTTAGCTAAGAAAAAAGAGGAAGAAATTACAAAATGGACGAAAGAAAAAATCCAAGAAACTTACTTAAAATTAAGCAACGATTATAAGAAGTGTACTTTTAAGAAAGATTGGAAAAAAGAAAACAAGTAAGAAATAATAAATTTAGTATATTGTCATTCCCGCGAAAGCGGGAATTTCATTTTATAAAAGTTTGTAATTAAATTTTTTTGAACAAAGAAAAACTTGATTTATGTCTGACGTAACAGCAGTAAACACATTAGTAGAAAAGTACAGCCAACTACAACAAGAAATAGGTAAGGTTATAATAGGGCAGCAAGAAGCTGTAAATTATACATTACTATCAATTTTTTGTGGAGGACATTCGCTGTTAATAGGAGTGCCTGGACTGGCAAAAACCTTATTAGTAAATACAATTTCTAGCGCATTAGGGCTTAATTTTAATAGAATTCAGTTTACCCCAGACTTAATGCCTTCTGATATTTTAGGTAGTGAAATACTAGATGAAACACGTCATTTTAAATTTATAAAAGGACCTATTTTTTCGAATATTATTTTAGCAGATGAGATTAACCGTACACCTCCTAAAACACAAGCGGCTTTATTAGAAGCTATGCAGGAAAAATCGGTAACTATTGCAGGGCATCATTATAAGTTAGAATTGCCATTTTTTGTGTTAGCTACGCAAAATCCAATTGAGCAAGAAGGAACATACCCATTACCAGAAGCACAATTAGACCGTTTTATGTTTTCAATTAACTTGGAATATCCAAGTTTTGAAGAAGAAGTACAAGTCGTAAAAAATACTACCTCAATAGCTGAACAAAAAGTGAATGCAATTTTTTCATCAGAAGAAATTATTGAAGTTCAAAAGTTGATTCGTAAAATACCTGTAGCAGATAATGTAGTTGAGTATGCGGTTAGGTTGGTAGGTAAAACACGTCCTAACTCTGATAAAGCAACAGAATTAATCAAAAAGTATATTGATTGGGGAGCAGGCCCTAGAGCCTCTCAAAACTTAATTTTAGCAGCTAAAGCACATGCAGCAGTACATGGAAAATACTCACCTGATATTGAAGATGTACAAGCAGTAGCTATTCCTATTTTATCACACAGAATTGTAAAAAACTACAAAGCAGAAGCTGAAGGTATTACTATAAAAGAAATTATAAATTCATTATTTTAAGATGAAGAAGTTATTAACTGTCATTTTTTTATTGGCACTATTTGTTGCGTGTAAAGAAGAAGCAACTCAAACTGTTTCAGAAGAAACAGAAAAGCAAGAAATCTTATCAGTAATGAAAGCACAAGAAGAAGCTTGGTCTAATCACGATTTAGAAGGTTTTATGCAAGGGTATTGGAAAAGTGATTCATTAAAGTTTTACGGACGCAACGGAATTACGTTCGGTTGGCAAAAAACCTTAGATAACTATAAAAAAGGGTATCCAACAAAAGAGCATTCGGGAACATTAACGTTTAAGGTTAATGATATTTCTAAAATTACTAATGGAGCTTATTCAGTTATGGGAGAATATCATTTAAAAAGAGCTGTAGGAGACGCTAACGGCGTTTTTATGATCATATTTAAGAAGATACAAGGAGAATGGAAAATCATCGCAGATACTTCGTGTTAAAACTTAGTATGATGATAAACTTGTTTTAGTATCAATCACATTTATATAAAAAAGGGAAGTTTCAATTGAAACTTCCCTTTTTTATATAGTTATAAGTCAAAGCTTACGAAAACATCTTCGCTACTTTCTCTGCTTTTCTACTTTCTGAATAATCGTAAAAACCTTCTCCAGATTTTACTCCTAATTTTCCTGCTGCAACCATGTTTACTAATAACGGACATGGAGCATACTTAGGGTTTTTAAATCCGTCATACATTACGTTTAAAATAGATAAACAAACATCTAACCCAATAAAATCAGCTAATTGTAATGGTCCCATTGGATGTGCCATTCCTAATTTCATTACAGTATCAATTTCAGCAACACCAGCAACACCGTTGTATAAAGTTTCAATACTTTCGTTAATCATTGGCATTAAAATACGGTTGGCAACAAAACCTGGGTAATCGTTTACTTCAACAGGAACCTTATTAATTTTCTTAGTTAAATCAACTGTAAAGTCCATTACTTTATCAGAAGTGTTGTATCCTCTAATAATTTCAACCAATTTCATAATTGGTACAGGATTCATAAAGTGCATTCCAATTACTTTTTCAGGTCTATTGGTAGCTGCTGCAATTTGAGTAATTGAGATTGATGAAGTGTTGGTAGCTAAAATAGTATCTTCAGCACAAGCTTCATCTAAATCTTTAAAAATCTTAAGTTTTAAATCTACATTTTCAGTAGCTGCCTCAACAACTAAACTAGTGTTTTGAACACCTTCTTTAATAGAAGTATGTGTAGTAATGTTATTTAAAGTATTATTTTTATCGTCTTCAGTAATTTTTTCTTTCGCTACCATTCTGTCTAAGTTTTTAGTAATGGTTGCTAGACCTCTATCTAAGGCAGCTTGCGAAATGTCGATAAGTTGAACATTGTATCCAAATTGAGCAAAAGTATGCGCAATTCCATTTCCCATTGTTCCTGCTCCAATTACGGCGATATTTTTCATGTTGTTGTGTTTTGATATTTATATGGGCGTTCCCCTGCGGGTCGGGCTTTCCGCTACAATCTTTTTTGTTGTATTCTTCGATTCACTCAGAATAACAAAAAAGGATTTTCACTGCAATCCCTAACGCGGTTATTACTTATTTACTTTATTCTAAAAACAGTCTATAATCTGATGTGCTACACGTAAAGCTTCAGTACCTTGACGTAACGAAACAATAGGAGTAGTGTTATTCTTAATAGCATCTGCAAACGACTCTAATTCATCTAAAATAGCGTTGTTGGCAACTACTTCAGGATTATCGTAATAAATTTGCTTTTTAACTCCCTCAGCATTCTGCAAAATCATAGCAAACTCATCAGGTTTTTCTGGCACATCTTTCATTCTAACAACTTCAGATTGCTTTTCTAAAAAGTTTACAGAGATATAAGCGTCTCTTTGGAAAAAACGACTTTTACGCATGTTTTTCATTGAAATTCTACTTGCTGTTAGGTTTGCAACACAACCGTTTTCAAATTCAATACGTGCATTGGCAATATCAGGAGTTTCTGAAATAACTGATACTCCACTTGCATGCACATTCTTTACTTTTGAATTTACCACAGATAAAATAATGTCAATATCATGAATCATTAAATCTAAAACAACAGGAACATCTGTTCCTCGAGGGTTAAATTCAGCTAAACGATGTGTTTCAATAAACATTGGTGTGTCAATCAAGTCTTTTACAGCCATAAAAGCAGGGTTAAAACGCTCTACATGTCCAACTTGACCACGAACATGATGTTGACTAGCTAAAGTTCTTATAGCTTCTGCTTCTAATACTGTATTAGTAATAGGCTTTTCAATAAAAATATGCTTCCCTTTTTCAATGGCTTGTTTAGCACAATCAAAGTGAGAAAGAGTAGGAGTAACAATATCAACTACTTCAACAGCATCAATTAATGCTTCTACTGAATCGAATAATTTATAGCCAAACTCATCAGCTACTTTTTGTGCGTTTTCTGTAAAAGGGTCATAAAACCCTACTAATTCGTATTTTTCTGATTGTTGTAACAAACGCAAATGGATTTTTCCTAAGTGACCTGCGCCTAAAACTCCAGCTTTTAACATAAGTGAAAGATTATTAGTTATTTGATTGGTTTGTTGAAAAAGAAATGATTTCCACAAAAAATCAACGCAAACAAAGATACACTTTTATACAGATTTATTACTACTTTTATCCTGCCGAAATTTTATAATTAGTGAGCCCCATAAAGGGTATTTTAAATAAGAAATTATAGGTTTTATAGTAATTTAGCTAGTAATACCTATTGGTAGATTAATGTAAGAATGAAGGATACAACCAAACATCAAGGACTTAGAAATCAATTAGCAAACGTTTTAGAAGCAAAAGGAATTAATGATGAAAAAGTGTTAAAGGCTATTAGAAAAATTCCAAGACATTTGTTTATGGATAGTAGTTTTGAAGCACATGCTTATCAAGATAAAGCATTCCCTATTGCTGCTGAACAAACAATATCTCAGCCTTATACTGTGGCATTTCAATCACAAGTATTAGAAATAAAACCAGGCGATAAAGTATTAGAAATAGGAACAGGATCTGGTTATCAAACAGCGGTATTGTTAGAGTTGGATGCAGAGGTGTATTCAATAGAACGACAACATGAGCTGTTTAAAAAAACTTCGATGTTTTTACCAAAGTTAGGTTATAAACCTAAACGATTTATTTTTGGTGATGGTTATAAAGGGTTGCCAGAAGAAGCTCCTTTTGATAAAATTATTGTTACAGCTGGAGCACCATATGTACCTAAAGCATTGTTAGGACAGATTAAAGTAGGAGGTAGGTTGTTGATTCCTGTGGGAGATAAAGAGCAAGTAATGACATTGTTTATTAGAAAGTCGCCAAAAGAATTTGAAAAGCATGAACTAGGTGGTTTTAGATTTGTGCCTATGCTAAAAAAGAAGAATTAATTATTTATTTGTTTAAAAACTTGACTATTTTCTTTGATTAATTGTTCAATCATTTTAGAATAAGGCAACTTAAAAAAATTAGATTTTACATAATATAAATTCTGATGAGTAAAAGAGAAAACAGGTAAATAAAGTTGTACATTTATACTATCTTGTTTTGTAAGGTCTTCTCTAGGAAAAACTTTAAAAGTGTTTTTTCTACCATCAATAACCATTAAAGGTTTATCATAAATCAAATCATTAATAGTGTCACTTTTTTCATTGTATTGATGATATGCTCCTATGCAAAAATATTCTAATAATTTTTCTTCAGTTATTTTAGAAGAGAAACTTTCTAAGGGAGTTATTGAAAATGTTCCCGCTCCAGTTCCACAATCTAATCCATAATGATACTCATTTTCATATTTTGGAAATTTAGTTTTTAGCCTATAGTGTGAAGAAAAAACAGAGTCATTAACAGGGAATAAAGCATTCCAACGATACGTCCACACTAAAAAAGGTCTTATTGATTTGTTTTTAAAGTTTATTTGTAAAACCTTCCTTTGTCTACTGACTTGTATGTTTAGTGCATCTGATTTTTTCTCTATACTACTTATTTCTGGATTATATAATTTATTAATTAATGGAGCGGAATAATAACCTCTTAAAAGGTATAAATCAGTTAAGAATAAAACAATAATAAAAACTAAGAGTCTCGTAGCAAATTTTATCAACTTTTTCATATTTTTAAAAGTAACAAAAAAATCCGCCTAAAAAAGCGGATTTATTGAATTTGAATAAAGAAACATCAACTTATTCAGCGATTGCTACTTCAGTTGCATCTGCAACTACTATCTCTTGTTGTTGATGTTGTTTTTGTTTGTTTTGATTAGTTTTTGCTAATCCACAAGGACTAGTACTTCCGCAAGAAGAAAAACCTAATAAACTAACAGTACAAATTGCAATAAATACTACTTTTTTCATCATTATTCCGTTTTATAAAAATCAAATATACATATTTCTGATTAAGTCACCAGAATTTTCCTTCTTTTCAATAACGTTAAACTCTACCATTTTATTTTGTATGTCCGAAATTAAATTTTCAGAAATAGCTTCACCGTCATTCCATTCAGTAATAGATAACCATTCTTGAATATCTTCTATTTGTTGTTCATACCTGTTAGAAAGAACTTCATCAATATTATCAAAATCTTTAAAGTTTTTAGTACAATTATTAATTATATCGTGTACTTTTTTTACTTCTTCAAAATGATTTTCTAATACTTCATCACGAACAGCAATAACAAAACAAGGCCATGGAGTAGGGCAATTACCAACTCTTCTAAAAGTACCATTGTCTACCAATGGTTTGGTGGTAAAGTGTTCCCACATAAAATAGTCTGCTTCTCCATTAGTTAAAGCATCAATTCCTCCTTGCAAATCTCCAACTACTTTAAATTGTAATTTATTAATGTCCCAACCATTGTTATGAGCATTTACAATTGCCATAAGTTGAGAACCTGAACCAAAGCGACTAATAGCTACAGTTGCGTGTTCTAAATCGTCAATAGTTTTAAATTTAGAATTGGCAGCTACATGGATTCCCCAAACAAGCGGGCTTTTTACAAAGGTTTGTGTAATTTTTGACGGATTTCCGTTAATAATATCCTTTATAATTCCTTCAGTAAGTACTAAGGCAATATCAACTTCACCAGAGCGTAAAGCTTTCGCCATAGCTCCTGTACCTCCAGGATAATCTTTCCAGCGTAAGTTTATTCCTTCTTTGGTGTATTCTTTATTTTTTAAAGTGATGTACCATGGATAATTAAAATGTTCTGGAACACCACCTATTTTTAATTTTAGCATTTATTTAACTAATTTCTCAAGAGTGTATACAATCAAATCATTTACTACTTTGTATGGATCTTCACTAAACGTTCCGTTTGCTCTATTAGCAATAATAGCGTTCATTGAAGAAGCATTGTGTCCTAGTAATTTAGCTAATCCGTAAATAGCAGAAGTTTCCATTTCTAGGTTGGTAATTCGATTGTTGTTGTAGTTAAAACTATCAATCTTTTTATTTAAATCAGGGTCTTGTAGAGGTAAACGTAAAACACGTCCTTGAGGACCATAAAATCCACCAGCAGTAGCAGTTATACCTTTGTATACTTTGTCAGATATTAACTTATCTTCTAAAGCTTTTCCGTTAGAAACAATTAATGGGTACGATTTTTTTGTACTCCAGCTGGTATGTTTTATAAAAGCTTCTTCAATATCAGGGTGTGAAATTTTATCTACTTGATATGATTGAAGCATTCCGTTTAAATCTAATCCATGAGAGCTTAATAAAAAGCTATCAACAGGAATGTCTGCATGCAAAGAACCCGAAGTTCCAATTCTGGTAATATTTAACTGTGTATGCTTTTCTTTAGCTTGACGTGTGTTTAAGTCGATATTAACTAACGCATCTAACTCGTTTAAAACAATATCAATATTATCAGGACCTATTCCTGTAGAAATTACAGAAATCCTTTTTCCTTTATAGGTACCAGTAGTGGTTTTAAATTCTCTTTTTTGGGTGCTAAACTCTATGGTATCAAAGTGTTTGGTAACTTTATCGACGCGATATTGGTCTCCAACAAAAATGATATCGGTAGCAATATGTTCAGGTCTTAAATTCAAATGGTAAATACTACCATCTGGATTTAAGATGAGCTCAGAATGTTGTATACTCATTTACGATGTTATTTTTAACAGCTTATCAGTAGAGTTTACATAGAGATAGCTGTATTTTTTTGCGCCACCAAGATACGAAAAATCAGAACGAATCTTTGCATAATAATTAGTTTGGTTTTGCAATACTTTCTTTCCTGTTTTACTAAGTTTTACAGGATCAAAAGAGGTAAATAGCTTTTTAAGGCTTTCAAGCTTGTTAACGTATTGAATGTCACCAAATCCGTAGTTTTCTTGGTGAGTTAAAAGATTAGCTACGAATTCATTTTGGTTGGCAAAAGTATGTTCGTTAGCTATTTTTAATATGTTATTTTCAATATGGTTTAATCCATTTTCAATAGAAGGAAAACGAAGTAAATGTGCTTTTATGGCACTTTCTAAATATACAAATGGTGATTCTGGATTGAATTTATGCGCATTTTCAAGAGGTAACGGACTATCTGAACAATACAATTGCCAAATGTAGTCTGCGTACTCAATATCGTCTTGAGAGAGCTCTATTTTATTATTAAAATGCTCTATTAATTGGTCATCAGATAATTCACCTAAACCATATAGTTTTTTAGAGTTATCTATTTTACCACTAGTAACCAAAGATATTTTGTGGTTTTTACGATATCTTTTTAGCCAGCTTATTACCGCTAACATGTTTACTTGACAAAACAAATCGTATTCAAACCATAAAACAATCTCATCTTGTTGTTTTTGATTACAAAGGTTACGGTACTCTTTAAGGGTATAATCTATAAACTTCTTCTTAGTAACTTTATACGTAGTTTTTAAAAAGTCAAAACGAGTTTTCCAGAAGTCTTCACTACCTACGTCTACAGATGTTTTTCCTTCACATAACATTTCACGCCATGTAATAATATCACCTTCAATGTTTAATTTTTGAAGCCTTTGAGTTGTGACGTCTCCATTAGTTATGTGTAATAAAGAATGTTTCATGATTTCTAGGGAATTTGTTGATTTCTTTATTTATATAATAATAAACGATTTATTTTATACGTTATTATTTATTGGTTGGTATTTAACACTTTACAAAAGTTGTAAATATAAAAAAAATGTCGAAGATTCAATTCTTCGACATTTTTACTTATCCACCAACGCGTTTTACGTTGAATCCTTTATCTTTAAGAAGTTGCATTATAGTATCTCTATAATCTCCTTGAATTATGATTTTATCGTCTTTAAAACTACCGCCAACACTTAGCTTAGTTTTAATTTCTTTAGCAAGTTTTTTAAAATCTTGAGTAGCTCCATTGTAACCATCTATAATGGTAACTGGTTTCCCTTTTCGTTTTTCATACTTGCAAAGAATAGGTTCTTCTTGTAACCAGATATCAGGTTTTTTTTCTACAGGTTTTTCTTCAAACTGATGTTCTGGAAATAAATTTTTTAATTGATCTTGTAAATCCATTAGATTTATTTTTTCAATCCTAATTCGCGTAAACGCTCATCTAAAAACTCACCCGCAGTAATATCTTCAAACTGCTTAGGGTTGTTTTCATCAATACAGTTTTCTAAAACATCTAGTTTCATATCAGAAACAGGGTGCATAAAAAATGGAATTGAATAACGAGATGTTCCCCATAATTCTTTAGGAGGGTTGGTTACACGGTGAATTGTTGATTTTAACTTGTTGTTACTATGACGTGATAACATATCACCTACATTAATCATTAATTCATCATCTTCCGCTATAGCATCAATCCATTCTCCTTTATGGTTTTGTACTTGTAATCCTTTTCCTTGTGCTCCCATTAACAAAGTAATTAAGTTAATATCTCCATGAGCAGCAGCTCTTACAGCTCCTTTAGGTTCAGTAGTAATAGGAGGGTAGTGAATTGGACGTAAAATACTATTTCCGTTTTTAATATAGTTATCAAAATACGTTTCTTCCAAGCCTAAGTGTAATGCTAACGAACGTAACACGTATTTAGCTGTTTTTTCTAACATTTGGTATGCTTCTTTACCTACTTTGTTAAATTCAGGTAATTCTTCAACCTCTACATTTTCTGGGTATTCTTTAGCATACTTTGAATCTGCATCAACATACTGACCAAAGTGCCAAAACTCTTTTAAATCTCCTTCTTTTTTTCCTTTAGCACTTTCTTTACCAAAAGAAACATATCCTCTTTGACCACCAATACCTGGAATTTCATATTTTTCTTTTACATCTGTAGGTAAATCAAAAAACTTCTTGATTTCAGCATATAAGTTGTCTACTAATTCATCGTCTAAAAAGTGCCCTTTTAATGCTACAAATCCTATATTCTCATAAGCGTCACCAATTTCATTGATGAATTTTTGTTTTCTTTCAGCATCGTCTGATAAAAAATCTGCTAAGTTTACGCTTGGAATTTTATTCATTGTTAATAAGTTTTATTATTCAGGCAGTAAAGTTAGTAAAATCAAGCGTATGCTGATAATTTATTTATTAACAAAAGGGATTAAGTACGATATTGTATAATTGAATCCGAATCCTGTACTACTTTCAAAAACACGATTAAAACCTGGTGTGTATAGTGTTTTAAAACCTTTTTGATCGTCAACACTTAACATAATTTTATATGAAAAGCTAAAACCTATAAACAGGTTTTTAAAAGTTTCTGCCTTTATACCTAGTTGTAATTCAGTCCAATGAGCGGTAAGTCCGTCATCAGACATAGGTGTTGTAACTGGGTTTGAGGGAAAATAAGGAGGTAAGTTTTCGGTACCCGAAGAAACATTAGGTTGGTAGCTATTTAAGGTATGGTCAAATATGGCAAAACCATAACGCATACCAACATAAATTTCGTTATTCATGTCTAACCAATTCTCATAAGCATTGTAATTTGCTCCAAGTCTAATATAACTTCCTTTTGAACTAGAAGACGAAAAATCTTCATAGGTAGTTTCATCTTCAAAACCTAGCTCTGTAGCGATATACCATTTTTTAGATACTCTATAATCACCCACTAATTCTAGACCACTATAACTTTTGTCAATAATAGCAAGACCAGGTTTACTAATGTCTAATCCGATACGTAAGCCATATCCTGTTTTATATGTAACGGTATCTTTTTTTTCTTTGGTTTCTTCTTTAGATGTATTTATTTGTGAGTATCCGTTCACAAATACAAAAACGAAACATAAACTAATGAAATACTTGTACATGGGCGCTAGCTTGATTGTCAATTAAAGGAACTTCTGTAGTTGATAAACTGTTTATCCAACCTGTATTACTTAAAGTTACATTTTCATAAATAATTCTGAAACCACATGAGCGAGAAACAAAATCTTTTTCAGGGTTATACTCAATAGTAAGCGTAGCGGTTTTATTGTTAGCTATATTACCATCTACATCATTCATTTTTAATGTGTAGACTGTTTTCTGAGATAAACTGTTTAAAGGAATAGCAATACTATCTGTTGTTCTATTGGTAAAGAGACTATCAGTTTTACCTTCTGCAATTACAGATAAGCGTTCTACACTTTTTAAATCATTCGTATTATCGATATCGTAAAAACGAAGCACTAAATTGGGTGTTACTGGGTTTTGTGTACAGAAATCATCTTTTTCACAGGCTGTTAAACCTACTAGAAGTATGAATAGAGCAATGTATTTTTTCATATAACTGTTTATCTGTTTAGTTGTTTATGCGTTAAGTTGATATTTTCTTAGTGCGTTTAACATATTAGTTATCTTTTCTAGCTTTTTTCTGACTAAAATATAATCTTTTTCAGAAACATAATTTAGTTCTTTTGATATTATGAGCTGATTTAACACTTCCATTGCTGAACTATAAGAAATAGTAATAAAATGAGCTTTATCTTTATTACTTTTTCGTGCTGTACCTTCTGCTAAGTTAGAGGCTATTGAAATAGTAGCTCTTCTTAGTTGTGATGTTAATCCAAAATTTTCATTTGCAGGAAAGCTATCAGTTAAACTATATATATTTTTAGTTAGTGAAATACTTTCTTTCCAAACTTCTAATTTTTCAAAAGAATAAATTTTCATAGCAAATAAACTTTTAAACAATTAAACGCATCAACTTAACTATGTTATTTTTCAAATAAAACCACCGTTTCTATGTGTGATGTATGTGGAAATTGATCTACTAAACTAATCTTTTTTAATTGGTATCCGTTGTTTATCAATTCCTCCGTGTCACGAGCTTGTGTTGCTGGGTTACAAGATACATAAACCATTCTATCAGCGTTTAAGTTTATGATTTTCTTAAGCGTTTTTGGTGCAATTCCTGCACGAGCTGGATCTAAAATAATGGTTCTTATTTTGTTTTTATATTGTGGGTGTTCATTTAAGAACTTTCCTACATCAGCTGCATAAAATTGTAAACCTTCAATATTGTTTCGATCTGCATTCTTCTTAGCATCTTCAATAGCAGAGGCTACAATATCTACACCAACAATTTTAGTGTTATTCGACTTTGAAGCAATAATTTGCCCAATGGTTCCAGTACCACAGAATAAATCCATCACTACGGTATTGTCAATTGCATCTTTGTTTTCTAACGCATAATCAACTACTTTGGTATATAGTTTTTCGGCAGATTTAGGATTGGTTTGGAAGAAGCTTTTCATGCTAATTTCAAAATTCAACCCTAATAACTCTTCTACAATTTTATCTTTTCCGTATACCAATTTAACGCTTCCTGAAGTAGCAATAGTTCTATCACCAGTTTCGTCGTTAATAGTGTGTAATAAACCAGCCACTCTATCACCAAATAACTCTACTAGATAGTTGGCGAATTTATCTAAATCAAATTTTGATAAATCGTGAGAAGTGGTTACTAAGTTGAATAACAATTCGTTGGTTTTGTATGATTTTCTTACCACAAAATACCTAAAGAAACCTTCTTTTTTAGGTCCGTGCCAAGGCGCTAAACCAGTTTTTTCACAATACTCTCTAATGTTTTTGATGTTATCTTCAACTTGTTTGTCAAATAAACCAGAATCTTTTTCAAGGTTATCACCCATCCACCAAACACCACGACGTTTAAAACCTAATGTAAACTCATCTATATCGGTTTTATTTTTACGGTCATAACCAATGGCAGAAAAACCATATTCCATTTTATTGCGGTAGTGAAATACATTCGGAGAAGCAATAAACTCATCAAATAGGTCTTCAATATTTTCAACTTTACCAATACGTTTAAATAAAGATAAAGTACTTTCTTGCTTGTATTTGTGTTGTAAATCTATAGGTAATTGAATATAAGGTGCTCCAGGAATATCTTGATATGGAACAGATACTTCATCATCAGAATGTTTTAAAACATCAATTAACTTACACTCTGCATACTTCTTTTTTGATTTATCTACACGTGCTTTTACTAATTGTCCTGGTAAAGTGTTAGGAACAAAAACTACAAAAACACCTTCTTCTGAACGTATTCTTCCAATTCCTTTTCCGCCGAAGGCATAGTCTTCAATTAAAATTTCAATGACTTGTCCTCTTTTTACAAACTTATTTCGCTCTCTTCTTGGCATTCTATACTATGATTTATGGTGTGCAAAATTAGGAAAAGATATGGTTTGAAGATAAAAAAAAGACTACTCATTTAGAGTAGTCTTTAATCTTTGTTGTGAAGGCTTTTTTATTGACCTGCTTCTTTTTTAGCTTCTTTTATCATTTGTTCGTTTGCAACAATAGCAAACTCAACACGTCTGTTTTTACTTCTTCCTTCAGCAGTATCGTTAGTAGCAATAGGATCTTTAACACCTAGTCCTTTAGTTTCAAAACGACTGTTGTTTAATCCTTTACCAGCTAAGTAGTTTCTTACTGAATTAGCTCTTTTTTCTGAAAGTTTTTGGTTATAATCAACAGCACCAGTACTATCTGTATAACCGTAAATTACAATATTTGTGTTTTCATAATCTTTAAATACAGGTACTAATTTATCTAAGTTGGCCTGCGCTGTAGCTGTTAAAGTAGCTTTATTAGTAGCAAAACGAACAGCATTTTCTCCTAAAGTAAGTTTAATACCTTCACCAACTCTTTCTACTTCTGCACCTGGTAAAGCTTCTTCAATTTCACGAGCTTGCTTATCCATTTGGTTACCAATTACACCACCAGCAACACCACCTACAACACCACCTAAAATGGCACCTAGTTCAGAGTTGTTTTTGCTTCCTACATTGTTACCTATTACAGCACCTATTACAGCACCAGCAGCAGTACCAATAGCAGCACCTTTTTGAGTGTTGTTAGCGTTTTGTATAGATTTACAAGAGGTAAAAATTGTGCCAGCTAAAAATAAAATTGATAAACTATAAATGATTGATTTTTTCATAATATTCTTATTAATTATTGTCTTTGAAATGAATATGTAATGTCTTTTACTTGCCCTGCAACGTTAACTTGATCTATTAAATCAAAACTAGTTTCGGTAACGTTACGTAACCTTAAAATATATCCAGCATTAACGTCTTTAGCTTTGTGATTATTAATAATCTTTAATACAAAGTTTCCATCTTTATTAACATACCATGTAATAGGAGAGCTAAAGTCTTTACAATCTGTACTTGGATTATTTAAGCTCATTTCTCCTTTGTTGTTGTTTGAAACAAAACTCCAGTTACTACCAATAAAGCAGTTAGAGTCTTCTAAATTAAATGAGTTTACTTTTAGGTAGTTTGAACCTGGAAAGTTTACAGCAGTAATAGTCCAGTTACCTTTTAGCATTCGTTCAGTTTTATTGTCAAGTTTAGTGTTAGTTACAGATGTAGATTTACACCCAATTACAGCTATTGAAAGCAGTAATAAAAATAAGATTTTTTTCATAAAATGATATTTAGTTAATTTCTTTAAAGATAAAAAAAACTGATTAACTATGGTTTTATTGTAAACCATAAAAAAAGTTATGTTGTTTGTATTTTTAGACCCTTCAAAGTCTATGAAAGTCACTTAAATTTAATAATTTTGTAGCTAGGGATGATTTCTTTCCCACGCTGAATTTTCGAAACTTCTTTTTCGAAAGGATAAAGGTAGATAAGGAATGGTTATTTTATAAATTTTAAAAAATTAAGAAAAATGGCTGTTTTAGACCAATTAACTTCGCAACAAGCGATTGACTTAGAAAACAAATACGGAGCACATAACTACCATCCATTACCAGTAGTATTGAGTAAAGGAGAAGGAGTATATGTATGGGATGTTGAAGGAAAAAAATATTATGATTTTTTATCAGCTTACTCTGCAGTAAACCAAGGACATTGCCATCCAAAAATTGTTGGAGCAATGGTAAACCAAGCACAAACATTAACGTTAACTTCTCGTGCTTTTTATAACGATATGTTAGGAAAGTATGAAAAATTTGCAACAGAATACTTTGGTTTTGATAAATTATTACCAATGAATACGGGTGCTGAAGCTGTAGAAACTGCTTTAAAAATCTGTAGAAAATGGGCGTATGAAGTAAAAGGAATTGATGAAAACGAAGCACAAATTATTGTTTGTAAGAATAATTTCCACGGAAGAACGACTACAATTATTTCTTTTTCAAACGATCCTGTAGCACGTAAAAACTTTGGTCCGTTTACTGAAGGGTTTATTAAAATTGAATACGATAATTTACAAGCTTTAGAAGAAGCATTAGAAAACAACAATAATATTGCTGGTTTCATGGCTGAACCTATTCAAGGAGAAGCTGGGGTATATGTGCCTTCTGAAGGATATTTAGCAGCAGCTAAAGCGTTATGTGAAAAGCATAATGTATTATTTATTGCTGATGAAGTACAAACAGGTATTGCACGTACAGGTCAGTTATTAGCAGTAAACCACGAAGATGTTCAACCAGATATTTTAATTTTAGGTAAAGCTTTAAGTGGAGGAGCTTATCCAGTATCTGCAGTATTAGCAAACGATGACATTATGAATGTTATTAAACCTGGTAACCACGGTTCTACTTTCGGAGGAAACCCTGTTGCTGCAGCGGTAGCTATTGCAGCTTT
The DNA here is from genome assembly GCF_003664185.1 of Tenacibaculum discolor. GTDB lineage: Bacteria > Bacteroidota > Bacteroidia > Flavobacteriales > Flavobacteriaceae > Polaribacter > Polaribacter discolor. The sequence goes on along the minus strand of NZ_RCCS01000008.1, from coordinate 153,402 downwards.
AGAGGTGGTTAAAGATGAAAAGTTAGCTGAAAATGCTGAGCGTTTAGGTAAAATATTTAGAGAAGAGTTAGCTGAGTTTGCTAAAGAAAACGAATTAGTAACGTTAGTACGTGGTAAAGGATTGTTAAATGCTGTTGTAATTAACGATACCGAAGAAAGTGAAACAGCTTGGAATATCTGTTTAAAATTACGTGACAACGGATTGTTAGCAAAACCAACACACGGAAACATTATCCGTTTTGCACCACCATTAGTAATGAACGAAGAACAATTAAGAGACTGTATTAATATTATTAAGAAGACTATTACTGAGTTTAAAAAATAAGTTTACAGTCTGTATATATTAAAAAAAGGAACGATTATATCGTTCCTTTTTTTGTTGTTATTTATTAGTTTTTAATTACTAAAATATGAAACTAACATTTTTCTAAATGTTATTAAAAATGTTTAATAGCAAGTTAGGTGCTTTCCTGTACACTTTTTAAATTGGTGATTTTTTTGGTGTACAAGTACTGTACACTATTTTTTTTATCAAAATTTTTAGTGTACAACAGTTGTACATTTTTTTAGTTGTAATTTTTTTTGGTGTACAAAAACATAATTAGTTTGCCATTTCATAAATATTTAGGTGTCTTTTTAAGATTCCAGAAGGCGTATTTTTGGTTTCATCAAAAATTCGGGTATCACCAAAAAGAATAAAACTTTCTTTGGCTCTAGAAACCGCTACATTTAGCATATTAGGCTTGTTGTCTTTTTCAAAAAACAAGGTTCCTTCATCATCATTAGAATATACAGAACTGAACAAAATAATATTTCGTTCTGCTCCCTGTAACGCATGTACGGTACCTAGTTTTATATCGCTTACTTTATAACCTGCATCGGTTAAAGCTTTAGATAATTCTCCTTTTTGACTTGCGAAAGGGGTAATGATTCCTAAAACAGGTTCAATGGCTTCTACATTGTAGGCTTCTTGAATGGTTTCTTTGTTTTGCTGTAACCAAGAAATTATGGCTTTTACTTCACTAATGTTTTGACGACTGTTGTATTTACGTTCACTAACGCCTTCAATATGATATGCCATCATTGATGGAAAAGCTTGGTTTTCTTTCGCCTTCCCTTTCATAGGTTTTAAAATTCCATCGTACGCCAATTCGTTACAAAAACTAATAATTTCATCATTACATCGTCTGTGCTCTAACAAAACCAATCCTTGTTCTTTTTTTGCGGGTAGGGGAGTTTCAAATTCACAGGCATTTTGAGCCATTTTCATAATGCTTCCGCTAGAAGCTAAAAAACCTAACTCATCTAAATGTGTGTCATTCTGATTTTCAATAATATCAAGACTTGTTAAGTTTCCTTGGTCAATTTTTTTAGGAATAGACCAAATAGGTTCTATTTGTTTTAAATCACCTATTACAAAGGCTTTTTGAGTTAATGAAAATACAGGGATACTTACTTCTGGAGTAACCTGACCTGCTTCATCAATAATTAACAAATCTAAAAAGTTGTATAGCGGTAAGTATTCAAAAATAGGTTTTCCGTTTTCGTTTTCTCCTTGAAATTGACTGTATAAAAAGTGACTTGGAGCTGTATAAAAGGTAGCGACAAAGCACGGAGTAAGCATAGCTCTTCGTTTCCATTTTGCTTTGATAGCGTATTCTCCTGTCCCTTTTTCGGTATTTTCCTCCAACATTTCTCTGGTTTCTAGTAACCAACGAGCTTCCCAGTAATGGGTTGCTAATAAAAATGCTTTATGACGTAAATCAATATCTAATTCATCATAAAAGAAACGTTGTGTTGCATCGTTAGAGTTTATTTTTTCATATTCGTATGCCCACATTTGTTCTTCTGAGACAAAAGGAAATCCTTTAATGTTGTTTTCATACTTCCAATTTTTTAGGCTTAAATGCGATTGCAATAACAGGTTTACATTATTTGTACATTCTTTTATGTATGCAGCAGCTTTTTTAGCATCTAATAATGTTTCTGCTGTAGTCTTAAAAATATGTTCAGCATTTCTTGTTTCAAAATTAGCTTCGTCAATAAAATAGTGTTTTACTTTATCAATAAAATCAGTGTCTTTTGTAGCTGTTTTTAAATCGTTTAAAACAGTTCTCCATTCTTGTAGTTTGGAGATTTTAAACGTACTTTTTTCGATGAAATCTTCTTCGTGTACGAGTATGCTGTTAATATAGTTTACCGCATTAATATAGTTTCTAGAATAGTCAACACCATCTGCTAAAATATTTTGAATCCCAATAATTTCTTCTTGTAGATGATTGCAAACATCGTCAAGTGAATTTGTTTGGGTATTAAAGTAATTACAGTAATTGGTTAAGAAATAGTACTCAGCTTCTGAAATGTATTTTTCGTTTTCTAGATTACATAAGGTTCCTTCATGACCAAATAGGTTTCCTTTTAAATAATTGATATTGGCCAGTTTTTTCTCACTTTTTGAACTGGAAGGAAGATAGGTAGCATATCCGTTAAAATCAGGAATCCAACGGTTGGCTAATTCTTCCATAGTGCTTTCAGAATTGATAAAACTATCAATAATATTGGTTACTGCTTGGTTGTTGTTTGAACAAGCTAAGATTATAGGAGCTTCTTCACCGTTAATAGCGGCTTTTACAAATTCGGTAGCAACTAAACTTTGTAAAAGTGTAGTTTTTCCTGTTCCTGGAGGTCCGTTTACAGCGGTAACTGCATTTTCTTCTGCTACTAAATAAGATAGTAATGTTTTACGTTGACTAACAGAAAGTGGAAATTTATTTGACATTTGCCCTAAATGCAAATGGTTATACACTAAAAATCCGTTATCGGTAATGGCTTCTTGTCGTTCTCTAGTATATGGGTTGATGATTTTAGAGAGTACGGGTAATTCATTCGTATTTTTAAGTAGGTTTTCATACAGAAATAAAATACTTTTTGCTGTAGAAATTTTAGAACTTAAAGCAAAGTAAGTAAGCTCATATTGCGTGGTATAGCGTTCTACTTGATAACGGTATAGGTTGCTAAAAGTTATCGCAGAAAATACTTCGTTAATATAGTTCCAGTATTCATCCCAAGGTACAGAATCTTCACTGTTTTCAAAATCAGGAGAAGCTAATTCTTTAGCATCTAAAACGGTATCGATAGAAGAAAAGATAAAATCGTTCTTTACATCTGCCATTGGGGTTAGATAGTTGCGAACAATTAAAGGAAAGCCATCTTTTGGAGCTGATAATTGCCCTGAACGATTTACAATAGCACTAATCCAAAAAGGATGAATAGTGCGTTGTTTGAATTTAGTGTTGTCGGTTTGATAAACTAAATGAAAGGGGGCAATTAATATTTTAGTTTCTTCTACTTTATGCCACTTAGGATTGTCTTTTTTAGTAATTCCTTTTAATCGATTAATTCTACGTTCTTCAACATCTAACAGTTGACTTGCTTGTTTAGAATTGATGAGCGCATTGCTTAAATCGGATGATTTTTGATAAAAAAGGTTTTTTATTTTACTAATGTCGATAGCTAAGTTTTCACTATCAGATAAGCTGTTTTTATAATATTGTAACCAGTTTTTTTCGTCGTTCATAGTTGTTCTCGTGCCCTTGAAATGTAATTTTTTCCTGTAAGAAAGGGTGCGAAAATACTATATTCAGCGTCTGTAAAAAGGGTTTTTATTTGCTTTTTATTAACGAAAAAATAGGAGAGAGGATAGTGGGTTTGTTTTCAGTAAATTAAAGGGTGTGATATGTTAAAAACACATTTTAAGTCCAGAAATAGATTTTTAAATGTGCTTCTAAATATTTTTGATTTCTTGTAAAGCAAATCGTTTTTCTACTTAACCGTTTCATATGTGTTCTTAAATTCAAATTCATTCGCTCAATTCTGTTCGTGCAATACTGAAATTGTTTATGAATTTTTTTGGGAATTAAACTTGGATAAATATTCAATTTATCGGTGTAAATTTTACTCGGTTGAAGTAAGAGAACTTTATTAATTAAAGGTTTTATTGTTTCTTTTGATTTTCTACCCACATAGAAGTCTATAATACTTTTTGTTTCTCTTTCTAACACATAGGTTATCCAAGTAACATTTTTCTTGTTACCAATAAAACTCCACATTTCATCAATTTCAAATTTGCACCCAAAGGTATTAAAGTATGGAATCTTAACCTTTTTACTTACTTTTAGAATTCTTGATAAAACAGTTTTACTAGAAATGTTCAGTATTCGACTAATACTTCTGACTCCACAACCTTCTTTAAGTAATTTTTTTATGAAATCATTTGTTTCTGTTTTGTATGCTTGATATCTATAATCTGATTGAAAATATTTCTTGCAATTTTTACAGTAAAACCGCTGCTTATTATTTTGTAACCCTTTTCTAATAGAATTGGAAGAATTACACTTTGTACAATTCATAGCTTTTTTTAGGTGCTAATTTACTACATGAAGCGGGAAGAAACTTAGATTTAATAGTTTCTAATGAATATTTACTATTTCAAATGACAAAAGATGCCGTCCTTTTTAGAACGGCATCTTTATTTAACTTATTGATTTTTAAATAAAATAAAACCTTATTTTTAATAAGTACTATTTTACTACACTACCTACCGTTCATTTTAGAACGGTATCTTTATTTAATCTCTTGATTTTTAAATAAAATCAAACCTTATTTTCAATAAGCACTATTTTACTACACTACCGATGAACCTAAGTCCATCTTCTTGCTTGTTTTAATTATGTTACTTCACTACTAAGAATTATCTTCTACAGTAGCATTTGGTGCATTGTTTTTAACAGAAGCTATACCATTTTCCATCGCATCATTACTTGATGTCAATTTTTATAGGCGTTCCATCTGGTAAATTAACTATCTGTTTTGCTATAGATGAATTATACTCTATATTTTCTTCAAAATCTTTTAAAATAAAATTACTTGTTTCATAGTCACCTCCTAATACAAATGGATATTTAGCCCCTAAACGCTTACCTAATGCTAAGCTAATTTTATCCTCTTTAGGTAAATCAAGTAAAAAATCTTTCCCCGTATAATATGACAAATCATTATTAATTTCTTTTATCCAGCTTTTAAAATCTTTACAAATAATTTCATAATCTGAAGTTTCAATATTAAAATAAGCTACACCTTCATTATGAAACCCATAAATATTACCTAAAATATCTTCAGCAAAAAAGATAATACCTTTCGTTAACTCACCATAAAAACGGCTATATAAACTATTTAAATATATTATATCATGGTAATTATGGTTCTTGCTTTCTCCAAATATATGTAGGGAATTCCCATAAAAATATCCACCATTATGAATTTTCAAAAAACTCATATACTCTTTATCTTCACCATAAATAATTTCACTTTCAAATTTTTCTGGTATAAAATCTAGCTCTTTGTTTTTTTCTAAATGTTTCATTATCTAAATGTTTAATTCTCGTTAATAGGAATTATTCTAACCTGTGTTCCATTTTTAACTCCTCTTAATTGATGTCCAATTGATGAACCAGCCCCTCTATTATCAGAGCTATTTATTAACTTAACACTAGCAGCTTGTCCTGTGTTAATTACAGCTGGAGGAGCTTCATCTCTATCCATCCCTTTCTTCGTTTTTGTTCCTTTTAAATGAGCTCTTCTTCTTTTTGATGCTCCCGCTCTATCAACAACACCTACATTTGGCTTTCCAGCATTCATAGCTTCTCTTAAGTGAGTTGCAGATTGAGGGTGTTTCTTTGCGTCTATTGTAATTGTTTTTACTTTAGGCCCAGATAATTTCCCTTTAGACTTAGCTGGGGTAACAACTGAAGCAACTGCTGCTGTAGCAGTATAAGCTAATCCTCCAGCAGCTTGCATATCGCCATTTTTAGCAGCTTGTACTGTGGTATTCATAGCCGCCATATCACCAGCACCTTCAACATTAAGGTTTATAGCTGCACTTTTATAATCTCCATCCATTGCTTGAGCTATACCTGTTGCTGTCCTATTTGCATAATCTTCAGAGTCAGTTTGTGTATCTGATAAACTTTCTACACCAGCACTCATCCAACCAACATAAAGCTGAGAAACTGAGCTCCCCTTGGTTGCATCACCTAAATAATTTAATGCAGCTCTAGCAAACTTCTTCCACCCTGGAGGTAATGGAAACTCTCCATTTTTCTCTTCATAGAAAATAGGATTATTTGCTGCGTAAATATAAGGAGATTGATTACTGTAAACATCAGCTTTAGGGTCAATTGATGTAAATAAAGCAGTAGAAGGGTCATACATTCTCGCTCCATACTCATATAAATTTAACCCTAATGATTGTTCAAATTCCTTGCCATTAAATTTAAACTTCTGAGCCACAGAATTCCCAATAGAAGAAACATTACCATTATACCCCTTATGTTTTAAACCAAAAGGATAAAAATGATTTTCCTCTATTATTTCTGAACTAGTACCTGAAGTTTGTATAATACCATCATTGTTATTATCTGTATAGGATAATCTAACATTTCCTAAGTGGTCTTTGTATTGGTATACATACTTAAACCCTGTATTATCTTTCTTTACATACCCTTCTTCAGTCGGAAAATATTGTAACTCATCATTTTCATAAGTATACCCATTGTCATAATCTAAGGTAGTAATATTGCCATTGTCATTAATAACTTTTCTTAGTTTAGTACCTATTGCATCGTATGTATAGTTTATCTTTTGACTATCGGAGTTGTTAACCTTTATTTCTAAAGGTAAGTTTAAATGATTATAGGTGATTGAGGTAATATTTTTATTTAAGTCCTTAATCATATTACCATTGGCATCGTAATCATAATCATTACCTACCTTATTACCGTCTTTAAACCCGTAATTATTATTACCTCCATCAGTAACATAATTTAACCTATTTCCATTGCCATACCAGTACACTAACTTATCCATATCGGTAAATGTAGCACTGTTTTGCCAACCATTTCGGTTTAAGCTTTGGATATTACCATTCTTGTCGTAAGTGATTCCTGATACGTTATAATTTCCGCCTGCATCGCCTGTGGCTGCTGTAATTCTGTTCAGTGCATCATAGCTATATTTATATCCTCTAGTACTAGTATCTACGTTTAACGTATTCCAAGAAGTTTCGCTTATATTCCCGTTAAACAGCGGCGTAGCACCATTTTGCGGCTTGTTGTAGTTGATAGTAAAGTTAAACAAGTTACAGCGTTTTTTTTCTCCGCATACCCTTTTTTCATAGACTACATATACAATTTTTATAAAAAGAACGTCCCGCCTGCATTATCGTAGACCAAAGATAATTTTTTGCCAACTACCTTACAACTAAACTTTAACATTTCTTTTGTGAGTTTAGCACCGTTTTTGAAGTTGTGTTTTATGTAACCATGTTACGTTGGTTTGCTAACCAATTTGCTATGACTAGTCCAAGCTTTTTTATTGTGTAACCCGCTTATCTTTTTAAGGTGAGCCTCTAAATCTTTATGTTATGAGTAAGCAAAAAGGATTAATTAAGTTAGTAGGTAATATTGGTGGTGTATCGTTTTACACTTCTAATGGAGAGTATTTAGCCCGTATGGCTGGAGGACCTACAAAGGAACGTATACAAAGTGACCCAAACTTTGCACGTACGAGAGAGAACAATACCGAGTTTGGTGGAGCTGCCAAGGTTGGTAAGGCATTAAGAACCGCTTTGAGTGGTGTACTTCAGATCATGGCAGGTAGCAGATTAGCTGCACAGTTGACAAAGATTTTTAAGACTATTAACCTAAAAGGTGCAGGAGTTAGAGGTAAAAGGCCTATAACACTTTCAGCGAACAAAGAGTTGTTAGCGGGGTTAGATTTAAACAATAAGTTAAGTTTAACCTCGGTTTTTACAGCCCCTTATACCGCTAGTATTAATGCTGACCGTAATGAGGTTACTTACGATATTCCTGCTTTTACACCTGCTAATTTTATTGTTGCACCTACAGGAGCTACTCATTTTAAGTTAGTAGCTGCGGTGGGGTTAGTTTCTGACTACACATACGATGAGGGAGCAAGTACTTACGAGCCTGTAGTTGTTGAGCAAAACAGCATTGGTATTGTGGCAAGTGATACAGTAAAGCCTTTGGGTAGTAATAGCTCTGCTATCACGTTGACAGCTACCATACCAGGGGGCGTGGTTACTGATGCAGAAGTAAGCGTTATCTCTTGTTTGGGTATTGAGTTCTACCAACAGGTAGGCGGTACGGATTACATTTTATCGCAAGGTAATACGATGAAGGTTACCAACGTATTTTAGTTCGATTAACAACTTTTTTGTTGTACTAGCATCCTCGATTGAGGGTGCTTTTTTTGTGGAGATATATAGCACTAGCACTCGACCTAAGTCGGAACATATACGGCTTATATACGGCTCATGTAGGAGTTGTCTATATATAAGCTATAATATATTACCCCATTTTTAAGTCTAGTTTTCTAAATACGTCATGAGTTTCCTCGATTACTTTATCTATAATCTTTTTGTCTATACACAGAGATATTTCAGCTTTCAGTTTTTCTAACTTCTCTTTGTATTCTTCGGTTTGCTCTGTAAAATAATGGGTATTTATAACGTATCGTATTGCAGTACCTATATTGTTACTAACTCTTGATGCGGCTACTCTAAACTCATATTTTAATTCATTTAAAGATAGCATAGAGTTTTGTATTTCGATAGCTCTTTCAGCGACTTCTAAATCTCTGTAATATCCTGCTTCTGCATTTCCGCTTGCACCACCACGCCCACAGTTATAGGCTTTTCTTATTAGGTATTCGTAACTCATTCCATCCATAGTATTTTTGCTTTAGTTTTTACAAAGTTATTGTATTATAAAAACCATGTCAAGGAGTTTTTTTATATGGTAAGCGTTTTAAAAATTTAGGATTTAGAGGTAGTTGGTGTGGCTGGTAATCCTAAGTTTTTAAAATGGCTTGTTTTTCATATAAATTAAAAAGGGGAACACCTTATAAATATTCCCCTTAGTTTTTAAAAAAGATTACCCTTTTGGTGGATGTGGGTCATTTCCGTAAGTTCTTTCTTCTTGGAACTCACCATCTTTTTTATGAATGATAACTTGTGTGTTTTGTTGATTTTTGGCTAACTCAATCGTTTTTTTAACAACGTCTGCTTTAGTGTCTCCAACTACGGAAGCTCTTTCACCATTTTGAACTTTTCCTTTCCAAGTACCATCAGGATTTTTTGTTACGTGATAGGTTTTTCTTTCAGCCATTTCACTTGTTTTATCCTTTGTCTCATACCATAAGAGAGAGACTAATCCCCTTAAGGATTTTTAACTTTTTATTTTAAGTAAAGTTTATATATTTGCTCTCCCTACAAGAACAATTTTTTACTTAAAGTCAGGCTCAAAAATCCTTTTCAAAAGCCTGATTTTTTCATCTCAAAAACTTATCCAAATTATTTTAATTGTCATACTGGCACTTTTTGTAAACACCTTTAAAATTGAAGGTTAATATACTGACGTGGTGGCAGATACTTGTACGTTTTTAAAATGGCTTGTTTTTCATTCTGCTTAGAGCACCGGATTGTGGTTCTGGAGGTCGATAGAACGAGTTGTGTGCAAAAACTAGCAAAGATGTGAGCTTGCGAACACTTGTAGCAAGCGAGGATTTTGCGACGCTTTTTGTATGCAAATTCGGTGCGGTGGCATCCGTTTAATCATGTTTTTAGGGTCTTAAAACACACCTTGCTATTTGCGTAGCAACTATAATATTCTAAACGTAGTGCGCTGGCAGTAGCGGTGGCGTGCTGGGGCTGGAAGCGGCTATTTATACATAATGGAGTTATAGACCCTGGAGAGGAGCGTAAGAGGACTATAACTGCCCGTTATGTTAACATAGCTTTGGGTAGTTTATGGCTAGTGCGTTGGCTACAGCTTTTTGTTTTTTTACGTGGATACATGGAGCGTACAAAAATACTGCTTGCAGATTTTTGTGTGTGGAATGAGCGATGGACGATGCAAAAAACAATATGCTGTAATAGCCTTGGATGCCATAAAGTACAGATGCGGTGGTAAGTGTAGGCTTATTTCGACTACGCTCAATAACCATATCCATCCACCATAGGCCGTCTACCTTCTAAGCAGATGTCCCTTTGTATAATTTGCTTTTTAGCTTATCGGGTGGAAGTTGTTTACTATATCGTGTAGGTTTTCTAAATCGTCTTGCAGGTAACGCTCTGTAGAACTTATATGACGATGACCTGCTAAATATTGAACCTTTCGTAAATTATATTGTTTTAACCAATGGGTAATGACTGAGGCTCGTATCTGTTTGATACTGCTTACTTTTTGATTGTATCTTTTTAGCTTTTTAAAGAGTTCTTTTAAAAGATTGAACTGAGCACCATAAGGAAAAAGCTGACGATAATCTACAGGGTTTCTTACACTCTTTATGAGTAAAGGTCTTATTTCATTGGTATACTCGATAAGTTCCATTATTTGCCACGCTTTTAATTCTAAAGTTCGTGAGTTGCTACGATTGCAAACAGGTATATAGATCTTTCCTTTGCTGAGTTGTAGATGTTCTAACAAAAGTCCTTTAAGGTCACTGGTACTAAGCCCTTGATATACCATAAAGCCAACAATAATCTTATTGCGTTTGGCGGTTAATCTGCGATATGAGTTATCTATATTTTCGGTTTCAAAACTGTAATACAGATCTTCTAGTTCTTCTGTATCTAAGATGGTGTAGCTAAGTGGTTCAGGTGTTCCTTTGATGGTGGTATTCTCAACAGGATTGTCTTTTCGATGCCCTCCGTTTGTTAGGTAATTAAAATACGTACGTAAATGTGCTAGTTTACCATTGATAGTGCTCTTACTGTTCTTTTGATTTTTTAAGTAGTTAATGTATTCTAATGAACTTCGGTAAGTAATGGTGTATACAGTGATGCCTTTTGAGCTACACCAGTTCGTAAAGCTGATGACTTCTCTTAGTTTCGTTTCTATGGTTTTTTCGGTATAACCGAGGGTTTGTAAATAATTGGTAAAGTCTACATAATTGGAGGTACTTTTTTTGGTCTTATTCATCGCTAATTGTTTTTAATAAGTGTGTATAGAGTTGTGTAGATGCTAAGCTACTATGTCCTAAAAATGTTTTAATACTTTCGATAGGCACTCCTTTTTCTAATAGATGGGTAGCTATACTATGACGGAGTATATGAGGTGTTATCGACTTTTCTATAATCGCTTTATCGGATGTAGCTTTGGCTATTGCTAATACTCGATTGTAGAGGGTTTGCCCTGTAATTCTACTGCCTTTAGTACTGATAAAAAAAGCATCGCTACTATCAAAGTTGTAAAAGTTTGGACGAGCTTCGTATAAATAATCTTCTAATATTCGGGAGTTGTAAGAGTTAAAAGGAACAAAACGCTCTTTGTAGTTTTTGCTTTTACGGATATGGATGCGCTCACGGTCAAAAAGTACATCTTTAATATCTAGGTTCATGACCTCTGACCTACGTAGCCCACAACTATATAGGCAAGTAAGTATGGCTTTATCTCGTAAACGTATGCGATACCAAGTATGACTGTATTCTGTTGCCTTAAAAAGTGTTTTTATTTGTAATTGGGTTAAGATATTACTGCGTTCTTCTGTATCGTTTTTCTCTGCCATTAAATGAACTCTAAGGAGTGTATCAGCATTATGGGCTATTAAATAATCTCTTAGTTTTCGTAGTGCTGTTTGGTGCATATTGAGATAAGCGTTGCTTAAAGCACCTCCTTTGTATTGGTTGGAACGTTGTTTTAAATATTCGTAATAGTTACTTACTAAAGCGGGAGTAATAGTACTAATGTGTGTATGCCCTTGGGATTCTAACCAGTAAAAGAACTCTTGCACTTTTATAGGGACTAAATACACTGTGCCTTGAGCATAGCCTAAAATGTCTAACCACTCGGTAAAGGATTGTAATAGTGTTTTGTAATGCTTGTTATGTAGCTTTAATTTTTTCATAGTACGAACTATTTATTTTTTCTACCTCGGTTGACCTTTTTGGGGATTTTATGGAACAGTGAGTTAATTTGTTGTTTTTGTTTTAGTTAATCGTTCCGTTTTACTAGTGGAACGATTTGGAACAGTGGAACTGTTTATTTTAGTAATACATTCTTGTAACGACTTGCTTATTGCTTCTTCTAACTCTTTGTATTCATTAGGGTTTATTACTTCGTATCTGTATAATTTTTCTCCTTTTATTTGTACTGTTTTGATGTAGTAGTTTTCTAGTAATTGTTTATGATACCTCCATTGTGTAGTCTTTTTTACTTTTAATCGTTTACGGATTTCTATAGCTGTAAAAGTGGTTTGATTTTCTTTTGTTAGATATTTCTTTAATTCTTCTAAATAGTTTCTACAAGCTCCTGTGATAGTATCTGATTTTCTTAGGAGTACTTCAGTAATGAGTTCGTTTGCTTCTTGTATGTCTTCGATAGTAGTTTCAATATATTCTTCTCCTGTTTCTTTGTTGTATTGCTTCTCTCTTTGATATTGTTTGTAAAAAGTGATAGCGTTAATGAACTGTAGATAGTGTGCGTTGGTTCTTCTTGGTTTAAATACGGATTGTGGTAACTCTAAATATTCTGCAAATGGATTAATTACTTTTATTGGTTTTAGTACTCGTTGAATATTCTTTAGTAACTCCGCTGCTAAAAACTCTTGTTCTTCATCTACTTTACCCGCAGTAGCTAATCGCTGATACAGCATTATTCTATTGTCTTGTTCCTCGCTTTCATCTATATACAGTAAAAAACTACGGTTGCTATTATCTTCATATATACTTTCCTGAGTGGTACAGCCTGCTACACTTACAGGGCCTTCTACCGTAAGGTGTATTGTCTTCGTTGTTCCTTTACTGTCTTTATGTACTACCGTTTTTGTTATTCTCTTTTTAGATTGTAATTCTCGTAGTGGGTAGAGTACACTTTCTGCTCCGTCTAGATCTTCTATTAAAATAAGTTTGTGTTGTAATTCTGTACGATTGAAGTAATAAAAAGCATTTGCACTTAATACCGTAATTTCCACCTTATCTTCTTCTGGTATGAGTTCTGCTACTTTTGATTGTAGGTGTGTTTTTCCTGCTCCTGAGCTTCCTAAGCTAATACAGTGTAAGGGATTGCTAGTTTTACGAGAAGTAAATATGAGATACATCAGCAGGCGGTTTACGTGTTCACCTATAACACCGCTCTTGCCGATGTACTCATTTGTGTTAGCTAACAACTTCCTCTTTTTCAAAAAGGCTTTCGCTTCTTTTTCTTCTATAGCTGTGAGTTCTTTATAAAATGGTTTGTTCTCTTGTTCTTGTTTGTCCAGTAGTAAAAACCTGTAATTTTCTAACTCGTGAGTTAATTCTTGTAAAGTTTTTCGTACAACACTCGTACCGATGGTTAAGCGTTCTGCTAGCTTACGTACAAATTTTTCTACTTGATTATCGTTGTATAGGTCTATACTATGGCGTACTATACTTTGTGTTTTTAGCTTTTGAACCGATACCGTTACCCGTAAACTTTCTAATTTATTTACTCTAATACCTCCTAAAATGTGGATTTCTAAGTGTTTTGTTACATAACTATAGTTGTTCGTATTGGTGGTATCTAACATTTTTAAAAATATTTACTTGTTCATATTTGCATCAAAACTACTATATATAAATCATTTTACAAAATCATATCATGCTTTTTTAATTCGTTTTTGAACAGTATATTTGTGAAAATTGATTAAATAAGCATCATAACTATTGATATGAGTACATTTGGTAAGCGTTTACGTGATTGTAGAAAGGATAAAAATTTATCTCAAAATGAGGTAGCCAAAGCTCTTAATACTAACCACTCTGTTATTGGTAAGTATGAGCGTGATGATGTGAACCCATCTATTGATGCTGTTAAAAGGTTAGCTGAACTTTTAGATACTACTGTAGCTTACCTTGTTGGAGAAACAGATACTAACGAACTTCTTAAAGATGCTGATATGTTACGTAGATTAAAAGATATTAGCGAACTACCTCAAAAAGACAAAGAAGCTATCTTATATAATTTAGATGCTCTTTTAAGAGATGCTAAAACTAGACTAGCCTATAAATAAAAAAAACCATAGTTATCACTAACTATGGTTTTTATGTTTGTTATCAGAACAATTATTTTAGCTGCATTCTGAAAAGGCTTGTTCTAGGGCTAAAGCCAACTCTTCTATACTAGAGTTTAAAGGTAGAACTATTTGTTTTTCTATATCATAACGAAAACCTTTTCTAGAACCTAGATTATTTGAAGGGCTTATGTAATAATTACCTTCTTTTGTATACACCCCAACATTAAAACTATTCTTGTGATATTCTTTTACATTCTTTATTCCAGTAATACTGATGTTATCTTTATGAAAAAGAAGCTCTTTATCTCTTGGAGGTTCTAGCCCTAAAGAACTTAATTCTAGTACTTCTTTCAATCTTTCAGCTAAATCTTTAGAACTTAAATTATTATCAATAATAAAAGGAGGTACAGGAAAACTACCCCCATCTTTTATTGTTCTCAAAGGGTATGTTAACACCTTTCCTTCTTTAAACTTTAAAATATTTGCACTTTTAATATCTTTCATTAATCAATAAATCTAATTGTTACATTAATATCTTTATCTAAAGCATAATTAACTGCTTTTTGTATTTGTTCCCATTGCTTAGTTGAGCCTGCTCCTCTTTCTACAGCAAGTTCTAAAGCTTTACTTGTAAAGTCTCTTCCTTGTTGAACATCAGCAAAAGTACCTTTAGCCATGTTACCCCATGAAGCACCTTTAAAATTATCTAATTTATTAATATATCCTTTTAAAGTATTAAATACTCTATTTCCTTGCTGGTAACTCTTAGCTCCTAAATCTAAGCTCTTTATACTGGTAGCTACACCGTTCTCTAACTTATCTATAACAGGGAAGTTTCTTGCCCATCTTGTGTTAGCCCCTAATATATTCTCAATAGCTCTTCCACGAGCAAAACGGTTTAAGTTCCATACAGACTCTGCTTTTCTAAATAGGCGACCAGCTTGTACAAAAGCACCGCCTATCATTAAATCCATACTTAGTTCTCTGAACCCGATACCAACACCATTAGCTACTTGAAAACCAGATTGTGGATACATTAAACCAAAAACAGCGGGATCTATAGTACCTGATTTTGCTACTGCTAGTTCTCTTGTAGGAAGTTTACTTATTTTATTTAATAAAGCATCTCTTTCAGTTTTCTTTTGATTTTGAATACTTCGTATTTGCTGTAATGTATAAGTGTTTGTTTTCCAGTTACCAAAACCACCTCTGTTTGCGGTAGCTTTGTTACCTTCTAGGTCAAACATTAATTCTAGACCTTCTAAATCTGTACCTGAAGTAACATTATTTTCAGCATATGCATATGTAGAATTATATTCATAAGAAGGAGCTAATGGATCTACTTGCAAAAATCTTCCTAAAGTACGATCATAAACTCTATAACGGTATAGATGCCAGTCTAAGCCTAAATCTCTATCTAGATGTTGACCATGAAAAGTTTTAGTATTATTTTCTGCTCCTGTAATTCCATTATTATAACCTATGTGCTCAAGTCCAAAAGGATAGTAGTTTCTTTCTTGTAATATTTCCGAACTAGGAGTAATTATACCATCTTTATTAGAGTCGGTATAAGATAATCTTACATTGCCTAAATTATCTTTAAATTGATATACATAGTTAAATTCTCCAGAGCTATTACGCTCTACGTATCCTTCAGGATGACTAAACTGTTTTAAATTGCCTTTTTCATAAATAAATTTACCTGTATAGTCTGTTATGGTTTTAGCTCCATTATCATTTTTAACCTTTCTTATTTTAACCCCATTGGCATCATAAGTATAATTAACTTTACGAGTGTCAGAGTTGTTAAACTTAATTTCCGTAGGCATATTCAAGTGGTTATACTTAACACTTGTAATATTCTTATTAGCATCAGTAAGCATGTTACCGTTGGCATCGTAGGTGTATTCTGTAGCTAACTCAGAACCATCTTTAAAACCGTAACTAGCATTACCTGTATCATTTACATTTTTAAGCTGGTTGGTATTTTGGTGATACTCATAACTTAAAATATCCATATTAGCATAACTACTGCTGTTTTGCCAACCGTTTCGAGTTAAGTTTTTGATATTTCCGTTTAAATCGTATTGGATTCCTGATACATTGTAATTTGTATTTGGAGTTCCTGTTGCACTTAAGATTCTGCTAAGAGCATCATATTTGTACGAGTAAGACTTAGTACTGGTATCGGTGTTTAACGTATTCCAAGAAGTTTCGGATATATTCCCATTAAACAGGGGCGTAGCACCGTTTTGAGGCTTGTTGTAGTTGATAGTAAAGTTAAACAAATCGTTGTCATTTTTACCATCTTGGTTAATGTTTTTTAACCAACCACGTACGTTGTAGGTATAATCTACCTCTTGTAAAGTACCGCCAACCTTTTTGGTTTTTAGTTGCCCTAACTCGTCATACTCATTAGTTACAATAGTTTCTGTATTACTTCCTATTGTTTGTTCTTGCTTAGTCATTCTTCCTACATGGTCATACTCAAAGCTATCTATAGTTACAATGTCAGCTTTACCTGATTTTTTATGTGTAGTTTTAGTTTCTAACACTTTACCAGAAAAATCTAGCTTACTTTCTATAATATCAGTAGTCTCTAATTCATCATTTTTAGAGTACACATAAATAGGTCTTGCCTTTTTATCGTAATAGGTAACTGTGGTAATCCAGTTGTTTGTACCTAAAACTTTGATTTTAGATACCGTAGCTAATCCTTTGGTATTAGTTGTTACTGTTTGACTATATACTTTTGTAGGTGGGGAAAAACTACTTGGTACATCTATATAGGTGTCGTAGTAATTGATGGTATAAACTCCAGTAACACCATTAGGAATTGCAGTTTTAGTATAATAAATATCAGCTCCTCCATAGGTTTGTTTTGAGGTTATTGTCTCAAATTGAGTATAGTCTCCTGTAATAGCAATATTTTGTAAATGAGTTCTATTACCGCTATTTGACATATAGCCCGTATAAACCACTCTTCCTAAAGCATCATATTTAGTAAATAACCATTTGTCTTGAGCTTTTAAATTAGCATCCTGAGTTAAAACGGGTCTGTCTAACTTATCGTATATGATATATTCCCATCCTTTGCCTGGTATCTTCTTTTCTACCAAACGGTTTCTATAGTCGTATTTATATTGATAACACAACTCGTTCAACTCTATTGTAGTAGGTTTGTCTGTTTGTGCTTCTGCTTTTGGAGGTAACACATAGGTTAAGTTTTCAAAATCATCATATACATAATACGTATCGTGAGCTGTTTCAACACCAGATACTAAAGCATAGGTTCGTTTTAAAATTACTTGCCCCTGCTTGTTTTTAAACTCTTCAGTAGTATGTAACTTACTTGAGCTACCATCATGATTTTCATCTTTGGTAATAGTTTTAAAAAGCTCTCTAGCTTCATAATACCCATTATTCACTGAGCTAAGCTCTAGAGTAGGAGTATAGGTGTTATCAGCAAAAGTGGTAGTTATGTAGTAATTTTTAACCTCAGTAGCGATATTGGTATCATATACAAACTCAATTTCATATCCGTTCCCTAATTTCCAGTCTTTTCCTGGAGCAGCTTGTTTTAGTACTCTATTGAGTGGAGAACCATCAAACTGTTTTTCTGAATAAGCGTTTACATCAGGTAAACTTACGCCTGCAAAATCCTCGCTATGCTTTATTTGGTAATAGCTTTTTGTAGCTGTAGCTACATCACCAGTTATAATTGCTCCATTAGCACTTTCAACAGTATAGGGTAAATATTCTTTGGTTTGACGTCCAAATTCATCGTACTCTATATGGGTAACGATATCTTTAGGTATTTTGTTATTCGTTAAAACTCCTCCTGCTTGTATTGCTATACTTTGTTTGGCTCTTCCTAAACCATCAAAATAGGTTATACTTTCTAGTACATCTTTATTTTGCGTTATTCCAGTAGGGTTTGTCATGGGCTCTTGATACTTTCTTGTAAACACATAGTTTTCGTTGCTAAATACTTGAGGTGTGTAGCTACAACCATTGTTAGTACCTGCTTCATTTGGACAATTATCAGTATTGTTAGTAACATATCCTGCAGGTTTAACACTGTAGTATACGCTATTGTTTGGGTCTCCAAATCCATCTCCATCAGTATCTAAGTAAAATGTTTGTGGCGCAATATTGGTAATATTTACTGTGCTATCGTCATAATCATCATTATTACTTACATATCCGCTAGGAGTTCCACAAGCACTGGTTGTGTTATTGGCATCACCATAACCATCTCCATCAGTATCTGCATACCATGTTGATGGAGAACTAATACTATAAGTAATACTTCTTGCGCTACTCCAACAGCCAGAGGTATTATTTCTAGCTCTTAGATAATAAATAGTTCCGCTAGTTCTGGTAGTATTAGTACTTGAGTTGGATGTGCTGGTTCCTGAGCTACTACTTTGCCAATAATAAGTGACTCCGCTAGGAGAATTACCTTGCGTTAGTACCGTGTTTCCACAGTTTTTAGTGATTGTTGGTGTTGATGGAGTGCTTGGTACTGTATTGATACTATAACTTACACTTCTTGTACTGCTCCAACATCCTGAGGTATCGTTACGAGCTCTTAGGTAATAAACAGTTCCGCTAGTTCTAGTAATACTTGAACTAGAGTTAGAGGTACTAGTTCCAGAGCTGCTACTTTGCCAATACCATGTAATTCCACTAGGAGAATTTCCTTTGGTTAACACTGTATTACCACAATTTTTAGTAATTGTAGGTGTACTTGGTGTACTAGGTACCGTATTGATACCATAACTCACACTTCTAGCGCTACTCCAACAGCCTGTAGTATTATTTCTAGCTCTTAGATAGTAAATAGTTCCACTAGTTCTGGTAATACTCGTACTTGAATTAGCCGTACTGGTTCCTGAGCTACTACTTTGCCAATAATAAGTGGTTTCACTAGGAGAACTTCCTTTAGTTATTATTGTATAACCACAGTATTTCTTAACAGATGGAGTGTTTGGAGTATCTGGTTTAGGTGTTTCATCTATCTGTCCATCGCAATCGTTATCAATACCATCGCAAAGTTCAGGAGCTCCAGGTTTAATATTTGGATTGTTATCATTACAGTCCAAATCATTTGTTACATATCCAGAAGGTTGTGTGTAGGACTCTAGGAAAATAGCTGGATTTCCATAACCATCCTTGTCATTATCAGGATACCATTTGTTAAGAGTCCCATCTCCATTTGGGTCAGGTATAATTGCTTGCCCGTTAATGTTAGTATAGCTAAATAGAAAAACTACTATTCCAATAAAAAAATTTGATTTTATTTTTTTTATCATAGCCCGTTAGTTTTATAATGATATTTATACTCTTTTAAAAGATTCTCATCGGCATCTTTTATGAATTCTAATCGGTTAAATTCATCGTACTGATAGTAGATTGTTTGACCTCTTGGATCAGTAATACTAGTGAGCCCTATTAATGGATCGTAAGTAAAAGTCTTTATCTGAGCATTGGTTAATGACGGCAAACTTCTTAAATTATTTAATGCTGTTCTTAAACTTTTCTCATTGCAAGATTCTGAGTCTTTACATGTATCATTGTCTTGATTAGACAAGCTTTGAAGACTTGAAATTGTAGCTAGAGAAATATCAGAAAGCTTGGCGTTCTCGATCTTAGCTATGGGTTGTGTTTCATTATACCCCCAGATATAAACTATATGAGTACCATCTGCTTTACTTACTTCCACAGGATTACCCTTGTCATCATATTTATGATAAACTACTCGGTCTTCTAAAGCTTGTGAACCCTTTGAGGTTTGAACTTTACTTGGTAAGTATAGGTTTGAAGGATTGTGAATACTATCATAAACCGTTTTTTGCCAAGATAATAAAGTATTTTTTTTATACCTTTTTACTTCTAATGGTTCTGCAATACGATGTTCATCTATTAATCGTTGGTCATTTACATCATGCGCATACTTGGTCTCGGTTTTTAGTACTTCGCCTTGGCTGTTAGTCGTTTCTACTCTTGTTTGTTGTAAATGACTTGGGTTATCATAAAAATAATTTGTTTTAATAATTATTGGATTTTCACCTTTGTGATTAAATATTTTTCCCTCAGAAGAACTTAAATAATGCCAGTATGCATTAACTGTATAATAGATAACCTCAAACTGTTCAAGGTCTCTAGCATCTCCATGTAAACAAGTTGGTTCATAAAGCTTATTTACTATATAACTATTCATCTTTTTTCCTAAACGCTTATCTAAAGTATAATTATATGTGTTTTCTTTGAGAGTTATAAAGCTTCCTTTAGAGTCTTTTTTTAAAACTTTTTTTTGTTTTACTAATCCATGATTCCATCCTACATTGGTCCATTTGTTGTTCCTTAAAAAAGTAAATTCTCCTAATATATACTTTGCTGGGATATCTTTATTTATAATATATTCATATTGTTCTGCACCATATTTAAAATCTAAAGAACCTTTACTTACGGTTACATATTTATAAAAAGTTGTATTATTTCCTGTATTAAAAAGAGGTGTTATACTACTAGAATTTAATATTTTATAAATACAATCGGTTGAAGAACATCCTATGCTACATCCCAATCTGCTCTTACTTTTAGATATATAATATCCTTCATAAGTATTATCTCCTGATGAAACATTCAAACTATCTAATTTGCTATAGTAATAAAAAGTAGATTCTTTTTTACTGTCACTATTAGTAATTATTTCTTGTATTCGAAAACCTCCAACATTTTTATTCTCTCCTGCTTTTGTATTCTCTATATAATAACTTAGTGACGCTCTCACTCCTTTGCACCCATCAGAAGAAATAACAATGTTATAATTTTTATTTGGGAGTAGATTAATCTCTGTTGTTAAACTAGAATTTAATTCTGAAATATGGAAAGTGTAGATTTTAGCATTTGTTTGAATATCTATAATATCTAAATAAGCTTTAGATAATTGATTATTACATTGCATTTGATCCTGTATTGGTCTTAAGATAGATGTAAAATTAAGTTCAATTGGATAATCATTAGATGTTGTTAAATTTTTTGGAGTAATAAATGTTATACTACTTTCGTTTACTGAACTTGTAGGAGTAAGCTTTACCTCCGGAATATAACGTTTTTCAAAAGTGGTTTCTGGATTACCGAAACATGAATTAGGTTCGTACACGAACTCTGAAAAACCTTTGGTAGGATATGTTATTCTTTTTAACAAACCCATTTTAGCATAACTCCAATCAGGAGTTCTATCTGCTCCAATATTTCCAAAGGAACTGTTACTTAATTTAGGAACCAAATGGGTATTTATTTTTCCATTATAATACCCCCAGTAATCTTGACTAAAAGAATTACGTTTGCACAACCCTTCTTTGCTTATATATTCTAAGTAATACTTTTTTTTAGGATTTATATCATTTATACCTGTTAAAAAAACCCTAGAATTTGATGTTACATCATAAACTAAATCAAATTTCTTTATTTCTTTATTAGAAGCATCTAAAACTCTAAAACTAGAAAGCAACATATATCCTGATATTTCTGGGTGTTGAAAATTAAAATCAAAATTAACTTTACCATAAGAGGGGCTTTTAGCTTTGATTTCAACTAAGTTTAAAGCTTGTGAACTAAAAAGTTGATGAAATGTATTGTATACTCTTGGATCTGGACAAGAAACACCATTACTTAAACAACCTAAATCTATTGTTTCGTCTATGATACTATAATTTTCTGAAATACCTTGCGTGTAGTGGTATGATTTATTCTCATAAATAAACTCTATTTCGTCACCAAGAGGATGCATGATTTTAGATAGATACCAAGCTGTAACCCCTCTAGGGGTATAACTACTTAAATCTCCTCCCACTTTTTCGCTTCTACTCTGTGAATACTCTTTATCTGAAAAAAAATATTTAACTCCTTTAGAATCTATTATTTCAAATTCATTAGATTCTGAATTATATTTTACATCTAAAGACGATATTGTAGTGGTATAAAACTTTTTGTTTTTATCAAATATTAACTGCCCAGACTGCCCCATAAAATTAAACATATATATATCTGGTTCAGTATCAATAGCTTTTTCTGCTGCATTATAAAGAAATTGAAGGTTGTTACTATTTGTTACATCTGGAGGTACATCATACATTGCATAATCGTAATATGAATCAGGTAGTCCACGAATAATCCTTGTTATAGCCCCTCCTGCATTAAGACTCCACCCTAACCCTACAGAGGAAGTTATTTGATCAACTTTTATTCCATTCGAATTATAAGAAATAGAAATAGGAAGCGAGAGGTTCTTTGTTTTATATTCAAAAAAAGGGATGTTAACATTCGCAGTGCCTGTGAACATTCCTATTGGAATTTGACCATACTTCCCTAATTCATAACTTGTTGGTGAAGGTGGAATAATATTTGGTAATTCTTGTGTATACCCCCATACACAAAAGAGCATCATTACGACGCTTGACATAGTTTTTTTCATAAAATGTAATAGAAATTAAATTAGCAATTTGTTTTTTCTTTTATCGTTTGTAAAAGTATGGTTTTTAGTTTTTTGTAACAATTTTTTTTAATTGTATTTTTAGAAGTAGATAGTTTTTACTTGTTTTATAATCTTTCTTTTTATAAAAATTAATATTTTTAATTTCTCCCGATCCCTGTTGTTCTATATAGTTTAAAAAAGATAATAATTTATTAAAACTTCCTTTTAAAATTAAAGGATATAGTTGGACATTCATGTTGTTATCTATGACATTTATAGACGTATTGAATTCAATTAGTTCAATTTTGTTTTCTTTTTTGAATTCATTTATTTTTTTTAGAATAATTTGTTGAAAAGAGTTAGTAACAGATATGTTTTCTTGTTTTAAAATTGAGTCTAAGTATATCGATTTTTCTTTAAGTAGTTTTAGTTCAACAGTACTATTATTAATTTTTTCTTTTTCTTGTAGTAAATCACTGAGTTTTTTTTTGTAGCTCAATGTTTTAGAAACGTTGAACACATATATGAAACTCAATAATGTCAAGAAAGAAATAATTAGAATGATATTTTTCTTTTTATAACTCATTTTTTATAATTATTGAAAAATGAAATTTTGAAGTTTGTCTCGTGTTTTCTATTTCTAATTTAGAAACTTCTTTAACCCAAGTAAGTTTCTCTATTATATCTACCCAATTACTAATATCTGAATTGGATTTAAAATTACCACTGATTCTTATTGTTTTTAACTCGTTCTTTATTTCTTTCTTCTCTTTAATGGTATTTAAAAAAGGTTGATAATTCAATTCTGTCAGTAATATTGTATTGGGTGTAGTATAAGCAATCTCATCTATATATTTAGCAATGCTTATTGAGGAGTGATTTTGAATTTGATTCAATAATTTTTCTTTTTCTATTACTTCATTATTCAATAACTTTAGATTTTCCTTAGTACTGTTATTTATTTCTATGTAGCTGTTTAATTCTGTAATTTTTTTATAATAAGAACTAAAAAACAAAAAATTAATAAATAATATTACAAGGCAAAAGCTCAGAGCTGTTTTATAGCCTTTATTAAAAATCACTTTATTTTTAAAGCTATTGAAATGAGTTTTAGTATGGTAAAAATTAGTCTTTAAATAAAAACTTATAATAATACCTAAAGATAAAAGGTTATTATTGTTAATGTTCAAACCATTGATATCATAATTTTTATTATTGAAGTGTTTTGGGGTGATATTAATTACTTTTTCGTGTTCAATAAGTATTTTTGAATTGGACGTAGTAACTTCCGTTGTCTGAAATAAATTAGCAATTTCAAAAACTGATAGGTTTCCTAAAGAGAAGTCTAAAACTGAAATTTGATTAGAAGAATATAGCTCAATTAAATTATCAATGTATGACTTTCTTGTTACTGCTAAAAATATATTATCATTAGTTTTTTTATATTGATAATAGAATTCTGTACTATTTAAATTAGGGTATGCTAATTGAAATATATTTTGATAATTTTCAGGTTTGTTTATATTTTTAGTTAAAACTTGTAGGTTATTAAAAACTAAAACAATTTGTTGTTGTTTAGATTCCTTGAGAAAACTAATAAGTTCTTTATGAGTAGAAAAAGTTTTTTTGCTGTCTAATAGAAGCTCTTTTCCTTTTTTCTTTAACTGTAGAAAATAGTAACTTTCTTCTCCTTGAGGATTGAAAGTGTGTTCTACAGCACAAAATCTATTATTATATAAAAACCAATCTTTAAGCATTATTTAATGATTGTAGGTTTAATTAAAACAGATAACTTTTTTTTAGAGTCAATACGTTTTCTTTTACTAAACAACCATTTTATTACTGGTATTCTGGACAACAATGGAACTCCAGAACCCGAATCATTTTTTAAGTTTTCTTCCAACCCACCCAATATTACTACATCTTGATCTTTAACCCTAATGATAGATGTAAACTCTCTAGAGTTCATTCCTGGAGGAGCCTCTTTGTCTATTCTCTTTCCGTTAAAACTTGACTGGACTACATTAATACTCATTGTAATTTGATTATCTCCAGCTACCAAGGGTTTTATAGCTATAGATAAATCAGCGTCAATAGGAACATAATTTTTAATTTCAGTTGTTTGAGGGTTTTGAGAACCTATAATATCTCTCCTTGTAATAGCGTAATAAGAACGTTCTCCATTTGATAAAACAGCCTTGTGTCCGTTTAAAGTTGATAGTTTAGGGGTAGAACGAATTTTAATATTTCCATTAGCCTCCATAGCATTGATCTTTGCATAAAAATTAGGAACTACTTTACCTACATTTAGTGAACCAAAACCATTAAACCCTCCTATGATTTTATTAATAGTAGTTGCTCCAAGTGTTACATCAGCGGAAGGGAATAATTGACCAGTATTGTTAACAGGTTTTTCACCTAAGCCTAATTCAACCCCTGTTTCAACTGTTGCAGATTTATTTACTTCTAAAATCATTACTTCTATGAGAATAACAGGTACAGGCTTATCAATTTCCTTAATAAAAGATTTAAACTTCTCTATTTTTTGAGCATCTCCACTTATTATAAAACTATTTCTTTCAATATCTGTTTTTACTTCTAAATCATTTATTATCTCCTTTGGTAGAATATTAATTAAAGCTTCTGCTTTATTATTATAAGTATTGAAAGATCTATTATTGTTTCTTGTATTTATAGTTTGTTGTTGATTGTTAAAGCCATCCCTATTATAGTTTTGGGCATAGTTGTTATTACTTGTATTTTGATTGAAAGAAGAAGTATTATAGCTAAATTGATTCCTGTTATTCATCGGGGCAGCCATAATCTCAATAGACCTATGTAATAAAGGTACAGTTACCACACTCCTTAAAGAAGCCTGCTCTCTTTTTCCTAAAAAGTATAAATTTTCTTCTTTTTTATATGTGTAAGGAGTGTCTTCTAATAACTTATATAACAACCTGTCATAGGTTATACTGTCTGTTTTTATAGAAGCTTTTCCTATCGTTGTTAGTGAAGTGTTTGTGAAAATTCCAACATTTAAATCATAACCAATATTTTTAATAATTGAAGCTATATCAGTGTTTTCAAAATCAACACTTATAATTTTATTTATCGTATCGTTTACTTGATAAAAAAAGTTAGAACTTCGATATCTTCTTGGTCTTTGTTTTGATTTAACGCTTACTGTGTTTGATATAGTAGAAGCTTCTTCAAATAAGTAATAATCGTCTTTTGTTTTTGTAACTAACAAATTGTTCGAAAAAGCTAATTTATCTATTGCACTTTCAAAAGTTTTTCCTTGAATATAACCAGATATCCGTTTATTCCCTAAACCAATAGAATACACTAAGTTTTTACCTGTTACATCGGTTATTTTTTTAAAAGCAACAGACAACGTATCGTTGTTTAATTCAATAGAGAATTTATCAATAGTTGAATCATATTCTACAGGTATATTTTTTGTTTTAAAAATAGGTTTACGAGAGTGTTTTTTTATTGATAGAATATTTCCTAAAGGTTCTATTGTTAAAGAATACTCTTTGCATAAATACAAAAATATGTTGCTAACAGTAGCATCCGAAAAATTATGAGATAAAGAAAAATTATTTAGCTCAGGACCAATACTTACATTTACTTTATGAGTATTTGCTACTGACCTTATGAAGACAGGAAGCTCAATATTGTTAACACTAAAATCAACTTTTTTAGTAAGTCCTGGGATTTTTGTTTGTAAACTGTCTAACGTATGTTTCAGTTTGGATATTCTATTATTTGTTTGTTGTGAAAAAAGGATAGAACTGGATAATAAAAAAAATAGGAGTAATTTCTTTTTCAAAATATTTAATAATTAATTTATAGTAAAAGAGCTTCTAGTTTCTTGTGTTTGATACTCGGAGTTTTTTCCAATAATACTCCACTCATAATCACCAGAGCTTAGTTTTTTTGAGAATAAAGATTTTGCAATCACTGTATCTAGTACAGTTTTGGTAATGTTACTAAAGTTTGGGGTAATAACTTTTAAGTGATATACGTCTACGTCATCCAGTTTATTCCATGAAAAAACTATTTCTGGATCATCTAGCTTAACTTTATTAGCAGGAGAGACAATGGTGATTTTTTTATCTGAAATATTCTCAACGAATATGGCTTCACAATTTGTTAAAACTAATGCAGAGAGAAGCATCAATACTTTCTTTTTCATAAAAACTTTAAATTTCAGAGGCAAATGTAAAGAATTATTTCATTTTTAATACTTTTGACAAAAATCAAAAAAACAGAGATGAAATTGAAATTTTCAAAAAAGGTAGATGCTTATAACTTACAGGAACTTTTAGTTGTTTTAGTTATTATAGGAATTCTTATTTTAATAGCATTACCTTCTTTAATGCCACAAATTTCAAAAGCTAAAAGCATTGAAGCTAAAGTTCAACTAAACCATTTGTATGGATTGCAAAAAAGCTATTTCTACTTACACTCAAAATATTCAAATGATTTTAATGAGGTAGACTTTATTATTCCTAAAAATATTAACCAAGGAGGAACAGCTTATTATAGCTATGAAATAATTGAAGCTACAAATAACTCATTTAAAGCTAGAGCAACTGCTGTTAGTGATTTTGACGGTGATGGAGTTTTTAATATTTGGGAAGTAGACCAAGACAAAAATTTAAAGGAAATAGTAAAGGATTAACCTATAACGGTACTTAACTTAAACATTGGTATGTACATAGCTATAAGTATTGTAGCTACAACTATTCCTAAAATTAAAATAATTAATGGTTCTAAAGCTGTGCTTAACATTTTTGATTTATACTCTACATCTTTATTATATTGGGTTGTCAATCGCTCAAAAATAACCTGATTTTGGTTTGTTTCTTCTGCAACTTTAGTTAAAGAAATCATTTTTGAATCGAAAATAGAATGTTTTTTTATGCTTTCTGATAATGTTTTTCCTACTAAGATGTCATTTTCTATATTGTTTAAGGCTTGTTGCAAGGGATAGAAGTTAATCATTTTCTGTGTAAGTTGAATGCCATTTAATAAAGGAACTTTAGCACCTATAAGTAAAGAGAGTGCTTGTGTAAATTGAGCAACCTTTACTTTTTTTACAAATTCACCAATAAAAGGTAGTCTTAAAATTATTTTAGAACTAATTCTTTGATACCATAGTGTATTTTTGAAAAACTTTCTTAAAACTACTGTAATTACAATTACTAAAAATAGAACCCAGTAATAGTTTTTGAAAAAGTTTGAAATCATTATAATTTTAGTAGTAATCCAAGGAAGTTCAACATTATTTTGTTTAAAAATATCAGCAAACATAGGTACTACGAATTGTAACATAAAGCCTACAGCTAAAAATGCAGTTGTAAGAATTATAATAGGATAGGAGAGAGCGTTTAAAACAGTTCTTTTCTGCTCATTTTTCTTTTTGAAATAATTACCTAATTCTTCTATAACTTTATTTAGAGTTCCTGTTCTTTCTCCTATTTGAATTGAAACATATTCATAAGTAGAGAAAAGCTTTTTTTCTTGTAAAGCTTCTGAAAAATTTTTTCCAGAAATAAGTTTTTCAATAATAGATTCAATTAACTGTTCGTCTGTTTCTTTTTTTTGCTCTTTTGAAATTAACTCTAATGCATCTTTTAATTCCAGTCCAGCTTGTAAAAGTACATACAACTCTGTGTAAAAACTTTCTTTCTTTTTGTTAGAAAATGATTTTCCAAATAAGTTTATTTCTTTTTTTAATAACTTATCAAAATCAAAAGTTTTTTCTTTAGATTCTTTAATGTTTTCTATTTGAAATCCCATTCTTTAATTTATATAAAATGAAGCACTTTTTACTCTGTTTACAAATAATTTCTGATTATTGTAAGTGTTTTCAAATTCTAATTTTAAGGCGTCAATAGGCCCATTTATAACTTTCAAACCATCTAAAAAGAAAGTTTTATTATTAGTTTGAATTAAAAAGCTATCTTTTTTTCTGATAATTACTTTTTCCTGAAAAGTATATGTTATGGTATCTAACTCTTTTTCAAAAGAAAGAAGTTCTTTCTTAAAAAAAACAGTATTAGCTTCATTAAAATCTTTCCATAGTACCTTGTCTAAATTTTCTATGGTTTGTTTTTTGTTTAAGTTGATTTTAATGCTTTGTGTTTGTTTTTGAATCATTGTTAATACTAAAAAAGCTAAAGATATCACTATAGTTGATACAACCATTACTACAAGAAGCTCAGTTAATGTAAAAGCTTTAATTTTTTTCATAATCAATAATTTTTCTTGAAACTGTTGTATTTGTTTTTTTAGAGGTTATTTCAAATTCAATTTCATTTAAATTATTATTGTTTTGTTTAGAAATATGAATTAACCAATCTCCTTCATTATTGCTATAAGGAAGTTTAATTAATGCATGTTGATATTGATATACTATTTCACTTAGCTTTGAATTTGCCGCTTTAGTATTCTTACGAATTGTATTTTGCATAATGTTGTTAAGTATAGCTATAGCTATACCAAAAACTAAAACAATAACAATAGTTGCTATTATTACTTCATTCAACGACGATGCTTTTATTTTTTTTAATATAACCATTTAGCTATATTTTGATTATTAGAGTTTAAGTTCATTCCTACATATTGTGTAGGGAGTTTATTTGCGTTAATCTTACCGTTTAATATGTGATTTATATAAGTACTTCCTTGTTGGTTGGTTATAAAGTTTTTTGTTATTACCATCCCTTTTACTTCTCCAAGTAGTTCTAGGTTAGCTTCACAATAGACTTCTCCTGTAACTATAGCTTCTTCTTTAATAATTATTTGAGGATTATAATTGCTTTGTTGTAGTTCACTATTTTCTTTTTTATATATCATCACTCCTTTAAAGATGACTCCTTGTTTTAATTCTATTTTATTTTCTTTTTGATTTTTTTTAGCTTCATCACTCTTTAAAAGAAGAACCAAGGAGGATGGATAATTAATTTTACAGTTTTCATTAACAGTTATCGTTTTGGTAGCAAAAGCTTGAAAATTTCCTGTTACATTTTTTTCTAAGACGATTTCAGGAGCAATAAGAATAATGTCATTTAATTTAGCTGAAGCAGCAATTGTTATTTTTCTATCAGACCTCACTATAATATTACCTTTTAAAGAAATATTTTGAAGATAAATGCTGGAAGTTGTTTCGTGTAAAAATGTTTTTTTATTAAATGATTGTATGATATTAAGATTTTCTTCTAGCTCAAAGATTTGAATAGAGTCATTTAAATAGTAGTGTTTTAATAGTTGTTCTATTACTGCAGAGTTGGATATTTGTGGTAGTTTATTAGTGCTTGTATGTTTAACTCCTTCAATTAGTTTGTTGTTGTAAAATGAAGTACCTCCAATATTTCCTGTTTTGATACCTCTTTTAGGTAAAAAAACATCGCCTACTATTTTAGCATCTCCAACCATAACTAACGGAGTATTATTATCTTGAAGGTAAAGAGCTTTTCTTTTATCTTGCCACCATCCTAAAAGGCCTAGTTTTTGAAAATATTCTTGTCCTACTTTAGATGTAATAGATCCTATTTCGAAAAGACCCCATTTTTTTTTTAAAATAAATGTAGATTCTTTAATGTTATCTGAAAATTGTTTTGTTAAGATTTGATTATATTCTATATCTTTATTTGATAAGTAATCAAATCCGTAATTAACGTTTAAAATGGCTTGTTTGTAGAAAAGGTGCTTTACAGATAGTTTGTTTTGTAAGTTAATTAACAGGATGAAGGTTAGTAATATAATAGCAATGATAACTGAAATTACCAAAACATACTGTAAAGCACCCGCTTTTATTTTTGTTAACCTATTAAGCATTATTAACTGAGTGGAATTACTTTGTTGTTCCCTTTGTAATGAATTTTTACTTCTTTTTTATTACCAGAAAGTAATTTTATATCACTAGTGGATTGCCCTATTTTTAAAATGTTTTGATTCCCGTTTATGGATATTATAAAAGATTTTCTTTTATTGCTTTCAATTATTCCATGATAAATAATAGGAGGAAAATTTACTGGTTCAGCTACTTTTTTCTTCCTCCCTTTTTTCGTAGGTTTTGTTAGTGTTTTACCTAAAAATGGATCTCTTGTGTGTTTTTTAATAATGTAGTTTTGCTTTTTCTTTATTTTTTTTCTAGCAATGCTTTGTTTGTTAGTTGTAGGTAACAATATTTCTTCCTTAGGATTTAAGTAACCGAAAATTTGAAACCCAATTACTCCCCAAACAATAATAACAGCAATAATTAAAGTATACGTTTTGTGTTGCTTTTTCATTTTACGAGATTATTAGTGAATATACTTCATCAATTGAAGTAATTCCTTCTTTAACTAGTTCGATAGCATTATTTTGTAGTGTTTTAATTTTATTAGCTTTTAAATAAGTATCTATTTCTAATTCTTCTTTTTTAATAAATGAAATTATTTCTTTTGTAGCAGGTATAATTTCGTATATAGCTTTTCTCCCTTTATATCCTGTTTGATAACATTCTTCACAACCAACAGCTATAAAATGAGATTTTAAAATGTTATGTAATTTAGAATCTACTGATGTTTGTTCTTCTTTTTTGCAATTATCACAAAGTTTTCTTACCAATCGTTGAGCGATGCTTATATTTAGTGTACTTGCAATTAAAAAAGAAGGTACTCCCATATCTATTAACCTAGAAACAGTTCCCCATGCAGAGTTAGTGTGTATTGTTGATAGTACGAGATGGCCCGTTAAAGCAGCTCTAATAGCCATCTTTGCAGTAGCTACATCTCTTATTTCTCCTACCATGATTATATCTGGGTCTTGCCTTAAAAAAGTTTTTAAAGTACTTGAAAAATCTAAACCTATATCTTCTTTTAATTGAACTTGATTAACCCCTTCTAATGTGTATTCTACAGGGTCTTCTATTGTAAGAATATTGGTATCTTCTTTGTTTAATTCTTTTAAAGTAGCATAAAGAGTAGTGGTTTTACCAGAGCCTGTTGGACCAGAAATTAAAATAATACCATTAGGTTTCTTTATTGTTTTTTTATATGTTTTTAACTCTTCTATAGTAAAACCTAACTTGTTTAACTGAATATCAACATTATTTTTTGATAGAATACGCAATACAAGTTTTTCTCCTTGTAGCGTTGGTAAAGAAGACACTCTTATATCAAAATCTTCTGACTTTGTAGTTAAGTTGATGCGTCCATCTTGTGGTAACCTTTTTTCAGAAATATCCATGCTAGCCATAATTTTTAGGCGATTAATTATTTTGGGATATTCTGAGGCGGGAATAATATATTTTTCAATTAACTTACCATCAATTCTAAATCGTACTCTTTTTTGTTTTTCAAATGACTCAAAATGTATATCACTGCTGCCTATCTCTTTAGCTTCATGAATTATATTTAGTAAAAAATCTTCTGAATATTGTAAAGAAGCAGCGCTTTTTCGATTTCGTTTTCTGTAGTTTTTTTGTAAGTAGCTATCAATATTGCTAGTTAATTCTTCTTCTAAAATTATACTTTTTCCTAAAACTATTTGAAGCTCAGATTTTAGATTTTCTGTTTTATTAGAATCAGTTAAAAAGGTAGTACTGTTTTTCTCTGTGTTAATGGGGATTATTCTATATTCATAAGCCAGTTCAGAGGGAATTAGCTGTGATAATTCAGTAGGTAAATCAAAGTTTTTCTTTTTCATTAGAAAGCATAGATGTTAACAATATCAAACACCAAATTTATAAATAAAATTAAAAATAGAAATAATGCTTGAAATCCAGCTAAAGGAACTGTTTTTTGAGTTAGTTTAGGTTTTAAGGTTAAAAACAAAATGAGAGAAAAAAATAACGATATGGAAAATAAAGTCAAAAATGTTACTGTAGGAAAACTAACACTTAGTAAAATGAAAAACAGTATATCTCCCAGCCCCAAAGAATAGAAAAATGATTTTTTAAGTTTTAATTTAGAGTACAGAAAAATTATAACTAATATAGTTGATAAGATTATTAGGTTTATCAAAATATTGAGAAGATAAATGTTTAATAAGGTGTTTTTAAAATAGATTAATGAACCAGCAACTATAGCGGTTAATAAAACAAGTAAAAATACTTGTCTTTCTTTTAAGTCTTGGTAAAAAATTATTAATAGTAAACTAAGAAGAATATAAATCAATTTTTATGTCAAAGATATAATAATTAAGTTTTTATAAGATGAATGAAAGTATAACTTCACAAAAAATACTCCCATAGATTAATTTGATTAGGTTTACTGCCTTGCGTAATAATGATAATCTTTAATCACAGTATCTATAAATTGAGCAGGTTTTTGCTCGGTGGTAATTCCTGTTAACTCAATAATTTTTGTATGTAGTTTTAAAATTACTTTATGATTTCTTTTCTTCATGGCATCTCTATATACCCTTGTAATGGTATGAATATCGTTGTCTGTTAACAAAGTAACTTGCGAGTAAGTAGGGGTGTAGTTATCGACTACATCGCTTGCAATAGTATCTTTTAAAGTAATTCTTTTCTTTTCAGATATTACAGTAGTTCCTGCAGCAATATCTCCTAAACGTTGCCCTTTTCCGTTTAATAAAATGGTAAGAACTGCAACAGAACCACTAGCTAAGGTGAAATCAACAAAACGTAGCAACCATCTAATTAAATAACTTCCAAAAGTAGGTTTAGAACCATCTAACTTAACCACTCTTATTTGGTTGAAGTATTTACCCGGTGTTTGTCCGTTCATTAAAACTTCAAAAAGCAAACTATAAAAGAATACAGGAAGCCCTAATAAAACAAACAGACTCATATATTCCATACTCATGGGTATATCTAACATACCTATTATAATCGCAATTATAATGTAGTACCCAACAATAAATAAGGCATCGATTAAATAAGAACCGATACGAGTGGTAACGTGTGCTACATTTTGACTAATAGCAATGTTTTGAGCTGTTTCTATTTGAAAATTATCCATGAACTAGTTTTTCGCTTTTTTTTGTTGATATTTATGCAACTTTTTTTAGTTTAGCGAAGATAAAAATATTCTATGATTAGAGAAACTTCTCAACAAACATGCTTTAATTTTTTAAATACATGAGAGAAGCTGCTTTTGTAAATAAAAATAAAGAAAAGTGGCAGCTTTTTGAAGATGCGCTGTATAACAAAAAAGTTATTTCACCAGATAAATTATCTGATTTATATGTGGAGTTGACTGATGATTTAAGTTACGCCAAAACCTTTTATCCGAACGGAAATACGGTGATATACTTAAACTCGATAGCTTCTGCGGCTCATCAAAAAATTTATAAAACTAAAAAAGAAAGCAAAAACAGGTTTGTTAGTTTTTTTAAAACGGAATTTCCTTTGATGTTTTATAGCTACCAAAAACAATTATTGATTGCGTTTTTAGTATTTGCTTTTTTCTCAATTTGTGGAGCTTTTTCAGCTGCAACTGATATTGATTTTGTCCGCCTTATTTTAGGAGATGGTTATGTAAACATGACCTTGGAAAATATTGAAAACGGAGACCCAATGGCTGTTTATAAAAAGGCTAATGAAGTGGATATGTTTATTGGTATTACCATCAATAATATACGAGTTGCAATGTATGCCTTCGTTTTAGGAATGCTTTTTTCGGTTGGAACCTTATATATTATGATGCAAAACGGAATAATGTTAGGTTCGTTTTTGTATTTCTTTTATGATAAAGGATTGTTCTGGGAATCGTCAAGAACCATTTGGATTCACGGAACTATAGAAATATCAGTAATTGTTATTGCAGGCTGTGCAGGTTTGGTACTAGGTAATGGGTTGCTGTTTCCTAAAACCTATTCAAGATTAGAATCGTTTAAAAGAAGTATGAAAGACGGATTAAAAATAATGGTAAGTACCATTCCTTTTTTTATTGTAGCAGGATTTTTAGAAGGTTTTGTAACCCGTCACACAGAAATGCCCGATTGGTTAGCAATTTTAATTATTGTTACCTCATTAGCATTAATCATATTTTATTACGTCATTTACCCAGTTAAAGTTTATAAAAATCAACAAACCCATGCATAAAGAATACGTAGAGTTTAAAAAAGAAAGAGATTTAGGAAATATTATTTCAGATGCTTTTAAGTTTATAAGATTAGAAGGAAAACAGTTCTTTTTAACCATTTTAAAAGTAGCAGCAATACCTATTGTTATAGCAGTAGCTTCTATGATTTATTACATGATGTCAATGTCTTCGTTAATTAGCCAAGAAACAAGTGCAGTTGTTGGAATGATGGGGTCAGTGTTTATTATGATGATAGCTTATTTAGTAGCTATCGTTTACATAAACTTAGCAGGTATGTATTATATTAAATCATACATAGATAATAAGGGAGTAGTTAGGCAAGAAGACGTTGTAATCAACACAAAAGCTAAGTTTTGGTCGTTTACAGGGTTTGGTATTTTAGCAGGTTTAATATTATTTGCCAGTGCAATGTTATGTGTATTACCAATGTTTTATACTTGGCCAGCATTATCTTTAGGTGCTTCAATTTTAGTATTTGAAAATGAAACAGCTTCTGGAGCAGTAGGGAAATGTTTCAACTTTATAAGTGGATATTTTTGGGAAACTTTTGGGGTGATTTTTGTAGTATCTATTTTAGTAAGTGTTCTAGGGTATGTATTTCAAATACCAGCAACCATATACCAATTAATAAGTATAGGAATAGGTTCAGGAAGTGATGATCCAGCGCAAGTTTTTGGATTTTTTGGAGATCCTATTTACTTGATTTTAAATGTTATTTCAATAGCAGGTCAGCTAATGTTTTATTCAATTACTTTAATAACCAACGTACTTTTATATTTTGATATTAATGAAAGAAAGAACCTTACAGGAACTATTGAAAGAATTGATAGTATAGGACAGTAATCTTTTGAAGCAGTTTCTTTTTTACATAACGTTTTTTATTTGCTCAATCACTGTTTTTTCTCAGGAAGAAAAAAGAGAGGTTCAGTATGATGATACTATTATTGAACAAAAAAAGTTTGATACTCAAAAAATAGAAGAGTACAAGCAAAAAGATGAATTTATATACATCGTAGAAAAAAGAGAACCTACTATTTTAGAAAAGATATGGGACTGGGTAAAACGAACCATCATAAAAATTCTCTCTTATATTTTTGATGATATTACTCCAGCAGTAGGATTTTTACGCGTTGTTTTAAAAGCGTTACCATATGTAATTGCAGGATTAGTGTTGTACTTTATTATTAAATTCTTTTTAAAAGTAAATGCACGTAATATTATTGATGGTAAAAAAAACAAACCTATTGTACACTTATCAGAAGAGGAGGAGTTGATTAAAGATAAAGATTTACCAAAGTTAATTCAGAAAGCAATTTCAGAAGGGAACTATCAGTTAGCAATACGTTATTACTATTTACTATTGCTAAAAAACCTGTCTGATAAAGATTTTATCTCTTGGCAACAAGAAAAAACGAATGAAGATTATATAAAAGAACTATCGTCAAAAAAGCAATTGCATAGCGATTTTAAAAAGTTAACTTACTTGTATGATTATGTGTGGTATGGTGAGTTTTCAATAGATAAAGAAAAATTCTTACAAGCGGAAAGTAATTTTAAAAACACGCTAGCTAAAATATACTAATTTGGATAAGAAACTAAAAATATACATTGGTTTGTTGGTGCTTATAGTACTCGGTATTTTTTATGTCGAGTCTGTAAAGCCTAAAGAAATCAATTGGTATCCAAGTTATGCAGCAAAACATAAAATTCCGTATGGTACATATGTACTGCATAAAGAAATGTCAAGTTTATTTCCAAAAAGTGAAGTAAAAGATGTCTATCAAAATCCGTACATATATTTAAAAGACGATAAGAATAATGGAACGTACTTTTTTGTTGATAATAAAGTAAATTTTGACAAAGATGAGTTGAATCAGCTTTTAGAGTTTACAGATAGAGGGAATGATGTATTTATAGCAACAAATGGAATACATTTAGATACATTGCAGATTCAAACAAGTTATTTAACTACTTCGGCATTTGAAGAAAAAGCATATCAAAAAATGAGTAATCCTATATTTGGTGGTAAAGAGTATCATTTTGATAGAGATTTTTCAAAGCTGTACTTTTCTGAAGTAGATACTCTTAATACAACTGTTTTAGGTGAGTTGGTAGTAAGGAATGAAAATGATTCTATCATCAGTAAAAAGCCAAACTTTATCAAAGTAAAGTATGGAGAGGGAAACTTTTATTTGCACACCTTTCCGCAAGCATTTACCAATTACAATATGTTGTTAGATAGCAATTATGAATATGTAGCTAATGTGTTATCGTACTTAAATAATCAGCAAAAAAATGAAACGGGGGCTGGGGGAGGCTCTAATAGTAGAAGTGCCATTTTATGGGATACCTACTATAAAACAGGAAAAAGTAGAATAACCTCACCTATGCATTATATTCTGTCAACCAAATCGTTAAAATGGGCATATTATATAGGATTGATAGGGGTGTTGTTCTTTATTATTTTTAAAGGAAAACGTAATCAACGCTTAATTCCTGTAATTACCCCATTAAAAAATCAAACATTGGCTTTTACACGTACTATAGCCAATATGTATTATGAAAAATCAGATCATAAAAATATAGCTGAACATAAAATCAACTATTTTTTGGAGTATATCAGAATCAAATATAGATTATCAACTTTAAAAATAGATGAGCGTTTTTATAAAAACCTTGCTAACAGAAGTGGTAATTCAGAAGAAAAAGTAGTTGCTTTATTCAAAAAGGTACAGCAAATACAATCAAAATCAAGTATAACCGAAGAAGATTTGGTAGCGTTGAATAAAGCTATTGAAGATTTTAAAGCATATAAAAAAGAGTAGGATGAATACAGAAAATAATCCAGCAGAAGTAACAAACGAACTATTTTCAAGCAGAGTAGACTTGTCGAAATTAAAAGAAGCTGTTATTAAAATAAAAGAACAGTTAGGAAAAGTAATTGTAGGGCAAGAAGAGTTTATGGAATTACTGTTGGTTTCTTTACTAGCAGATGGACATGTGCTGATTGAAGGTGTGCCAGGAGTTGCTAAAACAGTAACAGCAAAACTATTAGCAAAAACCATTGCAACTGATTTTAGCCGAATTCAATTTACGCCAGATTTAATGCCTTCAGATGTGTTAGGAACTTCGGTACTAAATATGAAAACATCTGATTTTGAATTTAAAAAAGGACCTATTTTCTCAAATATTGTATTGATTGATGAGATTAACAGAGCGCCTGCAAAAACACAAGCAGCGTTGTTTGAGGTGATGGAAGAAAAACAAATTACGATGGATGGTGAGCGTTATGTTATGAATCCACCATTTATGGTATTGGCAACCCAAAACCCAATAGAGCAAGAGGGAACTTATGCTTTACCAGAAGCCCAATTAGACCGTTTCTTGTTTAAAATAAATGTTGGATATCCTAACTTAGAAGAAGAAATACAAATAATCACTGCTCATAACGATCGTAAAGGAGCACTACCACAAACTAAAGTGGAAGCAGTATTAACTGAGTCTGAATTATTAGAGTACAGAAACAAGGTTTTTGAGGTGTTGGTAGAAGAAAAGATTATCAAATATATAGCGCAACTCATTTCTAACACGCGTAACAATGCACATTTGTATTTAGGAGGTTCGCCAAGAGCAAGTATTGCAGTATTGATGGCATCTAAAGCGTTTGCGGCAATTAACGGACGTGATTTTGTAATTCCAGAAGATGTAAAAAAGAGTATTTATCCAGTATTACGTCATAGAATTATGTTAACTCCTGAACGCGAAATGGAAGGAATGACTGCCGATAAGGTTATTGAAATGATTGTACAATCTGTAGAAGTTCCAAGATAGTGATACAATTCTTTAAATCGTTATACGTACACAATCGCTTTTTTATCTATATAAGCGTAATTTCGGCATTGTTTTTATTGTCGTTTTGGCTTCCTGCGTTGTATGCAGCAACATGGATGTTAGTATGGTTATTTGTGATAGTGATGTGCATTGATGTACTTATTTTATATCGATTTAAAAACGGATTTTCAGCGAAAAGAATTGCATCAGAAAAGCTGTCGAACTCTGATGATAATGAAATAGCAATTACACTTGAAAATAATTATCCGTTTCAAGTTTTTATTTCGTTGATTGATGAATTGCCAGCACAATTTCAAAAAAGAGATTTTGAACATGGAATGTCTTTGAAACCTGGAGAGAAGTCCACTTATACATACAATGTAAGGCCTGTTGAAAGAGGAGAGTACAAATTTGGAAAAGTAAATGTATTCGTGTCTTCTTTTTTACAAATGTTTTCTAAACGTTATTTGTTTTCTGCGGAAGAAAGTGTGAAAGTATATCCGTCGTATATACAAATGAAGAAGTATGAGTTTTTGGCTATGAACAATAACTTAACGGAGTTTGGCATGAAGAAAATACGACGAATAGGGCATACCATGGAGTTTGAGCAGATAAAAAACTATATTCCTGGTGACGATGTACGTACCATAAACTGGAAAGCTACGGCTAAAAGAGCAGAGTTAATGGTGAATCAATATCAAGATGAAAAATCGCAACCTATTTACTCTATAATAGACTTAGGACGCGTAATGAAAATGCCTTTTGAAGGATTAAAGTTACTAGACTATGCAATTAACTCAACGTTAGCTTTTTCAAACATAGCTTTATTAAAAAATGATAAAGCAGGAATGCTTACCTTTTCCAAAAAGGTTGAAAAGATAGTAGCAGCAAGTAATAAGAAAACTAATTTATCGGTCATCAACGAAGAGTTGTATAATATAACTACCGACTTTTCAGATGCTAATTTTGCATTGTTGTATGCAAACATTAAACGAAAAATAAATCAACGTAGTTTGTTGATTTTATATACTAATTTTGAACATATATCGGCGTTAAAAAGGCAATTACCCTATTTAAAAGCGATAGCTAAGAAGCACCTATTGGTAACAGTTTTCTTTGAAAACACTGAATTAGATACTTTAGTCACTGAAAATGCAGAAGACTTGCAAAGTGTATATCACAAAACGATTGCAGAGAAATATGCTTACGAAAAACGTTTGATGATAAAAGAACTAGAGAAAAATGCTGTACATGCTATTTTAACCAAGCCGCAACATTTATCCGTAAATGTAATTAATAAATACCTTGAGTTTAAAGCTAAAGGAATGATATAAAAAAAAGCGACCGTTTTGGTCGCTCTTTTATTTTTTTATTGATGTAGAATTATTGTAGTTCTTGTAATCTTTCTTGTAATAATTCTGGATTTCCTAATGCATCCATTCCTATCATTGAAATAATCCAAACAATGTAAGCTATAAAAATAACATTTAATATAATACCAACAATACCAAGTATTTTCCCAGTATTGGCATTTTTTACTCCCTCATACATATCAGGGTTTTCGTTATTCAATTTAATAGCTTTGTTACCTAAAACTAAAGCAATAATTCCTAAAGGTAGCCCAATAACTCCATAACAACAGCAAGTTACAATAGAGCATATACCTAAAACTAATGCAGTAGTTGAATTTGGTAGTTTTTGTTTTTCCATAGTTTTTCTAAAGTTTAAATTAATTGATTCATTTTTATAACATAACTACTCACAATGATAATTATATTAATAATAGCCAATATACTGATTATTTTTTGAGCATATTTTACTTTATAGAAGAAGTTAATACTAACAGCAATAGCTAACAGCAGTAAAGTATATATAGCAGGATACATTTTAAAAGCAGCTATAAACTCTCCATGGAAAACTAAACTTAAAGCACGTTGGATACCACAACCTAAACAATCAACTCCAAAGAATTTTTTGTTTAAGCAGGGTAACATATAATCTTCTAATTGTAAAGGCATAAGTTATTATTTGAACATATCCATTCCAGGAATATTTGGCATTCCGCTTTTAGCAGCAACAGCCAATTCTTGTTCGTTAATTTCACCAGCACGTTTTAATGCTTTGTTTAGCGCTAAGATTAAATAGTCTTCTAATTCTTCTTTGTCTTCTAACAAAGATTCATCTACTGTAATAGCTTTAACTTCACGATTAGCAGTTACTGTAACTTTTACGTTTCCTCCAGCAATTGTTTCATCAATTAAAACAGTATCTAATCGCTTTTTTGTCTCTTCTACTTTTTGTTGGGCTTCTTGTAATTTACCCATCATTCCAGAAATATCTCCAAACATTGTTGTACAGTTTTTATGATTTGTTTAACAACAAAAATAGTATTTTCACAGGAAATATAAACCAACTTAAAAAATGAAAAAAATAATGCTACCGGCTTTGTTTTTTAGTCTTATTTTTGGTTCTTGCAAAAAACAAGAAATGAATAAAGATATCAAAGCCCCAGTTGCTGAAAAGCAACCGACTAAGTTAGAGAAACATGGAGATGTTCGTACCGATGATTACTTTTGGATGCGTTTAACCGATGAGCAAAAGAATGCTAAAGTTAAAGATGAACAAACCCAAAAAGTATACGATTATTTAAATGCAGAAAATGCTTATTATGAAGAAATGACGAAAGAAACCAAAGAGTTTCAAGAAGAGTTATTTCAAGAAATGAAAGGGCGTATTAAAGAGGATGATGAGTCAGTACCATATAAAAAGGATGGATACTTTTACATTACTCGTTATGAAAAAGGACAGCAATACCCAATTTATAGTCGTAAAAAAGAAACCTTAGAGGCTGAAGAGGAGATCATGTTTAATGTGAATAAAGAAGCAAAAGGATATGATTATTTTCAGTTAGGAGGGTTAAATGTTTCACCAGATAACAAAATGGTGGCTTTTGCAACAGATACGGTAAGTCGTAGACAATATTTTATCAGAATTAAAAACTTAGAAACTGGTAAAATTTACAAAGATATTATTGAGAATACCACTGGAGGTTCGGTTTGGGCTAATGATAATAAAATATTGTTTTATGCTAAAAAAGACCCTGTAACCTTACGTTCTTCAAAGATTTACAAACACACTTTAGGTTCAGATGCATCTTTAGATGAATTAGTATATGAGGAAAAAGATGATACTTTTGGAGCTTTTGTTACCAAATCAAAATCAAAAAAGTATATCATAATTGGTTCTTACAGTACAGTTTCAACTGAGTACCATGTATTAGATGCTAATAATCCTGATGGAGAATTACAAATAATTCAACCTCGTGAGCGTGATTTAGAATATGAAGTAGCACACTACGGAGATCATTTTTACATTAAAACCAATAAGGATGGAGCAACCAACTTTAAGTTGATGAAAACTCCTGTAGATAAGCCAGGAAAAGAGAATTGGGTAGATGTAATTCCACATAGAGAAGATACGTTATTTGAAGACTTCTCAATTTTTAAAGATTATTTAGTTTTAGAAGAAAGAAATGAAGGATTAAATAAGATCCGTATCAAACGATGGGATGGAGGAGAAGACTATTATTTGCCTTTTGATGAAGAAACTTACTCAGCAGGAGTATATGGAAATCCAGAATTTGATACTGAGGTAATCCGTTATTCATATAACTCAATGACAACTCCAAGCTCTGTGATTGATTTCAATATGAAAGACAGATCAAAAGAGGTTAAAAAAGAACAAGAAGTTTTAGGAGGAAAGTTTGATAAAAACAATTATGTAAGTAAGCGTATTTGGGTGCCTGCTCGTGATGGTAAAAAAGTAGCGTTATCAATCGTACACCATAAAGATACTAAGCTTGATAAAAATACGCCAATTTTACAATATGCGTACGGTTCTTACGGATATACAATTAATGACGGATTTTCAACAACACGTTTAAGTTTATTAGATCGTGGATTTGTATATGCATTAGCGCATATTAGAGGAAGCCAGTATTTAGGACGTGAATGGTACGAAGATGGTAAAATGTTGAATAAGAAAAATACATTTACCGATTTCATTGACTGTTCTAAGTATTTAATTGATCAAGGATATACATCTCCAGAACATTTGTATGCAATGGGAGGTTCTGCTGGAGGACTACTAATGGGAGCTATCATTAATATGAATCCAGAGTTATATAATGGAATAATTGCTGCGGTACCATTTGTAGATGTAATTTCTACGATGTTAGATGACAGTATTCCATTAACAACAGGTGAGTATGATGAGTGGGGTAATCCTAATAATAAAGAATATTACGATTATATTAAGTCATATTCTCCATACGATCAAGTAGAAGCAAAAGCATATCCAAATATGTTGGTAACTACAGGTTTACATGATAGTCAAGTACAGTACTGGGAGCCAGCGAAATGGGTTGCGAAGTTACGTGAGTTAAAAACTGATAACAATATGTTATTCTTACATACTAATATGGAAACAGGCCATGGAGGAGCTTCAGGAAGGTTCGATGCATTAAAAGAAACTGCAGAAGAATATACGTTCTTTTTAATGTTAGAAGGTAAGTTAAAAAAATAATTATATTTTTGCGCTCGATTGAGTGTAAGTGTCATTGCGAAAGCAACGAACAATCTCAACAGATTTTTCGTGTCTAATTTTCGTAATGACACTTTTTCTTATTTAAAGACTATAATGAAGAGACATCAAGGTATAACCAATTCAATAATAGATTTAGTAGGTCAAACCCCCATGATTCAACTGCATAGAATTACCCAAGATTTACCGGGTACATATTATGCAAAAGTTGAAGCTTTTAATCCGGGGCACTCTGCTAAAGATAGAATTGCGTTACATATCATAGAAACGGCAGAACAAAAAGGAATAGTAAAAGAAGGAGATATTATTGTAGAAACAACCTCTGGTAACACAGGGTTTTCATTAGCAATGATAAGTATCGTAAAAGGTTATCGTTGTATTTTAGCAGTAAGCGATAAGTCTTCTCAAGATAAAATAGATATGCTAAAATCGATGGGGGCAGAAGTGCATGTATGTCCTGCAAATGTTACTCCAGACGATCCTCGTTCTTATTACGAAGTAGCTAAACGATTGCATAGAGAAAATCCAGGATCTATTTATATCAATCAGTATTTTAATGAGTTGAATATTGAAGCACATTACAAGAGTACAGGACCAGAAATTTGGGAACAAACAGAAGGAAAAGTAACACATGTAGTCGCAGCAAGTGGAACAGGAGGTACAATTTCTGGAACT
This sequence comes from Tenacibaculum discolor, assembly GCF_003664185.1. Lineage (GTDB taxonomy): Bacteria > Bacteroidota > Bacteroidia > Flavobacteriales > Flavobacteriaceae > Polaribacter > Polaribacter discolor. Next base: position 109,626 of record NZ_RCCS01000008.1, on the reverse strand, counting down.
GCACGATATTTAAAAGAACAGAATCCAGATATTCAAATTTTAGGAGTAGACGCTATGGGGTCTGTAATTAAAAAATATCACGAAACTGGTGAGTTTGATGCAAATGAAATCAGTCCGTATAAAATAGAAGGATTAGGAAAGAACTTAATACCTACTTCTACAGATTTTGATGTGGTAGACGTTTACGAAAAAGTATCAGATAAAGAAGCTGCTTTAAAGGCCAGAGAGTTAGTAAAAGCAGAAGGAATTTTCGCAGGGTATACTTCAGGAGCAGCTTTACAAGCTACGCAACAATACGCCGATAATGGATTTTTTGATGAAAATAGTGTAGTAGTAGTAATTTTACCAGATCATGGTTCTCGTTATATGAATAAGATTTATTCTAATAACTGGATGAAAGAGCAAGGTTTTTTATAAGCCTTGTATGATAAAACTATAAAATTTCGCTTTTGTTTTTATACATAAGCAATAGCGGAATTAATGATGTAGTTTAAAATAAAACACCATTCATCTGGGGGGCGGTTGCTATTGCTTATGTTTAGTGCTAGGAGTTATATTTTTTTAACCTCCCACATAGCACCATTTTTAGTAGCAATTTTTTCTAAATATCCCTTTTTCATGAGGTCATTTAATAATAGTTCACTTTGTATTCTAGGAATCCCAGATAATTCTGAATACTCTCTAACAGTAAGTGAATTGTATTTAGCGAATAAAGTTTTCCAGTCCTTAGCATATTCACTTTTAGAAATTGTAGGTTGAATTTTTAAAATAGCCATTTCGTAGAAAGCATACGCTTTAGAACCGTATACGATTTCTTGGTTACCAGAATTATCTTCAAAATACATTGTAGGAAAACCTCTTACTCTATAAGCTCTCGCTAATTTTAAATCTTCTTCAAATAATAGTTTAGCTTTTCCTTCATAATCAGTTTTTAATGAATCAACATCAAGCCCCACATTTTTAGCAGCAGTAGCCATGTGCTCCCATTTAGCAATGTTTTTCTTTTTTAAGAATACCATTTCTCGCAGTTCCCTTAAAAACAAAATAGCTTTGTCTTTACCTTGTAACTGAGCAGCTTTAAAAGCAATTGAAGGAGGATAAGAAGAATCTAAAGGATCTTCTAACCATACATCACCATCAATAGGTATATCGTAATAAACGCTAACTTCGTCCCAATGATGAGCAACGTCTGAAGGTTTGCTTATTCCTCCACTGTTATAACTCCAATCAGGTAATAAACCTCCCATTCTATAATCAATTTCAAGATTTTGCCCATATTCAAGTTTTAATTTTCTTAATTGAGGCTCTATAGCCCAACAAGAAGAACAGATAGGGTCGGTAAAGTAAACCACCTTTATCTTGTTTTCGTTAGGTTGATCTTTTTTTATAGTAGCATTTTCGGTACTATCATTTGCTACTTCACACATTCCTGTTTGTGGATCGCATAAAAGCGGATTTGCGTTCGATGTTTGTTCTTTCATGTTGTTTGTTTTTGATTGTCCTTTGCAAGCTGCAAGATTCAACAAGGCAATAAATACTATTAGTACATTAATATTTTTAACCATGTTCTTATTTGTTTTACAATTGTTTTATAAAACAAAACTATGATAGATAACTAGTATATTTGGCATGAGTTTCCTAAAGGAAAGTACTTTCCTCTAGGAAACTACCTTAGTGTTTAAACAATAAATTATAGAGTTTACATCAGTGAAAAAATCAGTAATTAACAACACACCTATTTGTCAGGTTAGAATGCAAGCAATAAGTGATGCAATGAGTGTATTATCTGGAAAATGGAAGTTCCATATTTTAGGAACGCTGATAGAAGGCAATAAACTAGGGTTTATGGACTTGTTGAGAGAAATAGATGGAATTGGATCGAAAATGCTATCGAAAGAATTGCAAGATTTAGAAATGAATCGCTTGGTTAACAGAACGGTTAAAAATACCAAACCCATCACTGTTGAATATACTATTACCGAACATGGCAAAACACTAGCTCCTTTAATTGATACATTGGCAAATTGGGGAATTGAATACCGACGATCGGTGTGTAAGGATAAGTGATATAAAGTTTATTTAAATAATTGGATGAAAGAGAAAGGGGTAGTTTATTGGTGACTGATTTTAGTTGGTGTTATGTTTATGCTCTTTTAGTAATTTTTTAAACCTTTGTATTATGTGGTCTTAAACTTTGCTGATTATTCTAACGTCAAGATAATTCTTTCAGCAATGTTTTTAGCAGTGGTTATATTTGATACATCTGTATAAAGCTTTGCATCTTTTCCTGAATGATGTCCGTGACCAATTAAATTCATTATTTGATGAGTTGTTTTTTCGGTAATTTCAGTAGCATAAATTAAAGATGGTTGCCCTACTTGCCCAGATCCAGAATATATTTTATCGTCAGGAAATTTGTTTTTAGTATAATATTCGTTCCAATCATAAGATTGATTAATCTCTATTAAAACTTTGTAATTTGAAAGACGATTTAAATCACTTTTAGATTTGATGATAAAATTTCCTGTTGGAGTAGCTCCAGAAACCGCATCTAAATCAGGAGAACCATTTAAAGGAATAAAAAGGCCATCAGATTCTATGACCCCTCTTTTATGAGACCAATAAGGCAAAGCTTCAGGGCGTCTGAGTTTTGCTGGTTGCCAAGTGTCATTAACTTTTTTTCCATAATCAAAAGTGCTTGATGAGATTACCCTAGATATGTAAAGGGTTTCAATATAGTTTCCTATGGAATCTTCGACCCAAACTGCAAATAAAGGATATTGAAAAGCGTTCCCTTTTTTTAGTTCGATACTTATTTTGTGATTTCCTATGGTTTTATCCAATTCTATAATTTGATAATCAAAAGTCTCTTCTGTTTTTCCAAGTTGCTCATTTCTGAGTTGATTTCCCCAGTTATATACGGTATTAAACAAAGGGTTTTCAAAATAAATTAAAGAGCAAATAAGAGTGAAAAATATGAGTATAAATGGAGCTTGTAGTTTTTTCAGGTTAGAAACTCTCTTTCCAATTATATAGTTTTTTAAGGGTAATTTATTGTTAACTATATGAAGCACCATTGCTAAAATAAATAGCAAAGCAAAGAAAGTATGTAGAGATGCAACCCTCTTTTCAAAAGGAGTGAAATATAGTAGTAATCCTGTTCCTGAAAGGATAATAAGTGTGATGATAAGTATGTTGCCTAAGGTTCTTCTGTCCATAATAAAAATAAGTTTGACGACAAAAGTATTAGTTAGGTAGTATGAGGACAATAAGGGGCAAATTTGCCCCTTATTTTTTTAGAAAAATTTATACTTTTTTTCCGAATTCGTCTAAACTTTTTAATACAGAGATTAAATCTATTCCTCTAGAAGTTAAAGAGTAAACAACTTTTTTAGGGTAAACATTAAAGTCTGTCTTTTTAATAATTCCATCATCAACCAACTCTTTTAGTATTTTTGTTAAACTTCTTTTTGAAGCTTCAGGGTTATACTTTTCTAAATCTGTTAATCTACAATCACCTCTATTAAGTTCACAAAGAACTGCAATTTTCCATTTTCCAGAGATAATGTTAAGAGTCTTTTCCATAGGACAATCTTCCTTTAATGGAGTTTTTCGAGTATATATTCCCATCTTTGTTTTTAGAATTACTATCTATGTGCCAATAATACTGAAAGGAGTATTAAATTAGTGTTATTCATAAATTAAATACTGCTCACGTATTTTTTTAAAATCATTTAAACCTTGTTGCCAGCTTGCTTTAATTTCTTTTTCTGAAAGCCCTTGTTCAATTTGTTGTTGTAGCTTTTTAGTACCTGCTAATTTGATGAAAAAAGAATTGAAAAAATCTTTTTTAGGAGATTGTTGATAAGCTTTTAATAACCAGCTAAGGTTTAAGTTAGCTAAACGTTCTGAAGCGCTTAAATCTTCCCCAAAGCACATCTTTTCTTTATGTTTTGGATGTTTTGCTCCTTCATTGGACTGTGGTGTAAAATTAAAGTCAGATTTTTTTAAAAAAGGTGAACCATACACTTGAAACTGTTTGTCGGTTCCTCTTCCAGCAGATACGTTAGTTCCTTCAAAAAAACACAGACTAGGGTATAAGTTTATCGAAACATCATTTGGTAAGTTAGGAGATGGTTTTACAGGTAAGCTATATGTTGACTGATGTGTGTAATTTTCTAACGGAATAATAGTTAAATCACATTTTAAGTTGTTAGCTAACCATTGTTCACCATTAATCATTTGTCCGTATTCCCCAATCGTCATTCCATATACGATAGGAACAGGATGCATACCTACAAAACTTTTGTGTTCAGGTTCTAAAATAGGTCCGTCAATATAATGTCCGTTAGGATTAGGTCTATCTAATAAAATCACAGGAATATTTGCCTCGGCACAGGCTTCCATTACGTAGTGTAAAGTAGAAATATAGGTGTAAAAACGCGCGCCCACATCTTGAATATCAAAAACTACAACATCAATTCCTTTGAGTTGCTCAGGAGAAGGTTTTTTATTTTTTCCGTACAACGAAATAATCGGTATGCCTGTTTTTATATCTTTTCCATCAGCAATCGCTTCACCAGCATCCGCTTTTCCTCTAAAGCCATGTTCAGGAGCAAAAACTTTTTGTACGTTAATCTCTTCGTAGTTATGGAGGTAATCTACCAAATGATGTGTTACTTGTTTAGATCCCATAATATTGGGTGAAACTTCAGCTCGTTGTAATACTTGTAAAACGGAAGTTTGATTTGCAACAATGGCTATATTTTTATTTTTTAAAAGAGGAAGGTATAGGTTAGTTCTATCAGCACCCGTTTTAATTGTTTTTGGTTTTTCTTGTATTGTTACTTCTTTGGTCATTGATTTTTGTTGTTGTTGTGCACAAGAAGAAAATTGAAAACTGAATACTAAAAAAAGTAAAAAAACGTAATTAAAAGAAAGCTTCATCTATAAAAAATTAAAACATAAAGGTACAGATTTCTATTTTTTAAGAATAATAAAAGTTAAAGAATTAAAACCTAGGTATTCTTCTCTTTCTTTACATAAGAATTAATTACTTTTGGTTTTGTAAAAAAGAAAACATTTGAACTTCGAACTATTCATAGCAAAACGAATCATTGCTGGAAAACAGTATAAAAGCAGTATTTCATCACCTATCATAACCATTGCTACCATTGCCATTGCTCTTGGGGTAGCTATTATGTTGATAGCGGTATCAATTACCTCAGGATTTCAGAAGAAAGTACGTGATAAAATGACGGGTTTTAAAGGGCATATTCAAATTGTAAATTATGATAATAATAATTCAGATGTTTCCACAGTTCCTATTGATATTAACCAAGAGTTTTATCCAGAATTTAAAAATATTGATGGCATAAAAAAAGTACAACCTTTTGCCAATGTAGGAGGAATTATAAGAACTCCAACCGATTTTGAAGGAATTATTTTTAAAGGTGTTACTGCTGATTATGATTTTACTTTTTTTAACGAATGTTTAATAGAAGGTCGTTTACCAGATTTTTCGCAAGATAGAAATAGAGAAATTCTAATTTCAGAATCCATAGCAAACCGATTGCATTTTAAAGTTAACGATACAATTCAAACTTGGTTTGGAGCCGAAAATAGTAGTTTGAAGTTTAAGTCTAGAAAGCCAGTTATTGTAGGAATATATAATACAGGTTTTGAACAGTTTGATAAGATTATGTTGTTGGGTGATTTAAGAGAAGTTCAAAAAATTAATCGCTGGAAAGATAATGAGATAGGAGGTTTTGAAGTATTGATTGATGATTATGATAAGCTAAAAGAAAAAGGAGATGAAGTATATACAAGTATTGGTGCAACCCTAAATAGTATTACAATTGTAAGTAATTATCCTGCTATTTTTGAGTGGTTAAAATTACTAGATAATAACGTATGGTTTATCATAGGAATAATGGTGTTAGTTGCAGGTATAAATATGGTAACAGCACTGTTAGTGCTTATTTTAGAACGTGTACAAATGGTCGGGATTTTAAAAGCATTAGGAAGTGTAAATTGGAGTATTCGAAAAATATTTTTATACAACGCTTCTTACTTAATTTTAAAAGGATTGTTCTGGGGAAATCTTATTGGGCTTAGCATTCTTTTAATTCAGAAATATACGAAGCTAATAAGTCTAGATCCTGAAACTTATTATGTATCAACAATGCCTGTAGATATTAATTTCTTAGCAATTTTATTGTTGAATATAGGTACGTTAGCATTGTGTTTTTTAATGCTAATTGTTCCTTCATACATCATCACAAAAATCCGCCCTTCAAAATCCATTCGATTTGCTTAGTTTTGCATAACATTAATTAGATATGAAGTACGCAAAAAATATATTAGAAACTATTGGTAACACACCTTTAGTTCAGTTAAACTCAGTAACAAAAGAAGTAGATGCTTTAGTATTAGCTAAAGTAGAAACGTTTAATCCAGGAAACTCTGTAAAAGACCGTATGGCACTTAAAATGATTGAAGATGCCGAAGCAGATGGTCGTTTAAAGCCAGGAGGTACTATTATTGAAGGTACTTCAGGAAATACAGGGATGGGATTAGCATTAGCAGCTATTGTAAAAGGGTACAAATGTATTTTTGTAATCTCAGATAAGCAATCTAAAGAGAAAATGGATATTCTACGTGCAGTAGGAGCAGAGGTAGTTGTTTGTCCTACGAATGTAGAACCAGATGATCCTCGTTCATATTATTCTGTTTCTAAACGTTTAGGTGAAGAAACACCAAACTCTTGGTATGTAAATCAATATGACAATCCGTCAAATGCACAAGCACATTACGAGCAAACTGGACCAGAAATTTGGGAACAAACAGATGGTAAAATCACACATTTTGTAGTTGGAGTAGGAACAGGAGGAACTGTTTCAGGTACAGCTAAGTTTTTAAAAGAAAAGAATCCGAATATTAAAATTTGGGGAGTAGATACGTACGGATCTGTATTTAAAAAATACCACGAAACAGGTATTTTTGATGAGAATGAAATCTACCCATATATCACTGAAGGTATTGGTGAAGATATTTTACCTAAGAATGTTGATTTTTCTTTAATTGATGGATTTACAAAAGTAACCGATAAAGATGCTGCTATTTACACCCGTAGAATAGCTAAGGAAGAAGGTATTTTTGTAGGTAATTCTGCTGGATCAGCAATCAAAGGATTGTTACAATTAAAAGATGAGTTTAAACCAGATGATGTAGTAGTAGTGTTATTCCACGATCATGGAAGTCGTTATGTAGGAAAAATGTTTAATGACGATTGGATGCGTGATAGAGGCTTTTTAGAAGAAGAAATTACTACTGCGGAAGATTTAATTAAAGATCATATAGATAAACCATTAGTAACTGTTCAAACAGAAGAATTAGTATCTCATGCTATTGAAAGAATGCGTGCATTTAAAATATCTCAAATTCCAGTAAGAGATGCAAATGGATTTGTGGGGTCTGTAGACGAATCAGCATTATTACATAGTTATTTAGAAGATAAAAACATAGCAGAAAAACCTATTAAAGATGTAATGGGTAAAGCATACCCTACAGTTAAAAAATCAGCTTCTATTGATGAGGTATCTAAATTAATTAATAAAGAGAACCAAGCTGTATTAGTTGATTTAGAGAATGGTAAACATCATATCATTACTAAATATGATATTATTAGAGCTATTTAAGTAGCTTTATTATAAATACAAAAACAGGAAGCCCGCTCAATTGAGCGGGCTTCTTTGTTAATCAACTAATTCAAATAATTTACACAATGAAAACAATGTTACTTGCTTACGGTATTGTTGTTTCCAATATCTGTGCCAAAATTATAAATAAAAAGGCGTACTTTATTTAATTTTTAATTATTTGACATTTTTTTAACGTTAAACCGTTAAAAAGTTAAGGATATTTTAATTTAAGGTTAGCTAGCGTGTTTATGTGCTTTGTATGAAGAACGTACTAAAGCACCGCTTTCTACATACATAAAGCCCATTTCTAATCCTAATGTTTCGTATTTTTTGAACTGTTCAGGAGTTATGAATTCCTTAACAGGTAAGTGTTTTTTACTAGGTTGTAAATATTGTCCGATAGTAATAACATCTAATCCAACACCACGTAAATCTTTCATAGTTTGTATTACTTCATCTTCTGTTTCTCCTAAACCAAGCATAATTCCAGATTTAGTACGCATTCCGTTTTCTTTTAGGTATTTTAAAACACCTAAACTACGATCATATTTTGCTTGAATACGGACTTCACGAGTTAAACGGCGTACTGTTTCCATATTATGAGAAACTACTTCCGGTGCTACTTCAATGATTCGATCTATTAATTTTTCGTTTCCTTGAAAGTCAGGGATTAGAGTTTCTAAAGTAGTATTAGGATTTGCTCTACGAATAGCTTGTACTGTTTCAGACCAAATAATAGAACCTCCATCTTTCAAGTCATCACGGTCAACCGAAGTGATTACAGCATGCTTAATATTCATTAATTTAATAGAACGAGCTACTTTTTCAGGTTCATCCCATTCAACTGTATCTGGACGTCCTGTTTTAACACCACAAAATCCACAAGAGCGTGTACAGGTGTTACCTAAAATCATAAAGGTAGCAGTACCTTCTCCCCAGCATTCACCCATGTTAGGGCAGCTTCCGCTGGTACAAATGGTGTTCAGTTTATATTTATCAACTAAACCTCTTAGTTCGGTATATTTTTTACCAACAGGTAATTTTACACGTAACCATTTTGGTTTTTTTGTTCTTTCTGGTGCTACTGTAGATTCGTTTGCCATTCCATAAAAAATTGAACTGCAAATTTACAAAGAAAAGATTTATAAACTAAGTAAAAACCAAATACTAAATCCGAACAAAAAAACAATACCTATAAGACTCAAAATACGTAACCCCATACTTGGTCTGTATTTTTTAGGAGTGTGTTTACCAGTAATTAATATATAGTTGAGAATAGCATAAAAAGGAGCTGTTAAAAAAGATAAAACTGTAGCTATTCTTACAAGAAAAACCATATCACTTAAAAAGTAATATAGAATAACAGAAGTTCCAAGTGTTAACAATATCAACCAAAACCAATACCCTAGTTTTATTTTTTTTGAAAAAAGTAAAAAAGAAGATTTTTCCATGGCTCTAGGCGAAGCATCTAAAGTTGTAATGGTAGTGCTAAACATAGTAGTAAAAGCTGCTACTCCAATAAACACAGAAGAAAACTCTCCTAAGTTTTTAGTGTATAAATTAATTAATTGAGAGGCAAAAATAGTTCCTTTACTAGAGAATGACTCACCGGATTGATACATAACCAATGCTCCTAACATAACAAAACAAACCCCTAAAAATAAAGCTCCAATATATCCAACATTAAAATCAAAAATAGCTTGCTTAGGTTTTATTTTTACAAAAGTAGTTTTGTCTTTTTCCACTGACCATAAAGAGTGCCAAATAGAAATATCTAACGGTGCAGGCATCCATCCTAAGAAGGCAATTAAGAAAGTAACTTGAGCAGTTCCGCTTGGTACTATTTGTTGAAAACTAAAACCTTTATTAGTTTTAAGTAAAGCAATGTTTACAGCTACTATGGTGCTAATAGTTAAAATAGCAATAATGTACTTCATTAAATTATCTAAAAACTTGTATTTACCAATACCTAAAAAAACAATACTAACGAGCATAATTAGTATTGACCATGTAACTAAATCAAGAGAAATACCAAAAAGGTTAGAAGCTAAGCTAGCTGTAACAATGGTAACTGCTGCTTGAATGGTAAACATGGTAGCAAGGTTTAAAATAAAATAACTTATTAAAACACCTTTACCAAGTTTTTGATAGCCATCTAATAGTGTTTCTCCCGTTGCAGTAGCATACCGAGGGCCAAATTGAAAAAACGGATATTTAATAATGTGTACTAGGAGAAGTGCCCAAAGTAAACCAAAACCAAAATCGGCACCGGCTCTGGTTGATTGTACTAAATGAGAAACACCTATTGCGGCTCCAGCAAACAATATTCCAGGGCCAAGTAAATTTAAGAGGGATTTTTTCATGAAAAAAGAGGGCTTAAAAGTTTAAAAAGTCACTATATTCTAACTTTTTAAACAAAGTTTTTATGTGTTTTTTTCCTTCTCTTTTTTGTTGAAATTCTTTGTAAAGTTCTTTTTTATATAGATATTTTCCTGTTGCATGAAACTGTAAAATCATAAAGTTTTGATTTTTATGGTTTTGCAATTTATGATTTCTTTATTATTTCAGCTAATAATTTTTTTGCACGCAATAATTTTACTTTTACATTGTTCATCGGTTCTCCTATTTGCTCAGAAATTTCCTTGTAACTCAATTCTTGAAAATACCGAAGATTGATAACTTCTTGATATTTTGGTTTCAGTTTTTTGATGTCTTTTAGAAGCTTTACTAAATTTTGCTCAGTAATAATTTTGTCTTCAGGAGATGGTGCATCATCGGCAACAGCATATACCTCTTTTTCTTGCTCTTCTGTTGTTTGTGTGTATATACTAGACTTTTTCTTTCGAAGAGAATCAATATATACATTTTTAGAAATTGTAATTAACCAAGTTTTAAACTGGTAATTTTCATCAAAAGTCTCAATTCGGTCAAAAGCCTTAGAAAAAGTTTGAATGGTAATATCTTCAGCATCGTTATCATTCTTAGTTTTTTTTAGTTGAAAAGCGTACACAGTTCCCCAAAAAGTATCTAATAAATAATTAAAAGATATCTGATTTCCTTTTTTTGCTTGTTGAATGTGATTAAGTACTTTTTCTTGATTTATTTCCAATGCTTAGGTTTCGAAATTTGATTTGATATAAAGATACTAATTTGCAGCAATACTAAACAAATATCAAGGAATGCTAATAAGAAAACAAAACTTTCTTATGTTGATTTTCCAAGAGAGATAAGTTAATACACTATCTGTACAGACGTAGCTACATAATGAGCGTAGAGTAGGAGTATGTATTGTAAAGAAAGTAAAAGGTTAGTTGAGTGGTGTTTACTTAGTTATGTTGAGGCTCATTACAAGTATCAAACTGGTCTGGGGTTTTACCACAAAATCCACAAGCTTCACCGCTTTCGTTTAACATTGGGTTTTGACTAGCACAAGTCCCAGCAAACTCTCCGTCTTTTTTTGCCCAAATTTTAATGGCAATTCCAGCAAATGCTAAAGCTAATAATCCTATGGTAACAAAAATTAATTTCATGATGTATTGTTTTGTATTGCAAAGATACAAACTTCCAGTTTTTCTATATAGAATAAAGAGAGATTTATAAAGTTGTGACTTTTATCTGTTTGAGTGTCTTATATTATATAATCAATTAATTTAAAAATATGGATATGAAAAAATATTTTGCTGAATTCTTCGGAACATTTTGGTTAGTTTTTGGAGGTTGTGGTAGTGCAATTTTTGCAGCTGGTTTTCCTGAGTTAGGAATTGGTTTTGCAGGAGTAGCCTTAGCATTTGGTTTAACAGTATTAACAATGGCGTATGCTGTAGGGCATATTTCTGGAGGTCATTTTAACCCTGCAGTTACTATTGGGCTTTGGGTTGGTGGAAATCATACAGCTAAAGAAGTAGTACCATATATTATATCACAATTAGTAGGTGCTGTATTAGCAGCTACTTTTTTATATTTAATAGTAACAGATAACGACGGATTTGAAACACTTGGAGGCTTTGCAGCTAATGGTTATGGAGAGTTATCTCCTGGTGGTTATAATTTAACAGCCGCTTTTATAGCAGAGTTTTTGTTAAGTATGTTTTTCTTACTAATTATTTTAGGAAGTATTCATAAAAATGCTCCTAAAGGTTTTGCACCAATTGCAATTGGTTTAGGGCTAACTTTAATTCATTTAATTAGCATTCCTATAACCAATACTTCTGTTAATCCAGCACGTTCTATGAGTCAAGCATTATTTGCTGGCGGAGGTTATTTGTCGCAGGTATGGTTGTTTTGGGTAGCGCCTATTGCAGGAGCAATTGTAGGAGGTTTAATTTATAAAGCTTTGTTTGAAAAAGAATAGAAAAAAGAGGTGTAGAAATATAAAGGAGCGTAACTACTACGCTCCTTTTTTTATTGAATAATATTGACTTCTATTTCAAGATTAATATCAAATGTATCTTTAATAGTACGTTGAATTTTTTGTGCCAATTCATAAATTTCTTTCCCTGAGGCATCACCATAATTTACTAAAACTAAGGCTTGTTTTTCATGAACTCCGTAGTTACCGAAACGCTTTCCTTTAAAGCCGCTTTGTTCAATTAGCCAACCAGCAGGGACTTTAATTTCGGTATCTGAAATCACATAACTAGGAATGTCTGGATATTTTTTTTGAAGTTTTTCAAAATGTTCTTTAGAAATTACTGGGTTTTTAAAGAAACTTCCACTATTACCAATTTCTTTTGGGTTGGGTAATTTAGATTGACGGATAGTAATAACAGCATCAGAAATATCTTTAATGGTTGGATTTGTTATTCCTTTTGAAGATAATTCAGACTCTATTGCTCCGTAAGAAGTATTAAGCTTATGATTGTTTTTAGTTAATTTAAAACTAACAGAAGTTAATATATACTTTCCTTTAGCTTTATTTTTAAAAATGGAATTTCGATATCCAAACTGGCATTCTTCAGCAGAAAAAGAAACGAGTTTTCCTGTTTTTATTTCAATAGCTTCTACTTTAGTTATAGTGTCTTTTACTTCAACTCCGTAAGCTCCAATATTTTGAATAGGGCAAGTGCCTACATTTCCAGGAATAAGCGATAAGTTTTCTAAGCCGCCATAATTTAGAGAAACACACCATAATACGAACTCGTGCCAATTCTCACCAGCATTTACAGTTATGTAGACATCGTTATGGTTTTGTTGATCTATTGAAATTCCCTTAAAATTAATATGTACAACTAAGGTTTCAATATCTTTGGTAAGTAACATATTACTACCGCCAGAAATTAAAAAAATGTCTTTTTCCTCTTTTATAAGTTGTTGTAATTGGTATACTGAAGTAATAGAAACAAAACGTTTGGCATTTACATCAATACCAAACGTGTTGTATTCTTTTAAAGATATGTTTTCTTGAATATTCAATTAACTATTATATTTTTCTAAGGCGATTTTTAATATTTCAACAGAACGTTTTAAATCAGTTTTATTCAAAACGTAAGCAATACGCACTTGGTTTTTTCCTTCACCTTCGGTAGAGTAGAATCCACTTGCAGGAGCTACCATTACTGTTTCGTTATTATCATTGAATTTTTCTAAAATCCATTGCGCAAAATCATCAGTATCTTTAACTGGCAATTCAACAACACAGTAAAAAGCACCTTTAGGGTTAGCAACTTTTACACCGTCTATTTTTTGTAATTCAGTGATTAACGTATTTCTACGATCTTCATACTCTTCAATAACTTCATCAAAATAGCTTTGAGGTGTATCTAAAGCAGCTTCACTGGCAATTAAAGCATACGTTGGTGGGCTTAAACGCGCTTGTGCAAACTTAAGAGCTGTATTTATAAACTCTTCGTTTTTAGAAACTATACAACCAATTCTTGCACCACACATACTATAACGTTTCGATACAGAATCAATCATAATAGCATTTTGCTCTAATCCTTCAAAAGCCATAACTGAGTTATGTTTTTCACCATCGTAAGTAAACTCACGATACACTTCATCAGCAATTAAAAATAAATCGTGTTTTAACACAATTTGTTTTAGCTTTTCAATTTCTTCTTTACTGTATAAGTATCCAGTTGGATTTCCAGGGTTACAAATTAAGATAGCTTTTGTTTTAGGAGTAATTAACTTCTCAAAATCTTCAATTGCAGGTAAGGCAAAATTATTTTCAATTTTAGAAATAACAGGAACTACTTTCACACCTGAAGCAGTAGAAAAACCATTATAGTTCGCATAAAAAGGCTCAGGTATAATTATTTCATCTCCTGGGTCAGTAATACTACCAATACTAAATAACAAAGCTTCAGACCCTCCAGTAGTAGCAATAATATTGTTTGCAGTTACATGAATATCATTTTTAGCATAGTAATTAGCAAGTTTAGTTCTGTACTCTTCTGAACCTTCAGATCTAGCGTATGATAATACTTCGATAGTATTGTTTTTTACAGCATCTAAAGCAACTTGTGGTGTTTTAATATCAGGTTGACCAATATTTAAATGATAAACTTTTGTTCCATTTTTTTTAGCAGCCTCAGCAAAAGGAACCAATTTACGAATTGGTGATTGAGGCATAGCATTTCCTTTACTAGAAATTGATGGCATTTTAATATAAATTAGTTGTTTGAAAAGCAAAATTGCGAAATATATTTGAGAGTATCAGAATGTTTATTGGAAAAAAAACGGTTAAAAAAATCATAAAAATCAGAATTTATAAAATGAAGATTGTATCTTTAAGAGTATAACCATAAAATAAGTTCTTTTGAATAGATTATTACTATGCTTTTTTGCGCTTTTTTTTAGCGTATCTGCCTTTACTCAACAAAATTTTCAGTTTTTAGGGGAAGAAACTGATAAACAGTCTTTAAGATTTCAATTAATTAATAATTTAGTAGTCATTCCCTTAGAAATTAACGGACATCAGCTATCATTTATTTTGGATACAGGAGTGAATAAAACAATCTTATTCAATTTAACATCTAAAGACAGTGTAGGTTTAAATAATGTAAAAAAGGTGTTTATAAGAGGTTTAGGTAGTGGTGAGCCAGTAGAGGCTTTATTTTCTAGAGGCAATAAATTTAGAATTAAAAACATTGCTAGTTCTAATCAAGGTCTATATGTTATTTTGAAAGATGCATTTGATATTTCTGCTAAAATGGGGACAACCATTCATGGGATCATAGGGTATGATTTATTAAAAGACGTTATAGTTAAGATTAACTATGTTAATAAACGAATTGATTTTTACAACCCTAAAACATATGATCTAAATGTATGTAATAGGTGTGAAAGTTTTCCATTACAATTTTATAGAAATAAACCTTATATAGATGTTAACGTACAGGTTGATACAGTAGCTAATACAACGTTACCAGTAAAATTATTGATTGATACAGGCGGTAGTGATGCTGTTTGGTTGTTTGAAGGAACAAAAGAAGAATTAAAAACGCCTAAAAAATTTTTTAAAGATATAATTGGAGAAGGTTTTAGTGGTACTATTTATGGGAACAGAAGTAGAGTTCCAAAAATTTCTATAGGGAAGTTTAAAGTAATAGAACCCACAGTCTCTTTTTTAGATTCTTCATCAACTTTTAATGCTAGACAGTTTAAAGAAAGAAATGGTAGTATTGGCGGAGGAATTTTAAAACGTTTTAAGGTGTGGCTTGATTACCCGAATAAAAGAATTGTGCTAAAAAAGAACGCTTCATTAAATAAAGGATTTTATTACAATATGAGTGGCTTACATATAGTATATGACGGACAAGAGTTAATAAAAGAAAAAGGAGCGACTAAGTTTGAAGATGCTTATGGTTCAGATAATCAAACACAAAAGAGTAATGTAATTTCTTTAGTTAGTACTTTCTTTTATCGTTTTAAGCCTAAGTATAAAATAGATAAGGTAGTAGAAAGTTCACCTGCTTTTAAAGCTGGTCTACAGGTAGGAGATGTAATAAAGAGAATTAATGGAAAGGCAGCTCATGAATATCATTTAAATGAAATCATAGATATGTTTCATACAAAACCAGGGAAAAAAATAAGAATAGAGGTAGAAAGGGGAGGAGTTAGGCTTAAGTTTATGTTTAAACTTGAACAAAGGATATAAAAAAAATCTCAACCTGGGTTGAGATTTTTTTTATATGTGTAAAAAGTTCTTAGCTATCGCTTACTGTGCTTTTCTCTTTAGCAGGTGTAGCATCTTTTACAATGAATCCTTTAATTTTAACTCTTTTTCTTTTGTTTTTAGCATTTGAAATAACAGTTAAAGTTTTAGAGAAACCTCCTAATCTTTTAGTGTCATAAGAAACTTCAATTTGTCCTTTTTTACCAGGCATAATTGGCTCTTCAGGTTTAGTAGGTACTGTACATCCACAAGGAGAAACGATATCCTTTATAATAATAGGAGCATCTCCAATGTTTGTGAATTCAAATACGCGTTTTCCTTCAGACCCATGAGCTATCTTTCCATAGTCAATAGTTTCAGTTTCAAATTTAAATTCTTGAGCGCTTACTGTTAAGGTGATAAAGCAAACAGCGATAAATGATAAAATTGTTCTCATAATGTTAAAAATTAATTTTTTAGGGTATTAACCGCTACAAATTTAGTATTATTTCTTTAAGTTCTAAAAAAACAACCTCTAATTTTCTGTACCTCATAGATAGTTGTATTTTTGCTAATCGAATTTCAAAAACAATGCCAAAGGTTAAAAAATGTTAAATTATTAACCATAAAGATACACATAACATATGAATATTCCATCAAAATATAATTCTAAAGAAGTAGAAGGAAAATGGTACGATTACTGGATGAAGCACAATTACTTTCATTCAGAAGTAGATGAACGCGAACCCTATACAATTGTTATACCGCCGCCAAACGTTACAGGAGTATTGCATATGGGACATATGTTAAATAATACTATTCAAGATGTGTTAATTCGTCGTGCCCGTTTGCAAGGAAAAAATGCATGTTGGGTTCCAGGTACCGATCATGCTTCAATTGCTACAGAAGCGAAAGTAGTAGCGAAGTTAAAAGAACAAGGTATTGATAAAAATGATTTAACACGTGAAGAGTTTTTAGCACATGCTTGGGAATGGAAAAACGAATACGGTGGTATTATCTTAGATCAATTAAAAAAGTTAGGAGCTTCTTGTGATTGGGAACGTACTGCTTTTACCATGGATCCTGCTTTATCAGAATCAGTAATAAAAGTATTTGTAGACTTATATAATAAAGGTTACATCTATCGAGGATATCGTATGGTAAACTGGGATCCAGAGGCTAAAACTACACTTTCTGATGAAGAAGTTATTTATGAAGAGCACCAAGGGAACTTATATTACTTACAATATGATATCGTTGATTCTGATGAAAAAGTAATTATAGCAACAACACGTCCTGAAACTATTTTAGGTGATACTGCTATCTGTATAAATCCTAATGATGAGCGTTTTACTCATTTAAAAGGTAAGAAAGCTATTGTTCCTCTATGTAATAGAGAAATCCCAATTATTGAAGATGAATATGTAGATGTTGAATTTGGTACAGGGTGTTTAAAAGTAACTCCTGCACACGATGAAAATGATAAAGCTTTAGGAGATAAGCACAACTTAGAGGTAATAGATATCTTTAATGAAGATGCTAGTTTAAATTCTTTTGGTTTACATTATGAAGGGAAAGATCGTTTTGTAGTTCGTAAAGAAATTACCAAAGAATTAGAAGAAAAAGGGTTTTTAGTAAAAACTGAAGTTCATACCAATAAAGTAGGTACTTCTGAGAGAACTAAAGCAGTGATTGAACCAAGATTGTCAGATCAATGGTTCTTAAAAATGGAAGAGCTAGTAAAGCCAGCTATTGAAGCTGTTTTAGGTGAAGATAGAGAGGTGAAGTTATTCCCTAAAAAGTTTGAAAATACATATCGTCACTGGATGGAAAATATTCGTGATTGGAATATTTCTCGTCAGTTATGGTGGGGGCAACAAATTCCTGCTTTCTACTTTGGAGACGGAAAAGAAGACTTTGTAGTAGCTGAAAATATTGAAGATGCTGTAAAACTAGCTCAAGAAAAAACAGGAAATACATCATTAACTGCTTCTGACTTAAAACAAGATCCAGATGCATTAGATACATGGTTCTCTTCTTGGTTATGGCCAATGTCAGTTTTCGACGGAATCCGTAATCCTGAGAATGAAGAAATCAAGTATTATTACCCAACCAACGATTTAGTTACCGGACCAGATATTTTATTCTTCTGGGTAGCACGTATGATTATTGCTGGATATGAGTATAAAGATGAACGTCCGTTTGAAAACGTATATCTAACAGGGTTAGTGCGTGACAAACAACGTAGAAAAATGAGTAAATCCTTAGGGAACTCACCAGATGCTTTAAAGCTAATTGAAGATTTTGGAGCTGACGGAGTTCGTGTAGGGCTGTTATTAAGTGCAGCGGCTGGAAACGATTTATTGTTTGATGAAGATTTATGTCAACAAGGAAAAGGGTTTGCAAATAAAATTTGGAATACCTTCCGTTTAATTAAAGGTTGGGAGATAGATGAAAGTTTAGCGCAACCAGAGACAGCTAAAATAGGATTAGCTTGGTATGAAGCTAAGTTTAATAAAGTGTTGTTAGAAATAGAAGATCACTTTAGTAAGTATCGTTTATCAGATGCGTTAATGGCAATTTATAAGTTAATTACTGATGATTTTTCATCATGGTTATTAGAAATTGTAAAACCAGGATACCAACAACCGATTGATGCAAAAACATATAAAGCTGTAATAGAAGTATTAGAGAATAACTTAAAAGTATTGCATCCATTTATGCCTTTCTTAACAGAGGAAATTTGGCAACATATTACTGAAAGAACTCCAGATGATGCTTTAATTATTGCTAAATACCCAACGGTTGGAGAAACAAATGAAGAATTAATTGCAAATTTTGAGTTTGCTACGGGCGTAGTTTCAGGAATAAGAACGATTAGAAAAAATAAAAATATTTCGTTTAAAGATGCTATTGAACTATCAGTGGTAAATAATGAAAACTTTACCAAAGAGTTTGATGTAGTAATTCAAAAGTTAACCAATGCTTCAGAAATAAACTATGTTACTGATAAAGTAGATGGAGCAGCATCTTTCCGTGTGAAATCAAATGAATATTTTGTTCCAATTTCGTTAGATACCATTGATGTTGAAGCAGAAATAACTAAGCTAAATGCAGAGTTAAAAAGAGCAGAAGGATTCTTAACAGGGATTCAAAAGAAGTTATCTAACGAGCGTTTTGTAAGTAATGCACCAGAAAAAGTAATTACTTTAGAACGTAAAAAAGAATCAGATACATTAGCCAAAATTGAAACAATTAAAGCGAGTTTAGCTTCGTTACAATAAAGAAAATAAATTTAAATAAAAACCGCTGTAAACATACAGCGGTTTTTTTTTATTTAGTTATTTAAGTTTAGTTTCTGTCAATAACGTCTCCAGAACCTAAAGAATTGCTGTCTATTTGTGAAGGATTT
This sequence comes from Tenacibaculum discolor, assembly GCF_003664185.1. GTDB lineage: Bacteria > Bacteroidota > Bacteroidia > Flavobacteriales > Flavobacteriaceae > Polaribacter > Polaribacter discolor. Next base: position 90,413 of record NZ_RCCS01000008.1, on the reverse strand, counting down.
CCTTTGTAATATACACTTCCAGAACCCACTACTGTAGCTTTTATTTTATTACTAACAGTAGCTAACACATCACCAGAACCAGCAATGCTAGCTTTTAAAGAATTGGTTTTTAAATCGTAGCCTTTTACGTTTCCAGAACCACCAATAGCACATTTTAAGTTATCAGTTTTTCCTTTAAGTCTAATATTTCCAGAACCACCTATAGATGCTTTAACAGTATTAGCGTCAACACTAGCAACAATATTTCCTGAACCTCCTAAAGCAAAAGATGCCTCATCAGCTTTAATACGTTTTTTTGCAATTACATTTCCTGAACCTCCTAAAGCAACCGATTCAATATTTTCAAAAGGAACAGTAACTATTAACTTTTTAGTGGTTTTAATATTGGTGTTTTCTTTAAAGTTAATATTTAACTTTCCTTTTTTTACCTCTGTTTCAATATATTTTAAAATGTTTTCTTCTCCTTCTAAAGTTATTTTACCTTCAGTTCCGTCTATTAAATAAACATCAAAGGAACCTCCAACGTTCACTTTATTAAAAGAACTAACCTTTCTAGTTTCTGTGATAACTTTTCCGTTACCTTTAACTTTTTTAGAACTCCACCAGCTTTGTGCTTGTGTTTGAAAGCTAAAAGAAAGTGTTAATAATAAGATCGCTAATTTTTTCATTGTAGTATAATTTGTAAGTTGTTGGTTAATCATTTAATTTTAAAGAAACGCCTCCGTATCTAGATTTTATAGTAATAGAAGAGTTAGAGTTGTCTTTACCAAAAGTTCCTTCGTAATATTTTTTAGAAGATTTACTAATGCTTTTAAACATTTTTACATGGTTATCAGGATATCCAAATCCGGCATAACCTAGATCAATAGTAAAATTAAAGTTGTTGTTGCTACTAGTACCAAGTTTAATACCGGCATAACTTCCATCAATAACAATGCTTTCAAAACCTTTTTCAATATTTCTAACTCTGACACCACCATAATCAGTATCAATTTTTAAGTTTTTTCTAAGAGTTCCAATTTTTATACTAGCATAATCAGAATTACCATTAATATTTGAGGCATCATCTACAGAAATACTTCCGTAATCACTATTAAAGTCAACATTGTTTGCTGTACCTATTTTCATGGTAGAATAGTCGGCATTTACTTTTAAGTTTTCTGACTTTATAATAGTTAGTTTAGAGTAATCAACACTTAGGTTTCCTGATTTCATAAAATTAATTTCAGAAGTACCACAGTAATCTAAATTAATGTTATTAGTTTCATTTAGTAATTGGTCAATTTGTATTTTACCATAATCACAATTAATATTGGATTTACCTTCTAGTTTGTCTAATTCAATATTTCCGTACTTATTGTTTAAATCGGCATTATTGGTAACTGGCATTTTAACAAAGTAATTAATCTTATAGTTTGTGTTATTGCTACCCCACCAAGACCAGCTAGATTTTGTTTTTTCAATAATAGTTCTAGCTTCTACTAAACTAGGAGTAGACTCAAATCGAACATCAATCGCCTTTAATTTACGTTCAACGTTAGACAAATCATTACCTTTTACAGTTATTTTTACATTAATCTCTATTCTGTTTTCGTTCCAAGTAGTCACGTTTACATTACCATATTTATTGTTAATATATAAGGTAGCGTTTTTGTTAACAGCAAAAGTTTTACGTATGTTTTTGCTTTTTTCGTGTTTTTTATCATTCGCTACTAAAAGAGTAGGAATGAATAGTAGTAGGAAAAATAATTTATATAATTTCATCTTCTAATATTTCTATTTTAGCGGGGTTTTGTTGTAATTCTAATCGTAAAAGAAGCTTTTCTAACACATCTAATCTTTGTTGATAATTTTGTATCATTTCTCTGATAATTTGATGCTTGTTTTCTCTTTTAGATAATTCTTTTACAAGGGTTTTATATTGGTCCTCTAGTTCTTCAATTTCGTTTAAAGAATCTTCAATAACCGTTTCAGTTTCTAAATTTCTATATTGTTCAACCTCTTTTAATTCTTGATTTATAGTTGTTACAAAAAAGTTTTGAGCTTCAGCCATTTTAGGCGAAATGTCAGCTAAATCGTAGGTGTTTTTTTGCTGGTAACTACCTAGATAAAAACCTAAAACTAATACCACAGATGCTGCAATACTCATCCAAAAATAAGATGGTTTTTTAGATCTTTTCGGTGTTTCTAGTTTTCGTTGAAAGCGATTTAAATGCCCTTGATGAGGCTCAAAAACATCAAAGTCATTTTCTTTGAAAAATTGATGCAGTTTATCCTCCATATACTTCTGTTTTATTAGTATTACTTGCTAATACTTGTTTTAACTTCTTTTTTGCTCTAGATACCGTTGTACGTACATTTTCATTAGTATAGTTTAGTATTTGAGCGATTTCCTCATAATCATAGCCTTCAATTAGGTTTAAAGTCAATACAATTCTGTAATTATCCTTTAAGCTCTGTAAACAGTTTATAACTCTTTTAACTTCAAGTGAGCTATAATCTATTTCTATATCTTCAACTTCATAGCTAGGAATCACATCCATCCTTACTTCATCATATCTAGTAACTTTTTTTAACTGGGTTAAACTTTTATTAATTACAATTCTTTTTAACCACGCACCAAAAGTAACTTCACCTTTAAAAGTATCTAATTTCGTAAAAGCAGTTAAAAATGCTTCTTGAATTAAATCTTCTGCTTCGAACTCGTCTTTTAAAATACGATACGACGTGTTATACATAGCTTTGTAATAGCTCTGATAAACCTGCATTTGTGCAGAATTATCGTTCTTTTTACAGCGCTCGATTAGTTGGTTGATATGTGTTTGTTGCGACTCCAATGAAATCATTCTATACTAGAGACAAATTAACTTTTAAATTGTGACAGTTTGCAGAAAAAAAAATAAAAAAAATAAAAAAAACTTTCAAGTTTTTATTTCTGTTTCTTTGTATTTTATTGATAATTAATTAATTGGGTGGTGTTTTATAAAGGGCGAATAGAGACAGGTAAAGCTAGGTGAAAAAATGAATCAAAATATGTATATTTGACACAATGGTTAACAGTGTTAAAATTATTGAATGTCCAAGGGATGCAATGCAAGGAATTAAAAGCCATTTTATACCCACAGAGACAAAGGCAAAATACATCAATTCACTGTTGAAAGTGGGATTTGATACAATTGATTTTGGAAGTTTTGTGTCGCCAAAGGCAATTCCCCAAATGAAAGATACAGCTGAAGTTTTATCGAATTTAGATTTATCTACTACTAAAAGTAAACTATTAGCAATTGTAGCAAATGTGCGAGGAGCAAATGATGCGTCACAATTTGAGGAAATTGATTATTTAGGATATCCCTTTTCGATATCAGAGAATTTTCAAATGCGTAATACACACAAAACAATAGACCAATCTATTGATACTTTAAAAGAGGTATTAGCCATTGCAAATCGAACCAATAAAGAGGTAGTAGCTTATTTATCAATGGGGTTTGGAAATCCTTATGGAGATCCATGGAGTGTTGAAATAGTAGGAGAATGGACAGAAAAACTTTCGTCGTTTGGTGTTAAAATCTTATCTTTGTCAGACACAATTGGGAGCTCAACACCTGAAGATATAGACTACTTATTTTCAAATTTAATACCTAGTTATCCTCAAATAGAATTTGGAGCTCATTTACATACAACACCAACTAAATGGCATGAAAAAGTTGACAGTGCTTTTAAAGCAGGTTGCCGACGTTTTGATGGAGCTATTAAAGGGTATGGAGGTTGTCCAATGGCTAAAGATGAGTTAACAGGTAATATGCCAACTGAAAAGTTATTGTCTTATTTTACAGCAAATAAAGTAGCAACTAATATTAAACCAATGAGTTTTGAAAGTGCTTATAATAAAGCACTAGAAGTTTTTTAAAAGATGATGAAATTAAATATTATTTTTCTATTTTTCTTTTTTTCAGCCTTTTCTCAATCTACAAATAGTGAAAGAATAGGGGTGTGGAATGTGAATGGTAGTAAAATAGTTAAAAATCAGTCGGTAAGTGATGATTTAGCTGCTTATTATTGGGGTGAATTTAATAGGATTTTCCCGAAAGAGCTCACCCAAAAATATATAAAGCGTATTGTTTTAATGACGGATGGGGTAGATGAAAAAACAGGAGCTTTAGTAGCATTGAGTTCAAAAAATGATAAATGGCAGTTAGAAATTGATATTAGAGATGTTAATTTTGAAACTAAGGATAAGAGAAGACTTCATGAGTCAGTATATACTTTAGTACACGAGTTTGGGCATTTATTAACATTAAATAGAACTCAGATAAGGCCAACAAACAAAAGGCAACAAGAAGAAGGAGAGTTATATTTAACTCTTGAAGGAGAAGCTTATAAAGATAGTTACATCAATAGGTTTGTTAACATATTTTGGAAAGGAGCATTATTAAATCGTTGGGATGTTATTCAACGAAAATATTGTTATACAGAAGCAAACTGTGTAGAAAAACTATATGACTTATACTTAAATAATAGAACAGAGTTCCTTACAGATTACGCTGCTGAAAGTCCAGAAGAAGATATTGTTGAAAGCTGGACAGCTTTTGTGTTAAGACCTAAAATAAAGAAGCCTAGAACTATAGCACATAAAAAAATAAACTTCTTTTATCAATTTCCAGAATTGGTAGAATATCGAAAAATGATAAGACAAAACACACGTCAATATCTTCACTAGAATTCGTAAATTTGGTTTTCTTATAAAAAAAGCCAAATGAAGCAATTTAAAACCCTATTACTACTTTTAATAACTTGCACTTTAGTTAGTTGTGGTTCTCCAAAAAAGAAAATCAATACAACTACATCAGAAACAACGTATCAGTTTAAAAAAGATAATGATAAAACCTATTTTACATTACTGCAATTAAACGATGTGTATGAAATAGCCCCAATTCAAGGAGGAATGTATGGAGGAATGGCAAGAGTAGAAACAGTTCACAAACAACTTTTAAAAGAAGATAAAAACACCATGCTAGTATTAGCAGGAGATTTTTTATCACCTTCTTTACTAGGAACAATGAAGTATAATGGTGAGCGAGTAAGAGGGAAACAAATGGTAGAGGTTATGAATGCTATGAACTTTGACCTTGTTGCATTTGGAAACCACGAATTCGATTTAAGTTTTACACATTTACAAGATCGTTTGAATGAGAGTAAGTTTGATTGGATATCAGCCAATGTATTACATAATGTTGATGGTAAACACTCTTATTTTCATAAAATCGTTGATGGTAAAAAAGAAACTTTAAAAGATTTTTTCATAAAAGAATTTAAGAGTTTAGATGGAACTACTTTAAAAGTAGGTTTTATAAGTGTTTGTATTCCGTCAAACCCCAAAAGTTACGTGTATTATGGAGATATGTATAAAGAAATACAACGCTCTTATAACGAAATAAAAGATAAAGTAGACATCGTATTAGGGTTAACTCACGCATCACTTACACAGGATAAAGAAATAGCAAAACTTTTACCAAACGTGCCATTAATTATGGGAGGTCACGAACACACCAATAGTTACACAACAGTAGGAGAGGTAACAATTGCAAAAGCAGATGCTAACGCAAAAACAGCCTATATCCATAGGTTTGAATATAACCCAAAAACAAAAGAAGTCAGCTTTAAATCTGAGTTAAAAGAAATTAATAAATCAATCCCTTTTGATGCGAGTGTAAAAGAAGTTGTAGATAAATGGCAAGCAGTCTTAGAAGATAAAATTCAAGAAGTAGTATCGAATCCTTATGAAATAATATACAAGGCAGATCAACCTTTAGATGCAAGAGAAAGTACAATTAGAGTTGTACAAACCAATATGGGGAAAATTATAGCAGAATCAATGAGCTTAGCGTATAATAATGATGTAGATTGTGCTTTGGTAAATGGAGGATCTGTACGAATAGATGATGTATTATCAGGAGATATAAATGCTGTTGATATTTTTAGAGTATTACCATATGGAGGAGAAATTTTAAAAGTTGAGATTAAAGGAAGCTTATTAAAAAAAGTGTTAGATTTTGGTGTAGAATCTTCAGGAACAGGAGCCTATTTACAAAGATTTAATGCTGAAAAAGTAAATGGAGTATGGGAGCTAAAAAATGGAAAACTACAAGAAAACCAAACTTATACAGTTGCTTTTTCAGATTATTTATTAAGAGGACTTGATATTCCTATACTTTCAAGTAAAAGTGAAGGGATTTTAAGTGTTTACACACCAAAAAAAGAAGAATTAGCATACGATATACGTAAAGCAGTTGTTAATTTTCTAAAAGAAAAATAAATGTAAAATACTGTCTATTAAATAAATATTAAAATGTGTTAAAGTTTATTTAAAATAAATCTTAATAAAATTTGTTAGATTAATTATCTCTATTACTTTTGCGGTCGTAAAATTAAAATAGTTTAAAATTAATCTAAATAAAATGAAAAGAATATTTTTCGGTTTATTAGCAGGAGTGTCTTTATTTGCATCGGCGCAAACAGCTCCAAAAGATAGTATTCCAACAAACCCACAAAGCCAACAAAATGCTGCACAACGTTTATTGTCTTCTAATTTAAGTCAAAAAGGGTTAACAGTAGGAGGTTATGGGGAAGTACACTTAAATAGAGCTACAGGTAAAGAAACAAATTTAGATGTTCATAGAGTAGTAATGTTATTTGGTTACAAGTTTAATGAAAGAACACAGTTTATTACAGAAATTGAATTTGAGCATGTAAAAGAAGTTTACATTGAGCAAGCATTTTTACAGTATGGTTTAACAGATAACTTAAATGTAAGAGCTGGTTTAATGTTAGTACCAATGGGGATTGTAAATGAATACCACGAGCCAACTACATTCAACGGAGTAGAAAGACCAAGTATGGATAAAGCGATTGTACCAACAACATGGAGAGAAATCGGTTTAGGAGTATCAGGAAAATGGGATGAAGCTTCTTTACGTTACCAAGCTTATATGTTTAACGGATTTAACTCAGGAACTTACGACGATGCTACAGGTGAGTATACTGGAAAGTTAGGAGGATCAAATGGTTTAAGAGGTGGTCGTCAAAAAGGAGCAGAATCTAAAATGAACAACATTAATTTTGCTGGAAAATTAGATTATTACGGATTACCAGGTTTACGTTTAGGGTTATCAGGATACTTTGGAAGAACACAATCTGATAGAGCAGTAGAAGATATTAACGGAGCTGATGTAGGTATTGCAATGCTTGGTTTAGATGCTCGTTATGCTTATCAACGATTTACAGCTCGTGGTCAATTTATCCACGCTAGTTTATCTGACACAGAAGAGTACAACGCGTTATATAATTTAGATAACTCTAAAGATGCATTAGGAAGTGAGTTACAAGGATGGTATTTAGAAGCCGCTTATAACTTATTACCTATGGATAAAAAGCAACAATTATACGCCTTTGCTCGTTATGAAGATTTTAACACACATGCTTCTGTAGAAGGAGGAATTAGCGAAAACCTTGCTTATGATCGTGATGAGTGGACGTTTGGTTTAACTTATAAGGTTGCACCAGGAGCTGCATTTAAAGCAGACTACCAATTAAAAAACAATGCAATAGCAGGAAACCCAACAACAAAACAATTAAACTTAGGTTTTGGAGTTTGGTTCTAAGAGAACTAAAAGTTTAAAAAAATATAAAACCGAACCAAATTCTAGTAATTTGGTTCGGTTTTTGTTTTTTATTTAGACTAATTCTAATATTTTTGCAACATGAGAAAACAAATACTATTTCCTTTTGTACTATTAATAGCTTCTTTTAGCTTGTCATCATTTGTTATTCCAAAAAACATTCAAAAAAAAGTAGCTAAAGAAATTAGTAAAACTTTTGATGTAGAGGATTTTGGCTTACAAAAAGTAGAAATATCAGATGAAGTTAATGACCAACTTGTACGTAAAATAAAAGGAGAAAAGTTGTTTAAAATAAATGCGAATAATAAACTCATTGGTTATGCATTTATTGATAAAGCACCTAGTAAAACAGACGAATTTGACTATTTAATTTTATTAGATTCAAATTTAATTATTGCTAAAACTAAGGTGTTAATTTATCGTGAAGATTATGGTGGAGAAATAGGAAGTAAACGATGGTTAAAGCAATTCAAAGGTAAAACATCAAAAGATAAGCTGAAGTATCAAAAAGATATTATGGCAATTTCTGGAGCAACAATATCTGCTTCATCAATGACTATTGCTGTAAATACATTCCTTCAAAATTTAGCAATTCTTCATCAAAATAAGGTATTATAAATGCAGGTTCACGGAGTTATTCATCAGTTTCCTAAAGAAATAAAACATTTAATATTCGTTTTTGTAGCTACGTTAAGTATAGGCTATTTTGGAGGTCTTTCTTTTGTAAAAGATACGACCAATGCTAGCTCAAAAGGAATACAAGAACGCTACTTAGGAAATGAAGACGATGAAGAAGCTACTAAAATGATGTTTAAAAAATCTCCTGGAGAAATTAAAACATTAGTACACAATCACATTTTATCACTTTCAGTAATTTTCTTTTTATTAGCAATTATTTTGTCTACAACAAGTATTACTATGAAGCTGAAATTGTTTTTAATGATAGAACCTTTTATTTCAGTTGTATGTACCTTTGGAGGTATTTACGTAATGTGGACAGGTATTACTTGGATGAAGTACATAGTTATGGCTTCAGGTTTTTTAATGACAGCTGTGTATGTTACTTCAGTTATTGTTATTGTTCAACAACTGTATTTCAAAAAACAATAAATAATATTACTTTTTCTAAAATTCTTTTTTAGAAGAAATTTAATTCATAAAATATCACTTAAAAATTATTTTAAGTAGGTTTTCTATCTAGTCTTTTTATTGTAATTTTAGCCAAATAACCAAATTAAAAAATTATAAAAGATGGGAAACCCAGTAAACGTTAACGGAGTTACATTAACATTAAAAGATTTTAGAAAATTTGACACCAATATTAGTGTTGATAATATACCAAAAGGACCTTTAGTTAACATGTCAGGTCTTGAAGGTAGTACAAGTAACTATTTTACTGTGACGGTTTTAGCATACTTACCAGATAACCCTTTGAAGCCAATTGAAAACACCACTGGTTTACAACTACAAGGAAATGAAATCTATTTAAACTATTATGGAATTATTCCAGTTCAAATCCCAAATAAAGAAGGAGGGTATAATATGGTAAGTTGTAGAGATTTTAGAGTAGATTTTAATTGCGATGAAGTAGCCAGTCAATATGATTTGTATTATATAGAATATACTTATGAATTGGAAGAAGGGACTGAATTAGCGGACATGATTCTTGTTAGGAATAACAATACAAATCCAATTTTGAAAGATGTAAATGAAGGACCTATAACAGATAGAGGAACAGTTACAGCACCAGCAGAAACAGAACCACCAACAGAATTTTAATTTTGAGTAAATTAAGTTCTATTATAGGAATAATAACTTTGTTTTTTTTTCAGGTTAATGGTCAGCCTAAAAAGAAAAACAAAGTTTTTATTGAAAGAGGTTATTCTATATGCCAAAAATATAAGAATGAAACTTTTTGTAAAGCCTTAAACTTTTATAAAGAAAAACAGTATGATTCCTGTTATGCTTACAGTAGTAAAGCTTTATTATTGACTAATAAAGAGGAAGAAATTACTTATATTAATTTTATGCAAGCGTATAGTGCTTATAAAAAAGGTTTTTATAAAAAGGCTTTGCAAAGTTTACATTCAATTACTGATGATAAGGAGAATATCTTAGAAAAACAAGTTTTATTAGGAAGTGTATACTTAAGTTTAAAAAAATATAATAAGTCAATAAATCATTACGAAAAAGCTTTAGAAGAAGGGCCTGAAGTTTTCAGAAAAAAAAACATTTACCATAATTTAGGAGTTAATTTTTTACAAAAAAGAATTTTTGGAAAAGCTAACGAATATTTTTCGAAAGAAGTTTCTCTAATAAAGAAGAAAGATACTGCGGCAATAATTAGAACCAAAATTGATTTAGCAAACCTATATTATAATCAATACTTAGACGATAAGGCAATTCCGTTGTTTAAAGAGGCTTATGATCTGTCCAAATTATACTCAGATTTTAATCTTAAACAAATATCTGTAAGAAACATGGCAGTTGTGGAGAAGAATAGAAAAAATTATAAAAAAAGTATAGAGTACTATATGGAGTATGGTAACTGGAAAGATTCTATTTGGAACCGTGATAAAATTTGGGAGCTTACAGAAAAAGACAAACAATTAGCCGTAGCGCAGAAGCAACAAGAAATCGTTTTGCAAGAAGAACAGCTAAAGCGTCAAGCAGTGGTGCAAAAGAGTTTGGTAATAGGAGCTTCGGGTTTATTAGTTTTTCTCGGATTTTTAGGCTATTTTTATAGAGAGTTAAAAAGTAAAAATAGGTTTATTACTCAACAAAAGGAAGAGTTAAACGTAGCTAACAAAACCAAAGACTATTTGTTTTCTGTAGTGTCTCACGATTTACGTTCGCCAATAAATACAATTAAGCGACAACACGAAAAGCTTAAACGACAGTTAAAAAACAAAGAATACGACGCAGTCAATGAAACTACTAACAATGCTATTGCATTAACTGAAAGTACAAGTCATTTATTAAACAATGTATTACATTGGTCGTTAGAACAAAACAACCAGTTATCGTTTAAAGCAGAAGAGTATCCTTTAAAACCGTTGGTAGAACAGGCAGTTTATAACTTTGAAGAAATTGTAGAAGCTAAAAACATTGCACTAACTACCGTGTTAGAGGCTACTATTTTGGTAAAAGCTGACAAAGAGTCCTTAAAAATAGTATTGAGGAATTTGTTAGATAATGCACTAAAATACACAGGAGAAAACGGTACAATAGCAATAAAAACCTATAACGACTCTGAAGAATTTAGTACAATTGAAATTAAAGACACAGGTTTTGGAATTTCAGAAGAAAAACTAGCAAAAATTAAAGGATTAGAAGATTTAAGTATTGACAAAATTAACAGATCTGAGGGCGTAGGGCTAGGTATGTTACTATGTCAAACACTTATTAAAAAGAATAATGGAAAATTACTCATAGATAGTGAGTTGGAAGTGGGGACAACTATACGAATTTTGTTACCCAACGCAAGCGCATAAATTATGAAAAGACTACAATTACTATTGCTAGAAGATTCAGGAGAGGAAGCTTTAGAACTTTCTTCTTTTTTAGAAGATAATGATTACGAGGTATCATTAGCAAAAAATGCGGTAGAAGCAGAAAAGTTAATTAGAAATCGCTTTTTTGATGTTATTATTTTAGACATCATGATAAACGGAAGACCAGACGGAATTTCGTTAGCACACCGTTTGAATAAAGAAGGAATTAATGTGCCTTTTTTATTCTTAACAAGTATGCAAGGAAGAGAAATTTTTGATGAAGCAAAACTAACCAATCCGTTAGTATATCTTTTAAAGCCATATAATAAACTGGAATTGTTATTCTCTTTAGAGTTGGCGATAGAGTCATGCTATCAACAAAGTAATAGTATAAGCTTAGCTTCAGACAATGCAGTGTTAAGTCCTGCTTTTTTATTCATAAAGAAAAAAAGAAGCGTAGTAAAAGTTGATGTAGCTGCTATTAATTATGTAGAAGTAAAAGAAAAATACTGTAGTATAATTTGCGACTCAGGAAATTACCTAATAAAGTTATCGTTAACCAAGCTAAAAGACATGCTGTCTAATCCAGATTTTAGACAAGTGCATAGAAATTACTTGGTAAACGTTAAGAAAATCAAAGAAATTTACTTTGAAGATAACCTTATAGTATTAGACAATGAAGAGAAAATTCTCTTTAGTGAGCGTTATAAAACAGCATTTATAAAAGACAATACAATTTTTAGATAGTTATACAATTTTAGAAACTAAACTTATAACAAAGCCAAAGCCATTTTCGATATTAGAAATAGCTTTGGCTTTTTCGTTATTACTAATAGTAGCATCATCAATAAGTTTAAGTGTTTTTATGGCATTAGCATTGGTAATTTTACTTTCCTTAATAAAAGCATCCACTTCACTAAGTTTTAAGTTAGTTAGGCTAGCCAATTGTTTGTTAAACTCAGCATCAGTTTGTGAAGCAGCTTCTTTAGCTATATTGTTCCAATCTATAGAATTCATAATTGTTATTTTTCAGTAATTACTTTTTCAATATTTATCAATTTATTTAGAGTATCCCCAGTTTTATCAATACTCTGATTAATGGTGTTTTCAACTTTTTTTATGTTAATTCTGTCACCTGTAAGTTGATCTATAGCAGATAAAGCATCACTTTCTGTAGTTTTTACTTTTACAACAGAATTAATTAAGTTTTGAAGTGAAGTAGTAGCTTTACTATAATCGCTATAATTAGAATTTAGTTGGTTTAAAATATCTTGCCTTTGTAAATCCAATACACTTTGAAGAGAGTCTTTTTTACGATTAATAATAGGAACAATACTATTAAGAATATTAGGTAACTCCTTTTTGTAGTCTAAAGAATCAGGTAATAAACCCTCAAACTTTTTTAGTAGCGTAGGGGTGTATTTATTCTCAATAAATAAATTTATTTTTTCTTTTCGTTCATCAAAAAGTCTGTTGACTAAAGAAACATTTAGCTGATGCATATTATCTGCTTCTTTAATAACCTCTTTCGTTAATGTTACAGTAGAGCTTGGAATACTGGCGCAGGAAAAAAGAAAAAAAGAAAAAATAGATACGTAAAAGTATTTCATAAGTATAGTTAGTTTATAATTAAAAAGAGGTTGCTACAGTATTGAGCTAAGTTCGGTTAGTATGCTGTAAGCTCTATTATAAATAATCACTTAACGTAACAACCTCTTTGTTTTTAAGTATAGTTAATTTGTATTGGGTTTTGGTATGATAAAAATAGATTTAACTCTATCTATAATACCCTGTAGGATACTAAAAATAGCTTCTGAGGAAAAACCTCCAATAAGAGCTAAAACACCTTTGTTAAACAAGTTAATATCTTCAGGGCTTTTGGTGTAAAACGAAATAATTTCAGACATAATAAGTCCGGCAATAATACCAAGTACTATTTGGGCTAAATAAGAAATAGATTCTTCTGATACCATGGTAGATTCTTTAATAGAATCGCTAACTCTTTTCAATAAATAAAAAATAACCCCCAAACCAGCAACAGATGCTAAATAAGAGAGGTTTAAAAGGAGTGGCAGTCCAGAGTTATTCATTAAGCCTTTATCTAATGAGTCATTATTTACATCAGGAGAAAGAGCAGTAACAATAAATAAAACCAAAAAGAAAAGCGCTAAGAAAATAAGATTCCTAACTATAGGAAGTTTACTGAAAATAGATTTATTTTGACCTTCATCACGAAGAGCTTTCGTATATTCTATCGATTTTGGTGTTGCAGGAGCAATATTTTTAACAAGAATATTATGAGCATTTATCAAATCGTTCAGGTTCTTACTTTCAATTAAAGAGTTCACTTCAGTATTAATAACAATACCATTATAAATAGCGTATGATAGCATGTTGTTAATCTCAGTAATCAATTCTATAGATACCTTAGGGTAAACACCATTACTATTAGTGCTAACAATTTTTTTACTGTCTTTTTGAAGGGTGTTATTTTCCATTGCTTTATTTTATGAGTTCTAATATATGCAAAAGCAATATAAATTTAAAAAAAAGGTGAAAAAGAAAATAGAAGAAAAACCCTCAACGTATAAAACTTGATTATTAACGTAATAGAAAAAAGGTTAAAATAAAATGCTACTAAAAAAATAAACATTAAAAAAATGATTTTCTTAACTTAAATTTAAAGGTTGTTTTTGCATTATTTGTAGTATATTTGCATGCAATTAATTAACAACACACTAAATTGATTGCATATGCAAGCTCATCAATCTAAAATACTAGGCGAAGGATTAACGTATGATGACGTTTTATTAGTTCCTGCTTATTCAGAAGTACTTCCAAGAGAGGTTTCAATTCAAACAAAATTTACAAGAAATATAACAATCAATGTTCCTATTGTATCTGCGGCAATGGATACGGTAACTGAGTCTGCTATGGCAATTGCTATTGCAAGAGAAGGAGGAATAGGAGTGTTACATAAAAACATGACAATTGAGCAGCAAGCTCAAGAAGTTCGCAAGGTAAAGCGTGCAGAAAGTGGAATGATAATCGACCCGATTACCTTATCGTTAAGCGCAATCGTTTTAGATGCAAAACAAGCAATGCGTGAGCATAAAATTGGAGGTATTCCAATTGTTGATGAAGCAGGAAAATTAGTAGGAATTGTAACCAACCGTGATTTACGTTTCGAAAAAAATAACGAGCGTCCTATAGTTGAAGTTATGACCTCTGAAAACTTAGTAACAGTTGCAGAAGGAACTTCTTTAAAAGATGCTGAAGTTATCTTACAAGAAAATAAGATTGAAAAATTACCAGTTGTTAATGATGATGATAAACTTGTAGGGTTAATTACCTTTAGAGATATAACAAAACTTACACAGAAACCAACAGCAAATAAAGATACTTATGGTCGTTTACGCGTAGCTGCGGCATTAGGAGTAACACAGGACGCAGTTGATAGAGCAGAAGCATTGGTTAATGCAGGTGTAGATGCTGTGATTATTGATACAGCTCATGGACATACCAAAGGAGTAGTTTCTGTATTAAAAGAAGTAAAAGCAAAATTTCCTGAATTAGATGTAGTTGTAGGTAACATAGCAACTCCTGAAGCAGCTAAATATTTAGTAGAAGCAGGAGCTGACGCGGTAAAAGTAGGAATAGGACCAGGATCTATTTGTACAACACGTGTAGTTGCTGGTGTAGGGTTTCCACAATTTTCAGCAGTATTAGAAGTAGCTGCTGCAATTAAAGGAAGTGGAGTTCCAGTAATTGCTGATGGAGGCATTCGTTATACAGGAGATATTCCAAAAGCGGTTGCGGCAGGAGCAGATTGTGTGATGTTAGGATCTTTATTAGCAGGAACTAAAGAATCACCAGGAGAAACTATTATTTACGAAGGAAGAAAATTCAAATCGTACCGTGGAATGGGATCTGTTGAAGCAATGAAACAAGGTTCAAAAGATCGTTATTTCCAAGATGTAGAAGACGATATTAAAAAGTTAGTTCCAGAAGGAATTGTAGGTCGTGTTGCTTACAAAGGAGAATTACAAGAAAGCATTCACCAGTTTGTAGGGGGATTACGTGCAGGAATGGGATACTGTGGAGCAAAAGATATTGAAACATTAAAAAATACAGGAAAATTTATCCGTATTACTGCAAGTGGAATTAACGAAAGTCACCCACACGATGTTGCTATTACTAAAGAAGCACCAAACTATAGTAGACGATAAAATATAAAGTTATTATTACCTTAATTAAGGTAAAGGCAAAAGCTGTTAATTTAAATATTAACAGCTTTTTTTATGGTCTGAAACCTTCTTTCTCCAAAATGTAAGGTGTAATAGGGTCTAATTCCTTTAATGTTTCAGGATGTACACCCCTAGCCGTAAAGAATTCTCGTTTTCCCTCTGTATTACTTCCATACCAAAAATTCTCCTTACCGTTTGTAAAAAATTCCATATCCTTGGTAAGGGTTACCTTTTTAAAGCGATCAATATCTATATGGTATAAAGTGTTTTTAATAGCTTTTTCATTTGTACATGATGTCTTTTCATAATAATCTCCATTCCATATAATACAATTACTAGTTTCGTAATTAATATATAAAAATAAAGGAATAGCTAACATAGGAATTAGAGTAAAAACGATAGACTTTTTATACTTAGCAATACAAATGAGGCAAATCTTTTTCTTTTTCGTAGAACCTAAAAAATCTGCATAGTTTTTATATCCTAGATACTCAGCTATTAAATCTTTTAATTCAATTTTAGGTTCTCCAGCACCATTTTCAACATTATCTACATACTTTTTGTAATAATTGGAAAGAGTTTTTTTTGTTGTTTGAAATTTAGGTCTTGGAGCATCATTGCCTAGGTATTCATTTACAAAATAGGTAAAACAGCCATTAGTAGTCTTATTTTCAACAGCTTCGTCTTTCATTAACCCTTCTAATAATTCAGTAAATAACTCTTTTAGAGGTTCTTTTTTGTTTTTTTTAGCAGATAAACACTTAAAGAAATGTTTAAAACAAAAAATAAAGTCAATGTCGTTTAGTGTAGTCCTTAAATCATTTTCCATGGTAGTTGATTGGTTTTTCCAAAGTTAAAAAGGATGGAAAAAACATGGAAAAGGAAACCCGTAAAATGAGAAAATCTTTTCCAACTTCTTTTCCATCCATTTTCCACAATCTCATTTGAAGTCAGTTATATGTTTGTACCAGAATTAATCGAGATATAAAAAAGAAAACAAATTGATTGGTTCTAATTAAAAGATGAAATATCGGTAGAATTTCTTAGGGGGGAAGCTACTTAATAATACCGATGTCCATCTCTACTTCCCGCGAAAGAGGCGCGCGACTCTTTTAAAAATTCTACACCCAACATGGTGTAACTGTAGCTAAGCAAAGTGCTTGGACAGGATAAATATTATCAATTTTTAAAAGTAACAAAATGAACAAGGTTTTATTAATTATTACATTTTTAGTAACAAATGGATTATACACTATAAATACAAATTCAACAACTGTAGCACCTGAAACAAACTCTACGGAAACAACAACAAGTGATACAGGTGGGGAAGATGGTCAAATACCTGATGAAGATGAGGATGAAGGATAGGTAGTGATAAAAGAAGGCTTTTAAAGCCTTCTTTTTTATTTTAGTATAAAATTTATTTATATGAGAAAAGTAATTTTATCAGTGACACTTTTATTAATAAGTGGAGTATTCACATCTTGTACAGACTTATCCGAAAATAATGTACAAAGAAAAATAGAGCAAGAGCTTCAAAGTACAGGAGGAGAGGAAGACCAAGATCCAGATGAACCTGAAGATCCAAATGAAAGTTTAACAGGTAAATAGAAAAAAAGTAATATTTTAGGAGGATGAAAATGATTAAGATTTTATCCTTCTTTTTTTTTGTGTTAGCTTTTTCTTGCAAAAAAAGTATAGGTGTTCAGAATAATGAAGTTATAAAGCTGTATAGTTTATCTAAAAAAGACTCGTTAACAACTTTACAAAAAAGAGTATTTTTAGAAAAAGCATTTGAAGCATTAAAGTTAAAGAGGAATGATTCCTTGGAATTAAAAATGCTAAACTACAATGTAATTCTTTATAGAAAAGAAAAAAAATATAAAGAAGCGATTAGAGCTTCAAGAAAATTATTGAATACTGCTCAAAAATATAACAATAAAAAAAATATAGGAGAGGCTTATTATAAAATGGGATTGTATTATCAAAGAATGAACATTGAAGACTCGGCGTATGTATATTATAAAAAATCTTTAGATGTTTATAAAAACCTTAAGGATAGTGTTAAAATAGGAAGAAGGCTTTTAAATATAGGAATTATAGAGTCCAATTTTGGAGACTATCAGAAAAGTAATGCAACAGCGGTTAAAGCATTGAAATATTTGAGTAAATCAAAAAAAAGATACATAGTTTCAGTTTATAATTGTTTAGCTATAAATGCACGAAATCAAAAAAAAATACTTAAATCTATTGAATATTATAACAAAGCAATAGATTATTCAACCAAAGAAATCAATAGGAATATATGTAAAAATAATAAGGCTAATATATATAGAGATTTGGAAGAATATTCAAAGTCAATAGAGATTTTAGAAAATATTTTAAGAGATTCTAATCTTAATAAAACAGAAAAACTTAAAGCACGCGTCATAGATAACCTAGCGTATACAAAATGGCTTCAAGGTTCAAATAGAAATGTAGTAGCTGACTTACATTTAGCAGAGAGTATAAGAGTAGCAGAAAAAGATAGAAATGGTTTAATAGCTTCGTATTCACATTTAGCAGATTATTATAAAGACGTAAATGTTAATAAATCACTAGAATATGCTTATAAAATGAAGAGTGTTGCAGAAAATGAAAAGAGTGTTTATGATATTATAGATGCCTTAGATAAAGTAAAAGAAATAGAGAAACCTGAAAAAGCAATACTTATAGCCAATAGAAGAAGTATTATAAAAGATAGTATTGAATTAGCAAAAGATAAAGCACAAGAAAAATACGCTTTGATAAAATATGAAAGTGAAGAAAATGAGAAGAAAGCAATTGAAAACCAATTCTTAGCAGAACAACAAAAATCACAAAAACAACTCTGGATTTTTACAGTTATTCTTACCATTCTATCCTCAATAGTCTATTTCTTTTACAAAAGAGAAAAAAATAAAAAAGAAAAAGCCATAGAAGTCTACAACACAGAAACCCGCTTAGCTAAAAAAATACACGATGAATTGGCAAACGATGTATACGCGGTAATGAATACACTACAAAATACTTCAATAACAGATGAAAGGTTGCTCACTAGAGTAGAGAAAATATACGCACAAACCAGAGATATTTCTCACGAAAACAGTCCTGTACTCACAGGAGAACACTTTGAGAATTTCTTAAAGCAACTGTTTTTAGATTTTACGAACGATCGTTGTAAAGTAATCCATAAAGGATTACAAGAAGCAAACATAAACCAGTTAGCTAAAGAAAAACAAATAGTAGTGTATAGAGCCTTACAAGAGCTCTTGGTAAACATGAAAAAATACAGCGAAGCAACTTTGGTGCTTATCACTTTTTCAGTAGAAAAAAATAAATTATCAATAGCGTATCAAGACAATGGAATAGGTGTAGAAAACCTCTCTGTAAAAAATGGTTTGCAAAATATGGAAATCCGTATTAAATCAGTAGGAGGGTTTATTACTTTTGAATCAAAGCAAGAAAAAGGATTTCAAGCAAAGTTTCACTTTAAAAAGTAGTTATGTTCAAAAAAGTATTGATAGCAGAAGATGCTGATTTTATGTCAAGCGGAATAAAAGTAGCCTTAGAAAACATGCAAATTCCTAATGTTGAATATGCACAATATTGCGATGAGGCTTTTTTAAAACTAAAAAAAGCATGGTTAGAGAAAGAACCATTTGATTTATTAGTAAGCGATTTATCATTTAAAGATAACATACATGAGCAACGATTAGAATCAGGTGAAGCACTTATAGCCGAGGCAAAAAAACTACAGCCAACTTTAAAAACAGTCGTATTTTCTGTAGAAGACAAACCATACAGAATTCAGCAACTATGTAATGAGTTAGAGGTAAATGCGTATGTATGGAAATCTAACCACGGACAAAGAGAGCTAAAAAAAGCAGTACAAAGTGTGTTTAACGGTGAGTTTTTTATCACACCACAATTAGTACATGCCTTACGAGATAAAGAAGCTTTTGAAGTTACAGACTACGACGTGTTTTTATTAAAACATTTAGCAGAGGGCTTAGATCAAAAAGAAATTAGCGAAGCATTAAAAAACAAAGACATAAAGCCCAGCAGTGTTAGCTCTGTAGAAAAACGCTTAAAGCTATTAAAAGAAAACTTTAACGCCAATAACCCTACACAACTGATTGCCATCACCAAAGATTTCGGACTCATCTAAAATAAATGTCATTCCGAGCGATAGAGAGGAATCTCAATATAAAGAGTAACAAATATTCTTAAGATTTAGCTACGCTGAACCTTAGGGTTTCTTCCTCTGGTCGAAATGACGTTAACAAACAGTAAACCGTCATTCCGAACGAGGTACGAGGAGGAATCTCAAAGGAGTTACTCTAATTCTTTTATTGTAATCACTGTCAGTTCGAGTGATTTTTATTGAGTGATAACGAAGTAAAAATTGTATCGAGAACTATTCGAACAGCTCTAAGTACAATATATAACTCCAAACATAAAGATTGCTTCGCTTTAGCCTGTCTTGAGCGACAGTCGAAAGGCTCGCAATGATGTCATAACGAAGAACGATAAAGCACCCTATAAAACATTGAGAATTTTGTTAGTTATAGTAGTGAACACCTAATACCCATTAAAAAACATATCAAAAAGAGTATATAATATAAGAAAGTACGAGCTATATGCTCGTACTTTTTACGTTATTAAATTTTGTATTAACCTTCATACACTACTGTATGAAGTCACCCGACACTACTGTATGGTATTACTCGACACTACTGTATAGTGTTACGATACAGTAAGAGTATATGTAGACTCAGCTATCATAATATCCTTTAAAAATTGATGAGTACTAGAAGTAGCTTGCGTTTTAATTCTAACACGATAGTTACCAGCAGTAAGGGCAGGAGCTTGACCAATAATCTTCTTATTACTCTTTTAAAAAGTTAAGAAAACCAATATAACCTCTAACAAAGCTTTAATTATAGAAGCCATTTTGTATAGCCCCTAACATAATAGCAAAGCCTACGGAAACCCTCAAAGTTTTGTGCTTTAAGGAGGATAAGTTTGCAGTAATATTAATAAAAAAATAAAAAATGAGAAAAGTGTTTATTGTATCGGTAATACTATTAGCTATTGTTTCGTGTTCTTCCCCTCTTGATAAAAAGTTTAATGAAGAAAGAGCAGCAGAAGACATCAAGGCGGTTCAATCAGAAATTGATTCAACTGAATTTGGAATGTTGGTAGGATCAATGTTAAGATTAAAACTAGAAGGAGAAAGAGTAGAAGGCTTAACCTACAGGGAAATTTTAGAAAAAGGGAAAAGGTGGAAAGAAAAAGAAGAAGAACTAGAGAAAGAGCAGAAACTCTTAGCAGAGAAAGCAAAAAAAGAAGAGTTAGAAAGGATTAATAGAATATCAGAAAGTGTAGTGATTTCTTGTTTTGAAAAGGGATTTTATAAGTACAAATATGAAGATTATATTACGTATAAGTTTGTAATTCAAAATAAATCGAGCAAAAATATAAGAGCAGTAAAGGGGAGTCTTATTTTTTCAAATTTATTTGATGAAGAAATAAAAACGATAAACTTGGTTTATGATAAAGTGCTTACAGCAGATACTACCGTTAATTATGAAGCACAAACAGATTACAACCAGTTTAGTGATAGTGATAAAGCTCTTAAAAACAAAGAGCTAAAGGACATGAAAGTAAAGTGGAAACCTGAGAAAATAATTTTTGAAGACGGAACAACTTTAGAGTAAATCATTAACCCTACGGATTCCCGTAGGGTTTTGTGTTTTTATAAAGGTAGGTTTGTAATGATATTAACAAAAAAATATAGATATGGCTGTAAAACACACACCAACAAATGAGGTTCATAAAGGAAGTAAGGGAGGAACGACAGGATGCGGTTTTGATACAACAGAGCACCCAGAACATTGGGTAAGTACTAGTGATAAAATTACTTGTGATAAAAATGGTTGTAAAAACTAAGAATCAAATTTTAAACAGAGAGTTATGGAATATAAAGTAATACCCTTTACACCGTCTATTGATAGAAATAAAGGAAACTCAGCAAAAGTAGCACAACAATTAGAAGCTATTATTAGTAATTACAACGATCAAGGTTGGCGATATGTTCGACTTGAGAGTGTGGAAACTTATTTCTTTCCTGATTCAGGATGCTTTGGTTTTGGTGTTAGACCAGGATATACAGCATACAGGAAAATGATTGTTTTTAGTAAAGAATAATGAAACATTTGTTACTTCTTTTTATAAAGGCATATTGGAAGTTTAAACCAAAGGATAAGCCAGCACGCTGTATATTTAGAAAATCCTGTTCACATTATGTATATGAAGAAACAAAAAGAAAAGGACTGTTAGCAGGAGTAAAAGCATTAAGATATCGATTTAACAATTGTACTTATGGTTATGAACTGTATTTAAACCCGATTAGTGAGAAAAAACAGATGTTGCTAAAGAATGGAGAAGTACTAGAAGAAGAGGAAATAGCAAAACGACTATTATATTAATTAAACCCTACGGATTTCCGTAGGGTTTTCTGTTTTATAGAAATTAGATTTGATATAATAAACTTAATCCCTTCAATATTATGAATCAGAAATATGAAAAAGTATTACTAATTACATCATTATTAATAGTAATAGTTGCTACGGTAGTTGTAACGAAGAAAAACAATTCTAAAGAAAATTTATATAACAAAGCTTTAGTAGGCTGTTATGTTTCACCTGAAGCTAGGTGTACAGGTTCTGTTAACTGTAGAGCATGTAAAAACTGTAAGTATTGTAAATATTGTAACAGTGGAGGCTCTTGTGGTGTTTGCGGAAAGAGAAGTAGCACAAAAAGTTATACCAACTCTTATAAAAGCTACTCAAAGAAGCCACAAACCAAACAAACTATTTTTGACGGACGTAAAACCAATAGTACATTGTTAAAAGAAGAACCATATTATTTAAAAACATTATTGGTAAACAAAAACCTTTTAAATTTAAGAAGTGGCCCTAGTACTTCTTATTATGTAATTCAACAATTAGACTTTGGAGAAAAACTAACCATATTAGCCACTCAAGCAAAATGGATTAAAGTAAAAGTACAAAGAACAAAAGTGATAGGGTTTGTTCATGTTAGTGGTGTTCTTTTGGTGGAATAAAAGAAAGCTTATATGTGGGTTTCCGTAGAGTTTTCTGTATTAGAGAGTATAGTTTTGATGTAATACTAATTAAAAATATACAAAATGGGAAACCCAAAATTTGAAATCAAAAAGAGAACGGATAATGAATTCATGTTTAACCTGAAAGCAGGAAATGGAGAAGTAATTTTAACCAGTGAAGGCTACGCTAGTAAACAAGGATGTAAAAAAGGAATAAGTTCTGTAAAAACGAATGCACCTGATGACGATAATTATAAAAGAAAAGTAGCTTCAAATGGGCAATATTACTTTACACTAAAGGCGCAAAATGGAGAAGTTATAGGTAAAAGTGAAATGTACACGACCACTTCAGCAAGAGATAAAGGAATTGAATCAGTTAAAAAAAATGCACCAATAGCCTCTGTAGAAGAGTAATTATAAACAAAACAAAAAAGAGTATTTAGAAGCCTTACGGAAATCCGTAAGGTTTTGTTTTTGAGTAGGTTTAGCTTTGGGGTATAACCAAACTAAAACATAATGATAAAAAGATTACAAATTGTAGGTCTCTTTTTTATTTCAGTATTATTAACAGAATGTTCTACTGATACGGATGGAATAGAAGAGCAAGAAACAAAAACAGAATGGAAGTGTGGGGTTCATAATGGAAAGCAATTATGGACAGGACCCAAAGGAGGATGCTATTATAAGAATAGCAATGGAAATAAAACATATGTAGACAGATCAGAATGTAATTGTTAAATGAGCTATGAGTACGAGAGCATTAAAAGTATTCAATTACAACCTGTTTTTATCAAGGTTTATTTATGGTTTAATCATTGTAAATATAATCTGTTTAGTACTAGAGTCTTTTAAAACTTTAAGAGTTAACTATACACAGTTCTTTCAGTTTATAGAAGGATTCTCTATTCTGGTTTTTTCAATAGAATTTATAACAAGAATTGTAATTGCAGAAAAGCAAAATAATAAAGGGTGGAGTTCTTACGTGTTTTCTGGTTACGGAATTTTAGACTTACTGTCAATATTACCTTTTTACTTACCACTAATTTTTCCGTTTGATTTACGAGTATTAAGAGTATTAAGGCTGTTAAGGTTAGTACGAATATTTAAACTAGGGAGGTATTCAAAATCCTTTAAAACGATTAATTTAATACTAAAAGAAACCAAGCCAGAACTCTTAATAACAGCCTTTATAGCATTGATATTAGTAATGCTCTCATCTACCTTAATTTTTTATGCAGAAAACGAAGCACAACCCGATAAGTTTTCAAGTATTATAGAAGCCTTTTGGTGGTCGTTAGGAACGCTTACCACTGTAGGAGTAGCAGATATGTACCCCGTAACTCCCTTAGGAAAATTCTTTAGCGCTTTAATAGGAGTTATAGGAATTGGCTTTGTGGCATTGCCTACAGGAATTATAAGTTCAGCTTTAATAGATAAAGTAAAAGAAGAAAAGAGTAACTGTAGTAACTGCCCTAATTGTGGGGTAAGAATAGATAAGAACTAATGGGATTTCAATTTTACAGACGAATAAAACTAGGAAAAGGTTTTGGACTGAATATTAGTAAATCGGGCATTTCTCCAAGCTTACGAACTAAAATAGGAGCAGTAAGTTCCAAAGGGTACTCTATAAGAACTGGTGTAAAAGGGTTGCAGTATAGAAAAAGACACTCTAAAAAAGAAGGAATAGGCTGCCTAGGAATTGTCTTTGCTATAATTAGTGTTTTTGTAGCACTGTTAATAAAAAGAAAGTAAATGTACTCGTAGTTAAACTTTAATCAAATGAAAGTAGGAATACAAAAAACAGTAAATATTATTTGTGCCATAGCATTGTTTTTAGCAGTAACAGCACTACCAATTGAATATTACAATGTTTTAAGAATAGTAGTTTTTGCAGGGTGCTTATTGATAGTTTTTAATCAGAAAATAAAGAAGTATTGGAGGTTATTATTTATATCAATAGCATTATTATTTAACCCCATATTTCCCATCTATTTATATGTAAAATCATATTGGGTTCTTTTAGATGTTCTCTGTGGAATCTTATTTCTACTGCTCGTATTTTATGGGTATAGCTCAAGCATAAAAAAACAACGAACAATAAAAAAACAAGTGTCTAAAAATAAAGACATGTATAATGTTAAATATTAAAAAAATGAATGAAATAACTACCGAACTTAAAAGTCACTTTTTAAGACTATATGAAATGGCTTTTGCTGACAATGATTTTGATGTGTTAGAAACACAAATGCTATACAAATTTGCAGAAGAGAGAAATATATCTAAACAAGAGTTAGATAATATTTTACTAACAAGCCAACAAGAAAGCTTAGTACCTGAAAGTTTAGAGCTTAAAGTTGAATACTTATATGATTTAGCAGTAATGATTTGGGCAGATGGAAAAGTAACAGAAGATGAAATGATAACTCTAAAAAAGTATTGTTTAAAGTTCGGGTTTTTGGAAGAGAACCTAGAAGAATTGACCAGTTTTTTGATAGAGAATGCAAAAAAACATACTCCTAAAACAACATTGTTAAAACAACTAACCTAATCAACTAACCTAATCAACTAACAAATATGGAAGCCTTAAAAAAAATATTTACTACAAGGGAGAAAGACCCAGTAGAAGAAGTAGTAGTAAAGGAAGAAAAAAAAGATGTCAAACTAACTTTTTTCGAAAGTGGTTATGGATCATCAAAGCAAGCTTCAGGAAATCATAAAGTCTTTAGAGCTTGTTTAAACGATGTTTATATGGACTATAAAAGAAAATGTGCAGAAGATGAAGAGCTACAAAAAAAACTAAAACAACCACATATTCAAGAGAAAGGAAGAGAAGGCATAGAACTTAAAAAAAGACAAACAGCCAAAGCAATCTTAGAAGAAAGTATAAAAACTGATGAAGAAAAGATTGAAGAGTGCGAACATCAAATAGTTGAAGTTAGAGAGAATCCAGAGAAGTATGTAGAAGAAGTAGATAAAAAACCAAAAGCACAATTTTATCTAGGTCTAATAGTACTCATTCCAATTACGTTCTATTTGTTGGTTTTTTACATATCAGCTTCTTTTTCAGCTTTTTTTAAAGACTTTGAAAATAGCGAGTTATCAGCAGCAATTTTTGATGGAAAATCATTTTCTAAAGCTTTAGAGCATGGAGTGTTAGAGGCGGTTTTTATAGCTACCATACCATTCGCTTTTATGGGTTTAGGGTATTTAATACATATGTTTCAAAAACATAAAAATTGGTTGTCATATGTAAAAATAGGAGCATTATTTATTATCACTTTTATATTCGATGCCATACTAGCGTATCAGATAGAAATGAAGATTTATGATTATAATAAAACACCAGATTCACCAGAGTTCGATTTGTCAATAGCCTTTAGTAAAGTGGAGTTTTGGGGAATCATCTTTGCAGGCTTTGTCGTATATATAATTTGGGGACTGGTGTTTGATTTTATTATGAAGGAATATGAGAACATTGATAAAATAAAAGCCTTTATAAGAAGTAAAAGAGAAACCATTGTAAACCTACAAAAATCAATAGCTGAAGCCATAGAAAAATTAAATGGTGTAAAAGAAGAAATCTCAGGAATAGAAGCAAGAATAGCTAATTTACAAAGAACAATTGATGGCTTTGTGTTTCCTAACAAGCGTTACTTAACCTACCATGCAGAATATGTAAAAGGATGGTATTTAGCTATAACAGACAATTTTTTAGATTTAAAAAGAAGAGATGAATTGCTTTCTAAATGTGATGAGGTAGAAAAAGAACATCTGACAAAATATGATTTAACAGATGAAAACACGGAAGGAATAATTTATAAATCTCAACTAAAATAACGAAAAATGAAAACATATAAACTTATAATAGTAACTCTAGTCATTATACTTGCCTACTCTTGTTCAAATAAAAAAGAGAAAGATCCAATAGCAGAAGTATCAAAAGAAGTAAGAAGTACAAGTAAAATAAAGAGTAAAGAAAATTTAAATATTAGTATAGTATTAGACTTGTCAGATAGAATAAACCCCAAAAAATATCCAGAGCCTTCAATGGAGTTTTATCAAAGAGATTTAGGTTACATCGAATCCGTTGCGAAGACTTTTGAAAATCATATTAGAGGGAAGAGAACAAATAAAATTAATGACAAAATTCAATTGTTTGTAGAGCCGGCACCTTCAGATAGCGAGTTAAATCAGAAAATAGCAACACTCAAAACACAGTTTGATAAAACCAATGCAACCAAAGACGAAATTCTAAAAACCTCAAAGAAGTATACAGAAATATGTAATAATATTTATGAAACCGCAATTACAGATGACAGTTATGTTGGATCAGATATAAGAGGTTTTTTTAAAAATAAACTACAAGATTATTGTGTGGAAGAAGGATATAAGAATGTGGTAGTAGTTTTAACAGATGGTTATGTGTACCATAAAGACAATCTTACAAAAGAACAAAACAGAACATCTTATTTAGTTCCAAAAACAATAAGAAATTTTAAGCTAAACAAAGGTAATTGGAAAGAGAAGTTTCAATCAAAAGATTATGGTTTTTTGCCTTTACATAAAAATTTAGAAAATGTAGAAGTATTAGTTTTGGGAGTAAATCCGAATAAAAAGAACCCCTATGAAGAAGATGTAATAAAAGAATATTGGAAAAAATGGTTAACTGAAATGAATGTTAAGAAATTTCAAATAAAAAGAGCCGATTTACCAATTCATATAAATGATGTTATCAACGATTTTATCCTTACTAACTAAACTATGTACCTAAAAACAATACTATTATTTTTATTAATAACTGTAACAGGGGTAAAAGTACCGAAAGAATTTAGTGCGAGAGTAATTGGGGTAGTAGACGGAGATACTGTAAAAGTGTTATATCAAAACAAACCAATACACATAAGGTTAGAACATATTGATTGTCCAGAAAAAGGACAAGCTTATAGCACCAGAGCAAAACAATTTGTATCCAACAAAATATTTGGAAAAACAGTTAAAGTAGTCAACAAGGGGAAGTGGCATTGGAACCGTTTAATTGCTGAAATATATTTTGATAACCATCAAAATATCAACAAAAACTTAGTGAAAAAAGGATTGGCAATGCACTTTAAAAAATATTCAAAAAGTAAAGAATATGCCCTGTTAGAAAGGAAAGCAAAACAACTTAAAATAGGTATGTGGTCATTACCTAATGTAACCACACCCTGGCAATATAGAAAACAACCAAACTAAATAACAAATGAAAAAAGTCATAATAATGCTACTATCAGTAGGTGTGTTAGTGGCATTTCAAAAAGTAGAAGACAAAAAAGTGTATATCTGTAGTAGTGTAGCAAGCACAAAATATCACTTCAAAAAAAACTGTAGAGGATTATCGCAATGCAAAGCAACAATAAAGGAAAGTACAGAGAAAAAAGTGAGGAGATATGGGAGATTGCTCTGTAAATGGGAGAAGAAAGCATTAAAAAAGAAATAAAACGAACTCTGTTGATAACTATATTAACAGAGTTTTTTATTTTTTCTGGCGAAGTACTATTTTAGCACAGACTTCAATTCACACGATTTTTTATGACGCAAGAAACACAATATACCGAAGACAATATACGCTCGCTCGATTGGAAAGAACATATCCGTATGCGACCTGGGATGTATATTGGTAAACTTGGAGATGGATCATCACCAGACGACGGAATTTACATTTTGGTTAAAGAGGTTTTAGATAACTCTATTGACGAATTTGTCATGGGAGGAGGTAAGACCATAGAAGTTTCTGTACAAGGGAATAAAGTAATTGTGCGAGATTACGGACGTGGTATTCCTTTAGGAAAAGTAGTGGACGTAGTTTCTAAGATGAACACAGGAGGAAAGTATGACTCCAAAGCCTTTAAAAAATCAGTTGGTTTAAACGGAGTTGGTACCAAAGCAGTAAATGCTTTGTCAACCTATTTTAGGGTAGAATCTAACCGTGATGGTAAATCTGCTTCTGCCGAATTTGAAAAAGGGAATTTAACCAATCAAGAAATACTAGATGAAACATCACGTCGTAGAGGTACTAAAGTAACCTTTATAGCAGATGAGACCATCTTTAAAAATTACAAGTACCGTCCTGAATACATTTCTAAACTATTAAAAAACTATGTATACCTTAATCCAGGGTTAACCATCGTTTTTAACGGAGAAAAATTTTATTCAGAAAACGGATTAAAAGACTTATTGGAAGATAACAACAACAAAGAAGACATGTTGTATCCAATAATTCATTTACGAGGAGATGATATTGAAGTAGCAATTACACACAGTAGAACACAGTATTCAGAAGAATACCATTCATTTGTAAACGGACAAAACACTACACAAGGAGGAACGCACTTAAATGCCTTTAGAGAAGCAGTAGTAAAAACAGTTAGAGAGTTTTTCGGAAAGAATTTTGATGCTTCCGATGTACGTAAGTCAATTATCGCTGCTATTTCTATCAAGGTAATGGAACCCGTTTTTGAAAGTCAAACAAAAACAAAATTAGGTTCTACAGAAATGGGAGGAGACCTGCCAACCGTTCGAACCTACATCAACGACTTTGTAAAAACACAGTTAGATAATTACTTACATAAAAACACTGAAGTAGCCGATAAACTTCAAAAGAAGATATTACAGGCAGAAAAAGAGCGTAAAGAATTATCAGGAATACGAAAGTTAGCTCGCGAACGCGCAAAAAAAGCAAGTTTACACAACAAAAAACTACGCGATTGTCGTATACATTTTGGAGACACTAAAAAAGATGGATATTTAGACACTACGTTGTTTATTACGGAGGGAGATTCGGCAAGTGGATCCATAACAAAATCACGTAATGTAAACACACAAGCAGTATTCAGTTTAAAAGGAAAGCCACTAAACTCGTATGGGTTGTCTAAAAAGATAGTGTACGAGAATGAGGAATTTAACCTATTACAAGCAGCCTTAAACATTGAAGACGGACTGGAAGACTTACGTTATAACAATATCGTAATTGCTACCGATGCCGATGTAGATGGTATGCATATTCGCTTATTATTAATAACCTTTTTCTTACAATTCTTCCCAGAAGTAATCAAAGAAGGACACCTGTATATTTTAGAAACTCCGTTATTTAGAGTACGAAATAAAAAAGAAACCATTTATTGTTATTCAGAAGAAGAAAAGCAAGCTGCGATAAACAAACTAAGAGGAAAGCCAGAAATTACTCGATTTAAGGGGTTAGGGGAGATTTCTCCTAACGAATTTGTCCATTTTATAGGAGATGATATTCGTTTAGACCCAGTAATGTTAGACAAAGAAATGTCGATAGAACAAATGTTAGAATTCTATATGGGTAAAAATACTCCAGACAGACAAAAGTTTATCATTAACAATTTAAAGGTTGAGTTAGATATTGTAGAAGAAGTTTAATATGAAAGAATCTTGTTTAAAGATAGATGACAGAATAGATACAAAGTATAATTAATGAAGATTATTAAACTATCCTCCAAAGATATAACTCATTTGAAAAAACAGATAAAAAATGATTATATGTTGTTGTTTTTTATGATGGTTATATTAATACTTTTTTGGTACTTATTTAATGATAATGGAATTTTTGGAAAGTTAATTATAGTATTTGGAGGAATAGGTATCCTTGGGATATTTTTAAATAGGTTGGCAATCTATCAAGATTTAATAGAGAAAAAAAAATATTCTGGAGAATTTAAGGTAATAGAAAAAATTGAAAGAGTAAGAGGCGGAGGGCATGATACTGATTCTGGTTATATAAGCAGTGTTGAAGATATTATATACTTAATTAAATTCAATGATTGGCGGATAGGAGATATAAGGTTTGAAAAGGAATATTGGGAAAAAGTATCTGAAGGAGATTTTTTCAAAATAGAACAAGCTATAAATTCACAATATGTGTTAGAAATTAGCAGAGGTGGAGAAGATTTTAATAAAGCTGTTACATTAGATTATAATGATAGAAAGAGTAGTTTAGATAGGTAAATTACCTTTTTTAAGATATATGATTCAGGTAAAGAATAAAAATAAACTAACTCTTAAACGAATAAACGTTTAAACATTCATACATGAGTGAAGAAAATAACAATTACGAACACGACGAAGAACTAAACCAACCCCTTGAAAATACAGAAACCATAACCAAGGTTACGGGAATGTATAAAGAATGGTTTTTAGATTATGCTTCGTATGTAATTTTAGAACGTGCAGTACCATCAATGGAAGATGGGTTTAAACCCGTGCAACGTCGTATTATGCATTCAATGAAAGATTTAGATGATGGACGCTATAACAAAGTAGCAAACATTGTTGGTCACACAATGCAGTATCACCCTCATGGAGATGCTTCGATTGCCGATGCTATGGTACAAATGGGACAAAAGGAGCTGCTAATCGACATGCAAGGTAACTGGGGTAACATTTTAACAGGAGACCGTGCAGCAGCCTCTCGTTATATTGAAGCACGTTTATCAAAATTTGCGTTAGATGTTGTTTTCAATGCTAAAACTACCGAGTGGCAAGCATCGTATGATGGACGTAAAAAAGAACCTGTAAACTTACCTGTAAAATTCCCTTTACTGTTAGCACAAGGTGCAGAAGGTATTGCGGTAGGATTATCAACAAAAATATTACCACACAACTTTAACGAGTTAATAGATGCTTCTGTAAAATACTTAAAAGGAAGAAGTTTTACACTTGTACCCGATTTTTTAACAGGTGGAATAGCAGATGTTACCAACTATAATGAAGGGAAACGAGGAGGAAAAGTAAGAGTAAGAGCAAAAATATCAGCTTTAGATAAAAAAACATTAGTAATTACTGAAGTTCCTTTTGGTACAACTACATCATCGTTAATTGATAGTATTTTAAAAGCCAATGAAAAGGGGAAAATTAAGATTAAACGTATTGAAGATAACACAGCAGCCAATGTTGAAATCTTAGTGCACTTACCAGCTAATGTATCACCAGATAAAACAATTGATGCATTATATGCTTTTACCAGTTGTGAAAATTCAATTTCTCCGTTATGTTGTATCATTGAAGACAACAAGCCAGTATTTATTGGAGTAAACGAAGTGTTGAAAAAATCAACAGATTTTACGGTAGAGTTATTAAAACGTGAATTAGAAATTCAATTACATGAATTAGAAGAACAATGGCATTTTGCTTCTTTAGAACGTATTTTTATTGAAAACAGAATTTATCGTGACATTGAAGAAGTAGAAACCTGGGAAGGAGTAATTGAAGCAATTGATAAAGGACTAAAACCTCATACAAAACACCTTAAAAGAGAAGTAACCGAAGAAGATATTGTTCGTTTAACAGAAATAAGAATTAAGAAAATCTCTAAATTCGATATTGATAAAGCAAAACAATTTATTGAAGGTTTAGAGGAAAAAATAGCTGAGGTTAAAAATTATTTAGATAACCTAATTGATTTTGCAATAGACTATTTTAAAGATCTAAAAGCAAAATACGGAAAAGGAAAAGAGCGTAAAACAGAAATCCGCATTTTTGATGATATCGTTGCTACCAAAGTAGTAATGCGTAACTCAAAACTCTATGTAAATAGAGAAGAAGGGTTTATAGGAACATCTTTACGAAAAGATGAATATGTTACTGATTGTGCCGATATTGACGATGTTATAGTGTTTAGAGAAAATGGTTCAATGGTAGTAACGAAAGTAGATTCTAAAACCTTTGTAGGAAAAGGAATTATTCATGTTGCTATATTCAAGAAAAAAGATAAACGTACAGTTTATAATATGATTTATCGTGATGGAGCAAAAGGCCCTTCATACATGAAGCGTTTTAATGTAACGTCAGTAACTCGAGATAAGGAGTATAACCTAGCTAATGGAGACCCAAAATCAAAAGTATTGTATTTCACAGCCAATTCTAACGGAGAAGCTGAGGTAGTAACTATTTTACTCAGAGCTGTAGGAAGTGTTAAAAAACTAAAATGGGATATTGATTTTGCTGATTTAGCAATAAAAGGACGTAGCGTTAGAGGTAACTTAGTAACCAAGTACTCAATTAAAAAAGTAGAGTTTAAAGAAGCGGGAGTTTCAACTTTAAAACCTAGAAAAATTTGGTTTGACGATACGGTACAACGTTTAAATGTTGATGGTAGAGGAGAGCTGTTAGGAGAGTTTAAAGCAGAAGATAAAATTTTAATAGCAACCCAATCAGGAAAAATCAAAGCAGTATCGCCAGATTTAGCGATGCACTTTGAAAATGATATGATTGTGTTAGAAAAGTGGAAACCTCAAAAACCTATTTCAGCAATTTATTTTGATGGCGTAAAAGAACGTTATTTTGTAAAACGATTCTTAGTTGAAACACCAGATAAGGAAGAGCTTTTTATATCAGAAGACGAGAAATCAAAGTTAGAAATAATAGCTACTGATTATCGTCCTATGGCTGAGGTAATTTTCTCAAAAAGAAGTTTAGATAAAATTGAAGTTAATTTTGAAGATTTTATAGCAGTTAAAGGGATTAAAGCCCAAGGAAATCAATTAACAACAGACAAAATAAGAACCGTAAACTTATTAGAATCGTTACCTTATGAAGAACCAGAAGAGGAAAAAGTAGAGGATATTGAGGTAAACGATGAAGAAGAAATTAAAGAGGAAGCATTACCTTTGGAAGTAGAAGATGCTAAACCTAAAGATAAAGAGTTTGTAGAATCTAAAGAAGATAAGGCAAAAAAGGCATTAGAGAGAGCACTTCAAAAGAAGAAGAAAGATAAAGATGACGAAAGTCAAACAGCGTTATTTTAATGGATAAGCTTTTACCATACCGTTTTAATTTAGATACCTTTTTTGGTGTTTTAGGATACATTGTAGTTGTATTTTTAGTGTCTTGGATTATTTCAAGATTGGTAAGAGCTATTATTTGGCAACTGATAAAAAGTAAAAAAGAAGACCGTTTTGGAAGAACAAGTATTCAGTTTTTGCGAAACTCAGTATCGTTTGTAATAGGGCTTTTAAGTGTTGTTTATTTAATTATGACGGTGCCTGCTTTTAGAAGTAAAGCAACGTTAATTTTTTCTGGGGCTGGTATTTTAGCAGCTATTATAGGTTTTGCTGCGCAAGCAGCACTATCTAACTTAATAGCAGGAGCTTTTATTGTTATATTCCGCCCGTTTAGAGTAGGAGACTATATTAAGTTGGATGACACACGAGTGGGTATTGTTGAAGATATAACGTTGAGACATACCGTGATAAATAACTTTGAAAACAAGCGTTTAATAATACCTAACTCGGTAATAAGTACAGATTCTATTTTAAATCATACCATAGAAGACTCTCATGTATTGAGTTTTAATAACTTCAAAATAGGATTAAAAGCAGATATTGATTTAGCTAGAAGAATAATACAAGAAGAAGCTATTAAGTTACCAACTGTTATTGATTACCGTACACCAGATCAAGTGATGAGTGATATACATCAAGTAGATGTTCGTGTTATTGATGTGTACCCAGATCATATTCATATGCGAGCCTATGTATGGTTAAATGAACCATTCCAAGAGTTCAAAACCAAATGTGCTTTAAAAGAAGCAGTACATAAGCGTTTTCTTGAAGAAGGAGTGGACTTACCGATACCAATCAACATAAATGAAATAATAAAAAGAGCAAACTAGGTTTGCTCTTTTTATTTAATATACTTCAAAAGTTATAAATAAGTTTTTTTCGGAAGGATTAGGAACCTCTGAAATTAACCCATAAATACCTTTATTTACTATTGCAGTAAAATAAGCTTTATTACCAGTAGGCATATCATTAACACCACCTAAAAAAGTAACATCAGAAGGCGCAGGTTCAATTAGCCCTTTAGGATCAGCCCAATTCATCCAATTTTCTAAGTTCTTAAGATCAGTTTTACTTTGTAGTTTTACTAAGTTAATATCATGCCCAACAAAACTTTCATACGTAATTTGATCTTTAAAGTATACAGAAAAAGTGCGTTTTCCAGCAAAAACTGAATCTTTTAAAACAATACCATCAGTACTAGAGATCGTTATGTTAGCATCTGCTTTGGGCTCAGAATTTCCAGAATCTTTATCAGAGACAACAACATCTTTAACCATTCCCATAGAAGTATGAAATACTCCATTACTCATTTTTACATAGCACTCAAGCATATAATTCCCGGGGTTTAAATAAAGTGTAGTTTCTCCTGTGTTTTCTGGAGAAAGTAATCCGCTACCACCTAAAAAAACAACTTCACCAAACCATTCAGGTAAATTAACAAACTCAGCAAACCCTTCTTTAGCTTTACCTTCATTAATAAGTTTCATAGCTTCATCAAAAACGGGTGCTACATATTTTTTAGCATCCTCTGAATTTTTCCCTTCAGGATACTTATCAATTAGAAAAAAGTGTGTTTGTGGAGATTTATTGATGTAACGAAACGTATTCCAACCGGAAGTTATGGTATCAGGCATTTGAAAATCCATACTTTCTGTAATAATTTCAATTACCTTTTTCTTCTTAATAACTTCTTTTTTGGTTTCAGTAATATTATCAGTTTGTTTCTTCTCTTTTTTACAAGATTGAAAGATTAAAAACGAACAACATATAATTATGAGAGCTAGAGTCTCTTTTAGGAAAGTTTTCATATAGAAAAGAGTTTAGTTAGTAATTCTATCTTAAAACAAGGGAAGTAAAAGAGAGGAAGTATTATTATTTAGCTAATAATATTACAAAAGTAAAAAATACTTTAGAGAAAAGTATAGGTAAATAACTGATTTTTAAATAATTGAATTATTAGTTTGCTTTTTTGAATAAAAAACTTAGTCCTAATCTACTTAAGAACTTCTTTTCAAATTCCCAAAAGAACTTAAATTGACCAAAAAGCCATCCAACTAAAGGTAAAGTAGTTTGGTAAATAGGAAAAATAAGAGAAATCCTTAAAGGATAGTATAGCCAAGGGCTCATTGTTTGTGGAGATAAACCTAATAAGTTAGTAATAGGTTTAGCAACCCATGCGGCAAAAGAACCGTTTATTGCGAAAACTATAAAAATGGCTGCTAAAGCCCAATTGTTTTCTATGCCCCAACGTTGTTTTAGTTTCTCCATAAATACTAATATCGTGGCAAAAGTAGTTAAAAGAAAAAGGGCAAACAAATGTTTGCCCTTTGATTATATTATAAATGAAAAGTTATTTTTTTCCAAATACTCCGCCTAATAGCCCTCCTAAAAGTCCACCTGACTTTTGTTGACTACCACCAGCGTTTCCTAAAATCATTCCAGCTACATCATCAACAATGCTACCATCACCATCAGCATCTAATATTTGTTCTAAGAAACTTTGTTCTTTTTGAGCAGAATTACCACCAAGTAAACCTCCTAAAAGTCCACTTAAATCACTCGAATTATTTATGTTTTCTTGACGGGATTGCTTACCTAATAATCCCATTAAAATTGGAGCTGCAGTTTTTAAGATATCAGCAACAGCACCAGAATCCATTCCAGCTTTTTGTCCAATAACTTTTTCCACTCCTTGTTGTTTGTTTCCTAAAACATGACCTAAAATTTTATTACCATCTTGTAAAACATCAGAGTTAACTCCACCATTAAATAAATCTCCTAAATTATCTAAGATTCCACCATCATGCTTATTTAATGCACTTTTTAAACTTTCAGCACCTTGAGGTGTAGCAGCATTTCGTTGCATTGCTTTCATTAAAACAGGTAGTGCCATCGTTAAAACACTACTAGTTTTATTAGTATCTTGTCCTGTAGAGCCAGCAACACCAGATATTATTGCCTTTCCGGTATCACTATTTAATAAATCTAAAATTCCAGTCATCTTTTTATTTTAATATGGTTAGTACTTAGTATCTAATTTATGGGACACAATATACGAACTCAAGGTCACTTTTTTTTAAATAATTCTTTATACCTTACGGCCAGAAAAAAATTAATAGATTAATATATTATATGAAGAAACTTGCACTACACTGGCAAATTTTAATAGGAATGGTTTTAGGTATTTTATTTGGGTTAGGAATGACTTTTGTAGATAATGGAGCGACATTCGTATCTGATTGGATAAAGCCTTTAGGAACTATTTTCGTAAAATTATTAAAGCTAATAGCAGTACCACTAATTATTGCTTCTCTTGTAAAAGGTATATCTGACTTAAAAGACATTTCAAAATTTAAAAATATTGGTTTACGTACTATATTAATATATATAGGTACAACAGTAATAGCTATAACAATAGGATTACTATTAGTAAATGTTGTACAGCCTGGAGATGGTATTTCAGAAGATACCATAGCAAAATTAACGGCAGATTATGCAAATAGTGAAGGTGTACAAGCTAAAATAGCTGAGGCTAGTAAGCAAAAAGAGAGTGGTCCACTTCAATTTTTAGAAGACATGGTTCCTGATAATGCTATGGAGGCGATGAGTAACAATAAAGCAATGTTGCAAGTAATTTTCTTTACTATTTTCTTAGGTATATCAATGTTGTTGGTGGGTGAGAAAAATGCAAAACCATTAAAAAACTTCTTTGATTCATTAAATGAAGTCGTGTTAAAAATGGTAGATTTAATAATGTTAACAGCTCCTTACGCAGTGTTTGCATTATTAGCAAATGTTGTGGTTTCTTCAAATGATCCAGATTTATTATTAGCGTTGCTAAAATATGGATTAACAGTCATAGGAGGATTATTATTAATGGTAGCACTTTACATGGTTTTAATAAGTGTATTTACGAAGAAAAACCCATTATGGTTTTTAAAGCAAATAAGCCCAGCACAGTTATTAGCATTTTCAACCAGTTCAAGTGCGGCAACATTACCTGTTACGATGGAGCGAGTAGAGGAGCATATTGGAGTTGATAAAGAAGTATCGAGTTTTGTGTTACCTGTGGGAGCTACCATTAATATGGATGGTACTAGTTTATATCAAGCTGTAGCTGCTGTATTTATATCACAAGCTTTAGGTTTCGATTTAACTTTTGGAGATCAGCTAACAATTATTTTAACAGCTTTGTTGGCATCAATAGGATCAGCAGCAGTACCAGGAGCAGGTATGGTAATGTTAGTAATTGTATTAGAATCAGTTGGCTTTCCAGCAGATAAACTAGCAATAGGTTTAGCATTGATTTTTGCGGTTGATAGACCGTTAGATATGTGTAGAACAGTCATCAACGTAACTGGTGATGCAACAGTGTCTACTTTAGTAGCTAAATCTGTAGGGAAGTTAGGAAAACCACATCCACATGAATGGGATGAACATTATGATGAAGTAAAATAAACTTGTTGTATGCTTACAGTAAAATCACCTATAGTTTCTGTTGATTGGTTACACGATAATTTAAGTGTAAATAACTTAATAATTCTTGATGCAACTATTCAGAAAGTAGGGACAAAATTAGATAATAAAAAAGAAAAACAGCAGATTCAAAATGCTGTTTTCTTTGATTTAAAGAATATCTTTTTAGATGTTGAAGGAGAATATCCTAATACAGTTCCGTCAGAGAAACATTTTGAAAACGAGGCTCAAAAATTAGGAATAAATAATGATAGCTGTGTTGTTGTTTATGACGATTTAGGAGTGTATTCAGCACCAAGAGTTTGGTGGTTGTTTAGAATATTTGGGTTTACTAATATTGCGGTTTTAAACGGAGGTTTACCAGCTTGGAAAGATGCTGGTTATATAGTCGAGTTAAAAAAAGAAAGAAAACCCTTAGTAGGAAACTTCAAAACGAATCTTAATAAGGAAAAAATAAGTGTTACGGAGGAAGTGTTAAAAGCTTCTCGAGATAATAAGGTTATATTGGATGCTCGCTCTAAAGGAAGGTTTTATGCTACGGAGCCAGAGCCAAGAAAAGACTTAAGAGGAGGTCATATACCAAATTCTAAAAGTTTGCCTTATTCAGAATTGCAATTAGAAGGGAAGATGAAATCGAAAGAAGAACTTCAAAAAATATTTTCAGATATGAATCCGAATAAAGAAGAAATGATTTTTTCATGTGGTTCGGGAATTACGGCATGTATTTTAGCTTTAGGAGCAGAAGAGTCAGGAAATACTAACTATAGTGTATATGATGGTTCTTGGACAGAGTGGGCTAGTAGATTAGAGTTACCAGTAGAGAAATAATTAAAAAGAGATAAAAAGAAACTTTTATTAGTGTTGTTTATAAGTTGTTTAAAATAAATAAGTTATATTTTATTAGTTTGCTTTAAAAAAATGTTTAAGTTAGTGGCTTAAACTAATTTTTTATGAAAAAAACTACTCTTTTATTTTTGTTTCTATTTATTAGTGCTATTAGCTTTTCTCAAAGAACCTACTGGTTAGGAGAGTTTAAAAGTGGTGCGAAAATTTATTTAGCTTTAATTAAGAATGATAAAAATCATGGCTTGCATGTAAGAATGTATAGTACCCATAATAATAGAGCTGTTTTGATTCGTGCTAATAAAAAGAAAAATTCAGAAACCTATAATATGCAAAAGAAATATGGAGGTTGGTCTGATAAAAATTATCTGGCATTTTCTAATCTCTTAGGAGAGAGGAAAGGTTATCTTGTTATGAATGGGAAGCCGTTGAGTATAAAAAAGATTAGTAGAAGTGAAATTCCGGAATATATAAAAGGTTCACGAACAGAATATAAAAGAACATATGTCACAAATTAAAAAAAGCATCTACTTATAGATGCTTTTTTTTATATCAATTTCTTTACTTCTTGTTTTAAAAAGGAGATTGCTGTATTTGCTGGACTTTCTTGTTGCGAGTAGTCAATTAACACATTTTCTCGTAAGTCTTTAGCAGTTTCAGAACCTTCTGCTGTAGAACGAAGCTTTGCTATAATACCCAACTTAGCAGCAGTAACAGCTTTCCAGCTATCATCAGAAATGTATAGTTGTTGTACTAAATTATGTTCAAATTCTTGTTCTATGTTACCAATTAAAAGTTGTAGATAATTATCAGTATCATCTCCAATAGGGTTAACTCTTAATAATAATTTTGATGGATTGATACGTTCACAAAACAATAACATACGCTCATATGCTTGTAGTTTTGTAGGTAAACTTTCACGCTTTTTTTCAACTAAAGCATTAAATGTTTTTTCTTTATTATCCTGTTCAATAAAGCGACCCAAAATTAGGTAAGCCACACCGCCAGTTACTAATGCTGGTAGGGCATAAGCAAGCCCTTCAATAATTTTATCTTCCATAATGCGAATATACGAGTCCTGTTAAAATTGCCAATCCAAAACTTAATAAAGTTCCAATTAGTACATATTCAGTAAGCTTTCTGTCTTTTGATGCAGTTAAATCTCCAAATCTAAATATAGATTTTGCAGCAAGTAAAAAACCAACACCTGCCCATTGGTTAATTGCAATAAAAACAAAAATTAATATACGTTCTAAAAAACCAATGTACCTACCTGCATTGGCTAACGATTGTTCTGTTGATTTATTACCCTTTTCAGGATTCCATTTTGAAATTAACGTATTTATAATGATAGAAGAGGTGTAAGTAACAAAAATTAAAGAAGCAAAAAGTAATAAGTTTTGCTTAGTTAAAATAGCGTCAATATTAATCTTAAAAGGATAATAAATATAGGTGGCAAGCCCTAGAAAGAATATATGTAAAGCTTGATCTAAAAAGAAAAATAGACGTTTGTTCTTTTTCTTTTGAAGATATAGTTTTCCAAGATCAACTAGGTAATGAGTAATAATTACAAGTAAAAAAGCACTCCAATATGTAGAGTTAAATTGTAATAATAATAGTAATAAAACTGTATGAACGCCTATGTGAGCATATAGTTTTATAGATTTTATTTTCTTTTTCTCTTTGTTTTTCACCCAGTTTTTAGGCTGAAACACAAAATCGCCTAATAAATGAGCAATAAGTAGTTTTAAGAACAATATCATAAGTTGGTTAGTTTCTGATTCATAAGTTTTCTATAGCGTTTCTCTAGTTTCATAATTTCATCAAATCCAGAACGCTTTCTTCGTTCGCTAGCACTACTTTCTGAAATAGCTAGTTTTTTAGCAATAACTTTTTGAGTACACTCAGGGTTTTGTATTGACATATACACAAAAGCAGCAGAATTAGTTGTCCAGTTATCCATTATTAACAAACTTAAACCTAAAGAAACTTCAAATTCTTCATTAATATTTTCCCAAGGAGTTTTTAAAGCTAAATTTTGTTTTTTTAACAAATAATCAAATGCATATCCAGAATTTATAAAGACTTCGCCATTGGCTTCGGTAATTTTTTCAGTATCAAAACTTTTATTACCAATACCAATAGCTAAACGAATGTCTAAATCTTTTATTTTCTTAATAGTAGCTTTTAGCTTAATAGCATAGAGAAGAGCGTCAGTAATATTTTCAATTTCAATTTGAAAACTATCTCCACGAAAAAGTTCCCATGTTTTTGGTGTTTTTCCAATAGAATTAAAGGAATCCTTTAATAAAGGGAGCCATGTTTCAGCAGAAACACCTCTAGAATTAATAATATCACCGGTAATTACACTTGTCATGTATATAAATTTTAGTAAAAATAGGTTTTCAAATTTGAAACACCAAATAATTCGGTTTTTAAAGCGAATATTTATAAATAAGGGTTTTAAGACGAATTATTGTTAATTCGGGTTAAAGCTGAAATTTATAGTAATTTAAATTAGTGAATAAAAAAAGGGTTAGAATCTTTAAAAAACCTAAAAGATTGGTTAATTTTCCATTTTTAAAATTCTTTCAATTTAATTTCCATTGAGTACTTATTTAGAGCAACTTAACGAACCACAGAGAGCAGCTGTTTTGCAAAAAGACGGCCCAATGATAATTATAGCAGGAGCAGGATCGGGTAAAACGAGAGTGTTGACCTACAAAATTGCCTATTTAATGGAGCAAGGAGTAGATGCTTTTAACATTTTATCGTTAACATTTACCAACAAAGCTGCCCGTGAAATGAAAGACCGTATTGGTAAAGTTGTAGGTTATAGTGAAGCTAAAAACCTTTGGATGGGAACTTTTCACTCAGTTTTTGCACGTATTTTACGTTCTGAAGCTGACCGATTAGGATATCCGTCAAATTTCACCATTTACGACACACAAGATTCAGTTCGATTGATAACAGCGATTATCAAAGAAATGAACTTAGATAAAGACAGATACAAGCCTAAGCAAATTTTAAGCAGAATTTCTTCGTTTAAAAACAGCTTGATAACGGTTAGGGCTTATTTTAATAATTCTGATTTACAACAAGCCGACTTAGAGGCAAGTAGACCTAGAACAGGTGATATTTATAAAGAATATGTAGATAGATGTTTTAAGTCAGGAGCTATGGATTTTGACGATTTACTACTGCGAACGAATGAATTGTTGGCGCGTTTTCCAGATGTGTTAGCTAAGTATCAAGATCGTTTTCGCTATATTTTGGTAGATGAGTACCAAGATACCAACCATTCTCAATATTTGATAGTACGTGCGTTGGCAGATCGTTTTCAGAACATTTGTGTGGTAGGAGACGACTCTCAAAGTATCTATGGATTCCGTGGTGCGAACATTCAAAACATCTTAAACTTCCAGAAGGATTATCCAGATGTAAAAACGTTTAAGTTAGAACAAAACTATCGTTCAACAAGTAACATTGTACGTGCTGCGAATAGTGTTATTGATAAGAATAAAACCAAGTTAGACAAAGAAATTTGGACAGCAAATGATGCAGGAGATAGTGTAAAAGTAATGCGTACAATTTCTGATGGAGAAGAAGGACGTTTTGTAGCGCAATCTATTTGGGAAAATCAAATGAATCATCAGCTAACAAGTGATCAGTTTGCTATTCTCTATCGTACTAATGCACAATCAAGAGCAATAGAAGATGCATTGCGTAAAAAGGATATTAAATATAAAATTTACGGGGGAATCTCATTCTATCAACGTAAAGAAATTAAAGATTTACTATCATATTTACGAATTTTAATCAATCCGAATGATGAGGAAGCATTAAAACGTATCATTAACTATCCAGCAAGAGGAATTGGAGCTACAACGCTTGATAAATTAACAATTGCAGCGAATCATTATAAAAAATCAATGTTTGATATTTTAAAGAATATCAATACAGTAGATATTAATCTTAATTCTGGAACCAAAACAAAGTTGCAGAATTTTGTAAATATGATTCAGCGTTTTCAAATTGAATCACAAACAAAAAATGCTTTTGAAATTGCTGATTTGGTGGTAAAACAAACCCAGTTAGTTAAAGATTTACAAAAAGACGGAACACCAGAAGGAGTTAATAAAGTTGAAAACGTTCAAGAACTTTTAAACGGAATAAAAGACTTTATTACCGATAAAATTGAAACTGGTGAGGATGCTTCGTTAACATCATTTTTAGAAGATGTAGCACTAGCGACTGATTTTGATTCTGATAAACAAGACGAAGAACCTAGAGTTTCACTAATGACGATTCACCTGTCAAAAGGGCTAGAGTTTCCTTATGTATACATTGTAGGTTTAGAAGAAAGTTTATTCCCTTCAGCAATGAGTATGAATACTCGTAGTGAGTTAGAAGAAGAACGTCGTTTATTTTATGTAGCGCTAACAAGGGCAGAAAAAGGAGCTTACTTAACTTATGCACAAACACGTTATCGTTGGGGTAAATTAACCGATGGAGAACCTAGTAGATTTTTAGAAGAAATTGATGATCAGTATTTAGAATACTTAACTCCAAAAGTACCAGAACCTTCGGTAAATAGATTTATTGATGCTAGCTTGTTTGAAGATGATACACCAAAGAAAATACGTTTCCAAAAACCAATTCAAAAAAAGAGAAAAGAATTTTTAGCAAAGAAGGAAAAACCAAATATGGTTCCTCCAAAAAGTAAAATGAAAAAGGTTTCAGAAATGAGCCCGAAAATGAATTTGTTTGATGGAGAAATAACGGTAGGGAATGTAGTAGAGCATAACCGATTTGGAACAGGAAAAGTTGTAGCTTTAGAAGGTAAAGGCCCCAATAAAAAAGCAGAAATAGAGTTTAGTACAGTAGGTAAAAAGAAATTATTGTTACAATTTGCAAAATTGAAAGTAATCGGGTAGATAATTCATAATAATTACCTATTTTGCATAGATAAAATATAGAGAAATGACGTTTGATTTAGAATACAATTCGAAAAGATCCAAATTAATTATCCCAGAATATGGGAGACACATACAAAAATTAGTAAACCATTGTATTGCATTAGAAGATAAAGAAGAGCGAAACACAATGGCTAAAGCTATTATTGATGTAATGGGGAATTTACAACCTCATTTAAGAGATGTGCCTGACTTTAAGCATAAACTTTGGGATCAGTTACATATAATGGCAGATTTTCAATTAGATGTTGATTCTCCATACGAAACACCTTCAAAAGAAGAGTTACAAGAATCTCCTGAGCGATTGCCATATCCTAAATCAGCATCAAAATATCGTTTTTATGGAACGAATATTCAAACCATGATTGATGTTGCATTAACATGGGAAGAAGGAGAAATGAAAGAAGCATTGGTATTTACTATTGCAAACCATATGAAAAAGTGCTATTTAAACTGGAATAAAGATACAGTTGACGATAGTGTGATTTTTGATCACTTATATGAGTTGTCTGATGGTAAAATAGATATTCGTAATACAGAAGAAGACTTAACAGATAGTAAGAGTCTATTGAGAAAAAGAGGAGGCCAAGGGCAGCACAAATCAAAAGGAAAAACAAATACTAAATATAGAAAAAAGTAAATGGCATCATTTAAAATAGAAGGAGGTCACAAGTTAAAAGGAACAATAACACCACAAGGAGCAAAAAATGAAGCATTACAGGTTATATGCGCGGTGTTATTAACGTCAGAAAAAGTAATTATAAATAATGTTCCTGATATTATTGATGTTAATAAACTGATTTTTATTTTAGGAGAATTAGGAGTTAAGGTAGAAAAACTATCTAAAAACTCGTATAGTTTCCAAGCAGATGATATCAATTTAAAATATCTTGAGTCAGCAGAATTCAAAAGAGATGGAAGTTCTTTAAGAGGTTCTATTATGATTGTAGGTCCATTATTAGCTCGTTTTGGAAAAGGATATATTCCACGTCCAGGAGGAGATAAAATAGGACGTCGTCGTTTAGATACTCACTTTGAAGGATTCATTAACTTAGGAGCTAAATTCCGTTACAACCGTGAAGAGTATTTCTATGGAGTTGAAACTGAAACAGGATTAGTAGGAGCAGAGATGTTG
Source organism: Tenacibaculum discolor (assembly GCF_003664185.1). GTDB lineage: Bacteria > Bacteroidota > Bacteroidia > Flavobacteriales > Flavobacteriaceae > Polaribacter > Polaribacter discolor. The sequence goes on along the minus strand of NZ_RCCS01000008.1, from coordinate 45,572 downwards.
TTAGACGAAGCTTCGGTAACTGGTACAGCAAATATTATTATGGCTGCAGTACTAGCTAAAGGAACTACGACAATATATAATGCAGCTTGTGAACCATACATTCAACAATTATCAAAAATGTTGAATTCTATGGGAGCAAAAATTTCTGGAGTAGGATCTAACTTGCTTACAATACAAGGGGTAGAGTCATTAGGAGGTTGTGAACATACTATTTTACCAGATATGATTGAAATAGGTAGTTGGATTGGTATGGCGGCTATGACACGTTCTGAGTTAACAATTAAAAATGTAAGTTGGGACGATTTAGGACAAATTCCTAATGTATTTAGAAAGTTAGGAATTCAGTTAGAAAAAAGAGGAGACGATATCTATATTCCAGAACAGGAAAGTTACGAAATTCAAAGTTATATTGATGGGTCTGTATTGACTGTAGCAGATGCACCATGGCCAGGATTTACACCAGATTTGTTAAGTATTGTTCTAGTAGTAGCAACACAGGCAAAAGGTACAGTGTTAATTCATCAGAAAATGTTTGAAAGTCGTTTGTTCTTTGTTGATAAATTAATTGATATGGGAGCAAAAGTAATTTTATGTGACCCACACAGAGCTACAGTAATTGGACATGACTTTAAATCACAGTTGAAGGCAACTAAAATGACTTCTCCAGATATTCGAGCAGGTATTTCTTTATTAATAGCAGCATTATCTGCTAAAGGAACAAGTATTATCAATAATATAGAGCAAATTGATAGAGGTTACGAAGATATCGAAGCACGCTTAAAGTCAATTGGAGCTAAAATTGAAAGAATTGATGATTAATAAAGTAACATCAAGAAATAAATATGAATCCCAAATCAATTGATTTGGGATTTTTTTATGATTAAAGTGTAATTAAAGTATGTTTATTTCGACTTAGTAGGTTAATTTTAATCAATATTATGAAAACAATAATCATACTTGCAATACTGCTATTTCAAGTAACTATTTTTACAGCACAAGAAAGTTCTCAAACTTTTACATCATCAATAGAAAAAGCTCATAAAAAGAATGCATTTATGGGTAAGAAATACCTTAAATATACCATTGATATAACTTTTGGAGGAAAAAAACATTTAAAAGGTATTATAACACAAGAACCAGGAGGAGGTAAAATAAAAATAGAAAAAGAAGATGGTTCACTTATTATTTTTGATGGAAAAGAAGTGTATGCATTAGGAGTAAATGAAAAGGATATGGCAACAGCTCGTTTTGATATTTTTACATGGTCATATTTTTTAGGCTTACCATATAAACTTAACGATCAAGGAACTATTTGGTCTAATTTTAGTGATAGCAAATGGGGGGCTAAAAATTTTACAACAGGTAGATTGACTTTTGAATCTGGTACTGGTGATGCACCAGACGATTGGTATGTGATATATAAAAATCCAAAAACAAATATTTTAGAAGGAGCAGCATATATTGTAACCTTTGGTAAAGGAAAAGAAAAAGCAGAAAAAGAACCTCATGCTATTAAGTATAATCAAATTGAAGAAGTTTATTCAATACCAATTGCTACAAATTGGACATTTCATATGTGGTCTTTAAAAAACGGATATGAAGAACAAATAGGAGAGGCAAAACTATCTAATATAAAATTCCTTAAAGAAGCAGAATTTATTGTGCCTACAAAGGCAAAAGTAGTTAGCGTTGTGCCAAACTAGTTAGAAACAAGAAATAAAAAAGCTGTTATCGTTTAGATAACAGCTTTTTTTTATGTTTTAACTTTTACATTTCTTCACTACATGTATATTCTTGCGTACAAGCAAAATATTGATGACAATAAATAGGACCTGTAACGCTTCCAGAGCAATCACATCCACATTTACTAAGATCAATAGCAGCACCACCTGTTAGGTTTTTTTGTTGGTTTTTTGAAAGAATTGTAACTCCTGAAATGTTTAAAAAATTCTGTTTCATAATGAGGGACTTTTTTATGTTATAAATTAATTAATAAAATTTCTTAAATATATAATTTTGAATTGTTTGTACAAAAGATAAATGTACTTTTTTGTATGACAGATATAAAATAATATTTACAATGTCATTATGACATATTTTTTTTATTGGCAGTATTCTTGTTAATCAAAAAGTGTTAAATACATGAAACGATTTACAATGAGTAAAGATCAATATACAAAAGAAGACGAAATTAACGACGCTATTAAAAAAGGCGATTTAGGAGAGAATCAAGAAGAAACTCAGGAAAATAAAGAGGTTGAGGCTAAAGAAGAGCCAACTGCAGAAGAATTAATTCAAGCTGAGAAAGATAAATATCTACGATTATTTGCAGAGTTTGAAAATTACAAAAAACGTACTTCTAAAGAACGTATTGAACTTTTTAAAACTGCAAGTCAAGAATTAATGACAGCTTTACTGCCAATTATGGATGATTTTGATAGAGGTTTGGCAGAAATTAAAAAAACAGAAGACTCTGAACTGTTAAAAGGAATGGAACTTATTAATAATAAGTTTAAAAATACCTTAACTCAAAAAGGATTAACAGAAATAGAAGTAAAACCAGGAGATGATTTTGATGCAGAAGTTCATGATGCAATAACGCAAATACCAGCACCTTCAGATGATTTAAAAGGAAAAATTATTGATTGTGTAGAGAAGGGATATAAGTTAGGAGATAAAATTATTCGTCACCCTAAAGTAGTAATGGGGCAAGCGTAAAACAATCATCATTAATACAATTATTAGTAATTATAATAACTGTTTACTAATTAATTGAACATTGAAAGTTATGGCAAAACAAGATTATTACGAAATATTAGGAATATCAAAATCAGCCTCAAAAGCTGAAATCAAAAAGGCATATCGTAAGATGGCAATCAAGTACCATCCAGATAAGAATCCTGATGATAAAGATGCTGAAGAAAAATTCAAATTAGCTGCAGAAGCTTATGAGGTATTAAGTGACGACAATAAAAAAGCACGTTACGATCAGTACGGTCATGCTGCTTTTGAAGGAGGTCATGGAGGTTTCGGTGGCGGCGGTATGAATATGGATGACATATTTAGCCAATTTGGAGATATTTTTGGAGGAGCCTTTGGTGGCGGTTTCGGTGGTTTTGGTGGTGGAGGTCACCGTCAAGCACGAGTAAAAGGTAGTAACTTACGTATTCGTGTAAAACTAACTTTAGAAGATATAGCAAAGGGAGTTGAAAAGAAGGTAAAAGTTCGTAGAAAAGTTCAAGCCGAAGGAGTAACATATAAAACATGTTCAACATGTAATGGTAGCGGACAACAAATGCGTGTAACCAATACTATCTTAGGTAGAATGCAAACAGCTACTACCTGTAGTACTTGTCATGGAGCAGGAGAAATGCTAGATAAAAAGCCAAGTGGAGCAGATGCGCAGGGAATGATAGTAAAAGAAGAAACCGTTTCTATTAATATTCCTGAGGGGGTAACTGAAGGAGTACAATTAAAAGTAGGAGGTAAAGGAAATGAAGCTCCAGGTAAAAACTCTATTCCAGGAGATTTATTAGTGTTAATAGAAGAAATACCACACGAAAATTTAAAACGTGAAGGAAGTAATATCCATTACGATTTATATATTAACTTTTCAGAAGCAGTTTTAGGAGTATCGAAAGAAGTAGAAACAGTTACAGGAAAAGTAAAGATTAAGATTGAACCAGGAACGCAATCAGGTAAAATTTTACGTTTAAAAGGAAAAGGATTACCAAGTATTGAACGTTATGGTCATGGAGATTTCTTAATTCATATAAATGTATGGACACCTCAAGAGTTAACCAAAGATCAACGTAAGTTTTTTGAGGAAATGCAAGAAGATGAGAACTTTAGCCCAAACCCACAGAAGTCGGATAAATCTTTCTTTGAAAAGGTTAAAGATATGTTTTCTTAAAAAAATCTTAAAAAAGGTAATTTTTTTTAAATAAAATTTTTTTTAAACGAAAAACAGTTATATATTTGCAGTGTCTAGGAGACGTTCTAGACACTTTTTCTTTTTCATAGCAATTTTCCCACTCAATTCTTTTGAGTGGGTTTTTTTATGAATAGAGGTGTGAACTTTTATTTTAATAACAATATAATAGCAGACCTATCTTATCGACTTACAATTTAATGTAAGTAGGAAAGTCTGGACACCATAGAGTAGCATAGCGGATAACATCCGTCCGGTGTAAACCGAGGACAAGTGCAACAGAAAGTATGTACAGGTAATGCTGTAGTGAAACCAGGTAAACTCTATGCGGTGCAATGCCATGTACATTAGAGCTTGAGCGCTACTCGCGCGATTCTAAGGGGTAGGCAGATTGATTCTGAGAGTAATCTCAGAACTAGATAAATGATAAGAACCTTATTTATAAGGAACAGAATCCAGCTTATGGGTCTGCTTTTTTTCCTATTTAGAATGATTATACTATTTTTTTCTAATCTCTTAAAAACATCTAATTATCAATTTGATAATTATATGGTGTTTTTATAGTTGTTTTTTTGAGATATTTTTAAAAACAGACCTTTCAAATTAAATTAATTTGCTTTTTAGGCTGTTTTGTTGTTTATTTTTAAAATTAAGGTTAAAATATTACTTTTGCTAAGCAAAAATTAACAGGATAAAGCTGTAATAACCAGTTTTAATATATAGTAGTTTATACTATTTCCTTCTAAATATTTTAAACAAAACTTTTTTATGAACACATACTCAGATTACCTAAAGGAAATTGAAGTAAGAAAAGGTCAAGGTCTTCACCCCAAACCTATTGATGGAAGTGAATTGTTAACCGAAATCATCTCACAAATTAAAGATGAAAACAATCCACACAGAAAAGATTCTCTTAATTTCTTTATTTATAATGTTTTACCAGGTACAACAAGTGCTGCTGCTGTAAAAGCTAATTTTTTAAAAGAGATTATTCTTGGTGAATCTGTAGTAGAAGAAATCACTCCATCTTTTGCTTTAGAGCAGTTAGGTCACATGAAGGGTGGAGCTTCTATAGAAGTTTTACTTGATTTGGCTTTAGGTAGCGATGCTGTTATTGCTGAAGAAGCTGCAAAAGTATTAAAGACTCAAGTATTCTTATATGAAGCAGATACAGAGCGTTTAGAAGAAGCATACAAAGCAGGTAATAAAATAGCAAAAGAGCTTATTGAAAGCTATGCACAAGCAGAGTTTTTTACTAAGCTTCCAGAAATAGAGGAAGAAATTAAAGTAGTTACATATATAGCAGGTGTAGGAGATATATCAACAGACTTATTATCACCAGGTGCTGATGCACACTCAAGATCTGACCGTGAATTACATGGACAATCAATTTTTGAGCATAATAAAGATATGCAAAAAGAGTTGTTAGCACTTAAAGAGCAACATCCAGACAAACGTGTGATGTTGGTTGCTGAAAAAGGAACTATGGGAGTAGGATCTTCTAGAATGTCAGGTGTAAATAATGTGGCTTTATGGACGGGTATTGAGTCTAGTCCGTACGTTCCATTTATCAATATTGCACCAGTAATTGCAGGTACTAACGGAATTTCTCCAATTTTCTTGACTACAGTTGGAGTAACAGGAGGTATTGGTATTGATCTTAAAAACTGGGTAAAGCAAAAAGATGCAGAAGGTAATACTATTGTTGATGAAGATGGAGAACCAGTTTTAAAGCAAGAATACTCTGTAGAAACAGGTACTGTTTTAACTATCAATACAAAAACTAAGAAATTATATAACGGAGATAAAGAATTAAAAGATATCTCTACAGCATTAACTCCACAAAAAATGGAGTTTATAAAAGCAGGAGGATCTTATGCTGTTGTTTTTGGTAAGAAATTACAAACATTTGCTGCTAAAGTATTAGGAATTGATGTACCACAAGTATATGCTACTTCTAAAGAAATTTCTGTTGAAGGACAAGGGTTAACTGCAGTTGAAAAAATCTTCAATAAAAATGCAGTAGGAACTACTCCAGGAAAAACATTACACGCAGGTTCTGATGTTCGTGTAGAAGTTAATATTGTAGGATCTCAGGATACTACAGGTTTAATGACTTCTCAGGAGTTAGAAATGATGGCAGCTACTGTTATTTCTCCAATAGTTGATGGAGCTTACCAATCTGGTTGTCATACAGCTTCAGTATGGGATGATAAATCAAAAGCAAATATTCCAAGATTAATGAAGTTTATGAACGACTTTGGTTTAATTACAGGACGTGACCCTAAAGGGGAATATCCTGCAATGACAGATGTTATTCACAAAGTGTTAAATGACATTACAGTAAGTGATTGGGATATTATTATTGGAGGTGATTCTCACACACGTATGTCAAAAGGTGTAGCTTTTGGTGCCGATTCAGGAACCGTAGCATTAGCTTTAGCAACAGGAGAAGCAACAATGCCAATTCCAGAATCAGTTAAAGTAACATTTAAAGGAGACATGAGAAGTTTTATGGACTTCCGTGATGTAGTACATGCGACGCAACAACAAATGTTAAAGCAGTTTGATGGAGAAAATGTGTTCCAAGGAAGAGTTATTGAAGTACATATTGGTACCTTAACAGCTGATCAAGCCTTTACATTTACAGACTGGACTGCAGAAATGAAAGCAAAAGCTTCTATCTGTATTTCAGAAGATGAAACATTAATTGAATCATTAGAAATTGCTAGAGACCGTATCCAAATCATGATTGATAAAGGAATGGATAACGAAAAGCAAGTATTAAAAGGTTTAGTTGAAAAAGCGAATACTAGAATTCAAGAAGTTAAAACAGGAATTAAACCAGCATTAAAACCTGATGCAGATGCAAAATACTATGCAGAGGTTGTTATTGATTTAGATGAAATTGCTGAACCAATGATTGCAGATCCTGATGTAAATAACGAAGATGTTTCTAAACGTTATACACACGATACAATTCGTCCATTATCATTCTATGAAGGAACTAAAAAAGTAGATTTAGGTTTCGTAGGATCTTGTATGGTTCATAAAGGAGATATGAAAATCTTAGCTCAAATGTTAAAGAACATCGAAGCACAAGAAGGTAAAGTAGAATTCAATGCTCCATTAGTAGTAGCACCACCTACATACAATATTGTAGACGAGTTAAAAGCTGAAGGAGATTGGGAAGTATTACAAAAGTATTCAGGATTTGAGTTTGATGATAATGCACCTAAAGGATTAGCACGTACAAAGTATGAAAACATGTTATACTTAGAACGTCCTGGATGTAACTTATGTATGGGGAATCAAGAAAAAGCTGAGCCAGGAGATACAGTAATGGCTACATCAACACGTTTATTCCAAGGAAGAGTTGTAAAAGATTCTGGAGAGAAAAAAGGAGAATCTCTATTATCTTCTACACCAGTAGTAGTATTGTCTACTATTTTAGGAAGAACACCTACTATGGAAGAATATGAAAAAGCAGTAGACGGTATTGTTTTAACAAAATTTAAACCATCTCAAAAACAACTAGTAATTTCATAGTTAAATAAAACTATTAGTTATAATATAGAAGCCCGAGTGTTAAAGCTCGGGCTTTGTTGTTATTAATTAATTTCTGTATAAAACTCTACTATAGAAAAAACTTATTTAAACTTATTATAATTATATAGTTACTCCATCTTTTGTACTGTTTTTTTTGGTAAATTCGTACAGCAACAAAAAAATTACATATATGGCTTTTGATATTAACATGATAAAAGAGGTATACAATAAAGTAGTTGAACGAGTAGATGCTGCTCGTGAAATTACAGGTAAACCTTTAACATTAGCAGAGAAAATTTTATATACGCACCTTTGGGACGGAAATCCAACGAAAGCATTCGAAAGAGGAAAGGATTATGTTGATTTTGCCCCAGACCGTATTGCTTGTCAAGATGCTACAGCACAAATGGCGTTGTTACAATTTATGCAAGCAGGAAAAGATAAAGTAGCAGTACCAACAACGGTACATTGCGACCATTTAATTCAGGCAAAAGATGGAGCAGCTACCGATTTAAAACACGCAAACGATGTAAGTAGTGAGGTTTTTGATTTTTTAGAGTCTGTATCTAATAAATACGGTATTGGCTTCTGGAAACCTGGAGCAGGAATTATTCACCAAGTGGTATTAGAAAATTATGCATTTCCAGGAGGAATGATGATTGGTACTGATTCTCATACAGTAAACGCTGGAGGGTTAGGAATGGTTGCTATTGGTGTAGGTGGAGCTGATGCAGTAGATGTAATGGCAGGAATGCCTTGGGAATTGAAATTTCCTAAATTAATAGGTGTAAAATTAACAGGTAAATTATCTGGTTGGACAGCACCTAAAGATGTGATTTTAAAAGTAGCAGAAATTCTAACAGTAAAAGGAGGAACAGGAGCTATTGTTGAATATTTTGGACCTGGAGCAACAGCTATGTCTTGTACAGGTAAAGGAACTATTTGTAACATGGGAGCAGAGATTGGAGCTACAACCTCTACTTTCGGTTACGATGAGTCTATGGAACGTTATTTACGTGCTACAGATAGAAATGATGTGGCAGATGCAGCAAATGAAATTAAAGAATATTTAACTGCAGATGTTGAAGTATACGCAAACCCTGAACAATATTTTGACCAAGTAATTGAAATCAATTTATCAGAATTAGGCCCATTATTAAATGGACCTTTTACTCCTGATTTATCTACTTCAGTAGGAAAAGAAATGACAGAGAAGGCTCAAGCAAATGATTGGCCATTACAAGTAGAGTGGGGGCTAATAGGGTCTTGTACAAACTCTTCTTACGAAGATTTATCACGTGCAGCTTCTATTGCACAACAAGCTATAGATAAAGGATTGAAAACAAAAGCAGAGTTTGGTATTAATCCAGGATCTGAGCAAGTACGTTTTACAGCTGAAAGAGATGGAATACTACAAGTCTTTGAAAATTTAGATGCTAAAATATTTACTAACGCATGTGGGCCATGTATTGGACAGTGGGCTAGATATAGTGACCCTAAAAATGCGCCAAAAAATAGTATTGTTCACTCTTTCAATCGAAATTTTGCCAAAAGAGCAGATGGTAACCCAAATACACATGCTTTTGTAGCTTCACCAGAACTAACAGCAGCAATAGCAATTTCAGGACGTCTGGATTTTAACCCAATGACAGATTCATTAATTAATGAAAATGGAGAAGAGGTAATGTTTGATGAGCCAACAGGATGGGAATTACCTCCAAAAGGTTTTGAGGTTAAAGATAATGGGTACTTGGCGCCAGAGAAAGATGGAAGCCATGTAGAAATAGTTGTAAATCCCAATTCAGAACGATTAGAACTGTTAACTCCATTCACTCCGTTGGGAGATACTATAAAAGGTGCTAAATTATTAATCAAAGCTCACGGAAAGTGTACAACTGACCATATATCTATGGCAGGACCTTGGTTACGTTATCGTGGACACTTAGATAATATTTCTAACAATATGTTAATTGGAGCTGTAAATGCTTTTAACATGAAGACAAACTTCGTGAAAAACCAATTAACAGGAGAGTATGATGCAGTACCTAAAGTACAGCGTGAGTATAAAGCAAAAGGAATTAAAACAATTGTAGTAGGAGATCATAACTATGGTGAGGGTTCTTCTCGTGAACATGCAGCAATGGAACCACGTCATTTAGGAGTGGCAGCTGTGTTAGTAAAATCATTTGCACGTATTCATGAAACAAACTTGAAAAAACAAGGGATGTTAGGTTTAACATTTGATAATGAAGCAGATTACGATTTAATTCAAGAGGACGATACATTCAACTTCTTAGATTTAAATGAATTTGCACCAGGAAAACCGTTAACAATTGAAGTGGTTCATGCAGATGGTTCAAAAGATGTTATTGTTACAAATCATACCTATAATGAAGGACAAATTGAATGGTATAAAGAAGGTTCAGCCTTAAACTTAATTAAAAAACAAAATGCTTAATAAAAAGTGTTTTTAAATATTAATGGTATAAAGGCTCTGGGGTTTTCCAGAGCTTTTTTTGTAATGCACTTTAAGTTTTTTCGACTTAAAACTTAAAAGTAAAAACTATGAGTGCACTTTGGTACTTTGAGGATGTCAACCTGTTTAAAATATTATGCCCCCATAAATATCCTATTTTCAAGGAAAGTCATACACTTAATAAATATAAAAAGAAAGATTATATTTATTTTGAAGAAGATGCTGCAAATAAAATTTATTTAATAGATAAAGGAAAAGTAAAAATAGGATACTATACGGAAGATGGAGAAGAAGTAATCAAAGCAATTTTAACTAAAGGAGAGATATTTGGTGAAAAAGCCATTTTAGGAGTTGAAAGACGAAATGAATTTGCTCAGTCTATAGATAATACAACAGAAATTTGCCCTGTATCTAGAGAAACTATGTATTCCTTGATGAGAGAAAATGTATCTGTAAGTTTAAAAATTTATAAATTTATAGGATTACGAATAAAAAGGTTAGAAAGAAGACTTCAATTATTACTATTTAAAGATACACGCACTCGTTTATTAGAGTTTTTTAAAGAATTATGTGAAGAGTATGGGCATGAATGTGAAAAGACAGGAGATCAAGTAATAGAACATCCATACACACAAAAAGATATTGCAACTTTAATAGGAACTTCAAGACCAACATTAAATACCTTAATGAACGAGTTAAAACAAGAAAAAGTTATTGATTTTAACAGAAAAAAAATACGATTACTTAAAAAAGTAGCATAAGTGTAAGCTAGCTAACATTTTAATAGAAAACGTGCAAGTAACTTTGTTTTTGTATAAATTCAAAATTACAAAAACAATGAAAAAAATACTTTTAACACTAGCAGCAGTAAGTGCCCTAACTTTTGTTGCTTGTAGCGATGACGATGACAATACACCAAAAACATCAAACTTAAGCTTAAATGTTAGTGGTTTAGAAAACCTAGGAGCAAATTATGTATATGAAGGTTGGATAATTGTTGGAGGTTCGCCAGTATCAACAGGAGCTTTTAATGTGAGTGATTCAGGAGAATTATCTAAGAGTTCTTTTGTAGTAGATTCTGATATGCTATCAGCAGCATCTACCTTTGTTTTAACCATTGAACCAGCAAACGACCCAGACCCATCGCCATCAAGCACTAAAATTTTAGCAGGAGATTTTTCAGGTAATAGTGCTTCTATAAACTCTAATATTGTTGGAGATTTTAGTAGTTCTTGGGGGAAATTCATTTTAGCGACACCAACAGATGGAGAAAACACAAACGAAAGAAGTGGTGTTTGGTTTTTAGAACCAGGGATGCCACCACAAGTAGGTTTAGGATTACCAGAATTAGATGAAGGATGGAAATATGAAGGATGGGCAGTGATAAATGGAGTACCAGTTACTACAGGTAAATTTACAAAACTTGCTGCAACAGATGAGTTTGATGGTTTTAGTGGTCCTATGGATTTACCAGCACCAAATGGAGCTGATGGATTTTTTCCAGGAGAAGATTTCTTAGTAAATGCTCCAGACGGAGTAACTTTTCCAACGGATTTAAGAGGTTCAACTATTGTAATTACAGTAGAGCCAAACCCAGACAATAGCCCAGCACCTTTTACTTTTAAACCATTAGCTAAAAAAGTAGCTGATGATGCTCCAGACCATGTAGCTATAGATTTAGGAGCTGGACCATTGGTAACTATTACAGGAACCGTTTCAAGATAACAGAAAACAGTGTCATAGCGTTTAAAATTTAATTAATACGCTTAATTCCCCTTATATTTTAAGAGTAATCAATTATTTTTGGTTACTCTTATTTTATATAAAACTATTTTATGAAAGACTTTTTAAATAATATATCTCAAAAACCATTACATGTAGTTGATACGAGTATACCTTTTAGCGAATACATTCCAATTTCAATAGCAGCATCTAACAAAGAATTAAGTTTTGATGTTTCTTCATCAAAAGAATGGGAGGCTTATTTAGAAAATTATTTTTCAAAACATAAAAAAACAGTTGCTTTTGGGGGATATTTGGAAGTAAGAGATATTTATAGTAGAAGTGAGCATTTTAATAAATTATCAGAAGAAAACCAACGAAATATTCATTTGGGAATTGATTTGTGGTGTGATGCAGGTACAGACATTTTAGCTGTATTAGATGGGGAAATTCATAGCTTTAAAAACAATTTAAATTATGGAGATTATGGGCCAACGATTATTGTAAAACATTCAATAGAAGGAAATGAGTTTTATTCATTATATGGTCATTTATCATTAGAATCTTTAGAAAACATATCCGTTGGAACAAAGGTAAAAAAAGGAGAGAAGATAGGAACTTTAGGAGATAGTTCTGTAAACGGAGATTACGCTCCTCATTTACATTTTCAGTTAATAATAGATATTGAAGATTATAAAGGAGATTACCCTGGAGTTTCTTCAAAAAAGAACCTAGATTATTATAAGGAAAATTGCCCCAACCCCAATTTATTACTAAAATTGCCAAATGAAACGAACATTAATAAATTTTAAAAATTTCTATATAAAAGATTTTCTTTAAAATTTTTAATGAGAGAACGGGTGGAGCGAGTGGTTGCAAATGTTCTTAATTTTATTATAATAAATCAATTAATTAAAAAACTTAAAACGTTTGAAATATAGACAACTTACAAAAGAACAGTTTGAAGGATTACATGAAGAATTTGCTCGATTTTTAGCATCACAAAACATTGATAAAAAAGAATGGGATGAACTAAAAAAAGAGAAACCACATGTAGCTAAAGATGAAATGAATGTATTTAGCGATGTTGTTTGGGATGATGTATTAACTAAAACAACGTATTTAGAACATTTTTCTCCAAACTTAGTAAACCTATTCAAATGCGAAGAAAAAGAAATACATCGTATTGTAATAAAAATAGAAAAAGACATTAATGTTATAGAGCAAGAAGGGTTTGAATGGCTACTAAAAAATCCAAATGATGAAGCAATTGAGTTTTTAAGAGGCTCAAAAGCATATCAAGAAGAAAGAAATGTTGAGCTTTTTGATTTGATTGAAAAAGGAAGCACAATTTCTAAAGGAGAATTGTATGAGTATTTTGACCGATTAACATCAAATTAATAAAACTTGATACTAAGCTTATTTTAGTATAGTAATTAATTTATCAGTACCTGAACTAGCAACGTCTTCAATAATAGTTAAGTTATTGAAGGCGTTTTTATTTACAGCAGGTTTAGGATCTATAAAATAAATAGGAGTATTATGCTGTACATAATTAACCAAACTAGCAGCAGGATATACTTGCATAGAAGTTCCTATAATTACTAAAATATCTGCTTGTAAAGTAATTTCTGCAGCTTTTTCCAAAAGAGGAACATCTTCACCAAACCAAACAATGTGTGGGCGTAATTGAGCATTTTCTTCGCATACATCACCTATAGCAATATCTTTATTCCAATTATAAACAAGATGTTTGTTTTTGGTACTACGAGCTTTTAATAGTTCGCCATGTAGATGTATTACATTTTTGTTTCCTGCTCTTTCGTGTAAATCATCTACGTTTTGAGTAATAATATCAACTTCAAAATCATTCTCTAAAGAAACTAAATTGTGATGTGCTTTATTAGGAGAAACTTTTAAAAGTTGTCTTCTACGTTGATTGTAAAAGTCTAATACCAATTCAGGATTAGCATGAAACCCTTGTGGAGAAGCCACTTCATAAATATCGTGACCTTCCCATAAGCCATCGGCATCTCTAAAAGTTTTAATACCACTTTCAGCACTAATACCAGCACCTGTTAATACAACCAAACGTTTTTTCATAAATCTAAAATATAAAATTTTACTTACTGTATAATTGATGAAGGGCAATTAACTTATTTAGAAGTTTTTTATTTTTATTATAGAATAGTTTTATGCTTCTTTAGAGAATAAAAATTAGGTAAATTTGTATTGCTATGAAAATTTTTCCTTTTCTATCTGAACCACTTTACTCATTAAAAAGAGAGCTACACTCATTCCTAATTTTATTTTTCAAGATAAAAGCTCAATTTTATCTAAAATTTAAAGTATTAACTATGAAAAAAATATTATTCATTAACGTTTTATTGGTAAGTTTTGGTCTTTTTTCTCAAGGCACCCCAAAAATTATTTTAAAAGATTCTAGTGAACTAAAACTATCAAGTCTAAAAATAGAAGTAAATATTACAGGTGATTTTGCTACTACTACTTATGATATGGAGTTTTATAATGATTTAGACAGAACACTAGAAGGGGATTTGATATTTCCTTTAGGGCAAGGACAATCTGTATATCAATTTGCGATGGATTTGAATGGAAAGTTAAGAGAAGCTGTAGTTGTAGAAAAAGAATTAGCTAGAGTTGCTTATGAAACTACTGTTAGGCAAAATATTGATCCTGCACTTTTAGAAAAAACATCAGGTAACAATTATAAGGCAAGGGTATACCCAATTTTTCCTAAAAAAAATAAAAGAGTAGTTTTAACGTATGAAGAAAAACTTTCTATAGTTAACGATAAACTTGTATATGAGCTTCCTTTAGGAGTTAAGAAAGTTGTTGATAATTTTTCTTTAGATATTTTTACTTATGGAATATCTAAACTTCCTGTTGTAAAAAGCGAGTTCTTTAAAGATTTACATTTTATTAAGGAAGGAAGTGTAATGAGTGCTTCCATAGTTAAAGAGAATGTAGCTCTTCAAAAACCAATTAAAGTAGAGTTAAAAAAGTTTTCTAACTCTGAAAATGTTTTAAGCTATGGAGATTATTTTTATAGCTCGATTCCATTGAAAAAAAAACCGAGAAATAAAGAAAAACCTAAAAAGATAAGTATTCTTTGGGATGTTTCTTTTTCAATGAGAAATAAAAATTTAAATAAAGAAATAGAGCTTTTGAATAAATATTTTAACTATATACAAAATGTGGAAGTTGAATTTATCTCTTTTAATAATACAAAAAATAAAGGTGAGAAATTCGTTATAACTAACGGTACATGGGATAACCTTAGAAAAGAGATACAATCTCAAACTTATGATGGGGGAACTAATTTAGAAACACTAAGTACCTTAAAATTAAATTCAGACGAAATACTTTTATTTTCTGATGGATTGACTAACCTAGGAACTATAGAAGGGTTTAAGAAGAAAATAGTTTATACAATTAACTCATTAACATCCGCTAATCATTTTTTATTAAATAAAATTGCCACTGATCAAGGAGCTGTATATATAAACTTAGGAAAACTTAATAGTGAAGAAGGATATAGATTATTAAAACAAGAAGTATTACAGTTTTTAGGTTTTAAGAGTGATGCTAATCTGGATGAAGTATATCCAAAAAGCAGAACAAATGTTACAAGTGATTTTGTAATTACAGGACGGTTTAAGGGGAGCCCCTCAGTTGAATTAAAGTTCGGATATCAAGGTAAGGTTACAAAAGTATTAACTCTTAATTTGAAGAGTTCTCTAGCTTCAAATCAAGTTAAGAGGCTTTGGGCAAAAGAGAAATTAAAGTATTTGAATAATGAAAAAGAAGAGAATAAAAAGGAAATAATTTCTTTAGCTAAGCAATATCATTTAATTACAGATTACACTTCAATGTTAATTTTAGATAGAATTGAAGATTATGTACAATATGGTATAGAACCACCAAAAGAATTAAGGTCTCGTTACAAAGAATTGTTAAAAGAAAAAGAGGAAGATCAAATTTCATCTATAGAAAATATTGAAGAAAGAAGAGAATATCTTTTTAATCAATATAAGGATATTACAGATTGGTATAACCTTATTTACCCTAGGAAGAACCAGAAGAAAAAAAGAAAAACCCAAACTTCAAGAGTTAGAAATACTGACACTAGTCAAAGTACTACTACTACTACTACTACTACCAATGTAATGAATAATAACAGTAGAAATGAAAATCATACTGATATTCCAAAAGTAGATGTTGATTATTCTAAAAAGGTGGTAACAGGTATTGTAAGTGATTCTTCAGACGTTTTACCTGGAGTGAGTGTAATAGTAAAGGGAACAAATCGAGGAACTGAAACTGATTTTGATGGTAATTATACTATTAATGTGGAGGAGAATGAAGTTTTAGTTTTTTCTTTTGTAGGATTTTCAACTAAAGAAGTTATTATTAGTAGGGGTAGCACTGTAAATATAGAACTCGAAGAAGATAATGTTCTTGATGAAGTAGTTGTTACTGGACTAGGTATAGCAAGAGACTCAAAATCAGGAAATAGTAATATTATTCAGTCTTTAGTAGGTAAATCTTTAGGAGTAAATATTTCTCAAGATAATGAAGGGGCAACCAAAGTTTCTATAAGAAGGAATAGTTCATTGAGTCAAAATGAGCCAATGTATATAGCTGATGGAATTTCAGTAAGAAAGAGTTTTATTGAAAAATTAAATACCAAAGACATTTATGCTGTACAGGTAATTAAACCTTTTGATGCAATAAAACTCTATGGAGAAAAAGCAAGGGATGGGATTATAATTTTTACGACAAAAAAAGGAAGAGAAACTAATAAAAAAGAAATAGAGAAATTAAACTTGTTGATAGAGGAAAGAATAGAATTAAAAGCGTGGAACCCTAAAACTCCATATGTAGATATTCTTAAGAAAGAAACTTCGGTTTTATCTGCTTACAATAAATATTTAGAAATTAGAGATTATTATTCTAATAGTCCGATGTTCTACATAGATGTAGCTGATTTCTTTGACCAAAAAGGAGAAAAAGAATTAGCAATTAGAATTTTGACAAATTTAATAGAGATAGATCTAGATAATTATGAACTTATAAAAGCATTGGCATATAAGTTAGAGTACTTTAAGGAGTATGACTTAGCAAAGGAAATTTATAAAAAAGTATTAGAGTTAAGACCTGAAGAACCTCAATCATATAGAGATTTAGCATTAGGGTATGAACTAGCTGGAGATTATCAAGATTGCTTCAATCTGCTTTATAAGATTTATAATGGAGAGCTTTTAGTTAAAGATGAAGATGAACGATTTGACGGTATAGAATCTGTTGTATTTGTAGAGCTTACAAGGATCGTATCGAAGTATGGAAATAAATTAAAGCTAAGTAAACATCAGAGAAAGTTTTTTAAATCAATTTCAGTAGATGCCCGTATAGTTGTTGATTGGAATCATAATGATACAGATATTGATTTATGGGTTATTGATCCAAATGGAGAAAAAGCATATTACAAAAATCAGGAAACAGCTATTGGAGGAAGAATGTCAACAGATATGACGGAAGGCTATGGACCGGAGGAGTTTATGCTAAAGAATGCTATTAAAGGGAAGTATAAAATTATGATTGATTATTATGCAGATAATGTTCAAAAGATATCTGGCCCAACTATTTTAAAAGTAAATATGTTTACAAATTATGGAAAGAAAAATGAAAAAAAACGAACAATCATCGTAAAATTAGAAAAACAAGAGGATTATATTGAGGTAGGAAATTTGTCTTTTTAAAAACAACTTCATTCTAAAATTTACCTTTATTTATGTTAAACATATGGATACTTTAAATTTCTAAATGTTAATTTAGTTACTAGCAATATTTTTACAGCACTTGTTAATACAACCAAACGTTTTTTCATAGATAAAATAGAGAAATTAATGATTCTAAAATATGAACTATGCTATTAAAAAAGCATTTCTTTTTCGTTACAAGTTTAAGAAAATAAATAAGAGATTATTGCTTAGTGATTAAAAAATAGGAAAGTTTGCTTTGTATGTAGCATAATTAATTAAAGTTTGTTGACCTGTTTAAGAAGTTTTTTCTCTATAGATAAACTTATTTAACTTTAATCTATCTTTTTATGTTAGAATCCCTTTAAAACAGATAGTTTTCTACCACTTAAGTAAACTACAGCTGAAAACAGCTTCAGTTATCCAAAGAATTTAGTAACTTTATCTGTAGCCATAAGAGAGTTTTATAAGCTAAAGAAGCTCTTTCAATATTATGAGAAGGAATAACATAAACTAGTAAATATGAAATCATTTATAAAATTAACAGTGCTATTATCAATTATAGTTGTTGCGTTTAATT
This sequence comes from Tenacibaculum discolor, assembly GCF_003664185.1. Lineage (GTDB taxonomy): Bacteria > Bacteroidota > Bacteroidia > Flavobacteriales > Flavobacteriaceae > Polaribacter > Polaribacter discolor. The sequence continues at coordinate 27,531 of NZ_RCCS01000008.1, read as the reverse complement.
GTTGTACAACAACTCAATTAGTAGAGTATTGGAAGAATCCAGAAATTGATTCACTCTCATTATCTAAAGTATTAATCATTGGTATGACTCCAAATTTAGAGGCTAGAGATAAGTTTGAAGAATTACTAAAAAAAGAGTTAGAATCTAGAAACATTGATGCAGTGCCAAGTTTAGATATTTTTGAGCCAAAATTTAGAATGGAAGGGAAAACAGAAGAAGAATTAAAACTTATAGAAAATGTTTTAACAGCAAACTTTTATGATGCAGTAATTTATACTAAGGTGGTAGGTGTAGAAGATAGAAAAATATTCTCAGAAAAATATAAAGAAAAAAAATACCTAGATGTAAAGTTTAAGGAAGATTATTATAATCACCGAGAAATTCTAGAAGACCCAAATTATTATGAAAAGTATAAAATATACAAAGCTGAAACCTCTTTATATTGTATTTGTCCAACAAAAGAACGAGAGTTAATTTGGAAAGGATATATAGATATTATTGATCCTAAGTCTATAGAAGAAACTGTAAATGATTACGTTAATTTATTGGTTCTAGCATTAGAAGAGCAAAAACTTATTAATAAAAAAGAAATTTAGCTTTCTCTTCTTTATTTAAGGTCATATTAATTAATAATCCAACACAACTAAGATTTATAGTTTACTTGTTATTTTAATTTAGTTGTGTATAGAGTTAACTACATTTATTAAAAAAGAACGAGTTGTTTAAGCATAAGATAAAATAGGAAAATTTACTATGTTTGTCGTATGATTGATGAAGGATTATTAGCCTATTTAGAAGGTTACATTACTGAAAAAAGGAAAGATACATTTCACAAAGTTTTGAATGAAAGAACACGTCATTTTACAGTAGTGTTAGAAGATATTTATCAGCCACATAATGCAAGCGCAGTGGTAAGAAGTTGTGATATATTTGGTATACAAGATGTATATGCCATAGAAAATAAGTTTACGAACAAAGTATCAAGACATGTAGCCAAAGGAAGTCAAAAATGGTTAGACATTCACCGATATAAAGAAGACGGAGACAATACCAAAGCTTGTTTGGAAGATTTACGAGCAAAAGGGTATCAAATTATAGGTACCACACCACATACAGATTCGTGTATATTACCTGATTTTGATGTCACAAAAAAATCAGCATTTGTTTTTGGTGCTGAAAAAGATGGAATTTCGGATTACATAAAACAAGAAGCAGATGGATTTTTAAAAATTCCAATGGTTGGTTTTACCGAAAGCTTAAATATCTCAGTAGCAGCAGCTATTACCCTACAAGATGTAACTACCCGATTAAAAAGAACAAATTTAGATTGGCAGCTATCAGAAGAAGAAAAGAAGATACTCTACTTTAAATGGATAAAAAACACCATTAAAAATCCTGATAAATTAATAGAGTATTATTATAAAGAACTTACTTAGAGGTATGTGTAACTATTATAAACTAATAAAATATCATGGATTGTAAATCCAGACCATCGAGGACGAGTATATTAATAATGTAAATTGGTAGTTTATTATGAGAGGGATATTTTATTTTATTTTTTTTAGGACTAGCTTCTATTTTTATGACTATTAATGATGTAATTAATAATAGGTATTTAAAGGAGATTAAAAATATTAAGAGTTTAAATAATGAAGGCAAGTACATGACCGAAGATTTACTTTTAATAACTGAGGAAACGCATAGAAATCCAAATACAAGTGAAACAATTCGTTTTGATATTGAAGGAATCCTCCAAAGTAATGACTCTATTATAAGTTTAGATATTGGATTTCCTGAATATTTAGATTTCAATTTAAAGTACCAGCCAGTATATAAAAGTAAACTAACAGGAACTTATTATTTAAAAGACGCTCCATCAAAATACTATAACGGGAAGTTAAGAGAACTATATTTTTTTATTTTCTTAAAAATTAGCTTTTATTCTATATTAATAACAATAATTATTTTTTTTAAAAAATATTACAAACAAAGAACCTTTAGAATATAAAGTTTCCTCTATATCTGGAGGAAATATTTATTAAATAGAGAGTAGCCTTAAAAATTACTTCAGAAAATTTATTATAACGAGCTTACTTAGAAGTCAATATTTTATATACTAACTCTTTGGTTAATGGTTGCCCGTTAGCCATTTTTTTGATGTTTTCAAAAGTAAACACAAAGTCACAACCATTTTTATACTCAGAACATCCATAAGCAGATTTTCCTTTTAAAACGCTTCCTTTGTTACACTTAGGGCAGGTTATTTTTTCATTGTCATTACGAGGAGTTTGCGACGAAGTAATCTTTTCATTTGTAACAACTCCTTTTTTTGGTTCAAATTTTAAATTAAAATTATCATCAAAACGAACCAAACCTTCTACTTTTTTATCTTCTTGTTTAAAGCCTTTTAAATTGGTGGTACAACCTTTGTCAAGCAAACGAATTAGTTGGTTTTCAGATATTTTTTTATCCATAAACTCAAAAGCTAAGGTAAAATCACACCCATTTTTATAGGCAGAACAACCATAAGCAGCACTTCCTTTTAATAATTGTCCTTTCTTACATTTCGGACATTCTTTGCCAACAACGGTTTTCTTTTTTGAAGTTGCTTTTTGGGGTTTTTGCTTTGTTTTTTGAGCTTCATATGATATCCGTTTGGTCTTGTTACTCGAACGCACTTCATATACCAAATCATCAACCATTTTTTTCATTTGATTGATAAATGTAGCAGCATGGTATTCACCACGTTCAATTTCCTTCAAACGTTTTTCCCAGAGTCCTGTTAATTCAGCAGATTTTAATAATTCGTTATCAATTAAATCAATCAAATCGATACCTGTTTGAGTAGGAATAATTAATTTTTTTTGACGCTCAATGTATTTTCTTCTAAACAAGGTTTCAATAATACTTGCACGTGTAGATGGTCGTCCAATACCATTTTCTTTCATTAATTCACGCATTTCATCATCATCTACTTGCTTCCCTGCAGTTTCCATGGCACGTAATAAGCTCGCTTCGGTATAATTTCTAGGAGGCTTTGTTTCCTTTTCTAAAAATGAAGGTTCGTGCGGACCTTTTTCTCCTTTTTCAAAGGTAGGAAGTACATCTTTTTCTTCTGTTTTTTTAGCATCGCTTCCGTATTCAAAAACAGCTCGCCAACCTTTGGTAAGTATTTCTTTTCCTGAAGTTCTAAAAGGAACTTTATCTGCTTCTCCTTTAACTTCAGTTTTAGAGATATCACTATCGGGATAAAACACGGCAATAAATCGTTTTACGATGGTATCATATACCTGTTGCTGATTGTATTGTAAGTTTATTTCTACTCCTGTAGGAATAATAGCATGGTGATCGGTAACTTTTTTATCGTTAAAAACTTTACTCGATTTACGTATTTTCTTTCCTAATAAAGGTTGTGTTAATGAAGCATACTGCTTTAATCCCTTTAAAATATTAGGAACTTTAGGATAAATATCGTTCGGTAAAAAAGTAGTATCTACTCTAGGATAGGTGACTACTTTCATTTCATATAATTTTTGAACAATTTTTAAGGTTTCATCCGCAGAAAAACCAAATTTATTGTTACAATATACCTGTAAACCTGTTAGATCAAACAGTTTAGGTGCGTATTCTTTCCCTTTTTTCTTAGTTACAGAAGTTATTTCAAAATCACTTTCTTTTACTTTATCCGCAAAAGCTTGTCCATCTTCTTTCTTTAAAAAACGACCCTCTTCACAACTAAACAGTGTTTCACGATATTGGGTTTGTAATTCCCAATACGGTTCAGGTTTAAAGTTTTGAATTTCTTTATAACGATCAACCAACATAGCTAGGGTAGGAGTTTGTACTCTACCAATAGATAAGACTTGTTTGTAACCACCAAATTTTACAGTGTACAAGCGGGTAGCATTTAAACCTAATAGCCAATCACCTATAGCACGAGAAAACCCCGCATAATATAAATTGTTGTAGTCGTCGTTGTCTTTTAGGTTTTCAAAACCTTCTTTAATAGCTTCTTCAGTTAAGGAAGAAATCCATAATCGTTGGATTTTACCTTTGTAATTTGCCTGATTAATAACCCAACGTTGAATAAGCTCTCCTTCTTGACCAGCATCCCCACAGTTAATAACCACGTCGGCTTTTTCAAATAAAGATTTAACAATATTGAACTGTTTCTGAATTCCACTATCGTTGGTTACTTTAGTATCAAAGCGCTCAGGAAGCATGGGTAAATTGTTCAAATCCCAACTTTTCCAGTGAGGTTTGTAATCTTTTGGCTCTAAAAGTGTGCATAAATGACCGAATGTATAGGTAACAGCATAGCCATTACCTTCGAAATATCCATCTCGTTTGGTATTGGCTCCTAAGATATTAGCAATCTCACGGGCTACACTAGGTTTCTCGGCGATACAAACTTTCATAAAAATGATTTAGAAGGTCGAAATTACTAAATTATTTGTGAATGTTAAACGATGTTCTTAGATGAAGTTTTAATAAATGTAATTAGTTATTAACCAATAAAATTTAGGTTGCTTCTAAAGTTTTCTCCGATAGGGATTTCAATTTTCCCTATCTCAATATCATTTTTAGTATATGCAGTAATTTTATCAATATTAACAATATATGAGCGATGTATCCTTATGAATCGTTGATCTAATTTTTCTTCAAAAGCAGTTATACTAGATTTAGTAACATGTTTTTCTTTTTCTAAATGTATTTTAATGTAGTCTTTTAGACTTTCTATATATAAAATAGAGTCTAAATGTACTTTTACTTGTTTTCTGTCTTTTCTAATATAAATAAAAGAGTTGTTGTTATGATTAGAAACTATTAAAGGGTTGACAATGTTTTCTTTTTGTGAAACTTTAAATTTTTGTATGGCACTAAAAAAGCGTTGAAAAGTTATAGGTTTTAAAATATAATCGACTGCATTTAATTCAAATCCTTCAACAGCATAATCTCTATAGGCTGTGGTAAAAATAACTTTGGGTTTGTTTACTAAGTTTTTAAAAAAATCAGTACCCTTTAAAACGGGCATTTCAATATCTAAAAACAATAAATCAATAGTTTCTTTTTGAAGTATGTTACTAGCTTCAATAGCGCTACTGCAAGAAGCAATTAGCTCAAAATCATCCAATTGAGATAAATGTGTTTTTATAAGACCTCTAGCTAATTTTTCATCATCAACTATTAAACATTTGTATGTCATTTTATAGGTAATTTTAAATACAAGTTAAAACTATTAGAATCTTCCTTAATATGTAAAGAATAGTTATTATGGTATAATAATTCCAATTGCTTTTTTACGTTGTTTAAGCCAATACTTTTTTTATTTGTAGCTATACTATTTTTTGCCTTTGAATTCATAATATTGAACTTTATAAATTCTTCTTCGACAGACATATTTATATGTATAAAAGCTTTTTTTAATTCTTGAGAAACCCCGTGCTTAAAGGCATTTTCTATAAATGTCAGGAGGATTAAAGGAGCAATTTTAACAGCGGTTTTTATTTCCTTATCAAACTTAATATCCACACGCTCATCATACCTAACTTTTTCTAAAGCGAGATAGTTTTCTATTAGTTCAATTTCTTTTTTTAGCGAAACGTATTTGTCATTACATCCATACAACATATAGTCTAACATTTCCGAGAGCTTAGCAATCACCTCAGGAGCTTCGTCAGACTTTTCTATAGATAAGGCATATAAGTTATTTAAAGTATTGAATAAAAAATGCGGATTTAATTGATGTTTTAAAACAGATAGTTCTGTATACATTTTTTGCTCATTAAGTTGTAAGTAGGCTTGTTGGTCTTTGTAAAACTTAGCTATAACTAATAATATAGTGGGAGTTAAGATTATTGTTGATTTTCCTAAAAATACTCGAAGATCTAATAGCTTTTCCCAAAACATTTTATTAGAATCATATACACTGTTATTACTAGACTTAAAATATTTTGGAATGTGATAATATTCGTGAAATCCAACAAAAATTATAAACACACCAACTAATAAAAGCAAAAAGTATATTGTAAATAGAATATTTTTTTTAGGGATTAAAAACTTAGGAACTAAAAAATTAAGACAAGTATAAGCTACTATAAACTGACAAAAAACATAAATAGCAAAATGTTCTAAAACTTCAAGATACCCGCTATAATAATTCATATTTACAGTGCCAATAAAATAGATGTACACTCCCAACCAAAACAAAATCTGTTTTACTATAGGAGCCTTAAAAAATCGTACTATGTTTTTTAAAATATGCATGTGCGCGCTAAAATACAATTTTAAAGAAGAGACAAATTAAAAATAGCTTAAAGCTAATTTTTTGTAGCTAGAAATAAAGAAATGATAGACTAAGCTTAGTTTCTTCCAAACATAACTTTCCAACTTTAAAAGCAACTCGTTAGTCTACTTTTTAAAAAGTAGGCATATCTCCATAATAGTTTTGTTTACTAAATGTGCTTAAAGATGATAGCACTTTGTTAATTTTTAATTTAAGTAAATGAAGAAAGTTGTATTTTTTTTAATGTTATTTTTTGAGGTGTTTTATATTCAGGCTCAATCTAAGGTAGAAACAAGTAAAATAATTTTCAGTGATAGTGATATTCAATTAGATGGAAAATTAGATGAACCTATATGGAACAAATTAATTCCCGAAGGAGAATTTCTTAACTATATACCTAATAATGGAGATCTAGCTTCTAATGAAACAGAGGTGAAAATGTTTCATAATGGAAAAAAACTATACATAAGTGCTGTGTATCAGGATATAACTAATGATGTTCAAATAGGGTCTTTAAAAAGGGATGATATTGGAACTTCTGGAGCTGATAGCGATTCTTTTGCTATAATTCTTGATACATATAACCAGCAACAATCAGGTTATTTTTTTATTGTTAATATGGGAGGTGCTTTGGTAGACGCATTAGTATCCAGAAATGGCGATGGTTTTAAAGTAAGCACTAGTTGGAATACTGTTTGGAATGCAAAAACTTCAGTAAAAGGAAATTTAAAAATATTTGAAATAGAAATTCCCTTAAAAGCACTAGGTTACAAGGTTGACTCTGCTGAATGGGGAGTAATGTTTCATACAAGAAACATTAAATTAAATGAGTGGACAACTAGCACTTTAATAGATCGTAATTATAAACAATTCGATTTACGATTTGCCAAAGTGTTCGAAGTAGAAAATTTATCAAAGAATAAACCATCCAAATTCGTTGTAACCCCATCTGTAACAATGAACTATTCGGAAGATGTAATCAATGATGTTGAAGATACTATGGTAAAACCAAGTTTAGATATACAGTTTAATATAAGTTCTTCTTTAAAGTTAGATGCTACTATAAATCCTGATTTCTCGCAAATAGATGTAGATAGGCAAGTAACAAACTTAAGTAGGTTCTCTATATTTTTTCCTGAACGACGTAACTTCTTTTTAGAAAATAGTGATTTGTTTACGAGTTTAGGGGTAAGTGGAGTAAATCCTTTCTATTCAAGACGTATTGGTGCGGATAGTGAAATATCTTTTGGATTAAAATTATCTGGAAATATTACTAAAAAAACACGATTAGGAATATTAAATGTCGCTACAAAAGCCAAAAACGATAATCCTGCTCAGAATTATGGAGTATTTGTAGTACAACAACAACTTTCTAAACTTTTCACAGCAACAGGGTACCTCATTAATAGACAAGAAACAGAGGGCTTTTCTTTTATGGATGATTATAATAGAATTACTGGAGTTAACTTAAACTATCAATCAAAAAATAATAGATGGACTGGACTTGCAAATTTTGCAGGTAGTTTAACAAGTAATGTTTCAGGAAATAATAAATTTTATAACACAGAAGTTTGGTACAATAATATAAATGTCTCTGGTTATGCCGGAATAAGAAAAGTTGAAAAAAATTATATTACAGATGTTGGTTTTGTACCACGTTTATATAACCATGACGCTATTTTAAATGAAGTTATACGTGAAGGATATACTCAGACAAGTGGTCGTATTAGTTTAACCAAGTTTTATAAAAATTCTAAAACCTTCGATAATCATCGTTATTTGAACTTATCTAATGATACCTATTGGGATGATCAAGGAGATGTTAGTCAGTCGACTACAGTGTTAAATAATGATTTAGTATTTAAAGATCAATCGTTTTTGTATGGTGGATTTCGTCATGAATATGTAAACCTAAAATATGCATTTGACCCTTTAAATAACGGAAAAGCTATAACAGCAGGAAAGTATAAGTATTTCGATGCAGGTTTTGGGTATGCTTCAGCCGATAATAAAAAGTTTCAATACAGCGGTAATATTAGTTATGGGAGTTATTACAGTGGTTATAAAAACGGTGTTAGCGTAAATGCTCAATATAGATTAATGCCCTTAGCACGTTTGCAAGTTCGATATGAAAGAAATAGAATAAATTTAAAAGAACTAGGAAGAGAAACCTTTCATTTAGCACGTTTTACAGGAGAAATATTTTTTTCTAATCGATTAAATTGGACTACTTATGTGCAGTACAATACTCAGTTTGATAACTTTAATATCAATAGTCGTTTACAATGGGAATATAAACCGCTATCGTACATATATGTAGTTGTTTCGGATAATTATAATCAAGATATATCACGTAAAAACTGGGGGATAGCTTTAAAAGCAAACTATAGATTCGATTTTTAAGAAGATATAGAAGGAATTAGTAAAATTCAATTGAAAATATGTTTATAATTTAATGCGAACAAAGGTTAGGAGGTTTATTTTTTTATTATTTTTAATTATGTAGAAATAATCATTTATAAGAGATAATAAATTTATAAAAACGAATAATGAAAACTATAGAGCTTATAAAACCTAATACATTTAATAACGAGAATCATTGGTACCCTAAAGTATTGAACGCCACAATTCATCCAATGGTAAACTTTTTTTTAAATCTTGATAAGGAGAGAATTATTGCTAGGTACTGCCATTTACACCCTAAAGTAAATGCTGATAAGCTTAGAGAAATTTTGTCGTATGAATGTAAGTACTTTTTATGGGGAGGAGCAGATTTGATCAACTCAACATCGGCAGATGGAGATAAAAACATGGTTATAATAGAAAATAATTCATGTCCATCTGGTCAAAAATCAATGCCTTTATTAGATGATAATAAAGAAGACGGAGTATATCGCTTATTAATTGAAAGAACTTTTAAACCTATTTTAGAAAAGAAGCGAAAACTTGTTAAAGATGGTAGGTTAGCAGTACTTTACGATAAAAATTATATGGAAACGTCTGGTTATGCAGCAGTTATAGCAGATGTTTTTAATGAAGATGTCTTTTTAGTGCCTTATTATTCAAAGAAAGACAACGATCACATCAAAATAGAAAATGAAATCTTCTATGTTAAACAAGATGAAGAATGGATTCCATTACGAGGTATTTTTAGATATGTAACTCAAAAACCATGGAATAGATTTCCTATTAATAGTAAAACAAAAATTTTAAACCCGATTATTACCTGTTTAGCTGGTGGAAGAAATAAAATGGTCGCAGCCAAAGCATATGATATTTACAATACCGAGTTAGAAGAATACGGAATGAAAATAAACATACCAGATACTATTTGGGATGTAAGCAAGAATGAAATACCGTTATGGGTGAAAAAAATGGGCGGACAAGCTGTTGTAAAGATACCTTATAGTAATGCAGGACAAGGGGTTTATACGATTGTTAATGAACAAGAACTAGAAGAGTTTATGAAGTTAGAAATCGAGTATGAACGTTTTATAGTACAAAGTTTAATAGGTAATTATAATTGGAGTTCAGTTAGTACCAAAGGGAAATATTACCATGTTGGTACAATGCCAAATGCTAAAGGAGAAACGTTTGTGTCTGACATTCGCATGATGATTAGTAGTACTAAAGATGGAATAAAACCATTGTGTATGTATTCGAGAAGAGCATTGTTACCACTGGTAAACGACTTAGAAAGTAGTAAAGATTCATGGCAAATGTTAGGAACCAATTTATCAGTTAAGTTAGGAGAAAATGAATGGACATCTGACACAAATCGTTTGTTAATAATGGATAGAAGAGATTATAACAAACTAGGTTTAGGAATAGATGATTTAATAGAAACTTTTATACAAACAGTACTTTCCACCATTGCTATCGATAAAATGTGTATTAGCTTAATAAACTCAAATAAAAAGTTTAAAAAGAAACTATTTACTTCATTAAATAACGATAGTACGCTGTTAAACGAACTATATTAAATGTATGAATATGGGACACCAAATTGAATATATTACAGAGTTTGATGTAAGTCAAACTCCTAAAAACTCTATAAAAAACTATTGGTTAAAGGTAACTTCCAATGCAATGGGAATACCTACATGTATTCCTGTTATGGTTGCTAGAGGAAAAGAAGACGGTATAGTATTAGGGCTTACAGCAGCGGTTCATGGAAATGAATTGAACGGAATATCTGTTATCCAGCGATTGTTTAAAGATTTGGATACAGAAAATTTAAAAGGAACAATTGTAGGAATTCCAGTAGTTAATGTACCTTCATTTGTTCGAGGAACACGAGTTTTTAGCGATGGAGTTGATATTAACAGAATTATGCCAGGAAAAGATAATGGAAATACAAGTGAGGTATATGCCAATCGTTTTTTGAATTTAGTAGTAAAGAAATTCGATTATTTATTGGACTTGCATACAGCTAGTTTTGGTAGAGTGAATTCATTTTACATTAGAAGTGATATGAATAATAAAGTTACTAAAAAACTAGCCTTATTACAAGATGCAGAAATTATAGTACATACACCTCCGTCAGATGGTACTTTAAGAGGAGCAGCTGAAGAATTAGGAATTCCGTCTATTACTATTGAAGTAGGTAATCCGCATAGTTTTCAAAAGAAAATAATTAAAAGTGGAGTAGCAGGAGTACACAATGTATTGGCATATTTAGGGATTACGGATGATGAATATGAAACCTCTAAGAGAAATACAGTAGTTTGTGAAAAATCCTATTGGTTATATACACAAGAAGGAGGCTTACTCACTGTTCATGTTGATTTAAGAGATATTGTAGAAGAAGGAGACCATATTGCCACACTACGAGATGTGTTTGGTAATAGAATTAAGAAATATTACGCTCCAGAAAGAGGAATTGTAGTAGGGAAGAGTGTAAACCCTGTAAATCAATCGGGTGGACGTATAATTCATCTAGGAATTATAAAATAAAAGACTGTTTTTTAACAGTCTTTTATTTTTAAGATTTTAACTAGCCTTTACCAGTGTTTTATTCCTAAACACAATAGCTGTAATTAGTAAACCGATTCCTACACCAAAACTTAAACCTTGCATTAAGTCTGATATTTTTAAATAATGAGTAAGTATTTGAGAAGCGGCAATGGTTAAAATCCCTATTGATAATAACATCAAAGATTTTTTACGATATAAATTTTTCATAGTAAAACTGTTTTATACTGTATTAGTAGAGAAACAATGTAATTTGTTACATAAAAACTCAAATAAATTTTAAAAATTAATAAAGTCTTTTTAAGAAGCTTCGTCTTTAACAAAGTTAGGCCACCTACGCATATAATTTATAAACGTATCACTTAATCCTTCATTAATTAAGTAGTCTTTTGAAACAGGTGTTTCAATGCTTTTAAAAGAGGAGTCTTTAATAACTTGTAGAGGAAAGTCATGATGTAAAATTCCAGATCGTCCGATACAAACAAAATCAATCCCAGTATTTAATATTTTAGTAACATTTTCACCACTATTAATTTTTCCAGCAACGGTTACAAGAACATTTTTGTAATCTAATTCAGTAAAATGTTCTAACAAGGTTTTATTTTGAAAATCTTTTTGTTCAGGATATTTAAAAACATCCCATAGAGAGAGATCAATAAAGTCTATTTTATTTTCTGTTACTAACCGTTTACATATTTCCTTTATTTCAAGAATATCCATACCAAATCTTTCAGGAGAAAGTCGAACCCCTATTAAAAAATCAGCACCGCAGGTACTTCTTATCTCATTAATAATCTCAAATAAAAGGCGCGATCTATTAACTAAACTTCCACCATATTGATCGGTTCTTTTGTTAATTTCACTACTTAAAAATTGAGTTAAAATATATCCGTGAGCTCCATGGACTTCAACACCATCATAACCACATTTTTTAGCTCTATTAGCTGCTTTAACAAAATTGTTTTTAAGTTCATAAATTTCATCTAATGATAATTCACGAGCATTGTGTTTTTCGTTTTTTGAAGGGCAAACAGGTAGACCATCAATCAATTCTGATGGTGATCGCATACCTGCGTGGTGTAATTGAATTACGGCTAAGCTACCATAAGACTTAATACTTTTTGCGAGTTTAGTATGTCCCGGAATTTGTTCGTCAGAAAAAATACCTAATTGTCCTGGGAAACCTTTACCGTTTTCTTGTACATGAGAAGCACACGTCATTACCATTCCAAATTGTCCTTCAGCTCTCATTGTTAGCCAATGAAACTCCTCATCAGAAAGTTGCCCGTTTTCGAAACTTTGTGTATTGGTCATTGGTGCAAGCATGAATTTATTTTTCATTGTGGCACCACAAGAAAATTGTAAGGGTGTATTTGAGTTGGTTTTCATGTTATGATTTATTTTTAAGAAAAAAAACTCGCGAAGAGCGAGTTTTTTATGAAGACATTGTATGCTAAAATTATTTCATTTTAGCAATAAACTCTTTATTCATTTTTACATAGTCAGCATTTCCTGCCTCCTTTGCACCTGCTAATGAAGCTTTAGCTGCTTTAACAGCACCTTTTTTATCACCAGCTTTAGCTAAGATTAAAGATTGTTGACGTAAGTACCAAAAACGAGGTTGATCTTTAGTCATATCAACTGCTTTGTTAATCCAATTTTTAGCTTTGTTAATGTCTTTTCCTTCTTGTAAGTAATACACAGCAGAAGAAAAATAATCATTGGCAGAAGGTCCACCCATTACTTGTGCAATGCTTTTTTCTACAGCCTTATCAGTAGGAGTATTAAACTTTACACCTACGTAAGCATTTTCCCATAAAATTCCTAATACAGCAGAATCGTTTGTTAAATCGTCAATAGACATTGTAAACGTTTCAATTTTCACAGGCATAGCTTCAACTTTAGCAGTAGTAGATACAGCTACTTTAGAGTCATCCCATTTTTGAGGAGTTCCCCAGTTGTTAGCATCAGAATAAAATAATACTTCCCAAGAATCTTTTCCTGGTTTAGTATATAAAGCGTACGTTCCTTTTTTTAAGGTTTTACCATCAATAGTAACATCGTCGCTAAAAGTAACTTTGGTATTTGCGTTAGCACCAGTTCTCCATACTTTTCCGTAAGGAACTAAATCTCCAAAAATAGTTCTCCCTTTCATACTTGGACGAGAATATTCAACTGATACATCTGTTAAACCTACAGTTTGCTCTAATTTAGCTGCAGGACTAGGGGCAGGGGTTTTTAATTGTGCATTGATATTTGTTGATAAAGCAACAACAAACAAGCTTAAAAGTATTTTTTTCATGTTGATTGATTTGTTTTAAATTAGTTTTGTTAAAATTACAAGGAATTCCTCGGATTAATGTTAACAAAAACTTAAAATACCGTAGTCTTGTTTTAATAGATATTTGCAATTAAAGAAAGAATGATAAGAAAAAGAATATATAGAAAAAATGGAGCTATTGGAGCTTTGTTAGATGAGTATGAAAAGTCAATAGAAGAGTTTAAGGAGGTAATTAAAGATGTTACTTCAAAAGAATTGATTCAAATAGTTGATAGTGAGACTAAAGATGAAGATTGTAAGTCAATTCAAACAATACTGACACATGTTGTTAGGGCAGGATATACCTATGTTATTGAAATAAGAAAGTGGTTAGGAGAAGATATAGTTTATAAAGAAAAAGAGCAACTAAACTCTGTTTCGGAGTATAATAAAGCATTAGATACAATGTTTGCTTATAATGAGCAACTCTTCAACGATTATCCTAATATTAAATTAGAAGAATTAGATCCAAATAAAAAGGTTCACGTAAGGTGGGGGCAGAAATATGATGTAGAACAATTATTTGAACATGCTATTGTACATATATTAAGACATAGAAGACAAGTAGAATTATTCAAAGAAAAATTAGTAGATAGAAACTTATAAAATGAAAAAATATATAGCTGAAAGTATAGGAACTTTTGCTTTAATTTTCTGTGGAACAGGGGCAATGACGGTAAATGAAATAACCAGTGGAGCAGATTTGACGCATATTGGGGTTGCAATTACTTGGGGATTGATAGTGATGGCAATGATTTATGCCTTTGGAGAAATTTCTGGAGCACATTTTAATCCTGCAGTCACAGTTGCTTTTGCTTATGCTAAAAGATTTTCATGGAAAGAGGTGCCTAAATATATTATAGCTCAATTAGTAGGAGCTTTGTTGGCTAGTGTTATGCTTTGGGTATTATTTCCTACAAGTGAATTTTACGGAGCTACATTACCAACGGTAGTACCTTGGAGAGCTTTTATTTTAGAATTGTTATTAACCTTCTTTTTAATGCTTACTATTATCAATGTATCTACAGGAAGTAAAGAAGTAGGAGTAATGGCAGGTATAGCCATTGGGGGTGTAGTGTTATTAGAAGCCATGTTTGCAGGACCTATAACCAAAGCTTCTATGAATCCTGCACGTTCCATTGCACCAGCGCTAGTTTCTGGTCACTTAGAGCATTTATGGTTGTATATATTAGCACCAATTATAGGAGCTTTATTAGCGGTGGTTTCATGTAAAATAGTAAAAGACGATAATTGTTGTAATGAAAAATGTTAGTATTTTAGGTTGCGGATGGTTAGGCAAAGAATTAGGAATATATTTTACAAAGAAGGGATATAAAGTAAATGGTTCAACAACTTCTAAAGATAAACTTCAAGAATTAGAATCAGTTGCGATTGCCCCTTACGTAGTTGATATTTCAGGCAAAAATATTTCATCAGAATTTTTAGATGCTGATGTTCTAATCATAGCTATTACTTCCAAAGAGGTAGAAAACTTTAAAAGGTTAATTTCTTCTATTGAGAAATCAAACACAGTTAAAGTAATTTTTATTAGCTCTACTTCGGTGTATCCTAGTTTAAATAAGGAAATGACTGAAGAAGATAAAACAATAAATTCACCACTAGTTGAAATAGAAAACTTATTTAGAAATAATAATAATTTTCAAACAACCATAATTCGTTTTGCTGGATTATTTGGAGAAAAAAGGCAACCAGGAAATTGGTTTGCTAATAGAAAAATTCCACATCCAAAAGGTTATGTAAATATGATACATAGAGAAGACTGCATTGCTATTATAGAACAAATTATAGAACAGAATGTTTTTGGTGAAGTTTTTAATGCCTGTGCAAACGATCACCCAACCAGAGAAGATTTCTATATAAATGCTAGAAAAATTCTAGGAAAACCTATTCCAGAATTTGACGACTCAAAACCATTAGTTTACAAAATAATTAGTAGCAAAAAACTTCAAAAAGCATTGAGTTATCAGTTTAAACATAATAACTTGCTATGTCTTTAGGGTGTTGTTAGGTTTACCTGTAATTAAACCCAAACTCTTCTTGATATAAATGGTTTAGATAATCGTCTGAAGGAGAAATTTCAATTTTAATAGATTCATTTTTAGATTTAAGCCATTTACAGAACGCTATAAAATCTTTATTTTTAGCTACAGGAGAAAAACGAAACTTATAATCTTTTAAAATTAAGTAGTTAGAATGAGGTGTTTTGCTACTGTAAGGAGCAGAGTATTTGTAAACTATAATGTCATGATAATTAATAGTTTCAGTTTTTATAATGTTGTCATATGTTACTTCTATTTTATCCTCAAAAAAAGAAATTTTAAACGCTTGTTTATATAATTTTTTGTGGGCTAGAACACTAAATAAAATAGAGATAATAAACGATAAAACTAGAAAGTATGAATTCACACTTTCTGAAGTTATTAAGGTAAAATTAATTAAGGCCAACAAAAATATAATACCTATAAAGTCTGTATACTTTTGTTGACTACTTGAAGAATATTTTGCTTTCATTTTTATATAGCTAATCAACTACTGATACTTCTTCTTCCTCCAGTAATTAAAACCAAAACCAAACAGTGCTAATAGTACTAATGGAATACCAATATTGATAAATTGCCAAAAACGTTTTTCAGCAAAAGCACGTTGCTTATCCAATAAGTTAATTTGAATGGTTTTATTACGCAGTTGAATCAATCCAGAATCATCTAATAAATAGTCAATAGCATTGATTAAAAATTCTTTATTTCCAAACTGTTCTCCTGTCCATTTATCTAAGGACAAATCGTGTGGTTTTCCTTTTAAAATCTGATTTCTGCCGACATCACCATCAGCAATTACAATCATTTTATTGTTTGTGCTCTCAGCTTTAAAATCAGGAGTGTCAAAAGGTTTTATTCTGTTTTTATATGCTGAAGGAATAGCTCCTTCCAATAACACAGCTAATAATTGTGGACCTGAAGCAAACTCATTTTCTTTAGGTTCTTTCGCAATACTTTGTAACTCAATAAAATTAGGCGTTCCAGTTTTTTTAGTGAGTACAGAAGTCACTAATAACGGAGTTTTTTTCAAATTCCCCTTCAAAGTATCTATTTGAGTAGCAAAACGAAAACGAACAGGTGCTACATTTTTAGTAATCGGATGGCTCGGATTTCCATTAACTAATGGATGATAAAACCAGTTTAAGTGTTGGAACTGTGTTTGGTTTCCTACATTTCCTGTAGCTAATGGAATTTTAGCCGAGTATAAATCTTGAATTAGTTTATTATTTACACGAACTTGATAGCCAAACAATAAATCAGTTAAATTCAAATCACGAGGAAATGCTAACATTTTCCCTTCATTGTATAAACTATCAGTATCCGCATAGTTATTATCTAGCATCCATAAACTTTTACCACCATTTGCTATAAACTGATCAACGGTAAATTTTTCTTCCTCAGTAAAACGTTCAGTAGGTTTTGCTATAATTGCTAAATCGTAGTTACGTAAATCTTTCAAGGTTTTTTGCGGATTGCTTGCCACACTATCTAATGTAAATTTGGCTAAACGGTATTTTTTACCAACTTCACTTAACAAACTATATTGATAAATATCTTGAAGCTCACCATTACCAGCTAATACCGCTATTTTCTGTCTTTCTTTTAAAGTAATATTATGTAATGCATTAGCAAAAGAATACTCTAATTTTTCAACAGCATTTTGTAACTGCGCCTCTTGCGTTTTAGCAATAGAGTTAGGAAGTAAAGAAATTAACTCTACTTTTTTACCATAAGTAATTTCTGCCCAAGGAAAAATAATAGCTTCAGATAACTTCCCATCTTCCTCTACAGTTAATTGGCTAGGCATCATTCCTCTTTTCACCAAACGTTCACGAATATTATCAGGATTGATAAAACGGAAACGAATATTAGAGTTTTTTGCTTGTAATTCCTCTAAAAACTGGCGTGTTTCTATTTGTAAACGCTTAAATTCCGCAGGAAAATCACCTTCTAAGAATACATGAATCGTTAGTGGGGTATCAATTTTATCAATAAGACTTTCACTTACTTCCGATAAGGTATATCGTTTATCTTGTGTTAAATCAAAACGTTTGTATATAGAGTTAGCCACATAGTTAAGAACTAACAGTCCAATAAGAGCTAATGCGATGTGTTGTAATTTCTTATTCATTTTTTAACTGTTGTTTAGTGATGAATAAAAAGAAGAACGTCACACTGATAAAGTAGATTAAATCACGAGTATCTACTACACCACGACTAATACTTTTAAAGTGTTCGTTAATACCAAATTGTTGTAAGGCATATCCTGAGTTTCCTAAAGAAGATCCGACAGCATCAAATCCGTAGAATAAAGCAAAAGTGATAAATACACTTACAATAAATGCTACAATCTGATTATTTGAAAGGGTAGAAGTAAATAATCCTACAGCAGTATAGGTTGATGCTAAAAATAACAACCCTAAATACGAACCAATTGTACTACCTACATCTAAATTTCCAATAGGGCTTCCTAATTGATACACAGTATAAGCATAGGTTAGCGTAGGTAATAATGCTATTATAACGAGTAAAAGGGCAGCAAAAAACTTACCTAAAACAATTTGCCAATCGGTAAGTGGTTTGGTTTTTAAAATTTCAATGGTTCCACTATTAAACTCATCTGCAAAACTTTTCATTGTTATGGCAGGAATCAGGAATAAAAACAACCATGGAGCTAAATAAAAAAAGCTACTTAAATCGGCAAACCCTGCATTTAAAATGTTGAAATTATCTTTAAATACCCATAAGAATAAGCCATTTACAAGTAAAAATACTCCAATAACCAAATAGGCAATGGGAGAGGCAAAAAATGAGTTAAATTCTTTTTTTAGTAGTGGTAGCATAAAATACTATTGTTCGTTTTTAAGAAGTCCAAAAATAACATTATTCTCGAAGTCGTTATCTTTTTTATTGGGACGTAATTTAAAGTTAAACTTTTTTAACAAATTTATAGAACCTTTATTGTGTTTATGAGTATAAGCTTCAATTTCATTCAAGTTAAGTGAACTAAAGCCAAATTGAATAACTTCTTTTAAAGCTTCACTCATAAAACCTTTTCCGTGAGCGTCAGGATGTAATTCATAGCCAATTTCAGCATAAGACAAATTATCATTAAAATGACGTAAACCAATAGAACCTATAACCTCGTTGTTGTTTTCAATAATCCAGTAAATACCTTCGTTTTTAAGTACTAATTCATCAATTAGTTTTATAAAATCTTCCACATCAGAAATATCACTAGGAATCTTTCTATCAATAAATTTATTGACTACTGAATTCGATCGAATTTTAAAAACAGCCTCTTTATCATTATCAACAAGTTTTCTTAGTACAAGCCGAGGTGTATATAAAACAGGAAAAGGACTGAATAAACTCATTAAGTTAACGATTCAACTTTATCAACACTCCAAGCAAGAGGCTTGTCATTAAATAAAACTTTGGTTTGTGACCAAACACCTTTAAATAATTCAGAATTTCTGTAGTTTTCTAAATCTTGCTCAGTATCCCAATAGCTATAAGTGAAAAATATATTCGGATTTGTTTTGTCTCTATATAACTCTAATAAACGACAACCAGGTGAATTTCGTATAAACTCTTTTTTTGAATTAAAGTTGTTTAAAAACTCTTCAATTTTTTCTGGCTGAAAGCTCATTTTTACAATTCGTACAAACATAAATTTAATTTATAGGTGTAAATTCTGGTTTAATAGGGTTTTCAAATTCAATGGTAATGGTATCACGGTATTCTAAACCTAGTAGGGTAGAAGCTCCACCAACCGTTTCTAAATTACTTCGGTAAATAGCAATTTCTAAAAAACCAGCAGAATTAAAAATAGCTAACTTTTCACCATCGTATTGTCTTTTGTCAGTAACCGAAAAATCAACAATTTCATTATATCGGCTGTAAATTTTAGAAAAGGTATAGCGTCTTGCTGTTACTTTGTAATCACGACCTTTTCCAATAGTATTAAATTGTTTTTTACTAATGTTTGTAATTACATTTCCGTAATTATCAATGTAAATAACACCTCCTGAGATAATAGTTTGTTGTTCGTTTACTTTAGGTTTAATCTCAACAATCTTTTTATAAGTCTCAATCTCTCTACCAATAACATTTAAGCTACCACCACGAGCAATATGAGAAGCTACTTGCACAAAAACATCCAGTACAGGAAAACTACTTTCAATACGATCGTGAATATTAATTTCAACAATTTTAGTTGGATTAATTTCAGAAGCAATCATAGAAATTAATCCATTGTCAGGACAAATAAAATAATGATTGTCCAACTCTAAAGCAATATGCTTATTGTCCACACTTAATTCTGAGTCTACACCAATTACATGAATCGTTTTATCAGGAAAACTTTTATAAGCATTCTTTAAAATATAAGCAGTTTCAGTAATGTTGAAAGGAGAAATTTCATGCGTAATATCAACAATCTTTGCATCAGGCAACTCAGAATAAATAGCCCCTTTTACAGCACCTACAAAGTGGTCTTTCGTTCCAAAATCAGTAGTTAATGTAATAAGAGACATTAATTTAGGTGTTTGTTAATTAATTTGTGAAAAATTATGCTGAAATTTTAAACAAAACTACGTAATTCAAGAAAAATAATCATTATTTTTAGTGTGAATAATATTAAAACTTTTATCATTTGAACGAACGCGTAATTGAATTAACAGAAATCAACCCAAACGATTTTTTTGGAGCTCAAAACAGCACTATTACTCAGTTAAAAACATTCTTTCCTAAAATAAAAATAGTAGCTAGAGGAAATAAACTTAAGATTTTTGGTGAACCTGAATTATTAAATGAATTTGAAAAGCGATTAGAAATGCTTATCAAATACTTTAATAGGTATAATAAGCTAGATGAAAATAGTATTGAGCGTATTTTAACATCAACAGGTAAGGAAGAAGAAATACGAAAGTCAGGTAAAGCAAAAGATGTATTAGTTCATGGTGTTAGTGGTAGGTTAATTAAAGCGCAAACGGATAACCAACGTAAAATGGTTGAGTTAATGCAAAAGAATGATATGTTATTTGCAGTAGGACCTGCAGGTACAGGTAAAACATATACGGCAGTTGCCTTGGCTGTAAAAGCATTAAAAGAAAAAGAGGTAAGACGAATTATTTTAACAAGACCTGCGGTAGAATCAGGCGAAAATTTAGGGTTTCTTCCAGGAGATTTAAAGGAAAAACTAGATCCATATATGCAACCTTTATACGATGCACTTCGAGATATGATTCCTCATGAAAAATTAGAATCACATCTAGAAAAAGGAGTAATACAAATAGCACCACTAGCTTTTATGCGTGGTCGTACCTTAGACAACGCTTTTGTAATTTTAGATGAAGCGCAAAACACAACCCATAACCAAATGAAAATGTTTTTAACGCGTATGGGAATGCACGCAAAATTTATCATTACAGGAGATCCAGGTCAGATAGATTTACCAAGAAGACAAGTATCAGGCTTGAAAGAATCGTTATTGGCTTTGAAGGATATTGAAGGAATTGCACAAGTGTATTTAGACGATAAAGATGTAATCCGTCATCGATTAGTTAAAAGAATTATTTCAGCTTATAAAAGTATAGAAACGGAGTAGTTTTTAGTTGTCAGTATTTAGTGATTAGTTTACATTTGCGGGCAACAACACAACAACATACAATGAATACAATTAACGAAACAAACTTCCAGTTTCAAGGACAAAAAGAAGTTTATAAAGGAAAAGTAAGAGAAGTTTATAATATCAATGATGAGTTGTTGGTAATGATTGCTTCTGATAGACTTTCCGCTTTCGATGTAATTTTACCGCGTCAAATACCTTTTAAAGGACAAATTTTAAACCAAATTGCTACAAAAATGATGAACGATACAGTTGATATTGTTCCGAATTGGTTATTAGCAAATCCAGATGAAAACGTAGCAGTAGGTCATTTATGTGAACCTTTTAAAGTAGAAATGGTTATCCGTGGATATTTATCGGGGCATGCAGCTCGTGAATATGCAGCAGGAAAAAGAACACTTTGTGGGGTAGCAATGCCAGAAGGAATGAAAGAAAATGATAAGTTCCCAGAGCCAATTATTACACCATCTACCAAAGCAGATAATGGAGAGCATGATGAAGACATTTCTCGTGAAGACATTTTAGCTAAAGGAATTGTATCAGAAGAAGATTATTTAGTCTTAGAAGACTATACTAGAAAACTGTTTAAAAGAGGAACCGAGTTAGCAGCTAAAAGAGGGTTGATTTTAGTAGATACTAAATATGAATTCGGAAAAACTAAAGACGGTAAAATTGTATTGATTGATGAAATCCATACACCAGATTCATCTCGTTATTTTTATGCTGACGGATATGCAGAACGTCAAGAAAAAGGAGAAAAGCAAAAACAATTATCAAAAGAATTTGTACGTCAATGGTTAATTGAAAATGGTTTTCAAGGAAAAGAAGGTCAAGAAATTCCTGAAATGTCTGATGAAAAAGTTATTGAAATCTCAAATAGATATATTGAGCTATACGAGCAAATAACAGGAGAGAATTTTATAAAGGCAAATACCGAAAACGTACTCGAGAGAATAGAGAAAAATGTAAGTACGTTTTTAGAAAATAAATAATAAAAAGAGAGGCTAGAGCCTCTCTTTTTATTTAAAATTATCTTAAAAGAACCTCATTAACAAACAGGCATTTATATTTTTTGTAACTTACACGAGACAAACAAAAATTAGCCAAAATGCCAAATTATACATTAAAAATTAACGGAAAGTCGGTGTCCTTTAAGGCAGATGCTGATACACCATTGTTGTGGGTTTTACGAGATGAACTCAATATGGTAGGAACTAAATTCGGTTGTGGAATAGCACAATGCGGAGCCTGTACTGTTCATGTAGATGGAACAGCAATGAGAAGTTGTCAATTACAAGTTTCTATGTTGGATGGTGAAGAAATAACAACCATTGAAGGGTTATCAACCGAAGGAGATCATCCACTACAAAAAGCTTGGAAAGAAGTAGACGTTCCACAGTGTGGATATTGTCAAGCAGGTCAAATTATGACAGCTGCTTCCTTCTTAAAAGAAAATCCAAATCCTTCAAAAGAAGAGATAAGAGAAGCAATGCAAGGTAATATTTGT
Source organism: Tenacibaculum discolor (assembly GCF_003664185.1). Taxonomy (GTDB): domain Bacteria; phylum Bacteroidota; class Bacteroidia; order Flavobacteriales; family Flavobacteriaceae; genus Polaribacter; species Polaribacter discolor. The sequence continues at coordinate 4,752 of NZ_RCCS01000008.1, read as the reverse complement.
CGTTGTGCTGCATACAATAGAATAGAAAAGGCAGTTGCATTGGCTGCAGATAAAATGTCTTAAAAACTTTCAATCATGAGTACACAAGAAAAAAACTTCACGTTTAGCAGAAGAAACTTTTTAAGAACTTCTGCATTAGCTAGTGGTGGCATTATGATTGGATTTAATCTATTTACTGCTTGTAAACCTAATGTAAAACCATCTGTAGATGTTGAAAATCTAAATTTCAATGATTTTAACGCATTCATAAAAATATCTGATGAAGGATATGTAACTATTTACTCTCCTAATCCAGAAATTGGACAAGGAGTGAAAACTTCAATGCCAATGATTATTGCTGAAGAATTAGATGTTGAATGGGACAAAGTACATGTAGTCCAAGCTCCGTTAGATACAAAAAATTATACCCGTCAATTAGCTGGAGGAAGTCAATCTATTCGTTTGGGTTGGACAGCATTAAGACAAACAGGGGCTACAACTAAACAAATGTTAATAAATGCAGCAGCAGTAAAATGGGGTGTTGATGCCGCTACTTGTTCTGCATCAAAAGGTGTAATTACCAATGCAAATGGCGATAAATTAGGCTATGGAGAAGTGGTTAAAGAAGCAGCAATATTAGAAGTTCCAGAAAATGTAACATTAAAGAAACCTTCAGAATTTTCTATCATAGGTAAAGATGCTATAAATGTTGATGTAGAAAAAATAGTAACAGGAAAACCTTTATTTGGATTAGATTATAAAGAGGAAGGAATGGTTTATGCAGCTGTAGTAAGACCACCAGCCTTTGGTGATGCTTTAGAATCTTTTGATGCATCGGAAGCCAAAAATATATCAGGAGTAATAGATGTTGTTACAATAGGAGAAAAAGCAAGAAACTTTATTGAGTCAGGTAAAAATAACTGGACTTTCAAATTACCAAAATCAGATAAAGTAGTAGTAATAGCTAAAAATACTTGGGCTGCTATAAAAGGAGCAAAAGCTATCAAGGCTACATGGAAAGCTGACTCTAAACTTGAAGATACAAAGCTTCATGATGAAAAACTATTAAGCTTATTAAATGAAGATAAGCTTGATGTAAGAAGAGAAGATGGAGATGTAAAAAAAGCATTTTCAGAAGCGGATAAAGTCATAGAACGCACCTATCATTCGCCTTTTTTACCTCACAACTGTATGGAGCCAATGAATTTCTATGCAAATGTAACACCAGATAAGGTTCATTTAGTAGGTCCTGTGCAAACCCCAGAGTATGCAGCTCAAGTAGCATCAGAAATGCTAGGGCGTAATTTAGAGCAGGTACATGTAGAAATGACAAGAATGGGAGGTGGTTTTGGGAGAAGACTGTATGGAGACTTTGTATATGAAACACTTGAAATATCTGATAAAATTAAGAAACCAGTAAAAATGGTTTCAACAAGAGAAGAAGATATAATAGCAGGTATTTACCGACCGGCTATTAAATATAAAATAGCGGCATCAATTAAAGATGGAAAAGTAACAGGATATCATTTAAAAGAAGCAGCAATTAATGATAATATGTATGGATTAATTCCACATTTCTTTCCAGCTGGATGTATTCCAAACTATAAAGTATCAACAGGAAATTATAAAAGTAATATCAGCACAGGAGCTTGGAGAGCACCATATACCAACTTTTTAGGATATGCAGAACAATGCTTTTTTGATGAATTAGCACAAGAACTAGAGGTTGATCCAGTACAATTGCGTTTAGATTTACTAGAAAATGTAAAGGAAACGAAAGACGAAAAAATTCAGTACTCAGGAAAAAGAATGCAAGATGCAATTAGATTGGCTGCAGAAAAAGGAAACTGGGGTAAAGCTAAAGAAGGAGTTTATCAAGGTTTTTCAGCTTATTACAGTCATAATACCCATGTAGCAGAAGTAGCTGAAGTAGAGTTAAAGGATGGGGTACCAGTGGTAACAAAAGTAGTTGCAGCAGTCGATTGTGGTATCGTTGTAAATCCAACAGGAGCTAAAAATCAAGTAGTAGGAGGAGTAATTGATGGTATTGGACATGCTATGTATGGTAATTTAACTTTTAATGAAGGAAAACCATCAAGTAGAAATTTTGATAACTATCGATTAATAAAAATAAATGAAACCCCTAAGGTTGAAGTACATTTTGTAGAAAATGAAATAGCACCAACAGGCTTAGGAGAACCAGGTTTACCACCTGCAGGAGGAGCAGTAGCAAATGCAATTCATAAAGCATTAGGAAAAAGATTATATAAACAACCATTTATAGAAGAGCTAAAATCAAACATTTTATCCTAAAAACTGAAGAACTTTATAGGTTTAATAAAGTAGTGTTTTTATTATTTATTGAAAATGAAACAGTAGGTAATTTTTGAAAATCTGTTAAAAAGCACTACTTTCGCATCCTATAAAAATCAAAAATAACAATGGTTAAAGATTTATTTGAAAGAATTAAAGGAGATAAAGGACCTTTAGGAAAATGGGCAGATAAAGCAGAAGGGTATTATGTGTTTCCTAAATTAGAAGGACCAATTTCTAACCGTATGTCTTTCAATGGAAAAAAAGTAATAACTTGGAGTATTAATGACTACTTAGGATTAGCAAATCATCCAGAAGTTTTAAAAGTAGATGGAGAATCTGCTGCTACAGATGGTATGGCGTACCCTATGGGAGCTCGTATGATGTCAGGTCACACAAAATACCATGAACAATTAGAGCAAGAATGTGCCGAATTTGTTGGGAAAGAAGCAGCTTATTTAGTAAACTTCGGATACCAAGGAATGGTGTCAGCAATTGATGCTTTAGTAGGAAAAGACGATATCATAGTATATGACATGGATACACATGCATGTATTATAGATGGAGTTCGTTTACATGCAGGAAAACGTTTTGTTTATCGTCACAATGATATAGAAAGTTGTGAGAAAAACTTGAAGCGTGCCACCAAAATGGCAGAAAAAACAGGAGGTGGAATTTTGTTAGTTTCTGAAGGGGTATTCGGTATGCGAGGTGAACAAGGACGTTTAGCAGAAATAGTAGCCTTAAAAGAAAAATATAACTTCCGTTTATTAGTAGATGATGCACACGGGTTTGGAACTTTAGGAGAAGGAGGAAGAGGAACAGGATTTGAACAAGGAGTACAAGACGGAATAGATGTATACTTTGCGACGTTCGCAAAATCTATGGCAGGAATTGGAGCATTCTTTGCAGGAGATAAAGATGTAGTTCAATACTTACAATATAATATGCGATCTCAAATGTTTGCAAAATCTTTACCAATGCCAATGGTAAAAGGTGCTTTAAAACGTTTGGATATGATTCGTACTATGCCAGAACTTAAAGAAAATCTTTGGAAAATAACCAATGCATTACAATCAGGTTTACGAGAAGCAGGTTTTGATTTAGGAACAACACAAACGTGTATAACACCAGTATACTTAAAAGGAGAAATTCCAGAAGCCATGGCAATGGTGAATGATTTAAGAGAAAATCATGGAGTATTCTGTTCAATTGTAGTATACCCAGTAATACCTAAAGGATTAATAATACTAAGATTAATTCCAACAGCACGTCATACAATTGAAGACGTAAATGAAACAATTGAAGCATTTTCTGCAATCCGCGAAAAATTAGAGAACGGAACTTATAAGCAAGTAGCAGCTTCAATTATGGCAGAATAATAAGAAAATACAAAAAAATAAATAAAAACTCATGAAATACTTCATGAGTTTTTTTGTTTTAAAAGAGAAATGATACATTTGAAATCCTTTTGCTTATCAAAAATCAAATGAAAAAATTACTTTACATATACTTATTATTATTCGTAACAGCTTTAAGTGCGCAAATTAGAGATACATTACCAAACTTTAATGACGAATATATCTTGATAAGGGAAGGAGATAGTTTAATGATAGAGCTAAATGAAGTAACAGTACTTCCAAAACATAAGTTTAAAGAAAAAAAAGATATTTTATATTATTATTGGCTTCGTAAAAAAGTATTTAAAGCATATCCCTACGCAATTTTAGCGGCAAAAAGAGTAGATAGTGTAAACTCTCGTCTAGCTAGAGTTAAATCAAAAAGTAAAAAAAGAAAATACATAAAAAGAATTCAGAAGTATTTAGAAGAAGAGTTAACAGCACCTTTAAAGAAATTAACAAGAACTGAAGGAAGAATTCTTTTAAAGTTAATCCACCGTCAAACAGGAAAAACAGCTTTTGATAATGTAAAAGAATTAAGAAGTGGTTGGAAAGCCTTTTGGTATAATACCACAGCAAATTTATTTAAGTTATCATTAAAGTCAGAGTACAAACCAGAAACGGAGAATGAAGATTATTTAGTAGAAGATATATTACAGCGTGCTTATATAGATGAAAAGTTAGAGTATCAAGAACCAAAACTACGTAAGAACTATTTAGTAATTGTATCAAAAAGTAGAGGATATGTTGACGTATCCGAGTATAAAGAGATGTTTGCAAAGATGCGAAAGAAGCGAAAACATAAGAAAAAGTAAATGAATTAGAATTTAGAGACCTCTTTAAGTTTGATGATAAAGTAGTATAAGAGGGAAATTTTCTCCATGCTAGAAGTAGTACAATGGTTATAAATATAAGGGGAAAAGGAAGGAGATGTGTATGGTATAAAAAACTTTTGTATGTAACTGATTAGTGTATAGCGTATTAAAAAATAGTTTAAAAAAAAGGTTGGAAAAGTGCTTGTTGAATGGAAAAAGGTATCTATATTTGCACCCGCAAACGG
>NZ_RCCS01000007.1 GCF_003664185.1 Tenacibaculum discolor | reverse complement strand
GTTGATTCCCATTGGCGTACAATCTCTCCACAGCCATCTACCACCGTATTACTTACTTCGGTAAACACTACGTCTACTACTGTATCACAATTATCGGTTGCGGTAATTGTTGGTACTGCTGGTATTGCTTCACAGTCCACACTTACATCGGCTGGTTCCTCTGATAAGACTGGTGCAGTAGTATCGGTTACAGTGATGGTTTGGGTATGACTTACTGTGTTTCCACAATTATCGGTTGATTCCCATTGACGTACAATCTCTCCACAGCCGTCTACTACCGTGTTACTTACTTCAGTAAACACTACATCTACTACTGTATCACAATTATCGGTTGCGGTAATTGTTGGTACTGCTAGTATCGCTTCACAGTCTACACTTACATCAGCTGGTTCCTCTGATAAGACTGGTGCAGTAGTATCGGTTACAGTGATGGTTTGGGTATGACTTACTGTGTTTCCACAATTATCGGTTGATTCCCATTGGCGTACAATCTCTCCACAGCCGTCTACTACTGTATTACTTACTTCAGTAAACACTACGTCTACTACAGTATCACAATTATCGGTTGCGGTGATGGTTGGTACTGCTGGGATTGCTTCACAGTCTACACTTACATCAGCTGGTTCTGATGATAAGACTGGTGCAGTAGTATCGGTTACAGTGATGGTTTGGGTATGACTTACTGTGTTTCCACAATTATCGGTTGATTCCCATTGGCGTACAATCTCTCCACAGCCGTCTACTACTGTATTACTTACTTCAGTAAACACTACGTCTACTACAGTATCACAATTATCGGTTGCGGTGATGGTTGGTACTGCTGGGATTGCTTCACAGTCTACACTTACATCAGCTGGTTCTGATGATAAGACTGGTGCAGTAGTATCGGTTACAGTGATGGTTTGGGTATGACTTACTGTGTTTCCACACTGATCTGTAGCATCCCATTTACGTACAATCTCTCCACAGCCATCTACTACCGTATTACTTACTTCAGTGAATACTACTATAGCATTATTACAATTATCTGTTGCAGTGATGGTTGGTACTACTGGAATTGCTTCACAGTCTACACTTACATCGGCTGGTTCTGATGATAATACAGGATTTTCTGTGTCTTGAATAGTAATTATAATTGAATCTGTTCCTGTTTTACCACAAGTATCTGTTACAGTAAACGTTCTTGTAACTGTAGTAATACATCCATCATCAGAACTAATTGCATCTATATAAGTTATATTTGCTATTGTTCCATCATCTGAAGCCGTATAACCAGTGGTAAAAAAGCTATCTTTTATATCTGAAGATTCTACTAAACTAAAAGAGTATCTAGCATTAGTATTTGTAATATCGTTTTCATCACAACCTTCTAAGTCTAAAGTTTCAGGAACACTTATTACAGGATCCTCATCATCATTTGATACTAAGGTAATAGAATCTACTTCTTGACAACCATTAGCATCAGTAACGGTAACTGTATAAGTCCCCTCTGTTAACCCACTAAGGTCTTCTGTAGTTGCTCCTGTATTCCATAAGTAAGTATAATCTGCTGTTCCTCCTGATACTGTCAAATCAATAGCTCCATCACTTCCTCCACAACTTAAATCACTTCCTAAAAGAGAAAGAGATAATATTGGTGGTTCTGTTATAGTAACATCCGCTAATGCTATACAACCATTGGCATCTGTTACAATAACATTATGTGTTCCTACTCCTAAGCCACTTACATCTTCTGTAGTGGCTCCCGTACTCCATAAATAGGTATAAGGAGCTTTTCCTCCTGTTACTGTTAAATCAGCTGTGCCATCATTAACCCCATTACAAGTAATATTCGTTCCAACAATAACAGCTGTAGGAGTACTATCAATGGTAATATTTTTTATTATTGAGTTTGTATCACCATCTTCGTCGGTCACAATTAATGTTACCATCTTTGATCCTGCACTCGTGTAATTAACAAGATGAGGCCCTTCTGATGTTGCCACCGTCGGAGAAGCATCCGTTCCAAAACTCCATTCATAAGTTAACACCCCATCTCCTCCTGTAGAAGTATTTGTAAATGTTGCTCCTTGAAATCCGCTATCGTTAGTTCCACAATTATATTCAAATGTAAAATCTGGTGCTATTGGTGTTTGTACATCAATTGGTGGTAAGTTCTCACCAGAACACTTGGAAGTTTGTGTAGCACATCCTGGTCCTACAACACTTCCAGGTGTTTGCCAAGAAAGATAAACGTCTGTTAAAGTTAATTCTTCACCACAAGTGTAATTTATTAATTCAAACATTTGATAAGTACCTGGACTAATTGAACCTGGGATTCCAATACTAATCTTATCAGTACCTACATAAACATTTCCGTCTTTATCAATTTTATCTGTACCATTCATCAAGTAAAACTGCATGTATAGGTCAATTTTACTTGCTGCTTTTGAAATATCTACATATAAATAAACGTTAGAGAGCTGTTGCCCTACTGTACACGTGCTTATTGGATTTCCATTTATGTCTCCTATATAAACACTCCCTATTTCAACATCCTGAGCTCCACACCCAGAAAGGCTACAGGGACTCTGCATAGATACCGTTGTTTGTGAAAAAATATAGTTAGCACTAAACAACAAAAGTATCAGCATTAATTTTCTTAAATGAGTAGTTTTCATTCCCATACCTTAACTTTTAAAATTTAACTTTTAAATACTCTAAACTTCTTTAGGTATTACTCTTATCAAGTCTTAGTGTTAGCTAAAACCATTTTACGGGGATAGGGTAAAATGGGGGTGGTTGGGGTAATTAAGGGTTACGCATTTCTGAGTATTACAAGAATGTAATACATCAATAATACACAATGGGTATACAATAAATTTTTTGAGGAAACTAAAATAATACTGAGTGGGAATAGTATTATTTTGAGGGATTAACGTTTTTTAAGTTCTAAAAACTGTTATACCAAAAGTAGCACTTATTTTTAGGTTTAAAAAATGAAATGTTAAAAAAGGGTGTTTTCCCCTATGCTCATACAGGTAAAAAATATGTTCTATATATTTTATAATACTTCTTTTTTAATTAGGTAATTTTGCAGTATGATACAAAACGATACAATTATTGCTTTAGCAACACCAGCAGGGGTTGGTGCTATTGCTGTTATTAGACTTTCTGGGGAGAAATCGATAAAAATTGTAGATTCATTTTTCTCTTCTATAAAGAAAAATAAATCATTATTAAATCAAAAATCTCATACCCTACACTTAGGTCATATTGTAAATAATGGAGTGGTTATTGATCAAGTTTTAGTGTCTATTTTTAAAAACCCGCACTCTTATACTGGTGAAGATGTAGTAGAAATTTCGTGTCATGGTTCTAGTTTTATTCAACAAGAAATCATTCAACTTTTCTTACAAAATGATTGTAGAATGGCTGATAATGGCGAGTTTACTATGCGTGCTTTTTTAAATGGTAAAATGGATTTATCGCAAGCTGAGGCTGTTGCTGATGTAATTGCTTCTAATTCTGCTGCTTCTCATCAAATGGCAATTCAGCAGATGCGTGGAGGTATCACCAATGAATTAAAAGAATTAAGAGCTCAACTATTAGATTTCGCTGCGTTAATTGAGCTTGAACTAGATTTTTCTGGTGAAGATGTTGAGTTTGCTGATAGAACCAAATTTAAAGAATTGGTTGCTAAGATATCAGCTGTTTTAAAGCGTTTAATTGATTCTTTTGCTTTTGGAAATGCTATGAAAAATGGAATTCCTGTTGCCATTATTGGAGAACCTAACGTTGGTAAATCTACGTTGTTAAATGCCTTACTAAACGAAGAAAAAGCTATTGTATCTGATATTGCTGGTACTACTCGTGATGCTATTGAAGATGAACTAATTATTGATGGTGTTGTTTTCCGTTTTATTGATACCGCCGGGATTCGTGAAACAGAAGATGTTGTTGAAAGCATCGGGATTAAAAAAGCTTATGAAAAAGCAGAAAATGCACAACTAATTATCTTTTTAATTGATTCTAATAAATACATACACTCAAAAGAATTATTTTTAGAAGAAATAGAGACTATTAAACAGCGTTTTCCTAATAAACGTTTATTAGTTATTGCTAATAAAATAGATACATTATCTTGCCATGATTCTTCTATTTTACAATCAGAAATTGAAAACTTAATTCTACTTTCTGCTAAACAAAATATTGGTGTTGATGAGTTAAAACAAGAACTTATTTCTTTAGTGAACACAGGTGCTTTAAGTAACAATGAAACAATTGTTACTAACTCACGTCACTTTGAAGCACTAAACCATGCTCTAGAAAGTATTAATTCGGTAAAAAATGGAATTGATTTAGATATTTCTTCTGATTTATTTGCTATTGATATTCGAGAGTGTCTAAGACACTTAGGAAATATTACTGGTGAATATGATGTTGATAAAGATATTCTAGGACATATTTTTGGGAATTTCTGTATTGGGAAGTAAGAAACGAAAACAAAGGAAACCAAAAGAAACAAAACCCAATAAAATCAATACATTAAGCTAATTTTTTCTCAATGACAGGTTTTCCAGCATAGTATTCTTCTATTTTGTTCTTTATGAATTAGTTTTTTGCTTCTTGTATGATCATTCTACTGTTTTAGTTTGTACATATTTTAGGTATATATAGTTTAAGTTGTTTCTGAATTTCTGGATGTTGATTTTCTATATTATAATCATCATCTCCCTTTAATTTTATTTCAGTCTCATTATTTGAAGGGTTGCATATATAGCTATAGGTTTCCTCGTATTCTTTTGACAGAACTTCGTTAACAAACATTTCTACTTTAAAAGTTACTTCACTAAAATTGTTGTTAGTTACAATTTTGTTTTCTGTATAGATCATTGCGCAACCAGAACCACAGGAAATAACAAAAGAATTATTTGCTCTTCTTTCTGAATCTACTAAAATTATTCCTTCTGAATTATATTTAAAGATATCTGTTGTGATGTAACGAATTACACTACTCTCTCGGACATTTATAACCTTAACTTTATAGGTGATTGTTATTATTTGATTTTGAGTATTTGTTTCCAATAAAATTTCATCAAATGTTGATTGCATCGTAGCGCCATTTGGTATTGTGGTACAGCGTTTCAATTTTTCTATCGACACAGAATCTTTTGAAAACCATTGGTTTAAAAAGTCTAAATGTCTGTCGGAACATTGGTAACCTAAATCTAAGTAAGTGAGCAGTTTACACTCTAAGTTGCTTCTGCTTTCATTAGGATTTCTTCCATCCCATTCGCATTCATTCCCTACAAAAGTAGAAATATAACCCAAAGCAGCTCTTTCGGGTTCAGTGATGTTTTTTTGATAATCTTTATTAAGCACGATAATGTTAATATCTGTTTTTAATTCTTCGTCATACACCGTATCCCGCCATAAAATTTTTACGTTTTTATTGTTAAGTTCGGAAGTCTTTACTTTTGTTGATGACACTAAAAATTCTTTAAAATCTAAATACTCAGGGTCACCAGCAGGTCTAATACTGTCTATTTTCCAGTTTATAATAATTATTTGTTCTTTAAAAAATGTTCCTTCCCATTTATCATCACTAATCAATGCAACTGTATCATCATTGCTTTTTACAGTAAATAACACTTCGTCATAATCAATATTGTTAAAATCTACATAGGCAACTGTATCGGTGTAAATTTTTCCAAGGTGCAATTCTTCATCTGGCCTTAAACGGCTTTTAAAACTATCAAGAGTCTTACTTTCTTCTTCTGAAGACTTTATAATGTCTTTATTATCTGCTTCTACTTTAAACACTGTATTGATTTCTGTTTTTACAGGTTTTTCAGGTGTATTTTTACAAGAGGCTAAATAAAGACTCAGTAAAATAGCCAGTAAAAAAAGTGGTGTAATTTTATTTTTCATATTTTTTTAAAAATTAATGTAACTCTAATTCCCAGTCTTCGTATGGAGGCATTACTTTAAAATTAGGGTCACAATACGAACGGATATAATCTACCGCTCTTTTTTCGGCATGCTTTGCATTGAGTACTTCTCCATTTTCATCCAGCTCTATGACATTGGCAAAAATGGCAAAGGCTTGTTCAATTGCACTGGGCTCTTCGCCATAAAGTTTTAGATAATCAACACCTTTTAACAGGTAGTGTGTACCACTTGCCATAAAATATGCAAAGGTTCTAAGTGCTCCGCTAAATGATTCGCTTAGTTTCATGTATTTATTTATAGGTTTTACCATCAAATTTTAACACCGATGTTTTGGTAGTGATGGTATCTTTACTTTTACAATCTCCATTTTCATCTTCAAAAGCTATATTATTGATGATTTTATGTTTTACTAAAATATCAAAATAACCATTGTTTTTTTCTTCTGAAATAATGAGTGTTCTTTTTTCGGTTATAAATTCACCATGACAATTACCATCCCATTCACCTCCATTGTCTATTATTTCAAAATTATGTAGGACTTTCTGCAAATTGTTATTAGCTATTATAAACAAGGAAAGACTTTCATTTTCATAAGGATTTACACGTGAACTACCAACAAAATGAGTCTTAACTCCAAAAGCACGTTCATTTTCCGTAATGGTATAAGGTGCAGTATCTATAACTATTTCTGTTAGCATTATAGCATCTGAGGTCCAGCCGTTTGTTTCAGCACTTTCAAAATAGTGAAATAAAACCTGTTTGTTTTCTATATTAACATAGGCAATATGTGTATTGAGCGAAAAGTAATGTTCTTCTTCGCTACCTTCTACGATTTCGGGAATAACCACAATAGCTTCATGTGGGCGGTTGGGCAGTATTTTAAATGCTTGTAAGGCGGGCATTAGTTTAGAGCGATCTATATTTAACTCGTCTATTACCAATTCATAAAATATATCGCTAATGCCTAGCATTCTAAATTTTCCGTTAGGTTCAATTTTAACAACATCTGTTTCTTCGCTCACCTTGTATTGATAGTTGATGGTAATACGATCTGTTTCTATTATTGATTTTGTTCGAGCCCAGCTTTCAACAATCTCATCATAAGCTATTATCTCATAAGCAATCACATTACCTTCTAAGTCATAATTAATAAGTCTAGATTCTATTTCCTCATCGCTTTGTAATGCTGTTATGACTACAGTGTAAAAGTCTTTGGATAAGTTTAATCGGTATGCATCAATGGCACGGTAATTAGGCTTGAGTTCTTTCCAATTTTTATAAACCTTAGCAAGCTTTAAGGCTTCGGTATTTATTTTTTGATAATCGCCCTTATCTATAAGGTTATCAAACGAAGTGCTATCCACCAAAGGAACCGTTTTTAATTTTAGCTTCAATAGTTCTTCTTTAAAGGTTGTAGTAAAATGTTCTGATGGTTGGGCTACAGCTTCAATTTCATCAGCTACTGTTTCTACAGCATTTTCTATTTCTTGTATTTCTATGGCTCCTTTTACTGGCGTTTTTTCTTTATTGCTTTTTACGCAAGCGAGAAGTAAAAATATTATCAGTAGATAGCTATATTTCATTTTAAGTTTATTTTTTTTGTAATATAATGGTATCTATTTTTACAACATCACCTTTTTCATAATACTCCAATAGACCATAATGTTGTGTACTGTCATTTTTATAAAGACGGATATTGAAAATGGCTAGTTTTTCATTCTGATACATGCTCAAATCTTCTACCGAAAAACCGCCTAAATCTTCTTCATGATTTATAAAATAGGCAGTACCGTAATCTTGAAATATAGATAGTCTGGAACTTTTGGAATAGTTATAAAAAGCTAACGCTGCGTAAGGTGCTTTGTGTGTGTTTTCTGTGTATTTTTTTCCATTGGCTATAAAATTGAGATCTATTTTTTCGACAACTATTTTTTTAATGATATTGTTTAAAGAATCTTGGTTTTTAATCTCATTTTTTACCAAATATAAATTAGGATATACGTTCGATTGAATGAATTCCATTTTTACAAAAAACAACTGGTAAATAGTAACGCTAACAATTGTGACAAACAGTATTGATACCACACCTACAACTCTTCCTTTTCTTGCAATAACCCATTTTACAATTTTGTAACTCAGGAATAGGACTATACCAAAAAGTAAAATGAGAAAGAAGATAAATACTATTTCCATTTGTGATTTTGTTTAAATTATGTCGATTACTTTTTCTAACACATAATGTATGATGGCCACTACGATAGTAATTATAAAAAGAGCTCCAAATTGAACAATAATTAATTTACCTTTCTTTTTAAATTTCTTTTTTAGATAAAAAACATCTAAAAGGATAAGCAAAAAAGTAATTACGAGTCCAACTACCAATCCAATATGAAACAAGCCCCAATTATAAAACATATGAGCTAAATATCCCAATCCTTCTTTAGGCATATTATTAGCTCCTAAAACAATCCGCATATACGTTATACCTAACACTATGGAAACTATTGCCCATAAAGTATATGTAGCAATTTGTTTTAGTATTTTCATATTTCTAGTTTTCTTGTAGAATTGTTATAATTTATTGTTAATTAATAAATAATATCCACAATCACAACTAAATAAAACAGTTGTTTTTTTAACTATTAGATCTAATTAAATCATATAGCTAAAGTATTTACTTCTGCTTCTAACTCTTGAAAAGCTCTTTGCTGAGCAGGAGCTAACAAAGCATTTTTTATTTTGCCCGTAATTATTTCAATAATATTTTGTCGTGCCTCATGGCTTTTACCAAAATAAGCATTCATAATCGAATTTGGTATGACATGATTTATTTTTACTGTATTATCTTCTACAAAATGGAGTTTTATAGCATGCATTCCACTTTTCTTAAGTACAATACATTGTGCTATTCGTCCGTTTTCGTCAGTTCTCATTTCCCATTTGTCATATTCCTTAGCACAATCAAAAGTTGATTTGTTTTTAAAATAATTATAAAGCGTATCTAATGAATTATATTCGTTTCTTAGTGTGATTATTTTCTCCATTGATATAAAGATTAGGTTATTTTTAATTTAATGATTAGCAAACCGACTTATTATATAAAAATCGGTTTGCTTTTTTGTGTTTCTTGAAACTATAATTATTATTGACAATGATAATTAGTTCATAAACGCTGAACCTGTAGAAAGAAACATATCTGCTCCTGTTTCACAAGGGATATATCTGAAAATATCATCTTTACCATCTTCATTAAAATTTCCTATGCACCATCTATCAGTTCCATTACCAGCTCCTGTCCAACTTCCAGACTGAACAAAACTACTTCCAGTAGATAAAAACACGTCAGCTCCACTAGTACCTGGCAAATATCTAAACATATCATCTTTACCATCTCCATTAAAATCTCCTATATGCCATCCAGTACTACCATTGTGAGCTCCTGTCCAACTTCCTGACTGAATAAAACTATTTCCTGTAGATAAAAACACGTCAGCTCCACTAGTACCTGGAACATATCTAAAGATATCATCTTTACCATCTCCATTAAAATCTCCTACATACCATCCTGCATTTCCATTATGAGCTCCTGTCCAACTTCCAGAATGCACAAAACTACTTCCAGTAGATAAAAATACGTCAGCTCCACTAGTACCTGGAACATACCTAAAAATATCATCTTTACCATCTCCATTAAAATCTCCTACATACCATCCTGCATCTCCATTATGAGCTCCTGTCCAACTTCCAGAATGCACAAAACTACTTCCTGTAGATAAAAATACGTCAGCTCCACTAGTACCTGGAACATACCTAAAAATATCATCTTTGTCATCTCCATTAAAATCTCCTACATACCATCCTGCATCTCCATTATGAGCTCCTGTCCAACTTCCAGACTGGACAAAGTTGTTTCCTGTAGACAAAAATACATCAGCTCCGCTAGTACCTAGAACATACCTAAAGATATCATCTTTGCCATCTCCATCAAAATCTCCTACATACCATCCATCATCTCCATTGTTGGCAGTTGTCCAAGAATTGTAATTATTGCTTATGGTTATACTAGGAGTTGGTGCTGTCCACCATTCGAGGTAACCATTTCCATTAACATAATCCCATATATATATGTAGGCCTTAACGGTATAAGTACCATCTGGTAAATCATATTGATAAAAATCTAAACAATTGTTAAATGGTCCATACGTTGTTCCTACATAAGCATATAGATTATCATCTTTAAATAAAAAAAAATCGTATATATCCGCACCTGATGGAACACAGGCTGAAAAGTTATAATTTAAACAATCTTTATTGTAATTCAAACTAAATTCACTTTTTGCTTGAAATGAAATAACAATTTGTTCATATTCTTCTTTTGATAAAGGTTTTCTCTCAGGCGGAATTTTTTCTTGTACCTGTTTATGTTCAGGGAGTTCTTTTCTTTGTTGATGTTCAGTATTTAATGAGCTTGAATCTAATTCAATAATTTGTTGTTCACAACTACTGAAAGCAATAATGCACAATAGTGTAAAAATAATTCTAAAATTCTTTTTTTTCATAATTTTAAGCTTTAAATGAGTTATATTTATGTTTAATTTATTAATAATCCATCTCGATAAAATCTCCGTTTAATTTATATCGGAATGTAAATGTTGTGCCTCCGTTTTCAGGATTCAACATCACAACGTATTCAGTTTTAGTGATGTTTCCATTTTTTGGAAACTTGATATATGCCATGTTTAAAACAGGGTTATCTATACCTTTTTCAGCAGTTAATTGAGTGCTCGATTTTTCAACTAGTTCGCCTAATTTAGACAAGTTGATATTGTTTTTTAGCTGAAACATAAAGTCTGCTGCTTTACTTCCTTGAGGTACTTCTAATGAAATTTCTGAGTTTTGTTTCCACTTACCTTGTGTTTGGTTCCATTGTCCCATTTTTAGAGATTCAGGTGCTGAGGTAACGGTTACTCCAATAATATTTCCTATTGACTTATTATGAGTAATTGTTAAATCTGTATAATATGCTTTATTACCAAATTCGTTTTTGAGTTCTTTTTCTATAGCGGCAAATCCTTCTTTATTCGCTGCTTGCTTACTTGTTGATTTTCCGCAAGAAACTAACGAAGTAAATATTGCAATGATTGCTATAAGTTTTAATACTTTCATTTTCGTGTTTTTTATTATTACACCACTAAAAGTATATAGCAAAAGTGAAATAGGAAATAGAAGATCTATTTCTGGAGTTTTTGAATAAATAAACGTGATACTTTACAGAATATTCGTAAAAGCAATAACTTAATTATTTGTCCAGTTTAAGAAAGTGTTTAAAAACTGTTCTTTTTTTCGAGTAGACACTGGTATTTTTTTACCATTTTTTAGATGAATAACCCCCGATTTATCGTACTTATCTATGAATTTTAAGTTGACTATATAGGATTGGTGAGGACGTGTAAAATTAGCATTAGAAAGTCGCTCTTCAAACTCTTTTAAGGTTTTTGAAACCAGATGTTTCTTATTATTAGAGCAGTAAAATGTAGTATAGCCTTTATCTGATTCACAAAATAACAATTCGTTTAAATCAATTACCTGAAAACTATCATGTAATGATAAAATTAATTTCGAATCTTCATTATTCCATGCTTGTTTTGTGATTTGTACTTGTTGCTTTTGTTGTTTTATAGGGAGTTGTGCTACTTTTTCTAGTGCTGTTTGTAATTCGTCTATATCAACGGGTTTTAATAAATAATCTACAGCTCCAATCTTTAAAGCACGTAGAGCATGCTCTTCATAAGCAGTAATAAAGATTACTTTAAAATCGAGATTTTCTGTTTGCTCTAAAAAATCAAAACCCGTACCATCTGTAAGGTTTATATCTAAAAAAACCAACTCTGGTTTACAGGCATTGGCAACTACAACCGCTTCTTTTACATATTCACATTCACCCAATACTGTTATTTCTGTATCCAGTAACTGTAATAAGTTTTGTAAACCTTTTCTAATATATTCTTTATCCTCTATTATTAATGTTTTCACTACTTTCAATGATTATATAAGGGATTGTCAAAGTAACAATAGTTCCTTGTTCGTTATATTTTTTCCTGTCTTCTACAGTAACAGAACCTTTCTTTTTAAAGTCTTTTGATAGTATTTGTAATCGTTCTGATGTAATAGTTGTTGATAATGATTTCTTATCTTGATTTTTTCCCTCTTTCAAATAATCTATACCTACTCCGTTATCTTTAATAACACAAATTAATTCTTCATTTGAATAAGTAAGTTTTATATTAATAGTTTTATTTCCTGTCTGGTTCACAAAAGCATGCTCTATAGCATTTTCTACAAATGGCTGAATAAGCATTGGAGGAATTTTAAAGCTAGATGTATCAATACTGTCTTCTACAGAAATAGTGTAAGCATATGATTCGTTTTCTAAATTTTGAAGCGCTAAATAGTTATCTACAGCAATTAATTCTTGAGAAAGTAACACGGTTCTATCTCTAGAGTTTTCTAAAATGGTTCGGAGTAATTTTGAAAATTTAGATAAATAAGAAACCGATTTTTTCTGTTCTTTATTCAAAATCATGCCTTGCAAAACTGAAAGTGAATTAAAAATAAAATGCGGAGTCATTTGCGAACGCAACAGTTTTTGTTCAATAATTACATTTTGTGTTTTTGATTTTTCGTTTCTCAGTTTTAAGAGTAGAATGATGATACCTAAAGCCAAGGTTATAATTAAAAAAGCAACAACCCCCAAAAACAGATTTCGTTGTGACTTTTTTAAATTTTGAGAAGTATCAAGTACTGTTTTAGTTAATTTTAACTCTCGAATACTAGCTGAGTCTAAAGCTTGTTTATATTTATACTCGTATTCTAATTGGGTAATTTTTTCAATATTTTCTTTGTTGAAAATACTATCATTTAATATTTTGTATTGCTGATAGTTTGTAAGAGATTTTTTATAATCACCTGTATTCTTATAAATTATAGAAAGAAGCTCTGCGGTTTCTTTTTGCAGTTCTAGTAACTTCATTTCAACAGCTATTTCTTGACTTTTCAATACATAATTGAGCGCCTTCTGATATTGCTTCTGAGAGTTGAAACACCTAGCTAATCCTAAGTAGGAACGACATAAACCGATTTGAGAACCTATTTCTTGATTTACAACTTCAGCTTTTTTAAAGTTTTTTAGAGCCTTCGTTTCTTGATTTACTAAAATTTGAACATCTGCTACATCATTTAAGCTTATACCTATTCCTCTCTTATTATTAATGCTTTCACGTATTTGTAATGCCTTTTGAAATTCTTCCAGCGCATTTACATAGTTCAATTGGGTTTTATAAATACTTCCTTTAACACTTAAGCAGATAGCAATAGTTATTTGGTTATTTTGTTTTTTAGAAACTTCTAAAGCTTTATTTACATAAATTAATGCCTTTTCAACATTCCCTAGATTATCATACACCATTCCTATATTCAACATTAATCCTGCTGTATGGTTAGATAGCCCTAACTTTTCATAAATATCCACTGCTGTGTTAAAATTCTCTAGTGCTCTAGGGTAATTTCCTTGTTCTCCAAATATGCTTCCAATGTTAGTGTATGCTCTTGCAACACCCATAGTATCTTTGACTTTTAGTTTTAACTCTTTAGACCTAGTATAATTACTGATAGCTTCTACATAATTTCCTTGGTCAGCATAGATATTACCCATATTATTTAAACTTCCGGCAACACCTTTTAAGTCATTTAATGATTCATCTATCTCTGCGGATTTTTTATAATACACTATAGCATTGGCAAAATCACTTTGATAATAATAAGCCATTCCTATACCATTATTTGCATAAGATTCTCCTTTACTATTATTTAAAGATCTGTATAATTTAATAGCTTCTTTAAATTTCAGAATACTTTCTTTATAATTAGATTTTTTAACATCTATATGCCCCTTGTAGTAGATAACATCTGCTTTACCTGTAGAGTAATTTATTTTTTTTGAAATTGTTTCGGCTTCATTCAATAATAGTCTAGCTTTTTCTATTTCTAAATCTTGAATCTCATAATAAAGACCTATTAAAAGATTAACTCTTATAGAATCTTCTGCTTTATTATTTTCTAATTCAATTTTTAGGCTATCTATTTTTTTGTTTTGAGAATGAATATTCACAGTAAAAATGAAGAAAACAGATAGTGTAAGAATATACTTGATGAATTTCATAAAATTTTTATAGCTGGTTTATAGCAAAATAGCGGAGTTAAATCTAGTAAAATTAATTTTAATAACTTTTAACTGACACTTATTCTAGTTTTTATTAAAAAATAATAAATGATTAGGTTAGAGTGTAAAAACCAAAACACAAAGTTTGAAATATAGAATTAAAAATTTATCACCTAATCTAAACGAAGAGTTTACTTGATGATTTCTTGTTATAATTATAACTTCAGTTAAAAATACTCTTCTATTTTTGCTTCAAATTTATAACGGTTTACTACGCTTATAAAACAAATTTTTATCTACTTACATAGGTTTATAATTTTACTACAAATTGTAAACTAAAAAAATGGGACTATACATTACTAGCGGAGCACTATAAAGATTGGCCTTTACCTCAAAAGGTTATATGGTGTAGTCTGCTTTTCTAATATTCAAACAATCATAAATACATCTCATGCATGGAAAGAAACATAAAAACACAATCACAAGAAAAAAAATATCAAACTATAGGTAAACTTACAACTAGTAAAATTATAGACCATTTTGTTGAAAGTGAAAATGAAGCTCTACAACATGAATTTCAAGGTAAATTTTACCCTTATCGTCATTATGATATTACCTCAACTTTAACTAAAGCATTAAAAGGAATTGACAAACAAAAAATTATTGACGCTTTTTTTCACTCATCTAGATTAGGCATTATTATAAAAGTAAAAGAAAACAATTACCCACTTTTATTAAAAGGTATTGAAAGAGCACTATCCTCAATTGGAAAAGGATATAATATTAATGTTTTAAAACCTAGTAAGGTATTTTTACTCTTTGGAGTGAATTCAATTAATGATATAGAAAACTTATACAATACAGAATATAACGAGTTTTTAGAAAATTTAAAGTTTGTTACCAAAGTTAATTCTTATACAAGTTATCCTAGTCTAAGAAGAAAACTAAAAGCAACACTTTTCTTAGAGAATCCTATACTCTTAAGAAGAGCTCAAAAAATGACTCCTTTCTTTAATCAATTTAATTTTGAAACAGCTGGAGCATTGGTTCTACTATTAGTTGACTCTTCAAAAACTTCAAAACAAGTTCTTTTAGAGTATCATAAAACAGATTTACCTAGAGAAACAGTTTGGGTTCTTGGTAGTTTTTATAAAGACTTTAAAACTTCCGAAGCAAATAAGCTACTTCTTAACGACTTATATAATAAATATCCTGCGGAATGGGTTGACGAATATTATAACTCTATTTACTAGTAGTTTTATAAGTATTTTTGCTTTATGGATTCACTCACACAAATTGTTCTTGGGGCGGCTGTTGGAGAAGCTGTATTAGGAAAAAAGGTAGGAAATAAAGCAATGCTTTATGGAGCTATTGCAGGTACTATCCCTGATTTAGATGTGTACATTGGTAAGTTTTTCGACACTGTTACAGCGCTTGAAATACACAGGGGTTTTACTCACTCTGTTTTTTTTGCAATTGTTTTTGGGTGGATTTTCGGTTGGTTCATTTCCTTGTATGAGAAAAAAGCCTCCACTAAAGAATGGGCACAACTTATGTTTTGGGGATTTTTTACACACCCAATTCTCGATGCACATACTACCTGGGGAACTCAGCTTTTTTGGCCTTTAGACATACGGTTAGCTTTCAAAAATATTTTTGTTATCGATCCAATATATACACTACCTTTTTTGATGTTTCTTTTGATGGCTATGTTTCAATCAAAAGGATCTAAAAAAAGAAGAAAATATAACAACTTAGGTCTTATAGTAAGTAGTTCTTATATGGCAATTACCATTATTATCAAGGGAATTACTTATACTAAATTTGCACATGCTTTAAAAGAACAAGGAATAGCTTATAAAGAAATAGAAACCAAACCAACCCCCTTTAATACCATTTTATGGTCAGCAAATGTTGAAACTGAAGATGCTTACCTTATTGGTTATTATTCTTTTTTTGATACCCAACCAATTGAGTTCTACTCCTATCCTAAAAACCATCATTTATTGGGTAATTACAAAGATGATATTTCAGTAAAACGACTCATTAAAATCACCAAAGGTTGGTATACCATTTCTGATAAAAATAATAGTTTATACTTAAACGATCTTCGTTTCGGCCTTTTAAGCGTAGCTCCTAACTTTCAACAATTTGCTTTTAGCTTTGAAATAGCTGAAAAACAAGGTAAAACTATTATAAATGAAGTTCCTAGAAATCGTGAAAAAGCAAAACAATTATTAAAAGACTTATGGATAAGAATTCAAGGAAATTAACTGAGTAATCCCTTTATATATCGTAAATTTGCTGCTCTATTGTAAAGCAGGATTACTCAGATTTGAGACATAAATATTTTCACTTTTTTTCAATTGTTTTTATAGTTCTTACTCAATTCGCATTTATTACTGCGTTATTATTGGAATATATGAACATTTTTACGGTAATATCTCTAATAACACTTATTAGTGCTCTCATAATTTACACTTATATAAAATTTTTTAAGGTAACAAAAATAGATTTTGAGCCTTTTTATGTAATGATTTTTGTTATAACTGGTGCTCTACTTACAAGTTTCTTGCATCTTTTCACTAACTTTAATTCTGTATTAGCAGCAGCATTTATAGGAACAATCGCTTCCTTTTTACCTAACCTAAACAAGAAATCAACATTTCTTCAAAATATCCCTAATGCCATGTATTGTGGTTGTTTTGTAGGAATGTCGCAAAAGCATGTTGCAATTGATTATAGCTTTATAGTTATTTCAAGTACAATAGCTAGCATCTTTTATATGTTTTCAAAAAATCTGTTTCATGGGGTCGGCGGCAAACTGGGTACTTTTGCTTTTGGTAGTGTTGTTATATCCTCTTTATTGCTTTTAATCCTTTCATAATGCTTCCTACAATATCAATATACTTAACAAGTATACTCGGAGCTTTTTTAACGTTTTTAGTAAGTACTAAATATAAACAAGGCCCTGTAAGAGCCTCTGCTCTACTCACTCTTATTGTTGCTGGCTTTTGCTTTCTTTTTCCTGAACTATTTTCAGAAGATGTAACTAAACAAATTCCTTGGGTATTCTTTGGAGCCTCATTTGTTGGTATGACTTCTGAAAAACTTACTCGAAACTATACTTCAATTGTTTTCGCTGGAGTTGTTTTTGGTTTTATTTATACAGTTAGCCCTACTTTTTTCAATGGTTATGGAGGTGCGTTAGGAACGGCTGCTTGTATATCTATTTTAGTTACTATTGGACTAAATAACCTTATTAGACATTCAAAAGCATTAAAAAAGAAAAAAGCTTTACTTAAGAAAGTATCTAAAACGTCTTCTTAAATACAGTTTTACCACTAAAAAACAAAGACTTATAATCTTATTTGGTTTATAATTAATAAGACTTAAAAAATTAAGTTAAATTAATTTTTTTAAGCAGTTTATTTGCGAATTTTGTTGTCTCAAAAAAATAAAATCTTACCTATGAAACGTTATTTAAAACCATTAAGCTTTCTTCTTATATCATGTTTCCTATTTATTTCATGTTCAAGTGATGATAATATCGAAGAGCAAAAATATTTAAACATTCCAGATGCACAATTTGAGACTAAACTAATCAATCTGGGTATAGATTCTGATGGCATTATCAACCAACAACTATTAAAAAGTGACGCATTAGGAGTTATCAGTCTTGATTTAAACTCATCTAATGATGGTATAATTACAGATCTAACAGGTATTGAAGGATTTACTAATCTAAAAAAATTACATGCAACAGGAAACAATTTAACCACAATAGACTTGAGGTTTAATAAACAGTTAGATACTTTGGTACTTGCTGGGAATTCCCTTAAAAATATTGATTTGAGTAACAATACAGAATTAATCAAGTTAGACCTTGATGTAAATGAATTAAGAGCTATTACTGGGTTAAAAAATGCTACTAATCTAAAATCGTTAAGTCTATACTATAATTCATTAGAAACGTTAAGTATTGACAACCCTAATTTAGAAACCTTAAATGTTAGAGATAATTTCCTAGTGTCTTTAGATGTTAAAAAAGCAATAAACTTAAAAACCTTTTTAGCACAAAATAATAAGATTTCAGAAGTAGATTTTACCGCTAATAAAGCTTTAGAGGTTTTAGCTTTATCTGATAACAAGCTTAAAAATATAAACTTGAAATCTAACAGTAATATTGAAGTATTATATTGTTCCAGTAATTTACTTACATCACTCGATATAAGTGGGTTGGTTAATTTGGGTCGCTTAACTGTTAATGCAAATCCTAGCTTATTCTGTATTAAGATACATAATGGTCAAAATATCCCCACGTTTTCTAAATCTGATTACCAAGAATTTAACACAAGTTGTAATTAATAAAATCTTGCTATGATAATATCTCCTAATTATTTAACTTAAATTACTTTTGCTAAAAACAATAATTCTCAGATAATATCACTTAACTTTATGCTTCCGAAAATCTATGAAAATTTAATTTTTCTTTATGCTTTATTCACTTAATGTGTGAAACATTTTTGCAAAAGCAATTTCAAGAAAAATAGAAACCTCCATGTTCGTTTTACCCTCTTCTAACATTTTTAAAATAGTATTTAAATGTGTATGCTTGAAATTATAAAAATCTCCTCCTTCTTTATATAAATCTTCCTTCTTTAAGTTTTCTAGCTGTTCAAGCATATATTTATTTGCTTTGTAAGCTGATTTTCTTTTATTTAAAAACAGTTGCATCTTTTTATTCTCTTTTTTGCTTGATTTATTATACATAGATAAAGCTGTTTTATACTTCTGTTCTACCGACCATTCTACCCTTTTGGCATCTCTATACAATTTCTTAAGTCCATTAAAAGCTAAATCATAATATGTATTTATATAATCTTGATTCTTATGTAAATGACTTAAGTACTCAATTGCCTTTTTCTTATACTTATTTTTAGATTTTAGTTCAGCATCTTTTAACTCTTGTTCTAATACCAAAAGTTTATCTGCTATTTTATTTATTTTTTTTATCTCTTCAAATCTCTTTGCTTTCCCAATAATTAATACTTCTGGAGTTATTTCATGAGGCTCTCCTTTAAACATATGTTCTTTATAAGAAAAACTAAATACACCTCGAGTTCTTTCTTCTTTAGCCTTCTTTTTTGCAGATAAATCAAAAGCGTAATTATAACCGAAAGTAACTGTTAAGTCTTGAGTATTCTTTAAAGAGGTATTTCTAAATAACTGAATAGCACTTAAGTTAAAATTATGCTTTTCTCTATACACATAATTTGTATTTAATCTAAAGTTTGTGGCACTTGCTTTATTTGTTTTACTATTATTTTGGTTATAAGAAGTACTAAATGTTGTGTTTAATTTGTCTTTTAGAAATTTTTTATTGACAGCAACTGTTGGTCCCCATGTATACGACTCATCTCTTCCTATGGTATTATAGGTAGTATTTAAAGCAGAGGTTATATTTATTTTCCTTTGTGGTAACCCTAATGTATAGGAGGTATTAAAATTATGAAAGGTAGAACCATTACCTATACGTACAATTCCATTTTCAGCATTGGCAACCGTTGCTAACGAATAATTTGTATTTAAATTTTGTCTTCTATTTTTACTATTCTCTAAAATATAGCTCACATTAACATTGGCATTCTGAGATAATTGTTTGTAATTAAACCGTTCTGCTTGATTATCTAATAAGTTATCATCATTTATAATTTCAAACTGATCTAGTTTGTTATTAGTATAGGTAGAAAAGTTAGAGTAACTTCCTGTTATATTTACTCTTTTATTCATCGCGTAAGTAGCATTTATACTCCCTACTGTTCTACTAGTATTGGTCTCTTTTTGATTGGCTAAATCGTCTCGTTGATACCCTATATTGAATCCTAAACTTATTTTGTTATTAAATAAAGACGTATTACCATTTAAAGTAATATTTTCAAAATCATTATTAAAATAATAAGCTCCTAATGTTTGGTATCCTGGATCTATACGCTCATAGCCTACTCCAAATCGATACTTATCAAAGCTATATTCCATTTCTGTTTTAAACGCTTTGTAATGTTCTGTTGAAGCTCTATTATTAAATAATAAACCTGCTATACCGCTACTGTGGTCTACTCGTTCTGCTCTTAAATCTTGTGTTATCGCTGTTGAGGCGTACTCTCCTTTAAATCGAAGTCCATCAGTTACTGTTACAGTTCCCGACATACTTAATACTAAATTTTCTTTAGGTAATACCTTTTTTTCTTCTGGAACCGCACTTATGGAATTTATTTTGTCTTTTGCATAAAAACCAATTAATTCTAAGCTATATCTTTCCTTTTTAAATCCTACTTTAGCACCATATCCCATACGTTTAAAAGCAGGTTGTGTTCTGTTATCTTCTGAATCTTCTGTGGCTTTTAACAATCGCCCGTACATTGCTGAAAATGTAAAACTTCCTTTTGGAGTTAAATCAACTCCTCCCCCTGTAAATTGATGTCCTGCTAAGGTATACGGAGAAAAACTCATGCTCACATCCCCAATATGAGCTTGTATCCATCTATATTTAGGGTGCAAACTCAAACGATTAAAACTAAACGGTAACTGGTACTCTAAATCATCTCCTTGATTAGAAAAACTATAGCTTACAGGAATTGAAAATTCATAAATAGTAAAATTTAAGCTTCCTTGTAAAAAATAGGTAAATGGTGCTCTCGCGCTATTTTGGTTTGATGAATAAAACACAGAGTTAGCAGCGATGTTTCCGCTAACTTTAAATGGTTTTCCTCTTCCTATATTCTCAAAATCTAATTGTTGTCCTACTATACTTTCAGCAAAAAATATGCTTAAAATAAACACTACTACTTTTAGTGTTTGCCCCCTCATTGTAATCATTAAAATATTCTTTTCTTTTTTATAACTGTTTTGCTAAACACTCTTCTGAGTCTTTAACTTTTACGTTGTATGCCCCTTTATTTAAATTACTTATTCTTGTTGTCTTTGCATTCGTAAACGGAAACCATGTTTCATTATCAACATTATTTCCTGTATAATTAACCCAATTCGTGCCATTAAAAACTTGTATTACATCATCTTTTTTTAGTTGGTATAAAAATGTTCTACTACTTTCTCCTGTCGCACTAATATCTATATACCCATCATTCTCCATAAAACAATTTTGATCTGCTGATCCTGTTACTTGGAAATCAACTTTTGCTGTTTCTTCAATAATAAACTCTACAGGAACTAAATTTGACCAAGAAATGTCTTCGGGATTTATTCCAACTCCTTTTTTTCCTGTTTGATATTTAAGTTTGTAAGTTCCATGAGGTAAATTGTTTACCCATCGATACCTATAGGTAGTTTCGTTTATTTTCTCTAGAGATTCTATATCAAGTTTTTGATCTAAAATAACATCGTACTCTCCAGATTCTGTGTTCTGTTGATATATAATAACTGCCAACTTTTCTGTTGTGTGTAAATCTCTTTTAAAGTCTAAAGTTAAGCTTCCATCTGCTTTATAATTACAACTTGTTTTTTGGGTTACCACTGGTTTTTGTAATTGGGGAGAACAAGAAATAACATTATATGTAACTGTATTAGACACCAATGAACACGAACTAACTTGTATAAAAACATTCCCTAAATAATTATTAAAAAAAGAGGAATTTACAGTTAATGAACTATTTCCTTGATAAGAATTTGGAAAATTAATCCAATTACTATCTCCTAAATGATATTGCCATATATAGCTATTATTTGAAAAACCTTGACTAACTTCATTAGTATTAATAACTACATCATTACAAGCTATATCATTTTGAACTGAAGATTGATTAATTGTTATTAAAGGCTCAAACAAAAGTTTATAATATGCTTCAGCATCTCCTTTAACCAAATGAAACGTTAAATATCCATTACAGAATAAGTCTTTATTAAACTCTTTAAAATCTGTCATTTTAAAATCTATAAATTCTGGGCTACCTCCACCACTATTGATATCATCAGTATATGTCTGTATTTGTTCAAATCCAATTCCATCAGGAAACCCATCTTCATCATTATCTTTAAGATACCAGGTAGTGTCAGTCGTTTCTATTGAACTTGTTCCTGCAGCTGCACCTGTATAAGTCATTGTCATTGGCTTTGTAAAATCGATATATTGATTGAATTGAACAATGTTTAAAACATCATCATCGTGTATACCGTATTCTATTATTTTTACTTTTATTTTTTCATACAATTCTTGCCCAAACCCCAAAAAACTATAAAAAAATAGTAGTATAAATAACCCCTTTTTCATTTTTCTCTTCCTTATTGTTTTGCTAAACACCCTTGTGAATCTCTAACTTTTACGCTGTACGCTCCTTTATTTAACTTACTTATTCTTGTTGTCTTTGCATTGGTAAACGGAAACCATGTTTCATTATCAGCATTATTTCCTGTATAATTAACCCAATTCGTACCATTAAAAATTTGTATTACATTATCTTTTTTTAGTTGGTATAAAAATGTTCTACTACTTTCTCCTGTCGCACTAATATCTATATACCCATCATTAACCGTAAAACAATTTTGATCTGCTGAGCCTGTTACTTGGAAATCAACCGCTGTTGCTGGAGCAATAGTGAATGGATCAGAAAACTCAAGGCTTTTCCATGTATCGTCTGCATCATCTATTCCTCCTGAACCTGTGTGTGTTTGAAACTTTATTCTATAACTTCCAGCATCTAAAGGTTCTGCCCAGGTATAACTATAAACTCCAGAATTATTGGTTAAGGTTGATGTATATTCTTGTCCAAACAATACACTGTCATCTGTACCATCATATAACGTCATTACCAACTCTTCTTCTGAGTTTAAATTTCTATTAAAATTTAAAGTAAAACCTCCATCATTTTTATAGCTACAGCTTGTTTTTTGAGTTACTACTGGTTTTTGTAGTTGTGGAGAACACCCTACTACTTTATAACTTAAAGTGCCTGAGTATGCATTGGTGTTTGTTTCGCCTTTTAATGAAGTGTATCGAACTCTTATTTGAAGGTTTTCTCCTACTTTTAACCCCGCAAAGTCTGATTGTGATATTTCAACTATACTTGGATTATTTCCATATGGTAATAATTCCTCCCAATTTGGATTACTTGGTATTTTATACTCTAAAGCATAATATGAACAATGTGTAGAAATATTTAAGCTTTTTGGTTCACAAGATTTTAACTCGTTTCCTGTAACTCCGTAATTATTTATGGTTTTAAAATCTTCTATTTTAATTAATTTAAACTCCTCAATACTTTTATTCAAACAACCTATTGGTGAAAATGTTGCTGTAATTAGTTGTGCTCCCAGCATACAACCATCAAAACTCATGGAATCTGAATTATTAGTTACATTATTACAACCAACTACAAAACCAGGTGAAAACCTTCCTTTTGAGTTTACCGTAGTTATTTCTTCTGTAAAAGTTACTATTTTAAACTCATCGATGTTTACAACTGATGGCCTAGTTAAGTTTACACTAAACAACTCCCCTGCATTAGTAGTTATGGTATTTTCAAAATACAAGGCATTACTAGTTACGGCAGATGAAAAAGAAGCCTTATACTTAAATAAATAAGTATGTTGACTAAAACTAAGCACACTGCACAGTAAAAAAATTATATGTAGTAGTTTCTTTTTCACAGCAATTTACAGCAGTTACTCATCTAAGTATTTAGCTAATGAAGATCTATTCTCCTTTATAACTGGTGCCAGTTTATCTAAATTCAATACTTTATTCTTATCTAAAACCTCTCTTTTTAATTCAATAAGTTTGTTGTTTTCATATAAGTCATAAAGTAATTGTGGCTTAATATTTTCAAATAAACTTACCCAGTTAGTAAACCTATCATTAATCTCAACATAACCATTACTATCTTTCTTATATAGAATGGCTTTATTAATATTATTTCTACTATACTTAATTATACTGTATGTATTGTTATTATCTTCAAATGTAAATTTTGAAATTAATGTTGTAATGTCTTTATCTATTAAATTAAACTCAGGTTTTCCTTCATACCTTTTCTTTGTCTTCTCGTTAGAAACTAGCTTATTATCACTTGATAAATATTCTGAAAAAAAAGATTTCTCTAATATAAAATCTTGTTCTGTTTTAATTTTAAAAACTTCTGGTGTTTGCCTCAGCTTCGCTTTTGGATAATTATATCCCTCAACAATCAGTCGTTTATCTTTTACTTTATATAAACTTTCTTCATTCTTGGTTTTATACCAACCTCTAAAAATATTTGCTAGCTTTTCAAAGTCCAAGCCTTTATTTTTCCCTCTTGTTCTTTTTATTAAATCTTTAATAAAATCATCTTTGGACTCCCCTTTTAACAACTCTAACAAAACAATTGGCTCAAAATTAGAAAAAATACTTACCATATATTCTTGATTCAATAAATCACTTATATACCATCTATCTTTAACTTTTTCTATGGAAATTACCCCTATAATAGGAAATGGTATCTTCTCCATAATAAATGAGTATTTTAGAAAAGCCATATTCCTCCCATTATAATTGTACTCATATACAGTTTCTATTTGTATATAATTTTTAGATGTATCATTTTTTTTAACTGCTTCAAAGTGTTCTTCATCCCTAACTATTTTAGTTCTTCCATCTAAGTATTCACTCAATGCCCATTTTCTATTAGAAGCAGAAAAAAAAGACTGTATTAAACCTTCATAAGTAGAATAATCAATTTCTTTTTGAGAACCTACTTGGTTTACACGCAAAGGTGTTTCGTATATTTTATAAGTAGCTATTACTTCTTTTGAAAAACGAATAGCTATACCTTCTCCTTTTTTAAATTGCGAATAACTAATTGTTACTATAGTTAATAATAAAGATGTTATTAATTTTCTCATTATTTTATTTTTTATTTTTTTCTATTTTTAATTTCAGATAGTAAAGCAGTAATGGGATGAAGAGTACCAATAAAACAAAATGAAACCAAGGATTAAAGTAAAAAAAAGGTATTTGATTTTCTTCTTTTTCTCTTGTCAATATGTAACTAATATCTTTAAAATTACAATACCATACCAAAAAATCACCATTTTCATCTTTATCTAAAGAAGGCATATAACCTGATATTATTTTTTCTACTTTATTATTTTTTAAACACCCTTCAACATAATATAAGTCCGTTGGATTACCATCTACATTATAACGTTTCTCCTCTATCAATACATCTTTTTGAATTGTACTTCTCTCAAAATACAGAGCATACAAAAACTTAGTTTGTTTAAAATCATGATGAAATTCTGATACCCATACAAAAAAACTTATTATTATAATTATTAAAGTTATTGTTTTATTCATATTCTATAATTTTATTGGATCAACTAATTGAATTCTTTCATAATAAGGTGAAGTTTCTAATTTTTTACCTAAAAACTTCAGATAAGCACCTGCATTTAAATCTAAATACACACCTTTTCTTAAAGGAAATACTCCAAATTCCCCATTAAAATAGCCAATACTTAAAAGTTCTGCTCCTGCTTCACCACTTGCGTAACCACTAATAGCAAACCAATCATTATTTTTAAGTAAACTAAACTCTCCTTTTGCTCCAAAAGCAACGTCTAAACCTATTATAGCAGGATCTATTGATTTTTTATATTCAATCCACTTATCACTCTCTACATATTTTCTCTCTTCACTAACTACTTTTACCTCTCCAAAAGCATTGGCTTTAGCTTCAATTTTTACTTCAGCAGTAATATATTCTTTCGCCTTTTTTATTGCCCAATCAGGTATGGGTAACTCATCTATAGGCAATCCCCATTTCCATACAGTAACCTTACCTTTTAAACCTACTTTAAATCCTCCTTTGGTTTTCTTTTCTCTATAATATAAACGAGACTCAATATCTTCTTTATTCTCAGCAATACTTTCAAAAGGAACAATTTCATAAAACCAATTAATACCTACTGGACTTGATGTTGGTGTAGTTTTAATAAAAGAAAGACTTTCTAATTTTTTTCCATACTTTTCAATCAATTTTGTAGCCTCAAAAGCTTTTTCTATTGTTTTTGAGCCAAAGTTTTCATTTCCTAAACTAAACTTCCATTTTTGAAAATCTTTATTTACCCATTTAACGGTTACACTTTTATCTATTTTATTTGAAACTCCTCCGTTTACAGTTGTTGTAGTAGTTTCTGTATCTTCATACAACCATTTAAATGTGGTTTTCTTTCCTTGATGTTCAGCTTCTAAATTATCATTGAAATACCATTTAATATCACTTTTAGAAATAATATCTTCATTTAAATTTGGTGATATTTCTATTTCATAGTCTATTATTTTAGAATCTTTTGTGATGGAAGGTTCGTTTATCAAATAAAGAATTTGTCCTGATTTTGCAGCTCTTTTTTCATTTTTATCTTCTTTAGCAACCAATTCCAAAAACTCAAATTCTTTAACTATTCTTTTAATTGTTACTTTAACTTTTTCTTCATTATAATTAGCAACCACATCTAATACATGAATATCTTTCATGTTAATACCTAAATTATCGTGTGTAGTTTCATTTGTTGCAAAATCAGAAGTATTATTTGTCCCTAACTTTAATACTTGCCAATTAATTTTCGCATCTTTAGGATATCTTTTTAGTAAAAATGCAAAATTTGTTTGCTCTCTAGAATAAGGAACCTCAATTGTATCTCCATTTTTATAACTCTTACCGTTATGCTCTATAACTGTATTTTCACTTTCATTATTTGAAGAATTATTAGTAGTATTTGTATCACTTTCTGTATTGTTAGTTGTATCTGTACCACTGCTTGTTCCGGTACTTGTATTGTCTCCTTGATTAGTTGTATCAGTATTAGTAGTATCCGTCGTATCAGAATTATTAGTGTCTGGTGTTGAATTATTATCTGTACTATCTCCTGTTGTTGGGCTTTCTCCTGTAGTAGTCTCACTATTGGTTGTATCTGAATTCTCTTCTACTGGTTCGTCTTCTTTAAAGATGTCATCTACTAGGTCTCCTAAATCTTCAATAACTTCGTCGGCATCCAATATGTTTTTCCAATCAGGGTCATAGTCAGTAACTACCACACCATCTATGAGCTCATAGCTACTATTTACTTGAACGTTTTCAAATACTACCTTAATACGTGTGTATTTCCCTATGTTAATCTCACCTCCTGAAGCTATGTTTGCCGCATCAATCATTTCTTTCAGGTTTTCTAAGAAAGGTAAGGTAATATACCCCCAACCGCTAAACGTTCCATTACTCCCTGTAACTTCTCGTGTAATTACTGGAAAATCTCCTGCAGTAAAAGTTTCATTGACACCTAATTTTGGTAAAGGCTCTTTGTTTGTAATGTTTATCTGCGGAGTTAATCCACAGTTGTAATACGCAGCTTCATCGTTACTTGGCGTGGTAAATTCTTGAATATTTGAATACGCAAACCCTGATAACTGAGTACACTCTCCTCCTACACGAAATTCGTATATAGTAGCTGGTTCTAAATTACGTATTTTACCCTCGTTAGTATAGCTATTTACCTCAAACCAATCATCATCTCCAAATCCTTTTTTACGATACTGAATTCTATAGCGTAAATGTTCTGAACTTTGCCAATTCACCTGTACCGACTCTGCTGTTAATGCTTGCGAAATAACAAAGCTTGGTGATTGACAATCTTCTAAGTATTTAAACCAAAAAATTTCACTCTTCCCGTCATTTTTAAACACAGCCGTTTCATTAATTCCGTCACTTACAAAAGCACGAACTTGCCATCCGTAAATTTTTCCTGAAAGTAGTTGAGGAGCTTCAGGTCCTACCAGTAATGTTGTGGTATATGTATTTGTTTGATAAAACGGAACTGATGCTAAAAAGTTAGCTTGCGGATTTTGTACATCCCATAATTCTTTTAACGTAAACTCATATTGTACATTACTTACATTACTATGACGAGGTGTCCACGTAAATAATATGTTTTGCGGATTGGTTGCATTTACAATATTATCCTTAAACGGTAAATTTAAGATAGGTGGATCGTTTTGTAATAAATATACTGTGGTACAACTTTTAGATGATAGTTTTCTGTTTGTAAAATAGTCATACACTTCAAAACAAAAATCATATCCTCCATTCGGTAACGGTGCATTGTACTGCCCTGGCGTGATTCCTACTAAATTATTTAATTGAAAATAAGCCTGTAAATCTAAGTTAGAGAGTCTTAAATTTATTCCTCCATCAACATATATAGGTGTTTCTCCTGCAATTACATCACGTGTAGTAATAGAAAGCCCTTGTCCTTCTATGTACATTTTTAATCGTATCCTACGCCCTACTTCGTTTACATCGGTTAATAAGATGTTTGTGTATAATTTTTCACTCGTCGTTGTAGCATAGTCTGACAATTTTAAACTATACGGAGGTATTAACTGTGGAGTAACTTGTACAGGATAGGTTTGAGAATATAGTACTGTACTTACAAATAGAGTAAAAAGTATCGCTATTTTCTTAAATATATTGCTATCGTTTGGCTTGATTTTCATCTGCTTTTTCTTATTTAGCTTCTTTTTGAATTTTTATATCAACTACTATGTATGAGTTTGTTCCGTCTTTTACAAACTGCTTTATTTTTACAGCTCCTTTTCGGTTATCGGAAGTTTTAAAAGGTATAATTCTTGGTATTATAGTGTCGTCAAACTCTTTTAATCCTTCGTTGGTTTCATCTATTGTTAATCCTACTAATAACTCATCATTTGTCATACTATTAAAATCTGCTACCGACAATGAAGTACTACAACTACACGATTCCTGATTATTAATCAATTGGGTTGTTTGTGCATTAGGAATAGAAGAAAAAGCTACGGTTGAAGCTTGATCCGGACTTACAAACTTATTATATGAAAAGGATTCATTTAATCCGAAAAAAACAAGATCTATATCCTTTCCTGTCTCATTAGTAACTTCATTCTTCGTATATACTTTTCTTGTTTTGGTTGAAAAGAAAGCTCCAATAACATTCTCTTTATGAGCTGTATTAATTCCTAATTTTACGTTTTCAAAACTTCTTAAATTGGTGTTTTCATATACTGTTATTGTTTTTGAAAACACTTGCTCTTCTTTTCCATTACTTGCTTTTAGCTGT
Organism: Tenacibaculum discolor; assembly: GCF_003664185.1. Taxonomy (GTDB): domain Bacteria; phylum Bacteroidota; class Bacteroidia; order Flavobacteriales; family Flavobacteriaceae; genus Polaribacter; species Polaribacter discolor. Next base: position 409,114 of record NZ_RCCS01000007.1, on the reverse strand, counting down.
AATGTATGCGTTCCTGGTGTTTGAATTTCTATCTCTGGATTTACTGCTGAACTATTTGTTATAGTGGCTCCTTCAAAAGTCCAATCATAACTAGTTGAACTTACACTTTTATTAGTCAATGTTACTTTTACAGGAACTTGATAATCATCATCTTCAAAAGCTACTGCATAGTCAAAATTGGCTACTAAATAAGGTGCAACTTCTATCTTTTTCTCCTGGATATAGGTTTCTTCACCATTACTTACCTTTAATCTTATTGTATGCTCTCCTGAAGTAGTAAAAATTACATTTTGTGGATGTTCTTCTGTTGATGTTTCAGGGTTTCCTCCTTCAAAAAACCACTCAAAAGTTGTCGCACCGGTTGTTTTGTTAGTGATTTTTACTTCAACTGGCGAGTAATTATTTTCTAACACTTCAACATCAAAATTTGTTAAAACTGTTGGTTTAACTGTTATTTTTTGAGTTTTTACATCTACACTTCCATCTCTATTAGAAGCTTCTAAAGTAATAAGATATTCTCCTTCTGTATTATACGTTATAACACCTGGATTTCTACTTGACGAGCTATTGGGTTCTCCTCCTTCAAAAGTCCATTTATAGGTATCTGCTCCTTCTGTATCGTTAGTGATTTTCACCTTTACAGGAACTGTATAATCCTGGTTCACAATTTCTGTACTAAAATCAACAGTAACTGGTAATGCCACTTCATTAACACAAGCATATAAACCTAATAGCATTATTATAAAAAATAAAACCTTTCTCATTACTCAACAATTACTTTTTGTATTCTTTTTGCTTTTGGAGTTTCTAATAGTAATACATATACCCCTGCTGATACATTCATATCATACAATACTTCATATTCTTTTTGCCCTTTTAGTAGTTTATCTGCTATAACTGAATTTGCTCCTAAACTAAAAAGACGTAAAGAAATTTCTGATTCCTTTTCTAGTTCTACATCAACAGTAAACTTTCCTTTATTAGGGTTTGAATAGACTACAAACTCTTTTACAAATGGATTCTTCGTTTCTCCTATGTCTGTTAAGTCTCTTGCTTTTAAAACATTTACTGTTTTTGTTGCTACTTTTTTACAATTTCCTTCATTTGAAATTAGAGATATATCATAATTTCCTGGAGCTGGAAAACGTAAAACCAAACCTTCATCAGTTTTTTGAACTATGGTTACATTTGAAGGAATACTCCATTCAACTTTTTCACTTATAGGATTAGATACATTAATTAATATAATGTCTTCGCCTACAAAAGCTTGTGAAGTTAATATCAATTGAGCATCTATAACAGTGTTTGACTTATGTATAATTATTTCTTTAGATACTTTACATCCATCAACCGTTGTTACTGTTAATGTATAAACTCCTTCTTCAGATAATAACACAACACTCTCATTGCTTGTAAAACCATTTGTTGAAGTCCATGTATATTCTGATATTCCATCCATGGTTACATCATACTCTATAGTTTCTCCATAACAAAGGGTTACTTCACTTGGAACAACATCAAATATTAACTCTTCTGCATTTTTAACTAAAATTTCTTTCGTTGTTTGGCAGCCCTTTTGATCAGTAACCATAACAGTATACATTCCTGCACATAGTCCTGTTACATTACTTCCTATTTGTCCTGTATTCCATGTTACATTATATGGGGCAATACCTCCTTCAATATTTAAGTCTATTTCTCCTGTACAGCTATTATAACAAACAACATCTTTTATAGTTTCTGTAATTGTTAATGAGCTTGCTTTTTCTACTGTAAAACTTCCTGTAGTTTGACAACCATTTGCATCGGTAACTAAAACGAAATGACTTCCTGCTGCTACAGTAATTTCTGCTGTTGTTTCACCTGAACTCCATGAATAAGAATATGGTGGTGTTCCTCCTTCAACATTTAAACTTATTACGCCGTAATCATTACCAGAACAAGTTACGTTTGACACATCCCCTGCAACTTCTAGTATCTCAGGCTGTACTACTGTGAAAATTTCACTAGTATCCTCTATCCCTTTTAAATCGGTTACTTTTACAAAATATCTTCCTATTGGTAAATTATAAATAACCTGAGAACTTCCTATGCTATTTCCTGTAGTTGCATCATACCATACATAATTATTACCTCCAACACCACCTGTTGCTACCGCATTTAGTACTGCCGATATGTCTCCATTACATTTAATCGTTTCTACTTGTTCGATTACAACTACTAATGGGTCTGGTTCATCTAAGTTATAAACTTCATTTAACTCACACCCTTTAGCATCTACCACTTTTAAATAATACTTTCCGGTAGGTACATTATTTATTGAAGCAGTATTGCTTATACTATTAGTTACTTCATCTTTCCACTCATATGTATACGGTGCTACCCCACCTTCAATATCTACTGATATACTTCCATCTGACAACCCTGCTCCGCTAGGTTCTTCAAAAGTTGTTACTAATACTCTGTATATACTCGGTTGCGTTATGGTAATTGCTTCTTGTAATTCACATCCATTTTCATCTTTTACAGTTACAGTATACACTCCTTCTCGTAAAGCAGTAACATCTTCTGTTTTATCACCATTACTCCATTCGTAAGTATACACTCCTGTACCTCCTGTAACAGAAATATCAATGCTTCCATCATTACCATTATAACAGGTTACTTCTGTTTTTGTGAAAGTGATTGCAAGAGGAGGATTTTCTCTTAGCTCTTGTTCTTTGTAAGTTGTATTTCCGTTAGAGTCGGTAACTACCAATCTATACGTTCCTACTAAAGCTGTTAAAGTAGCTTCTGTTCCTATAACTTTTGTTAAATCACTACTACTATACCATTGATAGTTATAGTCTTCACCTGATAATACATATCCTCCAATTACTGTTGAACCAATCGTTCCTGTTTCTCCGTTACAAGCTATTGCTTTTGTAACTGCTAAGTTTAGTTCTAATTTGTCAGGTTGAATAAGTGTAAATTCTTTTTCTATTGAACAGTTATTAGCATCAAGAATGGTCATGACATAAGTACCTGCGTCCAATCCTGTTGAATTGCTTAGGTTACTGATAACTGTTGTATTTCCTTTTACTCTAAATTCATAGGTATAAGGGGCAGTTCCTCCTGATACTTCTTCAATATTAATTTCTCCGTTTGCCGTTTCAAAACCAGTTAAGTTTTTTTGAGAATCTTTAACAATGGTTAAAGGTGCAGCTGGTTGATTTATTGTAATTATTCTTTCAATTGGCGGATTTGGACAGTTATTGGTATCTGTAATTACCACTTTATACTCTCCAGTACTAAGATTTAATATGTTTTTTTCTGTTCCTATTACAGTACTATTTCCTACTTTATACCATTTATAAATATAAGTATCTGTACCTCCAATTACATCAACATCTATATTTCCTGTTGAATCTCCATAACAAGCAACGTGATTTACAGTAACATTACTAATTTCAACTTTAGTTGGATTTACTACAATTCCATCAGCATACGATTTTATATTATTACTATCTGTTATTTCTACACCATAATCTCCTGCAGATAAACCTCCAATAGTATTATTAGTAGCTCCCGAAATAAATACTTTTCCACCACTACTATCTATTTCATACCAATGATATGTATAAGGAGAAATACCGCCCTCAACAGCTACCTCTAATTTACCATCGGTATCTCCATTACAAAATAGTATTCCATCATCTGGAATGTTTATAGTTCCTATAAGTTTACCAGGTTGTATAAGCGTGTAATAAAACATGTCTTCCTCATTAGTACATCTTTTTGCATCCGTTACTAATACCCTATAAATACCATCTCCAATTTTTGAAATATTTTGTAAAATTCCTACTACATTATCTGCTTCGTTCAACCATTTATAGGAATATGGCGGAGTTCCTCCTGATACAGAAATAGTAATACTTCCATCTTCACTTCCAAAGGCCAACGGGTCTTCGTGACTTACATAAGAAACACTCAAACTTTCCGAAGGTTCAGTTACATTATATGTTTTTTCTAAAGTACAGTCATTTGCATCCGTTACAGTTACCGTATATGAACCTATTGACAATCCTGATAAACCTTTTGTAGTAGCTCCGTTTGACCATGCATAGGTGTATGGTGAAGTTCCTCCATCAACAGTTAACGTTATCACTCCGTCATTACCTCCTTTACAAGCAACATTTTTTATAGTTTCTCCTATTGACAATGGAGCTGCTGGTTGTGAAATGATCTTACTTTCTGAATACCCATCTTCTACAACATCACCATTATAAATTACTGATACATGTACTCTATATTCTCCTGCTGGTAAATTATCTATTATAGAAGCTGTTCCTGATATTGTACCCCATGAAGTTCCCTCTTTTTTCTCCCATATATATTCATAAAAAGAGCTATACCCTCCTTTAACCGTTGCAGATATGGTTCCTGTTTTTTCTCCATAACATTTTACATTTGTACTATCTAAGACAATACTTAATGGAGTAGGGTCATTTATCACAACTTCTTCTGAAACAATACAACCAACATTCTTATCTTCTACTAAAAATGTATACATATCTTTTTTTAACCCCTCAAACTTTACTGTACCTCCTTCGGTACTAATAGTTCCTTTTCGAGTTTTATCGTCTGTTTCGGAAGCTCCTTTAAACGAATATGAATACCCTGGTACCCCTCCAGTGACTTTTAGCTCTACAAATCCATCTACTCCATCTTTTTTTGTCGTCGTACCATCATTTATTTTTATAACATTTATTTCACTGGGCTGTGATATTGTAATTTCGCTTGTAGCTGAACACTCATTACTATCTTTTACCGTTACTGTATATTTACCTGCTTTTAATTTATTAATTTGTTTTGTTTCCTCTCCATTAGACCATTTATAAGTATAACCTCCTGTTCCTGGTGTTCCTCCTACAACGTTTAAGTTAATACTTCCATCGGCTTTGTTAAAACAAGAAACATTAGTTATACTTGGTTCAATATTTATTAACTCTGGCCTTTCTCCTATTATTAATAAACCTGTTTCTTCTGTTTCTACAATTCCTCCATTATAGTTAACGTCTATTTTTACTTTATAAGTACCAGCATCTAAATCATTGGCTTTTCCTGATAAAGTTTGATCCTCAACCCAATTTCCAGATGCATTTTTCACATACCATGTATAAGTATAGTCAGGTGTTTTTCCTCCTGACACACCAATTGATATATTTCCTATTCCGTCGTTACATTTAATTTGGGTTACGTTTGGAGTTACTTCTAATTTATCTGGTTCTATTAACGGAATTTCAACACTCGTTACTTCATTACAGGTTCTTGTACTATTACTATCGTAATTAGCATCTCGGAGTACTACTTTATATTTCCCTGCAAATAGTGTTTTCTCTACCGCTTGATTAATTTCAGTACCTCCTGAGTTTAATAATACGTCTCCACCAGAAGTTACCTCATACAAGAAATAAGTATAAGGTAAAGTTCCTCCTTTTGGTACAATACTTATTTTCCCTTCACCTCCAAAAAATAAAATTTCTTCTGAAACCTCAGATTTTAAAGACAAATAATCTTGTGGTCCTTCAATGGTTACCAACTCAAATTTATCAACTGGTTCCTGTGCCCAAGAATTTATTCCTAACAATAAAAACACAGCTAGTACTAATAGCTTTTTTACCTTCACAATATTTAATAAACTATTTTTTTTCATACAACTTTATTTTGCTAAACAACCTTGGCTGTCTTTTACTTTTATTTTATACTCTCCTTTTCCTAATCCACTTATTACTGTTGTGATTCCTGAAAAACTTGTCCAATCTCTTTCTAAGGTCTCTGTTGTTCCTTCTATTTTATACACTATGTAGAGGTACGATCTTCCTGTTTCTCCACTCGTAACATTCAATTGGATTTTACCGTCTCCAGCTTTAAAACAATTTTCATCATTTAAGGGTGCAGCTGTAAAATCAACATTTGTTGCTTTCTCGATGGTAAAGGAAGGTTCTGTTTTTACTAACTTATCCCAAAACGATGAATCTGAAGCATCTGGTTTAGGTGGCATATCTACCTCGTTTAATGTTTGGTACCTAAAATAGTATGTACCTACATCGATACCTCCGGGCCATTTAAACCCAAAAATACCTTCTCCGAGATCATTTAATACTATAACGTTTGGATCTGTAGCACTGAGCTGTTTGGTACTGTATTGACTTACTAATATATCTCCGTTACTATCTTCCTTAAATAAAGTTACTGCTAACTGTTCGGAAGGGTCTAAATTTCTTCCTATTTTTAAAGATATATTACCATCTTTATAATATGAACATGATGTTTTTATTTGATCATAATATCCTTCAAATGTTGGTGAACACCCCGTGACTGTATAAGTTATTGGCGCCACATACTTGTCACTAGCAATATGACCAGCCCTAAAATGAATACTTCTTTTTGGTGAATTAACATCTAGCTCATCAATATTAATATTCTCACTAGTATAAATATCCCCTATATTGGGGCTTATTGATGGAGTTGAAATAGCTAAAGTTTTCCATTCTAATAATTTATTATCTACATCACCTATAAGATATTCCCAATCATAGCCTCCTTTTAACTCTAAAGTTGTAATTGAACAAACTGGCTCTGTATTATCTGTCCCTTCAACATGAAGAGGGTAAACTATAACTGTAAAATTACAGCCAAATAAAGGCATTATATTAAAGTTTGTTTTATCAAAAGATATTTCAGGTATCATAAAGCAATCTGGTACTGAGTATTCCCTATAATCAACTTCTCCTTCAAATAGTAAATTCACCTCAGTAAAATCATCTGGTAAATAGTAAAAATCATACTGTGGTTCTTTCTTATTTAAAGAAGTTGATTTATATTGAAAACTAAAAGTCCTCCAACTATATTTTATTTGACAACTAAACTCTGAGTCATAATAAGAACTTTCTTCTTCTAGAGTAGACTTAAATAAAAGAGCATACTTATCAGATTGCCCAAAAGCATTGATAGTAGAAAAAATTATAATTATAAACTGTAATATTATTCTTTTGCTACACATTTTTTACTGTCTCTTACTTTTACTTTATAAGTTCCTTTCCCTCGACCTCCTATTATTACTTCATTTGCTTTTATATTAGAAGGATCAAAAGGAATCCAATCAGTACTTTCATTCAATTCATATTCATACCCTTCTCCTGTTCCTCCACTAACATTGAAAACTCTTATCTTTCCATCTCCTGATTTTACACAGTTTTCATCACTAAACCTTTCAGCTTCAAATATGATATTTAGGGGTGCTTTTATTTCAAATATTTCTGAAAATCTTAAATCGTCCCAACTTGAATCATCTGGTGAAATTCCTCCTGTACCATTGTAAGTTTGATACTTTAACTTGTAATTTCCAGGAGGTAAACCACCTTTCCAAGTATAACTATAAGTACCATTTTTATTATCTATTAAACTTGTAATTTCTTCTTGACCATTTTCTGCTACATCATAATTATTAGAAGTAAATTCATAATATAGTGTTGCGATCATTTTTTCATTTTCACTCTCAATCAAATTTCGTCCTACAGTAAATGTGAAACTACCATCTTCTGTGTAACTACAGGTGGTTTTTATAGGAGTAGGTTCTTGTGTTAGTTTTGGTGAACAACCAAATATTGTAAAATTTACTAAATCAGAATACAAATAAGGATTACTCGAATAATCGCCTGAATTGTAATATTTAATCCTCAGACTTACTCCACCCCCTATTTCAACTCCTTCTAATTTACTATAGTCTAAATCAAAATAACTCTCTCTCCTTGCATAAGGTAAATAGGTTTTAAAATTACCTCCTATCGAATATTCAACAGCATAACTAGATTCTTCATTACAATCATTTACATAAACTCTAAAAGGTTCACAGTCCTTCAATTCTGGACTAATACCTTTTTCTCCAAAGTTTGGTTTATTTAATTCTATATCTCCAAGCTTTTTATAAATTCTATAAAAATTGAAATAATTTATCTTTGTTGTACCGCACCAAGGAAACAAGTATTTTTGACTCAAACATCCATTTACATCGTTTATGGTTGTGTTTTGCTCTGTATCTATGCTATAGAAATCTCCAAATTCATTCACTTGACCTTCACACCTTAATTGGGAACTCGTCCTAAAAGATATATTCATTTTCCCATTTAACTTAGTTAAAGGCTCCATGAAACGAACAATACTGTCATACTTTGTATTTGTTAAGGGGTCAGGAATAAACTCCATAACTCTTCCTCTGTAAACTCTCTTACTCTCTTTATCTCCCTTTAAATAAAGAGAATATGTACCCGAATAATTATCGTACTCCATATGAGTATTCAAAGACTCATTATACAAATCTATATCATACTCAATTTTGTAATTGTAGTTTTTTTCTACTTTTGAAACTTCATAATTAAATTTAACATCAATAATCGCTTGATTACCTCCATTATCATAACCGGATAAGCTTCCAGAAGCAACCCCACCTATATAACTAAGACTTCCTGTATCTTCTGTTACTTTAGCTGTATACCCATTACACAAACCTACCTTATCTTCTTCATGAATGAAAGAAGAAACATGAATACTTTTAGGTTTTTTCACAAAAAACCTATCTATAAAATCAGCTTTATCAATTTTTTTGATATTAGAAGTTTTATAAAGTGTGTTTGTTGTGTTATCTTCAAATGTTATTGATAAAGTTATATGCTTAGCATCTCCACATAAACCACTTTTAGCTTTATACCAATAATTAAAATCAGTAATTTTGACTTGATAGTTATACTGTTGAGAATAGCTTAAAAAACTGATTAACAAGAAAGCTGCACTTAATAGTAATTTTCTTTTCATAGGCAATTTTAATATTTCACTTCTATTTTTCTTATCTGTCCTAAGCTACCATCTATAAATACTGGACGTAATATATAAGTGTATATATTATTCGGTTTTACATTTTCATCCACTATTCTATTTGTACTCGGTAAAACATTTTTTAACAAGGAAACTTTTTCATCTTTTTTCCCTTTATAAACCATTATTTCAACAATAGCTTCTTTATTTACTGTTTTCCAAAACAATTCTATAAAAGAATTCGTTCTGTCAACATAAGTGTTCAGTCCCTTAATACCTTTAAGCAAAGTAAATCTTGGTACTTCTATAGTTGTATGTTTTGTATTGATAGATTGTAAATTACTATCATCTACCGCTTTTATTAAATATTGGTAAGCTGTAGCCCCTTCTACATTGGTATCTTTCCAGTCTGTATATTCAATATGTAAGGTGTCTTTTGGTAAAGTTGCTATTAAATTCCATTGAATACTATCCCTAACTCGTCTATATACTTCATGTTTTGCTATGTCATTACTCTGACTGTTAGCCCAAGTTAAATTCACAGTCTCTTTTTTAACATTATAAGATGTTATTACAGGTGGTGCTGGCGGAATAAAGTCTGGTTTTTTCAATACTAAAACATCTGAATATTCAGACATATTATATCTTTTGTCTACCGCTACAATTTTATAATATACTTTATCATTTAAACTTTTTACTGAAACACTATCATAAAAAGTTGCTGCAAGATGCGGACTAACTGTAATTTGAGAAAACTCTTCTTTAGCATTATTTCCCTTAAAAACTCGATACCCTAACATATCTGGTTCAATATTCTTTTTCCATTGTAAGGTAACCACTCCTAAACTATCTACCTTTCCTTCTAATCCTGTAGGCTTAACTGGAGGAATAGAGTCTACTGGTTGTACCAACACTGGATATGATGTTCTACTATTTCCTTGCTTACCTATAGCGGTAATTGTAAAATAGTTCGTAGGATCTAATTCATCGTATTGAATTTTTCTTGTTTTTGTAGATATACCTTTAATAACGGTTTTATACGTACCATTCGCTTTATTACTTTTATTAAGCTCAAAGCCTTTGATAAATTCACCCCCCTCTTCTAAAAACTCCCATTTTAGAACTACACTTTTATTATTATTTACTACTTTTTTACTTGATATTTTGGGCACATAAGGCAAAACTTTCACTCCTTTTCCTGAAATAATATCAGAAGGTGGGCTTAACTCTCCAAAAGGGGTTCTCCCTTTTACCCTATAGTAATAGGTTTTGTTATTTTTAATGGAATCTGTGTAGTAAATTCTCTTAGTATCTACCCTACCACCGCTATTTAATGTAGTGTACGGCAGCTTATTAAGTTGATTAAAATTTACTCCATCTTCTGAACGTTCTATAAAATAACTATTAAATTCATTTTTATGGATTGCATAGTTCCAGTTTAACATTACCTTTTGATCATCAAAAATAGCAGCTAAGTCTAACGGTTTAGGTAAATCCTGATAGTCTTGAAGCCCTACAAAAACTCCTCCGTCTTTGATTTTCATTTCTTCTTTTGGTACTAAAGGAAAAACTTTATAAACATATTTTTCTGTAGACTTCACCTTTAAATCTTCGAAACCTAGTCCTGCTAATTTTGCTACTTCAAAGTCCTGATCAGCCACATATAATGCCCAAGTAAATCGCTGTTCTTGCTCTTGAGACATATTTATAATTCCTTGTAAAGAACCAACTCCTTCCACATCAAAACTTTCTCCAAATAACGATTGAGCCATAATAGCTGCATTGTTATTTTTCTCTATTATACTAATCCATTTTTGTGGTTCTGCTGGTTTAAAAATTCCTAAATCTTTCTCTATAGGCTTTGACAATGTTTGCCCACTAATACTAATAGTATATCGTTTTAACCTGTAACCATACTTTGCCAATTTTCTAAACGACATTGGAGTTGTTGCTCCCCATCTCAACATAATTTTATGGCTACTATGGGGTCTTGCTAATACTTTAATGGCATTCTTGTTTACTTCTTTAACTTGTGAAAAAGCTACTAAAGTTGAGAACACAAAAATTAATAGTACTATTATATTTCTTTTCTTAATAAATAGCATTAAAAAGGATTTTTATATTTAAATACTGTACTTGTTCCTAATACTCCTCCTGGCATTACATATTGCATTTTAACCTTATATTTACCAGACCATATCGCTGGGAATACCCCATTAATGATGTAATTATACTTCTGAATTTTCGATGCATATTCAGTAGGATCATTTAAATATTTATTTACCACTTTATATTGTATATCCATAAAATCTCTTTTATAATGATAAGGTAAATTATATCTATAAGGAATTCGTTTGCTTAATAATGAAAATGTAGGGTTATTTCTTAAATATGGTACATACCAAGTTAAGATATCAATTCCCTTTTTAGGTGGAATACCTAAATCTTTTACATCTCTGTCTACTGTAAATTCAGGTTCTAAAGGGTACTTTTCATATATTAACTGATAAATTCTATCTTCATAATAATTATCATCAAGAACTGCTTCAGTTTCAATTAAAGGTTGCTTTCCTGAATACTTACCTCCTTCTAATTCAATTCTATCAAATCTTTCAGATTCTCTAACATCTGTTTGAATAGCATGTACATCTGAATAAATAGGCTCTAGATAGTGTTTCACTACTCTCTTATCATCTACTTTCTTAGCAAATGTATTGTATTCACTTGTAGTAAACTCATAGGTCAATAACTCAGTTACTGCTTCGTTATTAACAACACTTTGTACCTCTTTATTTTTAACCTCTACCGTATTACCTTCATAACCGGTATCTTGTTTAGTGTAAGAAGTTTCATTTACAGAACCTTCTCCTGCATCTGGTGAACTAATCAATTTCAATGTATATTTCTTTTGATTATTGAATTCTCCTAATTTAAAATTAACTTGTCTTTCACCTTTATTGTAAGATGCAGTATTTACAAAACTATGCCCTTCTTCGTTACTATAAACTACATTTTGTTTCCAATTTGTTTCAGGCGCAAACAAGTATGGTTGACCTCTTTTTAATTTCACATAACCAGTTGTACTTTCATCTTGATAAAAATATTTCTGATCTATTACAGGGTATGTATATTCTATATTTTCAACCGGAATATAATCTGGCGCTATACCTGTAGTAAAAGTTCTTTCTTCTATTTCTTGAGCTTTTTTACCGTTGTGCATTAATGTAATCCAACTTCCTGATTTTAACTCTTGAAAACTAACCGCCACTTTTACCTGAATAGCTTTTTGGGGAGGTAAAACATCAAAAGAAATAAAATTCACTACATCTTGTGACTCATTCCATTCTAATTCTCCTTCAATTACTTTTCCATCACTTTTTACGGTAAACTCATCTAGTAAAATTCTATAAGTCTTTACTCCTTTATCATCTTCGAGTTCAAAAGATTTATTTATTTTCATATTAAATGCTGATTGTGGTGCCGTGAAAACATCGACCTCTGTAGCATCATTATCAGGTGTAACTCCCGAAATTATCTTTATCCCTCCTAATGGAGCTCCTCCTATTATCTCACATTCTTCTCCTAACTCAATTTTAAATCTAAAGCGTCCTTTTATCATCCCTCCTAAAACACTAAAATGACCTCCTACATATCCTCTAAACCAACTAGGATTTGGCAGTTTTGCTTGTAACAATACCGCTGCACCTGCTTTTACTATTGGTATTTTTGCTTTATAAAACCATAGGTTAATTCGTATCCCTAATTCTCCTTCTAAATATGCATAAGCTTGCCCGTTTGCGTACCAACCATCAACACCTATTTGTCCACTTCCTTTACAAGCGGTTTCCCCATAATCTTTAATCATAATATCAAACCCTAATCCAGCTCTAAATCGGGCATAAAACATTAAGAAATTCATATTTCCTGTGTCTAGACTAAAGTCCATACCTATAGCAAAACCTCTTCCATCTCCTAATGCATTTAAATCTCTCATATAGTCTAGACTATTTAGGTTTACTCCTAAAATATCAGCTACTGCTTGTGGTGGTGGTGGGCTACCCGGTATATTATCTCCAATCATTAAATAGGTTGTTGCTGATACACTAAAACCACCTATCCCTACTCGAAGACCTATACGATCTTTTGGAGTTCCCATGTGTAAATACCAGCCATCTGGCCCAGTATGGAAAACCGCCCATCCTGCTCTTCCTCTAGGCCCTACACCACTAAAAAAGTTTCCTGGTGTATTTACATATACTTCCATCTCACTATGAAAAGAATTATTTACAAAATCCATTTCCATAGAAAAATGCGCATCAATCCCCACATCAAAAGTTAATCCATCTTGTGGAAAAGAGACCTTACTGTATTCTACTAGGTTTGTTTCTTTTAAGTCTTTAACTAACTGATTATCGGCTAAATCATTTATTTTATTTTCAAGCTTGTTAAGTTTTTCTTTGAACTTATCTGTAAACTCTAATTTATAGCCTTGCATTATATGAGCTTCCCCGAAGAAAAATATCCTATTCAAACCTCCATGAGTATTGAAAGCCATTTCAAAACCAACCTTACCATTAAAAGCACCTTCGTTCGCTAATGCAAATCCTAACATTGCTCTGAACCCTAGGCCTGAGTTAGCGTCTGGAGTATAATCCATTCCTGAAGGAGGTTTTGGAGTCTTAACTGGCACAGGATTTCCATTTTCATCTAACTCTCCCTGGTATACTAATTTAGGCGGATTAGATGTCTTTTTCATATGGTAATAAGCACCACCTCCAAAACCGTTAATTTCAACAGGTCCTATCATAGGTTTTGCTCTCATTGAAGATAAATCTGCATAGGCATCAACATACCAATACCTTACATCTGTTTTACCAAACCAAGCTGTTGCTTTTACATTAATGCTATTAAAATCTGCTTCTAACTCTCCGTAAAAACCATTACCGTAAACTGGGTCGTTATCTTTAACTTCAACTAGTCCTTTAAACTTAACACTTCCTAAATCAGCAGCAACATCAATTTTATGTATTTTAATTTTTTCGAATTTCCAACTATGAATTTTTTCTTCTTCTTTAAACTTTCCTATAATTTCTAATTGAGTGTTTCCAGAAAATCCCTTTCCCATTAAGTTGACATCAAGAGTAAAACCTAAAGAAGCTTTTTGATCGTTTGCTGTTACATTGATATCTGATATGGTGACAGGAAAATTTGAAAAACTAAAAGCCTCACCTTCATACCCCATATGATCTACTGATATTAAAGGTTTTTCTGTTTGTAATTGTAAATTTTCAAAAGTGATGCCTTTGAAATTAATCATTTTACTCGCTGCTCCGCTACCTCCTTTGATTGTTAAACTACCATGTAAATTAGCTTTCGGTCTAAACTTACCCTCCTTAACTTTAAGAGTTACACTGGAATTTGATTTTAAGTGTGCCTCTGCCATAAAAACAGGAAAGTGTAATCCTTTTTTTGCTATGGGTTCCAGAGCTAAACTATAATCATCATTCCCTACATCAATTATAGCTGTATATTTAATAGCTTTCCTAACTCCTTTAACAAGCTCTGTTTGATTAATAATATCTTCCTTTGTAACTTTTCCTGAAGTAGGCAAAGCTATATGCCCACCAAAGCCAGCTCCTGTTATTTTGTTTGCTATAAAAGAAGCATGCAGATCAGTTACAGAAATAGGCCAACCTGAAGCTATTCCTTCTTCGATAGAAAAAAGATTTTCTACTGAGAATTGCCCCGTTATTCCTTCGCCGTCAATTAAAAATTCTTTTGCTGAAAAGCTAAGCCTATTTTGTTCATTTCTTTTCATAAACTCCTTAGGTGCAATAATTTTTATTTCTTCTATAGATACTCCTCTCCACAATTCTTCATTCCCAGGAACTAGGTACTTTTCTTTATACGAGTTAGGAAAACTCATATTTGTAGAGTTTCTTAAATCACTAAAATCAAAAACAGCATTTTTAACTTCAAAGACTAACCCTCCTTTACCTCTACCTGTTGTAGATTTTTTATCTTTTAATTGAAATGGATGACTTAAATTTATCTCTGCAATAATATCGTTCCAATCTGACACTACTGTTTTAAAAGAGCCTTTAACCCTTGTTTTTGTATCTTGAATAACTTTGTAGTTGGCGTCCAATGGCTCTAATAGTTCTCTTGAGAACAATACATCGGCCGCTATCCCTATTTCTTTAATTCCAGAACAATCAATGGTTATATAGGTTTTGTTTTCTACAATACCTGTTTTCATATTAAAACCTCCCTTCAATTCCAGTAAACCTTTGTTACCTTGTATTGGTATTGCTACATCACCAAACAAGGATATATTGGTATCACCATAAATTCCCCCATTATGAGATATTTTTATATTATCTGCTCCAAAAAATAGCTCTTGTTGCTTCCCGTTTGCACCAAGTTGACCAACTGTTAATTTTGCAAAAAGAGTTACCTCTGTGTAATCTGGATAAAACTTAGCTTTACTTACACCTAATAAAGCTGTGTATTTACCGAATCTTTTTTTAACACCAACCGGTAAAGTAATCATATCATCAGAGCCTAAAACATCTACATAGCTACCTGTTTTTTCTATCGCCTCAAAAACAGAGGTTGCTCTACTTATAAGTGTATCTATCTTAGGATCAGAGTAATTTTCTTTTACATAATCAAAATCAAACTCTCCTTTTGCTTTAGAAGAAAACTCTATTAATTTAGGAAGTGCTTTTTCCGACCTAGAAATACTATCTAAAGGATTATCTGTTGAAGAAAAAACTAATTGAGAAAATACAATAAAAAAGAAAAAAGTAATTTTTTTCATAAGCAATAAGGGGTTAACAATTTCATTTTAGCCGTGCAAACATATGCAGTAATTTACTGTTATCCAAAGTTGAAGAATAAAAAAATTTACATTTTTTTAACAAAAATATTCACACTCTGCTTATTCTCTTTTTTTCTTAACTTTATACTTCTCAAATCATAGAAAAAACAATGGATAACAAACCCAATAAACAAGCCAATAAACAACCTTCTGCTGAACCTCCATACAAATTATTAAGCTTAAGAACTGGTAAACCAAAAGATTGGGCTGCAGGTATTCCTGGAGTTACAAATACTATAAAGAGTTTAATCAATGATAGAGCATTGGTAAGAGGTGGAAAAGCTTTGTTTAAAATGAATCAGTTTGATGGTTTTGATTGTCCTAGTTGTGGTTGGCCTGATCCTGATGATGAGCGATCAACTATTGCTGAATATTGCGAAAATGGTGCAAAAGCTATAGCTGAAGAAGCTACCAGTAAAAGAATTACTTCAGATTTTTTTAAACAAAATTCTATTTATGAGCTTTCTCAATTAACTGATTATGAAATTGGACATCTAGGTAGACTTTCTGAGCCTATGTACCTTCCTAAAAATGGTACACATTATGAACCTATTAGCTGGAACAATGCTTTTGCAAAAATTGCCGAACACTTAAATAGGTTAGAGTCTCCAGATAATGCTGCTTTTTACACTTCTGGAAGAACAAGTAATGAAGCTTCTTTTGCATATCAACTTTTCGTACGTGAATTTGGAACAAACAACTTCCCTGATTGTTCTAATATGTGTCACGAAACATCTGGTTTTACCTTAGCCTCAGTTACGGGTATAGGAAAAGGAACTGCTACTTTAAAAGACTTCTACGATACCGATATCATTATGATTATTGGTCAAAACCCAGGGACGAACTCTCCACGAATGTTAAGTGCTTTAGAAAAAGGAAAAAAGAACGGAGCTAAAATTATTGCTGTTAACCCTCTTCCCGAAGCTGGTTTAATGGGATTCCGAGATCCTCAAAAAATAAGTGGTATTTTAGGAAAAGGGATCCAACTTGCCGATTTACATCTTCCTGTTAAAATTAATGGAGATTTAGCTCTCTTAAAAGCAATTGAACAATTACTATTACATTTTGAAAAAGAAAGCCCGGGTAAAGTTTTTGATCAAAAATTTATCAAAAATAAAACAGTTGGTTATGAAGATTTAATTAAGCAAATTGAAAATTATGACATAGATGAATTAGCAAATGCATCTGGTGTTTTAAAAGAAGATATTCAAAAAGCTGCAGAAATACTAGCTCACAAAAACCGAATTATTATTTGCTGGGGTATGGGACTTACGCAACAACCTAACGGTGTTGATATTTTAAAAGAAGTTTTAAACCTGTTATTCTTAAAAGGAAGTATTGGTAAGCCTGGAGCTGGTTCTTGCCCTGTACGTGGACATAGTAATGTACAAGGGAATAGAACAATGCTTATTAACCACAGTCCTTCTGTAGAGCAACTTGATAAATTACAAGAGGTTTTCGGCTTTAATCCACCAAGAAATAATGGTTATGATGTTGTGAATACCATAAAGGCTATGAATGAAGGAAAAATTAAAGTCCATTTTAGCATGGGTGGAAATTTCTTATCAGCAACTCCTGACACCACATATACTGCAAATGGAATGAGACAGCTTGATTTGTCTGTTTCTGTTTCAACTAAGTTAAACCGAACCCATTTGATTCATGGAAAAGAAGCTTTAATTTTACCTACTATTTCGAAAAGTGAAATTGATATCGTTAATGGTGAGCATCAGTATACAAGTGCTGAAAATGCCATGGGAATTGTAGAGTGGTCTAAAGGAGTATTAAAACCAATATCTGACAAACTTATCAACGAAACTCATATTGTGTGTCGTATGGCAAAAGCTACTTTAGGAAATAAAAGTGTGGTTGATTGGGATCGATATATGAATAGTTACAATGCTGTAAGAGATGATATAGAAAAATGTATTCCTGGTTTTGACAACTACAATGTTCGTGTAAAACAAAAAGGCGGATTTTACTTACCTAATGCGGCTCGTGAAGGGAACTTTAAAACAAAAGAGTTTGGAAATCGTGCTCCATTTTCTATAACCACATTACCACAAAACACATTAGCTGATGATGAGTATTTAATGGCCACAGTAAGAACTCACGACCAATTCAATACTACTATTTATGGATTAAATGATCGTTACCGTGGAATTCATAATGAGCGTCGTGTAATTTTCATGAATAAAAAAGATATTGAAAAAGCAGGTTTTACATCTGGTGATAAGGTAGATTTATATAATTATGATAATGACACAGAGCGTATCGCTCCGCTATTTATTATTGTTGAATATCCTATCCCTGAAAAAAACACGGTTACTTATTTTCCTGAAACTAACGTACTTGTTTCAATCCATAATACCGTAAAAGGAAGTAATATGCCAGCTTCAAAACATATTAAAATTAAAATTAAAAAACACAATCCGAATATCTATGATAAAATAGAGGGAGTTCTTCATAAGAAATCCAATTCATAAAAATTTACTCGTATAATTTTAATTTATTTTCTAGTTGTTTAATTGTTTTATGCATAGAATCCATTCTATCAAGCATATTGTTAATCACGTCTATACCTTGCATGTTTACCTCTAAATCGTAGTGTAATCTGATTATTTTCTCTAAAATAGGTAACTGTTCTGTATATAAATATTTATTGGAATCTTTTACTACAAACTCTATGAGCTGAAAAGATTCAATACTTTCTATAAATTGTTCATCTAAATTGTGATGAACAATAACTTTTTGTACACTTATTAGTTCTGTATTGCCCATATTTATTTCAATTTAGAAAGTTTTGTAAATAACTCTCGTTGTTCATCTGTTAAATTGGTTGGAATCTCTATTTTGTAAGTAACATATAAATCTCCAAACTGACCTTCTTTTTTATACTTCGGAAATCCCTTTCCTTTCAATCGAATTTTGGTTCCATTTTGGGTACCAGCTTTTACTTTTAATTTAGCTTTATCAACAAAAGTATTAATCACTACCTCTCCACCCAATACTGCGGTGTATAAATCAATAGCCTGTTCCGTGTATAAATTAGCGCCATCACGTTTAAAATTAATATCAGGTTTAATATCAAAAGTGATGTATAAATCTCCTTTAGGGCCTCCGTTTATACCTTCTCCTCCATGCCCTTTTATTTTAATTGTTTGACCATTTTCTACCCCAGCAGGAATCGTTATTCGTATTTTTTTCCCATTTACAGTTAATACTTGTTTTTGCGAAGTATAAACATCTCTTAAGTTTAATTGTAATGAAGCGTTAAAATCTTGACCTCTAAATTGTGCTGTACGTCTTCCTGAACTTCTTCCACCACCAAAGGCAGCATTAAAAAAATCAGAAAAATCAGTTCCATCAAAATCTGAGGATGAATATTGCTGATAAGCCCCTCCTCTTCCAAATCCACTTTGACTAGCGCGTTGTTTTTTAGCCTCCTCATATGCTTCTGCATGTTTCCAGTTTTCTCCGTACTCATCGTACTTTTTACGATTTTCAGGGTTACTTAATACTTCATTGGCTTCATTTATTTGCTGAAACTTCTTTTTAGCTTCTTCATCATTCGGGTTTGTATCTGGATGATATTTTCTTGCTAACTTCCGATAGGCTTTTTTTATATCGACAGCAGTTGCTTTTTTATTTATTCCTAAAACTTTGTAATAATCTATAAATTCCATATCAATTCGATTGACCTAACACACTAAAATTACGAAATTTAATAACATAAAACCAATGCTTTAACCCTACTTCTTTTTAATGTATTTTTGCACCTTTATTTGAAGATTGAATGACAGTAGAAGATTTAGTAGGAACATACAATATTATTGGTAGTAACCAAGATGAAAGTGAGAACACTTATAAAGGTACTCTTTCTTTAACTCTTGATGAAAATAGTAGAATTATTGCAAAATGGATAATTAACAACGAACAAGAACAGTTTGGAACTGGCTTTTTTAAGAATAATATTCTTATTATCAACTTTAATTATAATGGTGACGACAATACTACCTACAAAGGTGTTGCTGTATACTCTTGTCTTTCTAAAAATATTTTAGACGGGTTTTGGTCTGAAAAGCACGGAAACCCATTATTTCTTGGAGAAGAACGTTGTTTTAGAGTTCAAGAACAAAATGAGTTAGTTAATTAACTTAAATAAGGTAATTATAGTAAGTTTAGTCTTCTTTTAAGCTCATTTCTATTAGATCTACTTACAGGAATTACATCTTGTTTTATAAGCACACTATTATCCTCTATATCTATAATTTCATTTGTATTTATAATATAAGACCTGTGTACTTTTAAAAATGACTCTGAAGGTAGTTTTTCTTCAATCTTTTTTAAAGGACTATGAACAATGTAGTTTTTTTCTTCTGTTTTAACTTTAATATAATCGCCTTTAGCTTCTACAACATAAATACTCGGAATATCAATTTTTACTAATCGTCTATCAATATTTACATATAGTGTATTTACATCTGTGGGTTGATCTTTCTTTACTGGTTTTACATTATTATCTTTTTCTATGGCTGCAATAATTTTCTCTACTGATTTTTTAAAACGTTCTAACTCTATTGGTTTTACTATGTAGTCTACAACAAAATCATACTCAAAAGCTTCAACAGCAAAATTTCTATCAGAGGTAGTCAAAACAATTTTAGGTGGATCTTTTAACGTTTGAATAAGGTCAAACCCTGTAAAATCTGGCATATGAATATCTAAAAAGATAGCATCTACTTTATTATTGTTTAAAAATTTTATTGCTTGTATTGCATTAGAAAATTCTCCTACAAGTTTTAATCCTTCTACTTGTTCACTCACTTTTTTGAGAATCATTCTTGACATTAGTTCATCATCAATAACAATACAGTTCATAGTTAATCTTTTAAAGTTCCTTTAAAAAAGCAAGCATTACAGGCAATACACTTTCAAAATGTTCTTTGTTTTCTATGCTATTGTCTGCAAGGTTGTTTTCAAACTCGTTGGTTATTTTATAGCTTTTTTCTAAGCCTAAAATACTCATTTTATGCTTAATTCTATGAACAATTTCTTTAGTTTTCTTAAAATCGTTATTTTTAATGTATAAAAAATAGCTTTCTATTTCACCTGAAAGCTCCTCTTTTAAAACTGCTGTAACTTGTTTTTTAAACTCCTCATCTCCTTTAGAAAGTGCATTTATATACGATAAATTTGGTTGCTCCATAATTACTTTTTTATTGTAAAAAAGAAGGTTGTTCCTTTATTTATTTCAGACTCTAACCATATTTCTCCTTTATATAGATTTACAATTTTTTTGACGATAGATAAACCGATACCCGAAGAGTCTTTAGACTTTTTTAAAGATTGGAAAATTTTAAAAATTTTATCAAAGTGTTCTTTTTCAATACCAATTCCATTATCCTTTATTGAAAACTTATAAAAAGAGTTTTGGTCTTTCACATCAATTTCAATAATCCCTTTTTCTTTATCGTTAAACTTAATTGCATTATTTATCAGGTTTTGAAATAATTGTAAAAACTTTGTTTTGTCTCCTTTTATAATGGGTAATTTCTGTAAAACTTTTATTGAAATGTTTTTTGGTACATATATTACTTTCTTAACTTCTTCAATTAGCAAATTTAAATCTACATCATCGTCTTCTTTAACTCCATTAACTACACTAGAGTATTCTAGCACATCAGTAATGAGTTGTTCCATTTTTTCAAGAGTATTTTCAATATGCTCAAAATTTTGGAGACTAGCTTCATCAAAAACTCCTTCATTATCAGTTTTAATCCAACTGGTTAACGCATGAATACTTCTAATAGGAGATTTTAAATCATGAGATACTATGTGTGCGTATTCTTCAAGCTCTTGATTACTTTTTGCTACCTTTTTTAATAAGTCAGTATTTTTCTTTTCTACTTTTTTACGTTTTTTTATGTTTATTGCACTTTTTAACTGAAGCGATACTAAACCTGCAATACCTTCTATCGTTTTTAAGTGCTCTTCTGTAAAATAGTTTTTCTCTTGATGCTCTGCATTTATAACTCCTATTACCTTATCTTCATTCTTTATAGGTACTGTTAATTCTGATAGTTTTGGGGTAATATAAACCACGTATCTATCATCTAAATTTGTATTATCTATAATTTCTGAAACACCTGATTTTGCTACGCTTCCAACCACACCTTTTTCAAAAGGTAATCGCATTTTTTCGTAAATTTCTTTGCTCTCTCTTTCTCTTTTATCAAATGAAGCTACTAATTCTAATTGTTTTTTCTTCTCGTTTACTAAGTAAACAACACAATCGTCAGTATTTAAATAGTTAGCAACGCTGTTTGATACTTCCCATGCTATTTCGTAGATATCTTCTTTTCCTAAAATTGATTTGGCTGTGTTATTTATAACTTCAATTACTTGCCGTTCTTTTCTTTGGTTAGTTATATCTCTAATAATTCCTTGTGCAGCTATTGGAGTATTATTTTTATCAAAAACTACGCTTGAGTTAATATTTACCCATTTTACTTCTTCTTTTTTAGTAATAACTCTAGCTACATAATTGGTGAAGTATCCATTTTTTAATAATTGTGCGTAAGAATTCATCGCATAATCATAATCTTCTTGTTCAGGATAAATAAGGCTTACAACATTTACATCTTCTTCATTTACATCAAAACCAAATAACTCTACGGCAACATCGTTCATTTTTAACACATTGCCATTAATATCCATTACTAGATAAGCATCATTAATATTTTCAAAAATTCCTTTTAATTGTGAATCTTTCTCATCTAAAAGGTCTTCTAATTGTTCATTAACTACCTTTAGCTCTTGAGAAATATTAAATAATTCTAGCGATTTTTCTTCTAGTATTTTCTCTGCTTGTTTTCTAGCTTTTTTTTGTCTTTCTAGCGCTCTTTGTAGTATTTCTATTTCTTTTATACTCACTAATTTTTATTGATAATAAACCTTACTTCAGTTCCGTCATTTTTAATTTTTTCTAAAATAATTTCTGCTGAACTATTAAAATGTTCAAACGTTTTATTCATTAAACCTAATCCAAAATGATGCATTGCTCTGCTTGATTTGTATAGCATTACAAGTGAATTTTCGGTTTTCTCTTCTACAAGAAATGTTGGTAATTCTGCATCTGGATAAATCTTTTTTACTTCTACATGAATATGATCTTCAATAGATGACAGCATCTCTATAGGATCATTATATGTAGCTAAAAGTCCAGGGTAACTGTCTTCTATAACTGAAAAGAAATGTTCTGCGTATACTAACAACAAATCATCTGTTGAAACTCCTGTGTTATTACTCAAATTCTCTAATAATTGTAGCATTTCAGAAAATTTGTATGTACCAATAGCAGTGTATACTCCACCAGAATCTAACTCAGATTGTTCTATAATTTTATCTACCATTTCGATACCAAACTTATCTTCAACTAAATCCAAGAACTCTGTAAAAACAATCCCTTTCATATTTTATTTTTTAAATTCATTAAGGCTCCAATACTCTATTATTGTTCCTATTTTTTTTTCATAATCTTGATACTTTAAAGGCTTTAAAACATACCCTGCTATTCCCAATCTATAACATTCTGTAATGTCTTTATCATTATCTGATGTTGTTAGTACTATGGTGGGAATATGTTTTAACTTTTCATCGTTTTTTAGAATGGATAAAAACTCAATCCCGTTAGTATCAGGCATATTCAAATCTAATAAAATTATATTTGGTAAATCTTTTTCCAATAAAGATAAGGCTTCTTTTCCATTATTAGCTTGTGTGATTATATGATTTTCTAAAACAGGAGTAATAGCTCTATTAAACTTAAGCACCTCTATCTTATCATCTTCTATTAAAAGTATTTTTATTTTTTTATTCAAAACCTTAGATTAAAAACTAACTTGATAAAAATAAATCAAATCTAAAGTTATAATTTTTTTCTTTGATAAAGAACTATTTATCTATAGATGAAATGCGCTTTACTATAGACGAATTGATTTTTTACTTTTTTCACCTACTTTTGAAACAAATATTTTAAGCTATGCAATGTCCTTGCAACTCAAATAAAAAATACAGTGATTGCTGCCAAAAAGCACATCAAAACATTCATTCAGTTACCTCAGCTGAAGCTTTAATGCGTTCAAGATACAGTGCTTTTGTACTAGCTAACATTGACTACCTACAAAAAAGTCACCATAGTAGCACCAGACCTTCTAAAAGAGAAAAGAAAGAAATTTTAGCATGGACAAAATCTGTTAACTGGATAAAACTAGAGGTGCTACACACAACAGAAACTACAGTTGAATTCAAGGCTTTCTTTATGGAGAATGGCAATATCGATGTGATTCACGAAAACTCTCTTTTTTGTAAAGAGAATGACCATTGGGTATATCTTGGTCAAAAATAAGACTGTCTAATAAACATTGTTTCTACTGTCATTACGAGAAATTTTAATTTCGAAGTAATCTGTTAATCCTATTTTGGATTTTACATAAGATTGCTTTATTTCATTTGAAATGACGCTGTTTTTTAGACAGTCCTAATAAAAATTACACTAAGAACTCAAATAAATTCGGTTTATCGTTTAGGTATTCACCATAAAAACTGCGCTCTTTCATTCTACGAATTAATGGTTGCAAATCTTCTTTTTTCTCTAACTCAATTCCTACCACAGCTGGTCCGTTTTCTCTGTTCGTCTTTTTAGAGTATTCAAAAAAAGTTATGTCATCATTTTCTCCTAACACCTCAGCTACAAACTCTTTTAAAGCTCCAGCACGTTGTGGAAAACGAACAATAAAATAATGCTTCAATTTACCGTACAACAATGCGCGTTCTTTTATTTCGGCAGTACGAGTGATATCATTATTACTTCCACTAATAACACATACTACATTTTTATCTTTTAATTCGTCTTGGTAAAAATCAAGTGCACTTATGGTCAAAGCTCCTGCAGGTTCTACTACAATGGCTTCTTTATTATACATTTCTAATATCGTTTGACACACTTTTCCTTCAGGAACGGTAATCATATCTGACAAATTTTCTCGACAAATTCTGTAGGTTAACTCCCCTACTTGCTGAACTGCTGCACCATCTACAAACTTATCAATGCTATCAAGCTTAATATTGTTATTTTCCTCTAACGATTTTTTCATCGAAGGTGCTCCAGCAGGCTCTACTCCTATAATCTTCGTTTTTGGAGACAATAATTTAAAAACACTTGACAAACCAGAAGCCAATCCACCACCTCCAACAGGTACAAAAACATAGTCGATAGGTTGTTGTGATTGCTCTAAAATTTCTAAGCCAACGGTTGCTTGTCCTTCTATAATTTTTTCATCATCAAATGGATGTACAAAAGTCTTTTGTAAACTATCGCATAAAAGTTTTGCTGCCTTGTAAGCATCATCAAATGTATCTCCTATTAACTGAATATCTACAAAATCGCCACCAAACATTTTTACTTGTTCTACCTTTTGTTTTGGTGTAGGTGCTGGCATGTATATAGTACCATAGATTTCTTTTTTTCTACACGCTAAGGCAACTCCTTGTGCATGATTACCTGCGCTAGCACATACGATTCCGTTTGCTAATTCATCTTCTGTTAAGGAACTAATTTTATTATAGGCTCCTCTTATTTTATATGAACGGACTTGCTGTAAATCTTCTCTCTTCAAAAAGATATTTGCATTGAATTGTTGCGATAAGTTAAAGTTTTCTTGCAGCGGGGTAACTGCTACGACTTCTTGTAAAGTCGCAGCAGCTTGTTGTATTGCTTCTAATTTTGGAAAATAAGTTTCTTTTTGAACTTCCATAGTGTTATGCTAAAACAGGTTCTTCTTGATTGACGCTTGTTTTGATTACTTTCATTGCAGTCATTGCCTCACGCAACTCTGCTCCTACTTCTTCAATAGGATGATTTCGAATTGCTTTATTCACTTTAATTAATTCAAGATTATCTACTTCATTGGAAGTGCTGTACTCTTTTCCAATAACATCAGTACTTACTTGTTTCATAAAATCAGTCAACAACGGTTTCGCTGCATGATCAAATAAATAACATCCGTATTCAGCAGTATCAGAAATAATTCTGTTCATTTCAAATAATTTCTTACGAGCAACAGTGTTTGCTATTAGTGGTAACTCATGTAGTGATTCGTAATAAGCCGATGCAGAAATGATTCCTGATTTCACCATGGTTTCAAAGGCTAATTCTACTCCTGCTTTTACAAAAGCTACTAACAAAGTTCCTTTATCAAAATACTCTTGATCTAAAATTTCTTCGGAAGTTGCCGCTGTTTTTTCAAACTGAGTTTCTCCTGTCGCTGCTCGCCATGTTAGTAAATTTACATCGTCATTCGCCCAATCTTCCATCATCGTTTTTGAAAAATGACCAGACATAATATCATCCATGTGTTTATTAAACAAAGGCTCTAGTACCTCTTTTAATTCTTCGGAAAGTTGGTAGGCTTTAATTTTTGCAGGATTCGATAAACGATCCATCATATTGGTAATTCCTCCATGTTTTAAAGCCTCGGTAATAGTTTCCCATCCGTATTGAATTAATTTAGAAGCATATGCTGGTGCTACTCCTTCTTCAACCATTTTATTGAATGATAAGATAGACCCTGTTTGTAACACCCCACATAAAATGGTTTGCTCTCCCATTAAGTCTGATTTTACCTCAGCAACAAACGATGATTCTAACACACCTGCTTTATTACCACCTGTAGCAAATGCATAGGCTTTTGCTTGTGCTAAACCTTTATTTTCAGGATCATTTTCAGGATGTACAGCGATTAACGTTGGTACTCCAAATCCGCGTTTGTATTCTTCTCTTACTTCTGTTCCAGGACACTTAGGGGCTACCATAATTACTGTTAAATCCTTACGTACTTGCATACCTTCTTCAACAATATTAAATCCGTGAGAGTATGATAAAGTCGCCCCAGATTTCATTAATGGCATTACTGCATTTACTACCTGCGTATGTTGTTTGTCTGGTGTTAAGTTACACACCAAATCAGCAGTTGGAATCAACTCTTCGTAAGTTCCTACAGTAAAACCGTGTTCAGTTGCGTTTTTATACGATTGACGTTGTTCTTTAATTGCTGCTTCTCGTAATGCGTATGAAATATCTAAACCAGAATCGCGCATATTTAATCCTTGATTCAATCCTTGTGCTCCACATCCTACAATTACCACTTTTTTACCTTCTAATGCTGCTGTTCCGTCTGAAAACTCATCAGCTTTCATAAATCTACATTTTCCTAATTGTTCTAATTGTTCTCTTAATGATAATTGGTTGAAATAATTTTTCATTTTTATTTGTGTTGTTTGTTTATGCTGTTATTAATTGTAATAGTTTTGATACTGGCATTTCTTCTTTCGTAATAGCTATTCTTCCTGAACGAACAAATTGCTTAATACCATGTTTGTCTAAAATGTGATAGAGTTCTTCTACCTCTTCTTTACTTCCTGATTTTTCAAGGACAAAAAAGTTTTTGTTCACATTAATGACTCTTGATTTACTTTGATTGATAATTGTTTGGATATCGTCGTTATCGGTCAATAAGTCTGTACTTAGTTTAAACAAACACGATTCTTGATACACCGTTTCTTCATCAGTATGGTAAAAAGCTTTAATTACTTCCACTTGCTTTTCTATCTGCCCGATAATTTTTTTCATTTGTTCTTCAGTAATCTTTACTAAAAGTGTAATTCTAGAAACACTTTTTATTTCTGATGAAGAACTATTAATACTTTCTATATTAATATGTCTTCGTTGAAATATTGCTGATATTCTATTCAATAATCCAATATTATTTTCTGTGTATATTGAGATTGTATAGGTGTTTTTTGTATTCATATTTTCTTATTTTAATCGAACTTCTGATACTGACGCCCCTGTTGGAATCATAGGAAATACATTATCTTCTTTTTCTACACAAACCTCTAAGAAGTAAGCTTCTTTAGATTGTATCATTTCTTGAACAGCAGTTGCCAAATCTTCTCTTTTAGTTACTCTATTCGCTGCCATATGGTACCCTTTAGCTATCGCAACAAAATCAGGGTTGGTCATTACAGTTGAAGCATATCGTTTATCAAAAAATAACTGTTGCCATTGACGTACCATGCCTAAAAACTCATTGTTTAGCACCACAATTTTAACTGCTGCTTTGGTTTGTAAAATAGTTCCTAGCTCTTGTATGGTCATTTGATAACCACCATCACCTATTACTGCTACTACTTCACGCTCTGGCATTCCCATTTTAGCACCAATAGCTGCAGGTAAAGCAAATCCCATGGTTCCTAATCCGCCTGAAGTAATATTACTTTTAGTTTGGTTAAATTCTGCATAGCGACTCGCTATCATTTGATGTTGCCCTACATCGGTAACTACGATAGCCTTCCCTTTTGATGCTTCATTAATTTGCTTGATAACCTCTCCCATTGTTAAACCATCTTTGGTTGGAAACAGGTCGTTTTTTATGACATTATCAAATTCTACCGCATCTAAATTTCTAAACTCTTGCAACCACTCTTTGTGTGAATTTTCTTCTAAAAGAGGAAGCGCTGCTGCTAAAGTTTGTTTTACATTTCCTAAAACAGCTACATCAGTTTTTACATTTTTATCAACTTCCGCAGGGTCTATTTCAAAGTGAATAACTTTTGCTTGCTTCGCATAACGGTTTAAATCACCTGTAACACGATCATCAAAACGCATTCCTATGGCAATTAACACATCACACTCATTGGTAAGTTTATTCGGACTATAATTACCATGCATTCCTACCATACCAACGTGTAACGGGTGCTTAGTTGGTAAAGCAGATAAGCCTAACAAAGTACTTGCTGATGGAATTCCTGCTTTTTCTATAAACGCTTTAAATTCTTCTTCTGCTTCACCTAAAATCACACCTTGCCCCCAAACTACAAACGGTTTTTCTGCATTATTAATTAACTCAACCGCTGCTTCAACACTTAGAATATCCATATTTGGAACAGGTTGATAACTTCGCACTGAAGTGCATTTTTTATATTCAAAATCAAACTCTTCAAACTGTGCATTTTTAGTGATATCAACCAACACCGGTCCTGGTCGTCCTGAGCGAGCAATGTAAAATGCTTTCGCCATTACTTCAGGAATTTCACTAGCTTTCGTTATCTGATAATTCCATTTGGTAACAGGAGTAGAAATACCTACAATATCCGTTTCTTGAAACGCGTCAGATCCTAATAAGTGTGCTCCTACTTGCCCTGTAATACATACCATTGGAGTAGAATCAATTTGTGCATCGGCAATACCTGTAATTAAATTCGTTGCTCCTGGACCCGAAGTTGCCATGGCTACACCAACTTTACCTGTAGCTCTTGCATATCCTTGTGCTGCATGTGTGGCTCCTTGCTCGTGACGTGTTAATACATGATGCAATTTATCTTGATATTTATACAACTCATCATAAACTGGCATAATAGCACCACCAGGATATCCGTATAACAAGTCGACTCCTTCAGCTAATAAACATTTGATTACAGCTTCTGCACCTGTAATGGTTACTTTTTGTGTTGTTTCTTGTTCTGTTTGTTGTTTCGTTTTTGTTTCCATAAACTCAGCTTTATGCTTTTAGCTTTTAGCTATATGCTTAGTTATTTTATTGATTTTTTAAGACTACTAGGTCTAGTATTGAATCTTAATTCTCATGTCTTTTTCTAAAAATCAAACTTTTAGGCAAGACTCTGGCTATCGCCCTGCGATTAAAATTCGTCTGTTACACATCCGTTGGACGCTGATGCTACTGTTCTTGCATATTTATATAGTACTCCTCTTTTTACTTTTAAAGGAGGAGCTGTCCACTCTTGTTTTCTCTTTGCTAATTCTTCTTCAGAAACAGCTAAGTTTATTGTATTGGTTTCTGCATTGATGGTTATGGTATCTCCATCTTTTACCAAAGCAATTACACCACCTTCTTGTGCTTCTGGTGTAATATGCCCTACTACAAATCCGTGAGTTCCTCCTGAAAAACGACCATCAGTAATTAGAGCAACCTCTTTACCTAACCCTGCTCCCATAATAGCAGCAGTTGGTTTTAGCATTTCTGGCATTCCAGGACCTCCTTTTGGGCCTTCGTAACGGATTACTACAACATCACCTTTTGCTACTTTTCCGTCTCGTATTCCGTCATTAGCTTCATATTCTCCTTCAAATACTTTTGCTTTTCCAGAAAAATACAATCCTTCTTTTCCTGTTATTTTTGCTACAGAACCTTCTTTAGCTAAATTTCCGTAGAGCATTCGTAAATGTCCAGTAGCTTTGATAGGCTGTTCTGTAGGTTTAATTACATCTTGTCCGTCTGTTAAACTCGGAACTGCAGTTAAATTTTCGGCTAATGTTTTACCTGTTACTGTTAAGCACTCTCCATGCAACAAACCTTTTTCTAGTAGATATTTTAAAACTGCAGGTGTTCCACCTACTCTGTGTACGTCTTCCATTAGATATTTCCCACTAGGTTTTAAATCGGCTAAAAATGGAGTTTCATCAGAAATACGTTGAAAATCTTCTAAGGTAAACTTCACTCCTGCAGCTCTTGCTATCGCTAAAAAGTGTAATACCGCATTAGTAGAACCTCCCATAACTGTTACCAATCGTACCGCATTTTCTAAAGATTTTTTAGTAACAATGTCTGATGGTTTGATATCTTTTTCAAGTAATACACGTAGTGCTTCACCTGCTTTTACACATTCTTGCTCTTTGTTATCACTAATTGCAGGATTGGATGAATTGTATGGTAAACTCATTCCCAACGCTTCAATCGCTGATGCCATGGTATTTGCAGTGTACATTCCTCCGCAAGCACCTGCTCCTGGGCATGCTTTTTCAATTACACTTTGATATTCTTTTTTTGTAATCGTTCCTGCAACTTTCTCTCCCCATGCTTCAAAAGCTGATACTACATCTAATTTTTTTCCTTCATGACACCCTGAAGCAATTGTTCCTCCGTACACTAAAACAGAAGGGCGATTTAAACGCAACATTGCCATTAATGCTCCTGGCATGTTTTTATCACATCCTACTACGGTTACCAGTCCGTCATACGACATTGCTTGCACTACGGTTTCCATAGAGTCGGCAATTACATCACGAGATGGTAGTGAATAGCGCATCCCCGGAGTTCCCATAGAAATTCCATCAGAAACACCAATGGTATTAAATATCAATCCAACCAAATCAGCATTTTCGGTTCCTTCTTTTACCAATTTTGCCAAATCGTTTAGGTGCATATTACACGGATTTCCTTCATACCCTGTACTTGCTATTCCTACCAACGGTTTTTCTAAATCTGCTTTTGATAAGCCTATGGCATGCAACATTGCTTGTGCAGCAGGTTGTGTATCATCTTGTGTTACTTGTTTACTAAATTTGTTTAGTTCCATGTTAACTTGCTTTTCTTTTTTGACGTAAGCCCAATACTTCGTCTTTATATAATTTCATTAATTTGTGTCCGTGTGACTTTTCCCACGCTAGTGGAAATTGATAATCGTCTAACGATTGTAATCCTACTACTTCGGCTGCTGTTCCTGTAAAAAAACAAGCATCTGCCTGTTTTAATTCTTCTAACTTAAAGTGCTTTTCTTCAACAGGTATTCCTTCTTCCTTACACAAATCGATAACCGTAGCACGTGTAATTCCAGCCATGATATGACCTCTTGGTGGAGTGTATAACTTTCCATCTTTTTGCATAAAAACATTGGCTCCTGAGCACTCTGCTACATTACCGTTCATGTCTAATAATAGTGCTTCATCATACCCATTATTTTTTGCTTCGTTGGTTGATAATATTGAATTTGTGTAGTGTCCTGTTACTTTAGCCTCTACAAAACATGATTTCGGATTCGGGCGTTGGAATGAAGACGTTTTTACACGTAGTAATTTATCGCCCATGTATTTTCCCCATTCCCAACACTGGATAATTAGGTTTGTTTCTTTAGAAGTCAACAAACTCATATCGGCTCCAGTAGTGACTAACGGACGGATGTATGCATCTTTCAAACCATTACGCTCTAATAATTCATACGTAATTTGTGTGAGTTCTTCTTCTGAATAATCTAATTGAATATTCATTACTTCTGCGCCAAACTTTAGTCTTTTGTAATGCTCATAAGACTTAAAGACTCTAGCTCCCTCGGTTGTATTGTAAGCTCTAATTCCCTCGAAAACTCCGTTTCCGTAGTGTAAACTCTGGCTATACAAATTAGCGCTAGCATCTTTTGCTTTGATAAACTCTCCGTTGAAAAAAATTACTGTTTCCTCGTTATAGTACATTTTTAGTTGTTTTTACTGTTCAAAATTATTTTTCGCTTTTTACTTTACTTTCTTCTATTTTAAGGCTTCAATGATTCTCATTTACTCACAAAAACACTTAAAAAACTCAAAACCAAATATTTAACACCTATTCATTATGATATTCAGAAGCATAAAAAAAGCCTGTATCTTGAGTTAGATACAGGCTTTTTTATAGGTAATAACCATCTGTATCAACTCGGTGGAGAGCTAATAATGACAATAATAATTACCACGATGTTAAAAAATTGATTCATGCTTTTTGCAACAAAAAAGGCTTCCTAAATTTAGGAAGCCTTCTTATAATTTATATGTTAAACTATTAAATACCGCTTCCTTATCCTTGTGAAATAATCACAATGACAATAATAGAAATGATATTTAAAATTTGTTTTTTCATCTGTTGCCACAAATATTTGAAATTATTTTTTAGTTATCCTAATATTTTTTTAACTTTTTTATTCCCCTTCTAGAAAAAACACTCACTAACCCTCTGTATTACTTACACTTATAAAACTTTTTATTTTTTATATAGCATTAATCAAAATTTATTTTATAGATTTGCGCCATTATGCAAACAAATAAAATATACAACAATATACCCAGTTTCTTAGTGCGGTTTTTCAACCGACGCTAGTCTTTCCTTGCACAAAACTGAGTATTGTATAATTTTATTTTTATCCTTTTGATTTCTATAATCTACATTTTTATATCGTTACTAACTCTTGTTATTGTTTTCAATAACGCAGTTGTTGTACGACCTATTTTTATCCGACGTCGCCCGTAAGGGTGCTACTTCTTTTGGGAACCTAGGTGCGTCCGGTTCTTCTTTTCAAACCACCGATTTATAACAAAATGTTTATCTAAAATCAATTTCAATGAGAATTGTTATTGCTGATCAATCGCATAGTAAGTATGCTGAAATTATTTGTCAAACTATTGACGAAGCTGCTCTGGTTAGAGGCACAGGAATTGCTAAAAGAAAACCAGAATATATTATTACAAAACTAGAAAATGGTAACGCAGTTATTGCTTTAGATGACGATAAGTTTGCTGGCTTTTGCTATATCGAAGCTTGGAGTCATGGCAAATTTGTAGCTAATTCAGGATTAATTGTTCATCCAGATTACAGAGGTATTGGTTTAGCCAAGCAAATAAAAAAAGTAGTTTTTGAACATTCCAGAGCAAAATTCCCTAACGCTAAAATATTTAGTATCACTACAGGCTTAGCAGTTATGAAGCTCAATAGCGAATTGGGTTATAAGCCTGTTACCTTTTCTGAACTTACAGAAGATCAATCTTTTTGGAATGGTTGTCAAACCTGCAAAAACTACGATGTCTTACAACGTACACAACAAAAAATGTGCTTGTGTACTGGTATGTTATACGATCCTAACAAAAAATCTCAAAACATAAAAGTAAAGGAGAAAGTCTTTCAAAGACTTAAAAGAATTAAGGAGAGCATCTTCCTAAAAAAAGACAAAAAATGAAAAAATTAGTAATTGCATACAGTGGAGGTTTAGATACTTCATACTGCGCGGTAAGCTTATCAAAACAAGGATACGAAGTTCATGCTGTTAGTGTGAATACTGGTGGATTTTCTTCCGAAGAAATTAAAAAAATTGAAGAAAATGCCTATACAATGGGAGTAGCTACCTATAAAAACATTAATGCTGTTAATGATTTTTACAAGAAGGTAGTAAAGTATTTAATCTTTGGAAATGTATTAAAAAATAATACCTATCCCCTTTCTGTAAGTGCTGAAAGAATTGTACAAGCTATTGAAATTGTAAACTATGCCAAAAGTATAGGTGCTGACTGTATCGCTCATGGTAGTACAGGTGCAGGAAACGATCAGGTAAGATTTGATATGATTTTTCAAACGATAGCTCCAGAAATTGAAATCATCACACCTATTAGAGATTTACAACTTTCAAGACAGGAAGAAATTGAATATTTAAAGAATAATGGAATCGATCTTTCGTGGGAAAAGGCTAAATACTCTGTAAATAAAGGGTTGTGGGGAACTAGTGTTGGTGGTGAGGAAACTTTAACTTCTGAACTACCATTACCTGAATATGCCTACCCTTCACAAATAACCAAAACAACACCAGAACAGGTAAAACTTTCTTTTGTTAAAGGCGAACTCGTTGCTATTAATGACGACAAAAAGCCCCCTGTACAAAATATAGAGGAGCTAAATATTATAGCCTCAAAATTCGGGATTGGAAGAGATATTCATGTGGGTGACACCATTGTAGGAATTAAAGGAAGAGTTGGCTTTGAAGCTGCTGCTGCGTTAATTACTATCAAAGCGCATCATTTGTTAGAGAAACACACCTTAACCAAATGGCAATTACAACACAAAGAGTATTTGGCTAATTTTTACGGAATGCACTTGCATGAAGGTCAATATTTAGACCCTGTGATGAGAGACATGGAAGCTTTTTTAGAAAGCAGTCAATCAAAAGTTACGGGTGATGTTTTTGTTACACTAAAACCTTATCACTTTACATTAGACGGAATTGCTTCTCCACACGATTTAATGAATGCCAAATTTGGTAGCTATGGAGAGCTTAACAAAGGTTGGACCGCTGAAGATGCTAAAGGTTTTATTAAAATCTTAGGAAACCAAAATAAGATATATCAACAAGTGAATCAATAGACAGTAAACAGTTATCGATAAACAATGAGCAGATTGCCACGCTTGAGCCTGTCTTGAGCGACAGTCGAAAGGCTCACAATGACAAAACTGTCATCATGAGGAGTGATAACGACGTGATGATCTTATAAATGGAAACTGATTCTACTATTTAAAACAACAAACAATATGATACAAGTAGGAATTATAGGTGGTGCAGGATATACAGCTGGTGAGTTAGTAAGACTATTGTTACAACATCCAAAAGCTACTATCAATTTTGTGTATAGCACTTCCAATGCTGGTAATAAAATAGCGAACATACATCAGGATTTAGTGGGTAGCACTGAGCTAACATTTACAAATACAATCAATGAGAACATAGATGTACTATTCTTATGCTTAGGACATGGAAATTCTAAAAAGTTTTTAGAAGCTCATACCTTTTCAGACCACACAAAGATTATTGATTTAGGAAATGATTTCAGATTAAAAACTGATAACTCTTTTCAAAGAAAAGAGTTTGTATACGGTTTACCTGAACTTCAAAAAACAGCGATACAAGGTGCTTCTTACATAGCAAATCCGGGGTGTTTTGCTACCGCAATTCAATTAGGATTGCTTCCACTGGCAGATGCTAATTTGTTACAAGGTGATGTACACATCAATGCAGTTACTGGTGCAACGGGTGCGGGAACTTCATTATCAGCTACCACACATTTTA
Organism: Tenacibaculum discolor; assembly: GCF_003664185.1. Taxonomy (GTDB): domain Bacteria; phylum Bacteroidota; class Bacteroidia; order Flavobacteriales; family Flavobacteriaceae; genus Polaribacter; species Polaribacter discolor. The sequence goes on along the minus strand of NZ_RCCS01000007.1, from coordinate 373,668 downwards.
CGTGGAGAGATAATAATTTTTCCTATTACAAACCTTTTACCCATCAGCATTTGGGAGAAATTAATCAGACGTTAGATACACTTCAATCTAGTTTTAATTCAGAAGTATTATTTCTTCCTAACAGAGGGGACTTTTCTAGAGGTATCTATGCTACGTTATACACACATTTTGAAGGGAGTTTAAAAGAGGCACAGCAACTGTATGCTGACTATTACAAGAATGCAGTTTTTACGCATGTTGCTGATAATGACCTGCATTTAAAACAAGTGGTAAACACAAATAAGTGTTTAATTCACTTACACAAACATGAAGATAAACTACTGATAACAAGTATTATTGACAACCTATTAAAAGGAGCTTCTGGACAAGCAGTTCAGAATATGAACCTAATGTTTAGTTTTAAAGAAGATACGGGTTTACAGTTAAAGGCAACTTATTTCTAACCCTCACAGAGGGATTAGGTAAACCAAGATGAATGTCTTAATACAAGAAATGAATAATACAAAATATATAATCTAAACTTTCTCAAATGAAAATAGCAATTATAGGAACAGGTAACTTAGGAAAATCAATCGCTAAAGGATTAATACAAAACAATTCGTTTTCTCAACTTTTCTTAACCAAGAGAAATATTGAAGAACTCAATGAACTTAAAGAGGTACCCAACGTTTTCATTAGTTCTAATAACAAGGAAGCAATCACAGCATCTGATGTATTAATTTTTGCTGTACAACCAACACATTTAGAAGCTCTTTTAAAAGAAACTGCTCCTCTGTTATCAGACAATCATAAAGTAATTTCTACAGTTGCTGGTTTTTCTATTGAAAAAATGGAAACGCTGATTGGTTCAGATACTACTATTATCAGAGCCATGCCTAATACTGCTATTGCCGTTGGAAAATCGATGACTTGTCTTAGTGGTAATACTCAAAAGAAGGAAGATTTAAAAATAGCTACAGCTATTTTCAATCAGCTAGGAACTTCTATGATTATTCCTGAAGATCAAATGCAAGCAGCCACCGTAATATGTGCTAGTGGAATTGCTTTTTGGATGCGCTTAATACGGGCAACTACACAAGCCGCTATTCAGTTAGGTTTCGATGCAAAAGAAGCACAAGAACTCGCTATGCATACCAGTGAAGGTGCTGCCAACCTACTCATAGCCACAGGAAATCATCCTGAAGAAGAAATCGATAAAGTTACCACTCCAAAAGGCTGTACCATTGAAGGTTTGAATGAAATGGAACACAAAGGCTTAAGTGCCGCTTTAATACAAGGGATGGTAGCCTCATTCAACAAGATTAACACCATAAAAAAAGAAAACTAATGAGTTTATTTAATGTATATCCTCTATTTGATATAACCCCAATAACCGCCAACGATGTATATGTGTACGACGATAAAGGCGCAGAATATTTAGATTTATATGGCGGACATGCCGTAATTTCTATCGGGCACTCACATCCTACCTATGTAAAAAACATCAGTGAGCAAGTAAGCAAACTAGGCTTTTATAGCAACGCGATTCAAAATCCGTTACAAGTTGAGTTAGCTTCACAACTAGAAAACATATCTAGCTGTAAAGATTATCAACTATTTTTATGCAATTCGGGAGCTGAAGCCAATGAAAATGCTTTAAAACTAGCGTCTTTTCATACTGGTAAACAAAAGGTAATCGCTTTTAAGAACTCGTTTCACGGGCGTACTTCTGCTGCAGTAGCAGCAACCGACAATCCTAAGATTGTAGCACCCATAAATGCGCAGCAAGAAGTTATCTTTTTAGAATTTGAAGATTTAGTAGGTGTTGAAAAAGCGTTACAAGGCAACGATGTTTGTGCTATTATTATAGAAACTATTCAAGGTATTGGCGGATTGGACGAAGCTTCAACTGCTTTTTACCAAGGATTAGAAAACCTATGTAAACAATACAACACCTTACTTATTGCTGATGAAATTCAGTGCGGATTTGGTAGAACGGGTGATTTCTTTGCTTTTCAAAAACACGGCATTACTCCGCATATCATTTCCATGGCAAAAGGAATGGGGAATGGATTCCCTATTGGGGGAATCTTAATCCATCCAAGTATTGAGGCATCTTACGGTTTACTTGGAACTACTTTTGGTGGAAATCACTTAGCCTGTGCTGCTTCCTTAGCTGTTCTTGAAACCATTAAAAAAGAGCAATTGATGGAAAATGCACAACAAATTGCTGCGTATTTTATGGAACAAGCAGCTTCTATTCCGCAGATAACAACTGTAAAAGGAAGAGGTTTAATGTTAGGATTAGAATTCAATTTCCCTATTGCTGAGCTAAGAAAGAACCTAATATTCAAACATCATATTTTCACAGGGAGCGCTAAGAACCCTAACTTATTAAGAATCCTTCCCCCATTAACCATTCAAAAGCAACATATCAATGTGTTTTTTGAAGCTTTAAAAAAGGAACTGTCATGAAAAAATACACCAGCCTAAACGACATTGAAAACCTTTCAGATACCATTCAAAAGGCAATTCAATTAAAAGAAAATCCCCATCAGTTTGCTGATTTAGGACAACATAAAACTTTAGTCATCCTTTTTTTCAATGCTAGTTTACGTACAAGGTTAAGTACCGAAAAAGCGGCTAAAAACTTAGGTATGGAGGTAAGCGTGTTAAACATTACCAATGCTTGGAATATGGAGTTTGAAGACGGTACTGTGATGAATTTAAGCACTTCAGAGCATATTAAAGAAGCTGCCATGGTAATTTCTCAGTATGCAGATATGATTGCAGTAAGAGCTTTTCCAACGTTGAAAGACAAAGAAAAAGACACTTCTGAAATTGTACTCAACAGTTTTATAAAATACGCTACGGTACCTGTTATCAATATGGAAAGCGCTACTGACCATCCGTTGCAAGCCTTGGCAGATGCGATTACTATTACGGAAACTAAAAAAGTTGACAAACCTAAAGTTGTGTTGTCTTGGGCTCCACACCCGAAAGCATTACCACATTCGGTTGCCAATGCTTTTGTTCACTTGATGCACAAAATGGATGTAGAATTTGTTATAACGCATCCAAAAGGATACGAGTTAGATTCTGAAATTACGAAAGAGTTTCCTATAGAATACAATCAAGAGAAAGCTTTTGAAAATGCCGACTTTATCTATGCTAAAAACTGGAGTTCTTTTAATGAGTATGGTAACATACTAAATGAAGACCCCAACTGGATGATTACCAAAGAAAAAATTGGAGATGCTAAGTTTATGCACTGTTTGCCTATTAGAAGAAATGTAGTAGCGGAAGACGCTGTTTTAGATAGTGATAATTCTCTTGTTATTGAACAAGCCAACAACAGAACTTTTGCAACTCAAATAGTATTAAAAGAGATTTTAACTCATTTAAGCTGAATTTAAATTTTGACTTGTCAGTTCGAGTGTCGACCTGAGGGAGATGTATCGAGAACTACTTGAAAACGTCTCGATACAATTTTTCTCCCTTTCAGTACTAAAAATCACTCGACGTGACATTTAATTAAAAGAGAATTAAAATATGAAAACTGTCTGTATAAAGAAATAACGAGTGAAAAAGCGGAAGTGCTAAGCGTAGCTTTAAGCATGAAGCTTTGAAAATGAGTGGTGCGTAGCAATTTCCTCTTTACAGACTTGATTTTTTGGTTCGTTTTTTATCAAGAAAAAATGAACAATAAATTAAACTTAAAACTAAAAATGAAAACCATAAAGATTGTTAAAATTGGCGGAAACATCATTAATGATGAGACAGCCCTACATAGCTTCTTAGCTGATTTCGCTCAGTTAAAAGGACCTAAAGTATTGATACACGGTGGTGGAAAATTAGCTTCTGAATTGGCTAAAGAATTGAATATTCCTGTAACTATGATTGATGGCAGGCGTGTAACCGATACGCAAACTTTAGATTTAATTACTATGGTATATGCAGGTAAAATCAACAAGCAAATTGTTGCGCAGTTACAAGCAAACAATACAAATGCTGTGGGATTTACAGGGGCTGACGGAAACACCATTGTATCAACCAAACGTCCTGCTGAACCTATAGATTACGGATTTGCAGGCGACGTTGTTATCGTGAATCCGCAAGTAGTAACGATATTAATTAATAATGAAGTAACTCCAGTATTTTGTGCAATTACGCACGATGCAAACGGACAATTACTCAATACCAATGCCGATACTATTGCTGCTGAATTGGCTATAGGATTATCTGCTGATTTTAATACAGAATTGTACTACTGTTTTGAAAAACCAGGAGTATTAAGTGATGTAGCTGATGATACTTCTGTTATTGAACAAATCACGTTAGAAACCTATACTCAACTAAAAACTGACGGAATCATTTTTGAAGGAATGCTTCCTAAGTTAGACAATTGCTTTCATGCCCTCAAAAACAATGTTCAAAAAGTACACATAGGCAATACAGCTATGGTATTTAACTCAAAAAACAAACACACCTCATTACAACTATCATGATACAGAGACTCACTACAAAAGCTATCAGCCTATTAAAAAACTTGATAGAAACACCTTCTTTTTCTTCGGAAGAAAATGCTACTGCCCTACTATTGGAAAACTGGTTTCAAGAATTTGATATTCCGTATACCAGAACACAGAACAATGTATGGTCGGTAAACAAACATTTTGATGATAGCAAACCTACGCTGTTACTAAACTCTCACCACGATACCGTAAAACCTAATAACGGCTATACCAAAGATCCTTTTAAAGCGATTGTGGAAGAAGGAAAACTCTATGGTTTGGGAAGTAACGATGCGGGAGGCTGTTTGGTATCATTACTAGCAACCTATACCTATTTCTATCAAAAAGAAAACTTAGCGTATAATTTGGTATTTGCAGGAACTGCCGAAGAAGAAAGCAGCGGTCCTAACGGTTTAAATGGATTACTAAAAACCTTACCTAACATTGATGTAGCGATTGTGGGAGAACCTACCTTAATGCAATTAGCTATTGCCGAAAAAGGCTTGGTTGTTTTTGATGCTGAGGTAAAAGGAACCCCAAGTCATGCCGCACATCCGAACCACGATAATGCTATTTATAACACCATTGATGTATTACAGTGGTTTAAAGAAGTGTCGTTTGAAAAAACCTCGGAAACCTTGGGTGAGGTTAAGTTAACAGTTACACAAATCAATGCGGGGAAACAACACAACGCTGTTCCTTCCGAAGTAAAATTAGTGGTAGATGTTCGCGTAAACGATAAATACACCAATCAAGAAGTTAGCGATTATTTACAGCAAAATGCACCTTGTAACATGCAACCAAGAAGTTTGAATTTGAATTCATCATCAATACCAAAAGAACATCCATTAGTACAAGCAGGTGTTGCTTTAGGAAGAAAAACCTATGGTTCTCCTACCCTATCTGACCAAGCAGTGTTGAGTTGTCCGTCATTAAAATTAGGACCTGGTGATAGTACTCGCTCACACACCGCTGATGAGTTTATTTACCTTCAAGAAATTGAGGAAGGGATTGAATTGTATATTCAATTATTAGAGAAAGTATTATAAGAAAGAAACGAGAAAAAAGAGAAAAGAAAAAAGACTTAATTATAGAAAGTCTTTATTCTAGTAGCGAAGCGGTCTATTCTCTTGGCTCTAAAAAACAATCGTCATTCCGAACGATAGAGAGAAACCGTAAGGTTCAGCGTAGCTAAATCTCATTAAAAAGAGTAACTCATAAGTTTGAGACCTCTCACATACGTTCGAGGTGACAAACAAACAATGAGAATTTTGTTAGTTATAGTGTTTAACACTCAATACTAACTTCTCAATACTCAGTACTAATTAAAAAATATAAAAACATGAAACTTTGGGACAAAGGATTATCCATAGATAAAAAAATAGAGCATTTTACTGTTGGAAACGATAGAGAAATAGACATACACATTGCACCGTACGACTTGAAAGCATCACTAGCACATGCAAAAATGCTGGCTTCCATCGGTATTATTACTTCGGAAGAATTAGCGCAAGTAACTAGTGGAATTGCTACACTACAACAGAAAGTGGCAGACGGTACTTTTGTAATTGATCCTCAGTTTGAAGATGTACATTCTAAAATTGAGTTCGAATTAACCAACATATATGGTGAAGTTGGTAAAAAGATACACACAGCACGTTCCAGAAACGATCAAGTTTTAGTGGCTTTGCAGTTGTATTATAAAGACAATTTACAGCTGATTTCTGATAAAACTAAAACACTTTTCAATACGTTATTACAGTTGGCAGAAGAACATAAAACCAAGTTATTACCTGGGTACACCCACTTACAAGTGGCAATGCCTTCTTCTTTCGGGTTATGGTTTTCTGCGTATGCTGAATTGCTAATTGACGATTTGTACATGGTAGATGCTGCACTAAAAACGGTAGATCAAAACCCGTTGGGTTCTGCGGCTGGTTATGGTAGTTCCTTCCCTATTGATAGAGAGTTTACCACTAAAGAACTTGGGTTTGAAACCTTAAAATACAATGTAGTGGCAGCACAAATGAGCAGAGGAAAAAGTGAGCGTACGCTTACCATGGCATTAGGAAGTGTAAGTAACACCTTAGCTCGTTTTTCCATGGATATTTGCCTGTATATGAGTCAGAATTTTGATTTTATTTCTTTTCCTGATGAATTAACCACAGGCAGCAGCATTATGCCGCATAAAAAGAATCCTGATGTGTTTGAACTCATTAGAGGTAAGTGCAATAAAATTCAAGCGTTGTATACCGAAACCTTATTAATCACTAACAATTTACCAAGTGGTTATCATAGAGATTATCAGTTATTAAAAGAAAATATCATCAATGCTTTTGAAGAGTTAAAAGATGTGCTAGATATTTTTGATTATGCTATTCAGCAAGTTATTGTGAAGGATATTAACCTACAGGATGAAAAGTATAAATACTTATTTACGGTAGATAACATGAATACTTTAGTAGAAAATGGAATGAGTTTTAGAGAGGCTTACCAAAAAATTGGTGGCGAAGTTGTCAACGGTACATATACTCCTGATACTTCTAAAAAACATACACATATAGGGAGTATTGATAATTTGTGTTTGGATAAAATACGTGAGAAGCTTGGTTAGTGGTAAATACTAAAAAAAGTCGTCATTCCGAACGATAGAGAGGAATCTGCTTAATTTAAGTCTAGAACATTCTTAACAGTACCTAACATACAATTATAAGATTTCTCCCGCTGGTCGAAATGACGCTTATAAATCTATATTCTAACAGCGAAGCGGTCTTGCTTCTTGGTTTTAAATCTTCTGTCATTCCGAACGATAGAGAGAAACCGTAAGGTTCAGCGTAACTAAATCTTATTAAAAGAAGTAACTCATAACCTTGAGACCTCTCCCACAGGTTCGAGGTGACACGATGAAATTAGAATTTTGTTAGATTTTAATAGAACTCATAAAACTGTTATATAAAAAGAGGTTATTCTTAACAAATAACCTCTTTTTACTTTATTTCTTTACTGTTCTTGACCCTATGGAGAACTTATATCCAAATTGAAATTGATAAAAAGCTTCATCGCTTTCGTTTCCTTTGTAGTTATAGGTTACTAATCTTGCAAAAATGGCTTGGTTTGGGTTTTTGTTAGGATGATAAAATACTTCTGCTTGGTTCTTTACTACAGGTACTTTAAAGTCTAAATCTATGGCGCTAGATCCGTTATAGCTTTTATAATCAAACCAATGAAGTCCTAATTTATAATTGAATCCGAAGTTGTTAAATCGTTTTGATGACAAGCTTATTCCTCCTCCATAACTCAATGCTTTTAGGTTTTCTACTCCTTGGTTGTCGTTTTGAACTCTTGTTAGGTTGTAATCTACCGTACCAAAGAAGTTCATTTTCATCGGGTAATTTTTTTGATATACTTCAAATAGGTTCACTTCTCCACCAACGGTTAAAAAACGTTTTTCTACCAAATCTAACGTATTTCCTATTACACCACCTGTTGCAGCAACCAATCCTTTATCTTCTTCAAACTTAGCGTAGTGTACATAAGGTGTAATCGACTTTAAAAACTCAAACTGCATTGAGGAACTAAAGATTTGTCTTGAAAAAGGAAATACATAAAACTTTGCACTTCCTTCTAACTGCACCAATCCGTTGTCAGACTCTCCAAAGAGTGCTAAAAAGTCGGTATAAGCACGTAATTCTACTATTTTATCTAAATAAGTGTCTTGTTTTATTTGGTAGGTTGCCGGTGCTGTTAGGTTGGTTTCGTTTCCGTCAATATCTTCTTTAGGCAGTTCCAACGTTAAGTCGTGTGGCACGTAGTTGTTTCCTATTTTATACTTATACATTAATACATCGCTTAAACGAATACGAAGGTTTTCAAACTCGGCTTCATCAACATTAGTTGTTGGTTGTTTTTGTGAGTAAAAAAGATAGTTTTTAGATGCCCAATATCCGTATCGTAAAAAGCTTACCCCTACGTAGTTTTCAAACAACAGCATGCTTCCTTTGTATTCTACCAATACTTGAATATCAGCTAAGCTACCATCGCGGATTTCAATATCTATCTTTTTAAACTTATACTTTAGGGTATCTTGACGCTTATGCTCATTGTTATAAAAACAAAACTCTTGCCCTTCTTTAGGTATGGTAATGTCTCCAAAGTAAGCTTCTTGGTTTACTTGTTTTAATACCTGATTGAACACTTTTTTCTCTCTAGACGTTCTCTCGACTCCGTTAACATCTTCACTAATAATTACATCTTCGTTAAAATAGCTATAGGTTACAGGTTCTTCTACCGTTTCTTCTTGCGCTGTATCTCTTGCTATGGTTTCTTGTGTTGGTGGTTCTTTATGAGGAAACCAACTAGCTATTGAATCAGCATGAATATTGGTACACACGTTTTTATAGCTAGTAAATTTAGCGTACGTAAGGTTTAGTGAATCTATATACGTTTTTCTGTCATTAATTAATAGGCTGAGCTTGTCTAAGCTTTCTTGGGTTATCGACTTTTTAGTTTCGTCTATTTCTTGCTTCTTTTTTTCTAATGTTTTGTTGTAGTTTTCATAGGTACTACTCAACTTTTTTATTTCGGATTCACAGTTAATAGTTTGTGTTTGTCCGTTAATGCATAGCACATAAAAAAAGAGTGCTAAGCAAGTGCTTAGGGTTTTCATAATATTTATAAAGTTTAGTTTGTTGGTTGTTGTTATATGCAACTATACTTGTTTTTATGTTGGTAGTACAACATGTATTAAAACACTATATAACTGCATATTAACATTTTAAAAGTAGTAAAATATCATTAGTAATAACAACTATTGTGTTATTAAATGGTAATTATATGTGTAATAATGTATGTTTTGCGGATATCTGCAATTTGGGTTGCGGAAAACCGTAAGACCTTACGTCTTTAGTTTTATAATTTGTCGACTTATTTATAATTATTTAGGATAAACACAATTGTGCTTATTCATATATTACCTAATAGTATAAAAATGAAAAACGAAATAATTGAACTAATCCAAGACTGGAAAAAAGAAACATCTAAAGATGTTAGGATTGATGCCATATATTTATTCGGTAGCTCGATTTATATGGATGGCAGGATGTTTAAACCAAGTAAAAGTGATTTAGATTTAATTGTCCTTATTCCTGAAAATATCCAAGACGCTATTGAAAGAAGAAATTGGATAGAAAAAATTAAAATACACAAAAAAAAACTAGAAAAGAATGCTTTGTTTTTACTACAAAAAGAAGATACCAATGAACAAATTGTAAGTATTGTTCCAATAACAAAAACTGAATTAGACTATAATATTCACAAAGGTGAAACAAGAAACTTTTTTGAAATAAACGAATTTCTGGATATTGACACAAAAACTATATTCAAGGGGTGCGAGCAATTTAAATTCAAAGTCTGTGAAAGTGAATTTATTATTCAGGTGCTTAAAAGTATTCAAAAAGCTAGAAATAGTTATCTCACTAATTCAGCCATGGTGGATTATCAAAAATTAGAATGGGAAGGAGAAGATATTATTCCAAAAACACTAGCTAGAGAAGCTGCAAAAACAGCTTCATTTTTCGAAGAAAGCTATAAACTTGGAGATGAACTAAACACATCTTTTGGTTGTGACTTTATTAAGCAAAACCTCAGATTAAATAGAAATATTGAAGAGTATCTAGATTTATATACTTGGATTGACGACAGAAATGGTGGACGAAGTAATTCTAAAGAAAAAAACACTCTTAGTCAAAAAAGCCATCTACTATTATTTGAATTACTCTACGATTTAACAATCAAAGCTATGCAACAACCAATAAAAACAAATGAATCAATAGATATAAAATTAACTGACGAGTTTCAGGTATTCTTAGAAGATAGTGAAATGCTATCAAAGGCGCATTCAAGCAAACAATCAGTATTACTGAGTGATATTTATGTATCTCCACTACTAAAAGAATTTGATGATTCAAAGGATGAATTAGATGACATTAATTGTAGCGAGATGATTGGAACTCTAAGTGAGAATAAAAAAATTCTAATCGCAGGTGAAGGTCAATCCGGAAAAACTACATTGTGTAAACGTTTGTTCTTGAAATTATTTAATCAAGGTTTAGTACCCATTTATCTTTCTGATGGTAAAAATAACTATCTTGGATCTATATATTCAAAAATTGAGAAAGCATTTAAAGAACAGTATAGTGGTTCAGATATTAAGCCTTCAGAAATTGACAAACACAAAGTTGTTTTAATATTAGACGATTTTCATTTCGCTAAACACAAAGAAAAAATAGTTAGTCAAATCATTAACTTTGAAAAGCAAGTCATAATAGTTGATGATATTTTTGGTTTCAACTTTAAGAATGAAACATTAATGGACCAGTATAAACAATACAAGATTAATGAATTCAGTCCTTCTCAACGGAATGAATTAATCAAAAATTGGGTTTTACTTTCTGAAAATAATTGGACAACAGACAATGAAATATATCAGGAAATAGATAATAAAACTGAACTTGTTGATTCCGCTTTAGGAAAAATTATTGGTAAAGGAATAATGCCTTCTTATCCTTTTTTCATTTTATCATTTATAAGTAGCTCCGATACAGTTAGTAAACCATTAGACCAAAATATTACATCACAAGGATATTTTTATCAAACATTAGTATACATATATCTCCGAAAAGAAGGAGTGAAAAATGATGATTTTGACACTTACTTTAATTTCCTTACAGAATTAGCTTTTTTCTATTTTGAAAAAGGAAAAACAGTAGTTAATAAAATAGAATTTGAAAAATATATTGAAGTGTATAAATCTAATTTCAATCTTACTATAGGAATAGAAGAAGTAATTAGAAATCTTAGAAACACCAATATTCTTCACTTGGACGGTTTAGGTAACTACTCTTTTAGTTACCCATATTTATATTACTTCTTTGCTGCAAAGTATTTTGCCGACAACGCTAGTAAACAATCAAAAAACATTAATGAAATTCTTAGCAACTTACATATTGATGAATTTGCTTATATCGCAATATTTATTTCGCATCATGATAAAAGCACTACTGTCCTTGATGAAGTTATTTTGAATGCAATGACACTATTTGAAAAATATTCTCCAGCCACCCTTAGTGCTGACGAATTGAATTTTTTTGATGATCGGATAGACGAAGTAGTTCAAGCAGTATTACCACAAGCATCAGAATCAGCTGAAAATCAAAGAAATGAAGAGTTAAAAATGAAAGATGAAATTGAAAAATCTCATTCAACAAATCAAAAGAGTGAAATTGATAATGAATTTGAAGATGATGAACTAGCCATAGAATTACGCAGAAGCATTAAGACTGTGGAAGTAATGGGTAGGATTATAAAAAATCGTGCAGGTTCACTAAAAAAAGAACAACTAGAATCTATTTTTAAAGAAGGGATGAATGTACATCTCAGAGTTTTGACATCATTTATAGAATTAATAAAAAACAAAGATTCTCAGAATTTTGTTGAAGAACTCATAACAAAGAAACTAGAACAAATAATTCATGAAAAAGAGACAGAAGAAGAAAAAAAGAAATTACTAGGAAATGAAGAAAAACTAAAGAAAATAGCAAGGAATATATTCTGGAATCTAAATTTCGGTATTATCTATGGTTTTAATAGTAAAATCATCCATTCTTTAGGTTCAAATAGACTAACAAATGTAGTTGAGAATGTTTGTGACTTAGAAAATACTCCTTCCACTTTCATCATTAAACATGGAATTCTAATGTGGTATAATAAAAGTTTACAAATCGATGAAATATACGATAAAATTGATTCTGATGGTTTTTCAAAAACAGCTAAACGCATAATGGAACATAAAATAGTAAACCATTGTCAAACTCACAGTATGGGATTTAAAGAGCATCAAAAAATTGAACAAAGATCACAAATACCTAAACGATTCTTATTAAAAAGAAAATAGCCAATAATTTATTTTAGTAATCCAAATTAACTCTACTTCTATTAGGTTTCTAAAAACACATATGATTAAGTTACCTCAACAGTCTATTTTACTCAATAAAAATCGCTTTATAACTGAAAACGCGGATTCCACATCCGCGTTTTCTTTTTCCATACCTCCCCTACGCTTCCTAAAACGTTAAAAAACTCATAAAGTCAGAGGGTTAAAACGAAAAAAAACTATTTTAGTGTCAGCTATAAAAATTGTTTGTAAAAAGTAAATTGCTATCTCTTATTACTATTCAATCACATTCAATTTTACAACATCTTTACGAAGTTAATGCTATTAAGGTACTCTTATACCTGACTATTTGGTGATGAATAACACCAAGGTTAGTAATTGTTTTGGCATGTATTGGTTATTGCTCCAATACGCTAGCTGTTACTACCCCAAAAAGGATTCAAAAGAAAAAGTAAGTAATTTTAAAAATCGATATGATGAAGTACTATTTAATTGAAAACAAGTTAACCGATGAAACTAACTACTCAGCACGCGTATTAACAGAGCGTACTATTAATCAAGACGAGTTGATAGATAAAATGTTGAGCAAACGTAACCTAGTAAGTAAAACCGATATTGTGGCGGTGCTTAATTCTTACTATGAAGAAATTATCGAGTCGATAGAAGATGGTGATAACATTAATCTACCTTTATTAAATATTGGGTACTCTATTTCTGGGGTTTTTGATACCGAGGAAGATGGTTTTAATCCTGAAACTCATAAACTACACGTTAACCTCAACAGCGGAAAGCTAATCAACGAAATTAAAGACGATATTCCGCTACAAAAAGTAACTGCTCCTATTACCAACACGGTTATTAATAATTTAAAAGATATTACCACAGCAACTACGAATACTATCTTATCTGCCAACGGATTGTTTGAGCTGAATGGTTTGCGTTTAAAAGTTGCTGGAGACTTACCTGAGGTTGGTTTGTATTTTGTTGCCGAAGATGGTACCGAAACCAAAGTTTCTTATTTAGCACAAAACAGCTATAAGAAGATTATTGGTCAAGCTCCTGCTCTTGCTGCTGGTAACTATCGTGTTAGGGTTAAAACGCAGGCAACAGGAAACTCTGAACGCTTTTTAAAAGATATTATGGTAGGTGATTCTACATTTAGTCTTACTGTTGCTTAAGTAATAACAGTACTGTTGTTTAACACCAAACACTACTGTTATGTAACAGGCAACAGTAGTGTTTGATGTTTCAAACAAAATTTTATAACGTAAAAAGTACGAGCTATATGCTCGTACTTTTTTATGTTTTATACTCTTTTTGTTATGTTTTTTAATGGGTATGAGATGTTAACTAGTATAACTAACAAAATTCTCAATGTTTTATAGGGTGTTTTATCGTTCTTCGTTATGACGGTTATTTTAGAGCTAAGAGAATAGACCGCTTCGCTGTTAGAGTAAAGACTTATTTATAGGTCTTCGTTCTATATTCTTTTTATCATCCAGTGTCACTTCGAGTAAAATTATTGAAATGAAATAAAAATAATTTTGTGTCGAGAAGTTTTCTAATAGTTCTCGATACAATTTTTACTTCGTTATCACTCAATAAAAATCACTCGAACTGACAGTGATTATAATATAAAGAACAAGGGTAACTCTTTTGAGTTAGATTTAGCTACGCTGAACCTTACGGTTTCTCGCTATCGTTCGGAATGACGGTTGATTTTGAAGTTAGATGAAAGAATGTTTACTGTTAAAATATAGACTTTAGAATAATTACATTAACCATTAATTTAGTTGCCTTTTTAAGTTGTAACTATTACTTTTCAAGTGGTTTTAAGAAGATTGAGTCGAACCTTATAGTGTCTTTTGTAAAACCATACCTACCTCTTCTCTCAATACTTCTTTTTTCATATCCTTTTTTTATTAAACTAAACTTAAAAAAGCCCATGGGAGCTTCACCTCCTATAGCCATTTTATCGTAGTAAGTTTTCATTTTTAAAAAGAAGCTCCCGTTTACATCACTAATGGTTTCAGTAGAATAATCTTTTTTTACTGAATCCCAAGTTACTACATCAACACTATCTATTTTTTGTAATGTTTTAGAGTTATATATATAACCTATTATAGGAGGTCTACTAACTCTTTTAACAAAACAGCTTGTTAATGTTACTATTATAAATATGAATACTACTTTTTTCATTTTATTCTATCCTCTTCATAAATAAAGTGTCTGATTGTTCACGTAAAAATAGTGTATATAGAGGTGGGGAGTTTCTACCTCTTAATAGGTAAACGGTATCTGTTTTAAATCCTTTTTTACTAAATATTAGTTTATCTGCATAAGTTTGTGAAAATCGCTTTAGTTTAAAATACCCTAAACTATCTGTTGTTGAAAACACGTTATTAGGCTCAGAGTGTCCCTCAGTTATTACTGCACCTTTGAGGGGAATTTCTTTATAATAAACATACCCCTCAAAATACTCTTTTGTACCTTCAGTACAAGAAGTAAAAAATGTAATTAATACTATTAATAATATTTGTTTTCTCATTTTAGCTACATGACATGCCTAGAACACACTTACTTTTCAATTGGCTTTAGGAAGATTGAATCCAGTTTAGCAATTGTGTCATTTCGTTTCCAGTATTTTTCTATTTGTATAGTGTCTTTTTTACATCCTCTTTTTTCAAGTATTAAAAAACTCGTATACCTCCCATCAAAAAGAGAAGATTCTTCTCTTCCATCTCCTGTATACAGTATATGGTCTGAGTTTAATGAGAAAAAACCATCGCTGTTAGATAAAGTCTCCCTTTGTGAAACTACTTTTAAAGTACTTTTCTCTAATAAATTTATTGATAACTTCACACTATCTATAGGCTTCTTAGATTTAGCATCATAAATACTTCCTTGAATAAAAGGCGAGAAATAATACTTATGTTTAGAACAAGATACAGCGAGTAAAAGGATACATACATAAACTATTCTTCTCATTTTCATACCACATTAATGTTATCCTTTTAATTTTAAAAGAACTGTACCTAAATCAATTTCTTTCTCTTTTCTTATATCTACAAACTTGTATTCCGTTTCATATCTTTCCTCTTTAAATATGACAGCAAAATTACTGTCTCCTTTCATTTCCTTTCTTTGAATTTCAAATTCAAAATAACCATCCTTTGTTAACTTTATATCTAATATTTTTGAATAACTGGAATCCATCGGAGAGTGTACTATTTTTTGACCAACCTCTATCTTTTTTATTTTATAGTCATTACTTGTAGTAATATGTCCTTTAATCTTCACATTTACATGATTAGTACAACTTGCTAAATAAATTAGACTGAAGAGAATAATTAGTTTTTTCATTTTAGCTGCATAACATCTGTAGAATACGTTTACTTTTCAAGTGGCTTTAGGAAAATTGAATCATACAATATTGTTTCTTCTCCAAAACTCCCTCTTGTTCCTTTTTCAATTTTGATACTCTTATATTTTGGATGTTTTAATTCCATTGAATAAAATAAAGGAACACGCCCTCCTTCAAAATTAAACATCACTCTTTTCTTTACTCTCTGTATGGTAAACTTTCCTTGGTTATCGGACTTTATTTGTTCATCATCAATCTGTATTAATACACCTTTAACTGATTTGTATGTTAAAGAATCGTATAGTGTTCCTTTAATTTCGGGTCTTTCTATTCTTGATGAACATGAGTTTAAAATAAACGTCATTATTAGTAAGTAACAAAGCCTCATTTTTTAGTTTTTAATAGGTAATGCTATTTGAGGTCTTCTATGTTTACTATTTTTTGATATTAAATAGATAGTATCTCCAAATGGTTGTTCTTTTATAAATTCATTTTGTCTATCGAATGTACTTAAACTAAATCTTCGATAATCTTCTTTTTCAAAGAGAAGGTATTTTATTGTAGCGCTTTTTTTTACCTCAAAATATCCTTCTTTATTACTAAGAACAAAATCTGTAGAATCTTTATAATAAACTTTCACTTTATTTAAAGGGGTTTCTTTATCAAAATCATAAACATAACCGTGATATTTTGTTGAACAAGATTGAGTTATTACAATCAATAAAATTATTAAAAACAGCTTTCTCATTTCAATTTTAATTTAGTTAACCAAAGTAAACTTAACACATCTTTTTCTGAAGCTACAAGTCTTTTATATATGTTAGGTTGTCTTCGTTTTCCTCCATATTTATTCTTTTTCAAATATGGCATAATATCAATTTCTCCAGAAACTGGGTAAGCTGGGGCTGATGATTTTTGTTTTTGAGTAATAGTATTTACGCTTCCTTTATGACCATAGCTATAAAAAGTTCCTCCATATGCTTTTAAAATAGTGTGTCCTATTTCATGTGCAGATGTCTCCCTAAACTCATTATCTTCATTAGCTAAAGTTTGATAATCCCAATTTTCTAAATAAAAATACTCATAAATATACCCTACATTATAGCATACAGCTTCTCTAGAAACAATATTTCCTACAAAAGAAATAGGGTCTTCCACAGTTCCTGGGTTTCCTGAGCGCATCCAATCACCATTTGTATTAAAGATTAAACTAACATCATCCATTGTTTTCTCCGTTGTATTTATTGCGTTTACATAAACTTCATATTTTTCTCCATCAATATCAACATCTTTGGCTACGTAATGGTTCCTGTTTCTTCCCCAATGGTAATTTAAGCCTTCTAAAGCCAACCTTTCTAAATCTTCAAAACTTCTTGTACGTGCTGTTAAAGGAGGTTTACCAGTAATTAAGTCTCCCTGTGGTATTTTATCCCACGGACATACTTTCATTGGAACTCTAAGTTTTGGATCAGGGTCAATATCTTTTTCATAACACTCTATTCCTTTTGCTCCTCCATCTTTTAGGTTAACACGTAGTGTAACATCTATTCTTTTAGAGTTTTTATCAATCTTTACATCTACCCATTTAACCTCATCATAACGCATACTAAAATCTAACTTTTTTCTACTGTAGTTATTTGAGTTATCTACGCCAATAGTATACAGGTTTAAATTTTCGTATTGTGTTAGTTTAGCAGTATCTAAAATTCCGCCGCTATCAAACCCATCCCATTTCCAAATGTGTTCTCCTTGTTTTAGTTTGTTGGCATCGGTTATTTTTTCTTCATATATCACCGAGCTTCCATCTCTAATTTGTAGCGTTAGTTCTTTGGCATTATTATCGGCTATTTGGTAAGTAAATTGTACAAAGCCTCTTTCACTATTTCCGCTGTAATCAGCAATTCCTAGGGGGACAAAACTTGGCATATTACGATAATTTTGGGGTTACACTAAAGTTTGTGCCGTCACTTGAAACAGTACTACCATTATTGGTTACTTCATTTTGTGTACCAGATAGTGTTTTTCTCCAATGTGTTGTATATTCTATCGAAGAGTTAGGTGTTTTTACTCCAGCACATGTAATAATTAATCGGTCTTTTATCGGTTGATCGTTTGTACTAGAAAAAATAGTTTCAAACTTTTTAAGATAGCAATCAAAGAAAGTCATTGTTTTAGAGCCTCCTTTTAAATACGGATAGTAGATTTTTAATTCTAATTGGTCTATAGCATTTTCTTTACATGCCCATTCTTCAATATCTGTATTACCACCAGATTCAATTTCTAATTCTAAACCTGCAAAGTTAGCAGAGCTTGTAGGTTGATCAGAAGTATTGATGTTTCTATTAAAACCAAAGTTATAGGTTAGTACTTCTATCTCTCTGTTGTTAAACAACAGCATAGTTCTATATTTCATAGCATCGCTTTTTAGTTATATTTTTTTCTTGTTGAAGTAATCCTTAGCAATTTCAACGTATCAAACCTACAATTTTTCCACTTAAAAAACTAGAATATTTTTCATTAAATCTCTTTGTACTAAGTAAATACGGAGCGTGTACTTTGTTTGTACTTATAAGGTACTTTTGTTAACTCTGTTTTAGTATTCGATCTTTAACAAAAGACTACTTCGCTGTTAGAGTATTGACTTATTTATAGGTCTTTGTTCTATTCTCTTTTTTCTATATTCTTTTTATCATCCAGTGTCACTTCGAGTAAAATTATTGAAATGAAATAAAAATAATTTTGTATCGAGAAGTTTTCTAATAGTTCTCGATACAATTTTTACTTCGTTATCACTCAATAAAAATCACTCGAACTGACAGTGATTATAATAAAAGAATAAGTGTAATACTTTGGAGTGAGATTGCTCACTATCGTTCGGAATGACCGTATACTATTGTATATATAGGTTTACGTCATTGAGAGTGATAACGATAAAAAGGATTTTTATATTCTTTTTCTTGATAAAAAGAAGCAAAAATCAAGACGTACAATAAAATCGTAAGAAAATACTACGACACCTACCCCTGATAAAAAGAATTGTTCGTGTTATTTTTATTTTTTATCAAAGAACTCACGAATCTAACGATTTCGCTATCGCTCAAACAGCTTTTTATCTTACATCCATCGCTGCTGTCTTGATTTTCAAAGATTTTCTTGAAGGTCATAAAATATATAGTCATTATGAATAAAGCGTGGTAATCTTTTTGTTTGGAGTTCTAAATAAATCCCTCATTGTAATGACGGTATGTAAAAACATTTTCTAAATACTACTTACTTTACAAGTATATTTGCATACAATAAAAAGAAAATAGCATACTCTTTATTAAATGACACATCCTTTACGACAACATATTGAAGAAATTATTCCTCTTACCGATGAGGAATTTACTTATATCCTAAGTTTTTTTCAGCCTGTTACTAAGCGTAAACATCAATACTTACTGCAAGAAGGCGAAACTGCCAATAAAGAGTATTGGGTGATAAAAGGTTGTGTAAAGAGTTATTTTATTGAAGATAGCGGTAAAGAACATATTTTACAGTTTGCTATGGAAAATTGGTGGATTACTGATTACGAGTCATTTGTAAAGCAACTACCGTCTAAAACGGCTATTGATTGCATTGAGGATTCTGAGCTACTATATATCACTTATGAAAACCGTGATAAACTTACTGCTACCATGCACAAAATGGAACGCTTTTGGGCTAAAAAGAGTAAAATGGGTAGAATAGCTCTTCAAAAAAGAATTGTATCGCTCTTACAAAATTCTGCAAAAGAACGATATGACCAACTTTTAGAACAATACCCTACCCTTTTTCAACGTGTTCCTAAAAAAATGATTGCTGCTTATTTAGGGGTTTCTAGAGAAACTCTTAGCAGGCTTAATTCTTAGTTTTTAATATTTCTTATTGTTTGTATGTGACATACATCACTTTAAAGGTGTGACATAGCTCCTGTGTAAAGTTGTGCTTGCATTGCAACTTTGTAAAATAATTTTAAAACATATTATTATGCCTTTTGTAAACATTAAAGTTACTGACGAACAAGTAACTCAAGAACAAAAACGTCAACTTATTGAAGGAACTACACAGCTTTTAGTTGATGTACTTCAGAAAAATCCTGCAACTACCCATATTGTTATTGAAGAAGTTCCTATGGGTAATTGGGGACATGATGGTAAACAATATTTAGGAACTAAAAAATAAGACTCATGAAAAATAAAACTGCAATTATTACAGGAGCTTCAACTGGTATTGGTAAAGAAATTGCTAAACTTTTTATAGAAAAAGGATGCAATGTGGTAATGAATGCTTCTAGCGAAGAAAACTTACAAAAAGCTTATAAAGAGTTAGGAAGTCCTTCAAACGCAGCGCTTCTTGTTGGAGATATTAGTAAACAAGAAACAAGTAAGCGATTAGTGGCCTTAGCTTTAGAAAAATTCAACAGTATAGATGTATTAATTAACAACGCTGGAATCTTTGCTCCTAAACCTTTTTTAGAGGTTGAAGAAAGCGATTTAGAGTTGTATTGGAACGTAAATTTAAAAGGAACTTACTTTGCTTCTCAAGCTGTTATTCCAAGTATGGTAGCACAAAAAAACGGGGCGATTATAAATATAGGAACCGTATTGGTAGACCATGCTATTGCTGGTTTTCCTGCTACTGCTCCTTTAATGAGCAAAGGTGCAATTCATGCCTTAACCAGACAGTTAGCTGCTGAGTTTGGGAATGATAATATTAAAGTAAACACTATTGCTCCTGGTATTATTAGAAGTCCGTTGCAAAGTAAAATAGGTATTGAAGATGCTGATAGTTTGGCAGGATTACACTTACTAAACCGTATTGGTGAGGTAACTGATATTGCTGAAGCTGCTTATTATTTAGCTTTTTCAAATTTTGTTACAGGTGAAACTATGAATGTGGCTGGTGGACATACTGTTGGACATGCTATTTAAAAACTAAAAAAGATGTATAAAGAGAATATAACAGCAATAGAACATTTAGTAACTAACTACTTTGAGGGTATTTTTTATGAAGATACTGAAAAACTTCGAGCATGCTTTCATAACAATACTCCTATTTATGGAGATATTAAAGGGACTGACTATTTTAAAAGTGCTGAAGCCTATATTGAAGGTGTTGCCAACAGACAAAGTCCAAATGATTTGAAGGAATCTTTTAACATGAAAATTATTGGAGTTGATATTATGGGGAAAATTGCCATGGCAAAGTTACATGTACCTATGTTGGGTTATAATTATTACGACTACCTATCTCTAACTAAAATAGGAAATGATTGGAAAATTGTAGCTAAGATTTTTACGCATGTAGAATAATGCTATAAACAAAAGCAGTTTGGGTGTTTATCTAAGCTGCTTTGTTTTTATTATGAACAACAAGCCAAATAATTTTTTTCGTTTGAGAGAGATTCCTCATTATCTTTCGGAATGACGGTAATCGCCTATTTTATAATCCTAACCACTTCGTAAACTCTGCTGTTTTATTTTGACTGGTTTTTAAAACTGTTTTGCTGTTTTTTAGATTGATGGCTACTACATTTTTATTATACCTACTTATCTTTTCTATATAGTTTCTATTAAGTAGTTCGCCTCTATTAATTTTAAAAAACACGCTAGGGTTTATTATTTCTTCTAATGCTTTTAAAGAAGATTGATTTAATACATGTTTTTTATTATTTATATCGTATGCTGTTACAATTCCATAATCTGCTTGAAAATACATTACCTCTTCCATCTTTAAGAAGTAGGTATACTGAGAAGATTTAACAGCAATAAAATCTTGATAGCTTTTAGGTGTTTGAGTTGTTTGATTTGCTAGATAAGCATCTAATTTTTGCAAAACATTATGGTTACTTTCATCCTTCATTGAACTCTTTAAGTTTGAATACTTATTTACTGCTTTTTCAAAACGTTCAAACGAATAAGGTTTTAATAAATACTCTATACCACTGGTTTCAAAAGCATGCATCCAAAATTGATTGTATGCTGTTATAAAAATAATTGGTACTTGAATTTGTAGCTTATTATAAGCATCAAAAACATTGCCGTCTCGTAATTCTATATCAGAAAAAATTAAGTCAATATCAGAAGTTGATTCAAAAAACTGAAGCACCTCTTCTACCGTTTCAAACTCATCTACCACAGTGATAGGTTCATGATAACTTTCTATATATTTTTTTAGCTTTTTTCTAGCTGGTAATTCGTCTTCAACAATAAGTGCTTTTATCATTTTTATACAGATTTATGAGATGGTATTAATGGTAAAACGACTTCAAACTCCTTTTTAGTTTCACGTATTTTAATAGTATTTTCAGCAAGTAACTCAAATTGTTTTGATAAGTTAATCAACGCCATTCCATTACCTTTTCTTCTTGTAGTGTATAGTGCTTTATTATTTGTTACCTTAATTCCTTCATCCTCTGTTATAGTAATATCTACAGGTGATTCGGAGGTTCCTTTATTGTGAGTGATTGCATTTTCTATAAGAACTTGTAAACAAAATGGGGGTACTACAATGTTTTTTGTGTATAAAGTTGGTGCTATATTTAGTTTATAATAACCTTCATACTTTTCTTCCATTAGCTTAAAGTATCCCTCTGTAAAAAACAACTCTTCTTTTAATGTAACCAGTTGTTTATCTGCACTATGTAAGCTATATCTATATAATTCTGCAAAACGATTTAAAAATAAAGAAGCTCTTTGAGTATCTTCTTCAATAAGTTGATCTAAAATATTTAGATTATTAAACAAAAAGTGAGGGTTTAATTGTGTTTTTAATTGTGTTATTTCATTTTTAGCTTTACTTATTTCATAGGCAGCTACCTGTTTTTGATAAGCAACATTTTCTTTATAATACAAGTAGGCTAATGAAAATCCTCCAAAAATAATAAAGTCAATTACAGAATTTATATTGACATATATTACATGATAAACAGAACCAAAGTTTCTGGAATAGGTATCAAAAATGAACGCAACAATTAATCCGAAACTATTTCCTATCACTAAATATGTTAACAAACCTATTCCAAAAAAATGCACATATCTTCTACTTAATGAAGTTTGTTTTTTTGAGCTTTTATTAATACTCTTTTTGATAAAACTAACCCACCAAAAAATAAAAACTGCTTTAAAAAAATACCAAAAGGGAGCATCAGGATAAAAGATAAAATCTTTCCAAGAATCTGAATTCCCAAATTGATTTTTTAAAATAAATATTAAGCAAAAGGTAAAGAGAAAGATTAAAAATGTAGCATTTTCTCTAAAAAAGGATGTGTTTGTTTTCATATCAGTACTCACAAATATATCAAATTTGCGATGAAACTTTTGATTGAATCTCACCGCAAACTCTAGTATTTCTATTTAACTCCTGGCCAAGTACTTACTGTATTTCCTTTCTCATCATAGGCTTCTAATTTTATTTTATTATCCTCATCTATAATAAACTTAGCTCTTGTTTTTCCGTTAGAATCGTATAAAAATAATCCATTTTGTTTTCCTGGTGTTTGCCCTAAAGCTACTCTTGGCACTCCACCTATCATTCCTTTTTGTTGATACTCTTTAAACTTCGCTCTTCTCTCAGCAGGATTATTAATAGCTCTTAATTCTTTACTTATTTTTTGAGTCATTTCTTGGGTTTCATTATCTCCTCTATCATTAAAAACTAACCTACCTGCTTTGTATCTTTTTCCATCTCTCTTTGCATCAGTAGTTATGAGCTGCATTACTTGGTCTCCATCATACTGATCAAACGTTAATGATAATCCCGAACTATGTCCTTTTTCAGTTTTTTTACCATCATAAATAAATCCGCCACACTCTATACCTTCTTCATTATAAAAAAGCATTCCTGCTCTCTTTTTTCTTTCGTGATAAACTCTTCCATTAATCTTATCGCCTTTACTAGGAAAGTTTGCTGCATTTGTAATTAACATTTTTACTGTTCCATCATTTTCTATGATATTAATTCTTTTTACATCAATAGTATCAAATTGTGTATTCTCTTTATTTTTAAAGGCTACAGTAGTTAAAACTCCTATTAATGCTGTTATACTTACTGCAAATGTTCTTAAAAAAATAAGTTCTCTTTTTGTGTTCATCATGGTATGTTTTTATTATTAGATGCCTCAAAAGTATTTTGGACTCACGTTTTTAAAAATATTTTTTTATAAGCTCAGGAAAATAAATAATAAACTAAGGAATATTAGCAATAAAAAAACCACCGATTAAAAATCGGTGGTTTACACTATGTATTAAGGTTAGTTATTTCTTAGTACATGTTTTGTAATGCTGTAATGTCGTTACCATTAAACTCTCCGTCTTCGTTAGAGCTAAAGCACGCTAACATAACTGAAGTTGAATCGTATCCTGTTGGTGTACCAGATACATGGTTAGCTCCAACACCTGCAGTACCTTCATTGGTATTTTGTCCACAACTTTGACGGCTAAACCAATCTGTATGTCTAAATCCAACTGAGTGTCCAATTTCATGTGTAATTACATGCTCAACAACATTCGTATCGTAGTTGTTCAAACCATATATTTGTACAAACTTGTAAGGTAAACCATTGCTTGGGAAACCTGCACTACCACCTGCTCCAGATTGAGTTGGGTTATGGTATACTACCATATCTTTGTTACTGTAGTTGGTTCCAAAACTTAATGTAAAGCTAATAGATACACCACTTAAACGGTTGTAATTGTCTACCGCCCATTGTAATGCTGTTTGCTCTTTACTAGAAAGACCATATCCACCACCACCTGTGTATCCTACGATAGAAATATTTCTACCCTGAGATACCAAATTGTTGGTAGAGTATTGACGAGCAGATTGATCTTTAGCTTTAGCCATAGCAAACAACTGATCTTCTGTCATTACTACATCTTCCTCTAAAAATAAACGTACTTCTGAAGTTCCATCAGGGAAGTAAAAATTGTCATAACGAATATGATCTACATTTAGCTCTAATTTGGCTACTGCATCAACTACCTCTTGAGGTATTGGTTTAAGTCCTGGGTTGTCGCCAGATTGCTCTATAGCTTCAGGGTTTTTAATTTGTTCGTTTTCACTTGAACATGAGGTGAAGAATACACCTGCAGACAAGCCCATAATTAGGGCTAACTTTGCTTTTCTCATAATATGAAGGGTTTTTTAATTCGCTGTAAATCTACACTTTAGATTCATGTTTTTAAAACAAAACTAAAAAAAACGTTAAAAAAAAGAATATTTAAACAGAAAAATCATAAAATATTAAATATTAAACAATACATAATAATTTTAAACAACTAACAAACAGACTACCAAACACTTATAAACAGAACTTCCTTTAACCATGGTGGTTAAAGGAAGTTTACATAATTATTTATAGTTTTTACTACCTATATAATGGTGCTTTGCCCCATATGTATGTTTTGGAAATTCATATCACTATCTTCTTGATTATAGATATAGTCTGCTATAAAATCTCCTACTTTAGAAGTTGAAAATGGGTTTTCTGAATTAATATCTTCTGTAGTAATACCCAGTTCTAATGATTTTTGAACAGCACTCTCTACTGTATCTGCCTCTGTATGTAATTCTAAATGTCTTAACAATAACGCAGATGATAGTATAGATGCCAATGGGTTAGCGATGTCTTTTCCTTTTGCTTGTGGAAAAGATCCGTGAATAGGTTCAAATAACGCATTTTCTTTTCCTACTGAAGCGGAAGCTAACAAACCTATAGAACCTCCTATAACACTTGCTTCATCAGAAAGAATGTCTCCAAAAAGGTTTTCGGTTAAAATAACATCAAAATCTTTTGGGTTTAAAATTAACTTCATCGCTGCATTATCAACAAATAAATAGTCTACTTCAACGTCAGGATATTGAGTTGCTAAATCTCCAACAGTTTTACGCCACAGCCTTGAGGTTTCTAATACATTGGCTTTATCTACCAACGTTAGTTTTTTACGTCTTTTTTGAGCTGCTTGAAAAGCTAAATGTGCCATTCGCTCTATTTCTTCTACAGTATAAGAACAACCATCAAAAGCATGCTTTCCATCATCACTCAGTTCTTTAATACCAAAATAGATTCCTCCTGTTAGTTCTCTATAAATAACAATATCTGTTCCTTCAATTCTATCTTTCTTTAAAGGTGACTTATGAATTAACGTGTCATACGCTTTTACAGGGCGAATATTACAAAATAGTCCTAACTCTTTTCTTAAACGTAGTAATCCTTGCTCTGGACGTACTTTTGCTGTAGGATCATTATCATATTTTGGATCTCCAATGGCTCCAAATAAAATAGCATCACTCTTTTTACACAACTCAATGGTTTCATCAGGCAATGGATTTCCTGTTTTATCAATAGCACAGGCTCCCATTAATGTTTCTTTAAATAAGAATGTGTGATCAAACACATTACCAACAGCTCTAAGCACTTTTTTTGCTTGCTCTGTTACTTCTGGTCCTATTCCATCTCCTGGTATTACCGCTATATTGTACTTCATCTTTTTACTTTTTATATCATTGTTGCTTCAAAAGCTGTTATTGTATCTTTTTTACTGATTAAAAAATCTATATCGTCATAACCATTTATCATACATAGTTTTTTGTACGGGTTTATTTCAAAATCTACATTACCTATGGGGGTTTTTAGTTTTTGATTTTCTAAATCAACTATAATAGTTGTGTCTGGTAATTCAGTTACTTTTTTTAATAGTTTTGCTAAATATTCTTTGGGTACTTGTACTGGTAATATTCCGTTATTAAGCGCATTTCCTTTAAAAATATCTGCAAAAAAACTACTGATAACTACTTTAAATCCGTAGCCTGCTAATGCCCATGCAGCATGTTCCCTACTTGAGCCACATCCGAAATTATCTCCTGCTATTAAAATGCTTCCTGTATAATTTGTATTGTTTAAAACAAAGTCTTCATTTAAACTACCATTTTTATTGTAGCGCCAATCTCTAAACACATTGTTTCCAAATCCTTCTTTATTGGTTGATTTTAAAAATCGTGCGGGTATAATTTGATCGGTATCTATGTTCTCCGTCGGTAATGGTATGGCCGTATCTATTAGTTTAACAAATTTCTCCATTAGTTTAATTGTTTTGTAAAGTCAGTTATTTTTCCTTCTACTGCTGTTGCAGCAGCCATTAACGGACTTGCTAAAATGGTTCTTGCTCCTTGTCCTTGACGTCCTTCAAAGTTTCTATTTGAAGTTGATACACAGTATTCTCCTTCTGGTATTTTATCGTCATTCATTGCTAAACATGCTGAGCAACCTGGTTGTCGTAACTGAAATCCTGCTGCTTCAAAAACTTCTTGTAAACCTTCTCGTTTTATTTGTTTTGCTACTTGTTGTGATCCTGGTACTAACCACGCATTTACATTCACTGCTTTTTGCTTTCCTTTTATATAGTTTGCTGCTACTCTAAAATCTTCTATCCTAGAGTTTGTACAACTTCCTATAAATACATAATTAACAGGTGTATTAATTAATGATGTTCCCTTTTTAAAGTTCATATACTGTAACGACTTTTCAAAGGAAGCATCATTAAATTTGGGAATGTTTTCTGAAATTTTTATACCCATTCCTGGGTTGGTTCCGTAAGTAAGCATTGGTTCTATGTCTTCTGCCTTAAAAGTGTATTCTTTATCAAATTTTGCACTTTTATCAGTCTTTAATGTGTTCCAATAAGCTACTTTGTTATCAAACTCGTCTCCTTTTGGTGCAAACTCACGTTCTTTAATATATTCAAAAGTGGTTTTATCAGGAGCAATCATACCTCCTCTTGCTCCCATTTCGATACTCATATTACACACGGTCATACGACCTTCCATAGACATTTCTTCAAATACATTTCCTGCATATTCACAAAAATATCCTGTACCTGAATTTGTTCCTAATTGCGCTATAATATATAAGATTACATCTTTGGGTAATACTCCATTTTTAAGTTTACCTTTTACAGTTACACGCATGCTCTTAGGTTTTTCTAACAATAAGCATTGACTTGCAAATACTTGTGCTACTTGACTTGTTCCTATACCAAAAGCAATAGTACCAAAAGCACCGTGCGTTGATGTATGACTATCTCCACAAACCATAGTCATTCCTGGTTGTGTTATCCCTAATTCGGGAGCCATAACGTGTACAATTCCATTATATCGATGTCCTAAACCATATAGAGTAATATCGTTTTCTTTACAATTTTGTGTTAACTGCTCTAGTTGTTGCCTTGATAATTCATCTTTTATTGGTAAATGTTGATTTACGGTTGGTGTATTATGATCGGCTGTTGCTACTGTTTTGTCTGGTCGTGCAATTGGAATATTACGCTCTTTTAACTCGTTAAAAGCTTGCGGACTGGTTACTTCATGAATTAAGTGTTTGTCTATGTATAATATTTGTGGTCCGTCTTTTACAGTATCCACTACATGCGCATCCCATACTTTATCAAATAATGTCTTTCCCATTAAGCTATGGCTATTTTTGAAATTTTATTTACTTGTTTCATAATCTGATGAATGTCTTCGTCGATTACTTCTTTTTGTCTATCAGCAAACTGTAAGAACGTTTTATAAGCTGTATCTAACTGAATTTTGGTTAGCTCATATCCTATCTTTTTTGCGCGATATGCTAAGGCTGCTCTTCCGCTTCTTGCGGTTAATACGATAGCACTTTCTGTGACTCCTACATCTGCTGGATCTATAATTTCATACGTTTCACGATTCTTGATAACTCCATCTTGATGAATTCCTGAGCTATGGGCAAAGGCATTTGCTCCTACAATGGCTTTGTTAGGTTGTACAGGCATTCCCATGCGTTCACGAACCATCATACTTGTATCGTATAGTAATTTGGTGTTAATATCTGTTTGAAGATTTAAATATGGATGCTGTTTTAAAATCATTACTACTTCTTCTAAAGCCGTATTTCCTGCACGCTCTCCTATTCCGTTGACCGTACATTCTATTTGACGCGCACCATTAATAGCTCCTGCAATAGAATTTGCTGTGGCTAAGCCTAAATCGTTATGGCAATGACATGAAATAATTACTTTTTCAATGCCTTTTACATTGTCTTTTAAATACTTGATTTTCGCTCCATATTCTTCAGGCAAACAATATCCTGTAGTATCAGGAATATTCAACACTGTTGCTCCTGATTTTATAACTTCTTCACAAACTTTAGCTAAAAAAGCGTTGTCGGTTCTACCTGCATCTTCTGCATAAAACTCTACATCGTCTACAAAGTTTTTTGCGTACGAGACAGCTTCTTTTGCTCGCCTAATTACTTCTTCTTTCGAAGCATTGAATTTATACTGAATATGTGAATCACTAGTACCAATACCCGTATGAATTCTAGGTTTGCTAGCTAATCTTAAAGCATCTGCTGCTACTTCAATATCTTTTTTAACGGCTCTTGTTAATCCGCATACCGTAGCATTTTTAACTAATTTAGCTATTTCTTGTACCGAAATAAAGTCTCCTGGGCTTGATACTGGGAAGCCTGCTTCAATTACATCAACTCCTAAAAAATCGAGTCTTTCGGCAATAACTAGCTTTTGTTGGGTATCTAATTTACATCCTGGGACTTGCTCTCCGTCTCGTAATGTGGTATCGAAAATTTGAATTTTATCGCTTTGCATAAATCTAAATATGATTATCAAAATAAAAACCAAATGTATATATTGGCTTTTCTAGCAAGCTCTTTTTTAATGGGTTAGTTACGATATCAAAATGGCAAAAAACAAAAATAAAACACTGAAAAACAAAAAGTTATGCGTAAACCAATTACATTCTCCAACCAACAAAATGACGCTTTGTTTGTTTTGATTAAGTCTTTATCGAAGTCAGAAAAACGTCAGTTTAATTTATATGTTGGTCGTTTAGGAGGTA
The DNA here is from genome assembly GCF_003664185.1 of Tenacibaculum discolor. Classification (GTDB taxonomy): domain Bacteria; phylum Bacteroidota; class Bacteroidia; order Flavobacteriales; family Flavobacteriaceae; genus Polaribacter; species Polaribacter discolor. The sequence goes on along the minus strand of NZ_RCCS01000007.1, from coordinate 343,952 downwards.
ATGTAGATGCTAAATTTTTTGCGCTTTTTAAATTACTTGAAAAACAAAAGAGTTATAACGAAAAGGCTATTATTGATAGCGGTGTGGTGAGTAAACAACAATTATCTAACCTAAAAGCTCATTTATACAAGCAAATACTAACTAGTCTTCGTATGAATCCTGTTCATAAAAACATTAGAATTCAAATACGTGAGCAGCTAGATTTTGCTACAGTTTTATATCAAAAAGGGTTGTACAAGCAAAGTTTAAAACTGCTTGACAAAGCAAAAAATATGGCGGTTGAAAATGAAGAAAAGAATGTTGCTTATGAAATTGTTGAGCTTGAAAAAGTTATTGAAAGTCAGTATATAACCCGAAGTATTGATACGCGTTCTGACGAATTAACTATTCAGGCAAAAGAGCTTAGCATGCAAAATGTTATCGCCAGTAAATTGTCAAACTTGTCGCTACAACTGTATGGAACATTGCTTAAAAATGGCTACGTAAAAAACGATGAAGAGCTGCAACGAGTAAATACTTACTTTTATTCTAAACTTCCTGAATATACATATGAAGAATTGGGTTTTAGAGAAAAGTTATGGTTATACAAAGCACATTTGTGGCATAGCTTTTTAACTCAAGATTTTTTACAGAGTTATAAGTATGCTAATAAATGGGTAGATTTATTTAAACATGATACTAAGAATATTTCTTTGCATCCTGTTTTTTATTTAAAAGGAAAGAACTACTTATTAGAGAGCTTATTTTTTATAAAGCACTATGATAAGTTTAAAGAAGAGCTTTCTGTTTTTGAAGAGGAAATTGAAGAGAAAAGTATTCCGCAAAATAGCAATACTGAAATCTTAACTTTTCTATACTATTATGCTAATAAATTACACTTACATTTCTTAGAAGGCAACTTTTCTGAAGGTGAATACCTAGTAGATATTATTAATGATAAAATAGATGAGTACAAAGACCGTTTAGATACGCATCATATTGTAGTTTTTTACTATAAAATTGCTTGTTTGTACTTTGGTATGGGTAAAAACAAAGAGTGTATTTTGTATTTAAATAAAATAATTAAACCTAAAAATATTCAAGTGGCTAACGATCTACAGTGCTTTGCCAGAGTACTTTCTTTAATTGCTCATTACGAGTGTGGCTTAGATTATGATTTAGAGCGACAGTTTAAAGATACCTATCGTTTTTTACTTAAAATGGAAAATTTACAAGAGGTTCAAAAAGAGTTTATTTCTTCTATAAAAGCGTTGGGAGATGTGTTTCCACATCAAATAAAAAAGGAGTTAAAAAAAGTACACAGTCGCCTTAAGGTTTATGAGAATCATCCTTATGAAAAAAGAGCTTTTTTATATTTAGACATCCTTTCGTGGCTTGAAAGTAAGATTGAGAATAAACCTGTTGCTCAAATTATTAAAGAGAAATTTGTTAATTCTCAAAAGTGTTGAAAATAGTATTAGATTTATCCTTGTAAAGTACTCATTAAAAAAATCTAATTACTAATTCTCGTCTCCTTTAGGAAAGCTAAACAAGTTGACTAAATATAAACATGCTAATTAAAAAAAGTAAAAAGTATCTAAAAAATAACTTGAAGAACATCTCTAAACCTTTTGGATAGGATAACTTATTTTTATTATCACCTATTAATACCTTAAAGGACTCCTTATTGCTTTCAATTAAGTTAACTAATTTAAATAGCTGGTAAATACCTATAATTAAAAACAGAATACTGATTAATTGTTTAAGCATTACTATTTTGTTTTACCTTAATTTTTACTCGTTTGTACAATAAAAGCATGTTTATAACTCATCTTTATAAGATTCCTCCTCCTACCTCGTCGGAATGACGTTTCTATTTTTTTGGCAATCGCCCTGCGATTAAAACAACTGCTCTTTTTTCACTTGCTGGTATTCTTCTACAATTGCTTCTAAAACTTCTTTTGCTGGTTTAATTTCATGGATAAGCCCTGCTACTTGACCTATTTCTAGTTCTCCATCGTCCAAGTTTCCTTCAAACATACCTCTCTTTGCACGTGCACGTCCTAACAATTCTTTTAATTGTTCTATCGTTGGGTTTTGTTGATATAGTTCTTGAACTTCTTGAAAGAATTTGTTTTTCACTAAACGTACAGGTGCGAGTTCCTTTAACGTTAGTTGTGTACCTCCATCTTTTACTTCAACAATTGTTTTTTTGAAGTTGTCATGTGCTGAAGATTCTACAGTAGCTGCAAAACGGCTTCCAATTTGTACTCCGTCTGCTCCCAACACCATTGCTGCTAACATTCCTCTACCTGAACCTATTCCTCCTGCTGCAATTACTGGAATTTTAACTTGTTCTTTTACCATAGGAATTAACGTAAACGTAGTAGTTTCTTCACGTCCGTTATGACCTCCAGCTTCAAATCCTTCACATACTACAGCATCTACTCCAGCTGCTTCTGCTTTTAAGGCAAATCTTACTGAACTTACCACATGAACTACTGTAATTCCTTTTTCCTTTAAAAAAGAGGTCCATGTTTTTGGATTACCTGCGGAAGTAAACACGATTTTTACTCCTTCTTCAACGATAATATCCATGATTTTTTCTATATCAGGGTACAACATTGGCACATTTACCCCGAAAGGTTTATCTGTTGCTTTTTTACATTTTTGAATGTGTTCACGAAGTACTTCTGGATACATAGATCCTGCTCCAATTAATCCTAATCCACCTGCATTTGACACTGCAGAAGCTAACTTCCAGCCACTTACCCAAATCATTCCACCTTGAACGATTGGATATTGTATATTAAATAGTTTGGTTATTCTGTTTTGCATAACGTAAATGTACAATCATTAGCTAGGAAGCACAAAAAAACCTCGAAAAAATCGAGGTTGTATGTTTATGTTTTTATGTTTGAAAAAGTTCCCCTTATATCTAATAAGTTTTAATCTATTACTCTTGTCGTAAAATTTAACGCAATGCTATATTTAGATGGTATTTTTCTATTCATTTCCACCGCTGGCTTCCACCCTTTTATAGATTCAAAAAAATCAATTATCTCGTTCCTTAATTTATTTGGAATATTATTAACCACCCATACGTCTTTGATACTTCCATCTACATCAATAGTAAAATTTACATAGATAATGGTGTTAATAGCATAACTTACATTATCTATTAAATAGCTCATCTTTGAACTAAACTCTTCTTTTCCCTTTTTAAAAGTAGGTTTTATAAACTTTGTATAAGTATCGTCTTTAAGTTCTTCTCCTTTTTCATTGAATAGTATATACCTTTCTATATCTCCATTTATATCGTAATAAAATTTTGCTGCTAGATTACCGTTGTAATGATAATACTTCCATAACCCTGATGGGACTCCTTTTTTATGGAAACCCGTATAATTTCTATTACCATTGTCAAATAATGTAAGTACTTTTCCTTCTAATTCTCCCTCAGCATCATAAAAAGCCCTTTTAGATATTTTTCCGTTTCGGTGGAACTCAAGGTATTTTCCTACATAACTGCTTCCTCTATTATTTTTTGAAAACCCCTTCTTGAAAATTTTTCCATCTCTATAATAAAGTACCTTTTCCCAAAGAACTCCCTTTTTTACACTAGTTTCAATATATTTAGCATCGTTTTTGTTTGAAGTTATTCTAAACTTTCTATCTAAATAATTAGAAATAGAATCTTTTTGTGAGTACCCATTAATACTAATGAATACAATAAATAATAACAATAATTTTTTCATAGCTTTATTTTTCTTTTTTACGAAATCACACCAGAACCTAACAGTTCTTCGTTTTTATACCAAGCAACAAACTGCCCTTCTTGAATAGCTGATTGTGGATTTTCAAACTCTACATAAATTCCTTTGTTAACTTTATATAACGTAGCTTTTTCTAATGGTTGTCGGTAACGAATACGTGCTTCTACCTCCATAGATTCACCAGTTTGTAAAGCTAAATCTTCACGTACCCAGTGCAATTCTTCATTTGATACAAATAATACACTTCTATACAACCCTTGGTGATTTTTTCCTTCTCCAGTATAAATAATGTTGGTATCTACATCGGTTTCAATTACAAACAATGGTTCTTTGGTTCCGCCGACAGCTAATCCTTTACGCTGACCTTTTGTAAAATAATGTGCTCCTTGATGCTTTCCTACTACTTTTCCATCTTCTTTATTATAAGAGAACTTCGTTGAAAAATATTCCAATTCTGCCTCTTTATTCTCAAATTCTGGAATTGAACGATTGTACTGTTCAAACTCGTCTGGAATTCGGACAATATCTCCTTCTTTTGGTTGTAGTTTTTGTTGTAAAAAGTCTGGAAGTCTTACTTTTCCTATAAAACACAATCCTTGGCTGTCTTTTTTATCAGCTGTAATTAAATCTGCCTCTTTTGCTATTTCACGAACTTCTGGTTTTGTCAATTCTCCTATTGGAAACAATGCCTTTGACAGTTGCTCTTGTGATAATTGACATAAAAAATATGATTGATCTTTATTAGTGTCTTTTCCTGCTAATAACTTGTATACAGGTTTTCCATCAATAATTTCTTCTGCTTTTCTACAGTAATGTCCTGTTACTACATAATCGGCTCCTAAACTTAATGCGATGTCCATAAACACATCAAACTTAATTTCACGATTACATAATACATCAGGATTAGGTGTACGACCTTTTTCATATTCGTTAAACATATAGTCAACGATACGTTCTTTGTATTGTTCGCTTAAATCAACTGTTTGAAAAGGAATTCCTAATTTTTCTGCAACAATCATGGCGTCGTTGCTGTCTTCTAACCACGGACATTCATTAGAAATGGTTACTGAATCGTCGTGCCAGTTCTTCATAAACAACCCAATAACTTCGTATCCCTGTTCTTTTAGTAAATACGCAGTTACACTACTATCTACACCTCCTGAAAGTCCTACTACTACTCTTTTCATTTTTTACTTTTGAAGCTGCAAATTTACGAAATAATAAACGTTTTCTATTATGGAAATAATTGATGACTTCATTGTAAAAATTGATGGACAGTGATATGTCTTAGTTTCTTACCTTCTCTTAGAATCTTTTGAAATTAACCAGTCAGAAAATAAAACTCTTATTCTCCACTGCGTTACTTTATCCTTTCTATCTCTTATAGATTAATTTTTAGGTATTGAATGTACAGCTCTTTTTCTCTTATCGGTAACAACTTCTCCATCCATGTAAAATTGCCATTTACCGTCTCTTTTACCGTTTTTATACATTCCTTTTTCTTTTAAATCTCCTTTTAAGTCGTAATATCTTCCTTCTCCTTCTAGTTTTCCATCAACATAATATACTTCTTCAATCATCACTCCTTCTTCAGTAAAAATCTTAGAAAGTCCATTTTTCTCACCATTTTTATAAATACTTTCTTCCGTTAATTTACCATTTCTATAGTAGTTTTTTAGAACTCCATCTAATTTACCGTCAACATACTCTTCTTCAGAAAAAAGCTTTCCATCTGAAAAATAATACGTCCACTTACCTACTCTCTTTCTTCCTATCATCCATCCTTTTGTTTTTACTTTTCCTTTTGGTGTAAAAAACTGTACAAATGCACTATCTGATTTTGCTAAAAACTCTTTAGACATAGAAGGTACTCCGTAAGAGTTAGGCTCGTAAAAATTAAATGTTCCTACTTCTTTTCCATTTTTAAATTCACCTGAGTATCTTATTTTATTTTTATTATCATCGTAATACTTTTTCCATACTCCATGTCTCTTACCATTTGCATCAAACTGATTAATTTTTTGTGCTTGTGCAGCTGTTGTAAAAAAGGCTGCTAATAAAAGTGCTGTTGAAAATATCCTTTTTATATTTATCATGCTATAATTTCTTTTACATTTCAAATTTACATAAACCATACCAATATGAGTGTTGATTTTTTAATTTCTGTGTTAGAAAATGTTGATAATCCTGCTAGAGTAAACAGAAATAATACTGCAAATATTGTGTTAGCTCAACCTGAATTAGTGAAATATTTGGTTGATATTACTTTTGATGTTGATAATAAACTATCTATTAAAGCTGCTTGGGTACTGGAATGGATTTGTACACATAGTGGAATTGAACATATTATTCCTTATTTAAATGTTTTTACAAAAAATATATCTAGAGTACATTTTGACAGTGCTGTAAGACCATGTGCTAAAATTTGTGAGCATTTAGCAACTGCTTTTTCCTCAAAAACAACCAATGGTATAAAAGAACAGTTAACAGAAACTGATATTGATTTAATTATAGAAACTGGGTTTGATTGGTTAATTACCGACAAAAAAATAGCAGTGAAAGCCTACACCATGAGTACTTTGTTTTTATTTGGTTTACAAAAAGATTGGGTTCATCCTGAGTTAGAACATCTAATTCGTACTAAAGTAATTCATGAAAGTAAAGGTTGTAAAGCTAGAGGTAAGAAAATATTGGAGTTGATAGAGAAGCATAAAAACCAAAAACAATTATAAAACCTCAGAAGAAAAATCTTCTGAGGTTCTTTTATTATTTTACAAACAACTAAATAGTTGTAGTTATTGTATTACCAAGCCCAGCCTTTGGTAGAAGAAACTTGGTCGTTCCAAGACTTTCTCCAGAACCACCAGCCTGACATAGTATACCACTTAAGGTTAGCTACTCCAAAACCTGAAGGACCTACTGATTGATAAAAACCTATAACTTTTCCTCCATAACAAGAATGTTGATATAAGTACACCAAAGCTCTTCTATTCCATGGTTTTTTCACTATTAAAGAGGATAACTGATCGTTATAACCGCTTCCTACCCAATGGTCTCTATAATACCTACGATCCATTCTACTCATTCCACTCATGTATGTATTATAGTAAGCGTGTTTGTAGAAATAAAACCTTCCTGTTCCATATAAATCATAGCTATTACACTTAGATGATCTTCCTTCTGTTGCTTCTTGATCACCTGGAAATTCTTCTGCTACTTTTGAAGCATACTCTTGTAAGTCTTCTCCATTATCAAAAACCTTAACTTGAATATCAGTACTTCCTTCTTTTTGATTATCAAAGAATAATGATTTTGGAGCTCTTTCTTCATCTCCAAAGATTTCTTGAGCAAGCTCAACATCTCCATCAGCTTTCAGTACTTCTCCACTTTCTTCATCATATACATAAGCCACTTTAAACTGCTTACCATAATAATCGTATGTATGATTTATAGTTACTGTACTTTCTTTTGCTAATTGTACTTCTTCTTTGTTTGATTCATTTTCAACTATATCTTCGCTTTGACAGCTAAAAAGCAATGTAAAACACATTACAGCCATCCATAAAAAATTTTGTTTTTTCATTTTTTCTTATTTTTTGAAACTCTCAGACTTTGCTAAGAGTTTATTAGTTTGATTAGTTAGTTTTTTAATTTTTTACAGGTATTAAAACCTCTCCGTTCTTAAAACGCGAATAATCTACAACGTATTTACCTGCTTGTAAAGTAATATCAGCTTTGCCTAATTCTGCTACTATGTCTTCTCTAAGAGAAACGTTTTCTGAAATGATAAAATCTTCTTCCTCTAAACTTCTTGAGAACACTAATCGTAATGACTCACCTTCATTTCTGAATGCTATCACTCCATTATCTTCATCATTGTTTCCTTCCATAAGTTTTGAGAATGTTTCTTTTACTTCTTCTGATGAATCTGAACTTGCATTGCTATACACAAGTATATCTCCATAATCGTTTTTAAAACACACTCCTGGTCCTGTAGTACAAGTTCCTCTACTAAAACGCCAATCCATAACATATACCCATGGTGCGTAATAGGCTCGAGCTTTTTTTACCTCTAAATTTGTGTTGTTTAACAGTTCGTTTGCAGTGTCTTCTTTTTGACATGCTTGTAGCATCATAAGAACGATGCCTACAATTACAAAGTTTTGTAGTCGTTTCATAAAATAATAGTTTTCGGGGTTAATTATGAACTCAAATATATACGAACACCACAGCTTAACTATCAGGGGAATTGTTGTTTATACTACAGGAAAAACACCCTTTAAGTAAGTCTTATACACCGAACATTTTGCTAAGGCTTGTGGAGTATTTCAATTTATTTCCTGTATAAATCAAGTGTTTATTCCTTTTAAAAATGTAGCTGTTAACCTAAAGACCTTCTTCTCTTTCCGTTATAGTTTTGCCAACATTATAAATCAAAATAAAAAATTATGTTGAAAAAAATTTTAAAGTTAAGTGGTGTTCAAAAACTAAACAGTTTAACTCAAAAAGAAATTTCAGGAGGAGGCTCTTTTGGTGGTTATTTAGATGGAGTAGATACAACAACAGATCCTGACAGATTTCCTTCTGATCCAGTAACACCAAGTTGGAAGTGGAGGTGTCATAATCAAACTAGTAATGGTAATACACCTACCTTTTTTTATTCTTACACAGATTTAAGCTATCGTGGTTACATTTGTTATCCTTTATAACTAGATAAGAACTATAAAAGCAAGCCTAACTGCTTGCTTTTATTTATTTAATACCCTTTAAGTTCGTAGGTTTTCTATATCCTTGAAAAGGTTGCTTGAGTAACTCTTTTAGGCTTGAATTTTTTACCTCATCAGGAAATGTATCTACTCCGTAGACTATTTTTTCTCTATCTAATTCCATATAAGTACCTAATAATCGATCCCAAATAGAGAAGATATTTCCGTAGTTGGAATCAGTATAAGGTAATAAATTATGATGATGCACTTTATGCATATCAGGTGAAACAATAACATAACTTAATACTTTATCCAATTTTTTAGGCATTTTTATATTGGCATGAGTTAGTTGTGTAAATACTAAAGACATAGACTGATATAACATTATTATACCTATTGGTGTTCCTACTAAAAAAACACCTAGTAATGTAAATGTAAAACGAATAACACTTTCTATAGGGTGATGCCTATTTGCTGTAGTAGTATCTACTTTATGATCAGAATGGTGTACTAAATGTACCATCCATAAAGGCTTTACTTTATGTTCTACTAAATGCGCTAAATAAGCTCCGAAAAAATCTAAAAATAACACACCTAACAATACATACAACCATAATGGCATTTCAGGAAGCCAGTTAATCAATCCAAAATCATTTGCTTGCACCCAATCGGCTGTCTTAAGTAATACAAAAGCCAAAGTAAAGTTGATAATTACCGTGGTAGCTGTAAAAAACAAATTAGGCCATGCATGTTTCCATTTATTGTATTTAAAGCTAAATAAAGGCACAGCGCCTTCTAACAACCAGAAAAAAGCTATTCCTCCAACTAAAATAATACTTCTATGACTGGAAGGAATGTTTTCAAAATAATGTATAAGGGTTTCCAATGTGTAATATTTTTTCTAAAAGTAAGAATTTTTGATTATAGTTATCATTACAGATTTGTTCATCTTTGAAAATACAATCAGAAAAGTAAATTTCTCTAAAGCAAGCCCAAAGAGCATTTAATGGAATTACATTTCGAAACTTTAATCATTTACTAATAGAGTACCCCTTTAAGTACTTATAATGTTTTTTTGAAAGTTTACTCACAAATTACTGTCGAATCTTTAGTAATAACAGTACCTCTATTTTCTAGGTCGCATATTTGTTGTGGTATAGTAATTAATAAGTTATCTTGTAAAAACAACTGTTCTAATTCTTTCAAATTTCCTATTTGAATAGGTACACTTTCTAACTGATTATCTTGAAAGTATAATCCTTTTAAGTTACTTAAGTTTCCTATCTGCTCTGGAACCTCAGATAGTTGATTATTTCCTAAGTATAAAAATTCTAATTTAGTAAGGTTTTCAATTTCTGATGAAATAACAGTAAGCTTATTAGAAAATAAATGTAAAAAGGTTAATTCTGATAACATAAACACCTCATCAGGGACACTTTCTATTTGATTTGAAGACAAACTTAGTTTTGTTAATTTAGTTAAATCTTTAATTGAGTTTGGTATTTGTATTATTTGATTACGTCCAAGGTTTAGATCTATTAAGTTAGATAGATTACCTATACTTTCTGGTATTTCTATTAATAAATTATTAAATACATGTAATCTTTCCAAAGCTTTCAAATTCCCTATTTCTTCAGGTAAACTTTCTATTTTATTTAAAGAAGCTTGTAAAATTTTTAATTTAGTAAGATTACCAATACTTTCTGGTAGAATTTGTATTTCATTTCTAGAAATGTTTAAATTCGTTAAATTAATTAACTCTCCTACTTCAACAGGAAGAGTATTGATATTATTATTATATAAACTTAAACTTGTTAAATTTACTAAACTTCTTATTTCAGCAGGAAGCGTTTGAATATGGTTATCATTAAAACTTAATGTTTCTATATGAGTTAAATATTGAATCTCTGCTGGAATTGTTTTTAAATTAACATTGCGAAAATCTAATTCAACTACATAGCCTTCATCATCAACAACTAAACGACTCCATGTACTTATATCTTCATTATCAAAATTCCAATCTAAATAATTGCTTGGATTAGCATTGAAAATAGCCATTAATGCTTCTCTTTGTGTTAGAGGAGCTGTTTCAACAATAACACTATAATTTGCAGTAGTTTGATTTTGAGAAGTAACGGTATACGTAACTGGATTTGTAAAATCTATTGTTCCTTCGGGAGAAAAAATTGCATGTTCAGATACTTGAAGGGTAGGTATCAAAGCTGTTATGGTTGTTCCAAATGGCACTGTCGCTTTAATAGTTTTATCATCTTCATTAATTTGGGCTGTAATATCTGAAGTTAAAGCAGTATTATTTTGTGATTTAAATATAAAACTCAGAATCATATTCTCATTACTAAGAATAGGATCATCGTCTTTTTTACTACAAGAGTTAAAAAAGAATCCGGACAAGATAACAGGTACTAAAATAAATTTTATGTGTTTTAGCATATTATAAAAATTAATTATAATCAAATATTAGGCTAAATAATAAAATCTTGACAACTCTAAAATTATCTCCAGATAAGTTCTATGTGTTTTTTACAAGAGCTTATTTTCCCGATCTTTTTTGAAGGTGCTTTTCTTTACTATATTGCTGAGGAGTCATATTTAAATAACTAGCAATGTATTTATCAGGAGTGCTCTTTAACATCAAATTTGATCGTACTACCATTTCATGAAAAAGTTGAAATCTTTTTGATGGACTTCTGTATTGCAGCAAGCTCATCCTATTCTCTCTATCCAGCAAAATAGATTCATGAACTTTATACATAACATAAGCCATTTCAGTCCACTTTTTTGAAAGTATTTCAATATCTTTCTTCTCTATAGATAGTATTTCGACATCTGTAATAGCTTCCTGAATTTCTACGGAAGGAGTTCCTTCTATATAACTTTTAAGACTGTTAAATGATAAACCCTGTGGTGAAATGTTAGATGTAATAGGAATATCTTCATCATAAACAAACTGATGAACTACACCTTTGGCTACAATATTGGATCTAAATTCTACGTCTCCTTCTTTTAAAATGATTTCACCTTTAGCGTATTTTCTTTTTTTAAAATACTTTATTAACTCCAAAAAGAAATCATCACTTATTGGGCCGGCAAACTGTATATAATCATATACTAATTGACAATCTGAATCAGAGATGGTTTTAATCAAAATAATGAATTTATGTTTCCAAAGGATGATATTTTTCCCAAAATAAGAAAAATTACTAAAATCTTAAGTGAGGTAAAGCGAAAACGTATCGACTATATTAAGTTTTATTCTTTTTAGAAGTTCCTGATTGTGGTAAACGTTTTTTCAACTCCTCTACTATTCTATAAGTAGCTGGACAAACCTCAGTGTTTTTAATCGTTAAATCTGCTATTTGGATAAACTTTTTTCGATTAGTATGTGGATATTCAGAACAAGCTTTCGGGCGTACATCGTAAATAAAACAAGTATTATCAGACTCGTCTAAAAAAGTACACGGAGCTGATTGTAAGACCATAAAATTATCTTCATCTCTCTGTAAATACTGATTTGTAAAATCAATCACCTTCATTTTTAAGTGTTTTGCTATGCGCTCTATATCTTTTTCAGTAAAAATTGGCGAAGTCGTTTTACAACAGTTTGCACATTCTAAACAATCTGTTCGTTCAAATTCTTCCTCATGCAACTCTTGCATTAGTAAATCTAAACGTTTGGGTGTTCTTTTCTTTAATCGTTGAAAATACTTCTTATTTTCTTGTAAAGCGTCTTTGGCTAATTTTGGTAAGTTTTCAAGGTCTTTATCCATGGTGCAAAGGTACAAAAGCATCAACTAAGTATGCTATAATCATGAATCAAAAAATCATAAGGCAAATCGTGGGAAGAAAAAATTAAAAACACTAATTTTGTGCGATAATCAAAAAGAACCAATGAATATTCAATCGTTAATAGAAACGAAAGTAAAAGAAGGATTTTTAGCCTTATATGATCTAGAAATTCCCAGTGTAGAATTTCAAGCAACCCGTAAAGATTTTGAAGGTGACATTACCGTTGTCGTTTTCCCGTTATTACGGTACAAAAAAGGAAATCCAGTTCAAATTGGTGAAGATTTAGGAAAGTATTTGGTTGAAAACATCAACGAAATTACCAACTACAATGTTGTAAAAGGTTTTTTAAACTTGGTAGTTGACGATTCTTTCTACGTAAACTTTTTTAATGAAATTGCAGCAGATGCAAGGTATGGTTTTGTAAAAGAAGATGAAACAGATGCTCGAATGGTTGAGTATTCTTCTCCAAACACAAACAAACCTTTACACTTAGGACATGTTCGTAATGTATTATTAGGGTATTCTGTTGCTGAAATTTTAAAAGCAGCGGGACATAAAGTTTATAAAACACAAATTATAAACGATCGTGGTATCCATATTTGTAAGTCGATGTTGGCTTGGAAAAAATTTGGAGAAGGCGAAACTCCTGAATCTACAGGATTAAAAGGAGATAAATTAGTTGGTAATTACTACGTAAAATTCGATCAAGAATATAAAAAAGAAATTGGCGAATTAGTCGCTTCTGGCACTTCTGAAGAAGATGCTAAAAAACAAGCCCCATTATTTTTAGAAGCACAAGAAATGCTTCGTAAATGGGAAGCTGGTGATAAAGAAGTTGTTACCCTTTGGGAAATGATGAACGGATGGGTATACAAAGGTTTCGACGTTACTTATGAAAACATCGGAGTTAACTTTGACAAATTATATTACGAAAGTAATACCTATTTATTAGGAAAAGATGTTATTGAAGAAGGACTTGAAAATGGTGTTTTCTTCAAAAAAGAAGATGGTTCTGTTTGGTGTGATTTAACTGACGAAGGACTAGACGAAAAACTAGTATTACGTTCTGACGGAACTGCGGTGTACATGACGCAAGATATTGGTACTGCTATCCAACGTTCTAAAGATTTTCCTGATGTAAACGGAATGGTATATACAGTAGGTAACGAACAAGATTACCACTTTAAAGTATTGTTCTTAATCTTACAAAAGCTAGGCTATTCTTGGGCTAAACAATTATTCCATTTAAGTTATGGAATGGTAGATTTACCTTCTGGAAAAATGAAATCTCGTGAAGGGACTGTAGTAGATGCTGATGATTTAATGGACGAAATGACCAATACAGCTCGTGAAATATCACAAGAGTTAGGTAAGTTAGAAGGCTATTCAACTGAAGAAAAAGAGGAGTTATATAAAATTATCGGATTAGGAGCTTTAAAATACTTCATTTTAAAGGTAGACCCTAAAAAGAGAATTTTGTTTGACCCACAAGCATCGGTAGATTTCCAAGGAAACACAGGTCCGTTTGTACAATATACTTATGCGAGAATTCAATCGATCTTACGTAAAGCCGACTTTGATTATTCAGCTAAAGTATCGGTAGAATTACACGAGAAAGAAAAAGAATTAATCAAGCAATTAGAATTGTACCCTGAAATAATTCAGCAAGCTGCAAATAATTATTCACCTGCTATAATTGCAAATTACACATACGATTTGGTTAAAGAGTTCAACTCATTCTATCAAAACGTATCAATTTTAGGAGAAGAAAATCAAGATAAAAAAACATTTAGAGTTCAGTTATCTAAAAAAGTAGCTGATACCATAAAATCAGCATTCAATTTATTAGGAATTCAGGTTCCTGAAAGAATGTAATTAATTATGTTATTTATGAAAAAAAGACTTTTTTTTCTTTTTTATTTTATTTCTATTGTCTTATTCAGTCAATATAAAAGTGGGGTCATACATTTTAAAAATGGAGCTACCCTTAATGGCCAAATTAAAATTACAAAACACCATGAAATTATTTTTAACGAAAATAATTCTAAGAAAAAATTTGACCATACAAAAGTAAATAAGATTGTGTTTAGTGACTCAATAGAACATCATTATAAAAAAAGAAAAAAAACAACATTATTATTAAAGAAAGAGGTTGAAGGACCTTTAGAACTTTACTCTTTAGCTTCATATTTTTCAGGCTTTTCGGATGGGTCTCGCTCAGGAATGTACATAGACCATTACCTTGGAGAAAAGGGTAGTGATTTTGTAGAAATTATCCCTTCAAATCTTGAAAAAAAACGCTTTAGAAAATTTATTGCTAAATATACTTCTAAATGTAAAAGTCTTTTAGAAAAAATTCAAGATAAAAAAAGTTTAAAGTCTAACTTTGATTCCAATATTATTAATATAATAAAGTATAATAATAATTGTATAGATTAAACAAACAATAAGTAAAAATAAACAACATGAAATACGACGTACTAATAATCGGAAGCGGTCCTGGAGGTTATGTAACTGCAATTAGAGCATCTCAATTAGGATTTAAAACCGCTGTAGTTGAAAAAGAAAGCTTAGGTGGAATTTGCTTAAACTGGGGATGTATTCCTACGAAAGCATTATTAAAATCTGCTCAAGTATATGATTATTTAAAACATGTTGATGAGTATGGTTTAAAAGCAGAAGCAATCGATAAAGATTTTGAAGCGGTTATTAAGCGTAGTCGTGGTGTTGCTGAAGGAATGAGCAAAGGTGTTCAGTTCTTAATGAAGAAAAACAAAATTGATATCATAGATGGTTTTGGTAAAGTAAAAGCAGGTAAAAAAGTAGATGTTACTGATAAAGATGGTAAGGTAACTGAGTATTCTGCTGACCACATTATTATTGCAACAGGGGCTCGCTCTCGTGAATTACCAAGCTTACCACAAGACGGTAAAAAAGTTATCGGATACCGTGAAGCAATGAGCTTACCAAAACAACCAAAATCTATGATTGTGGTAGGTTCTGGTGCTATTGGAGTTGAGTTTGCGCACTTTTATAATTCAATGGGAACTGACGTTACTGTTGTTGAGTTTATGCCAACAATTGTTCCTGTAGAAGATAAAGATGTTTCTAAACAAATGGAACGTTCTTTCAAAAAAGCTGGAATTAAAGTAATGACAAGTTCTTCTGTAGAAGCTGTTGATACTTCTGGCGACGGAGTAAAAGCTACCGTTAAAACTAAAAAAGGAGAAGAAGTTTTAGAAGCAGACATCGTATTATCAGCAGTTGGTATTAAAACTAACATTGAAAACATCGGTTTAGAAGATGTGGGTATTATTACTGATAGAGATAAAATCTTAGTAAACGATTGGTATCAAACTAACATTCCTGGTTATTATGCTATTGGTGATGTTACTCCTGGTCCTGCACTTGCACACGTTGCTTCTGCTGAAGGAATTACTTGTGTTGAAAAGATTGCTGGTTTACATACTGAAGCTATCGACTATGGAAACATCCCTGGTTGTACCTATGCTACTCCTGAGATTGCTTCTGTTGGTTTAACTGAAGAACAAGCAAAGGAAAAAGGTTATGAATTAAAAGTTGGAAAATTCCCATTCTCTGCTTCAGGTAAAGCTAAAGCTGCTGGAACTCCTGACGGATTTGTAAAAGTAATTTTTGATGCTAAGTACGGTGAATGGTTAGGATGCCATATGATTGGTGCTGGAGTTACCGATATGATTGCTGAAGCTGTTTTAGGACGTAAATTAGAAACTACTGGTCATGAAGTATTAAAAGCAATTCACCCTCACCCTACAATGAGTGAAGCGGTTATGGAAGCTGTTGCTGATGCTTATGATGAAGTAATTCACTTATAAGACTTACAAACTTTATATAAATTACAACCTCGTCTTTTTTGGCGAGGTTTTTTTATATTTGAAATATGAAAAAAATATTCACACTATTCGTTTTATTATGTTGTTTTTACTCTTGTAAAACAGAAGAAAAAAAAGCACCTGTAAACCCGTTAACAATTCCTTTTAGTGAACGCCCAACTCCACAACTTCCTAATAATAACAATAATTCTGTTAATATTATTGGAGGAGCGCATTATATATGCCCTAAAAAGTGTGAAGGAGGAACTTCAAATGTTCAAGGTACCTCTTGCCCTGTTTGTAAAACTCCTCTTGCTCATAACCAAGGATTTCACAATACACAAAATAAAACTTCCAACTCTCCAATATCAACTCCTGCAACACAGACTACTTCTGGACCTAATGCTGCTGGACAATATCACTATACCTGTACCAACGGTTGTGCTGGCGGGGCAGATACTACTGGAAAGTGTAACAGTTGTAACGGAGATTTAGCACATAATGCTGCTTTTCATAATTAAAAAAGTACGTAATTCCCTTATTCTTATTACGGTTTTTAATCAAGTTCCATGACTTATATAATATAAATTTGTTTCACAATAAAAATTTACACTTATGTTAAGAAATATTTTAAAAGTAGGAACTATTTTAAAGAAAGAAGAGCAAAAATCAGTAAAAGGAGGAAATGACATGAAAGAATGTTCTTTAGGAGATCGTTGTCCTAGTGGATCTCAATTTCCTTCTGACTGCCTTCCAGCGGTCAACTTTTGTTGCGTTAATGGTTTTTATGAAATATGTAGTTAATAGTGACCTTATAACACAAAGAGCTATTAATTTATCTAAAGTTTCTAAAAAGGATAATTAGAGAACATATAAAAGTTCGTAAACCTCACCTGATTGGTGAGGTTTGTTTTTAAAATACGTAATTACCTTACATTTATTACGGTTTTTCTAAAGTTTACTTTTGACTTAATACATAAATTTATAACAACTTTAAAATTTATGATTATGTTAAAAAATATTTCAAACATCGGGCTTGTCTTAAAATCATCTGAACAAAAATCTATTACTGGTGGAATTACCAGTGTATGTCCTAGAGAAGGTTTGCCCTGTAACAGCCAATACCCTTCTCCTGTACACTGTATTACTGATGTTTCATATTGCTGTGTTGATGGCTACTTTGAAAAATGCTACTAAACTCATGAAATATAAACACTTATAAACCTCACCATTAAATGGTGAGGTTTTTTATACAATACCAAAAAACAGATATTTCACTATAAAACAATAAAAAATAACATAAATTCAATAAAATTACATTTTTATTGAATTTACGGCACAATAATTGTTGTTAAGAAAACTTTAACACAATTCGCTATACTATGAAAAACTATCTACAAAACAGTTTTACATTGAGGGGACAATTGTTATAGAAAAAGAAAAAACTCGAAGCTGCTAACTTCGAGTTTTATTTTATAAAATATTAGATAATAAATTTACCTGATTAACTTCTTGTATTTAATTCTCTTAGGCATTAAATCACCTCCTAAACGCTTCTTCTTATTCTCTTCATAATCAGAGAAAGAACCTTCAAAGAAATATACTTGACTATCTCCTTCAAATGCTAAAATGTGTGTACAAATACGATCTAAGAACCATCTATCATGCGAAATTACTACAGCACAACCTGCAAAATTCTCCAAACCTTCTTCCAAAGCACGTAGCGTATTTACATCTAAATCGTTAGTTGGCTCATCTAATAACAATACATTACCTTCTTCTTTTAGAGTCATTGCTAAATGTAAACGGTTACGTTCTCCTCCAGATAGGGTAGCTACTTTTTTGTTTTGCTCACTTCCTGAAAAGTTAAATCGACTTAAATAAGCCCTTGAATTTACTTGTTTACCTCCCATCATTACTAAATCTTGACCTTCTGAGAAGTTTTCCCAAATAGATTTTTCAGGGTCAATATTTGAATGTGATTGGTCAACGTAAGCAATTTTAGCTGTCTCCCCTACCTTAAAACTTCCAGCATCAGGAGTTTCTTCTCCCATGATCATTCTGAAAATTGTGGTTTTACCTGCCCCATTTGGACCTATAATTCCAACAATTCCTGCTTGTGGTAAATTAAATTCTAAGTTTTCATATAATAACTTATCTCCATAAGCTTTAGAAACACCAGTAGCTTCAATTACATTCGTTCCTAAACGTGGACCATTTGGAATATAGATTTCTAATTTTTCTTCCGTTTGCTTTTGGTCTTGACTCATTAACTTTTCATAGTTCTTCAAACGTGCTTTTTGCTTTGTTTGACGACCTTTTGCTCCTTGACGTACCCATTCTAACTCTCGTTCTAATGTTTTTTGACGCTTAGAAGCGGTTTTACTTTCTTGCGCTAAACGTTGTGATTTTTGATCTAACCAAGATGAATAGTTTCCTTTCCAAGGAATACCTTCACCTCTATCTAACTCTAAAATCCATCCTGCAACATTATCTAAGAAATAACGGTCGTGTGTTACTGCAATTACGGTTCCTTTATATTGTGCTAAATGATGCTCTAACCAATGTACAGATTCTGCATCTAAATGGTTGGTAGGCTCATCTAATAATAAAATTTCTGGTTCTTGTAATAATAAACGACATAAGGCTACACGACGACGCTCTCCTCCTGATAATACTCCTATTTTCTTATCACCGTCTGGCGTACGTAACGCATCCATGGCAATTTCTAACTTAGTATCTAGCTCCCAAGCATTAGATGCATCAATTTTATCTTGTAGTTCAGCTTGACGATCCATTAATTTTTGCATCTTATCTGCATCAGAATACACTTCCTCTAAACCAAACATGTCGTTTATCTTGTTGTATTCATCTAAAATAGCTACAGTTTCTGCTGCTCCTTCTTTAACAACTTCTAAAACAGTTTTGTTTTCATCTAACTGTGGCTCTTGTTCTAAATAGCCAACCTTATAACCTGGTGAAAATGTAACATCTCCTTGGTAATTTTTTTCTACTCCTGCTATAATTTTTAATAAGGTAGATTTACCCGAACCGTTTAAACCTAAAATACCAATTTTAGCTCCATAAAAGAAACTTAAATAAATATCTTTTAAAACTTGTTTTCCTGTACTTTGGTAGGTCTTAGAGACCTTATTCATTGAAAAAATGACTTTTTTATCGTCGCTCATTTCTTTATATTTTCTTTAATTAAACTCTTCCTTTTAAGGCATTAAATACCCATGCATTTGCAAAAAAACCTAAACCAACAGCACCAAAGCCATAACCAGCTATTTCATCATACTTAAATACTGCTAAACATATAAGTAAAATTCCCATTAATACCATTATAAGCGTTGCCCAACCTAGGACAGTGTTTTTGTTCATTGCCATAATTTACTTTTTTCAAAAAAATGTGAGCTACAAATATCGGTAATTATTTAGACTTATTCACTGTAGTTGTGTGCATAAAAAAAGTCTTGCTAATGCAGCAAGACTTTTTTAGTGATTTTAAATTTATATACAAACTAGAGTTCAGCAGCTAACCTACTTCCTTGATTTATGGCTCTCTTTGCATCTAATTCTGCTGCAACATCTGCTCCTCCAATTACATGTACTTTCATTCCTTTAGCTTCTAACGGCTCTAATAATTCTTTAAATGGAACTTGACCTGCACAAATGATTACATTATCTACTGGTAACACTTTTTGTTCTTCATTTTGAACATAGTGTAAACCTTCATCATCTATTTTTGTGTACTGTACCTCATTAATAAACTGTACTTTTTTTCTTTTTAATACTGAACGATGAATCCATCCTGTAGTTTTACCTAAATTTCCTCCAAACTTTCCTGAACTACGCTTGAACATAAATATCTCTCTAGGTGATGGGTGCATTTTTGGAGTAACTCCTTCAATTCCTGCACGTGCTTTTAATGTTTTATCTATTCCCCATTCTTCTAACCAAGCATCTACATTTAAAGAAGTGTTCTCTCCTTCGTGAGCTAAGTATTCTGAAACGTCAAAACCAATTCCTCCTGCTCCAATAACCGCAACACGTTTACCTACAGATTTCTTTAATTTTACAACATCAATATAACTCAATACTTTTTCGTGCTCTATACCTTCTATCCTTGGAGTTCTTGGCGTAATTCCTGTTGCTAAAATAACCTCATCAAAATTACCGTTGTATAAATCTTCTGCAGAAACTCTTGTGTTTAACTTTACATTTACGTTGTGTAATTCTAGTTGTTTATTAAAGTAACGAATGGTTTCATAGAACTCTTCTTTTCCTGGAATCTGTTTTGCAATATTGAATTGCCCTCCTGTTTCTTTATCTGCATCAAATAAGGTTACATCATGTCCTCTTTGTGCTGCTACTGTTGAAGCTGCTAATCCTGCTGGTCCTGCACCTACAACTGCTATTTTTTTCTTTTTTGATGTTGGATTATAGTTTAGCTCTGTTTCATGACATGCTCTTGGATTTACTAAACAGCTTGCCACTTTTTTCTGAAAAGCATGGTCTAAACAAGCTTGATTACAAGCTATACAAGTATTTATTTCGTCTACTCTTTCTTCTTTCGTTTTATTTACCCATTCAGGATCAGCTAAAAACGGTCGTGCCATTGAAATCATATCTGCATGTCCTTCTGCTAATACTTTCTCAGCAGTATCAGGCATATTAATTCTGTTAGAAGTAACTAACGGAATAGATAATTCTTCTTTCATTTTTTTAGTTACCCAAGTAAACGCAGCCCTAGGTACTGAAGTTGCTATAGTAGGTATTCGTGCTTCGTGCCAACCAATACCTGTATTGATAATAGTAGCTCCTGCTTTTTCTATTTCTTTCCCTAATTGCACTACTTCTTCCCAAGAGCTTACTTGCTCTACCAAATCTAGCATTGATAAACGATAGATAATGATAAAATGCTCACCAACTACTTCTCTAATTTTTCGAACTAACTCTACCGCTAAACGAATTCTATTTTCATATTTCCCTCCATAATCATCGGTTCGTTTATTTGTTCTTGTTACTATAAACTGATTGATTAAATATCCTTCAGACCCCATGATTTCTACTCCATCATATCCTGCTTCTTGTGATAACTTAGCACAGTTAACAAAATCTTTTACTGTTCTTCGTATTCCTGATTGCTTTAATGCAAACGGTTTAAAAGGAGTTATTGGTGATTTTATTTTTGAAGGTGCTACGTTAAATGGATGATATCCATAACGGCCAGAATGTAAAATTTGCATACATATTTTACCTCCTTCTTTATGAACTGCTTCTGTAATTACTTTATGCTCTCTTGCATGTTTTTTTGTGCTCATACGAGCAGAGAAAGGAGCTGTCCACCCCTGGATATTTGGAGAAATTCCTCCTGTAACAATCAAACCTACTCCACCACGTGCACGCTCTGCATAATAAGCAGCAATGCGCTCAATACCATTTTTTTCTTCTTCTAAACCAGTATGCATAGAGCCCATTAATACTCGATTTTTTAAAGTAGTAAAACCTAAATCTAATGGCTCGAAAATATGTTTGTATTTCATTGTTTTATTTTTATAAAATATTATGCACGCATAACAAATTGCAAGATACATATTTTTATAATATATTTTTCATATAAAAAAGACCTCATACTTAGTATAAGGTCTTTTAGGCATCTTGGTTTATTTATTACCACCAAATGATTATAATTAAACCATTTGAACATATTATAATTATAATAATTCTAACTTTGGTTCCATCGTTTAGTTCAGCTTCAAACCTGTAAACTGGTTGCCTTTCATACTCGTGTGGTACTTGTATTACATTACCATCCTCCATTCTATGTTCTGCTAAACCAACACCTGAAAATTCATCTTTTACAATACGGTAACTTTTTAAATCTTCTTTTTTAAGGTTTCCTTTTTCTAAAAATAATCTAAGGTTGGTTTTGCAACACCTTCTGGATTCATTGGGTATTCATCCGCTCTAACTACTCCGTAGTCTTCATGGTAATCTAATCTTAAATCATCTGTGGATTTTGCAGCTTTTGCATCGGCTGCTTCTATCTGAGTTTCGTTTGGTAGTACTGTTTCTTCGTTTTGACATGATGCAAATACCATGAAAAAGATACTTACCAACATTAGGGTTTTTAAAGTCTTCATAAAATATTAGTTTGGGTTAATTAATTAGCCCAAATATATCTTACCTCTATTTAGAAACTTATAGGCAAAAGGTTATTTATTACATAAGGAAAACATCTTAATTTTTTAAGGGAAATAACTCTTTTTTATCTACGATATCCTCTGGTTTTTAAATTATCGTACTATTTTTAATTTTTGAATCATTTCTGGAGAAAGAGAGTTAGCATACACTCCATAAGCATCAACTAAAACTCCTTTAACACCTGTTTTCGTCTGAATTGCATATACAACAGAATTGTCTCCTGCGCTACTCATGCCTTCAAATCGATATACCTCTACAACTTCAAAGGTATCTGGAGAGAAAATTTCTTTAGTATTTTTACTCTCTATTTCGTTTTCCTTCAAGTTAAAATCAAGAGTAAAACCTCTTTTCTGTAAATCTTTTAATGCTTCTGAAAGTGTATCATATGTATACATAACTTCTATTGTTTCACTTTCTTAAAAGATACAATATTTAAACTAGATTTCCTATTTATTTAATGAATAAGCACAAAATTTACTGTCTTATTTTATCCAGTAAACCACTAAGTTGTGTGGCTTCTTCTTCTGTTAAATTATCAATAAAATCTAAATGCAATTTATCATCTATTGTTTTTAAAAGCTTTTTTCCTTGTTGGGTAATACTTATATAAACCACTCTTCTATCATCTTCACATCTTTCACGGTCAATTAAGTTTTTCTCACATAATTTATCCATTAATCTTGTGGCGTTCGGAGCTCGTTCAATCATTCTATCTTTAATTGTTTGAACTTTTATTGCTTTTTTTGCTCCTCTTAAAATACGAAGAATATTAAATTGTTGTGGAGAAATACTGTACTGCTTAAAAAACTCATTTTCTTTACTGTTTATCCAGTTAGCAGTATATTTAATATTTATAAAAGCTTTGATTTTATTATTTGGAAATTTTGAATTGATGTCTTTTGAAATATCTCCCATTGTTTTGGTTATCGACTATTAGCCATTAGCCGGTTTATATTATTTAATAAAAAAGATTACCCTTTTAACTTTAAGTCTTGCATTAATTTGTTAAAAGTATCCGATGATGGTGTTAAGTACACTTCTTCATCAACAAATAGTGTTGGATATTTTACTTGACCATCATACAATTCTTTAGTATGTTCCTTTGCTTCATTATCAACAGAAACATCTTTGTATTCAAATGGTACTTCTGCAGATTTTAGAAAGTTTTTATATGCAACTGTATGTGCATGTCCTTTTCTACCGTATAAAACTATCTTCATTTTAACCTCCTTATTTTGAGTGCAAAAATACAAAATACACATTCATATACCAAGGAATATAAACTCTTTACAAATACTGAGAAGGAATTTTGTTTATGCTAAAACGTCTGAATATTCTAGCTTTTTATCAAAAACTGATTTAGCAAACGGACATAAAGGAAGGATTTTAATATTTTTATTCCTCGCAAACTCAACTGAAGCTGCTACTAACTTATATCCTGCTCCTTTTCCTCTTAAACTATCTCCAACCTCAGTATGGTCAATAATTAATTTATCTTTCCCTGCCCAAGTATAAGTCATTAACCCAGCTCTATTTCCTTCAACTTCTATATAAAACTCTCCCTTACTTCCTTTGTCTTCTTGCTGTACCTTCATGATTATCCTTTAAACTCTACTTTTACATGCGTACCATCACAATATGGCTTATTATGAGAAGCTCCACATCTACAAAATGCAGTTGTTTTATTTTTCTTTTCTGTACTACCATCTGGATTGGTTACATGCAAGGTTCCGTAGATTAATAAAGGGCCATTTTCTAGAGCTTCTACTTTAGTTTCTGTATGAGCTGCTGCTTGATTACCCTCTCTTTTTGAAATGTATGATAAAGCTCCTGATGGACATTCTTCTACTTGTTTTTTTATTCTTTCTGTAGTTGCTCCGTCCATGTTAATCCAAGGTCTATTTTGTGGATTAAAAACCTGTATCAATCCTTTCCAACATTTTTTTGAGTGGATACATGTATTTGGTTTCCAAACTACAGTAATATCATCATTACTATATTTTTTTACAATTTCCTTTGCTTCTGACATAATATTAAATTTTATGTTTATACTGCTTTTTGGAAAGTTGTAACTGCTTCTTTAATTTTTTGATTAAACTCC
The DNA here is from genome assembly GCF_003664185.1 of Tenacibaculum discolor. GTDB lineage: Bacteria > Bacteroidota > Bacteroidia > Flavobacteriales > Flavobacteriaceae > Polaribacter > Polaribacter discolor. The sequence goes on along the minus strand of NZ_RCCS01000007.1, from coordinate 319,522 downwards.
TCATTTACAACCCTTCCGTCTTTAAAGTTATCATAAAATTTTGGTAAAGAAAAATCCGCTATGACATTTGCCCCCATATGTGGAAAACCGTTTTTTGCTATGGACATAGATGATGCTCCACCTCTACCTCCTGGGGAAGTTGATAATAGCAACATAGGTTTATTATGCCATACTTTCTGCTCAATACGCGACATCCAGTCTATTATATTTTTAAAAGCTACCGTAAAATTTCCGTTATGTTCAGCTAACGATACCGCAATTCCATCAGCTTTTTTAATTTTATCCAGAAATTTTACTGCATTTTCTGGAATACCGTTTTCAGCTTCCTTATCAACTCCATAAATAGGCAATGGATAATCATTTAAATCTAATACAGAAACCTTAGCTTCCTCTAAGAAACCTGAAGCGTATATTACTAATTGTTTGTTTATTGATTTTTTACTATTACTCCCCGCAAAAGCAATTATATTCTTCATTATGTTGTTATTTTTGAATCAATTTCATTTTCTCCTTTCACCATTTTAGCTACTGGGCACTTACCTGCTATTTCTAATAATTTAACACGCTGCTCATCCGTAACTTCCTTTTCAAAAGAAATTTCTTCTACTAATGTTTTTTTTATTCCTTCTGGAGTTAATTGTTCTTTTTGACTGACATTTACTGTAACTCTTCCTAAGTCCCACCCTTTTCTTTCTGCGTACATTCGTAATGTTATTGATACACAACCACCAATTGCAGTTAATAAATATTCTACTGGGGTTGGTCCGTTATCGTCTCCTCCTTTATCCAAAGGTTCATCAATAACGGCAAAATGATTTCTCATTTTACCTTCTGCTAAGTAATTTCGTTCAGTTAAAGTAACTGTTGCTGTTGGATTATTGCTCATTATATTTTTTTACTATAAATATACGAAACTATTACTAGTACCATTGCAATTGCAGCACCTGTTTGCTCTCCATCTCCGATCATAAAATGAGCAAAAAAGGCAAGAATAAACGCAAAGAAAAAGCCTGCATACGCCCATTCATTTATAAACTTCCCTCTAAAAAACCATAATGCTACTAAACCTAATATTTTTGCTATTGCATAGGGATAAATAATGTATGTTGGATATCCAAATGCTGTAAACATTTTAGCTACTTCTGCATGGTTAAAAAAATACATTCCTGCTGAAAAAAACATCAATAATGTTAACAAGCCTGTAGCTACATAAAAAATAATTTTATCTCTTTTCATTTTAATTGTTGTTTAAAGTTCTTTTACAAATATATGAAAATATTTAATTATTTTCCATGGTATATATTTTCTAGGTATTTATTAAAATTAATAAGCAACTGTTTAAAATTAAAAAAACATTTATATTTGCAGTTATATAAGTACTTATATTTTATAAATGGATGCATTAAAAGGATTAGGAGAAATTGGTTTAGGCTCTAGATTAAAGAGAACTAGTGAATATATGATGCGTGAAACACAATTGGTATATGATGAGTTTAATATTGACTTTGACCCTTACCTATTCCCTACTTTTAAAATTATAAAAAACAAAGATGGTGTAACAAATACTGAGATTACCAACAGTTTAAAAACATCACAGCCCGCTACAACGCAAGCAATTAATAAGCTTCAAAAAAGAGGACTTATCACTCTAAAAGAAGATAAATTAGATAAGCGAAAAAAAGTTGTTTTTGTATCCGATAAAGGAAAACGACTTATTAAAAGTGTTACCCCAATTTGGAACAGTATTGAGTATATTATTAAAGAGTATACAAATATAAAATCTGAATCTCTAACTGAACTCATAAATGAGCTAGAAACTAAATTTAAAGAAAAGCCCTTCAGTAAAGCTATTATTGAACATATAAAAATGAATACAACAAAAAACACTGTATCAATTACCACATTTAAAGAAGAGTACAGCTCCTCTTTTTACGATTTGAATATTGAATGGTTAGAAACATTTTTCTACGTAGAACCTTATGATAAGGAAGTTTTAAGCAACCCTCATACATATATTATTAACAAAGGAGGACATATTTTCTTTGTTACATTAAATAATGAAATTGTAGGTACTGTTGCTTTAATGCCAATGGACGATTCTAACGTTTATGAATTAACTAAAATGGCTGTTTCACCAAAACACAGAGGTTACAAAATAGGACAACAGCTTATGCAGCATTGTATTGATTTTGCTAAAGAAAATAATTTTGATAAGCTCATTCTTTACTCTAACACAAAGCTTGAAAACGTTATTTACATTTATAGAAAATTTGGCTTTTTAGAAATTCCTTTGGAAGAAGGTTGCCCTTATGAACGTTGTAATATTAAAATGGAACTAAAAACAAACTCTTAATAATGTTGTGATATGGATACAACTCAAACAATTAATATTCAAAAGGAGGCTGAAAAGCTAATAGATTACTTTTCTCCTAAAATAATTTCTGAAGTTAATAATGAATACGTTAAAATCGCTAAAATTAAAGGAGAAGATATTCCGTGGCATAATCACGAAAATGAGGATGAGCTTTTTTATATTATTGATGGAAGCCTTCTAATGGAAATTGAAAATCAACCTAGTTTTACGATGAAAACAGGAGATTTATATGTAGTTCCTAAAGGTATCAATCACAGAGTTAGTTCTTCTGAAGAGTGTTTAATCATGCTCATTGAAACAAAATCTACCAAACATACTGGTGAAATAATAACCCCTATTACAAAATCTATTGAGAAACAAAAGTATTAAAGCTTTTATTGAAGAATATTATTATCAAAAAGAAAAAGCTCTCTTTTAAAAAGAGAGCTACTACTTCAAAATAAAATTTACAACTGCTAATTATAAATTTATACCATTAAATTAATAAGTAAAATTCCCGCTATGTAAACAAACAATTGAAACAAACCAAACATAACGGGAAGTTTACAAACAACTAAGATTTTTTATATAACCGCTGCACTTTCTTCTTCTAATCTTTTGTCTTTTGCTCCTGCTTCAAATTGATTAGACGTATTTTTTTCTCCACCCGCTTTTAATGCCTTGTCTCCTGCAAAAAATGTTTTATGATCATCTCCTAAATCTGAACCAGCCATACGCTGATGTTTTACACACGACACTCCTTTTCTAATTTCTTGTCGTTGCACACCTTTTACGTAAGCTAACATTCCATCTTCCCCAAAATAACCTTCTGTTAAATCATTCATATGTAGTGCTGTTGTATGGTACGTTGGTAAAGTGATTAAATGATGAAAGATTCCTGCTTCTCTTGCCCCATCTATTTGGAACGTTCGAATTTTCTCATCTGCTAATTGGCAAAGTTGTGACCCGTCATAAGCTACATCCATTAAATTATTTCTATCATATATTGAAACATCATATCCTTGCATTACCATTTCATCATATGCTTGATTACGGAAATTTAAAGTCCAGTTAAATGATGGTGAGTTGTTGTATACTAATTTTGCATTTGGTACTACAGCTCTTACTCTATTTACCATATTTGCTATTTGCCCTACATGAGGTGTAGGTGTTTCAATCCAAAGTAAATCTGCACCATTTTGCAAGCTTGTAATACAATCTAGCACTACCCTATCAATATTAGTTCCTTCTCTAAATTTATACAAACCATTTGCCAAACGTACAGGACGTACCAGCTTTCCTCCACGTTTTAACAACACATCATCTTCCCTTGCTTCTTCAATCGTAATTTCTTCAGCCTCTACAAAAGCTAGGTATTGTGATGCTAAATCTCCTGGCTCTTGACTTACTGGTAATTTTTGTGTTAACCCTGCTCCTTCTGAATCCGTTCTAGCAACAATAACCCCATCTTCTATACCTAATTCTAAAAAGGCATACCTAATTGCATTAATCTTTGCTATAAAATCTTCATGTGGTACAGTTACTTTTCCATCTTGATGTCCGCATTGTTTAGCGTCTGAAACTTGGTTTTCTATTTGAATAGCACAAGCACCAGCTTGAATCATTTTTTTTGCTAATAAATACGTTGCTTCTTCATTTCCAAAACCAGCGTCAATATCTGCAATAATTGGTACAATGTGCGTTTCGAAATTATCGATTTCATTTTGCACGTCTTCTCCGTTTTCTAATCTTCTAAATAAATCGTTTAATTCAATAGCGTCTGCTTGACGCAAAAAATCATAAATTTCTTCAATTAACGCAGGAACTGCTGTTTTTTCATGCATTGACTGGTCTGGTAACGGTCCGAATTCTGAGCGTAACGCAGCTACCATCCATCCAGAAAGATATAAATAACGTTTACTAGTAGTTTTATGATGTTTTTTAACCGCAATCATTTTTTGCTGTGCTACAAACCCATGCCAGCATCCTAAAGATTGTGTATAGTTAGATGGATCTGCATCGTAAGCAGCCATATCTTTACGCATAATAGCAGCGGTATATCTAGCAATATCTAAGCCAGTTTTAAAGCGGTTTTGTGCTACCATTCTAGCTGCATTTTCTGGTGATACTGAATACCAAGTTGATCCGAACTTTTTCTTTAATTCTTTTACAGTTTGTAAAGCAGAACTATAATTAGCGTGTGCTAAATTTTTCATAATTTTGTGATTGATAAGGTTATTAATTTTTATTGATAGCTCGCCCTCTTAAATGTTGCCGCATTTTTGAGGGCTTTTTTTACTCGATAATCGAGATTAAATATTTCAAGTTTAGTCTGTATATTAAGATATTTGTTTACATAAGAACTTGTTCTCTAAATAATTTATACTACAAGTATTTATACGCTGGTAAGGTTAAGAATTCAACAAATTCTTTGTTTAAAATTAACTCGTCAAATAATTGAATAGCTAATTCAAATTTCCCGTTGTTGTATCTGTCTTCACCTACATAACTTTTTATTTTTTTTAATTCTTCTTTTTTAAATTGCTTATACATTCCTTCTGTAAATGTTCTACCATCTTCAAGCATTACGCTTTTATGCAACCATTGCCATACTTGTGTTCGAGATATTTCAGCTGTTGCTGCATCTTCCATTAAGTTATACAAAGCAGCTGCTCCTTGCCCCATTAACCAAGATTCTATATACAGAATTCCAACGTTAATGTTTTCTCGTATACCATTTTCAGTAATTGTACCTTCAGGTAAGGCCACTAAATCTTCTTCAGTAATAGTTAAATCTTTTAGCTTTTTATCTATTTGATTGGCATTAGGCATTGTTTTATTAAAAACATCCATTGCAACTTCTACTAAACCAGGATGAGCAACCCAAGTTCCATCATGACCATTCTTAACTTCTTGTTCCTTATCATTCTTCACCTTTGCAAAAGCTTCTTTATTTAACTCATCGTTATTCTTAACTGGAATTTGTGCAGCCATTCCCCCCATTCCATGTACACCTCGTTTATGACATGATTGAATAACTCGTAACGAATATGCTTTCATAAATGGACTACTCATGGTTACTTGTGATCGATTTGGCACTATAAAACCAGTGTGATTTCTAAACTTTTTAATGTATGAGAAAATATAATCCCAACGACCACAGTTTAATCCAGCCATATGATCTTTTAACTCATAAATAATTTCATCTAACTGAAAACTTGCTGTAATTGTTTCAATTAACACTGTTGCTTTAATTGTTTTTTGTGGCACTCCTAAATATTCTTGCGCAAAGACAAAAACACCATTCCACCAACGTGCTTCTTTGTAATGTTCTAGTTTAGGTAAATAAAAATAAGTTGCACTTCCTCGCTCTTGTAAAGTTTTGATATTATGGAAAAAGTACAAACCAAAATCAACCAAAGAACCTGACATTTCTACTCCATCAATCAACAAATGTTTTTCGTTTAAGTGCAATCCTCTTGGTCTTACTAATAAAGTAGCTACTTTGTCTTTCAACTCATAGCTTTTATCTTTTCCAGCGTTGTAAAATGAAATTGTTTTATTTACCGCATCTCGTAAGTTCACCTGACCATCTAAAATATTTTGAATTGTAGGTGAATTACTATCTTCAAAATCTGCCATAAATGTTTTTGCTCCAGAATTTAAAGCATTGATAATCATCTTACGCTCTACTGGTCCTGTAATTTCTACTCTCCTATCTAACAAATCTTCAGGTAATGGAGCACATACCCAATCGCTTTCTCTAATTTCTTTCGTTTCTAAAGGAAATGTTGGATTATTTCCTGCATCAAAATAAGCTTGTTCTATTTCTCTTTCAGCTAATAACTGAAGTCTTTGAGTATTAAACTTTTCTTGAAGTTGAATTAAAAACGCTTTGGCTTCGTCAGTTAGAATACTTTTATACTCTGTTTGATCAAAACCTACACATTGAATTTCTTTTGCTAAAACATCTTGATTCATATCTATTTATTTTTTTCTTATTGATTGACAGTTCAATATTAAAAAAAAGAACTCAAACAAAAAAGCGAACGTTCGCTAAAAACAAATAATTTACTAATTTTTATTAATTCGCTAATTTTTATACCTTTGAATTACGAATCTTTTAATAAAAACACCTTGGAAGAAGAATATATCAGATTAGTTTTCGGATTAAAGCTTAAGCAAATACGCACAGATAAAAACCTATCACTCTTTGGATTAGCTAAACTAACAGGATTATCAAAATCGTATTTAAACGAAATTGAGAAAGGAAAAAAGTACCCAAAAACTGATAAAATTGTTATTCTTTCTGAGAAGCTAGAAGTGCCTTATGACCATTTAGTTTCCCTAAAGTTAGATAAAAACTTAGCACCAATTGGTGAAATTTTACAATCCAAAATTTTAAAAGAGATTCCTCTTGACCTATTTGGTATTAAAGAAAATAATTTAATTGACATCATTGCCAATGCTCCTGCCAAGGTTAATGCATTTATAAGTACAATTATTAAAATTTCTCAAAACTACAATTTAACAAGAGAGAGCTTTTTTCTTGCTGCATTACGTTCGTACCAAGAGGCACACAATAACTATTTTGAGGATATTGAAACGAAGGTTACTGACTTTATTAAAGCATATCAAATAAACCCAAACAAACCTATTACTTCAAAAGACTTAGAAGAAATTTTAATTGAAGAATATGGTTATACAATTGATAGTGAAGAACTATCTAAACATCAAAAACTATCTGAATTAAGAAACATCTATATTCCAAAAAATAAAACGTTACTTATATATAATGATATAAACGAAGCGCAGAAAACATTCATTTTTGCTAAAGAGATAGCTTATAATTATTTACAGATAAAAAACAGATTATACACATTTCCATGGATTAAATTTGACAGTTTTGATGAAGTATTAAACAATTTTGTTGCTTCCTACTTTGCTGGTGCTTTAATTATTCCGAAAGATGATTTAATTCAAAAATTAACACAACTTTTTTCTTTAGAAACCTGGCAACCTATACAATTGCACAAAATTATTAGAAGCTATAACTGTTCTGATGAGACATTCTATCAACGTTTAACTAACATCCTACCAAGACATTTTAATATTAAAAATTTATTCTTTTTACGTTTTACACATAAAGAAGGCTCTCCTGTACATAGACTTTCTAAAGAGTTACATATTACTCAGCAACAATCTCCTCATGCAAATCGTAATAACGAACATTATTGTAGAAGATGGATTGCTATCAAAACAATTCAGGATTTAGAAGTATCAGAAGAAAAAAAATCTGCTTACGGGATTCAGATATCATCGTACGAAAATTCTCAAAAAGAATACTTAGTACTTTCTGCAGCTACCGCAGATCCTTTTAAAGAAAAAATTAATCGTAGCGTAAGCATAGGCATGTTACTTTCTCCACACTTAAAAAGAAAACTTCATTTTTTTGATGAAGATACTTTTATTAAAAAAACAGTGGGGGTAACTTGTGAAACTTGTGCTGTACAAAATTGTAACGAACGCGTAGCTGAACCGTATATTTTAATGAAGCAATCTAGAAATAAAGAAATAGAAAACACTGTTGAAAACATCATTCAATCGTATACTTAAACACCTTGTTTTATACGTTGTTTTTCTTATTTTAGCACACGCAAACAAATAACTTACCATGGATCTTAACTTCAATAAAAACGAAGACCACAATAAACTTTTAGTATCAGATTTACGCAGACGCTTTGCCAAAGTAAAATTAGGTGGCGGACAAAAACGTATTGATAAACATCATGAGAAAGGAAAATTAACTGCTCGTGAACGTATTGATTACTTATTAGACGATAAATCTAAGTCTATTGAAATTGCTGCATTTGCAGGTGAAGACATGTATCAAGAACACGGTGGATGTCCTTCTGGAGGTGTAGTTGTAAAAATGGGATATGTTAGCGGTAAGCAATGTATTGTTGTTGCTAATGATGCTACAGTAAAAGCAGGTGCTTGGTTCCCTATTACAGGAAAAAAGAATTTAAGAGCACAAGAAATAGCTATTGAAAATAAACTACCTATTATCTATTTGGTAGATTCTGCTGGGGTGTACTTACCAATGCAAGATGAAATTTTTCCTGATAAAGAACACTTCGGAAGAATTTTTAGAAATAATGCTGTAATGAGTAGCATGGGAATTACCCAAATTGCTGCCGTTATGGGAAGCTGTGTTGCTGGTGGGGCTTACTTACCTATTATGAGTGATGAAGCTTTAATTGTAGATAAAACAGGAAGTATTTTCTTAGCAGGTAGTTATTTAGTAAAAGCTGCTATAGGTGAAACCATTGATAATGAAACGTTGGGTGGAGCAACCACACATTGTGAAGTATCTGGGGTTACCGATTACAAAGCAAAAGATGATAAAGATGCTTTAGACACCATTAAAAACTTAATGGATAAAATTGGAGATTATGACAAAGCTGGTTTTAACCGTAAAGAAGCTTTCCCTCCAAAAGAAAATGAAGATGATATTTTCGGAATTTTACCAAAAGCTCGTAATGAGCAATACGATATGATGGAAATCATTAAACGTTTGGTAGATAATTCTGAATTTGAAGAATACAAGGCCGGTTACGGTCAAACAATTATTACAGGATACGCTCGTATTGATGGATGGGCTGTTGGTATTGTTGCCAACCAACGTAAAATTGTTAAATCAAAAGGTGCTAAAACGAAACCTAGCGAAATGCAATTTGGTGGTGTAATTTATAACGATTCAGCCGACAAAGCTACTCGATTTATTGCTAACTGTAACCAAAAGAAAATTCCATTAGTTTTCTTACAAGATGTTACTGGGTTTATGGTAGGAAGTAAATCTGAACATAGCGGAATTATTAAAGACGGAGCTAAAATGGTGAATGCTGTAAGTAACTCTGTAGTTCCTAAGTTTACGGTAGTTATTGGTAACTCTTACGGAGCAGGAAATTATGCTATGTGTGGTAAAGCCTATGATCCACGCCTTATTTTTGCATGGCCTAGTGCTGAATTAGCTGTAATGAGTGGAGCCTCTGCTGCAAAAGTATTATTACAAATTGAAACAGCTGCTTTAAAGAAAAAAGGAGAAGAAATTACTCCTGAAAAAGAAGCTGAATTATTTGACAAAATAAAATCGAGATATGATAATCAAATATCTCCTTATTATGCTGCAGCAAGAATTTGGACAGATGCTGTGATTAATCCTCTAGATACTAGAACTTGGATTTCTATGGGAATAGAAGCTGCTGACCACGCTCCTATTGAAAAGCCTTTTAACTTGGGAGTGTTACAAGTTTAAAACATAGAAAGCAGCATGAAGAGGAAGGTATTTTGGGCTATTATTGCCCTTGTAATTGGTTTTGTAATCTATCAGGTTTATATTTTCACCTTATCTGAAAATGACAATATAAAATCTATTTACTTAGTTCCTGATGATGCTGTTTTTATAGTTGATACTGAAAGACCTATTGATACTTGGGATGAAATAAGTTCAAGTCAAATTTGGACACATCTTCAAAAGAATCAACAAATCAATAAACTATCTGAAGGTATAAATAGTTTAGATGAAACTTTTAAAGCAAAAAAGGAAATTTTCGACTTTATTGGAGAACGTAACCTAGTTATTTCTGTACATGTATTTAGCCCAAAAAAATACGGGTTATTATATATTGCTGATTTACAAAAGTTCTCTAAACTCATCTTTTTAAAAAGGGCTATTAGTAATTTAGCTGGTGAGGACTATAAAGTAACCAAACGTGTATACAAAGAGCATGAAATTATAGAACTCTATAATAAGAAGACAAGAGAAACCTTACATCTTTCCTTTATTAAAAATCAGGTCGTAGCTTCCTACACTCACCTTTTGGTTGAACAATCAATTGACCAATACTTAAATCCTATTATTGGTCGTGATCTCAACTTTTTAGAAATAAAAAGAAAAACAGATACTGATGGCTTTTTTAATATGTACCTACAACATAAACACCTAAAAGACTATCTCAACTGTTTTACCAGTTCAAGTAATTTAGATTTCTTAAACAAAGAAGCATTCTTCTACTCTGGTTTAGATATATCAATTATAGAAGGAGTTATAGTCCAAGCTACAGGTTTTACAAATGTTGATAGCAACTCGCAAACCTACCTAAAAGTATTACAAAAATCTGGAGTTGGTAAGCGTAGTATTGCTAAAATAGCTCCTAAAAATACATCTTTATACCTTAGTTTCGCTTTTGATGATTTTAAAACATTTAATAGCAATTTAGAAAAGCTTCAACAAGAAAATCCAGCTGAATTTAAGATGTATACTGACCAGCTCGCTATGATTGAGGATAAATTAGATATAAATGTGTCTGAAAATATTTATAGTTGGATTGGTAGTGAAATAGCTTTGATTCATTTTAATACTGAGCTTTCAAAAAACAAAAAAGATATTGCCGCTATTATCAAAACTGATGACATTAATGATGCTAAAGAAAATCTTCAGCTTATTCTTTCTAAAATTAAAGAAAACACCCCTTTAAAATACAAACAAATAAATTATAGAGGTTATCCTATTAACTTTTTTGATTTAAAAGGATTCTTTAAAATGTTAGCTGGAAATATGTTTTCTAAAATGGAGAAGCCTTATTTTACAATTATTGATGATTTTATTGTTTTTAGCACTAGTCCAAATACTATTAAAGAAATTATTAATAATCACTTAATAGGATACACACTTGAAAGCTCTGAAAAGTTTGACGATTTTAATTATTATTTTGAAAAGAAATCTAGTGTATTTGCTTATGTAAACACACCTAACTCATATAAAGATCTTTTAAGTTTAGTTGACAGCAAAACTCGACGTGAACTCCAAAAGAATAAACCATACATAACTTGTTTTTCTCAAATTGGAATACAGCTAATTGCTTCTGATGAACTTTTTGAAAGCAATATTTCTCTCGTTTTTGAAGATCCAAAGAACATTGAAATAAGTATTAAAAAAGATAAAGAGTTAAAAGAAAAGTTACTGCTAGAGTTGGCTCCTTATAAAGACTCTACAAATACTCAAAATTCTACATCGTTTTTTAAACTACCTCCAATACATCCTTCAGATTTAAGTGCTAAGTCATACAAGGAGTATTATAAAAACGGAAAACTAAAGTTTGAGGTAGACTTAGATGATGGTTTAAAAGATGGCTCTTATAAATCTTACTATGAAAACGGAAATATAAAAGTCAAAGGACATTATAAAAATGATAAGCAAAGTGGAACTTGGAAAGCTTATGATGAGCAAAAAGGTGACGTTATTTTCAAAAAACATTTTTAATTGCAATATTTTATAGCATTAGTTACATTTGCCAAGCAAAATTAAAACAGAATACACATGGGAAGAGCATTCGAATTTAGGAAAGCAAGAAAGATGAAACGTTGGTCAGCTATGGCTAAAACCTTTACTCGTATTGGTAAAGATATCGTTATGGCAGTTAAAGAAGGTGGTCCAAACCCCGAAACAAACTCTCGTTTACGTGTTGTAATTCAAAATGCAAAAGCTGCCAACATGCCTAAAGACAATGTTGAGCGCGCTATTAAAAAAGCATCTGATAAAAGTACTGAAAACTATAAAGAAGTTTTATTTGAAGGATATGCTCCTCACGGTATTGCTGTTTTGGTAGAAACTGCTACTGATAATAATAACCGTACAGTAGCTAATGTACGTGCTGCTTTTAACAAGTGTAACGGAAATTTAGGAACTTCTGGATCTGTTGCTTTTATGTTTGACCATGTAGTTAACTTTAAGGTGAAGGAGGATTCGTTAGGTATGGATTTAGAAGAGTTTGAAATGGAAATGATTGACTTTGAAGTGGAAGAAGTTTTTGCTGACGAAGAAGATAGTTCAGTAATGCTATATGCTCCGTTTGAACAATTTGGTGCTATTCAAAAATATTTAGAAGAAAATAATATTGAAATTCTTTCTTCTGAATTTGAACGTATACCTACGACCACTACTGCCATTTCTGACGAACAAAAAGAAGAAGTAAACAAACTTTTAGAAAGATTGGAAGAAGATGATGACGTAAATAACGTTTATCATTCAATGGAAGAGTAGATTTCTATTTCTTTATAAAACTAACTTAAAAATCCAACGAAAATAATCGTTGGATTTTTTTTATATTTATCCAAACCAAACTTCTCACTATTATGATTTTCTACGGAACAAAAGGAGCGCATTTACACAGCGAAAAAGTTAGTGGTGTAAAATGTAATCACTGTGAACAACAAAACGCTCACACTATTAGTATTTTTGGTAAATACTTTTACATTTATTGGATACCTATTTTTCCTATAGGTAAAAAAGGGGTGTCTGAGTGTAACCATTGCAAAGCTACTTACGAACGTAAAAACATGAGCGAACAATTAAAACTGGCTCACGACAACGTAAAACGAAATGCAAAAACACCGTTCACACATTGGATAGGTTCTTTATTAATGGGAGCTATAATTCTCTTCGGAATTTACTCTGCACAACAACACGATAAGGATGTTGTTACCTATATTAATTCTCCCGAAGTTAATGATATTGTTGAATACAAGTCATCCGACAAAGCCTACTCTACCGTAAAAGTAACAAACGTTACTACCGACTCTATTTTCTTTGTTGCAAACTCTATGGAAATAAGCAAAAAAAGTAAACTTTACAAGATAGACAAAGAGAAAAACTATAACGCCGAACGATTCGGAATGAGTTTAACTGATTATAAAAAAGCTTTTGATGACAAAAAGTTTTTAGATGTTGATAGGTAAAAAACTATAATTCCACTAAATCCAACGTTTTTTTACGTTGGATTTTTTTTGTCTCCGTTTCAACAAATTCATTTACAAAATAAATTTCTTTAGGAGTTTCATATTTGGTTAGATTCTTTGCTTCGTTCAGAATAATATTACATTTTTCACCCTCTATGACAAGCACTAGCTTCTCTCCTAGTATCTTATCTGAAACACCAATAACAAAGAATCGATTCGAGATAATTTTAGAGAGTTTTTCCTCAATTTTTTCTGGATGTAGTTTGACTCCTCCAGAATTAATTACGTTGTCATAACGCCCTAACCATTCAAATTCTGTTTTTGAAATCAAGCGAACTACATCATTTGTTATAATTTTTTCTTCGGCTACTTTTGGCTCATCAATAACTAAACAATTTCGATTGTCTTGAGAGAGTCGTACTTTAGGAAGTACCTTATAGTGGGATTTCTCGCTATCGTTCGAAATGACATTGTTTAGCTTTTTAACAGCAATATGCGTAATTGTTTCTGTCATTCCATACGTAGCAAAAATTTCGGTCGATTTGTCTTGAATGGCTTCAATTAAATCATTTGCTACAACTCCTCCACCTACAATAAGCTTCTTTATTTTATGAATGTTCGCCAAAGAACTTCTTAACTGTAAAGGAACCATCGCAGAAAAATCATACTCTTTTACAATTTCAACTTTAGATGTTGGAGCAACTACATCAATACACCATCCTAAAGTAAGTGCACGCACTAGCATCATTTTTCCTGCAATATAATCAGTTGATAAACACAATAAAGCTGTAGTATTTTCTTCTAAGTTAAAAAAAGCTCCTGTAGCTTTTGCTGAGTTTATCATAAACTCTTTTTTTAACGAAATTGGTTTAGGTTTTCCTGTGGAGCCTGAAGTTTGCACAATTACAAAATCATTAGTATTAAACCAATCTGATAAAAATTGATATATGGAATCGTTTATAGACTTCGAAAAAGTTAACAATTCATCTTCCGAAGAAAAAGATATTCCATTTAACTGAAAGCTTTTATGAAAATTTAGATTCTTCACTACGTTCAGAACACTGTTTTTAAAGTTATTGGTTAATTATTTCTGGTTTTTCTATATTTCCAAACAGTTTTTTTTTCCAGTTTTTCCAACCATATTTTTTTGAAAATAATAGTAACATTAAAGGATACAGAACAAATACAGGCAAAAACATTTCTATACCAACTGAAGGGTCTGAAGTATCTACAAATAAAGCGTCTGTTTGAAAAACAGTCCAATCAGTTGTTACTAAGAATGCTGCTACAATATTGTTAATAGCATGTAAACCTAATGCTAACTCAGTTCCTTCATCCATTAAAGTCGTAATTCCGAAGAAGAAGCCTGTTCCTATATAAAAAACCATTGAAATATACCCTAGCTTCTCTACTTCTGGATTTGCTCCATGTAGTAATCCAAAAGCTACTGAGGTTACTATTAATGGAACCCATCTGTTTTTAAACCAAGTTCCTAATCCTTGCATAAAATATCCTCTGAAAAGTAATTCTTCAAAACTTGTTTGAATCGGTAAAAACAAAAATGATACTGCTACTAAAGTGAAAAAAGGAAGAGGTTTAAAATTCCAAGTATAATTTTCTGGAGATAAAAGAATATCAGAAGACACTACTATTATAGATAGTATTCCCCATACAAAAAAACCAAACCAAAAACGACTCCAGTCTATTTTTGCTCTGCTTGTTATAACTGTTTTAATTGCCCTTTTATGAATGTATTTTACTCCTAAAAACAATGAAGCTAATCCAAAAGCAAACATGGCAACCATCATAAATAAAAACAAGTTCTTATTTATTCCTAAACTCATAAAGCTATCATCCGCAGCTCTTAAAAACTCATTTGTACTTTCAGAATGTAAAACCGCTGTAACAGCTAAAGGAATTACACCTATAAATTGCCATCCAAATAAAACTATAAAAATAACTAGTAGGTATAAGTACCACTGATTTTGCCCTTTATATGCTTGTTGTATAAAATTCATTGTTAAATATTAAAGTTCCAATTTCTATCTACATTATATCCTAAACTGCCGTTTGAAACTTCTAACGGACTTTCAAAATTATTGGTAAACAAACTTCCTGTTCCTAACCCTTGTGGTAATGGATTGTTTAACGTGTACGTCCATTGTGCGATTGCATTTAACCCTAAGTTACTTTCTAAAGCACTAGTTATCCAATTACCTGCGTTATGGTTAGATGCTATTTGAACCCATTCGTTACTTCCTTTAAACCCTCCAACCAAACTAGGTTTTAAAATGATATATTGAGGTTGGATTGTAGCAATACATTTTTCTTTTTCTTCGAAAGAGAATACTCCTATCAACTCTTCATCTAAGGCTATTGGTAATGGAGTTTTTTCACATAAACTTGCCATTTCTTGCCACTGACCTTGTTTTATAGGCTGTTCAATAGAATGTAGCTCTAATTCAGCTAGCCTTTGTAATTTCTCTAAAGCGTTTTCAGGTAAAAATGCTCCATTGGCATCTACTCGTAACTCTATTTCTTTGGCTGAAAATTCTTTTCGGATAGATTGTAATAATTCAATTTCTGTATTAAAATCTATCGCTCCAATTTTCATCTTTATAGTAGTAAAACCTTGTTGCAACTTATCTTTTATTTGCTGCTGCATAAAAGCTTTATCTCCCATCCAGATTAATCCGTTTATATAAATTTGCTGTTTTCCTTTGGTGAAATCTGATGGAAATAATTCAAATGGTGTTTTACTTTCTAACGATAAAAAGGCCTGCTCTAATCCGAATTGTATCGACGGGAACTCAATAAGTTCGGGTAACAATTTCTCTAAACCTAAATTAATATTGTTACTTACCCATTGTAATTTTTCTTCATAATCAGGTTTATCATCAGCACTTAAGCCTCTGAACAATCCACATTCTCCAAAACCTTTCTTTTCTTCATTTTCTAAAATTAAAAACCAGGTTTCTTTAGTTCTTAAAACTCCACGAGAAGTTCCGCTAGCTTGCTTAAAATTCAGCAAATATTTATGGTAGGAAGCTTTTATCAATTGTAAGTTTTTTAATTATGAGCTTCAGAAGCTTTTTTAAAATTATCTAAATATTGTTGACTCATTCTTTTTAAAGATCCTTTAAAGTATGGAAATAAGCAACTCATTACATAAGAATCACTAGTACAAGTAGTAGTTTGTAGTATCTTGGTTTTATTTCCTTCTGAAGTAAACGTATAATCATCCGTTTTTAGCATGTTTTCTGCATCAAAATGAAGAGTTAATTTTTCATTTTGCTTATATGCTAATACTTCTTCAGTCGTCGTTACTAATTTCCCTTGGTTTTCAACAACTACTTTATACTTACTCCCTATCTTATCTGGTTTTTCTTCTAAAATTTCAATTGATTTTACCTCTGGCATCCATTCTTTCATTAATTCTTCATTCTGAAAATCAGAAAAAACTTTATCAATTGGTTTGTTTATTGTTACTTCATTAGTGTAAACAACTTCTTGTACTACTATTCCTGTTAAAAAAAATGCAAGAATTAAAACTGTTATAGCTCCTAAAATTATTTTGATTGTTTTCATGTATATAATACCTCAATAAAAAGTTTACTTAAATAGTTATTGTTTGTCCAATTTCTAAAATGACCAATTCCTTTTTAGCTTGTGTAAACTTTTCTTTGGCTTCGTCTATATCTATTTGTATCGGAGGGAAAGTATTAAAATGACACCCTATTACCTTATCACAAATTACTAGGTCACTAGCTATGATAGCGTCATCAACTCCCATTGTAAAATTATCTCCTATTGGAAATATAGAGGCTGTTAAATTGGTTGACATCGGTATTAATTGCATATCCATTGTTACCGCTGTATCTCCTGATATGTATAATGATTTTTCTCCTGCGGAAATTACGAATCCTCCGGGTTGACCTCCATAGCTTCCATCAGCAAACGAAGAGGTGTGAATTGCATTTACGTATTTAGCTGAAAAGGTATCGTTAGTATAAGTACCTCCATGATTTACTGGATGTCCTTTAAGTTTTTTTGCTTCATAATAAGTTACAATCTCATAATTTGAAACAATTATAGCTCCAGTTCTTTCTGCAATACGTTCTACATCTAACACATGATCTTGATGTGCGTGTGTAAGTAATATATAATCTGCTTTTACTTGATCTACGTTTATATTAGTAGCTAATGGGTTTCCTGTAATAAAAGGGTCAACTAATACGTGTGTTCCGTTAATTTCAATACCAAAACATGCGTGACCGTAAAAAGTGATTTTCATGTATTTATTCTTTTCGTTTAATTCGTTTTTTAATGAATATAATTAGTAAAACTATTAAAAGTATAAATGGCCAAATGTTTACCAAACCGATAAAAAACCATTTTATATTATCTACTCCATTACCAAAAGCATCAGCTATACGTCTACCAAAGCTTTTTGAATAAGTTTTACTTACTTCTTTTTTATAAAACCTAATTGTTAAGGTTGAAAACGACACTTGATTTTGTAAGTATTTTAAACGTCCTTCCATCGACTCTATTTCTGACCTTACATTTGTTAGTTCTCTTTCAACTTCTAAAATTTCTTTTACCGAACTAGCTTTTTTTAGTATTTCACTATATCGTTGTTCTAATTCTTTTTTTACTTTCAAACGTGCTTGTATATCAAGAAATTGTTCTGTTACATCGTTTACAGAAATATTCTTATTATCAAACCTCTCAACTTTTGATGAAATCTCATTTAAAAAAGCATCAAAACTTTCTGAAGGAATCCTAACCGTTAAATTTGAAGTAATATTTTGAGAAGATTTGTACTCGTTATCAGCAGAAATGTATCCGTTATATTTTTTAACTGCTTGCTCTATGTGATTTCTTGTCTCTAATAAAGCATCTGTCTCAAATAAAATATCACCTGTTTTAATAAGTTTTCTTTCAATTGTTACTTCTTTATTCTCTGGTGCAACTTCTGATGATTCTACAATCTCTTCAGTAATATCAAAATTCCCTGAAGTTTTAAGCTCTCCATAAGAATTTGGATTCTCTCCTTTACTATTGCAGCTAACAAATAATAGAAACGCTCCGAAAAAGACTAAAATAGTTCTCATAGTGTTAAATTTTCTTGGGAAGTTACAAAATTTGACCTAATCCGAATAAAATTGAAAATAAAAAGGTACTAAGAGCTACTTTTTTTAACTCCCCATCTAATAGAGCTTCTTCTTTATTTTTATAGACAAAAAATAGGTGTTTTAGTAGAGGAATATAAGCTATAACAAATAAAAATTGATATGGTGATTTAAACTTGATTACCGTATATAATAAAGCAACTATAAAAGACACTATAATTAGAAAGTAATGATACATTTTTGCAGATTCTGCTCCCATTTTTACCACAAGCGTATTTTTTCCTGACACCGCATCATTCTTTCTATCTCGCATATTGTTTAAGTTCAATACCGCTGTACTTAACAGTCCAACAGTGATTGCTGGTAGAAAGATTGTAAAATTTAGTTGTTTCGTGTATAAAAAGTATGTTCCGACTACAGCTAATAACCCAAAGAAAATAAAAACAAAAACATCTCCAAATCCACTATAACCATAAGCAGACTTCCCAACAGTATATTTTATGGCTGCTACTATCGATGCTATTCCTAATCCAAAGAAAATTACTGAATATAAAAAGTTATCTTTTCCAAAGGAAACATAAATCAGTAAAAATGCAATAATAGTCGTAACGACTCCTGTAACAATCATTGCATTTTTCATTTGTTTTGGTGTAATTGCTCCTGAAGCTACCATACGTGCTTCTCCTTCTCTTTCATTATCCGTGCCTTTTACACCATCTCCATAATCATTGGCAAAGTTAGATAATACTTGAAAACCGATTGTAGTTATAATTGCTAACCAGAAAATTACTGTTTGGAAAAATAATGGACAACCAAAGCAACAAAAAAAACCTTCGGAATTATTTATATAATCATAATTACCTATAGCGGCTCCAACAATAATTCCTGAAACAGATAGTGGTAGGGTACGTAAACGTGCTGCTTTTATGTAGTTTTTCATTGAGATAGTATGATTTTCAAAGATAAGTTTTTTAGACATAAAAAAAGGAAAGCTTAGCTTTCCTTTTATCTTAAAGTATATGAGTGGTTTATTTATTCACCACCGCATCAAAACCTACATTTATTCCTGGTTTATCTATAAAATATTCTCTTTTGTCAACTAAAACGTTATCTCTAAATATTTCCATTGTTATTGTATAAATACTAAAGTTATCTGTGGCTTTATCTTCGTATTCAAAGGCTAAATTAGCTGCAAAGTTAATTTCACCTGTGTATGATTTCTTATAAGGAAAAACATTAGTTGTTGTAGTGTTATCATACTTAAAAAAACCTGATTCTAGAAAAACAGTTTTAATTCTTCCATTATTATCATTACTCGTACTTGTAATGTTAAACGTTATTGTTGCCAAGGTTCCATTTCCATCAATAGATAAATCCGTATCATCACATGATGTTAATAAAACTAAGCACAGGAAAGTAAAAAGGTATCTCATTCTTTTTTATTTTTTATAATTATTTTTCAACAAACTTACTATAAAGAAAAAAGTGTGCTACTCTCGTAACACACTTTTAAGAAAACTTTATATTTCTTTACTAAAGGTTATTTGCTTCAGCAATTAACTCTGCAATATCTTTTACTTGTATTTGTGATTCCTTTTCTTTGAATTTTACACCGTCTGTCATCATGGTATTACAGTAAGGGCATCCAGTAGCAATAATTTGCGGATTCGTTTCTAATGCATCTTCTGTTCGCAACACATTAATATCTTTATCTCCTTTTTCTGGTTCTTTAAACATTTGTGCTCCTCCTGCTCCACAACATAATGCTGTTGACTTATGACGCTTCATTTCTGTCATTTTTACTCCTAAACGACGAATTAATTCACGTGGACTTTCATATACATCATTTGCGCGACCTAAATAACATGGATCGTGATATGTTAAACGTTTTCCATTTAAGTTTTCATCTTCGATGGTTAAACGTCCTTCTTTAATTAACTTGCTAATATATTGAGTGTGATGATATACTTTATACTTTCCTCCTAATCCAGGATATTCATTTTTTAAAGTATTAAATGAATGTGGATCGCAAGTTACAATCGTTTTTACTTCGTAAGCATTTAATACTTCAATATTAGTAACTGCTTGCATTTGAAATAAAAACTCGTTTCCGGCACGCTTTGCTGCGTCTCCTGTTGAACTTTCTTCGGTACCTAATACTGCAAAATCAACTCCTGCTTGTTGTAATATTTTTACGAAAGCTCTTGTTATTTTTTTTGCTCTATCATCATAACTTCCTGCAGCTCCTACCCAAAACAACACTTCTGGTTGTTTTCCTTGAGCCATCATATCTGCCATTGTTGGTACGTTCATAATTCTTTATCGTTTAATTGTTGAACTGTTTTTTTGTTTACAACCTCAAACTAACGAGGTTATTTTTTAATTTTTACGGAATGAAATAGTTAAAAACTACTCTTCGTCTTTCCAGTTTAATCTATCCATTTGACTATACTGCCAAGGCGCTCCATTATTTTCAATATTGGTCATCATCATATTTAACTCCTGTGGAGCTGCTGATTCTTCCATTACTAAATAACGACGCATATCCATAATAATAGATAATGGATCGATACCAATAGGACATTCTTGCACACAAGCATTACAACTTGTACATGCCCATAATTCTTCTGGAGTAATATAATCGTTTAATAATTGCTTTCCGTCATCTTTAAACTCACCTCCATTTTCATCAATATTCTTTCCTACTTCTTCTAAACGGTCACGTGTTTTCATCATAATAGCACGTGGTGATAATTCTTTTCCTGTTAAGTTTGCAGGACAAGATGATGTACAACGCCCACACTCGGTACAAGTGTATGCGTTCATTAACTGCACCCAGTTTAAATCAGTTACATCAGAGGCTCCAAATTTTTCTGGCTCCCCTTCTTCTTCTCCTTCTTCAGGCATAGCATATGGGTCAGCGTCTGGATCCATCATCATTTTTACTTCCTTCGTTACCGCTTCTAAGTTATTAAACTGTCCTTTAGGATTTAAGTTTGCAAAAAACGTGTTAGGGAAAGCTAATAAAATATGTAAGTGCTTAGAGTAGTATAAATAGTTTAAGAAAATTAAAATTCCTACGATATGTAACCACCAAGCTGTTTTTTCAATAGTATGCAACGATTCATTAGAAAAACCATCAAACCAAGGTGCTATAAACTGAGAAACTACATTTCCTACTCCTGCTTCTTGAAAATGTACATCTGTCGCATTCATTACCAAGAACAAAGTCATTAATACCATTTCAAAATATAGAATAATATTACCATCATTCTTTGGCCAACCTTCCATTTCTTTGTTCCAAAAACGTTTTACTTTCTCTATATTTCTACGGAACCAAAAAATTGTTACAGCTACAAAAACTAGTAATGCTAACACTTCAAAGTTTCCTATCAAGAACCCGTATAAAGCATCTCCAATAATTGGTTGAAAAACACGATGTGTACCAAATAATCCATCAATAACGATTTCTAACATTTCGATATTGATTAAAATAAACCCAACATATACAACTATATGTAAGATACCTGAAACTGGACGTCGTACCATTTTATATTGCCCTAAAGCTATTTTTGCCATGTTTTTCCATCGCTCAGGCTTTCTATCCGTTCTATCAATGTCTTTTCCTAATTTGATGTTTCGTATTAACTTACGAACATTCATTACAAAATACCCGATACCTGCAATTAAAATAAGTGCAAAAAAAATGTTTGGTACGTATTTCTCCATCGTTCTTTAATTATTAAGTTTTGTTAGATTTATAAAAACGTAAGCTTATTTATTACTTACATTTTTGGTATTATTCTCTTCGTTATACGGCTTTGCTTTTTTCCCAAATAATGAGAAGTGTACAAAACGTTTTGGGTTTAGTTTCATTTCTCTTAACAACTCTTCTAACTCTTTTGAAGCATTGGTAAGATTAGTATACATTTTTTCATCAGTCATTAACTTCCCTAGAGTTCCTTTTCCTGATTTCATATTAGCTAATAAACCATTAACATTTGCTAAAGTAGCTTCTAGTTTTTTTACTGATTCTCCTAAGTTAGCATTTGCTAAATCATCTGATACTTTAGAAAAATTGTCAGTTATCTTTTTGGTATTAGCCAAGGTAGCATTTAAGTTACCTTTATTATCTGCTAATAATGAATTTACAGAAGATAATGTTTTACGAACATCAGAAATAGTCCCTTCTAAACCTAAAATACTTCTGTTTAAACTCTGACGAGATTTTTCGTCTAATACTTGATTAAATCCTATTAACAAAGAATCTGCTCCTACTAAAACATTTTCTAGCTTTGCTTGAATAGGGTTTAATTTTTCACCTACTGATGAAAATATATCTGACTCAACCTCTCCTTTTAAATAATCTCCTGACTTAGCTATTTCTCCATCATATTTAGGAACAATTGCTAAATTTTGACCTCCCATTAAGCTTGCTGAGTAAATCTTAGCAATACTATTTTTTGAGAAATTAAAGTCGGTATCTAATGAAATTTTAACAATTAAGTTTCCTTTTTTATCTGGATTATCATTGAATCTAATTTCATCTACTTTTCCTACTTTCAAGCCATTAATGGTAACAGAGCTAGCTTCGTTAAGACCATTAATATTATTGTACTCTACAAAAAAGTGCCTTGCATTAGCACTGAACAAATCTTGTCCTTTTAAGAAGTTATAACCCCAAATAAATAGCGCAATAACAACGACAGCAACAATTCCTGTTTTTAGTTCTTTAGACATAGAATATATTTATACGAGCGAAAATAATAATAATTTTGGGAGTATAAATATAGAACACCTCTAAATTAACGGTTTTTCAGTGCTTCTTTTATTGAAACTCGCTTTCCATTTTTAAAAGCGACTACCCAAGCATCTTTATATCCTTTACTTCTTACCTCTGGTAAAACCTTCTTTATTCCAGATAAACTTGGTGAATTTCCGTAGTAATATTTGTAGTAATCATCTATAAATAAAGACTCAACGTTTTCTAACCCTTTAAAACTCTTTGTTGAAAGTTTTTTTCTAGACGCTGCTATTTGTACTCTAAACACAACTCCTTTTGATACGGTTTTTGGTTCTGTAGTTTTTGCCTTTGGTCTAGTTTCTTTTTTAACCACTTGCTTAGGTACTTCTTTTTTTACAACTGGTTTAGAAATTTCATTTTCTACTAACGGCGCATTAACTGTTAAAGTTTCACTAATTGTATTCAGCTTTAATCGCTCAAAATACTTTCTTATTGCTTGAGCTATTGATTTGGCCATTCTTATTTGCCCTTTTCTAGAATTTAGAAATTTACCTTCATTTTTATTTGTTAAAAAACCTAACTCTATTAGAACACTTGGCATAACAGTTTCTCTTAACACTAAAAAATTTGCTTGTTTTACCTTTCTATTATTTCTTTTTATAGCTACAAAGTTATTTTGAACTAAACCTGCAATTCCTAAGCTATTTTCAAGGTTTTCTTCTTGTAGTACAGACAATCCTATTACTGATTCTGGTGAATTTGGGTCATAATCATAATTCTGCTTATAATTATCCTCTAATAAAATTACCGAGTTCTCTTTCTTAGCAATCTCTAAGTTCTCTTTATTTCCACTCAATCCTAACACAAAAGTACTTGCTCCGTGCGGATCAGGTCTTCTAAAAGCATCACAGTGGATGGATACAAATAAATCTGCTTTCTTATCATTTGCTATTTTAGCACGGTTGTGTAACTCAACAAAAACATCTTTTTTACGAGTATAAACTACTTCAATATCCTTTGAAGTTAACAACTCCTTACCTACATCTAGTGCTACTCTTAAAGCTATGTTTTTTTCTCTAAAACCATTTCCTAGGTTTCCAGGGTCTTTTCCTCCATGCCCTGCATCTAAGACAACAGTATATTTTTTTTGTGCTGAAACCGATAATATTCCTCCATATAAAATAGTTAAAGAGGTTAGAATGATTAAGCTTAATTTTGAGATATTATATTTACGGAAATTTAAGAATTGCATCAATAAAATTTAACTATTTTTGGTTTTTAAAATATAGGCATTCAAATAGCACGCCAAAGTTTTTAAATATAACACAAAAATAGTATTAATAATATTGCGAGCAAATCCAACTTACATACTTTTAGCTTTCTATCTTTTTTGTTTTCAATTAAGTAATGCGCAAGAATTTGGCAAGAAAGGCATTACTCCTCAAAAACCTAATAAAGACTCTATTTTTTCTAGTCCTAAAGACACCTTAATTGGTTTAAAAAATAATGCTCTTGTTAACAAAAAAAGAGACACTATTGCTAACGACTCTATTAAACCAAAAGAAGTAATTGATGGTATAATTACTCACGATGCTGAAGATTATACTATACAAAGTGCCAAAGACAAAACTATTACCTTATATAATAAAGCCCATGTAACTTATACTGATATTGATTTAAAAGCTGGAATTATTATTCTAGATTATAAAAACAATATGGTATACGCTAAAGGTATAAAAGATAGTACAGGGTATCATCAAAGACCTCAATTTAAACAAGGTGGACAAGAATCTGAACAAGATTCTATTTTGTTTAACTTTAAAACAAAAAAGGCTTTAGTTTATGGTGTTAAAACTGATCAAGCAGGGATTATTACTTACGGAGAGAAAACAAAACGAGTAAACGATTCTACCATATATATGCGAAGGTTACGTTTTACTACTTCAAAAAAGAAAATTCCAGATTATTATATTCAAACAAATAAAGCAAAACTAGTTCCTGGTAAAAAAATTATTGTTGGTGGTAGTAATTTAGTACTAGCAGATGTACCAACTCCTGTTTATTTACCTTTTGCTTATTTTCCTTTAACAGATAAGAGAACCTCTGGTTTTATTATTCCTTCTTGGGGAGAAAGTAATAACCAAGGTTTTTTTATGCAAAATGGAGGATACTATTTTGCTTTAAGCGACTATTTTGATTTAACTGTATTAGGGGATTTATACACTAATGGTAGTTGGGGATTAAATGCTTCCTCCAACTATTATGTTCGTTATAAATTTAGTGGAAATTTTAGTGTTCGTTTTGAAAATATTATTCAAGGTATACGTGGTTTAAGCGATTATCAAAAATCTACTAATTTTAACCTTAGATGGAGTCATAGTCAGGATGCTAAATCAAGCCCTAACTCTCGTTTTTCTGCCTCTGTTAATCTAGGAAGTAGTAAATATTATCGTCAGTCTTTGAACGAATTTAATAGTTCTCAGTTTTTAAACAATACATTGAGTTCTTCTATTTCTTACTATAAAAACTTTGTTGGCACTCCTTTTAATGTTAGTGTAACAGCTACTCACTCACAAAATACCAACACCGAGTCTATTACCATGACACTTCCTTCTTTACAACTTAATATGGATCGTATTTATCCATTTGCAGGAAAGGGAGGAATTAAAAAGAACGCTATTCAGCGAATGGGACTTAACTATAGTATGCAAGGTCAATACCAGATTAATACTACTGATGATGAGTTTTTCACTTCTAAAATGTTTAAAACAGCAAAAAAAGGAGTTCAACATAATTTAAGTACAAACACAAGTTTAAAAGCTTTCAAATATTTTACACTATCTCCTAGCGTAAACTATAAGGATGTTTGGTACTTTGATCAAATTAAAAAACGATACGATCCAACTGCGGTAAACAAAGATGGTAATTTTGGCGCTGCTGTTAATGATACTATCAGTGGTTTTACTCGTTATAATGAATATAACTTTGGTGTTTCTCTATCTACAAACATATACGGTACATTTAACTTTAAAAAAGGACGTTTAAAAGCAATTCGTCATACAGTTAGACCCTCTATTTCATACGGATATCGTCCAAATTTTGCTGATGATTACGATTTAACAGTTCGTCAAAGCTCTGATCCTAATGACTTATTAACCTATTCTCCTTTTGAAGGTGGTATTTATGGAACACCAGGAAGTGGAGTTTCAAACTCTATTGGTATTTCGGTAAATAATGTTTTAGAAGCTAAAGTAGCCCCTAAAGACCCTGACAGTGATGAAGAAGATAAAAAAATCACGATTCTTAACAACTTAAATTTTAGCACAAGCTACAACATAGCTGCCGATAGTTTACGTTGGTCTCCAGTAAGAGCAAATGCTGGTACACGTCTTTTTAAAGACAAGCTTGCTTTAAACATGAATGCTACTTTTGATCCATACCAAGTAAACAGCAAAGGACAAAGAATAAATAAATTTAACGGGAGTCTTCTTAGAATGACTAATTTGGGTGTAACAGCAAACTACTCTATTTCTAGTAAAGATTTTGAAAAGAATAAAGATGGTAAAGATGACTCAGATAATAAAAATGGTAATGGTGCACAAGACACTCCTGATGTTTTTGGAGAAGGTATAGGCCCCACCAATGGCTTTCCTAACAATAGAGGTAATAAAAAAGGTGAAAGCGAAACCAAAGAAACCGAGCTATACAGAGCTAAAATACCCTGGACTCTTAATTTAGCTTATAGTATGAGCTATACAGATAACGGCTTAGAAAGTAAAATTGGTAATAACACATTAATGTTTAGTGGTGATGTTGAGCTTTCTCCTAAATGGAAAGTTGGTTTTTCTTCTGGTTACGATATCAAAGACAACGCTTTTACCTACACAAGATTGAACTTCTCTAGAGATTTAGATAGTTGGCGATTCAATTTTAACTGGACTCCTTTTGGTGTTAACTCATCTTATAATTTCTTTATTGGGGTGAAATCTTCAGTATTAAGTGACTTAAAATGGGATAAAAACAAACCACCAGATAGAGTTTTATTCTAAAGTTAGAAAAATCTAACTTTTCCTTTTTAACAAAGCAAACAACTTTATAAACTCAAACTAAAATGAAAAAAATAATCACAACTGATAAGGCTCCAGCTCCAATTGGACCATATAATCAAGCTGTACTTAGCGGAAATACTTTATATACTTCTGGACAAATAGCAATTAACCCTAAAACTGGTGAGTTAGTTTTGGATTCTATTGAAGCAGAAACAAAACAGGTAATGCAAAACATGAAAGAAGTATTAGCTGCTGCTGAAATGACTTTTGAAAACGTTATTAAGACTTCTATTTTTATTTCAGATATGCATAACTTTTCAAAAATTAATGCTGTTTATGGTGAGTATTTTGATGATGCTACAGCTCCTGCTCGTGAAACTGTGGAAGTTGCTAACTTACCTAAGTTTGTAAATGTAGAAATTAGTATGATTGCTGTTAAGTAAGCCAATCTTAAAAACATGAATAAATAAAAAATCCACTTTTTGAAAGTGGATTTTTTTATTATATCGCTTTTATTAATAATTCTGCTGTTGATGGATTTGTAGCTAACGGTACATCGTGAACATCACACAAACGCATTAACATAGAAATATCTGGTTCATGTGGATGCTTTGCTAAAGGATCTCTAAAAAATAATACCATTTGACATTTCCCTTCTGCTACTCTACCAGCAATTTGTGCATCACCACCAATAGGCCCTGATAAATATTTTGTTACCTCAAAACCTGCTTTTTCTGCTTTCTCTCCTGTTGTTCCCGTTGAAATTAACTGAACACTTTTTTGACGTAAAACTTCTTTGTGCTCATTTAAAAACTGAACCATTTCAGCTTTCATTCCATCATGTGCTATAATTGCTATTTCCATAAATAGTGTTTAAAAAAGTATTCCCGCAAAAAGCGGGAATACAATATTACAAAATATTTTATGCTTTTATAAAGAAGCTGAATACTCTAGTAAATCTACAATTTTAGTAGCATATCCAAACTCATTATCGTACCAAGAAATTACCTTGAAAAAGTTTTCGTTTAACTCTAAACAAGCATCGGCATCAATTACTGATGTTCTTGTTTCTGAAACAAAATCTTGTGACACTACCTCATCTTCAGTATACCCTATAATTCCTTTAAATTCACCTTCTGAAGCTTCTTTTAATGTTGCTAAAATTTCTTTTAACGAAGTCGCTTTATCTGTTCTAAACGTTAAATCAACCAAAGAAACATCCGCTACAGGAACTCTAACAGCCATACCTGTTAATTTACCTTCTAATTCTGGAATAACCTTTGTTACAGCTTTTGCTGCTCCTGTTGATGTAGGTATAATATTGTTAACTACTGAACGTCCTCTTCTCCATTTTTTGTTAGGTCCGTCAACTGTATTTTGTGTTGATGTTGCTGCATGAACCGTAGTCATCAAACCTTCTTTTAACCCAAAGTTATCGTGAATTACTTTTGTTAATGGCCCTAAACAATTTGTTGTACACGAAGCATTTGAAAAGATATTTTCATCAGCTGTTAATTCTTTATGGTTTACCCCCATAACATACATATTAGCATCTTTAGAAGGCGCTGAAATAATTACTTTCTTCGCTCCTCCTGTAATATGCATTGCTGCCTTATCTTTATCTGTAAAGAAACCTGTAGATTCAATTACATACTCTGCTCCGGCTTCATTCCATTTTAAATTTTCAGGATTTCTTTCCGCAGTTATTCTTATTGTTTGTCCATTTACAACTAAGTTTCCATCTTTTACTTCAACATCTCCTTCAAAACGTCCATGAACAGAATCATACTTCAATAAATAGGCTAAATAATCTACATCTAACAAATCGTTAATAGCCACAACTTGAATGTTGTCTCTTTTCATTGCAGAACGGAATGCTAATCGACCAATTCTTCCAAATCCGTTAATTCCTATTTTTATCATTATTTAAAATTTTATATTCATATTTAAGTGGTCATAATATCAGATACGCGTAATAATTCGGTATCAATATTATGTTGACCTTTGATTGCTTTTTCTAAATCGGTAGAAATTACTTTATTATCTTTCAACCCTACCATCAAATTTGTTTTTCCGTCAAGTAATAATTCAACAGCACTTACACCTAATCTACTTGCTAAAACTCTATCGAAACAAGATGGAGAACCTCCTCTTTGCATATGTCCTAACACAGAAACCCTTACCTCATATTCAGGTAAATTTTCCTCTACATAATCAGCCAGTTCAAATACATTTTTTCCAGTTTTATCTCCTTCAGAAACTACTACTATACTTGATGATTTTCCTGATCTTCTACTTTTCTTTAACGATTCTAACATTCTTTCTAACCCTAAATCTTCTTCAGGAATTAAAATCTCTTCAGCTCCTGCACCAACACCTGCATTTAATGCTATAAACCCAGCATCACGCCCCATAACCTCAACAAAAAAAAGTCTATTATGAGAAGAAGCTGTATCTCTAATCTTATCAATAGCTTCTACAGCTGTATTCAAGGCTGTATCGTAACCAAGCGTATGACTTGTTCCTGAAATGTCATTATCTATTGTTCCTGGAATTCCTATAATGGGGAAATTGAACTCTTTGTTAAAAATCACTCCTCCTGTAAAAGAACCATCTCCTCCTATTACTACTAAAGCATCTACATTATTCTTTTTTAAGCTTTCATAAGCCTTCTGTCTTCCTTCTTTAGTTCTAAAATCTTTTGATCGAGCCGATTTTAATATCGTTCCTCCTTTATGAATAATATTATTTACACTCCTAGCGGTTAAAGGAATTAAATCTCCTTCTATCAATCCTTGGTACCCTCTATAAATCCCCATACAGTCTGTACGATAATAGGCACAAGTCCTTACAACAGATCGTATCGCGGCATTCATTCCTGGAGCATCCCCTCCAGAAGTCATCACTGCTATTTTTTTTATTTTTCTCATAAAACGAATATCAAATTTACTCAATTTTAGTCATTTTTAAGTAAAAAACAACAAATTCATTTTTGCATTTTAATTGAAATTTAACGTTTCATTTTATTTGGTTACTTTTAGCCAACAAATAAAACAAACTATGCTATTAACCTCTCTTGATTACATTATTATTTTCGGATTTTTTATTCTTTCATTACTTATTGGTCTTTGGGCTTCAAAATCAGCAGGTAAGAATAGTTCTGAATTCTTTTTATCAGGAAGAAACATGCCATGGTGGTTATTAGGAGTTTCTATGGTAGCAACTACATTTGCTGCAGATACTCCTGGATTGGTTACCGAATTAGTTAGAAAAAATGGTGTTTCAGGTAACTGGGTTTGGTGGGCAATGCTTCTTACAGGAATGCTTACCGTGTTTTTTTATGCTAAGCTATGGAGAAAATCAGGTATAACTACCGATTTAGAGTTTTATGAGTTACGCTACTCTGGCAAAATGGCTAGCTTTTTAAGAGGTTTTAGAGCTATTTATTTAGGTGTTATTTTTAACGTAATTACAATGGCAGGTGTTTGTTTGGCTGGAGCTAAAATTGCTAATATTTTATTAGGAATATCACAAGAAGAGACACTATTGTATTCTTCAATAATTGTTGTTATTTATTCTTCTTTAGGTGGATTAAAAGGTGTGTTACTTACTGATTTTGTTCAGTTTTTAATTGCTATGATTGGTTCTGTTTGGGCCACTATATATATTGTTAGTTTACCAGAAATTGACGGGCTTTCAAATTTATTAACGCACCCAAACGTAAGTGATAAACTAGCAATGTTTCCTGATTTTTCAGACAAAGAAGCTTTAATTACTTTATTTATTATTCCTTTTGCTGTACAATGGTGGAGTACTTGGTACCCTGGAGCTGAACCTGGTGGAGGTGGTTATATCGCACAACGTATGTTGGCCGCCAAAGATGAAAAAAATGCTACATGGGCTACTTTATTTTTCAATTTTGCGCATTATGCATTACGTCCTTGGCCATGGATTATTGTAGGCTTGGCTTCATTAATTATTTTTCCAAGTTTAGAAAGTATGAATCAAGCATTTCCTGGTTTAACTACTGAAATGCAAGGACACGATGTGGCTTATGCTGCAATGATGACCTATTTACCAGCAGGTTTATTAGGAATTGTATTGACTTCATTAATCGCTGCTTTTATGAGTACAATTTCTACTCAATTAAACTGGGGTAGCTCATATGTTGTAAATGATTTTTATAGTAGGTTTATTAATAAAGAGGCTTCTGAAAAGCAAAAGGTAGTAGTTGGTAGAATATCAACTGTAGTTTTAATGTTATGTGCTGCTCTTTTTTCTTTCTACTTACAATCAGCCAAAGGAGTTTTTGATTTACTACTACAAATTGGTGCAGGAACTGGACTGTTATTCATTTTACGTTGGTTTTGGAGTAGAATCAACCCGTATAGTGAAATTGCTGCAATGGCTATATCTTTTATAATTGCTGTTTTCTTTTTTATCAATGGAAAAATGGAATCTCCATTTATTCAAATTGTGGGTTATTGGCAATTAATTATTGGTGTTTTGGTTACTACAGTAGGTTGGGTTATTGTAACCCTTTTAACACAACCTACCGATGCTAAAACTCTAGAAAAATTTGATAATATTATTTTTGAGGGCGATAATAAGTTTAAAAATGTTGGATATAAAATTGTAGGATTTATAACTGGAACTATAGGTGTCTACAGCTTCTTATTCGCCACTGGAAATTGGATTTATGGTAAAATAGTTCTTGCTACAACACTTTCAATAATCACCTTAATTTGTATTTTAATTTTAAGGAAAATATGGAAGTTTGTTTCTTAACACAATTAATCCTTACAAATGTTAGATACGAAAACCTTTATTGAACAGCTTTATCATAATTAGATATAATTTTTTGTATTCTTTTGTTTTCAAAAACAGAAGGATACAACTCTTTTACAATTGTATGATACTCAAAATCGATAGTTAAAGCGTTATTTAAATGTGTTACACTATATTCCTCTTTACCAAGAATCATAAATAACCCACAAAGTCTATACTCTATTTCTGCAAATTCTTTATACGTTTTCTTTGCTTGAATTAATATTTTAAGAGCTTCATTAAATTCCCCTAAAAACAGTAGAAGGTCAGCCAATGCAACATATATTTCAATTTCTCTATCTCCAAGTGATAAGCAAGTTCTAAAAGCTTTAACAGATTCTTCGTAAAAATTGAGTTTTAAATTGATATCTCCGTAACGTCTCCAGTATAAAACGTTTGCCTCATCTATATGTATAGCTTTATTAATGTAATACAGTGCTTTTTGATAGTTCTCTTGATTATAACAAGCATTTGTTAACAAAATCCATCCTCTATCTAAAAGTGGATCTTCATGTACTGCTTTTTTATAAAAGTGTATTGCTGTTTGTGTATTCTCAAGTTTCTCGTAACACTCTCCTATTCTTATGTAGGCATAAGCTGTTGGATCATCTAGTTCTAGTGTAACTAAATAATTTTCTATAGCTTCTTCATATCTCTTTAACTCTTCTAAAGATTTTGCTTTCTCTAAATACCCCCCTATAAAACTATCATCAATCAACACTGCATAATCAAAGGCTGTTAAAGCTTCCTTAAACAAACCTAACTCAAAATATTGCCTTCCTAATTGATGCCACGCAACTTCGCAGTAAGGATTTTTATCTAAATATGAGTTTAAAAATTTTATCGCATCCTCATGACTATCTTGCATATCAAAACAATATACAATATTGTATAACGATGAATAGTCTTCATAATCTACCTCAATACATTTAGCAAAGTTTAAACGTGCATTTTCAAAATCATCCAGGTATAGATACTCCATACCTATCATAGACCAAATATCAGACGGGTCTTCTATATATTGCAAAGATTCTTTTAAAATAGCAATTGCTTCAGTGTGCTGTTTCTTTTTAGATAAGATAATTGCTTTTTGAATAAATACCTCATCATTATGAGGTTCTACAGCCTCAATATTAGATAGCATCTTAATTGCTTCATGCAATTCGTCTTCAAAAATTAAAATTTCTACTTTCATTAATTTTAATTGAATTGAAGATGGATGCTGTTCTAAACCTAGCTGTACAGCTTTTTTTGCCAACGACTGTTTACCTATATTTAAATAATGCTCTATAATTGTTTCAAATTCTACAGCATCAAAAAAATATACCTCATTGGTTTTCAACATGGATTCAAATTTTGATAATGACATAGGCTACAGATTTGAATTTATATAAATTTACTACAAGAACAGTACCTAATTACCTATTTGCTTATTTCTTTTCAACAATTTAATTAACAATAATAAGCTCTCTTTCTTATTAACACTAAGTTATTTGAAAGAGTTAATTATTTTTCTATATTTGAAAGAACAAAAAATTAATATCTAATTTTAAACAAAAAATCATGAGTAAATTTGACGAAAAAGTAGCACTTTATAAAAAATTTATGGACGATAGAGATATTCGTTCTAACACTGATTTATTAACTGCTGTAACTAAAGGATTAGGACCTTCTATTTATAAAAATGATGCTGAAACAGTATCAGGTAGTGATCCTAAAGAACTAGAAACAGTTAAGAAAAACTTTTTAATGAAAAAATTAGGTTTAGCTGATGGACCTGAATTAGATAAGGCTATTGGAGAAGTGATGGAGAGAATTGGAAAGTCTGAAAGAAATAAATATCGTGCAGTTGTATACTACATGTTAGTTAAGAAATTTGATAAAGAGTCTGTTTACGGAATGTAATAATATTCTTTTAAGAAATATAAGTCCTGTATTTAAGTTTTAAATACAGGACTTTTTTTATTTTAGCCACCAACAAACAACTTATATTTATGTCGCAATTTATTAGCGTTTTTGATATGCTTAAAATTGGGGTGGGACCTTCTAGCTCCCATACCTTAGGTCCTTGGAGAGCCGCCCAACAGTGGATACAAAAATTAAAAGAAACGAATGAATTTCTTTTAATCGAAGAAATAAAGGTAGACTTGTATGGTTCTCTTTCTTTAACTGGTAAAGGGCATGCGACAGATTTAGCTGTTTTATTAGGTTTAAGTGGTGCTGATCCGGAATATATCCCTATTGAAACAATCGATGTTATTATTAGCGATATTCAAACCAAAGAGCTTTTATTTTTTAATAATGAAAGAAATATTGCTTTTACCAATGGCTCAGTAACATTCAATAAGGAGTTTTTACCTTTTCATGCCAATGGAATGACTTTTAGAGGATTTGCTAACGGTGTAGAGATTTCTACGGAAACATACTATTCTATTGGTGGAGGTTTTATTGTACAAGAAGATGATAATCTTGCTGAAGATATTGAAATTAATAAACAAAATTTTCCATTTCCAATCAACAGAGCTACTGAGCTTGAAACCTATTGTGAAAAGGAAGGGTTAAATATTTCTGATATTGTTTACCAAAACGAACTTGTAATTAATTCTGTGGAGGAAATTGACAAAGAATTATACCGTATTTGGAATACAATGTTAGAGTGTATGTACATAGGTTGTCATACTCAAGGAATTTTACCTGGCGGATTAAATGTAAAGCGACGTGCATTTGAAACACACCAAAAACTTATTAAAGATGCTCAATACGCTAATCAACAAGAATGGATTACTGCTATTAGAGGCACCGAAGTTAAGTTTCGTGAAATTTTAAAATGGGTAAGTTGTTTAGCCTTATCTGTTAACGAGGTAAACGCTGCTTTAGGTAGAGTTGTTACCGCTCCTACTAATGGAAGTGCTGGAGTTATTCCTGCTGTAATAATGTATTACTTAGTAATAGAAAACCACGATGCTACTTTTGAGCATGTTAAAAAATTCTTACTTGTTGCTGGAGAAATAGGAAGTATCTTTAAGAAGAATGCTACAATTTCTGCAGCTATGGGTGGTTGTCAAGCTGAAATTGGTGTATCTTCTGCCATGGCCGCTGCTGCATTAACAGAATTATTAGGCGGAACCCCATCACAATGCTTAGTTGCTGCTGAAATTGCTATGGAACATCATTTAGGTCTTACATGTGATCCTATTGGCGGATTAGTACAAGTACCTTGTATTGAGCGTAACGCTATGGGAGCCATTAAAGCTATTAACGCTGCTGAATTAGCTTTAGAAACAAACCCAAAAGACTCTAAGGTACCTTTAGACAAAGTAGTTGATACCATGTGGGAAACAGCTAAAGATATGAATAGGAATTATAAAGAAACTTCAGAAGGAGGTTTGGCCGTAACTGTACGATTAGCGGACTGTTAATCTCTACTATTTTATCTGTATTGGTTCTCCTAAAAATTTAGGTTCTATATTAAAAAGGATATCAATAAAAACTTTTACTCTAGCTAAGTACTCTCTTAGCTGGACTTTTATTGCTTTTTTGCCTGAAACTCCTTTAGCATTATATCCTATTGCGTCAATCTCAAAATGGTTTGCTAAATATAAAGCTCTTTCATTATGAAACTGTTGAGATATGATAGTTACTGAAGTTTGCCCGAAAATTTCTTTAATTCTTACTACCGAATCTAAAGTTCTAAAACCAGCATAATCTAAATAGATTTTATCCTCAGGAATTCCTGCTTTAATCAAATCATTTTTAAAATCGGTTGGTTCATCATATCCTTCAGACCCATTATCACCACTTACTAAAATAAAATCAATCTTCTTTGCTTTATATAACTCCACAGCAGCATTCAATCGAAATTGATAGTACAAATTCACTCTACCATCAGATAAATACTTTACCGTACCTAATAACAATCCTACTTTGTTTTTAGGAATTGTTTCAGTAGTATTAAATAGTTTTTCTTCCGAATTTTTAATTATTACTTTATTTGATGTGTAAATAGTAATAACAATTAATAAACAACTTAAAAGAAAAAGAATAGCAACTTTTTTTCGTTTCATTTATCTTGTGAAAACTAATTCTGTTTCAGTAGACATTTCTTCAGAAAAACCATATCCTTCCACATCAAAACCTTTCAGCTCTTCTATAGTTTCTACATTATTATCTATAATGTAACGCACCATTAATCCACGAGCTTTTTTAGCAAATGTCATAATAGTTTTATACTGTCCGTTTTTAAAATCTTTAAAAACTGGAGTTATCATAGGTACTTTTAATGCTTTTTTAGGAAGTGCTTTAAAATACTCTGTGCTTGCTAAGTTGATTAACAACTCCCCCTCTTCTAACTCTTCATTTAGTGACTCAGCTAATGTAGTATCCCAGAACTTATATAAGTTTTCTCTTCTTCCTACTTTTAACTTAGTTCCCATTTCCAAACGATATGGCTGAATTAAATCTAAAGGTTTTAGTAAACCATACAGCCCTGATAAAATTCTCAACTTGTCTTGTAAAACAGGAATCTTATCTTCTGAAATTGAATTAGCATCAATCCCTCTATATACTTCTCCTGTAAATGCAAACACTGCTTGTTTAGCATTATCTAAAGAAAAAGGAGGTTGCCAATCTTGATTTCTGTCATAATTTAAACTTGCTAAATCATCAGAAATCTTCATTAACTCACTCAATTTTTTTCTTGATAGTGTTTTTAACTTCTTATTTATTTTTTCAGATTGCTCTAAAAACCTAGGTTGTGTATATACATCGGTAGTTGCTTTGTTTTCAAAGTCTAACGATTTTGCTGGCGATATAATAATTTTCATGCTATAAAATTTAAAGTAAAAATAAGAAGCTATTTTAAAATCATCAATTACTTCAGGTAATTTATATTGATTTTATTATTGATATTTTTAATACTAAACTTGTAATCCGTCATAAGCTAAAAACACATTCTCAGGTAACTCTTTTTCAACCTCATCATGTAACCCCAAAAGCTCACTAATATGGGTTAGATATGCTTTCTTAGGTTTAATCTCTTCTATAAAACTTAATGATTCTTCTAAATTAAAATGTGTTTTATGTGGCTCTTTTCGCAAACCTGTAACAATTAAAACATCTAAATCATTTAGTTTTTCTTTCTCTTCTTTAGAAATAGTTTTAATATCAGTTATATAAGCTACATTATTAAAACGGTATCCGAGAATTGGCAAATTACCATGCATTACTTCAATTGGAGTTACCTCTACTCCATCTAACTCAAAACTTTTTTTATGTGATATAATGGTTGGAGCTACACTTGGTGCACTTGGATATCGGTTTTCAGTTGCGAATATATAATCGTATCGCTTTTGTAAAACTCCCAGTACTCTTTCTGTTAAATAAATAGGTACTGGACCTATTTGAAAACAATACGGCCTTATTTCATCTAAACCTGCTATATGATCTGCATGTTCATGTGTAAATAAAATTCCGTTGATTGACGCCACTTCTTCACGCATCATTTGCTGACGAAAATCAGGTCCGCAATCAATCACATAATTAATATCATTCCATGAAACCAACACCGAAGATCGTAATCTTTTGTCTTTCGGGTTTTTAGATAAAGCTACAGGATGTTTACTTGTAATCATTGGAACTCCAGTAGAAGTTCCTGTTCCTAAAAAAGTTATTTTTACTTGATTTTTTTTCTTCATTTTCACTACAAAAATACAACAAAAATTGTCTGTTCGTTTGTAATTTCAGTACATTTGTACTACGTAACTAAAAATAACAAAATGGCAATTACGTTAAAAGGAGATCAAAAGATAAGTACTGTACCAACTACTAAAATGAAGTCGTTAAAAATTAATTTAAACGCTCATATATATGGAACTTTTGCAGAAATTGGAGCTGGTCAAGAAACTGTTCGTAATTTTTTTAGAGCTGGTGGAGCTTCTGGTACAATAGCAAAAGCTATGAGTGCTTATGACAAAGACTTTTCTGATGCCATTTATGGAGTTGAAAAAGACAATCGTTATGTTACTGAACCTCGATTAAAAAAGATGCTAAAGCATGAAATGGATTTAATTGAGGAGCGTCTTGATCGTCAAAAGCATCCTGATAAATTATTTTTTAGTTATGCTAACACGGTAGCAACCATTAACTTTACTAAGAAATTTAAAGGTCATGGTTGGGTTGGTATTCGTTTTCAGTTAGATCCATTAGAAGATTACAACGAAATTGTTTTACACCTTCGTTTTAAAGAAACTGATGCTCGTCAGCAACAAGAAACGTTAGGTGTTTTAGGTGTAAACTTAATTTATGGAGCTTACTACTTAAATGACAATCCAAAAGACTTATTAAAGTCTTTTTACGACAACATTGATAAAGACCGTTTAGAGATTGATATGATTAACTTCTCTGGTCCTCGATTTATGTATGTTGATAATCGTTTAATGAGTTTACAACTTGTTAAAAATGGGATGACTAATGCTGTAATGTTTGGTCCTGATGGAAACAACTTATTACCAGCACAAGTACTTTATAAAAAGAATATCTTAGCACTTCGTGGTAGCTACAGACCTGTTACCAAGGTAAATATGGATATGTTTGAACGTGCTAAACAATTATTCTTTGACGAGAATAAAGTAGACCCAAAAAAGACAAAAATTATTTTTGAGATTACCTTGAGTAACCTTCGTGCCGAAGGAGAAATTAATGAACGTGACTTTTTAGATAGAGCTGAACTTTTATGTTCTCTTGGTCAAAATGTTATGATTACCAACTATCAAGAGTACTTCAAGCTAGTAGAATACTTTAGTGAATATACTAAAGAACGTATGGGACTTGCTATGGGAGTTTACAACCTGATTCAAATTTTTGATGAAAAATACTACCGTGATTTAAGTGGTGGTATTTTAGAAGCTTTTGGTAAACTTTTCTATAGAGATTTAAAGGTATATATGTATCCTTATAAAAATGAGGAAACAGGTGAATATATAACTAGCGAAAACCTTAAAGTACATCCAAGAATGAAAGAACTTTATAAGTTCTTTAAAAATAATGGTCGTTTAATTGATATTAAAGATTTCAACCCTAACATCTTACATATTTTTTCTAGAAAAGTTTTAAAGAAAATAAAAAATGGAGAAGAAGGATGGGAAGAAATGCTTCCTAAAGGAGTTTCTGAAACTATCAAGGAAAAACGTTTATTTGGGTGTACAAAAAGAATTAAGTAATCTTTTTACACCTCTTTTTAAACCTTTTATTATCTTTAAAGTCTAACAGCTAAACAGTTTTAGTTGATTGACGAAATTACACTTATAGATCAATTACAGCAGTCTACAACCAAAGAGATTGCTTTTAAAAGCCTTGTATCTCAATATAAAGAGCGATTGTATTGGCATATACGAAAAATTGTAATTTCTCATGAAGATGCTGATGATGTTTTACAAAATACTTTTATAAAAGTTTTTAAAAATATTGATCATTTTAAAAGGGACAGTAAACTGTTTTCTTGGATGTATAGAATAGCTACTAACGAAGCTATAACCTTCATCAATAAAAAAGCTAAAGAAAAAAACATACATATTTCTGATTATCAACTACAAATAACCTCTACGCTAGATAGCGATTATTGGTTTTCTGGTGATGAAATTCAGCTTATTTTGCAAAAAGCAATTGCTACATTACCTCAAAAACAACAATTAGTATTTAACATGAAGTACTTTGATACAATGAAATATGAAGAAATTTCTGAGATACTCGACACCTCAGTTGGAGCTTTAAAAGCCTCGTATCATATAGCTGCAAAAAAAATAGAACATTTTATAAAGAACTATAATTAAACCTTTTACAAAAACAATAGTCTTACTAGGGTAATGAATGAAAAATTAAAACATACTATAAATTTTATAAACCAACAGGTTGGCAAAGATTGTGGTTTTTCTACTCCTCAAAACTATTTTGAAGAAGTTGAAGAAACAATTAACACTTCCGTATTTATAGATAGTTTACCCAAAAAGAAAGCATTTAGTGCCCCTGACGGTTATCTTGATACGATTGAAGCTAAAATACAATCAAAATTAGAAACAGAACAAACTACAGAAACTAAAGTAATTTCTTTACGTAAAAGAATTCTACAATATATTCCTGTAGCAGCAGCGGCTTCAGTTTTGCTTTTTATTGGTATTAATTATTTTAATACTCAAAAAATTACTTTTGAAGATATTACTATTACTGATATAGAATCTTGGTATGAAAATGGATATGGTGACATTGACAACAGCGAACTTGCAGTAACAATAAACACTTCAGAACTAGAAGAAGATATATTTGCTTCTATTAGCGATGAAACACTAGAAGATTACCTAGATTCTGTTGACATACCTACACTTATAAACGAAATAGAACAATGATGAAGAAACACTTACTTATATTATTAGTAGCTTTTACTTCTTTTTTTTCTGTTCAATCACAGACTAAAAAGGGAAACTATGAAAAAATTAAAGCTTTTAAAGTAGCTTTTCTTTCTGAAAAGTTAAACCTAACGGAAGAGGAAGCTGATAAGTTCTGGCCATTATACAATGTGTACGATAAAAAAATGGTTGAGCTTCATAAAGCAGAACGTTACAGTATAAAAAAGAAAATACTTAGTTGTGGAGGAATTGATAGCTTAACCGATAAAGAATCAAAAGAAATTGTCAATAAAATTAAGTCTGTTTCAAAAGAACAATATGAAACTAAAACTAATTTTTATGATAACCTTTCTACCTTTTTATCAGATAAAAAAATCCTCACTTTAGAGGTGGCTGAACACGAATTTCACCGAAAGCTTATAAAAAAGCTAAAAGGTGAAAAAAGGAAACATCGAAAATAAAAAAAGGAAGCTTATAAAGCTTCCTTTTTTTTACTTATCGACTAAGGCTAAGCAAACATATAAATCTGGTTTATTAGCCGTAAATTGTTTTAGCCAAATAGTTAGTTCATCTATTTCATAAGGTAGTAATCTACCTAAAGCTTTTTCAAGCTCTTTACAAAATAAATCAGCGTTAAAACTAACCTTTTGAAGTACAGTTTTCGTGTACTCGTACATAGCTCTTGCCATATTTATTGGGGTTATCTGTTATTAAATACTGAACGTAATTTACGAAATTTTATTCCATTCTTAGTGTTAAAATTTATCAAAAAAAAAGCGAGACTTAAATAAGTCTCGCTTTTTAAACATATAATTTATAGTATTTATAAACTATTTACTTTTTCTATTAAAGCGTTTGCTCTTGACTCTAACTCAGCATTTACTGATTTGTAGTGAGCCTTTTTATCTTCAACATTTTTTGCGTTTACTTTTGCAATTAAATCATCAAAAGTTACAATAACTTCATCTACGATAGCATTTGCTTTAGCTTTATCAGCTTCAGGATCTAATTCTGTAGCTATTTGACAAATACTAATAATGTCTCCTAATGTATAGTTAATATCTTTTTTTAAATTTTTTATGCTTGCCATAATTATAAATATTTAGTGCAAAATTAATCGATTTTATCTAATTCTTGTTGAAATTTTTCAAAAAACTGCCCAACATGATATCCATCCACCAAAGCGTGGTTTACATTTACTGCTACTGGCATTAACATTTTATCATTTTCATGCTTTATTTTACCAAAAGCCAATTGAGGAACGCT
The DNA here is from genome assembly GCF_003664185.1 of Tenacibaculum discolor. Lineage (GTDB taxonomy): Bacteria > Bacteroidota > Bacteroidia > Flavobacteriales > Flavobacteriaceae > Polaribacter > Polaribacter discolor. The sequence goes on along the minus strand of NZ_RCCS01000007.1, from coordinate 277,952 downwards.
ATCATTTTTATTTCCTGAAAATGGTTCTTTATGACCTGTAAAACTTACCCAAGGAATTGCTGAAGAGTGTATACATCCTAACGAATATCTAATAGGTAATAAATTAGTAGTATTTTGTATTCGTTCTTTTTCTTCTAGATAACTTTGGTTAAACGTTTCAAAATCTTCAGAATAATCAAAATAAGAAAAACCAAATGTTGTATCTGTTCTTGCTACGGTTGTTGATGCATTAATTACATCATAAATTGTAACTTTATCTCCTTCTATTCTGTATTTAAAGTTTTCAACGGCATTTATAGCTCTCATACAAGCATGAAAATACCGAACAAAAAAGGATTGGTTTTTATCTTTTGCCGATTGATAAGTTTTAGACACATCTACATCTGCTACTAAACCAAAAGTTGGATCTGCTAAAGCCCTAAAATGTTTAAAAAGTTCTTTTCTATTCCAGTTTTCAATATCTAGATATCTCATCTATAAAAACTTTAATACATCTGTAATATTAGACACTGTTTTATAAGCATCCGATTTTTGTTCTTCATTTACTTCTTCGTGCGCCCATGTTGTATGAAATGGAACATGAATTGCAGTAGCTCCTATTTCAATTAACGGCAACACATCAGATTTTAATGAGTTTCCTATCATTAAAAACTCCGAAGGATTAATATCTAACCGTTTTACTAGTTTTTTATAATCGGCTTTTTTCTTCTCACTCATTACTTCTGTGTGGTGAAAATATTTTAAGATTCCTGATTTTGCTAACTTACGCTCTTGATCTAACAAATCTCCTTTTGTTGCTACAATTAACTTGTACTTTCCGTGTAACTCTTGTAGAACCTCTTCTACCCCATCTAACAACTCTATTGGCTTTTCTAACATCTCTTTTCCTATCTCTAAAATTGCTTCCATTTTCTTTGGACTGATTTTATAGTTAGAAATCTCTAAAGCACATTCAACCATAGACAACATAAAACCTTTTACTCCATAGCCATATATTTTAAGGTTTTCTATTTCCTTTTTAAATAATTCTTGATGAATTTTATTTTCTGTTTCATAATCAGACAATAATTGAGCAAAATCATCTTCTGCATCACGAAAGTAAGTCTCGTTTACCCAAAGAGTATCGTCGGCATCAAAGGATATAATTTTAATGTTATTCATTTTCTAATAATTTTATAGCTTTTTCTAAGTCTTCAGGAGTATCAATTCCAATACTTTCTACTGAAGTTTCAATCATTTTAATTTTTTTTCCTACTTCTAAATAGCGAATACATTCAATTTTTTCAGCAGCCTCAATTGGAGTCATAGGTGTGTGGTAAAAATCAATTAATGCTTCTTTTCTGAATGCATAAACTCCCTTATGCTTGTAGTAATTAACAGCTACTTCTTTATCTCGATGATACGGAATTACACTTCTTGAAAAGTAAATAGCAAAATCATTCATATCAGTAATTACCTTTACGTTATTAGAGTTTTGAATATCTTCCTCATCCGTCATTTTTACTTTTAGCGATGCTAAATCAATTTCCTTTTGAATATCAGATTTAAAAACACTAATTAATTTTGATAATGAAACTGTATCAATAAAAGGCTCATCTCCTTGTACGTTTACCACGATATCTACGTCTAAGTTTTCAACCGCTTCAGCAATTCTATCAGAACCACATTCGTGTTCCTTTTTACTCATTAACACCTTACCTCCTACCTTTTCTATAGAGTTATAAATTACTTCAGAGTCTGTTACTACATACACTTCATCAAACAAATCAGCTTTTACCGCAGCCTCATAAGTTCTTACAATTACAGGTTTTCCGCCTAAATCTTTCATTAATTTTCCTGGAAAACGTGATGCACTATAACGTGCAGGAATCATTGCTATTATCTTCATAAATAATCATAAGTGTTTACGTATCAAAGATACATATTTATACTACTACTATAAAAACTGATAAAGCTCACATTGATAAAACTTTAACATTAAATACTTTTTGATTTTATTCAATTATTAAAAACTTTTACTATTTTTGGATCATTATGAAGGCGCTTTTAGGCACATACACGTTTATTTTTAACACAATCAATTCGATTATGTGTAATGCCCACATGCATAAACAATATGTATATTTAACTAAAAGCACCCAAAGAAATAGATTTAAACATCGATTTTAAATAATCAATTTTTATAAAACTTAACCAAGGTGCTTTTTAAAAAAAGCACCTTTTTTTATTTACCAATATTTTAAATTTTAAACATTATGAACACTTTTAAGTATCGAAATTCAATTAGAAAACACGTAGCCTCAACAGTAATGTACTCAGTACAAAATCCATTTTACAGAGATCCGGAATTACTAATACTTAATCCTTAAAATTATCATGAAAACATTAAACATCACTTCAAACAATAAGTCTAACCAATTTATAGTTAACAAAAAACAAGTTAGTAAAAACAAAGTGCTAAAAGCTTCAGTTTTATATGATAAAATTGAATCTAGCGCGAACACTTCTTTAGACTTTTATCCAGATTCTTCTAATTTTAGTTTTAACAGCATCGAATTTGATCTGTTAGGCAATGCCTACCTTAATGATAAGCTTGTTATCAAAAATAATATTAAAAAATTGAGTGATACTGAAATTATTTTCAATATAACAGTATCTAAAAAAGAAGAAAAGAAACAAAATATTATTTGTACAGCTACTTTTGGCTATACTATTAAAAAAGCATCTTAATTATTCCTAAAAATTGATTTTACAATCAATTGAGCAATCGTTAAGTTAGTTTGGTTTGTTTATAAGCTTAGGAGATTTTCTCTTAAGCTTATTTTATATACGTTTCTAATAATTCTGAAGAACCTTCTGATAAAATTTCTACTTTGTCAATACATGCTGGTACCAAGATTGTTTCTCCTTTTCTTATAATTTCTTGTTGATTATTATAAAAAAATGTTACTTCTCCTTCCACACACATGTATATTATAAAACTATCTTTTCTTGATAAATCAACTTCTTTCTTTCCTTTTACAGGAAGGATATTCGTTGTAAAATAAGGGCATGTAACTACCTGGCTTGCTACATTCTCTTGTTTCGAGTAAGTTGTTTTATAAGTATTCTTAGCTGAAAAATCTATTGTTTTTAATGCTTTTTCTGTATGTAATTCTCGGTAATTACCATCAATATCTTTTCTATCCCAATCATAAATACGATAAGTAATATCTGAAGTTTGCTGTATTTCCGCAATCAATAAACCTGCTCCAATAGCATGCACTCTACCTGGAGGTACAAAATATACATCTCCTTTAGTTACTTTATCAACATTTAATATGCTTAAAAGTGTTTTATTATCAAGATGCTGTATGTATTCTTCTTTACTTGAATTTTCTTTGAACCCTATTATAATACTAGCCTCTTCATCTGCTTGCATTACATACCACATTTCGGTCTTTCCATAAGACTCTTGAAGTCCTGCTAAATCATCATCAGGATGTACTTGAATACTTAGTACTTCTTTAGCATCTATAAACTTTATTAACAGCGGAAACTGTTTTCCAAAAGTTTTATAAACATAATTACCTACTAAATCGTACTTATATTCTTTTAAAAGACTTCTTAATGTCCTCCCTTTTAGGTTACCATTACTAACGATTGATTCATCTCCATCTACATCAGAAATCTCCCAACTCTCACCAATATTGGATCCGTCTGAGTTTTTATGAAATAGTTGGTTTAGTTTTTTTCCTCCCCAAATTTTTCGTTTTAAAATTGGAGTAAATCGTAGTAATTGGTTTATCATAGATTATGCACCTCTATAAGTTACGTAGTTTCTTGGAGTTTCGTATAATGTAACTTCTAAGTCTAATTTTTCAGGAATACTTACACGTAATTTATTATAAATTACTACAGATATATTTTCTACTGTAGGATTAATGCTTTTAAACTCTTCAACTTCAATATTTAAGTTTTTATGATCTAAAACATCTTCAACCTTCAACTTAATTAAATCTTTCAGTTTACCTAAATCATACACATAACCTGTTTCTTGATCTATCTCACCAGTTAATGAAACAATTAACTCATAATTATGACCATGATAATTAGGATTGCTACATTTACCAAAAACCTCATGATTTTTCTCGTCAGACCATTTAGGATTAAATAACCTGTGTGCAGCATTAAAATGTGCTTTTCTATGAACAGTTACTTTAGGCATATTAAATATACTTAGATATTTTATCGTAAGATTCTTTAAAAATTATTTTAAACCAAGCTGTATATTCTTCTGGATGATTTTCTATATCATTTTTCACCTCTTCTAAAGGCATCCATTTATATGAAGCTACTTCTTCTGGGTTTACAATAGGTTCGTCGTTAAATCTACCAATCATTACATGATCATATTCATGTTCTGTCAAACCATTATCAAATGGTGCTTTATAGATAAAAGAAAACACCTCTTCTAACTCACAAGAAAATCCCATTTCCTCTTGTAGCCTACGTTTTCCAGCCTCTATATTCGACTCTCCATCTCTTTGGTGTGAACAACAAGTATTTGTCCATAATAAAGGTGAATGATATTTTTCAGCAGCACGTTGTTGCAACATCAATTCATTTTTATCATTAAAAACAAATACCGAAAATGCCCTGTGTAGTAAAGCTTTTTCATGTGCCTCAATCTTTTCCATTAATCCTATCGGATTGTCTTGCTGATCAACTAAAATTACTTGCTCTTTCATCTAGAAAATTTACGAAAAGCAAACTTACGAAATTGAGACCAGTTCAACAATTAAAACCTTTTGAACAGTTCGCTTTAAAATGTATCTTTGCAACCTTAAAATTTATAGATGAGTTTTTTAGAAGAAATACAGAAGAGACGTACATTCGGAATTATATCACATCCCGATGCTGGTAAAACTACCCTAACTGAAAAGTTATTACTTTTTGGTGGAGCAATTCAAGAAGCTGGTGCGGTAAAAAATAACAAAATTAAAAAGGGAGCTACTTCCGATTTTATGGAAATTGAACGCCAACGTGGTATCTCGGTAGCCACTTCTGTATTAGCTTTCATTTATAAAGACAAGAAAATAAACATTCTTGATACACCTGGTCACAAGGATTTTGCTGAAGATACCTTTAGAACTTTAACTGCGGTTGATAGTGTTATTGTAGTTATTGATGTTGCAAAAGGGGTTGAGGAACAAACCGAAAAATTAGTAGAGGTTTGTCGTATGCGTAAAATTCCGATGATTGTTTTTATCAACAAATTAGATCGTGAAGGTAAAGATGCTTTTGACTTATTAGATGAAGTTGAGCAAAAATTAGGTTTAAAAGTAACTCCTTTAAGTTTCCCTATCGGAATGGGATACGACTTTAAAGGAATTTATAATATTTGGGAAAAGAAACTAAATATATTTTCTGGAGACAATAAACAAACCATTTCTGAAGGTGTTGAATTTGATGATATAGATAATCCTGAGCTAGATAAAATTGTTGGAGAAAATTCTGCAAATACACTTCGTGAGGAATTAGAATTAGTAAATGAAGTATACCCAGAGTTTGATCAAGAAGCTTATGTAAATGGAGATTTACAGCCTGTTTTCTTTGGTTCCGCTTTAAACAACTTTGGAGTGAAGGAATTATTAGATTGCTTTATTGATATTGCTCCAAACCCACAACCAAAACAAGCAGAAGAACGTTTAGTTGATTCAAAAGAAGAAAAACTAACTGGATTCGTATTTAAGATTCATGCAAATATGGATCCTAAACACCGTGATCGTTTAGCTTTCGTGAAGATTGTTTCTGGAACTTTTAAAAGAAATACCCCTTACTTACATGTTCGTAATGGTAAGAAAGTAAAATTTTCTAGCCCTAATGCATTTTTTGCTGAAAAGAAAGAAATCGTTGAAGAATCTTTCCCTGGAGATATTGTTGGTTTACACGATACAGGAAACTTTAAAATTGGAGATACCTTAACTGAAGGAGAGCAATTAAACTTCAAAGGAATTCCTAGTTTCTCTCCAGAACATTTCCGTTATGTAAACAATGCTGACCCAATGAAAGCTAAACAATTATACAAAGGTTTAGATCAACTAATGGACGAAGGAGTTGCGCAGTTATTTACAATGGAAATGAATGGAAGAAGAATTATTGGTACTGTAGGAGCTTTACAGTATGAGGTAATTCAGTATCGTTTAGAGCATGAATATGGAGCTAAATGTTCTTATGAAAATATTGCTGTACACAAAGCCTGTTGGGTTGAACCAGAAGACCCTAAAAATGAAGAATTCAAAGAGTTTAAACGTGTAAAACAACGTTATTTAGCTAAAGACAAACAAGGTCAGTTAGTATTTTTAGCCGACTCTCCTTTTACAATTCAAATGACACAAAGTAAATACCCTACGGTAAAATTACATTTCACTAGTGAATTCTAAAAAACACTACATAGTATTTTTTCTTTTCTCTTTTTTCTCTTTTTCCTCAATACACGGTCAAGAGAGTTTATCGAGTTTACAGGGAAAAGAATTACACAATAAAGTTCGGTTGAATTTTATTCCTGTTGAAATGCCTACGGATGAATTTCCTAGCTTAAAACCAACGATGGGACTAACTGGTTTACACTACCAAATTCCTATTAACGATTGGCTATACGGTGGAGCTGGATTCCATTTTGCAGTAACTGGAGATCAAGGTGGATTATTTACCTTAGGAGCTGAATTGGGAATAAATAAACAACTATACAAAAATTTATATATTGATGCCAACTTCCACTTCGGTGGAGGTGGCGGATATCGTTACTTGGTAAACGATGGCGGATTTATCAATCCTAATGTAGGATTGCAATATAAAAAGAATGATTATTCCTTTGGAATACAATATAGTCACGTTAACTTTTTATCAGGAGAAATAAAGAGTAATTCAGTTTCATTCTTTGTAGAAATACCAAGTATTTTACGTTTTACTGACTACGATAAAGCGCATCAAAAATTTGTAGCGGACAACCTTTCTCCAGATAGTTTTTGGAGCAAACCTGCAGTAAAAAATGTACAACAAGTCCGTTTTGATTTCTTTAAACCTATTGGTAATTCTAGGAAAGATGACGCCAATAATCAAGAACCTCTTACAGAAACATTATATGTTATCGGTTTTGAGTATCAAAAATATTTGAACGAAAACACCTTCTTATTTGCTCATACTGATGCTATTTATAAAGGTTTACGCGCTGGTTTTATGGATTTATTTGTTGGTGCGGGATATCATCCGTATCAATCAAAATACATTAATATCTTCGGGAAATTAGGAGTTGGTGCTGCTGGTGGTCGTGTGGCTCCTGAAGGCGGATTGATGATTTACCCTTCTGCAGGTATCGATTTAAAGATATTTAAAAATATTGCTATTAGTGGCCATGGAGGTTACTATCGTGCTATAGCTGGTGATTTAGAAGCATATACCTTCGGTTTTGGATTAAAATACTTCGGATTAAACGGCGGAGTATCTTCTGAAGAAAATAACACTTACAATACAAAAGGGTTACGTTTTGAAGTACAAAATCAAAGTTATTTTGATGTTGCTAAAACAGATGACCTTTTAAACGCTACTGAAATTGACTTGCAATTAATTGGTTTTAAAGTTAATTATGACTTGAATCATTCATTGTATGTTGCAGGAGAAGCTGGTTTTGCTTACGATGGTCGTTCTGGTGGTTATGCTCACGGATTAGTTGGCGGTGGTATATACAGTCCTTATTTTTTTAATAATAAAGCGCGTGGTTTTATAGAAATTATGGCTGGTGCTGGTGGAGGTGCTGGTGTAGATACTGACGAAGGAATTATAATTCGTCCTACAATTGGGTTGAGTTACGATATAGTTAACCATGTTTCTATAATTGCTTCTGGGGGTAGATATAATTCTCCTTTCGGTAATGTCAATTCAAACAACATTAACATAGGTTTAAGCTTTAACCTTTCAACTTTATCAGTAAAAAACTAACTTTGTCATTGCTAAGAAAAACAATGATTTAGCTATTTTAATAATTTAAGATTCTTTTTTTCCTAAATTTTGGATATAGGAATCGTACATATATAAATAAACAAGAGAAAAATGGATAACGGAATTTATGCAAAGTTCATCACTCCAAAAGGTGATATTTTAGTAAACTTAGAATATGAAAAAACTCCTGGAACTGTAGGTAACTTTGTTGCTTTAGCAGAAGGTAACTTAGAAAACTCAGCAAAACCACAAGGAACTCCTTATTACAACGGTTTAAAGTTTCACCGTGTAATTGCTGACTTTATGATTCAAGGTGGTTGCCCTCAAGGAACAGGTACAGGAAACCCTGGTTATAAATTTGATGATGAGATTCACCCTGAATTAAAGCACGATGCTCCAGGAAAATTATCAATGGCTAATGCAGGACCTGGAACAAACGGTTCTCAATTTTTTATTACACATGTTGCTACTCCTTGGTTAGACGGTAAGCATACTGTTTTTGGTAGTGTTGTAGAAGGACAAGATGTTGTTGATGCGATTGCTCAAGACGATACTATGGATGTAGAAATTATACGTGTTGGTGATGCTGCTGAAGCTTTTAATGCAGTAGAAGCTTTTAGAACTTTTGAAGGAGCTCGTGAAAAACGTGAAGCTGAAGCAAAAGCTAAACAAAAAGAATTATTAGATCAAGTAGCTGCTGGGTACGATGAAACTCCAAGCGGATTACGTTATAAAATCTTACAAAACGGAGACGGAAAACAAGCTACTAAAGGAGCTATGGTTTCTGTACACTACAAAGGTCAGTTATTAGACGGAACTGTATTTGATTCATCATACAAACGTAAACAACCTATCGATTTTGCTATCGGTGTCGGTCAAGTAATCCCTGGTTGGGATGAAGGTATTCAATTGTTAAAAGTTGGTGACAAAGCTCGTTTAGTAATTCCTTCAGACTTAGCATATGGTGCACAAGGTGCTGGTGGTGTAATTCCTCCTAATGCAACCTTAATTTTTGATGTAGAGTTAATGAATGTAAAGTAGTAACATACAATATATTATATAATTAGTAAAGCCTTCATAATTTATGGAGGCTTTTTTATGCTCTAATTTCACTTAATATTTATTTAATATTCATAACATTAAAGAACATATTACTTAATAGATTTATCATAATTACTTAAGAGCAAAAGAGTAAAAAAGAATGATTTTTACGTCAACAAACAAGCTCTTTAGTCCTATGAAAACAATTTTACTTTTTTTAACATTTCTTATTACATCGTCTATTACAGTAATAGCGCAAGAAGTATGTACAACAAAAGAAGACAATACTATTGATTTAAATATTATAAGTGTAAACAAATGCAATATTGTTAATGAAAAGCAAAATCCAAGAGAAAGAACTACAAAAACACTAATTGTTAGAAATAGGATAAAAAAAACAAGAAAATTACCACAAAAAAGTCAATCAAGCTTAAATGCTTCTTCTAAAATTTCTATTACTACGACAACTAATGATTTATCAATAAAAAACTCTTTAAAATCTCAAACTAAAGAAGTTTTATTCTCTGTAGTTGAAGAAGTTCCGTTATTTCCTAAATGTAAAAATAGCTCTAACGAAAAAGCAAAAAAATGTTTTAAAGACAGTATGCAAAAGCATTTTTCAAAGAATTATTTTCCTGAAGTCTTCTCAGAAGAAGGTATACATGGTAGAATTTTAATTCAATTTACTATAGACATTTATGGTAATCCAAAAAACATTCAAGTAGTTAGTTCTAAACCAAGTAAAGTTATTACTAATGAGATTAATCGAATCATCAACAAACTACCTCAGTTAGAATCTGGTAAAGAAAAAGGAATTCCTGTGGATGTTACTTACTCTTTCCCTATAAATTTAATCTTAAATTAATATAAGATATTTATCTAGGTTTTCAGATAATTTTATTTTCGTGCTCCTTAAAATTCCTCTTTAACACACACAAATGAAACATATCTTTACCTTTTTTTTATTTTCAATATCATTTTCTTATTCTCAAGAAAAATGTGAAACTCCTAATGAAAATTACCAAGACCTGAATACTATTAGCATTACCAAATGTTCTATAGAAGATGTAAAAGAAGCTCTAGAAACAGAAAAAACTAAAGAGATTTCGACAAGAAAAAGACATCGTAAACTTAGAAAAGCAAATGCTATTTCAACTAAATCAAATAAAGTTGAAGAAATTAAAAGTAAAAACACTCTTGTTCAAAAGTTAAATATAAAAGAAGATATTCTAACTTCTCTAGATAAGATTCCTTTTCACTTAGTTGAACAAATACCTCTATTTGACGAGTGTAAAAAAACTCCTATTTTACAACAATCAAAGTGTTTTGAAAAAGAAATGATAAAACACATTGTTAGAAATTTTGATTACCCAAAGGAAGCTTTAAGAAAAAAAATTGAAGGAAAAATTCTGGTACAATTTACTATTGACAAGGAAGGAAATGTTGTTGATATTAAGAAAAAAGGACCTAAAAACAGTGATCTTTTAAAAAAGGAGGCACATAGACTAATTGCTTCTCTTCCTCACTTTATCCCTGGTAGTCATAAGGGTAGTTTTGTGAATGTAAAGTATGCTCTCCCCATAATTTTTAAAGTTCCATAAAACTAATTTTATTCATTATTATTTCTGTAAATAATACTTTAGTTAACTGAATAACAGAATAAATTTGTTATATTCTATTTTTTATTTATATTTACAGCGTTAGTTAACGTTTAATTAACTTCACCAAACACTTAAAATTAGAGCACAATGATTAAAAAACTCCCCTTAGTAGTAGCTGCAATGCTACTTTCTTTAGCGGCTGTAGGACAGGAAGTATGTACTACTCCAGATGAACAAATAGCCGATCCAAACAGTATCACAAAATGTGCAATCGAAGACACCGATAATGGTGCAAAAAAGCAACTATCTATTGAAGTCTCTACCAGAAGACGTGTTGTTCGTAAGAACAAAGAAGCGGTTTCTGCTATTGGAGGTATTAATTCTTCACAAAAGGTAGCTGATATTAAAAAGAAAACTTTATTAATTGGTAAACTTGAATTAGAAGATAACTCTTCTACTATCGAAAAAATTCCTTTTAATTTAGTAGAAGAAATTCCTTTGTTTAGTAAATGTAACAATGTTCCATTAATTAAGCAGGCAAAGTGTTTTGAAACTAATATGACTAAACACATTATTAATAACTTTAACTATCCGAAAGAAGCTATTGATGCTGGAATACAAGGAAGAGTTTTAGTTCAATTTACTATAAACGAGCAAGGAAATGTTGAAGACATTCTAATGCGTGGACCTAAAGGTGGTGAATCTTTAGAGAAGGAAGCTGAAAGAATCATTAATGATCTTCCTAAGTTTATTCCTGGGAAACATAATGGTAGAACTGTAAAAGTAAAATATGGAGTTCCTATTACTTTTAAAGCTCCTGGTGCAACTAATAATAATTCATCAAGATCTACAAAAAAGGTTGTTGCTAAAAAAAGTTCTAACGTTGTTAAAAAGGAGAAAGTTATTACTGATTTTGTAAAGTTTGTGGAAGTACAAAGTATTCCTCAATTTAAAGCTTGTACAAAAGTTCCTGATATGCAAAAATTAACATGTTTCAACGAAAGAATGGTTAGCCATATTCAAAGAAACTTTAACTATCCAGCGGCAGCAGCTCAACAAAACATTGAAGGTAGAGTTTGGGTACGTTTTATAATTGACAAAAAAGGAGAAGTGACTAACATTAAAATGAAAGGTCCTGAGAATGGTCAGTTATTAGAGCAAGAGGCTAAAAGAATGGTTTCTAAATTACCTAAATTTGTTCCTGGAGAACATAATGGTAAGACAGCTAATGTTGAATACTACATTCCTGTTAACTTCAAATTACATGAATAACAACTCTTAAAAGTGTTTATATAAGAAAAGCTTCTAAATTAATTTAGAAGCTTTTTCTTTTTTATACTAATAGTTTTACAATACTATTTAGCCTACTTCAACTTATATTTTATATCAATGTAACTGCATATGATATAGCTTTAACACAAATAAATTACAAGCATACTTACTTTTAAGCAATAGTTGAATACAAGATGGTATGAACCACAATATTTAAATAAAAAATTAAAATCGACTCATTTAAAACAAAAAAAGAGATAGTTAATGACTACCTCTTTTTATTACTACAATTTAATTTTATTACTATTTCTTATCTTCTGGAAATAATATTTTCTTTAGAGCTTCTTTCTCTTTTTTAACTTTTTCTTTTTGCTCTTGAATCTTTTTATCTAACTCACTAAGTCTTTCATTAGCTTTGCGAACTACTTCTTCCTTTTCTTTAGCTTCTTCATCAGAGATTTCTTTATTCTCTTTAGCTTCTTTTATTCTCTCTTGAGCTTTTTTAACCTTTTCTCTTCCTCTATTTAAAACACCTTCACTGTCACGAATGTTTTTTTCTTGCTCTTCAATTCTCTGCTTAGCTTCATTTGATCTCATTTTACCAAATTCTCTCCCGCTCATACCATTCTTATCTCGACCATAGGCATTACCTTTCCCTTTATTCTCCTTATCTGCCTTTGAATCTTTTCTTTGTTTTTTATCCTTTTTTTCTTTCAGCTCTTTTTTCTTCTTCATTTCTTGAGCTTTGTCTTTCCCTTTTTCTTTTACTTTTTCTACTTCTTGCTCAAGTTCTTCTTTTACTTCTTTGGCTTTATCCTTTCCTTTTTGCTTTACCTCTACACTTTTTTCTTTTCCTTTACCCTTTCCTTGTGCAAATGTTTGTTGAGTTCCTATAAAGGCAAAAAGCATTACAATTGATGCTATAAGTTTTATATTTTTCATAATGATTCAGTTTTATATTTATATACTATCTATTTCTTGCAACTGCTCCTCAAGCTTCTTAGTTGCTTCATTTAATTTATCGATACCAGCTTTTACTTCATTTTCAATAGAGTCTATTTTTTTTATAGCTGCTTCAATTTTCTGTTTTTCTTCTTGTTCTTTCTTTTTATCTGTACAAGAAATCATAAAAAGAATTCCGAATGTTAAAATCAATAGTTTTTTCATAATTTAATTAATAGGTTAATATATATTTAAGACACTTAAACTACTACAAAGTCACTGTGAACTATAGTTAGTTAAGCAAAAAGCCAGCATAATGCTGGCTCTTGTTGTTTTAAAATGATTAAGGCTTGATATTTTCTTCTTCAGCCAATAAACCAAAAAATTTATCTAAATTTGGTAAGATTACAATTCTAGTTCTTCTGTTTCTAGCTCTATTAGCAGCTGAACTATTTTCTACAAGTGGTACTGAACTACCTCTTCCAGATGCAATCAACCTACTAGGGTCTACCTTGTATTTTTTCTCTAAAAGTCTAACAATAGATGTTGCTCTTTTTACACTTAAATCCCAGTTATCTTCAACAACTTCATTATGAATTGGTCTTGAATCTGTATGACCTTCAATCATAACATCCATACTTGGCTCAGAGTTAATTACATCAGCTAATTTTTTTATTAGTTTATGTGCATTTCTTTTAACCCTGTAACTTGCTGTATTGAATAACATTTTATCTGAAACAGAAATCATCACAACAGTTTGGTCAATATCAATATTCACATCTTCATCGTTTTCTAACTCTGATGTATTTATTGATTTTTTAAGGTTATGAGCAATCGCCACATTCATAGAATCTTTTAACGTTTTAGCGTTTGCTAACTCAGCTGGATCAACGTTTTTAAGCGTTTCTCTCATTTTTTCTTTTACAGAATTAGAAATTACAGCTGACTTACCAACCATGTCTAACTTAACGTTATTTTCTTCATGGAGTGATTCATTTACACTTTTTAATGAATTAATCTTGTCATTGTAGTCATCAACTCTCTTTTCAATTTTAGCAAACTTAGCTTCAAGTTGCTCCTTTTCTAGAGTTGTTTTTTGTAAATTTCCTCTTGTATCATTGTACTTCTGTTCTAACTCAACATACTTCTTTTTTGATACACAAGACGTCATTGTTAAAGCCAATAACGCTAAAGGAATAAATAGTTTTTTCATAATTAATAATAATGATAATAAGTTAATGTAACCTTATAACTTAATTTTTTCTATAATATTATACTTGTGTATAATAAAAAAACTCCTTTTAAAAAGGAGCTTTCTTATTTGATAACATTGCAGTTATTTATAGGTAAATCTTAATTTCTATAATTCACTTTTATTTCTTTATTTATTCTATCACAATCTTCTTCTTCTCCTTTAAAACACTTATTGTTTTCAGGCCTTAAGCTTCTACCTGATTTCTTTAAATTCTTACTCAAAAACTCTAAAAAATTACTTTTTTTTGTAGCTATTCTTTTCCTTACTCTTTTCTTTTCCTGTTCTTGTCTTATTTCTATAGATTCACTTCCTTTTACTATATAAAAATATGAACGTCTGTTTAACTGATACTCTTCTTCTGAACACCTTTTTCCGTCTACACAATCGTTTAATGGTTTGTCTTCTCCATAACCTATCGCGCTTTCAATTCTGTTACTAGCAATACCTCTTGATAAAATATAATCTCTAGTAGATTTTGCTCTTTTATCTGACAACATCCTATTGTAATCTCTATGACCACGACTATCTGTATGTGATTCTATTTTAATTACTAACTCAGGGTGGTTTGTCATTACAGTTACAATATTTTCTAACTCATATTCTGCATCTTCTCTAATAACAGACTTGTCATAGTCAAAGTAAATAGGTTTTATTACTATTTGGTTTCCTATAATTAATGGTGTTAACTTTAGGTTTGCTGTAACTTCATTACTTCCTTTACCTGTAGTTGAAACAACACTTCTTCCAGATCTATGATCTAATTTAGTTGCTGTTACTGTATAAGTATTATTACATGGTACATCTTTAAAAGTATAATGACCTAAGTCATTAGAAATTGTTTCTGCTATAATCTCTTTTTCCTTATTAATCAGTTTTATTATAGCGGCATCTATCGGTGCATTTGTTTTATTATTTTTGATTACTCCTTTAACAACTTGTGTACAAACTGGCGGATCTGTATATATAAAGAAGCTATAAATATCATCATCTCCTTTCCCTTTTTCTCTATTTGATGAGAAGAAGCCCCTTTTACCATTCTTACTTATAAAAAATGAAAAGTCATCTTTTTTACTATTAAATGGATACCCTAAATTTTCTGGTGATGATACTGTACCGTCCTCTTTAATTTTTGCTTGAAAAATATCAAGAAGTCCTAAACCTAAATGCCCATTGGAAGAAAAATACAATACATTATCATTTCCTATATAGGGAAAAACTTCTTTTTCTGATGTATTTACAGAGCTCCCTAAATTTACTGGTTCTCCATACTCATCTTTACCTTTAATAGCTACTTTATAAATATCAGATTGTCCGTAACCTCCAGGCATATTAGAAACAAAATATAATGTTTTTTCATCAGGACTTAAGGCTGGGTGACCTGTGGAATACTCATCATTATTAAATGGTAACTCTTTAACATTAATCCAATAACCATTCACATAACTAGCTTTATAAATTTTTAAGTTAGATGTATTTTTCTTACTTCTTCTAGCCCTCTTTCCTTCTGAATTATTTCTTGTAAAATAAATGGTTCTTCCATCTTTTGTAAAAACAGGTGTGGATTCGTGTAATTCAGAAGCTATTGGTTCTCCTAGTTTTTGAACATTGGCTAAAACTAATATAGTATCTTGCTTACTTCCTTCTAATGTTTGTATATCCTCTTCTGCCTTGTAAATATTTAAGAACGGTTGGTTATTCCATTTATATATTTTTTGTCTTTTTGAATCATTAGGAACAGAAGATGTGAAATACGATTTTCCATTCAATATAAAACCTCCAAAATCTGAATACGGTGTATTTATTGCTAAATTTCTTACTCCTATTCTTTTTTCTTGACTGGTATAGTCTGATAAATAACTATCTTTTTTAAGTTCTTCATCTAAGCCACTTTTTTGAGATTGTGTTAATTTTAAAAATATAGAATCTGATTTTTTATATTTACCATTACTTCTCAGTGCTTGAGCGTACTTAAATAAATGTTTTTCTCCAACCTTTTCGTTAAAATTTGAAATAAGTTTTTGGTACCAAATCTCTGCTTCTTCAGTATCTGAGTTGTTATAATAAGATTCTGCTAACCTACTTAATACATGTTGAGAACTATCCCCTTTAATTAATACTAAATCTTTATATAATTTAGCTGATTGAACATAAGAATACTCCTCAAAATAACGGTCTGCTACTTTCCTACTTTGACCAAAACCATTTACAGCCAACACTAACAATACTGTTGTTAGTGCTAGTAATTTTTTAAAATTCATTTTTTCCTTTTTTAGAAGAATCTTGGGGATCTATATCTAATATCTTTAAATATTTCATATTGTAACATAATTTCGTGTGTTCCTGAATTTGTTACATTATAGTTTGATGTTGTTAAATCATATGAATATCCAATAAGTAAAGAGTCGGTTGCTTGAAAACCTAAAAGAGCACTTACAGAATCATCCCATCTCCATGAAGCTCCAACTCTAAATTTTTCATTAAACAATAAATTTGCTGAGATATCTAATGATAGTGGAGCTCCTGAAACTCCTTTTAGTAAAGCAGCTGGCTTAAACTTTAAGTCTTCATTTATATCAAAAACATACCCTGCGATTAAGAAAAAGTGCATTCTTTCTACAGCTACCTCTCCTGGAGTATCTGCATCATAATGCTCCATTCTTAAAATATTTGGTACAGATAATCCAATATACCACTGTGGTTGGTGATAATAAATACCTGCCCCAACTGTTGGTAAGAACTTATTGATATTATCTTGAAATACCACTTCATCATCTTTATAGGTTCCTTTTGACCAATCTATGTTTAATAATCTTCCTCCTAAACGTAGACCAAAAGCTAAATTTCCTTCTTCTCCAGTTTGAATATTATAAGAAATATTTGCATCTAAATATATTTCACTAGAGGGCCCCACTTGGTCATTCATTAGGTTAACTCCTAATCCTACCCCTGAATATCCTAACGGGGTATCATAAGATAAATTTTGAGTATTAGGTGCTCCTTCAAAACCGACCCACTGCATTCTTCCTAAAGCAGTAATTACAGTATGTCCTCTAGATCCTGCATATGCTGGATTCACATTCATGGTATTGTACATGTATTGTGTGTACTGAGGATCTTGTTGTGCATGAATATCTGTGGTTATACAGATACTCATTGCACATATTAAGATTAAACTTAAATATAATTTCATTTGATTAAAACTTTTATTCATCAGTCTTTTTTATAAACCTAGATTATCTATTAATGTAAATCCAGCCTTTTTTAACTTTACTTCCGTTTCCAAGGTCTAAAATATAGAAGTATGTTCCAACTGGCAATTTATCACCTACATTTATATTTGCTCTTCCTTCAGAAATTCCTCTAAACACAACGCTACTATTATTATACCCTTTTGCTCTATATACCGTGTTACCCCATCTATTAAAGATTTCAATAGTATTCTTAGGGAAATTCTCAATACAATCAATATGTAAATAACTGTTAGCTGAATCACCATTTGGACTCATAAGATTATTAACTTTCACACAAGTGTCTTCATTAATAGCATCACCAAAGCCTTCTAATCCGTCTACACTATCAGCTATACCATCTCCATCAGAATCTACTCCACTATCATCTACTACACCATTTCCTCCACTATTAGGATCTATTGGATCTGTATTATTATCTGAAGAATTAGCATCTCCATGACCGTCAAATCCATCTACACTATCAGCTATACCGTCTCCATCCGTATCTTCATAAGGATTGTCTACTTGACCATCTCCATCTTCATCAGAATTTCCTCCTTCTACAACGTCATTAATACCATCATCATCACTATCTAAATCTTGGTAATCAGGAATACCATCTCCATCTGTATCTGGTTCCTCATTATTATCTACTGAATCGTCAGCCTGTCCATCTCCATTAGCATCTGTATACCCTGAATCATTAGAATCGATAACACCATCTCCGTTAGTGTCTAAATCTCCATCTCCACCTTCTATTACGTCATTAATACCATCGTTATCTGAATCTAAATCTAATGAATCTGGAACCCCATCATTATCTGTATCTACCAAACCATCACCTTCTTCTACATCTGGTATACCATCATTATCATCATCCACATCCATAGCATCTGGTATACCATCGTTATCTGTATCAATACAATCTTCTCCTGATAATCTACCATTTACTACAAAATCTTCAGAAGATCCTCTACCACAACTACTACTCACACTTACTGTATAAGTAACTCCAAAATTATAACCGTTAATTATACCGTTTTCATCAACCGCTAATGTTGAATCATTGAAAACATAAGTTAAACTTGAATCGTAATTAGTAATTATAGCCCTACCTGGTGTTGAACATGTAGCTCTTTCAACTGATATAGAAGGTATAGAAGGAACAGCCTCTTCTGTTACCACTACTTCAGATGTAGCTTCACTTGTACATGAACTCGTTGCTGATACTGTATAGGTATAGGTTCCTGCTCCCGCTAAGGCTGGTGACCAAGTACCACCTGTATCTGGCGTCCCACCTAACTCTGCAAATAACTGCGTTTCTGTTACTGTTGTTCCTTCACATACCGTTAATGTTCCGTTCGATCCTGCATTTGGTTGGGCTTGCTCCGTTACCAATACATCAGCTGTCGCATCTGTAGCACAAGGCGCTGTAGCTGTTACTGTATAGGTATAGGTTAATCCAACATTTGACCATGTTCCTCCTGTATCTGGTGTTCCTCCTAATGCTGAAAATAACTCTGCATCTGTAGGGGTTGTTCCTTCACATACCGTTAATGTTCCGTTCGATCCTGCATTTGGTTGGGCTTGCTCCGTTACCAATACATCAGCTGTCGCATCTGTAGCACAAGGCGCTGTAGCTGTTACTGTATAGGTATAGGTTAATCCAACATTTGACCATGTTCCTCCTGTATCTGGTGTTCCTCCTAATGCTGAAAATAACTCTGCATCTGTAGGGGTTGTTCCTTCACATACCGTTAATGTTCCGTTCGATCCTGCATTTGGTGCAGTTGTTACTGTAACAATTGTACTACCTGTCAAAACTCTATCACATGTACCATCACTCACATTTGTTAAGTTGATAGTTGTATTAGCTGTAACTCCATTTACCGTCACATCAACTGTTCCACCTGCACCAATCAATGCTGTTGTTGAACTTAAACCGTTTATATTATAAGTTATATTATCTCCTGCATCACCACTAATAGTAAACACTGCATCTTCCCCCGAACATACAGGGCTATTTGAACTTACTGTAGCCTCATTTGGTAAATCATTTATAGTTACTACTACAGACTCTATTTCATAACAACCACTAACTGAAGTTAGTTTAACATAATATGTTCCGCTCGAAGAAACTGCATTAGCATTTGCTAAAGAGTTAGTTGCTGCAGCATCTGTCCAATATGTTAATGTACCTGATGTACTACTTCCATTAGTACCATTAGTTATATTATTCGCTGTTAAATCTACTGTAGACGGGTTACATACTGATGCTGGATTCGTTATTATTAAAGTTGGTACAGCATCTGCGTTTGCTGTAGCACTTATTCCTACTCCTTGACCTTGTGTATTATTACCTCCATCAGCAGAACCACCAGAATTAACTACGTTAGGAACACCATCACTATCTACTCCTCCTGTTATTCTACCACCTGATAAGTCTGATATATCTACATCTTCATTTCCTTCTATAGCATCAAAACAGCCGTCTCCATCTGAATCTGTATCTAAGTAATTTGGGATATTATCGTTGTCGGTATCTGTACAAGAAAAAAATACTGTAGCTACTCCCCCAACAGCATCTAAACCGGTACCATTTTGATTTTCAATAACAAAACTATTGCTTCCTGCTAAAAAAGAAATTGTATTAAAAGTACCTCCTCCTCTAATTTGCATTAATTCTAAAGATGTAGAATTGGTTGAGCGAGAACCATATACTGTAACATTACCTGAAAAATCAATTTCTACCTTTAATCTTGGTAAGCCATTATTATTAGCTACCCATGGTGCAATCATTACTGCACCATCTGTAAATTCTAAAAACACTTCTCCTGCTACCGCCGCTGTTTCTAATTGAAGAATATTATTTACATTTAAACCTCCTCCATTTATAGAAACAGATACAGAATTATCAACATAATAAAAATTAAATATAGCTGAAGAAACTGCAGATTGAGAAAAACTTGCTGTACTCCCTCCATCTCCACCAAAAATAATAAAATCACTAGTAGAGCAACTTCCTTCAACAGAATCTAAAATACCGTCATTATCATCATCTAAATCACAAATATCATCAATACCATCTCCGTCTGAGTCATTAGTTCCTAAGGTACAAATATCTCCTGTTGGAGTACTGACTGTGTTTGAATCAACAGATTGATTAGTAGTAACACCTCCTGTAACAATAGGATATTCTACTGTTCCAGTATTATCAATATTAGCTGGTAATGTTCCGTTATCTACTGTTACTCTAAATGTAATAGTAACAGGACTACCAATAGTAACTACCCCATCTGGTTGTGTATCAGAATGTATTTCTGTAGCGGTAATGTATGGCATATTACCACCTACATCAGCTACCGAAACTCCGTTTAACTGAGTCGAGTTTGCTACATAAGTTGTAGAGGCCGGTATTGCATCTATAAATGTGGCATTAGAAGCTGATAAATTACCTATATTATTTACTACTATAGTATACTCTAATACATCTCCACTTAACGCTATAACAGCTGGATCTGCTGATTTTGTTATATTTTTAACTGACTTTGTTGCTGTTAAATTAGGGTTATAGGTTGGAGTTGAACAAGACCCCATATCATATACCCCTGGTGATGCTGTACCGATAAGAGTTCCTGATAATGTTGGTGACGAAAAGTCTATTGAGTAAATATCACTAGTTCCATCTCCATTAGATGTACTCGTAATCATATTTCCACTACTATCAAATGCAACTCCCGTTGCTGCATTAGGTCCCACATTACCTAGGTTTTGTGCTACTAATGTATTCGTGTTTATTATAAATAAATAAGAAGCTCCACTACCTCCTACTGAAGCATACCAATGTAAACGACCATTACCATCAAAAGCTAAATCTCCTGCTACTAATGTGGTTCCAATAGTATCTGTACCAAAGTTTAGAGCACCTAAATCGGTAGCAGTACCCGATCCTTTCTCTATTACTCGTAAATGATATGAAGTATCAATATAGTATACATCTCCATCAGTATTCGCTCCTTGACCAACTAATTGATTTGGTAACGTAGCTCCCTCAGACACCTGAGTTGATCCATCTGAACTATATAAAGGAAATGATGCTGAAGCATCATCGTAATACGCATTACCATCAGCACTAATTGCCAAACCTCCTATTCTTTGAGGAGCTGTATACACAGGTGTCATAGTTGAACCTGTTAACGTATATAATGAATTTAAATTACCTAAAGTACCAGATGATGAACTTGCGTATACATCGTTGCATGAAACCTCATGTAGTTTACAAATATTTACAGAAAAACTATTTAATACACCATCATCTAAAAACGGATAATTATCATTTACCGTCAAAGTCCATGTTCCAGCTATACTTTCACCATCAAAAACACTTAAAGGATTCTCAGGAATAAAGCTACCATTGTATGGGGGTTTTACCGGCGGGCCATCAGTAATTGATGCAGAAGCATTATCATCAAAGGTTGTTATTTTATAATCGTCTTTGTCACCTCCATTGTTGGATGTAAGAACTACTGTTGTTCCTTCTGGACTCGTTATTGAAATGGTTAAATCGCTATCATATGTATGATCAATATCAACTGTTATTGTAACATCTGAAATGACACCTTCTGTTGAGAAATTAACAGTTTCTGTTATGTCTCCACCATTAATAGTTGTATTTCCATTCCAAGTACCTGTCTCTTGAATACACTGGCCTTGTAAACTAAATGATATTAAAAATATAATTACTAAACTAAAAAAAAACTTTATTCTCTCAGTCTTTAACATGTAGTTTTCCCCCATATTAATACATTTTATTTTATATACAATGTTGTACCCCAAAATTCTTCGAGGCTATTTATTTTTTAATAAACAATATGGTGGGATATAAAAAACCCCACACAAAAAAAACGTTAAGTTGCTCTTTTACAACTTATTTCTTGTGGGGGGCCTCTAAATATTTTTAGTGTGCAAAAGTAAACTATTTTTACTTTCACTAAAATATTAGACGTAAAATTAACAATTTAGGTCACATTATAGTAAAAAAAAACATTTAAGTAATTATCTATAAAAAAAACCTATTAAAAACAATTCTATTAAATCACTTTTAAAAGATTTAATCTCTAATCAGAATAGTTTACAACAAAGAAATAAAAAAACCTCTTAAAAACAAACAAAAAAGACTTTATTATTTTTTCACCACTTTTTTTAACTGATTAAGAACATAATCAACTTCATCGAATGTGTTTAATTTACTAAAAGAAAACCGTACAGATGTTTTCTTTTCTTCTTTCTCATCTAAAAACTCCTGTAACACATGAGATCCTTTACTACTTCCACTTTGACAAGCACTACCTCCAGAAACAGCTACTCCAGACAAATCTAAATTAAACAATAGCATTTTATCTTCTATAGGAAACCGTAGATTAAGTATTGTATAACTTGTTTTTTCTACAGATTCTCCATTAATCTCAATATTAGGGATTAATTCTTTTACTTTTTTTACAAAATATTTTTTTAATCCTATAATATACTCTTTATCTTTTCCTAAATCTTCACAAGCTATAGCTAGTGCTTTTTCCATACCAACTATGGAATGTACATTTTCAGTACTTGACCTAGCTCCTTTTTCTTGCTCTCCTCCATGTAACATCGGTAGTATTCCTATACCTTTTTTAAAATAAGCAAATCCTACTCCTTTAGGTCCATGAAATTTATGAGCACTTGCTGCTATAAAATCTATTGGTGTTTTTTGTAAATCTAAATGATAATGCCCTATAGCCTGTACTGTATCTGAATGAAAATACGCTTCATATTCTTTACATAATGCTACAACATCTTCAACAGGCAGCATATTACCTATCTCATTATTTACATACATTAAACTTACCAAAGTTTTTTTCTTTGATTTATTTAGTAAGTCCCCCAGACTCTCCATTGAAACAGTCCCGCTCTCATTTACCCTAACATAATCTACAGCTATTTTATGTTTTGCTTCTAAAAACTTTACTGTATTTAAAACTGCATGGTGCTCTATCTTAGAAGTAATAATTCTTTCAACTCCTAAATTTAAAACGGCATTAAATAAAATTAGATTGTCTGCCTCGGTTCCTCCAGCTGTAAAAATGATTTCACTTGAAGAAATATTAAAGTGTTTCGCTATATTTTTTCTAGCTGTTTCTACCACAGCTTTAGCTTTTCTACCATATTGATGTATAGATGATGGGTTACCAAAATTTGTTAGCATTGACTGTTGAACAGCTTCAATAACTTCGGGCAACATAGGTGTTGTTGCAGCATTGTCTAAGTAAACAGATTTCATAGGGCAAAAATAAGGTTTTCTTACTGATGGTTAAGTTTTAAAAAAATTATTGATTTTGAAAAATATATACCTCGGTAGCACCTTGTCCATATTTTTGATAAGAAGCATCGTAATATTTAACGGGGTAATTATTCAATAAATATCGTAACTCAGTTTTTAAAACTCCATCTCCTACTCCATGTATTAAAACTAGTTTTGATATTCTTTTAGATATACAGTATTCTAATTTATGTTTTGCTGTATTGATTTGTATTGATAAAATATCAAAATTATCCATTCCTCTTGTAGACTTAACCAACTTTTCAGCATGTAAATCTACTTCCATTACTATTTCTTTTTTATCTTTTACAAAAGATGTTTTTTTCTTCTTTTCTTTGGATTGAATTTTTGCTTTTAGCATTGGATTATTGATGTCAGAATACTTGCTTAACTCATTTTGATCCACATCAACTTTTACCAATTCTTTCCTAAGAAAACAATACTCCATTCCGTCCTCATCTTTAACAAAAACCTCTTCATTTTTAATTTTTGTTACAAATCCTCTAATATCAGCATCAATTACTGCTACTTTATTACCGATTTCTAAACACATCCTTAACCTTTATTTAATTAGCTAAAAGGGTATTAGCTTGTATTTTTGCAAATAATTATACTCTGCAAAAGAACTGCAAATAAATGATAAACACTAAGAATATTAATACAAAAATTTTCTTTGAGGAAGCAAGAAAAGAGTTAATCCTTACTGAAGAGCGAAAAGATTTATTACTTGAAATAGCTGATACTATTCTTGAAGAGTATCTTGATAGAGAGAAAATAAATTTAAACTTTATTTGTACTCATAATTCTCGTAGAAGTCAATTAGCACAAGTATGGAGCTTCTTTGCTATTGAATATTTCAACTTAAAGAATATGTTTACTTATTCTGGCGGAACAGAAACTACCTCTTTCCATAGAAATACAGTAAAATGTTTACAAAAAACTGGTTTTACTTTTAGTGTAGTTGATTTTTCTCATCAAAACCCAAGATATTTGGTTTCCTTTAACGGAACTAAAAAATCTATCTTAGGTTTTTCAAAATTATATGATCACCCTCAAAACAGTTATCCTTTTATCGCTATTACTACTTGTGATAACGCTGATCAAAACTGCCCGTATATTCCTGATGCAATTGAGCGTTTTCACCTACCTTATAACGACCCTAAAGCATCAGACAATACTGATTTAACTGAAGAAACGTATCTAGAAACAAGTAAACAAATTGCTGGTGAGTTATTTTATATTTTTGAAAATATTCAACAAAAATTATCTTAGTTATTATACCTCTATACTTTTATCGTAAGGTATTCTTTCTAAAATATAATTAATCACGTTTATCCTTGCTATTGTTTTTCTATTTGCTCGAATAACTTTCCAAGGAGATATTTTTGTGTTTGTTTTTGAAAACATGGCCTTTTTGTACTCTGTATAATCATCCCAAAGCTCTTGCGCTTTCTCATCCACAGGTGTCATTTTCCATTGTTTTAATGGATTATTCTTTATATCATTAAATCGTTTCGCTTGTTCCTTTTTGTTGATAGACATGTAAATTTTCACCAAACGAATACCCGACTCTAGAATCATACGTTCAAAATCGTTTACCTGATTCATAAAAATCTCATATTCTTCTTGCGTACAAAAACCATTAACAGGTTCAACCACTGCTCGGTTATACCAACTTCTATCAAAGAAAACAATTTCTCCTGCTTTTGGAAACTGTTCTACGTATCGTTGAAAATACCATTGTGTTTTTTGATCTTCATTAGGTTTTGGAAGCGCTACAATTCGCATATGACGAGGGTTAATACGCTCCGTTATTCTACGTATCGCTCCACCTTTTCCCGCAGCATCTCTTCCTTCAAAAATTACAATTATTCGTTCATTTTCTTTTATTGCCCAAGCCTGTAAACGAATTATTTCAACTTGTAATTTTTTTAGTTTTCTTTCATAATCAACATATCGAATTGCTCTTTCTAAATTAAAAAATTTCGATAATAAAGCTTTTAAGCCTCTAGTTGTATTTAGTTTATTTACGTCTCTTTGAGTTAACTTTCCCATTCTTAATCTAAATGTTTTACTGAACGATAATAGCGCATTACGATATTTGGATCTGGTGTTAAAATCGTTTGAGCTTCTTCTTTTCCGTCATAATCAAACTGAGATAGCACATGACGCATACACTCAACTCTTGCTTCTTTTTTATTATTTGTTTTTACTACTATCCACGGACTGTAAGCTGTATGTGTTTTACTAAACATTTCATTTTTATAATAACTATACATATCCCATAATTCTTGTCCTCTTTTATCTACAGGACTAAACTTCCAACGTTTTAACGGGTTGTTATTTCGAGAATTGAAACGACGTAACTGCTCATCTTTTGAAATTGAAAGCCAAAACTTTATAACCACCACCCCATCTTCATATAACATATGTTCAAACTCTGGTACTTGCACCAAAAAATTCTGATACTGATCGTCATTACAAAACCCCATCACAGGCTCTACTACTGCTCTATTATACCAGCTACGATCAAAAAAAACTATTTCTCCAGGATTTGGTAATTCTTTAATATAACGCTGAAAATACCATTGTCCTTTTTCTACTTCTGTAGGCTTATTTAAAGCTACCAAACGAGTAGAACGCGGGTTCATATGTTCCATAAAACGTCGAATACTTCCCCCTTTCCCTGCTGCATCTCTACCTTCAAAAATTACTGCAACTCGCTTTTTATTTTTTGCAATCCATTGTTGAAGCTTAACCAGCTCTATTTGTAGCTTTCTCAACTCTTCTTCATAATCTAGCTTTATCTGAACTTTAGTGATAGAAATTCCCTTTTTCTTAATAATAGCCAACAATTCTTCATTTGTTGAAACACTTTCAAAATCTTCAATTGTTAATTCAGGTTTTTCTTTCATAAGTTTATTTATTATTCTTGTTTATAATTTAACCAAGGTTGTGCTAAAATAATACGATATTTACAGCTATGAAAAAAAATATACTACTTTTATTTACCTTACTTTCTCTGCCTTCTTTCTCACAACGAAAATATGCTAGAGAGTTTAGTTTTATAAATGACAATGATTTATACACCTCTACTTACCAAGACAGATATTATACTAACGGAGCCTTTTTAACATACCGTTTCTTAAGCAAAAAACAAGTAAAAAACATTGATAAAAAAATATATGAAATTCAATTAGGACATCATATGTACACTCCTTATAAAGCTATCGTAGAAACCGTTGAAGAACACGATCGTCCCTTTGCTGGTTATTTATTTGGTAACTTTGGTATAAACAGATTTTTCAAAAATGAATCTATTTTAAAAACATCCATACAAATAGGTGTTATCGGTTCATCTTCTTTAAGTGAAGAACTGCAAGGCGTTATTCATAAAATGTATGGTTTTAGAGAAGCTAATGGATGGGAGTACCAAATAAAAGACGCTTTTGCTCTTAATTTAAAAGCTGATTATATTAAAAAAATAACTAAAGACAATGTTTTTGATCTTAATTGGACTAACTCTGCCAGGTTAGGTACTGTTTATACTGATTTATCAACCGGTCTATACACTCGTATTGGTTTCAAACCTTTAGAAAGTATTATTAACTCTATTGCCTTTCATGGAAACTTAAACAATCAGAATACAAACTTCGAGAATAAAGCTGAAGTCTTTTTATACTTAAAACCAATGATACATTATGTAGCCTATGACGCTACTATAGAAGGTAGCTTTTTAAATGACAATAGTCCTGTTACATTTGATGTAGAACCTTTTAAGTTTACAACGGAGTTTGGAATTCGTTTTACAAGTAATCGTTTTAATTTTGGTTATGCTATAAATTACCATACTAAAAAACTTAAAAGTTCGCGTGTTCCTAAAGGGAATTTTTACGGTACAATACAGTTAAATTATCAATTTAATTAAGCTTATTGTACACCTATAAAAAAATAATTTTTAAAATCATCAAATTAAGATATATTTGTAAGTCTAATAAATAGAAAAATTACTAAATGAAATTTATCGTATCTAGCTCACAATTATTAAAACAACTACAAGTTTTAGGTGGGGTTATAAATAGCAATAACACGTTACCAATTTTAGATAACTTTTTATTTGAACTATCTGAAAACGAATTAAAAATATCTGCTTCTGACCTTGAGACTACTATGTCTTCAGTTATTGAGGTAGAAAGTACTGATACTGGAGCGATTGCTATAAATGCTCGTTTATTATTAGATACTTTAAAAACATTTCCTGAGCAACCACTTACTTTTAAGGTTGAAGGAGATAATACTATTGAAATTATTTCTGAGCAAGGAAAGTATGATATGGCATATTTTAGCGGTGATGAATTCCCTAAAGCTGTAGAATTACCTTCTCCAAGTAGCACAGAAATTCCATCAAATATTTTAGCTACGGCTATTTCAAAAACTATTTTCGCAGCTGGTAACGATGATTTACGTCCAGTTATGAGCGGTGTATTTTTTCAGTTCAATTCAAAAGAATTAACTTTTGTAGCTACTGACGCTCACAAATTAGTAAAATATACCCGTACTGATATTACTGCTGATAAGTCGGCTGAGTTTATCATGCCTAAAAAACCTTTAAACCTATTAAAGGGTATTTTAGGAGGTTCAGAAAACAACGTAACTATTGAGTATAACGACACCAATGCTAAGTTTACTTTTGACAACGTAGTATTAATCTGTCGATTAATTGATGGAAAATACCCTAATTACGAAGCAGTTATACCAAAAGAAAACCCAAATAAATTAACAGTAGATAGAGCTTCTTTCTTAAACTCTGTTCGTCGTGTATCAATTTTCTCTAGTAAGACTACACATCAAATTCGTTTAAAAATGGCTGGTACCGAGTTAAATATTTCTGCCGAAGATTTAGACTATTCTAATAAAGCCGACGAACGATTAAACTGTGATTATCAAGGAGACGATATGCAGATTGGATTCAACTCTCGTTTTTTAAGTGAAATGTTGAACAACCTAAATTCTAACGATGTTTTAATTGAAATGAGCTTACCAAATAGAGCTGGAATTTTAACTCCAATTGACGGAACTGAAGAAGGAGAACTAGTAACTATGCTTGTAATGCCAGTGATGTTAAACGGGTAAAAAACACATATATAAACTAAGAAAACCACATTTAATTAATTAAATGTGGTTTTTTTATTTAATAACTTGAGTTTTAAACTTCTGTTTCTAATAAATTAATGTAGTTGAAACAGTATTTGGAGTTGTACTATACCAATGTGCCCAGTGCTTCGTT
Source organism: Tenacibaculum discolor (assembly GCF_003664185.1). Taxonomy (GTDB): domain Bacteria; phylum Bacteroidota; class Bacteroidia; order Flavobacteriales; family Flavobacteriaceae; genus Polaribacter; species Polaribacter discolor. The sequence goes on along the minus strand of NZ_RCCS01000007.1, from coordinate 248,989 downwards.
TGACCTTCCTGAGGAACATAAATATTAGGTGCAATAGGAAAACCTACCGACCAGTCATACACTTTGTTAGCTGAATTACAATAACAATATTTATGACCAGAAGCATCAAGCGTTACAGTTGGAAACCCAAAAGTTGAATAAACTTTATAACTTAACTCATACTCTAATCTGTTATCTGTTTTTACTGTTTTCCAATTTGACCACCATAAAAATTTCTTACGCTTTTGAACCTTCGTCTTAGCTCCTATAGAACTATAAAAAACCCAATATCCATTATACTGTCTGGCTTTCATCCTATAGTTACTATTGAAATAAACATATGAAGTAGCTCCTTTTGCACTTACATCATCTCTTTCCAACTTGTTATTGTGCATATATACACTTAAGTCTTTGGTATACTCAATGGTTTTTCCTTTTTCTATTTCTATTTTACCTTCTTTGTAAGCTGATAAAAATTCGTTTATTTGACTTGAACTTCCTTCAGTGTATGTGTAAACAAATTCTCCATCAATTCTAAAGATCTTATCCTGAATTCCTATTTCACCGTCTTCGTTTAGCAACAGCAACAACATGTCATCATTAGAACTTACTAAGGGAACCTCTTTTTCATTAATCCCTAACTTTTCTGCTTCATCTACCTCTAAGTTATAAACTAATAATAATGGATTATACTTCCCTTCTTCTGACATTCTTCTTGCTTCATCTAATAAATCTGTTTCAGATTCATGATGCTGTGAAATAAACGCTTTTAATTCTTCAGCAGTTGCAAAACGCAACATATTAGAACCACTTTCTCTAGATAGCTCAATTTCTTTTATTTGAGTTTTTTCTTTTACCTCCTCTTCTTTGCAAGATATAATCATGATACTTAACATGATTACTGTAATAATTTTTTTCATGTAATAATTAAAGTTTATTTAGTTTTACCTACTCGTTCGCTTTTCGGTTGCCGCGATTAATTTTAGCAGATTCTATAATCTACATAACCATTCTTATAACTAGTTAAAAAGAACACTTCAAAAGTATGATTGAACCTTTAATGTAAAGAATGTTAAAAACTATACTTTAAGAGGGAAAAAAACCCAAAAAAAAAGAGGATTTAATTTTAGCTTATTAAAAATAAATATAAATTAATTCTTTTGATAAGTGGCAATTATGAACTTAATCATTTTTATTAACGTCTTTCTCTTTCAAAAATGATAAATAATTGTAAATTTACCTCTTTCAAACTTTATAAATTATAATGGGTAGAATTATTGCAATTGCAAATCAAAAAGGTGGTGTAGGTAAAACTACTACATCTGTAAACTTAGCTGCGGCTTTAGGTGTTTTAGAAAAAAAAGTATTGTTAATTGATGCTGATCCTCAAGCAAATGCTACTTCTGGTTTAGGTTTAGACGTTGAAAGTATAGAAATTGGAACATATCAGGTTTTAGAACATACAATCCCTGCTAAGGATACTGTTTTAAAAACGGACTCACCTAACGTTGACTTAATCCCTGCTCATATTGATTTAGTAGCCATTGAAATTGAATTGGTAGACAAACAACAACGTGAGTACATGTTAAAAAAAGCGTTAGAAGATATTAAAGATGATTACGATTTTATTTTAATTGATTGTGCCCCATCTTTAGGTTTAATAACCTTAAATTCTCTTGTAGCGGCTGACTCTGTTGTTATCCCTATTCAATGTGAATATTTTGCTTTAGAAGGTTTAGGAAAACTATTAAATACTATTAAGAGTGTTCAAAAAATACATAACCAAGAACTAGAAATAGAAGGTTTATTATTAACCATGTTTGATTCTCGTTTACGCTTGTCAAACCAAGTGGTAGATGAAGTACGTAAACACTTCAGTTCTATGGTTTTTGAAACAATAGTACATAGAAACATTCGTTTAAGTGAGGCACCAAGTTATGGAGAAAGTATAATTTCATACGATGCAACGAGTAAAGGTGCCGTAAATTACTTAAATTTGGCGAACGAAATTTTAACTAAAAACGCATAATCACTGTAAATGGCAAAAGCAACAAAAAAACAAGCTTTAGGTAGAGGTTTATCAGCATTATTAAAAGAAACTGCAGAAGTAAATTCAGCAGAAGATAAGAATGCAGATAAGTTAGTAGGAAATATTATCGAAATTGATATAAATTCAATAGATGTAAATCCATACCAACCTAGAACTTATTTTGATGAAGAAGCGTTGCGCGAATTAGCTAGTTCTATTAAAGAATTAGGGGTTATCCAACCTATTACTGTTCGTAAATTATCAAGTGATAAATTCCAATTAGTTTCTGGAGAGCGTCGTTTTAGAGCTTCTAAACTTATTGGTAACAAAACAGTTCCTGCTTACATTCGTTTAGCTAACGATCAGGAAATGTTAGAAATGGCGTTGGTTGAAAATATCCAGCGTAAAAATTTAGACCCAATTGAAGTTGCTCTTTCTTATCAGCGCTTAATTGATGAAATTCAACTTACACAAGAAGAACTAAGTACTCGTGTAGGTAAAAAACGTTCTACAGTTACTAACTATTTGCGTTTACTTAAGTTAGACCCAATTATTCAAACTGGAATGCGTGATGGGTTTATTTCAATGGGACACGGTCGTGCTTTAATTAATGTTGATAGTAATTCTGATCAATTAAACATTTATGAAAAAATTGTTCGTGATAAACTATCGGTACGTCAAACAGAAGAGCTAGTAAAAAACTTAAAAGCAGGTAAGGTTGCTAAAACAGCAAAAAAGAAAGCTTTACCAAATTATATTTCTGAAAGTGTTAAGGATATTAGTGACTATTTTGGACATAAAATTGACGTTACGGTGAACAATCGTGGAAAAGGTAAAATTTCTATACCTTTTCATTCAGAAGAAGACTTTAATCGTATTAAAAACTTATTAAAGTAATTGAACGTACGTACAATCATATTCGCTTTTTTTAGTCTTTTTTTGTTTCAAAACACCTTTGCTCAAAAAGATTCTATTGCTGTTAGGGCAAAACAGCTTCAATTAACTAGCGACAAATACAACCCTTTATCCCCTTCAAAAGCAGCTTTTTATTCTGCAATTTTTCCTGGAGGGGGGCAAATTTATAATGGAAAATATTGGAAAGCCCCTATAGTATGGGCAGCAATGAGCGCTAGCGCTTATTTTTATATTGATAATAGTAACCAGTATGACCGCTATCGAACAGCTTTTAAACTTCGTAAACAGGGTTTAAAAGACGAGTTTACTAGAGAGGATGGAACTGTTCTTATTTCTACTGCTGGTTTAGAAAGTGCTCAAAAAACTTTACGGAAAAATAGAGATTTATCATTATTAACTGGTGTACTTTTATACGTTTTACAAATTGTTGAAGCTAGTGTTAACGCACACTTATTACAATTTGACACAGATGATAGCTTATCTGTAAAACCAGTAATAACTCCAGATCCTTTATTTATTGAAGCACCAAAGGTTGGTTTAACACTAAAATATTCTTTTTAAAATGAAAATAGCCTTACTTGGTTATGGTAGAATGGGTAAAGAAATTGAAAAAATTGCTTTACAAAGAGGACATGAAATCGTTATTAAATCTACAGGAGAAAATAGTTACGACATTACAAAAGCTGATGTTGCCATTGATTTTAGTATTCCTTCTTCTGCATATGACAACATAAGCAATTGTATTAACAATAATGTACCTGTTATTTCCGGAACTACTGGCTGGTTAGATAAATACAACGATATTGTTGATTTATGTAATGAAAAAAACGGTACTTTTATTTATGCCTCTAACTTTAGTTTAGGTGTTAATGTTTTCTTTGAGCTAAACAAACAACTTGCTAAAATAATGAGTACTTTAGAGCAATACAATGTTTCTATTGAAGAAATCCATCATATTAAGAAACTAGACGCTCCTAGTGGTACTGCAATTACATTAGCTGAAGGTGTTATTGAAAACACAAACAAAAAAGCTTGGGAGCTAGATAAAAAAACATCAGACGAAAATATTTCTATCAAAGCTATCCGAACTCCAGATGTTCCAGGTACTCATACTGTAACTTATAACTCTGAAGTAGATACAATTGATATTAAACACACCGCTCATAATCGTCAAGGTTTTGCTTTAGGTGCAGTAATTGCTGCTGAATGGTTAAATGGTAAAACAGGTGTTTTTACTATGAGAGATGTGTTAAACTTAGGTTAATAGCGTAACAAAAAACTCTAAAAGCACACAAATAATATTGAATTTATTCCTTGCAAGGAAATACAAAATATATAGATTATGACATTTACTGAATGGTTTTTATTCTTCTTACTTATACAAGTTATTCATTTTTTAGGTACTTGGAAACTATATACTAGAGCTGGTAAAAAAGCTTGGGAAGCAGCTGTGCCTGTATATAATGCCATAGTACTAATGCAAATAATAAATCGCCCAAAATGGTGGGTAGTTTTATTGTTTATTCCTATCGTTAACCTATTAATGTTTCCTATTATTTGGGTTGAAACATGTAGAAGTTTTGGCTTTAATAAAAGACCTGACACCATCTTAGCTATTCTAACTTTAGGGTTATACATCTATTATATCAACTACTTTACAAATGCAGAGCATATAGAAAACAGAAGTTTAAAACCTAGATCTCCTTTAGGTGAATGGGTAAGTTCTATTGCTTTTGCTATTATTGCTGCTACTTTAGTGCATACTTATTTTATGCAACCTTACACCATTCCTACATCATCATTAGAAAAAACCTTATTGGTGGGTGATTACTTGTTTGTAAGTAAATTTCATTATGGTGCACGTGTTCCTATGACTACAATCGCAGCACCTATGGCACATGATACAATTCCTGTATTAGGTGTAAAATCATTTTTATCTGATGATAAAAATAAAGATGGATTACTAAACAAACTGTCATTACCTTACATGCGTGTTCCTGGTTTTCAAAAAATTAAACGTAACGATATAGTTGTTTTTAGTTGGCCTTCAGATTCCTTAGCTACAATGTGGGGTGATAATTCTGGAAAATTCACTTATAAACCTATTGATAAACGTACTAACTATGTAAAGCGCGCTGTAGGTACTCCTGGTGATAGCTTAGAAGTTCGTGATGGTTATGTGTTTATTAATGGAAAAAAAACGGCATTACCTGATAGAGCAAAGCCACAATGGTACTTTTTCATTGATACTGATGGAGAAAAATTTAGTCAAGGAGCTATTTCTAGATATAATATTAGAGAAGGACAAATGATGCCAGATGGTAGATATGCTTTAAATCTAACAGATGAAGAGGCAGCTTTGATAGCAAAAAACCCTATTGTAAAAACTATTGAAAAGCATATAACTCCAAAAGGGACTTATGATAAATCTGTTTTTCCTCACGACCCAAGATATGCTTGGTCAACCGATAATTTTGGACCTATATATATTCCTAAAAAAGGAGCTACAGTAGAGCTAAACTCTAAAACCATACCTTTTTATGAGCAAATCATTCGTAGGTATGAGAATAACGACTTAACAATTTTTGGAGACGACATTTACATTAATGGTAAAAAGGTAAAAGAATATACTTTTAAGCAAGATTACTACTGGATGATGGGAGACAATCGTCAACGCTCATTAGACGCTAGAAATTGGGGATACGTACCTTTTGACCACGTGGTTGGTAAACCTGTAATGATTTGGTTAAGTTGGGATGCTAACGCACCTAATTTTATCGCTAAATTAAACTCTATTCGTTGGGATAGAATGTTTACAACTGTTGGCGGCAGTGGTAAACCAGTTTCTTATCTTTGGTTAGTTTTATTATTAATTGGAGGTTATACTGTATATAGTTTTAGAAAAAGTAAAAAGAAGAAAGCGTAATGTCACTTTTTATCCCTACTTACTTTGCTCCTATTTCACAGTATGCTGCAATCTATAAATCAGACGTAATAACTTTTGAAGTAGAAGATAATTATCAAAAGCAAACCTACCGTAATCGCTGTTATATTTATGGAGCTAACGGTAAACTTGCCTTAAATATTCCTGTTAAACACAAAACAAAAGACGGTAGAAAAAAGACAAAAGACACGTTAGTGGAAAATGATTTTCCTTGGCAGCAACAACATTTTAAATCGTTACAATCAGCCTATCGCTCTTCTCCTTTTTTCGAATTTTTTGAAGATGATTTACATACTATTTTCAGCAAAAAATACACCTTTTTACAAGACCTAAATATTGATACTCATCTATTTATAGCAGATGCCTTACAAATTGATCAACAATTTAGTAAAACAACTAGTTATGAATTAAGCCCTGAAAAAACTGATTTCAGGTCTTTAGCAATTGCTAAAAAAGGAGTTGAAATAGAAATGGATTCCTATGTTCAAATGTTTGATGAAAAATATGGATTCATACCAAATTTATCTATTTTAGATCTCCTTTTCATGGAAGGTGCTAATACTATTAGCTTTTTAGAGAAAATTAATGTAAATTTGGAATAACCCCCTCTAGTTATTTCATCCTTTCATTATTTTACTTATGGAGTTTTTTAGAGAGTTTTCGCAAAATTTTCATCCTTTATCTGAAGCTGCTTTAAATAAAATATTTGCTATTTTATCAATAAAGAAGTTTCCTAAAAATTATGAGTTGGTTTCTTTAGGTCAGAGGCCCATAAATGTATACATCTTAAAAGAAGGGATTATAAGGTCGTATAATGTAGACTCTAAAGGAAAAGAACACACAAAAACCCTTTACACTCCCGTAATTACGTCAGGTAATTTGGGGGCTTTGATAAAAAATGAGCCTTCTGAATTAATTTATGAATGCTTAACCGACTGTGAAGTTTTAGAATGTAATTATCAAGATTTTTATAATCTTTCTTTACAATATCATGAAATTTCTATTTTTCACTACAAAATACTGCAAAACATATACATTAGGGAGGAGTCCAAAATTTTAGAATTACAGATGTTGGATGCTACTCAGAGGTATAAAAAACTACAAGAAAACTATCCAAATATTGATAATCTTATTAATCAATATCATATAGCTTCTTATCTTAATATTACTCCTGTTCAACTTAGTAGAATTAGAGCTAATTTCATTTATTAACATATGTTAATGGTTATACTATAAAACTATCCTAAATTTGCTATTGTAATTAACAAGTTACATACCCCTTAACACATTTCAGACCTAATTTCCCCTTAAAGTTAGGTCTGTATTTTTGCTTCAATAACTGAAAGTTTTTTATTAACTTAGTAATTTACCCTCACTATTATCATATAACTTGTTAATTATGAATGATGATATAAAAAACTTTGTTCATCTCTACGTTGACTTGCCAGATTATTTAGTTTCTCTATTTGAAGGTATAGTTACATTTACAGAGTTAAAACCTAAAGAAATTCTCACTAAAGAAGGAGAATACTCAAATGATTTTTTTATAATCAAAACAGGAATTATGCGGTCTTTTTTATTGAATGAAAAAGGAACTGAAACCACTAGGGCTTTTTTTATTTCTGGCGATATTTCTGGAGCAAACTCTGCAATGATGCAAAAAATTCCCTCGGAAGTTAACTATCAAGCCTTAACAAACGTAACAGGTTATAAAGGAGATTTTGATAAACTTATAGAACTAACATTAAAGTATAAAGAATTTAGTATATTCTACATAAAAGCACTTGAAAATGCTTATTTAATAGCTGAAGAATTACTTTTAAATATTTCTACACTTACTTCAACAGAAAGATATATAGCACTAAAAAAAAGAATCCCAAATATTGATAAACTAATTACACAACGATACATTGCTTCATATCTAAACATTTCTCCTGTACAACTTAGTAGAATCAAGAAAAAACTAAATAATCAATAATTTTTTAACATAAATTAAGAGGCAATTTACTTATTTTATATATATTTGTCAGCGAAACATTTCCCCCTTTTTAATGTTTCATTTCCCCCTTATTATTAAGAAAAGACTTGTTCCCTTTGTGTGCAGGTCTTTTTATTTTATATATCTTTTTGCCAAGTTATTTATCTGTTCTGAAATAGATAACTTTACTACAACAAAAACATAAACTGCAATAATTAGTATACTTTTTAAAATGATATTTATTATAGGATGAATTGGAAAATCCAAAAGGTAAAACTCAGGTATTGAGAAGTTCCAAAAATTAAACCCTAAAAACATAATTAAGACAATAAGAATCATTAAAAATGTTTTATTAGTAAAAGGTGTCATATTAAACTTTTCTTTTACAAACCATAGTTTAAAGGTATTAAATACTAAAACTGTAATAAGCGTTGCTAGTGCCAACCCTTTCGTTCCCATTTCTAAATCATTAAAAAAATAAATATTTAAAAAATATACAGAAAAGGCCATTCCTAAACCTACAGGTAAAGTAATACGGTAAAATTTAGAATTGCTTATAATGGCACCGTTACTACCTAATGACATTAAAAACAACTTTGCAGACGAGATTAATAATACTACTAGTACTCCTTCTTTTCCATAGTTTTTATTCGGCATCAGCCTGAATAATTCCTCCACATTACAATTCACTAAGACAAAAAATAGTCCACCAATCAACAATAAGTTAATAGAACTTTTTTTGTATAAGTTCTCTGTTTCTTTAGGATTATTTTCATTAAGTGCCTTAGAGGTTAATGGCTGTAAAATTTGTCCCATAGCTCTGCTTGGGGCTTCTATAAACGACCCTATAAACACAGCTACCGTATAATATGCTGCTGTAGCAAGACCTTCTTTACCTGGTATCATTACTTTATCTATATCTAAAATAATAGCCCCAGCACTACCTGCTAAAATAATATAAAAAGTATATCTCAATACTTCTTTAAAGTTACTTGGTAAACTAAATGTAAATTTTGGTGTATACAAACGAAAAGCGTATGTCATCATTAGCAAAACTCTAAATATATATGCTACCGACATATAAATTAAAAATTCTTCTTTAGTTATTACATTAAAGTACACAGCTAAAAGCAAAACCATTACTGCCACTCTATTATATAATTCTTTTAAAAGATTTCCAAAAACTGACTGCATTTGTACCCTTGCCCAAGAGTAAAACACTTCAAAATAAGCACAGGCAACAGCTATTATATAAATATAAATTGTGTAGTCTTCAATTATTAAATTCTCATTAGCTCCACTTTCTACTACATAACTCATAATCCAATCATGAAAGAAATTCCAAAAATACCCTATTGGAATTGCTATGAATAATGGTAAAAAAATTATAGAGCTTAAAAACTTATCTTTTTCTACCTTTGAAGTATACCCTGAAAAAAACTTGATTATAGTAAAATGAACTCCGAAAGCTGTTATGGGCATTATTAAATTTGAAGCAGAAAACACATAGGTTGCTAACCCATAATACTCATCACCTAAAAATCGTGTATATAATACCAAGGTATTAATACCGCCTATTAAAAATCCTAAATAAATTATTAAGGTGTTTCTGAATGATTGTTTAAATACAATTCCCAACTTATTCTTTTATTAATTTTAGTATTGATTGATATATTTTTTCTCCTACATTCTCTCCGTACAACGGCTCTTTAAAATCTTTTGTTGTCGCTAAAAACTGTTGGAAATAATTTTCTATTTTTTCTGTACTAGCTCCAGCTATAGCTGCATAACCGTTATCTACTAATTCTTTCCATTCTGTTTCTTCTCTTGCTATTATGCAAAACTTCTTATTAAAGAAAGCCTCTTTTTGTAATCCTCCACTATCAGTAATAACCAAGCTACAGTTTTTTAACAACTCTAACATTGAAAAATAACCTACAGGTTCTATAAAAGTAACGTTTGGTTGTAATCGGTATTTCTCTAACACCTTTTTTGTTCTCGGATGTAAAGGAAGTACCACTTCTTTTGTTTTATGAATCTCTTCTAAAGCAGAGAAAATATTAGTCAATTTACCTTCATTATCTGTATTTTCTTGACGGTGAATTGTTGCTAATACAAACTCTTTTTTCTCTAAACCTAAGTCTTTAAGAATAGTTGACTTCTCTTCGGAAACTTGACTATAAAACTCTACAGCATCTTTCATTATATCACCGTGCTTCTCTATCAAAATATCAAAACTATCAAAACTTTCATTTTTTAAGTTTGATACAGCAATATCTGTTGGACAACTTAGTAAGCTCCCTATCCTATCAGTTAGGATACGGTTTATTTCTTCAGGCATTAGCATGTTAAATGAACGTAATCCTGCTTCAATATGCACTACTTTTATATGAAGTTTTTTTGCCGCTAAAGCTCCAGCTAAAGTTGAATTAGTATCTCCGTATACAACAACTACATTAGGCTTTTCCGCTAGTAAAATTTCTTCAATTTTTTCTAGCATTTGCCCCGTCATTGCCCCATGATTTAGTCCATTAATATTCAAGTTATACTTAGGCTTAGGAATTTGCATTTCATCAAAAAAAACAGCGCTCATGTTTGCGTCAAAATGTTGTCCAGTATGCACTATTACTTCTTCAATTTCATTGTACTTTTTGATTACTCTACTTAACACGGCTCCCTTTATAAATTGCGGACGTGCACCTAATATAGTTACTATTTTTTTCAAGAATTAACGACTTGTTTTAATATGATAGATAATTTTTCAGTTAGCTTTTTTCGATGATATTGCTCTATGTTTTCAGAATTAACTTCTAAAACTCCTTTCTTATATTGATAATAGAGAAGTTTAATTTCTTTTTTCATTTTTACTACATCATCAAAATCAACAATAGTTCCTGAGTTAGTTTTAGCCAATATTTTTGCTAAATCACCATCTTCTGGACCTACTGCTAAGATAGGACGTTTTGCTTGTAAATATTCAAAAATTTTACCTGTTATAATCCCTTTAGCACTTGGTACTTTATTTACAGCTAACAATAAAATTTGTGATTTTCTTTGGTGTTGCTGTACTTCTTGGTGAGGAACATAAGCAATTTTTGTAATATTTTTAAACTGATATCCTTCTAAAACTTTTTCAACTTCTTTAGCTACTTTTCCTATAAGTTTAATTTCTAAGTCTTCTGCAAATTCATTATTTTCTACACATAACTCTGATAAAGCTTTCCATAAAACCTTAGGGTTTCTATCAGCATTCATCAAGCCTATATGCGTTATTGAAAATTTTTTATCAAGAACAACATTTTCTTTATCATTCAATTCAGAATCAAACCCATTGGTTATAACGTGAATATTTTTGGAAAATTTTTGATAATTCATTTTCATTGTTTCCCCTACTACCAAACTTGCATCAGCATATCTTAGAACTTTCTCTTCTAGCTTATAATGTTTTATTTTAGATTTTTCAGTTAAAGGTAATTGATGAAAATAATCAATATCTGTCCAAGGGTCTCTAAAATCTGTAATCCATTTTACTCCTAATTCTTTTTTTAATTCTAGTCCTATTAAATGTAAGCTATGTGGAGGGCCTGTGGTTATAACAACATCAATATCACCTTCTTTTAAATAGTTTTTAAGTTTTTTAACTGAAGGTTTTACCCAAAACTTACGTGCGTCAGGAATAAAATAGTTAGCACGAATATACTGCATTACCTTCCCTATAAAACTTGGATTAGGGTCTAGAAATCCTGCACTTGTTTTTGTTTCTTTTTTCTTAAAAACAGATAATAAATCATTAGGTTCCCATATCGGAGTTTTAAATACTTCTAAATTCTTAGGAACATCTTTTTTTAGTGATTCATCTATAATCGGGTATGTTGCCCCGTCAACAGTAAAAACTACTGGTTCAATATTAAAATCTCTTAAATATTTTACAAACTTCAACCATCGTTGTATACCAGAACCTCCAGCAGGCACCCAATAATATGTAATTATTAATACTTTCAAATTATAAACTATTGTACAAGTTTATCAATCCTTTTGATGTCTTGTCCCAAGTAAACTCATTTCTAACAAAAGTTTCACCATTCTTCCCCAGTCTTTCTCTTAATTGTTCTTCTTTATACAGAGTTAAAACTTTCTTTGTAAAATCAGCCACATTTTTTTCTTCGTGTACTAATCCTCCTCCTACTTTTTCAATTATATTTTTTTGAGCTGTGGCATCACTAACTAATAAAGGTTTTCCTAAGCTCATATATTGAAATAACTTATTTGCATGTGTAGTATCATGGTGAATATTTCTATGTAGTGGGGATAAACAAATATCACTATTACTTATATAACTTGGGAATGTCACTTCATTCTGCCAACCTTCAAAACTAACGTATTTCTCTACATCTAACTCCTTTACTAATGCTTTTAAATCGTCATTCGCATTTCCTACAATAACTATTTTGATGTTTTTTATATCCTTTTTTAAAACAGGTAGGCTTTTTATTACTGTTTTTAATCCTCTCCTTTCACCTGTATCTCCGATATATAATAAGTTAAAGCTATTTTTTGCAGTATGTTTTTTAAGCTTATTTAATGATTTAAAAAAAGAATTTCTAACAGTATTAGGAACTATAAAAATTTTTTTTGCTGCTACTTTAACTCTTCCTAATATCTCTTTTTTCGCTTCTTCAGTAACAACTATTACCCTGCTAGCTTTTTTAATAAACTCCTCTTCTTTCTGCTTCCATTTATTAGTTGATATTAAAATACTTTGCGGAAACTTTTTTAAGTGAGGATAAAACTTCATTATCTCAGGCCTGTTCTCATGTAAATCTAATATAAGTGGTAATTGTTGTTTTTTATTAGCTAATAGAACAGCTTCTGCAACAACTATATCATGTACATGAACGACTTCTATAGCGTATTTATTAAGAAAATGAGCTATCTTTTTTTTCATTAGAATGGAATATAACGGTATTGTATAAGCTAAAGCTGATAATTTATACTCTAACTTATTTGACTTATATCTCTTTACCTTTATCTCATTTATAAACTCTTCTGAAGGCTCATTAGTATACGTTAAACAAAACAAAAAAACCTCGTGACCTGCTTTTATAAGTTCTATAGCTTCATTATGCACTCTTGGATCAGGAGGAAATGTTTTATCTAAAATCATTCCTATTCTCATTTCACATTATCTTTTTCTGCATATACAGCATAATACCTAGGAGTATATTTTCTCAAAACAGGTCTAATTCCAAGCTTATTTATTGGACTAGTCCATTTTTTGGTATCAACAATATTCCAACCTGACTTTTCTAATAACCAATTGTACTGCCAATCTTCAAACTCATGATAATGTCTATCCCACATATCTGTTTTACTCCTATAAGCACTCGTAAACCATAATTTTAATGGAATAGTTGTTATTATTTTTGTTGCCTCAATTTCTCTTAACACATTGAAAGGGGCTAACAAATGCTCAAAAATTTCAAAAGCTGTTACAGCATCTACTTTATATTCTTTTACTATTTCTGGTAACAAATCTAAATCTTCCCCATTAGTATTATAAACTGTGTAACCGTTCTCTTCCATTATTTCTGAAAAAGGGTTACGAACTCCTAAATCTAGTATAATAGCCGGTGCAGGAAGATGCTTCTGTAAAAATTCAAGTGTGTGCTTATATCTTTTTTGAGGTAGTTTAGAATACATGAACATTATTTTAATAACAAATGTATTACTATTTTATCATTTCAAACAACAATGCTTAAAATAGAATTAAGTAACATCGTATAAAAAACAAAAGCGAAAGATTACTCCTTCGCTTTTAACTATTTAGTTTTCCATAGCAATTCGTACTTATTTTAATTAGTACGTTTTACATGCTACAAACATATTATTGTTTCACTTATAAAAAAAACATTATATACCGTATTTTATAAAAAGCATCATTAAAATAATGTATATTTGAAGTTGTTGCATATGTTTTTTTAGAAAAAGAGCTTTCTTTATTTGACTGATTTATATTAAGATGACCAGATTTATAATTATAATACTTATAACCTTATTCTCTTCTTTAAAAATAATTCCCCAAACGAAGTATTTAGACTCTATAAATCATAGTAAAATTGACTTTTATAAAAATATAAATAGTGATAGCTTATTTTTTTATTGTGATCAATTAGAAAACTCTAACAATATCTGTAAAAAAATAGAGGCCTCTACTGGTAGAGCTTATGGCTTTTATAGATTAAAAAAATATGATAAGGCTGAAAGAATATCTATCAATGTAATAAAACAAGTAGACTCTTTGTTAAAGGTGGAAAATTTAACTTGCCTTATTGACAGGAAAATTGCTGCCTTAAATAGACTTTTTTGGCTTAAAAAAAACCAAGAAAAATATGAAGAAGCATACTCTATTCTCATAAAATATGAACATGAAATATTAAATCATCCTATTCAAGATCAAAAATGGATTAGAAATAAGTTAGGTCTTGCTCTCAGTAAAGCTGTAATAAAAAATAAGCTTAACATGCAAGAAAAATCGAAAGCTATATTATTAAACACTATCTCTGAATCTAAAAACCCTATTCTAAAAAGTGTTCAAAAGAATAGTTTTTTTCTTCAATGGAAGGCTAATTCTTTTAATTGCCTTGGAAACACTTATATGTCTATTAACAGTAAAAAGCCAAATAAAACTTATCTAGATTCAGCTGATTACTATTTTAACAAAGCTTATAAAATAACTCAACAGTTTATACCCGAGCATAAGGACTCTGAAATCTTTTATAACTTAAGAAAAACTGAAGTGTTAATAGCCAGAAAAGAATTTTCTAAAGCTATTGATTTAATAAATAATTACAAAAACATAAGTAACGGGTATCCTTATTTTCACAGAGAGTATTTTCAAAAAGCTATCTGCTTTCACAACTTGAAAAAACCTGATTCTGCTATTTATTATTCAAACAAACTCTTAAAGAATCACAAAAAATGCGAAACAAGTAAACTTATTACTATTTATGATATACTCTCTAAAGAATACAATAATTTAAACAAACTAGATAGTGCCTATAAATATTCTAAACTTACTTTAGATCAGTATAATTTGGCAAAAAACACTAAGGATAAAACTTTTAATTTATTTTACAACAACAACTTTGAGCAGGCTAAAAAACTCAACAAAACTATAGAAAAAAGAGAAGCCAAAAAGCAACGAAACCTTATCATTTCTTTTATAGTATTACTATTAACTTTTATTATTATCACCTTTTATCTTTTAAATAAAGAGAAAGAAAAGAAAAAACAGCTTATTTTAATAATGAATAAAAACAAACCTATAGAAACTGAAAGAAAAGAGTATAATATTGATGAGGCTTTAGAAACCAAAATTCTTGATGAATTTAAAAACGTAACTGAAAGTTTAGACTTTTTAAAACCTGAATTTTCAATTAATTACATTGCAGAAAAACTAGATACTAACACTACATATATTTCATTTGTTTTTAATAAACATCATGATGAATCTTTTAAGCAATACTGTACTAAGCTTAAGATTAACTATGTGGTAGAAAAATTAAAGACAGACAAAAATTTTAGAAAATATTCTATACAAACCATAGCTGAAGAAATAGGCTATACCAATGCATCTGCTTTTACAAGAGCATTTAAAAAACACATTGGTATAACTCCTTCTGCTTTTTTAAAAAGTATTGAGAATTAGTTCTTCTTTCTTTTTATTACATACCAACCAATAGGTATTATCAGTAATAAAGCATAACAGAATAAAGACAATAAACTTCCTGTTTTTATTACACTAGGTTCATATTTAAAAGTTATAGTATGTTTTCCTTTAGGAACTTCCATTCCTCTTAAAACATAGTTTACTCTATAGTATGGTACACTATTTCCATCAATATAAGCATTCCATCCATCTTTATAATAAATTTCTGAAAATACAGCAAATTGATTTGAATTTGTATTTGACTCATACATCAATTCAGTAAGGTCCTTCTTTACTAAAGAGATAGTAGCTGTTGAGTCTTTTTGAAATGTATCAACTCCTACTTTAAACTCCTTTGAGTTAATAACCGCTTCTGATTTAGTATTCAAACTATCTAATGCTACAATTTCTTCATTAGCTGAATTAACCTCTTTTAAAAAGTTTACAAACCATACATTTCCGTTCGCTTTAGGGTTTTCTTGAAATTGTTCATCACTAATAATAAAGTACTTGGTATTTAACATATTTAGTACTTCCATATTATTTTTAGCTATTTGATAATCAAACAACTCTTGATAACGTTTCATTTTTGCAGCATGGTACCCTCCTATCGAATTATGGAAATATGAAGTTCTACCATCTTGCATAGGACTTACACTAAAATTAACAACTCTGTAATATCCTTTATCTTTTAAAATTTCTGTATCAGCTTTTGTTGCTGTAAATGGTTTTTGCACTCTTCTTGCTAATGTAAAATCTTCTTTATTAACATAATTAGCATCTATTGACACTAAATCAAAAATTATTAATCCTCCCAATACAATCAATACAGGTACTTGCTTCAGTTTTCCTTTTAAATAAAACCATAACATTCCTGCAACAGCTAAAACAAGCAAAAGAGAACGTAAACTATCGTTAAATAACATTGATTTTCTATCTGCAATTAAAGCATCAATTAACTCTGGAAGTTGCTGATATTGCGCATCTCGTAATCCTTCAAAAGCAAACAAACTAGATCCAAACAGTAAGAATAGTAAAGAAATACCTCCTACAATATAAAAAGCTTTCTTTACTGCATCTTCTTTTTCTTCGGAAGAATTCTCAGAAGAGAAAAATTCTTTTAATGCTAGAACACCTAACAACGGAACACATAATTCTGCAATTACTTGAATAGATGAAACTGCTCTAAACTTATTATATAACGGAATATAGTCAATAAAAAAGTTCGTTACTATGGAGAAGTTTTTACCCCAACTTAATACGATGGAAAAAATAGTGGCTGCAACCAACCAATATTTTAATCGTCCTTTTACTAAGAAAATTCCTAAAAAGAACAAGAAAAAAACAATTGCCCCAATATAAGCTGGTGCTTCAACAATAGGTTGCTTTCCCCAATAAGTTAAAACTTGACTAGAATAGTCTTTTGCTACACTTCTACCTGCATTTTGTTCTAAAACTTGATAAAAATTAGAGTTCTCACCTAACTCTTCAACTGTTCCTCCACCCATAAAACGAGGAATTAATAAATTAAATGTCTCAGCAATTCCATAACTATACTCTGTTATGTACTCCTTATCTAATCCAGAAGATTTTTCTTTAGGCATCCCTTCAGGAGTAATTGTTAACTCCGATTTACCTCGTGTACTATAATCAGCATATTCTTTCATAGCTAACAACCTAGTAGAATTAGCTCCAATACCAATTAACATTGCTGCTACTAAAATAGCTGATTGTTTAAAAAACACAGGCAATGTTCTCGATTTGAAAGCTTCAATACCTTCAACAACTGCCAAAATCAACAAACAAAATCCTAAATAATAAGTCATTTGCGGATGATTTGAATAAATCTCTAAAGCCATTGCCAAGGCCGTTAGAATAAACCCGAGTAAATATCGCTTTCTAAAAATATAAATTACTCCTGCAATCACCATTGGCATATAGCCTATAGCATGTGCTTTCGCATTGTGACCAGCTCCAAAAATAATTATTAAATACGTAGAAAAACCAAAGGACAAACTTCCTAAAACAGCTAGCTTCCAATCTACCTTTAAAGCTGTTAACAACAAGAAAAAACTTAAAAAATATAAGAAAAGGTAATCTGTTGGTCTAGGTAAAAAACGAATTGCTTTATCAATATAACGCACAAAATCATTAGGATAATAAGCACTTACTTGATATGCTGGCATTCCGCTAAAAGCATTATTTAACCAATACGGCTCTTCTCCTTTTTCTGCTCTATACTCTTTTACATCTTTTGACATTCCTATAAACTGGGTAATGTCACTTTGTTTAATTTGTTTTCCGCTTAAAACCGGATTAAAATACAATACAGATGCTATTGCAAAAACAATAATTGCTATTGCAAACGGTAAAAATTTCTTTAAGTTCATGGTTAGTCTATTTCTTCATAGTCAACGTACTCGCCAACAGAATTATTACTTTCTTTTGAATTATTTGGCTTTTTATCAATAACAGTCTTTCCTACTTCAACATCAGATGTTTGTTGTTGGTTTCTATACTGTTGCTCAGCTTTCTTTTGTACTTTGTCTACTGCTTTTTTTATTAAGTATGGTCCAAAAAGTTTTGCTAAAAACTTAATAGCATAATAAACTAACAGAATAATTAATATGGTTTTTATAAAATTCACAGGTCCAGCTTCATTTAAATATGTCATCTTTTTCTTAAAAATAAAAAAATCAATCAAAAATAACAATTTGAAGCAAAAGGAAGCGTTAAGAGTTTACAAAACTTATATTATATAGGTAATTGTATTTTTACGTATGTTTGTACAACCTGAAAATTTGGATTTATTATATGATTAAGAAACTTCTTATCCTTTTTGTTTTTTGCTCAATTTTAACTGCTAACGCGCAATATACACCTGTTATAAATTCAAATAGGCCAGGTTTCTCTGAGAGCCCTTATAGTGTTGGCTCGGGAGTTTATCAGTTTGAAACAAGTGTTTTTTATAGAAAGATGAATCCTACACCTACCTTTAGTAACCCTGAAGCACTAGGTTTAAATTTATTTTTTAGAACTAGTTTTATTTCTGAAAAGCTAGAAGTTAATTTTAATACTTCTTTACAAAGAGATAAAATTGCTTTTAAAAATATTTTTGAATCATCTTATAATAAAACAGGATTGAGTCAATTTAGCTTAGGTGCAAAGTATATGATTTATGCTCCTAAATATGATGATAAAAGCAAAGAAATAAGAAGTTGGAAAAAAAGACACTCTTTCGACTGGAAAAGATGGATACCACATATTGGTGTTTCTGCTGGAATAAATATTGGAAGCTTTTTAACTGATTACCATGAAAGAGGTGGGTTTAGTCCTAAAATTGGCGTTTTATTACAAAATGAACTTTCCGACAAGTTAAATGTTATCACCAACCTTCATTACGATTATATTGGTACTGATTTTTCTCAGTTTTCTTATATAGTAACTGGTACTTATAACTTCAATGATTACTGGTCTGGTTTTGCTGAAATGCAGGGTATTTTTGAAAAGTATGAGAAAAAAACAAATATAGGAGCTGGAGCTGCCTATCTTTTTAGCGAAAATTTACAGTTTAATGCTTCTTTAAGAGCTAACTTACAACAAGATGAAATTGGAGTTTATAGTTCTTTAGGGGTATCGTACAGACTTAATAGACATAAAGATGATTTTGTTGAGATAGACGAATTCGGAAACAAAATTGAAAAAGAAAAACCTGTTAAATATGACGAGGATAGAAACTTCTTTGGTCGTATGTTTAGCAAAGTAGGTAAATTATTTTCTAAAAAAGATAAACGAAAAATTGATTCGAATACTGACTCTGGTGATAGTGACCTTTTAAATGAAAAACCAAAGAGACAACGTCAAGAGTCTTTAGTTGACATGATCGTTAAAGAAGATAAAAAACAAAAGAAAAAAACAGCCAAAGAAGAAAGAAAAGCCGCTAAAAAGGCTAAAAAGAAAGCTGAAAAAGAAGCTAAACGTAAAGAAAAAGAACGCCTAAAGCTTGAGAAGAAGATAAAAGAAGAAGAAGAAAAAGAAGCCAAGCGTAAAGAAAAAGAGCGTTTAAAACTTGAAAAAGAGATAAAAAAGCTAGAAGAAGAAATCAAGAAAGAAGAACAACAAGAGAAAGAAAAGGAGGATAATTAAAAGCCTTAAATTTGCAAAATGATTCAAATTAAAGAAATAACAACCAAAAAGGGAATGAAACAATTTGTTAAGTTTCCTTTTTCTCTTTATAAAAACAATAAGTATTGGGTTCCTCCTATTATTAAGGATGAAATTGAAAGTTTTGACAAGAATAAAAATCCTGTTTTTGAATATGCCAACGCTCGCTTTTTCTTAGCCTTAAAAAACAATAAAATAGTTGGTAGAATTGTAGCTATCATCAATTCTTACGAAATTGAAAAACAGCACATAAAAAAGATACGTTTTGGTTGGTTTGATGTTATTGATGATATAGAAGTATCTAAAGCTTTGTTAAATAAAGTTGCAGAAATAGGTCGTGAGAACAACCTAGAATATATGGAAGGTCCTGTCGGTTTTAATAACTTGGATAAAACCGGGGTTCTTATTGAAGGTTTTGACTATATAGGTACTATGATTACTTGGTACAATCATCCATACTATGCTAAACATTTAGAGCAATTAGGCTTTACAAAAGAAAAAGAATATATTGAAAGTATATTCTCTTTTAGTAATGTTGACATTAAAAAATATGGAAAGGCTAGCAATATAATTAAAAGAAGGTATAACTTAACTCCTTTGAATTTTACTTCAACAGATAAAATAATGCCTTATGTAGATGAGATGTTTGATTTGTTTAGTAAGACTTATTCAAAGCTATCTACGTATGTACCTATTTCAAATGCTCAAATAGCTTACTTTAAAAAGAAATACATAAGCTTTATAAATCCTGAATATATAAAGTTTGTTGTTGATGAAAATCACAAATTAGTAGCCTTTGCAATTGTAATGCCTTCATTTTCTGAAGCCTTACAAAAAGCAAAAGGAAAACTTTTCCCTTTTGGAATTTTCCACTTGCTAAATGCCAGAAAAAACTCAAAAGATGTTACGTTTTATTTAATTGGTGTTGATCCTGAATACCAAAACAAAGGTGTAACCGCTATTATTTTTGAGCAATTTCACCCTATCTTTTTAGCTAAAGGAATTCAAAATTGTATTAGAACACCAGAACTTGAAGAAAATCAAGCAATTCATCAAATCTGGAAAGATTTTGATCCTAAAATTCATAAAAGAAGAAGAACATACAAACTCGACTTATAATGCAACTCTTTTATAATTCAGATTTATTAACTACTTCAAAAGAAATTACTTTCAATAAAGATGAAAGTCGTCATATAATTCGTGTATTACGAAAAAAAGAAGGAGACGTATTACACATTACCAACGGAAATGGAACTCTTTTTTTTGCCGAAATAATTATTGGAAGCGATAAAAAATGTATTGCTAAAATTATTAAACTTGAAGAAAAACCTCGTACTAGAGATTACTATTTACATGTAGTTATAGCTCCTACAAAAAATAATGATCGTTTAGAATGGTTTTTAGAAAAAGCTACAGAAATAGGTATTGATGAAATTACTCCTATTATTTGTAAAAACTCAGAAAGAAAAATTGTAAAAATTGATCGTTTAGAGAGGATTATACAATCTGCTATGAAACAATCACTACAGTTTACATTACCTAAACTTAACCCTCCTATAAATTTTTCTGATTTTATAAAAAATGATTTTTCAGAAGAAATATTCATTGCACATTGTGAAGAAAGTATTGAAAAAAAGTTTTTAAAAAATATTGCTTCTCCTAAATCAAAATACACAATTCTTATTGGTCCAGAAGGAGATTTTTCTCATGAGGAAATTCAACAATCTTTAAATAAAGGGTTCATTCCTATATCTTTAGGAGCTAATAGACTTAGAACAGAAACAGCTGGTTTAAATGTAGTGCAGAGTATAGCCTATTTACACCAGTAATTCATTTTTTGTATATTTAGCTACTCTTAAAGGTTTTTTATTTTGACTACAGCAGATTTTTTTAATCTCTTTTTGTTGATTAGTGCCGTTCACGGTTTCGCTTTTAGTATTATACTTTTTTGTTCTAAAAACGGAAGAGAAAAAAGTATGATATACCTAAACCTCCTAATATTAGCTATTTCATTAAACAATATACAATCTTGGGCTTTAGAAAAAGAATTGTTTCAGCATAAGTTTGCTTTAGACTATGTACAGGTTCCTTGGCACTTTTTAGCAATGCCTTTTTTGTACATGTTTTTAATACACTACCTAAACCTTGCTGAAAAAGCTTACAAAATATTAAAGATAATTATTCCTGTTTTTTTTATTCTAGTTGCTAGTCAAATCAGTTTTGTTCTTTATTACAGTGATTCGGCTTCAAGAGAGAATTTAAATTTTATTTACGAGAGATATACCTCTATTGAAGAAATATTCAGTTTAATTACCTCATTAAGTATTTTTATATATTCATTTTACATTTTATATAAAAAGGAAAAACTTTTCCCTAAAATCCTATCATTTGACAATCTTAGATGGATTTATACATTCTTTATATTAAGTTCTATTGGATATACTCTTTGGATTTTAGCTTTAATCGTTAAGGTAAGTATGAACTTTACTGGTTTCTTATTTTCATATTATCCTTTAAGAATTTACACCACAGTCTTAATTTATTGGTTAGGGTATCAGGGATTAAAACAAATTCGTGTATTAAAAGAACGTGAAAGAATTAGAAAATCTCTTCTAATTGATTTAAATGGGGACTTTAGTGTTGACACAATTAATTTGAATACGGAAAAAAGTTTCTCTGAAAATCAGGTTGAAAGACAAAAGGAACAGTTTATCGAGATAGATAAATTCATCCGATCAAAAAAGAAATATTTACTAAATAAATACACACTACAAGATCTTTCAAAAGACACAGAGTTGAGTTCTAGTACACTTTCTCTTATTATAAATAATATTGCTAAAAAATCTTTTACTGATTATTTAAACGAAATGAGAATAGATTTAGCCAAAACACTCTTATTAGATCCTGATTATACAAGCTACACAATAACATCTATAGGACTAGAGTCTGGATTTAACTCTAAATCTACATTCTATACTGTTTTTAAAAAACATACAGGATATACACCTGTTCAATTTAAAAGCTCATCACTAGCTGTTTTAAATTAAAAAAAAATTACTTTCTTTTTATAAAAAGACAGTTCGAAAACATCCAAAATGGATGTTTTCGAACCTCTATCTCCTTATTCCAAAGTATATTTACTTAGTGAAATTAAAAAATTAGTAATTGAAAATAGTTGAAGGGGTTTTCAATTTATAATTAAGATTTCTAATAAAATTATTGGGAACACTTATTCTCAATACGAAAAAGGAAAAGCTATAGCTTAAAAACACCAATATTAATATTGGTGTTTTTTACCTTTTATAAACTAAACACACTCCATAAACAAAACAATATTAATCATGCTTTTTATAAAAAGTTGGTTTTAAAACACCTTTTTGGATGTAACTGGACTACAGATATAATAGCTTACAATATTTTTATCACATAGAATAAAAAGCTTTTTTGAAAAATTAGGGGAATTTTCATAAAAGAAAGCTTATTTATTTTTTTAAGGGGAAAAAACACCAACACATTTGTTGGTGTTTTTTATTGTTGTTTTACTATATTGCTTTTAAATTAAAGTTAATTAATGAAAAACTTCACCCTGTTTTTTTTCTTTCTATTAAACCTCAATATTTTTTCACAAGAAATAGCTATTATACAATATAATGGAGGTGGTGATTGGTATGCAAACCCTACAGCATTACCAAATCTTGTAAAGTTTACTAATCTAAACACAAAAACACAAATTGATAAAGACATACAAAGCATTAAACTTGATGATGAAACCATCCTTAACTATCCTATAGTTTTTATTACTGGACATGGTAATGTTTTATTTACAGATAATGAAGTATCAACACTAAGAAACTACCTTATTTCTGGAGGCTTCTTACACATATCAGACAATTATGGTCTTGATAAGTACATACGAAGAGAATTAAAAAAAGTTTTTCCCGAGCTAAAAATTCAAGAAATTCCTAATAACCATCCTATTTATCATCAAACCTTCTCTTTTCCTAAAGGCTTGCCAAAAATTCACGAGCATGATAAAAAGCCACCACAAGGATTTGGTTTATTCTACAAAGGAAGACTCATAGTTTTTTATGATTATGAAAGTGATTTAAGTGATGGTTGGGAGGATACCGCAGTACATAACGACCCAAAAGAAATCAGAACTAAAGCTCTACAAATGGGAGCGAACATAATAGAGTATGCTTTTAAACATTAACACTTTACAAATTGATAATATTAAGATTAATTTTGACACAGAGGCTTTATGGATGCTTAATATTGCTCTAGCAATAATTATGTTTGGTATTGCCCTAGATATAAAAATAGATGACTTTAAAAGGCTTGTTAACAACCCTAAAATATTATTTGTCGGATTATTATCTCAGTTTATTCTACTTCCTTTTTTAACTTTTGTTCTTGTTAATATTATTAATCCATATCCTAGTTTTGCTTTGGGTATGATGATGATTGCTGCTTGTCCAGGGGGAAATGTTTCTAACTTTTTTAGTAAAATGGCAAAAGGCAACGCTGCATTATCTGTCAGCCTAACGGCTTTTTCTACAATTATTTGTTTAATAATGACTCCTTTAAACCTACAGTTATGGGGTAGTTTATATGAACCTACCAATGAAATTTTAAAAAGTGTTTCCTTAAATCCTTTTGAGCTTTTTAAACTTGTACTTCTTATTTTAGGGATTCCAATAGTTTTAGGAATGCTAGTTAATCATTACCATCATGAAATGGCGAAAAAAATAAATAAGCTTTTACGTCCGTTTTCTATCTTCTTTTTCCTCTTATTAATTGTAATAGCATTGTATGATAATGCGAATATTTTTAAAAACTATATACATTTAGTATTGTTTCTCGTGATATTTCATAACATTTATGCGTTTGCTATAGGCTATGTTACCGCTAAATCTTTTAAGTTAAATAAAAAGGATTGTAAAACGATTTCTATGGAAACTGGAATACAAAATGGAGGCTTAGGTTTACTTCTTATTTTTAGCTTTTTTGACGGCTTAGGCGGTATGGCTCTTCTTGCTGCGTTCTGGGGTGTTTGGGATATTTTTTCAGGAATGATGTTAGCTACTTATTGGGGAAGAAATAAACAATAAATGAAAACACTTTTATACTACTTTTTTAAACTCTTTGTAAGAACCGGTTTATTCTTTTACTCTAAAAAAACAACAGTGATTGGTAGTGAACGTATACCAAAAAATGAAGCTGTAATTTTTACTGCTAATCATCCAAATGGTTTAATTGATCCTTTGCTCATAGCTACCCACATAAAAAGGAGAACAAACTTTTTAGTACGCGCTGCAGTATTTAACAACCCTATTATTGCTAAGTTTTTTAACTTACTTGGAATGATGCCTATATATCGTATTAGAGATGGTGTGCAACAGCTTAGTAAAAACGAAGAAATTTTTAATAAATGTCAGTTGATATTAAAAAATAACAAAACCTTACTAATCTTTCCAGAGGGAACTCATAAAAAAGATAGAACTGTTAGACCTTTAAGTAAAGGTTTTACAAGGATTATTTTTAAAACTTTAGATAATTTCCCTGACACTAAAATTAATATCGTTCCTGTAGGAATTACATATCAAAATGTATCTAGTTACCCTTCAAAAACTGCTATCCATTTTGGCTCTCCAATTTTGGCTAACAATTATTACGATAAACAAAACATAAATCAATCAGTAAAAAACATAAAGGAACTTGTTTCAAATCAACTAGAAGATTTAAGTGTTCATATAAAACAAGATGAAAATTATGAAACTATTTTGTCTACCTTAAACAATGCTCAAGTTGATTTTACCAAAGTTAATCATGTTAATGCTCTTATAAAAGACAAAAAAATACTTCCACAAAAAAAGCGCAGTATAAACTACGCTCTTCCTTTATTTCTATTAATTGTTTTAAATAGCTTAGTTCCATATTCAATTTGGAAGCTTTTAAGTAAAAAAGTAGATGAGACAGAGTTTATAGACACCTTTAGGTTTGGTGTAAATGCTATTTTATTTCCTTTGTTCTACTGTACCCAAAGCTGGGTAATTAATATCTTTTTTGGCTGGAAAATAGCTTTACTCTATTTTTTAACTTCTTTCTTACTTATTCTTTTGTACACCAAATTATCTACTACTCCGCCATCAAAATAGCATCTTGAATATCTTGCTGAATTTTAGTACGTATATTACTTTTTACTAAACCATAATTTCTCATTGTGGGATAAATTCTGTTTGATAAAAACACATATACAACACCTGTTGCTGGATCTGCCCAAGTATAAGTTCCTGTAAAACCACTATGCCCAAAACTTACATCTGACACACAACCACAGGTAGCTTTAACTTTAGGGTTTAACTGTGGTTTATCAAAACCTAAACCTCTACGTACTTTTTTGTTTGCATAATAACGCTTATTAAACTTGTGTACAGTTTCTGGCTCTAAGTACTTTTTTCCTCCATAAGAACCATCTTGTAAAAACATTTGCATAATTTTAGCTACATCATTTGCGTTTGCAAACAAACCAGCATGTCCACCAACACCTCCAAGCATTGCTGCTCCCATATCATGAACATACCCATGAACTAATTGGTGTCTGTAGTAATTATCTCTTTCAGTAGGAACGATTTCATCTTTTGTAAACTTAGTTAAAGGTAAGTAAGTCATTCTATTTGCTCCAATAGATTGATAAAACTGCTCATCAACTAGTTTATTTAATGGTCTTTTGTATTTTCTTTCTATAATTTCTTTAAAAATATAGTATCCTAAATCACTATACTTATACCCTATCCTTTTTCGTTGCTCTGAATCTACTATCTGCTTGTATATTGAATCTTTATATTCTTTAGCTAGGTATAAATTTTTAGCTACTTTTATACTAAACCTTGGTGTGCGCTTTTTTCTATAAAATTTAGTAGAGTTTTTACCTGTTATACTATCTTTAGTACCCAAGTAAAAAGGAATCCAAGAACGTAAGCGTCCGTAATGAGATAATACTTCTTTTAATAGTAAAGTATCTTTATTAGACTTACTATATCGTGGTAAAACATCTCCTAAACTTGAAAACAAACTTATTTTTCTCTCTTCTTCGGCTTTCATTATCATTGGTAACGATGCCAATATTTTGGTTAAAGAAGCTAAATCATAAATATCAGAATTTTTAACAGGATGTTTTTTTTCTAAAGTATGATAACCAAAGCTCTTATTATAAATCACTTTACCATCCTTAGCTACTAAAATTTGTCCTCCTGGAGACATTTTCTCTTGTAAAATGGTATCGATTCTTTTGTCTATAATTGAAAGTTTTTCTGATGAAACTCCGGCCTCTTCAGGAATTGTATACTGTAATACATCCAATCCGTCTACCAATAGTCCATACCCAACTTTAAACTCATTTTTTATAGATACTGGCAACTTTCCTTTTAAATCGAAAGCTCCAAAAAGAGCTTGCGCTGAAAGTTCTTGAGCTAGCTTACTATTTTGGTATGACATAACAACTCCTTCTATATTAGTAAAAGAAGGAACTTGAAGTAAACTATAAGGACTAGCAAAAACATCTAACACTACTTTATTACTTCTAGCTATTTCTTGTAACCAAACAAGGTCTTTGTTAGAAAACTTATAACTTTTCCATGGGTTTTTATTTGATTTATGAAAACCAATAACTATAAGATTATACTTTTCTAACTTCTTCTTTAAAACACTTAAATGCTTATCTGAAACTTTATCTACCTTAGTATAATTTTTAAGCATTTCATAGAAATTTGATCCATTATCACTTCCTAAAGAAACATAAGCTACTTTTTTATCCTTAAGGTTATTAATTGGGAAAATGGCTCCTTCATTTTTCAAAACTGTGATAGAGTTTTTTATCAACTTACGATGTAAAACCTCATCATAAGGACTATTTATATCTTTTAGAACATTTTCTGTAACAATAGGCTTATACTTATTCAATCCAACTAGGTATTTAGCCTTTAAAATCTTTTTAACTGAATGATTTAAGCGCGCCTCTGTTAATTTCCCTTCTAAAAGAGCTTTTTTAATCAATCTAATTGAACCTGGAACATCTTGAGGAATCAATAACATATCATTCCCTGCTAAAATTGCTGCCAAATCTATTTCTGCTGGTGTTGAGTAATTTGCAGCTCCTTTCATATTCAGTCCATCAGTAATAACTAATCCTTTAAAACCTAGTCTGTTTTGTAACAGATTAGTCACTACACTTTTTGATAATGATGATGGTAGTTTTGGATTGGTTTCTAATGCTGGAATACTTAGATGTGCAGTCATTACACTTCCTACTCCTGCTTCAAATATTTTTTTGAATGGATATAACTCTATCGAATCTAAGCGTCTTTCACTAAAATTAACTGTTGGTAATGTGTGATGAGAATCTGCTTCAGTATCTCCATGTCCTGGAAAATGCTTCGCATTTGCTAACACGCCTACACCTTGCATTCCTTTTGTAAAAGCTATAGCTTTTTCTGCTACATTTTCTTTACTCTCTCCAAAAGAACGGTTTCCTATAATAGGATTATTCGGATTTGTATTTACATCTATAACTGGAGCGAAATTCATATGAATTCCTACTCTCTTACAATGTTCTCCTATTCTTTTACCAACTTCTTGAAGTAGAATCGTATCTTTAACAGCTCCTAAAGTCATGTTCCAAGGAAAACGATATGTATTTCTTAAACGCATATCCAAACCCCATTCACCATCAAAACCTACCATTAGAGGTACTTTTGCTAATTTTTGATATTTATTGTTTAAAACTACTTGTTTATCTGGTGTTCCTTGCATAAAAATAATATTTCCTACATGGTATTTTGTAACCATACTTGAAATAAAATCCTCATGCTTTTTATCTTTATTTGAATAAGCTTGTATCATGAACAACTGCCCTATTTTTTCATCAACAGACATGCTTTTCATAATACTATCTACCCAAACATTTTGTGCTATAGAATCTTTTGCCAACAAAGGATCTACTTGCTGAGCTTGAATTATTTGTATAAAAACAAACGCTAGTACCGTAAATACTTTTCTCTTCATATTATCATACTTCTTTACAAACTTTACACATTATTGTAAAGTTTTAATTCCTTTTAAATGAAATCAATAGTTATACCAAAAATCGTGCATGCCAACTCTCATTTGCTGGCACTTCCCATTTTTTCTCAAAATCTTCTTTAGTATTTACCATATTATTAAACACAACTGTTTCTGCTGTTACTTTTTGTTCTTTGGCAAAATCTTGGAACTCTGGAAGTTTTACGATGTTAATGTTATCTCCGTCTTTAAAAGAAACATTCATTTTATCCATTAAATCTAATTCTAGCTCTTTTTCTAATTCTTGTATAAAACGTACAGAAGCATCTATTGAACACCCTGAAACGTTATTAAAATTCTCATCTACTCCCAATATTAAAAATTGATTGTACTTAATAGTAAAAGATCCTTTTAAATCATCCCCATGACGCGTCCAATTATCTATAAAAAGTAATGCTTTTGCACTAATAAATTCTATTTCTTCTTGTGTAAACTCTCTATCTGACTGATACACCCAAACTCTTGAGTTTTGAGGTAGTTTTTTATATTCTGTAAACATTTTTATAGTGTTTGTTTTCGTAATATCTAAATTAAAGAACAACTTAGATAATTACTAAAAATAAATGTTAAAGATTACCTTAAATTAAATTTTTGTTGTAAAGCTTGTAGCTTTTCTTCATCTGTCATGGTATCTTTTGGTGCCGACATTCTTTCTTTTATTTCTCGTAATACTTTTTTTGTATATAACGGAAAATCGGCATTTTGAATCCAAGCATTATATCCTGGGTTCTCTTTTAGTACTTCTTCTACAGTTCTTCCTTTATACTTTCCAAAAGAAAAGATTTCTTGGTCTTTATCATTAAATAAGATAAAACCAGCAAAATCAGCTCTTTTTCCATGTGTGGAAAACTCACTTAATGCCTCTACTGAGTTTTCTAAATCTTCATACTTCTCAACTTGTGCTAATAAGATTTCATAAGTTGCATTGGTATCTGCTTCTGCTCCATGTGCTCCTACTAACTCTTTTCCACAATAAAACTGATATCCTGCTCCTAACGTTCGTTGTTCCTTTTTATGAAAAATAGTTTGTACATCTACAGCTTTACGGTTATTCATATCGAAATCAATTCCTGCTCGTAATAATTCTTCTGCTAATAAAGGAATATCAAATCGGTTTGAGTTAAACCCTGCTAAATCAGCATCGCCAATTAGCTCATTTATTTGCGGTGCTAATTCTTTAAAAGTTGGTTCTGTTACTACTTTTTCATTAGTAATTCCATGAATATCTGATGCTTCTTTTGGTATTTCTATTTCTGGATTCACCAACCATGTTTTACTTTCTTTATTACCATTAGGAAACACTTTTAAAATAGATATTTCAACTACTCTATCTTTAGCTATGTTTACTCCTGTTGTTTCTAAATCAAAAAATACGATTGGTTTTGTTAAGTTTAGTTTCATGTATATTGTTTCTCTAGTTCGAAAGTTTTTAATATTAAAAAGTTGGTATGTTCTCTATCTATACTTTACAGCTTTGTACTTTCTAACTCTTTATTCGTTATTTAATTCTTTTTTGAATTCATCTATTTGGTCTAACACTTTCTGCGGAAGTGTAGGCTCTTTAAAATTATATTTTTCTAACTCTTCTTCTAACGTTTTTGCTACAATGTAACGTGCTGTTGGTTTATCATCAGCTGGTATTATATACCAAGGTGCGTTATCTGTAGATGTTCTTTGTAACATATCTTCATAACACTCTTGATATTTATCCCACAACTTTCGTTCCTCAAGATCACCAGCAGAAAATTTCCAGTTTTTTTCTTCAATATTTAACCTACGTAATAACCTATTTTTTTGTTCTTCTTTAGATACATTTAAAAAGAATTTTAAAATAATAGTTCCGTTTTCTGATATGTGTTTTTCAAACTGATTAATACGTTCCATTCTACTATGATAAAAAGCATCAGTTAAATCATCTAAACTTTTTACTGTCGGAATATTTTCTGCAAATATATACTCTGGATGCACTCTTGTTACCAAAACATTCTCGTAATGTGTACGATTAAAAACTCCTATTTTTCCTTTTGCGGGTAATGCTATATAATGACGCCATAAAAAATCGTGCTTCAACTCCAAATCTGTTGGTACTTTAAAACTATGTACCACTACTCCACGCGCATTTACATCTTTAAAAACTTCGCGAATTAAACTGTCTTTTCCCGCTGTATCCATTCCTTGTAAGCACAATAAAACACTATACTTACCTTCTGCATACATAGTGTCTTGTAAATCACTAATCTTTTTTCTTGATTTTTTTAGCTTTTTCTTAGCATTATCGACAACTTCTTTAGTTGAAAATTCTTTTAACTCTCTTTTTTTAGAAAATTTATAGGTATTTGTGTTCATTCGCTTTTTATATAGTATAAAAGTACAAAAATATAGAGTTTTTTAATTGATTTTTTCTTGGTTATTATCAATTATTACAATTAAATCTAAAATATTTCTTTATTTATTTTTTTGAGCTTTACTTCCAAATAAACAACAGATGAATAAAACAATTATTATACAAGCTAGCTCTAAAAGTACAGGAAACACTAATAAAGTGATTAACTACCTCAACAGTAATGAATCTTTTGATTTTGTTGACTTAAAAACCAAAAATATTGGTGTGTTTGAATACGACTTCTCTAATGCTGGTGATGACTTTATTCCCCTAATGGAAGAAATTATTAACAAGTACGACACTCTTGTATTTGCTACTCCTGTTTACTGGTATACCATGAGTGCTACTTTAAAAACTTTTTTTGATAGATTGTCTGACCTACTAAAATATAAGAAAGAGTTAGGAAGACAATTACGTGGTAAAAATATGGCTATGATTAGTAACTCATGGGCTGATGACCGTAGAAATGGTTTTGAAATGCCTTTTATTGAAAGTGCTAAATATTTAGGTATGAACTATCTTGGTAGTACTCATGCTTGGTTTACTGAAGACGGAAACGACATACATCCTGATTCTAAAGTTAAAATTAATGAATTTAGAAATATTTTAGCTACTAAAAATTTTAAGGATGTTTTAACCCGTTAGAATTTTAAGATGTCGTTTTTTTACAATTTATAAGAAACCTTTGACAGTATTTTTGAGTTTTAATTTTAATTCATCACAATGCAAAAAGTAATTATAGCTCAAATAACAATTCAACAAGGAAAAGAAAACGATTTTTTGAAATTGGCTGTAGAAATGGTAAAAACGAGTAACACTGAAACAGGATGTATTACCTATCAATTACATAAAGACCTATTTAGCGAAGGTAATTATTTGTTTTATGAAGAGTATATTGATAGCAAAGCTGTAGATGCACATAATAACTCTGCACACTTTCATCAATTTATAAAGAATATTACTCCTTTAATTACCAAAGAGCCTATTATAAATATTTATTAATTTAAATGAGTGTAAAACACTATAAGCCATCAAAATACCTATCTCCTTATATTGATAGGTATTTTGTTTGTTCTCAAACCAAAAGTCTTCCTTTAATTTTACCAGGCACTGGTTTAGAAGTACTTTTTCATATTGATACCCCTTTATCTATCAATAACAAAAAATTAGATGTTGCTCATATTATTTGTCCGAGGGAAAAATTAATTTTTGATTCAACTAACAATGTAAATTATATTTCTGTACGTTTTCATAGTGGCGGTTTTAGACATTTTACTTCCATACCTCATACACAAATTGTTAATCAATATTTGTCTGTAGAAGGAATATGGAATAATGAAGGTAGAGAGCTTTTAGAAATTCTTTATTCATTACCTAGTATAGAAGAAAAAATTAAACTAATTGATTTCTTTCTATGCAATCAATTAAAAAAACATCATTTTTCTACTATCGTTAATTGGGATTTGATAATTAAAACTCTATACAAAAACTTTAATTCAATATCTCTTCACGAATTAGCCTATCATAGTAACTTAAGTTACCGTCAATTTGAACGTCTGTTCAAACAAAAGTTTGGCGTTTCTCCTAAAAAATTTCAACGAATCACTAGGCTTCAAAAAACTGTAAAACAAGTATTGCTATCGAGTAACAAACATTATTTGTCTACTGCTTTAGATAATGGTTATTACGACCAAAGTCATTTTATTAAAGAATTTCAAAGTTTTACAAATCTTAAACCTTCCCAGTATTTTGTAACTAAAAACTTTGAAAACCACTTTTATTATAAACCTTTAAGCTAGTCAATCCAGTTTTTAAAATCTTTTACACGCTCTCTACTTACAATTATTTCTGAGTCTTCATAAGATTCTAATTTTAGTTGTAAGCGTGAGTTTGTATAAGACACAATATCTTTTATAGCATTTATATGTACTATAAATGTTCTATTTACTCTAAAAAACTGCTCTGGATCTAACTCTTCTTGCCAGTATTCTAAAGAATTATCTATCAAATAGTTTCTGTTGGAATTGGTCTGTATATAAGTTGCTTTATTTTCCGAATAAAAGCATTCAATATCTTCTGTATTAATTATTTTTAAGTGCTGTCCTACTTTTATAGTAAATCGTTTTTTATACTTTCTATCAACTGGATTAATTAATAGCTTACGAATGTCATTTATATTGACTTGAATGTTACTTTGTAAAGGTTGATGTTCTTTAAACTTATCTACAGCTATTTTTAACTCGTCTTCATCTATTGGCTTTAATAGATAGTCTATTGAATTTAACTTGAATGCTTTTAATGCATATTCGTCATAAGCAGTGGTAAAAATAATGGCTGATTTTACTATTACTTCTTCAAAAATTTCAAATGATAACCCGTCTGAAAGCTGAATATCTAAAAATATCAAATCTGGATGAGTATTATTTTGAAACCAATTAATCGACTCTTCTACTGAATGCAACATTTGCTGAACTTCTATGTTTAGTTCCGCTAACATTCTACTTAACCTTCTTGCAGCTGGCTTTTCATCTTCAATAATTATAACATTCATAGTCTGGTTTATTTTTAGCAATTATTTGTTCATATATTCTTTAATCTTTCGCTCTTCCCATTTTTTAGAAAAAAGTTTTCCTTTTGCAAAAACATTAAATCCGTGTAAAAATACTATAACTCCCCACCAAAAGAACAAATTGTAGTTGTTTATATCTAAAAAGGCCTCCATTACTGACTCATCTCCATAAACAATATCTTTATATATTCTTCTTCCTATAAAAACTAAGTTTATTAGTATATAAACCACCAAATGTTTGTAAAATTTTTTAATTTCTTCTACTCTTCTTTGAGCTCTTATATATTGTTGTTCTCTATTTAAAGTTTCCATTTTCTTTCTTTTTTAATTCATCTAGATACTCTTGTATTTTACGTTGTTCCCAATCTTTATTAAAAAACATATTGGTTCCAAATACTCCTAACCAATGAAAAAAAACTCCAATCCCCCAAAAAAGCCAAGTAGCATACACCCCAAAATTGGTTATTGATTTTGTAAAAGTTAATTTATCTTCATTCATCAATCCCATAATAATTACGACTGAAATAAATATATTCACAATTACATACGCTGCCAAGTGCCAGTAAAATCCTTTTATTTTTTCTACTCTTTTTTTAGCTAATAAATATTTATGTTCTTCTTTATAATCATTTTCCATACT
Source organism: Tenacibaculum discolor (assembly GCF_003664185.1). Taxonomy (GTDB): domain Bacteria; phylum Bacteroidota; class Bacteroidia; order Flavobacteriales; family Flavobacteriaceae; genus Polaribacter; species Polaribacter discolor. The sequence continues at coordinate 214,560 of NZ_RCCS01000007.1, read as the reverse complement.
AATCCTTTTTATTTAGGTATTCGTTTATCTTCTTATCCTCCCAATCTTTTCCAAAACCTAATACATTAACTCCAAAAACTAGCATCCAATGAATAAAAGTAACTAGTACTATCCCTATAACTGGAAACCAAAACCAATGATAATAAGGTGAGAATTTTAAATTCACTAAAACAATAATAATTACTGAAATTATATTTACTAAAACATGAGCATAAAACCCTTTAACCTGTTTTACTTTCTTTTTTGCTTCTAAATACTTTTTCTCTTCTGTATAATTATTTTCCATTGTTATTATTTTCTAAAAATTCTTTAATTTTTCGTTCTTCCCAATCTTTTCCTAACCCTATTTTTTCTATTCCGAAAACTCCTAGCCAATGAAAAAACACACCTATTAACATTCCTATTATTGGGTAATAAAACCAATGATAACTGGGTACAAACTTTAAGTTTATAAAAATCAAAACGGGTATAATTAGTACTGTTACTATAAGGTGAACATAAAAACCTTTAATTTTTTCTACTTTCTTTTTTGCTTTTGCGTATTTATACTCTATTGTATGATCTTTTTTCATTTTACTTATAGTTTTTATCATCATCCATTAATTCCTTAATCTTACGTTCTTCCCAGTTTTTTCCTAGGAATAAACTATAATTATTTACTTCTAAATAATGAAAAACTAGTCCTATTCCCCAACCTATCATTGGAAACCAAAACCATTGAAATTTTGAATATGTTTTAAGGTTTATAAAAATTAAAAAAGGAATGACTATACAATACGAAACTAAATTTTGGTAAAACTCTTTTAGTTTCTCTACCTTTTCTACTGCTTTTACGTAGTTACTATTCTCTAAACTTTTTGTATCCATGATACTATCTTTTATATTAATTAACAGTGGTAAACACACTGTAAATGTTTTATTGTTATTAATTATTTGAACGTTTTTATCAGTTATTAAACCGTAACGATCTGCTATATTTCTTAATCCAACTTTTGTGCTTTTTCCTATAGCTTCTTTTGGATTAATATTATTTTGAATTTTTAAGAAGCCTTCTTCTTCAAAAATCTTTATTTCTAAAGGTTTAGTTGAAGAAACTACATTATGCTTTACTGCATTCTCTAATAATAATTGAAGAGATAATGGAACTATTTTTAAATCGGGATTACTTACTTCTTCTGGAATATTAAATTGTACAGCTTCTTCAAAACGCATTTGTAATAATTCCATATACGTCTTAGCAAATTGTAATTCTTCTTGTATAGGTACTAATTCTTTATTTCGTTGCTCTAATACATACCTATATACTTTAGATAATTTTGTAGTAAATTTTTCTGCTTGCTTTGGGTTTTCACTTATTAAAGAGGTTAGTACATTTAGACTATTGAATAAAAAGTGTGGATCTATTTGACTCTTTAAGGTTTCAAACTTTGCTGTTTCTGTTTTAGCTACTATTTCATGCTGTGTGGTTTCTTGTTTTACCGATGCCTTCCAGTTTACCATAAAATCTTTTGCATGGAAAAACACAGCGATGGCTAATGAAAGTATAATTGCAAATAAATGCATCCATAAAAACTGACCTTTAAAAAAGTTATCTATATTGTTATTAAAAATAACAAAGTATTGCACGTAATGGATTAATAATACTGCCACTACAGTGTAGCTTATTGTTGTTATGATACCTGCCCAAACTCTTTGATTGGTTTGTGAAACCCAATCCCACTTTTCACTTAAGTAGTCATTAATAACTCCATTGCCTAGTCCTAAAATAAAAGAATACATTGCTGAAAACAAAAACACCAATCCAGCTTCTTTTAACGTAAATGCTTGATTTATTAAAGTAAAAACAACACCAAAAATGATTGTAAGCTTTGTACAAATCCAAATATCATTTTTTAAGTTCTTAAGTGTTTTTTTTAATGGTGTCTTCATTTCTTTTCTTTTATTTACTACAAACTTAAGTTTACCTTAGTTCATTAAAATTTAATATCGAAAGATACATCTTTATCCTTAACTAAGAATTTTGCGGCATCATATTGAGGTGGTCCAAAACGTGATAAATTATTATTTGATGCACCATAATCTTCTAAAGGCATTCCGTTAGGTTCAAAATCCATTCTATTATTATTGTTTGCATCATGAAAACAAATAATAGCATACTCACCAACAGGTACTTTTTCAAAAACCACAGTGCTTTTTCCTTCTTTTACTAGTGATTCTTTAGCTTCCAATGGTTCTTTTCTAAAGTTCTCTTTAGTGTATAAAGCGAACTTTACTTTTCCTTTGTCAGAAGTAACGTTTACAACTGTTGCTGTAATTGTTTTGTTTTGAGCTGACACTGTTTCAATAGTAAACAAAATTGCTATAACAAAAATGTGTATTAAGATTTTCATCGTGTTATTTTTTATGGTTAATTATGACACAAATATTCATCAAAGACTTTATTTCTAAAATAAAAACAAACTGAGTTGTATTATTTTTAGGATGAGCTGTAACAATTTGTATTTTTGAGCTACTTATAACATATCAACTCTACTAAACTTAGTGAAAAAAGAATTAGAAAATAAATTTTTAACTGATTTCGAAGCCAATCAAAACATTGTGCATAAGGTCTGTAGGATTTATACTACTAACCAAGAAGCTCATAATGATTTGTTTCAAGAAATTACCATTCAGTTATGGAAAAACTATAGTAAGTTCAGAGGAGATGCAAAGTTTAGCACTTGGATGTATCGAGTAGCATTAAATACTGCTATTTCTTTATACAGAAAATCAACAAGAAGTATAAAAACACAAGATTTTACAGATTATTCTTTTAAAATTAAAGCTGAAGAGTATGATGATACTGAGGAGGTACAGTTAAAAGCTCTGTATGGTGCTATCCGTAAATTAAATGATATTGATAAGGCATTAATTTTTTTATACCTAGAAGATAAACCTTACAAAGAAATCTCTGAAACTTTAGGTATTAGTGAGGTAAATGCTCGTGTGAAAATGAATAGAGCAAAAGATAAATTGAAAAAAGTATTAAACCCATAGTTATAAATGGATTTAGATTTAGATAAATATAAAAAAGCTTGGGGTAATCAATCAGAAGAAACTAACAAAGTTTCTAGGGTTGATATCTATAGAATGGCACACTCCAAGTCATCATCAATAGTAAAATGGATTTTTATTATTGGCCTTTTAGAGTTCATTTTTGTAGCTGTTATTAATTGTTTCTTTAGAGTCAATCCTAATGATTATGATGCTTTAAAAGGTCATTTTATAGGAAATTACATGCTCGAAATTGAGATACTTTCTTATTTAATAATCATTTATTTCTTAATACGTTTTTATAAAAACTACAAAAGTATTTCTACTTCAGATAACACTAAAGTTTTAATGTCTAAAATTTTAAAAACTCGTAAAACAGTTAAAGCTTATGTTTTTATTAATTTAAGTTTTGTTTTTATTGTTGCCCTTATTACCATAACTCAAACCCTTTTAAACGAAGAGCATGCTCATACTGCTACTTTTTATATAACTGTAATTGTTGTTTCTATTTTCCTTATAATTATAATTATAGGTCTATATTGGTTATTTTACCAACTACTATATGGTATTTTACTACGAAAGTTGAATAAAAACTATAAAGAGTTAGCGAAGCTTGAACAAGTAAATTAAAAAAAGAGGTCGTTGACAACCTCTTTTTTTAATTTACTCTGAAAACGCTTTCAATTCTTCTAGTAGCTTTTCATGCATATCATCCGTATAATCTAAATGTGTTACAATACGGATTTTTCCTTCACCCATTGAAATTAGTAATACACCTCTTTCTGCCATCTTTTTCATAAAGTCATCTGGATTTATTGAATCTTCAACATAAAAAATAACAATATTCGTTTCTATAGGTTCCACTTTTACTACGTACGAACATTTTTCTAAAACAGTTCCTATTTCCTTTGCTTTCTGATGGTCTTCAGCTAAACGTTCTACCTGATTATCTAGAGCATAAATTCCAGCTGCTGCTAAAAAACCTGCTTGACGCATTCCTCCACCAAATAACTTACGTACACGTAATGCTTTTTCAATATGAGCTTTACTACCCACTAATACAGATCCTACAGGAGCTCCTAATCCTTTTGACAAACAAATTGAAATCGTATCAAATAACTCTCCATATTGCTTTGGAGCTTCATTTTTTGCTACCAAGGCATTAAATAAACGTGCTCCATCTAAATGATATGCCAAATCATTTGCTTTAGCTACTTTTTGAATCTTTTGCAATTCTTCAAAATCCCAACAAGCACCACCTCCTTTATTTGTAGTATTTTCAGCACAAACTAATCTACTGTATGGAGTATGGATATCATTTCTTCCTCCAACTAAACCATCTAACTGTTTAGCTGTAAACATTCCTCTATCTCCATCAATCAAACAAGAAGTTACCCCCGCATTAAATGCAGCTCCTCCTCCTTCATAATTATATACATGTGCCCATTTATCACAAAACATTCTATCCCCTGGCTGTGTATGAATTTTTATCGCAGTTTGATTTGCCATGGTTCCCGAAGGAAAAAATAAAGCATCTTCCATTCCAAACATATCAGCTACTTTTTCTTGTAGTAAATTTACTGTTGGATCTGCTTTAAAAACATCATCTCCTACCTTAGCACTCATCATTGCTTCCAACATTCCTTTAGTTGGCTTCGTTACAGTATCACTTATTAAGTTTATTTCCATTTCTAACTACGATTTATAAAATGTATTTTTGCATTTATGATTACACACGAACAGCTTAAAAATATCGCTGAACGAATTGGCAAGTTAAAAGGATATTTAGAAATTGACAAGAAGTTAATTGAAATTTCAAATGAAGAAGAAAAAACAGCTAACCCCAATTTTTGGAACAACCCGAAAGAGGCTGAAGCTGTAATGAAATTACTTCGTTTTAAAAAGAAATGGGTAGAAGATTACAATGCTGTTCTAGCTATGAATGATGATTTAACTGTACTATATGACTTTTATAAAGAAGGTGATGTTGATGAAAATGAACTTACAACACAGTTTAAAAAAACAGCTACTTTCTTAGAAGATATTGAATTTAAAAACATGCTTTCTGAAGAAGGTGATAGTTTAAGTGCTACGATACAAATTACAGCTGGTGCAGGAGGAACAGAAAGTTGTGATTGGGCAGAGATGCTTACTCGTATGTATACCATGTGGGCAGAAAAGCAAGGTTATAAAATAAAAACTTTAAACTACCAAGAGGGTGATGTTGCTGGTATAAAAACGGTTACTTTAGAATTTGATGGTGATTATGCCTTCGGATGGTTAAAAGGTGAAAACGGCGTGCACCGTTTGGTTCGTATATCTCCTTTTGATAGTAATGCAAAACGTCACACCTCATTTGCTTCTGTATATGTATACCCTGTTGCTGATGATTCAATTGAAATAGAAGTTAATCCTGCTGATATTGAAATTACCACAGCTCGTTCTAGTGGAGCTGGAGGACAGAATGTAAATAAAGTTGAAACTAAGGTTCAATTATTACATAAACCAACAGGAATTCAAATTCAATGTTCTAACTCTCGTTCACAACACGATAACAGAGCTACAGCTATGCAAATGTTAAAATCACAATTGTATGAAATTGAATTACAAAAACGTTTAGCTGCTCGTGATGAAATTGAAGCAAATAAGATGAAAAATGAATGGGGAAGCCAAATTCGTAATTACGTAATGCACCCATATAAGTTAGTTAAAGATGTACGTACCGCTCATGAAACAGGAAATGTAGATGCGGTTATGGACGGAAATATCAATCCGTTTTTAAAAGCTTATTTAATGATGATGGGACAAAAAGAAGATTAAAACTATAAAACTCATTAAAATGATAAAAATATACCACAATCCACGTTGTTCTAAATCAAGACAAGGTTTAGAAATTTTAGAAAACTCTGGTAAAGAGTTTAAAACCGTAAAATATTTAGATACTATTCCTTCTGAAGAAGAATTAAAAGAAATTATTAATCTTTTAAATATTTCTCCGATTGATTTAGTTCGTAAAAATGAAAAAATTTGGAAAGAGGAATATAAAGGAAAAGAACTATCAGACGCTGAGATTATTACAGCAATGGCTAAAAATCCAAAGTTAATAGAAAGACCTATTGTAATTAATGGAAATAAAGCTGTAGTAGGCAGACCGCCAGAAAACATAAAAGAAATTATTTAATTTTTTTAAAAGCTCTCAAGAAATTGGGAGCTTTTATTTTTTTAGAAATTTAGATTCTAAAAAGCCTAATCCATAACCATAAAACTGAGTAATAGTCGTCACTATGCTCAACAAAGCTACTTTTAGGTTTTTATTTTGAATTAGAGAGTCTAGAAAAATACAAGTAAAATACCCTCCATAAAAAATTAACAACTGCCAATACCCAAAAAATAGTGCTATAATCGCAATATCAATTCCAATAATAAATAAACTCGGAAACCAATAGGTTAATTTTGCTGTTTCAGGATATTTTTTGTTTAAAATAGGTCTTGCTGTTCCAAAAGAAAAGGTTTGATTAAAAAACTGCTTAATAGTACTCCTACGTTTGTGGTATACAAAAGCATTTTCTATTAATTGTGTTTCAAAACTACTTTCCCATAGGCGGAAAGTTAAATCGATATCTTCACCAACCTTGAGATTATCAAAACCTCTTGTCTTACTAAAAGCTATCTGCGATAGCCCTAAGTTAAAGCTTCTAGGTTGAAATTTTCCTACGGATTTTTTCTTTCCTCTAATTCCTCCAGTTGTTAACACCGAAGTCATCGAATAATTAATAGCTTTTTGTAAAGCAGTGAAATTAGGATGTGCTGCGTCTGGACCTCCAAAAGCATCTGTATAATTCTCTTCTAATGCTTTTTTAACTTCAGAAAGGTATTGTGGGGGAACAATAACATCGGAGTCTAAAATAATAAAGTAGTTTCCTGATGCTCTTTGCATTCCATAATTACGACTTGCTCCTGCCCCACTATTCTCTTTATAAAAATAGTTTAGATTGAGTTGTGAAGTGTACTTTTTTACAATTTCTTCAGATAAATTTTCAGAACCATCTTCAACAATTAATACCTCAAAATCATCTTGAAAACCTTGTTTGGTTAAGCTTTCTAACAACTCATCAACCTCTTGTGGTCGATTATAAACAGGTACTATTATTGAAAACTTTAAGTCCATTATAACCTAAGCTCTTTGTTTAATTTGTTGAGCTATTCCATTCCAAAGTTGTATTCTTTTCTCCAAAGATTCCTTAGCATAAAACAACACATCATCCCACTTTTGTTGATCTTCTCCACACAACTCTTCTATCATTTGTAACGATAACGGTCCGTGTTCATCTCCATCTAATTCAATATGTCTGTTTAAATAATATTTAAGCTTACTGTAAGAACTTCCTTCTTTTTCTTCAGTATTTTTTACAATTTCTAAAAACATATCTGGTATTACATCTTCTCTACCAAAAGTAAAACTCGATGCTATAATATGTGGTTGATTTGTTTTAATTACTTCAAAAGAAAAGTTTACAAAGTCTTTTACTTCTTCAATAATTGAACAATTTTGCATTGCTTCCTCAACTGGTCTTCCATCAATAATACCTGAAATAAAGTTTGAAATTTCATCAATGCTAGCTCCTGCTTGACGCATCGCATCAATATACATTTCAAAGTGACTCTTTGGTTCTCCTAATTCATTAATATCAGTTTCTTCACCTAAAACAATTTCATTGATAAAACGTGCCGTTTTGGTATTTACAGCAGGTAACCAAGGTAACTTTACACAGGTAAGCTCTCTTTGTAACGCTTTTAATAGTGACATGAAATCCCACACAGCAAATACATGCGATTCCATAAATAATTTTACATCGTCAATATGCTCTAACGAGTTATATAGTTCATGTTCCTTTAGTTGCTTCCTTAACGGTGCTAACTCTTTTTCAATGTGTAAAATATTGCTCATATTATAACTATCAATAAAAAAAGCAAATCTAACGATTTGCTTTTTATCTATAATTCTATTTCTATAAAGATCTTATTCTTCAGTAAATCTTTCCATTACCGCATCACTCACTCCCATATTAGAGAAACCTCCATCGTGGAATAAGTTTTGTAATGTTACTTTCTTAGTTAAATCTGAGAATAATGAGATTGTATAATCAGCACATTCTAATGCTGTTGCATTTCCTAATGGAGACATTTTTTCAGCATACGAAATAAATCCGTCAAATCCTTTTACTCCTTGTCCTGCAGTTGTAGGTGTAGGTGATTGAGATATTGTGTTTACACGTACTTTGTGATCTCTTCCGAAGAAATATCCAAAACTACGTGCAATACTTTCTAAATACGCTTTGTTATCAGCCATATCATTGTAATCTGGGAATACACGTTGTGCTGCCATATAAGTTAATGCAACAATACTTCCCCACTCATTCATGGCTTGTTTGTTATATAAAACGTTCATTACTTTATGAAAAGATACCGCTGAAACGTCCCATCCTTTAGTTGTAAAATCGTATTTAGAATCTGTATAATGACGCCCTTTACGTACATTAACTGACATACCGATTGAGTGCAAAACAAAATCGATTTTACCTCCTAAAATTTCCATAGACTTTTCAACCAAATTGTTTAAATCATCCATAGAAGTTGCGTCAGCTGGAATAATTTCTGATCCTGTCTTCGCTGCTAAATCTTTAATACCTCCCATACGCATTGCTATTGGTGCGTTGGTTAATACAAACTCTGCTCCTTCTTCGTGAGCACGTTCAGCTACTTTCCATGCAATAGAATTTTCATCTAATGCTCCAAAAATAATTCCTTTTTTCCCTTTTAATAAATTATACATATTTAAAATATTTTAGTCTATCGTTGTTTGTTTTAAAAGCAAATATACTCTTAATTTAATAATTCTTTTGCATGAGTTAAAGCACTCTCAGAAACATCTTTTCCACTTAACATTTCTGCTATTTCTCTAATACGTTCGTCTTCTGACAATAACTTTAAATTAGAGGTTGTTACCCCTTTTTCTTCACCTTTAAACACTTTATAATGCTGTACTCCTTTTGAAGCTATTTGAGGTAAATGTGTAATGGTTATTACCTGCATATGAGCACTCATATCTTGCATTATTTTTGCTATTTTATTAGACACCTCTCCTGATACTCCAGTATCTATTTCATCAAAAATAATAGTTGGTAACTGTATGTTTTCAGATAATATTTTTTTTATAGATAACATAATTCGAGACAATTCCCCTCCTGATGCTACCTTCTTTAACTCTCCAAAGTTCCCCCCTTTATTAGCTGAAAATAAAAACTGTAAGTTATCTTTTCCGTTTGATAAGTATTCTTCTAAAGATAGTAATTCAATAGCAAAACGAGCATTTGGCATTCCTAATTCTGATAAAAGATATTCTAATTCTTTTTTCAACTTTGGAATTACTTTATTTCTCGAAGTAGTAATCATCTTCGCTACTTCATCTAACTTTTTAGCTACATCTTTAATTTCTCCTTCTTTTTGAGCCACTATTCCTCCAGCATCTTCAACTTGTGCTACCTTTTCTGATAATAATGCATGAATTTCTTGCAATTCTATTATAGTTGATGCTGAATGTTTCTTTTGAAGGTTATAAATTAATTGTAACCTATCATTGAGCTCTTCAATTTCGTTAGGATTAAACTCTACCTCTTCATTTGCGCTTTCTAACTCGGTAACTACATCATCTAATTCAATTTTCACACTCGTTACACGATTCGCTAACTCTTCATATTCTTTAGAAAAAGAACTGATCTTTTGTAGTCTTCCTTCTAAAGAATTTAGCAAAGTTTGAATACCTATTTCTTCATTAATCGAAACACCTAAAGCTTCTGATAAATTCAACTTTATTTCTTCAATATTATTTAATTTATCTAACTTTTCTTCTAAAATTTCTTGCTCTCCTTCTTTTAAGTTCGCTTCTTCAAGCTCATTAAACAAGTGTAAGTTGTACTCGTATTGTTCTTTTGATTTTTCAGTTTCTTCTTGAAGTGCTTTCAGCTCTTTTCGTAATTTGTTATACGTGCGCAAACCTCTTTTATAAGATGCTATTTTAGCCTGATTTTTTGCCAAGGCATCAATAACAGAGAATTGAAAAGACACATCTGACAACTGTATGGTTTGATGTTGCGAATGAATGTCAATGAGCTTTGTTTTCAAAGCATTTAACACCGATAATGTAACCGGCGTATCGTTAACAAAAGCTCTTGATTTACCAGATGGTAAAATTTCTCTTCGAATTATGGTTTCTTGTTCATAATCGAGATCTAACTCTTCAAATAACTCTTGTAAAGCATATCCTTCTACCGAAAACTGTGCTTCAATAATACACTTTTTCTCAGTATCTTTTAAAGAAGATAAGTCGGCACGATTACCCATTACCAAACCTAAAGCTCCTAATAAAATGGATTTTCCTGCTCCAGTTTCACCAGTAATGATAGATAAACCTTTTGTAAAATCAATCGTTAACTGATTGATTAACGCATAATTATGTATAGATAAATGTGTAAGCAAATTCTATTCTTTTGTGAAGAATAAAAGTAAGGATTTTGAATGAATTAAATCAAGCTAAAACAAAGGAAGTCTATTGATTTTTCAACAGCTTATAAACGTTGTATTTAATGGTTTAATAACAAAGCCCTTTTACTGAATATTTTTCCACTTATCTTTATAAGTTGGAGCAATTTTATTCAAAACCGTAATCATTTGTGATTGGTTTCTTGAAGCAGTTCCATCAGAAAAAACATTTACTATTTCATCTCCTTTAGCATCTAAGAAAACGCGAATCATATAATTACCAATAGTAATATTGTGCAGTTTGTCTAAATCTAAAACACTTTTTTCAATTGCTTCTTTAGCTGAATTTTTATTGTCTGCAAAATTATCGAAACCGTTACGGTGGTAATTGTAGTATATACTTCTTAAGGCACTAAATTTAGAAGACAATAAATTGTCTATTAAAGCAAATCGATTTTGTTTTCCTACTTGATTTTGCCAACCAGACTCTCCGTTAGACTGTGCTAACAACATAATATTTTCTGCTTGCTTCAAGTAATTCTCTCCTCCTTTTAAAGCAAAAGTATCTGCATCAACTCCCAATATTGTATACACATAAAAAGCAATTGTTGAGATTAAATTAGATTCGTAGATAGTTGGATTGTAAATTAACGGATCAAACTCATTATAACGAAAGTTAAAGTTTGTATCATTAATGTTTAAAACAGGTGTAGCGTAGGTTGAATTATATACAGGTCTAGTTGACTGTACTTGTAAAGTAGCTGAAAAATTAGTCCCATTTTGCTCATTTATAATGATGTTAAATGCACAATTGATACGTTCTTGTTGCTTAAAGTTTCTATTCGTCCATTGTTTATCATTAATAAACTCAGTTAACGCTTTTTGTAGCGTTTGATAAACTTGTTTGTTACTACTCTGTACTTTATCTGAATTGATAATTACAGTAGCATTCAACTCTTGTGAATAAGAAGAAAAAGTAACTGAAAGAAGAGAAAGTATAAAGAAAAACTTACGCATTTAATTTTTGTATTATTTCGTTAACGATATCTTTTGACACTGCTTTTTTCGATTTTAAATCGAACGATTTTTCGTTAAAATCAGCATCAATAATTGTAATTTTATTAGTGTCGGTTGCAAAACCAGCACCTTTATCACGTAACGAATTTAATACAATAAAATCTAAATTTTTGCGTGTAAGCTTACTTTTTGCGTTTTGTACCTCATCGTTCGTTTCTAATGCAAACCCAACTAACAACTGTTTTTTCTTAATTTCTCCTAGAGATTTTAAGATATCTTTAGTTGGTTCTAACTCAATACTTAACGCTGCTTCTTTCTTTTTTATTTTTTGAGTAGCTACATTTTTTGGTCGATAGTCTGAAACTGCTGCCGATAATACAGCTATGTCAACCTCAGCAAAATACTTATGACATGCTTCATACATATCTTGTGCAGACTTAACATCTATTCTATGAATAAAAGAATGATTTACCTGCTGATGTGATGGACCTGCTACTAAAAACACCTCAGCTCCTAAATTAGCTGCTGTTTTTGCTATTTCAAATCCCATTTTACCTGAAGAGTGGTTTCCAATAAAACGTACTGGATCTATCGCTTCATAGGTTGGACCTGCTGTTATTAACATCTTTTTCCCACGAAGTGGTAATTTAGATACTATATCATTTTCTATAAAGTCAACAATATCCTCTGGTTCAGCCATACGACCTTCTCCAACCAACCCACTTGCTAATTCTCCTGAAGTAGCAGGAATTAATATATTTCCAAAACTTAGTAAACTTTCTAAACTAGTTTTTGTTGATGGATGTTGATACATATCTAAGTCCATCGCAGGTGCAAAATACACTGGACATTTAGCTGACAAATAGGTTGCTAATAATAAATTATCACATGTGCCATTTGTCATTTTAGACAAGGTATTTGCTGTAGCTGGGGCAATTAACATTAAATCTGCCCATAAACCTAAATCTACATGATTATTCCACAATTCATTTTCATCTTCTTTATCATAAAAAGTAGAATGAACTGGATTTTTTGATAAGGTGGAAAGTGTAAGAGGTGTTATAAAATCTTTAGACGCAGGAGTCATAATTACTTTGACTTCTGCGCCTGATTTTATAAATAAGCGAACTAAGCTCGCTGTTTTGTATGCCGCTATACCGGCGGTAACACCAAGTAAAACTTTTTTACCGCTTAGTACAGACATATTATTTTGTCTCTGGAGTTCTATAATATACTTTACCATTTAACCACTCTTCTACAGCTATAGCATGTGGCTTAGGTAAACGCTCATAAAATTTAGAAACTTCGATTTGCTCTTTGTTTTCAAAAACTTCTTCTAAACTATCGTTATAAGTAGCAAACTCATCTAACTTATCAACTAATTCCTTTTTTAAATCAGAATTAATTTGTGTAGCTCTCTTTGCTATGATAGAAATAGCTTCATAAATATTATGCGTTGGAGCCTCGATAGCTTCTTTATTATAAGTTATAGTACTTAACGGCGCTTTCGTTTCTTTATAATCCATTTTTTAACTTTTAGCTAATTGTTCTTGTTGTTTGTTTAATGCTGCTAGCATTTCGTTTGACTCTTCCATGAATTTTGATTCAGGAAAGTTTCTTTTTAATTTATCGTACGCTTTGACTGCTTCTTTAATTCTTTCTGCTTTTCTACGTTGCGTACTTTTCATTGCAAAATCATGCGCTGCTTTTAAACGGTAGTATAAAGCTTCTTCTTTATACTTAGTTCCTAAATAATCTTCTAATAAATTATCAAAAGCTACAATAGCCGCTTTATAATTTCTAGAGTCATAATCAGCAGTTCTATAATATGTTTTTGCTATTTCAAAAGATTTCTTTTCAAGTTTTGCTCTTAACTCCGCATGATACTTGTTAGCTTCTTCTATCTTATCTGAATCTGGGTAATTATCAATAAATTTTTGAAAAGCCTCTAACGCTTTGTTTGTATCCGTTGGATCTAAACTATAACTAGGTGCTGCTTTGTAATAGCTTAAAGCTGATAAAAAAGCTGCTTCTTCTCTTTTTGAACTTTTGGGATAATTTCCTGTAAATCTATTAAAGTAATATCCTGCTAACCCATAATTTTTCTCATTAAAGTTAGATTGAGAAACCATAAATTGAATACGCTCCATTTGAGGTTTCCCTCTGTATGATGGTGTTATTTTTTCGAACAAACGTAAAGCTTTACTGTACTTTTGAGCTTCGTACATTTTTACAGCCATTTTGTATTGTTCTTCTACAGTTCCTTTATTCAATACTTTTTGATATTCTCCACATGAAGAAAGTACTAAAAGCATTACAGCAATATACGCTAGATTTTTCATTTTTTGCATCTGGCAAAATTAGTGATTAATTATGGATTATTAAAACGATTTTTTATCTCATAAATGAGATTAACAAGAAACTACAAAATCTGTTATAATTTTTCCAAAGAACTCCTAAATGTTTGTTAATCTTATTGCTGAGCTCCAGCAGCAGATTGAGCTACTATTTGTTTAACATCATTATCAAATAGATACAGTCCTCCCTTATCGTCTCCAATTAGGTTAATTTTATCTAAAATGTTGCGTGCCAATGCTTCTTCTTCTATTTGCTCAGATACATACCATTGTAAAAAGTTATGGGTTGCATAATCTTTTTCTTGTAATGTAATATGTACTAAATCGTTTATTGATTTAGATACCATTACCTCATGATCAAATAATGTTTGGAACATATCTTTAAAAGACCCAAACTTTGCTGGTGGTTCTTTTAAATCAGAAATATGTGCGTGTCCGCCACGTTCATTTACAAACTTTATTAATTTTAACATGTGCATACGCTCTTCATCTGAATGTGCATACATAAATTGTGCAACACCTTCAAAACCTTGAATTTCTGCCCAACATGCCATAGCTAAATATACTTGTGATGACTCTGCTTCTACTCTTATTTGGTCGTTTAATGCCTGCTCTATTACTTTTGATAACATATTTTCTACTTTAAAAATTACATCTTTATACAAAGATGCTAAAAAAATGCTTAGGTGAAAAGCAAATACCATACTCTACAGTTATAAAAAGTATGCTACTTTTTAAAATATGTCTGTTATTATACCTTTTATATTGGCTTAAAAATAAAGTAATTTAATCTATTGTAATCTTTTAAACAAACGTTAAAATTTATTAAAAATAGAAAAACTTTCATTTTGTTTCCATACATTTATTGAAATAAAATTGCATTCTTGAAGGATAAATAATCAAAAATTATTTTCTGGAAACAAATTTTAATAAAAGAATAACCTAGCAAAACTTATTTATTTCATGGTAAATGAGTTTTGAAAATTATAGGCATAAACTTTGGGTGCCTTAAAATGACCAAAGCATATCTAATTATAAAAACTTTAATATGAAAAATTTAAAAAGTTTAGGGAAAATTTTAAACAGTAATGAGCAAAAAGCCGTGCATGGTGGTTTAGATTATCTTAAAGAAGCCTGTGACGAACCTGTATGTTGTTATGAAAGAATGGTTCATGACGGTTGGGGTTGGGTTATGGAAGTAGTTTGTGAAGACAACCCAAACTAATCCTATTCTATATTTTACAGTTTCAAACGCCCCTTTTTAGGGGCTTTTTAATTAGTAAAAAAAATAATGGAAATAATATTCTAACTAAAAAAAGACCATAGTATATGAAACTATAGCCTTTTTAACTCCTTGTTTTCTATATGCATCTTTTATAGATTATCTATAAAGTCTGATATTTTTGTTTGTAATTCTTCTGAGGCTGTTACTAATGGTAAACGTACTTCATCTAAACAGATTCCTAATTTTTGTAATACTGCTTTAATTCCCGCAGGATTATTTTCTTCAAAAATTAGATTTACTATATCCATTAGTTTGTAGTGTATATCGTAAGCCTCTTTTGCTTTCCCTTCTAATCCTAACTGAATCATTTTTGAAAACTCTTTAGGTAATGCTTGCCCAATTACAGAAATAACTCCTGCTCCACCTGCTAAAGCTACTCCAACAGCCAAATCATCATCACCAGAAATCACTAAAAAATCTTCTGGCTTGTCTTTTAACAACTCATAGTATTGTTGTTGATTGTTTCCTGCTTCTTTAACTGCAACAATGTTTTCAAAATCTCTTGCTAATCGTAAAGTTGTTGCTGGCTCCATATTTTTTGCTGTTCTGCCAGGAACATTATACATAATAATTGGCTTAGGACTCGCTAAAGAAATTGCTTTATAGTGCTGATAGAATCCTTCTTGCGTTGGTTTGCTATAGTATGGAGCTACTGATAAAATTCCATCTATTTCAGATAAGTCTAAAGATTGTAATTCCTCTACAACAGTTTGTGTGTTGTTTCCTCCAACACCTAAAACTAAAGGTAAACGTCCTTTATTTTCTTCAGCAATTACTTTTATTATTTCAATTTTTTCTTCTTTAGTAATTGTTGCACTTTCTCCAGTAGTTCCATTTATTACTAAATAGTTTGTACCGTTTTCAATATTGTAATTTACTAACTTTTTAAGTGCTTCGAAATCTACACTTAAATCTTCATTGAAGGGAGTTACCAAAGCTACTCCAGTTCCTACAAACTTTTGCATTATATTTTATTTAAAATCGTTAGGTATTTTTTTAATTCTTGATTTAAAACTGCTTCGTTAAAACTAGTATCAGACACTACTATATCGTACAATCTGTCATCAATTTCTGCAAAACCAGCTTTAAAATCTGCTTGTGACAACAAAGTTACCATATTCGTTAATAAGTTTGACGTTTTTGTATAGTTTATGAGTAGGTCATATTTGTTTTTAACGAAATCTTTTAAATTGTCGGATTTTAAACTCGCTTTGAAACCAAAATCTTTTTCGGTAAATAACTCTGTAGATGGCTCTTCTTTCTTTGAGTACTCTTTGTAAACTAGTACTCTTATATCTGCTTTTTGAAAAGGAAAAATGTTTGTTAAGTTGGCTATTACTACATTTACTAAAGCTTCATTATCTAACAATATTGCCACACTTTTAACTTTAGTTTCTTTATGTGGGGTATTCTCTTTTTTTACAACTAATTTGTCGTATACTTTCTGAATAGATTTTTTCTTTAGGGTACTTATCATCTGTAAAAATTACGAGTAGCTAATTTATATTATTTCTCTTCAATTTCTAATAATAAAAACTGATTTAACTGCTTTCCATACAACTGAAAGTTATCATCAGCGGCTAAGATTAACGATTTGTTTCCGTTTTGTAATGTTGAACCTAAAGTAATCGCTTCAATATTGTCTATAATTCCATCTGTTAATTGACTTTCAACAGAACTAAAATCTAATAACAGTTCTTTTTTTAACGGCGTATATTTTTCGTTTTTTAAAGATTGTATTTCCAAAGTGTTTGTTGAAGCATCGTTAATGGATGCTTTAAAAATTCTAACTACATTTCCATAGCTTCCATAACCGCTTTGATAGGCTCTTTCGATTATGAAAAAGTGATTTTTTTCATATTCTAAAATAGCTGTTGCTCCGTTTAGGTTTATGTTTCCTTTCGCAGGTTTATCAATTTTTTCTAACTGATAAGCAAATTGCTTCGTCGCCTTTTTTGATTCGTTATCAAAGTAGGTTATTCTAATAGGAGATTGTGTTTCGTGAAATGTTGGTTCTTCCCCATCTGCTTCTAAAGGAGCTTCCATTGCTACCCAGAAACCTTTTCCGTCAAAACTTTTTGAAGAACTTTCAAAAACACCATTATGTTTTGGTTTTGCTTTTGATGTTGCTTTGAAATAATCAGGTATTGCTATCTCACTTTTAAAACTTCCATCTGCATTAATTTCAAATATACTCGGGTCTTTTTTATACTGAATAGACCCTTCACTTACTAAATTTATGATTCCCTTATCTACGAAAACAGATTCTAAATCCAATACATGGTTTTTAGTAAACTGACTTATAGTATCTACTATAATAACATCTTCAAAATTTACCGATTGTATTGAATCATTTTTAACAATAATATCTCCTACTAAAATTCTTGGGTTTGTAGCATCATCCACTACCATGTAGTAATTATTATTATAAAAATCGATTCCAGAGATTCCACCAACAACGGTATTATCAATTACCAAAGAATCTTTTACCACATATTCATCTAAAAACTTAAGCGCTGTTTTTTGTTGTTTACAAGCCAATAAACCAAAAACTGATAGAGTAAGTATTATTTTTTTCATACTTACAAAAGTATTGTTTTTAGTTTATGTAAGCATTAAAAATTGCAACGTCTAACTTAATAGATTCAATTAAGCATGAAAAAATATATTCTTTTAATTTTAAAACTGATAGCAGCTATTATAATGCTTCAGACATTGTTTTTTAAATTTACTGGAGCACAAGAAAGTATTGATTTATTTACTAAAATAGCTGGAAGTAATGAAGCTTATATGCGAATAGTAACTGGTATTTTTGAATTAATTGCTTCTATACTTTTATTTACTCCCAAAAAAACTTGGTTGGGTGCTTTGCTAACTTCGGGTTTAATGACTGGAGCAATTATAAGCCACTTAACCATTTTAGGTATTGAGCATGATGGTGATGGTGGTACTTTGTTTATATGCGCTATTATAACTTTTATCTCTGGAATAATTTTATTGATTTTCAACAGAAAAAGCATTCCAATAGTTGGTAACAAATTATAACCTTATAAATCAAAAAGGACAGTTATAAAACTGCCCTTTTATTATTAATTTAATCCTATAAATATTTCTACTTCTGCATTTGTTGGATCTAATGCTTTTGTTCCATACACCTCATAATCGGAAGTATATGCTCTATTTATATCTTCGTTCCAAATCTCTAACCATTTATTGTAGACTATATTCTCTTTTAAACTTCCTTTTGCTACATATGTTTTATAGTTTGGTGCTTCTATTTTTTTGCTCACAAACCCTTCGGGGATATCATCTACCTCGTTTACTTTGTAACCTATGATTGTTGTATATGGTTTCGTATGGTCTGACTCATAATCG
This sequence comes from Tenacibaculum discolor, assembly GCF_003664185.1. GTDB lineage: Bacteria > Bacteroidota > Bacteroidia > Flavobacteriales > Flavobacteriaceae > Polaribacter > Polaribacter discolor. The sequence goes on along the minus strand of NZ_RCCS01000007.1, from coordinate 195,954 downwards.
GTATACACAGCATATACTTCATTTGAAGATTTATTCGGGATTTTATCGGCTATATTTTCAGACATAAATCGTTGCCATAAAGCAGGTATATCTTTTGCTGCTTGCTGATTTTCATTGGAAGTTCTTACCGAGATACCAACAACATAAAACGGTTCTTTTTTTTCTGTATCCATCTTTTATTTTTAAGTTTTACACAAAAATAAAGTCCATTATGTCAACCCTATGTCAGGAGCAATGTATTTTCTTTAAAAATTATTTTTCCTTGGCTATAATTGCCTTAACTATTAAATATTGAGAAACAATATACAATACTATAATAGCAATATTAAATAATGGTTTGGGCATGTAAAAATTATTCAATGCTATAAGACTATCTGAAGCTATAAACAAAATAGCCCCTAATAACAACCAAGTATTTGCTGTTGTTTTTTGCTGACGATAGTTTAGTAATGCAGCCGTACCAAAAGTTGAAATAGCAACCCCGTATACAATTACAGGCAGCAACATGTCTCCTAAGTTAGGATAAATTAAACCTAAGAGCCCCACAAATAACAATACAAAAGGAATGGCCGAAGTCAATATTCTAACTGCTGAATCTTTATACAAAAAGCTCGTAGTTATTTTAATATATACCACATGTGCCACTAAGAACGATGCTAAACCAAACACAAAAAAGTTTGCTTTATCTAATAGGAAAACATCGCCCCAAAATGAAAAAAACAAAGCTGACAGCAGCCAAAAATTTGGCTTTTTAACCGATACCAAATACACTACTGCTAGTGATGTCATTAATAACGGTTTAAAAATCATTTCTATTGTTTTATTTTGTGTAATTACTGCATACACATCGATAATAGCAACCACTAGAAATACAATAGATGCTACGGTTATTTTAGTTTGTTTGGTCATGTTTTCCTTTTAATTTTGAAATCACTTCGTTATACTCGTAACGATGAAATTTTATCTACTATTTAAAAACTAAGCAATCATATCAATAAAATCTTGTTCCGAGATAATTGGAATACCTAAACTTTCAGCTTTAGTAAGTTTACTTGGTCCCATATTATCACCAGCTACAATATAAGTTGTTTTTTTAGAAATTGAACTCGATATTTTTCCTCCATTATCTTCAATCGCTTTTTTAAGTTCACTTCTACTCATTTGATGAAAAACTCCAGAAACAACAAATACTTTTCCTGCTAACTTATCTGTTTGTCCTTCTAAGCTCTCTGCAGAGACCTCTAATTGAACTCCGTGCGATTTTAATCGGTTAATTAAATCAATATTTCCTAAATCATTTGAAAAATCGATAATGCTCTGTGCAATTCTATCTCCAATTTCATCAACTGCAATCAATGTTTCAAAATCTGCATGCATCAAATTATCTATGGACTTGAAATGTTTGGCTAATTTTTTTGCCACAGTTTCACCCACAAATCGGATTCCTAAAGCAAACAACACCTTTTCAAACGGAATTTCTTTTGACTTTTCAATTCCTTCAATCATGTTTTGCGCTGACTTTTCTGCCATTCGCTCCAACGGAATTACTTGTTCTACTGTTAAATCATATAAGTCTGCATAGTTCTTTATCAGTCCTTCTTTACGCAATAAATCAACCGTTTCACCTCCTAAACCATCAATATCCATCGCTTTTCTACTGATAAAATGCTTGATTCTTCCCGTAATTTGTGGTGCACATCCAAATTCATTCGGACAATAATGCTTCGCATCTCCTTCAGTTCTGACTAATTCAGTATTACATTCGGGGCAGTGTGTAGCATATTGTGTAGGAACAGAATCTATTGGTCGCTTTGTTAAATCTACCCCTACAATCTTCGGAATAATTTCTCCTCCTTTTTCAACAAAAACCGTATCCCCTATCCGGACATCTAGTTTCGCTATTTGATCGGCGTTGTGTAGTGAAGCTCTTTTCACAATTGTTCCTGCCAATTGTACAGGTTCTAAGTTTGCTACTGGGGTAATGGCTCCTGTACGGCCTACTTGATATGTAATTTCATTTAATACTGTTGAAACTTGCTCCGCCTTAAATTTATATGCAATAGCCCAGCGAGGGGCTTTTGAAGTATACCCTAACTCATCTTGTTGTTGAAATGAGTTTACTTTTACCACTACTCCATCTGTTTCATAAGGTAATGTATGACGTTTAACATCCCATTCGTTTACAAAGTTTAACACCTCCTCTATCGACTTGGCTAAAACAATTGTATCTGGAATTTTAAACCCAACTTTTCTTGCAGCTTCTAAGCTTTCAAAATGTGAAGCATATTTACGTTCTCTCGTTACTAATTGATACAACAAACAATCTAGTGGTCTTTTTGCTACTTCTGCACTATCTTGTAACTTCAAGCTTCCACTAGCGGTATTACGCGGATTTCTATAAGGTTCTTCATCATTTGCAACACGCTCTTCGTTCATTTTGTGAAATCCTTCTAATGGTAAAATGATTTCTCCTCGCATTTCAAAATCAGAAACAAAGTCATTATTTGGTAATAATGGAATAGATTTTATGGTGCGAATATTAGTTGTTACGTTATCTCCTTGAAATCCATCTCCACGTGTTACTGCTTGTACAAATTGTCCATTTTCATAGGTAAGATTAATAGAAGCTCCATCATATTTTAACTCACAAGTATATTCGACTTGATCGGTTCCTAAAATTTTCTGAACGCGCTTTTCCCAATCTAACAAATCTTCTTTAGAGTATGAATTATCTAATGAATACATCCTATGCTTGTGGGTAACGGTTTCAAAGTTTTTAGTAACTTCTCCTCCTACTCGTTGCGTTGGTGAATTTGGATCGAAATATTCTGGATTCTCGTCTTCTAACTGCTGAAGCTCTTTTAATTTAATATCAAACTCATAATCTGATATAGTTGGCGCATCCAACACATAGTAACTGTGATTATGTGTATGTAACTCTTCTCTTAACTGTTGTATCTTCTCCTTAACTGTCATTAAATTATTTTCTAACGGTACCTGTAAAATGATTGATTTTTGAATTGATTGGGTTTCCTGAGGCTCTTCTAAATGAGGCTAACTGACCTGCATGCCAAATAGCATCAGCAATAGGTCCATTAATAGCATTCCATATTGGATGTTTTTTATCTCCAAAAATTATTTTGTGCTGCGATACATCTGTGCTTTTTCTAAAAATATCGCTCGCTAACTTTAAATTTTCCAAGGTTGCTTTTCTCTTTTCAGCAAATGTCATTTCTGATTTTACTTCTTTATGCGGAACCTTTAATGCTGCATTTTTAATTACTTGCGATAAACTTAACACATGATCTATTGTTTCTTCAGTAGTTTTTGCGTCTTTACTCGGTTTATACTCTAAGTCTTTTTCGGTTAAACCGTCTGTAGCCCAGTAATAACGAAATCCTAATCCATCAATCATCCTACTCACAATGGTTCCTGCTGTAAACTCTTCAGCTTCTTCTGGTATTTCGTAATATGGTAATTTGGATTGTGCGCTTGTTGTTAATGCTGCAAATAGCAATAATATTGGTGTAAGTACTGCCCTCATTTAATCTTATTTTTTGACGCTAATTTAAGGAAAAGATTTATGAGTAGTATAAGTAAAATAGGATCTACTTAAATAAAAAACCGAGGCAATCCCTTACCTCGGTCGTTAAAAAACAAACTATGTATGATAGTTTATTTTTTTAACCACATAGTATAGATGGTTTCTTTATTTCTTGCTGAAACTAATAACATTGTTTCGCTAATTTTTTCAATTTTTAAATTTTCTTCAAAGCTTTCATTGTCAAACTCTAGCTCATTTGTATCTGTAATTAACTTCCATGTTCCTCTTTCTTCTTTATTACTCATCATAACCTGATATTTTCCATCAGAACTTAACTCTAGCCAGTTCTTTCCATCTAAGAACTCAAATTTTTCATTTCCAATTTTCATTGAATCTACAAACCATTTTCCAGAAACTAGTGTTTTTAATTCTTGAGAATAACTTAGCGAAGTAATGCCAAGTAGTAGGAACAGTAATATTATTACCTTTTTCATTGAGGGGACATATTTAAGGGGTTACTCTTAGTCAAATATAACAAAAAAGCCGAAGCAAATCAATGCTTCGGCTTTTTTTATCTGTTTTTAACTTTATTTTAATAATAAGTATAACGACGTACTTTAGCAATATGCTTTGCTAAACGCATTACTTGGTGTGAGTAACCATACTCGTTATCATACCATACGTAGATTACAATAGTATCTCCATCTGCAATAGTTGCTTTACTATCAAAAATAGAAGGAGCTGTTGTTCCTACAATATCAGAAGACACTAATTCATTACTTAATGAGTATTGAATTTGCTCTACTAAATCTCCTTCTAACGCATATTGCTTCATAATAGCGTTAACAGATTCAACTGTTGCCGGAGTTTTTAATTGTAAGTTTAAGATAGCTAATGATCCGTTAGGTACTGGTACACGAATAGCACTTGAAGTTAACTTACCTGCTAATGCTGGCAATGCTTTTGCTACTGCTTTACCTGCTCCTGTTTCGGTAATTACCATATTTAAAGCAGCTGCTCTACCTCTGCGGTATTTCTTATGCATATTATCAACTAAATTTTGATCGTTTGTATATGCATGAATTGTTTCTAAGTGTCCTTTTTTAATTCCGAAGTTATCTTCTAACACACTTAATACTGGTGTAATAGCATTAGTTGTACATGAAGCTGCTGAGAAAATATCTATATTATCAGGATTATTTTCTTCATGATTTACTCCGTGTACAATGTTAGGAACACCTGCTCCTGGAGCTGTTAATAATACTTTACTTGCTCCTTTTGCTTTTAAGTGACGGCTTAATGCTTCTTCATCTCTAAAAGCTCCTGTGTTATCAATAATTAACGCATCGTTAATTCCATATTGCGTATAGTCAATATCTTCAGGTTGTGCTGCAGAAATCATGTGAACAGTTGTACCGTTAATGATTAATGCATTATTATCAGCATCTACTTGAACTGTTCCCAAGAAATCTCCGTGAACAGAGTCTACACTTAATAAAGAAGCTCTTTTTTCTAATACTGTTTGATCTATTTTACCACGAGTAACTACTGCTCTTAATCTTAATTGAGAACCTTTACCCATCTTACTACTCAACTCACGAGCTAGTAAACGACCAATACGTCCAAAACCGTATAATACTACATCTTTTGGTTGAATGTTTTCTGCTTCAGTTGCATCTTTTAATTGCTCTTTTACAAAAGCTACCTTGTCTGCTGATGCATCGTCTTGTAAGTGAAATTCGTAAGCTAATTTACCAATATCTAATTTTGATGGTGGTAAATCAATCGATTGAATTGCTTTAGCTATTTCTAAAGCATCTTCTATTGTTATTGGCTTCGCTACAAACTCTTTAGCGTAATCGATTAAGTTTAAAACCTCACTAGCTCTTTTATCTACTAATGGATTTCTAAATAATACTAACTCGATAGATTTATCGTACCATAAATCGTTAACGATATTAATAAACTCAACCGTAGCTCTTCGAACTTGCGCTTGATTTACTACTTCTTTTTCGTAATTTGTTATTGTTGACATAGTTGTGTGTTAACTAAAATTAAAAAATTTGTGCAAAAATAGGTATTTCCTTCTATTAATCTTAAAATAAAAACATAAAAAAAGCTGCTTTTAAGCAGCTTTTTTTATGTTTTTATTTTAGACCATACCTAACATTCTTCCCTTTTAATTTTATTTCTTTTAAAATTAAAGAACTAGGTTTTTAAACCTAGTTCTCTTTATTATTTATAGATAAGTTTTTATCACACATAATATGAATCACTTACAACCTCCATACGTCCACCACCACATGAACCTTCAGTATAACTTCTATATTTCCATCCATTATCACTATAGCAATCATAGGACACTGTCGTACAACCCATTCCACTCAATGAAGATACTTGCCTACAACCATCTCCTCCTCCATTTATTTCTTTTTGTTCTAGGTTTGATAATACTTTTACATTTGAATTTTTTAAAAATTTCATAATATTTAAATTTTATATTAATACTAGTCACAATAATAAGTAAAATATTTTACTTTAAACCGTATCTAACTTTTTCTCCTTTTGAGTTTATTCCTTCTAAAATTAAAGAACTATTTTCTAGAAGTTTACTTTTAGCATCTTTTGCATCATTAATTTCAAATTCATTTATTCTAGTTATTATAAACCCTTTATCAACACCTAACCGTTTTAAAAAAGGGTTAACATTTTCTATAATCTTTGCTCCCGATTTTAGGTTATTCTTCTTTAAATCATTTTTTGACAAATCTTTAATGACAAGCCCTAAACTTCTGACAGCAACAAAATTTTTCTTACTTAAAACCACTAGTTTTTCTAACTCATCTCCATCCCTCAAAACTGTTACAACAACCTTATCACCTGGTCTCCTAGCCGTTAATTGCCCTTTCAAATCAGAAAACTTAGAAATTTTAACATTATTAATTTTACTAATAATATCTCCTTCTTTTATTCCTGCTTTTTTCGCTCCACCATTCTCTGTTAATGCAGTTACCTCTACTCCATTTTCCGTATTATCATAATTTATACCGATTAAAGCTTCTTGTACTGTCCCAAACTCTAACAAATCATCTACTACTTTTTTAGCTATGTTTGACGGCACTGCAAACGAATATCCTATAAAAGAACCAGTTCTTGATGAAATAGCTGTATTAATTCCTATTAACTCACCTCGTGTGTTTACCAACGCACCTCCACTATTCCCTGGATTTACAGCTGCATCTGTCTGAATAAACGAGTCTATATTGGTGTTTCCATCCAAATCACGTCCTTTTGCACTTACAATACCTGCAGTAACAGTAGATGTTAAATTATAAGGATTCCCTACCGCTAAGACCCATTCTCCTACTTTAATATTATCAGAGTTTCCAAAAGGTAAATTAGGCAATTCAAAATCAGCTTCTACTTTCAATAAAGCTATATCGTTACTTTTATCTGCTCCAATTAAAGTTGCCTTTAACTTTTTCTGATTATTTAACGTAATTTCAATATCGCTTGCTCCTTCAATTACATGATTGTTGGTTACAATATACCCGTCAGGAGAAATAATTACGCCGCTTCCTGTACCTACTTGTTGGTACTTTCTCGTTCCACTTCCTCTACCATAAAATAATTCTGCTAACGGGTTTTGTTGTGTTCTTATTGAGGTGTTTTTAACATGCACCACCGCATGTACTGTTTTATCAGCTGCTTCTGTAAAGTCGGTTGGTGTTGATGTTGAGTTTATTACTGTTGGCATGTAACTTGCCTTTACAGTTTGCATTGTTGGTTCTACCGATTTTTCTACAATCACTTGCGGTTCTTCTATCAATGTTTTATATCCTGCAAGTGCTATTGCGCCTCCTAAAATCGCAATTCCTAAAGTTCCAATAATTTTCTTCATATGCTTACAAAATTTTATACTCCAAATATACAATTTTAACATTTCAAGTAAATGTGTTTAACTTCTATTTAACTGATTTTAACCGCTATTTAACAGTCCTCTTTCCTTCATAAAATATGTATCTTTGTCCATTATTATGGATTTAGAATTTTACAAATACCAAGGAACTGGTAACGATTTTATCATGATCGATAATCGTTCAAAAACCTTTCCAAAAAATAAAACTGACATAATTGCAAAATTATGTGATAGACATTTCGGTATTGGAGCTGATGGTCTTATCCTACTTGAAGAAGATAATACTACCGATTTTAAGATGGTATATTATAACTCTGATGGTAATGAAAGTACTATGTGCGGTAACGGAGGTCGTTGTATTGTAGCTTTTGCTCATAAACTTGGACTTTTCGAAACCGAAACTACTTTTATTGCTATTGATGGATTACATCATGCCTCTATTTCTAACAACCTTGTTTCTTTACAAATGATTGATGTTGACAAGGTGAATATTTTTGACAAATACGTCTTTACCAACACAGGATCTCCACACCATGTTCAGTTGGTAAACGATCTTGCAAATTATGATGTCTTTTCAAACGGAAAAGAAATTAGGAATGAGATTTATGGTACTGAAGGGAGTAATGTTAACTTTGTAGAACAAATAGCTAACAACACTTTTAAAGTACGTACCTACGAACGAGGAGTTGAAGATGAAACTTTAGCTTGTGGTACCGGTGTTACTGCCGTTGCCATAGCCATGCATGCAACAAAAAAAACAAATAGTTCTTCTATTATTTTACCTGTTGAGGGAGGAGAATTAGAAGTTTCTTTTAGTGAACAAAACGGAATCTATTCTGAGGTCTTTTTAAAAGGACCAGCTACTTTTGTATTTAAAGGTAAAATAAATATTTAGTGCATACGTTAATTGGAACACATATCAAGTTAAGAGCTTTAGAACCTGAAGACTTAGAGTTTTTATTTCAAATTGAAAACAATGAGTCTTTTTGGGAAGTAAGCCATACACAAGCTCCATTTTCTAAATTTTTATTGAAACAATATTTAGAAAACGCTCACTTAGATATTTTTGAAGCTAAACAGTTACGATTAGTTATTGATGAAAAATCGACTGGTAAATCTGTCGGTATGATAGATTTGTTTGATTTTAATCCACAACATAAAAGAGCTGGTATTGGAATTTTGATCCATCCTGACTTTCAGCAGAAGGGATTTGCCTCTGAAGCTTTACAATTACTAATTAACTATTGCTTTACACATTTGCATTTACATCAATTGTATGCAAATATTACTAATGATAACACCAATAGCTTACATCTTTTTGAAAAACAAAATTTTAAGCAAATTGGAATTAAGAAAGATTGGATTTTTTACAACGGAACATATAAAGACGAACTATTATTTCAATTAATAAATGAATAAGAAAATTATTTTAGGAGGTATTGCCGCCATTTTTTTAATTGGTGGAATTATTGGATTTAACTACTATCAAAAAATATTTGGTAAAGCAGTTACTAAAGATGGGGCTATATACATAGGGTCTAATGCTTCTTTTATAGATGTAAAAAAACAACTTACTGAATTTGTTAAACATCCTGAAAATTTTGTTTGGGTTGCAGAAAAGAAAAAATTCACCAAACCTAAAGGTGGAAAATATTTACTAAAAAAAGGGATGAACATGAATGATGTTGTTAACCTTTTACGTAGTGGAAATCAAACACCAATTACTTTATCATTCAATAATCAAGATACCTTAGAAAAATTAGCAGGAAGAATTGCTGAACAAATTGAAGCAGACTCTATTGCTTTATTACAAGCTATGCAAGATCCTTCTTTTTTAGCTACCAATAAGTTTTCTAAAAAATCTGCACTGGGAATGTACATCCCTAATAGCTATGAGTTTTATTGGAATACTTCTGCTGAAAATTTCCGTGATAAAATGTTGCGCGAATACAATCGTTTTTGGACTTCTGCTAGATTAGACAAAGCTAAAAAGCTAAACCTTTCAAAAGAAGAAGTAATTACTCTAGCTTCTATCGTTCAGAAAGAAACAGCTAAAAAAGTAGAGCGCCCTATTGTTGCTGGTCTGTATTTAAATAGATTAAAAGATAATTGGCCTTTACAAGCTGACCCAACAGTTATATACGCTATTAAAGAAATTAAAGGGCAAGATTTTGTTGTAAAAAGGGTTTTAAACAAAGATTTAGTGATAGACTCTCCTTACAATACTTATAAAAACACAGGACTTCCTCCTACTTTGATTGCAATGCCAGATATTTCATCTATTGATGCTGTTTTAAACCATCAAAAACACAATTATTACTATATGTGTGCAAGTGTTGATAAGATTGGTTTTCATGAATTTGCTAACTCTTTAGCACAGCATAATAGAAATGCAGTGAAATATCAACAATGGATAAATCAACAAGGGATAAAGAGATAAATTAACAAAATTTTATTTTTACCAATTTCATCAAAACATTACCAAAAAGCCAATAAAAGATAAATATTTTTGTTTTTTACCTAAAAAAAACACAGGAAAACAACTTAATTATCAATAGTTAAACAACTGTAAATTATTGATTTATAGTCTGTTGTAAAAAAATGCCGTATCTTTGCATCGCTAAACAGAAAGTATTTAATTATCAGACATTTAGTATTAGTATTTTTAGGATTTGTATTATTAACCAGTTTTACAGAGACTACAGCTAAAAAAGAAAAAACTACTACAACAACGCCAATACCAATTCATAAGGTAGAAAAGGTTAACATTCCTTTTTTATTAAATGATTTTGTAGGATTTAAAGAAGCTTTAGCTTTTAAAGAATCACAAGGCAGGTATAGAGTAGTTAACACACTTGGATACTTAGGGAAATACCAATTTGGTAAGGAAACCCTAAAGAGATTTAGAATTTACAACACCACTCACTTTCTTAAAAACCCAAAATTACAAGAACGCACATTTGTCGCTTATTGTAAATTAAACAAATGGATTTTAAGAAAAGACATAAAGAGAAGTGTTGGCAAAACCATTAATGGAGTTAAAATAACTGAATCAGGTATTTTAGCAGCAGCACATTTAAGTGGTGCAGGTAATGTAAAAAAGTTCTTACGTTCGAATGGATCTATCCGTTTTAATGATGCCTATGGAACCTCTATACAATCATACCTTAAGAAGTTTGCTGGTTATGATGTTTCTAACATCAAAGCCAATAAGAAGCCCACGGTTTAACTAATAAGAAAACAATAAAAAAAAGCATCGATTGAATCGATGCTTTTTTTTATTTATGGATGATAAAGATAGCTGGTCGTTTATGTAAATCCGTTTTTACATGCTTCCATTCTTTTACCGTTAGTGTTTTAATATACTCTGTTGGAAGTGTTATATCACACGCCACACAAACTCTTGTATCAGGAGATAAAGTAGCACGTAAATCATCTAACATTTTTTCATTCCTGTAAGGAGTTTCGATAAAAAGCTGTGACTGATTTTTTTCTTTTGAAAGCTTCTCTAAATCTTTAATTGCTTTTTTTCTATCTGATTTATCAATAGGTAAATATCCATTGAATGCAAAACTCTGCCCATTCATACCAGAAGCCATAATTGCCAATAAAATAGAAGAAGGGCCTACCAATGGAACTACCTGAATTCCTTTTTGATGTGCTAACTTCACAATACTTGCACCTGGATCTGCCACAGCTGGCACCCCAGCTTCAGAGAGTAAACCAACAGATATTCCTTTTTCACAGGCATCTAAGTAATTTTTGGTTTCTAAATCATCTGAATACTTATCTAACAACATCAACTCCAATGAAGGTTGCGACTTTGTTGGTGTAATTCTTTTAATAAATCTTCTAGCAGACTTTTCGTTTTCAACAATAAAGTGATCTAATTGCTCTACTACCTTTTTTACTGATAAGGGCATTACCTCTAATGGCTCAGTATCACCTAACGTTGTGGGAATCAAGTATAATTTACCTTTCATTATTTCTGTTCTAATTTTGAAGCTATAATTTCACACACTTCATCTAACATTTTGTATACATTTTCAAAACCTTGATCTCCTCCATAGTACGGATCTGGAACACTCCTATTTTCATTAGGATGTAATTCGTTCAAAATCATTTTTACTTTTTCATGCTGCTCTTCATTTTCAGACATGGCTACAATATCACCATAATTACTTTGATCCATTGCAAAAATCATGTCAAAATTATCAAAATCTGCTTTTACAAACTTTCTTGATCGTTGATTAGTGATATCTACCCCATATTTCCTAGCTACTTCAATAGAGCGCCCATCAGGTAATTCGCCAACATGATAACCAGCTGTACCTGCTGAATCTACTGCAAAATTACCTGAAGACAATTTAGATTGTAAAATTCCCTCAGCAAGAGGAGATCGACAAATATTTCCTAAACAAACCATTAATATTTTTTTCATACTCATAAAAAAACCTCACTAGGTGAGGTTCGTTGTTTATAAAGTTAACTTTTTTGTTAAGTCTTCTACGTACTTTTTAAACTGCTTATCAGTTTCAGTCAAATTATCAACAGTTTTACATGCATGTAATACAGTAGCATGATCTCTTTTACCTATTTGACTTCCTATACTTGCTAATGATGACTTTGTCATACGTTTTGCAAAATACATAGCTAACTGACGTGCTTGTACAATATGACGTTTACGTGTTTTAGATTGTAAAGTTGCCACATCCATATCAAAGTATTTTGATACAACTTTTTGAATGTAATCAATAGACAATTCTTTTTTCGTGTTCTTTACAAATTTATCTACAATCTGTTTTGCTAGTTCAATTGTAAACTCTTTTCTATTAAAAGAAGCTTGAGCTATCATTGAAATTATCACTCCTTCTAGCTCACGAACATTAGACTTGATATTCTTCGCTATATACTCAACAATTTCTTCAGGCATTTCAACACCATCTCTGTATAACTTGTTTTGTAAAATAGAAATTCTTGTTTCGTAATCTGGTGCTTGTAATTCTGCTGACAACCCCCATTTAAAACGAGAAAGTAAACGTTGTTCAATATCTTGCATATCAACAGGTGCTTTATCTGAAGTTAAAATAACCTGTTTTCCATTTTGATGTAGATGGTTGAAAATATGAAAGAATACATCTTGTGTTCCTGCTTTTCCTGATAAAAACTGCACATCATCAATAATCAACACATCAATCATTTGATAGAAGTGAATAAAATCATTTCTTGTATTCGATTTTACCGAATCAATAAACTGTTGTGTAAATTTTTCAGAAGAAATATACAATACAGTTTTATCTGGGTATTTATCTTTTATTTCAACACCTATAGCATGTGCTAAGTGTGTTTTTCCTAATCCAACTCCTCCATATATTAATAATGGGTTGAATGAAGTTCCACCTGGTTTATTTGCTACAGCCATACCAGCAGAACGTGCCAACCTGTTAGAATCTCCTTCAACAAAATTTACAAAATTATAATTTGGATTTAGTTGAGACTCTATCTTCACCTTTTGTAACCCAGGAATAACAAATGGATTTTTAAGTTCTCGTTTTGACTCTAACGGAACTGTTACCTTTTGTGGTTTTAAAGGGTTACGGTTTGAACTAGGTATTTTTACAGTCTGAGGGCTATTACTACTATACGTATTCTCCATACGTACATCGTAAATTAATTTAGCATCATTTCCTAACTGACGAACCAAAGCTACTCTTAACAATTTAATGTAATGCTCTTCTAACCACTCGTAAAAAAATTTACTTGGTACTTGAACTGTCAAAGCTTCCCCCGCCAATTTAATTGGCTTTATCGGTTCGAACCAAGTCTTATATGCCTGTGGCTTAATGTTATCCTTAATAAAAGACAAGCATTCCATCCAAACTGAATCGGCTGTTTTAGTCATATTGGTAAAAAACAATTTTAGTTGTTAATTTTTATTCAGGTTTAGGGGACACCAAACATGAAAGTCTGGGCGAACAAAAGTGTGAATAAATTTTAGTATAAAAAAATCAAATCACTATTGACTTTTATTTTTTTTTTGCGTATCGTTAATGCAATTAAAATAAAATATTCTTTTGCAAAAACATCACACAACTATACGTGTTCGGTATGCTGAAACTGATCAAATGGGAGTAGTTTATCATGGAAACTACGCACAATTTTTTGAGATTGGTCGTACCGAATGGCTACGTTCTCTGGGCGTTACATACAAATATATGGAAAAAACAGGAATCATGTTGCCTGTTATTTCTTTATCTTGTAACTTTAAAAAGTCGGCATTATACGACGATGAATTAACCATTACAACCATTTTAAAAAAAACACCTTCAGTAAAAATTGAATTCGACTATGAAATTACCAATCAAAATAACGAACTAATTTCAACTGGAAATACTGTGTTAGCATTTATTAACAATAAAACAAAAAAACCTATGCGTTGTCCTGATTATATTTTAGATAAATTAGCTATCTTAAAAAAATAATCAAACAAGTAAAGAACATATGAAAATATACACTAAAACAGGTGATAAAGGTACCACTGCCCTATTTGGTGGCACCCGAGTACCTAAACATCATTTAAGAATAGAAAGCTATGGAACTGTTGATGAACTTAACTCTTACATTGGACTAATCAGAGACCAAAACATTAACGAAACTCTGAAAAAGAAATTAACAAAAATTCAAAGCGATTTATTCACATTAGGTGCCATGTTAGCTACACCACCAGAAAAGGAAACTTTAAAAAGTGGTAAAGAACGCTTAAACATTCCTAAAATTAATGAAGACTCAATTCAGTTTTTAGAAGACGAAATTGATCTAATGAATAAAGACCTACCTCAAATGACACACTTTGTATTACCAGGCGGTCACCAAACCGTGTCATTTTGTCACATAGCACGCTGCGTATGCCGTAGATCGGAACGATTAGCTGTGGCTTTAAACGAAGAAGAAACAATTAGCTATACTGTTTTAAAGTATTTAAACCGACTTTCTGACTACCTTTTTGTGTTGGCACGAAAGTTGACCCAAGACTTACAAGCTGAGGAAATTAAATGGATTCCTGAAAAGCTTTAACTAAGTTCTTTAATTATTGATTTCACATTTTTTAAAAAAAACTTGACTTTTTACAAAAAAAAATTATTTTTGCGGAAAATCTTATTAAACAGATAAAGAAATGTATTGGACACTTGAATTAGCATCTTATTTAGCAGATGCACCCTGGCCTGCAACTAAAGACGAATTAATTGATTACGCTATTCGTACTGGAGCACCGTTAGAAGTGGTAGAAAACTTACAAGATATCGAAGATGAAGGTGAGGCATACGATTCTATTATTGAAATATGGCCAGATTACCCTACTGAAGAAGATTATCTTTGGAATGAAGATGAATACTAGAAAAAAATAAATAATAAAAAGTCTCTTTTACAGAGGCTTTTTTTTTGCTTACTTTTAAGCACTCAATAAAAAACACAAAAAACGCTAATTAAAAACAACTTAATTAGCTATAAAACAATATTTTACAAATGAGCGTTTTAAATTCGATTATAAAACTATTTGTTGGAGACAAACAACAAAAGGACCTAAAATCACTACAACCGATCGTTGAAAAAGTACGATCTTTTGAAAATTCATTAAATAGTTTATCAAATGATGAATTACGGGCAAAAACAATCGAATTTAAATCTAAAATTAAAGACGCTACAAAATCTTTTAATGACAAAATAGCTGAGCTTGAAGAAGAAGCTAAAAATGCAGATATTGATCGTCAAGAAGACATTTATACAGAAATTGATAAATTAAAAGACGAAGCTTACGAGGCTTCAGAAGCTGTTTTGTTAGACATTATGCCAGAGGCTTTTGCTGTTGTAAAAGAAACTGCGAAGCGTTTTACTAACAATACAGAAATAGAAGTAACTGCAACTCCTTTTGATAGAGAGTTATCAGCTACTAGAGAACATATCACACTAGAAGACAACAAAGCTTTTTGGGCTAATTCATGGGACGCTGCGGGTAAAGAGGTTATTTGGGATATGATTCATTATGATGTTCAGTTAATCGGTGGATCTGTATTACACCAAGGTAAAATTGCCGAAATGATGACAGGTGAAGGTAAAACATTAGTTTCTACATTACCTGTATACCTAAACGCTTTAACTGGTAACGGAGTACATGTTGTTACTGTAAACGACTACTTAGCAAAACGTGACCGTGCGTGGATGGCTCCTATTTTTGAGTTCCACGGGTTATCTACTGACTGTATTGATTTCCACCAACCAAACTCAGAAGCACGTAGAGAAGCTTATAACGCAGATATTACCTACGGAACCAATAATGAATTTGGATTCGACTACCTACGTGATAACATGGCAAACTCTAAGAAAGACTTAGTACAACGTGCGCCAAACTATGCTATTATTGATGAGGTGGATTCTGTTTTGATTGACGATGCTCGTACACCGTTAATTATTTCTGGACCAGTACCACAAGGAGATAATCATGAATTTAATGAGTTAAAGCCTCTAGTTGCCGATTTAGTTTCTCTTCAAAATAAATATCTAGTAGGTGTTTTAGCTGAAGCTAAACGCTTAATTAAAGAAGGTGATACTAAAGAAGGTGGTTTCTTATTACTAAGAGTTTATAGAGGTCTTCCTAAAAACAAAGCCTTAATTAAATTTTTATCGCAAGAAGGAGTTAAACAAATCCTTCAAAAAACTGAAAACTTCTACATGCAAGACAACAACAAGCTAATGCCTGAAGTTGATGCAGAATTATGGTTTACTATTGAAGAAAAAAACAATCAAATTGACTTAACAGATAAAGGTATCGCACACCTTTCTGATATCACAAAAAATGAAACGTTCTTCGTTTTACCAGATATTAGTGTAAAAGTTGGTCAAATAGATAATAGCGACGTTACTCCAGAAGAAAAAGCTGATCAAAAAGAAGAACTATACCGTGAGTTTAGCATAAAGAGTGAGCGTATTCATACCATGAATCAACTTTTAAAAGCATACACTGTTTTTGAAAAAGATGTAGAGTATGTGGTAATGGATAATAAGGTAATGATTGTAGACGAGCAAACAGGTCGTATTATGGACGGTCGTCGTTACTCTGACGGATTACACCAAGCAATTGAAGCTAAAGAAAATGTGAAGATTGAAGACGCTACGCAAACGTTTGCTACTGTTACTTTACAGAACTACTTTAGAATGTACCGTAAGTTATCTGGTATGACAGGTACTGCAATTACAGAAGCTGGTGAATTCTGGGAAATCTACAAATTAGATGTTGTTGAAATTCCAACAAACAAACCAATTCAAAGAGACGACAAACAAGATTTAGTTTATAAAACTACTCGTGAAAAGTACAACGCTGTAATTGAAGATATCGTAAAATTAGTTGGAGAAGGAAGACCAGTACTAGTAGGTACTACTTCTGTTGAAATCTCTGAATTATTAGGAAGAATGTTACAAATCCGTAAGATTCCTCACAATATATTAAATGCAAAATTACACAAGAAAGAAGCAGATGTAGTTGCTGAAGCTGGTAAACCTGGAGTGGTAACCATTGCAACAAACATGGCTGGTCGTGGTACCGATATTAAATTATCTGAGGAAGTAAAAGCTGCAGGTGGTTTAGCTATTATTGGTACAGAGCGTCATGATTCTCGTCGTGTAGACCGTCAGTTACGTGGTCGTGCAGGACGTCAAGGAGATGTAGGTTCTTCTCAATTCTATGTAGCTTTAGATGACAACCTAATGCGTTTATTTGGTTCAGAAAGAATTGCGAAGATGATGGATAGAATGGGATTAAAAGAAGGCGAAGTAATTCAGCACTCTATGATTTCAAAATCTATTGAAAGAGCTCAGAAAAAAGTAGAAGAAAACAACTTTGGTATTCGTAAGCGTTTATTAGAGTATGATGATATTATGAACGCACAACGTGAGTTTGTATACAAACGTCGTCGTCATGCCTTAGACGGAAAACGTTTACAGATTGATATCGCAAACATGATTTATGATACTTGTGATTCAATTGTAAGACAAAATAAAGAAGCAAAAGACTTCCAAAACTTTGAATTCGAATTAATTCGTTTCTCTGCAATGACTTCTCCTTTTTCTGAAGAAGAATTCAATAAAACATCAGAGCAAGATTTAATTGACAAGCTATACAAAATAGTAACAGAACACTACAAAAACGATGCGGAAAGAAATGCTGAAAATGCATTCCCAGTAATTAAAAACGTTTTTGAAAACGAAGGTGATCGTTACGAGCGTATCGTTGTTCCTTTTACAGATGGTTCTAAAACACTACAAGTAGTTACCAACTTAAAAGAAGCTTACGAAAGTGAAGGAAAGTCACTAGTAAATGATTTTGAGAAAAACATCACTTTAGCCATTATTGATGAAAACTGGAAGGATCACTTACGTAAAATGGATGAGTTGAAACAAACTGTTCAAAATGCTACGTACGAGCAAAAAGATCCGTTATTAGTTTATAAGTTTGAGGCTTTCGAATTATTCCAAGAAACAATTGATAAAGTTAACAAAGAAGTGTTATCATTCTTGTTCAAAGGAAAATTACCAAGTCAAGAAGCTTCACAAGTATCAGAAGCTCGTGAACAACAACGTGAGCATTTAGATTTACGTAAGGACGAAGTTCAAAACTCAACACAGCAAGCTATTAGCAATGCTCGTAACCAACAAACACAAGAACAGCAAGCTGTAGAAACTATTGTTCGTGAACAACCAAAAATTGGTCGTAACGAAAAAGTTACTATCAAAAATGTAATGTCAGGTGAAGAAAAAGAGGTTAAGTACAAGCAAGCTATTCCTTTATTAGAAAAAGGGGAATGGGTATTGTACAACAAGTAATCTTTTTTAAAAACTATATATAAAAAGCTCGGTTTTACCGAGCTTTTTACTTTTACGCAACCTTTACTGAACTTTTTAGTAAAGATTTTATTACCAATAATTTATAATTACTTCACTTTTAAAAAACATTCAAAAAGTAACTTTGATACATATCGAAGTACACTTAGAATGAAAAAACACAAAAAACGTAAATTAGATATTGCTGTAATATCAGATGTTCACTTAGGAACTTTTGGTTGCAGAGCCACAGAGCTTCATAATTACCTAAAAACCATCAATCCAAAAATATTGATTTTAAATGGTGATATTATTGATATTTGGCAGTTCAACAAGCGTTACTTTCCTAAACCTCACATGAAAATCATCAAGCAACTGATGAATTTTATCACTTCTGGAACAAAAGTTTACTACATCACAGGAAATCACGATGAGATGTTACGTAGGTTTAAAGGTTTTCGCTTAGGAAGCTTTGAAATCGTAAACAAAGTAGTACTAGATATTGACGGTAAGAAAGGATGGTTTTTTCACGGAGATGTTTTCGATGTCACCATGCAACACTCTAAATGGCTTGCTAAACTAGGCGGAATGGGTTATGATTTTTTAATCCTTATTAATACGATTGTAAACTGGATAAGTCATAAAATGGGCTATAGCAGGCTTTCATTCTCTAAAAAGATTAAAAACAGCGTAAAAAGTGCCATTAAATTCATTAATAATTTTGAAAACACTGCTGCAGATATTGCAATTGATGAGGCTTATGACTATGTAGTCTGCGGGCACATCCATCAACCAGAAATAAGAACAATTGAAACTGAAAAAGGAAGCACTACTTACTTAAACTCTGGCGATTGGATTGAAAATTTAACAGCTTTAGAATATAAAAATAAAGCGTGGTCTTTATATGAATACGAAAAAGATGAGATAGCTAAAAATATTCATTTAGACTACCCTGTAAAAGATTTAGAGCTAATTAGTTCTGAACACAATAATAGCGAACTTTTTACAGAGCTCCTCAAAGAGTTTAACATTAAAACCCAATAACCATGAAGCCCATTATGGGCATTAAGTTAAGGAATGATTAGTATCTATTAAATAGATAATTTTCTAAAACAACCAATTATAAAAAATTTAAAAAGATGAAAATATTATATGCTTTTCAAGGAACAGGAAATGGACATGCAAGTAGAGCCTTAGAAATTATTCCACATTTGCAAAGACGTGGGGAAGTAGATGTATTGGTTAGTGGATCACAATACGAAATAGAGCTTCCTTTCAACATAAAATATAAATTACATGGATTGGGCTTCGTTTTTGGTAAAAAGGGTGGAATTGATCTAATTAGCACCTTAAAAGACTTAAACCTAAAGAAAGTTTATAAAGAAATTAAAATGTTACCTATAAAAGAGTACGATTTAGTTATCAATGATTTTGAACCAATATCTGCTTGGGCATGTCTTTTTAGAAATGTACCTATTATTTCATTAAGCAACCAAAATGCTTTATTAAATGAGAAAAACTCAGCTTTTAAAAAGTTTAGATTAGAACGTTTAATCATTAAATATTACGCACCCGCAAAAAATAAATTCGGTTTTCATTTTAAAACACACTCGTCTTCTACTTTCTTGCCTATAATCCGTAAAGAAATTCGCTATAGAAATATTACAAACAAAGGACATTATACTGTGTATTTACCTTCTTATAGCGATGAAAAAATAGTCAAAGTACTTTCAAAAGTAAAAGACATAAAGTGGCAAGTCTTTTCTAAGAAAACAAAAGAGCATCAATTTTTTCATAATATTACAATCCTACCTATCAACGACGATGCATTTATCCGAAGTATGGCTTCTGCAAAAGGAGTAATTTGTGGAGCAGGCTTTGCAACACCTACTGAAGCGTTGTATTTACGTAAAAAACTATTGGTTATTCCTATGAAAAATCAATACGAACAACAATGCAATGCTGTTACTTTAAAAGAAATGGGAGTTACTGTTGTAAAAAAATTGAGTAAAAAACAGCTTCCTAAAATTGAAAAATGGATTAACACTAACAAAATTGTTGAAGTTCATTATCCTGATGTTACTGAAGATATGTTAGATGCTATTATTTTACCGTATTACAACAAAACTATTTTACCCGAAATTACCATTGAATAGTTGCTGAACCTATACTTTGTAAAAAATCGTTGGTTTTAGAAAAATGTTTGTTATCAAACCAATACCCTCTATTAGCACTTAATGGTGATGGGTGGCCTGAAGTTAAAATATGATGTTTATTTTTATCAATAAGTTTTGCTTTTTTCTTAGCAAAACCTCCCCAAAGTAAAAACACAACATCCTTTTTTTCTTCAGAAATTTTCTGAATTACAGCATCAGTAAATTGTTCCCAACCTTGCTTTTGGTGGCTTCCTGCCTCACCTGCTCTTACAGTTAAAGTTGCGTTTAATAACAACACTCCTTGTTTTGCCCAACGGGACAAATCGCCACTTTTTGGATATGGAATATTTACGTCCTTTTCAATTTCTTTAAAAATATTAATTAATGATGGTGGATGTGTAATACCATCATGTACCGAAAAGCACAATCCGTTTGCCTGCCCTACTCCATGGTATGGATCTTGACCCAAAATCACCACTTTTAAATCATCTAACGCACAAAAATCAAACGCTGCGAAAATATCTGATCCTTTTGGGTAACACATATGGTTTGAATATTCATTTTTAACAAATTCAGTAAGATTTTCAAAATATGGTTTCTCAAATTCAGGTTGTAAAATATTTTTCCAGCTATCATTAATTTTTACTTGCATTGTTTGTTATTTTTGTCGTGGTTTCAAATATACTATTTTGACTAAAAACATTACAGAAAAAACACTTCAAGATTTAGAGTTTACAACAGTTTTAGAACAAGTTGCAACGCATTGTATTTCAAATTTAGGAAAAGAAAAAACAATGCTAGTTCAGCCTATTTCAAACAAAAAAAAGTTATTTTTTGAATTAAATATGGTGAATGAATATTTGTCTTCTTTTGAAAACGAAAACAGAATTCCGAATCATTATTTTGAAGATATTTCTGAAGAAATTAAGCGACTCGCTATTGAAAATAGTTTTTTAGAAACAGATGGTTTCTTAAAAGTTTCATCAGTTTCAGAAACAGTAAATGAACAAAAGAAGTTTTTAAAGAAGTTTCAAACCTACTATCCTACACTATTTGCTCTAAGTGATGAAGTTGAGTTCACCTCGGTTATTGTAGATAATATTAAAAAAGTTATTACCCCGTATGGTGAGGTTGCGGATAATGCTTCTCCTGCTTTAAAACAAATACGAAAAGAAATTGGTTCCGTAAGAGGTAAAATTTCTGAAAGCTTTTCTCGGGCTTTGAGTAAAAACATGTCGAGTGGATATTTAGATGATATTAAAGAAACCGTTGTTGACAATCAACGTGTATTAGCTGTTTTAGCTATGCACAGACGTAAGGTTAAAGGAAGTTTGTTAGGTTCTTCTAAGTCAGGAAACATTGTGTATATCGCTCCACAAGCCACGTTGGCTTACAGCAGGGAGTTACAAAACCTTTTGTATGAAGAAAAGCAAGAAGTAGTACGCATACTAAGGAATCTAGCTACTGAAATACGTCCTTATACTCCGCTTTTAAATGAGTATGTTTTGTTTTTAACACATTTAGATTTGGTGGGTGCTAAAGCAAAATATGCTAAGAGCATCAACGGACTACTTCCTAAAATTACTAAGGAGAAAAAAGTTTTTCTAAAAAATGCTTTTCATCCTATTTTATGGCAAAAAAATAAGGCTAAGGATATTGAAACCATTCCGCAGACCATTCAGTTAAGTGAACAGCAACAAATTATTGTGATTTCAGGACCTAATGCTGGTGGTAAAAGTATTACACTTAAAACAATTGGCTTGTTACAAGTAATGTTACAAAGTGGATTATTAATTCCTGTTCATGAACGTAGTGAAACCACACTTTTCAATACTATCTTAACTGATATTGGTGATAACCAATCTATCGAAAATCAATTGAGTACCTATAGCTATCGATTAAAAAACATGCGTTACTTTTTAAGAAAGTGTAATGATAACACCTTGTTTTTAATTGATGAATTTGGTACGGGTTCCGATCCTGAGTTAGGAGGTGCTTTAGCTGAAATTTTCTTAGAAGAGTTTTATGAAAAGAAAGCCTTCGGAATTATAACCACACACTATGCCAACTTAAAAGTACTAGCTGATGAGTTAGATAATGTTACAAATGCTAATATGCAGTTTGATGAGCGTACTTTAGAGCCTTTATATAAATTGTATATCGGACAGGCAGGAAGTTCTTTTACGTTTGAGGTAGCGCAGAAAAACGGAATTCCATATAGCTTAATTAACCGTGCTAAAAAGCGCGTTGAAACTGAAAAAGTTCGTTTAGATAAAACAATCTCTAAACTTCAAAAGGAGCGAAATCGTTTACAAAAAACTTCTGAAAGTTTAAATAAACAAAAATCTAAAGGACAAGAGCATATTGAAAACTTACAAGAGAAAGAACTTAAAATACGTGAAAAATTAGAAGGTTTTCAAGAATTATACGATAACAACCAACGTATGTTATCATTAGGAAGAAATATTAATGAAATGCTTAATAAATACTTCCAAACAAATAATAAAAAAGAACTTTCTGCTAGTTTTTTCAAATGGGCAATGGCAGAAAAGACCAAATACATAAAGAAAAACCCACCTAAAAAGAAAACTAAAACAGAAAAGAAAGAAGAAAAAGTTGCTACACAAAAACAACAAGAGGCAATTAAAAAAGTAGAAAAAGAAGTGCTTCAAAAAGTTGTAAAGGTTAGAGAAGAAAAGAAAAAAGAAGCAGAAAAAATTGCAAAAGAAAGAGCCGCCTATGTTTTTAAAATAAATGACAGAGTTCGTTTAATTGACGGA
Organism: Tenacibaculum discolor; assembly: GCF_003664185.1. Taxonomy (GTDB): domain Bacteria; phylum Bacteroidota; class Bacteroidia; order Flavobacteriales; family Flavobacteriaceae; genus Polaribacter; species Polaribacter discolor. Next base: position 172,683 of record NZ_RCCS01000007.1, on the reverse strand, counting down.
AACGCTGTAGGGACCATAGATAAAATAGAAAAGAAAAAAGCGTTTATTAATTACGGCTTGTTCACTACGGAAGCTAAAATTGAGCAATTGGAATTAGTGGAGCGTGCTAAAAAATAATCTTTTAGAAGAAAGAAAAACATTACCTAACCACTTACAAACTAGAACTATAACAGATTCAACTTTGTATGAATTTACTATTAATTACCTTATAGCATGTGCAACTAAAAGTTATTTGACTCATAACTTCATACAATACAACTAAATAAAAATAATTATGCCACATTTTGTAATTGATTGCTCTGAAAACATTATCAAATTAAAATCACCAAAAGAAATTATTCAAAAAGTTTATGATACAGCAGAATCAACAAATCTTTTTGACAAAAGGGATATTAAAGTAAGAATAAATCCATTTGATTATTATACTGTGGGAAATACTAATGATGATTTCATCCATATTTTTGCTAATATCATGGAAGGTAGAAGCACTCTACAAAAAAAGAATCTTTCAGAAAAAATTGTTACTGAATTAAAATTAATGTTTCCTAAAGTTCCAATCATTTCTATCAACATTAGAGACTTTGAAAAAGCTACTTATTGTAATAAATCTATGGTGTAAGCACACAAATAATAAGATCAAACTGTAAATTTACAGCTTGAGCTTTTTTATGTTAATTTATATGATGATTGCTTAAAATAGTTGTCAACTTCAATAGTTAGGTTATTAATAAAGTTTTCTGCATTCTTTATATCATTATGTAATACCCTGTCGTCATTCACTACAGTACATCTTGTCTAAACACACCTACAAAAGAAGCTAAAAACTTAAATGCACTATGTTTTCTAAAAGGCTATCCTTGAGGTACATTTATTAACAAGAATAAGTGTAACAAAACATTAATCTTATCTACTTATAAATCATATAATAATAAATCTATAAAACATGATAAGAGTTTTTAAATACGCTTTACTTCTTGCGCTTTCCACATCAATTAAAACTTTTGCTCAAGAAAATTTTTTAACCCCAAGTAACACAAAAATTGATAAACAGTTTGTCAAAAATGAAAGTTACGAAATGACTTGGTTCATGTTAAAGGACACTATCAAAATTGAACTTGGAAAAGTGTTCACGGATATCAAAAAGAAAAAGAAAGAAATATTAATTACCACAACAGTTAACATGAACAGATCAACTTCTAAATGGGTTGATAGCACAATTGTTAAAGCTAAAAACCTAGCTCCTATTTACCATTCTTCTTTTAACCAACAACGAGATATGGTTTTAAATTTCGGTAAAAAGGTAACGGGTTATTATTCAAATAAAAAGACAGGAGAAAAAACCATTATATCAGAAACTACCAAACAACCTTATTTTGACAGTAACTTTTACCCACAATTAATAAGATGGCTTCCTTTAAACGATTACTACTCGGCTGTAATTTCAATCTTTGATTATAATCCGCATGCTAAAACAGGGGTTATTTCTGCAACAATAAAAAATGTACAAAAGACTTCGATTAATTTAAATGGAGAAAAAAAACAGGTATGGAAAATACAAACAACAGATGAAATATCTAACAATTCGGTAGTTAGCACCTACTACTTAGATTACAAGACTCGAAAATTACTTAAACAAGACATAGACGCTAGTGGGAGAAAAATGGTAATGTTATTAAATGAATAATAACATTTATTAACACACAAGTATTCAACCATCACCATCAACCTATTTTAATAGCATAAAAAAAGCTCCAACTGAAATATAGTTGGAGCTTTTTAAAAATATAATTTCACTATTCTTTAGAATAATTCTTCTACTTCAATAGTTAGGTTATTGATAAAACCTTCTGCTTTTTTAATATCATTATGCAACACTCTATCATCATTAACTAAAGGTACATCTTGTCTAAACATCCCCACAAAAGAGGCTAAGAATTCAGATGTACTATGTTCTCTAAAAGAAAGTCCCTGAGAAGCATTCATTAACTCAATAGCTAATACTGAACATACATTATCTATTACTTTTTTAGCTTTAACAGCAGCATTAGCCCCCATACTTACATGGTCTTCTTGTCCGTTACTCGATACAATAGAATCTACACTAGATGGTGTACAGAATTGTTTATTTGCACTTACAATACTAGCCGCAGTATATTGTGGAATCATAAATCCACTATTTAATCCTGGATTAGACACTAAAAAGTCTGGTAATCCTCTTAGACCAGAAACTAACTGATAAGTTCTTCTTTCTGAAATATTCCCTAATTCAGCAATTGCAATAGCTAAATAATCTAATGCTAAAGCTAACGGTTGCCCGTGGAAGTTTCCTCCAGAAATAATAATGTCTTCATCTACAAAAATATTCGGGTTATCTGTTACCGAGTTTATTTCTGTAATAAATGTTTTCTTCACAAACTCTAATGTATCTTTTGTTGCTCCATGAACCTGAGGCATACATCTGAAAGAGTAAGGATCTTGTACGTGTTCTTTTGGTTGTTCAATTAACTCACTTCCTTCTAATACTTCCTTAATACGTTTAGCAGTAGCTAATTGTCCGTTATGAGGACGAACCAAATGTATTAACTCATTAAATGGCTCTATTCTTCCATCAAAAGCTTCCAAAGAAACAGATCCAATAATATCTGCTAAGTAAGAAAGTTTATATGCCTTTAATAAGTTATGCACACCATAGGCACTCATAAATTGAGTTCCATTTAACAATGCTAACCCTTCTTTAGATTGTAAGTTTATTTTCTCCCAACCAAATTTTTCTAATAAGTTTTCTCCTGAAATTCGTTCTCCAGCAACGTATACCTCCCCCAGACCAATTAATGGCAATGAGAGGTGAGCTAACGGTGCCAAATCACCTGACGCTCCTAACGAACCTTGCGTATATACAACTGGTAAAATATCATTATTGTAAAACTCTATCAAACGCTCAACAGTTGCCAGTTGAACACCTGAATGACCATAACTTAATGATTGTATTTTTAGTAACAACATTAATTTTACAACTTCTTGTGGTACTTCGTCTCCTGTTCCACAAGCATGACTCATTACCAAGTTTTCTTGAAGCTGTTGTAAATTATCTCCACTAATCTTAACATTACATAACGAACCAAATCCAGTATTAATTCCATAAATTGGATCGCTATGAGTTTTCATTTTCTCATCAAGATATGCACGACATTTTAATATCTTTTCTTTTGATTCTTCTGATAAAGAAAGTTTTTTATCTAGTAATACAATACTATGAATATCTTCTAAACCAACAGGTTGTGAATTTATTATATGTGTAGTATCCATTTTAATATTTTTAAGGTGTACAAAGAACCAAAAAAAAGATAAAACTTCAAGCTGATTCTTTGTAAAAAATAGAGTGTCATTTAAATAAAGTGTTAATTTTTTTGATTAAAAAGTTAAAAAAAGTAACTTCGGCGCCTTAAACACCATATTCTCACTAAACATTAAACAATGAAAAAACTAGTACTTTTAGCCCTCTTAGGAGTTACCATAATTTCATGTAAAAAAGAAGAAAAGCCTGTTAAAGACTATTTAGTTTTAACTGGTAAAATTGAAAACTTCAAAAAAAGTAATATTACTTTAAATGGCTTTCGTTTTGAAAAGAAAATTAAATTTGACAGAAAAACTGGTTCTTTTGTTGATACCCTTAGAATTAATAGAGATGGTTACTACACTCTAGTATGTGATAAAAAACCTATTAATTTGTACTTAACAAAAACTGATGATACAGGTATTGTATTTGATTACAAGAATGCTGACTTCATCAATTTTGAAGGTGCTAATAAGAATATCAATAGTTACCTTTATGAAAAACAAAAAACTTGGCCTGAAATACTCGTTAGCGCTAATAAATACTTTGCCTTAGAAGAAGAAGAATTCTTGAATAAAACTAATGAGTACAAAGATGCTGTAACAGAACTTTCTATTTCTAAGCAATTACCTGCTGACTTCTTAAAACAAGAAGTTAAAAACATTGACTACGAATGTTTAAGAAACTTGTACAACTATCAAGACTTTCATGCTACTTTAACTGGTGACAAAGACTTTAAAGTTTCAGAAGACTTCCCTGATCCACTAGAAAACTTTAACTACAGTAGTGGCTCAGATTATGTTAACTGTTACTTCTATAGAGCAATGTTAGAAACTGAGTTAAAAAATCTAGCTAAGAAAAATAATAAAGAAGGAGAAGATTATTACTTAACTTATTTAGAAACTATACAAACCGAGGTAACTGATACAATCGCTAAAAATGATTTGTTATACAATAGTGCAGAAAGTACTATAACGTATGCTAGTGATTTAAAAGAGTTTTATAGAAAATTTATGGCGTATTCTACGAATAAAGCACATAAAGAAGAAATTACTAAAGATTATGAACTATTAAAAACCACTGCTAAAGGACAACCTGCTCCTAAGTTTAAAGACTATGTAAACTACGATGGTGGTACTACTTCTTTAGATGACTTATTAGGACAAGGAAAGTACTTATATATTGATGTTTGGGCTACCTGGTGTGCTTATTGTAAAAGAGAAATTCCTTTATTAAAAAGATTGGAGCAAGAATACCATGGTAAAAACATTGAGTTTGTAAGTATTAATGTAGACGCTAAAGGGAATGACGAAAAATGGAGAGAAACCATTCAAGATAGAGAAATGACTGGTATACAGTTAATGGCTGGAGATAGTCACTTAAATTTAGACTGGGCTCAAAATTTCTTAATTAAAGGGTTGCCTAGATTTATCATCATTGATCCTGACGGTAATATTGTAAGTCCAAACGCTCCTGCACCATCACAAGGAGAACGTTTAATCAATATGTTTGAAGAGTTAGGAATCTAAACCTTATTATCATAAACTAAAAAAAGCCGCTAAATTTAGCGGCTTTTTTTAGTTTATGATAATAAAACAATAATTCTAAAACCTATTATCTCCATCTAAGATATCTCCTAAACCTCCCAAAACACTACCTTCTCCTCTGTCGCCTTTTCCTGTTTGTGGAGCCATTGCTAACACCCTACCTGCTAATCGACTAAATGGTAATGATTGAATATATACCGTTCCAGGACCTCTTAACTTTGCTAAGAACAATCCTTCACCTCCAAAAATGGTGTTTTTTATACCGCCTACAAATTCAATATCATAATCAACATCTTGGGTAAAACCTACAATACAACCTGTATCAACTTTCAAAACTTCACCAGGCTGTAAAACCTTTTTCGCCATAGTACCTCCTGCATGCACAAAACCAATACCATCACCTTCCATTTTTTGCATAATGAATCCTTCTCCTCCAAACAGACCTCTTCCTAAACGTTTTGAAAACTCTATACCGATAGACACACCTTTAGCTGCACATAAAAAAGCATCTTTCTGACAAATAAACTTACCTCCAAACTCAGTTAAGTCAATCGGAATTATTTTCCCTGGGTATGGTGAAGCAAAAGAAACTTGCTTTTTTCCTTGACCATCATTTGTAAAAACAGTCATAAATAAACTTTCTCCTGTTAAAATTCTCTTTCCTGCTGAGAAAATCTTTCCCAACAATCCTTTCTCTTGATTTGAACCATCTCCAAAAATCGTATTCATCTTTACATCTGCATCCATCATCATAAAGCTACCACTTTCGGCAACTACTCCTTCTTGTGGATCTAATTCTATTTCTACATACTGCATTTCTTCTCCAAAAATGCGATAATCAATTTCGTGTGCATTCATAATTTTTTGTTTTATCTATTAGACATCAAAAACTTTATTTTGTTACAATTTTACTTTTAAACTCCATTCATATTCAAACTTCGAAACAGAAATACCTTCTTCATTAAAACCTTCAGATGTTACAATTACAGTTTGACCTTCACCTGTTTCAATTGCTTTTTGAATCGTTTCTCTTATTAATTGTCCTTGATTACATTCAAAGCGTATTTTTCCTGTTGCCTTTTTTGTAAAAGTCCCATTCATATTAGTAACTAACATTGAAATTTTTCTGTTGGACGTATCAATTTCCTTCATTACTAAAATACCTGTAGATAATTCTGATGCCATCCCTTGTACAGCCCAAAACATCGATTTAAACGGATTTTGATTCATCCATCTATGGGTTACTTTAACCACTGCTGCATCATTAGTAAGAGACTTTAACCTTACTCCTGTAAAAAAAGCAGACGGTAATTTAAATAATAAAAAGATATTAACTTTTCGAGGTGTAAACTTCATTTTTTCAGTATTTACAGGCAATGTACAGCTTTTTCTTTAATTACTTCATCTGATCAAAATGTTAAAATTTGTTAATTTTTAGTACTATGTATTGCATAATACCTTTTAAAAGATATATATTTGCAATGTAAAGTATTATATAAATCATTTCACTATGCAACATAATAACCAAAACACCAATGCTTTTTTAATACATATTTCTGCTTTTGCAGGGTATTTATTTCCTTTAGGGAGTATTATTACTCCGCTTATATTATGGCAAACTTTAAAAGAGAGAAGTACTTTTTTAGATGAGCATGGTAAAGAAGCTGTTAATTTTAACATTAGCTATAGTCTATACATTTTTATACTAGGTCTTTCTTTTATTCCTTTTTTCTTCGGAAGAATTTTTAATGGATTTGACGGTGTAGATATTGACTTTGGTGGATACCACGGACATGGAGGACTGTTTGGCATTTTTGGATTTGCTTCAATAGTAAGTATTGTTGCTCTTATTAAAATAGCGCTGATAATTATAGCAGCTATGAAAGCTAACAAAGGTGAAATGTATCATTATCCACTTACAATAAAATTTATAAAATAACCCATAAACCGCATTACATGAAGATAGAAAACACAAAAGCACAAATGCGTAAGGGTGTTTTAGAATATTGCATCTTATCCATTTTACAAAAAGGAGATGCTTATACTTCTGAGATACTCTCTAGCCTTAAAAGTGCAGAAATGATTGTGGTTGAAGGAACCATATATCCGTTACTTACCCGCTTAAAAAACGCAGGATTATTAAGTTACAGATGGGAAGAATCAACCTCTGGACCTCCAAGAAAATATTACGTACTCACTGAAAATGGCGGAATGTTTTTAAAAGAATTAGACAAAACATGGCATAATTTAGTAAACGCAGTAAACCAAGTAACAAGTACAAAATCAACTAAAGATGAATAAGACAATAAATATAAACCTGGGCGGATTTTTCTTCCATATAGATGAAACTGCCTATCAGAAATTAAAACGATACTTAGACGCCATTGCTCGTTCGTTAAGTGACGATCCGCAAGGAAAAAATGAAATTATAGCAGATATTGAAGCTCGTATTAGCGAATTATTATCTGAAAGAATTACCGATGCTCGTCAAGTAGTAAATGAAAGCGATATTGAAGAAATTATTGCTATTATGGGGCAACCTGAAGATTATGCAGAAGCTGAAGAAGCATATAACGAAAATACTTCTTACAGTTACAATAGAAACACCTCTAGTAAAAAAATGTTTAGAGATGGTGACGACAAATTTTTAGGAGGAGTTTGTTCTGGACTAGGACATTATTTTAACATAGATGTTGTTTGGATTCGTTTAGCCTTTCTAATTTTAACACTAGCTGGGTTTGGTTTCGGAATTATAGGATACATTATTTTATGGGTTATCCTGCCAGAAGCTAAAACCACTTCTGAAAAACTTCAAATGGAGGGTGAAGCTGTAAATATTGATAACATTGAAAAAAAAATTCGTAATGAGTTTGAAAGCCTTTCATCAAAGGTAAAGGAAGGCGCCCATGATTTATCGGATAAAATTTCAAATGCTGATTATCAAAAACTACGCAACCAAACTAAATCTGGTTTTCAGGATTTCATAGACACTATGGGTAAAATTTTACTAGCTATATTCAAAGTGTTTGGTAAGTTCATGGGCGTTTTATTAATATTTATCGCTGGTATTACAATCATTTCACTACTACTAACTTTATTTTCGGTTGGAAGTTTAGAAATCTTGAATTTTGATGGAGACATGATTCATTATCCTCCTTTCTTTTATGATTCAGCAATGCCTAAATGGTTGTTAATGACATTTGTATTTTTCTTAATAGGAATTCCTTTTGTTGTCTTATTTATTTTAGGATTACGAATTTTATCTCCTAATGTTAAAAGACTTGGTATTGCTACTGTTTTAACATTGTTTGGACTTTGGCTGGTGTCTTTATTAGCAATCGGATTCTCTGGAATTGAGTATTTCACTACACATGCTTACGATGGTGCCCATGTTTCAAAACACAGCATTACATACAATCAAGAAGAGCCTCTAAAAATACGCGTGGTAAACGACGATAATATTTATTACCAACATAATTTACGTAATAGAGATAACTCTATATCTGTTCATGTGAATGATAAAGAAATGAAGTATTCTAACGATATAAATATAGATGTTCGCAAAAGCGAAACTGGTAACGCTTATATTGAAATTAAGAAAACTTCTGAAGGAAGAAAACGTAATAACGCTAATAGTAATGCAGAGGCTATTCAGTATAACTTTAAAACAGCAAACAACACAATTGTTTTTGACGCCTTTTTTATTAGCGAATACAAAAACATGTGGAAGGATGAAGAAATTGACGCTGTTTTATACATTCCTGAAGGAACAACTGTATATTTTGAAGGTTCATCTCGTAACTTTTTAGATGATGTAGAAAACGTTCAAAACGTATACGATCGTGATATGGCTAATCATCATTTCAAAATGACTCCTAAAGGTTTTAACTGTTTAGATTGTGATGAAGAAGATATTAATAATGAAGATTCTGATGATTGGGATTCTGATAATGATGATGAAGTAAGTTTTTTATTTGATAGTACAATTAATAATGTAAAAGCTGAATTTATCATCTCTAAAACAACTACTGAAGATGAACTTAACAAGTTAATTGACTGGTTTAAAGATCGTAAAAACATAGATATTGATATTGTTGACTCAAAATTTAATAGTGACAAAACAATTAGTAATCTCGTTTTAGAAATTGATTGTAACGATGGCTATGTAGGAAGTATAGCTATTTCAAACGGTACATTAGATAATATATCTAAAGGTTTCCGTAGACTGTATAATGAAGAAGGAGCTTTGAGCTTTAAAACTTGGTAAACGCATAAACTGAAAAACTATGAACGATTTATTTGACTTCTTCTTTAAGGGTAACTTTTTTATGAAAATAGTTACCCTGCTATACACACTCTTGCTATCATGGGTAATGAATGGACAAGCACAAGAAATTCCAAACTATAAACCTATTGACATCGACTTGCACAAGCAAATTGTAAAAATGGATAGTATATTCTTTAACGCTTACAATACTTGTGACATGAAAACACAGTCTGATATTTTAAGTGATGATATTGAGTTTTTCCATGATAAAGGAGGCTTATCTACGTCTAAAAATGAAATTATAGCTGCCACCAAAAAGAACATCTGTGGCAAGGTTACTCGTACTTTAATAAAAGGAAGCATCGAGGTATACCCTATAAATAATTATGGTGCTGTAGAAATTGGATATCATAAGTTTTTTAATAATAGAGAACCTAACGCTAAATCAATTCCTAGCAAATTTATCGCCATTTGGAAAAAAGAAAAAAATCAATGGTTAATGACTAAAGTAATCAGCCTACATTAATTTATTGAGAATAAACAACAGGAGCTCAGATATAATCTTTTTATGAGTTTATCATTATAAACTCTTCAGTTAAAGCTAAGAAAAATGAACAAACTGATATTAATAACAGCATTTATCATACTACTCTTTTCTTGTACAAAGACCAAGAAATCTACTCTGCCTGTCAAAGAAAATTCAGAAAAATATCAAGTCAAAATTGATAGTCTTTTGAATACTTATTTAGAAGCTAATAATTTTATGGGGAGTATAGAATTATCTCACAAGGGAAAGACTGTATATAAAAATGCTGTAGGTTTTAGTGATATTAAAACCTCTAAAAAAGTAGATTCAGTAACAAAGTACCGTATAGGATCAGCTTCTAAGATATTTACAGCAACCTTAATTTTTAAAGCCCTTGAAGAAAACAAGCTAACGCTTGATAAAACTATAGAAATATTTTTTCCGAAGCTTAAAAACGCAAACAAAATTACTATTGCTCATTTACTTCAACATAGAAGTGGTATTCATAACTTTACAAAAGATAATTTCTTGGAGTACCATACTGAATATAAATCTACTTCTGAAATGTTATCTATGATTTCGAATTACAAAAGTGATTTCGAACCAAATGATAAAGGTGACTATAGCAATTCTAATTATTTTTTACTATCACTAATTCTAGAAAAAACATATAAATCCTCATATAAAGACCTTATTCATAATAAAATCTGCAAACCTCTTAATCTTTATGATACCTATGTAGGTAATGAAATAAATATTAATAATGATGAAGCTTACTCGTATATCTATGATAAAGAATGGAGTAAGTTTCCTGAAACTAATATGTCTATTCTCAAAGGTAGTGGTTCAATAGTTTCAACTTCAAAAGACATTAATAATTTTATAGAAGCTTTATTTACAGGTAAGTTAATTTCAACAAAAAGCTTATCATTAATGAAAACTATAAAAGATCATTACGGAATGGGACTCTTCCGATACAAAATTCATGATAGACAAGGATATGGACATCGAGGGCATATTGATGGTTTTAGGTCTACTTCAATTTACTTCCCTGAAGAAAAACTTTCATTCACCTTACTTTCAAATGCTTCTAAAGTTGATGTAAATAATATATATTCAGAAATTCTCAATCTATATTTTAATGATGTAATTGTTGATATATCAGAAACTGAAATTGAAAAATTTGTAGGTAAGTATATTTCATTAAAAGATAAAACACATGAATCTACCTTTATAAAAGACAAAAAAACTTTAATCCATTTAATAAAAGACGAGTTTAAAGAGCCTTTAGTTTATAAGGGAAATAACCGATTTATTATGAATCAAGTTTATGCTGAATCAATATCATTTATTTTTTCTCCAGATGGTAAACAGTTAACTTTTAAGCAAGGGGATTACAAAGATATATTAGTAAAAAAAACAACTCCGTAAAATATTAAAAACATTAGTTCATTGGTTTAGCTAACTCCGATGACACTAATACTTGGTTTTATTAGTTAAGCCAAAGCTGTACAGCTTTGGCTTTTTTCTTTTTTATATTTGATACTACACTCAAAAAAAGTAACTTCGTTATCTAACAAGTTTTAGTAATGGTAGCAGAAATAATTACAACTATCCTTTTTTTAATTGCAGTTATTGATCCTTTAGGAACAGTTCCTGTATATTTAGAGGCTACCAAACAATTAGATACATACCACAAGAAAAAAGTAGCTATCCGCGCATCATTCATTGCTTTTTTAATTCTATTATTCTTTATTGTAGTAGGGCAAATTATTTTAGAAGGAATGAAAGTTACTCTAGATGCCTTTCAAATTTCTGGTGGTGTTATTCTTTTTCTTTTCGCCTTAACTATGATTTTTGGTGAAGGAAAACCAGAATCTGAAAAACATTTAATTTCAGACTACAAGCATGTTACTATTTTCCCTGTAGCAATTCCTTCAATTGCTTCACCAGGTGCTATTATGGCAGTAGTATTATTAACTGATAACCATATATATACTATTCAACAACAAACCATTACTACCCTACTCGTTCTTTTTGTAGTAGTACTCACTATGATAATTCTTTTATTGGCCAGCCGTATACAGAAAAGGATTGGCGAATATGGTATTACAGTTATTAGTAAAGTAATGGGGCTTATCTTGGCTTCTTATGCTGTGCAAAGTATTTTAAGTGGGTTAAAAGGTTTCTTTTTTACTGCGGGTTAAACTTTATTATCCTTTTCTGTTTTTATTATATTTGAAAATTGAAAAAGAATAAAAAATGACTATAGAAATTACCACAACCCCAAATGAGCAAGATCCTAAGACTATAAGTCAAGGAATTGTAGATTTTAATCATTCAAAAATTCCTGATCTAGAACCAATAGAAGAAGAAATCAAGTTTTTTACTTTTGCTAGAAATCAAAATAGAGATGTAGTTGGCGGAATAAGAGCTGTATGCTTTTGGAACACCTTACACATTGAACTACTTTGGTTATCAGAAGATTGTCGTGGAAAAGGAACTGGGAAAAAGTTAATTGAATCTGCTGAAAACTTCGCAAAAGATAATGGTTGTGAAAAAGTCTTTGTTGAAACTACTAGTTGGCAAGCTAAACCTTTTTATGAAAAGGTTGGCTACAAACATATTGCAACAATCAACGATAGACCCAAAGGACACTCTTCTCACTATTTAACAAAAGAGTTAGGTTAATAACTAACCATATCCCTAACTTAAATTAAAATTACCAAAAAAAAGAAAGGTTTACCCTAATTTCAAACCATTCTTTACTTCCTATTAAACACTTCTTAAAATGAGCTTAAAAAACACCTCTCTACTATTATTAATCCTTTTAACAGTTAGTTGCTTTAACAAAGAAAAAACAGACGAAGAACTACTTAAAAAAGACAAAATAGAATTAAAAGAAAACTTAGATTCTTATAAAATAGCCACTTATAAATTTGGTAAAATTCTAATCAGATCTTCAGCAGAAAAAGATACTATTTCTACAGAATTTCAGTCTTTTAAAAAAGATCTTGATAGGATCTTTAATAAAGTGGTAAAATATGATGTTGAAAACCCAGAAAGTTTATCACTCATAGATTACATTTTAATATATCGTGATTATAAAAAAATGGAAGACTTCATTATGAAAACTGATGAAGATATTTTTCCAACATTAGTAGACTCTTTTAATCTAATTTACGGAGATTCTACTAGCAAAAAAAGAGAGTATTATAAAGGAGAAGAAAAAGAATATGTTCAAAATATAGAGCACGCTATTTTAAGTGCAATTGTAATATTAAGTAAAGATTTAGGTAAGGAAGTATCGCTTTATGAATGCACAAAAACAAATCCTGAATTACTTCCTGATTCTGAAATAAAAACTCTACTACAATACTTTAGAGGCTTCTTGTTTTTTGAAAAAGGTCTTTATTATTTATCTGAAGATGAAATTTCAAGAAATATTAACTGGTTAAACAACAACAAAGATGTGGATTTACCCTATACAAGAGCTTTCTTTCAATGGGGAAACCTTGATAATAAAAGTACTCATTTAGGGCTTCATTCTTTAAATCATTTGTTTAGAGGTTTTGACCGATTAATGATGGAAAGAGAAATTGATGAAAAACGTGCTCTTGAAGATTTTGAAGCATTTTTAAAAGATGCTAATAAAATTGGGTTAAATAATGAAATTACTTGGTCAATAGAAACCTATTTATATTTAAAAAACGAAGAAAATGAAAAAGCAATTGCTTCTTTAACCAAACTTAAAACAAGTACCCTACTCTCTTCAGAAGATAAAGAAAGAATAGATGAATCTATTGAATATGTTAAGAACAGAGAGTCAGGTAAGGTCTTAAATGGTTTTTATGATAAATTCTTTTTGAGTAAAATCGCTACAAAATACATGTACTCAATTTTATCAAAAGTAGATTGGGAAAAAGTAATGAAAGAACAAAATGTACCACATACAAATGAAATATTTAAAACTATTGATAATCTAAAAAGTTTTATTGACAACCTAAAAGAGTATGCCAGTACAGAAGACTTAAAGAATAAAGGAAAGAGCCTTTGGAACAAAACAAAAGAATTAGTTAAATAATACTAACAAATAGTTCTGTAAAAAAGAAACACATAATATATTAAACAACTTAAAAATTAAAATGGGAAAAATTAAAATTGAAAGCACAGTTGGTGCTAAAATCTATGCTAACGAAAAAGAACTAGGTTTAATAAAAAGAGAAGATAAAGAATATGAGTTAGAAAATGGTGAATATGAAATTTACGCCAAAGCCTCTTGGTGTGGTAGTCAAAAAATCAACATAAATGTTACTGATGATAAAACCGTAACTTTAACTCTTAACAGTTTTAAGTATGAAGGAGTTATAAGAGCTGTTATGATGGTATTTATTGCTCTATTTATGCTTTCTAAAAGTCTTATTTTTCTGATTCTTGCTGGAATTATCATTCTATACCCTTTGTATTATATATCATTTGGAAAAGATAATTACTTAGAATTAAATGAGAAGAATGAAAATAGTCTAGCCAACACAAACAACATTTAATTTTTACTTTAACAAACCTCAACCTGTATCCCCCAATAAAACAGTTATGAATTACAAAATAATAAAACTACTATTTGACCCAAGAGAAACTATTAATAAAGAAGAGTTTTTATTTGGGATAATAGTTCTATTCTTTTTAGCTTTTATTTTTATTCTTGATTTTACTATAATTAATAGTGTTACGTCGATTATAAGCTCAAAAGGTGCTCTGCTATTAGCTATGCATAAAGTTATAAGACCATTTACTATCCCTAATTTACCTGTAGGTTTTATTTTATTTTACAGCGTTTTAACTTTAACTATTAAAAGAGTAAAAGACTTAAATTCTAAGTTATGGATAGGTGCTTTAGTTGGAACACTTATTTTTCTTTTTTTTGATGTTGTTTTTTTAAAAACAACCACTAGCCTAGGGGTGTTTTCTGACTTAATGGAAATAGAAATTGACAATCAAATAAAGGCTTTTCATGTATTTAACATCCTTTTTTATATTGTTTTAGGAATAAGCTCAATACTCTTCCTTTCAGTTCTCAAAGGATCTAAACCTTATATAAACGATGTTTATAAAAAAGGAAGTTTAACTATTAATCAATTCATTAAACAGTTAGGTATATGGTACATAGCAATACTTTTTGGTCTTATCATAATTACTCTACTACTTGGCATTAATAAAAATATAACTACTTTAAGTTACGGCAGTTTTTTACCTCCCTTAATTGTAATATGTATACTTTTTATATGGTATTTAAAATTGGTTTACATGAGGTTAAAAAACACTACTTTTTCTTTTTTCAACTACTTTCTTTGTTTAATAGCTTATGTTATAAGCCTTACTTCTTTAATCATAATAATTTCTAAAATTGATAACTTGAACTATATAAATATATCTTTAACTTTTTTCTCTGTTATTAGTATAGCATTTTCATTTATAAACCTTTCTTTATTTTTGTTAGATAAAGACTCCGAACCATTGGTATTTGGAATTGAAAAACAAGATTAATGAAACAATTTTTAGATTTTTTTAAACTCTACAAAACAGAGTTTCTTTTTCACAGAATAATTCAAACCGAAAGAAATAAAGCAGTACTAAGCCTAAACATAAACCCCTATTACTCTTAGTATATACAAAAAACATTAACCACAAGCTGAAAAAACAACTATGATCAAACCAAAAAAATTACAAAAAGGAGATAAAATAGCTACAATCTCTTTGTCTTGGGGCGGTGCTGGAGAAATTCCTAGTAGATATGAAATTGGTAAAAAACAGATACAAGATAACTTTGGGTTAAAAGTTGTTGAAACTAAAAATGCTTTGAAACCTGCTAAATGGATTTATGAAAACCCAAAAGCAAGAGCAGAAGATTTAATGGAAGCTCTCGAAGACGCCTCTATAAAAGCGATTATTTCCAATATAGGAGGTGATGATAGCATACGAATGTTACCCTTTATAGACTTTGATGTTATTAAAAGAAATCCCAAAATTTTTATTGGTTTTTCTGACTCTACAATAACACATTTTTGTTTCTATAAAGCAGGAGTAACCTCTTTTTATGGGACGTCAACACTTGTAGGGTTTGCTGAAAATAACGGAATTCATCAATATCAAATAGCCGATATTAAACAAACCTTATTTTCTAATAAAATAATAGGTGAAATTCAACCTAATATGGAAGGTTGGACATCTGAACGCTTAGAATGGAGCAATCCAAAAAATCAAACTATTTCAAGACAATTAACAAAATCTAATGGGTGGAATTTTTTACAAGGTACTAAAACTGTTTCAGGAGAATTGTTAGGGGGTTGTTTTGATGTTTTAGAAACTTTAAAAGACACAAAACTGTGGGTAAGCCCTTCCGATTGGAAAGGTAAAATAATGTTTTTTGAAACATCGGAAGCAATGATGCCACCTCATTATTTTCTTTGGATTTTAAGAAATTATGTTGCTTCAGGAATCATGCATAACATTAATGGACTAATTGTAGGTAGACCCTATAACAATCAATATACAAAGGAATATGAAGATGCTTTAGTACAAGTAATTAGAGACGAAGCTGGTTTAACAGACTTACCAATCATTACTGAAATGGATTTTGGGCACACCTGTCCTATTTTCACAATTCCTTATGGAATCAAAGCGGAAATAAACCCTACAAATAAAACTTTTTCGATAATTGAAAATGCTTTAGAAAAGTAAATTCTTTTGGGAATTTTCAATAATTATATGTTAGTTAAAACAAATTGAATGACAAAATTTGCTAAAATTTCTAAATTCTTCGAAACTGAGTTTCCTTTAAATCAACATGGACTTGATGAACTATTTAGTCTATTTAAAATAGAAAAACATGCTAAAGGAACTGTTTTACTTCAAGAAAACTCTAAAGAAAAAAAGTTGCGTTTTTTAAATAATGGAATTGTAAGAGAATATTATGCAAATAAAGACAAGGAAATCAATATTAACTTTTATGTAAAACCTCAGTTTATCTCCGATTTACTAACTTTTAGTAAAAATACCACTACCAAGAAAAACCAAGAGACCTTAACTTCTGTAGAAATTTTAAGTATTGAAAGGCAACTCTTTTTTGATTTATTAGAAAAATATCAATGTGGTAAAACCTTTGTTGATGCCTCTTTTCAAAAACTTTTAAAACAAAAAGAGAGACTAGAGTTTAATCGTACTACAAAATCACCTGAAGAATTGTATAATGAATTATTTATTTACAAACCCGAATGGATACAAAACATACCTCAATATCATTTAGCTTCTTACTTAAACATAACACCAGAAACGTTAAGCAGAATTAAAAAACGTATTTCTTGATTTGAATCAATGAAAACAAATAGTTTATAAAAGACATTTGTATAACTACAAAGTTATACCATGTTACATATACACCAAATAAGAAATGCTACTATAATTATTGAAACTGAAAAAGAGGTTATTCTTGTCGATCCAATGCTCGGTAACCAAGGAATTATGCCTCCATTTACTCTCTTTAGACATAAAGCTAGAAAAAACCCAACTGTTCCACTTCCAAAAAAAACACACGCACTACTAAAAAAAGTAACTCATTGCTTAATAACTCATCAACATCCAGATCATATAGATAATGCTGGTGTAGAGTTTTTAATCAAAAATAACATTCCTGTTACCTGTAGTGTAAAGGATGAGAAGGCCTTTAAAAAGAGAGGGCTAAATGTTGTTCAAAGTTTAAAATACTGGGAAAAACAACCCTTTTTAGGAGGAGAAATAGAAGGCATTCCTGCAAAACATGGTTACGGATTTGTAGCCAAACTTATGGGAAATGTATTGGGTTTCTATATAAAGCTTCCTAATCAAAAAACTATTTACCTCAGTTCCGATACTATTTATACTGACGCTGTGCATAAAGTATTGACTAATTATAAACCAAATATTAATGTATTAGCCTGTGGAACTGCTCAGTTTGACCTTTTCAAACAACTTATTATGAGCGTAGACGATATTCTAAAATTTATAAAAAATTCATCGGGTTTAGTCGTTGCTAATCATATGGAAGCTATTAACCATTGTCCATTAACTAGAGAAAAACTTAGAACCATATTAAAACAAAATAACTTATATCATAACGTTTACCTTCCTGAAGATGGTGATATAGTGGCTATTGAGTAAAAGTCTGTTATATTTACATAATTGTACAATAACCATTATTATTAGCAATATGAAACAGAAAACTTTATTACTTGTTACTCTATTAATCACTTTTTCAACCTTAGCTCAAAATATTCCTAAAAAAATTAATGAAAGTGATTTTTCCATTGGAAAAACTGTTCAAATAAAGTCGACTATTTTAAAAGAAGATAGAACACTAAATATTTATTTTCCTGCAAGCTACGATATTGATAAGTCAAAAAAATATCCAGTAATTTATTTATTAGATGGTTCTAAAGATGAAGACTTTATTCATATTGCTGGAATTGTACAATTTGGCTCTTTTCCATGGATAAATATGCTTCCTGAAGCTATTGTAGTTGGTATTGGAAATGTAGATAGAAAAAGAGACTTTACATATCCATCTTCTATAGAAATTGACCAGAAAGAATTTCCTACTTCAGGGAAATCTGAAAAGTTTATTCAATTTCTAAAAAAAGAACTCCTCCCTTTTATAGATACTAACTACAGAACTACAAATAGCAAAACACTAATCGGTCAATCACTTGGAGGGCTTTTAGCTACAGAAGTTTTATTTAAAACCCCTAACCTTTTTAATAACTACATAATTGTAAGTCCTAGTCTTTGGTGGGATGCTGAAAAACTTTTAACCTTTACACCAGTAAAGTACGACACTAAGAAGAGTATATACATTGCAGTTGGTAAAGAAGGGCCAATCATGGAAAGAACTGCCAAAGAACTACATGATAAACTACTGAGTAAAAAAACTAAAAAGACGAAGCTTTATTTCGATTTTTTGGAAGACAAAACTCATGGCGATGCTTTACATGAAGCCGTGTACAATGCTTTTGAAAAAATATTTAAAGTAGAGAAATAACATAGACTACTCATAAAAAAATAACATTATGCTTAAAATTATTTCAAGTCCTAACTGTGGAAATTCACCTAAAATGACATTCTTAAAAGAATTCAATATCGCCCTAGCAAAAGGAGATCTGGATTTTCTTACCGAAAGTGTTACTGATAATATAATTTAGAGTATAGTTTGAGATAGAAAATTGAAGGAAAGAAGGAGTTTTAAGAAAATAAAAGAGAAAGAGGTAACCGAATTAACACTTAAACAAATCTTATCTCACGGAAAAGAAGGCGCTGTAAATGGAACTATTAAAATGGAAAAAACATGCTTTTTCAAACTTTTATTTTTTCAAAGGGAGAAAAGGTGCTAAAATAAAATTAATAACATCTTATATCATTGAAGTTGATCTACAATAAAAACAGTTTTTTAACACTTATAAAGAACCTAATCTTTGTAAATTTAGCTTTTCAATTTAATAGAAAAAGTTATATAGAAAAGCCTCACTACTTTTTACTTACAAAAACATTAACAATAACTAAAAAACAATACTATGGGTTGGGATATAAGTTATCATCCTATATCAGAAAAACAAATAAACGATTGGTATTTTGATGTATTAGATGATCAAAGTTTACTTGAAAAAGTAATCTCAGAAAATACCTTTGAAAATTTTTACAAAGACCATTATAAAGAAGTCATTGAAAATGGCTTAAACATTAAAGAAGATGATATTTTTGATAAAAGCCATGGATTTAACATAGCTGTTACACAAGGTTTCTTTCAAAAGTTCTTTTATATAAGAGGCTCAGCTCTTTCTCTTTCAGAAAATCCTTTGCTAAAAAAGTACTATAAAAAATGGCAAGAAATAGTGCCAAATGAAAAGTTAACCAAAAGTGTAAATAATCAAATTATTGAGAATTATTGCTCTGGTGTTTACATTCCTCAAAATAAGGTTACTGAATTATTAAATGATTATGAAAGCGATTCTGAAATTAAAAAAGAATTAAATGATTTGTTTTCGCACGATAGAATTAACGTTTTCCTTAAAGCTTTAAACTTTTCAAAAGACAATAAATTAGGTTTATTAGAAGCTACAGAAGTTATAGAACCTAATCCGATGGACTTAAATAATTCGTCATGTTTTTCTAACTTGTTTAACTGTGATCCTGAAGGTGCACTACTATATCAACAAGCTGCTATGGAACAAATTGCAGCTATTAAAAAAAATGATAGTGTAAATGAAGAAACTTCAAAAACGAAACCTCAAGAAAAAAAGAGTTTCTGGAAAAAACTATTTGGAAAATAAATTAAGAACTAGTTATCCTAAGTATTATTCATATTTAAAACTTTTATACTGTATTAAATAATAACTTAAGCATGAAATTAAGAGAAAAAAATCCAGCTTTAATCCTTGTAGATGTCCAAAAAGCTTTCTTAAACGAAGAATACTGGGGCGGTAATAGAAACAATAAAGATGCTGAAATTATTTGCGGAAAAATATTAAACAAATGGAGAGAACTAGATTTACCTATTTTTCATATAAGGCATAGTTCTACAAACCCAAATTCAAAACTTAATAAACAAAATGATGGTTTTAATTTTAACGAAAATGTAATACCGTTAGAAAATGAACCTATAATAACTAAAGAAGTGAATAGTGCTTTTATTGGAACCGATTTAAAAGAACTATTAGATGAACAAACCATTACAACTCTTGTTATTGTTGGGATAACAACCAACCATTGCGTATCAACAACTACTAGAATGGCTGGTAATTTTGGATTTGAAACTTATGTAATTTCAGACGCCACAGCTGCTTTTGATAGAATTGGTATTAATGGAGAAAAATATGATGCTAAAACAATACATTTAACCTCTCTTGCTAACTTAAGTGAAGAGTTTGCTACAGTAATAGATTACGAAAAGTTAATACACAAAATTTAATTTTTTAATGTTTATAATAAAGCTTACTTACAAAACTGAACTCGAAAAAATTGACTGTTTTTTAAACGAACAACATGAATTGGAAACTTCCTTGCTTCTGAACGATAAGCTCCAAAAACTGGTGGCTTCATGTTAGCGAAAGCTGAAAGCAAATCTGAACTAGAAAATACTGTTAAAAAAGATCCTTTCAAAGCAAACGGATTAGCTTATTATCAATTAACTGAATTCATTCCAATCAAAACCTGTGATAAACTAAAGTTTTTAATGAAAAAAGAAAATACATATAACAACTTAGAACTCTAAAATAAAACCCCACTTTTATAGTTGTTTTACTTTAACAAAAGTTTGAATATTATCTCTCCTGTTTCTCTTAACAAACACTTTTTTCCCTATAGCAAGCCTCATTCAAAATTGATTACTTAGACTTCTAATCTAGAATTAACATATTTTTGCGCATAGCTTAAGGATTATATAAATATCCCGACAAATTTGGAGCTGAATAATCAATTTATAGCTCTGTTTTAAAGAAGTACAATGGTATATACTATAAAAAATAACGAGAAAATAATTCCAAATAAAAAGAACCTACTCATTCTTTTTAATGGAAATATAACTATAGAAAAAGACGGAAGCGTTTTTGCTATTCCTGCTAAAAGTTACTTCTTTTTTGATGTTAAGTTTGATATTATAGCAACCTCCCCTTTTATAGAAGGTTTTGTAGCCGAACTAAATGAACACGACTTAAAAAAATTTCCCGATTTGGAAAAAGATTTGTCAAATATCAATATCCCTTTTGAAGTGTTGAAAATTAAAAATTATGACAATAAAAAAAGTAAGATACACTCGTTGTTAAAGGCTAAAAACAATAGTCGTCTTTTAGAAAGCTATACTCATGTTTTATGGAGTGAATTTATAGGTGATTTTAAGAATAGCTTAAAAGCACAATCCATTACAGTACAATTTTCAGAATTAATTGATCAAAACATAGAACACAATTATTGCGCAGGTACCTATGCAGAAATGATGGAAATACCTCTTAAAAAATTAATACAAGAAATTAAACAGACTGAAAATAAAACGCCTTGTAAATTTATTACTGAAAAAGTAATTGAAAAAGCCAAAGACAAGTTACTAAATACCAAAGACACTAGCCAAATGATTGCCTATCAATTAGGTTTTGATGATCCTTATTATTTTATCAAGTATTTTAAAAAGCAAACAAAACTCACACCTACACAATTTAGAACACAAAACTCAGCTACTTAATAGGTTGAGAATTTATTCCATCATTTTATAATTTATTCCATTTTTCTGCATAGTAAATTCTTTGACATTTGTAGTATTAAATAAAACCTCTTACTAAAAATGAACTTATCAAAAAATCTTGCTGAAAGAAAAGCGACTAATAAACAAAACATACCAGCCGAAAAATGGACTATTATGGAAGCCAGTACAAACAAACTAAAAACACAATCGTTAAGTACTAAAGCTTTACAAACAGGAGATACACTTCCTTCGTTTACCCTACCCAACGTAAACAATAAAAACATATCACTTACTGATTTTAAAGAAGATTTTTTAGTAATTTCTTTTTACAGAGGTGGATGGTGTCCTTTCTGCAATATGGAGTTACGTGCCTTACAAAACATCCTCCCCAAACTTAGCAAGTTAAATACTGCATTAGTAGCCATTAGTCCAGAAACTCCAGATAATTCATTAACTACTTCGGAAAAAAACGAATTAACTTTTAGTGTTTTAAGTGATCTTGAAAACCAATATGCAAAATCATTAGGGTTAGTTTTTCAACTACCTAAAGATTTAAGAGCCGTATATCATTCTTTTAATCTTGATGTAGACAAACACAATGGAAACAAAGATTATGAATTACCAATGCCTGCAACCTACATTGTAAACAAAGAGAGAAAAGTTATATACAGTTATGTACCAGAAGATTATACAGAACGATTAGATCCAGAAAAAGTACTATCAATAATATCAGAAGTTACTTTACAAAAACAATAATATCTATTATAAACACAACACTTGAACCTCCTACTGAACAAACATTTTTCTACAGTAAAGTGTTGAATACAATTACTCCCCTTAGGTAGGAAACAACACCTCAATTAAGTTTGAGGTGTTATTCTCCTCACCATTAGAATATTACTCATAAGCTTAACTATTAAATAGCTAAAAAGAGATTCTTTGTTATTAAGGCTTTAAACCTGTTTTTTTTTATGTTTGCACAACACAAACCATACAAAACTTGTATAGTTAGAATGTACCAAGTACAAACAGATAAAAATTACTTAGAATAATGAAAATACCCCAATTACCTATCTTATTATTTACAATTACTCTTTTCTACTCTTGTATCAATAATAAATCAAACAAAAATGACCTTACCCCAAAAACATACAAGGTTAGTAAAAGCTTTATACCAATAAATAAAGCTCCTGGAATAGAATACAATACTTATAATAATATTACCCAAAATCAATATAAATTTACCAATACATCCTCTAATCAAGAAGTTTCGATACTACATCATCTAGATGAAACTGGATTTCATTTTTATCAAGGCCTTAAGTTTAAAAATAACAACCTTGGTGTTATAGTTGGCGGAACCAGATTAAGCGCTAGAATCACCCAAAATGGTGGAAAAACCTGGAAAGAAGTTAGTTTTTCTAGATTTGCCAACTCCTTTCTATCTGTAGATTTTTCTGGAAATAATATTTTTATAGTTGGAGCTAATAACTATATTTATAAAAGTGAAGATTTTGGAAAAAACTGGAGTGTTTTTGATACTAAATACTTTTTTAAAGACAACCAAAGTAGGTATCAAAAATTCAAATATTATAAAATTAGATTTTTAACAGAAAAAATAGGTTTTATTGTCGGAGAACATGAGCGCCATTCCGTAATATTAAAAACAATAGATGGAGGCGAAAACTGGAAAATCATTAAAAATAATAACCTCCCTAAAAATGAAAAAGGCATATCAGATATAGCAATACTTTCTGCTGATGAATTAATAATAACCACATTATCTGGAAAATGCTATAAAAGTATTGATGGAGGAATTAACTGGCAACTTCTATACTCTGGGGAAAATTCTGTATTATCATCTATTGCGTTTTTTAACTCCAAAACTGGTTTTATTGGCGGTTTAAACAATATATTATTGTATACAAATGATTCAGGGAAAACTTGGAAAAAAACACACATGCCTTATGGAGAAATATCTGATATAGCTATTCATAAAAATAATGCGTTTATAACAACCTCTTTTTATACTTCAGGTGAAGCTATATCATTTGTTTTTAAAATTGATAGTAAAGGAACAAATACTCAGCCTTTTTTAACAAAAAAAGATGACTCTGTGTTTTTTGAAGCAGATTCATATGCTATTCAAGTACTTAATAAGCATATTTATATTCTAGACAGAAATAACTTATATCAAACAATTATAAATTAAAAAACTACTCCTCTTAGGCAAAAACAACAAACCTATTAAACCTTGGGTATTGTCCCAATACTAATGGAACACCTTTTTAATGTTTATTTTTTATATTTGAGAGAAGAAAATTACTGTAAATTAAATTTTTCCATATAAAATTCAACTGGAACTCTATCTACTAAACACTTATTTACTATTATTCTTAAAGTTAAGAAACTCTTGATTTTTTGTTTAAGGTATACATTCCTTGCTTATTCTCTAATAGAATTAAGAACTCAGAAATATTTTACTAAGGCTTATACACAGGAACAAAGTCAAATTGACTTTTAAAAAACATTTTTTCAGTAAAAATTGTCTTTTTGTTTTTAAAAAACGCATTAACAAAAGCAAATCAACTCAAAATAAACATCAATAAAACAAAATTCACTTTTATAGACTCTAAAAAAAATTAAATTCTTTTAATTTGTAGCAAATTTCAACAAACTATGTCATCAAAAAATAAACTAGAAAGTTTTACTAATACGGCTGAAGGACTTGTCTCTCCAGAGTACATTCGTAACCGTTTCTCTAAAATTATGTCTGATATGTACAAGAAAGAGGTACCACTTTATGGTGATCTACTTGATTTGGTTCATGACATAAATGAAAACGTTCTTTCAGAGTCTAAAGAAATTGAAGAACAGTTAGCACATACTGGAGAATTAACTCGACTAAATATGGAACGCCACGGAGCAATTCGTTTAGGTAAACCCTATGAGCTATTTACTATGAGGCGTCTGTTTAAGGTTATGGGAATGTATTCTGTTGGTTACTATGATTTAGCCCCAGCTGGTGTTCCTGTTCACTCTACGGCGTTTAGAGCTATTGAAAGCACTGCTCTTAACCAAGCTCCATTCAGAGTTTTTACCTCTTTATTACGTATAGATTTAATTGATGATGCTCAGCTTCGTAGCAATGTTGAAACTATTTTAGAAAAACGTCAAATTTTTACAGAAAAAGTTTTACAACTCATTGATAAATCCGAAAAAGAAGGAGGTTTAAATAAAGAAGATGCCGAAACCTTTGTTCAAGAAGCATTAGAAACTTTTCGTTGGCACGATACTGCTACTGTAGATTATGAAATGTACGAAGCTTTACTAAATCAACACAGATTAATTGCTGATGTAGTTGCTTTTAAAGGACCTCACATCAACCACTTAACTCCTAGAACTTTAGATATAGATAAGGTACAAGTAAGTATGGAGGATCGTAATATTCCACCAAAAGACAATATAGAAGGACCTCCTGCAAGAAAATGCCCTATTTTACTACGTCAAACAAGTTTTAAGGCATTGACCGAAAAAGTAACTTTTAAAAACAATGTTGAAAAAGAAGAAATAGGCGAACATAAAGCTCGTTTTGGTGAGATTGAACAACGTGGTGCAGCATTAACTCAAAAAGGACTTGACTTGTATCATGAACTGTTAGGTAAAACACGTAAAGCTATTGGTGGATCACCAACTGCCGAAAATGCCTCTGAATACAATGAATTATTAGCAGAAAATTTTAAAGTTTTTCCTGATAACTACAAAGAGTTACAATCAAAAGAGCTGGCTTACTTCCATTACTTTACCACCGATAAAGTAAAAACCTTATCTAAAGATAAAGTGTATACAAAAGAAGATGTAAACCAATTATTAAAGGATGGTTATTTAAGCATAGAACCTATGGTCTACGAAGATTTCTTACCTGTAAGTGCAGCAGGAATTTTTGCTTCAAACTTAGGTACAGATGATGCTAAGCGTGAATATAAAGGTACTTCTAATCAATCATTATTTGAAAAAGATTTAGGTGAACCTGTTTATAAGTTAACAAAATGGTATGAAGATATGCAAGATGAAAGCATACAAAACTGCTTGTCAGTAATAAATGCTTAATCATAAAATCGAATATTGAAAAAGTGTAGCCGTATATTTGCATCATCGGCTACACTTTTTTCGTTAAAAACGATTGTTTATCTTGTAGCTTATATTAAGTTTATTCTAACAAAATTATTCTTTTGGAAAATCAATTTGATTATATAGACAAACAAATACTTTCAAAATTACGTTTAGACGCTCGTAAAGCCTATTCACAAATTGCGGAAGAATTAAAAGTTTCCAACTCCTTAATTCATCAGCGCATTAAAAAGCTAACAGCTGAAGGTGTTATTAAAAATGCTGAGTTTGTTTTAGAAGAAAAGAACTTAGGTTATAAAACCAAATCATACACAGGTATTCGATTACGTGAAGCTCGCTTTGCTAAAGAAGTAATGCATGAGTTGGAAAAAATACCTGAAATAACCGAATGTAACTTTGTTTCCGGTTACTACGCTATTTTTATTTTAATCTTTGCTAGAGACAATGAACATTTACAAAAAATACTATACGATAACGTACATTTAATTAAAGGAGTGGCAGGAACCGATACTTTTATATGTTTCGATACCTGTTTTAAGCGTCACATTCCAATAGAATAACTAACAACACTACCCACATTTTAGGTAATTAAGATAATGGTACAAACAACACAACTAGAAACGTTCAAAAAATCATTAACTGGCGAACTATTTTTTGACGACCTACATAAAAACATTTACGCAACCGATGCTTCAGTATATCGTAAAATCCCACTAGCAGTTGCCTACCCCAAGAATATACAAGATATTCAACTGTTAATTGATTTTGCTACTAAGAACAATATTACCTTAATTCCTCGTACTGCAGGAACTTCGTTAGCAGGACAGTGTGTAGGAGATGGAATTGTTGTAGACGTTTCTAAACACTTTACCAACATATTGGCTTTTGATGAAATTAACAAAACCATTACCGTAGAGCCAGGAATTATTCGTGATGATTTAAACCGCTTCCTAAAACCTTTCGGATTGTTTTTTGGTCCGAATACCTCAACCTCTAACCGTTGTATGATTGGCGGAATGGTAGGTAACAACTCTTCAGGAAGTACTTCTATACGTTACGGAGTTACCCGCGATAAAGTCATTGCTATTCAAGGTTTATTAAGTGATGGTAGTGAAGTTACTTTTTCTGAAATTACCTCAGCTGAATTCAACCAAAAGAAAATAGAGAATTCATTAGAAGGAAACATCTATCGTGCTATTTATACAGAGCTTTCTCAAGAAGCTATTCAGCAAGAAATTAAAAAAGAATTCCCAAAGGAAAGCATTCACCGAAGAAATACTGGGTATGCTGTTGATGAGTTTTTAACTTCCGATTTATTTGGCGGAACTGAACCAACTATTAACCCTGCTAAATTTTTATCAGGAAGTGAAGGTACTTTGGTATTTTCAACAGCTATCACCATTCAACTAGACGACTTACCTCCTACCCAAAGTATTATGGTGTGTCCACATTTTACCAGTGTAAATGAAAGTTTAAAAGCTACCGTTACCACTATGAAACACACGCTCTATGCTTGTGAATTGATGGATAAAGTGATTTTAGACTGTACTAAAAACAACCGTGAACAAGCAAAAAATCGTTTCTTTTTACAAGGAGATCCTGAAGCTGTATTAATGTTAGAAGTTTCTGCCGATACCATTGAAGAAGCAGAAGTACTAACCGATAAACTTATTGAAGATTTAAAGGCAAACAACTTTGGATACCACTATCCTAAAGTGTATGGTGAAGACATTGCTAAAGTGCATCAACTACGAAAAGCTGGTTTAGGATTATTAGGGAATATAGTGGGAGACGATAAAGCGGTAGCTTGTATTGAAGATACTGCCGTAGCCCTAGAAGATTTGCCTAACTATATTGAGGAATTCACCAAGATTATGGATAAATATCAGCAAAGAGCAGTGTATTATGCACATGCAGGAGCTGGTGAGTTACACTTACGTCCTATTTTGAATTTAAAGAAAAAGGAAGATGTAGTACTGTTTAGGAAAATAACTACTGAAACCGCTGAGTTAGTTAAGAAATATCAAGGGTCCTTTAGTGGTGAACATGGTGATGGTATTGTGCGTGCAGAGTTTATTCCATTGATGATAGGTGATAAAAACTATCAACTATTACGAAGAATAAAAAAGGCATTCGATCCAAATAACGTATTCAATAAAGGAAAAATTACAGATGCTTTTCCTATGGATCAAAGTTTGCGTTATGAAATTGATAGAAATGAACCTGAGATAGCAACTCTTCAAGATTTTTCAGATAGCGAAGGTATTTTAAAACTGGCTGAAAAATGCAACGGTTCAGGTGACTGTCGTAAGTCTCCCGAAGCTGGTGGAACCTTGTGTCCGAGTTATCGAGCAACTCGAAACGAAAAGGAAACTACACGAGCTAGAGCAAACACATTACGTGAAGTGTTAACCAATAATACTGCTAAAAACAAGTTCGATTCTAAAGAACTAAAAGATATTCTCGACCTATGTTTAAGCTGTAAAGCTTGTGCTAGCGAATGTCCGAGTAATGTAGATATTGCTTCAATGAAAGCAGAATTCTTATACCAATATCAAGAAACAAACGGGTATTCTTTCCGTAGTAAATTGTTTGCTAACAATGCCAAATACAATAAATTAGGAAGTAAGTTCCCTGTGCTAACAAATTTCTTTACCAACACTACCCTAGCTAAAAAAGTTATGGGAGTTGCTACAGAACGTTCTGTTCCTAAATTAGCTAAACAGCCATTAAGTACTTGGTTAAAAAAACACCAATCGACAAACTCAAAAAAAACCGTTTATATATTCAACGATGAATTTACCAACTACTACGATACTGAAATTGGTAAAGATGCCGTAGTGGTATTGGAAAAGTTAGGATACGAAGTAAAAACTGTAGATCATGAAGAAAGCGGACGTAGCTATATATCTAAAGGTTTTTTAAAGGAAGCTAAAGAAATTACTAATAATAATATTACTATTTTTAAAGAATTAATTTCTAAAGAAACACCACTCGTTGGAATTGAACCTTCTGCTATTTTAACCTTTAGAGACGAATACTTACGTTTAGCAGATGATAAAATATCTGCCAAAAAGCTTTCTGAAAATTGTTTTACTATTGAAGAGTTTTTAGCGAACGAACATGCTAATGGTTCCATAGATACAACTAAGTTTAGTAATGAAACAAAGGAGCTTAAAATACATGGACATTGTCATCAAAAAGCATTGTCTAGTACACATGCTTCTTTTTCTATATTAAATATTCCCAAGAACTATAAAGTAACCATTATGAATACCGGTTGTTGCGGTATGGCTGGATCTTTTGGATATGAAAAAGAGCATTATAAAGTAAGTATGCAAGTGGGTGAAGATACGTTGTTTCCTAGAGTTCGAAATTGTTCGGTTGATACTGAAATAGTAGCCGCTGGTACGAGTTGCCGTCATCAAATTTATGACGGAACAAAGCGTCTAGCAAAACATCCTGTAACAATTTTAAGAGAAGCTTTACTATAAATAATTGATTTTCATATCATTATTTTGTACTTTTAAGACGATTAACTCTTAAAATGTACTATTATGGCGAGCAATAAAATAATATTCAGCAATGCGCTGCTAATTTTTGCGGGCATTGTTGGCTTCTTTCTAATTATGAAAATTTTTGGATTGGAAGATGTTTCCGAACTGCGTTTTTTAAACTTTGCTTTCGTTCTTTATGGTATTAACAGAGCTATAAAAACCAATATCATTAAAAACCACGAATCGTTATATTTTAGCAATTTTTTATTAGGGATTGGAACCTCTATAATTGCTGTAGCCTTAACCATTTTAGGTCTTATTATATATGTAGATTTTATAGATCCTGGTTTTATGACTATACTTGAACAATCTTCTTTTTGGGGTCAGAATCTAAGTTTACCACTAGTTGTATTTGCATTAGCTATTGAAGGAATTGCTTCTTCAGTAATCTGTTCTTTTATCTTAATGCAGTACTATAAAAACTATAAAGTCTCAAATACAATGGTTGCTTAAGCTCTTGGTAAAAAAACCTCAGCCATCATGCAACGAGCACTTCCACCACCACAGGTTTCTATAGTTTCTAGAGAGCTGTGTAGTATTTTGCTGTGCTTTTCTATAGCTTTAACTTGATTAGAATTCAACGAATTAAAAGCAGAGGAACTCATTACTAAGTAACGTTCATCATTTGCTCCTTTAACTTGTAACATGTTTCCTGCAAATTGTGTTACTTGTTGTTCTGAAATGGCAATAACTTCTTTTCCGTCTGACTTTAAGTGTTTTAATAAGTTTTTCTTTTCTTTTTTATCATCTATTGAATCTAAACATATCACCGCAAAACTTTCTGCAACACACATCATTACATTTGTATGATAAATAGCTTCTCTCCTTCCCTCAACTGTTTGGTTTGCTGTAAAAATTACAGGGGTATATTCAAAATCTTCGCAAAACTCAATAAATAGTTCTTCATCTGCACGAGGAGACAAAGCACAATACGCTTTTCTGTTGTGCCTATCTAAAATCATACTTCCAGTTCCTTCTAAGAAAACCTCTTCCTCTTCTGCTTCAGAGTAGTCTACAACATTTTCTATTACAAACCCTTTTTCTTCTAAAATCTCTAGTACATCTTCTCTACGCTCTAAACGTCTATTATCTGCAAACATTGGATAGATAGCAATATCTCCATTTTCATGAAAAGAAATCCAATTGTTTGGAAACAATGCATCTGGTGTATTTGGTTCTTTAGTATCTTCAACAACTACTACAGTAACACCAACAGCTTCCAATTTTTCTACAAAAGCATCAAACTCTTCTTGTGCCTTAGCATTGATTGATGCAGGTAACATTCCTGACAATTCTTGCTGGTAATAGTTATTTACTGCTGTTTGTTCATTCATCCTAAAACTTGCAGGACGAACCATTACTATTGTATTTGTTGTTTGTTGCATACTGCGAATGTAATAAGATTTTGGTTTGTTTTAACAACCAAAACAGTAAAGAGAAGCTACTAAATTTAGTTAAGTAATATTAATTTATCCTGTTATTTCTATGTTTTGTCCTATCACCACCTTCTTCACTCATTTTACTTTTGTCTAAAAAAACAACATGAATAATTTATTTCAAACAATTTTAATAGGTGTTGGAGCAACAGCAACTATGGATGTTTACTCCGTAATCTTAAATTACTTTGGTATCAAAACTCTTAACTACAAGTTTCTGGGGCGTTGGATTGGGTATTTTTTTGATGGCAAGTTTTCACATCATACAATATTTACCACTCCTTCTATAAAACATGAACATATAATCGGCTGGATTGCGCATTATACTATTGGAGTTATGTTCGCTTTACTCTTGGTGCTTATTTTTGATAAAAAATGGCTTGAAAGTCCTACTCTTTTACCAGCTTTAATCATAGGGATAGTAACTGTTATAGCTCCTTTCTTTTTTATGCAACCTGCTTTCGGACTAGGTATTGCCGCTTCTAACGTTCCTGACCCAATCAAAGCTAGAATAATGAGTTTAATTACACATACCGTATTTGGTTTTGGATTATTTTTAAGTGCAAAGATTTTAAATATTTTAATTAAGTAATTAGACTCATTTTTTTAGGGAAGTACCTTTAAATCTATAAACTCATCTAACAAACCCCCTAAATAATACTTTTAGTGGTTTTGTTATTATACTTAAAATTTATTTTTTACTAATTATATCTGCCAAATAGCTAGCATCTTTTGATACACCTCCTAAAGTGGCAGAACCACGCGTAAACATCCAAGGTAAACCTATAAAATACAGCCCTTCAATATTACTTACTCCTCTATAATTTTTTGGATAGTTATCTGAGTCTAACTCCAAACCTTCTATCCATTTAAAGTTAGGACGATATCCTGTTGCCCAAATAATATTTTTTATTGATGTTACTTTTTTGTTTTCAAAAACAACTTCATTATCCAACGCATCTTTAGTTCTTCCAACAGTAACTACATTTTCACGGGATAAAATTTCTTTTACATCAGTACCAATTACAGGTTGCAACGATGTGCTTATTTTTTTCCCTATCCAACTGTACTTGTTAAACTTTAAAAAACCTATAAGTGTAAACCACCACCATAAAGTTTTACCTAAAAATTGCTGAGGTAAGGTTTTCACCTTCGTATCTCCCGAAAAATAAACCGTTTTTGATTTTTTATCCTTAGATATTTCATCCAGAATTTGGTATCCAGAATCTCCACCTCCAACAACTAACACATCTCCTTCTTGCAACTGTTTACTATTTTTATAGTAATTACTGTGCATTTGCAATACTTCATCAGATAGTTTAGTATGACAAGGTGGTGTGTATGGTATATGAAACGGTCCGGTTGCTACAATTATATTCTTAGCTAGAATTTCTCCTTCATTATAGATTACATGAAATCCTTTAACCGATTTTTTTACAGAAGTAATTAATGTGTTTAGTTGTACAGGAATGTCAAACTTCTTCACATACGATTTAAAGTAATCGCTAACCTCATATTTAGATGGATAATGCCCTTTAGGAGCATTAAATTTTAAACCAGGTAAGTGATTATATTCAGTTGGTGTAAATAATTTTAAAGAATCCCATCTATTTAGCCAAGAGGCTCCTATTTCTTCTTCTCCATCTACTACTATAAAACTTTTTTCCATCTTTTTTAAGTGGTAAGCCATGGATAAGCCTGCTTGTGCACCACCTATAATCACAAAATCTAACATCTAAAATCATTTTCATTAAGAGCTCAAATATAGATACTTTAAACAAGCGCGTCAAACTTTTCTCGGAACTGTAAATCCTTCTAAAACCACAGAACACTTATTTTCAACACATTAAACTCATTACAAGCAAAATAACTTAAGTTTTGTTTATACAAATAAAAGCATGTAACCAAATAATCTCAATTCATAAAAGCAGTCGTAACACAAAATTCTCATCAATCTTTACTATATTTTAACATATTCCATATTAATACCTGTTGCTCTTATAAATATTTTTACCAAAAAATAAGCTATAAGTTTACAAACATAAAAAAACAAACTATGGGATGGTTTAATAGAAAAAAAACTTCAAATAATAATACACCTAAACCTGAAGTAACTCAAAGAGATTCTTCAACAATTAGATCTCAATCAATTGCTATTTGTCTTGATGCTGGATTTCGTCCTGCAAGTTCTCTTCCTACAATCAGAGAAACAAAATTAAGACCTGCTGACGAAATCGCAGGAAGACTCCACGCTATAAAAGCTCTTGTTTTATGGCTTATGGTGCCTACAGAAAACTTACCTGACGAAAAAATAATTAACTTCATTAATCAAAATAAACTTCTTGGTTACATGACCACAGAAGAAAAAGAAATACTTAATGCTTCTAGAAATGATATTGAGTTAAGAAATTCTATTGGTTGGAAGTTTGAAAACGCATGGCCACTTGCTTGGTACTTTGGTTATGATGAACCTGAGATTTCTGGTCAAATGATGACAGGAGAGCAAATGCAGGAAATCTTAATAAATCATACATGTTCACTTGATACTTTAATTAGTGATTGGCTTCCTCTGCAACACACTCTAGAAGAAGAAAAACTGGTAGAAAAAGAGGATTTATTTTACTGCTTACATAATGCAGTAAGAAGTGCTCAACTAGGAGGAAACACTGCTCCTGATGGCTTCGATCCTATTGGAAATGGAGGAGTTATACATGAACGTAGACATTCGTTAACATGGATGCTTTCTAACGGTACTGAATGGGAAGATACCGATCTTAGCACATAAACTTAAATAAAACAGGAGAAATTAATTTATAGACTCATAAATTTGTAAAAATTGAAATTTTAAGAAAATGAGAATACTTATCCTTGCTGTTTTACTACTTAACTTTTCTTCATGTAAGAACTCTAAAAAAGAAAATAACGAACCTAAAAAGAAACCTGAAGTAAAAGTAGAAAAAGTTACTCCTGATAACAACCAAAAGACTATTGATTCTACTCTAATTGTGTTAGACTCTACTACAAACTTGGTTTGGATGAAAAAAGATTTTAGTACAATTGAGAAAAGGTTTTTAAATAAATGGAATGAAGTTTTTGAGTGGCAAGAACAAATGAACTCTATTAACTACGCAGGATTCAGCGACTGGAGAGTTCCTAGTATAAAAGAATATCGTTCTATCAATAAAAATAAAAAAGACAGAGTTAATTATAAACAAGTATTTACAGAAATTGACTCTACTTTTTTTTGGGGAAAAGGAGCCTATGCTTTCTGGAGCTCAACAACACCTAATAAAAACACTGCCAGCTACATAAGTTTTAAAGAAGGGTTTGCTGTATCTGGAAACAGAGAAAAAATTATAACATACACAAAAAAAGATAAAGGAAAATCGTTTGGTATGAGTGTTAGATTAGTTAGAAGTAAAGTCAATTAAAATATTTACAATGATTTTTATAAAAGCTACTACTAAAGACACTAAAGAAATTGTTTTTGTATGTTATTAACAATAGAAGACATTCTTTATAAATTTATTGGAGAAAGTGCTACAGAAAATCTTATCGATAAAATTTAATCTTTTATATATACAATAGCTTCAAACTTCTATTACAATTTATTAAAATTGAGATATGTTTCATTTTTGAAGTGTTAATTAAAAACACATCAAATGAAAGTATATCTTTTCATAACCTCTTTATTATTTGTGCAGTTCAATTTTGCACAAGAAAAAGAGATATCTAAGTCTAAAATTTGGACATTAAGTGATTGCATAACCTATGCTGTAGAACATAATATTACCTTAAAAAATGCTTCTTTAAACAAAACTCAAGCATCAGTTAATTATCTTAAAGCTAAAGCATCAAGGTTACCAAACCTCTTTGGTTCTGCCTCACAATCTTTTACAAATGGTAACTCTATCGACCCCATTACAAGTAATTATGTAACAGACCAAATATATAGCACAAATTTAGGACTAAATAGTACTGTAACGCTATTTCAAGGTAATCAGATAAATAATCAAATTTCTCAAAATAAAATACTACTAAATCAAAGTACTTTTTTAGAAGAAGAAACTAAAAACAACGTCATTTTAAGTGTTTTAGAAAATTATTTACAGATTTTGCATGCAAAAGAAGGTATTACCATTGCTAAGAACAACCTAGAATCTACCCAAAAAGAGGTAGAAAGAGCTAAAGCTAGATTAAATGCTGGTACAATTGCTTTAAGTGACTATACCGAAGCCATTAGTCAGGCTGCAACCAATAAATATACTTTTATCAATGCTAAAAACACCTATCAACAATATCTAATTGCTTTAAAACAATTGTTAGAATTAGCTCCGACACAAGATATTGAAATTGAAACTTTAGATGATAAAACAGATTACTCTACAATTCTTATAAACAAAATAAACATCTATAATAAAGCACTGGGTATTTTACCTGAAGTTGAAGCGAGTAATTTAGAGATTAAAGCGAGTGAAAAAGGTTTAGATATTGCCAAAGGTGCTTATTTACCAACCTTATCGTTAATCACTAGTCTTGGTACAGGTTACACAAGTATAAACAATAGTACATTTTATGATCAATTTAATGTGAATTTTAATCAAAGAATAGGGCTTTCACTTAACATTCCAATTTTTAATCGCAATCAAACTAAAGCAGCAGTAAAAACCGCAGAAATTAATATTGAGAAGTCCAAAATAAACAAGCTAACTACAGAAAAAGAAGTGTATAAAAAAGTAGAAACTGCTTACCAAAACGCACTTTCTACCCAAGAACAACTAGTTGCTGCAAAGGCTTCAATGGAAGCTGCAAAACAATCTTACACGCTTGCTCAGAAAAAATACAAATTAGGAGGCTTAAGTACTACAGATTTAGTCATTAGTCAAAATACTTATACCAATGCGCAACAAGATTATTTACAAGCTAAATACTTAAGAATTTTATACCATCAACTATTACAATTCTATCAAGGAAATCCTATAACACTTTAATTAAAAACACTTATGAAATCTAAAAAAAACATTGTCATAATCGGCATTGTATTAGCCATAGCAGCCTTAATACTCTACAATCTATTTCAACCTAATGAAAATGTTGTTATCGAAGCCAAAACTGTTTTAGCAAAAAAAGAAAATGTAACCACTTTGGTTACTGCAACTGGTACTATAGAACCTATTACACAAGTAGAAGTTGGTACACAGGTTTCTGGTGTTGTTAAAAAAATTTATGTAGACTACAATAGTGTTGTAAAAAAAGGACAGCTTATTGCTGAACTAGATAAAACCAATTTAAAAGCAGCACTTACACAAGCACAGGCTAGTTATAACAATGCTATCAATCAACGTAATTATACAGAAACCATTTACAAAAGACAAAAAACGTTATTTGACAACCAAGTAATTAGTAAATCTGATTATGATGATGCTCTATTTAATTTTCAAACCGCAAAAGGTACTGTTACACAACGCTTATCAGAGTTAAAAACAACACGTACAAATTTAGAATATGCTAATATTTATTCGCCTATTGATGGTGTTGTATTATCTAGAAATATAGATGAAGGACAAACCGTTGCATCAAGTTATAGTACACCAACACTATTTACCATTGCGCAAGATTTAAAAGAAATGCAAGTTGAAGCTGATGTTGACGAAGCCGATATAGGAAATGTTAAAAAAGGACAACGCGTAACTTTTACCGTTGATGCCTATATAGGAGAAATTTTTGAAGGTGAGGTTACTCAAGTACGTTTAAATCCGAAAGTTACTTCTAATGTTGTTACTTATACTGTTGTAATAAAAGCTCAAAATCCTAATTTAAAGCTAAAACCAGGGTTAACAGCAACCATTTCCATCTACACTTTAGAATTAAAAGATGTGTTAACTGTTAAGGCTAAAGCTGTAAACTTTAAACCAGAACCAACAGCTTTCGCTCAATATTTCCAGCAACAAAACTTAACTGAGCCTACAAATAAACCTCAAAAACAAGAACCTGTTCTTTGGGTTTTAAACAACAATGGCTCCATAACATATAAAACCGTAACTCTTGGTGCAAGCGATGGTGTAAACGTACAAATTGTAGATGGAGTTAAAGAAGGAGACAAACTAGTATACAGCCTTAAAAGTAAAAACCCTATAACCAAAGGTGCTCAAGGTACTAATGGAAGTCCTTTTATACCAAAACCACCAGGATCTAAAAAAAAAGGTAAATAGTTATGGTAAAAAAAGCAATTAAAATACAAAACTTAAAGCGTGATTTTACTATGGGATCAGAAACCGTTCATGCTTTAAAAGGAATTTCATTTGATATTCATAAAGGTGAATTTGTTACTATAATGGGGTCTAGTGGTTCAGGAAAAAGTACCATGCTTAATATTTTAGGGTGCTTAGATCAACCTACATCAGGCTCATATGAAATTGACGGTGTTAGAATAAAAGATTTAAACAAAAGTGAACTAGCTACAATTCGTAATGAGAAGATAGGATTCATTTTTCAATCATATAATTTGTTAGCAAGAACATCTGCTATAGAAAATGTGGAATTGCCTTTACTTTATAATAGTAAAGTAACTTCTAAAGAACGAAGAGAACGTGCTATTAAAGCTTTAGAAATGGTTGGTTTAGGTAAAAGATTGTACCATACTCCTGCTCAGCTTTCTGGAGGGCAACAACAACGTGTAGCTATTGCCAGATCATTAGTAAACAATCCTGTAATGATTCTTGCAGATGAAGCCACAGGAAATTTAGACACTAGAACTTCTTATGAAATCATGTCTTTATTTCAAGAACTAAATCAACAAGGTATAACAATAACCTTTGTAACACACGAACCTGATATTGCTACATTTAGTAATCGAACTATTGTACTTAAAGACGGTGAAATTATACAAGATTATAAAAACAACGACGTGCAATTTGCAGCTGAACACTTAGCCAAATTACCTATAGAAAACCACTAATCATGAGAATGTTAAACCTACTAAAAATAGCATATAAAGCTATAATCCTTAACAAAATCCGAACACTACTAACCATGCTTGGTATTATCATAGGTGTAGCTTCAGTAATTACTATGTTAGCTATTGGCGAAGGATCAAAAAAAAGTATTCGTTCAACTATTTCTAGCATGGGGTCAAATATGATTACTATTAGACCTGGTTCCGATATGTTTGGCGGCGTTAGGTTAGATCCTAATTCTATCAAATCTTTAACACTAAATGACTATCAAGCTATAAAAGAGCAAGCCGGTTTACTCACATATATAACACCAATGGTTAACAGTGGTGGGCAAGTTATTAACGGCTCCAATAACTGGCCTTCTACAATTTACGGTGTCAATCCTGATTACTTAAATATTAAAACTGTAGGTTTACAAAACGGTAGTATGTTCACTAATGCTGAAGTACGATCAGCTGCAAAAGTAGTTTTGTTAGGACAAACTGTAGTAGAAAATCTTTTTTCCGATGATGAAAATCCTGTTGGACAAACCATTAGATTTAACAATATTCCGTTTAAAATTATTGGTGTCTTAGAAAAAAAAGGAGAAAACACTTTTGGTCAAGACCAAGACGATGTGGTCATTGCCCCTTATACAACAGTTCAGAAGCGTATTTTAGCAATTAATCATTTAAATCAAGTCATGGCTTCTGCTATTAGTGAAGAACATGCTCCTGATGCTGTTACTCAAGTTACTGAAATTTTAAGAAAACAGCACAAACTAACAGATAATGAAGATGACGATTTTAATGTACGCTCTATGGAAGAATTAATTTCAACCTTTAGTGCTACAAGTGAAATGCTAACTATTTTATTGGTAGCTGTAGCAGGTATTTCTTTGTTAATTGGAGGAATTGGCATTATGAATATTATGTATGTATCGGTAAAAGAACGTACTAAAGAAATTGGTTTACGTATGGCTGTTGGTGGTAAAGATTCTGATATTTTAATGCAATTCTTAATTGAAGCTATTTTAATTAGTGTTACAGGTGGTTTATTAGGCGTCATCCTAGGTTTAAGTGCTACTATTTTTGTTGAAAAATTCTTAAATTGGCCTACAAGCGTTGCCCTATATTCTATAATTATATCATTTGCAGTTTGCGCTATTACAGGTATATTTTTTGGCTGGTACCCTGCTAGAAAAGCATCGGCTTTAAACCCAATTACGGCTTTACGTTATGAATAAAAACAAAAAAATAACACTCTTTACACATGCCTTAGTTTGGTTTGTTCTAATATGCATGCCCTATGTATTATCTTATGGTCAAGGGC
This sequence comes from Tenacibaculum discolor, assembly GCF_003664185.1. Taxonomy (GTDB): domain Bacteria; phylum Bacteroidota; class Bacteroidia; order Flavobacteriales; family Flavobacteriaceae; genus Polaribacter; species Polaribacter discolor. The sequence continues at coordinate 133,359 of NZ_RCCS01000007.1, read as the reverse complement.
AAGAAATAAACCGAGTTATAGCACATTTTTGGATCCCCCTAGTTTTTTATGCTGTTATTTTTTACTCTAATTATTTCATACTTATAGATCGGTTTCTATTTAGAAAAGAAACCGTTCTATTTGTTCTTACTAATGTATTAATGATTGCAGTTTTTATTACTTTAAAAGAACAAATTGAAGATGCTTTTTTTAATGATTTGATAGGAATTCCAAATGAAAGAAAAGGTATAGGCCCTCCTTTTAAAATGATTATTTACGTACAAATGTCTTTGTATATGGCTCCTTTACTGTTTTCTATAGTCATAAAAACCACTCAACGTTGGGTTAAAACTGAAACTGAACGTAAAGAAGCCGCTAATTTTAAACTGCAGTCAGAGTTACAACATTTACACTATCAATTACAGCCGCACTTCTTTTTTAACTCACTAAACAATATTTATGCTTTGGTTGATATTTCACCAGATCAAGCCAAAACATCTATACACAGTTTGAGTAAACTAATGCGTTACATGCTATATGAAACCAATGTAGAATTGATTATGCTTTCAAAAGAAATTGATTTTATGATCAAGTACATAGAGTTAATGAAGCTTAGATTATCAGACAAAACTATAGTAAATTATAATTTTCCTTCTGAAGAAACAGGTATTAAAATAGCACCTTTACTATTTATTTCGCTAATAGAAAATGCCTTTAAGCACGGTGTTTCTGCTACTAAAAAAAGTACTATCACTGTGGAGATGATTTGCAAAAGAAATACTGTATGTTTTAAAATAGAAAATGACAATTTTCCTAAAAAAACAGAAGATAAAAGCGGTTCGGGCATCGGTTTACAAAACTTAGAAAAACGCTTACAGTTAATATATACTAACAAGTATAAATTTGAAACTTCATTGAAAAACGAACGACTTTCTGTACTTTTAGAAATAGAAACGGTATAATTATGAGTAGTCTGAAAATTTCTTGCATTGCTGTCGATGATGAACCTATGGCTCTTAATTTAGTAGAAAGCTATATAGAAAAAACTCCTTTTCTAGAGCTCAAAGCTAAATGTAGTAATGCCTTAGAAGCAATGGACTTTATTAAAACTACACCTGTGGATTTGTTGTTTTTAGACATACAGATGCCCGATTTATCAGGTATCGAATTTTCTAAAATGTTGTCAAAAAATTCACGTGTTATTTTTACCACAGCATTTGACCAATATGCCATAGAAGGTTTTAAAGTAGAAGCATTAAACTATTTACTAAAGCCTTTTGATTATGCCGAATTTTTAACGGCTGCAAATAAGGCACAACATTGGTTTGAGCTTGTAAAGAATCAAAAAATAAATCCTAAATTATTATCTAAAGAAAAAGAATTTCTATTTGTTAAGTCCGAATACAAACAACTTCGTATTAAATTATCGGATGTTTTATATTTTGAAGGGTTAAAAGATTATATCAAAATTTGGTTAAAAAATCAGCCAAAGCCTATTCTTACTCTAATGAGCTTAAAATCATTAGAACAAGAGCTACCAAAATCACAGTTCATGCGTGTGCATCGATCATTTATAGTAGCATTAAACAATATCAATATTATAGAGCGTAGCCAAATAATTATTAACGACAAACGTATTACTGTATCTGAACATTACAAACCTAAATTTTTAGAATTTATAAACAAAAATTCACTTGATTGATATGAAAAACACTCTAATTTTAAACAATTAATAAACTAAAACACAACATTTAAAAATGAACAAAATAGAAATTCACAAAAGTCTTAAGAAATAAACGGAACAATTAGGACTATAGCTTGACAAATAAATACACTTCAAACTAGAAAGTAAAAAAACTATTATATAGCTTATTAATTTTACAATTTAACCTATTATATAGACAAACAGAAAAAGTAAAAACATAAACAATATGAATAACACATTGGTTTCAATCAAATCTGGATATTGGGAATCTACAGGTAAAAATCCATTTTGGATAAGTGTCAACAGCAATAAAGTTTATTGGTTAGGAATGAATTATAAGTCTAGTGAAAATAATCTTGGAGAAAACTGGTGTCATGTAGGTCATGGAGAAATCAATGATAATAAAATTACCTTGTCTTGGTCGGATATTCCTGTTGGTAAGGATAAATTAAAAGGAACCATAGTAATTGAAATAATTGATGCAACTCATATGAAGGTTGTTGAAGATTCTGGAAATTTTGGAAAATCAGAATGGACTTGGGTATCTGACTCTAAAAAGTTCTCGGAATTTGTAAGCCAATAGAACAACTTGATAAAGCATATCAAACTTCATAATAGATGTAGAATGGAATTCATACATAGCTATGGAAAAGCTGCTTTATCAAATAACAATTAATATATTATAGTTATCGATCAATCTTTTAACCATCGAGTAATGGACAGCGAAGGAAACCAAATTAGAAAAATAGGTCCACAGTCTTCTTATCCTCATTTTTACCTTTTTTCCTAAAGACGACAAACAACTTATTACAAATTATTGCTATTTTTATAAGAGCATTATTATTGGCGTAGATACTAACAACTTAAATTGAATAGAGGTTGAATCTTATGTAGATGAAGCCGATAATTTTAAAGTTATTGATGATGAAATGAGAGTTTATGTTGGTACAACTACTAAGGATTACTATATCTTAAGAAATGAAGATGGGTATATTAAAGCCTTTGACCAAAACGGAAATTGTATTTGGAGGCATTTTTTTAGGAGCTACCATAAGTGGTATTGTTATTTCTGATGATAAATAAACTCTATGGGTAGGTTCTTACACTGGTTTTGTTCACAAATTAAGACTAGGTATAGGACATAGAGATACACACAATAAGCAATGGAGATCATTACGAAGACTTCAAATTAATTCTTTGTAAAGAAGAAACAGAACTTTGGTGGTAAAACTATAAAACAACATGTTTAAAATAAAAAAGAAACTACTTATTCTTTTAATAATTCTATTAACAGGCTTTTTAATTCCTCAAAACTTTAAAAAGCCTGTTAATGGAGCTACCAAATCTGATTATAACCCAAAATCATTTTGGTATTATCCTTGGGGAAAATCAGTTACCCATAAAGGGGTTGATATTTTTGCTAAAAAAATACTAAAATAACCTCATCAACCTATGGACTAGTTCTATTTTCTGGAAAAATAAGTATGGGCGGAAATATTGTTGTTATATTAGGTCCAAAATGGAGATTACACTACTATGCACATTTAGAAGAGGTAAAAACAACTTCTTTAACTTTTGTAAATAATAATTCGGTAATTGGAACTGTTGGTACGAGTGGAAATGCCGCTGGAAAAGCTCCACATTTACACTACTCTATATTTACTCTAATACCTTATGTGTGGAAGATTGATTCAGACAAACAAGGATGGAAAAAAATGTTTTACCTAAACCCTATTGATTATTTAGAAGATTAGTTCTTATTCTAATCCTTCCATTTCAGCATCATAAAATAATCCTGCTGCTTCAATTAACCCTTCTAACTCATTAGCTAAGTCTTGTTCGTTTTCGTTAGACAAGTCTTCAAACCACTCAATTTCATCATCTTTTAAATTGATTAAAAAACGAGGATACTCAGTATGTAAAACAAAAATATCTTCTGGGTGTTCGCTATTATCTGCTAATAAAAATTTAGGTAAGTTCATGGTGTTTTGTTTTAATAAGTTCAATAGTTAATTTGTTAAATCGTATAAACAGTAAAATTGATGCTGTGGTTAATCCTGCTAGTAAACCTAGCCAAATACCAAAGCTTCCATACATTTCTTCTGAACCGAAGAAAAAACTAATAGGAAAACCTACTACCCAATACGATATAAAAGTAATTAATGTAGGCATTTTTACATCTTGTAAACCACGTAAAGCCCCTAACATTACAACCTGTATACTATCACTAATTTGAAAAATTGCAGCTGCAATTAACAAATTTGCTGCTATAGTAATTACCTCCATATTATCTGCATAATTTTCAGCATCGCTTAAATCAACATATAAATTTGGTAATGATTTATGAAAAACAAAGAAAAAAGTAGCAAATATAACTGCCAGTATAGTTCCTAAGAAAAATATTGAAAATGCTATTCTTCGTAATTCTTTATAATTTTTTAATCCTTTTTGATTTCCTACTCTAATCATAGAAGCAACACTTAATCCTGTCGCTACCATAAATGTCATAGAAGATAAATTCAATGCTATTTGGTTCGCTGCCTGCGGATTTTTCCCTAACAATCCACTTAACCAAATTGCTGCCGTGAAAATGGCTACTTCAAAAAACATTTGCATAGCACTTGGCGTTCCTAAATTGATGATTTTTCGAATCATTAAAGTATCTAACACAAAGATTTTGATGTTCGTAACCAAACGTTTTGAACGTTCTTTTTTACTTAACAACCACCATAAATATACTACCATTACAAACCTTGACAGTAAAGTTCCGTATGCAGCTCCCACAATACCTAATTGAGGAAAACCAAACTTCCCATAAATGAGTAAGTAATTCAACAATACATTCAACACATTAGCAATCAATGTTGCATACATAGGGTAGCGAGTCATTGACATTCCATCACTAAACTGTTTAAATGCCTGAAAAATAATCATAGGAATTAACGAAAAAGCTACCAAATCTAAGTATGGAATCGCCAACTCAACCACTTCTATAGGTTGTTTCATTAAATACATTAATGGCTTAGAAAAAAACACCACTAAAAACAACATAATTCCCATCATAGTACATAAGAAAAGTCCATGTTTAAATGCGGACTTTGCCTGTGTAAAATTGTTAGACGAATCAGCCTCAGCAACCAAGGGTGTTATTGCTGTAGAAAAACCAATACCTAACGACATCGCAATAAACATAAAGCTATTACCCAATGAAACCGCAGCTAATTCAGCAGTTCCTAATTGTCCTACCATTATATTATCTATAAAACTCACAAAAGTATGCCCCAACATACCTAACATTACAGGAGCTGCAAGTTTTAAGTTATATTTAAATTCTGATGTATATTGCTTAATGTTCAATTTAGTACTCTTTTCAGCTTGCAAAAATACAACTGTTATCTAAAATAATGCAGGGTTATAACAAAATAAAAACCGCTTAAAAAAGCGGCTTTTATAACATCAAAATAATTACACTTTATTCTTGTGCTTACGATTTAGGTAATAAAACACTATTAATTACATGAATTACTCCATTAGATTGATTTACATCTGCAATAGTAACCTTTGCCTTACCTCCATTTGCATCTGATATATAAACATTTTCCCCTTTCATCCATACAGTGATTTTACCACCATTAACAGTTTCTATAGAAACCTTACCTCCTTTATCTTTTATTAATTTCACTAGTTCGTTTGCTCTCCATTTACCAGCAACAATATGGCACTTCAAAATGGCCTGTAATTTCATTTTATTTTCTGGTTTCAATAACGATTTAACTACTCCTTCTGGAAGCTTATCAAAAGCCTTATTTACAGGAGCAAAAACTGTAAAAGGTCCTTTACTTGATAAAACATCTACTAAGTTTGCTGCTTTTACAGCAGCTACCAATGTTGTATGGTCTTTAGAGTTTATGGCATTTTGTACAATATTTTTTGATGGATCCATTTCTGCACCTCCAACCATTTTTGTTTCCTCTTGTGCCGTAATACTATAGCTGGTAAATAAAGCGACTGCTAAAACGGTTACTTTTAAAAAGTTTAAGGTTTTCATAAATAATGATTTTTAAATTAATATATTTCTATTTAATCATACCTACGAAAAAGATTATCTCTTGGTTTTATAAGAAATTAAAATCCTAAGGAAAACTTAGAATATCCTTATAAGTTATTTAATTATTCTTATTTTTGATTTTCCTAAAACACATATAAAATGGCTTCAATAACTCTAAAAGGTAACACAATAGAAACAATAGGTAACTTACCTGAAACTGGAACTAAAGCAATTGATTTTTCGTTAGTTGCAACTGATTTATCTGTTAAGAATTTAGGTGACTTTAGTGGTTCTAAATTAATTTTAAATATTTTTCCAAGTGTCGACACAGGTACTTGTGCTACATCTGTTAGAGAATTCAACAAAAAGGCCGCCAACTTAGAAAACACAAAAGTTTTATGTATTTCTAGAGACTTACCTTTTGCTCAAGGTCGTTTTTGTGGTGCTGAAGGCATTGAAAATGTAGTAATGCTATCTGATTTTGCTGCGGGTCGATTTGGTAAAGACTATGGTTTAGAAATTGTTACAGGGCCTTTAGCAGGCTTACACTCTCGTTCTATTGTTATCATTGATGAAAATGGTAATGTAACCTATACAGAACAAGTAAACGAAACTGTAGATGAACCTAACTATGAAGCTGCATTAAAAGCTCTTTAAAAGCATATGAAAAACCCAAATGACGGCTTTTTAAAAGGACGCATACGTAGTATTAAATTTGCAGTAAAAGGAATGTGGTTATTAATAACTACAGAAGATAGCATAAAAGCTCAACTTACATTTGCTTTAATTGCTACTATCTTCGGATTTTACTTTAATATATCTGCAACAGAATGGATGATTCAAACTTTGGCTATTGGTATTATTTTAGTAGCAGAAGCCTTAAACACAGCTATTGAAAAAGTAGCTGACTTTATACATCCAGATTATCATAAAAAAATAGGCTTTATAAAAGATATTGCTGCTGGTGCTCCTGCGTTTGCGGCCTTTATATCACTAATTATTGCTGGGATAATTTACCTTCCTAAAATAATAGCTATATTGTAGCGTTCAATTTATTTCTAACAAAAATACATGGCAAAAAAGAAGACAACTGTTCAAAAAAAACAGCCAAAAATATCTATCATAAAAAAGATTAAAACCTTTTTTTCAAACAGGCAAAACCAAACTATTTTAGGTTTTTTTCTATTATTGTTTTCTATATTTTTAACTGTTGCTTTTATTTCTTTTTTCTTCTCTTGGCAAGAAGACCAGAGCACACTAAGTCAATTTACAGATAGAACTATCCCTACTAAAAATTTACTAGGAAAAATAGGTGCTAAGCTAAGTAATTTCCTTGTATACAAAGGTTTTGGTTTAGGAGCTTTTATTATCCCTTTAACATTATTTTTAACTGGTGCTAGAATTTTACTACAGACCAATTTAAAAAGAATTATCACCTCATGGAATTGGGCTATTTTAATTATGCTTTGGTTTGCTACAGCTCTTGGTTTTGTTGAAAAAAAGTATGCCCTTTTATCAGGCGTTATTGGTTTTGAATTAAATGAATACCTACAAACTTTCTTAGGTAAAACAGGGCTAGCAATTTTACTCATTTTCTTTTTAGTAGCTTATTTAATCATCCGATTTAGTATTACTCCTGAAGCAATTAGCGAAAAAGTAAAAGTTAATAAAGAGAAAAAAGCTAATGCTATAAAAGATACTCCAAAAGTTAACAGAGACAACTCTACTATTGTAAACGATACTGATGTTAACACCAATTCTGAAGTTCCTAAAACTGAAGAAGCTAAAAAAGATAAATCAGATTTTGAATTATCTCTAGAAAATTTACAACCAACTATTTCTAACTATTCTGGTGTTGATGAAACTAATGATAATGAAAAGAAAAAAGAAATTTCTTTAGACATCTCCCAAAACAGTGAGCCTATAACAAATATATCAGAAGACAGTAAAAAAGAAGTAGAAGTTGCTATTGAAAAAATTGCAGAAGAAAAAAGCGTTACCGAAAACTTATCCGATCAATTAATAAAAGATTTTGGTGAATTTGACCCTACATTAGAATTAGGAAACTTCAAATTCCCAACCTTTAACTTATTAAAAGAATACAACGAAAGTATTTCTGTTGACCCAACTGAGCTTGAAGCAAAGAAAAATCAAATTGTAGAAACTTTAAAAAACTACAAAATAGGTATTGCACAAATAAAAGCTACTGTAGGGCCAACTATTACCTTATATGAAATTGTCCCTGAAGCTGGAGTACGTATTTCAAAAATTAAAAACTTAGAAGACGATATTGCTCTATCGCTATCAGCTTTAGGAATTCGTATCATCGCTCCTATTCCTGGAAAAGGAACCATTGGTATTGAAGTACCTAATAAAAAAGCAACTATTGTTTCTATGCATTCGGTAATTTCTTCAAAGAAATTCCAAGAGTCTCCAATGCAACTTCCTATTGCTTTAGGTAAAACTATTTCAAATGAAACCTTTGTTATCGATTTAGCCAAAATGCCTCACTTATTAATGGCAGGTGCTACTGGACAAGGTAAGTCGGTAGGATTGAATGCTATTTTAACATCACTTCTATACAAAAAGCACCCTGCTGAAGTAAAATTTGTATTGGTTGACCCAAAAAAAGTAGAATTAACATTATTCAACAAAATAGAACGTCATTACTTAGCAAAATTACCAGATGATTCTGAAGCCATTATTACAGATACTACTAAAGTAGTAAATACTTTAAACTCTTTATGTATTGAAATGGATAACCGTTACGACTTGCTTAAAAATGCCATGGTTCGTAACATTAAAGAATATAACGCTAAGTTTAAAGCTCGTAAACTAAATCCTGAAAACGGACACCGCTTTTTACCATATATTGTATTAGTAATAGATGAATTTGCTGATTTAATTATGACCGCTGGTAAAGAAGTAGAAACTCCTATTGCTCGTTTAGCACAATTAGCACGTGCAATTGGTATCCATTTAATTGTAGCAACACAACGTCCTTCTGTAAATGTAATTACAGGGATTATTAAAGCAAATTTCCCTTCTAGAATTGCTTTTAGAGTAACTTCAAAAATTGACTCTAGAACTATTTTAGATGCTCCTGGAGCAGACCAATTAATTGGTCGAGGTGATTTATTATATTCAGGAGGAAATGATATTATACGTATTCAGTGTGCTTTTGTAGACACACCTGAAGTAGAAAAAATTACTGATTTTATTGGCTCTCAACGTGCATATCCAGAAGCTTATTTACTTCCAGAATATGTTGGTGAAGAAGGTGGCACAAATCTTGATGTTGATATCGCAGACAGAGATAAACTGTTTAAAGAAGCAGCTGAAGTTATTGTTACCGCACAACAAGGTTCGGCATCGTTATTGCAACGTAAATTAAAGTTAGGCTACAACCGTGCTGGTAGATTGATAGATCAATTAGAAGCCGCGGGTATTGTAGGTCCTTTTGAAGGTAGTAAAGCACGACAAGTACTTGTACCTGATTTAATTGCCTTAGAGCAATTATTAGAGAGTGAAAAGAATTAATAATTATAAACTATTCCGAAAGTGGAAATAAGAAAGACGATGAAAAAAATAGGATTATTATTTATTGGATTATGTATTAGCATTAGTGCTATGGGACAAACAAATTCTTCTGATGCAAAAAAACTGCTTGACGAAGTTTCAAATAAAATGGGTACCTACAGAAATATGGTTATCGGTTTTAACTCTTCTTTAATAAATAAAGAAGCTGGTATTACCAATGACCCTCCTATTAGAGGAGAAATTACTTTATCTGGTGAAAAATACAACTTAGACTATCTTGGAAATACCTTTATTTTTGATGGAAAGAAGTTAGTTGTTATCAACCAAGATGAAAAAGAAGTTAGCATTAATAACGGTAACTTAGATGAAGAAGATGGTTTTATTTATCCTTCTAAATTACTAACTTTTTACAAAGAGGGGTATAATTATCAAATGGGAACTTTAAAAAACAGTAATGGACGTAAAGTTCAGTATATAGACCTTACTCCTATTGACAGTAACTCTGATATTGTTAAAGTTCAATTAGGTATTGATGCTAAAACAAAACACATTTACAAATTAACACAAATAGGATCTAACGGTGCTGAAACTACCTTTACTATTACTAAGTTTAAAGGTAACCAGCCTATATCTGCTCAACTTTTTTCTTTCGACAGAAATAAGTACGCTAAGCAAGGATACTATATTGACTAAAAAATTACACAAAAGTTTTGTTCTTGATTTACTTTAAAAATCATTAACAAAACTTTTGTGTTTATATGCCACTAACCTACTACCTTTGCATCTGTGAAAACATTAGACAGATATATATTAAAAAGCTTTATAGTTCCCTTTTTAGCAACCTTCTTTATCATTCTATTTGTACTGGTAATGCAAGCGCTATGGTTAGCTTTTGATAATTTTGCTGGTAAAGGTATTGGTATTGGTATTATTTTAAAATTCTTGTGGTATACAACACTTCTTGTAGCTCCTCAAGCCCTACCTATTGGTGTTCTACTATCTTCTATTATGACACTTGGTAGTTTATCTGAAAACTACGAATTCGCTGCAGCAAAATCTGCTGGAGTTTCGTTACAACGAATGGTTCGCCCAATTGTTTTCTTAGCTATGTTTTTAAGTGGTATTAATTTTCTATTTCTAAATTATGTTTACCCGTATGCAATGCTTAAGCAATTAAATATGAAGGTTAACATTAAGAAAAAACAACCTGCCATTGCTTTAGTTGCTGGAAGCTTTAACACAGAGTTACCTAACTTCCAAATAAAGTTTAAAGAAAAATACGGAGAAGAAGACAATCTTTTAAAAGAGGTAATGATTTATGATTTGTCTTCTAAAAAAGGAAATAACAAAATTATTACTGCAAAAAGTGGTGAAATACTTTCAGAAGAAGGTAGTCGTTATATGACCTTAGTCTTAAAAGATGGTTACTACTTTGAGCATCACTTAAAAAATGGAGCTTCGTTTAAGGAACGAGAAAAAATGCCTGCTTCGTACGCTGACTTTGAAAAGTACACCATTAATATTGATATTTCTTCTTTTAGTAATGATGATTTAGAAGAAGAAAAATATAAAACAAACTACAACATGTTAAGTTTGGCTCAGCTAAAAGATACTTTGCCAACATTGAAACAAAACTATGATGCTTTTGTTAAAAGTAGAGCCAAAAATCTATTTTTGAGTATTGATGTGGAGGATTTACATCAATACCCTGACTCACTAATAAACAAAGACCTTTCGTTAGATATTCTTGAAAACTTTGAGTTAAAAGCGAAACAAAATATTCTATCTACAGCCACTTCTAAATTAGAACGTACTATAAACAATAATAAGTCTAACAAAGACACACTAAAAAACAAACGAAAGTATTTAAACCTATACGATATTGAATTTTACAATCGTGTAGCTTTTTCTCTTTCTTGTTTATTGCTCTTCTTTATTGGTGCTCCCTTGGGTTCTATTATTAGAAAAGGAGGAATGGGGTTGCCTATGATTTTAGCTATTGCCATTTACGTTTTATACTTTTTCTCTAATACTTTTGGAAGAAACTTAGCAGAAGAAAGTTCACTTACAGCCATTACTGGCTCTTGGCTAAGTGTATTTTTAATGCTACCTTTGGCTATAACGTTAACTGTTAGAGCTACTAAAGATAAAGGCTTATTTGATATTAATAGTATTTTACCTACTATAAAATCTAAACTAAAAAAAGATAATGTTATTAATCTAAAATTAATAGACACTTATTTTATAGAATACAAAGTAAATGCTAAAAAAGCTCTTATTCTTTACTTGCTATTTCTGTTAATTTATTTTACTGAAAGTTATTTTGATAATAACTTTGTTTTAACAGGTTCTTTAATTATTATTAGATACTTTATCGTTATTTTATCGCTTATTTATATTATTAAATCCATTGCTCATTATGACAATATTTATAAAGCTTTAAATAAAAAAAGAGATATTCTACATGTAGTTCTTTTATTTTTAGGAATACCTTTTTATTTTATCATATATTTTTATACTCTGAAAGATTTAAGAGAAAAAATAAATCTTTCTAAAAAAATAAACAATGACAACACAAACTCCAACTAATATTCAATTAAATACAATTGAAGAAGCTATAGAAGACATTAAAAACGGTAAAGTTATTATCGTAGTTGATGATGAAGATCGTGAAAATGAAGGTGATTTTTTAGCAGCTGCTGAAAAAATAACTCCAGAAATGATAAATTTTATGGCAACCCATGGTCGTGGATTAATTTGTACTCCATTAACCGAAACTCGTTGTAAAGAGTTAGAGCTAAACATGATGGTAAGTAACAATACTGATCCTATGGAAACTGCTTTTACCGTATCGGTAGATTTACGTGGAAACGGGGTTACTACAGGTATTTCTGCTTCTGACAGAGCTAAAACTGTACAGGCATTGATGAATCCTGACACCAAACCTTTTGATTTAGCTAGACCTGGACATATTTTCCCTTTAAAAGCTAAAAATGGTGGTGTGTTACGTAGAACTGGGCATACTGAAGCAGCAATTGATTTTGCCCGTTTAGCTGGTTTAGAGCCTGCTGGTGTTATCGTTGAGATTATGAATGAAGACGGTACCATGGCTCGCCTACCTCAACTAATGAAAGTTGCTAAAAAGTTTAACTTAAAAATCGTTTCTATTGAAGACTTAGTAGCTTATAGAATGGAACACGATTCTTTAATTGAAAAGAAAGAAGACTTTAATATTCAAACTCGTTTTGGTGATTTCCGTTTACGAGCTTACCAACAAACTACCAACAACCAAGTACATATTGCTTTGACTAAAGGTACATGGAGTAAAAACGAACCCATTTTAACTCGTGTAAACTCTACTTTGGTAAACAATGATATATTAGGAACCTTAACTAACAACGCTGATAAAAAGCTTGACCAAATGTTTAAGGTTATTAATGATGAAGGTAGAGGTGCTATTTTGTTCATTAATCAACAAATGCAAGCATTAAACTTATTAAATAGACTTCGTATTTTAAAAGAAAACCAAGCTAAAGGAGAAATGAAAGCTCCTAATGTAGTTATGGACAACAAAGATTTCGGTATTGGTGCACAAATTTTGCACGATTTACACATTCATAAACTACGTTTAGTTTCTAACACCAAACAAACCAAACGTGTAGGTATGATTGGTTACGGACTAGAAATTGTTGATTACGTAAATTACTAATCAAAAAATTATATAAAACAAAAATCCCGAGTTTGTTAACTCGGGATTTTTGTTTTATATAACTATCGGTAATTACAGTCTTCTCTTTTAATCTTACTAATTAACTAACATTTTCTACAACAAATAGTTTGTTTGAAAACACATCTATTAGGCAGTGAAAATTACTCTCCTTACTATGGAAGTGTCACTCCTCTTATGCAGGAAAAGACACCCCAATTAGGCTTGGGGTATCATTTCCCTTATCCTTGGGGTATACCCCTAATAATAATTAAACATCTTTTATGTTTATTTTTTATATTTGACGCTATTAAAAGTTGCTATAAATTCCTTCCTATTTGTTATTAAAGAATATAATAGTAATTTTTATTATGCTCATATGTTAGTTGTATACATTGAGAATTAAAAGTGAAAAGAAAATTTAATCAAAACAAAAATATGTTAGAAATATTAGCAATAGTTTTTTTAGGTAAAAAAATAGCTGAATTGGCAGAAGAAAAAGGAGAAAGTCCTAAAAAGTGGAGAGGTATAATGATTGGCTCTTGGTTTGGATTAGAAATTTTGGGAATTGTAATATTTGCCTCTACAGTAGGAATAGGTGATGATACTATTTTTCCTGCAGCAATTACAGGTCTTGCTTGTGGGTTGGCTAGTTATTTTATTGTTAGAAGCATGCTATCTTCAAAGCCTAACACTTCTCTGAAAGAATTATCATAAGGAATAGCGGTAAATCCTTACTCAGCATATAACCTGAATCGTTAGCTGACTAGGTAAAACTGTCTTATAAGATTAAAATATTGCATAGTATCCCAAGAGACTCTATGCAATATACATCTATAGTATTACAATAACTTTTTACTCCACAGGAATACAAAAATCTACAATACATTTCCCTTCTGGATGTTCATTAGGGTTATTATAAAAAATTTCATACGGATCTTGATCTGCTTTTTTGAAACCATGTTCACTCATCCACACAAAACTACTTTCCCATGCTTGTTGAAATTCTGACGGAATAATTTCTAAACGAGACACCATACATTTTGTTTCGGGTATTTCTTTTACACTTACTTCTCCTTCAGTTTTTACCTCTGAATTTAAAGTTAAACAAACACTCATTCTTATTTTGTCTTCATCAGTAATTTTGGGACTATCGTGATATACCGTTAACATTCTTAAATTTTCCTGCTCCATTAACCCCTTAGGATAAGCCCACTTCATTAGTTTGTAATAGGTATTTTCTACTACATCCATTTTTCCTTGATGTGTCAGATAGGCAACTTTTAAGGTTGGCATTTTTTTCACTTCAGTTTTAGCTTTCATTTGCATCCATTTTAAGTTTGTATGTATGTTACAAATGTATTGCTCAAACTGTGTTTCTATTTTTCCATTCTTGCTTTCAGTTTTACAAATCTTGCTATATTTTAATGAACTTTCTTTTTTAAAATCGGCAGGACTTATTCCGTAAAACTTTTTAAAAGCCCTTGAAAATGATGACAAAGTTGCAAAACCTACTATTTCGGATACTTCTGTAACCGTTTTATTCTTTTTATTTAGTAAAAAAGAAGCTGCCTTTTCTACTCTCTTTCTAGTAATAAAATCATTAACCGTTTCTTTAGTTACAGCTTTAAAAAGTCTATGAAAATGATATGGAGAGAAATATGCTTTTTCTGCTATTTCTTCTAGAATAAGTTTTTTTTCTAAATTTTCTTCAATAAAATCAATAGCATTACTTATACATACAGCTGTTTTATTGGGTATTTTTTGATGTGGGTTCATAACTACTTTTTATTAGTAAACATAACCATTTAGCAAACTCTTCTTCCTTATACATTTCATGTACTTTCTCCGGAATTATACTATAATCTACCTTCATCTTTTCAAACCAATTATTATTTGGCTTGTAGTTATCTTCTTCTCCAAAATAAAGTATTGCTTCGGCTTTCGGTTTTTCTGTTTCATAACGTAATCTTGTGGATGAAATAGCATAAAGTTTTTCAATATCTAAACCTTTTAAACAGGCTTTCCAAGCTATAGTTCCTCCTATACTGAAAGCTAGCACAGTGAATCGTTCTTTTTCTAACTCTACTAAGTTTTTAACTGCCCTCTCAAGTCCTCCATTTACAAAAAAAACATGCCGTTCTTCTTCTGATAAATTTTCCCTTGGCATCTCTGCTAGTTCACAACTACTATAAAATGTAACTTGAAAGTCTTCTGACAATTTATCCACATACATAGCAACCCAACTATCATCTGTAACTCCCCAAAGGTCTGATAAAATTATTAATCGATGTTTCATGTGCTACTATCCTTTTTTTGCAAAACGAAAAATACAAAGCCTCCAGCAAAATATAAAACAACATCTAACACATCAGCTGTATACCTTGTATAATATTTAGGTAAAACAAACTCAAATAGCACTGAATACATTACACATATATAAAATACTACTCCTAAAGAAATTTGAAAGCACTTATCATTTCTACTCCATTGCAAAATAAAGAGACAAACTGTTAATACAATAGGTATTATTAAAAAGTCGTTTACATAATTATTAATGGTAGAGGGAAGTTTTACGCTTAACTTTTGCGCAACATAGATAAGACTTCCTATAATTATTGAAACTATAAAGTAATATGTAAGTATTTTTTTTTGCACGTTACCCTACCCTGCTGCAACCATAGCTACAAACCATGCTATTAAAGCACCAATAGCACTTACTAATAAATATGCTGAATATAAAATCCATCCAGCAACTTGATACAACCAGAATGGATGCTTCTTTAATCGTTCTGCTAAATTGGGATTTTCTATTTCATGTTTTGCCTTCTTAAGCTCTTCTTCTTTATATGCTGTAACTTTTTGTTCTTGTTTTTTTTCAAAAGAAATTAATGTGTTACAGTTTTTACAGTAATCCCTATTCTTATTAAAAACTCCACAGTTTGGACACTTAACATTTCTAGTGATTGCCATTTTCTTGTTCTTTAAAACTATACTTGTTTTTCTTTTTGTAAGGACGGATGATAAGCCTTGTTTCTCTATCAAAACGTACATAGTTGTATACCCAATTCATAAACACCACTGCTTTATTTCTAAATCCGATAAGTGAAAATAGATGCACAAACATCCAAATAAACCAAGCAAAAACTCCTTGAAATTTCCAACTAGATAAATCTACTACTGCTTTATTTCTTCCAATAGTTGCCATTGACCCCTTGTTATTGTACATAAATGGTTTTTGCTTTTTACTTTTTAGTTTTGCTAATATATTTTTTCCTAGCAACCTACCTTGTTGAATAGCTGGTTGTGCCATCATTGGATGCCCTTTTTCATAATCCTTAGTTTCCATGCATGCTACATCTCCAATAGCATGTATATTATCATATCCAATTACTTTATTATATTCATCTACCTTAAATCGATTGGCTTTTTCAACTATACACTCTTTATTTAAACCATTTACAGCAGCTCCTTTTACTCCCGCAGCCCAAATAACTGTTTGTGCTTTAAAATGATCGTCACCATTAGTAGTTACAGTCTCTCCATCGTAATCCAATACACGAAGATCTTTCCATACATCTACCCCAAGTTTTATTAAAAAATCTTCTGCTTTTTCTGAAGCTTTATTACTCATTCCTTTTAATAACTCTCCTGAACTTTGAATAAGGTTAATTTTCATTTGTCGGATATCCAAATCAGGATAATCTTTAGGTAAAATACCCTTTTTCATTTCAGCTAAAGCTCCGGCTAACTCTACTCCTGTTGGTCCACCTCCAACGATAACAAAATTCATTAACGCTCTTCGTTTCTCTAAATCGGTAACCAATAATGCTTCTTCAAAGTTTTCTAACACCAAACTACGAATATTTAATGCTTGTGGAACCGATTTCATTTCCATAGCATACCTTTGAATGTTAGTATTTCCAAAGAAATTTGTTGTTGATCCTGTAGCTATAATCAACTCATCATACTCTAAGTCTCCTATTGTAGTTTCTATATAGTTTTTCTCTGCATTTATTTGAGTAACTTTTGCTAACCTGAAGAAAAAGTTTTCTACATCGTTAAATCTTTTTCTTAAAGGAAATGCTATACTATCAGGTTCTAATCCTCCAGTTGCCACTTGATATAATAAAGGCTGAAAAGTATGGTAATTGTGTTTATCTATTAAAACTACCTGTAATTCTTGGTTTTCTAGAGCTCTTGCGGCTGCCAATCCAGCAAATCCTCCTCCTATAATTATTATTCGAGGAAAACTTGTTTGAGGTATGTTCATTATTTATTAGGGTTTTATATCTAATTAGCAAATTTAACTAAAAGAGAAAGGAGTTAGTTAAAATTTATTTTTTAGTTTTACGTTAAACCCCCGTTAATCAAATCAAGAACTGTCATGTTTAAATTTTTTAAGAAAAAAAAAGTAAAAAGTTTAACTATAGTGTGCGATACAGACGTTATACACATTAATAGTAAACCTCTTACATTCCCCACTAACTACGATACTTTAGTTGAAGTTTTAGGCAAACCAAGTAGAGAATTAAAGAAAAGTAATGATTATATTATTTGGGATACACATGGTATTTTTTGTGGTTATACAGAAAGAGATAATATTTTATCTATAAATATTTATCAGAATAAAAAAGATAGAAGTGAGTACAACACCAAAAAACAGTTTAAAGGAAGGCTTTTTTTAAATAATGAAGAAATTACTAATAATGAGTTTGGTAAAATTCCATTAGGAAAAGTTGCAATTCACAGACTAGGTAGGGAAAGCGACACTCGTTTTGGATTTAGTCTTGGCGTTAATAGAGATTACAAAGACTCATAATTCTAACTTTATTTGCTGTAGAGTTTTGTTTGTTGTTATCAGTTTATTGATTATTTTTTTTCTCAAAACATCAATATCTTCTTCATAATAACGCGCCCATTTGTACTCTTTAAATAAGGTTTGAACTTGCTTTAGGCGTTGATGTACTAATTCTGAATTCATTAAAAAGTGATTATTCTCTAAACCTTCTTTAACTCTTTTTATGCTTGCTTTTGCTTTTGTATAGTCTACCTCTAAATAGAATACTTTATCGATACTGTTTAATGGATAAAAGCTTGACCAATTTGCATACCCAACATAATATTGCTGATTTTTATAATTATCTATTCCTTGAATTTTCCATCGACAATTGGCAACTCTCCCCCAATGGTTTGAATAACGAAAAACTCCATCTTTTGTATAATAGTAATAACTCCCCGATTTGCTTTGAAAGTGCGCTTTCATATTATCAAAAAAATTGATGTTTTGCATTTCAAACTCACAATAAGTACTTCTGTAAAAATTGAATTTATGGTACTTCATTTAATTTCCAAAAACTGTTAATACTACCTTTCTTCTTCCTCCATAATTTCTGTGCTCACCTAAATACACTCCTTGCCAAGTTCCTAAATTGAGCTTGCCATTGGTTATTGGAATTTGTACTTGACATCCTAACATAGAACTTTTAATGTGCGCAGGCATATCATCCGCCCCTTCATAGTCATGTTTATAGTACGGCATATTTTCTGGAACCATTTTATTTATATGTGACTCAAAATCCATTCGTACAGTTGGATCAGCATTTTCATTAATGGTTAAACTTGCAGATGTGTGTTTAATAAATGCCTGAAACTGCCCTATTTTAATTTTATTAAGTTCTGGGAGAGCTTCTAATAGAATATCTGTAATCAAATGATAGCCTCTATCAAATACTGGTAATTGAATTTCTTTTTGGTAAAACTTCATAGTACAAAAATAAAAAAGCCACTGAACGTATTCAATGGCTTTTTATTTTTATTGTTAATTAATACCCTAAAACTCTAACGGCATTTAACCCTACAATATCATTATAGTCGTAATTAATTTGAATCGTTGAAATTTCCCCAGAATCTACATGAACCTTTCCAATACCAGTACTAAACTCTTTAAGCATAACTTGGTTAGAACCAGATAAAAAGACGAGTTCTTGATAATTATATGAGCTAGAAAACAGACAAACATCTCTCAACTCTTTACCAGTGTATAAGTCAAATTCAACTAACTTTGTATACCATTCATTATTTATGTTCATTCCAGTTTTAATAGCAAACATTCTGCCTTCATTTCCACAAATTATAGATTTATAATCCTCTATATCTACAGTTCTCTTTTCTTTAGTTTTGATATTATATGTGAACATTTTATTAGTATCACCATTATAAAATGAAATTCTTCTTCTAATAATTATCATATTTTTCTCTTCAGAAAAAGTTAAGTTTTCTAATCCTGTTCTATTATTATCCGGAGCATCAAGTAAATTTTTAAAACTTTCAATTACAGATATTATATTTCCAAACTCATCTACTTCAACTAAATCAGCAGAATCTGTATTTACTATGAATCCAAATAATCTATTATTTATTACTGTTAAGTCATAGATATCATTCTTAAAACTTATTATAGTTTCTTGATTAGAATTCAAATTAAACTTAACTATTTCTTCTCCTCTATCTCCTTCATACACACTTCGTCTAGTTAAAATTTCATTTTTATCCTTTAAATAAGAGATGTCATAATAAATTCTAGCTTGTAACCTTTCATAACCACCTATCTCATTTAGTAACTTGCCCGTTTCAGAGTCCATTCCAAAAAGTTTGGTGTATATTTCCGGTGTATTTGTATCCGTATTCTTCTGAAAAACATACAGCTTATCTTTTACTCCAGTTTCTGATAAACCATTATCGTCACTACATGAAATCAACACTAATAAAAGCATTAAAAAGGTAATTCTTTTCATATCTATTTTTATTTATAATAATTCGGCTAAAATAAAAAACACAGCTACATATGCAGCTGTGTTTTCAATTAAATTTAATATATCTAATATAATTATTATTTTACTTCTTCGAAGTCTACATCTTCTACATTATCTCCTCCTTCTGATGAAGCTCCTGCATCTGCACCACCTTGAGCTCCGGCTCCGTTAGCTTGTGCATCTTGTTGTGCTTTGTACATTTCTTCAGAAGCAACTTTCCAAGCTTCATTAATCTTTTCCATTGCAGCATCAATAGCAGCAAGATCTTTAGATTCGTGAGCCTTCTTTAACTCTTCTAAAGCAGCTTCGATTGGTTCTTTTTTATCTGCTGATAATTTATCACCAAACTCTTTTAATTGCTTTTCTGTTTGGAAGATCATAGAGTCTGCTCCATTTACTTTTTCAGCAGTTTCTTTTGCTTTCTTATCAGCATCAGCATTTGCTTCTGCTTCTTGCTTCATCTTTTGAATTTCTTCATCAGATAACCCTGAAGAAGCTTCAATACGGATATCTTGTGATTTACCAGTTGCTTTATCTACTGCAGACACTTTGATGATTCCGTTTGCATCAATATCAAAAGTTACTTCAATTTGAGGAACTCCTCTTTGTGCTGGTGGAATATCAGTTAATTGAAAACGACCAATTGTTTTGTTATCTGCCGCCATTGCTCTTTCACCTTGTAATACGTGAATATCTACCGATGGTTGATTATCTACTGCTGTAGAGAACACTTGTGACTTTTTAGTTGGAATGGTTGTATTTGCTTCGATTAACTTTGTAAATACATTACCCATAGTTTCAATTCCTAATGATAAAGGTGTTACGTCTAATAATAATACGTCTTTTACATCACCTGTTAACACTCCTCCTTGAATTGCTGCTCCTAAAGATACAACCTCGTCTGGGTTTACACCTTTACTTGGCGCTTTTCCAAAGAACTTTTCAACCGCTTCTTGAATTGCAGGAATACGAGTTGAACCACCTACTAAAATTACTTCATCAATATCAGATGTTGATAAGTCAGCATTTTTTAATGCTGTTTGACATGGATTTATAGTTCTTTTTACTAAATCATCAATTAACTGCTCAAACTTAGCTCTACTTAACGTTCTTACCAAGTGTTTTGGCCCACTAGCTGTAGCAGTGATATATGGTAAGTTTATTTCTGTAGAAGTTGTACTTGATAATTCAATCTTAGCTTTTTCAGCAGCTTCTTTTAAACGTTGTAACGCCATAGGATCTTTACGTAAATCCATGTTTTCTTCAGCATTAAACTCATCTGCTAACCAATTAATGATTTTTTCATCTACATCATCACCTCCTAAGTGCGTATCTCCATCAGTAGCTAATACTTCAAATACTCCATCTCCTAATTCTAGGATAGAAACATCATGTGTACCTCCACCAAAGTCAAATACTACGATCTTCTTATCTTCACTTGCTTTATCTAATCCATAAGCTAATGCTGCTGCAGTAGGTTCGTTGATAATACGACGAACTTTTAATCCAGCAATTTCACCTGCTTCTTTTGTAGCCTGACGCTGTGCATCGTTAAAATACGCTGGTACTGTAATTACAGCTTCAGAAACTCCTTGACCTAAGTAGTCTTCAGCAGTTTTTTTCATTTTCTGTAATATCATTGCAGAAATTTCTTGAGGAGTGTACATACGATCATCAATCTTTACTCTTGGTGTATCGTTGTCTCCTTTTACAACATTGTAAGGAACTCTATCTGCTTCTTTTTGAGACTCAGAATATTTGTTCCCCATAAAACGTTTAATAGAATAAACTGTTTTAGTTGGGTTAGTTACTGCTTGACGCTTAGCAGGATCACCTACTTTACGCTCGCCTCCTTCAACAAATGCAACAATAGAAGGGGTTGTTCTTTTTCCTTCTGCATTTGGAATTACTACTGGCTCATTACCTTCCATTACAGACACACATGAGTTCGTAGTACCTAAATCTATACCTATAATTTTACTCATAATCTTTATTTATCTTTTTTAAAGTTTTAAATTCAATTTTACGAGTAGTATTAGTCAAAGTGTATGCCATTGGTTTTTTGCTTGTATTTTGACAGGAAAAAGTATGAAACAAGTCATTTTTTATGACAGAGTGTCATTAATCGGCATTATTTAGATAAGATTCGTATACCATTATTATATTAGCAAATGTATTCTGAAGTGCCTTATATGTTTCTTCTTCGTCTTTAAACTGGGCTTTAGTTATGCCTTCTTCTAATTGAGGTGTTAAACTTCCTTCATAACTTGAAAACATTAAATACCAATGGGTTTGTTTTAATCGATATTTATTTTGATGCATAAATAAATGGTAGGTAACTAGTAGTTTTCGATTAATTATAAGTTTTTCAATACCACATTCTTCTTCAACTTCCCTTATAGCTGCTTGCTCTAAATTTTCACCTTCTTCAACACGTCCTTTTGGTAAATCCCATTTATTTCCTCTATAAATAAATAGTACTTTTTTGTTTTCATTTAAAACTAATCCTCCTGCAGCTGTAATTACTTTAAACTTAACTTTAAAGTCTAACCAATCTTCTACTAAATTACTAGAATAGATATAAACACCGTTTAACTTACCCACTTTTAACTTGTAAATAAGTTCTTCAATAATTGTATTTTTGTAGATATAAACTGGATAATCTTCTTCATTTTTAAGAGAAGTTGTAAAGATTATTGGTTTATCATTAACAAAAACTTTATACATTTGCGCTATGGATTTTAACAAAGATACAGCAAAAAAAACTGCCGAGCTTCTTTTGCAAATTAAGGCTATAAAATTAAGTCCCCAAGAACCTTTTACATGGGCTTCTGGCTGGAAGTCACCAATTTATTGTGATAACAGAATTACATTATCGTACCCACCTGTTAGAAACTTCTTAAAACAAGAAATAGCTAAACTAGTAGAAGAAAAACATGGTAAACCTGATGTTATTGCAGGTGTTGCTACTGGCGCTATTGCAATTGGTATATTAGTTGCTCAAGAGTTAGGAGTACCTTTTGTTTATGTTAGACCTGAACCTAAAAAACATGGTAGACAAAACCAAATTGAAGGTCATATAGAAAGTGGACAAAATGTTGTAGTAATTGAGGATTTAATTAGTACAGGTAAAAGTAGTTTAAATGCCGTAAAAGCATTAAAAGAAGCACATGCCAATGTAAAAGGAATGATTGCTATTTTTTCTTACGGATTTAATATTGCCACAGAAAATTTTAAAAATGATGAAGTAGAACTTACTACTTTAAGTAATTATGAACATTTATTAGAGCAAGCTTTAGATAGTAAATATATTACTAGCGAAGAACTTCGAACTTTAGAAGATTGGAGAATTGCCCCTAGTGAATGGAATCAAAACGATAAATAACAGCACGATAATGAATATAGAAGGAAATACAGTTACTGTAAAAAAATCATCTAAAGATTTATTTGAATTTCTAAACAAATTAGAAAACTTTGAACAGCTAATGCCTGAAAACACTCAAAAATTTGAAGTTGACGGAGACAGCTTTATTTTTGGCTTAAAAGGTATGCCAGAAATTCGTTTAATTATGAAAGAAAAAACTGAGTACTCTAATGTTACTTTAGGTGCTGCAAGTAGTAAGTTACCTTTTACATTAGCTGCTGACATTAATGAAATTAGTGATAATGAAAGCCAAGTTACTTTAAAATTTAATGGTGAGTTTAATGCAATGATGGCAATGATGGTTAAAGCACCTTTAACCAAGTTTATTGGAACTCTAACTGAAAATTTAGAAAAACTATAAAGTAGCGAACGAAACCTCTTTCAAGCCAAACTCTTGAATTGCTTCGTTTTCTAATTCAATTTGGAGATTTCCATTTTTTGAAACTCCAATAATTTTACCCATAAATAAAATGTTCTGACTGTTTTTAAACATTGTTGGAACATTTTTTTTATACAAAAACTTTAAGTAAGCTTCTTCTAATAAATCATATTCTTTTTTTTCTAAAAACGTAAAGTAATCTTTCAGCTTCTTTAAAATATTTTCTAACAATATATCCAAGTCAAATTCTTTACCTAAAATATTTTTTACAGAAGAAGCATTTGGTAAGTTTTTAGAAAATGAGTCTTGATTTACATTTATTCCAATTCCTATTACTGACGACACTATTTTACTACCTTTTAATGTATTTTCAATTAGTATGCCTCCCAGCTTTTTATTTCCTGACAGAATGTCGTTAGGCCATTTTATCGCCAAATTAGGTAAACCTAACTCTTTTAAAACTTCAAAAACACTTAACGAAACACTAAAGTTTAAATACTTATGTTTTTCAACATCTAAGTCTGTAAACCTAGAAAACACACTAAAAGTGAGGTTTTTTCCTTCTTCAACAACCCATTCAGAATTCATTTGCCCCCTCCCTTTAGTTTGGGTTTTAGCAACTACAACTGTAAAATCATCAGCTACCACTTTTGACACCATATTCTTCAAAAAGGTGTTGGTAGAGTCGATGGCATTAAGTTTGATTATTTTCATGTAGATTTAGCGTGTAAAACAAGTATCAATATTACATAAATTACTCGCAAAAAAATAATAACTTTGCTAAAACTTAATTTTTTTTAATGACAATAAAACAAACAAACACAGACGATCTTTTAGCTGTGATTATTAAAGGGATTGATGATGTAAAAGGAGAAGATATCCAATTACTAGATTTAAGAGAGATAGAAAACACTGTTTGTGATTATTTTGTAGTTTGTTCTGCTAACTCGAACACACAAGTTAACGCCATTTCAGGCTCTGTACAAAAAATAGTAAGTAAAGAACTAAAAGATAAACCTTGGCATATTGAAGGGCAAGGAAACTCTGAATGGGTTCTTATGGATTACGTAAACGTTGTTGTACACATCTTTCAAAAACAAGTTCGTGAATTTTACGACATTGAAAGCCTTTGGGGTGATGCTAAAATTACAGAAATCAACCCAGCATAATTGCTAACATTTTATACACCTTTTTATGAGTGATAATAAAAAAAACGCGCCAAAATTTAGTTTCAGCTCATTTTGGCTATACATACCAATAATAGTTATCTTACTAGGGTTAAGCTTCTTTAACTCTGGAAACTTAGGTTCTCGTAATATTACAAAAAACGAGTTCACTAAAATTCTTCAAGCAAACGACATCAAAGAAATCGTTGTAGAAAACAATAATGTTGCTCAAATATTTTTAAAGCCTGAAGCTTTAAAAAAAGAAGAACATAAAAAAATAGCAGATTCTCCTTTTTACAGAAAAGGATCTCCTCTTTATACATATAACTTTGGTGATTTACAAAACTTTGAAAACGAAATCAACAAAGAAAAAGAAGAAAAGAACCTTGATTTTGATAAAGTAAATGTAGAAAGAACTAGTATGATGGATACCATCATTAGCTTCCTTCCTTTCATTTTATTAATTGTTATTTGGCTTTTCTTTATGAGAAGAATGTCTGGAGCTGCTGGAGGTGGTGGTGCTGGAGGCCAAATTTTTAATATCGGTAAATCTAAAGCTAAGCTTTTTGATGAAAATACTAAGGTTAAAACGACCTTTAAGAATGTAGCTGGATTAGAAGGAGCTAAAGAAGAAGTTCAAGAAATTGTTGATTTCTTAAAAAGTCCAGAAAAATACACCAAATTAGGTGGTAAAATACCTAAAGGAGCTTTATTAGTAGGCCCTCCTGGTACAGGTAAAACTTTATTAGCAAAAGCAGTTGCTGGTGAAGCTGGTGTTCCTTTCTTCTCTTTATCTGGTTCAGATTTTGTTGAAATGTTTGTAGGTGTTGGTGCTTCACGTGTACGAGATTTGTTTAAACAAGCACAACAAAAATCACCTTCAATTATTTTTATTGATGAAATTGATGCTATTGGACGTGCCAGAGGTAAAAACAGTATGACAGGTGGTAATGATGAGCGTGAAAATACATTAAACCAATTACTAACAGAAATGGACGGTTTTGGTACTGATACCAATGTTATTGTGTTAGCTGCAACCAACCGTGCAGATGTATTAGATAAGGCATTAATGCGTGCTGGTCGTTTTGATCGTCAAATTTATGTTGACTTACCAGATTTACACGAGCGTAGAGAAATTTTTGAAGTTCATATCAAGCCTTTAAAATTAGCTGCGAATGCTGATTTAGAATTTTTAGCACAACAAACGCCTGGGTTCTCTGGTGCAGATATAGCTAATTTATGTAATGAGGCTGCTTTAATTGCCGCTAGAAAAGGTAAAGATGCTATTGAACATCAAGATTTCTTAGATGCTGTTGATAGAATTGTAGGCGGATTAGAAAAGAAAAATAAAGTGATTACTCCTAAAGAAAAGAAAGTAATTGCTTTTCATGAAGCAGGTCACGCAACTGTTAGTTGGATGTTAGAGCATGCTGCTCCTTTGGTTAAAGTAACAATTGTTCCTCGTGGTCAATCATTAGGTGCTGCTTGGTATCTTCCTGAAGAAAGAAAAATTGTTCAAACAGAACAAATGTTAGATGAAATGTGTGCTACCATGGGAGGTAGAGCTGCTGAAAAATTAATCTTCAATAAAATCTCAACTGGAGCGTTAAGTGATTTAGAAAAAGTTACTAAACAAGCTCGTGCTATGGTTACCGTTTATGGTTTAAACGACAAAGTAGGTAACATTACTTATTATGATTCATCAGGTAATGATGCCTTTGTAAAACCTTATAGTGATGCCACTGCTAAAAAGATTGATGAAGAAATTTCTGAAATAATAGAGACTCAATACAAAAGAGCTATTGAAATACTTGACAAAAACAGAGATAAGTTAACAGAACTTGCTGATTTATTACTGGAAAGAGAAGTAATCTTTAAAGATGATTTAATAAAAATCTTTGGAGACAGACCTTTTGGTAAGGAAGAAAAGCCTCAAATTACAACAGAAGAATAGTTTTTATTTAATGAATTTTTTTAAAAAATTATTTAAAACATATCAAGAATCATCTAAAGAAAAAAAAGCCAACGAACAAGAAGTTTATTTGTCTTTAGATGATTCTTTTGTTCATCATTTTATTAATAAAGGAGGAAAGTTTTTATACTGTACATCAATAAACGAGGTAAGTAAAAATTTAAAAAACATCTTACAAGAAAACAATTGGCGCAAAATTACTTGCACCGATTTTGATTTATTAAAGATTACCGAGAAAATTGATATTTCTGTACAAAACCATTCCTCAGAATCTGTACCTTTTTTTACCTCTTGTGAACATTTAATTGCCGATAAAGGAGAAATTTTATTTTCCTCTAATCAATTAGGCAGTCACAAACTAGCGTCTCTCTCAAAACATTTTATTGTTTATGCTACTACGAGTCAGTTAGTAAAAAACACAGGAGAAGGATTAACAGGTATTAAAACACATTTTAGCGGCAACATACCAACCAATATCAGTTCTATTAAGAATTATACGTTTGAAGTTGAAGATGATAATTTTTTGAGTTATGGTAATAATAACACAAAAGATTTATATTTGCTGCTCTTTGAAGACCTTTAAAATATGTCTAACTTTTTTGTAAGAAGTCTTTCTGCACTTATCTATGCTATTCTATTTATTTCTGCCATTCTTTTTTCAGCAGATACATATATAGGACTGCTTGCTTTATTTGCTACTGTTTGTGTCTGGGAACTTTCTAAAATTATACAAATAAAAAATATAACACCTTACATTCTTTTAGCTTGTATTATTTATATATCATTTCAAAACACTTCTTTTAAATATAACAACTATTTATTAGGTATTACCTTGGCTGGTTCTATTAGCTTACTATATTTACTTATAAGCTCAAAACCAATTAAAGTAAACACTTTGGTTCAAAAGTTATTTTTACAAGTTATATATTTAATACTACCTTTTTACTTTTTAATGAACCTTCCTTTTATTGAAAATGCCTATCACCCCAATATAATTATTTATATAATTTTTATTATTTGGACTAATGATAGCTTTGCCTTTTTGGTAGGTAAAAACTTCGGAAAGCGAAAACTATTTGAAAAAGTATCTCCTAAAAAAACTATTGAAGGTTTTATTGGTGGTTTATTATTTTCAATAATTGCTGGCTTTATCATAGGTCAATACTCAGGGATTTTTTCAATTTTTAACTGGATTATCATCGCTATTATTGTAGCTATTTTTGGCTCTTTGGGAGATTTGGTAGAGTCTAAGTTTAAAAGACAAGCTAATGTAAAAGATAGTGGTACTATTATGCCAGGGCATGGAGGCTTATTAGATAGGCTAGATAGCTTGTTTTTCCTTGCACCCTTCGTATATTTGTATGTACATTATATAATGTAAACTATCTACATAAATAACTATCCACCCCATGGAAGATAATTTAGATTTGAAGTTTAAAGAAGCTTATCAAAAAGCATCTGGATTAGAGGAAAAACTTCCTCCTGATGTTATGTTGCGTTTATATGCTTACTATAAACAAGCCGTTAAAGGAGATAGGTTTACATTTAATGACAATAGTGACTTAAGAAATGCCTTTAAATTTAATGCTTGGATGCAGCTTAGAGGTATGAGCGAACGAGAAGCAAAAAAAGAATATATTAAATTAGTAAATTCAATCATAAAATAAATCTCATGAAAAAAATCGTTTATTCTTTAGTTATCTGTTTTACAGCTTTTCAAATGATATCTTGTAAATCAGAAGCAAAAAAAGAAACAGAAACTACAAAGGAAGAAGTTAAAGTAGAAAAGAAGGCTGCATTTGTTTTACAAGATGCTGACAACTTAATAAACTGGACAGCTTATAAAACTACTGAAAAAGTACCTGTAAATGGACAGTTTCAGAAAGTAAATATTACTGCTGGTGGTGAAGCTGACACAGCTAAAGATGCAATTAATAATGCTGAGTTTTCTATTCCTGTAAGTAGTATTTTTACAAAAGACACAAGTAGAGACTTTAAAATTAAAAAGTTTTTCTTCGGAGTAATGGACAACACTGAGTTACTTTCTGGTAAATTAGTTTTAGAAAATGACTCTATTGGTTATGCTAACTTAACTATGAATGGTGTAACTAAAAAACTTCCTTTTAAATATACTTTAAACGGAAAAGAGTTTAGCTTAAATACAACTATGAAAATTACTGATTGGCAAGCTGAAAACGCTTTAGATTCTTTAAATACTGCTTGTAAAGATTTACATAAAGGTGCTGATGGTGTTTCAAAAACTTGGGATGAAGTAGCTTTAAACATTACATCTGTTTTTAAATAAAAACAGTTTAACACATATTTTTAAAAGCCTCAGAAATTATTCTGAGGCTTTTTTATTTTAATGCACTTCAAACATCCATTTTTTTACTGGCCTATAAAAAACAATTACCAATAAGCCTATTAATGTGGAAACTACCCCCAAATTAGCATACACTGAAACATACGAATATAACTGATGAAAAACTTCTGATTGTTCCATAACAGTTTTTGATGACAAACCTGTAAGTAATTCAGTAACCTCTCCAAAAAAACCTTTCGAAAACACTCCTAAACTACCATTAACAACTGTAGTTAATTTAGCTATTTTTCCCGCAAAAAAATGTCCATAAAAATTAGCCGAAAACCATACACCCATTATAAAAGCAATATATTTTACGGGTGATAACTCTGTCATTTTAGACAATCCTATAGGAGATAAAAACAACTCTCCAGTGGTTAGTATAAAGTATCCTAAAATTAAATACACCATTGGGGTTTTTGCTAAATCATCCACCTGATAACCTGACAATCCAAAAGTTATAAATCCTACCCCCAAAAACAACAAGCCTAATCCAAATTTCACAACAGAATTTGGGTTTCTATGTATTCTATGTAAATACCCCCAAAGCATAGAGAAAGGGATTGCCATTAGAATTATAAAAGTTGAATTGATACTATTGGTTTGAGCCGCGTTTAATCCTATTAGGTTTACATTTCTATCAGCAAACAAAGTCAATGAACTACCTGCTTGTTCAAAAATTGCTGCAAACAAAGTATATAAGACAGTAAAAAATATAGCTACAGAGAGCTTTTTACGCTCTTTTGAAGTTACAGTTCGTAAAATCTTTACCAAAAACAATATTAGAAATAACGAAACAATCCAAACCAAGTAATGTTCAAATTCATGATAATAAACTATCAATGCAAATACAGGTACAGACAAAATTGCGCCAATTGTTACTAAATCTCCTTTTTTTATTCCAAATTGTTTTTCTTCAAACAATTCTTGATTTGGTACTAAACCTTTATTTTCAAAAACGTTTCTTTTAAGACCTCCTTTAAAAACAACCAATCCTAACAGCATGCCAATTCCTGCCAAAACAAATCCGTAATGCCAACCATATAATTCTGCCAACCATGCACATAATAGTGGAGCAACTGCTCCTCCTATATTTATCCCCATATAAAAAATAGTAAATCCAGCATCTCTCCTACTATCTCCTTCAGTATACAGTTTACCTACAAATGAAGATATATTTGGTTTAAAAAAACCGTTTCCAACAATAATTAAGGATAATGATCCATAAAAAAATACTGGATGTTCAAAAGTTAAAAAGAAATGCCCAAGTGCCATTAATACTCCTCCTAAAACAATTGCTTTTCTAAACCCTAAAATTTTATCAGCTAGCATTCCTCCAATCATTGGAGTTACATATACTAACGACATATATGCAGCGTACACCCCGAATGACATTTCATCAGAAAATAATAAATGTTTGGACATGTATAACACCAATAATGCTCGCATTCCATAGAAAGAAAAACGCTCCCATAATTCAGCAAAAAATAAATACAGTAATCCTCTTGGATGTCCTAAAACATCAGTTCTTGAACTCATATGTTTAATAATTTTTAAGTTTTTACGAATATATTTTTCAACATATAAAATCAGAAAACCTGTAGTTAATTGTAGCAAAAAATAAGCTTTTGTGAGTTTTTGTAACTCTTATAAAAAACAAAAAATTAACATGTATTTAATACTTTTAAATGCTTTATTGATAGTTTTACTATTATATTTGCAAAACTAATTTTCAATTATGAAAAATTTACTTTCAAATTTAAAAATAGAAATACCCTCAGGGATTTATATCAAAGACCCTGAAACCTCTGATTTAGGTAAAAGAATTATAGAAAATAGTATTATACTAATTGAAGAAATTGGTTTTGAAAGTTTCAATTTTAAGAAACTTGGCAAAGTAATAGGCTCTAACGAAAGCTCTATATATCGTTACTTTGAAAGCAAACACAAACTATTAGTTTACTTAACTTCTTGGTATTGGGGTTGGATTCAATATTTATTAGTAATAGAAACTTATAGTATAAGTAATCCAAAAGAAAAATTAATTAAAGCTATTGAGATCCTAGCAAAAGAAGCTGAACAAGACAATAATTTCTCACATATTAATGAGGCTTTACTCAGCTTAATTATAATTAACGAAAACTCAAAATCATACTCTACAAAAGAAGTTGATACCGAAAATAAAGAAGGTTTTTTTAAATTGTACAAGGAAGTGGTAAAACGTTTTGCTGAAATAATTAGTAATTACAACAGTTCTTATAAGCATCCTTTAACGCTAGCAAGTACAATTATTGAAGGTATTTTACATCAGCAATTTGTAAGATTACACTTTAAATCACTCACTAATTGTAATGAAAACATAACTACTACGTCTTTTTTTATTGAACTAACTTTAAATGCACTTTCTAATGAAAGAGAAAAATAAACTAACTCCTTGGCAACGGTTTTTGGGATTAGTAAACCTAGAAAAAAAAGACACCTTACAAATAGCATATTACGCTATTTTTGAAGGTATTGTTGCCTTATCCTTACCTTTAGGGGTGCAAGCTATTATAAACTTACTACAAGCAGCACAGGTTTCTGCTTCTTGGATTGTATTGGTTATACTAGTAACTGCTGGTGTTGCTTTTAGTGGAATCTTAAAATTAATGCAGTTTAGAATTATTGAAACTATTCAGCAACGAATTTTTACTAGAGCATCAATAGAGCTTAGTTATCGTTTCCCTAAGATTAAAATGATTGAGCTTAGAAATTATTATCCGCCTGAGCTTGCAAATCGTTTTTTTGATACATTAACTATTCAAAAAGGTATTTCAAAAATATTAATAGACGCTCCTTCTGCCCTATTACAAATAGTATTTGCCTTATTACTTCTTTCGTTTTACCATCCGTTTTTTATCATTTTCGGATTGTTAGTTTTACTATTAATCTACGTTGTTTTTAAGTATACAGCAAAAAAAGGATTAGAAACGAGCTTAAAGGAGTCAAAAAACAAGTATAAAGTAGCCCATTGGCTACAAGAAATTGCAAGAACTATCATAAGTTTTAAATTATCTGGAAAAACAAAATTAGCCCTTGAAAAAAGTGATATCCTGGTAGATGATTACTTAAAATCAAGAGAGAGTCACTTTAAAGTACTCGTTATGCAGTATATTCAAATGATTAGTTTTAAAGTAATTATTACCGCAGGCCTATTACTTATAGGAGGTTTTTTAGTGCTTACACAACAAATGAATATTGGTCAATTTGTAGCTGCAGAGATTATTATAATTTTAATTATGAATTCTGTAGAAAAATTAATTCTAGGGCTTGAATCTTTTTACGATGTATTAACATCTATAGAAAAACTAGGAGAAGTTATTGATAAACCAATAGAACCACAAGAAGGTAGTAGTGTTAACAGAGATAAGCCTTTTAAAATTGAACTTCAGGATGTTTCATATGTTGTTAACAACAGACCAAAACCAGTAATTAACAACGTTTCATTTGAAATAAATGCTAATGACAGGATTTTAATTCAAGGAAGCAGTAACTCAGGAAAGTCGAGTTTAATACAACTAATCTCTGGTTTGATTGAACCAACATCTGGAGATGTTTTTGTGAACGATTTATCTCTAAAAGGTATTTTTACTAATAACTACAGGGCTAACTTAGGATTATCTCTTTCTGAAGAAACTCCTTTTGAAGGAACTATTAGAGAAAATATAACCTTTGGAGATTCATCTATCTCTGACGAGGAAATATACAGCATTTTTAAAATTACAGGGCTAACAGAATTTCTAAAACAACAACCTAAAGGTTTAGATACCTACTTAAAACCTGAGGGAAAGCTTATTGCTTATACGGTAGCTAAAAAAATTATTCTTTCAAGAGCAATCATTAAAAGACCAAAACTTCTCATTTTAGAAGACCCTCTTGATTTATTTGAAAAGGATGAAGCTAAAAAGATAATTGATTTCATTACTGATGTTTCTCAACCATGGAGTTTAATTATTGTAAGTCGTAATGAGCATTGGAAAGAGAAATGTAACAAACAAATTACCCTTGAAAAAGGTAGTATAACTAACTTTAAATCCTAGGTAATCATGTTAAACATATCAAAAAATACAGTTTCAGATCAAATAGATATAACAAAGTTCAAATCTGGAAAAGACATTTTTACAAAAGAGTACCACAAGTTATTTAAAAGGTTTTTACTAGTATTTTCTGTAATCTTAGTTATCATCTTGTTTTTACCTTGGACTCAAAATGTTTCTAGTGAAGGACGCGTGACTACATTAAAACCAAATCAACGTCCACAAACATTACAATCTCAAATACCTGGACGTATAGAAGAATGGTTTGTACAAGAGGGTGATTTTGTAAAAAAAGGAGATACCATTTTAAGAATTTCAGAAGTAAAAAGTGGGTATTTTGATACTAAACTTGCCGAAAGAACTGGTAAACAGCTAAACTCTAAAACTCTATCTGCCAAAGCCTACAACAATAAAATTAGTGCTTTACAAAATCAGATTATAGCAATTAAAAGAGAGCGTAAGCTTAAACTAGAGCAAGCAAAAAATAAACTAAAACAAGCTTATTTAAAAGCGAAAAGTGATAGTATTGATTTTGAAGCTATTAAAATAAAACAAAAAATAGCCCAGACTCAGTTTGATAGAACAACTACCTTAGAAAAAGAAGGTTTAAAAGCCGTAAAAGATGTTGAAGAAAAAAGAGCGAAACTTCAAGAGCTATCAGCTAAATTGATTTCTCAAGAAAATAAATTCTTTACTTCAAAAAATAATATTATCAATGCACAATTAGCTATTAGTAGTACTCAAGCTTCTTATGCTGATAAACTTTCTAAAACAGAAAGTAGTTTATACAGCGCACAGTCTGGTGCTTATGACGCAGAAGTTCAAGTTTCTAAACTAGAAACTAGCTTAGCTAATTATAGTAAGAGAAGCTCTTTACTATTCATTACAGCTCCACAAAATGGATACATTAATAAAGCTATTAAATCTGGTATTGGTGAAACTTTTAAAGAAGGTGAGCAATTAGTAAATATTATGCCTGCTGACTACGATTTAGCTGTTGAAATGTATATACAACCTATTGATTTACCTTTGATTCATATTGGTGAGGAAGTACGTGTTCAATTTGATGGTTGGCCTGCTATGGTATTTAGTGGTTGGCCTAATGTATCGTACGGAACTTACAGTGCTAAGATTGTAGCTATCGAAAATTTTATTAGTAGCAACGGAAAGTATCGTGTTTTAATTGTTCCTAACAACAAACAAGAACCATGGCCAAAAGCTATTAGAGTAGGTTCTGGTGCAAAAACCATTGCCTTATTGGAAAACGTACCTATATGGTTTGAGTTATGGAGACAGATTAACAGCTTCCCTCCTAACTTCTATCAACCTGAAAATAACAAGAGTGATAAAAAATCAAAAAAGGAAGACTAAAAGCTATTAATAAAACAAAAAAAACAAATAGATGAAAAGGTTAAGCATCCTTTTTTTATTAATAAGTTTTGTAGCAACAGCTCAAAACAATATAAATACTCAACTTAGTTTAGAGGAATATTTAGGTTACGTAAAGAAATATCATCCTATTATAAAACAAGCTGAACTAATTACAAGTACTAATGAGGCTAAATTATTAAAAGCCAGAGGTGCTTTTGATCCTAAAATAGAAGTAGATTATGACAGAAAGGAGTTTAAAGGAAAAGATTACTACAAAAAACTAAATTCAACCTTTAAAATACCAACTTGGTATGGAATAGAGTTAAAAGGTAGTTATGAAAACAATTCTGGTCAGTATCTAAACCCAGAACATAACACTCCGGAAAACGGTCTATATAACGTTGGTATATCAGTTCCCTTAGCTAAAAATTTATTTATTAATAAAAGAATGGCTACTTTGAAACAGGCTAAACTATACGCTCAACAAGGCGAGTTAAAGCAACAATTACTAGTTAACGATATTTTATTTGAAGCCATAAACACGTACTTAAACTGGTTGCAATGTTATCAAAACTATAATGTTTATAAAGATTATTATACTAATGCAGATATTAGGTTAAAAAACGTAAAGAAAAGCTTTAGAGCTGGTGATAAACCTGCTATTGATACTTTAGAAGCCAATATAAATTTAAAAAACAGAAGTTTAGACTTAGAAAAAGCTAAAATTAAATATATTAAATCTAAGCTAGAACTCTCTAATTATTTATGGATAGGAAACAATATTCCTATGGAAATAAAAGAAGAAATAGTTCCAGATATTGCTACTTTTTCTAATATTGATATTATTTTAAACACTTCTATAACTACTTTATTTGATAATGAGTTTGAAAACCACCCTAAATTAAAGTTACTGGAGTTAAAGAAAAGAAACCTAGAAATAAACAAACAACTTAAAGTAAATAATTTATTACCTAAAGTAGATTTTCAATATAATTTACTTGCTTCAAAAGTTAACAATTTTGATGCTTTTAGTACTACGAATTACAAAAATTCTCTTCAAGTTAGTATTCCTCTTTTTTTACGTAAATCAAGAGGGGACTTAAAACTTGCTAAATTAAAGCTACAAGATATTGACTTTGAAATTGCATCAACTAAAGTTTCATTAAAAAACAAAATAACAGCTACTGAGCAAGAAATTACATCATATAAAAAACAGAATGATATTTTAAAAAATCTTGTAAACGACTACAATACAATTGTAAAAAGTGAAGAACGTAAGTTTTCTTTAGGAGAAAGTTCTATTTTCTTAATTAATTACAGAGAGGTAAAATTAATTGAAAGTAAATTGAAAGAAATTAAAAATCAGTACGAATATGCTAAAACTAAAGGAAAACTTATAAAGCTATTAGGTAAACTAAATAGTTTATAATTGTTGTTTATACTCCTCCAACAAAGCTTCGTCAATAACTATATGTTCTGGAAGAATTCGCAAACGATACTTACTCTCACCTATAAATGTGATTAGATCTTTGCGTTCTAATTTTTCTTCTTCCAGATTCAGAATTGAATTTATATTATCTATGATTCTAGTAACGTATGTTTGACTTTTAATGTCACCTCCTGAATTTACTATAATCGCTTGTTTGTCTGCTTCTAAATATTTTCTCCTGAAAGCAAATGTTAACAGGTTCTTATATTGTGTTGTTTTAGATCCAAAATCTATTTTAGCATTAACAATTCCTTTAGACGGAATGGTTAATTTTATCAGCGACCAATCTAAAAACTGAATTTTCATTTCATTAGGTTTTGGCGTATGCGCTAGTTGTATTACCCAACTTGTCGCTAATACCAAAAACACTGATACTAATGATGTTTTGGATATAACTCTAATTAATTGGTTTGTAAACTCATTATCAAAGCCAATTAAAACATCTGATAATTGAGAAACAAATAACAATACAATTGCTATAACCGATATAAAAGCGACCAACTTTAAATCCCTATACATGAAAGTTCTATAAAAAGAAACTCCCATTAAAAAACACAAGAAAGTCGTTAATAAAACATCAGGAAGCGCTGCTATTTTTACTCCATAATAAAATTCATTTCCATATAAAGAAGAGAATAATAACGTTATAGAAGCTACAACAACAATTATTAGTGCTATAATTTTTACATTCTTTTCATTCCTATAAATAAACTTAGGAGCATCGTGTACATAATACAATGCCATCAACCAGAATAAGTTATTTACAGTTGATAGAATATTCACCCCTACTTGATGAGTTGTTGTTTTTTCAAAAGTGAAATAATTCGCTAGTAGTGCCCAAATACCAGAAGTTACCCAAACTAGCATTCCAAAACTGAAATACAACAAGCCTTTATCTACTCTTTTTATTGAATTTCCTTCTTCTAGAACTTCTTTAAATCGCTTTCTAATATTATAGTAGATTGCTAGTAATAACACAGCTCCAATAAAAGAAATACATGTATGTAATAAGTTATGAAACCGTGTTACTTCAGCCATTTATTGTAAGATTTTAGATACTAAATCTTTTTTTGCTTTTTTATCATCTCCAAATAACCATTGTAGTACATTATCTTCCCATATTTCATCTTTTTCTTGCTCATTAATAATGTTTCTTTCAATAGCTAAATCTAAAATTTTCCCTGGATATGATGACTGGATTTCACTCTCCATTTCTCCTAACGGATAAGGATCATCCAACCCAATTAACACTTGCTTTGATCCTTGATTTTTAATTAATAAATCTAAAGAACCAGTATCGTGCACTAATGTATCAAAGAAAATATTCTTATGACCTACTGCTTTACGAGGATGCTTTTTTCCTTCAAACAAATCAGGTCTTCCATCAAATCCTTGTATACGACGTCCTAAATTCATTTGAGCTAATTGACCTCCGTGAGCAAAACACACACGCATATTAGGATATTTCTCGTAGTAGCCATTCAACGTTAAGAAGTGATAAGCATCGGCACATTGTGCTAACATCCAAATCAAATGAAAACGCCAACTTGTGTTTTGTAGTTTAATAAATTTCTCTCCATCATATGGATGAATTTCAACTGCTAAATTGTATTTATCTGCTAATTCAAAAATTGGTTCGTTTTCCTCATCAAAAATACAACGCCAGGTACCAATGGTATCCATGTAGTGTGTAGGTAAACATAACAAACGCATTCCTAATACCTCAACACAACGTTCTATTTCCCATAAAGCACCTCGAACAAACCCAGGATGTACCACAAAACCTGTTGTAAATTTCGACGGATTTTCATGCTGCACACGTGCGTTAAAATCGTTTTGAAAACGTAAGGCCTGTTTCATTTCTTCCAAACGAAGTCCGTTTCCATATAATTGAGATAGATTTAAAACAACTGCATGGTCGATTTTAAAATGCTCCATCCATTCTAACTTCTCGTCTAAAAAGAAACTAGAATCTGTTACAGGTCGACTCCAATCTTTTTGTAGCATGAATTTCCTATCCTTATCTACCCAAAAAATTCCTTTGTCTTTCATAAACTGCGGAATTTGTTCTGGATAAGGCAACAAATGTGAATGTCCGTTTATTCGTAGTTTGCGTTTTGTCATCTTATGTATCATTCCCCTTTTTTAGATGGGAATCATTTTAATTTTTAATTCTTGATTATTGCAGGATTCCTAGCTTCGTAGAAATAATAAATTACTTGATTTTATTAGGCGCTTCCATTACTGTACTGCATTTTTCACAAGTACATTTTTCTTTATCAGAATAATATTTGTCAAAAATTATTGGCATATCAGTTTCAATATTATCTAAAGCAAATTCTTCACGATATAATTGATGCCCACAGTTTTCGCAATACCATTCTAAAGCATCCATCATTCCCTCATCACGCGGATATTCAATTACCAAACCTACTGTATTTGCCTTACGTTGTGGTGAATGAGGCACTTTACCAGGTAACAAATAAATATCTCCTTCATTAATTTCAACATCAATCATTTCACCTTTATCATCAATAATTTTCAGCACCATATCTCCTTCTAGTTGATAGAAAAATTCTGGTGTTTCATTATAGTGATAATCTTTACGATTATTAGGACCTCCAACAACCATTACGATATACTCTCCGTTATCCCAAACTTGTTTATTTCCTACTGGTGGTTTTAGTAAATGACGGTTTTCATCAATCCACTTTTTGAAATTTAAAGGTTGTACTAACTTGCTCATTTTATTTAGATTTATAGACTTTTACACACAAAAATTAAGATTGTTTTAAAGATACTTAAATAGTCTTGTTTCTAAAAGTCTTTATTCTTGATTCTTTTATAAAGATTTTGTTCTACCTCCATCTACAGGAACATTAATTCCGTTGATAAAACTTGCTCTTTCACTAGCTAGAAATACAATTGCATTAGCTACCTCTTCAGGTTTTGCAAAACGTTTTGCTGGCGATGCATTTTTCATCATTTCAGCAACTTCTTCTGTCGATTTACCAGTTTTGGCCGCTTTATTATTGATAATTTCTGTCAAACGTTCTGTAGCTGTAGCTCCTGGTAATACATTATTCACCGTGATTCCGAATTGACCTAATTCATTCGCTAAAGTTTTACTCCAATTAGCTACAGCACCACGAATAGTATTAGAAACTCCTAACCCGTCTAGTGGTTGTTTTACCGATGTAGAAATTACATTGATAACTCTACCATAACCTTCTGACTTCATAAAAGGAACTACCGCTTGAACCAATACATGGTTACACTTTAAATGCATCGTAAAAGCTCGTTCAAACTCTTCTAATTTCGCATTGAATACTGGACCTCCAGCTGGACCTCCTGTATTGTTTACCAAAATATGGAACTGTAAATTCGTTGCTTCTAACTTTTCTTTTAAACCTGCCGGATTGGTAAAATCTGCTACCAAATACCCGTGATTTTGATTATTGTTTGGTAATTCCGCCAACACAGCTTTTAGCTTTTCTTCGCTACGAGCTACTAAAGTTACATTTACTCCTTCTTGAGCTAATTGTATTGCTGCTGCTTTTCCTATTCCTTGTGTACTACCACATACCAAGGCATTTTTATGTTGTATCTCTAAATTCATCTTATTCGTTATTCTGAATCATTTGTTTAATCTTAACTGCTTTCTCAAAATGGTCCAACTGATGTGTTTGAATCCACCAAGTTGCCATTTCCATCAGTACTTTCGGGTTATCATTTTTATTTTTGAAAAATGCATAAAACGAAAGCCCTACATTTTCTCCTTTTTTAGCAATCTTTTCTTCACAAACAGCAATTATTTTTTCCTTTATTTCCTTATTCATATTTTATACATACGTTTTTTGGTTCTGTAAAAAAACGTAAAGCTTCAAAACCACCTTCGCGTCCTACCCCACTTGCTTTTTGACCTCCAAAAGGAGTTCTTAAATCACGTAACAACCATGTATTTACCCAAACAATTCCTGTATGCAATTCTTTAGACATTCGCATGGTTCGGGTTAAATTGTTAGTCCATAACGTTGATGATAATCCATACACCACATCATTTGCTAACTGTAAAGCTTCATCTTCTGTTGTAAAAGACATAATAGTAACTACAGGACCAAAAATCTCTTCTTGATTTAATCTACATTTGTTACTGGAAACCTCTATAACAGTAGGCTCTAAATAGTATCCATTTTCACTACCTTCTACATTTACCTTATTTCCTCCATAAAGGATTTTACCACCTTCTTCCTCTGCAATATCTATATATGATTTTACCTTTTCTAAATGTGGTTTTGATACTAAAGCTCCTATGTTCGTATCTGCATTAAAAGGATTTCCTATTTTTAGTTGTGATACTTTTTGAACAAAGTCTTTTTTGAATTGTTCATAAATACTTTCCTCAACAAGAATTCTACTTCCACACAAACAAATCTGACCTTGATTCGCAAATGATGAGCGTACCGTAGTTTCTAGCATTTTTTCATAATCACAATCAGCAAAAATGATGTTCGGATTTTTGCCTCCTAACTCTAAGGATAGCTTCTTAAACATCGGTGCAGCTGTACGAGCAATATGTGCTCCTGTAGCTGTTCCTCCTGTAAATGAAATTGCTTTGATATCTGGATGCTCAATGATCGCTTGACCTGTAGTAGTTCCTAATCCGTGAACAATATTCAATACACCTTTAGGCAACCCTGCTTCGTTACAAATTTCACCTAATAAATACGCTGTCATTGGAGTTACTTCACTAGGTTTAGCTACGACACAATTCCCTGCTGCTATTGCCGGAGCTATTTTCCAAGTAAATAAATACAATGGTAAGTTCCATGGAGAAATACATCCCACTACACCAATAGGCTGACGCAAAGTAAAATTCATAGCTCCTAAGCCAACACTTTCATGCGCTTCTGAGGAAAACTGTGTGATGGCATCTGCAAAATATTGAAAATTTGACGATGCTCTTGGAATATCAATCGCTGTAGCCAAACTTAATGGCTTTCCATTATCCTTTGCCTCAGCTTCTGCCAATTCAGGTAATCTTTGCTGAATTAACTGGGCTATTCTGGAAAGGATATCTCTACGTTCGTTTAATGTGGTATTCGACCAAGCTGGAAATGCTGTCTTAGCCGCTTTATACGCTAATGCTACATCTTCTTTAGTAGAATTTGGAATTTGTCCATACACTTCTCCAATAGACGGATTATAATTATCTATATAGTTATTTGCTACGGGTGCTACTAATTCTCCGTTTATGTAGTTTTTAATGTTCTGCATAAGGCTTTTGCTTTTGGCTTATACGCCACCACTTTAATCTCAATCAATAAATGAGGATGTGGTAATTGATGTACTGCTACTGTTGTTCTGGTTGGTCCATTATAGTCAAAATATTCAGCATACACTTGGTTATAACCTCCAAAATCATTCATATTTACCAAGAACGAGGTTACATCTATGATATCTGATAAGTCTGCTCCTACTTCTTGTAAAATATCACGGATATTTTCAATCACCGCTCGGGTTTGTTTTTTTATATCTAAGTTAGTGGTGCCAAATTCATCTACCTCAACGCCTTCAAAAGAATTATCAGGTCTACGAGAACTAGTTCCCGATACATAAATAAAATCTCCTACTTGTTTTACATGTGGAAACTTCCCTCTTGGTATTGCTTTTCCTTTGATTACTTTACTATCCATGTTTTATATTTTTTGCTTCCTTACACACTTTCTACGAGATTTCTCCCTTAGGTCGAAATGACTTTTAAGAAGTTGCTAATTCTAATAGTTTTATCGTTGTTTTTAAATTGCGCGTGGTAGCGGTTACCTTTAATTTCTTCTCAATAACATTATTTGTCAGTTTAGTTCTTCCGAAACTAGACGGACAGTACAAATACACTACATCATCAGCTACTAAATATTCATCTTCATTAATTCCATTAACTTCAATCACAGTTTCGTTAGGTATTCTATCTAAGAAAGCAAAAGCTACTATCTTTTCGTTTTCTTGTGAAAACGGATAATTGCCTAATGCCTTTTTCCATTCTTCAGGAGTTCTAGCTAACACAGGCACATCGTATCCAAACTTTGCAGCAATCGCTTCTTTAACTTTCTGACAAACGGTTTCTTTTGCCTCTTCTGAATCTAAGATAACATTACCACTTTGAATATAGGTTTGTATGTTTTGAAACCCCAATTCATTTAAAATATCTCGTAACTCTGCCATGGGAAGTTTATTTTTTCCCGAAACATTGATTCCGCGTAATATGACGATATACCTTTTCACTTACAACCCTGCGATTTTATCTTCTTCTAAAATTTCGTTAGTTTCTTCTTGTACCTTTTTTAATGCCTCTTTTAAATCGGTAATTGTGTCCAAATCATGATGTGCTACCATATTCAATAAGGCTTTATCTTGAGCACGTCCTTTTTTCATCGCTTCTGCATATGGTATTTCTTCATTAAAGGTTACCATAGAGTATTTTGAAAAATATTCGGTTGGGAATGTTTTTTCTAAATCCATCTCCAACTTTCTTTTTTGCTTAAATAGCGGATTTGCTACATGATCGCGCATTTCATAAAAGTTATCAATTGCTAAATCGGCGATGGCATCAGTATCTTCTTTACGTGCTTTTTCGTATGCTTTAAAAGTAACTTCCCAATCTCCTTCGTGTGCATCTAAAATTGCATCAAATACAGTTACATCTTCAAAAGAAGCATTCATTCCTTGTCCATAAAACGGAACAATTGCATGTGCTGCATCACCCATTAACAAGGTTTTATTTTGATAATGCCATGGTGAACATTTTACAGTTCCTAAAGCTCCTGTTGGGTTGTTAAGAAACTCATCTTTTATACTCGGAATCAAATCCAAGGCATCTGAAAATTCTTTTTCAAAGAACTCGGTTATTTTTTCTTCAGTAGTTAGGTTATTGAAATTGTACTCTCCTTCATCATAACTTAAAAACAAAGTCACAGTAAAACTCCCATCTAAATTTGGCAACGCAATTAACATGTACTCTCCACGAGGCCAAATATGTAAATGATCTTTACTTATTTTATGGTTTCCTAATTTATCGGCAGGAATTTCTAATTCTTTATATCCGTGTGCCAAAAAGTTTTGTGAATAGCTGAACAAGAATTTTCTTTCTAAATAGTAGCTTTTTCTCAATGCAGATCCTGCTCCATCAGTTCCAAAAATCACATCTCCATCTACTGAAAATTCTTCTTTAGTATTGTAATCTTTAAAATGTGCAACTGTATTTTCAATATCTACGGAAGTACATTCCGTATTAAAATGTATTGTTACATTTTCGTGTTTCTCTGCTTCCGTTAATAGAATCCCGTTTAAATCACCTCTTGAAATAGAGTTGATATACTCTCCTTCTCTACCTGAATAATTAGACGCAAAGGTATTTCCTTCTCTATCGTGCATTAAGCGCCCATACATTGGAATACAAATTTCACGTGCTTTTTCTTCCACACCACATAAACG
Source organism: Tenacibaculum discolor (assembly GCF_003664185.1). Lineage (GTDB taxonomy): Bacteria > Bacteroidota > Bacteroidia > Flavobacteriales > Flavobacteriaceae > Polaribacter > Polaribacter discolor. The sequence goes on along the minus strand of NZ_RCCS01000007.1, from coordinate 89,836 downwards.
CAAAGCTTTAAAACCGCGATCAGATAATGCTAAGTTGATGGAACGTCCTGCTGAAATATCAGTAACTCGTAAATCTGGACGACTTTCATACATTGCTACTTTATATCCTCTTTGTGCTAAACGAAGTGCCAATAAACTTCCGCATAAACCAGCACCTATAATTACTATGTTGTCTTTTTTACTCATTACAATAATTCTTTTAATTTCTCAACCATTCTATACACATCCTCAAAACTGTTATACATAGGCACCGGTGCACAACGAATTACATCTGGTTCTCTCCAATCGGTAATAATATTATTCTCGGTTAGTTTTTTGTGTAAACTTTTATCAGCATTCTTTACTTGAATAGACAATTGGCAGCCTCTTTCTTTTGGATTTGAAGGCGTGATTATTTTAATTCTATCCGTATCAATTTGATTGATTAAATATTCAAAATATCCCGTTAGTTTTTCCGATTTAGCTCTCAAAGCTTCCATTCCTACTTCTTCAAACATGTCTAACGAAGCCCTAATTGCTGCCATGGATAAAATTGGCGGATTTGATAACTGCCACCCTTCTGCTCCTGGCATAACATCAAATGGCTGACGCATATTAAAACGAGTTTCCTTGTTATGATTCCACCATCCGGCAAAACGTGGTAACTCTTTGTTGTGTGCATGTTTTTCATGTACGAACAATCCAGCTAAACTTCCAGGTCCTGAATTCAAATATTTATAGGTACACCAAGCTGCAAAATCCACCCCGCTATCGTGCAATTCTGGAGATATATTTCCTGCTCCATGTGCTAAATCGATTCCAACCATACAATTTTTCGCATGTCCTATTTCAACAATTCGCTTGATATCTAAATATTGGCCTGTGTAGTAATTCACTCCACCAATCAATAACAAAGCGATTTCATCTCCTTGTTCATCAACTATTTTTTCTAAATCCTCAATACGTAATAACTCTTCTCCTTCACGAGGCTTCCATTCTATCAAACCATCTTCAGTATCAAATCCATGGAATTTTAATTGCGATTGTACTGCATATCTATCCGAAGGAAAAGCATCACTTTCTATAACAATTTTATATTTTGTTTTAGTTGGTTGATAAAACGATACCATTAGCAAATGCAAATTGGTTGTTAAGGTATTCATCACAACAACCTCTAGTGGTTTTGCTCCTACTATTTTTGCCATAGAATTCGTTAAAAATTCGTGATATGGCATCCATGGGTTTCGTGCTTCAAAATGTCCTTCTACTCCATATTTTGCCCAATCGTCTAATTCTTGTTGAATGTATTGTTGCGTTTGTTTAGGTTGTAATCCAAGGGAATTTCCTGTAAAATACAACCAGTCATTTCCATCTTTGTCTTTTGGAATATGAAATTGCGCTCTTAAATGAGCTAATTTATCTTCTTTATCTAACTGCTGTGCGTAATCAAGTGTTGGTTTATACATACTTATTTATATTTCTAAAAACCATTTCAAAAACACTAAAGATACTTTATTTTAATCTCAAAATAAAACCAAAAGCGTTTCACATAATAAAACGGTGTTTTATAAATCTACACATTTTTATTATATTAGTCAAAATATTTTCACTAAATGAATGCTGATTCTAAAAACTTAAATCAATCTATCATAAAAGCTTTTTCTGTTTTAGATGCTTTTACTGATGAAAAAAAAGAATGGGGTGTTAGAGAACTAGCTACTAAAACTGGCTATAACAAAAGTACTGTATACCGGTTACTTAGTACTTTAGTTTCACTAAATGTTGTACAACAAAATGACAACGAAAAATATCAATTGGGTAGTAAGTTGTTTGAATTAGGAAATCGTGTTTCTATTTATAAATCACTTAGAAATTTAACCAACACACCAATACAAAAAGTTGCCTTAGAAATTCAAGAAACGGTTTTGTTAGGTATTTTAAAAGAACAGCAAGTATTCCACATTAACAAAGCAGATAGTTTACAAGGACTCAAAATAAGTACCTCTATAGGTTCTTATGCTCCTATTAACGGAAGCGCTATTGGTAAGTTATTGTTAGCTTTTACTTCACCAGACGCACAAGAAGCCTTTCTAGATTCGGTTACACTAAAATCTTTTACCAAAAACACCATTACCTCTACTTCAAAATTTAAAGAAGAATTACAACTAATTCAACAACAAAAATTTGCCTTAGACATAGAAGAATCAGAATTAGGTTTGGTATGTATTGCCATTCCTATCTACAACAACAAAGGAAAAGTAATCGCAAGTATTAGTGCCTCTGGACCTTCTAGCAGGTTTAAAATGGAAAATGTTTCTAGTTATATTCAAATTTTACAAAAAGGAGCCAATACCATAGAACAGAGTTTAAGTAATTTTGATAGTTTATAAAATTGACTCATGAAACAAATAACAACTCTTTTACAATCTTTTGCTAACATTTCTGACAAAGATTCAGCCTATTTTACTTCAAAACTAAAAAAAGTTGAGCTTCAAAAAAAGGAAATACTCTTAACTAAAGGAACCACAGAAAATTACCTGTCTTTTGTTGAAGAAGGCACTTTGAGATTATTCATTCCTAAAATTGAAAATGATGTAACATTTGGTTTTGTATTTAAAAACAGCTTCGTTAGTGCTTATGACTCTTTTTTAACTCAAACTCCTTCTGAATATAGTATTGAAACTTTAGCTCCTACTATTTTATGGAGGTTATCTTTTGACAACTTAGAAGATATTTATAAAAACACTGCTATCGGTAATGAAATAGGGAGAAAAAATGCAGAAAGTTTATTCTTACTAAAATCAAAAAGAGAGCTGTCCTTATTAAATAACACTCCAGAAGAAAGGTACCTCAACCTTTTTCATGAAAGACCTGAACTAATCAAACAAATTCCACTAAAATACATAGCTTCTTATATTGGCGTAACTCCACAAGCACTGAGCAGAATTAGAAAACGAATTTATTAACCCAGGTTCATTGATTGCTTTTAAAAGTTTCTTCAATTTTGAATAAATTTTATAATCAATGAAACCTTTATTTGTTTTACTATTTGTATTCTTAATTTCAATAGGAATCCAAAAATTACTATTGAAAAATATAAACTACTCCCTTTCTGGTAGAATTGCCTTGTGTGCAATGCTCTTATTTACAGCTTTGGGGCATTTATTATTTACTGAAGGTATGAGCAAAATGATTCCTGATTTCATTCCTTTAAAATCAACAGTTACTATACTAACTGGTGTTTTAGAAATTGTAATAGCCATAGGTTTATTATTCCCCAACTACCAAAAAACTACAGGTTGGATTCTTATCGCATTCTTACTACTTATGTTACCTGCCAACATAAAGGCTAGTTTAGAAAACTTGAATTATCAAACGGGAACTTATGATGGAAAAGGACTTTTTTATCTATGGTTTAGAATTCCATTACAGGTCTTTTTTATCGCTTGGGTTTACTTTTTTACTTTAAAAAAGTAATCACAAACAAAAACAAGGTCTACATTTTACTGTGTAGACCTTGAATTTTATAAATTACTTAGAATATGTTTTTAATACAGTACTCTAAATTTAATTGTTCCTTCAACTTTTTTAAGTTTTGTTATTACTTCTTGGTTATACTCTTTATCAACATCGGTAATTACATATCCAACTTTCTCATCTGTAGACAAGTATTGCCCAGTAATATTCAATTCATATTTTGCTAATACCTTATTAATCTTTGCCATTACTCCAGATACGTTTCTATGAATATGTAAAAAACGGTGTGCGTTTTTATGTTTTGGTAAACGAATATTTGGAAAATTAACCGCATCCACCGTATTTCCTGAATTGATGTACGCCATAATTTTATTCGGAACAAAATCCGCAATATCTCTTTGAGCTTCTTCTGTACTACCACCTACATGCGGAGTTAAAATCACATTATCCAACCCTTTTAATTCAGTGTAAAACTCACCATTTTTTCTTGGCTCTTCTGGATACACATCTACCGCTGCTCCAGCTAATTTACCAGATTTTAACGCATCCACCAATGCTTCAATATCCACTACAAAACCACGAGAAAGATTTACCAAGTGCGCTCCATCTTTCATTTCTGCAAACTCTTCCCTACCTATGTAGTTTTTATTTGCTGAATTATCATCAACATGTAATGTAACTACATCTGAAATATTCAACAACTCTTTTAATGTATCTATTTTAGTTGCATTTCCTAAAGATAACTTATCTTCTACATCATAATAATACACATCCATTCCTAGAGCCTCAGCTAAAACAGATAGCTGCTTACCAATGTTTCCGTAACCAACAATCCCTAGCTTTTTACCACGAACCTCTCTTGAACCTTGTGCTGTTTTATTCCACTGACCGTTATGAATTTCTGTACTTCTTTGAAATACACTACGCATTAACATAATAATTTCACCAATAGCTAATTCAACTACCGAACGTGTATTACTATAAGGAGCATTAAAAACTACTACTCCATTCTCTTTACACGCATCTAAGTCAATTTGCTTTGTTCCAATACAAAAAGCAGAAACCACCATTAGCTTTTCGGCAGCTTCAATAACTTTACGAGTTACTTGTGTTTTAGAACGAATTCCTAACACATGAACATCTTTTAATTTTTCAATCAATTCATCTTCCGATAAACTTCTTGAAACAGTTTCTACAGAAAAACCATCACCTGTTAACTTTGTAAAAGCATCAGGGTGTACATTTTCTAGTAATAATATTTTAATTCTGTTCTTTGGGTATGATAGGTTTCTAGGCAACTTGTTAACGTATAAAAATTCATCTAAATTTGGTGTAATATGGTCGGCATTTGCGATAGTTTTATCTCTCGACACATTTTCTGTATAAGCAAAAAAAGTATCAGCAACACCTGCTTCTTTGGTAACAGCATCACTATAGCCATCTCCAATTACTTGTACTTCACCTTCTAAATTTAAGGATTTTAAACAATCTATCTTTCCATTATGCTTAGATAATGGGTTTTGAGTATCGAACCCTACAATAACTCCATCTGCATCAAATTCAAAAGTATTTGCAAATACTCTTTCAGACGGAATGTTATACTCAGCTACGATAGGGTCTATAAATTCTTTAAACCCTGCTGAAATCACGTAAATATCATCAGAAAAGCTTTCAAAAAACTCTTTATTTCTTTCTATAGAAGGAGAAACTTTTTGTTTTAATTCTTCAATTAATAATGGTAAATCAGATTTTTTAGCACTTAATAACCGAATACGTTTTTCTAAGGATTCCGTAAAGGACATTTCTCCATCAATTCCTTGATTGGTAATGCGGGTTACTTCTTGAATAACCTCTTCTTTTTTCGGGCTCCCATTTAAGGTGATTTCGGCCAAAACATCTAATGCTTCCACACTGGTAAGTGTGCTATCGAAATCGAAAACGAAATTTCGTTTTACTAAATTCATGTTACTTAATTTGTGTTTTTGTTGTTGTGTTGTTAAGCCAACGAATGTACAAAGGTTTTCTTAAAAACACATATTACAAAACCCTTAAGTTTCAGTTTTTAACTATAAAAAATACGCTACTTACAAGCTATTACTTTTTAAGTTCTAATACTTCTAAAAAACTTCAGTTTTAAACTAACAAAAATAACCACCAAAAAATCGGTATGCCTTCAACCCAAAAAGAGCTATAGTATTTAGACTGATTTGTTTTTGCCCTCATCAACAGAAATAGTAATACAGTAAACAATACTAAAAAAACAGTTCGAAAATGAGTATTCGGGCTAATCATAAATTCCAACACCAAACATAATCCAAGCAGAACAACTCCAAACTTCTTAGTGTACTCTATACCTATCTTTTTAGGGATTGTTTGCAAAGAAATAGCATCATATTGCACATCTCTTATATCAAATGGAAGGATTAATACCACCACCAATAAAAAACGTTGTATTGCAGATAGGTAAACCTCAGTTGTAAAAGAAGTTTCACTGGCATATATAGGTAACAATACCGTAGTTGCAGCCCATACCAAAGCCACTACTATTATTTTCAAATAACCAATACTTCGTAAGTTTTTTTGAAATCCACTTAAAAAAGGTACTGCATATAAAAAAGTTAAGACTCCTAGAGGCACAAAAAACAATAATGCTCTTAGAGGTAATAACCATGCATAATAGCACATTAACAAGAAGCAAATCAATGAAAATATTTGAATGATTTGCAGGTTTTTAGTCAAACTTCGGTGATGGAGTTTAGCAACTCCTGCATATTTAACAAAATTATACCCAGTAATTGTGGCAAAAAACACAAAAAAACTCAGTGACTCATCGTATGAAAAACCAAAATATAATTCTGTAATTCTAAACAAAGAAAACACCGCTAAGGCTACATGGATACTAGAATTTATATAAAAATCGAGTGCTTTTTTAAAAAGGTTCATCTAACAAAAATAACTTTTATGTTTATAACCAGCTGTTTTGGTTAATAAAATATTGTTTTTAACAAAAAAATATGTAGTATCAAATCAACCAATTTCACTATTTTTGAGGCACGAAAAACAACAACACAATAATGAACACAAATTCATTTCAACTTAGGCATATAGGTCCTCGTGTTAAAGATCAGGATCAAATGCTTCAAACAATTGGCATTGAGAGTTTAGACCAATTGATTTATGAAACTATTCCCGACGATATTCGTTTACAAAAAGAGCTTGATTTAGCTCCTGCCATGAGCGAATATGAATACCTAAATCACATCAATGAATTAGGTGCTAAAAACAAAGTTTTTAAAAGTTATATAGGTTTAGGATACCACGAAGCTATTTTACCTAGTGTTATCCAACGTAATATTTTAGAAAACCCAGGATGGTATACTGCTTATACTCCTTACCAAGCTGAAATAGCACAAGGACGTTTAGAAGCCTTGTTAAATTATCAAACTATGATTTGTGATTTAACAGGAATGGAGTTAGCGAATGCTTCGTTATTAGACGAAAGTACTGCTGCTGCTGAAGCTATGGCTTTATTATTTGATGTTCGTGAAAGAGCACAAAAAAAAGCTAACGTAAACAAGTTCTTTGTTTCAGAAGAAATTTTACCACAAACCTTATCGGTATTACAAACACGTGCTATTCCTATCGGAATTGAATTAGTTGTTGGTAACCACCAAGAGTTTAACTTCTCAGAAGAATTCTTTGGAGCTATTGTACAATATCCTGGCAAGCACGGACAAGTATATGATTATACCGATTTCGTTGCTAGCTGTAATGCTAATAACATTAAAGTAGCTGTAGCTGCTGATATTTTATCGTTAGTAAAATTAAAAGCTCCTGCTGAATTTGGTGCTGATGTTGTTGTAGGTACTACGCAACGTTTTGGTATTCCTTTAGGATACGGAGGACCTCACGCTGGGTATTTTGCTACTAAAGAAGCTTACAAGCGTAGTATTCCTGGTCGTATTATTGGAGTTACAAAAGATGTTGACGGTGGTCGTGCTTTACGTATGGCATTACAAACACGTGAACAACACATTAAACGTGAAAAAGCAACTTCTAATATTTGTACTGCACAGGTATTATTAGCTGTTATGGCAGGTATGTATGCTGTATACCACGGTAAAGATGGTTTACAATACATTGCAGATCGTGTACACACAAGCACTACAACCTTAGCAAAAGCTTTAACAGATTTAGGTTTCAAACAAAAAAACAGCGCTTATTTCGATACTATTCTAGTTGAAGTTGAAGCAGACAAGTTACGTCCAGTAGCAGAAGCTAACGGAATCAACTTTAACTACATCGATGCAGAGCATGTTTCAATCTCTGTAAACGAAACTGTTGGTTTAAAAGAAATCAACGAAATTGTTGACTGTTTCGAACAAGCTTTCAATATCAAAGATATTTTAGTTACTGAATTTACTTCAGCTGACGTAATTCCTGCAGATGTAAAAAGAGCAACTTCTTTCTTAGATAACAACATATTCAATACGTATCAATCAGAAACTGACATGATGCGTTATATCAAAAAATTAGAGCGTAAAGATTTAGCATTAAATCACTCAATGATTTCTTTAGGGTCTTGTACCATGAAGTTAAATGCTGCTTCTGAAATGTTACCGTTGAGTAATCCTCAATGGGGAAATATCCACCCATTTGTACCTTTAAACCAAGCGGAAGGATACCAAATAATGTTAGATAACCTTGAAAACCAATTAAACGTTATTACTGGTTTTGCAGGTACTTCTTTACAACCTAACTCTGGTGCACAAGGTGAATTTGCTGGATTAATGACTATTAGAGCATATCACGAAGCAAATGGAGACACCAACAGAAACATCTGTTTAATTCCTGCATCTGCTCACGGAACTAACCCAGCATCTGCTGTTATGGCAGGTATGAAAGTGGTAGTTACCAAAACAGATGAAAGAGGAAACATCGATGTAGAAGATTTACGTGCAAAAGCTGAAAAACATGCTGATAATTTAGCTGCTTTAATGGTAACTTACCCATCTACTCACGGAGTATTTGAAAAGGCTATTAAAGAGATTACGCAAATTATTCACGATAATGGCGGACAAGTATATATGGACGGAGCAAACATGAACGCACAGGTAGGATTAACAAATCCTGCAACTATTGGTGCCGATGTTTGTCACTTAAACTTACACAAAACATTTGCGATTCCTCACGGTGGTGGTGGACCAGGTGTTGGACCAATTTGTGTAGCTCCTCAATTAGTTCCGTATTTACCTACCAACCCTGTAATAGCAACTGGTGGTGACAATGCCATTACTGCTATCTCAGCAGCTCCTTGGGGTTCTGCATTGGTATGTTTAATTTCTTACGGATACATTACTATGTTAGGTTCCGACGGGTTAACAAACTCTACTAAGAATGCAATTTTAAACGCAAACTATATTAAAGAGCGTTTAAGCGGACACTATAGCACTTTATATACAGGTGAAATGAACCGTGCAGCACACGAAATGATTTTAGATTGTCGTGAGTTTAAACAAAACGGAATTGAAGTTACCGATATCGCGAAGCGTTTAATGGACTACGGATTCCACGCGCCTACTGTATCTTTCCCTGTAGCGGGTACAATTATGGTAGAGCCAACCGAATCGGAAGGTGTAGCTGAATTAGACCGTTTTTGTGATGCGTTAATATCTATTAGAAAAGAGATTGTTGAAGCGAGTAAGGAAAATCCTAACAACCCGCTTAAAAATGCACCACATACGCAAGAAATGTTAACTGCTGATGAATGGGATTTACCATACTCTCGTAAACAAGCAGCATTTCCTTTAGATTATATTGCAGACAATAAGTTTTGGCCTTCAGTACGTCGTGTAGATGATGCTTTTGGTGACCGTAACTTAATTTGTTCTTGTAATCCTATTGAAGATTATATGGAAGCGGAAGCTTAATAAATATAACACCTATAAAAAAAGACCTCGAAATTTCGAGGTCTTTTTTATTTATGCAACTCTTACAATTCTTTCTAACGGAATAATGGTTGCCTGTTTTAGTATTACTGAAGTATCAGTAATACCCCAAACAGTAGTTTCTACTTTTTTTAAGCCATCCATATCCATAAAAAATATTTTTACCTTTTCTCTTTCTAAGTTTCCTAAAGATAGTGCTCGTTGTAAATCTACAATACGATTTACCATTGCTTTCTTTTTGTTTAACACCTCTTCTTTTGGAAATTTCAAGAACTTGATTTGTTCTTTTGCTACAGTCTGAAAATTTAAGTTTGTAGTCATATATATTGGGGAATTTATGGTTACTAATTAAGTGGTATGTATAAATACAATACATTAATCTTGTTGCCAATGTATACATTCCAAATCTTATTTACAAATAATTTAATAAAACAATATAAATTTTAACACTTACAAAAAACAAATACCTATTTTTTAATAAACACTCAACAAAACAAATAAACAATTACAAAACACTCAACATTAAAAACTTAAATATCATTACTAAAGAAGATTACTTCGTTTCCCTCACAATAACGAAACCATCCCGTCATCTCGAACTGGAGCAACGCGGAATGTGAGAGATCTTAAGAATAGGAGTTAGTTACTCACCTCATGAGATTCCTCCTATCGTCGGAATGACGTAAAGTTAATTGTAATAATAAAACCGAACGTCATAGCTAGGAAGCTCATTGAGCGAAGTCGAAATGAACAACGTGGCTATCTTTTTATCGGCACACAATAAACAGATTGCTTCGTTTCACTCGCATTGACGATAACCTAGACGTCATTTCGACAGAGCGATTTTATGAGCGACGAGAAATCTTAAGAATAGGTGTTAGTTACTCACCTCATGAGATTTCTCCCTCTGGTCGAAATGACATCACAACAAAGTACTCCCTCTCTACCCTATTTTTATATATTTGAAAAAAATTACTACTAGTCGCAACGCTATTTTAAATGACTTATCTATCTATAATTATACTCGTAGGTATTTTTCTTGTATTCAAAAAAAACACCTCAACCACTAAGTGGAAACAACCTACAACTCCATTCCCCAGTAAATGGAAAGTTATTTTAACTAAAAAAGTTGCTTTTTACAACGCACTCACTCCTGATGAAAAAGAATTGTTCGAGTTTAAAGTTTTTGAATTCCTATTAAATCATGAGGTTATTGGTGTTGATGTTACAGTTACAATTACCGACAAATTACTGATAGCTTCTAGTGCTGTAATTCCTATTTTTAATTTTCCTGAATGGCGCTATCCTAACATCAAAGAAATTATTTTATATCCTGCTATGTTTAACGAGCATTTTGAAACCGAAGGAAACAACCGAAGAATTTTAGGAATGGTAGGTAACGGGTATTTAGAAGGAAAAATGATTTTATCTAAACCTGCTTTACATTTAGGTTTTGAAAATGAAACTGATAAAAAGAATACTGCCATCCATGAGTTTGTACATTTAATTGATAAACTAGATGGTAATATTGACGGTGTACCACATGTATTATTAGAAAAGCAATACAGTATTCCGTGGGTAGACTTAATCAACAAAAAAATTGAAGAAATATACAATGACGCTTCTGATATCAATCCGTATGGTGGGACTAACAAAGCGGAGTTTTTCTCGGTTGCAAGCGAATACTTTTTTGAGCGTCCAAAGTTATTAGCCAGAAAACATCCTGAGCTTTATGCATTGCTAGAGCAAATCTTTAAACAAGATATGGACGACATGAACCTGCATTTAAAACGTCTGGATATTTCCAGAAATGATCCTTGTCCTTGTGATAGCGGTGTGAAATACAAGAAGTGTTGCGGAGTGAACTAAACCGTCATAGCGATGAGGCTCATTGAGCGAAGTCGAAATGAATAACGTGGCTATCTTTTGCTCAGTATACGATAAACAGATTGCTTCGTTCCACTCGCAATGATGATTAAGTTAGACGTCATTTCGACAGAGCGATTTTATGAGCGACGAGAAATCTCAACAATGGGAGTTACTCACATGAATGAGATCCCTCCTTTCAGTCGGAATGACTACAAGTCAATTTCCTTTAACGCTTTGATATTATTACGCTCTAAAAACGCATCAATCGTTTCAAAGTGTTCTATGACACGTTGGTCTTTAAATTCAAATACTTTTTGAGATAATCCTTGTAAGAAATCACGATCGTGCGATACTAAAATCAACGTTCCATCGAAATGTAATAAGGCTTCTTTAATTACCTCTTTTGATTTTAAATCTAAGTGGTTCGTAGGCTCATCTAATATCAACACGTTTACAGGTTCTAACAACAACTTTACCATTGCCAAACGGGTTTTCTCTCCTCCAGAAAGTACTTTTACTTTCTTTTCTAAATCATCTCCCGAGAACATAAAACGTCCTAATATATTTTTGATTTGCGTTCTTATGTCTCCTTCCGCAACCTCATCTACGGTTTGGAAAATTGTTAATTCAGGATCTAACAATGATGCTTGATTTTGAGCAAAGTATCCCACTTTAGCGTTGTGTCCTAAACCACATTCACCCTCAAAATCAATTTCTCCCATAATTGCTTTAATCATGGTTGATTTTCCTTCTCCGTTTCTTCCTACAAACGATACTTTTTCTCCACGTGCTATAGAGAAACTTGCATCTTTAAATACTGTTAAGTCTCCGTATTGCTTCGTCAATCCTTCCACTTTTACAGGATAATCTCCCGAACGTGGTGACGGTGGAAAACGTAATTTTAAGGCTGAAGTATCTACCTCATCTATTTCTACAGGAACTAATTTTTCTAACATTCGTTCACGCGAGGCTACTTGATTCGTTTTTGAATAGGTTCCTTTAAAACGCTCGATAAACGCTTTGGTATCGGCAATAAACTTTTGTTGTTCTTGGTAGGCTTTTAACTGATGTGCACGACGTTCTTTACGCAACTCTAAATAGTGTGAATAGTTCGCTTTGTAATCGTGAATAGTTCCCATGGTAACCTCAATGGTTCTGTTGGTAATATTATCGATAAACGCTTTATCATGCGAAATTACTACTACTGCCTTGGCTTTGTTTAATAAGAAATTTTCCAACCAAATTACCGATTCGATATCTACGTGGTTGGTAGGCTCATCTAACAAAATTAAATCGGGTTTTTGCAGTAAGATTTTCGCCAGCTCTATACGCATACGCCAACCTCCACTAAACTCTGAGGTTGCTCTTTCAAAATCTTCTTGTTTAAATCCTAACCCTTTTAAGGCTTTTTCTACTTCTGCTTCGTAGTTTATTTCTTCTAACGCGTAGTACTTCTCCCCTAAATCCGATACACGCTCGATGATTTTCATATAATCGTCCGATTCGTAATCGGTACGGGTTTCTAGTTGTTTGTTGAGGTCGTCCATTTCGGCTTTCATAGCAAAAATAGATGCAAATGCTTTGGATGCTTCTTCTTTTACCGTGCAGTTATCTTCCATTAACAAGTGCTGAGGTAAGTAAGCGATTACGGTATCTTTCGGACTACGAACACCTCCTTTAGTTGGTTTAGAAACTCCTGCTATAATTTTCATCATGGTGGATTTTCCTGCCCCATTTTTACCCATTAAAGCAATTTTATCGTTCTCGTTTATTACAAACGAAACGTCGCTAAACAGGGTGTTACCACTAAACTCAACCGTTAATTGATCTACCGTAATCATACAAATAATTTTAAGCGGCGAAATTAGCAAAAATGGTGTATACCTTTGATAAAATTTTGGCATAACCTGAGTTTTATAAATTAACTAAAAATCAATAGGGTGTCATGTCGATAGCATGAGGTATGAGTGATGAGACATCTCAACAATAGATGTTACTCACTTTAATGAGTTCCCTCCTTTCAGTTGGGATGACGTTTTCTAGTGTTCTTTAAAGGTAAAAACCAATACTATATACACCTGCTTACTCATACTACAACTAACAAAATTCTACTTTTAAGTATTGATTGATAGCTTTTCTTTGAGCTTTTTTAATGCTTACACCGAGAGCTTTTATAAAATCTGTTGGGATTTGAGGCTACGGCTTGCAACGCTGTCAGCTTTTTTACGAGTGTTATTAATTTATCTATTGTCTTAGTATTAGCGACTCGTGCCGTGGTGTTAACGAAGCATGCCGTGAAATTAGCGACCCGTGCCGTGGTGTCAACGGAGCACGCCGTGATATTAGCGACCCATGCCGTGGTGTCTTCGGAGTATGCCGTGATATTAGCGACCCATGCCGCAGTGTCTTCGGAGCACGCCGTGATATCAGCAACTCATGCCTCGGTGTCTTCGGAGCATGCCGTGATATTAGCGACTCATGCCGCGGTGTCTTCGGAGCATGCCGTGATATTAGCGACCCCTGCCGTAGTGTCTTCGGAGCATGCCGTGATATCAGCGACCCATGCAAGCTTTTATGATAGCTAAAACAACTTTTATTACCTAAATAATTGAGCTTATGGGATTCCGTAAGAATATGTACTTGTCTTTTTTTAGGTTCGTAAAAGTATAAACAAACATAAATACAATCATAAACCTACCAAAATGGTTGTATAACGATGTATTATACATCTATATAAACAAGTTACCCACAAGTTGAAAAAAAATGACAAACCATACAAACACATCTGAATTAAAAGAATTCGTCGAAGATCAAAATCTATCTGACAAGAATTCGAATATTTTTTTTAACGCTCAAATTGAATTAACAACTTCTAAAAACTTTGTCCAAATAGAATCAAAAGTTATGATAAGATTTGATGGATACAATAGTTCAGGAAAGTTAACAATTATTGGCAGCGAATTAAATCCTCATCTATTTCCTGAAGAATTTGAAGCGAATTGGCAAACTTTTAAATACCATGACAATCAATACCTTCAAATTACAGGAAATCATCCAAAAAAAGAAATAGGAAAATACAAAGTAGATATAACACCTATCGAAGAATAAATATGAAATACGAAATCAATCAAAGAGTTATTAATAATCTAACTGGGAAAAAATGTATGATTATTGCAACAAAAGATATTCCATATAAACCAAAAATAAACCCAATGAACCAAAAGGAATTATTTCCAGAAGATGGATATGATTATTTATTGTTTATTGAGAAATCAGATAACGGAGAAACTATTGATTATTTGGGAACAATTAGTGCGAACGAAAATCATTTAAGTCCGATTGTATAAAACCTGTGGGTAACAATGGCTATAATTCATTACTACTGAATCCCTTATCGGAATTCAACGCAATTTTATCATCTTTCGGCTACGGCGGAAAGAATCCTGCGGATTTTTCCGCAACAAAATCATAGCCGAGACCGTTAGGCAACATTAAGGAAAACCGTAATTAATACTTGAGATTTGTATGTAACTTTATAAAAAAATAATTTAAAATTATGGGAACAACAATTGGAAATATATTGATATCATATGATGTTGATAAATTACACACTCAAGTTAAAACAGCTTTAGAAAATTTAGGTTATATGGATAAATTTAAAAACAGTAATAACCCTAAAACCTACTATCTACCAAATACAACACTGTGGCATCAAAAAAAGTCATCTAATCAAGCTATTAATGATTTAAAAATTGTTTGTACCAATTTAAACGTAAAATTGGAAAAATCCGTAGCTGTAAAAGCAACTGAATTCGTTGGTGTATAAACTACTAAACATATATTTAATTTAAAATAATTTAATAATGGCAAAAAAAAGTAATGTCTCTAACGCACCAAGTAAAACAGGAAATCCTTCAGGACCTAGAAGAGGAAATGCCCCAACAAGACCCGGAAAAACACCTCCTCCAGCACCAAAAACAACAAGAAAATAATTAATTTGGAAAACATATTATTGAATAATAACTACATATAACAATAGCTATAAATAATTGCTTACACTGACATACTTCTGAAAATCCTCGCGGATTTTCAGTTTGGTGTGTGCTTACGAAGTTAAGTGCTAACTCAAACGACTACTCATAGCCGAGATCGTTAGGTTTAATTTTAAAAAAAACAAATGAACGAAATTAAGGAAGACAATATTTCAAATTTTTTAGCAGTATTTATTGAGCAAAATAGTTTAGAAATTAGAGAAGTTGCTAAAGAAATCAATTGCTCAACTGCAACTTTACAAAGAATAATTGCTCAAAAAACATTTCCTACTTCAAGTATGATTAAGCAAGTAGGAATAATGATTTCCATTGGATTTGAGCCTTATAAAAAATTATCAAACGCTGAAAAAGAAAAAATATCTGAAAAAATTGGAGCTTTAGGTGGTGGGATTTTAGGGTTTGGAACAATAACTTCTGCTGTAGGAGCTGCTGGTTCGGTTGCTGGGTTATCAGCAGCTGGAATATCTTCTGGATTAGCAGCAATTGGAACTGTAGTTGGCGGCGGAATGGCAGCTGGAATAGCAACTGTTGCAATTATTCCAATTGCTGTAGGAGGAATTGGATATGCTCTTGTTAAAGGAGTTAAAACGTTAATTTCAAACAACAAACTAAATGACGAAGAAATTGAACCATATTGGGAATATATAAAAAACTAAACCTAACAATGTATAAAAATGATTGCGGTTTAGTGCTAAATTAAAAAGTCTTTGTGTGTTTATTACGTCTGAATTTCCTACGAAAAATCCTCGCATACAAATCCTCAACTATTCTTATACTAAACCGTTAATGCAATATCTTAAACAATAATTCTTTTAAAATATCAGCATGGGTTTGGTTGGCTCCTACTCCTTTACTCTTTACATCAGCATCACGTAGTAAAGCAATAATTTGTGATACTTTTCGCATCGGGTAATTACGGGCAGCGTTTACGTAGTCGTCCACAAAATAAGGGTTTACTCCTAAGTTTTTAGCAACCGAAGCTTTCGATTTGTCTTTTAATCCGTGGTACATTAATAACTGTGTAAAGAAGCTATTTAGTAAGGAAATGGTCATTACCAACGGATTGTTCTTTGGGTTTTGTGCAAAATAATTGATAATTCTGTTCGCTTTCACCACATCTCGCTGTCCTACAGCTTTACGCAATTCAAAATTGTTAAAGTCTTTAGAAATCCCTATGTTTTCTTCAATATGCTTATCGGTAATAATGGTTTCCGCAGGCAATACTGAGGTTAGTTTATCTAATTCGTTGCTAATCTTACTCAGATCGGTTCCTAAAAACTCTACCAACATTTGTGCAGCTTTCGGTTCTATGTTAAACTTTTTTCCGCCCAACACCTGACGTATCCAATCGGCTACTTGGTTATCATACAGTTTTTTACTTTCATAAATGAGTCCGCTTTTTGCTATGGCTTTGTACACCTTTTTACGTTTATCTAGCTTTTTGTATTTGTAGTTAAACACCAATACGGTACTCGGTTGCGGATTGGCTGCATACGACTCTATTTTATCAATCGAACGGCTTAAATCTTGGGCTTCTTTAACAATAATCACCTGCTTTTCTGCCATCATCGGAAAACGTTTTGCCGACGATACAATTTCTTCTATCGACACATCTCGACCGTACATAACTACTTGATTGAACCCTTTTTCAGATTCATCTAACACATTGTCTTCAATATAATCTGAGATTTTATCGATGTAATACGGTTCTTCTCCCATTAAAAAATAAATGGGTTTGATGTTGCCTCCTTTTATATCGGATATGATAGATTTAATTTCGTTCATGTGTCTTTCTTCTACCTTCTTCTTGGTGTTCTTGTTATTTAAAATGTTGTAGCTAAGTATTCATTCCTTAATGACACTCTTGGTCATTTCGAAGGAGGTAACGACTGAGAAATCTCATTCAACGGAGTAGCTCCGTGTTTAAGATCTCTCACATTCCGCGCTGCTTCAGTTCGAGATGACAATAATGTTTTGTCACAGTAAACAACGAAAAAATAACTTATAATTTTCTTACTTTTGGGTTATGCAAAAGCTCAACCTTCCTAGCTATACATTCAAGCTCAAAAGTAACGAAAATAAGACGCTTATTTTTGATAATTTGAGAAAAAAATACATGGTATTAACTCCCGAGGAATGGGTACGTCAGCATTTTGTTCAGTGGTTAATTCAAGAAAAAAACTATCCTGTTTCGCTTATTGCTATTGAAAAACAATTGGTTATCAACAACCTTAAAAAGCGTACCGATATTGTGATTTTTGCTTCGGACGGACATCCGAATATTATTGTAGAATGTAAGGCTCCGCATATAAAAATAACGCAAGATACGTTTGATCAAATTACACGTTATAACTTAAAGCTCAATGCCGATTACCTCATCGTTACCAACGGACTGCAACACTTTTTTTGTATGCTCGATAAAGAGAAGGAAACCTATGTGTTTTTAAGAGATATTCCTGAGTACCAATAAACTTTACGAAAACAGATTTTACTGCTGAACTGGTAACTATTAAGGAGCTAACGACTGAGAAATTTTAAACAAAAAAGTTACTCTCCTCAGTAAATTCCTCCATTACGTTCTCAATGACGACAGCTTCTTTAAGGATATCCAACACACACTTTAACACAAAAAATTATGCGCTTATAACATTCGTTTATCTTTTTTGCTATCAAATTCTTAAATTCACATAACAAAACAACTTTATACCAAACTTTAAAAATTGACTTTATGAGTAACTCTATTAAATTAAACTTTGTAAACAAATCAAATGATGCGAATAATAGTGATGTTGTAATTTTTCAAAAGAATGTTGCGAGCAATTTTGATGAACGTCATACTGCATGGAAAGTGATTAAAAATCCAAGTCACGGGGAAAGCCATCCTATTAATTATTCTACTAACTTTCAAGTTGCTGCTGCTGATTCTTACGGAAACTACACACCCAAATTAGCCGCTTATGATGGAAGTGCTTTTGAAATGGTTGAGAGAGCATCTGGACACACTTTACAACCATCCCAACACTTCGCATCTAACATAGATGAAGTAGAAGTACGAAACAACCTAACACGAAGCGCTATTGATGCTAATTGTTATAAGGATGGTAAGCTATTAGCTATAAAAACTAATCTTGCACCAGGTCAAAAAGCTGTTTTTAAATTCAATCCTAAACTTTATATAGGTGTTGCTTCTGGAATTGAAGAAGGAGAAATTCTTAATTCTGCTATTATTTCAAAAATAAACACGGAAATAAATTTATTTGAGGTTCAAAGCGCTGATATTGTAATGACTGGAGGAGGTTCTGAGCCTTTTAATTTTAGTTTAGAGAATGTAACGTATATACCTGTAGAATTAGAATAGAAGTTATGCTGTTTAAAGAGAGTTACTCGCCTCATGAGATTCCTCCTCCTTTGTCGTTCGGAATGACAAAACTGTACGTCATTTCGAAAGAGGTAACGACTGAGAAATCTTAAACATAAGAGTTACTCCTTTAAATGGGGCTTCTCCCATACAGTCGGAATGATGGAAATGCGAAACGTCATAGCGAAGAATGATAATGACGTAGCTATTCTTACTCTCGATAAAAAAGATTGCTTCACTATCGCTCGCAATGACGAAACACGATTGTCATTTCGAACTGGAGTGCAACGGAAGGAGAAATCTCATGAATATGAGTAACACACTTTAAAGAGATTCCTCCCATACAGTCGGAATGACGAAACACAGAATGACTCATGCTTTTTAACACGAGTTTCATTTTTAAACTGTAAATTTGCCGTCTTGAAAACAGCAATCGTCATATTAAACTGGAATGGAAAAAAATTGCTTGAGCAGTTTTTACCTTCTGTCGTGAATTTTAGTTCTGAAGAAGCGGAAGTATATGTCGCTGACAATGCTTCTACGGATGATTCTATTGAATTTATTAAGCAGCATTTTCCTACTGTTAAGATTGTAAAAAATACCGAAAACGGTGGTTATGCAAAAGGTTACAACGACGCATTACAACATATTGATGCTGATGTATATTGTTTGGTAAATTCTGATATTGAAGTTACCAAGAATTGGTTAACTCCTATTATTGATACTTTTAAGAAAGAAGCTAACACTGCGATTATTCAACCAAAGATTTTAGATTTTAAAGATAAATCGAAGTTTGAATATGCTGGTGCTGGTGGTGGCTTTATTGATGCTTTTGGATACCCATATTGTCGTGGTCGTTTGTTTAGCGATTTGGAAACTGATAACGGACAGTTTAACGATACTTCTGAAATTTTTTGGGCATCGGGAGCTTGTTTTTTTATTCGTTCTGAAGTTTTTCATCAACTCAACGGTTTTGATGAAGACTTTTTTGCACATCAAGAAGAAATTGATTTGTGCTGGCGTGCTAAAAACAGTGGACATACTATAAAATACGTTGGAGCTTCAACTGTATATCATGTAGGTGGTGCTACATTGGATACTTTAAACCCTAGAAAAACGTTTTTAAATTTTAGGAATAGTTTACTCAATTTGGTTAAAAACTTACCTTCTACGAAATTGTTTCCAATCATTTTTTCTCGTTTGATCTTAGACGGTTTGGCAAGCCTTAAATTTTTATTAGAAGGAAAACCTAATCATTTGTTTGCTATTTTAAAAGCTCATTTTAGTTTTTATATGCATCTTCCTAAGTTCATAAAAAAGAGAAATGAATCTCCTAAAAAATCGAATTACTACGAACACAAATCTATAGTTTGGCAGTATTACGCTAAAGGAAGGAAAGAATTTACTGAGCTACGTTAATTCTTGCTCATCTTTATAGATATAATATAATAGGAAGAAGACTGCAATTCCGCCGAAAGTATGCCATAGCCAGTGCGTTCCCATAGGTAGTAACTCTACTTTATTATCCAACGTTCTAAATAGTAACGCTATTCCAAACACCATTCCTCCATACATTATATACTTTACGTTTTTCCAATGTGTTTTGTAAGCATACCAAATTAATGGAGTTATTACTGCAAATGCTGTTACTGCATATCCAAACGATGTTCTATATCCAGAAGGTATTGGTAAAAATCTTGGTAAAACGGATACTAAAAGTATAGCTACAATTATTGCTAATCGTTGCCACCATTTCTTTTTAATTTTTCCTATGAAATAAATAATAGCTCCTAAACATACAATCATAATAGGAACCCAATCTAACAACAACCAAAACTCATGACTTCGTGTTCCGTGAAACATGGTACCTCCTATCCAACTGATAAATATTACTGGAATGGCAAACAGAAAAAATGGGTATTGTTTAGGGTTTTGATAGATTCTTCTTCCGAAGTAAATCAGTAGTACTATAAAAATTAAGTTACTAAAGGTATTGAAAGGTTCAACAGGCAATCTGCCTGCTATGGTTTCTTGATATATTGGTCCGCTGTCGTTAGGGAATCTATCCAGTAAAAACATATATCCTTTTTTCTATCTTTACTAAGATAAGAATTGTGTTTTTAAATGGAAAGTGATTTTTTTAAAATCTAAACTAAGCCTTACTGTTACAAAATATCCAAACTTCCTTTTCCTTCACGAAGTACTTCTGGCTCATCTGTTGTTAAATCGATTACCGTAGACGCATGATTATCTCCGTATCCTCCATCAACTACAACATCAACTATATTTTGCCATTTCTCGAAGATTAATTCAGGGTCGGTTGTGTATTCTAATACTTCATCTTCGTCATGTATAGACGTAGATACAATTGGGTTCCCTAAAGCTGCTACAATGGCTCTTGCAATATTATTATCTGGCACACGAATACCTACCGTTTTACGCTTTTTGTAAGCTCTTGGTAGTGAATTACTTCCTGGTAACACAAAAGTATATGGTCCTGGTAGTGCTCTTTTTAAAATTTTATAGGTGGTTGTATCAATTTGTTTGACATAATCTGATAAGTGACTCAAATCGTTACAAACAAACGAAAAATTAGCTTTTTCTGGCTTTACTTTTTTTATTCTCGCTACTTTTTCTAGTGCTTTAGTATTGGTAATATCGCAACCTAAACCATAAACAGTATCGGTTGGATAAATAATCAACCCACCATTTTGTAAAACTTTTACAATTTTTTCAATCTCTTTTGGATTGGGGTTGTCGTTATACAATTTTATAAATTGTGCCATAGCTTAATAATTATCAAAGTCAAAATCATCTAGACTTTCAAAATTATTGAATTCATCATCAATTTCATCGTCTATATTTTTTGAAAGATCTTCTGCTTTAAATTCTTTTTCTGGAGCTTCTTCTGGGATTTCTCCAACAGATAAAATCATTTTTGTTTCAGTTACTGCTTCGTTTGACTGTTCTATCAACTCTACATAAAACGTCCACATTTGTAAGAAATCATACACATAAATTAACTTATCGTGTTGATTTGGTAAGGTTTCTTCTAAAATACATGTTGCCATTGAGATTCCATCACCTGTTTCTGACATATTAAATAGTGGAATTTCTTCTCCTTGATTCCAATCTTCATCGGTACGGTAAAAAGAAGCCATTTCTTGTCCGTTAAAACCAAACGCTTTTGCAATATCAAAGTGTAGGTTTTCTAACGATGTTTTTTCATTTATCAATAGGGTTCTTATTACATCTTCTTTCGTATCTAAAATTACGCGTACTTTATACATTCTATCATTTTTATTCAATGCAAAAATACGTATTTTTGGGTGATAATTTCTAGTAAAAATGAACAAGCAAGAATCTCTTACAATCTTAAACAACTGCAATAAAAACACCTTAATGGAAACTTTAGAAATAGAGTTTGTTGATTTAGGAGATGATTTTATTACAGCAAAGATGCCTGTAACTCCTAAAGTACATCAACCTTATGGAATATTACACGGTGGAGCAACAGCTGCCCTAGCTGAATCGGTAGGTAGTTGTGCTTCTGCTTTTTTCTTAAGAGATTCTTCTAAAATTGTAAAAGGAATTGAGTTAAGCATCAATCATATCAAAAGTAAGCGAGAAGGACATGTTTTTGCTACCGCTAAAGCTATTCATAAAGGTAGAACTACACATTTATGGGAAGTGAGAATTGTTGATGAGGATGATAATTTGATTTCACTTTGTAAGATTACCAATATTGTTTTAGATAAACAGTAGCATGAAATTGTTAAAGAAAATCTTAAAAATTGTTGGAGTTACTCTCTTTGTGCTCTTTCTTATTTTGTATTATTTATTCTGGAATTTTTCTGCTCCAAAATCTGATACAAAAGTACTTGAAAAGTTTTCGGATAGTTCTCACACTCCTATACTCACTCATGAAAACTTTAAAGGGTTTGAGTTTAGGAAACTTTCCATTATAAAAGACACAACTTTACCTACACTCATTTTTGTTCATGGAACCATAGGTTCTTCTACTGATTTCGTAAGATATATGAAAGACAGTGTATTGCTTAGTAAAGTAAACATGATTTCATACGACAGGATTGGTTATAATTATCAAGACAAAAACCCTGTTCAAGAAAGTATTGCTTTTGAACGTGATATGTTAAAGAGTATCTTACAAGACTATAACCCCAACAAAACAATACTAGTAGGCTACTCTTATGGCGGCCCTATTGCTTTGGCTATACAACAAAAGATTCGGAAAGTGATTTTGTTGGCTCCAGCAGTGTATAGCGAAATAGAACCTATGCCATGGTCTTTAAATTTATATAAGTGGAAGCTTACTCGATGGTTGGTTCCACCCATTTGGCAAGAAGCTAGCAAAGAAAAGTTATCTCATAAACAAGATTTACAACTTTTTGAAAACAACTGGAATTCTACTCCTAACAACATAGTAAGCATTCATGGAACCAATGATTGGATTGTTCTTTTTGAAAACTCTTTATTTTTAAAAGAACGGTTTCCTAAAAATCAGTTTGAGTTAATTAGCATTTCTGATGCTGGCCATGGATTTATTTGGAGTAAATTTGACACGATTAAAGAACTTTTAATACAACAACTAGATTGAGTATTTTTTCAAACATAAAAGAAACTTTAGACAAACAATTACCTTTTGTTACGTATAGAAAACCTAACTGTTCTACAATTAAGGGGTGGTTTCAACAGAATAATAACTTAATTACCTCGAAAGATTATAGTGAAAGTGGATTTATTTTTGCTCCGTTTGATAATAAAGAGGATGCTATCTTAATTCCTAAAAATCAATCTACCTACATTGAAGAAGGTACTACTATTAATGGTTCTCTAACTAGCAACACAAATCATAACCCTGATACAACTTCTGAAGAAAATCACATTCAACTGGTTGAAAAAGGAATAGCTGCTATTAAAAACCAGGAGTTTAAAAAAGTGGTGCTATCTAGAAAGGAAAAAGTTGAGTTATCTGACTTTAACCTTATTGAAACATTTCAAAAACTCTTAAACAGCTACCATACTGCTTTTGTATATGTATGGTATCATCCTAAGGTTGGGATGTGGTTAGGAGCTACTCCAGAGACCTTAGTTAGTATTCAAAATAAGAATTTTACTACTATGGCTTTGGCCGGAACACAAGTTTACAATGACACAACTAATGTTACTTGGCAACCAAAAGAGTTAGAAGAACAACAGTTTGTAACTGATTACATCATTGACAGATTATCTGATATATCTTCAGAAATTACTACATCAGGTATAGAAACTATTAAAGCTGGAAAGTTACTTCATTTAAGAACTATACTTAATGGTAAATTAAAAACTAATACTGCTTCATTAATTAAAAGTTTGCATCCTACTCCTGCTGTTTGCGGATTGCCTTTAGAAACATCAAAACAGTTTATTTTAGATAATGAAAGCTACCATAGGAGCTTTTACACGGGTTTTTTAGGAGAGTTAAACATTAACGATAAAGAAAGTAATTTGTTTGTTAATCTTCGTTGTATGGAGGTTTCTAATAAGACTGTAAATATTTATGTTGGTGGAGGAATTACACGCGACAGTAATCCTGTAAAAGAATGGCAAGAAACGGTTGCGAAAACAACTACCATGAAAAAAGTTTTATAAGAAAAACAACTATCTGATAAAATACTTTAGCTCAAACACAACATAACCCATTGAAATTCAGTTTTTTTTATTATATTTAGGAGAACTCAAAAACTAGCTTTCCTATGAAACAAAAATTACTTAGGATTAGCCAGCGTGAAGATAAACTTAATAGTAGAGTAGGTAGAACTTTAACTTATAAGCAGCTGGTTGAATTCGCATCAAAACTACCAAACAAAATAAAATCACTTATGTAAAAAGTAAAAAACCACCAATTGCTGTGCAACAACTGGCGGTTTTTCTAGTGTAAATTGAATTTGAATTGATTTTTTTCTGCACAACATGGCTTCTAAACACAAATTATACATTTGTGTTTAGAGTTATGCAAAACAGTTTCTTCTGCTTAAATATCGTCGAAAGAAACGTCAGTAAAACTTTCTGTTGAAGTTGCTTCTGTTGCTACGTTTTCTTCTTTTTTATAGTCTTTTTGATGACGCTCGCTGATTACTTCAGCTCCTTTTTCGTTTACTATAAAGTCTGTTGCCTTATTCAACATTTCTTTAAAGTCGCTAAAATCTTCTTTATATAAATAAATTTTGTGCTTTTGATAGTGAAAAGAACCATCATCGTGAGTAAACTTCTTACTCTCTGTCACTGTTAAATAATAATCATCTGCCTTTGTAGATCTAACATCAAAAAAATATGTTCTTCTTCCTGCTCTTAAAACCTGTGAAAAGATTTCCTCTTGTTCTACTCTCTCGCTCATAATTCGCTACTTAAAATAATAGTTGTTTACTTAAATTTTCTCAACAAATCTAACAAAATATTTGACTTGACAATACGAAATGCTATATTTCTTTTTCTAAAAGCTGCTGCTCATACAACTCTTTGTAATAACCCTCTTGTTTTACTAATTGATTATGAACACCTTGCTGAATTATCTTTCCGTTATCTAGTACAATTATTTTATCTGCATTTTTTGCTGACGATACCCTATGGCTTATTATTATGGTTGTTTTATCACTAGAAACTCGTTCTAAATTTGATAAAATTCTTTCTTCTGTCTCAGTATCTACTGCTGATAAACAATCATCAAAAATTAAAATCTTAGGGTCTTTTATAATTGCTCTTGCAATAGAAGTTCGTTGCTTCTGTCCTCCAGAAAGCGTAACACCACGTTCTCCTAAAATAGTTTTATAGCCTTGTTTAAAATCGATAATATTATCGTGTATAACAGCATTTTTAGCCGCTTCAATAATTTCTTCTTCAGTAGCATCTTCTTTACCAAATTTTATATTATTTTCAATGGTATCTGAAAATAAAAATGGTTCTTGCGGTACAAAACCTATTTGGTTTCTTATATCATATAAATTACAGGTTTTAATATCTTTTCCATCCATTAACACAGTTCCTCCTGTAGTATCATACAAACGTGAAACTAAATTAATAATAGACGACTTACCACTTCCTGTTTTTCCTAATATTGCTAATGTTTCTCCTTTTT
Organism: Tenacibaculum discolor; assembly: GCF_003664185.1. GTDB lineage: Bacteria > Bacteroidota > Bacteroidia > Flavobacteriales > Flavobacteriaceae > Polaribacter > Polaribacter discolor. The sequence continues at coordinate 64,018 of NZ_RCCS01000007.1, read as the reverse complement.
CTACTTTAAAGCTCACATCTTTTAAAGCTGTGATATTTGTGTCTTCATAAGTTAACGAAACATGCTTAAACTCTATTTCTCCTTCTATTACAGTTTCTTCTTCATTTGCATTTTTAATTTCAGGAACTTGTTCTAAAAATTCATTTATTCTTTCTTGAGAAGCTTCTGCCTGCTGTACCATGGAAGTTACCCAACCAACTACAGCTACTGGCCACGTTAAAATATTTACATACATAACAAAAGCACCAATGGCTCCTACTTGAATTTCTCCATTGATATATAATGTACCACCAACATACAAAACGATAATGTTACTAATTCCTATTAATAAAATCATTAATGGAAAAAATAATGCCTGTACTTTATATAAGTTAATGTTTTTGTCTTTGCTTGCATCAGCCAACGTATCAAAATTTTTAATCACAGCACTTTCTATTGCATATGATTTTACCACATTAATTCCAGAGAAAAATTCTTGATTAAAAGTAGTTAATTTTGAAAGGTATTGCTGAACTACTGTACTTCGCTTATTTATTTGCTTGCTCAATACAAAAACTGATATCGATAATACTGGAAAAGGTATCATTGTATACAAAGTAAGTTTTGGTGATATCGCATACATTTGGGTAAATCCAACTGCAAAAGAAACCAACATATTTAATGAATACATAATAGCTGGTCCAAAATACATACGAACCTTAGACACATCTTCACTTATACGGTTCATTAAATCACCTGTTCTATTTTGCTTATAAAAATTAAGTGATAGTCGTTGGTATTGTTGGTAAATCTCATTTTTTAAATCAAACTCTATTAATCGAGACATTACTATAATAGTTTGACGCATTAAAAAAGTAAAAAAACCGCCTAATAAGGTTACTCCTATTATAAGTAAGATGTTCTTGAAAAGGATACTTTTTACTTCAGACATTTCAGTTATTTTCCCTAACTGATAATCTTCTACAACATTTAAAGAGTCTCCAACAAAATCAGGAATTTTTAGCGTTAGTATTTTTGATAATATCGTAATTAAAATTCCTAGTAATAACCTCCATTTGTATTTAACAAAGTACTTGTTTAAGTATTGTAATGCTTTCAATTCTATTCTATTATAAAAATTAAACTTTATAAAGGGGTCCTGTTAAAGATACCTTAATTAAGACCACTTTTTTTGCTTATGTTTTAACGATTTCTTATTTTTGCCCTCGAATTTTTGAGATTGTCCAAATCATCTCAAATTAAAAAATAAAACAAATGACATCAGAAATCATTGATACTAAAGATCTTAAGAATGACCCAGTGTTTGGTCAGTTATCTTTTGACAATCACGAGCAAATCGTTTTTTGCAACGACGAAGATACAGGTTTAAAAGCAATTATCGGTATCCATAACACAACTTTAGGACCTGCTTTAGGAGGTACTAGAATGTGGCAATATAAAAGTGAATGGGAAGCTTTAAACGATGTTTTACGTTTGTCTCGTGGTATGACTTACAAGTCTGCTATTACTGGATTAAACCTTGGTGGTGGTAAAGCAGTTATTATTGGTGATGCTAAAACTCAAAAAAACGACGCTTTAATGCGTAAATTTGGTGAGTTTGTTAATTCTTTAGGTGGAAAATATATTACTGCTGAAGATGTTGGAATGGAAACTCGTGACATGGATATTATCCGTGAAGTTACTCCACACGTAACAGGTGTTTCTGAAAGTATTGGAGGTTCTGGAAACCCTTCTCCTGTAACTGCTTATGGTGTTTATATGGGAATGAAGGCTGCTGCTAAATACAAATTTGGAACTGAGAACTTAGACGGTAAAAAAGTATTAGTTCAAGGTGTTGGTCATGTTGGTGAAACTTTAGTAAAGCATATTACTGATGAAGGAGCACAAGTTATTTTAAATGATATTAATGAAGCTCGTTTAGAAGAGTTAAGTAAAAAATATGGTGCTAACGTGGTGTTAGGTAATGACATTTTTGGATTAGATGTTGATATTTACGCTCCATGTGCTTTAGGTGCTACTATTAATGATGAAAGTATTGCTCAATTAAAAGCTAAAGTTATTGCTGGTGCAGCTAACAACCAATTAGCCAACGAGTTAAAACACGGTACAATGTTAAAAGAAAAAGGAATTGCTTATGCTCCTGATTTCTTAATTAACGCTGGTGGAATTATTAATGTATATGCAGAGGTTGTTGGTTACGATAAAGCAGAAAGCTTAAAAAGAACTGAAAACATTTATAATACTACATTAGAAATTTTCAATTTATCAGAAAAAGAGAATATAACTACACATCAAGCTGCTTTCAATATTGCACAAGCAAGAATTGATGCTCGCAAAAAAGAGCAAAATAGCTAGATAAAAAATAAAAAAGTTTTACTTTTGCAGAGCGTTAGAAATGGTTTCTATCGCTCTTTTTTTTAAAGTTCTTTAGAATGATTAACAGAAGACATATTCGTGTTAAAGTAATGCAATCGGTTTATGCGATGCAACAATCGCATAGCGATGATTTAGTTAAGGAAGAAAAATTCTTAAAACATAGCATTCAAAAAATGTACGATTTGTACGTTTTAAACCTTCAATTATTAGTTGAAGTACAAAAATTAGCTCGTAAGAGAATAGAGCTTTCTAAAAAGAAAATACTAGCTACAAAAGAAGAACTCAACCCTAATACAAAATTTATAGATAATAAACTTTTAAACTCGCTTAACGAAAGTGTAAGTTTAGAGGGGTATGTTGAGCTTAATAAGCTAAATTATTGGGATCTTGATGATGAATACGTAAAAATCTTATTAGATGAATTAAAGAAAAGTGACATCTACAAAAAGTACATGGACACTGTTGAAGATTCTTATAATGTAGATAGAGCTTTTGTTATTGATTTTTTCAGAGAAATAGTAGCTCCTAATGAAAAATTAGCTGATTATTTTGAAGACAAAATGATTTCTTGGGTTGATGATATTCCTTTTGTGAATACTTGGATTCTTAAATCTTTAAACAAACAAAAAGCAAATAAGCCATTTATATTAGGAAGTTTGTATAAAGATAATGATGATAAGGTTTTTGTTTCTGATTTATTTACAAAAACAATGTTACATCAGCATAAATATGAAGAAGACATTAAAGAGAAAACTCCTAACTGGGAAGCTGATAGAATTGCCGATATTGACATGATTATCATCAAGATGGCAATTACAGAGTTTTTACACTTCCCTTCTATTCCAAGCAGAGTTACCATTAATGAATATATTGAATTAGCAAAAGATTATTCAACAAACAAAAGTGGTTACTTTATTAATGGTGTTTTAGATAAATTAGCCAAAGACTATCTAAGTTCAAACAAGATGGTTAAAATTGGTAGAGGTTTATTATAATAAATTAGTATTTTTACAACAAACTAAAAATATTTTAAAATGAAGAAAATAGCAGTAATAGTAGCATTTGTTGTTTCAGCTGGAATGTTAGTTTCTTGCGGACAAGGAAATGCTTCATCAAAAGTTAAAAAAGAAAATGTTGAAAACGCAGAAAAAAGGGATAGCTCTATTGGTTTAGGCTCGCCTGTTATTTCTTTTGACAAAGAAGAGTTTGACTTTGGTACTGTTAACGAAGGAGAGGTTGTTAAAACTACCTTCGTAGTAACAAATACTGGTAAAAGCGATTTAATTATTACGAATGCGCAAGCATCATGTGGATGTACTGTTCCTGTATGGCCAAAAGAAGCTATTGCTCCAGGTGAAACAGGAGATATTAAAGTTAGCTTTAATACTAACGGAAGAGTTAACAAACAATCTAAATCTATCACTTTAACTACCAATACAGAAAAAGGTAGAGAGGTTATTAAGATTTCTGGAATGGTAACTCCTAAAAAGAAGAACTCATAATGTTTACAACCATTTTTTTACAAGCTAGCTCACAAGAAAGTTTAATGAACATGCTTCCTTTTGTGGCAATGATTGCCGTTTTTTATTTTTTAATTATTCGTCCACAAATGAGACGTCAAAAAAAGGAAAAACAATTTCAAACAGAAATTAAAAAAGGAGCTAAAGTAGTTACAACTAGCGGAATTCATGGTAAAATTGTTGAAATTAATGATACTGACAACACTGTTACTATTGAAACAGGAGCTGGTAAAATAAAGTTTGAACGTTCTGCCATTTCTATGGAAATGAGTAAAAAATACATTACTGAAACTAAAAAATAACAGTATACAATTTTATAAAAAAGTGAGCTCATGAGCTCACTTTTTTGTTTTTTACGTAGATTGCATCAATAAATTATTTCTTGAAAACAAAATTTAACATACCTAAAACTTTCTTTGGTTTTTTAACTGCTTCAATATTTTTTTGGCTACTTATTAACCTGTCAAAAGAATATGACACAACCATAGTATATGATGTTGAGTATACGCAATTACCACAACAAAAAACATTAATAGAAACACCTATTAACAATCTTTCTTTAAAACTAAAAAGTAGTGGGTATAATCTACTAGTTGCCAGCATTAACCATAAACCCATTAAACTAAACATTAATAAAGCTTCAAGAAATACTGGTACTAATTATTATTTTTTATCTAAAGATCTAATTTCTGAAGTTCAAGAACAACTAAAATCTAGTATTGAGTTAATTGAAATTAAAGAAGACACTATTCCTTTAAAAATTGGTACTCTTAGTTCTAAAAAAGTTCCTTTAAAACCTAACTTAAACATTTCTTTCCAATTAGGTTATGATCTTTCTAAACCAGTAACTATTGTTCCTGATAGTGTTTTAATTTCCGGTGATGAAACCTATGTTGCTAAAACCGACTTTCTAAACTTAGAAAGTATAACTTTGGAAAACTTATCTAAGAGTACTACTATCTCCTCTCCTATTATTTTTCCTGAAAACGTACAACTTAAATCAAGTCACTCTAAAGCTGAAATTAACATTCATGTTGATAAATTTACCGAAGGTGAAATAGAGGTTCCTGTATTTGTTAAAAATGCTCCTAAAGGAATCAACGTCTTTCCAAAAAAAGTTAGGATTATCTATAAAGTAGGTTTGCAAAATTTTAATGAAGTAACTCCTGATTTATTTAAAGTTGAGTGCGATTACCTACAGTCTAAAGACAAAGACATCAATTATCTTACTCCTAAAATAAAAGATCTTCCAGATATGGTTACATTAGTAAGGGTAGTTCCTAATAAAATTGATTTTTTAATATACGAATAGTATGGTAGTAGGTCTAACAGGTGGTATAGGTAGCGGAAAATCTACCATAGTTAAAATGTTTTCAGAGTTTGAAAATATCGCCATTTATATTGCTGATGATGAAGCAAAAAAATTAATGGTAACATCGCCTAAAATTAAAACTCAATTAATCACCGAATTTGGTGAGCAAGTGTATACTAATAATAAACTAAACAGAGCTTACTTAGCTTCAATCGTTTTTAACAATAAAGAAAAGCTAGCTATTCTTAATGCTATTGTACACCCAGTTGTTAATGAGCATTTACAAAACTTTATAAAAGAAAATAGTAATAAAAACTATATCCTATATGAGAACGCAATTCTTTTTGAAAACGGAAGTGACTCTTTTTGTGATAAAATTATTACAGTTACCGCTCCTGAAAATATAAGAATTGACCGAGTTATTAAAAGAGATAACTCAACAATTGAAAATGTAAAAAATAGAATAAAAAATCAGTGGAACGAAACTAAAAAAACACTTCAATCTAACTACTTAATTGAAAACCTTACACTTACAAACTCAAAAGAACAAGTCTTAAAAATCCACAATTCTTTAACAAAAAAGAGAAGTTAATTTACGCTTTGTTAATCCTTTCTGTTAAAATTATCTTAATTTTATAGTAACTTTGTTAATCTAAGTTAAAAGATTATACGCCTAAATTTTATTAATTTATTTTTGAATAATGGGTAAGAAAATTTTTATTCTCATTGTTGTTTTAATGAGTATTTCTTTAATAGGAATCATCTCTATTCAAGTATATTGGATAAATGATGCTATTAAAAATAAAAAAGAACAATTTAAGAACAACGTAAAAATTGCTTTAGCTCGTACCTCTGAAAATATAAAAGAAAGAGAGTATCTAGAGTTTCAGCAAAATTATAAAGACTATTTTGAAAATGATAAGTTTAGAACTGAAGCTGAAATAACAACTTTTCTTTTTCAACAAGTTGATACAGTAAGCAAAAAAAAGTTTTCTTTTGGTAGTACTATTTTAGAAGAGAGTATTAAAATGCCCAGTGATTTTGTTGATAATGATTCCATCATTATAAAACGTTACTCGGGAAAAGAAGACATTTATTTTTCTCAAATAATAAAATCTGAAAGTAAAGATTTCAAGCCTTTTTTAGATGAAAGCCGCCATTCTTCTTTCAGAATATATAGTACATGGAATGATGAAGTAATGGAACATGCCTTTAGACGAAGTAAAGCTGTGTTTCCTATTAATCAAAGAATAAGCAATAAAGAATTAAGCAATACACTTAAAGAAGAGTTTGCTAAGATGAATATTACACAAGACTTTAAATATGTTGTTTATGAAGATGGCTTAGCAACACAATTAAAGTCTGGATATTTTAACATACAACCGGAAGATATTAACTACCCATTGCTGGAAGATGAAAATGGAAATAGTAAATATAAGTTATATGTTAAATTTCCTAACGAAAAGAAGAATCTACTTTCAGGTATGATGAAAGTACTGATACTTTCCTTATTTTTTATAGGAATTATCATCGCCGCTTTTTCTACATCGTTATATCAACTTATTCGTCAAAAAAAGATCTCTGAAATAAAGACAGACTTCATTAACAATATGACACATGAGTTTAAAACACCTATTGCTACTATCAACCTAGCTTTAGATGCTATTAAAAACCCAAAAATCATATCTGATGAAGAAAAGGTTAAGCGATATGTTCAAATGATTCGCGATGAAAATAAGCGCATGCATGGACAAGTAGAAAATGTATTACGAATTTCAAGATTAGAAAAGAACCAAATTGAAATGAGTAAGGATGCTGTTGATATGCACGACATAATTGAAGAGGCTATTGAACACATTCAACTCTTAACCGATGACAAAAAAGGAAGTGTTACAACTCATTTTGAAGCTATTTCAACAGAAGTTCTTGGAAATCAGTTTCACCTAACAAATGTTGTGGTTAACATGTTAGAAAACGCATTAAAATACTCAGAAAACGCACCAAAAATTGATGTGTTTACTGAAAACACAAATAAATACTTTATTTTTAAGATTAAAGATGAAGGGATAGGAATGAGCAGAAATGCTCAAAAGTATGTGTTCGATAAGTTTTATAGAGAACATAAAGGGAATATACACAATGTAAAAGGTCATGGATTAGGCTTAGCTTATGTAAAAGAAATTATAGACAGCCATCAAGGTACCGTTTACGTTGAAAGTGAGAAAGGTAAAGGAAGCACATTTACAGTTAAATTACCATTAATATAAATTATTAAAAAATGGGGAGTAAAAAAATATTATTAGTAGAAGATGATCCTAATTTTGGAACAGTTCTGAAAGATTATTTAGCATTGAATGATTACAATGTTACACATGCTAAAGATGGAATAGATGGCTTAATTATGTTTAAAAATGCAGAATATGATTTATGCATTCTAGATGTAATGATGCCTCGTAAAGATGGTTTTTCTTTAGCTGAAGACATTCGTGCAACTAACAAAGAAATTCCTATTATCTTCTTAACTGCAAAAACGCTAAAAGAAGATGTTTTAAAAGGATACCAAGTAGGAGCTGATGATTATTTAAATAAACCTTTTGACTCTGAAGTTTTATTACATAAAATCAAAGCTATTTTACAACGTAAAGAAACTGAAAAAACTAACGATAGCGATGAGTTTGAGTTTAAAATTGGAGCTTTTGACTTTAACTCTAAACTACGTCATTTAACTTACAAAGGTGGTGAACCTCAAAAACTATCACCTAAAGAGAGTAAGCTTTTACGAATGTTAGCTATTCATAAAAATGACTTAATGCCTCGTGAATTAGCATTGACAAAAATATGGAGAGACGATAATTATTTTACCTCTCGTAGTATGGATGTTTACATTGCTAAACTTCGTAAATATTTAAAAAGTGATGAAAATGTTGAAATATTAAACATTCACGGTGAAGGGTTTAGACTTATAGACAACAAATAACCCACTCATACATTAAAAAAACATCAAAAGACTTCTTAAACTTAAGAAGTCTTTTCTTTTTTATACATTGTAACAATAATTTGCATCAATCGTCAAATACATATAATCAACAAAAACCAAAATAGCTTGGAAACAATTTTATCAATTCAAAACCTCGATAAAAAATACGGAAAAGTTCATGCCGTAAATAATCTTTCTTTCGATATTCAAAAAGGAACTGTTTATGGAATTTTAGGACCTAACGGAAGTGGAAAGTCTACCACTTTAGGTATTATTTTAAATGTAGTAAATAAAACCTCTGGTAACTTTAGTTGGTTCAATGGAAAATTATCCACCCACGAAGCGTTAAAAAAAGTAGGAGCAATTATAGAGCGTCCTAACTTCTACCCATACATGAGCGCTGTTCAAAACCTACAATTAATTTGTAAAATTAAAGGAGTTTCATACGATAAAATTGAAGAGAAACTAAAAACCGTTAACCTTTATGAGCGTAGAAATAGCAAGTTTAAAACTTACTCTTTAGGAATGAAACAACGTTTGGCCATTGCTTCTGCTCTGCTAAATGATCCTGAAATTCTAATTTTAGATGAGCCTACAAACGGACTAGATCCTCAAGGAATACATGAAATTCGTCAAATAATTAAAGAAATTGCTAAAAATGGAACTACAATTTTATTAGCCTCTCACCTACTCGACGAGGTTGAAAAAGTATGTTCTCATGTAGTAGTAATAAGAAATGGAGTAAAGTTATACAGCGGTAGAGTTGATGAAATGACTGCTTCTAACGGCTTTTTTGAACTTCAAGCAGATAATCAAGAAACACTTAAACAGCTTTTAGAAAATCATTCAGCTATAGGAAATATTAAAGAAGAAAATGGCGTTTTAATAGCTAGTCTAGCTTCAGAATTATCTGCGTCAGAAATCAATACGTTTTTATTTAATAAAGGAGTTTCTCTTTCTCATTTAGTAAAACGTAAACCTAGCTTAGAACAACAATTCTTAGACCTAACCAACAACCAATAAACTTACATCATGTTACGACTTTTAAATATAGAAATTCATAAATTAAAATATAACAGAGCTAGTAAAGTTCTCTCAATTATATACTTCGCTTTATTAACCTCTATTGCTTTAATTGCAGCAATAAAGTTTGATATTGGTCCCATTAAGTTTCATTTAGCTGAACAAGGAATTTTCAATTTTCCATATATATGGCACTTTAACACCTACATGGCAGCTATTTTTAAATTTTTCTTACTATTAGTTATCGTTTCTATGATGGCTAACGAGTATAGTTACAAAACTTTAAAACAAAACTTAATTGATGGTCTAAGTAAAAAAGAGTTTATCCTTTCAAAGTTTTATACAGTTATAGCTTTTGCTCTTATTTCTACCATTTTTGTTTTTATAGTATCATTAATTCTTGGAGCAATCTATTCTGATTTTAATGAAATTGCAATTATATTTTCTGACTTAGATTATTTATTTGCTTTTTTCATTAAGCTTTTAGGTTTTTTCTCTTTTGGATTATTCCTAGGAGTTTTAATTAAACGATCTGCCTTTGCTGTAGCTGCTATGATTGTTTGGTTAATTATTGAAAGTTTAATTAAAGGGTATTTATACTGGACATTTAGAAACGTAAAGACAGGTATTGATGAAGCTGTAAACTCAATCATGCAATTTTTCCCTCTAGAATCAATGGCTAATTTAATTAAAGAACCATTTACACGATTAGGAGCTGTTAAATCTGTTGCTAACCAAATAGGAGAAAACTTTACAAAAGACTATTCAGTTAGCCTCTTCAACATAGCAATCGTATTAATTTGGATAGCTATTTTTATTTATTCATCATATGCTTTGTTAAAAAAACGAGATTTGTAGAGGGTTTTATGTAGTTTAGTTGTTTTATTTGTATAAATAATTTCATTTGAATGAAGAAACTACTACTAACGTTTTTTATCACAGCTTCTATATCTCTATATAGTCAAAAAGAAGCTAATGTTTGGTATTTTGGGAACAATGCAGGATTAGACTTTAACTCAAGTAATCCGGTAGCTTTAAATGACGGTTTATTGAGAACCGATGAAGGCTGTTCTTCTATTTCTGACGAAAATGGTAATCTTTTGTTTTATTCAGACGGTATTAATGTTTGGACTAAAAACCATGAACTAATGCGTTACTCTAACGGTAGTTTTGCTAATAATCTAGAGGGGAACCCATCAAGCTCACAATCTGGTTTAATTGTTCCGAACCCAGAAGATAAAAACCTTTACTACATTTTTACAGTAGGTACAGATTTTATTGGTAATCTCCCTTACCCCAACAATCCAGGATTTAAGTTTTACACCATCGACATTTCTAAAGGAAATGGAGGTGAAATTATTTCTGGACCTATTAACCTGTCTAATGGACGAGATAGAGAATGGTCTGAAAAAGTAACAGCTGTTCAAGGAAAAGATTGTAAAGAAATATGGATTTTATCTATAGTACAAGATACTTTTTATGCTTATAAGATTGATATAAACGGAGTAGACTTTACAAACCCTGTTACCTCATCTTCATTTTATTTTTTAAGAGATAAAAGAGGGTATTTAAAAGTATCTCCTGATGGAACAAAAATAGCGTTAGCTGACTTTACAAATGACGGAACTGGAAGACTAGTGTTGTATGATTTTAATAACGATACAGGTGAAGTAGCTTCTAAAGGACTAATTCTTACAAACGGTCCAACTGATGGTTCCCCTTATGGTGTTGAATTCTCTCAAGAATCTACAAAACTATATGCTTCTTTATATCATGAAAACAGTAACTCTTTCAGAGTTTTTCAATATAATTTATTAGATGCTAACATTACACAAACTAAAACCCAAATCCATCAAGAACAAGGTTATAGAGGTGCTTTACAATTAGCTCCAAACGGAAAAATATATGCTTCTATTCCAGATAGAAATTATTTAGGTGCTATAGAGAATCCAGAAGACAACGCTGCTAATATTCAATTTACTTCAAATGCTATAGACTTAAAAGGAGCCTTATCTTCACAAGGGCTACCACCTTTTATTCAATCTTTTTTTGCTCCTGTAAAGTTAATCGACTTGAGTTCTAACGAAGTCTTAAACAATACTAATCAAGTTTTTTGTATTGGGGAAACTTATAATATAGTACCAGAAAAGAACAACCCTAACGACACATATACTTGGTTTAAAGATGGAAAAGTAATAGCAAATACTAGGGCTCTAACAGTTGATAATACTAATTATGGTAGTGGTTTATATGAAATACAAATAGAATCTAACTCTTATTGTAAAAAAACATTTACTGGTAAAGTCCAAATAACATTTGAACCAAAACCAACAATTAATACAATTCAGCCTTACATACAATGTGACTTTGATAATAATCATCATGACGGATACACTGCCTTTAACCTTGAACTTTTAGAAGCTTCTTTGATTGATGATTCTTCTAATGTTTCAATAGATTTTTTTGAAACTTCAGATATTAATTTCACAAGACCTTTAAATAAGAGTAATTACATCAATTCGGTAGCCACTAATCACTCATTAACTGTTAAAGTAACTAACAATACTACTAAGTGTTATCAAACTCAAATTATCGAATTACAAGTAAACCCAACTGGATTAAATATTTACTCTGATGAACATATTAGTGAATTAGACCAAAACGCATCAAATCCTGATGCCAAATTTAGTATAGGTACCGATAATAGCTTTTTTGATTTTTCCTTGAAAACTCAAAAAATAATCAATAATTCTGGAGGTTCATTATCTGAAGTTACTCACGATTTTCAATATTACAGAACTGCAGAAGATGCAACCTTACAAATAAACCAAATTCTTCCCCCTTATGAAGATGATTTATTTACTAATAATTCAGATGTCTATGTAAGAATTTCAAATAAGGGTGTCACATCTTGTGAAAAAATTGGTAATTTTAAAATACTTGTAGAAAAATTACCTATTCCTCAAGGAAATCTGAATGACATTATTTTATGTATTGATAACCCAAGGTTAAATCCTAAACCCCATACAGTTGCATTAAATGCCGATACAGGAAATGCTACGGACACTTACAAATGGTATCTAAACGGAAGTTTAATTTCAGGTAAAAACTCTTCAATTCTAAACGCAAGCTCTGCTGGTGAATATAAAGTTGAAGCTTATAGAACTCATCCAAATATCAGTTCCCCTTTTATGGGATATAATACATTTTTTGTTAAAGAGTCTAACCAAGCGTTGATTGTAAATATTAAATCAGTAGACGATCAAGATAATCCAGACAGTAATAAGATTGAAATTACTGTTGATGGATTAGGAGACTATGAATACGCTTTAAATAGTACAAATCTCAGTGATTTTAGTAAGGGTAATGAGAACCTTACATACACTTTTACTAATATTCCACCTGGACTAAACTCAATTTCTATTAGAGACAGAAATGGATGTGGAGTTACTACATCTAACAAAATTTCAACTATCTATTTTCAACGTCATTTTACCCCTAATGGAGATGGACATTTTGACAAATGGAAAGTTTTAGGAGTTGATAATGACTATTATGATGTTGTTAAAGTCCAAATTTTTAATCGCTTCGGAAAATTGATTAGTGAAATTACTGACAAAAACCACCTTGGTTGGGATGGTGTATACAATGGCACTACCCTACCTACCAATGATTATTGGTATAATGCTGAATTAATAGATAAAAATGGAAAAACTCGAAAAAAAACAGGGTATTTTTCTTTGTTGAGAAAATAACATTTAGGAAATTGAAAAGCAGTTTTTAATGAAAATAAAAAATCATTACTTTTTTGTAAATTAGCTTTTTATTAAAATTAACTAGCTATGAATAAATTAATAACTTTATTTTTATTATTTGTCTCTGTTTTATGTTTTTCTCAAAGAGAAACTGATAATTGGTATTTTGGTAATAAAGCTAGTTTAAAGTTTGATAAAAATAAAATAAATATCACAAACAATAGTTTAATGAATACACCTGCTGGTTGTTCTTCTATCTCTGATTCAAATGGCAACTTATTGTTTTACTCTAATGGAGAAAAAGTTTGGAATAAAAATCATCAAATTATGATAAATGGAGAAGGTTTAGCTGGAGAGACAACTAATACTCAATCTATTTTAATAATACCTAAACCCAGTGATAAAAAGACATATTATATTATAACAACTCGTAAAGAAATATCTTATGAATTATCCTTAGTACAAGGAGTATACTATTCGGAAGTTACTTTTTCAGATAAATATCCATTAGGAAAAATATCTACTAAAAATAAGCTACTAAGATATACAGCTTCAGAAAAAATCTCAGCAGTTCATCATTTCAATGGAAAAGATATCTGGCTTATTACTTTCGGTGGTGAAAATCCACTTCCTGAATTTCCCGTAAACACATTTATGTGTTATAAGATTGATAGTAATGGTATTAACCCCACACCTATTATATCTAAACAAAAAGAAACATTTATTACTGAAGGAAGCTTAAAAGTTTCTCCCAATGGTAAATACATTGCTCTTGCAGATTATGATGTAGCTATTTCTCTTTATAATTTTAATAATAAAAATGCTGAAATTTTATTTAACAGGAAAATAATAACTTCTTTTACTTTTCCTAATATTTCTAGACCGTATGGAATAGACTTTGCTCAAAATTCTAAAATATTATATTTTTCTTGTGACATAGGTCATAAAAGCTATATCTATCAATACATATTTGAAAAAGAAGACGGCTCTTTTTCAAACTTAAAAACTCGTTTATTTGAATCTTCAAAGTATAGGTTTTTTTCTCTTCAATTAGCTAGTAACGGAAATATATATATATCTAAAGCAAAAATAAATGATCAACAATTAGAGTATACAAATCAGTTAAGTGAAATTAGATTTCCAGAAAGAATGGCTTCAAAAGCAGTTTTTATTGAAAATTCTATTGATTTAGATAAAAGTAAATCTTTAAAAGGATTACCCAACTTTATCCAATCTTTCTTTAGAAATAGAATAATTACTAAAGAAAACCAATGTCTTTTTGATACATTCACTTTTTCTCTTGACTCCTATGCTCCTATAAATAGTGTAGTTTGGGATTTTGGAGATGGAAATACTAGTAGTGATATAGCGCCCGAACATGCATATACTGCCACAGGAGAATATACAGTATCTGCTATAATCAATATTAATAACCAGAATATTCCACTCTATAAAAAAATTACTGTTTACCCACTACCAAATTTGACTCCTAATCAAGAAATCATTCAGTGTGATAACAACAATGATGGTAGTAGTTTATTTAACTTGAATAATATTGCTAATGAAATCTCAACTGATACTACACTCACCTATAAATTTTACAAAAATTTATCTGACGCTGAAAATAATACAAATGAAATTTTAGATCCTGAAAACTTTTACAATGAAAGTAACCCACAGGTTATTTATACAAAAGCAACGAGTGTAAAAGGGTGCTTTGAAATTGAAAGCTTCACTATTGAAACTTTATTTAAACCTTCCCTTAATATCTCTCCTATTACAACTTGTGAGGATACTAAAAACTCTGTTAATAGTGGATATGGATTTTTTGACCTAAATAAAAAAAAGGACGAACTTATTAATGACTTTAATCTTTCTACATCAGACAAATTAACTTTTTATCCGACTTATAAAGATGCTCAAAAGTCTACTAACAAGCTACCCAAAATTTTCAATTCCTCTACCACAACTATCTGGTTAAAAATAGAGAATAAAAATGGTTGTTCTGGAATATCCCCTATCGATTTGATAGTAAATTCTCCTCGAATTAACTTAAAAAACAACTATACTATTTGTGTTAGCCCTTCCGACCATCCCCCTGTTATATTAACGGCTGATTCTTCTAATAATCGTTTCGAATGGAAAGATGAAAACAACTCTATAGTTAGTACAAACAGTAACTTTCCATTAACTAGAGCTGGTGAATTTTCTTTAACAGTTTACAAAACAGTAAATGGTATAGAATGTTCAAACTCTAAAAATTTTACAGTTAACTATCCTCCACCTCCAGAGATTTTAAATGTTGAAGTAAATGTTCAAAGCGAAACCGACAACAGTGTTTATATTAGTATTGATGGAGATAGTAGCTATGAATTTTCTTTAGATGGTACTACTTATGTTGGAAATGGAACTTCTCACTCTTTTAACAATGTACAACCGGGAATTGCCACTATTTATATAAGAGATATTAATAAATGTGAAAGCCCTACTAAAGCCTCAGCTAGTATAATTGGCTACCCTAAGTTTTTAACTCCCAATGCTGATGGGTTTAACGATTATTGGAAAGTTTATGGGGTAAGTTCTAATTTCTTCAAAGAAATAGATATCAAAATTTTTAATCGCTTTGGTAAAGTTCTATATGTCATAAACGATAATAATTCAGAATTTGGTTGGGATGGAACTTATAACAACATTAAACTCCCTTCTAACGACTACTGGTTCCATGCCAAATTAAAAGATCTTAACGATAATGTAATAGATAAAAAAGGGCATTTTACACTCAAAAGAAATTAAAATTCATCACATAGATAACTATCCGTATTTTTGTTGAATGAACTTTGAATTACACTCAGAATTTAAACCTACAGGAGATCAACCACAGGCAATTAAACAATTAGCTAACGGAATTTTAGCCGACGAAAGATATCAAACACTTTTAGGTGTTACAGGGTCTGGTAAAACTTTTTCAGTAGCCAATGTTGTTGCTGAAGTCAATCGTCCAACATTAGTATTGGCTCATAACAAAACCTTAGCTGCCCAATTATATTCTGAATTCAAGCAGTTCTTTCCAAACAATGCTGTAGAGTATTTCGTTTCATATTATGATTACTACCAACCAGAAGCTTATATTCCTGTAACAGGAACCTATATTGAAAAAGACTTATCCATCAATGATGAAATAGAACGCTTACGAATTAGCACCTCTTCTTCCCTACTTTCAGGACGTCGAGATGTGCTAGTAGTAGCCTCGGTATCTTGTTTGTATGGTATTGGAAATCCGACTGAATTCAAAAAGAATGTCATCACTATTGAAGTTGATCAACAAATTTCTCGTACCAAATTTTTACATAGGTTAGTAACAAGTTTATATGCACGTACTGAAGTTGAAGTAAAAAGCGGAACGTTTAAAGTAAAAGGTGACGTCGTTACAATTTATCCTTCCTATGGTGAAAACGGTTATCGAATTCACTTTTTTGGAGATGAAATAGAAGAAATAGAAACCTTCGATATTGAAACCAACGAAGTTCTTACGCGATTAGACAAGCTGAATATTTATCCTGCTAACCTATTCGTAACCTCTCCAGATATACTACAAAACGCCATTCATCAAATTCAGGAGGATATGGTAAAACAGGTAGATTATTTTAAAGAAATAGGAAAACATTTAGAAGCAAAACGTTTACAAGAGCGCACTGAGTTTGATTTAGAAATGATTCGTGAGTTAGGCTATTGTTCTGGAATTGAAAATTATTCTCGTTACTTAGACGGAAGAGAAGCAGGTACCCGTCCTTTCTGTTTGTTAGATTATTTTCCTGATGACTACTTGATGGTGATTGATGAAAGTCATGTTACTGTACCACAAGTTCACGCGATGTATGGCGGAGATAGAAGTCGAAAAGAAAACTTGGTAGAATACGGATTCCGTTTACCTGCTGCAATGGATAACCGTCCATTAAAGTTTGAAGAGTTCGAAGCTTTACAAAACCAAGTAATCTACGTTTCTGCAACACCAGCAGATTATGAATTACAAAAAACCGAAGGTTTATTTGTAGAACAAGTTATTAGACCAACAGGACTATTAGATCCTGAAATTGAAATCCGCCCGAGTTTAAATCAAATAGATGATTTAATTGAAGAAATTCAAGTGCGTGTAGAAAAAGATGAACGTACTTTGGTTACCACCTTAACAAAGCGTATGGCTGAGGAATTAGCTAAATACTTAACTAGAATTCAAGTACGTTGCCGTTATATACACTCTGATGTAGACACCTTAGAACGTGTAGAAATTATGCAGGATCTACGTAAAGGTTTATTTGATGTGTTAATTGGAGTAAATCTACTTCGTGAAGGGTTAGACTTACCAGAAGTTTCCTTAGTTGCTATTTTAGATGCCGATAAAGAAGGTTTTTTACGTTCACATCGTTCGTTAACACAAACCGTGGGACGTGCTGCACGTAACGTAAATGGTAAAGCAATTATGTATGCGGATAAAATTACCAATAGCATGCAACTCACTATTGACGAGACCAATCGTAGACGTGAAAAGCAAATTAATTACAATACAGCTCACGGAATTACTCCAACTCAAATCAATAAAAAGATAGATAATACTTTATCTAAAAATGCGATTACCTCATATCATTATGATAATGTGGCACAAAAAGCTGCTGAACAAGAGTTGGAATACCTACCTAAACAAGAAATAGAAAAACGTATTCGCACTAAACGCAAGCAAATGGAAGAAGCTGCCAAAGCTTTAGACTTTTTAGTAGCAGCACAATTACGAGATGAAATTGAGGTTTTGAAAGGAAAATTGTAGGCTCTTTCTTCATAAAACTCTATTCTTAATAAAAGCATTTAAGTGATATTAATTAACTTCTTCAATAAATATATAACCATGAAAAAAACTATTATCTTATTTTTAATATTAACAAGTACATCTATATTTTCACAAAAGACAAAAAAAGTTAAAGAAAATGCTGGCTTTGGAAAAGCTAAGTTTCATGTTTTATTATCTGATGGGATAACAAAGCATGGGGACTATAAGATAACATCATATACACCTCCATTCAGAAATTTAACCAAAGGACAATATATAAATGGAAAACGAGAAGGCCTATGGGTTGAAAAATATGATAAGTCTGGAAATAAAATTAGAGTTCAAGGTAATTACAAAAATAATCAAAGGATAGGTATATGGAAATTTTATAATGCAAAAGGAGATATAATTCATGAATTCGATTATGATAAGAATATTTTTATCAAAAATTCTGAATGTGGTAGCATTAGAGAATTCGAAGTTGTTGTTAATAGTGAAATCAAAGTCATGAAATTATCATGTCCAC
Source organism: Tenacibaculum discolor (assembly GCF_003664185.1). Taxonomy (GTDB): domain Bacteria; phylum Bacteroidota; class Bacteroidia; order Flavobacteriales; family Flavobacteriaceae; genus Polaribacter; species Polaribacter discolor. The sequence goes on along the minus strand of NZ_RCCS01000007.1, from coordinate 45,710 downwards.
CCACAAGAATAGGAGGTCTTTATAATTTTGTTAAAGGTTTGTATAATGAAATCACTTTTAAAGCTCCTTTCGACATAAATGATAAGGGACGCACTAAAATTAATATAGAAGAAAAAGTTACTTTTTGGGTTAATAAAGAAGGAGAAGTTCAAGACATCAATTATTCAGCAGAAAATGAAAATGAAGGTTTAACTAAAATTATATACGACTATATAGAGAAAAATAAAACTAATTGGTTTAGTGGACGTATCAATGATGAAAAATTAACAACAAAGATAAATATCCCTATCAGAATAAATATGATGTTTTAAAAGAGCACAGCACTTTACATAAAGTATTTTCTTTATTGAGAAGTTGAATAATACTAAAAAAACCTCACTGTAACAGTGAGGTTTTTTTAAATATATTACTAAGAATTAATTAAAAAAAGTTTTAAGCGCTTAAAACTTCTCCTACTTTATCAGCAGCTTCTTGGAACTCAGTAGCTGAGATAATTTCCATTCCGCTGTTGTCAATTAATTCTTTTGCTTCTTTAGCGTTTGTTCCTTGTAAACGACAAATAATAGGCACATTAATTTTGTCTCCCATATTTTTATAAGCATCTACAACACCTTGAGCAACACGATCACAACGAACGATTCCTCCAAAAATATTTACTAAGATAGCTTTTACATTAGGATCTTTTAAAATAATTCCGAAAGCAGTTTCAACACGTTGTGCATCTGCAGTACCCCCAACATCTAAGAAGTTAGCTGGATCACCACCTGCTTGCTTAATTAAATCCATAGTTCCCATTGCTAAACCAGCTCCGTTTACCATACATCCAACGTTACCATCTAAATCTACATAGTTTAATCCTGCAGCTTTAGCTTCTACCTCAATTGGGTTTTCTTCACGTAAATCACGCATTGCTGCATAATCTTTATGACGGTATAATGCATTCTCATCTAACGACACTTTAGCATCTACTGCCATAATTTTATCATCAGATGTTTTTAATACTGGGTTAATTTCAAACATCGAAGAATCAGACTTGATGTATGCAGTATATAAAGCAGTAACAAACTTTACCATTTCTTTTAAAGCCCCACCGCTTAAACCTAAGTTAAAAGCAATTTTACGAGCTTGGAAAGGTAATAATCCTGTTCCTGGATCAATTTCTTCTGTAAAAATTAAGTGTGGAGTTTCTTCTGCCACAGTTTCAATATCCATACCTCCTTCAGTAGAATACATAATCATGTTTCTACCCGTAGCACGGTTTAACAAAACTGACATATAAAATTCATCTGGCTCACTATCACCAGGATAATATACATCCTCAGCAATTAACACTTGGTTAACTAACTTACCTTCTGCTGAAGTTTGAGGAGTTACTAACATCATTCCTAAAATGTCATCAGCAATACTTTTTACCTCATCTAAGTTTTTAGCTAACTTAACACCACCACCTTTTCCACGACCACCTGCGTGTACTTGAGCTTTGATTACATGCCAACCAGTACCTGTTTCTTCTGTTAATTTCTTCGCTGCTTCAACAGCTTCTTCTGGAGTATTTGCAACAATTCCACGTTGAATACGAACGCCAAAACTGCTTAATATTTCTTTACCTTGATATTCGTGTAAGTTCATTAGATATGAATTTTTAAAGTCGAACAAAAATACAAATTCAATTTATAATACCTTATAAATTGTACTTTAATTTATGATTAAAATCAATTTTATTTAATTTCCATTTTTACATTTTTTTAACATTTAAGCATGTAACATTCTTTTTTTTAACAGGTCTTTACCGTAATTAACATGATTTTGTGATTTATTTATCCTAATCATAATAATTTAGCCCAACAACTAATACTATATCTCAATCAACTATGCTTAAAGTTTTAGCATTTATTACAACCTGTTTCTTCTTTATAGGAGTTACAAATGCCCAAACCATTAACCAAAACAGAAAAAAACTAGACGTAATACGTGTAGATTCACCTCCAAAAATTGACGGAAAATTAGATGATGCTGCTTGGAAAAATGTTCCTGCCGCAAAAGACTTTGTAATGATGCGTCCTGATAACGGAAAAGCAGAACCTGACACCCATAAAACAGTAGTAAAATTAGTGTACGATGATAATGCTATTTACATCAGTGCTAAAATGTACGATCCTGAACCATCTAAAATACCTGCTGAGTTTACTAACAGAGACAATATTGGTAACAGTGATTTCTTTTTAATAACCATTAACCCTAACGATGATGGACAAAATCCTTTTGAATTTATTGTAACCAGTTCTGGTGCGCAAGCAGATTCAAAAGTATCAAACGGAAATGAAGATTTTAACTGGAGTGCTGTATGGGATAGCGATTTTAGTATTAATGAAGACTCTTGGGTTGTAGAAATGAAGATTCCTTATAGAGCTTTACGTTTTGCCAATGTTCCGGTTCAATCATGGGGAATTAACTTCCACAGAAAAGTATTGAATTTAAACGCTCAATTTACTTGGAATCATATTGATAACCAACAAGGAAACTGGACGCAATATGATGGTTTATATGAAAACTTCACCAACATAAAACCTCCTACTCGATTAAACTTTTATCCATACGCATCGGCAACTACTACCACTAAAGATGGTAATACCGATTTTGACTGGAGTGTAGGTATGGATGTAAAATATGGAATTACCGAAAACTTTACTTTAGACGCTACTTTAATTCCTGATTTTAGCCAAGTAGGTTTTGATAATGTTACCTTAAACCTTGGTCCTTTTGAACAACAATTTACAGAACAACGTCAGTTTTTTACTGAAGGAACTGAACTATTTAGTAAAGGACGCCTATTTTATTCAAGAAGAATTGGAGGAAGACCAATAGATCAATTTTCTGGTGAACGAAGAGACGATGAAGAATTTACTGATGGGAAAAAAGTTAACGATGAAGTTATAGATGTTCCTGATAAAGTTCAAATGCTAAACGCCATAAAAATATCTGGAAGAACCAAAGGAGGTTTAGGTGTTGGTTTTTTTAACGCCATTACCGAAAAAACAGAAGCTACTGTTGAAAGAACTGAACAAACAATTAATGGCTTAGATACTATTAGTAATGTTAGTACCTATAAAACTACAGTAAACCCGTTTTCTAACTACAATATTATGGTATTGGATCAGCAGTTTAATCAAAACTCGTCAATTACCTTAATCAATACCAATGTAACTCGTGACGGACGATTTAGAGATGCTAATGTTACTGGACTTCTATGGCATGTTGAAGACAAAGAAAGTAAGTATAATATAGATGGTAGCTTTAAAATGAGTAATATTTCTGATGATGCAGACAATCCTAATACTGGGTACGCTTTTGATACCAGTATAGGTAAACAATCAGGAAATTGGCGTGGAGAAATTGGGTATAACTTTGAAAACAAAGACTACAACCCTAATGATATGGGGATTCTTTTTAGCAATAATGAACAAACTATTTACGGTTTTGTTGGTTACCGTTTGTTAAAACCTAAAGGAATATTTAATAATTACGGAGCCAACATATACTATAACTTTAACTTTTTGCACAATCCAGGAACTTATGTTGGTACCAATGCTGGCTTATCTTTTTGGGCTGATACCAAAAAACGATTCAGCTTTGGAGGAAACTTAAATTATAGTACTGAACGAAAAGACTTTTTTGAACCAAGAGAAGGAACAACAAGTGGCATCTACTTTAACAGACCTGAAAGGCTGAATGTGAACCATTGGGGATCTACCGATTATAGAAAAAAGTTTGCAATAGATTATAATTGGTATTATACCTTTTATAACGACAACCCTAAAGAAGACTATGGCTTTAGATTTTCACCTAGATATCGCTTTACCAACAAATTTTCTTTAATTTACGGTTTTAGGTATGGAAAAACCAATAACGATCAAGGATATGTTACAAAAGTTGATGAGGATGATATAGAAGAAAGACCTTCATTAACTCCTTTAAAAGATCATATTATTTTCGGACAGCGCGATTGGACTACATACGACAATTCTTTAACAGGAAAATATACTTTCAGTACAAAATCGGCAGTATCATTATCATTTAGACATAACTGGAGTAAAGTTCCATATCAAGGAAAATATTTTAGCTTAAATGAACAAAATGGAGAACTTACAGAAAACAACTACCAAGGAGAGCACGACAGAAACTTTAATAGTTGGAACTTGGATGTAAACTATCAATGGCAGTTTGCTCCAGGGAGTCAATTAATCTTTTTCTACAGAAACTCTATAAGACCAGATCATGATTTTGCTCCTGCAAACATTGATTTTAAAAACAACATCTCAAAACTTTTTGATCAAAGCATGCAACACAGATTTTCAGTTCGATTAGTTTATTTTATCGATTACAACAACATTAAAAACATAATTTAAATACGCGTTTATGTATTGTTTGAAATCAGATAAGCATTAAAGCTTATCTGATTTCTTTTTTATACATTCGTTACTTAGAAAATATCACTATGATTGTTGCTAAAAACATCCACAAACATTACGGAGAGGTAGAAATATTAAAAGGCGTTGATCTTCATATAAAAAAAGGAGAAATTGTAGCTATTGTTGGTCCTTCAGGAGCTGGAAAAACAACCTTACTGCAAATTTTAGGAACCTTAGATAAACCATTAAAAGATCAGAGCTACGAATTATTGGTAGATGGTGTTTCTATCAAAGATTTAAACGATACCAAAGTTTCTGCTTTCCGAAATAAACATATCGGATTCATTTTTCAATTTCATCAGTTATTACCAGAGTTTACTGCCTTAGAAAATGTTTGTATCCCTGCCTTTATAGGAGGAAAAGGAAAAGTAGAAACCGAAAAAAGAGCCAAAGAATTACTAGCCTTTTTAGGATTATCGCATAGAGAAAATCATAAACCTAACGAGCTTTCTGGAGGAGAACAACAACGTGTTGCTGTTGCCAGAGCTTTAATTAATGAACCTTCTGTTATTTTTGCTGACGAACCTTCAGGAAACCTTGATTCTACCTCAGCAAAAAACTTACATGAATTGTTTTTTAAATTACGTGATGAGTTTGGACAAACGTTTGTATTAGTTACACACAACAAAGAATTAGCAAAAATGGCTGATAGAACGCTTACAATGAAAGACGGAATTATTGTTGAATAATGTAACTATTTAGAGTTTCTTGCTACTAATTAATAAATCACTCACATGAAAGAAACTTTTCAAGAACTTGTTACTTATTTAAAAAAACCTGTTTTAGAAGAAGATACCAACCAAGATATTTCGTATCGATTCCAAAAATTCTTTCACCTCCTTTTCATAAGCATTATTACAGGTGCAATATTATCGCCTCTTTTTCTTCTTGTTCAAGAATTAGGTTTGATAAACATGAATGAACATGCGATGGAGGAATTACTAAAAGCGCATACCAAATGGTTTATCGCTTTTCTTACAATCATTTTAGCTCCTTTGTTTGAAGAGTTATTTTTTAGAGCACCAATCACCTTATTTCATGGTAAAAAAACTTTTAAAATAGCCTTTTATGTATTCGCGCTACTTTTTGGTTTGGTACATTTAACTAACTTTAATATTACCACCAACGTACTTTTATTAGCACCAATACTAGTAGCTCCACAAACTATATTAGGTGGTTATTTAGGGTTTATCAGGGTTCGTTTTGGTTTACAATGGAGTATCTTATTACACGCTTGTTACAATGCTTTCTTTGTTTTGCTTAGTTTTGCAGGAGATTTAGCATAAAATGAACAAAAAGGAGCTCAAAGAATTTTTAGACGAAAAAGTAACACAATACAATAATCCAGATTTTATTGATAGTGACCCCATTCAAATTCCACACCAATTTTCGGTAAAAGAGGATATTGAAATTGCTGGTTTTTTAGCTGCAACTATTGCTTGGGGAAACCGTAAAATGATTATTAACAACTCCCATAAAATGATGGATTTAATGGGAAATTCTCCGTACGATTTTGTCCTCAATCATTCTGAAGAAGATTTAGCTGATTTTGACGGATTTGTACACCGAACGTTTAATGCTGATGATTTTAAGCTCTTTGTTCAATCGTTAAAAAACATCTACCAAAATCATGGCGGATTAGAAGCTGTGTTACAACCAAAAGATAATGCCGATAATTATCAGCATGCTATTCATAACTTTAAACAAGTATTTTTTGAAATTCCACACCAATCAAGAACTTTAAAACACGTTTCTGACCCTTTAAAAGGTTCTGCATCCAAAAGAATTAACATGTTTTTACGTTGGATGGTTCGTGATAATACAACTGGAGTCGATTTAGGTATTTGGAAAACACACTCACCAGCGCATTTACACTGTCCGCTAGATGTACATACAGGAAATATTGCTCGAAAATTAAAAATTCTTACTAGAAAACAAAACGATTGGAAAGCCATTCAAGAACTTGATGTAACTCTAAGAAAGTTTGATAAGAAAGACCCTGTTAAGTATGATTTTGCCTTATTTGGCCTAGGTGTTTTTGAAAAATTTTAGTTTTACTAAAAAAAGTAGTTATTTAGTAGGTATGAAAAATAGTTTTGATAAAATGATGTCTTTAGATATTTATGTATCAAATTTAGACAAAGAAGAATACGTTAAAATTGCTGATAACCTTAATCCTTCATCTAAAAAAAGTATAAACCTTTTAAGTTGGGGAATTCAAGACTTGTTTATTGAAAAAGAACTATACAGTGACTTAAAACTCATAAAAACATTTTCAAAAAGCTTCAACTGGAAAAATAACATTACATCTATAATAAAAGAAAACGATTATGAATCTTTAGTTCTTACCGATATACAAAAGAAAATAATTTGGGTAAGTGATGGTTTTACCAAAATGACGGGCTACGAAAAAGAATTTGCATTAAACAAAACCCCACGATTTTTACAAGGAGAAAAAACAAAGGAGACTACTAGAAAAAGAATTCAAACAAAACTTTTAAAAGGAAAACCATTTAAAGATGTAATCATTAATTACAGAAAAGATAAATCTACCTATAAATGTGAACTATACATAATTCCACTACATAACAATAACAACTCGGAAATCACACATTTTTTAGCTTTAGAAAAAGAAGTTGTTTAAGCTTTAAGCAAATGCAAACATTTATTCACTACTTTTTACATTTTGGTTTCCCTGTAATTATAGCCTATCTATTTTTTAAAAATAACTGGAAAAAAATTGCGCTATTACTACTTGCTACCATGTTGGTAGATGTAGATCACTTATTAGCAAGTCCTATATTTGATCCTAACCGATGTAGTTTTGGTTTTCACATATTCCATTCCTACTATGCAATAGGACTGTATGTTATCTTACTTTTTTTAAAAAGACCTTATAACATTATCGGTTTAGGGTTGCTACTACACATGCTAACCGATTTTATCGATTGTTTATTTATGTATAACGCCTGTAGCTCTTGCTTAGAAAATTCCCCAGCAAAAAATTTATTAGAACCAATAAGCAAATTACTTTTTTAACAGTAAATCACAGTACCAAAAACTTCTATCATAGTTTTTAGTGGAGCTTTCCTCTGTTTTCTTAGTTTTCTTTGAATCTTGATAACAATTGTCATCATCACTTTTATGCAAAGTATAGGATTTCAACACCTTCTCTCCTATTTCAAACTCCACAGGTTTCTTAAAAATAGGTCCGTCATAACAAAAGGTATGAAACTCACCATTTTCTCCGCAAACATCTACTCCTTCAGGAAGCTCATTGATAAAGTCTTCATCAATAATTCTCCCTACAAACTCTTCTCCTAGCAATTTTGCATTCACACAAACAGTTATTGTTTTAAAACCTAAGGCTAAAAACTCACGAAGTAACTCTTTTGTATCTTGTTTCCATAACGGATACACACCTGTAATTCCTACTTCTTGCAGTTTCGAATCACGATAAGCTCTTAAATCCTCTAAAAAAATATCTCCAAAAATACCATTTACAAGCCCTGCATCTTTTAACTCAGCCGTTTTCTCCTTCATTCTCTGGTTATACAAATCCATAGTAACCTCAGCAGGAAAATATATTTTTTCTAAAGGAATCCCTATACTTTCAGCCTGTGCATCTAACAAATCTTCATGCAAACCATGCATTGAAACACGTTGATAATCTTGATTTACATTCGTTATCAACTTTTGCACATCGTATTCTTTTTGCTGTAATATTTTGTATAATGCTAATGAAGAGTCTTTTCCAGAGCTCCAGTTAAAATAGGCTTTTTTCATACAGCAAATATGCATAAAAAAACCTGCTTTTAGCAGGTTTGATTTTATTTCTTCTTTTGATTTAAAGGCACTGGTCTCTCTTGTTTTACTAATGGTTTTCCATGTAAATCAAAATCACCTGCATCAAAAATTTCTATATCAATAAACTCTCCTAGTTTAATATAATATTCACGTGCATCAACAATTACGTCATTATCTACATCTGGTGAATCAAACTCGGTACGTCCGTAATAATACTCTCCATCTTTTCTATCGAATAAACATTTAAAGGTTTTCCCTATTTTCTCTTGATTCAATTCCCAAGAAATTTGAGACTGCACTTCCATAATTTCATTTACACGTCTGAATTTTACATCAGCTGGAACATCATCTTCTAAAACATAGGCTCCTGTATTTTCTTCGTGTGAATATTCAAAAGCACCTAAACGCTCAAAACGCATCTCTTCTACCCAATCTTTTAATTCTTGAAACTGCTCTTCTGTTTCTCCTGGATATCCAACAATTAACGTTGTACGAATTGCCATGTTTGGTACTGCTTCACGAAACTTATGAATCAATGCTGTGGTTTTTTCGTGTGTTGTACCACGTTTCATCGATTTTAAAATTTCGGTATTGATATGCTGCAATGGTATGTCTAAATAATTACAAACTTTTGGTTCGTTCTTCATTACTTCTAATACATCCATAGGAAAACCTGTTGGAAAAGCATAATGCAAACGAATCCACTCTATACCATCAACTTTTACCAACTCTTTTAGTAAATCTGCTAAGGCACGTTTTTTATAAATATCTAATCCGTAATAGGTTAAATCTTGCGCGATTAGCATGATTTCCTTAATCCCTTTTTCAGCCAACTTCGTAGCTTCTGTAACCAGATCTTCTATAGGAGTAGAAACATGTTTACCTCTCATTAATGGAATAGCACAAAACGAACACGGACGATCACAACCTTCTGCAATCTTTAAATAGGCATAGTGCTCTGGAGTTGTAGTTAAACGCTCACCAATTAGCTCATGCTTATAATCAGCTTCTAAAACTTTTAATAAGTTTGGTAAATCGTGTGTACCAAAATACTGGTCTACATTCGTTATTTCAGCTTCTAAGTCTGGTTTGTAACGTTCACTTAAACAACCAGTAACAAACACTTTATCTACTTCACCTTCTTCTTTCTTCTGTGCGTAGTGTAAAATAGTTTCTACACTTTCTTCTTTGGCTTTACCAATAAAACCACACGTATTAATTACTACAATATTTCCATCATCATTTTCATCTTCATGAACCACTTCTTTACCATTGGCTTTTAACTGACCCATTAACACTTCACTATCGTAAACGTTTTTAGAGCAGCCTAAAGTAACTACGTTAATTTTATTTTGTTTTGTTGTTTTGGTACGCATACTATAAAAATTCGGTGTGCAAAGATACGTTTTAATTGAACTTCTTTAACTTTAAACCCTTAAAAATTAGTTTGATTCTTAGCCTTACTTTAGATAACTTCGCTGTTAATTGAACTTTATATTAAAAAATGGACGAACTCAAAAGATTGCTACATGACTTAATTGGACTTACTGAGAATGAGTTTCAAATATTTTATAATCGATTAGAAAGAAAAGAATACAAAGCAAAAACATTAGTTATTAAAGAAGGGAAAAAAGCGAAGGATTTATACTTTATTGAATCTGGTTTTTTTAGAACATTTAAAAATATAGAAGGTAAAGAGTTTACAACCTATTTTTCTTGTGATAAACACTTTATAACAGTTTTTGATAGTTTTATATACCAAACCCCTTCCCTTGAGTTTCTAGAGGCTATTGAAGACAGCGTAGTTTATAAAGTTTCTTTTGAAAGTTTAACTCAATTATATAAAGAATCTTCCAATTTTGAGAAATTTGGTAGAGTTTTAGCTGAGCAAAATCACCTTTGTGCACAACAAAGAGCTCTAACTATGCAAACAAAATCGGCTAAGAAAAAGTATTTAGACTTTATTAAAAACTATGATAAAAAAATTGTTTTAAGAGCTCCTCAATACCAAATCGCAAGTTTTCTTGGTATAGCTGCTGAATCTTTGAGTAGAATTCGAAAAGAAGTTACTATTTCCTAACATTTATCAAGATAGAAATAAATTGCTGTCATTTTCTTTGTCTTTATAAATTATAAAAACAAATACAATGAAAATTGCATCATTAGTAAAATACGCTACATTATTAATCTTACTCATTTTTATAACCAGTGTTACTTTTAAATCGTGTTCAATTAATCCAGAAGCTTGGTCTCCTCCCACACCTCCTAAGTTAGTAGGTGCACTTCTTGAAAATGAGCTCTTAAGCTCAACCCAACACATCAATTTAGACGGTTGGTATGGGCCTGAGGATATTGCCGTAGACAAACAAGGAAACCTATATTGTGGGGTACACATTTCTGAAACAGATTTTTCAGACGGTAGAATTTTAAAAATTGACACCTCAGGCAAAGTCTCTGTGTTTTGTAATACAGAATCTTGGGTTGCTGGTCTACATTTTGACAGCAATCAAAACCTAATTGCTTGCGATTTAGAAAGAGGCTTAATAAGTGTTGACAAAAATGGAAAAATTACAATTTTAGCAAGTGAAGATGAGCGCGGAAATAAATTTCTTATTCCCAACGATGTAGATATTGCCTCTGATGGAACTATTTATTTTACCAATACTTCTTCTAAAATACCTTTTAATAGAACACACATTTGGAAACTTTTAACGGAAGCGAAACCCGATGGAGGTCTTTATAGTTACAATCCGAAAACCAAACAAGTTAAAACACTTATAGATGGTACTTATTTTGGAAACGGTGTTGCGGTTTCTCAAAATGATGATTTTGTATTAATGGTGGATTTAGCTAAATACAGAATCCTTAGATACTGGTTAAAAGGTAGTAATAAAGGAACAACAGATGTTTTTCTAGACAACCTACCTGGTTTTCCTAATGGAGTCTCTAGAAGAACCGATGGTAGCTTTTGGCTTGGTTTCTCAACTAAAAGAGATCCTTCTTTAGATGAAATACATTCTAAACCTCTTGTAAAAAAGTTAGTTTATGGTCTTCCTTTATTTTTACAACCTAAAGTAGCTCGCTATGGAATGATTATGCATTTGAGTGCTGATGGAGAGATTTTAAAAACTTATTATGACACGACTGGTAAAGTTGTGTCAGAAGCGAGTTCTGTTGAAGAGCATGATGGATATCTTTATCTCGGCGGAGATGTGTCTGGTCATATTGGAAAATACAAATTAGAAGATTAAAATAAAAACTCCCAAATTGGGAGTTTTTATTTTATATGTAGCACTATTAACGATAATCAACCGGAGTCTTTCTTACTTTCGTTAGTTGTTCAAATGTATACCCTAGCTGCAATAATTCTTTTTCAGTAAAAGGTTTCCCTATAAACGTTAAACTAACAGGTTCTCCAGAGTTTTTATATCCCATAGGAACTGTTAATGTCGGGTACTTTGCTACTGCTGCAATACCAGAATGATAATTATTAATGGATAGAATAACATCTAAATTTTGAGTTTTTAAATCTTGTAAAAACTTCTTTCCGTTAAAACTCAAACTATCTTTTACGACTTTTAACTGTGCTAAAGTTGTTGTGTCTTTTAATATCCCTTCAAATAGCTGTTGTCCGTAAGGAGCTCTTTTAATAGAATCTTTTTTGTTGTATGCAACTACATCTTCTATACCTTTTACTGTTAGCTCTTTGTTTGCATAAGTAGATAGGTATTTAGGTAAATCATGTTTCATATCTATATTTAGCAGCGTAATAAATCCATCAAATGAAATTTCTGGTGGAGTTATCTCTATAATTTCTGCACCAGCTTCTTGTAACTTTTCTACACTTGCTTTATAGATAGAATCTGTTAATATAGGTTTTAGTACTCCTATTCTTTTTCCTTTAATTGTGTAACTTTCATTAAGTAATTCTTTAGGATTAAAATCTTCTATTTCTAAAGAAGCAGCATCTTCGTTATCTTTCCCAAGCATTGCTTCAAATAAAATAGCATTATCTACTATGCTTTTAGTCATCGGTCCTGGTGTATCTAACGTACTTGAAATCGGAACAATTCCTGAGCGACTTAAAACACCAATTGTTGGTTTTAACCCAACTACTGAGTTTTGGCTTGATGGTGAAGTTATAGACCCTGCTGTTTCTGTACCTACAGCAGCTACTGCATAGTTTGCTGCTACAGAAACTCCGCTTCCTGAGCTTGATCCTCCTGTTTCAAAAACTTTTCTTCCATAAGGGTTTAAGGTCTGTCCCCCAGTAGCGCTATAACCTAATGGGCAATCTTCACAAAAGAAATATGCCCATTCACTTAAATTTACTTTTCCTAAAATCAACGCTCCTGCTTCTTTTAATTTTTTGACAATAAAAGCATCGCTATCAGTTAAATTGTTTTGTAAGGCTACTGCTCCTGCTGTAGTTATCATTCCTTCTGCATCAATATTATCTTTTATTAGAATAGGAATTCCACTAAGCGAATATTCATTAACCTCTTTAGCCTCTTTATCTTTTGCTCTCGCTTCTTCTAGAAGCTTTGGATTTAGTGATATGATTGCATTCAAATACTTTGTGCTATCACTTTCATATTTTCGAATTCTATATAAATAGAATAATGTTAGTTTTTCGTAGGTGAGTTTTTTATTTGTTATGCTTTTTTGAATAGTTGGAATATCTTTTTCTAAAATTAATGGTTTTAGTTGTTGATATTCTTCTTCTGAAAATTTTGACAACTCCTTTTCAAAAGGTTTGAATTCTTTATTTAAATCTAAAAAATGAGACTGTAGTAGCTTAAACTGCATTCTCTTCTTTTCATGCTTTTGCTGTGCTTCTATTTCTGAAGATTCATCATACTTTTTAAAGTACAATTTACTGGATGTTTGCTTGCATGAATTAATAAATAAAGTGATTAATAGTAATAGTAGTATTTTTCTCATGGAGTCAAGTATTTGATTATCAAATGTAATTATAAAAAACGAAAAGTTACTTTTACCTTAAAAAGAAGCTTTATCGTATATGAATTCAAATAACTTGCGGTTTACTAACTTTTACTTGGAGTAGTTGTTTACTACAAAATCTCCCCAATCTGCAATAGACTGCACTACAGGAATCAATGTTTTTCCTAAATCAGTTAACGAATATTCTACTTTTAAAGGAGGTTTTGATGTGTACACCTTTCTTTTAATTACTCCGTCCTCTTCCAACGATTTTAACTGCAAGCTTAGTGTTCGTTCTGTAACCATTGGAATTTCTTTTCTTAACTCACTATAACGGAGTGTTCCTTTTATTAAATGAAAAAGAATGACAGTTTTCCATTTTCCTCCAATAACCCCCATGGTAAGACTTGTGCAACAAGGAAACTCTTTTCCTTTAAATTTAAGTGTTTTAGATGTTTGTACCTCCATAACTTATACTATCCTTTTTGACCGTTATTGCAAAGATAAAATACTATAATTACTTTTGCTACTATAATTTTTATAGTTTAATTAAAAAAATAGAATATGAGCTTTATAACATTAATGCAGCAACGTTACACTACCAAAAAATACAATGCTTCAAAAAAAATTGAATCCGAAAAAATTAAAGAGTTGCAACAGGTTTTACAGCTAAGTCCTTCATCAATAAATAGTCAACCTTGGAAATTTATTTTTGTTTCTGATGCTGATACTAAACAACAACTTTCAGAGGTATCTTGGCTAAACACTAGTAAGGTTCTAGAGAGCGATACTGTTGTTGTGTTTAACAGAATTAATGACATAACTTTATTTGAAAAACAAATTGAGAAAGAACTACCAGAAGGAGCTGTAAACTATTATAAAGAGTTTATAAAACCAAAACCTGAGGAAGAGATTAAAGCTTGGTTTGATAAGCAGGTATATTTAGCTTTAGGAGTCTTTTTAAGTGCTTGTGCTGAAATGGAAATTGATGCTACTCCAATGGAAGGTATTGAACCTGAAAATTATGACAAAATTTTGAATAACGAAGGTTATAACACTCTTGTTGCTGTAGCTATAGGTTATAGAGATGAAGAGGACTCTAACCAACCTGATAGAAAACCTAAATCGAGATTAGCTCTTGATAAGGTTATTGAGACAATTTAAAAAATAAAAAAACTCCCAAATTGGGAGTTTTTTTATGATTGTTTCCTGTCTTTTCTGGAATAATATTACTTAAAGAAAGAATCTACAAATTCGTGTTTATTAAACACTTGTAAATCATCAATACCTTCTCCTACTCCGATATATTTAACTGGAATTTGGAATTGATCTGAAATACCAATTACCACTCCTCCTTTTGCTGTTCCGTCTAATTTTGTTACTGCCAATGAAGTAACTTCTGTTGCTTTAGTAAATTGTTTTGCTTGTTCAAAAGCATTTTGCCCTGTTGAACCATCTAACACTAACAATACATCGTGTGGTGCATCTGGTATTACTTTTTGCATTACACGCTTTATTTTTGTTAGCTCATTCATTAGGTTTACTTTGTTATGTAAACGTCCTGCTGTATCAATAATGATTACATCAGCATCTTGGTTAACTCCTGACTGTACGGTATCAAAAGCTACAGAGGCTGGGTCTGAGCCCATTTCTTGACGTACAATTGGTACGTCTGTTCTATCTGCCCAAACTTGTAACTGGTCTATTGCTGCTGCTCTAAACGTATCAGCTGCTCCTAAAACCACTTTTAAACCTTTCTTTTTAAATTGCGAAGCTAACTTACCAATTGTAGTTGTTTTTCCTACTCCATTTACTCCTACAACCATTAAAACATATGGCTTTTTATTAGCTGGAATAGTAAACTCTGTTTCATCTCCTGTATTGGTTTCTGATAATAAACCTGCTATTTCTTCACGTAAGATTTGGTTTAATTCTTCAGTTCCTAAATACTTATCTCTAGATACACGTTCTTCTATTCTATCAATAATTTTTAAAGTTGTTTCAACTCCTACATCAGACGATACCAATACTTCTTCTAAATTATCTAATACATCATCATCAACCTTTGCTTTTCCTGCAACTGCTTTTGATAATTTAGAGAAAAAACTTGTTTTGGTTTTTTCTAACCCCTTATCTAAGGTTTCCTTTTTCTCTTTCGAGAAGATTTTCTTAAAAAAACTCATTCTTAAATTTTATAATCGCTTACATAGGTTAAAAACTATACCGTTTTATTAATACGGTCAAATTGTCATTACTATTGCGTTAGGGATTGAGGCATTTGTTTAAGCTCTCCCGATGCTTCGGGAAGCGACTGCCGAAAGCCCGACCCGCTAGGGTAACGCCCAACTTATACTTATGTTGTTAATACCAACGTGTAAATATAAAAAAAGCTACTCTCTAATGAAAGTAGCTTTTCTTTAAACTGTATACAAGAATTACTTTTTTGCTAAAAAGTCACTTACTTGTGATGGATCCATAATAGCTTCAACAAATGTGTAAGCTCCAGATTTAGGAGACTTTACCATTTTGATAGCTTTGGTTAATCTTTTCGAACCTGTTTGTAACGATGCTACTGATTTCTTTGCCATTTTATATTAAAGTTTACGCCGTAGCTTATTATTTAATTTCTTTATGAACTGTCATCTTCTTTAAGATTGGATTAAATTTCTTTAATTCCATTCTATCAGGAGTATTCTTTTTGTTCTTTGTTGTAATATAACGAGAAGTTCCTGGTTGACCAGAAGCTTTATGCTCAGTACACTCTAAAATTACTTGAACTCTGTTTCCTTTTTTTGCCATCTCTCTAAAATTTTATCTAGTAAGGAATTATTTAGTTAAGAAACCTTTTTCTCTAGCTTCTTTAATAACCGCAGAGATTCCTTTTTTATTAATATTTTTTAATGCAGAAGCAGATACTTTTAAAGTTACCCATTTATCTTCTTCTGGAATATAGAAACGCTTAGTCATTAAATTAGCGTTAAATCTTCTTTTAGTTCTATTTAAAGCGTGAGATACATTATTACCTACCATCGCTTTTTTTCCTGTTAATTCACAAACTCTAGACATCTTCTTGACAGTTTTTAGTGTTATTTCTAAACGAGGTGCAAATTTATGCATTTTAATTTACTGCACAAAAATATTCTCGATTAAATTTTTAATTAATTTTAATCTTTTCAAAACTAGGTTCAGCATCTAACCTATTTGGAAGCGTAACGGCGGCAAAAATACTAATTTATTTTAATATGGCAGCCTGTAGTAGTTCTAAAGATTTGGTTACCGTTCTATTAATAACCTTTTCTCTCGGTTGCCCGAAATTAAACTCGTGAACTTCCACTCCACTTTGCGTTGCTATACCAATATACACCAAACCTACACTTTTGTCATTATGATCGGTTGTTGGGCCTGCATTTCCAGTTACAGCAATAGCAAAATCTGTTTGTAATTTTTCTAAACATCCTTTCGCCATTTCCTTTGCTACCTCTTTACTTACAACGGTAAACTTATCTATTGTTTCTTTAGAAACCCCAAGTAGTTGTTGTTTTAACGCAGCTGTATAAGTAACAAATCCACCCATAAAATAGGATGACGCCCCTGAAACGGAAACAATAGTTGATGCTATCTTTCCTCCTGTTAAACTTTCTGCAGTAGCTACAGTTTTACCATATTTTTTTAACAGTTTTCCTACCTCTTTTTCTAATGAGGTTTCATTATCATCACCTACAATTATCTCAGGAATTAATTCATATAGTGCAGCAACTTGCTTCTCCATCTCTTTCGTTAACAAATCTTCATCATTTCCTTTAGCTGATAATCGTAAACGAACACTTCCGTAAGATGGTAAATATGCTAATTTTATAAAATCTGGTAAACTATCTTCCCAATCAGAAATTCTTTCAGCAATAATTGTTTCACCTGTACCAACAGTCATAATTGTTCTATGTGAAATAAATGGTAATTTAAAAGTAGACTGCAACTTAGGCAGTACACTATACTTCATTAACCCTTTCATTTCATAAGGAACTCCTGGAAGTGACACAAAAACCGTATTGTTTTCATAAAACCACATTCCAGGTGCTGTTCCTAAACGATTCATTAATAATGTTGCTTTTGATGGAAGCTGTGCTTGGTACTTCTGAATTTCGTTGAACGGGTGATTAACTTTTTTGAATAAATTTTTAATATTATCGACCACCTCTGGATATTCAACAATCTTATTATCTTGAAAATATTCAGCAATTGTTTTTTTTGTGATATCGTCTCTGGTAGGACCTAATCCTCCAGTTATTATCACAATATCTGCTCTACTTTCTGCTTCTTTTAGCGCATTTAATATGTGTTGTTTTTCATCCTGAATTGAGGAGATTTGATAAACCGAAATTCCAATTTTATTAAGTTCTTGACCAATCCATTGAGAATTGGTATCTACAATTTGTCCGATAAGGATTTCATCTCCTATCGTAATGATTTCTGCATTCATTTATATATCTAAAAAAGAATCCCGCCGAAGCGGGATATATTTTATTTTACTTTTATTTGAAAAGCTTGTTTTCCTTCAATAGTTCCTGTTAAAATATCATTTTCTGCTACTTTCCCAACTCCTGCAGGAGTTCCTGTAAAAATGATATCTCCTTTTTTTAAGGTAAAATATTGTGACACATAACTAATCAATTCATCAATTTTCCACAACATACTAGATGTATTTCCATCTTGTACAACCTCATCGTTCTTCTGTAATTGAAAAGATAAGTTTTCTAAGTCAAAATCTTCTTTTGGAAAAAACTCTCCTACAATAGCACTACCATCAAAAGCTTTTGCTTTTTCCCAAGGCAATCCTTTTTCTTTACATTGTGCTTGCACATCACGAGCTGTAAAATCAATCCCTAATCCAACAGTGTCGTAATACTTGTGTGCAAATTTTGGAGAAATATGTTTTCCTACTTTGTTTATTTTTACCAATACTTCTACCTCATAATGAATATCATTTGAAAATGGTGGAATGAAAAATGGCATTTTCTTAGGAAGAATAGCCGAATCTGGCTTTAAGAAAACCACTGGGTTTTCTGGTCTTTCATTTGCTAATTCTTCTATATGTTTTGCGTAATTACGCCCTATGCAAATTATTTTCAATGTTGATTTGTTTTACGTTTAACTTAGAGATTTCTCACATTCGTTCGAAATGACAATCCACAACTGATAACTGATAACTGATTTTAAGGTATCCAAGTTTTAGGGAAATTTGGCTTACGTTTTTCTAAAAACGCATCACGTCCTTCTTTAGCTTCATCTGTCATATATGCTAAACGAGTTACTTCTCCTGCAAATACTTGTTGTCCTACCATTCCGTCGTCCGTTAAATTCATTGCGAACTTTAACATTTTAATAGAGGTTGGTGATTTTGCTAAGATTTCTTGTGCCCACTCAAAAGCTGTTTGTTCTAATTCATCATGAGGAATTACTGCATTTACCATTCCCATTTCATAAGCTTCTTGTGCTGAGTAATTTCTTCCTAAGAAAAAGATTTCACGAGCTTTTTTTTGTCCCACCATTTTAGCTAAATATGCTGAACCGTAACCTGCATCAAACGAAGTAACATCGGCATCTGTTTGCTTAAAAATAGCATGTTCTTTACTCGCCAAGGTTAAATCACAAGTTACATGTAAACTGTGTCCTCCACCTACTGCCCAACCTGGAACAACACAAATTACTGCTTTTGGCATAAAGCGAATTAAACGTTGTACTTCTAAAATATTTAATCGGTGATACCCGTCTTCTCCAACATATCCTTGGTGTCCACGTGCATTTTGATCTCCTCCGGAACAAAAACTCCAAACTCCATCTTTAGTTGATGGTCCTTCAGCAGATAATAATACAACTCCAATATTAGTATCTTCATGTGCGTCATGAAATGCATCTAATAACTCTGAAGTAGTTTTTGGTCGAAACGCATTACGTACATTTGGTCTGTTAAATGCTATTCTTGCAACGTTGTGTGACTTTTTATAGGTAATATCTTCGTACTCTTTGGCAACTTTCCAGTCTGGTTGTATCATAATTTTAAAATATTGTCGTTATTTAGTTGTACAAAAATAACATAATAACTTTATTTTTCTTTTCTATATTTGAACGATATAATTTACCCCAATATGAAACAAGTATATTTATTATTTACCTTATTAATTAGTACTAGTCTTTTTTCTCAAAAAGTTGTTACTCAAAAAGTCAATTCGAAAGAGTTAGGAAAAGATAGAAACATAAAAATCTACCTTCCTAAAGGATATGATGTAGACGAAACTACTAACTACCCTCTTGCTATTGTTTTAGGTGATGAGTACCTTTTTGATTTATATGTGGGAAATGCTAAGCTTTATGCTAATGTTGATAAAGCGCCAAGACAAATTGTAGTAGGAATTGATATGAAGAGTACTTATGGAAAAGATATTTCTATTATACCTTCTAATAATTCCTTAACAAGTACTGGTGTACATTTTTTTAATTTTATTAAACATGAATTGATTCCTTTTATGGAAGGGAATTTTAGAACTTCTCCTTTTATGACAATTGTTGGTGAAGGAAAGGCTGCTAATTTTATCACTCATTATTTAAAGGATGAAAAGCCTGTTTTTAATTCTTATATCTGTATTACACCTGATTTTCCTCAGTTTGCTCCTGCAATAATGGAGTCGTACTCTCTTAACAGATTAGGTTCTATAGACAACACTTACTTTTTGTACACTAGTAATAATAAAAAGTATATTGATACTAAACAATATAATCGATTTAGTGATATTAGAACTTTGTTAACATCATATGAAGCTAAAAACTTTAATGTTATTTTTGATGAGTTTGATTCTTCTCCTAGCTATTTAGCTATGATTGGAGAAACCATTCCTAGAGCTTTTACACAAATGTTTAGTTTATATTCTAAGATTACTAAAGAGGAATATGAAACTAATGTTAAAGATTTAGCTCCTTTAGACGCTATTAAATACGTTGAGAAAAAATATTTAGATATTCAATATTTATACGGTTCTAACTTAAATGTTCGTTTGGATGATATTTTTGTTATTGAAGATATTGTAATTGACAGACAAGATGGTGATTACCTTAGAGTTTTAGGTGATTTTGTAATGATAAAGTATCCTGATTCTCACATGGGTGATTTTTACATAGGTAAGTATTACGAGTTAGGAAAAGACTATGAAAAAGCTGATTTTTATTACAAAGCTGCTTATGGTAAAATGGATCCTTCTGACCCTAATGCTAATGCTTTTTACGAAAATATTAAACGTGTAAACGATTTAATGGGAAGTAAAAAGAAAGAAGAAATTAAAAATAATGACGAGGAAATTATTGAAGATAAAGAAGGACAAGAATAGGTTATTTTAACACTATTCTGTCTTCTTGTAATTCTATTTTTTTACTCTTATACAAGCTGCCAATAGCTCTCTTGAATGCTTTTTTACTCATTTGTAAGTGAAATTTAATTGATTCAGGAGAGCTTTTATCTGTTAATAACAAAAAGCCTTTTTCTTCTAACTTTTTAAGTATTTTATCTATATCTGAATCAATTACATTTTTAAATCCTTGAGGACGCAGTGATACATCAATTTTCTCATCTTCACGTATCTTTTTAATATACCCTACTGTTCGCATCCCTTCTTCTACATCACTAAAAACTTCATTGTTATATAGCAAACCTTCATAAGCTTCATTAATCAAAACGGTGTAACCTAAAGCGGTTTGAACACCAATTACTAAATCTACCTTATCACCTTCTTTTAATTCCATCTTATAAGTTTTTAAAATAGTTTTTTAAAACTACATCATTTATTTCTTTTGGGGTAAAAACCTCCATTATTTTTGGTTGATTCGATTCTGAATAAAACGAAGTCAAACTTGTTTGCAAGCTCTTTAAATCTTTTACTTGAACATATTCAAAACCATACATTTTTGACAAATATTCAGCGTTTAAACCATGTGGTGTCTCAAAATACTTCGTAGCATTTGTTGTTAATGGACCTGGTATGTACCTAAAAATTCCACCTCCTGCATTGTTTAAAATAATAATTCTAAAATTCTTCGGTATATTGGTATTCCACAACGCATTACTATCATAAAAGAAACTTAGATCTCCTGTTATAAATACTGTTTGATTTTTTGAAGCAAATGCTGCTCCTACAGCTGTACTTGTGCTTCCATCAATTCCACTTGTTCCTCTGTTGCAAAATACTTGCAGCGTAGAGTTTACATCAAACAATTGCGAGTACCTGATTATAGAA
Organism: Tenacibaculum discolor; assembly: GCF_003664185.1. GTDB lineage: Bacteria > Bacteroidota > Bacteroidia > Flavobacteriales > Flavobacteriaceae > Polaribacter > Polaribacter discolor. The sequence goes on along the minus strand of NZ_RCCS01000007.1, from coordinate 24,211 downwards.
CTATTACTAATTTGTACTTGTAAGTTATCAGGAATATTATTTAAAATAACCTCAAAAGATTTTAAATCCGAATATTCACAACTTTTCAAATATTCTTCATGCTTAATAGCTCTATGTTTTTTCTCTTCCAGCCATCTTGTTTGATAATCACTATCTACATTTTTCTTTTCCTGTGAGAGTTCTGTTAAAAATGCAACTGGTTTTATTTGTATAAACTCAGACAAACAATGATAAGTATCCATTGCCTTTAACTCATCAACATGCCAATGATGTTTTGGCTGTAACTTTCGTAAGAATTGTTTTATTCTTTTTGATATTACCATTCCTCCCAAAGTAACTAATACTTCAGGTTGCAGTTCTTTATACTCGTCTTCAGTTAACTTAGATATTAATTTATCCATACTATTAATAAATTTTGGATGGTATACGTTTGATGTTGTTTCTGTAAACACTAAAACAGAGGTATCTTCCGCATACACATTCAATATTTTTTGAAGTTCAGTATCTGGAAAGCTACTTCCTACCAAAATCATTTTTTTAGTTGAAGTATTCCAAATAGAAGTTAACTTGTTTAAATCAACAAACTGCTTCTTTTTACTCGCAATAACACTTGAAAAATCAAAAGATGTTAGTTCTTCTACTGTTTCATATAAAGGCTCATCAAACGGAACATTGATATGAACTGGTCCATTTTGAGTGATTGAAGTTTGTAATGCTTCAATTAATAAACTGATATTATTTTTTAACTGACTTTCTTCTTCAATCAAATTAGCCGAAAACAAAATATGGTTTTCAAACACATTTTCTTGACGAATAGTTTGTCCGTCACCAATATCAATTAAATGCTTAGGTCTATCTGCTGAAATTACAACTAATGGAATATTGCTATAAAAAGCTTCTGCTATTGCAGGATAATAATTCAACAAAGCTGATCCTGAAGAACATACAATAGCTACAGGTTGTTGCTTTTGTTGTGCTATTCCCATTGCAAAAAAGGCTGCACAACGCTCATCTACTACACTTAGTGCTTCTATTCCTGGATGATTTGAAAATCCAACAGTAAGCGGTGCATTACGAGAGCCTGGTGAAATTACAACAGTATCAATATTAAATTGATTACATGCTGAAACTACTAATTGTGCGAGTTCTTTTTTTGGGTACATATCTTTTTAAAAATGAGATTCCCGCTTTCGCGGGAATAACAAAATACTAAAACCTACTTTGTTGGTTAGTTTCCTTTTTTATAATCTGCTAAAAATTTAGCTAAACCAATATCTGTTAATGGGTGCTTTAATAATCCTTCAATTGCACTTAAAGGTCCAGTCATAACATCAGCACCAATCTTAGCACAATCAATAATATGCATTGTGTGACGCACAGAAGCTGCTAAAATTTCTGTTTCAAAAGCATAGTTATCAAAAATTTGGCGAATTTCAGCGATTAGGTTTAAACCATCTGTAGAAATATCATCTAAACGACCAATAAACGGAGACACATATGTTGCTCCTGCTTTTGCTGCCAATAATGCTTGACCTGCTGAAAATACCAGAGTTACATTGGTTTTTATTCCTTTATCAGAAAAATATTTACATGCTTTAATACCATCTTTAATCATAGGTAATTTTACTACGATTTGAGGGTTTAAAGCAGCTAACGCTTCTCCTTCCTTCACCATTCCGTCAAAATTAGTAGAGATTACCTCAGCAGAAACATCTCCTTCTACTATTTCGCAAATTGCTTTGTAGTGGTTGATAATGTTATCTTCTCCTGTTATACCTTCTTTAGCCATTAATGACGGGTTTGTTGTTACCCCATCTAAAATACCTAAAGCCTGTGCTTCTCTAATTTGATCTAAGTTAGCTGTATCAATAAAAAATTTCATCTGTATATTTATTATGTAGTTGTGTTCTAATTTTTGAATTCTACGAGAGTACAACTCTCTTTAAAACAACGCATAAAACAATATTTTATGCCGTAATTTTCTTTAATTACTAATCTTCTGCGAATTTACAATTTATAATGATTCATTAGTAATTTTTCATAAACTTTATCAGGTAAGATTCTTTTTAATACAATTGAAAATTTCTCCATAAATCCACCAACTTTATAGTGAATTTTAGGATTCTTATTTTCAATGATTTTATAAATTGCTTCTGCCATAAGTATTGGGTCTGCTCCCGAATCAACATGAGCATCCATTAAAGCTAAATTTTCAGCATATTTTTCTTTGTAAGCAGAATTTTCAAAAACAGGTGTATGGTATCTTCCCGCAGCAATATTCGTGGCAAAATCTCCTGGAGCTACGTTTACAACCTTAATTCCGAAGCTTTTTACCTCCATACTCAACGCTTCTGTTACTAATTCTAACGCTCCTTTACTTGCAGAATAAATCCCTCTAAAAGGTAACCCCATGTACCCTGCGATTGATGTTGTATTAATAATCGTTCCTGATTGTTGCCTTCGCATATAAGGTAATACTTCTTTAACTACATCAATTACTCCAAAGAAGTTTGTATTAAAATTATCTTTTATTTCTTCTGTTGGAGTATCTTCAATAGGGCCTGTAATTCCTTTTCCTGCATTGTTTATTAACACATCAATCTTTCCTTCAGCAGTAATTACTTCTTCTACAGCTTTCTTTATCAATTCTTGATTAGTTACATCTAATGCTACCATTTGAAACGGAGCATTTACTTTTTGAGGATTTCTACTTGTTCCGTAAATTTTAAATCCTCTATCATGTAAATAAGTAGCAATTGATTTTCCTATTCCTGAAGAAGCTCCTGTTATGAAAACTATTTTTGACATTCTTGTAATTTTAAGCAAATATCTTAAAGTTGCCTCCAATAAAAAAACTTTAAAACTTATCTTAGCGTTTTATCCCATCAAGAACAAACACTATGCATAAAAAAACATTTTCTTTATCAGTTTTTATGACATCTTTGGCGATATTAATTGCTGGATGTTCTTCTTCTACTGCTCAAAAAAGCACATCGTTATTTTCTAAAAGTGAAACATTTACACGCCAAGATTCTTTGCGTGGTTCTATTACTCTAGAAAGATCGTGGTGGGACTTAACATATTACCACCTTAATGTAGCTGTGAATCCTGATAAAAAATTTATTAAAGGAAAAAACACTGTACAATATAAAGTTTTGAAACCTCATCAAGTTTTACAAATAGATTTACAACCTCCTTTAAAAATTACCAAAGCGATTCAAAATAATGAAGAGCTAAAAGTTGTTTCTGAAGGTAACGCACATTTTATTCAACTGAAATCTCCGCAAAAAGAAGGAGCTATAAATTCTGTTGATGTGTATTACGAAGGAAACCCAAAAGAAGCGATTAGAGCTCCTTGGGATGGTGGTTTTTCTTGGAAAAAAGATAGTAATGGAAATCATTTTGTTGCTACTTCATGTCAAGGATTAGGAGCTAGTGTTTGGTGGCCAAATAAAGACCATATGTACGACGAGGTGGATAGTATGGCGATTAGTGTTCGTGTACCTAAAAACTTAATGGATGTTTCTAATGGGCGTTTACGTAATATTGAACAACACAATGATAACACAACCACCTACCATTGGTTCGTAGACAATCCAATTAACAACTATGGAGTAAATGTAAATATTGGGGATTATGTACATTTTTCTGAGAAATACCAAGGTGAAGATGGAGAGTTAGACATGAATTATTATGTGTTACGTGACAATCTTAAAAAAGCCAAAAAGCAGTTTAAAGATGCTCCTAAAATGATGAAAGCTTTTGAACATTGGTTTGGTAAATATCCCTTTTATGAAGATGGTTTTAAACTAGTAGAAGTTCCGTACTTAGGAATGGAGCATCAAAGTTCAGTTACTTACGGAAATCAATATAAAAATGGATATTTAGGTAGAGATTTATCTGGAACTGGCTGGGGCTTGAAATTTGATTTCATTATTATTCACGAATCTGGTCATGAATGGTTTGCAAATAATATAACAGATAAAGACATTGCCGATATGTGGGTTCATGAGAGTTTTACTGCTTATTCAGAAAACTTGTTCTTAGATTATTATTACGGAAAAGAAGCGTCTGCTGAATATGTTATTGGAACACGAAGTTCTATTCAAAATGATAAACCAATTATTGGTCATTATAACGTAAACAATGAAGGTTCAGGTGATATGTATTATAAGGGAGCAAATATGTTACATACCATTCGTCAATTGGTAAATGATGATGAAAAGTGGCGTCAAATTTTACGTGGTTTGAATGCTGATTTTTACCATAAAACAGTAACTACTGAAGAAATCGAGCAATATATTATTGAAAAATCAGGTATTGATTTAAGTAAAGTATTCGATCAATATTTACGTACGGTGAAGATTCCTGAGTTTGAGTATACAATTAAAAACAACACCTTAAAATATCGCTGGAACAATGTTGTTAAAGGTTTTAATATGCCAGTAAAAGTAACTATTGATGGAAAGGTTGAATTGATAAACCCTACTGAGAATTGGCAAACAAAAACTATTAAAGGAAACTCTATTGAAGTTGACAAAAATTATTATGTAAACTCTAAATCCGTTTAAAAACTTCATTCTATCTTTTTTATGATTAAGCGGTTATTAAAAAGTTTTACACTTAACCCTAAAAAGCTGTTCTTTATTGATGGATTAGGAGCAGTTTTATCTGCTTTTTTATTGGGTATTGTATTAGTAAAATTTGAAAGTATCATAGGAATCCCTCCTTCTACTCTTTATTTTCTAGCGGTTTTTCCTTTGCTCTTTGCTATCTATGATTTTTACTGTTATCGAAAAAAGCACAATAATCTTAAGTCTTTTTTAGAAGGAATCGCAGTTGCAAACCTACTATATTGCTGTTTTTCTGTTGGAGTTACTCTCTATCATTTAAAAACTATTACTTATTTAGGGTGGATTTATATTCTAGCTGAAACCTTGATTATCCTTATTCTATTGAGTTTTGAGTTCATGATAGCCAAACAACTTGCTAAAAAATAAACATAAAAAAACTCGAACCATTTAAGATTCGAGTTTTTTTATGATTGCTAAATTATCTTAGTAATCTAATCTTTTTAAGTAGTCTAGTTTTTCTTGCCAAAGATCTAATTGGTCTTTAAAGTCTTGAATTCCCTTACGAACATTTTGTACTAAAGGGTTATCTTCTGTAGCGTTTGAAATAAAGCTTAAGTTGTTTTCTAACTGTTGCATTTCGCGTACAGTTTCATCTATTTTCTTTCTAATAAAGAACTGTTCACTATCTAATTTTCTGTAATCTTCTTGCGCTAAATAAGTATCAACAACACCTTTAAACTTCATCATTTCAATATCAATTCTGCCCATGTCTAATTTATCTAGATGTGCATCCATTGCTTTATTGAATTTTTCGTCTAAGTAACGTGCATTTCTTGGTAAAGCACCTAGCGCTCTCCAATCTGCCAATGTTTTTTCTACATCTTCTTCTGTAGAAATTTCAGCAGTTTTAATTTGCTCTATAAATTCTTTTTTAGCTTCTACTACCGCTAACTGTTCTTTATTCTCTTCATTTTTACGAGCGTGTAACCTGTCGAAATAATGATTACAAGCATTCTTAAATCGCTTCCAAATATCGTCAGAAAATTTTCTAGGCACATGCCCTATTTTTTTCCAATCAGATTGAATGCGTTTCATTGTATTGGTAGTTTCGCTCCAGTCTTCGCTATCTTTTAAGCTTTCAGCAAGCTCTACCAATTCCATTTTCTTTTTTAAGTTCTCGTTTTGAGCACTTTTTTCTTGCTTATAAAAAGCATTTTTTGCAGAGTTAAACTTTTTTGTAGCTGTTTTAAACTCTTGCCATACAGCCTCACTTTTACTGTAAGGTAACTTACCTATGTCAAAGTATTTTTTGCGTAACTTTTCTATTTCTGCGATACTTTTTTGCCAGTCGTTGTGTGTTTTATTGTTTGATGTGTCGTACGCATTGATTTCTGCAGCTATAGCCAATTTAGCATCAATCATTTCTTGATGTTTTGACTTTAACTCTCTGTAGTGTTGATGGCGTCTATCGTGAATTTTCTTAGTTGCTTCACTAAACCTACCCCAAACATCTTCTCTATGCTCTCTTGATACAGGTCCTATATCTTCCTTCCACATACGATGCAATTCTTGTAACTCTTTAAAAGCCACATTAACATCTTCTACATCACTTAAAGCTTCTGCTCTTTCTATTAATCGTAGTTTTTCTTCTAAATTATGTTTGAAGTCTAACTCTCTAAAATCTTTATTTAAGTGTAGTAAATCGTAAAAACGTTCTACATGATGATGGTATGTTCTCCAAGTATCATTGTACTTTGTTTTTGGCACTGCTCCTACACTCTTCCAACGATTTTGAATTTCTTGAAAATCGTTATACATCGTTTTAGGGTCAGCATCCTTAATCAAAGTCTTTAACTCTTCAATTAAATTATTCCTTCTCTCTAAATTTTCTTTTAGTTGTTTTTCTAACTGAGAATAGTAAGCATCGCGTTTCGCTTTATACTCACCTAATAAATTATTATATTCTGTTTTTACTGGGCTAGAAAACTGGAAGTCTATAGAATTTCCTCCATCTGCTAAAAATGCTTCTTTTTTCTTTGCTAATAAAGCTCCAAACTTTGAATTGAATGCTGTTTTAATAGCATCTACATTTGATTTTAGTTGTTGTATTGGGTGACTTTTTAGCAGTTTTTTTAATTCATCAACCAATTTCTCTAACTCCATCGAAGCGTAGTCTAGCATTGGAATTTCATGCTTTTCATCTGCTTTTTCAGACTCATTAGCTACTTCATTTTCAACCTCATTAACAGCATTTTCAGTATCGTTATTTGTCTTCGTTTGCTCTTCTGTAATTGGTTTTTCTACTTTCTCTTCGTTATTTTCTAACATATCTACAATGTTTAAGTTCCTTTGATTTAGATTATAAAGATAAGGATTCTTAGAGAATAGCAAATTTTATTTTAGTTTTTAAAATTTTAGCTATCGTTCCATATTTTCCAAGCTTTTTCTGCTTGAAGCTGTAACATCTCTAATCCATTTTTTATAGTTGCTCCTTGCTCTCTCCCTTTTCTCAAAAAAGTGGTTTCTGGTGGGTTGTATATTAAATCATACAATAAATGTTTATCTGATAAAAACTCATATGGAATATCAGGAGAATTCTCCACATTTGGGTGTGTACCTAAAGGGGTACAATTTACAATAACGGTATATGACTCTATAAGTTCTTTATCAATATCTTGATACGAAATTTGCTTTTTTCCTTCAGGGGTTCTAGAAACATATCTATACTTTATCCCTAAACCTTCAAGTACATAAGCTACTGCTTTTGACGCTCCTCCTGTTCCTAATATCAAGGCTTTTTTATGTCGTTTTTTTAATAATGGTTTTAATGATTTTTTAAAACCATATACATCAGTATTATACCCTTTTAATCTTCCTTTTTTAGTTATTTTAATAGTGTTTACTGCACCTACTTTTAAAGCTTTCTTATCTATTCTATCTAAAAAATTAAAAACATCTAATTTATATGGAATTGTTACATTCATTCCTTTTAACTGTTTTTTATTTTCTTTTATTTTTTGAGGAAGCTCATGTATTGATTGAATATCAAAATTGATATACTCATGATTTTTTAAGTCTAGTTTTTCAAACTTTTCGGTAAAGTATCCACGAGAAAATGAGTACGAAATATTCTTTCCTACTAAAGCATATAAATGCTTATTTTCTTTTTTGGTCATAAAAATCAATAATTAATATTAATGCAACTCCAATAATAATGAATCCTATTGAAATCCATGTTTCTTGATTGTTAAAATTGGGAATAAATCTCTGGTAGTTTTCTATAATTTTATTTCCGCTTTGATCAAGCAAAAACACACCTTCCTGTTTTTTATAAATAGTTTCTTTCCATGGCCAAACAACTCCAAGCGATCCAGTGATAAAACCTATAATAATTGCTGTTACAATTTGATGCCATCTTTTTAATACATAACCTAAAACATGTGAAATAGATACAAGTCCAAAGGCTGACCCTGCTGTAAAAACACCTATTATCTTTAAGTAACGAACTTTTACTTGATCGTTTAAAACTTCAAAATTTCCAGACAATAGGTTTGTGATTACACTTCCTAACACGTTTACACTATCTACCAACAACAGTACATAGTTCCCTAGTAATATAAGAATGAATGAGCCTGAAAGCCCTGGTAATGTCATTCCTGAAACTCCTATAATTCCACACAAAAACACAAACCACAAATTATCATTTTCTGTAGCTGGTGTCATAAAACTAATAGAAATTCCAACTGAAGCTCCAATAAGTAATCCTAAAATAGTTTTAGGTTTCCAATCTCCGAAATCTTTTGATATATAGTAAATAGAGCCTATAATCATTCCAAAGAACCATGACCATACATATAATTGATAATTTCTTAAGAAGTAATCTAAAACAAGAGACACACTGAAATAGCTAAACATACTTCCAGCCATTACCCATACTAAAAATTGTAAGTTGGTATAACTAGCGAAACTTTTAAAACGTCCGTTAAATAACAGCTTAAAAGCTTTGCCGTTGATTCTTTGAAAAGTATAAATAAGTTCTTCATAAAACCCCATCACAAAAGCCACCATACCACCTGAAACTCCTGGTACTTTATTAGCTCCTCCCATTATTAATCCTTTTAAAAAAAGGTTTATTCTTTGTGATAGCGTGCGCTCTTTATACATGCGGTTTGATTAGAACGCTAAGTTAGTTATTTTCTAGTGCTTTTTTACTGCTAATTTTTCTAGTAATAAAATAAGTCCGAAACCAATTATAGCTAACACTGTTGCATACATTAATTGAGGGTTTCCGTCGTAAGAAAATGGGGAAATAGATAACTCATTAAAAGGCACTTGTTCTCCATGTGAATTGGTTCTATAAGTCAATACTTTTTTCCATGGCCAAATTTTATTTAGTGAACCTATTATAAATCCTGTTAAAACAACTAAAGTGTAATTTTTATAATTTTCAAATAGATATTTTAAGACTCTTGAAAACGTTAACAAACCTATAATTGCTCCTAAACCAACAAATGTGATAGTTGTAAAATCACGATTATTTACAGCTGCTAAAACTGGTTTATAGGCTCCCAATAATACCAATATAAAAGATCCTGAAATACCTGGTAAAATCATAGCGCAAATGGCTATAGCTCCTGCTAAAAACATAAACGACATTGAGGAATGTTCAGAAACTAACGGGTTTAAAGTTGTGATATAATAAGCTAATATAGCTCCTAAAATTAATAGAATTCCCGAAACAAGATTCCATTGAGTAACTTGTTTTGCTATATAAATAATACTTGCTAATACTAACCCAAAGAAAAAAGACCATACCAAAATTGGGTGATGTATTAATAACCAGGAAATCATTTTTGCTAATGAAACAATACTAATAAAAATTCCTACAAAAAGAGAAGCTAAGAAATTACCATTTATTTGCCTCCAAGCTGATGCAAAACCTTCTTTTTGTAAAGTTTTAAGTAGTTTTAAATTAACATTACTAATAGAACCTAACAGCTCTTCATAAATTCCTGAAATAAATGCAATAGTGCCTCCTGAAACTCCCGGTACTACATCAGCAGCCCCCATAGCCATTCCTTTTAACATGATTACGAAGTAATCCTTAATAGTTCTATCCATAAAATAGTTTGGTTATTTTTTTTCTTTAGATTTAAAGTTGATTAGGCTTTTTTTCTTTGGTTTTAGACTGTCTTTTTTTACTTCTTTTTTCTTGTCTTTTTTATTAAAACCTAGTTTTTTTCCTAAGTCGCGCAAGTTATTAAAATTAACTTGATATGAAATACCTACTCCTTGTGTATATCCTTCTTCTTCGGTAGAATACTGTACTTCATTTTGACGGTTAAATACTGTACCTCTTAAATTACCTTCTTCATTTAAAAGTACCTCTACTTTTACCTCTCCAACAACACTGGTTTGTGTGTTAGTTCCTACCGGTACTCCTACTTTTCCATTAACCAATACTCTATCACTCAATTGCGTTGATACAGATACATCTACCTGATCGTCTGAATTAAGGTTATCTACATTTCCTCTATCTCCTTGTGTATACCCAACTCCTAATTGAAATTTATTTCCATCACTATTTAACATATTTGTTAAAATACTTGAAGCAATTTCAGAAGCTGTACCTGTAATTCCTGAACTAGCACTACTACCAATAGCATCCGGATTATAAAATGTACCAAAAGCTAATAAAAACGAGAAATGTTGCATTTTGGTATTTAAATCATTCTCATTCAAAATAAACTCTAACTCTGAACTTACTGTTGAGTTTGCATTTGGTATTTTAATATCGAATTCTTGTTTTGAACTAAATAATCCTCCTGTAATTTTCGTGTATAAATCAATTGGAATCTTACGATTTGAATTAATATTATCTAGTAACTGTGCTGGGTTTGCTTTAGTTCTATATACTGCAGTTATATCTAAGTCGGCTTCATAAGGATCTCCATTCCAAGAAATAGTCCCACCTTTTTGTACAATAAAAGGCTTGGTTATTCCTGCATATTTAAAATTATAGAAACCATTGTCTACGGTAAAATCTCCAAACATGTTAAATTTACCTCGTGTATCAATATCAATTCTAAGGTTTCCTTCTCCACTTCCTTTTAACTCACTTCCCGAAACTTTATCAATTACCACCTGAGCTACTGCATCTTTTGTTACAGCTAGATTAAGCCTTAAATCTAGGCCTTTTATATCTCCAATAACTTTTCCTTTTGCTCCCTCTTCTTCTTCTCCTGTTTTAAATCGGATTAACTTATAATTATCTATCGTTTTAACATCACTTAACGGAATTACAAATAGGGTTCCTTTGTTTGTTTTTCCGTTAACCTCAATATCTAAATAACTAGTAAGCCCTCTAATTTTTGCTTCTCCATTTAAAAAGCCAGTTCCATAGTACTGAGACTCTTCTGTTTCTTGTGTATCTAGAATCAATAAATTTTGAGTACTAATGTCAAAATTCAAAAACCAGTCTTTAAAATTTTGGTGCACAATACTTCCAGATAAATCCCCTTGTGTTAAGTACTTTGTATCTTCTAGAATTATGTCTTTAAAAATAAATTCTTGTTTATCTAAAACAACACTCGTATTTCCTTTTAAGTCAAAATCTACATTTAAATACGGAAAAGCTAATCCTGCATTCTCAAAATTTAAGATTCCTTTAAAATCAGGGTTTCTCAAATACCCTTTTGCAGTAAAGTCTCCTGTTACTTTTCCTCTTAATTTAGACAAAACGTCTTCTCCCAATGGACTAAAAGCAGCAATATTATATTCTTTCAGATAAATATCTAGGTCAATAACTGGTCTTTCTGTAGAAAAGTCAATTCCTCCAGTAGCAGATATATTCTTTGCATTTTCATTTTCTAGAGATAAATTGACATTATATTTCTCGTAAGAATTATCTCCCGTAACATTCAGTGCTAAATTTCCTTGCGAATAATCGTTTATGTAAAAATTTTCTACATATAAGTTTCCTTCTGGAGCTACAATTTCATTTTCTTGCTTAAACTCTAACCTTCCATTTAGTTTTCCATCTAATTTTAAACTATCCACTGGTGGTAAAAAACTAGCTAGTTTTACTTTATTAAAGTTTGCTTGTATGTCTTTATAAGTACTGTCTCTTACAATTCCTTTAAAATCTATTCTTTGTTCTCCTGATTTAAGAACAAACGGACTAATTGTAAAATCATCTTTTTGTAAATCAAATGTTACTTTATTATTTCTGTCATCACTTGGGTTTATTAACCAATCAAAACCTTTATAGTGTAATTTAGATTTTTGAATTCCCACAACAGATTTTTGAAATTCATTAATTGTATAAAAAAAATCTAAACTAAAGCTCTCTGCATAATCTTTTCCTCCCTTAAATAGCGATTTAAAAAACAATGTATCGTTCTGAGTACGATTTAATAAGTTTAATTTTTTAATATTATAATACTTTGTATTAACTTTATTAGCTGTTAAGTGAGTATTATATAAAGGGTTTTTATTATCTAACCTGAGTACCACTCCTTCAATTATATTTTTATATGCATTTATTTCAGGAGACTCAAATGTAAGTTTTAACGAGTTTTTATCTGAATTAATACGACCTTTTAATCGTGTATTTTTTCCTATTGAAATGTTTGGCAAAAAAATATCTATAATTTGATTATAAATTGTGAAGTCAAAATCTAAAAACTGATTTGGTGCTACTTCATGCGGACGATAGTTTGTATACACACTACCCAAAGCATTCTGTGTAATTGGTAATAATTCTTCAAAAGAAAATTTTCCTTTTACATACCCTTTTACAATATCTTCCGAGTTTACTTCTATATTTTTAATACTATCTTTTACTGATGAGTTTACTTCAAAACTCTTAAAAGGGTAACTCTGTTTTTGATTTCTGTATACTAAATTTTTAAAGGTTGCTTTCCCTACAATATCATCAAATGTGTTTCCAGAAATGTTTAAGTTAATATTTCCTTTTAACTCAGAAATGCTATCACGAGTAAATAAGTTTGTTTTCTTCAAATCAATTCTATCAACATCAGCAATAAAATCAAATTTGTTAATCTCTGATGAAAAATCTGCTAGTCCTTCAAATTTTAATTTGAAGTTATCATCGTCTGCATTTAGCAAACCATCAAACTTTTTATTTTGGAACTGTCCGTTTACTTGTAAGTTTTTATATTCATACTTATTAAAAAAAAGACTACTTATTCTCCCTATAATTATGGTATTGACATTATCAACATTAAACCCACTTCCATTAACATCTGCTTTTAACGAAACGGTTCCTAATACAGGGTCGTTAGCAAAAACACCAAGGTCAAAATCTTTAAACTCTACCTCTCCTGTGTACTCGGCTTTATCTATATTATCAATATTTGTTAATTGAAGATCTGAAATTGCAGTTCCGATTTCTGATTTTACTGATACAGTAGCATCCATTTGTTGTGGAGTTACTCTCACTATCCCATTCAAAGTAAAATTCCCAAGTCTTTGAAATTCTGTTGGTAATGTTCTCCCTAATAAGTTTGGTAGTACATTTCTTAATTGAAAGTAATTTGCTGTAAGGTTATCTAAGTCTGCATCAAACACAAAACCTCTACTGGTTTTAACGGCATTAACAAATCCCATATTTCCAATAATTCTCATACCTCCCTTTGAATGTACTCTTACATTATTGGCACTAAAGTTATTCAAAACACCATCAATATCTCCGCTTATATACAGAAAATCATGCCCTCCTATTTCGTTATATAACTTATTTAAATCTTTCACTGAAACTACACTTTCTTGGAACTTAGCTTTAATTCTTACCTTGTCATTAAAGTTTACAAAGTCTTTTCGATTGTAAGTAAATTTAACTTTTGCATGAAGTTTAGTTTTATTATCTGTTTCTAACGTTGTATTTTTAAAATCCATGTAGGATCTTGTATACGTGAAGTCTGTCGATAAATTTGACACGTTAACCCCTCTGTTTCCTGTGAAAAACATATTTCTTATTTTCATAGAAACATCAGGACCTATAATCGAGAAATCGTTTAACTCAGCTCCTGCTTTATATGCCGCAAACTCCAGTGGATCTTGCTTATTTTCATCCATTAACTTAAAAGTTAAATCTTCTAAAGAAATTTTATCACTTTTAAGAATAAATGGTGCAGCTAAACTGTCTCTTGGTTTTCCATCTTCAAAACTGTCTACAAAAATAGACATGTTATCATTCTTTTCTCCTTTATAGGTTTTCATATAAAAATGAACTCCACTTAAAGAGGCTTCACCTAAATCTACTTTATTTTCTAATATTCGTTTGGCGTTCTGTAAGGAAGTAGTTAGGTTATTTACAAATATTAAGGTGTCTTTATGATGGTCCCTAATCTCAATTTCTTTTAACTGAACACTTCCTAACCATGATAAATCAATTTTTTTTACAACAATATTGGTATTAAACTCTTTGTTTACCCAATTCGTTGCTTGTTTGGCAAGTTGACTTTGTACAAAAGGTAATGATAGTAAAAGAAAAAGCAAGAGCAGAAAAAGTACTGCGTACTTTATTATTCTACCTATTATGTTCCCTAATCTTTTAATAACTTCCCTTATTTATAATCCTATTAACAAAAGTAATCAGCAAACTGCAAAAATGCTGCCTTATTTTAAAGAAATGTTATTTTTAACGAAAATCTAACGTAATATCAATATTTTTGTAACCTAAATCCGAAAAGATTTGAGTAGAGAAAACATCTATATTTTAGGTATTGAAAGTTCTTGTGATGACACAAGTGCTTCGGTAATTTGTAACGGAAAAGTGTTGAGTAACGTTGTGGCAAACCAAGAAGTTCATGCCAAATATGGCGGTGTGGTTCCTGAGTTAGCTTCAAGGGCACATCAACAAAACATTGTTCCTGTTGTACAACAAGCTATTGAACAAGCTGGTATAACTAAAAACAATTTAAATGCAATTGCTTTTACTCGTGGCCCAGGGTTAATGGGCTCATTATTAGTTGGTACTTCATTTGCTAAATCTTTAGCCTTAGGGTTAAACATTCCTTTAATAGATGTTAACCACATGCAAGCACATATTTTAGCTCATTTTATTAAAGAAGAAGAAAGTAAAATACCTCCATTTCCTTTTGTTTGCTTAACTATTAGTGGTGGGCACACACAAATTGTAAAAATCACCAGTCATTTTGAAATGGAAATTTTGGGTGAAACAATTGATGATGCAGTTGGTGAAGCCTTTGATAAATCTGCTAAAATTTTAGGTTTGCCTTATCCGGGAGGACCTTTAATTGATAAATATGCTCAATTAGGAAACCCTAAAGCTTTTAAATTTACGAAACCTAAGGTTGGTGATTTGGAGTTTAGTTTTAGTGGCTTAAAAACTGGAATCTTATATTTTGTTCAAAAAAATGTAAAAGAAAACCCTAATTTCATTAAAGAAAATCTTAATGACATCTGTGCTTCTATTCAATATACTATTATTGAAATTTTGATGGACAAACTTAAAAATACCATAAAACAAACTGGTATTAAACATATAGCAATTGCTGGTGGTGTTTCTGCCAATTCAGAAATAAGAAAACGTTTAACTTTAGCAGAAAAGCACTGGGGATGGATCACCTATATTCCAAAATTTGAATACACAACTGACAATGCTGCAATGATTGCCATAGCTGGATATTTAAAATATTTAAACAACGATTATTCTGATATTTCCGTAACTGCTAAAGCTCGTTTAAAAGTTACTGAATAAATCTCTTTTATACTACAATGACTAACTTTAAAAACAGATTTCTTTTTAGTATTACATATTATTTTTTGTGGGTAATATATTTTTTACTCGCTCGCTTTTTGTTCTTATTGTATTACTTCGATAAAACTTCTGAATTAAGTTTTTTTACTACGTTAAAAACGTTTATATATGGTATTCAATTAGACTTTTCTTTTGCTGCTTACTTAGCTGCTATTCCCTTTTTAGTTATTTTACTTTCAATATGGATTCCTAAGAAAATTATTGGTTACATTATTAAAGGATACACTTTTCCTATTCTTTTAGTAATTAATTTGTTTATGTTAACGGATATTTCTTTGTATAAATTCTGGGGAGTTCGTATAGATGTTACTGTCTTAAATTACATTAACACTCCTAAAGCAATGCTAGCTTCAGTAAGTACTTTACAGTTGATTGGTGGTTTATTTGCTTGGATTTTACTTTCTGCAGTTGCTATTTATTTATTTAATAAAATTTTAAATAAAGCACTTGATAAATTAAATAAGAGACATTTTTTAGAAGCTCCAGTATTTTTATTGTTAATAGGTGGTTTAATCATCCCTATGCGAGGTGGTTTTGCTAATATTCCTATTAACCAAAGTAATGTATACTTCTCTAAAAGCATGTTTGCTAATCACGCTGCGGTAAATTTCATCTGGAACTTTGCTAATACAATTAGTCATAAAACTGATGATAAAAACCCTTATGTCCACTATAAAAATAATATTGCTAAAGACATCATCAATAAAACTAAGAATCAACTTTTAACAGCAAGTACAGACTCTATTTTAAATACTAAAAAGCCTAATGTTATTATCCTTATTTGGGAAAGCCTTTCAGCAAAAGCTGTGGGTGCTTTAGGAGGGGAGCCTGATGTTACCGTAAACCTAAATAAACTAGCTAAAGAAGGGATTTTGTTTACTAATTTCTATGGAAATGGAGACAGAACAGACAAAGGGGTTCCTGCTATTTTAAGTGGCTATTACCCTCAGCCAACAAAAAGCATTATGAAAATTCCATACAAAGCAAGAAAGTTACCAATACTTACCAAAGAAATGAAAAAACTAGGGTACAACACTAGTTTTTATTATGGTGGCGATAGTAATTTTGGAAACATGATTACCTATTTACGTAATGGTAGAATTGATAAAATTGTAGATGGAACTGAGTTTGACAAAGAAAACTGGAACTCAAAATGGGGAGCACATGATCATATCTTTTTAGATCGGTTTATGAAAGATTTATCTTCATCTACCCTTAAAGAACCTTTTTTTGAAGTAGCTCTGACATTAACTAGTCATGAACCTTATGAATTTCCTGGAGAATATAAATTTGGTAAAAATTCTGTAGAAAATTTATACAGAAGCGCCCAAGCTTATACAGACAAAGCTATAGGTAAGTTTATTGACGAAGCCAAAAAACAACCTTGGTGGGATAATACATTAATTGTTATTTTATCTGATCACGGACATCCGTTACCTAAACATAAAGGATATTTTAATTCCCCTAAAAGATTTCAAATCCCAATGGTTTGGTTGGGTGGAGCTCTTAATAAAACAGGAATTACTATTGATAATTTTAGCGCTCAAAGTGATTTAGCATATACTTTAACAGACATGTTGGGGGGCAAACCAGAACAATTTAAGTTTGGAAAAAACATTTTTAACACTTCTGAAAATCAATATGTACATTATGTCTTTAATAAAGGATTTGGTACTGTTTCTAAAAACGGAACTTTTGTTTATGATTATGTAAGCAATAAACCTGTAATACAAGAAGGCAATTATCAGCCTTTAGATTCTTTAGGAAGAGCTATCAGTCAGGATGCCTATCAAGATTTTTTAGATAAATAAAAGTTAATCTTTCATTAAGAGAGAAACTGTTAAAATCCATTTCATTACTTTTACCCTATGAAATGGATTTTATCGTTATTTTTACTTACCTCACTAGCAGTTCAATCTCAGAAATTACCAAAAGGATTTTCATATATAAAAGATATATCTCCTACCATTCAAGGCGAATTAAGATACTGTCATAACAACAACTTTATGGGAGTTCCAGTTAATGGATATGAAGAAAATACTCTTATAGCTACTACTCCTACTGCTAAAGCTTTAAAAAAAGTTCAAGATGAGTTAGCAAGTCAAAAATTAGGCTTAAAAGTTTATGATGCTTATCGTCCACAAACAGCAGTAAATCATTTTGTAAAATGGGCTCGAGTAATAAACGATACATTAATGAAGCAACAATACTATCCTGAGATTAATAAACGTCATTTATTTAAAAAAGGATATATTTCTTCAAAATCTGGGCATTCACGAGGAAGTACTGTCGACTTAACAATTATACATCTAGAAACAGGTAAAGAACTAGACATGGGAAGTCCTTATGATTTCTTTGGGATTTCGTCTCACATTACTTACGAGAACCTTACTAAACAACAAAAAAAGAACAGACAATTACTACAAAAAGTAATGTATAAACATGGCTTTAGATCTTATAGTAAAGAATGGTGGCATTTTACCTTAAGAGGAGAACCATTTCCTAAAACCTTTTTTGATTTTCCTGTAAAATAACTAGTTTTAACTCTAAATTTTAAAAACCACTTAAAAATCGGCATTATATTTGCTTTGATTTGTTTGCAATGATGAAAATAGTACCAACACTTGTAATCGTTTTTTTATGTAGCGTAACATCCAATGTTTTTGCACAGATGGATGGTACAATTGGTGGCAAAAAAAAGGGGGGCTCTTCTTTTGGCTTTATTACTGCGCCTGCTAAAGAAGTAAAAAAACCTAAAACGCTAGATTTTGATGATGATGCAGGTTTTAAATCAGCTCATCAAGAACATCAAAAAAAACTTGAAAAACAACGAGCTGAAAAAGAATTCGAAAATAAGGGTATTATCACTCCTGAGCTACAAAGAAAAATAACTCTTCAAAAGAAAGCTGAAAAGTATAATTTAAAGATTCCTCTCATTGATAAAGATATGGGGACTTTCCGCACAAAATCCAAAAACATTAATATAGACGCTGTTGATTTTGGTCAAATTGACGGTGATATAGTTACTATTCTTAATAATGGAAAACCTATTGTTAAAAATTACTACCTAAAACAGAATTCTAAAAAGTTTACTATTCCACTACAGATAGGCTTCAATAAAATTGAAATTTTAGCTGTTGATGAAGGAAATTTAAGGCCTAATACAGGTGCATTTACCGTTTATGATGACTTTAATGAAGTTGTTGTATCTGATTTATGGCAATTAGCCAAAGGAGCAAAAGTAATCGCTATGGTTATCAGAGAGGAAGAAGGAGAGTAAAATCACAACTCTTTTTAGTCTTTATTAATTCTTATAACTTTTATGAATAACCCTTTTTAAAATTACTAAAAACTACTTACTTTTGTAGCTACGTTTTGTAATAAACAAACTTTAAAATAAACAACTAATATATAATGAAGAAAATCACCAAAGAAACCTATATCAACTGGTATAGAGATATGCTATTTTGGAGAAAGTTTGAAGACAAGCTAGCAGCTGTTTATATTCAACAAAAAGTTAGAGGTTTTTTACACTTATATAACGGTCAAGAGGCTGTTTTGGCAGGTTCATTACATGCAATGGATTTGACTAAAGATAAAATGATTACTGCTTATCGTAATCACGTTCAACCAATTGGTATGGGTGAAGATCCAAAACGTGTTATGGCAGAGTTATATGGTAAAGCTACAGGTACTTCTCATGGTATGGGAGGTTCTATGCATATCTTCTCTAAAGAATACCGTTTCTATGGTGGTCACGGAATTGTGGGAGGACAAATTCCTTTAGGTGCTGGTATAGCTTTTGGAGATAAATACAAAGGTAGCGATGCTGTTACTTTATGTTATTTTGGTGATGGGGCTGCACGTCAAGGTTCTTTACATGAAACTTTTAACATGGCAATGAACTGGAAATTACCAGTAGTATTTATTGTTGAAAACAATGGATATGCTATGGGAACTTCTGTTGAAAGAACTGCAAACCATACTGATATTTGGAAGTTAGGAT
The DNA here is from genome assembly GCF_003664185.1 of Tenacibaculum discolor. Lineage (GTDB taxonomy): Bacteria > Bacteroidota > Bacteroidia > Flavobacteriales > Flavobacteriaceae > Polaribacter > Polaribacter discolor. The sequence goes on along the minus strand of NZ_RCCS01000007.1, from coordinate 4,824 downwards.
TAGGCTATGAAATGCCTTGTGGACCAGTTGATGGTATGAATCCTATCAAAGTTGCTGAAGCTGTAGATGAAGCTATTCAAAGAGCTCGTCGTGGCGACGGCCCTACTTTCTTAGAAATGAAAACATACCGATATAGAGGTCACTCTATGTCTGATGCTCAACATTATCGTACTAAAGACGAGGTTGAAGAGTATAAAAAAATAGATCCAATTACTCAAGTTTTAGAGGTCATCAAAGAAAAGGAATATGCTACAGAAGATGAAATCAAAACAATTGATAAAGAAGTAAAAGATATGGTTAAAGAATGTGAGAAATTCGCAGAAGAATCTCCATATCCAGAGCTAAATCAATTATATGATATGGTATATGAACAAGAAGATTATCCATTTATAAAATCTAAGTAAACTATGGCTACAATTATAAACATGCCTCGCTTAAGCGATACGATGGAAGAAGGAGTGGTAGCTTCTTGGTTAAAAAAAGTAGGAGATAAAGTTGAAGAAGGAGATATTTTAGCTGAAATTGAAACTGATAAAGCTACAATGGAGTTTGAGTCTTTTCACGAAGGAACTTTATTACATATAGGTGTTCAAGAGGGTGAAACAGCTCCGGTCGATAGTTTATTAGCTATTATTGGTGAAGAAGGAGAAGATTTTTCTGCATTATTAAATGGAAATACTTCTGAGCCTGCTAAAACAGAAACAGAAGCTCCTAAAACAGAAAAGCCAAAAACAGAATCTACTAACACCACTGTTCCTGAAGGAGTAAAAGTGGTAACAATGCCTCGTTTAAGTGATACTATGACTGAAGGTACCGTTGCTTCTTGGTTAAAAAAAGTAGGTGACAATGTTGAAGAAGGAGATATTTTAGCTGAAATCGAAACTGATAAAGCTACAATGGAATTCGAATCTTTTAACGAAGGAACTTTATTACATATTGGTGTTAAAGAAGGTGAAAGTGCTCCAGTAGATAGTTTATTAGCTATTATTGGTGAAGCTGGAACTGACGTTTCTTCTTTAGTAGAAGCTCACAAAACTGGTACTTTAACTAGTGGAGAAACTTCTGAAAAACAAGAAGAAGCTCCTAAAGCTGTAGAAAATAAAACAGAAACAGTTGCTACTCCAGCAGAGACTGTATCAAATAATAAAGGTGGACGAATTTTTGCATCTCCTTTAGCAAAAAAAATTGCTAAAGACAAAGGAATCAATTTAGCAGACATTAAAGGTTCTGGTGAAAATGGTCGAATTATCAAAAAAGATGTTGAAAATTATACTCCAGCAGCTAAAGTAGAAGCTCCAGTAGCTACTAGTACTGCTACTCCATCAGCAGTAACAAATTTTGCAATTGCTGGAGAAGAAAACACTTCTGAAGTTAAAAACTCTCAAATGCGTAAAGCTATTGCTAAGGCATTGGGTAATTCTAAATTCTCTGCACCTCACTTCTACTTAAATATTGAAGTAGATATGGACAATGCAATGGCTTCTCGTAAAACTATCAATGCTATTCCTGATACTAAAATATCATTTAACGATATGGTAGTAAAAGCATGTGCAATGGCATTAAAAAAGCATCCACAAGTAAATACTACTTGGACAGATGACAATACGTTATTCCATAGTCATATTCACGTAGGTGTTGCTGTAGCTGTAGATGAAGGTTTAGTCGTTCCTGTTGTAAAACATACCGATACATTAAGTTTAACACAAATTGGAGCTGCTGTACGTGATTTAGCTGGTAAAGCTAGAAACAAAAAAATTACTCCTAATGAAATGCAAGGAAGTACATTTACTGTCTCTAACTTAGGAATGTTTGGTATTGAAAGTTTTACTTCAATTATCAACCAACCTAATTCTGCTATTTTATCGGTAGGTGCAATTGTACAAAAGCCAGTAGTTAAAAACGGAGAAATTGTAGTTGGAAACACTATGAAATTAACTTTAGCATGTGATCACAGAACTGTTGACGGTGCTGTTGGTGCTCAGTTTTTACAAACATTAAAAACCTATATTGAAAACCCAGTTACTATGTTAGCCTAGTTTTCAATAAAATTATAACTAAAAAAGCTCACCGTTGGTGAGCTTTTTTTATGAAGTAAATTTGCCTTATTTTGAATTTATAATATTAATTACCTCCCTTATCAATTTAGGTACAGAAGCTGGATTTTGTCCAGTTACCAATCGCCCATCAACTTCTACATGTTCTTCTTGAGCATTTGAATAAAAGAATTTTCCTCCATGACTTTCCACTGTTTTCCTTATCAAAAAAGGAAAGCTTTTAAAATATTCTTTGTCCTTCTTTTCATGATCTTCTGGAAACCCATTCACACGTTTATCTTTAACCACATATTCCCCATTACTTTTCTTTAAATAAACAATTCCTGCAGTACCATGACAAACTGCACTTATGACTCCTTCTTGCTTTTCATAAATATCTATTGCTATCTTTTGAATTTCTTTATTCTTAGGTACATTAAACATTGCACTACCCCCTCCAACATAATAAATAGCTTTGTAGTCAGATGAATGAACTTCTGATGGTTTTTTAGTATGTTTAATAGTATACATAAAATCACTATTATATAAATACTCTTTCTTTATTTTTTCAGATGTATTTAAGTATTTTAATGGAATTGCTCCTCCTTTAGGACTTATAATATCTATGTTAAAACCAGCATCTTTAAACATTTCATAAGCTAATATTATTTCATCAAAACTATTACCTGTAGGAATGTCTGTTCCTAAATAATAATCAGTATTAGAAACAACAAACAAAATTTTATTTCCAGTTTCATTAGATGATTCTCTTGTTGCTGTTTTACTTATAATCTTCCATTGGTTGGTAAACTTCTTCAATAAAAAAAGATCAACAAATCTCCATTTACGATTAGGTATTAAAATTTCAACTTTAGCAGTAGCAATATCATTAGTGATATCGATAGATATTATTTCTCCTATTCTACCATTAAACTTTCCTTTCTTATCAGGTGAGAAAAAGTTTGTATATTCTTCAGGACTATATTTTTTGAAGCCATCTTTTCCTTTTAAATAAAGAGTTGCTTCATTTGAAAATGAACTTTTAAGAATCTTAAGTTTATTATAAGAACTTCCTTCAATATAATTATTTAATGTTATCTCTATTAACTCTTTATCAGAAAGTATTAAATTTACTTCTGGGTGATCTATACTTTCATAAATCAACTTATCATCTGACACAAAACTCTTGTCATAATTAATTACTTTTTGTTGTTTACTTCCATAGATATTAACAAGAAGTTTTTCTTTAAGATCTTCTTTATCTTGTGAAAAACAAGAGATAAAAAAGAAAGCTGAAATTAACGTAGTTATAATTTTCATTTTTAAAAGATTTAAATTTTACTTCAAACCTCTTAAAACAAAACTCTATTTTGATGAAATGTTATAATTTAGGCGTACTAAATTATAATTCTGTACTAATTTAGTCTTCCAAAAACTGCTTTTGATACTGAGCAGGTGTTTGTCCAACTACTTTTTTAAAAGTCGCATAAAAGTTTGATTTTGAAGAAAAGCCAGCCTCAAAACCTATACTCTCTAATGTTATTTTATGATTTTTACTTATGATTTTCTTTGCTTCTTCAATTCTATATTCATTTAAAAACATAGCAAAGCTTTTTCCTAAATTATCATTTAAAAATTGAGATAATTTATGAGAAGATATGCCTATTTTAGCTGAAATATCAGATAACTTCACATCGGAATTCTTATACAACTCTTGCTCTCCCATTAAAGTATCTAATTGTAATTTTAATGAGGTAGCTTCATCACTTTCAATCTTTTTTGCTGAATATTTTTCAGGTAAATCTCTAAAAATTGACTCTCTATTTTTCTTTGAAAGGAAAAGTAATACTAAACCATAAAAAACTATTGAAAAGGTAACAGTTCCTATAAAATAAAAATAAAAGTAACCAACTATATAAGCTAAGTAAATTAGTAGATTACTCGTATAAACAGCTAATAGCCATATCTCAGAAGTAGTACAACTTACATTATTGAAAAACAACTTTCTAAAAGTATTTTTTAAAATAAAGGCTGATAATAGTATATAAACACCCCAAACAAAATAAATAAACTTCACAAAATATGTATTCCAAAAAAGAGCATTATTTGAGTAAGGCTTTATAACACCAACTATAGTTATTATTAGAAATAATAAAATAAAATGAAGTTTCCATTTTAATGGAATCCTCTTCGTTTTAAATACAGATGCTTTTAAGTAAAAATATAACGAGACACCAATTAAAAAACACGCTGATAAGCCAATTTGTATGATTAACAAATTTCTTTCTTCCCTTGGAGTAAATATTGTGTAAACTGATTTACCTATTCTAATAGTTAAAAAGAAAACTAACAACCCAAATATAAAATTAGGTACTCTTTTGGACTTATCAATCAGTAGAAAATAAATACTGACTAAAAACCCATTAAAAACACCTAAAGAACAAATAAAAAATAAAACTTCGTTATCCAAACTCATTTCGTATTTATAAAGCGTAAATATTAAAAAACAAATTTCAATGTACAAATCTTATTTAGTATAAAAATCATTACTAAGTAACGTTTTAAAAGCTTTTTAAGATAACGTGTTACTAGAACTATACTATATTAATGTATTCATAGTTTTCTTTAAAATAAAGTATCTTATGTTAATTCCAATTTTGGAGTTATCTTGATGTTTTAGTTTAGTAGTAATAAAATATTGAATTTAAAATAAGATCAAAAAAAAACCTCAATCTAATAAAAGATTGAGGTTTAAAAGAAAGGCAACGACCTACTCTCCCACCAGTGGCAG
>NZ_RCCS01000006.1 GCF_003664185.1 Tenacibaculum discolor | reverse complement strand
GGGTCAACACACGAAGCCTAATCGGGTCAACACACGAAGCCTAATCGGGTCAACACACGAAGCCTAATCGGGTCAACACACGAAGCCTAATCGGGACGACACTCCTTGCCTAAGGGGAGTGACACTCACTCGGTAAGGGGAACGATACTCCCCGCCTAAGGGGAGTGTCATTCACTGCCTAAGGGGAGCAACACCAAACAAGTAAAAAGATAAAAATAGATGCGTGTGTAGAAAAATGTTTGTTAGGTACTGTGTTAAATAAAGAAGGCATTAAAAAACGCTGTTAACATAAGTATTAACAGCATTTTGATGGTGGGTTAAATAGCTTCAATTTCTTGATATATCTTCTTTTTAGAGTTTTCAAAAATAGTCCCTCCAAACTCCTCATTATCTAAAGAAATTATAGAAACATCTTTAATCCCCATAATTCCAAAAACAAACTTTAAATAAGTAGTTTGGAAGTTCATGTGCTCGTTTTTTTCATTTTCACCATAACCAGTATCTCCTCGGCTAGATAGAATAAACATTTTTTTGTTTTTCAGTAAGCCAACATAATCACCATCTGGTGTTCCTGAGCGGAATTTCCATGTTTCATTAATTCTCATAAGCTGATCTATGTAAGCTTTTAATCCGCTTGGTATAGACCAATTGTACATAGGTGTTCCAAGAACATACACATTGTGTTCTTTAAACTCTTTAATTAGCTTATCGCTCAAGTTAACTCCTAATTGATTTTCAGCTGTTCTGTCTTCAGGCTTAATAAATGCACTAGCAATCCATTTTTCATTGATGGAAGGTATTTCTTTTAATCCAACTTCTCGGTATGAAAATGTATCGTTAGGATGCTTTTGTTGCCAATTCTTTACAAAGAGTTGGGTTAATTGCCTACTATACGATTTTTCGTTTCTTACACTAGCGTTGATGATAAGTACTTTGTTCATATCTTAATATAGTTTACATGATATGGCAAAGGTCGTTGTAGAAGAAATGAAAAAAATTGACCTAGTTTAAGATGATTTATGTTTTTTACGAATTCTGCTTAAAAACTCAGCAGTTACTCCCAAGTATGAGGCTATTAGGTATTGAGGAACTTTACCTGATATTTTTGGGTAGTCCTTTATAAAATCAAGATACCGTTGTTCTGCATCATACACATTGTTATAAATAATTCTTCTTTGCAAGCTACCAAGATAGTTTTCAAGTATAATTCTAAAAAAACGCTCCAGCTTAGGTATTTGTTTTAGCATTTCTTGAAAAGAGTCATAGCGTATCTGTAACAATTCAGTTTCTTCTATTGCTTGAATATTATAAATAGAAGGTTGTTGCTTTTGAAAGCTATCAATATCTGTAGCCCACCAATTTTCTATGGCAAAATATAAAACTTCTTCAGCACCAGTTTCAGAATTTATATAAAAGGCTTTAAGAGTTCCATTAATTACAAAATTATCTGTTCTACACACATCACCATTTCTTAAAAGAGATTCTCCTTTTTTAAGAGTTTTTTCAGTCCAAAAACTTTTAATTATATTTTCTTCCTCAGAAGTTAACTTAATATATTTTGAAATTGATGTAATTAGTGGATTTTTCATTTAAGCTGTTGCTAGTATATTATTCTTTTTTTATTTTGGATAAGCTATTATTCTTAACCCGAAAGCTGAAAACTTATCACCCACAAAAGGTAAGCTTTTTATAAGCTCTTTGTTAGTATAGGTTAAAATAAAATATACTAGGTTTTAAAGCTGTTTTATATTCTTTTATTATTGATTTACCCAGTTCAAAAAATCTTTAAAAACAACGTTCCAATACTTTTCATATTTTCCATTCTCTAGTTCTTTTCCAAAACCATGGTCTAAACCTGAATAAGCCTTGAATGTTAAATTGTTTTTCTGTTTCCTAATAAACTCTATTGGAATTAGGTAAGCGGACTCAGGAGCTACAGCCTGATCTTTTGTTCCAATAGCTACAAATAGAGGCTTTGAAATTTTTAATAAATTGTTAATTGGTGGCTCAGAAAAAGAACTCCATCTTTTATAACTATTGTTTTTACCTGCCCAATATTTATCAGTAGCATTAGGGTTTGCCATTATTTTTTTAAAATCTTCTAATATTGAACTAATCTCTCTTTGTGCTTCTTTTTCACTAATTAAGCCTTTAGCTAATTTCTTTCTAGTAAATGTAATAAAGTCAATAAACTGAGTGTTACCTCCACCAGACAAATACCCAAAATGAGTTATACTATTATTTACAGTTCCTAATTTAGCAACAACATCGCTCCCTTCAGAGTGTCCGAGAACAATAACTTTTTTGAATTTATTTGGATACTTTTTAGTTATACTGTTAATTACTTGGTTAGCTTGATGAGTTCGATACGCTAATGTTTGGTTTTCATAATATGATTTAGGAACAGGAAACTCCTCATCCATTTTTGTTAAGAAAGGAAAACCCTTTTTAGATATTACGACAAATAAATAATTATCAGGCAAAAGGTTAAAATCAAGAGGCAATGTTGTTCCAACATACGTTTTTCCATTTTCTTTCATTGTTTGATATAGAGACATTGCTTTTGATCCTTGAATATATAAGAGAAGAACATTTGTAGATTCAATATCTTTTTTAGCGTATGTATGATAGTTAATGGTGTCTTTATTTGTTACTATAGAATGGTGTTTAAAAGTATTTAAGTCTTTTGTTCTTTGACTATAGGATGTTGAACAAATACATAACGATAATAATAGTGTAAGTAGTTTCATATAAATCTTTTTAATTTTACATTAAAGACTGAAAAGAAAAAGACATGTTGCAAAACTTATATTTGAAACTGTATTAAACTGGCATTCAGCTGTATAATTCCGTAACTTAGTGTTGTTTTAATATAAAAACTAAATAGTTATGCATTATCATGACGGACATTTTTGGGGAATGCACTTTGTATGGTGGATTGTTTGGATAGTAATAGGAGTATTCTTTTTCTTGTTTTACAGTTCTTTATTCCAAGTAACAAAAAAAGAATCTCCGTTAGAAATACTTAAAAGACGTTTTGCAAAAGGTGAAATCACCAAAGAAGAATATGAAGAGGCTAAAAAAGTATTAGATTCTTAAGTGTAATAAAAAAGAAACCCTTTGTAAAAACTACAAAGGGAACTTTATTGGCACCGCCAAAGGGTATTGTCTCGAGGTTATTTACTCTAATACTCAATTTTATCTTCTTTCTCAGACCATTTCTGGAAAGGCTCTAAGGCAATATCACGCCCTATTTGCTCAAACGGAATACTTCTCTTTTCGTACGGTAACGGAATTTCTTTATAAATAAATTCATCATCAAAACCAATGTTAGCAGCATCTTGTTGGTTACTACCGTAAAAAACTTTATCAGGACGTGCCCAGTAAATAGCTCCTAAACACATAGGGCAAGGTTCGCAAGAAGTATATACAATACAACCATCTAACTGAAAAGAACCTATATTTTTACAAGCATCACGAATGGCAGTTACTTCTGCGTGAGCTGTAGGGTCGTTAGTAGAGGTAACTTTGTTGTTACCACGCCCAATAACTTCTCCATCTTTTACTACAATACAACCAAAAGGACCTCCTTCGTTATTTTGCATTCCTTTTAAAGCTGCTTTTACAGCTTCACTCATATATTCTTCGTGTGTATTCATTGTTTAGTTTTTAATAAAAAAAGGGTTACAAAACTAAGCCTTTTCTTTGATTCAATTTACGAAATAAAACACTTTTTAAAGTAAGGGCATAAAGGGTATATACACTTGGCATCAAAAAACAGCTTTTTATAACTATAATTTAAGAGTTTATGCCATCTTTTTTAATAAGCTACTAAAATATTCGCTAATTTGTAACTATTATCAAAAACTAATCAATCATGAAATTAACAACCAAACTTATTTTAAATGCAATGCTTGTAATGGGTGTTGTATTTTTTAATTCTTGTAAAAAGAAGAAAAAAGAAAACGATGCTGTAGAGCCAGTAGAAGAAGTAGCTTACAATAAAACAGCAACCCAAAGTTTATGTGAAAGTGATTGGTTCCCTCACACACAAACCCCAGCCCCTTCAGAAGGAAAAGGAAGTCCGTTTGATGTATCGAGCACAACCAATGCAATTTTTCATCAATGGTCTTGGCAAAAGTTTTTATGGCTAACTAAACCAGAATATCAAATAGAAAAACTAGCAGTAAAGCAGGAGGGAAAGGAAGTTCCTTTATACGTAGGAGAAACGTTACCGTTGTTTTTAAACCCAAAGAAAATGCACCAAGTTACAGCTCATATGCAAGATGTAAAACAAAAAGAAGGAGCTGCTTTGGTTTTAGTAGATACTGCTCAAGCAGGATCGGGTGGAACTTTAAAAACAAACCCTGCTTATAACGAAGATGGGGTTTCAGAAACAGTATTTTACTCAATTCACATAAGTCCTACAATGAGAGAAGCATCAAGAAAGTATAGAGATTCTATAGTTAGCGGAACTTTAAGTGGAGATAATCAAGCATCTTTTCCGGTGGGCTCTTTAGAGTTAAAAGTATCATGGACACCAGTAACTGCTATTGCTGAAGAAGAGATAGGTAACTATTATACAACAGTAGCAGCCTTAAGTAGAGATGGAGAAACATATACTAATACTGAGGTAGCTTTATTAGGAATGCACGTTGTAGGTATTGTAGAGAATCACCCAGAATTTATTTGGGCTACTTTTGAACATGACGATTTAGCACCAAACTATAATTGGAAAGATAATAATGCATCTTCATCTACCAATAAATTATTATTTGCTGAAGGAACTACTACGGGAATTGACGGTATTGTATGGAGTAGTGGTAGTGCTAAGCTACCATATAAAGCGTACGATTTATTTAAGTATGGTGTTCCAAGAGATAGTGTAGGAAACTTTATGAACACAAGCCAATCAGAACCTGTAAACTTTAACAACATAGAGAATCTTAATCTTTGTGTAAAGGAAAACTTAACCGATGTATGGAAAAATTACTTTTATAATGGTTCTCTTTGGATTGATACTGATGGAATGACTCCTGAACAGCAAACAGCTAAAATAAATAGTTTAGGAGGAGATATTGGAAACGCAACACCTGATAGTACTTCGGTAGCAAGAGGATCAGTAAACTGTGCTAATGTTACCATGGAAACGTATACACAAACTTTTAAAAGTAGTTTAAAAGACATTGATGCTGAAAATTTAGCAAATTGCTTTAGTTGCCATAATGCTGTAAATTTTTCAACAAATAAGAAATCACCATTGTATATAAGTCACGTTTTTAATGCTTATTTATTAAGAGGAGAAGGAAAAACATTTAATGAAGTAGAAGCTCTTAAAGCGAAACAAGAAGTAGAAGACTTTATGAAGAACAGTTTAAAGTAAAGTTTTTAAGATTGACTTTACAAAAAAGCCTCTCCAGTCTATTTTTAGTTACTGGGGAGGTTTTTTTTAGCATGTTTTATCTGAAATTATAGTTACTCTGAAGAAGGCAACGATTGGAAACCAAAAGGTGTAGAGGAGCTAAAAACAAACAGCTAAATCTTTGCTCTAACAGCAAAGCGGTCTTTTTTCTTGGTTCTAAAAGCTAGGAAATTATCAGCTAATACTACGCCTTTTCCAAAAAGGAGCTTCTTTCCATCGAGTTTCAGTACTATAAAAGAAGTTTTTATGCTTAAGGTAATGATTCCAAACCTGTTGTACTTGTTGACTATATAATATATTGAATTGTTCCATCTTATCAGGATGTAAATCCTCAATAAAGTCAATATTTATAAGTAATTTTTGTAGTTGCATTGCATTTGCCATGGCGTTAAACATTCCTTGTGAGGAAAGTGGATCAAAACTCATAGCAGCATCACCCAAAGCTATCCATTGTTTACCAGCTACCTGATCTAAACGAGTAGAATTGGCACTTACCGTACCATGAAAGTTAATGTTAGCTTCGTTTTCTTTAACTAAAGGAGTAATAAGTTTATGTTGTTTGGTAAACGTTAAAAAGGTATCAAGATGTTTAAAGGTATTTCTATCTACTAAATCAGCATCTGTTTGGAAAGCGATTACTCTTTTGTTGTTAGGAACTATAGCACTATACCACCAACCTAATTCATCAGCAACAATGGTACTCATGGTATTTTCTTGAGTATTAGGTAAGCTCATCCAACAAGATATAAGCTTATCATAGTGTGTACGTTTAATATCTAAGCTCTTTGTGAAATGAGATTGCCTACCAGTAGCATCAATTACAAACTTAGCATGAATGGTATGTGTAGTTCTGTTTTTTAAATCATCAGACTTTGTTATTATTTTCCAGTAGTTATCTTCGTAAGAAGTATTAGAAAGACGTGTTCCCCAAACACAGTCAACACCTCTTTCAATAGCAACCTTTCTTAAATAAATTTCAAACTCTTTTCGATCTAAACTTCTAGAGAACCCATCGGGGTTTCTCATATGATCAACAATATGAATTTGATTACTTCCCCAATAAGATTGCATTCCTAAATTATTACGAAATATGGTTTGCTTTACAGTATCCGATTCGTTTTCTAATAGATTTAACTCTTTTAAAATTCGTTGTGCTGCAGGCGCTAGCGATTCCCCAATTCTATCAACAGGTTCAACTAGTTTATCTAGCAAGGTAACATTATAATAATTAACTAAAGAAATGGCGGCAATGCAACCTGCAATGCCACCACCTATAATAAGTATGTCTGTTGTACTATTATATTCTTTCAACATTTATATTATTTAGGAATATATCTTGAAAAACGTGTCATCTTCTCAGGTATACCCACTTCAACTCTTTTAGGAGCTGCTTCTTGATGTGAATCAGACTGTTTCATGTGGTGTAACTTAGAAGCAATTAAATGTATGGTTTTAATAACATTTGGTGTTGCTTTAAAGTCTTTTTCTAGTTCATCTTCCGTTAAGCTTAATAAACTACGCTGAGCATCTTCCAATACAAATTGCTCGTTTAATAAATTATCGTGTGATAGTTTTTCTACAGCTGTATCTATTGTATTTTGAACTCCTTTCTTTAATGTACGTTTAGCTGTTAAAACACCTTGTAAATCTTGTATCGTAGCTTTTAATAATGCAGCTTCTTGTTCTGGAGTAGGAGTAATACCCACCTGCATTTCTTCAGGGAAATTTGGGTCATGCTGAACTCCCGGACGCTTTTGAACCACCGCTAACTTATCAAAATACTTAATCATACTATTAATTTGATTCGTATAAGTTGGTGCTTCACCATCTAAGGGAAGATTATCTAACCAATCTGAACGGAAATTAAAGGCTTGAATACGGGTTTCTTCTGATAAATTAGTATCCATCGTTTCTTTATAACGCTTTTCGTTTAAGATGTTATTCGGCACTCTCGCAGGCCAAAACGTTGGTAAATACGGATCATACTCACTAGTGTATCCATCTCTACAACTTGCTGTATCAGTTTGCCAAGGTATTGCCATCCAACGTGTAATTCCCCCAGCTACTTGTCCGCCTAAAATAGGACCTTTCGCTAATGGTAATATATCGTTATTCATCATCGAGCCATAATATGTAGTATTAACAGGCGGTGTTTTAGGTGCATGTTTAATTCTAAAAGGTGCCATATAGATTCCTGACGAGCGCATAGGCCAAGTCATTTCACAACCAGGATGAAAGGCATCAGCTAAACAGAATTCCATAGCAGCTTTGGTTAACATATCAGGCTGTTCAGCAACAGGAAGTTCATCTATTGTTGGTGGTTTAGGTGTGTGTGGGCATCCGGTCATATCAACATAATCGGCATCAAAATCACCTTCAACCCATTGGTCTAAAAATTCTAATTGTAAATCAGATAACGTAGCATGTTGACGTACAGATCCTGTGGAAGGAATACTAATTGCATCACCATACAACCAAGGCCATAGTTGAGGTGCTTCTGCTCCAGACACATCAAAACGACGGAAGTTGTTAGAAATGGTTCTTCGCATTTCCATATAGGCAGGCGACGGATTTCCTAATCGCTTTATCCATTCGTTTGTGGTATAATCAAACTGACCTCCAAAACCAAAAGCTCCTGCAAAACCTGCATTTACCCATTGTAAGTCAGTCATACGTTGGAAGATTGGTAAAATATCTTTGGTAAACGATGGTCTAGTAGGACGTACTAACATTTTAGATTTTACAGCTACATCACGCATTAAATCCCACATAGTACGTACCGATTTTTGCATCGGTGCATAATCTGGTGGAGCACAAATAACCCACGCAGGGTCTACTTTTAATTTTACACCTTCATATTCAACTTCCGCAGTAACAGGACCGTCTGAAATATCATCGTGCCATCCTTCGTTATTTGCAAAAGTAATAGCGATATCACCGTTGATGTTTTCCGATTTTCCGTGTCCACCTAACATCACTAAACGTCCTTTTTCATCGGTACGCATTTCACCTAAGTACACTTTTTTAGAAAGAAATTCACCTTCAAAGAAAGGACCTTCGGTAACATTGGTTCCAGTAATAGACTTTGCTCCACCGTCAATTAATAATGAGTTACGGTCTTTTACATCAATATTACGTAACATAGAAGGTGGCATATCGGCCGCTTCAGGAATATCTAAGGCAATGTTAAACTGATACCAAGATGATTTTTGATTGGCTAAATGGCTATGCCAGGTTATTTTGGCATTTTCAGCAGTTAATTCTTTTACTGCTTTTCCTGCAGCATTGAATCCGTAAATTCTAAACTGTGCTGCTTGTCTTTTTAAGGCACCTGTTTTATCTCTATATGCATAAGGGTCGGTTTGAGGTTCAGGATTGTCAACTAACGGACCAATAAAGTATTCATTTTCACTATTTCCTACACGCATCACGCCAATAGGAGGGTAGATACCTGCTTTTACAATACAGTCACTATTTTCATCGGTGTTACCTTCAAACTGTGGATTGATTTCTTTGGGTTCTTGTAGTTGTTGTCCGTTAGCTTGATGTCTTGCTTCTGCACTTGCTGCATATACTACTTTTCTTGCTTGTGCAATAGATCCTAATGGTTCGTGTTGAGGTAAGGTTCTCCAAATATTAAAGGCTAAGTTGCTTCCAAACTCTGCTTGCCCAATACTATCCACATCTTGTTGAGGTAAATGTAATTTAGCAATACATATATACGGACTCTCTTCTGTACTCCATACTACTTGTGCGTCATCTAACGGCATGGTAGCATAGTTGGTACGCAATTGTATTTCGAAACGGAAAGTAGCTTCTTTGGTTAACAAACGCTGTTGTAAGTCGATACCTAAGTAATTGTTATCATTAAAAGGAGTTCCTTTATAGGTGTCTTCAGGAACCAAACGATATTTTACAATTTGAGAATCGCCTAATTTAAAGGGAAGAATCGCCCAGTAGCTAGCACTTAATACACTAGCTTCTTCTTTGGTCATTGCCTGTAAAATACTCGCTAATTCAGGATGTTTTGCTATGTAAGAATCATAATCATGGTCAATAACACCAGCAGTGGTAAAACTACACATTTGTTGTGCGTCTCGTGCAAAAAAACGGTCGATGTTTTGAAAGATAAAATCAGCATTGGTACCATCTCCTAATAGTTTAGGTCCATCTACACCGAAGAGTTTTAAACCTACACCTAAAGTAGAGTGTAAATCGGGAGAAGTTGGTCCCGTATCACTTGAAAAACGAACAGCACATTCGTAAGCGTTACCTGCAAAAATTCCGATTTTGAACTTTTCTTCAATGTCTTTGTTTACAACAAAACGACCGTAAGCTATACCGTGTTGTTTTCTAAATACCGCTCTTTCGGCAGGTTGTTGCCCATTTTCAATGCGTGTTTTTTGCCCCATTTCTACAAACATTTCTTTTAAACGTTGTGTAACTTGGGTAATGTCTCCATCGCAGTTCCAGCATGATGAAGATTTGTCTTGTGAGGGGTTTGTCATTTTTTTGGTTAGTTTAAGTTTGACATTATATACCTTTAAAAATAAGGAATATAAGTTAGAGTTGGTTTTAAGAAATTCTTAAGCGTTTAGTTTTTGGGTATTAATTGTTGGTATTTTGATTTGAGAGGATCCTCATAAAGATTCACTATTATTAGAAACAATTAGTAGTTGATAGCTTAATACAGCGATGAAGGATAGAAATATTTTTTATATAATAAGGCTATTTTTTTGTAGAGCTATTAGTTATCCGTACCTTCAAACTTTGAAAAAGCAAAAGTAATCCTTACTATATTCCTTTTATTTTTTTGATTGAGCTAAGAGTACACTACGCATAAGCGTAATTGGTGTATTATCGTGATTTATGCGTTTATAAGCATAAAAATAATTGTAAAGGAGAAATTACTTAAAAGTTAAATAAATTAGTATGACTAAGACAGAAAGAAATAAAAATGGTGTAATAGGTATCACTAAGCAGGTTAGCTTAATTGATAAGAAAATAGGTTCGTATAAAGAACATTTTATAAACGAATATTTTGGATATACTGTAAAGTTATCTAACGGAGCTATTCGTATACCAAGAAAAACAGCTGAAGATTATGAGGTGCAAAAAGGAATTGTTACTCCTAAAAGAATAAAAGAAATAGCTAAAACATATACATATCAAGAGATATAATTTATTTTATAAGTTCGTTAAACAAAAAACCACAACTAAATGTTGTGGTTTTTTGTTTATATGCAAGAAGTGATTATTTTAAACTTCCTGTCATGTCTTCTGGTTTAACCCATTCGTCATATTGCTCTGGAGTTACATATCCTAAACGTACCGCTTCTTCTTTTAAAGTAGTTCCGTTAGCATGTGCAGTGTTTGCAATCTCAGCAGCTTTGTAATATCCAATTTTGGTATTTAATGCTGTAACTAACATTAATGAGTTGTTTAATAACTCAGTAATTCTTGTTTGGTTTGGTTCAATACCAGCAGCGCAGTTTACATCGAATGACACACAAGCATCTCCAATTAATTGAGCTGATTGTAATACGTTAGCCGCCATCATAGGTTTAAACACATTTAACTCATAGTGTCCTTGTGTTCCACCAACAGTTACTGCAACATCGTTACCCATAACTTGTGCACATACCATTGTAATAGCTTCTGCTTGTGTTGGATTTACTTTTCCTGGCATGATAGAAGAACCAGGTTCGTTTGCAGGAATAATAATTTCACCAATTCCTGAGCGTGGTCCTGAAGCCATTAAACGAATATCATTCGCTATTTTATTTAAAGATACTGCTAATTGCTTTAAGGCTCCGTGAGTTTCTACTAACGCATCGTGAGCAGCCAAGGCTTCAAATTTATTTTCAGCAGTTACAAATGGTAATCCTGTAAACTCAGCGATATACTTAGCAACTAATACATCGTAACCAGCTGGAGTGTTTAATCCTGTTCCAACAGCAGTTCCACCTAAAGCTAATTGCGCTAAGTGTGCTAAGGTATTCTTTAAGGCTTTTAATCCAAAGTTTAATTGCGCAACATATCCAGAAAACTCTTGCCCTAAGGTTAGGGGAGTAGCATCCATTAAGTGTGTACGTCCAATTTTAACTACATCTTTAAAAGCTTCTGATTTAGCTTGTAACGTGTCGCGTAACTGCTCTACACCAGGAATAGTTACTTCTACAATTTTTTTGTAGGCTGCAATGTGCATTCCTGTAGGGAACGTATCGTTAGATGATTGTGATTTGTTTACATCATCGTTTGGTTGAATAGTTTTTTCACCTTCACCAATTACATTTCCTGCAATTTCGTGTGCACGGTTAGCAATAACTTCGTTTACATTCATGTTCGACTGTGTACCAGAACCTGTTTGCCAGATTACTAATGGGAATTGGTCGTTGTGCTTTCCAGCTAAAATTTCATCACATACTTGTGCGATTAAATCACGCTTTTCAGTAGCTAATACACCTAATTCTGCATTAGTGTAAGCTGCTGCTTTTTTTAAGTATGCAAATCCGTATACTACTTCTAATGGCATAGAGGCAGCAGGACCAATTTTAAAGTTATTACGAGAACGCTCGGTTTGTGCTCCCCAATATTTATCAGCTGGAACTTCTACCTGTCCCATTGTATCTTTCTCAATTCTATATTTTGTCATTTGGAATGATTTAAAATGCTTAAAATTAATGATGTCCAAAATTACAAATTCTAATAGTTTTTAATAGTGATTTTTATCAGATTTTATTGGAGGAAAAGAAAAATAGTTATAATTTTGTGGCATAACAATTATTAATAAGAAACAAATGTTAGATTTTTCAGAATTCTCAGGATTGGTATTATTCATGTTTATTTTTACAGCTGGATTTTGGCTGTTAATTTTCTTATTAACATTTGTAGTTCCTTACTGGATTGGTGGAACTATCTGGGAAAACATGAAGTTAAAAAGAGAAGCTAAAAAAGCTGCTGAGGAAGGTAAGTAAGCTTTTTGATACAATATATTTAAGAACCACGCTTGTAGGCGTGGTTTTTTTATGCGAGTTATATTCTAATTTTATTGAATTCTTAATGTAAATAAAAAGGAGAACTGTTTTTACAGTTCTCCTTTTTATTAAGTATTATTTATTGTAGTTTAGAATTAAAACCCTTCACCACCTCCGTCAAAGTCACCATTACGACCTGAACGTTCACGTTTTTTCTTTTGATTAAATCGATATGTAAAATTTAATGATATTTGACGTTCTCTCCATTGAAAAGTACCATCTAAAATAGATATTAAATTACCGTTAGAGTCATACAAGTTAGTAATACTTTCTCTTTTTCTTGAATTAAATAAGTCTCTCACATTGAAAACTAGTGTAGCTTTATCTTTAAATAAATCTTTGCTAAAAGATAGATTAGCCATAAATAATTTATCTCTTGTTCCTTGTGCGTTGGCTTGCGGTCCACGATACATTAAACGAGTTTGCCATTGAATTTTTGCAGGCAAGGTAATTCTAGAGTTTAATCTAGCAAACCAACTACTTTCATTAACTTCTGCTAAGGGAAATATTGTACCATCTCCTTCAAAAGCGTCAGTATTAAATTTAAAGTAATTAAAAGAAGCTGTTAAACGTATTTTTTTTGTTGGACTATAGTTTGAAGTAAATTCGAATCCATATCTACTTTCTCCATTCAGATTTAAAGGGGTTCTAACAGTAACAGGAATAAAATTACCATCATTATTAACATCTCTATTTTCTATACTACTGGTTACTTGAATAACGTCAGTAGAACGTTGATAATATAAAGAAGCTCCTAAGTTAAACTTACTAATTCTCGTATTATACCCTAAGTCAAAAGAACCAGTATAAGCAGGGTTTAAGTCTGGATTTCCTCTAAAAACACTCGTAGCAGAACTTCTACTTTCAAAAGGATTGATAAACCAACTTCTTGGTCTTCTAATTCTACGAGCATATCCTAAAGTAATATTCTCATTATCGTTAAGTTCGTAACCTAAATTTATTGTTGGGAACCATTTTGTATAGTTTTTGTCTGTAAACTCATTAGTATTTAGTAATGTTAGGTCTACATTGGTTATTTCTGTTCTCAAGCCAAGTAAATATGAAAACTTATTTATTTTACTACCATATTGTGAATAGAAGGCATAAATATATTGTTTAAAGTCTATAGCATTGGAAATATCAGTTTGTAAGACACCATTTTCATCTCTTTGCTGAAAGTCGGAGAAAATATCTTGTAAATCTGCTTTGTGACCAATTTCAAATTGACTTTTTTCTCCAATAGGTAACACATAATCTATTTGTAATAATCTTGTTTTAGATTTTGTTTCTTGTGAGTTTAATTCTTTTAGGTTTCCATTTTCAGTAATAGGAGAGTACTCTTCATCATTACTGTCTCCATACTGTAAATCAACTGTTAATTTTTGACCTTTTCCGTCAAAATTATTTGTGTAGTTTAAAGAATATTGTTTGTCTACACCATCTTCATTTTCATCTTCAACCCTAGTGGTAGAATTTTGTAGGGTTTTATTAGCGTCAAAAATCTTAGTTATATTGGTAGCTATATCATTTCCATTATTTTTTCTATAGAAAAATGAACCAGTTATAGAGCTATTTTTATTAAGATAATATTCTAAACCGATTGATCCGTTATAGTTATTGTTTTTTCTATCAAACGTTCTATCCTCAAATCTATAATCAGAGATTGCACCACTGTTATCAAAGTTTGTGAAATTGCTTTGAGAGTTTCCGGGCCCTTTTCTAAAATTATAACCTAGGTTAGTGAAAAGGTTTATTTTTTTTGTTCTATAGTTTATATTACCACCAATTCCTAGTTGCTCAGGATATCCTATTGTAGTGTTAAACGAACCATTCAAACCAGTAATTTTTCCTTTTCGTAAAATAATATTTAAAATACCAGCAGTTCCTTCAGCATCATAACGTGCTGATGGTGAGGTGATAACCTCTACTTTTTCAATGGCGTCGGCAGGTAAGTTACGTAAGGCATCTGTACCACTTAAACCTACTAAAGCTGAAGGTTTTCCATCAATTAAAATACGTACGTTTTCGTTACCTCGTAAACTTACAGCTCCTTCAGCATCTACATTTACTGATGGAACGTTGTCTAGTACATCAGAGGCATTACCACCTTTAATAGTCATGTCTTTACCAACATTGTAAATCTTTTTATCTAAACGAATTTCAACAGTAGATTTTTCAGCAATAATTTCAACTTCTTCCAATGTTTCTGCATCTTCTGAAAGTAAAATAGTTCCTAAGCTCTTATTTTCAGTTAAAATATGATTTCCTAAACTTTTAGTTTTAAAGCCTATAAATTCAACCTTTATATCATATGTGCCAGATGAAGCATCAATAGAGAAGCTTCCATTAGCATCAGTAACTCCTCCAATAATTTGTTTTGTATTAGTGTTTGTTAGTACTAAAGTTGCGTACTCTAGAGGTTGTTTAGAGTTTGTTTCTAATACTTTACCAGTTAAGGTAATTTTAGAAGCTATACCTTTTGTAGCACGCTGTGCAACAGCCGTAAAACTAATTAGTAAAATAAGTAGTGTAATTTTCTTCATTATATTGATTTATAAAGCTTGTTTGACAGCAAATTTCCCCAAAGGTTTAATGGGGTTTAGTTAAAAGAATGTTAAATAAAAAAAGGATGCTTTTTAGCATCCTTTTCTTTTAAATATATAGAAAATTATTTCTTCTTAGCACGTTGTTGGGCAGCTTGTTGTTCTTGAGCTTGCTTCATGGCAGCATCTAAACGCTCACGGAATTTACTCTTTTTAACAGGCTTCTTTTTGTTCTCTTCAATTTTAGCATGAATCTTAGCTTCATCAATAACATAGTTCTTAATAACAAACATAATTATGATGGTTAGTAAGTTTGAGATAAAGTAGTATAAACTTAATCCACTAGCATAGTTGTTAAAGAAGAATAACATCATAATAGGAGAGAAGTAAATCATCCATTTCATCATCTTACTCATATCAGGCATTCCTTCTTGAGTAGGTGCTTGCATGTTAGCTTGTTGGCTTTGGTTCATTTTCATATAGAAGAAAATGGCTACAGAAGCTAAAATTGGAAATAAGCTTACGTGGTCTCCATAGAAAGGAATTTTAAATGGTAATTTAAAAATAGTATCATAAGATGATAAATCATTAGCCCATAAGAAACTCTTTTGACGGAAGTCAATATTCGTAGGGAAGAATTTGAATAAAGCAAAGAATACAGGCATTTGCATTAATGCAGGTATACAACCCGACATCATACTCACTCCAGCTTTTCGCTGCACCGCCATGATTTCTTGTTGACGCTTCATAGCGTTTTCTTTTCCTGGGTATTTTTTATTGATTTCTTCCATTTCTGGACGAATCACCTTCATTTTAGCACTTGATAAGTATGATTTGTATAATACTGGAGACATGATTATACGCACTACTATTGTCATTAAAATGATGATTAATCCGTAGTTACCAATAAATCCTTTTAACATATTAAATACCGGATAGAATATAGTACGGTTTAAGAAACCAAAAATTCCCCAACCTAAATCAGCAACTTCATCTAAACTAGTTCCTTTGTAAGACTTTAATAAATTATAATCAGTTGGTCCGTAAAACCATTGCATGTTATAATTTAACTCTCCATTTGTTAAAGCTAACGGAGTTTTTAATCCGTAGGTTTTAGTGTATACACTATCTTTATCTTCACCTGCAAAGTCAACAGATTTCAAAGTAGCATTACTAAATGGTGTGTCTGATGTTAAAATAGAAGAGAAGAAGTGTTGTTTGTATGCAACCCAATCAATATCACTAACAACTTCATCATCATTCATTTGTAAGTATTCTACTTCATCATCGGCTTTGTAATAATAATAAGAGTACATGTTTTCAGTTTTTAAACTTTTTTCATGTCTAAAACCTTTTAAACTCCAATCTAAATTAATTTCTTGAGAACTATTAATAGTATTGTTTAATCCTTGTGAACGAACAGCAAAACCTACTCGGTAATCTCCTTCCTTCATTTCGTAACGATACTCTAAAAACTTAGCTTCAGAAACTTTTAATTTCATAGAAAGTACCTGAGTGTCTCCATTTTTTGTAAGGGTAGGAGTAAATAGTAAATCTTTAGTATTTAAAATTCGGTTATCAGTAGTTCCAAAGTTAATGTTAAAAGAAGCATTATTATCTTTTACTAAATAAAGAGGTAATGAATCGTGTGTTTTATAGTTTTTAACTAAAGCTTCTATAATCTGTCCACCTTTATTGTCGATAGTTAACTTTACAAGATCATTTTCAAGTGTAGTATTTCCCTCTTGGCTTTTAGAGGCTCCGTATGCAAAAGCACCAAACTTATTTTGTAAAGCAATTTGTTGTAACGAGTCGTTTACTACGACATTATCAGTTAAATTGTTTTGAGTGTTGGTTGTTGTAGCATCAGTAGTTTGCTCTGTCTGGGTAGTAGCTTCAGGAGTTTCTTCCGGCTTTTGTGTGTTCATCCACCAAAGCATAATTCCTCCTAATAAAAGCATTCCTATAAAGGAATTTAAATCAAATTTTTTTTGTTCCATTGATATATGTTAAAATGTCAACTTGTCATTTAAAGTTTTTCTTAAAAGCTGAAAAACCGGACAAAGGTAGTAAAACCCTATAGTTTTTTTGAGGTTTTACAGTGAATAATTTTGTTAGTAATGGTAGTTCAAACAGTGTTCCAATTTTTATATGTCAAAAAAAATCCTGTAATTTTAGTTACAGGATTTTTAACTTATTTTTTTGATTGTTTTAAAGCTGCTTTGATAAAGCTTACAAACAACGGGTGTGGATTTAATACGGTACTCTTGTATTCTGGATGATATTGAACTCCAACAAACCAAGGATGCGAATCGATTTCAACAATTTCTACTAAACCTGTTTTAGGGTTAATACCCGCTGTTTTCATACCAGCATTTTCTAATTGCTCTTTATAATCGTTATTGTATTCGTATCTATGACGATGACGCTCACTTATTAATTCTTCTTTATATGCTTGAAAAACTTTAGAATCTTGTGTTAGTTGACAATCCCAAGCACCTAAACGCATTGTTCCTCCTTTTTCAGTAACATTTTTTTGCTCTTCCATTAAGTTAATTACTGGGTGTGCTACTTCAGGGTTCATTTCAGTAGAGTTAGCTTCTTTAAGTCCTAACACGTTTCTTGCAAATTCGATAACAGCCATTTGCATTCCTAAACAAATACCTAAGAAAGGTATGTTGTTTTCACGTACGTATTGTACTGCTGCAATTTTACCTTCAATTCCTCTATCACCAAATCCTGGGGCAACTAATACACCGTTTAATCCTTCTAGCTGTTTAGCAGCATTCTCAGGAGTTAGTTCTTCAGAGTGAATCCAACGAACGTTAACTTTTGTTTTATTGGTAGCTGCAGCTCCTGCATGGATAAATGCTTCGGTAATTGACTTATAAGAGTCGTGTAACTCAACATATTTTCCTACTAAACCAATTTCAACAGAAGAAGTTGGGTTTTTATGACGTTCTAAGAACTTATTCCATGTTTTTAAGTTAGGCTGTTTACGTGTAGATAAATTTAACTTATCTAAAACTACATAATCTAACCCCTCTTTAAACATTAAGTTAGGAACATCGTAAATAGTCTCAGCATCTAATGATTGAATTACATTTTGCTTCTTAACATTACAAAATAAGGCTAGTTTACGTTTAATATCATCTGAGATTTCATGCTCTGAACGACATACTAAAATGTCAGGTTTTACACCACTTTGCATTAATGTTTTTACAGAGTGTTGTGTAGGCTTCGTTTTTAATTCACCAGCAGCTGCTAAATAAGGAACTAAAGTTAGGTGTATAACAATTGCGTTATCTTCTCCTAAATCCCATTGTAATTGACGAACAGCTTCTATATACGGTAAAGATTCAATATCACCAACGGTTCCTCCAATTTCAGTAATTACGATATCATAATCACCTGTATTACCTAAAATTTGGATTCTGTTTTTAATTTCATCAGTAATATGAGGAATAACTTGAACGGTTTTTCCTAAAAACTCTCCTTTACGCTCTTTGTTTATTACAGATTGATATATTCTTCCTGTGGTAACATTGTTAGCTTGTGAAGTAGGAATGTTTAAATAACGTTCATAGTGTCCTAAATCTAAGTCGGTTTCAGCACCATCATCGGTAACATAACATTCTCCATGTTCATATGGGTTTAATGTTCCTGGATCTATATTAATATATGGATCTAACTTTTGAATGGTTACTGAGTATCCTCTTTCTTGTAATAATTTGGCTAAAGAAGCGGCTATAATTCCCTTCCCTAGTGATGAAGTTACGCCTCCGGTTACAAAAACGTATTTTGTGTTGTTCATGGTACTGTTAGGTTTGCGCAAAAGTAAGAAGTCTGGCAATTACAACAAATAAAAAAGAGAAAAAACGTACAGAAAAATTATGTATGTTTGCCAAACAAACTTTTTTTTAAAAAAAATAAAATAAGGGTTTGTCAGACTGAAAAACTGTTGTATATTTGCCCACGCTTTTAGCAGACGGAATTTCACAAAAGCAAAACATTTTTAAAGAAGATATTTAAGATATACTGTAATGAGTAAAAGAACGTACCAACCATCGAAGAGAAAAAGAAGAAACAAACACGGTTTCCGCGAAAGAATGGCTTCTGCTAATGGACGTAAAGTATTAGCTAGAAGAAGAGCAAAAGGAAGAAAGAAATTGTCTGTTTCATCTGAATCTAGACCAAAGAAATAATGATTAACTATTGTTAATATTTTAAAGGCGTTACTATTAAGTATCGCCTTTTTTTATAACCAAACAATTTTTATTTTTACATCACAACACAACACAAACTAAAATGCCTAAAAGACAAGACCTTAAATCAATTTTAATTATTGGATCTGGGCCAATTGTTATTGGTCAAGCATGTGAATTTGATTATTCAGGATCTCAAGCGTTAAGATCTTTGAGAGAAGATGGAATTGAAACCATCTTAATTAATTCAAACCCTGCAACAATTATGACAGACCCTTCGATGGCTGATCATGTATACTTGTTGCCACTTAATACGAAGTCTATTGTTCAAATTTTAAAAGAACACCCACAGATTGATGCTGTTTTACCTACTATGGGAGGACAAACTGCATTAAACCTTTGTATTGAAGCTGACGAAAAAGGGATTTGGGAAGACTTTGATGTTGAAATTATAGGAGTAGATATTGATGCTATTAATATTACAGAAGATAGAGATAAGTTTCGTTTATTAATGGAAGAAATTGGCGTGCCAATGGCACCTCAAGCTACTGCAACATCATTCTTAAAAGGAAAAGAGATAGCACAAGAATTCGGATTTCCATTATGTATTAGAGCTTCATTTACTTTAGGAGGAGCAGGAGCATCTATCGTATATGATGAAAAAGAGTTTGAAGAATCATTATCAAGAGGATTAGAGATTTCTCCAATTCATGAGGTAATGATTGATAAGGCAATGATGGGATGGAAAGAATACGAGTTAGAATTATTACGTGATGATAATGATAACGTTGTAATTATCTGTTCTATCGAGAATATGGATCCAATGGGAATCCATACAGGAGATTCTATTACAGTAGCTCCAGCCATGACATTATCGGACAAAACGTTCCAAAAAATGCGTGACATGGCAATTAAAATGA
The DNA here is from genome assembly GCF_003664185.1 of Tenacibaculum discolor. Classification (GTDB taxonomy): domain Bacteria; phylum Bacteroidota; class Bacteroidia; order Flavobacteriales; family Flavobacteriaceae; genus Polaribacter; species Polaribacter discolor. Next base: position 457,752 of record NZ_RCCS01000006.1, on the reverse strand, counting down.
TGCGTTCTATTGGTGAGTTTGCAGGAGGATGTAACGTTCAGTTTGCGGTTTCACCAGACGAGAAAGAAGATATTATTGCGATTGAGATTAACCCACGTGTATCTCGTTCATCAGCATTAGCATCAAAAGCAACTGGGTATCCAATTGCAAAGATTGCTGCGAAATTAGCAACAGGTTATACTTTAGATGAATTAGACAACCAAATTACTAAGTCTACTTCAGCTTTATTTGAGCCAACATTAGATTATGTAATCGTAAAAATACCTCGTTGGAACTTTGACAAGTTTGAAGGTTCTGACAGAACGTTAGGTTTACAGATGAAAGCGGTTGGAGAAGTAATGGGAATTGGACGTTCGTTCCAAGAAGCATTACATAAAGCAACACAATCGTTAGAAATTAAACGTAACGGAATTGGAGCAGATGGTAAAGGTTATAAAGACTATAACCAGATTATAGACAAATTAAAGTACGCTTCTTGGGATAGAGTATTTGCTATTTATGATGCAATTCAAATGGGAATTCCGTTGAGTAAAATCCACGCAATTACTAAGATTGATATGTGGTATTTACGTCAATATGAAGAGTTATATATGTTAGAGAAAGAAATTTCTACATATACAATTGATACTCTTGATAGAGAGCTATTATTAGAGGCTAAGCAAAAAGGATATGGTGATCGTCAAATCGCTCACATGTTAGGGTGCTTAGAAAGTGAAGTGTATAAAAAGCGTGAAGAATTAAAAATAAAGCGTGTATACAAGTTAGTAGATACTTGTGCTGCTGAGTTTAAAGCAGAAACACCTTACTACTATTCAACATTTGAAAGTGAAATTGAAACAGCAGAAGGTGAAGTTTCTGTGTCAAATGAAAGTGTAGTTTCTGATAAGAAAAAAGTGATAGTATTAGGTTCTGGACCAAACAGAATCGGTCAAGGAATTGAGTTTGATTACTGTTGTGTTCACGGTGTTTATGCAGCGAAAGAATGTGGTTACGAAACTATTATGATTAACTGTAACCCTGAAACAGTTTCAACTGATTTTGATACGGCAGATAAATTATACTTCGAGCCAGTTTTCTGGGAACATATCTACGATATCATTAAACATGAGAAACCAGAAGGAGTTATAGTTCAGTTAGGAGGACAAACAGCTTTAAAATTAGCTGAAAAGATAGAGCGTTACGGAATTCCGATTTTAGGAACTAGTTATAAAGCGTTAGACTTAGCGGAAGATCGTGGAAGTTTCTCTAGCTTATTAAAAGAAAACAATATTCCTTATCCTGAGTTTGGAGTAGCAGAAAATGCAGATGAAGCTTTAGCTTTAGCTGATGAATTAGATTTTCCAATTTTAGTGCGTCCATCATATGTATTAGGAGGACAGGGAATGAAAATTGTGATTAATAAAGAAGAGTTATTAGAGCACGTTGTAGACTTATTACGTAAGATTCCAAATAACAAATTATTATTAGATCATTACTTAGAAGGAGCAATTGAAGCAGAAGCTGACGCAATTTGTGATGGTGAAAATGTATACATCATTGGAATTATGGAGCATATTGAGCCTTGTGGAATTCACTCAGGAGATTCAAATGCTACCTTACCAGCGTTTAACTTAGGAGAGCTAGTATTAGAACAAATTAGAGAGTATACTAAAACAATTGCTTTAGCACTTGATACGGTTGGATTAATTAACATTCAGTTTGCAATTAAAGATGACAAAGTATATATCATTGAAGCAAATCCACGTGCATCTCGTACGGTTCCATTTATAGCAAAAGCTTATAAAGAACCTTATGTAAATTATGCTACTAAGGTGATGTTAGGAGAGAAGAAAGTGACTGATTTTGACTTCAATCCACAGTTAGAAGGTTTTGCAATTAAGCAACCTGTATTCTCTTTTAATAAGTTTCCGAATGTAAATAAGAACTTAGGACCAGAAATGAAATCGACTGGAGAAAGTATCTTATTTATTGAAAGTTTAAGAGACGATGCCTTTTATGATTTGTACGCAAGACGTAAAATGTACTTGAGTAAGTAAAAGCGTTTTAGAATTAAAATAGATAAAATCCGAAGTTTATTAAACTTCGGATTTTTTTATTGGTTTAAAAAGTTAACTAATTGCTTAGCGTCAATGGTATACCTTTTTTCAATAAGCTCCTCTTTTTCCAATTGTTTGATTTTTTCTTTTGAATAAACTTCGGTATCAAAGTCTTCTATATATCCATTTACTTTATAAATATAGATTTCAAGTTGTTTGATATTGCTTTTTTGAGCAAATTTTTGGGGTAAATTGATGTTTTCTGAGCCACTCTCTATAGTTTTTTCTATTTCACGTTCTCCCACGGGTCTTATGGTTAATGGATCATTTAATTCACTGTAAAAGAATAATTCTTCATTTTTATACGCTACTAAAAACATATCGGTAGGAGTTTGAACATCAAATAACAAATTACCTTCATTTTTAGACTTCGAAATCAGTTGGTAATCCTCTTTTGTAAATTCAAAATTAACAGTGAAATAATAATCTTGTGTTTTAGAAATACTTTGTGATGAGTTTAAATTGTTTTGAGTTTTTTTAGAAGTATAATTTTTGCAGTTTAAAACAAGAAGTAGAAAAATTAAAGGAAATAAAGTAAAATGTTTCATAATAAATACTTTAGAGTTTTCTTAAAATTAAGAATAACACAGTTAATTACAACCGTGTTATTCTTTTTTATAAAGTTACTATATTAATACCATCCATAATCATGATACTTAAACGCATGTATATAATCTTTATACATTCCTTTTATATACATATTAGAAGAACCAGGCCACATGTAAGCAAACCAGTTGGTATTATGTATAAATAAGTTATCTCTTCCCGTTTTACGGTCATCTACAATTAACTTATCTGCACTACCAAGGTTCCAACCACCAATCCAATCGCTTTGATAGCTTACACTTACTGTACTACCATTGGTGATTACACGTCCTAAGTATTGAGTAGACCAATCTTGATTATTGAATACATATAAATCATCTTTTCCATCACCATTAATATCAGCAACATAAAACTTATCACGATTATTCATGTTCCAACCTGGTAAAGCATCGTTATGCCTTTTAATATATTTGTATTCGTTTCCGTCAGATCTAAGCAATAATAGATATTCAGGTCCCCAGTTAGTACCATTAAAAATATAAACGTCATCTTTTCCATCTCCATTAATGTCTGCAATATGATATTTATCACCAGATTTACTTGTCCAGCCTGGTAAACTAGCAAAATATTCTTTGGTTTTTGTTAGTGAACTCCCTGTAGATTTAAACATTCTGGTAACTTTAGAACTTGTATTAAATAATACTAATTCTTCTTTATTATCACCCGTATAATCAGCTACAAAATACTTATCAGTGGAACTCATGTAATGACCAGGTAAATATTTGTCGTATCTTCTTACATAAGAAAAGTTACTACCAGTTGACCTGAACATTCCCATACATCCTTGATTCCAGTTAGTAGCATTAAAAATGTAAAAATCATCTTTTCCATCTCCGTTAAAATCAGCAATAAAAAACTGATCACCGTTACGCATCTGCCAACCAGGAAGGTTATAATATATCTTTTTAATACATTCAAATCCGTCAGGAGTTGATTTTAATATTCCTAATTTTGAATATTGATTATTAGGATAGAATACAAGTAAGTCATCGTAGCCATCACCAGTAAAATCTCCCACATAAAACTTGTCTTTTGAAGATACATACCATGTGCCACCTGGACCTTTAACCCTTTTTGTGGTTACATAAGAGTTAGCGGGACGCGTTATGTTTGCTCCACTACCTGTAAAACCTTTTGGGTGTTCGGTAGGGTAGGCTGCAATATAGTTTCCATAGTGAAGTACCACATCGTTATAGCTATTTCCTTGAAAATTACCTACTATTGGTTTGTTAAAATTGTAATTACTTTTTGATTTATTTCTTTTCCAGAATTCGTTATAACTTGGTGGATTAAATAGGTTCGTATTTCCTCTCATTGTACTATTGGTTGAAGGACGGTAAATACACGTTGTATTATAGCGCCCACCTTCAAATCCATCTACATTATATTCTGATGGAGATCCAGTAGTTACAGTACTTCTAGCAAACTTATTCCACTTGTTTGGATTGTTGTTTTTATCAACGTTAACTGCTGAAGGATTTGTGCCGCTAAAACAACCAGGTCTAGAATATTCGTCGGCTAATTTACCAACCGAGTGTCCTAATTCATGTAATAGTACATTATTACTAGTAGATTTGGTAATAGATAAAACTTTACCATAAGAGCAACCACCAAAACCAGATTCATTTAAGATAACCACTACAAAATCAGCACCAGATAATCCAACAGAACTTAATGCATTGTTAATTTTATTGTCAGTATTACTAGATTTTGACATCCAACAACAATTCCAACACCCTGAATATTTAAAATTTAGTGCTGTGTTTCTGCTACTTGCTGTATTATTGCTACAATTGTCATTATCACATGTATATTGAGTTACCCCTGATTGACTTGAGTTCAAGTTTACTCTGTATACGTTAAAAGCATCCTGTAGTTCAGATAAAACATTGTCTAAATTACCATTTTCATGGGTAAACATTGCCTTAAAATAATCAGCAACTAAATTATTAAATTCAGTTTGGTTAGATGAAGTAAATCCATCTCCCATGAATACAATATCAAATTTTGAAGCTGAACTTCCGTTATAAAGTAAAGTACTTTTTGTTTGTGAATAAGCTGTAACTGTTAGAAAGGACATCAATATTATTAATGTTTTATATAAGTTTTTCATTTTTTCTGATTATTGGTTAGTAATTTTTTTTAGTTTAGAAAAGTCAGCTTTAGGAGCTGTTCTTAAGATTTGAAAAGAGGTGTTTAAATCACTTTTTCTTAACTGTTTCATTTTTACTTTTTGTAAAACATTTTTAGCTTTAGAAACATCTTTAAATTTAACTAGCTTAAGGTCTAATTTTTCTGAAGCTATTTTTGATTTGTATTTAATGGGCATTTTAACTGAAACATAAGCTTCTTTTGCTGTAAACTCTTTATGATCACTTTTTTTAGGATCAAAAATTGTTCTGTAGCTAAGCGGATTTTCGAAGGTTTCAGCAAGTACAGTATTATCACCGTCTAAGCCAATAATAGCCCAATTACCTGATTCTTCTGTAGGTAGAGAGTAACTACCCTCTACTTCGGTTTTTGAGACAGGAGTAATTCCGTTATTAGTAATTTTATAGGTTACTACTAAATGTTTTTTACTTACCCTGTTTTTTTTGTTTTGTAACCTTAGTTCAGGAGATAAATTATCAATTTTTCTAATACTCCTAGCAGAAGCAGGTTTAATTCCTCCAGATTTACCCATGGCAGTAGTACCTCTAAACCTTACATTTTTAGGTTTAAAAGGATCTTTAACATTTTTTATGTTCTTAAAAGTGTTAATTCTTTTTACTTGAAGTAAATTGCTACTAACTCCTAATTTTGGCTTGTTTTTGTCTATGTTTTTGTTTTTATCATTTGTTTGTTTTAGTAAGAGTAATTTTGGAGTTTTTAGACTTACTAAATTGTTAGTAGTTTTAGAAATCATATTTTTTTCTCCCTCTTTAGAGTCTATCTTATAAAAGTATTTGATGTTAGAAGGAATGATTTCTGAAAGGGCACGATCTACAGGTGTGTTTGCTAACTGACCTGAGACACTAAAGTTTTTATTGTCTCCAACTATAAATAAAAGAAAGTTTTGTTTAGAAAGCTCTTTTATAACTGAAGAAATTGAGGCTCTGTTTAATTTACCAGATAAGGTGTGATTGTCAACGTTGTACTTAATATTTACTTGTTGTGAAAACAAATAATTACTCATAAGTAAACAGATTATTACAATTGCTAGTTTTTTCATTACAATAGTTTTAGGTTAATGAGTTGATTATTAGTTTACAAAGTTACTTTGAGACTTGTTTTTTGAGAGAATGTAAAAGGATAGTTTTGAAGGAGGGGTTTCCCCTCTTTTTCTATAGGTTATATATTGTAGAGAAGATGTATTTTTTTCCTTGAAAAGAAGAGTAGAAGTATGACTATATAGAGTAAGTCAACAATGTATTATCCATACAATCATGTAGCTGTACAGATAAGTATAGGTTAAATTAAAAAATATGAGATTTGTTTACTCAAAAATGGCAACAGCTCTTACTGGCGATCCTGTTCCTCCTCTAATTTTTAAAGGTAAAGCTATAAATCGAAATCTGCCTCTGCCTATTAGCTTATCAAGATTTATCATGTTTTCATAATGAGTAAACCCCATTTCTCCACAAATATGATGTACTTTTTTGTTGGATACTTTAGGAACACCAGGAGACATAGTTTCTACACCGAAAGCAGCAATTTTTTGTTCTCCAAGCCAAGTAGCACATTCTGTAGTAATACCTGGACCTTTTCCCCAGTTTTCAGTATTAAAATGTTTAGCGTAGTGGTTTGTACAAATAAGCACAGTATCACCTTTTTTTATGCTGAGTTTTTCTTTTTCTAACTGTTCTTTAACTTCTTCAGAAGTAATTAATTCCTGTAAGTTTTTATGAGAAAAATCTAAACAAATACCTTCAGTATAAAACATACTAAGAGGCATAGTATCTATAGATTTTCCTTCATGTTTAGCAGCCATATGGTTTAAAGCATCAACATGAGTTCCTGTATGTTCTCCCATTTCTAGTTTATATACAGCAGGAGTTCTAGTAGTAGGGTTTTTAATTCCGTCCCATTCTTCATGGGTATTGTGCACAGACATTTTAACTTGTGGAAGACTTTTATAAACAGGCATTCCGTCAAAAATATCTTGACTTAAATCTATAATTTCTGGCATGGTTATAACTCAATCTTCACATTGTAATTTTTAAGCTCCTCAATGTAGTTTTGAGCAGTAAAATTATCATTATCAAACTTCTCTTGTCTATTTTTTTTCATTTTAATTCTATGAATAGCCTCTAGGAAACGACGCATTTCATTATCATCATTAATAATAATTCCAGGAACTTTGGCATTGTCACCATTATCCTTTTTTGCTACCATAGTAAAATAAGAAGAATTACAGTGTTTAGTGTTTCCTGTTTGTATATTTTGTGACTCTACTCGTATACCAACTACCATTGAAGTTTTACCGACATAATTAATTGAGGCTTTCATTGTAACTAATTCACCTACTTCAATAGGATTTATAAAGTTAACAGTATCTACTGATGCTGTTACGCAATAAGTTCCAGAATGTTTAGAGGCACATGCAAAAGCAATTTGATCCATTAACTTTAAAATGTAACCTCCGTGAATTTTACCACTAAAGTTAGCGTGGGAAGGAAGCATTAACTCAGAAATAGTAATGCGAGTATCTTCTATATTTCTATAAATATTATTGTTCATTATCTTTTCTTATTCCTCTAAAGTGAGGAGATTGTTCTTCTTCAACATGAGTTATAAAATACTTTGTGTCACCTAACCAAAAGAAAGTTCCAAAACGCTCTTTGTATGTAACTTTTACATAGCGACCTTGGTATTCTTGAAGTTTTTCAATAACTTCTTTTTGATTGTCTTCTACTGAAAAAGCAAAAATTTGCGCTCCAGAAATACCTTGGCTAATTTCACCTTCCCAAGTTTTTACTACTACACCTTTATAGCTAATTTTTATGAGTTCACCAGAGCGAACACCTTCACTATAGGGAACAAAATAAATAAAAGCATAGTATAGGGCTGCTATAAGAGCAATACCAATTAAAATTAATCCTAAAATTTTTTTCATAGTAATATATTGAAGAATGTATAATAACAAAAGTAAGGTTTATATTTTGACTTGTAAAATGAATTGAAAGTGGTAAGTTTGTGTTGCTTCAAAAAATGATGAATATGAATTATATTTTATTTGATGGTGATGTACGCACAGCCTTACTACCATTTACATATACAAGACCTGTAGCTGATATAAGAATAGGGATTTTGACTATTAGAGAAAAGTGGGAAAAATACTTAGGTTTAACAACTACAACTGTAACAGAAGAGTATTTAGAAGAGAAATACCCTATGGTTGAAATGGAAAAAAATGTATTGTTAAATGCTTCTTTTTTACCAACAAAACCTTTGGTTGAAATGGTTAAAAACCTACAAGCTAATCAAGCTATTTTTAAAGGTGAAGATGTAATTGCCTTTTACACAACAGATAATCAAGATGAAGTTGATTTTTCTTCTTACGATCAAATTGAGTTTGAAGATGATATTATTCAAGTAAAAAATACTTGGGATATTTTTTCATTAAATGATAAAGCTATTCGTGCAGATTTTGAGTTAATTACCGAAGGTAGAAAATCACAACCAATTCCTGAAACTGTTAATTGTGTTAATAGAAATGACATATTTGTTGAAAAAGGAGCAAAGCTAACTTTTGCTACGTTAAATGCTTCTACAGGACCGATTTATATAGGTGAAAATGCTGAAATCATGGAAGGTGTTGTGGTAAGAGGAGCGCTAGTAATGTGTGAACATTCAGTATTAAAATTAGGAGCAAAAATATACGGAGCTACCACTTTAGGACCTTATAGTAAAGTAGGGGGAGAGGTAAATAATTCAGTTTTATTTGGATACTCAAATAAGGGGCACGACGGATTTTTAGGAAATTCTGTGTTAGGTGAATGGTGTAATATAGGAGCTGATAGTAATAACTCTAACCTTAAAAATAACTATGCTGAAGTTAAGTTATGGAATTATGAAACTGGGCGTTTTGCTAAAACAGGATTGCAGTTTTGTGGGTTAATGATGGGAGATCATTCAAAATGCGGAATTAATACGATGTTTAATACAGGAACAGTTGTTGGTGTATCTGCGAACATTTTTGGAAGTGGGTTCCCAAGAAATTTTGTTCCTTCATTCAGTTGGGGAGGAGCTTCAGGGTTTACTGAATACAAAACAAATAAAGTTTTTGAAGTTGCAGATGTGGTAATGAAAAGACGAGGTATTGAATTTGATGAAAGAGAAAAACAAATTCTAGAACACGTTTTTGAAGAAACAAAACAATATAGAAACTATTAAATCATAAAAAGGCTTTACATTTTGTAAAGTCTTTTTTAGTTAAAAACGAACTCTAAAAACCAGATTAGGAGTAACACCCAAAGACATTTTGTTTACTTCTTTTAATTTGTATTCAATTTCATTATCTGAGTTTCTAATAGGAATAGCGTTATAAGTTCTACTTAAAATATTTTTATTATTAAAGATATTAAGTAAAGAGAAGCCGAATTTACCTTTCCATCTTTCAGAAAAATTAAATGAATACGTCATAGAGGCGTCTATTCGACTATAATTAGGAAGTCTAAGTGCATTAATGTTATCTGAGTCTAAGTTAATATAAGGAGCACCATCATCATCTGTATAAAATTCTTTAACAGCAGTATAAGGATTACCAGTTCTGTAGATCCATCCAAGAGAAAATTCGTAATTATTTAATTTATAGGCATGAGACCATGAAAAATAGTTAGTAATATCATGATTTGCTGGGAAAAATTTATTCTCTAAGTCTAGGAACTTAAATCTATTTTTAGTGTATGAATAGTTAACCCAGGTTCTGTAATTATTAAATTTTTTATTAATTAGTAAATCAATACCGTATACTTTCCCTTTACCATTAGAAAAGTCATCAGTTTGATCGTTATAACCACTTGTTTGCGATGTCATACCGCTAACTTTTTTATAATAAGGTTCTATATCTATTTTCCAATTGTCTTTGTTAAAAAGGAGTCCAGTTGAAATCTGTAAACTTTTTTGAAGAGGAATGTCATCGTTATTAACCTGAGCCCATATTTGGTTCTCTAAATCGAATCCTAAGCTAGAGGTTTGAAACTCTATAATTTGACTTAAAGTTTGATGCTTTTGTTCAAAAGAAGCCTTAACACTTAAATTTGAAGCAATTTTTTTTTCAAAATACAATCTAGGCTCTAAAACAAGTTTGTCAATTTTAGAAAAATAATTAAATCTGACTCCAGAGTTTAGATTCCAATCATCGTTATCATATAAATACTCAGCAAAAATAGAATGAGTGTTGTTTGTTCCTTTATCTTTTTGTTCTGATGAATATCGGTTTTCACCTTCTACGTCAGCTAAATATTTTAATTCATAAGCCGCTTTTGTTGATGTAAAGTCATAACCCCAAAACAAATCAGTTCTATCATTAAAAGAATAGTTCATATTATATGAAATACCAAAATCAGTTAAGGAATTATTTTTAGTAGATAATAAAATAAGATAATCATCTATATAGTTGTAATTACCTACATAATCTAAGTGAAAACTAGAAAAATAACTTTTTATACTATGAGTCTTTTTTTTAGATGATTGTTTCTTCCAATTAACACTTATACCAGTATTATCGATATCTAATTTATCATTGTATTTGTCTTGGTAAATTGGAATGGTAAAATCATTAAACATTTGATTTTTTGTATGTAAGAAACTTATGCTTAAAGACTCCTCTTCATTAGGTTTATATATAAACTTTGTAGTGTAGTCTAAAAATTTAAACTTATTATTTCTATCAAACTTAATATTTTTATCTAGAATTTGATTCTCTTGATTATCGTCAAATGTTTGAAAAACACGCATAGATAATTTATCAAAAGTGAATGTTTTTAAAATATCAGAAAAAGATCTCCTAGCAGAAAAAGAAAGCGCTGTTTTTTCTGAAAACGGAATAGTTATAAGTGCATCAGCATGAGTCATGTTCAAACCAAAATTTCCCGTAATTTTATTTGGTATTTTTTCTGTTGTTTTGATATCTATTACACCAGAAACCCTATTTCCATATCTTGCTCCTGTACCACTTTTAGATAAGGTAACTTCTTTGGTAGTATAAGGGTTAAAAGCAGAGATCATTCCAAAAAAATGCCCAGAATAATACATTTTTATACCATCCCATAAAACTAAGTTTTGGTGTGGCGTACCGCCTCTTATATAAATACCTGCTGCTGTTTCGTTTGGACTTTGAACACCAGGGATAATTTTTAAACTTTCTAATACATCTGGTTCTGTTAAACCAGGTAAAACACCTAATTGTTTAGGGAGTATGGATATAGCTCCGTTTTTCTTTTTATTAATACCAGAGGTAATATAGTTTGTTACAAGAATTTCTTTTAAAAGGTTATATTCGTTAAGTTTAAAATTAGAGTTTTTGGTTATGTAGTAATAACGCTCATTAATTTGGTTAAAAATTAAAGGAGTTTGACGTTCAATTTCACCTATAAGGTATACCAGCTCACATTTTTTCTTTTTAAAAGAAAAGTTTTTTCCACGAATTATCTCTGTATTAAAAGAAAACTTTACACCAAAATTGGTTTCAGTTTCTTTTAATACATCCAACAAAGGTGTATCAATAAAAGAAATGTCTACCTTTTCTTGAGAAAAAATAGACATCGCTAAGCATATAAAAAGTACACTTAATTTTATCTTCATTTACTATATGTCAATATAACTGAACTATTTTCTGCTAATTTATAAGAAATTTTCATAGGAGCAAAAACAGTTTGCAATGCTATATTAACATCTTCATGTGTAAAAGTACCTGTAAAGCGTTGAGAGGTATCTATTCTTGAAGCGTCAAATTTTAATTTAAATTGATTTTCTAAAGCTTTTATAACTTGATGTAAAGGAGTGTTGTTAAAAGAACTTTCACCTTCTACCCAAGAAGGAGTAGTATCTACAAACTCCCATTTTTCACTAGAGTTACTATAGTTTCTGAAGGCTTTTCCTTTAGTTAAAATTACTTCTTCTTTATTTTTTGAAGTAACTTTTACTTTACCTTCATAACATTTAACTTCAAAATAATTTTCTGAAGTGTTTACAGTAAACTTAGTTCCTAACACTGTAACATTACCTTCATTAGATTTTACAGTAAAAGATTTTCCTTTTTCTACTTCGAAATAAGCCTTTCCTTTTAAAGATAACTCTCTTTTATCTTCCCAATTTTGTTTTTTGTATGTTATTTCAGATTTAGGTGATAAATGAGCTTTAGAGTTGTCAGGTAAAGTAATTGTTAGTTGTTCTCCATAACTTGTAGAAAAATTAGTTGTATTATTATTAAAGTATAAAAAACTAATTAACAAAGCTATAGATGCAACTGCACCATACATCCAAGTAGGGATTAACTTTACTACTTTTTTGTTAGTTTTTGTTGGCTCTAAGTTTGTTTGAATTTTATTAAAAGCATCTTCTTTATTATAGGTAGGAGCTTTTAATAATTGTGAAGCATCATCAATAGCTTTAAATTGATGATAAACTTCGGTTTGTTGAAACTCTTTCAATTCTTCAGCCGATAGCTCATTGGCTATCCATCTCGCTAAAAAAGTTTCATCTTTATAATTTATTTTCATTTCCTATTATTCGTGCTATTTGTATTAAAAACAAGTAAAAGACTAATTACCCTACTACAAATATTGTTTTTTATTACACTTTACCTATTTGCTCTTTTAAAGTAAGCAGAGCTTTGCTCATTCTTTTTTCTACTGCTTTCACAGAAACTCCAACTATATCAGCAATTTCACTATACTTTTTTTTGTCTATTCGACTAAGTAAAAAAACTTCTCTTTGCTTTTCTGGTAAGTCGGCAATGGCTTTTTTTAATTTTGTATGAAACTCTTCTTCTTCTAAAAGAAATTGAGGTGTTTCATTAGTCTTACCAGAAGAAATACTTTGTTTTTGATGCTCTAATACAACCTTTTTGTGAGCTACATCATTTAAAAAATGATTATTAGCTACTGTATACAGGTAAGATTTAGCTTTTTCAAAATAAACTTTAGAGCAATTATTCCATAATTTTATATACGCTTCCTGTACGATGTCTTCAGCTTGCTGAGTATCACCGCACTTATAATATATATAATTTCTTAATGTTTGTGAGTGCTGATTAAAAATTTCTTTAAAATTATTCTGCTCACAAACAGACTTTAAGGGTTCTTTATTCATTTAGATTAAATTCTTAATCAACAGCAAATGTATGAAAATGTAATTAAGAGGTTAAAAAATTATTAATATAACTTATAAATAGGTAGTTTTTTGTGTGCTTTTTCGTAATGTGGAGTTTTTTTGTAAACCCAATACAACTGTGCTTGTGGATTTTTAGCAAAATCATCCTCAGATTTTAACTTCTCTAAAAACTCTTGTTTTATTATAGGGTTATTGTTTAAAAAGTCTTCAGCAATATCTTCAAAAACGTAAGAAGAATATCCTTCTTTTTGTTGTAATATAGTATCAAAGAAGTTCCAGTTAAAAAAAGAATCAGGAGCTTCTGCCTCTAAGGTTTCTAAAATATAACGTATTCCTGGTTGATTTGTTGGAATATAAATATCTCCTTTAGAAAATTTAATTTGTTGATTTCCTGTTCTTTCAACTTCAGTATTATAATGTAAATAATGACCTTCGTATGCCATTTTTCGAGTTTCAAATTCTTTAATGTGTTGAACTTCGACAATTAATGTGGTATCTTTTTGAAAACGAGTAAAATCAATTTTATTATTTTGTAATCGATCTACAACATTATGCCAGCCTTTTTGTAAAATATATGCTTTTGGAATTGTAATTTCTTTGGTAGAAATAAAGTTGTTATAATAGGAGACCTTTTTATTATAAGGTTTTGTTCTATCATAAAACAAACGCTTTCCATTAGTTATTTTGCTGTCTATAAGTGAACCTTCATAACCTTTAAAATTTAATATTGATGGATCGTTAGTGTCAACACTGAAAACTACAGGATATGTTTTATTATTGATAACTTCATCAACAGCATTTTTTCGTAAACCTTTTATTTTGCTGCTGTTTTCTTCAGAAAAATCTAAAGTAGAAAATAATAGCTCATAGGTTTGTTCTACTCTAATTTTATATGGTTTTAACATATGAGTTTCAACCATTAATCCTAACGTGTTGAATAGGGTAGTGTAACCAGTAGAATACCTAGGTGAATCGAAAAACTGTGACCAACCACTTTCTGGAGTTGTTCCCCAAACATTTACATAAGGAGTAATAATAATGTCTTTCTCAGCCAAAGACTGTTCTATTTCAGGACGCATTTTAGTTTCAATAAATTCACCAAGTTTTCCTCCCAATTTATTATGCTGTGTGAATAAATGTGTAATAGCATATTGATAATCTGCCCCATTACTTACATGATTGTCAATAAAAACATCGGGATTTATAGTGTGAAAAATCTCAGCAAAAGTGGCGGCGTTTTTGGTATCCTGTTTAATAAAGTCACGATTCAAATCGTAATTACGAGCATTTCCTCTAAAACCATATTCTTTTGGGCCATTTTGGTTGGCTCTTGTGTGTGAATTTCTGTTTAGCGCACCACCTATATTGTAGACAGGAACAACACAGATTAAAGAGTTTTTGTATTTGTTTTTTAAAGAATCATTTTGAACAATGTTTCTTAATAGTAACATTGATGCATCAACCCCGTCAGATTCTCCAGGGTGAATACCATTATTAATTAAAACTCTATTTTTTGAAGAGTTCTTGAGTGCTTTAATATTGGTTTTTCCATCGGCATTGAAAACAACTAAATGTAAAGGTTTTTCAATATCTGTAGTACCTATTTCAAACAAAGAAATTTCAGGGTATATTTCAGCTAAACGTTCATAAAAAGAAATTACTTCTTGATACTTAGGAGTTTCTGTTCCGTTAGATGTTTCAAACAGTGTAGTGAAATCGTTATTCTTTTTTGTTGATTCTGGTTTACAAGCAACAGTAATTATTAGGAGTAGTACAAATAGTTTTTTCAAAGTAACGTATTTAAAAGTTTAAATTCTAACTGCGTCAGGTACTAATCCTGTATAGTCACCATTATTTCTGATTACATCTCTTACAATTGATGAAGAAATATAACTTTTACCCGAGGAGGTTAGTAAAAATACAGTCTCTATTTCAGAAAGTTTTCTATTAGTATGTGCAATAGCTTTTTCAAACTCAAAATCGGCAGGATTACGTAAACCTCTTAAAATAAATTGAGCATCTTGCTCTTTACAAAAGTTCACGGTAAGCCCACTATAGGTAAGCACTTTTATTTTTGGCTCGTGTTTAAAAGTCTCTTCTATAAAACGTTGGCGTTCTTCTAATGAAAACATGTATTTTTTATCTGCATTTACACCAATTGCGATGATTAACTCATCAAAAAGGGTAACACCACGTTCAATAATATCTAAGTGTCCTAAAGTTATTGGATCAAAAGATCCAGGAAAAATTGCTCTTTTCATTATATTTTGTCATTTAAAGCCATTTCAATAGCATTTCCGAATAATTCCGTTAAAGAAATACCCGCATGATTGGCTTGCTGTGGTAAAATACTTGCCTCAGTTAACCCAGGAACAGTATTCATTTCTATAAAATGTGGCTCATCGTTAACCAAAATATATTCAGAACGAGAAAAACCACGCATGTTTAAAATTTCATATACACGTTTAGCTACTTCTTTCACTCTTTTTCTTTGAGAATCAGTTAAACGTGCAGGAGTAATTTCTTGTGACTCTCCTTCATATTTAGCTTTATAATCGAAAAAATCATTTTCTGAAACAATTTCTGTTATTGGTAGTACTTTTGTTACTCCTTTATATTGAATTACTCCAACAGAAACCTCAGTTCCGTCTAAAAAGCTTTCAATTAATATTTCAGTATCTTCTTCATATGCTTTTTCTATAGCAGGAATTAACTCTTCTTTAGTATATACTTTCGATATACCAAAACTAGAACCCGCACCATTTGGTTTTACAAAGCAAGGAAGTCCCACTTTTTTTATGAAAGCATCACAATCTATTTCATCACCCTTGTTTAGGTATATAGAAATAGCAGTTGCTATTCCGTATTGCTTTACCACGCTTAAGGTATCACGTTTATTAAAGGTTAAGGCCATTTGATAGAATGGGGCAGAGGTGTGTTTTATGCTAATAAGATCAAAATAGGCTAAGATAATTCCGTTTTCACCCGGTGTACCGTGAATAGCATTAAAAACACAATCGAATGTGATTTTTTGCTCTTTAACTTCAACTGAAAAATTTTCTCTATTTATTGGATATTCTACATCATTATCATCAACATATACCCATTTATTTTCTAAAATATGAACTTTAAAAGCGTTATACTTTTCTTTATCAATATGTTTGTAAACTACATTACCACTTTTTAGAGAAATTCCTACTTCTGAGGAATAACCTCCCATAATAATAGCGATGTTTTTTTTCACTTCAAATGTATTTCAATTACTGTTTTTATCATTGTTTGTCTAAAATCCAATCGTTGGATTATACAAACTTACCAAAAAAACTCGTTTAAGACTTGTCGAATTTAAAATAGTAATATTTTTACTGTAAATTTGTGCGATCTTACAAAAAAATGATATGAGTAATTTTACAGAAAAAACTGGAGGTTTATTTCAATTTATAAAAAGTAAATCTTTTTTAAAAAACATAATTATAGCAGTTGTTTCAATACTAGTTTTTGTATTTGTATTACAATGGTGGTTAGGAGTTACAACAAACCACAATCAAAAAATACAAGTACCTGACTTGCATAAAATGTCGTTAGCTGATGTTGAGCAAAAACTAAGTGAATTAAATTTAGATTTTGTGGTAATTGATAGTGCAAGCTATAATCCTGAATATCCAAAAAAATCAATTATTGAACAAGATCCGGAAGCAGGTGATTTTGTAAAAGAAAAGCGTAAAATATATTTAACATTAAATCCATCTAAATATAGAGATGTAGAAGTACCTAATTTAAATGGGCGTACCAGACGTCAGGCAACAACACATCTACGCTCAATAGGATTTAAAGTTGGAACGAATGTTACTTGGGTTCATGATATAGGAAAAGATGTGGTTCGTGGATTAAAACATAACGGACAAAAAATAGAGCCAGGAACTAAGTTACCAAAACAAACAACCATCGACTTGATTTTAGGTGATGGTAATGGATACTAATTTTTATAACTGATTGATGCAGGAAGATAATACTCCAGAGATAGAGAATGATGATTTATATGAACATCATAGGTTTGTAGCAACAGATGGTCAAGTACCATTACGAGTAGATAAGTTTTTAATGAATTTTATTGAAAATGCTACTCGAAATAAAATACAGCAAGCAGCTAAAGCAGGAAATGTTTTAGTAAATGATGTTGCTGTAAAACCAAACTACAAAGTAAAACCTAAGGATGTTGTTAGAGTGGTATTAACATATCCACCTCACGAAAACTTATTAGTAGCAGAAGATATTCCTATTGATATAGTGTATGAGGATGATGAAGTAATAGTGGTGAATAAGCCAGCAGGTATGGTAGTACATCCTGGTCATGGAAATTATTCAGGTACGTTAGTAAATGGACTGATTCACCATATAGAAAACTTACCAAAGAATTCTAATGAGCGCCCTGGTTTAGTACATCGAATTGATAAAGATACTAGTGGGTTGTTGGTTGTTGCAAAAACTGAGTATGCAATGGCTCATTTATCTAAGCAATTTTTTGATCGTACTACAGAACGTTTATATTACGCTTTAGTTTGGGGGAATATAGAAGAGGATGAAGGAACTATTGAAGGAAATATAGGTCGTAGCTTTAAAAATCGCTTACAAATGGATGTTTTCCCTGATGGAGAGCATGGTAAGCATGCAGTAACTCATTATAAAGTGTTAGAAAGACTTACGTATGTAACATTGGTACAATGTAAGTTAGAAACGGGTAGAACGCATCAAATTAGAGCTCATTTTAAGCATATTGGTCACACACTTTTTAACGATGAGCGTTATGGAGGTAACGCCATTTTAAAGGGAACTACATTTACTAAATACAAACAATTTGTAGATAATTGTTTTAAAATATTACCAAGACAAGCTTTACATGCAAAAACGTTAGGCTTTACGCATCCAACTACTGGGGAATTTCTAAAGTTTGATTCTGAAGTACCTGAAGATATTACCGCTTGTTTAGAGAAATGGCGTACGTATTCTGAGCATTCTAAATTGGAAGAATAAAAACTTATTCAAAGGAAAAGGCTATATAAAATGAATTCATTTTATATAGCCTTTGTTTCATTTTTCTTATAAATCCACTCAATAATAAAACATAGGGTAATAATTCCAAGAGATACAAATACTCCAATTAGATTCGATTGAAGTTGTTGTTTGATTAGAATAACTAGAGCAATTACACATAAAAAACACCCTAATAAAGGAATTGTTTTATTAGCACCTGTTTCTTTTGAAAGTTTAAAACCTACGTAATTTACAATTCCGAAAATAAGGATGAAGCCAACACTACCAGCAGTAGATATACTTTCTAAATTTAATGTGTTAACTAATACTAGAGTTGCTATAGCGGTAATTAGTAATCCGATAGGTTGATTCCAAAATTTGGCAAGAAAATGATGTGGTAATTCATCATCTTCAGCAATTTCATAGTTAACTTTACTACCTCCATATAATGAAGCATTAATAGCAGAAAATGTAGAAATTAATGCAGCTATGGTTATGATAGTAAATCCTACTTGTCCTAACATTGGTTTAGCGGCTTCTGCTAGTACATAATCTTGTGCTTTGGCAATTTGATTAAATGGGAGAGAACCTACAGTAACAAGAGCAATGATAATGTACAACACAATTACAAATATTACAGAGTAGTAATAAGCTTTTGATATGTTTTTTTCAGGATTTAAAATATCGGGAGCAGCATTGGCTATTAACTCAAAGCCTTCATAGGCAACAAAAATAACCATACCACCAGCAAATAATTTGATAGGGTTTTCCCAGTTACTAATAGATAGTTGAGCCATATTAGGATTTCCTATTAGTCCATAAGCTCCGATGGCAATAAAACCAATAAGAATTATAAGTTTAATAACTACTGCGTATGATTCAATTTTTCCCACTACAGCAATACTGTAGTAGTTAATTGCTGTAGCTATAATAATAATAGCACTGGCATATATATGAAAGTTGATTGTTTTGTTTTGAGTTATTTCCCATAGGTTAGGAGCATAAGAGCCAAAAGCAGAAGCATATAAAGAAAGCATTACAATATAGCTTACCCATAAAAGATTGTTAATAGCTCCGCTAAAAATGGTTCTTCCAAAACCTTGATTAATAAATTTTACAGTGCCACCTCTATCTGGATATTTTTTTGAAAGATGTACATAGCTATATGAGGTTAATAAAGCTAGTATTCCTGCAAGTAAAAAAGCAATTGGAGTTCCTCCTTTAGCAAGTAAAACAGCTAGACCTAAAACGGCAAAAATACCACCGCCTACCATACCACCAATCCCTATTGAAATAGCTTCTTTTAATCCAATTTTTTTAGACATAGTTAGTGACTGTTAGTTAATGTAACAGCCACTAAAGTACTTATTTATTTTTAAAGATTGATTAATCAGAATTATTAGAAAAAGGAGTGTTTTATTCAAGTTATTTGTGCTTTTTTAATCGTTTACCTGTTTCAAAAACGGATAATCTGTATACCCTCTAGCATCCCCACCACCAAATAACGTATGTGTATCAGTAATTTTGTTTAATGGAGCGTTTAGTTTTACTCTTATCGGATAATCAGGGTTCGTTAAAAAATTGCGTCCAAAACCAATTAGGTCAACTAAATCTTTTTTTAATAAATCTTCTCCTTGTTCAGGTGTTTTGTTACCAGTAGCAATAATAGTTTTACTAAATGTTTTACGAAGGTTATCTCTAAAACTATTAGGGATTTTTGGAGCGTCATCCCAATCAGCTTCACATAGATGCAAGTAAGTAACTCCGATTTTTTCAAGCTCTTGGGTAGCAATCATTATAGTGTCTAATATTTCGGGATCATTCATGTCTTTAAAACTAATAAAAGGGGAGAGGCGAACTCCGGTTTTTCCACTGCCTATTTCTTGAATAATTGCTTGAGTGATTTTAGTTAGTAATCTGACTCTATTTTCTTTAGATCCTCCATATTCGTCTGTTCGTTGGTTAGAGTTACTTCTTAAAAACTGGTCTATTAAGTACCCATTGGCTCCATGAATTTCAACACCATCAAAACCTGCTTCAATTGCATTTTTTGCTCCTATCCTGAATTCTTCTATTACTTGATTAATATCAGCTTTAGTCATTGCTCTAGGCTCTTCTACAGATACAAAAGTTGCATCACCATTTGGAGTACCGTCAAAAATATAAACGCTAGTTTCTTTAGCAGCTTTTTTAGAAGGAGCAATAGGTTGTAATCCGTTTACTTTAGCGCTAGATACGCGACCAACATGCCATAATTGTAAAAATATTTTACTTCCTTTTTTATGTACTTCATTCGTAATTAATTTCCAACCTTCAATTTGTTCTTGTGTATAAATTCCAGGTGTTTTAGCGTAGCCTTTTCCTTGTAGTGAAACTTGAGTAGCTTCAGATATAATTATTCCTGCTGAAGTTCTTTGTCCATAATATTCAGCCATTAATTTATTAGGAATATCACCAGGCTGTGAACTTCTGGAACGTGTCATGGGAGCCATTAAAAATCTGTTTTTTAATGTTAAGCCATTCTTGTTATAGGGTTGATATAATTTTTTAAAAGCCATGATTTACAAAGTTTTAATTATTTAATAGTACAAATTTACTATGGTTTGAAAGTTATGTTTTTGTATAAACTCATGTTTTACTTGTAAAAATATATTGTGCTACTCTGTAAACTCTACGGTTGTGAAATGTAGCGTAGTGGTACCAATATTTTCCAAGTTATGTATGAAGAAGTTTTTAGTGTTTAAGTTATTTAAATACTTAATATCATTAGGTTCATAATATGTTTCAATTATAGAGCCATTAGAAAAATAAGAACGAGAGCTACCCCTTGTATGACAAATATAAAAATAGGGTTTGTCGTGTTTATGAAAGGGAAGAGCTTGCCCAGGTTCCAATTCAATATGCCATATTTTAACACGTTTATTTTCTAATAATAATTGTTGTCCAATTTTATGACTATTTGCTCCTAATTGAATGGCCTTTTTTAAGGATTCTGTCCAATGTACAGACCAATTGCCAGCTGTGTTTATTGTTTCTGCTTTCATAAGGAGGGTATTAGTTTATAGCATATAATAACCATTCTTTAAACTCATGCTTAGGAAGAATGATGTCTTTTTTGAAGCTGAAACCTAATTTATTAAGTAATTTTTGTGAACTAGTATTACTAGGGCGTGTAATAGCTGCTAGGTTTTTAATTTTGAACTTATTTACAGCTACTTCTTTTATTTTAGAAGCACTTTCAAAAGCATATCCTTTACCTTCGAATTGAGGTAAAAAAGCAAAACCAAAATCAATTCCATCAACTCCTTCACGATCATAAAGTCCAACAGTTCCTATTTTTTCATTATCAGATTGTTTAATTATAGTGTAACTAGAGTATCCTAGTTGGTTGAATTGCCCAAGCATAACTGTTTCAATATATTGCTTTGCATGATGAGTTGATGCTATATTCCTATTTCCAATATTCTCAATCCATTTAGGAGTATTAAATAAGTTGAAAATAAAGTCAGTATCCTCAGTATTTGTTGGACGTATAATTAATCTTTCTGTTTGATATTTTGAGTTCATTTTATATTAATGATTTACAGATGTTTTTCTCTTAATGTTGATAGTTTGTTGTCAATAGACCATTTATTCTCTGATACTTGACTTATAATAAAGAAATAAAATAAAGCATATAACATTTGGGCACCAGCCCATTCCCAATGTTCTATTAAACAAGAACCAAGAATAAGTATGGCAATAACAAGAGCACCAGCAATAGCTGTTCTGTAAGTAAATAAGCCAATAATTAATAATGTACCTATGATAAATTCTATGAAAGGTAATATGCTTCCCCATGTGTATAAAAGAAAGTCTGGAAGTATACTTTCTTGAAATTGACTTACCATCCAATCACGGAATGAAGGGATTTTTGGCAATCTTGTTAATCCATGTCCAAAAAAATTGATTCCCATGGTAATACGTAGCAATGCATACGCTGTTTGTTTAGGTGTGGCTTTCATTTATTTACTTTTCTTTAAATATGCTGGTAGCTCATTAGTCAACCAATCTTGTCTTACTGGTACATGTACATCTAAATCAAGTGTGTTTTCCAGTGCAAAAAACTCGTGAGAAACATTTTCTGGAAAAACAATTACTTGACCAGCAGAGATGATATAGGTTTTTCTTTTTCCTTTATCAATAGTGTTAATTTTTACTTTTCCTTTAAGGATATAGGTAATTTGCTCATTTGGGTGTTTGTGCATTGGAATATGTGCACCTTTTTTCAAGTGAAAATAGGCCATTTGCCCTTTGGCACCATGAAGCCATTGTCGCGTAATTCCTTTGCTTATGGTATCATGTGGCATGGATTCAAAGTTTATAACTTGAATATTTTCTACTTTTTTACCTAGAGATATCGTATTTTCTTGCGCAGTTATTTGTCCGAAAAAAGTTAAGAAACTACCTAAGAATATTAATTTTATGTTCATAATGTTACTTTTTAAAGTGATATTTCAATAATTTTTGATTCAACATTAAAGGGATGTATAACGTTTTGGTAGCTTTGTCAAAGTACGTGTCAGCACTTCCTTGAGGTAAATCTATTACAAGTTGTCCTTTATCATTCCCTTTTTTTAAGTAGAATAGGCTTCCTGTTAACCAGTCAGTAATTAAAAAACCGTGTAAAGTTTCGCTGAGTCCATCTAAGTTTCCAAAAGGCTGACTTATGGGTTTGATTTTTTTTGTTTTTAAATTGATTTTAACTAAATGTCCTGGTGTTTTGGTAGCAAATGTTTTAGCATCTAAATCTATACCCCAACCAGCAACTATTAGATTGTTTTTTGACACAAATAAGCCATTAGGCATGTTTAATTTGTCATCTTTTAGCCATAGTTCAACTTTTCTTGTTCCTTTGATTGGGAGTTTGTAAATACCACTAAATCCAAAAGTGTTAGAAGCATAGATGTCTCCTTTTTTGTCAGCAACAATATCATTGAGGAAGGTAGCATCTTTGGCTGTAAATCGTTGGACTTGTTTACTCGCTATATCAACTTCAACAATAGTATTAATATCCGTAACGTATAATTTTCCTTTGTGAATAGTAAGTCCTTTAGGAGCATCCAATCCCTTAAGCCACTCTAGTTCTATTATTTCTCCATCTAAACTTATTTTAGATATAAAACCATTACCATCTTTATTAGTAGGAGCGCCGTTTACATTAGATACATATAATACTTGGTTTGTTTTATCAAAAACTACACTTTCAGGATTTTTTAAACCTTCTAGTTCCCAGTTTTTTTCTAATTGAAAAGGTAATTTGTTTTGCGCATTAATAATTGTTAGTGTACTAAGTACAAGGTATAAATAGATTGCATGTTTCATGTTAGTACTCTTATTTGTTAAATTTTAATTCGGCGTTATCAATTGGTGTATTAGGGTCGTTTATTACCATTTTAGCAATGTTATCTTTACGCATAAACACTACACCTTCATGTTGTTTTGCATATTCAATAAATTGATTTACAACATTAACTACTGCTGGAGTACCTCCAATTCTATCGTGTAAACTCACACTCATCATTCTCCTTTTAGAGGCACCTTCTTTATAAAGTTGATCGAATTCTGTTTTAAGTTGAAATAAGAATTGATCTGGTGACCAGTTTTTACCAGCAATATTTACAATATCATTATTACGCAGCGTATAAGGCATTACAACAAAGTTTTTACCTCTTACTTTAGTAATGAAAGGTTCATCACGACTTACATCATCAATATGGTATAAAAAACTAAGCTCTTGTAAAACTTTGAGAGTGTTGGGACTTCTACGTAACCAGTTGGCATTGTATCCGCGCCCTCTTTTTCCTGTAATTGCTTCTACTGTGTCAATTCCTTTTTTAACAAAGGCAAGTTCATCCTCGTAACTTAAATTCCATTGATCGTCCCAAGCAATTCCGTGAGCAGCTATTTCGTGTCCTTTGTTGGCCATAGCCTTAGCGATTTCAGGATATTTTATTGCAGCTTCACCTACAACATGAGAGGTTACTTTTATATCATGTTTATCCCATAAATCCATCATTCGCCACATTCCTTCTTTGGCTCCATAACGAAACCAGCTTTCAGCAGGCAAATCAGGATTTCCTTTAGGTAATGGGTTTCCTGAAAAAGGGCTTTCAGCTCCTTCAGGTTGTCCTCCTGTTTCAAACTGCATTGAAAAAGAAATGACTAATTGTGCTCCGTTAGGCCAATAGCTTTTTTTTGCTACAGCTTTTGTCGAAGTAGAACTTGTTTTACTTGTATTCTTTTGCTCTTTTTTACAAGCATTTAATGTTAAACTTACCGCTATGATAGCCAATGCTATAATGCTATTATTTTTCATTTTATATTGTTTAATTGACTGTTGTGATTGCAAAATTAGTAGCTGTTTTAAGCTGTATTGTTGTATAAATACATTGTATATTTGTATAAAAGCATTTTAATGACACAACGTTTTTATATTACTAAGAATTTAGATGTATTTGAGTTTGAAGCAGAGAAGGAGTGGGGCTATCCAAGACATAAGCACCATTTTTTTGAGTTAACTTTTGTTTTAAAAGGAAGTGGAAAACATGTTTTAAACGAAAGTGTTATTGATTATAAAGAAGGAGATTTGTTTTTTTTAACTCCAAAAGATGAACATGAGTTTATTATTGGTGAGCCAACAAAATTTGGTGTGGTAAAATTTACAGAACAGATGTTTTTAGAAAAGGCTACATTTTCTACAAGTACTTATTGGAGAAAGAATTTAGATGCAGTAATTTTTCATCGGAACATTGTTGCTAAAAGTGTAATTAGTTGCGAAACAGATAAAGAGCAACTTTTTAGGCTTTATCATTTAATAAAAAGTGAATTGCATAGTCCGTTAACCTATAGTCGTAATGTATTGTCTGAATTGTTTGGAGCTTTGTTAATTATATTGTCGAGAAACTTAAAGTCTACATTAAAAAACAGCGGACATGTTTATGATAAGAATAAAGTAAATTTAATATTGACATACATACGACAAAATGTGCAAAATAAAGAGCTCATAAAGGTTGATGTTATTGCAGAAACGTTTCATTTGTCACCAAACTATGTTGGTGTTTTTGTAAAGAAACATACTGGTATATCGTTAAAACGTTATATAATGGAAACCAAAATAAAAATGGCAGAAAGTTTGTTAAAGCAAAGTAGTTTAAGTATTGGGGAAATAGCAGAGAAAATAGGTTTCACAGACTCTAGCCATTTTAATAAAACGTTTAAAAAATACATGGGTAAAAATCCAAGTGAATATCAGGGGTAAGTAATGTTTAGCTATTTGTGATTGATCTTTTTTAATTATAGCAGTAGATTTAAGAGCAGATGAGTATTGGTAATTACTAATAAATCATATTTAATAATCGTAAAATTCTTTTAAGATAATATCTTTTCCTTTGGTTAGTTTTTTTAATTCACTCAAAAGGTAATATCTGTGCATGAATCCACATAGTACAACAATTCTTTTTCCTTTGTTTTGTTCTGAAATTCGCATTATATTTTTAGCCATTGTCCGATTTCTTAAATCCCAAAAATCACAAGCTAACTGAAATCCGTCACGGTAACTTATTTTTTCTCCATTTGGTTTCGTATGAAAACGAGTAGCAAATTCATCTCTTACACTGGTTATTTTTGGTAACATTTTATATTGATAATATTGTCTTTCGGCACAGATACTATCTGTTGTAGGATTGTTAAAGTTTTCAGGTGATTTAGAAGCTGATACTATTAAAGGTTTTAAAAGAGCTTTATATTTATTATGAATTACAGACTCTGTAGGAGACAATAAATTAGCTTTGTTTAAACTGTCTAATAACTTTGTGGTTAAGCCATCAGTAGGACGAGAGCCTATGTTTATTCTATATTCATTTCGCCCTTCAAACTCATAAGGTCTTAATTTTGTTAAAGGATACTTATTAACATATTTTTCAGATGCCATATCTTCATTACTATTAGAAATATTTTTGTATCTAAAATTAGAAGTGAAAAACGAAGAATCTAATTCTTGCAATATAAAATCAGGCTTTACGTCTTCTAATATTTTAAAGAGTGTTTCTGAATTAAAATTAGGTTCTGGTTTATGTAGAGTTCCTATAACAATTATTTCAGTTGCTTTTTCTGTTTTACAAGAAAATGTTATTGTTAATAGTAGTAATACTAGCGTAATTTTTTTCATTATTTTTAATTATCTATGTAGAAGTTTTTTGTGATTTTGTTCTTTTAATCAATGGTAGCCAAGATAAAATAAAAAAGCTACAAAAGATATAGTAAGAAGGTGAGCAGTAACTACAAGTAGTCCTTTAATAATCAACAACAATTTTTTAAAAAACATTACTCATTTTTGATAGGGCTACAAATTTCTATTAAGAAACCATTAATGTCTTTTACATAACCTACCTTTTGTCCCCAAGGTTTTTCTTTGAGTGGTTCAAATTCAATAGCTCCCATGTCAATGGCTTTTTTAAAATCGACTTCTATATTTTCTGATACAAAAGCCATTTCTATTCCAAAAGGTTTATTAGATGTATTTGCTTTTACAGTTTCTTTTTTAAAGTTAGATTTTTCCAATTCATAGGAAGCAAAAGCAATAGTTGTTTCTCCAGAAATTAATTCTCCATAATCATTTTCAGGTGTGATAAATTTTGAAGTAAAACCGAAAGCTTTTTCGTAAAAGTCAATAGTTTCTTTTACGTTTTTAACATAAAGTATAGTATATCCGTATTTCATTATAGCTCTTTTTATACAAGTAAAATTACTTATTTTTTAGATACTTTGTATAAAAAAAGCTATTTATAGTATAAGTATAACCTATGAGGCTTTTAATGTAAAGCTTATTATTTTATTTATGCTTACTACCAAATGGAGCTCTTTTAATTAAATACTTAATTGTACTATGGTATTTATCTAAACCAGCCATAAATGGTTTACGAGAAACAGAGTAAATATTAGAGCCTTTATCATTATATATATCCATTGTAATCTTAGAGTCATATGTGTCTGAAGTAGATGAGCTACCAGAGCTAATAGCTGTTCCTTTTCTCTTAGTTCTGTCTTTTTTTGATTTGTATGTAGTTACCGTAGATCCTGAGGTTCTGGTTCCTGTGTTTTCAACATCATAAGAACCAAAAACTACATGCTCAACCCCAAGTGTAATAGCTAACTCATTAGGTAACATTGTTTCAAGCTGATTAACAGAAATATTGTTTTTAGCTAAAGTAGCGTTAACAATTCTAGGGTCTATAACTTCAATCATAGGTGACTCCTTCTTTATGGTATTAGTACAATCAGTCTGAATTTGTCTTCCAATGGCCTCTTTATCTACTGAATCCATATTAGTTATAACTTTAAAAGGTAGCACAGCCATTTTACCTTTTCTAATAACAAGGTTTGAGGTACTTTGAGTATTTTGTTTTGTTGCTTTTTCAGAAATTAATTGAGTTCGTCCGCTGGCAAAAATAATTTTATTGACTTCAGCTCGTTTGATTTTATATTCTAAGGTTTCACCGGTAAAAATGAATGTAATTTCACTATCATTAATGGCTGTTACTTTTCCTTTTCTTTCTTTTCCATCCATCATAATAACAGTATCAGCACTATCTTGTGCAGTCACTGAAAATGATAGAAAGAATATTAAAAAAGATAAAACTGTAAGGGGGGTAGAGTTAAATAAGTTTTTCATGGTTTTGTAATTTTTTATTGGGAATGAAAATACAAAAAAAAATGATTATGAGTTGTATAGCTATTTTATAACAAGCTAAATTTTAGTTGTCTCTTACAATTTCATCACCTCTGTAGGTGTGATTTTTATCTTTATATAATAATGAGTGTTTTTTATTTACTGGTTCAAAAGTAGCTACATCAGCATCTTTTAATAGTTTTCCATAAACGAATACATAATTTTTATCTTTTGAATAATAAGATGTTTCAAAAACACTGAAGGTCTTTGGATCAGCTTTTTCAATAACCTCTTTGTGATAGAACACATGATTTTTGTCTTTAGAATAGGGAAATTGAATGATTTGAAATGATGAAGCATCAGCTTTTTCAATTATAGTTCCATCATACATTACCTTATTGTCAAATAGTAGAAACTTATCTTCTAATATGGTTAAATTATCAATGTTTTGGTAAGGTATAGAAGTGAGAGAATCTACCTTTTCACCATTTATATATTCTTGAAAATCATAAATATTGTTATTATCTGTAATATATCTACTATTGATTTTTTTTGTTGTAGTAGGATCTATTGTAGAAGCTAGCAATTCATAGTTTTTTAAAGAATATACTTGGTTTTTGTCTTTAGCAAAGCTTTTATTTAAAATAGTAAAAGAGTTATAATCCACATCAATAGGCACGTAATTATAAAAATAATGTTTGTCGTCTTTAGACCAGTCGCTATCAATTTTTTGAAATGTTTTCGGATTAGCTTTCGCAACCTTCCATAAATGCTTTTTTTCTTGGTTGGTTTGAGTAAAGTCGTGAGGTAAATAATTTAAAGCTCTATATACATGGTCTTTATCAAAACAGATGTAATTGTCATCATCAACATAGAAAGTAGCGGTATCTACTTCATTATCTATAATATGAGTTTTAAAGAATAAATGATTCTTGTCTTTCCCAAAATCTCTTCCTAAAACTTTAAAACTCTCAACATCTGCATTTATTTTGGTATTACCCAGTTCAAACCAATTTCCCATAGGGGAATAACAAATATTTCTTTTTGATTTTGAATAGTAATAAGAATCTGAAATGGATTTATCAACGGGGCCAGCAAAAGGACTACAGGCTTGGCTAATTATAGCCATGATAAACAAGGATACTTTTACAAGTGGAGAATGTTTAGCTCGTGTAATTTTTTTAATTATAGAATTCAAAATAAGTATAATTATGATTGTTGATATATAAGGATGGTTTGTAATTAAGTTCATTAAGTAAACTTAGGTTTTAACTTTTGTTATTTTCTTTTTCATTTTAAGTTAATCTATAGATGTAAGAGTTTAGTAATTTAAACTAGTACCTTCTATAATAATGAGGTAGTAATGCTTTAATTTTTTTTATATCATTTTTAGGTATTTTATTTCCAGTTAAATAAAAGCGCTCTAGTTTTTTTAAGTTTTTAATTGATTCTGGTAATGAAGTAATAGGGTTAAAATCTAAATTAAGTGTTTTTAATTTTGTCAATTTTCCAATTAATTTAGGTAAGGTTATTAATCCATTAGCTTTTAATCCTAAGTATTCAAGGTTTGTTAATTTACCAATATTTTTAGTTAAGATACCTAAGTTATTAGCTCCTATTTCTAACTCTTTTAATTTAGTAAGAGAAAAAATAAAATCTGGTATTTCAGTTAATCTATTATGATGAACTCTTAAAGTTTCTAGGTTTACTAGTTCTTTAATTTCTTTAGGTAATTCGTGTAAACCTTTATCTCTAATTTGCAAAGCTTTTACTTTTTTTGGGGTTTTAAAGCTTCTTTTAACGAGTAATAAGTAACTATTTCTTCGGGTTCACTATTTATTTCTTCTTTTATGTATATTACTTCTTCAATTTATTGAGAGTATATAAATGAAGAAAAAAACAATAATAAGTAAAGTAAAGTATTTGTTTTCATAGCTTATGTTTAAATTATTTATAGATTTTGTTTTATTATTTTTTATTGACATTTGGTATCAATAAATTCTTCTTTATCGTCATTATATTCAATACATTTTTGTGAAATTAAAACCATTTCGTTATTAACCACTTTGTAAGTTGCATTCATGTGGATTCTTCCTGCACAGCATTGGTTGTGCTCGTGAATTAACTTTGATTCATTATCGAATATTAAGGAAGTACCGCTGAAACTACTTTTAAAATAGTTATTTGAATTAGGAGTCCTTAAAATATAAATACTGGAAGTATTTGGACCAGCATAACTAGCTTCAAAAACAGAAAAATCTTCAATTCCATCAAAGTTATAATCACCAATACTTACATTATCTATTCCAAAAAGTTGGCAGTCTAATTCAATAGTTTGAATTAGTTTATCTGTTTTCTTTTCAAATATTTTTATACCAGAAACTCTAGCATAAAAATTTCCCTTTTCTTTAGTTATTATGGTTTTAAAGTAGTGTTTTTTTGTAGTGTTAGACTGGATTAGTTCTCTACTTTTCCATTCTATATCGTCTCCATAACTTACATCAAAATCTTTTTGCAATAAAATTTGATAAGTTTTTGTAGAGTCAGCATTAATCCATTTTCCTGTAACTTCTGTATCACTTTCTTTAAAATTTTCAAAAATAAGAGTAGCAGAAGTGTTTCCTTTCTTATCCTTTTCTAAAAGTTTTAATTCTTCATTTTTAAGGTTTCCGTTTATTATTATCGGGTTATCATATTTATTATAAACATAATAAGCTAAAGAAACTCCATCACTATAGTGGTACATAACCAATGTAATGGGGAACTTTCCTAAATGACCAGAATAACTAGATTGACCTTTACTTGTTATTGAAAATAACAGGAATAATATAAATAATGGAAATTTCATTTTTCTCTAAAATTGTTAAGTTATATATAATACTTATTTAAGTAACTAACTCAAAAAATATAAAGATAATCGAGTAGTTAGGGTAGCAATTATTTATAGATAATATTAACAGAAGTTTTGTTTATTTTTCTTCATTCATTACTATGTCATATAAGTTGACTATTTTAAAACCTGTATTTTTACTTTTATCATAGCTGGAAATTACATAATTTAATTTACCTTCTTTATTAGGGTTAATCTTTTCTAATACATGAATAAACTTGAAGTCTGATACAGCTAATTGAAAAATAAAGTCTCTTTCTTTTCTATATATATTTGTTTTGTAAAATTCATCAGATAACCCTAATGAGTTTTTCTTTTTCAAATCTACTGAGTAAGTATATATTCCACCACCACTGTTATTTGTGTTATAAACAACTATACCTTTTCTGTCTGAACTTTGGAATCCCTTATCATTAATATACTCCTCAATTACTAGTAATGTCTCAATTTGGTCAAAGCGTATGTTTTTTAGATTTAAAATTTGCTTATAATAATCAATATTATGTTCTTTTAGTTTATTGATATAAGAAACATTTAAAAACGCTAAAAATACAATTAGGTATTTTTTTTTTTCATATAAAGTTTAATTATTGCTAATGTATTTGTTTAGTGTTAATTTTAAGTTGGTTATATTTTACTTGAAGATATGTGTGCTCTTATTTTGAAATTAACCTTAGTTCTAAATTTAGTTTGGTATTTACATTTTTATTATTCTTCTTGCCAGCAATCAGTTGATTTTTAAAAGCTAGTATACTGCTTATAATATTTTTTTCAATTCCAGTAATTTTACCTTTTTTACTTTCTTTGTTATTTTCTTTAGTTCCATAAATTACTTTAGCAGTCATAGTAAGTCCATTACTGGGTTTGTTGTTTTTAGATTTTATATGTATGTTATAAATGTTACCTGTATTATCTACAGTAAACTCTATAAAATAACTTGTATCTTTTTCTACTTTTGAAAAATCTATATAGTACTTCATGTTTGAGTTAAAAGAGTTAAGAAGACAATCGATTAAACAATTTTCATCAAATTCGACTGTCTTGAATTTAGGAGGTTTATCTAAATCATTAATACTATATACTTCTCCTGAAATTTTCTTTTCTTTCTTGAAACTTTCTTCTATTTCATTATATTTACTAGGAAACTTTTCAATGTTTATTTTTGAATTTTTATAATTTTCTGTTTTTTTAATTTGAAGCATAATATTACTTAGTAAAAAGTAACATGTATTATTCTTAATAAAAATGGGGTAATATTGGTTGTTTATTACAACTTCACTAAAATTATTTACAAAGAACTTTTGGTTTTCTAAAAACTGAAAAGCAGGTTTGTTACTAGAAAAAGTTTGATTTAATTTAAAATCTAAAACTAAATCACTTACAGTTTTGTCTATTTCTTGTTTTTCTTTCCCATCAAGACCTCTTCCTACGAAGCTCATATAAGTCCAATCAACTACTTTCCATTTTCCTTCAAGAGTAATAGGGGCATTATCTTGAGCTAAACATGAGAAGGTTAAACTTAAGTTAAGAAGTATAACAAGGGAGGTTTTAAAGTTCATTATTATTTCAATTTTTATTAGTACTAAAGTTTATTTTAACAGAGAATAAAAATCAATAAAAGAAATAATGGGTAGAAGATTTTAGCAATTTTTGTTCTCTTTATAAGCGAAAGCCAAGGTAAAACAAAATAAAAAACCGCACAAAAATGTACGGTTAAATTAAATGTTTTTCAGGTTTGATAAGTAAATTTTTGAATCTATACTATGTAAGTAATACGAAAACTTTCAATTCTTTACACGCAAATTATGTACGTATTACCACCCTGTTGATTTTTTTAGAATTATTTTATCTACTTTTTTTGTGTTTTCGGTAATTAATTTGTTGTCTTGGTCATAAAGCAGAAAATTTCCTTCGCTGTTATATACTAGAATACCTTCACCTATATAACGCTGAATAAAAACATTAGTAAATGTTTTGTCAGATAGTAATAGGTTTTTTTCTGCAGATAATAATTTAAACCCTTTCTTCCCTTTTTCTTTAACAAGTAATATAGGCGAGCATAAGTATTCTATTTGTGAATAAGGAAGTTTAGAAATAGTTTGCTTGTCTTGATCTAGATAATAATAGTTTCTTTCTTCTGTTCTTTCTGTGAAAAAATATTTATCGGAATGATAGCCTGTATGATGTGATAAAAAGTGAACAGAAGAAGGAATTGAAGTAATTATTTTTCCGTCTTTGTCAATAAACTCTGTCTTGTCCTCTAATTTATGTAGGTAAAGTTTTTTTACTGATGACCCGTTTTTAAGTGTGGTTAAAAAGGTAATTGTATCTCTTTTACTTTCTATATATAAAGTAAAAGAATCAACATTTCCTTCTAAGGTTACTCTACTCTTAGTTTTTTTATGTGGATTATTATGGTTTTTTAAATCTAGGTATTTTAATGTTAGAAAAGCTTCCTCTTTAGTAGTTATTCTATTTACATATTCAGAAGTACTTTTTATATAGTTAAATGTCTCATTGTACTCTTGTACAGGAGTCTCTGTAGATAGATTACTGATACTGAATTTAGTTTTTAAAGCTTTTCCTTCTTCATTGTAATAGTATGCTTCTATATAAGAAGAATATGCATTTGGAGTTTCGTATTCTACATAATTTTTCTCCATTTTAAGTAGTTTAAAGTCTCCTTTTTGTATTTCTATTTCATTTTTTTTAAAATGAATAGAATCAATTTTGGTTAAGTAATTAATTTTGAATTCTAGCTGTAAACTATCAACATGTTTCATTTTTTTTACAGGAATAGAATTCAAAGGGAATGAATGAGATTCGATAGGGGTTGGGGTGTTTTTTTTAGTACCATCATGGTAATAAATATTCATAATTCTCAAGTTCTGTTCAGAATGAGAGTTTAAAGAATAGTAGGGTAGGGTAGTTACTTTACTCTTAAAATTATAAGTAGAGAAGCCACTATTCATGACTAGAGGTTTAATGTAAGATTTATTGTGTTCAAAAAGCTGATTAAAATAAGTACCTTTTTGTATAGTATCTCTATATTCTAAATGGTTGTTGTTGACTAATTTTAAAAGTATATTTTCCTTATTAGTGTATTTTTCTTCGTTAGGTAAGTATAATTTTATGTTACTATTAATTCTTTCATTTATATCTTTTTGATGATTGTTAAGTGATTCAATAATACTACTTTCATTGTTTATGTAGTAATTTAAATTCTCATTAACTTGTTTCTTTAAATGATTAATACTTATCGTATCTAAAAAAGATTTTATTTCTTTTTTTTTTTTTTCGATTATGCTTTTGTCTTCACATAACTTTTCTTGTTCTATAACCATTAGTTCTGTAACAGCTTCTTTGGTAATCGTTTCCTGAGCTTTAGTAGAGCAAGAGTAAAGTAAACATAGTATGATTACCGATTTTACTTTAAACATAACAATTGTTTTAATTTTAAGATTTTTTAATAGTAAGAAAATAGTATTCATAAAGAGCATCAACTATTGTTTTTATTTTTAATTTGAGTGAATTTTTATTTTAAATATAATTAATCGAGTGCTTGAGCTCAGTATAAATGGTTTGTCTAAAATTTCATAATTATTTTATTTATACCTTTTTTTCTTTACCCAGTTCAAACCAATTTCCCATAGGGGAATAACAAATATTTCTTTTTGATTTTGAATAGTAATAAGAATCTGAAATGGATTTATCAACGGGGCCAGCAAAAGGATGGTTTGTAATTAAGTTCATTAAATAACTATAATCTTTTTATTTAACTTTTAGAGTTTTGTTAAAAAATATTATTGGTTGATGCCTTTTTTATTCAGTTTTGAATAAGTTAATAGTGTAGTCTAATAACTTCATATCTCCATATTTTCCGTGTCCAGGAACAACAATTTTTATATTGGGGTATTCTAGTTTAATCTTTTCAACAGTATTAGACCATTCTGAAACATTGGCATCTGCTAAATTTCCTTTGCTGGCATTAAGTGTTTTTGTTAAACATCCTCCGAACATAATATTTTCATAAGGGAAATAACCAACAACGTTATCTTTCGTATGTCCTTCTCCAAAATATTTTGCAATAATATCTTTATTACCAACTTTTAATATAAGAGAATCTTTAAAGCTGTTTTGTGGAACTTCAGAATTATTTTCTTTAGCAAGCTCTAAAGTTTTATAATATGAATGAGAAGGAATTTGATGTTGGTGAAATGCCTTTAATCCACCTAAACAATCATCATGAAAATGAGTTGGAATAATTGCGTTAATTTTTGAGTCAAGAGTTTCATTTACCCATTTTATTAACTCTTCTGAGGTAGAGTTATCTGTTGGGGTATCAAAAATTATAACTTCATTCTTATAGCTAAAAATTAAACCGTTACAAGGAACATTTCCGAAACTTTCAGTTTGTAAAAAAGAGGTATGTTGAAACGAGTTTTTAGAAATTTGTTTGATAATTAGGTTTTTAGTTTTATAAACCTCTTTAGGTTTAAAAGAATCATTTTTTTTATGGTCACAGCTTGTAACTGTTAATGAAATTAAGATTATAAATAAAGTTTTTATTACAGCTTTCATTTAGGTATGTATATTAGTGTTTTTTTGATTTAGTTCTTCAAATTGTCATTAGCGCAATTTTATAGCTTCTCTTTTTATCCATTTCATTGCTATGTTAAATGGTTCTTTAGAGGCTGAATATCCAGTGTTATGACCTAATGCAGGGAATAGAACATGTTCGAAAGGTTTATTCTGAGATTTTAAGTTATTAAGGTTTTCTATGCACAATTTTGCAGGTATCTGAATATCTTTTTCACCAAAAAGCCAAAGACCAGAAATTGAAAGATTGCTCAATGCATCTAGAGGGTCAGTAGCTTTAAATTGGTATCTGTCAGGATCATTTTTAGTGTGTTGTTTGGCATCCTTTTCGGTATGATTTTTCCAAAAGTCAGAATTTCCATTAGTATAAAATTGAAACCTGAGCTGTTCAAGAGTTGTAATAGTAGGACAACTAAACAATACCATGAATTCTACAAGTGGATTTTTGTTTGCAGCAATTGGAATTATCCAACCTGCTTGGCTAAAACCTAATAAACCAATAGGCAGACTTTTATTTTCTTGTTGAATCAAATTTACAGCTGCACTTGCATCTTTTGCTAATAAATCAAGATTATCTGTACTAATATTGTTCGTGCCTACTTCAGGCCCTGCATAAATTCCACCTGATTCTCCAACCCCACGCTTATCGTAAGTAAATACTAAAATGTTATTTTTAGCTAATAATTCAGCGAATTTGGTCATTCTCGGAACACTATCAGAACCGTGTACTATAACAACAGAAGCATGAGGTTTTTTTGGGGTGTAAATTGTACCAGCCAAAGTAACCCCTTCACTCTCAAATGTTACATCTTTTGTTTTTATTGAATCTATTGATTCGACTTTTGTTTGAGTAACTGAGATGCTTTTATGTTTAGCTAATTTATTACAACCAATTAAAGTTATACATAAAAATAGTAAAAGGAGGCTGATATGTTTCATAAGTGGGTTATTTCTTACCTGAATTTAGAATGTATTGCTACTACTAGTTTATATACAGAATAAATTTACTGTTATATTCCTTTTATGGTATGATAAGCGGAAGTTTTTAGCAATTTTTGTTTTTTTATTAGCGTTAGCCAAGATAAAACAAAATAAAAAACCGTACAAAAATGTACGGTTAAAATGGTGTTTTTGAGCTGTGATAGGTGAATTTTGAATCCATTGTAATGTGGCTATATAATATTTTACTTACGATTTTATTTTTCAATTTTTTTCCACCATTAAAAGTATTTCTTTATTAATTATATCAGCGTTTTCCTTTTTGGTAATTATAGTACCATGATTTGATTCAATAACAAATTGTTTACTATTAGTAGATAGTTCTGCCAGTTCTTTTTGTATATCTAACCATAATTGAATTTGTTTGTCAGTATCAATCCCATTCTTTTTAAATTTTTCTTTTTGAGGTTTATTATACTGTTCAGTAGCGGTAAAAACTAAAACTGGTAATGAATCTAAACTTTTTGCCTGACCTGCTCGCTCAAGGATATCTTTATTGATGCGGTTTTCTTTTAAATATCTGTGATAAACCTTACCTGAATAAGAAGCAAGATTGAGGTTACGGATATGGCAGTCTTTAGGTAAGCCATCATTTTTAGCTTTAGGACTAGTTATTTTATTATAGATGCCTCTTATTCCCATATCTGAAATAATAGCAGTAATTTTTAGGAAGTTAATTTGTTCTTTTGGAATCAGTTCTTTTTGAGCTAGTCGTTCCCATTGTTCAGGGTGACTAGAGTCAAGGAAGACCATTCCTTTTACTTCATTTGGGTATAGGTCTCTAAATATTTGATTGTAAGGTCCACCCATAGAATGACCTATAAGTATATAAGGAGGTTTTTCTCCACTTTTTTCAAGTAATTCGTGTAATTGGTGCGCATAGAATTCTGATGTAATACTATCCTTACTTGATTCGCTAAACCATTTTCCTTCTCTGTCATAACGTATTACTCTCATATTTTTCTTCAATCCTTCTGCAATCCAATGAAGCATATCTGTATGACTATTGGCGCCAGCTTCAAGAATAATAGTTGGTAAATCGTTTTTTTTACCTTCAGCTCTTATGTGAAGTTTTGTTCCGTTGACATCAACTAATTTTCCAGGAGGAACAGGTTTTGAGCTAAACAAACGGTAACATGCTCCTGATACTATTAAGAGTAGTATAATTCCAACTAAAAATGTACCTATCCATTTGAGGGGTTTTAGAATTAATTTCATAGTAATTTTTATATATAATAAACTTATTGTGTGTTCGTACTTTATTCTTCCATTAAGAATTTCAATTCTTCACAAGTTTTACTCGGTACAAATTCAGTCAGTTCATAATC
The DNA here is from genome assembly GCF_003664185.1 of Tenacibaculum discolor. Taxonomy (GTDB): domain Bacteria; phylum Bacteroidota; class Bacteroidia; order Flavobacteriales; family Flavobacteriaceae; genus Polaribacter; species Polaribacter discolor. Next base: position 420,177 of record NZ_RCCS01000006.1, on the reverse strand, counting down.
TGCTAATTCATTTTTCTTGAAAGGGTCTTTTTCTATAATCTTCTCCAATTCAGATTTAGATTTGACATTTGATAATATTACTCCGCCCGTTCTTGGTATTTTTCGTCCAGAAGCTATAAAATGTCCTAATTCATATTGCTTATTTAGAAATTCAATATGCTCGTTAAGAAAGTGGTCAATTTTTTTAGTTCTGTTTTATAAGTCAGATTAATTATAAACATTTAAAGTTTTATTTATTCAATTATGGATTTTTTTGTCTGTCTGTATAGACAAGTAGTGGCACTAGCTAGCATTAAATTTTGTAAGTAGGTGTGAACTAATTTATTAATTATACACGATGTTACTTGCTGGCTTTTTTATTAATTCTTTAAAAGACTTAATAAGTTTTTGTAATTCAGTTTCTGTTTTTTTATCAGTTATTTTTCCTTCTTTAGAAACTTTACTTTTTATCCCTTTTATTAATAGGGTAGTGTCTTCGGTAAATATAGTCTGTATAGTTTCCATAATTAGTTTTAACTCTTGGTGTCCTTTTTCTCCACTTGCCGAAGCAGTTATTAGTCCGATTGGTTTATCAGAAAATACAGTTGTCGAGACACACCACTCCAAAATATTTTTCAGCCTACTTGGTATGCTGAAAACATATTCAGGTGTACAAATAATAATTCCATCTGCGCTTAATATTTTATTTCTGAAGTCTACGATTTTCTCAGGAACATTTTTATCAGTCAATTCAGTTCTAAAATGTGGGAATTCGGTTAAATCTTCTATCATTTCAAAGTCGAATTCTGACTTTTGGGATTCTGCTATGTATTTTAGAATTGTCAGGTTTGCAGAGTTTCGACTGGCACTCCCACAAATTCCAATTATTTTCTTTTTATCATTCATTTATAAGCTATTTTTAAGTTGTAGGGAACGGTTTAGTATAACCGTTAGTTGTGACTTCAGTAATCGCATTACTGCTTTTATATATTATTTGTATACTGTTATTTAAAACTCCATTATATCCTCATTAATAAAGTTATAGTCATTATTTATTAATTTTTCTAAGTACTCGTCAAAGCTATCGGCTATTACTTTGAATTCATCTGGATCGTGCAAAAACCTTACTATTTGTCCTTTTTTTCCTTTTTCAGAAGGACTGAAATCTATAAATAATTGAGAAGTTCCACCATTATTCATGCAATCAGAAAAGTGAAGCCACTTAACAACCTCCGAATTATTGGTTATTTTTTCGTCTATATCAACTCCTTCGTATTTTCTTTCAATATAATCTGAATAGTATTCTTTTGCTTTACTTTGATTTTCAACTATTTCTTTAGAAGATAATAGGTAATAGGGGTATTCATTAACATCAGAACCTAAAATAAAAAAGGAGATTTCCTCGTTTCCATATTTCCGCCAATATGTTCCATCAACGTATTCAAGTAAGTCAATTAAAGTATCTGGGATATCAGGATAAATTTGTTTTAACCTATCAATATTTACTTTTTCAGAACCGTGTATAACTTTTTCAAAATGCTCCCAATCCTCCTGTCCATTATTTTCTAAATATGCTTTTTTAAGTCCGTTTATATATTTTTCAATTACTGTATTCATATTTATTTTGTTATAGTAGGTTTGCACTAGCAATTAATTTTATACGGTGTTGTAGCACGTTTTTTTATTTTAAAGTGTTATAAAATTCTTCTGGATTTGTAATAAACATGTGAGCTCGAGATTCTTTAATTAATTCAGCTAAACTTTCAATTTTTGGTTCGCTTAAATTTCCGTTTTCGTCCATTAAAATCCAATCATTTCGGTTGCATAATTCCAGCATTGAATTTAAGAAATCCAGTTTCGAATCTCTTAAATCAGTCCGAAATCTAAAATCTTCTATAAAATTCTCCTTTTCATTATAGTCAATACTCAAATCGTGGTCAACTTCTCCGTTTTCAATTTTCCAACTTTCATTATTCCACGTAGCTCTTGGAATAATTTTGTCAATTTCATTTCTTAATTCCGCAATGTTAATCTGGATTCCTTTCCACCATTTCGTTGAAATCGCATCTTCAAATTCAGGTTCTGGTACTTTATTCAGTTCCATATTCCAATTGTTCCAATACTTTTCCCATTCAGCGTGTTTCATTTCAAGTTGTTTTGGAATTTCGCCATATTTGTTTTCAATTGACTTTCTTGGAAGTACAAAGGTTAGAAATTGGTATGTTGCCATAGGTTTTTTTAAATGTGCTACAACGTATTTGTATAACTGTTGTTACGGGATTAAAGTTACATATTTTGTTTAAGAACTAGTATTAGTAATTACCGAGTGGATTCGGACGTAGTCGAATCCGCCGTGTTCGCGCTATGTTGTTTATGATTATTTGTTTTGTTTGTAAATGTAAACATTATCAGTGTTTTATGTGTTTTTATTGTTTTTGGTTGTTTCCCTAAATCACAGTTAAATACAATTTTACTTTCCCTGTTTGTTTCCCTTTTTTTGTTATGTTTGTAAAAAAATAAAGGTATGTATTTTTATTTAAAGAAACCCAAAGGAGAAGTAGTAACGGCAATCGATTTAATTTTCTATGCAAAAGATGAACCGACGAGCAATAAGAATTTTAAATATAGTACAAAACAAAAAATAAACCCAATAGAGTGGGATTTTTCTACCCGTTATCCAAAAGTAAAACGAGGAGCAATTGGAAAAAAGAATAAACAAATCGCGTTAATCTTAGACAACTATAAAAAGCTATTACAGCATACGATTTCTGAATATCAGCAAAAAAATATTCCTTTGACCAAATCAGCATTGCGAAGTGTTTTTGATAAGGAGTTTAAATATAATTATAAAAGTGACGAATTGCCTTATGTAGTAAGTGAAGCTATCAAGGTTTTTATGGAGTCAAAAAAGAAGCGTAAAGATACTTCGAAAGCTTGGGACTATTTTTACAACAATATGAGTAAAAAAATAGCTTTATTTGACCATTATCGAAACAAAGTAACCTTATTTGGAGACTTGAATGAGAATTGGATAGATACCTATTGTGGATTTCTAAGAGACTTTATCAATTTGGTCGATAAACAAAAAGCAAAGGAACTCGGCGCACAAATTCAAAGTAATAATACCTATAACGATAATACTCTACATAGACATATCAAAGTGTTTTTAGCCTTTTTAGATTGGGTTAGAGACAACTATGGTTTTACAATAAAAGAGTTGAAAAATACAGTAAAAAAATACGATATAGATGCCGTTCATTTGACAGATGTAGAAATTCAAAAGATAGAAAAAGTAAAACTCACTACAGAAGAGCACAATCAAATTAGGGATATATTTTTATTGGGTATTTATACAGGACAACGTTTTTCAGATTATTCGGTTTTTAATAAATCCGATGTGGTTAAAACACCAAATGGGGATATGATAATCAAAAGAAATCAAAAAACAGTCCATGAGAGTTTTGTACCATTAACCCCTAGGCTGTCAACTATTTTAGAAAAGTATAATTGGAACATTCCTGTTATTTCAAAAAATAGATTTAATACAGAAATAAAGAAAATATGCAAAGAAGCAGGAATAACAACTACAGTAAAGAAGCTAACAAAAATCGGGAATAAAAAACACACAGCAGAACTAGAAAAATGGCAAATGATAGGTACTCATACAGCACGACGAACTTTTATTACTCTATCATCAGAAAAAGGAATGCCCGACCATATTATTATGAAAATTACAGGTATCCGAAAAGCAGACACCCTAACCAAATATAAAAAGACCAACCAAGAAAGTGTTATTAACTTTATGCAACAAACATGGGGTTAAAACGTTCTTTTAATTACCTTAAAAATTTGATACACCTCATTAAGGTCTAACTCAAAATCTGAATACTCGGGACTTTTATTTCTACTATGGCAAATAATCGTCCCTTTTTCTTTATCCAGTCCGATAATATCCTTGTGAAAAACATTGTGTTTAGAAAGAATAATCCATCCGTATAAAGTAGGGTTGAATCCGTCCATCCAATGATGGCGTCCAAGTTCTCTACCCAATACCAAAGCTCTGTTAGGTGTATCATTTATCCCGCCACCGTTCATGCTATCGTTTTTAGTCCTAAATGCTTCGTAATTACCACGACCGTACTTTTCTACATTAAAAGTTACTTCCTCCCACTCATAAATTACATTTGCATCATCTAAGGTTTCTAAAAAAGAAGAATAGGCATCAAAAGGAATCAATCGTGTAGTTACGTTAAAACTACCATCAGGTTTTTCCACAAAAACATTCCCATTGGTATTCACCATAATATCCTTGTTGACAAGTTCCCCCTCTCCTGTAAGCAAATACATATAGTTAATCTCTTTATATCTATTAGTAATCGCCTTGGCAAGCTTTGGGCTTATCTTACTTCTTCCATTTCTTACATAGTAGATACGAGAATTGCTATTGTCTCCAATCTCTACTGATAAGCGGTTTGCTTTGATACCTAAATGGTCTAATAGCTCCTGTAAAATTTCCGAACTGGTTTTCAACATCTTATCAATTTATTTAAATTATTTTGTCCACAATTTACTCTAAAAGTTGACAATTGATTTTATTTTTGCGTCGTAATTGTCCACAAATATAACAATTAACGATAGATTATTGGTGTTTGTGAGCAAAAAATAAAAAATAGCACAAAAATTTAAAAATTGAATATGACCCAAGCAGACTTATTAAAAGTAAACCTTAAAGCCTTAACCATTTTTAATGCCAATGATACCATGCTTACTGTAGATGGTTGCGCAAAGTATTTAAAAGTACATCCTAACACGGTTAAAAACCGCATCCATAAAAACACCATTCAAGCAATCTTTCAAGACGGTAAATACCATATCCCTAAAATTCAATTTTTAGAAAAGATAGTGGAGAGCTTTGAACAATAACCATGAAAAAGAAAGCGCAAAAAAAAACGCAAAAAGCGCAAAGACACCACAGCGATAAGTAAGCACTTATTGTAAGTAGCTCACAACATTCAAGTTGTGGGTTACTTTTTTAAAGCAAAAAACGGTTAACCCCTAGGCTAACCGTTAAAAAAAATTGTATTTGAGTAGAGAAGATTCTGTTAGATAACAGAACAATTACACCCCCAAAGCAGCTAAAGTATGAAAAAAAACAATACATCATTAACAAAAATAGGATTGTACAATCAAAAAGTACATGAATATTTACAAGGCACAACCTTGGATGCCATCACCCAACTAGCCATTAAGCTATTTAAAGACAATGCGCAGCGTAATAAGCTAAACGATACGCAATACAACAAAGCCGTAGAGGAATTTAATACCCAACATGGTTATTTGCTTTTAAAAAAGGGAAAAGAGCATGAAAAAGCGATAAGTAAACACTACAACTATATCAACTATCCTTTTCTAGATAGAAGTGCTATGAAAAGCACGATGGATAACTACCGTCAATATGTACATAGCTATAATCAGCAAGCTGTAGAGTATAACAAAACGATAGCCGAGTATAACAAAACAGTCATAGCTCCTAACACTCCAACACTAGCCCAACAAGTCGCAGACTTTACAAAGAAACACCGCAGTGAATTTGCTACTATCTACAACAAAGAGGTAGCAAAATTCAATGCGCAAAAAAACGCAAACTATATCATAAAAAAGCGCAAACCAACCATCAAGTACACCACCGAGCTTTTATTTAATGTTTTGGTAGGCTTTTATATCGCCCAATTAAAACAACGCAATTCATATCTCTTAGAAATGAATCGCCCTACCAGTGTATTAAAAAATGCCTTACCAAAGCTAACGATAGACCACCGTAAATTAGCGACACATACCATCGCAGAGATACCAAGGCTTGCTATTTGCAAAAAAACAGCGCAAAACCACATCAAACGACTTAGAGAAGCCAACATCTTAATCAACTATACATATACCAACCAATACAAACCCATAACGGTTAATTTCCACCCTGAAATTCTAACAATTTTAGACGGAAACCCACCAAAACCCAAAAGAATTGAAAACCAATTTTTTAAACAGAAGAACTGGAAAGAATTACCAGATAATAATGATACTACTAGAACCTTTTTATTAAAAGAAAAAGAAATAAAAGACTGTGTAAATAACACAGGGTTTCAAAAGGAAGAATTTATATGTCCTGCGGACGGCTTCTACAAGAACACCACAGTGATAAGTAAGAAAACAACCACCCGCCCGCGTCAAACTTCCGAAGCAGTCAAAGCCCTGTTGCCTGATTTTTTAAAACAAGAAAAACCAAGCCAAGGTACAAACAGCCCGCTTACACATAATTTTTTAGCTCGATTACAAGACGATAGAGAACTAGCGCAAGAACTGGCAGACGGTGTGTATGATAATTACAAAGGATTGCGTTATGACTATTTGCAAAAAATAGAACTCTACGCCAATGTAACTACTGAAGAATTTAAGGCAATTTTACTACAAGATTGTATCAAAACTTCTGCAAAACTTTGGAAACAGCACAATGTCTATGTAGGCGAATGGAAAAAAGCCATCAATTACCTAAACAACGAACTATTTACAAACATCACTCAAAAGACAACCCTAATTCAAAAGCTCAAAGAATACCGTTGGAAACTAGAATTTGCTCGCAAATGGTTTATCAAATCACAAGTAACCGCATTATACCCCTCGTTATACTTTGATAAAACACGTACCCAAACCCATGAAATAGGCTTTTTTGGCTTGCACAAAGTATGGAAAACCCATGTAAAGTATCAGGAACAAAAGGCAATAGAAAAAGCGCAACGACAAACGCAACAAAACGCAAGAAAACGCAAAGCGACCTATCAAAAGAAAATTACAACAGCCATCAAGAAATATGAAAAAGGCAATTATACGGCAAAACAGCTATATACCTATGTGCAAACCAACCTACCACATAGCTATCTGTCAGCATTGCCCACTATGATACACTATAACAATCAAAACAGAACTTAGAAGCAAGTTAGTAACAATCAATGAAAGAATCTCTAAAAAGGAAGAGTTACATAGTTGCTGTAAACGTATTTTAGGATTAAAAACAAATTGTAAACCTATTTTAAGACGACACGCTATTTTAGAATATACAGACCAAAAAAAAGCGCAATGATAAACGCAAGAAAACGCAATTTTACGCAAAATTGTAAATAACACCTCCTTAAATAGTTGTAACTAATTTGTTAGGAGTTGTTTAGGAGTAAGAATAAGATGTTTTTGATGAGTTTTATGGAGAACGCATGACATACACACGCAAAAAACGCAATAACTAATTTATTAATGGTAGTAACACTATTATAAACAGTATTTAAACCATAATTAATGAACGTAATTTACAGTAAAAAGAAACTTTTCGAGAAGTATTATTACTTACCTGAAAGAGAAATGCGAGTAACTATTAATGAGATAATAGCAGATACTCGTAATTTACCTATTGAGGTAGCTAAACATAAAAAGAAGTTACGCCCTAGTGAGGTTAAACAGTTTTTAGAGGTGTATGATTTAGTGTAAAAAGAGATAAAAAATTAACCCTTTATCATCCTAATATAGTCAAAATAAGAATTAACAAATGTTTATTAAGTAGGTGATTATTAGGTGATATGGTTAATGTTTTTCATGATATCATAAGTCAAGAAACAATAAATTTCAGTAACTTTACGTTAATAACCACTAACCAAGATGTACAGACGATTGCGGGGGGCGTAGATTGCTGTGCGTAAAGAGAATTGGGCATCCATGTTTTGGATGCTCTTTTTTGTTTCCAAACTATTTTATCTATTAAAATAATAAAAATAATCATGAATATATAGTATTGTAAGTCTATTTGTATTTTTACGTGAGCAATCACAAGCAAATCCTTTGTCTATATTGTTAAAAATCTGTTGTGAATTGATTTCAAATTGTATTTTTACGTGAGCAATCACAAGGTATTCTGTTTTTTTATTAAACCTTCTTATGTTGTGAATTGATTTCAAATTGTATTTTTACGTGAGCAATCACAAGTATTCGGTTAAGTGCTATTTGTCCGCAACTGTTGTGAATTGATTTCAAATTGTATTTTTACGTGAGCAATCACAAGAATGGCTAGTGCATTATCAAAATCTAACATGTTGTGAATTGATTTCAAATTGTATTTTTACGTGAGCAATCACAAGTTAAATGACTTGCAAGTTCTGGCTTATTTCGTTGTGAATTGATTTCAAATTGTATTTTTACGTGAGCAATCACAAGTACCTTCCTTTCTTGTTAATACATCTTCTAGTTGTGAATTGATTTCAAATTGTATTTTTACGTGAGCAATCACAAGCGTTAGAAATTGAAGAGTTTATAGCATTAGTTGTGAATTGATTTCAAATTGTATTTTTACGTGAGCAATCACAAGCACTCACCTAAAATAAAAACTTTAATACAAGTTGTGAATTGATTTCAAATTGTATTTTTACGTGAGCAATCACAAGCTATCTAAAACGTATATCATAAGTTGATATGTTGTGAATTGATTTCAAATTGTATTTTTACGTGAGCAATCACAAGTAAGTCAAAGCCTTTTAACAGTTTTTCTCCGTTGTGAATTGATTTCAAATTGTATTTTTACGTGAGCAATCACAAGCAATGATTATGAAGATATTTTATTAGATTAGTTGTGAATTGATTTCAAATTGTATTTTTACGTGAGCAATCACAAGAGTTTCCATAACATCTTCTCTATTGATGTAGTTGTGAATTGATTTCAAATTGTATTTTTACGTGAGCAATCACAAGCGAAGGAGTTGGATTGTATTTCAACAATGGGTTGTGAATTGATTTCAAATTGTATTTTTACGTGAGCAATCACAAGTAAAACTTTCTTGTTACTAATAACTGAGTTGTTGTGAATTGATTTCAAATTGTATTTTTACGTGAGCAATCACAAGTTACAGAGAGATGAGAAGGAAACGATAGCTGTTGTGAATTGATTTCAAATTGTATTTTTACGTGAGCAATCACAAGTGTATCAGTTTCCGTATCTTGCCAACATTCGTTGTGAATTGATTTCAAATTGTATTTTTACGTGAGCAATCACAAGAAATGCTCTTTTATATTCATTATCAAACATGTTGTGAATTGATTTCAAATTGTATTTTTACGTGAGCAATCACAAGACCCATACCGAACAACTTACCAACTGTTTCGTTGTGAATTGATTTCAAATTGTATTTTTACGTGAGCAATCACAAGCGTAGCCAAAGAGCGTCTCCGTCAGTTATAGTTGTGAATTGATTTCAAATTGTATTTTTACGTGAGCAATCACAAGATGTAGTTTACAAAGGAACTGCATTGACATGTTGTGAATTGATTTCAAATTGTATTTTTACGTGAGCAATCACAAGTGTTACTGCTAAATTTGTATCACCATTTATGTTGTGAATTGATTTCAAATTGTATTTTTACGTGAGCAATCACAAGTGATAGGCATTGAAAGTTCTTGCCTTACAGGTTGTGAATTGATTTCAAATTGTATTTTTACGTGAGCAATCACAAGAACAAAACCTTTGCACTTCAAGAAGTCCACGTTGTGAATTGATTTCAAATTGTATTTTTACGTGAGCAATCACAAGTAGATATTTTCGTTTATCCTTTTTTTTGTAGTTGTGAATTGATTTCAAATTGTATTTTTACGTGAGCAATCACAAGGCACTAGGCAAAGCTGTGAAAACAAAATCCGTTGTGAATTGATTTCAAATTGTATTTTTACGTGAGCAATCACAAGTAAACACCAGTTTAATAGCAGATATCGTTCGTTGTGAATTGATTTCAAATTGTATTTTTACGTGAGCAATCACAAGGTAGAAGAGATGCTAAAGGAATACCTCAATGTTGTGAATTGATTTCAAATTGTATTTTTACGTGAGCAATCACAAGAATTCAATTTTCTTTATTATATCCTCGGCGGTTGTGAATTGATTTCAAATTGTATTTTTACGTGAGCAATCACAAGTGACCTAAAAGATACTAGCATTCCGAATAAGTTGTGAATTGATTTCAAATTGTATTTTTACGTGAGCAATCACAAGTTATTCTACCGATAGGGCTAGGTTATTTAAGTTGTGAATTGATTTCAAATTGTATTTTTACGTGAGCAATCACAAGATTATGCTATTGAATCATTTAAAAATATATGTTGTGAATTGATTTCAAATTGTATTTTTACGTGAGCAATCACAAGTAACTTTTTTTCTATCCCTACAATCCAGGTGTTGTGAATTGATTTCAAATTGTATTTTTACGTGAGCAATCACAAGAGATCAACTAGCGAAAACAGTTAAAACAGAGTTGTGAATTGATTTCAAATTGTATTTTTACGTGAGCAATCACAAGCCACTCACCTAGCGTAAAGTTTTTTGTTACGTTGTGAATTGATTTCAAATTGTATTTTTACGTGAGCAATCACAAGAATATGTACTGATATGCTAAAGCTGTACCAGTTGTGAATTGATTTCAAATTGTATTTTTACGTGAGCAATCACAAGGTGGGGGTTTTGAGGATGATATTGTTCTCGGTTGTGAATTGATTTCAAATTGTATTTTTACGTGAGCAATCACAAGAAAACTTTTTTTAGCTAAAAAACCTATGGAGTTGTGAATTGATTTCAAATTGTATTTTTACGTGAGCAATCACAAGAGAGGTGGAGGAAGAATCTAAACCTTCTGAGTTGTGAATTGATTTCAAATTGTATTTTTACGTGAGCAATCACAAGGAATTAATAAATAGAGAGCTTAGTGAAACTGTTGTGAATTGATTTCAAATTGTATTTTTACGTGAGCAATCACAAGACAATTACGTCTTAGATGTTTTCCTATCATGTTGTGAATTGATTTCAAATTGTATTTTTACGTGAGCAATCACAAGGGTCTCTTTGAGTGTGTTTAGACAATTCATGTTGTGAATTGATTTCAAATTGTATTTTTACGTGAGCAATCACAAGTATTTACTAGGACACTATCTCTGTTGTTTTGTTGTGAATTGATTTCAAATTGTATTTTTACGTGAGCAATCACAAGACCATCAGTAGCGGTTATCTGTGCGTAGTAGTTGTGAATTGATTTCAAATTGTATTTTTACGTGAGCAATCACAAGCTATTGGTATTGAAAGTTCCATTCTTACAGGTTGTGAATTGATTTCAAATTGTATTTTTACGTGAGCAATCACAAGCGCTCGCTAAATACCTATAAAACTGCGCTTGTTGTGAATTGATTTCAAATTGTATTTTTACGTGAGCAATCACAAGTTATATAGCTTTAGGAGGTTTTGTAGGTGTGTTGTGAATTGATTTCAAATTGTATTTTTACGTGAGCAATCACAAGAAGTTGTTGAATATTATTTGCAACGCCTTGGTTGTGAATTGATTTCAAATTGTATTTTTACGTGAGCAATCACAAGTAGCTTCTAAAGCTGCTATGTCTCCTGTTTGTTGTGAATTGATTTCAAATTGTATTTTTACGTGAGCAATCACAAGGACAAAGGCTTATGGATAAAAAGCAGTCTTGTTGTGAATTGATTTCAAATTGTATTTTTACGTGAGCAATCACAAGAAATCATTTTCATTTAACAATTCTTCTACAGTTGTGAATTGATTTCAAATTGTATTTTTACGTGAGCAATCACAAGGTAAATGTTTAAAACCTCCTATTTTAGGGAGGTTTTGGCATTCAACAGAATTTTAAACTTAGAACAATTCTAATTGCTGTACAGGAGTTGGCTTTGGAATTTCTTTTCTACCATGAAAAATCTCCATCATTCCAAATTGCTTATCGGTTATTTCAAAGACACATACTTTACCATACTTTGGTAGTGAACTTTTTACCCTTCTTACATGTACTTTACTGTTTTCTCTACTGGGGCAATGGCGCATATAAATAGAAAATTGAAACATAGTAAACCCGTCATTTAACAATTTTTTTCTAAATACATTGGCAGCCTTTCTTTCTACTTTGGTTTCGGTTGGTAAATCAAACAAGACTAGTATCCACATAACTCTATAGGCATTATAACGGTTCTGATTCATGGTAAACTGGGATATAAAATAGTGCGCCTTTCTCCTATAAAGCATTTATACAAGCTAGCTGTAGTGGTTGTTACAGCTACCATAAGAGGGCGTGTTTTTGCATCAATCAAAACATCTTCAGTAGCTATTTGCAATAGGTGTGCTTTGGCTTGTTTACTTAAAGAATCTTCTGTCGGATGTTTTGTAATATACTCTAATACAAGTTTATCTACAAAAGGACGGTAAGGCTCCATTATATCATCAGCTAAACAATACGGATTATATTTATTCTTATGAAAAATGCCTTGTGCTGGTAACATACCGCTACTTACAATAGCACGTGCTACGATACTACGTAAAACAGCATATCCAAAATTTAAAAAATTATTTGGAACATCTCCAAAGCGCTCTCGTTGAAAATCGTTTAATATATATTTCCAATAATGGTTAGCTGCTTTTCCTTCCATATTCGTTTCATCTCCTGAGATAACTTTTTCTAAATAGCTATCCATTGCCTCAAATGGGCTATTATTTTGTTGTAAAAGTTGCTTTTGATTTTCTATTTTAGAAATTACAGTTTGTTTCCAAAGTTGTTTTTTTAAGGGTATGGAACTTTTTAATTGGTATCGCCAACGTTCGGTAAGTTCAGAATGTCCTACCATAGGTTGCATGAGTCCGTTTGGCAAATGATGATTATCGCAATGAATTAATGCAACACCATTCCCCATTAACTGATTAATAAGTTGAGTAGATATAGTAATCTGATGATGGTCTAACATTAGCAAAGCCATATCTTCAATAGACACTGTACCTATTGGTTGTTTGGTTTCTGGGCACGCGACAACTAACTGATTATGTTTTAGCTTTAAATATGCGGGATTACCTATGTAAATGGTTCTTTTTAACATAACAATTTAGTTTTAATAAAAAAGCTCATATATGAAGCTTTTATAGCAATTAATATTCTCCTACTTGAACAATTTGACCAAGATGATTTAATCTTACTTTTTTAATATCTTTAATAGAATTAGGTGTTCTTTTTCGCTTATATGTAAAATCTAAATTATTAGTTACTATTGTTTCTAAATGATTTCTAAACCAATAATCTCTTTCAGTTATACTTTGTACTCTAAACAGATGCGGACTAATCTTTGAAGTATTTTGCTCATCCATTAAATCAATTTCATTTATATCAAAATCATCATTAGGAAAAACAAACATTTCATTTTGTTTCATGGTAAATAAAAACTGCCAACCCTCTTTTTGTTTAAAGGTTTTATCAATTACTGGTAAATTAGCATTAACTCTTGCTACAGCTTCATAATAAGAAATTACTTTTTCTTGCAGATTTCCTTTAGCATCTTTATAAATAGCTATATGGTGGTTATTTCCTGTGCTAACAAAATCAACTGCTTGCTTGTTACCTTGTTCACTTAGAATTTCTCTTCCTAAATGGTCTTTTTTTGTATGCAATGCCTTAGCGTTGCTAACACCTGTAATACGAACTCTTTTTATACAAATACCTTTTTCTTTATGCAACCATATGGGGTTTTCCTTAAGGTTAGAGAAAGCTTTTATCGCATTGTTATCGTGGTCTTTTAAACGTTGGCTTAAAAGCTGTCTTGTTTTTGTGTCAATTACTTTTTCTATATTTTTTTGTGTTTTAAAATTCTCTGGATTTACTTCTTTTCTAATAGTGTAAATATCTTCAAAATAAACAACCTCTTTGAAAGGTTTATTTTTACATATTAGCGGATTTGTTTTAAGTGTTTTGCTATCAAAAGCAATTGTTGGGTTGTTGTCAAATGTTTTTAAGTGTTCTAAAACTATTTTTTTATGTACAGGATTTACAATTTGCTGTGCAGTGCTTGCCTCAAAGTTTTTATTGAGTTTTATCGTTTTTTTAGAGGGACGTTTAATCTTTCCATAAACAGTTTCTTTATGCAATTGTCCTCTAGGAGTTAATTGTTTTTTTTGTAAGGTATTATTTTTAGTTTTCGTAATATTTGTGTTACGAGTTACTACTTTGTTTTTGTTTTTAAATGAAATAAGTATTGCTTCAATATGTTTTTTTGCTTCAGTTCTAAAGTTAGATATGGGTGCTTTAAACTTGCGTTTGCCTTTTTTGTTTTCGGTAATTAAATTTTCAATATTTAGTATAATTTTGTGCTTCTTGTGATTTGTAAGCTTTCTAGCACTTAAATTGTTGATGTATTGAATATGGTTGTGTGTGGTAAAAGCAACTGTTAAAGCGTCCATTGCATGATGACGATGGTCGTTTCTTTTCGTCCAATCTTTTATTACTTCATGTTTCCTTATTTTTCCAGTCCCTTTATTTAAGCGTTCTTCATATTCCGTGAGTCCTAAAGCACGATATTTTGGTAAATTAAGTTCTTTCATTACATTGATTAAATCCCAATTTTCTCTTAATTTATCAGTAATACTTCCTGTGGTAGAAACTACTTTAGGAAATACCTCGAACAACATTGCCTTTGCTTTTTTAGCGATGTACTGACTGTTTCGTAGGTCTCTTTCAATAAAATCATCTGAAATATCTTCTTTAGAAATTAACAATTTCTTCCTTTTTGCAGGCGATATTTTTCCGTCTTTATACAAACTCTCAACCCTTAATTTATAGTCTTCTATTCCTGAATGATTGCTGTTGTTAATAAAGTCGAAAGCTGTAGTATTACTCTTTTCTAAATTTACTTCTCTATATGCGAGTGTTTTGTTTGAAAAGGAATCATCAAATACTAAAGCTTTAGGAATAATATGTTCAATATCTATTTTTTTTGAAAAAATATCTTCTTTATTTATTTTTTTGTTTGTAAACAGTGTTTTATACCCGTTACTTGATAGTTCTTCATAAAGACGATAACGAATTACATCATTTTTGGTTGGATTTGGAATACCAAAATCTTTAATGATTAGCTTTTTTATATCTTGGTTTCTTTTGGTTGCCTCAGTAATATTCCTAGTCATTTTACTACGTTCATCAGCTGATTTTTTAAGCTCTCTAGCTAATTCTATACGTACTTCATCAGGTTTTCCGTAGGTTTCTATAATTTGATTTACTACGTTAACAGTTTGGTTTAAAATTTTTTCTACAACGGGGTTTCTTAAACTATTTTTTTTAATGAGTTCAAGTTTGTCTTTGAGTTCTCTATTTTCAAGTTCTTCTTTTGTGAAACTATTAGAGTGGTTATAACCCACATTTTTACAGGCTTCGGAAAAAGTATATCCTTTTTGAAGTTCGGGTAAAATCTTTTTTAACGCTTTGCTTGATAAATTTCCATAGTCTTGAGGAAAAGAAATACTGGCTAACATTTTTGCATGTTCAGGTTTAAAACCAAATTTTGAAACTAACTTTTTCTTTAAACTTACAGCATTATTCCCATAAATCATTTGGTCTTCTTTACTAACTTTGTTAAAATCTTCTTCAGATGCATAAAGCAAATGCCATAACTGATAACTTGCCTGATTTTCAAATTTTTTACCCTGTAGTATTCCGTTAAATTCTAAAATATCCTGATTTATTCCTATTTCAGAAAAAACAGCTTTTAACTCTTCTTTAATAGCTGTTGCTGTTTTCTTTTCCCAATCAAAACCATACCCTTCTAACTCCGCAATTTTTTGATAAACATCATATAGTGCTTTGTTAGTAGTATTTCCTTCAATTTTTTCGTGGTTAGCTTTCCAATCACTTTGCTTTCCTAGCACTATATGCTTTTTAAGAATCTTAAGTACACTGGCTGCTTTATGCTCACCTCTAAGGTTTAATTCTTGGAAAATTTCATCAATTATGTTTCTATCTAAATCGTTAATAGCAATGTGGTCGCCTGTGTTTTTATTAGAAAAAATAAGATTGTTTAGTATCTGCCAAATTTTAACCTCTTGGAATAACGGGGATGATTTAGATACAACACGACGACCAATGCGCCTCTTCGTTTTTTTATTGGTTGTATCGTTCACATACTCTTGCTCCCAACTTTCAAACTGACAAAAGTCTAATTGTCCTTTTTGTGATTTTAATTTTCGTTGATAAAAAATAATAATATCTCGAATTTTTTCTTTTAAAGGCAGCGTTAGTTCTTTGTGAAATTGTGTTTGTACAGACCATATTTTTTCAAATTCATCCATATAATCTTGCCTGTAAAAAACTTGATTTTTTAGTGAGTTATGTGGGTTTTCTTGAATTTGTTGGTGAAGATATTCTCCTACGGTTATTTTTTTAAAATGTAACTCTTTACTTCTGTCAGAAATTGCGCCTAAATAATCGCTCGATTTGTTCAAGTCATTATTAATTTCTTGAAGGACAATAGCTAAATGTTCAAGTTCTAATTTTTCAGTCAATCCCTTTGTGCGCCACTGATAACGTTCTAACCTTTTTTCATTTGCTGTTCCTTTTTGTGTGATTCCAACTAAGTTAAAAGGAGTTTTACAAATAGCCCATGTTTGTTTTTTGTTTTTTCCTTGCAGCTTTTTATATAATGGCTCGTTAAGAGTTTGTGAATAATACTTCTGTTGATTTTCCCATATTTTATTGAACTCATTATGTAAATCAGATTTATAAAAATCAGGAATGTATTTTTTATTTTGTTCTAATAAATTTAGTACATATTCTCCTGGTGTTAAGTTATTTTCGTAAAGCTCTTTTGCTATTGACATTCCATCAATAGCGACCCCTTCTTCTTCATTCCTTGCTTTTCTACTACTTTTATAACCTCTTTTTTTATTGATACTTAATAATATTTTTGCAAAGTCCTCTAGTTCAATCCCTTCTTTTGCTGCCTTAGCTCTTAGATATAAAGTTTGATGCGTTGTATTTTTTCCTATTTCTGTTAATGGAGTTTCTTTTGAGATAATATTATGATTGATTAACTCATTAATTAAAGCTTCTCTTCTTAGCTTATACCGTTGTAAGTTTCTTCTTGCTCCACGCTTTAAGGTTCTTTCAGTATTTGTACTTAAAGGGCGTCCTCTTTCAAAGTCGGTTTTTTCATCAACAGTTAAAGGAGTTATTCTAACTCCTAACTTTATAATTTTTGATTCTTCCGAATTATTTTCAGCTTCTTCTACCAACGCCCAACCAATTGAATTGGTACCTAAATCTAAACCTAAAATTTTTTTAGTCATTTTATTTCGCTTTTTTATACTAGTTGACAACACAAGAGTGAACTTATGATATGTGTTTTGTTTT
The DNA here is from genome assembly GCF_003664185.1 of Tenacibaculum discolor. Classification (GTDB taxonomy): domain Bacteria; phylum Bacteroidota; class Bacteroidia; order Flavobacteriales; family Flavobacteriaceae; genus Polaribacter; species Polaribacter discolor. Next base: position 402,953 of record NZ_RCCS01000006.1, on the reverse strand, counting down.
TAAGAGGAAAAAACAGCAATTGTTTAATTAAGAAACGAATTACTTAATGATTTAAAAATAAGTAAAAAAAAGTTATTTGATATACGACAATCCGTAAACGACTAAATTAAAAAAACGTATATTAGCAGTACAATTTTGAAATCAATTCACAATAAGGATTATTCCGTTGTGAAAACATTTAAAGCGGCAAGGTATTACTTTGTCGCTTTTTTTATTACCACAATTAGAATTGGTAAACATTAAGAGATAAAATCTTACATTTGTTTCTATGGATATAAAATTGACAGAACAAGAGAAGATAAAAATCTTAAATTCCGATGATATTTACGGAATTATGCAACGCATTTTATTAAGAGATAATAAAATAGACCAAAACCGTGAACATTTTTGGGTTATTGGTTTAGCTAATAACAACCGTATTCTTTTTATTGAACTTATAAGTTTAGGAACTGTCAATGCAACCTTGGTAGAGCCTATGGAGGTATTTAGCTTTGCGTTGCAAAAAAGAGCTGTTAAAATCATATTATGCCATAACCATCCAAGTGGTGAATTAAAACCTTCTGAGGCTGACAAAGATATTTCTGACCGTTTAATACAAGTAGGCATTATTGTAGATACTGAAGTGGTAGACCATCTTATAATATCTGAGAAGAGCTATCTTAGTTTTGGAGATATAGGATTGCTAGATGAACTTAAAAAAAGTACTAAATATGTACCCAAATACGTGTTAGAGCAGCGTCTAAAAAAAGAAGCTGCTGAAATAGCTAAACGTAATGAGAAAATAGAAATTGCCAAAGCTTTCAAAAGAAGTGGGTTAGATAACGAACTGATTGCTAAAAATACAGGTCTTACTATTGAGGAAGTTGAGAAGTTACGTGTTAAAAAGAAATAGATAATAGTGTGAAAGTATTTATTAATTGGTAGTAATGTTTATGTATAAAACCGTGACTATTTTACATATTTAAATCGTAGCTTATCAGTGGCTAAAAACAATTAATTAACTCATAATCAATTGACAAAATTCAGTCTTATAGTATTTACACATTTGTGATTAGTAGCTATATTACAGGTAACATCTCTATCATAAAAACTTCCTCTTTTGATTTTTTTAATACAGAACTAGCCAGACTACCCTTTTCTACAAAAGCATCTACATTGTCTTTTATTTATTAATAGGTTTATAATACCAATTTTTTATAACTTCTTTAAAACGTATTCTATTTTGCAAGTTCTTTTTTTTAGAGTTATAAAAAAATACTTTATTGTATAATACTACATATTGATATTTGTTAGTGTCTTCACTAAAAAACTCATCAGAAAGTAATTTTTTTATGGGTAATTCAATGTTATTATACAAATGATCTATTAGGTTAATAGCTATGTCTCCAACTTTATATCGAATAACACCAGCTTCTATATAATCTGAATTAGAAGTGTTATCTATCTCATTTATCAATAAAGGAGTTATTGATTTTCCATGGCTTAATATTTTTTGACAAATGCTATCACCTTTAGGAAAAAAATAATCATCAGGAAAATTTGTTACACGTTTTAAGTCTTTAACAATTTCTTTATCTGCATAGTATTTTGTTTTGTCCTTAGTATTTTGTGCTGTAAGAGAAGAACAAGAAATCATAGATGAAATTATAATATATATTATTGGCTTCATATCTATAAAGGGAGTTTTTTAATATTCTATTACATCAATGTTAATTGTATTTATGTTATTTTTTTCTTAGAAATATTAACAGGAAGCGTTTCCCATCTTTATAAATATTTTCCTTTTTTTATTTATTAATCGATTCATTATACCACTTTTTAGTTGCAGCTTTTAATTTTTTTCTGTTTTCTAAATTAACTTTAGGAGTATTCTGATGAAAAAAATCATAAAATATCAAATCAAATGAATCATTTTTATTGTGAATCTTAAATTCATTTTCAATAATGCTTCTCATTGGTAGTTTAAAATCATTATCACCTATAGAAAGTATTTCAATAGCAACATCTCCAACTGAATAAAAAAAAGAATCTGCATATTTATACTTGGTTTTTGTTGTGTCACTAATCTTCTCGATGAGTTGGGGTGTTATTTTTTTAAAATTATCTAGAGCCTTAGCAATAATACTATCTCCTTTTGGATAAAAGTTTTCATCTGGTAAAGTGGTTACATTCTTTAAATTATTGACTATAAGATAATATGATTTATTTTCTTTTACTTGTGTTTTATGTGAACATGAAATAGTAAAAGCATTAATTAATAGTATTACTAAAAAAAGTTTTTTATTCATAATTAATTTTTAAATAGGAAATTTTTTAAAATATTTTGTTGCTTTTATTGTAATAGTATTTTTGTTTCCATGATTATATGAAATATTTGCAGGAATCATTTCTCCATCACTATAAACATTTTCTTTTTTAGAATTTCTTTTAAACATAGAACCAGCTGCATTTCCTTTTCCTACTAAAACATATACATTTCCTTTTCCTATTTTTATGGCAAATTTATGAGCAAAGGAAATTTTTGGGTCTTTAATAAAGGGGTTGTTATTAGCAACATGTATTCCTTTAGGGCTTAATTGCCCTCCTATGTTACATCCCCAAAAATACACTTCTGTATTAGTAGAAAAAGAAGAAGACTGTAATTTGGTTAGTTCAGTTTTTTCTGTGCTATTTAAGTATAGATTTTCACGTGTTTCCACTCTTCTTAAATCCTTACCTTTATCTTGGTTTTTATCCATCCAATCTATCTTAGCACTATCCATTTCTATACCGTTTATTTTTCTTTTTCCTTTAAACCCTCCTAAATTAATACCATCAAGCCAACCATGACAGTAAACATCCAGTCTTTTTATCTCTTTAGAATTATTAATGAACTCAAAAAATTCTGTATCTGTAGGGCAATATTTGATTACATTGTTTGCTTTCGGGTTGTTTTTTTGATTTATCTTATGTCTAGCTTCAGCAATTTTTTTAAAGCCATCTCCCGTATCGTGCCCACCTCCAGAAGAATTAGGCTCTAAAAACCCACTTCCATATAACACTAAATTGGTTTCAACAGCAACAGCCTGTAGTTGTACGGTTCTTCTTTCTCCATCTTCAAATGATATAGTAAATCCTGTTTTTCTCATAGCTTTATTTTTTAGGCTTAACAACCTTTAATTTAACTTTCATCAAATCATTTACAATTTTAATATCTTTTAAAATATCGTTGGATAAAACTTTTCCATTGTATTCAAAATCATAATCTGCATCTTTTATGTTTAACGTTAAAAAATCGCCAACTCTATTTTTGGTTTTAATATTTAAAAAAATAATATCATTTTCTTTATAATTATCTATTATGCTATCATTAGTATCTGTAATGAAGTAATTTAATAGTTTTTTAGTGCCATCTTGTTTATACTCTACAATAGGGGTTGTACTTTTATATTCGTTTTTTGGAGATAACGTTTTTCTCCATGAGGTAGAGTATTCGATTTGTGAATAAGGTGCTTTAACACCTCCACAAGTTATTCTCAATCTATCTTTCATTGGTTCGGTATTGTTGGAAGAAAAATCTGTATGAAAACCTATAAGATAGCAGTCGAAAAAAGTCATAATTTTAGAACCACCTTCCAAATAAGGATAGAAAATTTGTAGTTCAATTTTATCTTTCGATTTCTCACTATTCATCCATTCTTCAAAGTACGTGTTTTCGGTAGATTCAATTTCTATTTCAAGCCCATTAAAGCTAGTTGAAGAAATTGGTTTGTTTTGTTCTTCTGTATTTTTTTTGAACCCAAATTGATATGATATAACCTCTATTTCTCTTTGTTCTATTAGTAATTTTGTTACAAATGCCATAGTTTTTTTTGTTTTTTTGCCTATTGCCATATAACCACAAAGGTGGTATAGGCAGGCTTTTTTGCAATTTTTAATGTTTTAATTTAGTGCTAGCTAATATAGCAAAAAAGGTAATTAAATTAAACTTTAAGAATTTGTGTATTAAAATTTTGCCCTGAACTAGAAACTGGTTAAACTATTAAAGGTTGTTGTATAATTATAATTTGGTTGTTGATACAACACGGTATTTTAAGGTAAATAGTTTAAAATTCAAAAAACTAATTACTTGTTTTTTAAATGTTTTTATATCTTTAGGGGCAAAAAAACTATGAATATAAAAGCTAAACTTTTTGTATGTGGGGAGGAACGAGAATTACTTTCTACCAACTTAGATTATAATAGACTTACTGACTGGAATGGTAAACCTACCTCTGCCTTAATGGGAGGAACTTTTACGGTTGCTTTTAAACCAGAAATGTACGATGACGCCTTTATTGAATGGATTTTAGCTAATAGAAATGACAATAAAAAAATACGTTATCCTTTTAATCGTTATCAATTAAGAGATGGTAAAGTAGTTTTTTATGAAGATGATTTTGGTGGAGTAGAACTATTCCAATACAACTTTCAAGATGGTGTACTTATCAATTACGATGAGACTTTTGATAACCAAGAAGGTGCTAAGGTTATCTTAACCATATCGCCTGCAATGCAAGATTATCGCTTTTTTAATAATAGTACCGATTGGCGTAAAAAAAGCCCAACACGTCATATAAAACCTTGGCAAGAAAGTTTTATACCGCCTATAAAAGAAATGCCTTATAAAGCGAAAGAAAATAAAGAAACTCAAAAAGAAAAAAAGCCTTTTAAAATAATGGTAGAGGCTGCTAGAAGCCGTGATATAAAAGACGGAATTTTTGGTTTTGATAGCATTCCTAAAGAAACTATAGTAATATCGGGTTATGAAAAATTAAAGAAAGAATACAAACCTCTTTCAGAAAAAATTTTAGATGAAGAGTATATACCAAATTGGATAAGTATAAGAAAAAACCAAACAGTAGAATTAAAACTAGATTGGGATACTAAAAAGAAGGCTAAACAATATGAGAGCATAGCTTTTGAAGAACACCCAGACTTTAGTTTTGAACCTAAAAATTTAAAAGGCGTAAAAGAGGTAAAAGTTACATGTAAAAATAACAATGTAACCCCAGCGCAAATCCTTATAAAAGCGGATGATAAATTAACCGTTGGTGCTCTTAATATATACTACCCTAAACCCAAAACTATAGACCTAGAGTGGTACTTTGTGGAAATTCAAGGTAATGATACTGATAAAGGAGCTCTTGAGAATAAAGTTGATAAACAAAAACTAGAAGATTCTCTAAAAAAAGGATTAAACCCCGCTTTGATTGATGTTACTATTACAAATAATAGCCCTAAGGTATTAGATTTTACTGAATATTCGCAAAAGCTAAAAAAACATGGTTTCTTGAAAACACATTTTGATAATAAAATAGGCAACTATATTGAAAGAAGTAGAAAACATGTTGTTTTACATTACATTAATGAAACACATAGTAATCGAGATATAAATAAAATAACAGTGTACTTTATCAATCAAAAATGTGTTAATGAAAAAGATATTAAATCAGATGGTACCTATGACACATCAGGAGGTATATCACCTACAAATGAAGGAATAGCTTATTTAGTCTTAGATCCAGATGGTAAAATAGCTACAGAGAATATTATACACGAAGTAATGCACGCTTTAGGTCTAAGACATACTTTTAATGAGGGTAAGGTTGATAAGACTAAAAGAGCTAAACATCAATTTAAAGACAATAAAACTGATAATTATATGGACTATAAAAATGACAAAAGACATACCTATAAATGGCAATGGAAAAAATTACACCAATATTCTAAACTAAAATAAGATGCGTTACTTTTTAATATTTTTCACACTTGTTTTATTTGCTAAGTGTTCTTCTGTCCCTAGAGAATATTTGACAGATGATGACACTTGTTACTATAACGACCCCGTTTTTAAGATTTCTAAAGAAGAAATGAAAATAAAAGTAGATAAGTATTATAATGAAAAAAATCCTATAGGTACTATAACTGTTTTAAATAACTCTATTGTAAATAAAAGATATATAAGATGGGAAAAGAAAGGCTATATAACAAACAAACAAACAAACAAACAAATAAAAATTGAAAAATGGCTAAGGTATAATCCTGAAGGGTATTTAAGTAGAGTCAAATTTCAATATTTAAATGGTAATTCAAATGTTTATAAAGAAACTCACTACGATAACCAAGGGAATATTACTAAAGTAATCGACTACGAAAAAGGTTATAATATTTGTTGGGCAGAGGCTATTGCTATAGTAAAAAAAATAGCAAAAAAAGAAATTGAAAAATATGAAATAACTGGGTTTAATTTATCTCATAATAATTTAAATGAGTTTCCTAATGCAAAACCTGAGTGGCAAGTTACGTTAGATGGAAATGAAGAATACGAATTAAAAGACGTTAAGGTATATAGAATAGATGGAGTTACTGGTAAATTTTTAAGAACTACAAAAATTACAACCTCTTATGATTAATAATTGTATTGTTAAAAAGAATTGCCCCTTAATTTAAACTAAAATGTGCTATTTATATGTTACAGCTAATGTTTGATAATGATTAGATGTTGAACACAGAACCTTAAAAAAATCAATGAAAAAGAACATAGATAAAACTATAGAAAAAATACTTGAACCAACAATAATGGTAAATGTAAAAGGAATAAGTAAATCTAATCATAAATATGAATTTCATATTCTAAATACTTTGAGAAATTGTGTGTGGAATAGTGTTTCTAAGAATATTTTAAACCCATCGTATTGTATAAAGAACAAAGTAGGAAATATTATACATTTTAATGATGAATTAGAGATAGAATTACATAAAGGTATTAATAGAATAGTTGAAGCTACAAGATACCTTAATATATCAACTCCAAAACCATATACTGTAAGTATGTTTGAGTATTTTTATCAGGAAGGTAGTAATAATGATACGACACTTTATTATTTTGCTAATGAAAATATTGGAACAAGTAAACAGAGCATCTGTAGAGGGTCTATTGTATTGTATGTACCTATAAGCGAATTGACACAAGAAGATTATTATGATTTTATAGGCAAGGGCTTAAAAGATATTAAACGACACTCCATTACAGAAGAAGAAAAAGCTTTTTTAATCTTACATAGTTATAATAAAAAGAAAAAAGTTTGGAAGATTCAACAACTTATTTTTTAAAAAACTTATAAAAGAAGTTTTTATTTTTTATATAGGCTGTAACTTTCCCTTTTTGATTACCCTTATTTTTTTAATGTATTGTTATTTAGTATTTTAAGAATCTAATTGTCCTATCCGCCGTAATTGCGGTTATACTTTGTTGTGTGTAGTTTTTAAATTCAATTTATTCGTCCAAATTTATCTCTACAGATATAATTTTCAACGGTAAATGTTTTTATGTCAATCGTGTCTTTTATCATAATTCCTTTTTCTTTTATAAAGACCATTCGCTCGTAAGGCAGAACATATTTTTTGTCTTTGTTATATATAAATTCAGAGTCTTTTGCAATTCCATCACTTCCTTTGAATAGTTCTATATTTCCGTAATCATTTGAAGGTATTTTGTAATTGTTGAAATAGTAATAACATCCATCAGTACTCCAACGTCCTAAAAAACTTTCCTCATTTTCATAGACAAAAGAGAAGTCGTTCACAGAGCATACATTCAAAGATTTATCAGTGTAAAATACGTTTTTCCAATCTTTAGAGTAATATCCGTCAATTATTTCAAATTCTTTTGGGCTCGAATTTGCTATAGAATCATTATAGTAATAAGCTCGATTTTTGTCAATTGCATAACCTCTTTTTAAATGCTTGAATGTATTAGGATCGGCACCTGGAATAATTTTGTTTTCATAATAAACATTGAATTTGTCCTTTCCATAAAGGTTATCATCGGATTTAATTTCAGAGAAAGATTTTAAGTCGGCATTTGTGACAACTTTTTCATTCCAGCCTCCTTGTCCAAAACTCCAAAATTTATAATAAACTTTATCTTCCCGTTTTTCATATTCAGAACTACAAGAAAATAAATTCAATATTATTAATATTGCGAGCAGTTTTTTCATAATTACACACAACTTGTTTATATAGATGTAAAATACATTGTTATACAGCCAAAAGTGGAGGTATAAGCGTACCTTTACTGTTCTTTTATATTTATTGCTAAGCTTACTTGTTTTGGAAAAAAAAAGGAAATCTATAGCAATTTTATTCTTTTTTATTAGCGCAAGCCAAGATAAAACAAAATAAAAAACCGCACAAAAATGTACGGTTAAAAAGATGTTTTTTAATATTGATAAGTAAGCTTATTGTACAAAATTACGCTGACGCTTCGCTTCAAAAGTTAAGATAGCTGCGGCAACCGATACATTCATAGAATCTATTTCTCCTTGCATTGGGATGTTGATATTCTGAGTAGCTTTGTCTCGCCAAACTTGCGTTAATCCTGTAGCTTCCGTACCCACTACCAAAGCAGTAGCTTTTGTATAATCGTTTTTATGGTATTCGTTTGAATTTTGTAGGGTAGCACTGTAAATATTAATGTTGTGCTCCTGTAAGTACGCTATAATGTCTTCAGAAGTGCCTGTAGCTATCTGATTGGTAAATACACAACCCACACTAGAACGTATGATATTAGGATTGAATAAATCCGTTTTAGGGTTGGCAATAAAAACAGCATCCACATTAGCAGCATCGGCGGTACGTAGCATAGCACCAATATTCCCTGGTTTTTCAATACCTTCCATAACCAAAACGAGTGGGGTAGTGGTGTTGAATTCAATAGCTTCTAAATCGAAGTTTTTAGCTTTTACTACAGCTATAATACCCTCGGTAGTATCACGATAGGCTAGCTTTTGGTATACCTCTTTTGTTATCTCAATACAATTAGCAGCCTTATTTAGAATTTTGTTTACACTTTCTTTGGTAAACATATCAGCTACAAACAGCAGGGTGTCTATTTCATAACCTCCTTTAACAACTAACGAAATTTCGCGTTGTCCTTCTACTAAAAACAATCCTTTCTTCTTACGTTCTCTAGATTTTTCTTGAAGCTTTAAAAGCTCTTTTATATAGGCGTTTTGTGTACTACTAATCTGTTTCATCTGCTATGATATCTAAATACAAAAGTACTATTCTGTTTTATAATAAAATACCATCTTACTAAAAGAATAATTACTAACTATTGCTGTTGTTAGGCAAAACAACAGTACTGTTGCCCAACACCAAACACCACTGTTGTTTAACACCAGATGCTACTGTTTGAATCTTCAAACAAAACCAAAATATGGGGTGTACTAGTTTGTATTAAGCTTCATACAGTAGTGTATGAAGTCACCCGACACTACTGTATGGTGTTATAATACAGTGGTGTATGAAGTTACCATACAGTAGCGCATGCTTATTATTCGTGTATAAAAAAACATCATTCTTTTTACGGAATGATGTTTTTAAGTTCTAGTAATGAGATTTTCTATCTCATTCGTTAAGGATGGTGTTTATTGATTTTTATATTTATTAGCATAACGCTTCCATAATTTTGTTTGATGCGATTCTAGGCTAATTTTTCTTCCTTGTATAAAAGCAGCTGTTAAAATGTTAGTACGCATATCTAACGCATCACCTTCAGAAATAAATAGGGTAGCGTCTTTACCAACTTCTAAAGTACCTACGTTGTCATCAACGTCTAAGATTTTAGCATTGTTTTGGGTAATTAATTGTAAGGCTTTTTCTTTACCTAATCCGTAAGCAGCGTAAGTTCCTGCATAAAAAGGCAAATTACGTGTACTCATACGTTCCATATCTCCTTCCATACCTAACCCAACTAAAATACCAGCATCGGTTAATATCTTAGCCGCTCTAAATGGTCTGTCATAATCTGCATCTTCACCATTAGGCAAGCGGTGAGCACGTTCTAAAATAACAGGTACATTGTTTGCTTTTAATAAGTCAGCAACTTTTTCAGCCTCTTGTCCGCGAACAATAACAATGTTTTTAACGCCTAATTCTTTACAAATATTTACAGCATCAGTAATTCCTTTTTCACCCGATACGTGTACAAACATTCTTTGCGAACCATTTAAAACTCCTTGTAAAGCTTCGTATGGTAAGTTTTTAGGTGTTTTGTTACCTGCTAGGTAGCTTTTTGCATTGGCGAAAAATTCTTTAAGCTTATCAATGCTTTTTTGATAGTTTTTGTTAGGCTTTAATCCAGGATCTTCACCCATCCACCAACGACCTCTCGAGAATACCTGAGGCCAGTTCATGTGAACACCATCATCGGTTTTAATAGTAGCATCTTCCCAGTTCCAAGCATCTAATTGTACTACCGAAGAGGTACCAGAAATAACACCACCACGTGGGGTAATTTGCGCCATTAATACTCCGTTAGGACGCATGGTTTCTACCACTTTACTTTCTGCATTATAAGCAATAATACTACGAATGTGTGGTAGCATAGAACCTACCTCATCAAAATCTCTCGTTGCACGAACAGCATCAATTTCAGCTAAACCTAAAGAGGTGTTTGCTGCAATGAATCCTGGATATACGTGTTTTCCTTTGGCATTAATAACAGTTCCCATACGGGCAATTCTCATATTAGCACTTCCTACAAATTCAATTTTTCCGTTAGAGAACATAATTAAAGAGTTCTCAATCACTTTTCCGTTTCCTAAGTGTGCTGTGGCACCTTCAATACTATAAGCTTCGGTTTGCTTGGGTGCTGGTGTTTGTTGCGCCATTATGTTTCCTATAAATAAGAAGCATAATATGTTATATATATATTTAATTTTCACGTTTTAAATTTTTGTTACTATTAGTTTATACTTAGTAGTTTGTTAAAACAAACAGTAGTTAATCTTACTAAATTTCTCTGTGAGGATTATTCTGTATCACAGTGAAATAATTTCTGAGTTTTCTTTTTAGGAGCTTGTGTTTTACCTCCCTTAATCTTCTCTTGTAACATCATGTTAATTAACTTAGCACGCTCTGCTTTAATAGCTTTACGCTTTTCTAAGTCTTTTTCAATATCAAAATAAACAGCTCCGTCAATAATTGTTTTTTCTGCTTTAGAATATACTGAAAGTGGATTTCCGCTCCATACAACTACATCGGCATCTTTACCTACTTTAATACTTCCTGTACGGTCGTTTAAGTGTAATAGTTTTGCAGGATTGATAGTTACTGTAGCCCAAGCTTCTTGTTCGCTTAAACCTCCGTATTTAATTAATTTAGCAGCTTCTTGATTCAGTCTACGAGACATTTCTGCATCATCAGAATTAATAGCAACGGTAACACCTTGGTTGTGCATAATAGCAGCGTTGTATGGTATAGCGTCGTTAACCTCGTACTTATAAGCCCACCAGTCAGCAAAAGTAGAACCACCAACTCCGTGTTCTTTCATTTTATCGGCTAGTTTGTATCCTTCTAAAATGTGTGTAAACGTATTAATGTTAAAGTTGAATTGTTCTGCAACCTTCATCAACATATTAATTTCTGATTGTACGTATGAGTGACAAGAAATAAAACGTTCTTTATTAATAATTTCTGCTAAAGTTTCTAACTCAATATCTTTACGGTATGGCTGTCCGCTTTTCTTTTTAGTATCGTATTCTTTCGCTCTCTGGAAGTAGTCAATATATACTTGTTCAACTCCCATACGGGTTTGAGGGAAACGAATGGTATTTAAATCTCCCCAGTTAGATTGTTTTACGTTTTCACCTAAGGCAAATTTGATAAACTTAGGAGTATTGTTGTATAACATTCCGTCAGCATTTTCTCCCCATTTTAGTTTGATAATTGCTGAACGTCCACCAATTGGATTGGCAGAACCATGTAATACTTGAATAGAAGTAACACCACCTGCAATGTTTCTGTAAATATTTACGTCGTTAGGGTTGATAACGTCTTCAATAGTAACCTCAGCCGTTGAATTATGACCAGATTCGTTTACTGCTGAAGTAGCAATATGTGAATGTTCATCAATAATACCTGCGGTTACATACTTACCAGTTCCGTCTATAACTTTTGCACCTCTTGAAGATAGGTTGGTGCCTATTTTGGCTATTTTACCATCTTTAATTAATACATCGGTATTGTTTAGTACTTCGTTGTTTTCTGAAGTCCATACCGTAGCATTTTTAATTAAAATAGTTTCCTTTTGTGGTACTGTAGAGTTTCCTAATCCGATGTTTGGATATGAAATAGCAACGACTTCAGGAGTATTGTCTTTTTTATTATTGTCTTTCTTTTTAGCATCAGCTTTTCCTGTAAAGGTAGCACTCCAAGAACTTTCGTTTCCGTTATTATCGGTAGCAGTACCTGTAATTTGTTGTTTGTTTTTTACAAATGCTGTTAAGCGAGTATAGTTGTCACCATCTTTAAAAGTTATATGCAACCAATCGTTACTAAAAGAAGATTTACTATTTATTTTTGTTTCACCACTTTTTAAAGCAACTGTTTGTTTAGCACCTTTACCAGTAATCGTCATATCGTACGATTTCCCGTTAACTGTTAATGTGTACTTACCTGTAATGTCTTTAATATCCATTGAGTTAATGGTGTTTTTATCACCTTGTACCCAGTTTTCATATAAAGTAGTTTGCTTATCAAAAATATCACCAGAGGTAATTAAAAAGTTAGCATAGCTACCTGCTTTTAAGTTACCAACTTTGTCATTTTTTAAAATTTGAGCAGGTACTGTAGTTAACGCTTTTAAGGCAGTGGTTTTATCTAATCCGTAAGTAATAGCTTTTTGAAGATTGCTATTAAACTCTTTTACTTTCTTTAATTTATAGGTAGTTAAAGCAAAAGGAACATTGTTTTTTGCTAAAATTGAAGGATTTGCTGGTTCTTGATTCCAAGAGCGCATATCACTCAACGCAATTTTATCTGTTAAGAAAGGGTTAGATACATCATATGCCTTTCTAAAATTAATAGGAAGAATATAAGTAGCATTGGTTGCTTTAATATCTTTGATTCTTTCATATTCATTTCCTCCACCTACAATGGTATATTGAATTCCAAACTCATCACCAACTTTGTCGGCACGTATATTGTCTAAGTATCCACCAGCATTAAATATTTGTGGTAACTCTTTTTTATTATTTAAGGCTTCTAAAGCTAAATCGGTATTTTTTGCATTTCCTTTAGCATACCAATCGGCATCTAAATAAGTTTGACGTAATAGTGCCATAGCTCCCATGCGTGAAGTAGGGTAGCTTTGACGTGATTTAGCACTTTTAGAAAAGGATAGGTAGTTTCCTGATTGTTTGTCTAATATTCTGTAAGCATCAGAACTATTAGGGTTTAAAGCAACTAAAACTCCGTTACCTTGCATTATACCATCTTCTAAATGTGTATTAACAGCACCAAAACCTAAAGACAATAATTCTTTAGCTTTTTTAGCATCAAAGTTAAACTCAGCAGAAGCGTCTACATCAGGACGAATATGATCGTTCCAGTAATATCCTTTTCTACCAGCATCGTATTGTGGTCTTTTACCACGACCACTTTCACGTTTAGGTTTTGCAATTCCAAAGGTTGAATAAGCATCTACAAAAGAAGGATAAATAGATTTCCCATCTAAGTTAATTACTTGTGCTTCGTTAGGTATGTTAACCGATTTGCCTACAGAAACAACTTTTCCGTCTTTAATAAGTAGTGTTCCTTTTTTTACTACTTGACTAGGAGTAACATAAATGGTAGCATTGGTAAAAGCATACACCTTGTTTTTGGATGACTTTACTCCTGTATTGGTAGGAAAGTATTCTTGTGCAAAAGAAGTACTAATACACAAGGATAAGAGTAAGAATAGTATTTTTTTCATTTAAAATTGAGTTGATTAGCTCATAAAAATATAGAGTTAAAAAGGAAAATAATTCCTTTTAACAAAACATTAAGAATTAATCACAGGGTGATAGCCAAGGATTTAATCCACCAAGGCTTACCTAATAGACTTAAAATGGGTTTTCTTATAGTTCTTTGTTTATTTGCCCTAAGATAGTTTAGTTAAGAACTAGCTTTCCAATCTTTTCATGACCAGATAACCAAGCTGTGTTGCTGTCAATAAACTGAATAGCATAGTAGCTTTCCTTGCTTATTTGTTTCCAAGTATGTCCATCATCGTTAGAAAATGAAACACCAGTTTTTCCAACAGCAAAAACTTCTTTTCCGTTTGTGTTAGGTACGTACTGTACGCAGCTTTTGTAATTAGGATTCATATTATTAGCCACAAGGGTCCATGTTTTACCACCATCGGTAGTAATTGCTTTATTAGCGTTATTGTCTTCTGGCTTCGAATAGTTTCCTCCAATAGCAATTCCATGGTTTTCATCATAAAAATCAATAGAGTAAATTCCTTGTGGTCCGTCACCCTGTACAATTGGTGTATCAAAAATCTCCCAAGTGTTTCCAAAGTCGGTAGATTTTAAAATACGTGCTTTGGCTCCTCCAGAACCTATCCATACAGTATTGTTTACAATAGCAATATTGGTATTACTAGCAGCAAAGAAGGCTTCTCCTTCTTCAAAAGTAGGTAGTTGAGAGCAAGGTAGTTTTGTCCAAGTGTTTCCTCCGTTTAAGGTAAGAATAACAGACGGACAATCTTCTGTAGGGTCACCAACGGCAATACCATGCTTCCCGTCAGCAAAGAACTCCATGCAGTCGTAAAAAACCTTTTCGTGTTCTTCAGTATATACTAATTCATACTTATTTTCACTTCCTTTATATAATAAGGCTGGGTTTGCTACCGATAAGGCAAATATATTTTTACCATTTTTGGCAATGCTTCTAAAGTGTGGTATAATAGTATCATTATACTTTAAAGTTTGTGTTTGCCATGTTCTACCACCATCTTTTGTTGTTGTAATATCTCCATTAGAGCCTGCAAAAATCAATTCATCATTACTAATAGCTAGTATGGCTCTAATACTGGTGCTGTCTTGTTTAAATTCAGTAATTTTAATAGTATCAAAAGTTCTAGGAGCTTTCTTTTCTTGTTTACAAGATAGTATTGTAAAAGAGAGTAAAAAAAGGAATGCTAATCGTTTCATGTGTTTGTTTTAGTTGTTTTAATTGGAAAAGTGAACCTAAGGAATTTAAAATAATCATTAAACATGTAGAGAAAGTTTACTTTAAATATGTTGGTTCTATTTTTTTGATATTTTTACAGAACTAAAAATAGGAAAACCAAACTTAAATCAATGAAAAAAGCCTTAGTAATTTCAGGAGGAGGAAGTAAAGGAGCCTTTGCAGGCGGTGTTGCACAATACCTAATGAATCATAAAAATAAAGATTACGATATGCTTTTAGGAACATCAACAGGTAGTTTAATGGTTTCTCATTTGGCTTTGGGTATGGTTGATGAACTTAAAGAAGTATATACATCGGTAGATCAAAAGGCTATTTTTAGTAACAGTCCCTTTAAAATAAAATCGGTACATGGAGAAAAAGTGGTTTCTATACGACATAGAAATACTTTTTGGAACTTTTTAAATGGTCGTAAAACTTTTGGTGAGAGTAAGAACTTACGAAAGCTTATAACTAAGAGTGTTACTAAAGAGATGTACGATGAAATTAGAAGGCTGAATAAAGAGGTTGTAGTAACGGTATCTAACTTAACAGCTAATCAAATTGAGTACAAGTCTATCTTAGAATGTGAATATGAAGATTTTTGTGATTGGATTTGGGGGTCGTGTAATTACGTGCCTTTTATGAGTTTGTTAGAAAAAGATCATTGTCAGTATGCTGATGGTGGTTTTGGAAGTTTAATACCTATTCGTGAAGCTATAGCAAGAGGGGCTACAGAGGTTGATGCAATTATTTTAGCTACAGAAGTAACACAAATGAATCGACTACCTGCTAAAAACCCTTTTTCATTAATGATGGATACGTTTGATTTTATGTTGGAAAATGTAGAGAGACATAATATTACTATTGGAAAGCTATCTGCCAAACAACATAATGTAAAGCTGAATTTATACTATACACCAACAATATTAACAACTAATTCGTTAGTTTTTGATAAAGAAAAAATGAAGCAGTGGTGGAAATCGGGGCATAAATATGCGAAAAAGCTGAATGATGATAGAATGACAGAGTTTAGACCAGAGATGGTAGATAATCAGGAAATTGAGGAAGGAATTGAAAATAGTGAAGTATGAAGTTTGGAAAAGTAGAACACCCAGAGTTAATAGATTTTACATTACCAGAAACACACCCTAAAACAATAGAGCTATTAAGTTCCTTTGAAAAAAGTGGTACACCTAAGGTGTATGTGGGTTGTGCAAAATGGAATAAAGCTGATTTAAAAGGGTTTTATCCAAGAGGTACTAAAGATGAATTGGAATATTATTCAAAGCAGTTTAACTCAATAGAGCTCAATGCTACTTTTTACCGACAGTTTCCTGCAGAACAGTTTGAAAAGTGGAAAGCTAAAACTCCTAAAAACTTTAAATTCTTTCCTAAACTAGGGCAGGAGATAAGCCACTGGAAGCGTTTACAGGGTGTACAAGATGCGGTAAATGTTTATTTAGATAATGCCTCGCATTTACAAGAAAAGTTAGGCACCATTTTTTTACAGTTACACGCTAATTTTGGAAATAAAAACTTTGACAGATTACAAAACTTTGTAGTGAGCTGGCCTAAAGGTATACCATTAGCTATTGAAGTTCGTCACCCAGATTGGTTTGAAGATACAACGGTATTTGATGAGTTTACACAGTTGTTTGAAGAATATAACATAGCCAATGTGTTAGTAGATACAGCAGGTAGAAGAGATATGATGCATATGCGCTTAACGAATAACGAAGCTTTTGTTCGTTATGTTGGAGCAAATCACCCGTCTGATTATGCGCGTTTGGATGATTGGGTGGTTCGTTTAAAAGAATGGAATGATTTAGGCTTAGAAAATATTCACTTTTTTATACATCAAAATTTAGAAGTAGAATCACCATTATTAGCAGCTTACTTTATAAAAAAGCTAAACAAGGAGTTAGGAGTTGACTTAAAGATTCCTAATGAAGAGAATAACCAACAAATGAGTTTGTTGTAATAAAAAAAATCCAGCTTACTCAGCTGGATTTTATTTTATATCGTTTAGTTCTCTACTTCAACTCCACATACATATTGTTATAATCAGGGCGCATCATGTTTGAATTCCATGATGGAGAGAATTGAACTCCTTTTTTCATGGTAGGTACTCCTTTTGCACCCGTAGTAATGTATTGAATAGTTCTTTGTAATAAAGGCTCGTTAGGATCTCCTAAAATGCCTAAATTACCCGGATCCTCATCTATAATAACTTCAGGTGTAAATCCTTCAGGAGCGTTTTCACCATCAACATTTTGAATTTCTAATACAATAGGTTGCATTGCCCAAGTATGACTCTTTAAGTTGTCACCATTACGGGTATAATCATCAGAATCGTATAAAGTTATAGAACCTACATGTTTTCCGTACGTTTGTGTTCCTACTAGCTTTACATCAATATAAGGTTTAAGCGAGTTGATAACCAGTTCAGAAGCAGAGGCAGAATCACCAGATACTATAAAATATACAGTGGTTAGGTTTAAGCTATTAATAGCTTCATCTAACACCACATTTCCTTGTTGGTCTTTATTTAAAATTTGATCTGTAAAGTTATTAATCAATAAATCAGGATTTGTTACTTCCATCACTTTATGGTTCCATACTTGTTTAGCAAACAAATCGCCAGGGAATTGTCCTGTAATCATACTTCCTAAATAAGTTGCAGTTTGTACAGATCCACCACCATTATAACGTAAATCGATGATTAAGTCGGTAAGACCAGCTGATTGAAACTGAGCAAAGGCAGCATTTAACTCTCCGTCAAAATTTCTAGAGAATTGATTATACATTAAATACCCTATGGTATGGCTACCATTAGTAATTACATTGGTAACTTTTACAGGGGTTTCTGTTACTTGAGATTTCGTAACTGTAATAGTTGTTCCGTTACTAACTGGATTTCCGCCATTATAATCAGCTAAATGAATAGTAAATGTATCATTGTCTAATAAATCATTTACATTATCTCTGGTTATAGTTGTTCCGTTAATCTCGGTAATAATCATACCACGAGTAACTCCTTGTGCATCGGCATCAGAACCAGTTACAACATCATATACATATATATAATAACCTCCAGAACCATTTGCATAGTCAGCTCCTTCTAGTTTCATACCACTTGTTAAGCGTGTACCAGCAAAAGCTTCTTCTAAAGCAATATAGTCGTCTACAATCCAAGAATACGTTCTGTTAGGATTTTTAGGGTATTCATTATCCATGTATAATAAACTGTAAAATAAATTAGCGGGGTCGTCATAGCTCGATAAATAACTATACAATTCATTATCTTTACTAAAACGTCTATCTGCTAAATCAGGAACTAAATCTTGCCATAGGTAGTAGGCGTTTAAACCTTTCCAAACAAAATTTTGAACTTCTATATTTTTTGGTGCATCATCTTTTTCACTACATGAAACAAGTATTATTGAAAATAAGACGATAAGGGATACTTTAAGTAATTTCATAAGAGTATATTAGTTCTAACAACAACGCAATTTACTGAATAATATTATTTTTTTTATTATTGATGTAACAAACTTGAAACTGCGTCGTCGTAGATATGTAAACCTGTTAAATAAGACGCAAACGTTTTAATAGGCTTACAGAACTAATTAACCAAACCATGAACCAATCGGACTTTTTAAAAGTTGTATTACCATTTAAAGACAAAGTCTTTCGTTTAGCGAAAAGATTGTTGGTTTCTACAGAAGAAGCTGAGGATGCGACGCAAGAATTGTATTTTAAATTGTGGAGAAATCGAGAAAAACTGTCTAATTATAAGAATATAGAGGCGTTTGCAATGACAATGACAAAGAATTATTGTTATGATCGATTAAAATCGAAACAGGCAAGTAATTTAACATTGGTTCATAGCAATTATAAAGAAAAAGACACATCGCTAGAAAAGAAAGTAGAACATAACGACAGTGTAAACCAAGTACATCAGCTCATTGAAAAATTACCAGAACAGCAAAAAATAATCATTCAGCTACGAGATATAGAGCAATATGATTTTGATGAAATATGTAAAATGGTAGATATGAAACCTACCGCTGTTAGAGTAGCGTTATCAAGAGCAAGAAAAACAATAAGAGAAGAACTCATAAAAAAACATAACTATGGAGTTAGCTAACATAGAGAAGTTATTAAATAAATACCTAGACGCAGAAACAACTTTGCAAGAGGAACAAGCACTACAAGAGTATTTTACATCAAGTAATGTGGCACCTCATTTGCAAGAGTATAGTATGATGTTTGGTTATTTTAAACAAAGTAAAGACGAAACCTTTACCAAAACCATTCAGTTAAAACCTGAGAAAACTAAGAAGAACTGGAAATGGTTATCGGTAGCAGCGTCAGTAGTCTTACTATTTAGTGTATTCATGGGTAATGAAGAGTACAAAAAGTATCAACAGCGTAAACAGTTTGCACAAATTAAAGAAGCGTTGCAACTAGTTTCAGTCAATTTAAACAAAGGAAACGATGCATTATATGCAGTTTCAAACAACCTAAAAAAAGGAAGTGATGCTATTGAACACTTAGAAACCTATGAAGAAACAGTAAACAAAGTAATAAACACAGTAAATTAATTAAGAAAGTAAAACCAAGTACTTATAAACCAAGAAAATCATGAAAAAAGTAATATTATTATTCGCATTCGTATTTATAGCTAATGTTAGTTTCGGACAATCAATGTTCGATAAATTAGAAGACCTAGATGAGGTATCATCTGTGGTAGTAAATAAAGATGCTTTTGAGATTTTATCTAAATTCAAAGTAGAATCAGAAGACAATGAAGCGATGGAAGTTTTTAAAATGATTCAAGACTTACAAGAATTAAAGGTATTTTCAACTGAAAGTGCAAAAGTATCTGCTCAAATGGAAAGCATGGTAAAATCTGCCATTAAAAAGAGTAATTTAATAGAGTTAATGCGTGTAAAAGATAAAGATTCTCGTGTTAAAATCTATGTAAAGTCTACTAAAAACAAAGACTTTGTAAGTGAAGTATTAATGTTTGTAAAAGACAAAAACTCTAATGGTGGTTCATCAGAATCTGTAATAGTTTCATTAACTGGTAATATCGACATCAATAAAATGTCAAAATTAGCAGAGACGTTTTCTAAAGACGGAAAGAAGAACAAATAAAAACAAATAAGGCAGCGTTAATTCGTTAACGCTGCTTTTAATCAAAAACTAACAATAATGAAAAAACTATTTATATACTCAATGTTACTAGTAGCGTTTGTAACAGTTTCTTGTAAAACAGAATCGTTACAAAGTTACTTGGTAGAAAGCCAAGAAAAAGAAGGTTTTATAACCTTTGATGTTCCTGCAAGTGTATTACAATTAAGCATGGATAAAGCTTCTGAACAAGATAAAGAAGCGTACAATAGCATTAAAAAAATAAATATAACTGGAGTTCCTTATAAGAATTTAGATGAAGCTAGTTATGAGGCAGAAAAAGAAAAGTTGAAATCTATCTTTAAAAAGTCGAGCTATAAAGAATTAATGAAATTCAAAAAAGATGGAGCTAATGCAGCAATCTACTATTCTGGAGATGCTGATGCTATTGACGAAATCGTAGCTTTTGGTTATGGTAAAGAAATGGGAGTGGGAGTTGCTCGTGTTCTAGGAGAAAACATGAATGTAGGAAAGATTATGCAAATGATGCAAAAAGCTAAGATGGATGCAGGAAATTTAGATTTAAAGCAATTTAAAATGATTTTTGACGAAAAGCACCGCTCATCAGAAGAAACAGAATAAAAATTAGTATTGAAAATGTAAAGAAGCCATCAGATTATCTGGTGGCTTTTTCTTTTTAACGGCTCATTAACAAGCCTCCCAATAGAATTTCATATTTTTGAACTCTAAACAAAAACATATGAAATTTAACAAACTCCTTGTTTTTATCGCTGTTTTCTTTACAGCAACCCTATTTTCTCAATCAAATAAAGTCTATAGAGCTGAAAGAGATAAAGTTCATAATTTAGTTCATACGAAGTTAAAAGTAGACTTTAACTTTCAAGAAAAAGAAATGAACGGAGAAGAGTGGGTAACCTTAACACCACATTTTTATGAAACAGATAAGGTAACGTTAGATGCTAAAGCAATGGTTATTCATAAAGTAACGATGAATAATCAACCACTAGAGTATAATTACGATGATTATGAGTTAATCATCAACTTACCTCGTGCATATAAGCGAAACGAAGAGTTTACATTATATATTAAGTATACAGCCCGACCAGAAAGAGTAAAACAAAAAGGAAGTGCTGCTATTACATCTGCAAAAGGATTGTACTTTATCAATCCAACAGGTTTTGATAAAAACAAACCAACCCAAATTTGGACGCAAGGAGAAACTGAAGCAAGTAGTTGTTGGTTTCCAACGATTGATGCTCCAAACCAAAAGACATCACAAGAAATTTATATGACTGTTCCACAAAAGTATGTAACACTTTCTAACGGGAAATTAGAAAAGCAAACTACCAACGCTAATGGAACTCGTACTGATTATTGGAATTTTACTCAAAAACACGCTCCGTATTTATTTTTTATGGGAGTAGGAGAGTATGAAGTAATCAAAGATAAATACAAAGATATTCCTGTAGATTATTATATAGAGAAGGAGTATGCTCCGTATGCAAAAGATATTTTTGGTAATACACCAGAAATGTTGGCTTTCTTTTCAAAGATTACTGGAATAGAATACCCGTGGAATAAATATGCTCAAATTGTAGGACGTGATTATGTAAGTGGAGCAATGGAGAATACTACGGCTGTAATTCATGGGGAAAGAGCCTACCAAACACCAGGGCAATTAATTGATGAAAATGTACAAGAAAATACCATTGCACATGAAGCTTTTCATCATTGGTTTGGAGATTTGGTAACTGCCGAAAGTTGGAGTAACCTAACCGTAAATGAAAGTTTTGCTAATTACAGCGAGTATTTATGGTTAGAGCATAAATATGGAAAAGATGAGGCAGATGCGCATCTGTTTGAAGATATTGAAGGTTATAAAAACGGTCAAAACTTTGACAAACATTTAGTTCGTTTTTATTATGATGATAAAGAAGATATGTTTGATGCGGTTAGCTATAACAAAGGAGGGGCTATTTTACACATGTTACGTAATTATTTAGGTGACGATGCTTTTTATGAAGGATTAAACACCTATTTAACAGATAATAAATACGGAACAGGAGAAGCGCATCAATTACGTTTAGCATTTGAAAAAGTAAGTGGAAAAGACTTAAACTGGTTTTTCAATCAGTGGTATTTTAATAACGGACACCCGAAGTTGTCAATTTCTTATGATTTTAATGAACTAAGAAAAACAGTAACGGTGAATATTATTCAATCTCAAATGGAAGAATTTAAATTTCCGTTTGCTATTGATGTTTTTGAAGGAAATAAGCGTACACGTCATACTGTGTTTGTAGAAGGTAGAGATGCTTCATTTACCTTTCCTTTTACTAAACAACCAGATTTAATTCAAGTAAATGCAGATGGAGTGTTGTTGTGTGATATTAATGAGAATAAAGTATTGAGTGATTATATTCATCAACTAAAATATGCTGAAAACTACGTGCATAAAAGAGAAGCTTTGCTAGAAGTAGCAAAACATCAAGATGATAAAAAAGCGTTTAATGCTGTTGCAGAAGCTTTAGATAATGATTTTTACAAAATCAGAATTTTAGCGTTGGAGAACATTAATTTAATCAATAAGTATTCAAAAAAGAATGTGATTGATCAAATTATGAGAATAGCTCAGAACGATAAAAAGACCTTAGTACAAGCAGCTGCAATTGAAACGTTAGGAAAGTTAACAGATCCTGCATTAAAATCAGTATTTGAAAAAGGTTTACAAAGTAAATCGTATTCAGTATTAGGAAAGTCGTTAGTAGGAATGTACTATATCGATAAGCAACTGGCTATACAAAAATCAAAGACCTTACCATTAGCAGTAAAGAAAATTATAGCAACACCATTAACTCGTATATACTTAGAAGAAAATGATGATGAAGAGCTAAGTTTTATTGCAAGTAATGTAATGTCTGGAATGTTCTTAAGTCCAAACAAGAAAATACAGTCATTGTATAAAAAAGCATTTGATAAAATTGGAAAAAGTAATAATACAGAGGCTATTCAAAATTTATCAGACGATATTGTAGCTAAAGGACTTCAGTACAAACAATATAACTTTGATCAGGTTGGAGTAAACTTGTTACGTCAAATGGCACAAATGCAAAAAACTAACAAGCCATCAAATAAAGAAAAGCATCTTAAAATTATTCAAATAGCGATGGCGAAACTTCTTGAATAAATAGTGTGATTTCATAAAGTTTAAGTTAAAAAGAATACTTAGTTTTGGCACAATAATTGAATTTTCTTGCGAAACTTAAACTTTATGAGAAAAACTACTTTACTACTTATTTTATCAGTACTAGTATTAACATCTTGTAGTAGTGTAAAAACTACTGAAAAAGCGCTTAATTCGGGTAATTATGATAAGGCCATTTCTTTATCTATTGAAAAGTTAGCCAAAAACAAAGCCAAAGAAAAGAATCAGCCGCATGTGTTGATGCTTCAGGAAGCCTTTAGAAAAGCAACGGATAGAGATTTAGATAGAATTTCTTTTTTAGAAAAAGAGCAAAATCCTGAAAACTTTGAAACAATCTATACTTTATATCAACGTCTTAAAAACAGACAAGAAAGAATAAAGCCATTATTACCATTACGAATTTTATCTTCAGGTAGAAATGCTAAATTTAAACTTGTTAATTATACTGACAGAATTCTTACAGCAAAAGAAAACTATGCAGGTTATTTATACGAAAATGGTGTAGCCCTGTTAAATGAAGGAGACCGAAATAAAATTAACTACAGAAGAGCTTTTGATGAGTTAAGACACTTAAATAAAATTAGTCCTAATTATAGAGATACAAGAAACTTAATAGAAGAGGCACATGCTAAAGGAATTGATTATGTACATGTTTCCGTTAGAAATAGAACAGATCAAATAATTCCTAGAAGATTAGAAAGAGATTTGTTAGCGATTGATACTTACGGATTAAATGATTTATGGACACAGTATCATGCTAAAAGGGATAGAAATATTCGATATGACTTTGATTTAGAGTTAGATTTTAGAGATATTATAATTTCTCCTGAACAAGTTCATGAAAAGGAAGTTATTAAAGAAAGACGCATAAAAGATGGGTTTAAGTATTTAAAAGATAACAACGGGAACTATGTAAAAGATAGTTTAGGAAATAAAATAAAAGTAGATAAGTTTAAAAGAATACGTTGTAAATTTTATCAGTTTACACAATTTAAGAGTAGTAAAGTTACGGGAGTTGTAAAATATATTGACAATAGAACAAATCAGTTACTACAACGATTTCCTATACAAAGTGAGTTTGTTTTTGAACACATTTATGCTGATTATGATGGAGACAGAAGAGCGTTGGATAAGTCGTTTATAGAATTACTTGATGAAACATCGGTAGAATTTCCTTCTAATGAGCAAATGGTGTACGATACAGGGACTGATTTAAAACAGAAACTCAAACATATTATCACACGAAATAAGTTTAGAAATTAAAGTACTAAAGCTCCTGTAATCTACAGGAGTTTTTTAATTTTATAACGATGGATTTATTCTCACAATTTGATGATGTTCCTAAAAACTTACTTCCAAAAGACGGAACAGTAAATTACTACGGTATTGTTTTACCAAAAGTGGAGGCAGACAATTATTATGAGGCTTTATTAAACTCTATTGAATGGCGTAACGACGAAGCAATTATTTTTGGAAAACGAATGGTAACCAAACGAAAAGTAGCTTGGTATGCCGAACAACCTTTTGAATATTCCTATTCCAACATTACAAAAACAGCTTTACCGTTTACGAAAGAATTGTTAACGTTAAAAGAGTTAGTTGAAAAGGAAACTGGTGAAACGTATAATTCTTGTTTATTGAATTTATACCACGATGGTTCTGAAGGAATGGCGTGGCATAGTGACGGAGAAAAAGACTTAAAAAAGAATGGAGCGATTGCCTCGTTGAGTTTTGGAGCAGAAAGACGCTTTGGTTTTAAACACAAACAGACCAAAGAAACGGTGTATAAAGTATTGGAACATGGTTCGTTATTAGTAATGAAAGATGAAACCCAAACCCATTGGTTACACCGATTACCGCCTACAAAAAAAGTCCACCGACCACGAGTAAACTTAACGTTTAGAACGATTGTGAGGTAGTCTCACAGCAGGTTAGATAAAACAGTTTATTTTTTGCTTTGTGTTGTTTTTTCTCCTTCAAAGTTTACCGTAGGGATTTTTACAATTTCAAATGTCGTGGAAGCTAGAATAACTTTACCATTAGTTTGTTGAATTTTCTTTCCAATCTCGTCGTTCAGAATATGTTTAGTAAATCTTCTTTTCTTGTAATCAACAATATATCTTAAGTTAAACTGAATCCAATTGTCAGTTAGAGTAATAGCAAGAGTTGGATCAACTTGTGCATCTTCTATATAATATTTGTCAACTACATCTTTCCAATCAGAAATCGAAGCATTAACATATTCCGATAGATATTCTTGAGCAACAGAAATTATAATTTTCTTTACCATTTCAATATCAGAGCCGTAACGAATAGGTAAATTGAATTCATCCCACACAAAGGGAAAATCTTGAGAATAATTATAAACAGGGCCTTTAAATACAAAAGCATTACTTAGCTTGACTATTCGACCACTGTAGTTATCACTTGAAACCCATTGACCGATTTCCATCATTGTTGTGTAAATACTATCAATATCAATCACATCGCCTTTAATTCCATTGATTTCAATTCTGTCACCAGGTTTGTATACATGTACAAAAAAAATATAAAATGAACCAGCAATGCTAAGAAACAACTCCTGTAAAGTAATTGTTATACCGGCTGTGAGGAGCCCAATGGCAAGACCAAAATCTTTAATGTTACCCGTGAAATATGTAATAGTAATTAGGATGGCGAAAAAGTAACCGATAATTTCAATTCCTTTTTGCGATTTATATCTTAGAGAATTGTCTGGTAGTCGCTTTTTTAATAGCCTTCTTGCCCACGCAATAATTGATAAAATCAATATAATCCATACTAAGTATTTAAAGATACTTAGTAGAATAGGATGTTCAGTAAACCAATATTTCAACTCTTCTATCAATTCATTCTTTTTATTATACGAACATGATTAGATACATGAGTTAATTATAAACACTTATATCTATTGATAGCTAAGTTACTAGTTTAAAGGTTAAGAACCAATCTAAGTTTACTCCACCTCTTTATAAAAAGTTAATTCATATTCTGGCAACAAATTAGGGTGCGTAATTTTTATTAAATCTTTTAACACCAAATCTGGTCGTACAGGAGAGAGTTCAAAGTAAATTAAACCACCAGTTTCTCCTTTGTTATGTCCGATAGAAAATATTTTATTATTGGTAAACGCATCAAATTCTTTGTAATGAATATTTGCAGTAGTTAACTGTTCTTTGGTAGCATACAAGCCACAGTTAAACCAAAAATCAGCATGTTGTCCTTTTTCCAATACACTTTCAAAACTTAGTGGTAAGCTACCCGTTCCTTTGGTTTCTTTCCACAAGTAGTTTAAGTTCGCATCGTTGTAAAACGTCGCAATAAAACTTTCACCCGCAGGAACATTCCAAACATCTTTAAACATACTTCCAGATAAAATAGTAGGCTGTTTAGCACTGTTTTTAGCAATTTCTTTAGCTTTTAAGTATTCTGTTTCTATGTTGGTAAAAATGCTATCAGCTTCCTTCTCTTTTCCGTATAAAGCCCCGAAAAATTTAATCCATTCAGCTCTTCCTAAAGGAGTTTCTTCTAGCCAATCTCCATTAAAAATTACAGGAATCCCTGTTTTTTTGATGTTTTGGTATAGTTTAGTATTTGGATGTAGGGCAAAACCAACAACTAATTCAGGTTCAATATCAATCAACTTTTCAGTATTCATGTCTTGTTCCAAGCCTAATTCAACAATAAAACCTTCGTCAATTCTATTTCTTGTTCTTTTTGAAGAAACATATTTGGTATGCGGAAAACCAACAATAGTGTTTTCAGCATTCAAAAGTTCCAACATTGGAACATGCGTAGTACTGGTAATTACCATTTTTTCTACAGGAACTTTAATTTCATTTTTAGAAAGGTTGGTTTTGTTGGAAAGGGTGTAAGAAAAATATTCGTGCGAGCTTTGAAAAGCTTTTTTTATGATTAATTTTTTTGCTCCGTTTTCTGAAATGATATCAAAGCCTTTGGCATATTTTACAGTGCTTTGTGAGGTTTTCTTTTCAGTAGTTTTTTTAGTTTCTTGCTTACACTGTGTGAACAGAAGTAATAAAGAAAAAATAAGTAAATAACGTTTCATAGTACTCTATTTTTATAAGTGGAAGGTTAGTGTATCTCCGTAGTTTAGTTTTAATTCAAATGATTTTTCCAACGGAATATTGTTTGTATAAGCCCAAAGACTCCTCATTACTCCCGCATGGGTAACAAGCACTACTTTTTGGAGGTTTTTGGCTTTTAATTCGGTTAAAAAATCGGTGGCTCTGTTGTGTAAATCGATATAAGACTCTCCATTTTTAGCAGGAGTTTTTACAAAGTCTTTCATCCAAATATCGAGTTCCTTTTTATCAATATCATTCCATTTTTGGAGCTCCCAATCACCAAAATCAAGTTCTTTCAGTCGATCGTCAAAAATTATTGTAGATGAAAGTTTTTCAGCTAAAAGTTTACAACGTTGTAAGGGACTGCTGTAATATGTTATATCGGTATCGTTAACAGGAACTTTTTTTAGAATAGTACTCACTTCTTCTTCAAAAGTAGTTGTTACCCCAATATCAGCTTGACCATAGCATATTCCTTTGGCGATATTTGGAGTGGTATGTCGTACTAAAATAACTTCCATAAAGCGAGTAGACTTAGATAAAAAACAATTTCAGCTACTTGTTGCAAAGCACCCGCACAATCTCCTGTTTGACCTCCAATCCATTTTTTAAAGAAATGCCCCATATACAAATAGATAAGTAGTAATGGGAGCAACACCAAAAATATCATTGGCTTTTGAAAGAAAAATAAGGGAACTATTCCAAAAATAGCTGATATGAGTAGCGATTTACCACTCATTTGTTTGGTTGTTGGCTTTATTTTAGAGCTGTCAATATCTCTTACATATTCATGTGTATATAACATTATAGTTGCAATAAATCGGCTAATACTGTGCCCTGAGATAATTACTAAAATTAAATTAACGGATAGGCTTTGTAAATGATATAGAGCTAAAAACTTTATAGCTAGGATAAAGACCAAACCACTAACTCCAAAAGTTCCAAGTCTGGAATCTTTCATGATGGTTAAAATCTTTTCTTTGGTCCATCCACCACCAAAACCATCGCATACATCGGCAAATCCATCTTCATGAAAAGCCCCTGTAATCCAAATAGAACTAATCATGCTGATTACAATAGCAATATCTGTAGAAAAAATATAAGCGGAAGCGAAATAGGCGAGTGCAGCAATGCTTCCAACTACAATTCCTACTAAAGAAAAATAACGACTGCTCTTATTGAGTATTTCAGGAGAATGATTTACCCATTTAGGACACGGAATTCGTGTGAAAAATAATACAGCAGTTAAAAAATAATGGATTTGTCTTTTTATCATAACTAGGCCTCGCTAACATTGGCACTTTTAAAAGTAGCCATTTCGTTTAAAAAGTTTACACTCGATTGAATAATAGGAAATGCAACTGCACAACCTGTACCTTCACCTAAACGTAAACCTAAATTTAAAAGCGGTTCAGCATTTAAAAATTCTAACATTTTTTGATGACCTTGTTCTCCTGAATTATGACAGAAAATGCAATAGTCTAGAATATTAGAATTCATTGCATGAGCTGCTAATAGGGCAGAAGTAACAATAAAACCATCAATAAGTAAGGTCATTTTTAAAGAAGCGGCTTCTAACATAGCACCACACATCATTACAATTTCAAATCCGCCAAAAGCAGTTAGGGCTTCCATAGGTGTTGAAATAGAATCGGCATGTAACTTATAAACCTCACGTAATGTGTCGATTTTTGTTTGTAGTCCTTTATCATCAACTCCAGTACCTCTACCAACACATTTTTCAATAGGTGTATTGGTAAAATAACTCATTAATAAAGCTCCAGATGAAGTATTGCTAATTCCCATTTCGCCAAAACCAATAATATTGGAACCTTCACTATATACTTTTCTTACCAATTTTCTCCCTTTTTCCAGAGCTTCTTGACAGTGTTCTAGCGTCATGGCTTTAGTAGTACTATAATCTTGAGTTCCTTTAGCTACTTTAGCATCGGTAAGTTGAGGATGTGCTTCAAAATCAGTATTTACACCAGCATCTACAATATTTAAAAGAATATTATTTTGTTTACAAAAAACATTGATGGCAGCACCTCCTTGCAAAAAGTTAAACACCATTTGTTGCGTAACCTCTTGTGGATATGGACTCACTTTTCCTGTGGTCGCAATTCCATGATCTCCTGCAAAAACCATAATAGTAGGCTTTGACAGTACAGGAGTAGTTGTATTTTGAATTAAACCAATTTGTAAAGCAATTTTTTCTAAACCGCCTAAAGCACCAATAGGTTTGGTTTTAAAGTTAATTTCTTCTTGAAGTTCGTTTTGTAGTTCTTTTGATAGAGGAGTTATAGTTGTTGTCATGTGTTATTTTAAAGTTAATGGAAGTCCAGATACCATAAAAGTAGCTTTGTCAGCCAATTTTGCTATGTGTTGATTCGTCCAACCTTGTAGTTGTGTAAACTTTCTTCCAGACTCAGAATTAGCATGTAACCCCATACCAATTTCATTAGAAATGATGATAATATTGGCGTCAATTTTAACCAATTTGTTTATTTCTTCTTTGGCGATTTCTAGTGCTTTTTCAATATCATATTTTGTATCTACAAAGAAGTTTGTTAGCCACAATGTAACACAATCGATAACCACAGTTTGTTTTTCAGAAATTACTTTACTTAACCATTTTTCTTCTTCAACAGTGGTCCAACGTTCATCTCTATCAGAAATATGCCTGTCAACTCTTTGTTTAAAATCTTCATCCCAAATACGAGAAGTCGCTAGGTAAATAGGGGTTTCAGATAAAGATTCTGCTAGTTTTTGTGCATAGCTACTTTTACCTGAACGTTCACCTCCTGAGATATAATATATCATGAAATCGCATTTTATTTTGACACAAAGATTGGAAAGATTTTTAATAAAAAACAAATTAAAATAGAGAACTGTTTATTTTTGCTGAACTAAAACTACGAATTATGACAGTATCTTCTTTTATGCCAGCAGTAACTCAGATGATTTATGATATGGGCTTACAAGATTATTTAAACGGAATTACTTTTGAGTGTCCTGAAGTGGCTTTAAAAGAAAAAGAAGTGGCTGTTCGATATAAGTTGGAAGGAAAAGTGCTAACGAGTAAAGAAATAACGGCTATTTTTTCAAAAACAAAGGCGGAAGGAAAAACCTTGTATTATGTAGATGAACCTGTTTTGGAAAGTATAGCACCTGATATTGTTTTTACACAAGATGTGTGTGATGTTTGCCAAATAGATACGGAGTCTGTGGCAAAATCAGCTTATAAATTACCTAAGGTTCCCGAGTTAATTTCTATAACACCAAACTCTTTAGAAGACGTTTTTGATAATGCATTAACCATTGCAAAAGCTATGAAGCGGGAAGAAGTAGGAGAGGCGTATGTGAAGGGATTAAAAAAACGTATATATGACATTGTAGATGTGCAACGTGAACATAAAATACAGTCTAAAAGTGTAATGCTGTTAGAGTGGATTGATCCGTTGTTTAATTGCGGACACTGGATTCCTCATCAAATAGGCTACGCAGGTGGTATTGATTTGTTATCGCATCCATCAGGAGATAGCATTGTTATTTCTTGGGATAAAATTGTAAAGTATGATCCAGAGGTGTTAATTATTGCTCCTTGTGGATATGGAATCGATAGAACACTAGAAGACATGAAGTTTTTAGAAGAAAGAGAAGAATGGAAGTCTTTGAGAGCTGTAAAAAACAAACAAGTATACATTGCTGACTTCGCGATGTTTACACAATCTTCTGCGGGTACTTTAGTAGAAGGAGTGGAATGTTTAGCAAAAATGATTCATCCAGATTATTATACACTACCAGAGAACTTAAAAACAAAATTCGCAAAATATCATGATTTGATGGTTGCTAATTTATAAGAATACTATACATTTGCCGTGATTTTTGGTTTTTCTTTAATCATCTATTAAAGAAAATTAAAAGGGAATTCGGTGCAAAACCGAAGCTGTTCC
Organism: Tenacibaculum discolor; assembly: GCF_003664185.1. Lineage (GTDB taxonomy): Bacteria > Bacteroidota > Bacteroidia > Flavobacteriales > Flavobacteriaceae > Polaribacter > Polaribacter discolor. The sequence continues at coordinate 371,499 of NZ_RCCS01000006.1, read as the reverse complement.
CGCAACTGTAAGCTATTAAGCTTGTAACAATTACTCAAACCACTGTTTTTTAATGGGAAGGTATGTTACAAGACGCAAGCCAGGAGACCTGCCAATTATTATAATTTAATTAAAGCTTTCGGGATAAAAGTTTGGTAGAATATGGCTAAAAAAGTAATTACATTTTTTTCTTTTTTTTATGTGGTTGTTCTGGTAGGGCAAAACGATACAATTTCTTATCGATTGGATGAAGTAATCATCAATGCTACAAAAAAATTAAAAGAAAACTCTATAGGTCAACATGTGGTTAGTCTTTCAGATTCTGTGTTGACACGAAATATTGAATCTTTTACTGATTTAATAAGATATAATTCATCAATTTATTTAAAGGAGTACGGAAAAGGAGGGACAAGTTCTGTGAGTTTTAGGGGGACGAGCGCTTCTAATACAGCTGTTGTATGGAATGGAATAAACATTAATTCTATAAACAATGGGCAAACAGGTTTTAATTCTTTAACAGTAAGCCTAAATGACGCTATTGATGTAAGAAAAGGAGGAGGGAGTATTGAATACGGTTCAGGAGCCATAGGAGGAACTGTACATTTAAATGATGTTTTAAATTACACGGAAGGATTTAATGTAAAAAATCAATTTGTAATTACAGGGGGAAGTTATAATACATTTAATTCATTTTTTAAATCAAAAATATCCAATTCAAAATATAGCATAGCTATAGGAGTTTCTAGAAATTCTTCAGAAAATGATTTTAAATTGTTTGATACAGAGTATAGGAATACTAATGGAGCTTATGAAAACTATGGAATTAACTTAGGTTTTGGGTATAAGTTCAATAATCAATCTGAATTAAAGTTTTATAGTACAAGCTTTTCTGGTGAGCGTCATTTCTCAGGAACATTACCTAATCCAACATCTGCAAGAGAAAAATATATAGACTCTAACCAGAGAAACTTATTGGTGTATGGTGTTGAAAAGGGTAGGATAGGACATGAAGTCAAGTTAGCATATTTAACACAGAAGTATCAATACTTTTCTAATAAGTTTTCTGATAATTTTAATTATGGAAAATCGAGAAGAGTAATAGCGTCGTACAACCTGAATTATAAACTTCCTAGAATTAAAGCAAAGATTTCGTCTTTTTCAGAGTATGAATCTGCTTTTGGTAGTACAGATGTAATTAAAGAGAAAAATAGAAAACAATTTTCTCAGTACCTTGTTTATACACAAGATATACATAAAAATGTTTCCTTTAATGTTAAGTTAAGAAAGGATTTTAATTCAGATTATAAGGTTCCGTTTGTTTATGCTGCAGGGATAAAAGCAACTCCTATTTCAAAATGGTATGTAAGAGTCAACGGATCTAAAAATTATAGAGTACCAACATATAATGACTTGTTTTGGCCAGGACAAGGAAATGAAAATTTGATTCCAGAAACATCTATTCAAGGTGAGGTAGGATTGGGGTACTCAAATAAAGGTTTAAACATTGATGTAGGGGCTTATTTGATTAATACAGATGACAAGATAGTCTGGACACCTTCTGGAGACCCAAATAGACCAGGAGTTTGGACCCCAATCAATTTAAATGAAACTCAAAATAAAGGTATAGAAGCTAGTTTAAGTTATGAAGTTGTTTTTGGAGAGTATAGATTTAATATATCCTCTAACTACTCTTATGCTTTAGCTAAAGATAGTGAAACAGATAAGTATTTAACTTTTGTGCCTAAACATTTATTGAATAGTAACTTATCGATAAGTCGTAAAAAAGTTAACCTATTTGCTCAGTCACTTTTTAATGGAGAAGTATATACGACCGAAGATAACTCTAATGATTTTATAGTTCCTAATTTTTTTATAGTTAATGTAGGAGCAGAATATAAGGTATACCAAAAGAAACGAAATCAGTTATTATTAGGAGTCAAGGTAAATAATCTATTAGGAGAAAAATACATGGTTATGCCAAGGAGGCCTATGCCACAAAGAAATTTTAACATAAATATCAATTATAAATTTTAACTAATGAAAATAACTAAATTATTAGGAATATTATTCTTAGGAGGTATTCTTTTTACATCATGTAGTGATGATGAAGCACCTAGTTCTCCTAAAATAGATTATGGAAACGGAATTTTGATAAGTGGTGAAGGTACTGAATCTGTTTCAGGGTCTGTTACTTTTGTATCTAACGATTTATCAGTTGTAGAAAATACAATTTATAAAAAAGTAAATGATGCTGAGTTTGGAGAGTATGTTCAGTCTATAGCATTTGATAATGATAGAGCTTACATTGTAGCTGATAACCAAAATACAGTAACAGTAGTAGATAAAAATACTTTTGAAAAGGAAGGAACTATTACAACAGGTTTATCAAAACCAAGGTATATGACAGTAGTAGGTAATAAAGGTTACGTAACTAATTGGGGAGCTACTGATAACGAAAGTGATGATTTTGTTGCAATTGTAGATTTAAACTCTTTAGAAGTAGAAGGAACAGTAGACGTAGCTTTAGGACCAGAAAGAATTATTGCTAAAAATGGAAAATTATATGTTTCTCATTTAGGAGCATTCGGAACAAATAATAAAGTAGTTATAATTGATATTGCTACAAAGTCAGTAGTGAAAGAAATAACAGTTAAAGATAGACCAGATGAGTTATATGTAGATAGTTCAGGTAAGTTAGTAGTTTTATCTCAAGGAAATACTATTTATGATGAGAATTGGAATGTAGTAGGACATACATTAGCAGCTATTTCTTTTATAAATACAGCTAGTAACGAGGTTGATTCAGAATTAGTTTTCAATGAAGGAGAGCACCCTTCTCAAATGGTTTTAGATGGTAATAATATTTATTATAGTTTAGGAAATAACATTTATAAAACGGATGTAAATGCTACTACTTTACCAACATCTGAATTATTAACTACAGATGCAGGATACCTTTATGGTTTAGGTGTAAGAAACAACGAAGTTTTTGTATTAGATGCTAGCTTTTCGGGTAATAGTAAATTAGATATTTACGATTTATCAGCAAAAACTAAAAAAGATACTAAAGAAGTTGCCTTAGGAGCTTCAAAAATTTATTTTAATTAAGTTGTCCCCCCAATAAACAGGGAAATATTGCTATGAATAAGCTCACCACTTGGTGAGCTTTTTTTTTATAAAAATTTTTCTTGTATTTCTTTAGAAGGAACCATGCACGCTTCTTTTTTACCAAACCATTTATAACGATTTTTAGCAATATAATCGTATACAATATTTCTAAGTCCTTCAGGTAGAATCCAAAAAACTTGAGTTAACTTCCAAACTCCACCAAAACCATTCATAATCTTTAAAGCGGCTGAAGATTTAATATCATAAGCCACATTTGGTTCATATAGAATAATAGAATCAACTTTAGAAGTATCAATACCCAGATATTGTGTGATTTCTTTTCCTATGTCAGATTGAAGGGAAGTAAATAGAAACATATTTTTAGTGTCATATTTTATAACTTTTAGTACACTATCGTTGCAAAAATTACACACACCATCAAACAAAATCACTTTTTTATTGCTAGGTAAATTGTTCATATTTAGTTTTTTGTAAAAATTTAAGTGTTAACTTGTAACATTAATCAAAATTAAGCGTCTTGTAAGAAAGTAAATAATGATTTAACAATAATTTACTGCAGATTAGAAAAATCAGTATTTATTTTTATTTAAAAATTAACTAACACTATGATTCGAATAGAAAATCTTCACAAATCTTACCCTATAGGAAAAGACTCACTTCATGTTTTAAAAGGGTTAGATTTACACATAAAAGAAGGGGAATTTGTGTCTATTATGGGATCTTCAGGGTCTGGAAAATCTACCTTATTAAATATTGTAGGTTTATTAGATACACATGATGAAGGAAAATATTACTTAAACGGACAGTTAATAGAAAATTTAAATGAAAAGAAAGCTGCTGTATTACGTAACAAGTTTTTAGGATTCGTTTTCCAATCATTTAACTTAATTTCTTATAAAACAGCCTTAGAAAATGTAGCGTTACCACTATATTATAAAGGAATTTCTAGAAAAGAGCGATTAGAAATAGCTTTAGAATATCTTGATAAAGTAGGATTAAAAGAATGGGCTAACCACTTGCCAAATGAGCTTTCAGGAGGTCAAAAGCAACGTGTAGCAATTGCAAGAGCTTTAGCTACTAAGCCAAAAGTTGTATTAGCAGATGAACCTACTGGGGCATTAGATTCTACAACAACCGATTCGGTAATGGATTTACTAAAAGAAATCAACGATGAGGGCATGACTGTTTTTGTAATTACACACGAAGAAGAAGTAGCAGCTCAAACTAATAGAGTTGTTCGTTTAAAAGATGGAGTTATCATAAGTGATGAGCTAACAGGAGTAGCGAATAAAGCAAAAGCAATTTAATTATGTTTGATTTAGATCGCTGGAGAGAAATATTTCAAAGTATTGGTAAAAATAAGCTGCGTTCTGTTTTATCAGGATTCACCGTTGCTTTCGCTATTTTACTATTTACGCTATTATTCGGAATTGTATCAGGTTTACAAAATCAGTTTAAATCTGCTTTTGTAGATGATGCAACCAATGCTATGTTTGTAAGAGTGTGGAAAACATCAAAACCTTATAAAGGATTACAAACAGGAAGAAGAATTCAGCTAAAAAATAAAGACTTTGATTATGTTAAAGACGAATATGAAAACAAAATTCAACATTTAACGGCAAGAATATACAAGAACGTAAACATTACTTATAAGAACAATCAAAATAATTATCAATTACGTGCAGTTCACCCAGATCATCAGTTTTTAGAAAAAACAATTATTGATGAAGGAAGGTATATTAACGATTTAGATTTAAAAAATAAATCTAAAGTAATTGTGATTGGTAGACTTGTTAAGGAAGATTTATTTGGAGAAAGACCTGCGTTGGGAAAAAGAGTAAATGTAGATGGAATTTCATATAAAGTAGTTGGAATATTTTCTGATAAAGGAGGAGATAATGAAGAACGATTGACTTATATGCCTGTAACAACTGCGCAAAAACTATATGGAAATAATGATTACATCAGTCAGATTAATATAGGGTACGATCCAAAGTTAAATTTAGATCAGGCCATTACATTTGGTAATCGATTAGAAAGAGATTTACGTAAAAAATTAGACATCCACCCAGATGATCAAAGTGCTTTATCTGTAAGAAATATGGCGGAAGCAAACAAAGGGATCAATCAATTTATGTTTGCATTGTATTTCATTGTCATATTTGTAGGTTCAGGAACTTTAATTGCAGGAATTATAGGTATTAGTAACATTATGATTTTTGTTATTAAAGAGCGTACTAAAGAATTCGGAATCCGTAAAGCATTAGGTGCAAAACCATCCTCAATAATTGGTATGGTAATTCAAGAGTCTATTTTAATTACCACAATAGCAGGATATTTAGGTTTAAGTTTAGGAACTTACATTTTAAGTGCTATTGGAGATAGTTTAGAAAAATACTTTATAAAAGATCCAAGTGTAAGTCCAGGAATTGTAATAGGAGCTACCATTATTTTAATCTTATCAGGGTTAATTGCAGGGTATTTACCAGCAAAAAAGGCAGCACAAATTAAACCAATTGTAGCACTAAGAGCAGATTAATTATGAAGTTTTTATTTGATTCAGACACTTGGCAAGAGATTTACGGAAGTATTCGTAAAAATAAATTAAGAACAGGTATTACCATTGTAGGTGTATTATGGGGAATTTTCATATTAGTAGTTTTATTAGGAGCTGCTCGTGGTATGGAAAACAACTTTAAAAGAATTTTTGGAGACTTTGCTACCAATAGTGTTTTTTTATGGACACAAAGAACAGATATGCCTTTTAAAGGATTTCAAAAGGGAAGAAGATTTGACCTAACATTCAAGGATATTGAGGTACTTCAAAAAGAATATAATAAAGAAATAAAGTTATTAGCACCAAGAAATCAAACCAATGGTAGTGTTGTTAAAGATTTTAAATCAGGAGATTTTCAAATAAGTGGAGATTATCCAGTTTTAGATCGTGTACAAAAGAAAGATTTAATCTACGGAAGATTTCTCAATCAAAATGACATAAAAAACAATTCTAAAGTTTGTGTTATTTCTGAAGACATGTACAAACAACTGTTTGATAAAAAAGAAATGCCAATTGGACAGTATGTGAAAATTAGCAATGTAAACTATAAGGTTATAGGGGTTTATAAACCTTCAAATACCATAGATATTGATGGAGATACTGCATACATTCCGTTTACAACTTTTCAAAAAGTATACAATACTTCAAATAAAGTAGATTGGATGATGATTACGGCAAATGAAGGAGTGGACATCAAACAGATGGAAAAAGACATTCTTTTAACCTTAAAGAACTTGCATAAGGTACATCCAGAAGATAAAAGAGCATTTGGTAGTGTAAATTTAGGAGACCAAATAGATAAGCTGATGGGCTTTTTAACAGGAATGCAGTTTTTAACATGGTTTGTTGGGATTGCAACCTTAATAGCAGGAGTTTTTGCTATTGGTAATATCTTACTAATTACCGTAAAAGAGCGTACTAAAGAAATTGGAATTAGACGAGCGTTAGGAGCAACTCCAATAAGTATTAAAAGACAAATAATATTAGAATCTGTTTTCTTAACGACAGTAGCAGGAATGTTAGGAATTATTTTTGGAGGACTTGTTCTATTCCTATTAGATTTTACAGTAGGAAGTGGTGATGATCCTACATTAGTAAATCCAACCGTAAATATACCCATAGTAATGCTAGCCTTTTCAATCCTAGTAATTCTAGGAACCTTAATAGGTTTAATACCAGCATATATGGCAACAATAGTAAAACCAATCGAAGCATTAAGAGAAGAATAAAAAAAGAAATAATCAATTAATCATGAGCAAAAGAGCAAAAATTATCTTAGGAATAGTAGCACTATTATTTGTAGTCATCCTAATTTGGTTAGGGAAGAAAAATCAAAAAAGTGTGGTAACCTATGAAACAGAAAAACCATTTAGAACAACAATTGTAAAAAAGGCAGTAGCTACAGGGAAAGTAGTTCCTCTAGAAGAAGTAGAAATAAAACCTCAAATTGCAGGAATTATAGACAAAATTGTAGTTGAAGAAGGAGCAATTGTAAAAGCAGGAGACTTATTAGCTACAGTAAGAGTTGTACCAAATGAACAATCGTTGCAAAGTGCTAGAGGAAGAATAAACTCGGTACAAATTCAATTAAACAATGCAAAAACTCAATACGATAGAAATAAAAGTTTATTTGATAAAGGAGTAATTTCTAGTCAAGAGTTTGAAGCCTCTCAATTATCATACAATCAAGCAAAAAATGATTTGACAAATGCTCAAAATGATTATCAAATCATTAAAAAAGGATCCGTAGGTTCTGCCGGAGCAAATACCAATATTAGAGCAACAACATCAGGTATGGTTGTAGAAATTCCTGTAAAAAAAGGATACCAAGTTATTCAATCAAATAACTTTAACGAAGGTACAACTATCGCTACTATTGCTGATATGGAAAAAATGATTTTTGAAGGACAAGTTGATGAATCAGAAGTAGGAAAATTAGTAAAAGGATCAAACATTGAAGTTTCATTAGGGGCTATTGAAAACAAAAAGTTTCCTGCAATATTAAACTTTATAGCGCCAAAAGGAACAGAAGAAAACGGAGCTGTACAATTTAAAATTAAAGCAGATGTAAGTCTTGATGACAACTATTTTGTAAGGGCAGGTTATAGTGCCAATGCAGATATTGTTTTAGAGAAAAAAGACAGTGTTTTATCTATTAAAGAATCATTATTGCGTTTTGACAAGAAAACAGAAGAACCATATGTAGAGGTGAAAAAAGGAGAGGGCGAGTTTGAGAAACGTGAGTTAAAATTAGGAGTTTCAGACGGAGTAAATATTGAAGTATTAGAAGGTGTTACAATAGATGATGAAATCAAAATATGGAATAAAGCATCAAAAGATGATGAAAAGAAAGATTAAAAACATATAAATAGTTGATTAATAGTTATAAAGCAGTTCTTTTAAGAGCTGCTTTTTACTTTTAAGGTATAATATAATACACTCATATCCAAAAAGGTGTCATTCGAGGAAGTTAAAGATGAAAAAGCTCTTTTGTTGTAGATATTTGGAGTGCTCAAGCTAAGAAGAGCACTTAATTTAATTTATTGGGGAAGAAATTAAATTATTTAAATAAGGGGTAAAAAGCAGCTTTTTAAAAGCTGCTTTTTTTTAGATATATTATTAACCTTTATAAAAAGGTAACTTCACTACTTTAGCAGGAATTTGTTTCTTACGAACTTGAATAAAAATATCACTATCAACTTTAGAGTTTTCTTTAGTAACATATCCTAATCCAATTCCTTTTCCTAATGATGGACTCATCGTTCCTGAAGTAACACGACCAATGTTGTTTCCATCAGCATCAACAATCTCATAATCATGACGAGGAACACCACGCTCAGTTAATTCAAAAGCAACTAATTTACGAGTAACACCCGCTTCTTTTTGAGCTTTTAAAGCCTCAGCATTAACAAAGTCTTTCGTAAACTTAGTAATCCATCCTAAGCCAGCTTCTAAAGGAGAAGTAGTATCATCAATATCGTTACCATATAAACAATATCCCATCTCTAAACGTAAGGTATCACGAGCAGCTAAACCAATAGGCTTAATTCCCCAGTCTTTACCAGCTTCAAAAACTTTATTCCAAAGTTGCTCAACATCTTCATTCTTTACATATACTTCAAATCCACCAGAACCAGTATATCCAGTAGCAGAAACTACTACATTCGGAATTCCAGCAAAATCAGTAATTTCAAAAGTATAGAATTTAATAGTAGATAAATCTACTGAAGTTAACGATTGCATAGCTTCCGCAGCTTTTGGACCTTGAATAGCTAATAACGACCATTCTTCAGAACGGTTTTCCATCTCAACTTTTAAATCGTTGTGTTGAGAAATCCAGTTCCAATCTTTTTCAATATTAGAAGCATTTACTACTAACATATACTCATTTTCAGCAATCATGTAAATAATTAAATCATCTACAATTCCTCCATCAGCATTAGGCATACAGCTATATTGTGCTTTTCCAGGAACTAATTTAGAAGCGTCGTTAGAAGATATTTTTTGAATTAAAGCCAATGCATTTTCTCCTTTTAAAAAGAACTCTCCCATATGACTTACATCAAAAACACCAACTCCTTTTCTAACAGTTTCGTGTTCAGCAGTTACTCCTTCGTATTGTACAGGCATGTTATAACCTGCAAAAGGAACCATTTTAGCTCCTAAAGCTTCATGTACATGTGATAAAGCTGTATTTTTCATGTGTTTGTTTTTTATTGTTTTTATTAACGCATGTAACCTTTTATGAATAAAACAACCAATTATAGGGTATATTTTATTTATGTAGGTTTCATTATTGTGTATTGTTTGTTTTAAAAAAGTGATGCTAAAGTATTGAAAAATTAGCAAACAATACAGGCGAATCTGTGTAATATTATAAGAGTATATTACCTAAATGTTTGTTAATATTTTCCTTATTCTATCATAGAATACTAAATTTGAGAGTAACAAATTTTATCACGATGCTAAAAAAACTATTATTTACTCTTTTCTTACTAAATATATGTGTTGTTGTATCTGCACAAGTTCCAACAGATTATTTACCAGCTGATTTTCATAAAGAGCGAAGAGCAATTTTACGATCAAAAATGCCTAAAAACGCTGTAGCAGTTGTTTTTTCGAACCCAACTCGAAACAGAGCGAATGATGTAGATTATGTATTTCATCAAGATCCTAACTTTTACTATTTAACAGGGTTTAGAGAACCCAATGCGGTTTTGGTACTATTTTCTGAAAATCAAAAAGATGCTAAAGGGAATAGTTATAATGAAATATTATATGTACCTAAAAAAGACCCTCGATTTGAAATGTGGAATGGAAAACGTTTAGGAGTAGAAGGAGCAAAAAAAGAATTAGGGTTTGCGATGGCAAAAACAGCAGAAGAATTTGTTACAGATGCAATTAATTTTAAAAGTTTTGATAAAGTAAGCATATTAAAACTTAATGATGATTATAGAAACACAGAAAGAGATAAAGGAGAAATTTACGATTTAGTAAAAGCATTTAAAAAGCAGTCTGGGTATAAGAATAATATAACTAAAGATCCAAATATAGAGTATATTCATAAGGCTATAGCAAATGTGCCTGATGCGAAGTTAGAAGAAGTGGCTAAAGAGCTATCTAAAAACTTAGAGAATTATCCAGAGTATAAAAAAGACCCGATAATAAAAGAGTATATAAGTGCTACAGATGATGGATTAAGAAGAGAACTCAAACAAAAAATAAAAATAAAACTTCAAAAAAATAGTGAGTCTAATATAGATGTTAAATTTTTATCTACTGCGCTTGCTGAAATGCGTGAAGTAAAAACACCAGAAGAATTAAAACTGTTGACTAAGGCTATACGAATTTCGGCAATGGGACAAGTAGAAGTAATGAAAGCTATGAAACCACACATGTCTGAAACAGAAATTCAAGGAGTTCATGAGTTTGTGTATAAAAAATATGGAGCAGAGTATGAAGGTTACCCATCTATAGTTGGTGCAGGAAACAATGGGTGTGTTTTACATTACATTGAAAATAATAAAACAAAACTTGGAAATGAGCTAGTTTTAATGGATTTAGGAGCTGAATACAGAGGGTATACAGCAGACGTAACCAGAACAATACCAGCAAACGGTAAGTTTTCTCCAGAACAAAAAGCTATTTACGAATTAGTTTTAAAAGCACAAGACGCAGGAATCAAGGTATGTAAACCTGGAAATCAATTTTGGAAGCCAGGAGAAGCAACAAAACAGATTATTAATGAAGGATTAGCAGCTTTGGGTATTATTAGTTCTCCTTCAGCAAAACATAACTATTTTCCACATGGTACTTCTCATCACATAGGCTTAGATGTTCATGATCCAGGAACATATGGTGCTTTTAAAGAAAATATGGTTATTACCGTAGAACCTGGTATTTATATTCCAGAAGGAAGCCCTTGTGATAAGAAATGGTGGGGAATTGCAGTTAGAATTGAAGATGATATTTTAATCACTAAAAACGGACCTGTAAACCTATCAGCAGAAGCTCCAAGAACCGTTGAAAATATTGAGAAAATGATGGCTAAAAAAAGCGTTTTAAATGATTTTTTACTGCCTAATTTAGATTGATAAAGAAAACACATACACAACTTGTAATACAATAATATTTATAACGACAGATAACAACCTTTAACCTAAAAAAAACTAAATGAAATTCAATAGAAAAACAATCTCAAACATTGTATTTGTCGTTATTATAGGCTTATTACTATATCCGCCAACCAAAGTATATTTTATTAGGTTGGTTTCATTTTCACCTTCTACTATTACAGAAGAAAAAAGAGAAGTATTAAACGATTACGACTGGAATTTAAAAGGGTTAAACACTACTAATATAGATTTTAACGACACCAAGAATAAAGTTGTTTTTGTAAACTTTTGGGCAACTTGGTGTCCGCCATGTATAGCAGAAATGCCAAGTATTCAAAAGCTATATAATGATTATAAAGATAAGGTTGAGTTTGTATTTGTAAGTAACGAAGATTGGACGACTATTGAAGCCTTTTATAAAGATAAAGGCTACGATTTACCAACGTATAATATTTTATCTAAAGTACCAGAACAGTTAGTAAGCAACTCAATTCCTGCGACGTTTATTATGGATAAAAAAGGAACTATTGTTGTAGACAAAAAAGGAGCAGCTGATTGGAATAGTGATAAAATTAGAATTTTGTTAGACGAATTACTACAATAGAATATTTACCTTTGTAGCATGAGTCAAGAACAGCCAAATAATCCGCTTCACGGAATAAAATTAGCCACCATGTTAGAAGAATTATACTTAGAGTATGGTTGGGAGGAAATGGGAGAAATATTGAATATAAACGCTTTTAAAAAGAACCCAACCTATAAATCTAGTTTAAAGTTTTTAAGAACAACACCTTGGGCAAGAGCTAAAGTAGAAAAGCTGTACCTACAAATGTTAGGCTATTAAACGTTAACGTAATACCAAACCACTCCATTCTTTAGCATTCTCTAACATAGGGAAGTGCCCTGTGTTTTCAAGCCATCGTAATTCATTATTAGGAATTTCTTTGTGTAATTGCTCTCCAATAGCTTTTACAGCAATAGGGTCGTGGGTAGCCCAAACTATTTTTGTAGGAATTTGTGTTTGTGTCAATCCGCCAATCCAACGATGCCAAAAAAAGTATCGCTCATTAATATAATTGCTCAATAAATGAATAACATTCCGACCATTATTATAATTTAACTGAAACCACATTTCGTTTAACTCTTCCTGAGAAACCTTAGAAGAATCAACATAAATTTTGCGAATATTCCTATTAAAAACAGTTTGATTCGCCAATTTAGCAACCCATTTTCCTGTAATTTTATTCTTTAGTGACTTTTGAATAGTTCGTAGTTTGGCTAATTCAATATGCATACTACCATTGCACAAAATCAATTCTTTAATAGAAAAAGGAAGCAGATTCATATTGTTTCTAGCAATAATTTCGGTGGCAATACTAGTGCCGTAATCATGCGCTAGCAGCGTAACTTCATGTAAACCCAGTTTTTTCCATAAAAGTAAGGCTATATCAGTTTGCTCAATTAAAGAATACGAATAGTTTAAAGGTTTATCAGAAAAACCAAACCCTAAATGATCGTGAATAATTACTCTGTATTTTTTTGATAAAAAAGGAAGCGCTTTATAATAATCAAAAGAAGAAGTAGGATATCCGTGGAGTATCACAAGAGTTTCATCAGCATTTCCTTCATCAATAACGAAAACTTGCTGATTATTAATGGTGTAAAATTTACCTTTATTTTTCCATTCTAGTGAAGTCATAAATATAGAAGCTTTGGTGTTTACAATGTACTCATTTTTGTGTAGTTTTGATATTAGATGAAGAAAACCACTTTTTACATACTTCCTGTTTTATTTCTGCTAATTATTTCTTGTTCCAAAACAGTAAAGGAACAAGCTTTAACTATGAAAGATGTTTTTCCTACACAGAAAAATACAGACTCAACTTTTGTTTTTGATTTAGATACTATTGAGAAAATTATAAATAATAAGGTTTTATATTGTAAAAAGATAGAAGGTAAAGATCAATTTGTAAGAACAAACTTAAACTATCTGCCTATTAATTTGTTTTTTGCTCTTTATTGTAGAGCTACTTCATTTTGTCCTAAAGGAAGAAATATTATTGAGGTAGAAGGGAATTTTAAGCAAGATTCAACCTTTTTTTCTAATAGACTATTACTTGAGGTTAATAGTTTTAGTAAACTTCTAAAAAAACAATTTTTAAATAGGGGTAAAGATCCTGAGTATGCAGATAGCCCTAATAAAAGTCTCATTATTTTAAAATATAATGATTTAACTAAAAAATCTAAAGAAAGAGTTTCTAAAGCATTGGATACTATATCAGTATCTTATTTTAATTTTATTAATAGTTTTCAAAAGCAAAATATTGATTCTTTAAAGAGAGTATATCCTCTTCAAATATTATTGGAAATAGACTTTGCACTGTTTGAAGGGAAAGGGAACCAGATACAACTTCCACCGCCACCACAACCAGCTCCATTAGAAATAGTAGAATAATGCCATATTTCATCGACGTCATATTACCCATTCCGTTGCAAAAAACGTTTACCTATACGGTAACCGAGGCAGAAGCATCTTTTTTAAAAAAAGGAATGCGTGTAGCGGTTTCCTTCGGAAAAAGTAAAATTTATACCGCATTGGTGTTTAACATTCACCAAAATGCACCCGAATTATATGAGGCCAAAGACATTCATCAAATTTTAGATGATACGCCTATTATAACAGAACAGCAACTAAAACACTGGCAATGGATTTCGAGCTATTATATGTGTTCGTTAGGCGATGTATACAGAGCAGCCTTACCTTCAGCATTTTTGCTAGAAAGTGAAACCATCATCTATAAAAATGAAAACTTTGAAGAAGAAGCAATACTAACCGATGAAGAGTTTTTAATTTTTGAAGCCTTACAACATCATTCACAGTTAACCATTCATCAAGTTGCTGATATTTTAGGAAAGAAAACCGTACTTCCCATCATTAACGGATTGATAGAGAAGAGTGCGATTTACATTAAAGAAGAAATTTACGAAACCTACAAACCTAAACTGGTTAAGTATGTTCGATTACATAATAAGTATGCCTCAAATGAAGGCCTACAAACGCTTTTAGAGGAACTTTCAAGAGCTAAAAAGCAACGAGAAGCTGTACTGACGTATTTTCAGTTAGCAGCTTCTAAAAAGCCGATAAAAGCAAAAGATTTAGAAGAACAGTCGGGAGCTTCTTCCGCAGTTTTAAAAGCCTTGGTAGAGAAAGATATTTTTGAATTTTATCATATTCAAACCGATCGAATTAACTACCAAGGAGAAACGAATCAGATTAAAGAGTTGAATGAATTTCAGCAAGAAGCTTTCAATCAAATAAAAACTTCTTTTGAAACGCAACAGGTAAGTTTATTACACGGGGTTACAGGTTCTGGTAAAACAGAAATTTATGTAAAACTGATTAAAGAAGTGATTGCTGAAGGAAAACAAGTACTGTTTTTATTACCAGAAATTGCATTAACAACTCAAATTATTACCCGTTTACAAAACTATTTTGGAAACTTTATTTCAGTATTCCATTCAAAATACTCGATGAACGAACGAGTAGAGGTATGGAATAACGTGTTAGAAAATAAACCGAAAGCACAGGTTATTTTAGGAGCGCGTTCTTCGTTGTTTTTACCATTTTCAAACTTAGGGTTGATTGTAGTGGATGAAGAGCACGAAACGTCCTACAAGCAATTTGAACCGTCACCACGTTACAATGCGCGTGATGCTTCGGTAGTATTAGGTCATTTGCACCAAGCAAAAGTGTTGTTAGGTTCTGCAACACCATCGATAGAAAGTTATTTCAACGCAGAGCAAAACAAATACGGATTTATAGAATTAACGCGTCGTTTCGGAAACATTCAGTTGCCTAAAATCGAACTGATAGACATTAAAGAAAAGCATCGAAAAAAGGAAATGAATGGTCATTTTTCTGATCGTTTACTAAAAATGATTACCGAAGCCTTGGAGGAAAAAGAACAGGTTATTTTATTTCAAAACCGACGTGGATTTTCGCCTGTTGTAGAGTGTACTACTTGTGGTGTTTCTCCTCAATGTCCGAATTGTGATGTGAGTTTAACCTATCATAAATTCCGTAAAGAGTTAAAATGTCATTATTGTCATTACCAACGTGCAATGCCGAATAGTTGTGGTGCTTGTGGAAGTGCTACCTTAGACACGAAAGGTTTTGGAACGGAGCAAATTGAACTCGAGTTAAAAGAGCTATTTCCGAATCATAACATTGGGCGAATGGACTTGGATACCACCCGAGGAAAATATGGGTATCAAAAGATTATTGGGGCTTTTGAAGCGCAAGAAATTGATATTTTGGTAGGAACGCAAATGCTTTCAAAAGGATTGGATTTTGAAAACGTATCGTTGGTAGGAATCTTAAATGCGGATTCCATGCTCAACTTCCCTGATTTTAGAGCACATGAACGAGCTTTTCAGTTGATGGTACAAGTATCGGGTAGGGCAGGACGTACCAAAAAACAAGGAAATGTAGCGATACAAACCTACAATCCGTATCATCAGATTTTACAGCAAGTATCTACCAATAATTATACAGAAATGTATAAAGAACAGTTGCAAGATCGTTGGCAGTTTCATTATCCGCCATACTATCGCTTGATAAAAATTACCTTAAAGCATAAAGATTACACGCGTGTTGATAATGGTATTAACTGGTTAGCAAAAGCGTTACAGAATGTGTTTCACGAAAATGTATTAGGACCCACTGCACCTGCGGTTTCTCGTATTCGAAACCAGTATATTAAGAATTTAGTAATCAAAATTCCACCAAAACAATCCTTAGGAAAAACCAAAGAGCAATTACAAAAAATTAAAAATACGTTTGAAGCGGTAAAAGATTTTAGACCCATCCGTTTTATTGTGGATGTGGATGCTTATTAGGTTTTAATGAATAAATTGTTGTACTTAATTAGCCCAACGAGATATAATAGATGTCTTTTTCCATTTTCCATTCTCTTTCATAAAGACGAAATTTTCACCAGAATAAGGCCTATGTATACCTAAACACATTCTATTCATTTCTTTGTTAAAAATTGGTTTATCAATCAAAATAAAACTTTCGTTATATTTTCTATCTGAATATGAAGTTTTCTCATATGCAAGGAATGTTAATGAGTCAATTGAAACACTATTTTTAATAAATTCAGAGGTGTTGAATATTTGATAGTTGTATTGTGATAATTCTTTTAAATCAAGTGTTTTATTTTGTTTAATTTGCTCTTTTAAAAAGAGAGTATCTTTTTCTTTAAGGTTATGTGATAAATATTCAATATAACTAACGGATATAAATTCTCCTTCTCTATCAATAACTTCTTCTGGTAGCTTGGGCAAAAAATTAAAGTCAGAAATTAGTATTTTCTGATATGGTAATAGTTTTAAATTAATGGTGTCAGATAATATTTTATTTAAAACTTCTAATTTATCTATGTTTCTAATAGTGGCTTTATCTTTTTCTGGTTCTTTGTAATGTGAACAACTCAATACGGTAAGTGCTACAAGTAGATGAAATATTTTTTTGGAATTATACATAACTATTTTTTAATTGTTTAAAAGTTCCATTTAGAAGTCAATATTAATTGTATGTTTCATGGAAAAATTCTTTTTCTTTAAGTGTAGTAATTATAGTTTTGGTAGATTGAGCCTCTTCCTCTTTTTTCAAATATAAAAAATTTCTACCCCAGCCATTCTCTAAATTCAAAACTCCATATTCGGGATTAAAAAATATAGGACCATTCCCGTCATCAAGAGGTTCAGTTAAAATGTAGGTATCAAAATTAAGTTCTGATAGGTTTTTATCTGAAAAAGAACCTTTCTTAATTAATTTAAATTCAGTTCCTGAAAAGAATAATTGGTTAGTCTTGTGAATGAATTTAAAATCCATGTTTTTTTCACTCTCAATAAGATTTTTGTATTTGTATACTGTTAAACTGTCATTATTTTTTATAGTTAATTCATATTTCATTTTAGTTTTTAAAGAGTCAATATTAAAAACGTAAAGAAATCTCTCTTCAACGTGCTTTTTACTTTCATAATTCTGACAGCTTAAAAAGTTAATTAGGATAATTAAGATAAGTAAATTCTTTTGCATTTTTATTCAATTTAAGTATTGAGATTAACTGTTATTGGAAATTCCGAATATCCACAATATCCCCATTTTGTAGCTTGTTTTGGGTATCTATGGTAAAAATGGTTTCAGCAACATATTCAGGAGTGTACAACTGGTCGTTTTCTTTTAAATCGATAAAGCGTTGTACGTTTTTAAAATCCTTTTCATCGGTACTTCTAATATCAGTTTGCATGTTGGTATCTACCACACCAGGGTAAATCGCATTGCATTTTACGCCATGTTCAAGCTCGTTTTGTTCCGCAGCAATGGTTTTGGTCATCATATCAATCGCAGCTTTAGACGTACAGTAAATACTCCAACCTTCATACGGTTTTACGGCTGCTCCAGAAGATATACTAATAATCTGTTTTTTACAGGTTAACGGTTGTGTAGCCTTGATAAACAAGCTGGATAAAATGAGTGGAGTGGTGGTGTTGAGTTGAATACTTTGTGCAATATCTTCCGAAGGAATATTTTCTAAGTTCGTTATGGTACCGAGTCTACCGGCATTGTTCACTAAGGTAATCGATGAAACCTCCAATTTCTGAATTTCATCTAATAACATTTTAAACGTGTTGTGTGTGGCTTTGGTATCAGATAAATCCACAGAAAGCTGTACCACATTTTCCAAATCTACAATGCTTCTGGATAGTGAGTACACTCTGTAGTTTTCTTGTGCGTATTTTTCGGCTAAGGCTTTACCGATTCCTTTACTTCCTCCAGTGATGATGATTATATCCATAGAGTAAAAATAAGGAAATATAAGTAAACGTCATAGCGAGGAGTGATAACTACGTGGCTATCTTTTAGTCGATATAAAGAATGCTTCGTTATCACTCGCAATGACGGTTACGTTGTGTTGAGGAAAGCTCAGCGGCGCTCGCTGATGGTTTCGTTGCGTTGAGGAAAGCTCAGCGGCGCTCGCTGATGGTTCCGTTGTGTTGAGGAAAGTTCAGCGAAGCTCGCTGACGGTTCCGTTGTGTTGAGGAAAGCTCAGCGAAGCTCGCTGATGGTTCTGTTGTATTGAGGAAAGTTCAGCGTGACGCGCTGATGGTTCCGTTATATTGTGGAAACTTCAACAGAGCTAAATCTTATAGTTGAGTATTTGCTATTCTAAAAGGTATTTGTAACTTCATTGGGTGTGAGATTCCTCATTTCATTCGGAATGACAGGGAAATATTATAGTGTGGAGAAGTAACAATTAAAGGCATTAGTTGTAGATGTTGCTATTCTTTTCATATTAACCTTATATTATGACCTACAAGAAAATCTTTAAAAATCAAGACAGCAGTGGTGGGTGTAAGATAAAAAGCTGTTTGAGCGATAGCGAGTTCTTTTTATCAGTGTAAGGCGTCGTAGTATTTTCTCAAGATTTTATGGTAAGTCTTGATTTTTGTTTCTTTTTATCAAGAAAAAGTATATCAACAATACTTTTTATGTTATGTAGATTTTGTCTTAACCTTCAGACAGTAGTGCCTAAAGTCATAGGATAGTACTGTATGGTGTCAACGAACGGTAGTGTCGTGTGTTATGGTACTTATAATGACGTTCGAGAGTTGTCATTTCGAACCAAGCGATAGCGAGTGTGAGAAACCGTAAGGTTCAGCGTAGCTAAATCTTATAATTTAATGTCTATAATTTTAAAGAGTATTTGGAACTTCATTGAGTGAGATTCCTCTCATTCGGTCGGAATGACGGTAGTCGATTATTTGAAGAATTCTTTCGAGTTTTCCCAATTTGAGTTATTTGAAAAATTCTTTCGAATTTTCCCAATGCACATCCATTTCAGCTAGGGTCATGTCAGAAAGTTGCTTGCCTTCTTTTTTGGCAGCTTCTTCTAAAAACTGAAAGCGGTTGATGAATTTCTTATTGGTTTTTTCTAGGGCATTTTCAGGATTTACCCCAATAAAACGAGCGTAGTTAATCATGGAGAACAAAACGTCTCCAAACTCTTTTTCTATTTTCTCCTGATTGTTGTTTTTGATTTCTTCGTTCAACTCAGAAAGCTCTTCTTGAACTTTTTCCCACACTTGATGTGGTTCTTCCCAATCAAAACCAACACCTGCAACTTTATCTTGAATACGATTGGCTTTTACTACTGCAGGTAAACTTTTAGGAACGCCTTCTAAAACCGATTTATTCCCTTCTTTTAGTTTGAGTTTTTCCCAGTTTTTCTTAACGTCTTCTTCGTTTTCAACAACTACATCGCCATAAATATGTGGATGACGGTCAATGAGTTTATCTGAGATCGCATTGGCTACGTCAGCAATATCGAAAGCTTGTTTTTCGCTTCCTATTTTAGCATAAAAGACGATGTGCAAAAGCACATCGCCTAATTCTTTTTTTATTTCTTGTAAATCGTTGTCTAAAATAGCATCTGCTAACTCGTAGGTTTCTTCAATAGTTAAATGACGCAGACTTTGTAGGGTTTGTTTTTTATCCCACGGACACTTCTCACGAAGGTCATCCATGATGTCTAACAAACGATTAAAGGCGGCTAACTGTTGCTTACGAGTATTCACGATTTAAGCTTCTTCTGTAGTTGTTTCTTCAGTTTCAACTAACGTGCTAAAGTCAAAATCACCTTTTGCTAAGATGTTGTACCACTGAATTACTTTTTTAATGTTTGAAGCGTACACACGTTCTTCATCAAATCCAGGTAATACTTCTCCAAAATAAGTAGTTAATTTATTAGCGCTCTCTTTGTGAGAAATAGCTTCTTTACCATCTTCTTTATCAGCAATATTTTTAAGTACTTGTGCTAAAGGCACTTCTTCTTCGTACGTGTAAATAGCGATATTTTCTAATAAGCTTACGTTATGAGTAGCAGTAATAGGAAAACGTTTACCGTCAACAATAGATTTTACGATAACTCCTGTTTTAGTTTGTGATAAGATTTCATACAAACCTGGCTTACCTGTTACAGCTATAATTTTGTTAAATTCCATGTCTTAATGTTTTTTTAGTGTATAACTATTATCTTTTAGCATTAGGAAAACGCATGCGATATCCAGCGTTTACTTTCCCTTTAGAAATATTGTCTAATTTCTTTTTAATTAATCTCTTTTTTAAAGAAGAAAGTTTATCGGTAAACAAAATTCCTTCAATATGGTCATATTCATGTTGAAAAACACGTGCAGGTAATCCGCTTAACGTTTCTGTATGTTTTTCAAAATTTTCATCTTGGTATTCAATAGTAACTTTTTCTTGACGAAAAACATCTTCATTAATGGTAGGAATGCTTAAACACCCTTCATTAAAAGCCCATTCATCGCCTTCTTCTTTAACGATTTTCGCATTGATAAAAACACGATTAAAGTCTTTAAAGAAATTCTTCTCTTCTTCACTTAAATCTTCGTCTTCAGCAAAAGGAGAAGCATCAATAATAAACAAACGGATGTCTTTTCCTATTTGAGGAGCCGCTAAACCAAGTCCGTTAGCATTGTACATAGTTTCTCTCATATCAGCAATTAATTTGTCTAACTGCGGATAGTCTTTATCGATTTCTTTTCCTACTTTACGTAAAACGGGATCTCCGTATGCTACAATGGGTAAAATCATTTACTTTTTAATTTTAAGGAATGCAAAAATACAAAGAATGCTTTTGGTAGAAAATTATTTATTGTATAAATACGACTGTAAGATGATTGTAGCACTGATTTCGTCTACCAAAGCTTTGTTTTGACGTTGTTTTTTCTTCAAACCGCTATCAATCATTGTTTGAAAAGCCATTTTAGAGGTAAAACGCTCATCTACACGTTTTATGGGGATAGAAGGGATAGCTTTTTCAAGCTTTTGTAGAAAAGGAGTTATGAGCACTTCACTTTCACTATCAGAATTATCCATCTGCTTTGGTTTTCCAACTAAAAAAAGTTCAACATTTTCTTTTTGAGTATACTCTTTTAAAAATGTGATAAGTTCAGAGGTGTTTACAGTTGTTAAACCCGAAGCAATAATTTGAAGTTCATCGGTTACAGCAATTCCTGTTCTTTTTTTTCCAAAATCTATGGCTAATATCCTGCCCATTCTATAAGTTTTTGCAAAGGTAGCTAAATTAAACAAGGAAGAAATATCTGTTTAAAAAATGTATCTTCGCGGTATATTGTTGAAAGCAACTTTATTTTTGCTGAAAAATATTATTAAAAATGACAGAATTACAATCAATTATAGAAAAAGCGTGGGATAACCGCGATTTGTTAAAAGAAGAATCTACAATTAATACTATTAGAAAAGTAGTAGATTTATTAGACGCAGGAGATTTACGTGTTGCTGAACCAACAGACAATGGATGGCAAGTAAATGAATGGGTAAAAAAGGGAGTAGTGTTATATTTTCCTATTCAAAAAATGGAAACTTTAGAGGCTGGTATTTTTGAATATCACGATAAAATTCCATTAAAAAGAGGTTACGAAGCGAAAGGAATTCGTGTAGTACCTAATGCTGTAGCTCGTCACGGAGCCTATATCTCAGCAGGAACTATTTTAATGCCTAGTTATGTAAATATTGGAGCGTATGTTGATGAAGGAACGATGGTAGATACTTGGGCAACTGTAGGTTCTTGTGCGCAAATTGGTAAAAACGTACACTTATCTGGAGGAGTTGGAATTGGAGGGGTTTTAGAGCCTTTACAAGCAGCACCTGTAATTATTGAAGACGGAGCTTTTATCGGTTCTCGTTGTATCGTTGTTGAAGGAGTGAGAGTAGAGAAGGAAGCTGTTTTAGGAGCGAATGTAGTATTAACAATGAGTA
This sequence comes from Tenacibaculum discolor, assembly GCF_003664185.1. GTDB lineage: Bacteria > Bacteroidota > Bacteroidia > Flavobacteriales > Flavobacteriaceae > Polaribacter > Polaribacter discolor. The sequence goes on along the minus strand of NZ_RCCS01000006.1, from coordinate 349,346 downwards.
CTAAAATCATTGATGTAACAGGTGATGAACCAGTTGAAATGAAAGGAGTTGTTCCTGCACGTTCGGTAGTAATTCCTGGAAGTTATACCAAGAAGTTTGCAGCAGGGGAGTATCAAGTTCCTTGTGCTTTAATTATAGGTAAGCGTAAAGAAAGTACAAACAAAAAGACTTCGTTAAATGATGCTCTTAGAGAGTATGATGTGGCGGTTTAAGAAAACATAAATAGTATAAAAAAGGGAAGATTTTAAATCTTCCCTTTTTTATTGTTTTCATATAATTTTCTAAGTTTTGCATATTTCATATAAGAGAAAAAGGCTTGCATCATAGAAAATGTAATTCCGTCTAATCCATGGAAAATACCTTTTTTAAGAATATAACAACGTAGGAAAGACCATAATCCGTGCCCTATGGGCGTAAAGAAGTTTACTTTTTTGTTTTGTTCAAAATATTCTTCAGATTGCCAAGTAGTGTACAAGTTGTATTTTCCTATAATCTGATGAAAATCTTTCCAACCAAAGTGTAATAAATGAAGTTTGGTTGTTTTTAAATTGGTGGCTTGTATACTTTGATGAACTTTTGTAGTTGCAGGTTTAGCGGTTTGCTTGTTAAAAAACCTACATGTATAAGAAGGGTACCACCCAGCAAAATTAATAGGCTGGTCTTTTAAAAAGTTTTTACGTCTAAAGTTATAAGCGTCATAAGGTTCATTTAAATATTTTCCACTCTTAATAAATTTAAAACTATCTTCATCTAAACGTTCATCTGCATCTAAGTTTAAAATCCAATCATTTTTACAAAATTGTAGTCCATGTACTCTCTGGGGTCCATCTCCTAAAAACTTTTGTAAATAAACTTTAGCTCCCATAGACTCTGCAATTTCAACAGTCTTGTCAGAACTAAAAGAATCAATTATAATCACTTCATCGCATACCCTATTTAAAGAAATAATACAATCTTTAATGTTAGTTTCTTCATTAAAAGTAATTACTAGGCCACTTATATTCATGTGTAAATATTATTGTAGATTTGTTCGGTCAAAAATACAATTATTAAATGATTCCAAAAATTATACATTTCTGTTGGTATGGTAAAGGTGAGTATAATGAAACAATAAAAAAATGTATTGCTTCTTGGGAAGAAAAATTACCTGACTATACTATAAAAAAGTGGGATGAAACCAATACCCCTTTTGATAAATTACCTTTTTTAAAATTGCTATATAAGCAAAAAAAGTGGTCATTTATAACAGATTATGTTAGGCTTTATGCTTTGTATAAAGAAGGAGGTATATATCTAGATACAGATATAGAGATATTACAAAGGTTTGAAGAACTTCATAAGGAAGATGCTTTTACTGGTTTTCAAACAGATTTTGAATCATCTCCTTTCCCTGTTGCAGCGGGGTTTATTGGAGCTAAGAAAGGAAATAGTTTTATTTTAGATTGTATTAAATCAACAGAAGAAAAACAAAGGTTAAAATTTAATGGAATGGGAGGACCGCCTATTTTGACTAAAGTACTTTTAGGTTATGGCTTGACAGAATATAGGACTCAAACTATAAAAAATGTATTAGTTTTAGATAAAAAATACTTTTATCCTTTCTACATTACAGAGAAATTTACAAAAGACTGTATTGAAGAAAAAACTATATGTATTCATTGGTGGCAAGACTCTTGGGGAAATAAGAAAAAAGGATTTTCATATTTGCTAGATAGTTTCCTAAGAAAATTACAAAAGCTACCTATTTTAATAGTCAATAGAATCAAATTTAGGTTTAATAAAAAGAAATTTTATTTAATTGATGAATTAATAAAATAAGCTTAAATTTTATAAAATAAAGTATGTTTTTATCCATTATAATCCCAGTTTATAATACACCCGTTAAGTTTTTAAAAGAGTGTTTAGATAGTTTAAAGTTTATACCTTCATTTATTACCAGTGAAATCATAATCGTAAATGATGGCTCTAAGGATGAAGAGACGTTAACTTATTTATCAAGTTTAGATAAGTTAAAGTACCAAATAATTTCGCAGCAAAATAAAGGTCTTAGTTCAGCTAGGAATGAAGGAATAAAAGTAGCTAAAGGAGTTTATATTTTTCCTTTAGATTCAGATGATGTTTTAAATAAAAATTTTGAAGGCTTCATTAACTATCTCCAAAATAATTCAGAGGTTGATGTTTTGTATGGAGATTTGTTATATTTTGGTGATACAAATAAAGTAGAAAAAAAGCAAGAGTTTAATAAAATAGCCCTGTGGTTTGAGAGTAATATTATACCTGCATGCTCTTTTTTTAAAAAAAGAGCATGGGAAACAGTAGGAGGGTATGATGAGAGTTTGAAGACTTTTGAAGATTATGATTTTTGGATTCAGTTGGCTGTTAATAATTTTAAATTTAAGTATTTACCTTGTGCTACATATAATTATAGGCTTATTAATAATGGGGCTTCATTATATCAAAGTACAAGAGCTTTACACAAAACCTATTTTAAAATAATAAGGGATAAGATACCAACAAAAGAAATAACATTTTTAGGTATAAGAGATTTTATGAAAGGATATTATGTTAAAAAAGCAAAAAGTGATGATACTGTTTTAAAGGTATTCGTTAACTATATTAAGACTTTTGTAAAAACATTAGAAATGTTAAAAAGAATAATGCTATCCTCATTAAGAAAGGCTAAATTAATTAAGTAATGATAGCTAGTATACTGAATTTTTTAAATGAAGGAAAAACTATTTTATACCCAACAGATACAGTTTGGGGACTAGGTTGTGATGCAACTGATGAAGACGCTGTTAAAAAAATTTACCAATTAAAAAATAGGGAAGAATCGAAGAGTCTAATTATTTTGGTTGACTCTATTGAAATGTTGCAAAACCATGTGGCAAATATACCTGAAAAGGCTTTAGAAATTTTAAAGACATCAGTAAAGCCTACTACTATAATTTACAATAAACCGAAAGGGTTAGCACCGAATACCATTGCTTCTGATAATACGATTGCTATTCGAATTCCACAGGATGAGTTTTGTATTCAGCTAATTAAAGAGTTTGGTAAGCCTATAGTTTCAACTTCAGCAAATGTAAGTGGAGAACCAACTCCTAAATCATTTTCAGAAATAAGCCAAGCAATTTTAAAGAGTGTAGATTATGTGGTAAATTTGCATCAAGATAAAGTAGCAGAAAAGTCTTCAACTATTTTAAAAATTGAAGGTGAGGCTATTATAGTGATTAGAGAATAATTGTATGCAAAAACAATATTTTAAGGAAGCAATTTCCGCAGAAATATTTCAATATATATCCAAAGCAGCTAAAGAGTTACAACTAGAAAGTTACGTAATTGGTGGTTTTGTACGTGATTTTATTTTAAAACGAGGAACAGCCAAAGATATTGACGTTGTAGCTGTTGGTAGCGGAATAGAATTAGCTCAAAAAGTAGCTGAGTTACTACCTAATAAACCCAAAGTTCAGGTGTTTAAAACCTACGGAACAGCGATGTTACGTTTTAAAGATGTTGAAATTGAATTTGTAGGTGCCCGAAAAGAATCATATTCGGAAGAGAGTAGAAATCCTAAAGTTTCTGAAGGTACTTTACAGGATGACCAAAACCGAAGAGACTTTACAATTAATGCATTAGCATTGAGTTTAAATGAAGATGATTTTGGATTACTATTAGACCCTTTTGGTGGTATAGCAGATTTGGAAGCAAAAATTATTAGAACACCTTTAAATCCAGACATTACTTATTCTGACGATCCACTACGAATGATGCGTGCTATTCGTTTTGCTACCCAATTGAATTTTACTATTGAAGAAAATTCGTTAAACGCAATTACAAAAAATGCTCCAAGAATAGATATTATTACTCGTGAGCGTATTGTAGTTGAATTGAATAAAATTTTAGAATCTCCAGTGCCTTCTATAGGTTTTTTATTATTGGAAAAAACAGGGTTGTTAGAAAGAATTTTACCAGAATTAATCGCTTTAAAAGGAGTAGAGGAGGTAGAAGGACAAAAACACAAAGATAATTTTTATCATACACTAGAAGTAGTTGATAATATTGCACAGAACACGGATGATGTTTGGCTTCGTTGGGCAGCGTTGTTACACGATATAGGTAAAGCTCCTACAAAACGTTATCACAAAAAAATAGGCTGGACATTCCATTCACATGAGTTTGTGGGATCAAAAATGGTATATAAACTATTCAAACGTTTAAAAATGCCATTGAATAACAAGATGAAGTTTGTTCAGAAAATGGTGATGTTAAGTTCTCGTCCGATTGTTTTAGCAAGTGAAGTAACAGATTCTGCAGTACGCCGTTTAATTTTTGATGCTGGTGATGATGTAGAATCATTGATGACGTTGTGTGAAGCAGACATCACGACTAAAAACCCGAAGAAATTTAAGCGATATCATAAAAATTTTGAGATAGTTCGTCAAAAAATTAAAGAAGTAGAAGAACGAGATAGGGTTCGTAATTTCCAACCACCAATAACAGGAGAAGAAATAATGAAAACCTTTAACTTACAACCTTGTAGGGAAATTGGTCAGATAAAAGAAGCTATAAAAGAAGCTATTTTAGATGGTAAAATTCCCAATGAACATGATGCTTCGTATCAATTTATGTTAGAAAAAGGAGTTCAGTTAGGTTTAAAAGTGAGCCAATAATAATAAAAGAGTTTTAAAAAAAAAAGAGAAGCATACTGCTTCTCTTTTTTAGTTTGTTATCCTAAAGATTGCATTTCTACAAGTTTTTTATAAGTTCCACTCTTAGATATAAGTTCATTATGAGTTCCTTGCTCTACAATTTTTCCTTTTTGCATAACTACAATCAAATCTGCTTTTTGAATGGTAGATAAACGATGTGCAATGACTACAGAAGTCCTGTTTTGCATCATTTTTTCTAAAGCGTCTTGTACTAATTTTTCAGACTCTGTATCTAAAGCTGAAGTTGCTTCATCTAAAATCATGATTGGAGGGTTCTTAAGAACAGCACGAGCAATGCTTAAACGTTGTTTTTGACCACCTGAAAGCTTATTTCCGCTATCACCAATATTGGTGTCATAACCGTTTGGCAAATCTTTTATAAATTCGTGAGCGTTGGCAATTTTTGCAGCTTCGATGATTTCTTCATCACTTTTACCTTCAATTCCCAAGGTAATGTTATTCTTTATTGTATCATTGAACAATATAGAATCTTGTGTAACTAAACCTTCTAATTGTCTGAGTGAATGTTTTTTGATATTTCTAATATTTATACCATCTATTTCGATAGCACCTTTATTAACGTCATAAAAACGCGTTAATAAGTTTGCTATAGTGGATTTACCACTTCCAGATTGCCCAACTAAAGCAACCATTCTTCCTTTGGGTATAGTAAGTGAAAAATCTTTTAGAACGTAGTTGTCTTCATATTTAAAAGAAATATTTTCTATTAAAATTTCTGAGTCAAAAGTCTTCTTATCAATAGCATTTGACGTATCTTTTAAAGGGTTTTCAGTTTCTAAAACTTCTAAGATACGTTCAGCAGCAGCGTTTCCTTTTTTAACTCCGTAACTAGCTTTAGAAATAGCTTTGGCAGGTGTTAAAATATTATAAGCTAACCCCATATAAGCAATGAAATCTTCTCCTTGTAAGGTGCCTTCTTCTAAAACTAATATACCTCCATACCAAAGTAATACAGCGATAACACCAATTCCTAAAAACTCACTAGCTGGACTAGCTAAATTTGTTCTATTAAGTAGTGTGTTAGAAAAGTGGTAAAAACGATTGGTTGATTTTTCAAATTTTTGTTGAAATTCTTTTTCTGCAGTAAAGCCTTTAATTACTTTTAGTCCTCCTAAAGTTTCTTCTAAAAGTGATAAAAAATATCCCTGCTCTTTTTGTACACTATCAGACTTTCGTTTTAAGCTTTTTCCAATTAAAGAAATTATATAGCCAGAAATAGGAATAAAAACAAAAACAAAAAGAGTAAGTTTAAAGCTAATAGCTATCATTGCGGTGATCGTGAAAATAATAGTTAAAGGCTCTCTTACTAACATTTCTAAAATAGATAAAAATGAATGCTGAATTTCCAATACATCAGTTCCAATTCTAGCCATAGTATCACCTTTTCTTTTTTCAGAAAAATAGGAGATAGGTAATTCTATAGTCTTTCTGTATAAATCGTTTCGAATATCTTTTAAAACACCATTTCTTAAGAAAGTAATGAAGTACATGGCTAAGTAGTTAAAAATATTCTTAAAAAAGAATGTAGTTATAACTAAACCTACAACAACCATTAGTGTTTTTGATTTATCATCACCAGCAATTTCATACACATAATAAGAAACATTTGCCTTAAAATAGTCAATTATTTTTGTTATGTTTTCAAAAACTGGTTTTTCAATTATTTTAATAGTATTTGGTTTAAAAATAACCTCTAACATAGGCATTAATACCAAGAAAGAAAGAGTTGAAAAAAGAGCATATAAGATATTAAATAATACATTTAAATATCCATACTTTTTATATGGAATAGCATATTTAATAATCTTTTTAAAATAGTCCATTATAGGTTTAATTCTTTTATAATTCGTTGAATTTTGTTGTCAAGTTCTTCTTCTACTTCCTTAGCATTTGAAATATCACTTAGTTTACTTTTAACACTAAAGTAAAATTTGATTTTAGGTTCTGTACCACTTGGGCGAGCAGCAATTTTAGTTCCGTCCTGGGTTTGATAGATTAATACATTAGATTTAGGAATGTCAATTGCTGTTTCTTCACCAGTAATTAGATTTTTTCTAACAGAGGATTGATAATCGTACAGGTATTCTACTTTTGATTCATCTATTTCAGTAAATGGATTATTACGTAAATCAACCATCATTTGTTTGATTTGTTGCGCTCCATCCATTCCTTTTTTAACTAAAGAAATTAAATGCTCTTTATAAAAATGATGACGTGTATATAAGTTTAATAATTCTTTATAGAAAGAACTATTGTTAGATTTAGCATCTGAAGCGATTTCACAGGCTAGTAGGGCAGAGGTAACAGCATCTTTATCACGCACAAAATCGCCTACCATATAGCCAAAACTCTCTTCACCACCACCTATAAAATTAAGTTCAGGGTGATCTTTAATCATTTTAGCAATCCATTTAAAACCAGTTAATCCAACTTTGGTTTCCACTCCATATGAATCGGCTATTTCATTCACTAAATAGGTAGAAACAATAGTAGAACCTACAAATTGTTTTCCGTTTAACTTATCTTGTTTTTTCCAATCATTGATTAAAAAATCGGTCATCATACTCATAGTTTGATTTCCGTTTAGTAATTTCATATTTCCTTCAGTATCACGAACAGCAATTCCAATTCTGTCTGAATCAGGGTCGGTTCCTAATACTATATCTGCATCAATTTTATTAGCTAAATCAACTGCCATTTTAAGAGCAGCAGGTTCTTCTGGGTTAGGAGAATCAACTGTAGGGAAACTACCATCAGGAGTTGCTTGTTCTTCAACAATGTGGACCTGGGTGTATCCTGCGCGTTTTAAAACTTCAGGAATTAATTTAATTGAGGTTCCGTGTAAAGAAGTAAAAACAATCTTTAAGTTTTTACGACCTGTTACATCAAAAGTTCCATTTGCTAAAGAAGCTTTCCAAAAAGCTTCATCAACTTCACTCCCTATTGAAGTAATTAATTCTTCTCTTGAGTTGAAATTGATTTCTGAAAAGGCTAAAGAATTTACTTCATTGATGATCTCTGTATCATGTGGTGGAACTATTTGACCACCATCATTCCAATACACTTTATATCCATTGTATTCTGGTGGATTGTGAGAAGCTGTTAATACTATTCCTGCGTCACATCTTAAATAATTTACCGCAAAAGATAATTCTGGAGTAGGGCGTATATCTTCAAATAAAAATACCTGAATATTATTTGCTGAAAGTACGTTTGCAACTACTTTAGCTAACCATTCACTGTCATGACGACAATCATAACCTATAGCTACTTTTATTGTTTTGTTTGGGTATGTTTTGTTAAGGTAATTACTCAATCCTTGAGTAGCTTTTCCTAAGGTGTATTTATTTATTCGGTTGGTACCTGCGCCTACTATTCCGCGCATTCCACCTGTTCCAAATTCTAAGTTTTTATAAAAGCGATCAGGTAAATCACTAGCATTAACACCAATCAACTGTTGAATTTCTTTCTGTGTTTCAGAATCAAAAGTGTCAGATAGCCATTGTTTGGCCTTGTTTAAAATCTCTTCCATGTATCAAATTATAAAACGTACAAAGATACGGGTTTAAAAGTTCAATTTATCTTTGATTATATAATGTTTTTGATGTGGATTACTTTTAATGATCAACTCACCTAGAAAACCAGCCAAAAAAAGTAAAGTACCCAAAACCATTGAGGTTAAGGCTATATAAAACCATGGGTTACTGGTAACCAATATAGCTTTTACTCCTGTAGAAAGTTGGTATACTTTCATAGCTCCTATGAAGAATGCTGAGAAGAAACCAAAGATAAACATTAATGTTCCCCATAGACCAAAAAAGTGCATTGGTCTTTTTCCAAATTTTGAAAGAAATGAAATGGTAATTAAGTCTAAAAAACCGTTTACAAAACGATCCATTCCAAACTTAGTTACTCCATACTTACGAGCTTGGTGTTGTACTACCTTTTCATCAATGCGATTAAATCCTTCGTTTTTTGCCAATACAGGAATATAGCGGTGCATTTCACCACTAACTTTAACTGCTTTGACAACTTCATTTTTATAAGCTTTTAATCCACAATTAAAATCGTGTAACTTTAATCCTGAAGTTTTTCGAGCTGCCCAGTTAAATAATTTTGAGGGAATATTTTTGGTAACGACATTATCGTATCGTTTCTTTTTCCATCCAGAAATTAAATCAAAATTTTCTTCAGTAATTAAGCGGTATAGTTCAGGTATTTCATCAGGACTATCTTGTAAGTCGGCATCCATCGTAATAACTACATCCCCTTTAGTTAAAGCAAATCCAGCATCTAAGGCTTGGGATTTACCATAATTTCTTTGAAATCGTAAACCTTTTACTTCTTGATGTTTTTGTGATAATTCTTCTATTATTCTCCAAGAATTATCAGTACTTCCATCGTCAATAAAAATAAGCTCATATAAAAATTGATTGGACTGCATAACTTTTGCAATCCAATCGTATAATTCTGGTAAAGATTCCTCCTCGTTAAGAAGTGGTATTACTACCGATATATCCATATATTTTGTTCAATGTTTAAAAAGGTAAAGTTACGAAGTATTACTTTTATGTAAAACTTTAACTCCTTTAAACTATTTTTAATATTGGTCTTCTTCTGTTTTTTTCATAATAGCACCTCCTATAGCTGAAATTATAAATCCAAAAAAAGCCGACACTACTATTGATAAAGGTACTGTTATTACAGGACTACTGAATTTTTTAGACATAGCTTCAGATGCTTCAATTTGTTCATCAGTCATACCTGAATCAATCCAAGTTTGTTTTTGAACTTCCATCATTTGTGCTTGAAAATCAGGTTCAATTATGTTTGTAAAAACTAAGGTATAGATAGTTGTGATAACTGCACTTATTAGAGCTATTCCAACTCCAACTTTTAAAGCTTGACCAAAAGTTAAAAAATCATTATTATCAGTTTTGAATTTTTTTATACCTAAAATAATAAGTACAATCATTGCTATAAAACCAATAACACCACTTAGCCATCCAAATTTTATTAAGGTTCCTGTGGCATAAAACGCTAAGTGAATAAAAACTCCGATAATACCTAAATATAATCCGTAGTTTAAGATAATGTTTTTACTTTTTACTTGATTTTCCATTGTGTAAATTTAGTTAGTGATACAAATATATTCTTTTTAATATTATGTTTATTTTATCCTGTCAAAAGAAAAAAATATAAACAACAAACTATTAGTATTCAAAAACTTAGAAACGTTACAGTTTTTTTATGCAAAATTTGTTGTTTTTTATAAAAAAATGGTTGTAAATTTGCCTCGGCAAGTCCTACACAACCAGCTCCCTTTGAATCCCCCAGGGCGGGAACGCAGCAAGGGTATTAGGTCGTAGCGGTGTGATGTAGGTAGCTTGCCTTTTTTTGTATCCGATAGTTTCGTTTATTCTTCCTCGCTTAAATTCAAATTACTTCTAGGGTGATGTAATTCAACAACTTCTTTAAGGTAGCTATTATCTAAGTGTACGTAAATCTCTGTAGTAGTAATACTTTCATGTCCTAATAACTGTTGAATAACACGTAAATCTGCTCCATTTTTTAGTAAATGTGTAGCAAAAGAATGTCTTAAGGTATGCGGGCCAATACTTTTTTTTAGATTGATTTTTTGAGCTAATTCTTTTAAAATGATAAAAATCATTTGTCGGGTTAAGCGCTTTCCTCTTCTGTTTAAAAAAACAATATCTTCATCTTCCTTTTTAGAAATAATTTGAGACCTGATTTCATTAATATAGAAGTTTAGCCTATGGATAGTGGTAATATGAATAGGAACAAAACGATATTTATTTCCTTTCCCAAGAACTTGAATATAACCTTCGTCAAAAAATAAATCAGAAAGCTGTAGGTTAATCAATTCACTTACACGAAGACCACAACTATAAATGGTTTCAATAATGGTCTTGTTACGTTCTCCTTGAGAGTGACTTAAATCAATGGCATCAATTAATTTGTCAATATCTTCTTTTTCTAAAGTGTCTGGTAATTTTTTTATAATGTTTGGGCTCTCTATTAAATCTGTAGGGTTGTCTTTTCGATAATCTTCAAAGATTAGAAAGTCAAAAAAACTACGTAATCCTGAAATTAAACGGGCTTGACTACGAGCATTGATATTCTTACTTGTTTCATAAATAAATTGTTGGATTGTCTTTTGAGTAATATGAATAGGAGAAAGGTTAGGTTCTAAATTACTAACAAATAAGTCTAATTTTTTTACATCTCTTCGGTAACTATCAATAGAGTTTTTTGAAAGGCCTCTCTCAATTTTTAAAAAGTTAGTATAATCAGATATAGCTTGTTCCCAGTTCATTAAGTATAAAATGTGTTTTTTTTGTTATAAAAAAAAGTTAAAAAATTAAAATAAAACTATTTTCTCACAAAATTATAATTAATAAGATTAAAAATTATGAAAAAATTATTACTAGTAGTTGCTATGGTTGCTGTTACAGCAAGCGCACAGAAGAATGTTATTAAGGTTAACCTTATTGGATTAGCTATTGAAACAGCTGAATTATCTTATGAAAGAGCTGTTTCTGACAAAGGAGCTGTTGAAATTGGATTATCTTATGCTGGTGCTGATGTTACCTCTGGTTCAGAAAAAATTAGTACAAGTGCTATTGGAGTTGAAGGTAAATATAAATTTTACTTTTCTTCTGATAAAGATGCTCCAAGAGGATGGTATGCTGCGCCTTTTGTAAATTATTCTTCTGCTTCAGCAGAAAATAATTCAGGAGAAGATATAGGTTTTTCTACTTTCTCTGGTGGAGCTTTAGTTGAATACCAATGGGTATTTGGTGTAGGAGATTCAGGTTTTGCTTTAGATTTAATTTTTGGAGCACAATACGTTTCTGCTTCTGCAACAGGAGGAACTACTGTTAGTATTGATGGATTTTTACCAAGGTTAGATGTTTCTTTAGGATACGCTTGGTAATTATTATTTATACATAGAATTTCAAAAAAGGAAGCAAATTTGCTTCCTTTTTTTTGTTTGATTATCAGTGTTTTAAGATTTTAAATGTGTTTTATATCTTTTTTATTGAAAAAATCAGTTGTTAAAACTTTATTTAGGTGTATCTTTGCCGGCTCAAAATAAAACTTATAAAACAAAAATTATGAAAAAATTTTTAGTAGTTGCTATGATGGCTTTAGGTTTAGCTGTTAATGCACAAGAAGGACAATTAAACGTTGGTGGTACTATTGGTTTACCAGTAGGTGATGCTGATGGTTTTGATGTAACTGGAGCTATTGAAGCTAATTATTTATTTAATGTAGCAGAAGGTTTTAAAGTAGGACCATCTGTATCGTATGTACACTTCCAAGGAGAAGGAGCTGATATAGCTTTCTTACCTGTAGCTGTAGCTGGTCGTTACAATGTAGCTGAGAAGTTTGTTGTTGGTGCTGATTTAGGTTACGGAATTGGTGTTAGACCTTCTGGAGTTGATAGTGGTTTTTACTATAGACCAATAGTAGGTTACCAAGTAAGTGAAAAAATTACTTTACACGTAGATTATACAGGTGTTGCTCTTGATGGTGCTACAGCTTCTACAGTAGGGATTGGAGGAACTTATTCTTTTTCTTTATAATAAGAAACTCAATAATAAGTAAAAAAAGGAAGCAAATTTGCTTCCTTTTTTTATGCTTAAAAGTTAAAAAGAGTATTTTTACTTTAGAAAATATTAGTAATGAAAAAAATAATTATAATTAATGGACCTAATTTGAATTTATTAGGGAAGCGTGAACCAACTATTTATGGAGCAAGTTCTTTTGATGATTATTTTAAAAAATTAAAAAATAATTACACTAATGTAAATTTAGAGTATTTTCAATCGAATATAGAAGGGGAGTTGATAGATAAATTACATGAAGTAGGTTTTGATTATGATGGTATCATTCTAAATGCAGCAGCCTATACTCATACATCTGTAGGTATTGGTGATGCTGTAAAAGGTGTAGAAACCCCTGTAGTTGAAGTGCATATTTCAAATATACATGCTAGAGAAGAGTTTCGCCATACTAGTTATATAGCTCCTAATGCGAAAGGAGTTATTTTTGGTTTTGGTTTACAAGGATATGAACTAGCTCTTCAAAGCTTTTTGTAAAAAGAAATAGCGAGTTCCTAATAACAAAAATAGAGGAATCATAGGATACGTGTATAATTGAATACTAAATAGCCATATAAAAGGAATAATTAGTATAAAAATTAATAAAACGATACAATAACCGTATATCCATTTTGGTGGAATTTCCTTCAATAAAAAGATAGCAACAACTAAGTTAGGTGCAAATGCCCATAAAAAGTTAAAATTGTTAGGTGCAGTTGAATGGTTGGTAAAGAACCATAAAAAAACAATTAGCAAACCTAAAACACCAGTTGTAAAAAACAGAATAAAGTCAAACCATTTGGTTCTTTTAGAGTTTTTAAAGTCTTTATATGTAATAAATATTCCAAATAAGGAAAATACTAAAATTATTAAAAAGGGATTAATAACATCACTTTTGGATTCCTTCTCTTCAAAATCGAGTAAAACATTTGTTTTCCTAACTAAATTTTCTTCTTTTTCATCTTTAACAATTTTTGATACACTTAAAGCTTCAAAAACATAATCAGGTAAGTATAAGTATTCTTTTGGAGCTGCTATTTTATCTAACTTACTTCCTAAAGCTATATTAATTCCTAAGCTACCCCAAGTGTTTGGATTAATTTCTTTATTCATCAATTGTCGTAACGATAAATCCTTCGTAACAAAATTATTCTTAAAAACTAAGTTATCTCCTGTAACCTTTTGAATTATATCACGAGGTCTGGTAGCACAGTTATCGAAAAAAGGATCGTAAAAATAACTTGCATTTTCAGGGAGAACATTTGTTTCTAAAAACTGAAAAAAATCATTTCTTTGTTGTTGCGTTAAGTTTAAAATTTGTTCTTTCACCCAACGTTTATCTTGTTGAGCACTCTTTAAAGATAAATGGAAAGGATAGCGAGCTAACTTGTATTTCATATAACCTTTGGTAAAGTTTACATAAAAGTTAGGGTCATCAAAATCAAAAATTCCATAATTGTAAAGAAGATCTAGTTGTAAAACGGGATCTTTTACTCGAATAGCTGTATGCCCAAACTTCTCATATAAAGCTTTTCCAGGTCCTGAAGTAATGATACTTATTTGAGAAAATTTTGATAAACCTAAAGTATTAACTCTTTGAGAAAAAGCTTGATTAATACATAATAAACAAAGAAAAAGAAATGCATATTTTTTTATTATCATAAGTATGAGAGAAAATTAATGTCGGTGTTTTACAAATATCATAAATCCGATTAATATAACTAGGTATTTTTAAGGTTATTGTTTAATATTCAATTCCAAGAGTTTCATTTATAAATCTTGAAATACGTTGTTCTAACCATCTGTTTTCTGTGCTAGAAAAAGAAGACATAAAACCTACATGTCCGCCATAATTTGGTGTAGAGAGATAAAAGTTTTTCATTTCCTTAGCTTCTTTTATAGGGTAGCATTCTTTTGATAAAAAACTATCATCTAAAGCATTAATAAGTAATGTTGGAACCTTAATTTCTGTAATAAAAGGCTTAGCACTTGCTTTTAGCCAATAATCCTCGGAACTTTCAAAGCCAAAAACAGGTACGGTATACTGTTTTTCTAAATGTCTAAATTTACTAGCTTTAAATAAGAGTTCTTTATTTAATTTGAAGTCAGGAAACTTTTTTGCTTTCTGTAAGAGCTTTAACTTCATAGTTTTTAAAAACTCATTTAGGTAAATTTTGTTTTTTAATTTATTTAGTTCAGCTTGAGAAGAGGTTAAGTCAACAGGAACAGATACAGCTATTCCTCCTTTAACTTCTGAAGGAATATCACTGTATTCCCCTAAATATTTTAAAGTTAGATTTCCTCCTAAACTAAACCCTGTGATTATAATATTGTCATAATCATAATAGTTTTTTAAGTATTTAATGATGAAACTAACATCGTCTGTTTTTCCGCTATGATAGGTTTCCAAAAGTAAATTATCTTCTCCGCTACAACCTCTTAAATTCATACAGACTGTATCAAAACCTAAGCTGTTTAGATGGTTAGATGTTGTAATCATATAATTTGACTGAGAACTACCTTCTAATCCGTGAATTAACAACACAATAGTGTTAGATTCCACGAAAGAAAAGTCTAAATCAATAAAATCAGCATCCCACGTTGTAATTCTTTTTCGTTTATATTCAATGGTGTCTTTCATGAATAACGGACGATAAACAGTGTTAAAATGAGCACTTTTAAAAGGGAGGCTAGGAGAGAATGTATCTGAGATAATTGGCATAATACTATGTAATAGCTTTTTAAACAAAGATGACAAAAAATAGCTAAAATGTAAAAGCCATTGAATGATTTCTTATTTTAGCTGTAAATTTATGAATACTATGAACGTCAAAAAATATATTCCAAATTTATTAACCTTAGGAAACTTGTTATGTGGTACTATTGCTACCATTTTTGCAATAAAAGGAGATTTTTTTGCCACGGCAATTTTGGTAATGCTAGGGATACTTTTTGATTTTTTTGATGGATTTGCAGCTCGTATGTTAAAGGTACAAGGTGAATTAGGTAAACAGTTAGATAGTTTAGCTGATATGGTAACAAGTGGGGTAGTACCAGGAATTGTAATGATGCAAATGTTGGTAAATGCTTTAGATATAGATGCTGTTGGATACTTTGGAGTTGATGAATATGGAGCAACAGGAAGTAATTTGCCTTATTTAGGCTTATTGCTAACATTAGGAGCAGGATACCGTTTAGCGAAGTTTAATATTGATGAGCGCCAATCAGATAGTTTTATTGGAGTACCAACACCAGCTATGAGTTTGTTTGTGATTTCTTTACCATTAATAGCTCAGTTTGATAAAGAATCGTTTTTAATAAGTTTTATTGAAAATCAATACTTTTTAATACTACTTACAGTGTTGTTTACGTATTTAATGAATGCTGAAATACCGTTATTCTCTTTGAAATTTAAAAACTTTTATTTTAAAGATAATGTGATTAAATACGTATTTTTAGCTTTGTCAATTATATTAATTATTACTTTGAAAATAGTTGCAATTCCAATGATTATACTATCATATGTAGTATTGTCTATTGTAAATAGCTCAGATAAAAAGCTCTCTTCAAAATAGAATAAGTTACATCTTAAATAAAACAAAAAAACACGTTGATTCACAACGTGTTTTTTTGTTTTGATTTTGAAAGTTATTTTTTAGGTGTTTTTTTGAGGTTCAAAAATGTTACTTATGAAATGATAATTTTCTAAAGATATTTTATCTTCAGCAAAGACCTTATCCATAAGTTTATTTTTCGTAAAATCTCCTTTTTTGTAGATGTCCCAGCTTTCGTTATTTCTATTGGTTAATGTAACTTTATCTGAACCTATTTCAAAGTTACACCAATCATTATAATTAGCTATTTTTTTATAGCTATGATCAGACACTTTGATATTCCCTTTTACATTTAAACCTTCTATATCAATGCATAAGTTACAGAAATCGATGAAACTCATATTATCCGCAGGTATAACAAGAAAAGAATTAGTATTCCCTTTTTTTCTATACAGCTTAAAACCATCTTTTAAGTTTTGGTTATGATAAACTTTAGAAAAAGAGGAGAAAAGATCTTCTTCTTTTGCATTCTCAATTATAAAGTGATTTTGTGTTACAGCTTGATTATCGAATTTTTTCTTCTTAAGCTCAAAATCTTTTCCAAGATATACTCTACGAACAGTTTCGTCTTCAGCAAGTTCTTCGGGAGTTCCTTCTTTTAAAATCCCTCCATTATACATTAGGTAAGTTCTATCAGTAATTGCAAGAGTAGCCTGCACATCATGATCGGTAATTAAAATACCAATATTTTTATTTTTCAATTGTGCTACAATTCCTTGAATATCTTCTACAGCAATTGGATCGACACCAGCAAAAGGTTCATCTAATAAAATAAATTTAGGATCAGAAGCTAAACAACGTGCAATTTCTGTTCTACGACGCTCACCACCCGATAATAAATCACCGCGGTTTTTACGTACATGTCCTAAACTAAATTCATCTATTAACTCTTCTAAGCGTTGTTTTCTTTCAGCTTTAGTTCTATCAGTAAATTCAAGAACTGACATGATATTATCTTCTACTGAAAGCTTTCTGAAAACAGAAGCTTCTTGTGCTAAATAACCAATTCCTTTTTGAGAACGTTTATACATTGCATCAGTAGTAATTTCTTCATTATCTAGAAAAATGTGACCATCGTTAGGTTTAATCATACCTACAATCATATAGAAAGAGGTTGTTTTTCCTGCTCCGTTAGGACCAAGTAACCCAATAATTTCACCTTGCTCAACTTCTAAAGAAATTCCTTTTACTACTTTCCTGCTACCGTATATCTTTTGTATGTTGTCTGCTCTTAACTTCATTTATTATTGTTGAAAATGGAATTGATTAAAGTATAAAAGTAACAAAACTGTTTCTTAAAAACTTCTTAAATCAATATATGTATAAATTAAGCTTCGTTTTCTAATGCTTCCCAAAACTCTACAGCTCTTCGTAAATGAGGAATTAAAATAGTTCCACCAACTAATGTGGCAATACTCATAGTTTCCATCATTTCTTCTTTGGTAACACCATTTTGGTGGGCTGTTTTTAAATGATAAGCAATGCAGTCATCACAACGTAATACTGCAGACGCTACTAAACCTAATAATTCTTTAGTTTTAACAGGTAGATGCCCTTCGGTAAAAGCATTGGTATCTAAGTTGAAAATACGTTTGATTACTTTATTATCTGATGCTAAAATCTTTTCGTTCATTTTAGCACGATAGTCGTTAAACTCTTGGACTTTTTGTGACATTCTTTTGTTGTTGTTTTAAGACAAATTTTGATACATAAATACTCATTTCATATAAAATCATGATAGGTACTGATACAATTACTTGACTAGCCACATCTGGTGGAGTAATAATAGCAGATAATACCAATACCACGACTAATGCATGTTTACGATATTTTCGTAAAAACTCTGGTGTAATTAATCCTATTTTAGTTAGGAAGAAAATAACTACGGGAAGTTCAAAAAATATAGCAACACCCAATAATGTATTTGTAATAAGGCTAATGTAAGCCTCTAACTTAAAATTGTTTTGTATAGCGTCTGATATTTCAAAGTTGTAAAAGAAGTATACAGACATTGGTAAAATAACGTAATAGCTAAATAAAATCCCTAGAAAGAACAGAAAAGAAGAGGTGAAAATAAAACCTTTTGATTTTTTCTTTTCGCTTTCATGCAACCCAGGAGCTATAAATCGCCAAAACTCCCATAAAATGTATGGAAAGGCAACTACAAATCCTAAAATTAGAGAAGACCAAATCCCTGTCATTAATTGTTGAGTAGGATTTAAAGCTTGAAGTGTTTGTTTAAATTTAATCGTACAAAAACTACTATCAATTCCAATAGAAGAAAATACTTTACAAAAGAATTGATACGTTGCAAAATCAGGCTTTAAATGAGCTAAAAGAATTTCATTAAAAACAAAATTAATGTTTGCAAAAATGACGATTGCTACTACAAAAATAGCTGCAAAACTCCTTACTAAATGCCATCTTAGTTCTTCAAGATGGTCTAAAAAAGACATTTCCTTTTCTGCCATCTTAAAATATTCCTTCTTTAATTAAATCATGTAAGTGTACCACACCTACATAATTGTTGTCTGCATCAGTAACTAAAATTTGGGTAATATTGTTGTTTTCTAAAGTATCTAAAGCTTCAACAGCCATAGCATCTACGTCTATTGTCTTTGGGGTAGTACTCATAATATCAGCAGCAGTAAGCTCGTCTATTTTTGTTGTTTTACTTAGCATTCTACGAATATCTCCATCGGTAATAATTCCTGCAATTTTATCATTATCAACAACGGCAGTTACACCTAAGCGTTTTTCTGATATTTCAACAATTACTTGAGTAACTTTATCTGTACTTTTTACTTTTGGTAATTCATTATTTTTAATAAGATCAGAAACTCTTAAATACAGACGTTTTCCTAAAGCTCCTCCAGGGTGATATTTTGCAAAATCACTACTGGTAAAACCTCTTAATTCTAATAAACAAACGGCTAAAGCGTCCCCTAAAACTAATTGAGCTGTAGTACTTGTTGTAGGAGCTAAGTTGTTAGGACAAGCCTCTTTATCTACAAAAGAATTTAAAAGGAAGTCGGCATTTTTTCCTAAGAAAGAATCAGGGTTTCCTGTTATAGCAATAATTTTATTGTTATAGTTTTTAATTAAAGGTACCAACACTTTTATTTCAGGAGTGTTCCCACTTTTAGAAATACAAATCACCACATCATCATCCTGCACATTACCTAAATCACCATGTATAGCATCAGCAGCATGCATAAAAACAGCAGGTGTACCTGTTGAGTTAAAAGTAGCTACCATTTTAGTAGCAATATTGGCACTCTTTCCAATACCAGTTACAATAACACGCCCTTTTGAATTAAATATAAAATTAACAGCGTCCGTAAACGAGCTATTTAATAAATTTGCTAAATTAGCAATAGCATTACTTTCTAAAAGAATAGTATCTTTTGCGGTTGAGAGAATAGCGTTTGCGTCTTTCAAGTTAAAAAAGTTTTAAGTATATTTTTAAAGTGTAAAAATAGGAATATTTGAGAAGAAAATCTTTTTTAATAAAAAGAAAGTTTACGTTATGTATTGTTGGGAATTTTTGTAAATTAGTTCTCGTTTTTAATTTTTGATATTAGAAGATGAATAAAGAGCAGACGGATTTATATGGATCATTAAAAAAAATCTTCGGATTTAACCAGTTTAAAGGACTACAAGAAGATGTAGTTAACAGTGTGTTAGAAAATAAAAACACATTTGTTATTATGCCGACTGGTGGTGGTAAATCGCTATGTTATCAATTACCGGCCTTGATGAAGGAAGGTACAGCAATTGTGGTGTCACCGCTAATTGCCTTAATGAAAAACCAAGTGGATGCCATTAGAGGAATTTCTGAAAATCATGGGATAGCCCATGTATTAAATTCTTCGTTAAACAAATCGGAGATTGCCCAGGTAAAATCAGATATTGAATCGGGAATTACAAAGTTATTGTATGTAGCTCCTGAATCTTTAATTAAAGAAGAATATGCTGAATTCCTTAGGAGGCAAAAAATATCATTTGTAGCGATTGATGAAGCACACTGTATTTCTGAATGGGGGCACGATTTTAGACCTGAATACAGAAATCTAAGAAATATTATTAAGCAGATTGATAATGTGCCAATTATTGGTTTAACTGCAACTGCAACAGAAAAAGTACAAGAGGATATTCTTAAAACTCTTGGAATGACGGATGCGAATGTATTTAAAGCATCTTTTAATAGGGCAAATTTATTCTATGAAGTTAGACCAAAGACTAAAGAGGTAGAAAAAGATATTATTCGCTTTATAAAGCAACGACCAGGTAAATCAGGGATTATATATTGTTTGAGTCGTAAAAAAGTAGAAGAAATAGCGCAAATTTTACAAGTAAACGGAATAAATGCAGTTCCTTACCATGCAGGTTTAGATGCGAAAACACGTGTTAAGCATCAAGATATGTTTTTGATGGAAGATTGTGATGTTGTAGTAGCTACAATTGCTTTTGGTATGGGAATTGACAAGCCTGATGTTCGTTTTGTAATACACCATGACATTCCTAAAAGTTTAGAGAGTTATTACCAAGAAACAGGTAGAGCTGGTCGTGATGGAGGAGAAGGTTATTGTTTAACTTTTTACTCATATAAAGATATTGAAAAGCTTGAAAAATTCATGGCTAACAAGCCTGTAGCAGAACAAGAAGTAGGACATGCTCTTTTACAAGAAGTTGTTGGGTATGCAGAAACGTCAATGAACAGGCGTAAATACTTACTTCACTATTTTGGAGAAGAATTTGATGAAGTAAATGGAGAAGGTGCTGATATGGATGACAATATGCGAAATCCTAAGAAAAAGCATGAAGCCAAAGATGAAGTTGTAACCTTACTTTCTGTTATTAGAGATACTAGTGAAATGTATAAGCCAAAAGAAATTGTAAATACAATAATTGGTAAAGAAAATGCATTATTAAAGTCTCACAAAACAAATATTCAACCTTTTTTCGGTATTGGTAAAACAAAAGACAACCATTACTGGATGGCTTTAATTCGTCAAGTACTAGTGGCGGATTTAATTAAAAAAGAAATAGAGCAGTATGGTGTTTTAAAGCTAACTAAAGAAGGTAAAGAGTTTATAAAAAGTCCATCATCGTTTATGATGACAGAAAATCATGTTTATAAAACAGCGGATGATGGTACTATTATAACTAACGAAAAGTCTGTAGGAGGAGTAGATGATAAGTTGGTAGCGATGTTGAAAGATTTAAGGAAAACTGTGGGAAAACGTTTAGGAGTTCCGCCTTTTGCTGTTTTTCAAGATCCATCTTTAGATGACATGGCATTAAAATACCCTGTAACATTAGATGAATTAGCAAAAGTTCATGGTGTTGGAGAGGGAAAAGCTAAAAAATACGGTAAAGATTTCGTTGCACTCATTTCAAAATATGTGGAAGACAATGAAATTATGCGTCCTGATGATTTAATAGTTAAGAGTACAGGAGTAAATTCTGGATTAAAACTTTATATCATTCAAAATACAGATAGAAAACTACCTCTAGAGGATATTGCAAAATCTAAAGGTTTAGAAATGTCTGAGTTGATAAAAGAAATGGAGGCTATTGTATTTTCTGGAACTAAGCTAAATATCGATTATGCTGTAGATGACTTACTTGATGAAGATCAGCAGGAAGAAATTCATGATTATTTTATGGAAGCTGAAACTGATAAAATTCAAGAAGCTTTAGATGAGTTTGATGGAGATTATGATGATGATGAATTGCGATTGATGCGTATTAAATTTACCAGTGAAATAGCTAACTAAAAAACTAAACGATATGCAAGCAAGTACTTATTTACATTTTAATGGAAACTGTAAAGAAGCAATGACTTTTTATGCAGATGTTTTAGGTGGTGAGATGACAATGTTAATGCAGTTTAAAGACGCCCCTGAAGAGGTTTGTAAAACAATTCCAGAAGAAGCAATGGAGTTAACCATGCACTGTACTATTGAAGCGGGAGATTTTTCTATTATGGGATCTGATTTTTTAAACGAAAATGAAGCATTTACTAAAGGAAATAATTTTGCTGTAAGTATAAATATTGAGGATGAAGATGAAGCTGTTGCTATTTTTAATGGACTATCTTCTGATGGAGCGCTTGTAATGATGCCTTTTGAAGAAGCCTTTTGGGGAGGAAAGTTTGGGATGTTAAGAGATAAGTTTGGTGTAAACTGGATGGTGTCTTTAGAAGAACAAATAGTATAATGAATCCTAAAGTAACACAATATATACAAGATAAAAGTAATTGGGCGCAAGAGAGTTAAATCTCTTGCGTTCTGTTTTTTTAGATCTTCCTGTAGAAGAAACTATTAAATGGGGAGCTCCTGTTTATGTTTATAAAGGTAAAAACATAGTAGGTTTATCTGCCTTTAAGAATTATTGTGGCTTATGGTTTTTTTCAAGGTTGTTTTTTAACTGATAAAGAAGAAGTATTGGAAAATGCTCAAGAAGGAAAAACACAAGCAATGCGTCAATGGAGATTTAATCAATTGGATGAGATTAATATAGTATTGATAAAACAATATGTATTAGAGGCTATTAAAAACTCAGAAGAAGGAAAAGAGTTAAAGCCTAAAAAGAATACCAAGCCTTTAGTTATTCATGAAAACTTGCAGTTAGAACTGGATAAAAATGACAGGTTAAATGAAACTTTCAGTGAATTTACTTTAAGTAAACAAAGGGAGTTTACCGATTATATTTCTGAGGCTAAGAGAGAGACTACGAAAGAAAAAAGACTTAAAAAAATAATTCCAATGATATTAAGCGGAATAGGCTTGTACGATAAATATAAAAACTGTTAGTTAATAGTAATTTTATCAATTGTAGCAGTTGAATCACAACGTATAACATATAAATCGATATGATTTAAACTGTCTTTACCTGTAATAAAGTACTCTGCACAAGGCTTTAAACGAGGCTTACTTTTTCCAAAATCTACATCTCCGTGATTTAAAATAGTAGAAATAGTAGCGGTATCAATTTTAGAAGTTGCTAATATTTGCTGAGCATTATCAGAAAACAAACGCTTTTTTATTCTAATTGTTTTTAAAGTACGAGCGTCCATACCATAATCAAAAGAAACATCTTTACCTTTCCAAATAAAAAGAACAACTAAACTACCTAGGGCAATTCCTATTAAATAATAACCAACACGTTTTAACCACTGCATAATTTAAAAATTGAAGTGCAAAAGTAAGTAAAATAGAACTATAAAATCAATAAATTAATATCTCTGTAAGGAAGGTCAAACCAGTCTGC
Source organism: Tenacibaculum discolor (assembly GCF_003664185.1). Lineage (GTDB taxonomy): Bacteria > Bacteroidota > Bacteroidia > Flavobacteriales > Flavobacteriaceae > Polaribacter > Polaribacter discolor. The sequence continues at coordinate 326,093 of NZ_RCCS01000006.1, read as the reverse complement.
TACAGTTTTATTGGTTAAAATTCCATGATAAAAATACATTCCATTACGTAAACTTTTATCAAAACGAGCAGCATTTTCAAAACCTCCTTCTTCAGCAATTTCTAATAAATAAGGTGTAAATATATTACTGATAGATACAGATGCGGTTCTAGAATACCTTGAAGGAATATTAGGAACACAATAATGAATCACACCATGGTTAGCAAATGTAGGTTTACTATGTGTAGTAACTTGAGAGGTTTCAAAACAACCACCTCTATCAATACTTACATCAACAATAACAGCTCCATCTTTCATTTGTTCAATCATTTCTTCGGTAACAACCACGGGAGAGCGATCTTTCCCTCTAATAGCTCCAATAGCAACATCGCATCGCATTAAAGCTTTTTGTAGGGTTTTAGGTTGAATAGTTGAAGTATAAATTGGTGCTTGCACACACGATTGTAAGTTACGAAGCTTAGTTATTGAGTTATCAAAAACTTTTACTCGCGCTCCTAAACCTATGGCTGTTTTAGCAGCAAACTCTCCAACAGTTCCTGCTCCTAAAATTACTACATCAGTAGGAGGAACACCTCCTATATTACCTAGTAGTAAACCATTTCCTCCATTAGAGGCTGTCATAAGCTCTGCTGCAATGTGCATAGAAGCAATACCTGCAATTTCACTTAATGATTTTACTATAGGAAATACACCATGTTCATCTTTAATATAATCAAAAGCAATTGCTGTTACTCTTTTTTTAGCAAGTGCTTCAAAATATTTTTTGTCTTGTGTTTTTAATTGTAAAGCAGAAATTAAAACCGTTTGTGGGTTTAACATCTGAATTTCTTCTAAAGATGGAGGTTCTACTTTTAATACAATATTACAAGCAAAAGCTTCTTTAACATCGTACGATATCTTAGCTCCAGCATCAGAATATTCTTTATCACTATAATTAGCTCCATCACCAGCACCAGTTTCAATTACAATCCTGTGTCCATGAGCTACTAATGCAGCAACAGCATCAGGAGACAAACTAATTCGTTTTTCTTCAAAATGAGTTTCTTTTGGTAACCCTATAAATAAATCTCCCTTTCGCTTTTTAATTTCAAGCATTTCGGTTTGCGGCATTAATTGCTCTTTGGTAAAAGGTGAAATAGAACCCATCTAAATTTTAGTTAGTTTTTAATTGAATGTTTCGTTGCCCGTTTTCTAGCAAACTAATTGATATTGAAACAGTATCTAAAGGTAGTAAATTTTTAACATTTTCAGGCCACTCAACTAAACACCAATTATTACTATATAAATAATCTTCAATCCCCATATCATAGGCCTCTTCTTCATCTTCAATACGGTAAAAATCAAAATGATATACTGTTTCGTTAGAAGAAGTCTTATACTCATTAACTAGTGAAAAAGTAGGAGAGTGGGCAATATCTTCCACACCTAAAACTTTACATATTTCTTTAATTAAAGTTGTTTTACCAACGCCCATTTCTCCATAAAAAAGCAGAATTTTATGTTGTGCAGTAGCTATGACTTCTTCAGCTACAGCTGTTAACTCGTCGAGTGAATAATTTTTGTCCATAAGTAGCAAAAATAATGAAGTAATGTTTGTTAATAAAATTTACTTTTTTACTATTTTGGATTATAAACAGCACAAGGAATAATCATTTCTTCCAGTGAAATACCTCCATGTTGATAAGTGTTTTTATAATACTTTACAAAATGATTGTAATTGTTAGGGTAAGCAAAAAATAAATCTTCTTTTGTAAAAATAAAAGGGCTATTTATGGCTATAGAAGGCAAGAAAATATCTTTAGGATTTTTAACTGCATATACATCTTTATCTTCATAGCTTAAACTTCTACCAGTTTTATAACGTAAGTTCGAACTAATATTTTTATCACCAATTACCTTGGTAGGATGCTTACAGTTTATAGTACCATGATCAGTAGTAATGATTAATTTCTGCCCTAATTTTTGTGCTTTTTGAATGATATCGTATAGAGGGGAATTTTTAAACCAGCTTACAGTTAAAGATCGATAGGCTTTATCGTCACCAGCCAGCTCCTTGATAACTTCCATTTCAGTCTTAGCATGTGAAAGCATATCAACAAAGTTGTATACTACAGCAGTAAGGTCATTTTGTCGCGTTCCGTTATAATTGTCAGCTAAATCTTTTCCACTTTTTAAAGAAACTATCTTGTAATATTCGTGTGTTATATTTAATCCCAAACGCTTTATTTGCTCTTCTAAAAAATCAGCTTCAAATAAGTTTTTGCCTCCTTCATCAATATCGTTTTTCCAATAATTTGGATGTCTTTTTTCCATTTCAGAAGGCATCAGTCCAGAAAATATAGCATTACGAGCATATTGAGTAGCTGTAGGTAAAATACTGTAGTACGAATATTCCTCTTCCTTTTTAAAGTAATTATTGATAAAAGGTTCTAAAACCCTGTATTGGTCATAACGGAGATTGTCTATTACTACCCATAAAACACCTTGGTTTTTTGATAAATTTGGTACTATATAATCTTTAAAAAGTGTGTGCGAAAATGTAGGTTTATCATCTCCAGTTAACCAGTGTTGGTAATTCTTTTTAATAAACTTAAAAAACTGTGAGTTGGCTTCAGATTTTTGAGACTCTAAAATTTCTAACATTCCAGTGTCATTAATATTTTCTAATTCAAGTTCCCAATGAACTAGTTTTTTATATAGTTCAGCCCATTCCTCATAAGAATTTACCATAGCTAAATCCATAGAAATTTTCCTAAATTCTTGTTGGTAACTTGATGTAGTTTTTTCAGAAATCAAACGAGAGTGGTCTAAATTCTTTTTTAAACTCAATAATATTTGATTAGGGTTTACTGGCTTAATTAAGTAGTCTGCAATCTTAGACCCAATAGCTTCCTCCATAAGATACTCTTCCTCACTTTTGGTAATCATAACCACAGGGAGGTTTGTGTTTTTTTGTTTAATATCAGAAAGTGTTTCCAAGCCTGTAATACCAGGCATGTTTTCATCTAAAAAAACAATATCAAAATTATTTTCACTAACCAAATCAATAGCATCAGTACCATTGGTACAGGTTGTAACTTTATAATCTTTTTTTTCTAAAAATAATATATGTGGTTTCAATAAATCTATTTCGTCATCTACCCAAAGAATATGTATGTTTCTAATCATAATTTTCAACTTGTTTTCTACCTAAATAACGGTTAAAAGTAGTTTTGTTGTGTTTATAAAAGCTAAAAATACGTTAATTAAACGCTGGTTAATTTGGTTTTGTAGATAAATTATGATTTTTTTGTTTAAAATTCAAGGATTTATACATTTTGAAGAAATCAAAAACCAACAAATTAAAGATAATTAACGATCCTATTTATGGATTTATCTCGATTCCAAATTCCCTAATTTTTGATATAATTGAACACCCTTATTTTCAAAGGTTACGCAGAGTAACCCAAATGGGGTTATCAAATTTAGTATATCCTGGAGCTAACCACACACGTTTTCATCACGCAATAGGCTGTATGCATTTAATGCAAAAAGCTGTGCATGTGTTACGAATGAAAAATGTTGAAATTTCAGAAGAAGAAGCAAATGCTTTATATATAGCTATTTTATTACATGATATAGGTCATGGAGCATATTCACATGCATTAGAACATAGTATTGTTAATGAAATTACTCATGAAGAAATTTCATTAAAATTTATGAAAGCCTTGAATGATGAATTTGAAGGAAAGTTAAGTTTAGCTATTCAAGTATTTGAAGGGAAACACCCACGTAAATTTTTATACCAATTAATATCAAGTCAATTAGATATTGACCGATTAGATTATTTAAAAAGAGATAGTTTTTTTACTGGGGTAGCGGAAGGAAACATTTCATCAGATCGTTTAATAGCAATGATGAATGTAGTGGATAACGAATTAGTTATTGAACAAAAAGGAATTTATTCAGTAGAGAAATTTGTTATTGCTCGACGCCTAATGTATTGGCAAGTTTATTTACATAAAACTGGCTTAGTAGCAGAAAACCTTCTGGTTAGTATATTAAAAAGAGCAAAGGAGCTAGCTACAAAAGGAGTGGAGCTTCCTTCTAGCAGAGCTCTTAAGTATTTTTTATATAATCCGATAAATAAAGAGAATTTTTCAAATAAAACATTAGAAATATTTTCTGAACTAGACGATTATGATGTTTTGTCAGCAATAAAAGAATGGAAGAATCATGAAGATTTTATATTATCTACTTTAGCAACAAAAATTATTGATAGAAGTTTGCTAAAGATTGAAATTCAGGAGAAACCATTTACTGAGGAGTATATTGAAAAGAGGCGTAAAAAACTAAGAAAGCTTGTAGATTTAAGTGAAAAAGAACTTGAGTATTTTGTTTTTTCAAATGAAATAAAGCACCAAGCATATAATACGAAAAAGCCAATTAAAATTTATACAAAAAAAGGTAAGCTTAAAGACATAGCAAAAGCTTCTGACCAGCTAAACCTCAAAGCATTGACAAAGCCTGTTGTAAAATATTATCTGTGTTATCCAAAGAAAATAAAGCAGGAGAATATTTAGAAACAAATTCTAATCAAGAGGTATTTGAACAAAAATAATTACTTTTGCAGATAATGAAATTTACAGCAAAACAAATAGCCGATATTTTAGAAGGAGAGATTGAAGGGAATCCAGAAGCTGAAGTATCTACACTTTCTAAGATAGAAGAAGGCAAAGAAGGTTCATTAACCTTTTTATCAAACCCAAAGTATAACTCATATATATATACAACTCAAGCATCAGTAGCTATTGTAAATAAGAGTTTTGTTCCTGAAAAGGAAATAGAAACTACTTTGATTAAAGTTGAGGATGCTTATAAGTCATTTTCAAAACTTTTAGAGTTTTATAATGAGGTGAAGAATAATAAGCAAGGAAGGGAAAATCCTCACTTTATTGCTAATTCAGCTACTATTGGAAACAATGAATATATCGGAGCTTATGCCTATATTGGTGAAAATGTAGTTTTAGGAAATAATGTTAAAATTTACCCTAATTCTTACATAGGAGACAATGTGACAATTGATGATAATACAGTTGTTTATGCAGGGGTAAAAATATATTCTGAAACTGTTATAGGTAAGAATTGTAAAATTCACTCAGGAACAGTAATAGGGGCAGATGGTTTTGGGTTTGCACCAGATGAAAATGGAGAGTATAAGGCAATACCGCAAATAGGTAATGTCATTATAGAAGATAATGTTGATGTGGGATCTAATTCAACTATCGATAGAGCTACTTTAGGGTCAACTATAATTCGTAAAGGAGTAAAATTAGATAACCAGATTCAAATAGCCCATAATGTTGAAATTGGTAAAAATACCGTTATAGCTTCTCAAACAGGAATTGCAGGATCTACCAAAATAGGAGAGAATTGTATGATTGGGGGCCAAGTAGGTATTGTTGGACATATAACTATTGGAAACAATGTAAAAATCCAAGCTCAATCAGGAATAGGAAAAAGTTTAAAAGATGAAGAAGTAGTACAAGGGTCTCCAGCATTTGGATATTCAGACTATAGTAAGTCTTACGTACATTTTAAAAACTTACCAAAATTAGCAACTACAATACATAAAATAGAAAAAGAGTTGAATGCTCAAAAAGTAAAAAATGAGTAAGAAACAAAAAACAATACAAAATGAAGTTACATTATCAGGTGTTGGATTACACACTGGTAATGAAGTTACAATGGTTTTTAAACCTGCACCAGAAAATCATGGGTTTGCTTTTAAGCGAGTGGATTTAGAAGGAGAGCCGGTAATAGAAGCAAAAGCTGATTATGTAACAAATACACAAAGAGGTACAAACCTTGAAAAAAACGGAGTTCAAATACAAACATCTGAACATGTTTTAGCAGCAGCAGTTGGTTTAGATATTGATAACTTATTGATAGAGGTTAATGCTTCTGAACCTCCAATTATGGATGGATCTTCTAAGTTTTTTATTGAAGCTTTAGAAAAAGCTGGAATAGTAGAGCAAGAAGCTGAAATTGAAGAGTATGTAGTAAAAGAAGTAATTTCATACAAAGATGAAGTAACAGGGAGTGAAATTATATTAATGCCAGCAGATGAGTACCAAGTAACGACTATGGTAGATTTTGGCACTAAAATATTAGGAACTCAAAATGCTACATTAAATACAATTTCAGACTTTAAAGAAGAAATTTCAGCAGCAAGAACATTTAGTTTCTTACATGAAATTGAAATGTTGTTAGAAAATGACTTAATTAAAGGAGGAGATTTAAATAATGCTATTGTTTATGTAGACAAAGAATTGTCTGATAGTACAATGGAAAAGCTAAAAAAAGCTTTTAATAAAGATAATATTACAGTAAAACCTAATGGAGTATTAGATAACTTAACGTTGCATTGGGCTAATGAGGCTGCGCGTCATAAATTGTTAGATGTAATAGGTGATTTAGCTTTAACAGGTACTCGAATTAGAGGTAAAGTAATAGCAAATAAACCAGGACATTCTGTAAATACCACTTTTGCTAAGAAATTAGCTAAAATCATAAAAAAGGAAAAAAGAAACAATGTTCCTTCATATGATTTAAATCAACCACCATTAATGGATATCCATAAAATAATGGATATTTTACCTCATAGATCACCGTTTTTATTAATTGATAGAATTATTGAGCTGTCTGATAAACATGTGGTAGGAATGAAAAATGTTACTATGAATGAAGATTTCTTTGTAGGGCATTTTCCTGGAGCACCAGTAATGCCTGGAGTTCTTCAAGTAGAGGCTATGGCACAATGTGGTGGTATTTTAGTATTGAGTACAGTTCCAGATCCTGAAAATTACTTAACATATTTCATGAAAATGGATAATGTTAAGTTTAAGCAAAAAGTATTACCAGGAGATACTTTAATTTTTAAATCAGAATTAATAGCTCCAATTCGTAGAGGTATTTGCCATATGCAAGCCTATGCTTACGCTAATGGAAAGTTGGTGTGTGAAGCTGAATTAATGGCGCAAATTTCAAAAGTAAAATAATATGAATCAACCACTTGCGTACGTACACCCTCAAGCAAAAATAGCTAGAAATGTAGTTATTGAACCTTTTACAACTATTCATGCAAATGTAGAAATAGGTTCAGGAACTTGGATAGGCTCTAATGTAACTATTATGGAAGGTGCGCGCATCGGTAAAAATTGTCGAATTTTCCCAGGGGCTGTTATTTCAGCAATTCCTCAAGACTTAAAATATAATGATGAGGATACGACTGTAGAAATAGGAGACAATGTTACTATAAGAGAGTGTGTAACCATTAACAGAGGAACTTCAGATAGAATGAAAACAGTTATTGGAGACAATTGTTTAATCATGGCATATTGTCATATTGCGCACGATTGTAGAGTGGGAGATAACTGTATTTTTTCAAATAATTCAACTTTAGCAGGTCACGTAACTGTAGGGGATAATGTAGTACTTGCAGGTATGGTAGCAGTACATCAATTTGCTTCAGTAGGAAATCATGCTTTTGTAACAGGTGGATCTTTGGTACGAAAAGATGTACCTCCATTTGTAAAAGCAGCAAGAGAGCCTTTATCATATGTAGGAATTAACTCTGTAGGGTTGAGAAGAAGAGGTTTTACAACTGAAAAGATTAGAGAAATTCAAGATGTTTATCGTATTTTATTTCAAAAGAATTATAATAATTCTCAAGCGATTGATATCATTGAAGCTGAAATGGAAGCAACCTCAGAAAGAGATGAAATTATTCAGTTTATAAAAGATTCGCATCGCGGAATCATGAAAGGATATTTTAAAGCAAATTAATTAGTAAAATTGCACTTATAAGAGCAACAATAAAGATCAAATAAATGGCATCAACATCAGATATTAAAAAAGGATTATGTATAAAATATAATCACGATATATTTAAAATCATTGAGTTTTTACATGTAAAACCAGGAAAAGGACCAGCTTTCGTCCGTACAAAACTTAAAAGTGTTACATCAGGAAAAGTGATAGATAATACTTTCTCTGCAGGTCATAAAATTGACGACGTTCGTGTAGAAACACATAAATTTCAGTACTTATATCCTGAAGGAGATTTATACCACTTTATGAATACTGAAGATTATAACCAAATTACACTTCAAAAATCAGTATTAGATGCACCAGATTTAATGAAAGAAGGTGAAGTAGTTACTGTTTTAATAAATACAGAAGACGGAATGCCACTATCTGTAGAAATGCCTTCACATGTTATTTTAGAAGTTACTCATACTGAGCCAGGTGTAAAAGGGAACACGGCGACAAATGCTACAAAACCAGCAACTGTTGAAACTGGAGCAAGAATTAATGTACCTTTATTCATTAACGAAGGAGACAAAATAAAGATAGATACTGAAAAAGGCGCATATACAGAGCGTATCAAAGAATAAATTTAATATTCCCGCTTTGGCGGGAATTTCTTTTTAAAGATGAAGTTTAAACAACCTCAAACCCTAGAACAAATAGCAGGGTTATTAAATATTGAATTTGTAGGAGAAAGTGGTTTTCCTATAACAGGAATTAATGAAATTCACGTGGTAGAAAAGGGAGATATTGTTTTTGTAGATCATTCAAAATACTATGATAAGGCTTTAAACTCAGCAGCTACTACTATATTAATAAATAAAAAAGTAGATTGTCCTGAAGGAAAATCATTATTAATTTCTGATGATCCTTTTAGAGATTTTAATAAAATAACCAAGCACTTTAACCCTTTTATAGCTTCAAAAAGTAGTATTGCTGAATCAGCAATTATAGGTGAAGAAACTGTTATACAGCCAAATGTTTTCATTGGAGAGAATGTAAGAATTGGTAAAAATTGTTTAATTCATGCAAATGTGTCAATTAACAATAATTGTATAATAGGAGATAATGTAACAATCCACGCCAATACCGTTTTAGGAGCAGATGCTTTCTATTATAAAAATAGACCTGAAGGCTTTGATAAATTAATATCTGGAGGTAGAGTAGTACTTGAAGATAATGTAGATTTAGGAGCTTCATGTACTATTGATAGAGGTGTAACTGGAGATACATTAATAGGAGAAGGTTCTAAAATTGATAATCAAGTTCATATAGGACATGATACTGTGATAGGTAAAAAATGTTTAATAGCTGCACAAACAGGTATTGCTGGATGTACTGTTATTGAAGATGAAGTGACAATTTGGGGACAAGTAGGTATTATTAGTGGGTTGACAATTGAAAAGGGAACTGTTTTGATGGCGCAAACAGGGGTGTCGAAATCTCTTAAAAAAGGAGTGTATTATGGAACTCCACAGCGCGAGTACCGTCAAACACTAAGGGAAGTCATCTATTTAAAAAATGCAACAAATAAAGAAAAAAAGTAACCTAAAATTAATTGTGAAAACACAATTAAAAAGTTATTTTTGTCTGTCTTAAAAAAATAATAAAAAGCAAACCAATGAGTGTTTTAGTAAATAAAGATTCAAAAATTATAGTTCAAGGTTTTACAGGAAGCGAAGGTACTTTCCACGCTGGTCAAATGATCGATTACGGAACAAACGTAGTTGGAGGTGTTACACCAGGTAAAGGAGGTCAAGAGCATTTAGGTAAACCAGTTTTTAATACAGTTGATGAAGCTGTGCAAAAAGCAGGAGCTGATACTTCAATTATTTTTGTGCCACCAGCATTTGCTGCTGACGCTATTATGGAAGCTGCTGAAGCTGGAATTAAAGTAATTATTTGTATTACCGAAGGAATTCCTACAGCTGATATGGTAAAAGTAAAAGCATATATCGATCAGTTAGATTGTACTTTAGTAGGTCCTAACTGTCCAGGTGTAATTACTCCTGAAGAGGCAAAAGTAGGAATTATGCCAGGATTTATCTTTAAAAAAGGTAAAGTAGGTATTGTTTCTAAATCGGGAACTTTAACTTATGAAGCTGCTGATCAAGTTGTAAAACAAGGTTACGGAATTACTACAGCTATTGGTATTGGTGGAGATCCAATTATAGGAACTACGACAAAAGAAGCTGTTGAGTTATTAATGAATGATGACGAAACTGAAGCAATCGTAATGATTGGTGAAATTGGAGGTAACTTAGAAGCTGAAGCTGCTCGTTGGATTAAAGCTGATGGAAATAGAAAACCAGTTGTTGGTTTTATCGCAGGACAAACTGCACCAGCTGGTAGAACAATGGGACATGCAGGTGCTATCGTCGGTGGTGCTGATGATACAGCTCAAGCAAAAATGAAAATTTTAGCGGAAAATGGAGTACACGTTGTAGAATCTCCTGCTAAAATTGGAGAAATGGTAGCTAAAGTTTTAGCATAAAGAAAAATATTTTAGCATTAACTGTTAAAATTACATATTATTTTATTGTAAAATCCATCGAATTTGTAAATTCGATGGATTTTTATTTTAATCAAAACTAAATTATTTATGAAAACAATTAAATTGCTATGTATTAGCATGTTGCTTATAACTTATATAAGTTGTAAGCAAACAACAACTTCGGAAAAAGAGGTAAAGACAGAACAACACAAAGATGTGAATGGTTTCAGTTATGAAACCGTAACCAATGACCCAACAGGCTTACGCTTATATACATTAGAAAATGGACTTAAAGTGTATTTAAGTAAGAATACAGATGAACCTAAAATTCAAACATATATAGCGGTTAGAGCTGGTTCAAATTATGATCCAAAAGAATCAACAGGTTTGGCTCACTATCTAGAACATATGGTGTTTAAAGGAACTCATAAAATAGGGACAGTTGATTGGGAAAAAGAAAAAGAATACTTAACAAAGATTTCCGATTTATACGAACAACATAGAACAGAGGAAGATCCAGCTAAAAAATTAGCTATTTATAAAGAAATAGATAAAGTTTCCTTAGAAGCATCTAACTATTCTGTAGCTAATGAGTATGATAAAATGACTGCTTCATTAGGAGCTACAGGTACAAATGCTCACACGTGGTTTGAAGAGACTGTTTATAAAAACAAAATTCCTGCAAATGAGTTAAATAAGTGGTTAGATTTAGAAGCTGAACGTTTCAGTACATTAGTATTGCGTTTATTTCATACGGAGTTAGAAGCTGTTTTTGAAGAATTTAACAGAGGTCAAGATAATGACTTTAGAAAACTTTATGCGGCAATGTTAGATGGATTATTCCCTAATCATCCTTACGGACAACAGACTACTATTGGTACAGGTCAACATTTAAAGAATCCTTCAATGGTAGATATTCATAATTATTTTGATAAATATTATGTACCCAATAATATGGCGATAGTATTGGTAGGGGATTTAGATTTTGATGCTACTATTAAAAAAGTAAAAGAGACTTTTGGAAAATTTGAAAAGAAAGAATTAACACACCCAATTTTACCAGAAGAAGAGTCAATTTCGCAACCAATTATTAAAGAAGTTTTTGGTCCAACTTCTGAATCAATTTCTATAGCTTATAGATCTAAAGGTGTAAATACTGAAGAAGAAAAGTTTGTTACACTTTGTGATATGATTATGGCTAATGGTAATGCTGGTTTATTAGATTTAAATTTAAATCAAAAGCAAGCAGTACAAAGAGCTAGTTGTTCTCCGACATTTTTAAATGATTATGGTTACCATTCTTTTACAGGAAACCCTAAATCAGGTCAAACTTTGGATGAAGTTAAAGACTTAATATTAGAGCAAATTGAAAAATTAAAGAAAGGAGAGTTTGAAGATTGGATGATTGACGCTGTTGTAAATGATTTAAAATTAAGTCAAACTCGTCAATATGAAAATAATACAGCTTTAGCTAGCGCTTATTTTAATGCATTTATTCATCATGAAGATTGGTCTGATAAGGTGAAGTTTTTAGATGATTTAAAAAAGGTTTCAAAGCAAGAATTAGTAGATTTTGCTAACAAATTTTATCAGAATAACTATGTTGTAACTTATAAACGTAAAGGAGAAGATAAAAATATTGTAAAAGTTCAAAATCCAGGAATTACTCCAGTAAACTTGAACAGGGATAAAAGTTCAGAGTTTTTAAAGGAGTTCAATAAAATTGAATCAGCTCCATTACAACCAAAGTTTATCGATTATAAAACAGCTATAAAAGAAACTAAAATGGCAAATGATATTAAAGTTTCTTATGTTTTAAACGAAAAGAATGACTTATTCGACTTGAACATCATTTTCGATATGGGTAAAGACAATGATAAAAAATTAAGTCTTGCTGCTGGATACCTAGAATATATAGGTACAGATAAATATTCTGCTGAAGAAATTAAAAAAGAGTTTTACAAGTTAGGAGTAGATTATTATGTAAGCGCTCAAGATGATAAAACTTACGTAGGTTTACGTGGATTGAAAGAAAATTTACCTAAAGGTTTAGAATTGTTAGAACATTTGTGGGAAAATGCTAAAGCAGATCAAGAAGCTTATGATAAGTATGTAGAAAAAATCTACAAAGGTCGTCAAGACGGAAAAACTCAAAAAGGCAATATTCTATGGAATGGTTTATATAGCTATGGAAAATATGGAGAAAACTCTCGTTTAAGAGATATTATGCAAATTGATGAGTTAAAAGCCATCAATCCAGAAGAGCTTGTAAACATTGTAAAAGGAATGAAAAATTATAAGCAACGCATTTTCTATTATGGTAAAGATATAGATGCTGTAGTTGTTGCGTTAAACAATCATCATAAAATTTTAGGAGAGTTAAAAGACTACCCCGCTGCAAAAGAATATGCTGAAACTGAAACTGGTGGAAATGTTTTTTATACTGATTATGATATGGTACAAACTGAAATGTTGTTTTTAGCTAAAGGAGAACCATTTAAACCAGAAAACTTAGCAGCTTCAACATTATTTAACACATACTTCGGAAGTGGGTTATCATCAATCGTTTTCCAAGAAATTAGAGAATCTAAATCGTTGGCTTATTCTGCATTTGCAGCTTATAGAAGCGCCAGAAAAAAAGAAGATCCTAACTATGTAATGGCTTATGTTGGTACGCAAGCAAATAAGTTAGAACAAGCGGTAGATGCTATGATGGATTTAATGAATAACATGCCAGAAGCAGAAAAGCAATTTAATGCAGCTAAAGAAGCTACATTAAAGAAAATAGCCGCTCAAAGAATTACAAAGTCTAACATCTTTTGGTCGTATGAAAGGTTAAAAAAGTTAGGAATTGATAATGATAATAGAGAGGAAATGTACAATACTATTAAAGGTATGACTATAGAAGATTTAAAAGCATTTTTTGATAAAAATGTAAAAGGAGAGTCTTACAACGTAATGGTGATTGGTAATAAAAAAGATTTAGATTTTAAGTCATTACAAAAATTAGGTAAAATAAAGGAGTTAGATGTAGACTACTTATTTAATTATGTAAATGAGAAGAAAATAAAATCTTAAAAAAGATAAATTTTAATCTATTTAAAATCCTGCTAAAAAATAATCTTTAGCAGGATTTTCTTTTTATATTTGACCTATTAAAACAACTAATAAATGAAACTTTTAGAAAATAAAACAGCAATTATTACAGGAGCTACCAGAGGAATTGGTAGAGGAATTGCATTAGAGTTTGCAAACCAAGGATGTAATGTTGCATTTACGTATAACTCTTCTGTTGAGGCAGCAACTGCTTTAGAAAATGAATTGAAAGAATTAGGAGTAAACGCTAAAGGATATCAATCTAATGCAGCAGAGTTTGATGCAGCTCAAGAGTTAGCAAAAAATGTTTTAGCAGAATTCGGAACTATTGATGTGTTGGTAAACAATGCAGGTATTACAAAAGATAATTTGTTAATGCGTATTTCTGAAGATGATTTTGATAAAGTAATTGAAGTAAATTTAAAATCGGTTTTCAATTTAACAAAAGCAGTAATTCGTCCAATGATGAAGCAACGTGCAGGATCAATTATTAATATGAGTTCTGTTGTTGGATTAAAAGGAAATGCTGGTCAAGCAAATTATGCAGCTTCAAAAGCAGGAATTTTAGGATTCTCTAAATCAGTAGCTTTAGAATTAGGTTCTCGTAATATTCGTAGTAATGTTGTTGCTCCAGGTTTTATTGAAACAGAGATGACTGCAAAATTAGATGAAAAAGTTGTTGAAGGTTGGAGAAATGAAATTCCTTTAAAAAGAGGAGGCACCCCACAAGATATTGCTAATGCTTGTGTTTTCTTAGCATCAGATATGAGTTCTTACATTACAGGACAAACCTTATCTGTTGATGGAGGAATGTTAACATAGAATTTATTTAGAAAAATAAAATCAAAAAAGCCTGTATTATTTTTATAATACAGGCTTTTTTTATTATAAGGGGTTGTGTTTGCTTGTAAGGGGGCAAGCACGAGGGGTTTGCCTTGGGGGACAAATTTCTAAACTCAACTCAAAGGGGAAATAAGTCTTAGGGGAGTTTAGTTATTAATGATTTATAAAATCCAAACGGTTTGTAAGGGGAAACAAATACCGAGGGGTTATTTGAATTTTATAGCACATTAAATTCTTAGGGGATTATTAGGGAATCATTTATACTATTATCTTTTTTTGTAATCTTCAAAGGTTCCATCGTCATATAAAACCAAAATGTTTTTAATTTCTCTAAAAGCGGCAGATTCTTTTTGTTTTGAAGGGTTCTCTGAGAATTGCGTATTTGATTTTTTTTCGGGTTCTTGGTCAAATACAGGATTTTCATTAAACAGAGAAGGAGCTTCACTTTTCTCTATTTTTATCTCTTTTTTGTGATTTTCTGTATTTTTTGGAAAATAGCCTTTACCATATACTAACCAATTAAGGTCAACTTCATCAAAAGCCGTTTCAACTTTTATAATAAAATCTAGACTCGGTTTATTTCTTCCTGATAATAGGTGAGAAATGCTAGACCTTGGTACATCAATTTTATCTGCAAAACTTGACGCCGATAAATTGTAATAATCTAATATTAGTTTTAGTCTTTCTATCATTTGTTTACTTATGTAAACATTAGGGATTGTTTACGTTTGTAAATATATAATGTTTTATAATTGTAAACAAGAAAAAATACATTTTTTTCCAACTCCTCCAAAATAAACACCATAAAACACTTCAGGTAACAGTATGTAACTTGCTTAAATACAGTTATTTATGTGTTAAGTATAGGAAAATGTTATATAGTAAGTGGATTTGCGTAATTACAATTGTAATTTCTAAAACACAGGTCTTTAGGGTGTTTAATAATGTAAATTAACCTAACAATAATCATTATAATACCTTTCTTGGCTTATTAATAGCTTGTTTTATGCTTTTTAAATAAATAATAATGCTTTATACCTATAAATAGTAGACTTCTTTTCATAGTTTTATTTAAATCCTTTAAAATCAGTATAAAAATAGCATTCAGCTTATATAATCACTCTAAAACTATTTAGCTTATAAGCTTGATAATTAAAAAGAGCTAATTATACTTCTATATGTATAAAATAGTGTTGTAATAGTTATAATTCAAGAAGTTTATTACAATTGTAATTAAAAACAACTTATTAACAAATGTAAATTAACGAATCATTTGTTCACTTTTGTAAAAAAAAGAAAGCACCCTGTTTACAGAGTGCTTTATATTATACGATAAAATAGTATTTATACTTACTTTTTATTCTCTATCCATTTTCTTGCGTTTACAAAAGCTTCTAACCAAGGAGAAACTTCATCTTGTCTGTTTTGTGGGTAATAAGCCCAATTCCATTGGAAAGTTGAACGTTCAATATGTGGCATTGTTACTAAATGACGACCAGTTTTGTCGCACATCATTGCTGTGTTATAATCTGATCCATTTGGATTATTAGGATATCCTTCATAACCATACTTCGCAACAATATTATAATTGTTTTCAGTTTCTGGTAAATTGAATTTTCCTTCTCCATGAGAAATCCAAACCCCTAATTCAGTTCCCGCTAAACTAGATAACATTACTGAATTATTTTCTTGAACTTTTACAGATGTAAACGAACTTTCGTGTTTCTTAGATTCATTATGAAGCATTTTACCATGTTCGTTATGTTCTGGATCAATTAATTCTAACTCCATAAACAACTGACATCCGTTACAAATACCTATTGAAAGCGTATCTTCTCTTTTAAAGAAATTTTTCAAAGCTGTATTTGCTTTTTCATTATATAAGAATGCTCCAGCCCATCCTTTAGCAGACCCTAAAACATCTGAATTAGAAAAACCTCCAACTGCTCCAATGAATTGAATATCTTCTAAAGTTTCACGACCAGAAATTAAATCAGTCATGTGAACATCCTTAACATCAAAACCAGCTAAATACATAGCGTTTGCCATTTCACGTTCTGAGTTAGAACCTTTTTCACGAATAATTGCAGCTTTTGGTCTAGTTGTTACAGTACCAACTGCATCAGCTAATTTTCCTGTAAAATTAGTTGGGAATGTATATTGTAATGGTTGATTCTTATAATTATCAAAACGATCTTTAGCTAAACCATTAGCTGTTTGTTTTTGATCTAATAAATAAGAAGTCTTATACCATGTATCTCTTAGCTCAGCAACAGATAAAGTAAAAATATCAGTTCCGTTTTTAATATTTAATCGATCTGATTCTGTTACCGAACCAATCTTAAAGAATTCAATATTATTATCAGTTAAAACTTGTTCTACAGAAGAATCTACGGCTTGGAAAACAATTCCTGAGTTTTCAGCAAATAATAATTTAATACTGTCAGTTTCTTTTAAAGCAGATAAATCTAAGTTTGCACTCACATTTACATCAGCAAAACACAATTCTAATAAGGTAGTAATTAATCCTCCAGATGCAACATCGTGACCTGCGACAATTTTTCCTTCTTTTATTAAATTCTGTAAAACATTAAATGCTGATTTAAAGAATTCATTATTAGTAATAGTAGGAGCGGAGTTCCCTATTTTGTTTACTATTTGCGCAAACGAACTACCTCCTAATTTAAAATCATCTTGCGATAAATTGATGTAGTATATATCTCCTTTGTTAGGTTGTAAAACAGGTTCTACTACTTTATTAATATCGTTACAGTTAGCTGCAGCTGAAATAACTACAGTACCTGGTGAAATTACTTCTTCATTCGGATATTTCTGTTTCATAGATAAAGAATCTTTCCCTGTTGGAACATTGATTCCTAAATCGATAGAAAAATCAGAAATAGCTTTTACAGCTTTGTATAAACGAGCATCTTCACCTTCATTTTTACAAGGCCACATCCAGTTTGCAGATAAAGAAACTGATTGTAAACCATCTTTTAAAGGAGCCCATACAATATTGGTTAAAGCTTCAGCGATTGAGTTTTTACTTCCGGCTTCAGGATCAATTAACCCAGAAATAGGAGAGTGCCCAATGGTAGTAGCAATACCTTCTTTTCCTTTATAATCTAATGCCATCACACCTACATTGTTCAATGGAATTTGTAAGGAACCAACACATTGTTGCTTAGCTACTTTTCCTCCAACACAACGGTCAACTTTATTGGTTAACCAATCTTTACAAGCTACGGCTTCTAATTGTAGTACCTGCTCTAAATATTTGGTAAAGTTTTCTTTCGAATAATTTAGGTCAGCGTAGTTTCTGTCAACTGTTTTATCAGTCATGATTGTTTTTGGAGAGCTCCCAAACATATCTTCTAAAGCTAAATCCATAGGCTTATTACCATTGGTTTTAGATTCAAAAGTAAAACGATGATCTCCAGTAACATCACCAACAGTGTACATTGGTGAACGCTCACGTTCAGCTATTTTATTAAGGGTATCAATATGTTTTTCAGCAATGACTAGCCCCATACGCTCTTGTGATTCATTACCTATAATCTCTTTATCAGATAATGTAGGATCACCCACTGGTAATTTATCTAAATCGATGTTTCCACCAGTATCTTCTACTAATTCTGATAAACAATTTAAGTGTCCACCTGCTCCGTGATCATGAATAGAAACAATAAAGTTCTCTTCACTTTCTACCATACCACGAACAGCATTAGCAGCACGTTTTTGCATCTCTGGATTTGAACGCTGAACAGCGTTTAACTCGATTCCTGAAGAAAATTCTCCAGTATCAGCAGAAGAAACCGCAGCTCCTCCCATACCAATACGGTAGTTTTCACCTCCAAGAATTACTATTTTATCTCCTTCTTGTGGAGTATCTTTTAATGCTTGTTCTTTTTTACCATATCCAATACCACCTGCTTGCATGATCACTTTGTCGAAACCAAGTTTGCGAGCATCTTCTTCATGTTCAAAAGTTAAGACAGAACCACAAATTAATGGTTGACCGAACTTATTACCAAAATCAGATGCTCCGTTAGAAGCTTTGATTAAGATATCCATTGGAGTTTGATATAACCATTTACGTTCATCCATTCCTTTTTCCCAAGGACGATTCTCCTCTAAACGAGAGTAAGAAGTCATATAAACGGCAGTACCTGCTAATGGTAAAGATCCTTTTCCACCAGCTAATCTATCACGGATTTCACCTCCTGATCCTGTTGCAGCACCGTTAAAAGGTTCTACAGTAGTAGGGAAGTTGTGTGTTTCAGCTTTTAATGAAATAACTGATTCAAACTTTTTTGTTTCGTAAAAATCAGGTTTATCTGCACTTTTCGGAGCAAATTGCTCCACTTTTGGTCCCTTTACAAAAGCAACATTGTCTTTATATGCAGAAACAATATCGTTTGGATTTTGCTTTGATGTTTCTTTAATTAATTTGAATAATGAAGTAGGCATTTCTTCCCCATCAATAACAAAAGTTCCATTAAAAATTTTATGACGACAGTGTTCTGAGTTTACTTGAGAGAATCCAAATACTTCAGAATCGGTTAATTTTCTACCAATTTTAGTAGCAACTTCTTCTAAATAAGTAATTTCTTCATTACTTAAAGCCAAACCTTCTTGCTCATTATAAGCAGCGATATCATCAATATCTAAAATTGGCTCAGGTTGAATATCAATTGTAAAAGTTTCTTGGTTTAATCCACTAAACTTTTGAGATATCATTGGGTCAAAATCAGAAAAGTTATCAGTTACTGCTTCAAACTCTTCAATTCTGATAATTCCAGTAATTCCCATGTTCTGTGTTATTTCAACAGCATTGGTACTCCATGGAGTAATCATTGCTGCTCTAGGCCCAACAAAAAAGGCGTCGAGAGACGCCGCGTTTATTTTCGGTTGGTTGCCAAATAACCAAGTTAACTTCGAAATTGTTTCAGATGTTAATTCTTCTGTTGTTTGAACAGCAAATATTTTACTGTTTACGTTTCCAAAGAAATGAATCATTATGTTATAGTTGTGTTTGTGTGTTGTTTTAAAGGCGTAAATTTAATTCTTTTGGATGAAATAGAAGCATAAAAAAAGCAGCAAAATTTTGCTGCTTTTTCTTATATTATTTTATTTGTTAAAATAATGACTATCAACATACATTTCTTGTTCGAACTTATTTGTTGATATATTTGTTTTAATACGTTCAAAACTTTTTACTTCATACAATGATTTAGCAGAAACCCCTCTTATATCATCTAAAGCTGTTTTTAAGACTATTTCATTTTCGTCTCCAAAAGGCAAGATGTTATCCCAATGCTTCCATTCTTCAATTAAAATACTAGGTTCAAATCCATCACCATAATCATTTTGCCCAAGTTTATTGTATATCTGAAAAACAATAGGTTGCATAGCCATTTTATGAGCTGAGTTGGCTGCGTTTACATTAGTATAATCACTAGTAGGTGAGTCATATAATGTTATTGACCCTTCATTTTTACCTACTGTTTTAGTTCCTATTAACTTAACTTCAATAAAAGGGCGTAATCCATTTATAATCATTTCACTTGCTGATGCAGTACTACCAGAAGTTAAAACATATAGTTTGTTTATACCTGATAACCTATTTATAGTTTCTTCACTAGTCTTTTTTCCATCAGTTCCATAAACATTTAAAGTGTTATTAAAATAATAAGGTTCATTGTATTGAGCGTGTTTCTTGTTAAATTTTAATTCAGCAAATTTATCTTTGCCTGCTTCTTCATGTATCATACTAGCTAAATAAGCAGATGTTTCCACAGATCCTCCACCATTAATTCTTAAATCCAGTACTAGTTCTTGAATACCTGCAGACTTTAATTCAGCAAAAGCAGCATTTAATTCATCATTATAAGATGACCTAAAACCATTATAAAGTAAGTAACCAACCTTTTTACCATTAATATTATCAAAAACTTTAGTCAAATGTACTGGGTTATCAGATACGACAGCTTGTGTTATAGTTTTCTTTTCTTTAAGGGTTGTGCCATCTTTTTCTGTGAAAGAAAATTCAGAAGTTTCTTGGTAATATCCGTTAAGTACAGTTTTATAATTACTAACGGTCATTACAGTCCCATTAATGGCATTGATTATATCTCCTCTTTTAAATCCTGCCAAATCTGCAGGAGAACCTTTTGATACATGTTCTATATATATCACAACATAATCAGTAGTACCAACTTTTACAAGGCTAGGTCTAAAACCAAAAGTTTTTGAAGTTCCCTGAAATTGTTGTTGTTGTGCAACATAGTCTTCTATAAACCATGAAAAATCGTCATCCGCGTGTTTTAGACTTTCAAATAAAGAACTAGGAGTACTATGAGAGTTTAAGTAGGTGTAATAATCATTAATGTTATCATCTTTACTATCTGCTAAATTAGGAACTTTTTCTTGCCAATTATACCATGAATTCATTGCTTTCCACACAAAGTTGTTTACTTTGTTGTTTAGTGTGACGTTTTCTGCAGGTTCAGCTATTTTATCATCCTTACTACAATTTAAAAAAAGCGTAAAAGCAAAAGATAGTAATATGATTTTTCTCATTATTTAATGTAATTATTTGTTAATCTATAAACAATATAACAGATAAAATATGAGTTACCCTATTTTTTTAACATAAAAATCAATTTTTGTCAGGTATTCTATTTCTCTCTATTTTTCCTTTTTTTGTTGTTTTATAGTTTTCGTAACAATTCAAGACAGCTTCTATTAATTGTAAATCACTAGCTTTTTTTATAAAATATTCAGAGTAGTTACAATCAGACAGTAGTTTGTTTAATTCAGCTCTATCCATTTCTAGGTATTCCATCATAACTTCACGATCAAACTTACCTGCTAGCATTTTTCGTAAATCATCTTCCTTTTTAAGCTTTTTTAGTTTTTTAAGCTGTTTAGGTTTTTTACCAAATAGGTTATATACTAAATCAACTGGATTTAATAGTTTAGCTATAGGAGAGGAGATTTTTTGAGGTCTTCCAACTTCATAAGTCTGAGGTAGTCCATTAATATGTATTCTTGTAAAGCGATCTTTTGGAACTTGTTTAACATCTACTTCTAGCACTCCTATAAGTTCAGTAGATTTAATAACAACTTCCTTTACTTCTTCTGGTTTTTCTTCTAAAGAGATAACAACCTCATTACCTTTTAAAAGATCATTTGTAATCTTCAGTTTTATTGAGGAGTACCCTAAATAAGAAACCAATACAGTATCATTTGCTTGTGCAACAAGGTCAAAAAGGCCTTTTTCATTTGTTATAGTACCTACAACACTGTTAAGGTTTAAGATATGAGCTGCACTTAAAGGTTTTTTAGACTCAGAGTCTATTATTTGTCCTTTTAGTTTGTTTTGCGCTTGAATAGATATACTAAATACTATTGCTACTAGAAATAATAATTGTTTTTGCATAAGGCGAAAATAAGAATAATAGGCTTTGTACTAGTTAATAATTTGTGAAATTAATTATTGTTTGGTTATGTGTGTTTTTTGATAATAATTAATAAATAAAAGCATAAATATATGTGTATAATAAAAAAAAAGATATAAAAAAGTAGGGGAAATATATTTGAGATTGTTTAATTACTCCTCGAGGTCTTAATTAGTACAATGTTAAATTTAAAAAATAAATAAATGAAAAATCTAAAAATATTTGGATTAACCCTTTTTTCAATTATTTCATGTCAAAACGACGATCTATTACATAATTCTGAAATAAATTCTAGTAAAGAGCAAATAGCTCAATTTATAACGTCCGATACCCCTGATGGTATTCATAATTTGAAAATTAATGAACTGTATGACAACACTTCTTCTAAAGCTAAAGAAGTAGCTGTAGAAGAGAATTGTGTTGATAAAGAAGTGTCATTTACTCAAACAGATTCAGATTTTTTTATTCTGGATGCTAATAGTTCTTTATTATGGCCTGGTAATTTGGTGGCTGCAAGATCTATACAAGAAGGGGCTCCAGTGTCTATACCTATTTTTGGAGAAGATAGGAATCCTTTGGAGGTAAGAGTTAATGTGTTGTCAGGAACATCTGCTTCTACTTCAAGAATAATAGAAGAACCAACACCAGGAAAAGTTCAAGACAATTTAAACTATATTTTAAATGCTTATTATAAGAGTGAAGCTAACTTTCCTGCTAGTTTTGATATTAGTATTCAAAGAATTCATGATGAAAAGCAATTTCAATTATCTTTAAATGCAGGGTATTCTGGGCCTAGTGTAAATGTGTCAGGTAGTTTTGGATTAGATTTCTCTACCCAGAAAACCAGGTATGCAGTTACTTTGAAACAA
Source organism: Tenacibaculum discolor (assembly GCF_003664185.1). Classification (GTDB taxonomy): domain Bacteria; phylum Bacteroidota; class Bacteroidia; order Flavobacteriales; family Flavobacteriaceae; genus Polaribacter; species Polaribacter discolor. The sequence goes on along the minus strand of NZ_RCCS01000006.1, from coordinate 303,477 downwards.
CGCTTTTTTACAGCTTCAGTGTCTCCAAAAGAAGGTATTATAGGAAGAAATGGATGGTTGAATAATAATGTTTCTCCAGATAGATTAAAACCTTATGTTACTGATTATTTAGAGGTAAGTGAAGATCAACAAAACCCATCTTCATACATAGAATCAGTAACTTATGGAAAACTATATACGTTAATTTACGAATCTAGTAGTAGTGCTAAAGAAGTTGAAGCAGCACTGAATTTTGCTTATAAAGCAGTAGGAACAGAAGCAAATGCAGAATTAAAAGCAAGATATAAATCTATTTTTAGTGAGTCTACTGTTAAAGTAAAGCAATTAGGAGGAAATGCTACTTCTGGAATAGCATCATCTTTAGCAGCTATGGCTAATAATTTAGATAGAGTTGTTGATTTTCTGAAAGAAGGAGCAGAGGTGTCAGTTAATAATCCAGGATACCCGATTTCTTATAAAGTAAATTATACATACGATAATAAGCCTTTTAAAGTAAGCTCAAATTTAGAGTATATAATCAGAGAATGTGATTTAGCGTATTATGACAAAATAAGAGTAGACCCAACAAATGTGGCATTATATGGAAGCGATCATGGAACTAGTGGAGGTGAGCTTTTTGGTAGATTTTATGTAGAAAAATATAATCAAGAATTAGGATCTTGGCATTCAGTAGGAGAGAAAATTTACTGGGGGTACGGAATTGAAGATCATATAGGTTTAGACTATTATAAATTTGGTAAAAAAAGAAGTGTAGCTGATGGAGAAGTAATAGACTTTATGGTAAAGGCAAAAGCAGGTGAACGCTTTAGAATAGTTTCTGTAGTAGGAGAGTGCGATTCTGGATGTTATGTTTATACAGGTGGGGAAAAGGCTTATAATGAGTACGAGTATAACCTTAGTACAAAGAAATGGGAAGATTATACAAGACACAATCCGTATGTAGATAATTATACAGTAGGAGATGGTTTTCATAATCAAACATGGAATGGAGTAAGAACTATAGTTCAAGGAGATACCTGTTATTTAGATTATAACACATATATTATAAACTAAATAATTAAGTATATAATTTAATGCAAGGAGGCTTTTTAGTCTCCTTGTTTTATTTATATATAAAATTGATATTATTGGAACTTTACAGAAGTAAAAAAGCACAATACAAGAAATGTATTGTGCTTTTTTGTGCACGTAACAGGAGTCGAACCTGCACTTCCGTTGGAAACAAGCCCCTCAAGCCTGCGCGTCTACCAATTCCGCCATACGTGCATAAACTAAAAAAGTTAAGCAAATGCTTAACTTTTTGTGACCGGGCTGGGGCTCGAACCCAGGACCCTCTCCTTAAAAGGGAGATGCTCTACCAACTGAGCTACCCGGTCATTGCTTCTTTGTGAAAGCGGTTGCAAATATACAACTGTTCTTTAAATCAAAAAAGCTTTTTTGTAATATTTTTTACTCATATTTGTAACTGCTTAATTACTAGTTTATGAAAATTGTATTATTAGGATATATGGCGAGCGGAAAATCGACAATTGGACGAATTTTAGCCGAAAAAAAGCAAATTTCATTTATAGATTTAGATGAATACATAGAAAAAAAGGAAAGAAAAACAGTTTCTGAGATTTTTGAACAGAAAGGAGAAATTTACTTTAGGAAACAAGAACATATATATTTAAAAGAACTTTTGGAACAGGAAGGGAACTTTATACTGTCTTTAGGTGGAGGTACACCTTGTTATGCAGGAAATATGGATGTGTTATTAAGTTTCAACGATGTGAAATCGGTGTATTTAAAAACGAGCATAAATACCATTGTAGATAGATTGATAAACGAAAAAAGTAAACGTCCACTAGTTGCTCGCTTAAATAAAGAAGAGTTAGCAGAATTCGTTGCAAAACACCTATTTGAACGAAGTTATTTTTATAATCAAGCTAATTATAAAGTAACTGTAGATAATAAAACTGTTAATGAAGCTATAGAAGACTTACAATCTATATTAAGTTAAATAAGCAAATGTTTCATTACTCTTAAATTCAACAACTACATGCTCCTTAATAGAGGTTGATAAAGATATACCTTTAAAGTCTGCTTTAACAGGGTATTTTTTATGATTTCTGTTTACTAGCACAGCAGTTTTAAATCGTTTTAAAGGAACCTCTAAGAAATGCTTAACTCCGTATATTAAAGTGGTTCCTGAGTTTAAAACATCATCAACTAAAACTAATGCTTTATTTTGGTACTCTTCACTACTAATAGAGGTAGTGATTGGACTGATAGGTTTTTTCTTATCAATAGAAACTTTACATAATGTTACTTTTATAGGAGAAACTTGACTTAAAACAGTTGAAATTTTTTCTGCTAAAAAATATCCATTATCAGCAATACCAGCAATAATAATTTCTGTTTCGTTACTGTTACTTTCATAGATTTGAAAGGCTATTCGACGAATTTTTTGTTCAACCTGAGTATTGTTTAAGATGATATTGTTTACTTCAGTCATTTTATTAGCTAATTTTAACTTAAATTGGAATTACAAATTAACATCATTTTTATTAGAATCATCATAATAATCGTCAATATCACGACGATCTTTTTTTGTAGGACGTCCTGTTCCTTTTTTACGATAATAGTCCTTTGCGTATTTTAATAACTCAGTTTTTTCAAACTCTTCTTTTGGGGTTAAATCTTTTCTGTATAAATCAACCAATTTAGCCCCAACACGGTTGGGAGGGATGTCTATAACTTTTATTTTGTAATTTATTTGATTTTTACGGATGGTAATTTCTTCATTACCGAATATTTCTTTTGAAGGTTTAAGGTTAGTACCCTCTATTTTAATATGCCCTTTTTTACAAGCATCTGTGGCAATACTACGGGTTTTAAATAAGCGAATGCACCACAAATATTTGTCAATTCTCATATAAAAAGTTAATTTTTATCGTTTCGTTTTTTACAAAGGTATAAAAATGGTAAATTGCGCGTTAAAATTTCTGAATTAAATGATAAAATTTAAACATTTACTTTGTACTGCCATTGTAGGTACTCTTTTGTATGCTTGTGGAAGTGATAGCAACTCACCCGTTGATAATTTTGACCATGAGGCACAAGCTATAATTGATAATGACTCTTTGGTTGCATTTTTGAAGAGCAACTATTATAATGAGGTTTTAGATTCAGTTAAGCCTATTACCAATAATGAAACATCATTATTTGATGATGTTAAGTTAGTGACTAAAGAAGTAACTGAAAATGATATTAATTATAAACTTTATTACTATGTAAATAGAGTAGGTACTCCAGAAGAGGATAAAGGTTTTCCAACAGTAATGGACTCTGTTTATGCTAAATATAGAGGACAACGAATCATTAGAAAAGACAGTTTAAGTCCAGATTTTGATAAAAACACTACTTGGTTTTCTTTAAATAATGTTATTAGAGGTTGGACTTATAGTTTTGTTCATTTTAAAGGAGGAGATAATATTACAGTTGACAATGAGCCAATTGATTATGCAAACGGAGGTAAAGGAATTTTATTTATCCCTTCTGGACTTGGGTATAGAAATACTGGAAGTAGAGATGGTTCAATTGGACCAAATCAAAATTTAATATTTTATTTTGAACTTTGGGATATAATAGCTGATACTGATGATGATCAAGATGGTGTAGCCACAATAAAAGAAGATTTAGATGGTGATGGAAATCCTAGAAATGATGATACAGACGGAGACGGTGTGCCTAATTATTTAGATACTGATGATGACGGTGATGGTGTTTTATCAAAAGATGAGGATAAAAATGGAGACGGAAACCCAGCAAATGACTTTAGTGATCCAAATAAACCTAATGTTCCTGATTATTTAAATAGAGATATTTTTTAGGTATAAAAAAGTATAAATAAAAAAACCGAAGTTTAAAACTTCGGTTTTTTTATTCTTAAAACTTCAAGAGCTTTTAGAATCTATATGATAAACCTACAATAATTTGATTAACACGAGTATCAAAATTTACGTTTCCCACATTAACATTAGAATCTACAAATTCAGCTTCAGTATCTGATAAAGCTCTTTCCCAACGTACATCTAATCCTAATTTACCAAGCTCAACACCAGCACCTAATTGTAATCCAACAGAAAAACCATCAGAGTCTACTTGTTTAAGGTCTTCAATATCAAAATCAGAATCTAAAATATACTGAAAAGAAGGTCCTGCAAAAACATGTCCTACCTTTAAAAAGTTAAATCCTAATAAAACAGGAACGTCTATTTTTTGAATATCATAAGTTGTTACTGTAGCGGTAGGCTTATATTGAACTTCGTTACTTAATTGCGTATATACCAATTCAGGTCTAATATATAAACCTGTAGTAGGTAATTTTATACGTAACCAAGCACCAGCGTGAAAACCTGTTTTGCTTTTTGCTCCACCAAAGACGTCGTCTTTTACATCAGAAAAAGAATCAGAGTTGTAGTTGATACCACCTTTTAGACCTCCTTGAATTTGGCTTTGTGCTAATTGAGAGCCTCCTATTAGAAGGCATAAAATAAAAATTGCTTTTTTCATTGTTATGAATTTACACTGTTAAATATTTACTTTTTTATATAAAAAAATACATCACTTTAAACTTAAAAAGTGATGTATTTATTGTTTGGTTGTTTATATTCTTATTTTCTAGAAATAACTTTTTCAACTGCTTTTACTATAGCTTCATCATTTAAACCATATTTTTTCATTAATTGATCTGGAGTAGCAGATTCTCCAAAACTATCATTTACAGCAACAAATTCTTGTGGAGTAGGTGTGTTAGTAGCTAAACAGCGAGCAACACTTTCTCCTAAACCTCCATATTTATTATGTTCTTCAGCTGTAACTACACATCCTGTTTTAGCAACAGATTTTAAAATAGCTTTTTCATCTAATGGCTTGATTGTATGAATGTTTATTACTTCAGCAGAAATACCTTTAGCGTCTAATTGCTCAGCAGCTTGTAAGGCTTCCCAAACTAAATGACCAGTAGCAACAATGGTAACATCATTACCTTCGGTAAGTTGAATAGCTTTTCCTATTTCAAAAGGTTGTTCGGTCATAAATACTGGTACTTTTGGGCGCCCAAAACGTAAATATACAGGGCCTTCATGTTCTGCAATTGCTAAAGTTGCAGCTTTAGTTTGACTATAATCACAAGTATTTATTACAGTCATTCCTGGCAACATTTTCATTAATCCAATATCTTCTAAAATTTGGTGTGTTGCTCCGTCTTCACCTAAAGTTAAGCCAGCGTGAGAAGCACAAATTTTTACGTTTTTATCAGAATAAGCAACTGATTGACGAATTTGGTCATAAACTCTACCAGTTGAAAAGTTAGCAAATGTACCTGTAAAAGGAATTTTCCCTCCAATTGTTAATCCAGCAGCAATTCCTATCATGTTTGCTTCAGCAATTCCTACTTGATAAAAACGCTCAGGGTGGTTTTTGGCAAATTCATTCATTTTTAATGAGCCAGTTAAATCAGCACATAAAGCTACAACATTAGGGTTCTTTTGTCCTAATTCAGTTAAACCATCACCAAATCCAGAACGGGTATCTTTTTTTTCAGTATAAGTATATTTTTTCATCAGTTTGTGTTGTGTAAATACGCGTCAAAAATAATCTTTTATATAGATGTAAAGCTACAATTTTGATAATTCTTTGTAAAGTTTATGAACAGGAAATCCCATGACATTAAAATAACTCCCTTCAATTTTAGTAATTCCTATTTTACCTATCCATTCTTGTATACCATAGGCTCCAGCTTTATCAAAAGGTTTATAAGTGTTTATATAGTAGTCAATTTCTTCGTCCAATAATTCCCTAAAATTAACAAAGGTAGTATCATTCACCGTTTTTTGAAATGATTTACTAGTAATACATATAGAAGTAATAACCTCATGTTTGTTATTAGATATCTCTTTAAGCATTTGAAATGCTTCTTCATAGTTTTTAGGTTTTCCTAAAGCTCTTTTGTTTATCCATACTATGGTGTCAGACGTTATTAACAACTCGTTTTCTTTTAACTCTTTTTTGAAGGGAGTAGCTTTCAAATCAGCTAAAAAATCAGTTATTTCCGAATGTTTTAGTTCTTCAGAGTAGATTTCTTCCACTTCCTTTGTTTTAATAGAAAAAGGAATGTCTAAACTTTTTATTAATTCTTGTCTTCTAGGTGAATTTGAAGCAAGAATAATGGAGTATTTTGATAGTTTAGTTGATAACATATTTTATATAATAACCTATGGTAGGAACACTTAAGAGGGCTAAAAGGAAATTAATGTAACTAATTTTATGCAAAGCATTATAGTCTTTAGCTTCAGAAGCTAGCATTAATCGGTAAATAAAGTATAACTCAGGAATTGTTCCTAGTAACATAATTGTTGAGAAAATGAACTTGTTTTTAATAAAAGCAATTGCTATTGAAAATACAAATAAGCAACCTATTATAGAGAGCATTAAAGCAATATTTTTTGCCCTTTTTCGTCCTAATAAAACAGGAAGGGTATTTTGTTTATTTAAATTATCTTGATTTACGTTAATAATATCAATAATTATTTCAACTACGATATTACTCAAAAAAGAAATGGTTACATAACCAATAGTTATTAGTTGAAGATCGTAAAATAACTCCCATTGCTCTATCGATAAATTAAGAGGAAAATCAAACCACCAAAGAGTAAGTAGTGCAAAAGGTTTTAAAAAAGACGTAACAATGTTACTAAAAAAAGTTTTTTGAGTGTTATTTTTAGAATATAGGTATACAACAATAGGACAAGCTATAAATATAAGTCCGTACCAAGCTTTATTTACTTTTATTGATAGGTATAGCCCCACTATAATACCTGCTAACATTAAGTAAATAGATAGTTTTTTTACTCTTTGTAAAGGGAGTCTAGTTTTTTTTTGCGTATTTCTAAAGAAAAAGCTTGTTAAGTAGCCTGATGCTAATAAAAAAGCACTGGAAATTGATAGTAGCCCTAAATCAAGAAAAGAAAGAGTAGTTTTAAAGCCATAACCGTGTAAAAATGAGAACTTAAATAAGAATAGGATAAAAATAAAGTATATAATTTTTTTCCACTTTATAATATTTAAAAAAGTATCATTCATTAATTATAAGCCTTTTTAATTCGGGCTAAATCACGTTTATTATCACGATCTTTAATACTTTGTCTTTTATCGTGGGTTTTCTTTCCTTTAGCAAGAGCAATATCTAGTTTTGCCCAACCATTCTCATTAATAAATAAGCGTAATGGAACGATTGTACTACCTTTAGCTTCAACTTCTTTTTCTAGTTTTTTTAATTCACGTTTATTTAATAATAAACGACGCTCACTTTTAGGTTTGTGGTTATAATGGTTTCCAAAAGCATATTCTTCAATATACATGTTTACCACAAAAAGCTCTCCTTTGTCATTGAATTCACAAAAACTTTCAGTAATTCTAGCCTTACTTTGTCTTATAGATTTAATTTCAGTACCAGTAAGTTGAATTCCTGCTGTGTATTTATCTATTATCTCGTATTCGAAACGAGCTTTTTTATTCTGTATGTTGATCTTTTTTTGCATAAAATAGAACACAAATATAACTATAATTTTAAGTTGTTAAATAAAATTATTAAGCTATGATTTAAGTCATGTTTTATGGGAGGAGCGGAATGTAATTTTGCTTAAAATTTAAACTTATAATCATGAAAAAAATAATATTAAGTATTGTATTAGGAACATTATTTTTTAGTAATGTAAATGCTCAGGAAACTACTAAGACAAATGATTTTAAAAAATGGCAAGCTCGCTTTAGGTGGGTAAGTGTTTTACCTAATGAATCAGCAACAATTGGTACTATTGGAGGAGATGTTGAAATAGGTAAAAGTTTTATCCCTGAACTTGATTTTACGTACTATTTTACTGAAAATATTGCAGCTGAATTAATTTTAGGTACAGCAAACCATGATGTAAAAGCAGTAAATACAGCTTTAGGAAACGTTAATTTAGGAGATGTATGGTTATTACCTCCAACATTAACACTACAATATCATTTTAATATAAGTGACTTTAAACCTTATGTGGGAGCTGGTGTTAATTATACTATTTTTTATAATGCTGATCCAGGAGCAGTAGTAGATGTAGATTATGAAAATGGTTTTGGGTATGCACTACAATTAGGTTTTGACTATGATTTAGATGATACTTGGTTTTTAAACATAGATGCTAAGTATATTGGATTAAGTACTGATGTTTCTGTTAATGCAGGTATAGCAACAGTACCAGCAGAAGTAGATATTAATCCTTTACTTATTGGTTTTGGTGTAGGTATGAGGTTTTAATCAATAAATTATAATCCCCTTTTTTAGAGCTACGTAATTGTAGCTCTATTTTTTTGTGTAAAACTTAACAATTAAAATTAATGAATACGTGTAAATTTGTTAGCTAATAAACGACGAATACAAACAAAATTATATGCGACATTTATACATTTTTCTGCTATTATTAATGGTTTCGTGTAAACCAAAATTTACTGCTCAAGAAATAATTGATAAGTCAATAGAACATTCTAAGTTGAATGAAATAGAGAATGCTACTATATCTTTTAATTTTAGAAAAAATCACTACGAAGCGACTAGAGATAAAGGGACTTTTAAACTAGTTAGAGTTATAAAAAATGATTCCGTAACAATAAAGGATATATTGTCAAATGATGCTTTTGAACGATTTGTGAGCGATAGTTTAATAGAGTTATCTAAAAAAGATGAAAATCGTTATAGTAACTCCGTAAATTCAGTTCATTATTTTTCAGTTTTACCCATTGGATTAAATGACAAAGCTGTTCAAAAAAAGCTACTTGAAGACGTTACTATTAAAGGAAAACAATATCATAAAATTAGAGTTACTTTTACAGAAGAGGGTGGAGGAGAAGATTTTGATGATGTATTTATCTATTGGTTTGCTAAAGATAACTTTCAATTGGATTATTTAGCGTACAAATACCATACAAATGGAGGAGGAGTACGCTTTAGAGATGTGAAAGAAGAAAAAATAGTGAAAGGAATTCGTTTTGTAGACTATAATAATTACAAGCCTTTAGATAAAGATATTGATTTTTACACTATTGATAAATTATACGAAGAAGGTAAATTGAAAAAATTATCTGAAATCGTTTTAGAAGATATACAAGTAGATACTTTTTAGTAACGAAAAGCTATAGAAAACCGAGTGACTTTTTAAGAACACTCGGTTTTTTAATTTAAAAAAGATATTATAAAATTAACTTATTCAACCGTAATTAGTTTTGCAGGTTTAGGTTTTGCGGTTTCTAATTTTGGAATATTAATTTTTAGCTCGCCATTTTTATAGGTAGCTTTAATCTTTTCACTATCAACAATACCTTTAGGTAGTGTAAAACTTCTTCTAAACGACATATAGCTATATTCTTTTCGTGTATAGTTGTCGTTCGTATCTTCTTTATTCTCTTTTCTTTCTGATGAAATAGTTAGAATATCATTTTCAAGGTTTACTTGAAAATCCTCCTTATTCATACCAGGAGCAGCTACATCAACTGTAAACTCGTTTTCATTTTCTTTAATGTTTACAGCTGGTAATGTAGTGTTTGTGTCCGAGAAATTTGAAGTAGACCAGTCTCTAAAAAAATCATTAAAGACATTTGGTAATGCTGGAAAATCAGTGCTCTTTAATAACATAACTTTACATTTATTTAGTTAAACATTAATTTTAATAATTATAGCTCAAAAAAAATACCAATTAAAAAAAGTGACATTTTTTCATTTAAAACAATGAAAAAATGTCACTTTATGTATTGATTTATAGTTGTTTACACAGGGTTAGTTCTCCACTAAATCAGATTGATTTCTAAAGACTAATTTATCATCAAAAGCATCTAGTAAAATAATACTATCTGTAGTTATTCTTCCTGATAATATTTCTTTAGATAATTGATTTAAAACCTCTTTTTGAATTACACGTTTTACAGGACGCGCACCAAATTCGGGTTGATACCCTTTTATTGCTAAGTAAGCAATAGCTTCATCAGTAGCATCAAAAGTTATGTTTTGTTTTGCAATCATCTTTTTAACACTAGTCAATTGTAATTTTACAATTTCTTTAATGTTATCTTCAGATAAAGGAGTGAACATAATAATATCATCAATCCTATTTAAAAATTCAGGTCTTACGGATTGTTTTAATAACCCTAAAACTTCTGTTTTTGCTAAGTCCATAGTTGTATGAATGTCTCCTTTCATATTATCAAACTTCTCTTGAATAATATGGCTTCCCATATTAGAGGTCATAATAATAATAGTATTCTTAAAATCAGCAGCACGCCCTTTATTATCAGTTAATCTACCTTCGTCTAATACTTGTAGTAAGATATTAAAAGTATCAGGATGCGCTTTTTCAATCTCATCTAACAATACAACCGAATACGGTTTTCTCCTAACAGCTTCAGTTAATTGCCCACCTTCATCATAACCAACATACCCAGGAGGTGCTCCAACTAATCTACTTACCGAATGACGTTCTTGGTATTCACTCATGTCAATACGAGTCATAGCATTTTCATCATCAAATAAATATTCAGCAAGTGCTTTTGCTAACTCAGTTTTACCAACTCCTGTTGTACCTAGGAATAAGAAAGAACCAATAGGTTTGTTAGGATTTTGTAATCCTGATCTTGAACGACGTACAGCATCAGAAACCGCTTCGATTGCTTCTTCTTGACCAACTACACGTTTGTGTAACTCATCTTCTAATTGTAATAGCTTTTCACGTTCTGACTGTAACATTTTAGTAACAGGAACTCCTGTCCATTTAGCTACAACTTCAGCAATATCATCATAAGTAACTTCTTCTTTAATTAAAGAGTTTTCTTGTTGACTAGCTAAAACTTCTTGTTTTTTGTCAAGTTCTTCTTGAGCATCTTTAATCTTACCATAACGCAATTCAGCTACTTTACCATAATCACCATTACGTTCAGCTTTTTCAGCTTCAAGTTTATAGTTTTCAATATCAGTTTTTAAGTTCTGAATGGAATCTACAACACTTTTTTCTGATTGCCACTTAGCATTAATTTCATTACGTTCTTCCTTTAAATTAGCTAAATCAGCATTTAAAGATTTTAATTTAGTTTCATCATTTTCACGTTTAATCGCTTCAATTTCAATTTCTAATTGCATTACTTTACGATCTAGTACATCTAATTCTTCTGGTTTCGAATTGATTTCCATACGTAATTTAGAAGCTGCTTCATCCATTAAATCAATCGCCTTATCTGGTAAAAAACGATTAGTAATGTAACGTTGAGACAATTCTACAGCACCAATAATAGCATCATCTTTAATACGAACTTTGTGGTGTGCTTCATATTTATCTTTAATACCACGTAAAATAGAAATAGCACTCTCTGTATCTGGTTCGTCTACCATTACTTTTTGAAAACGACGCTCTAAGGCTTTATCTTTTTCAAAATACTTTTGGTATTCGTCCAGTGTTGTAGCTCCAATAGCTCTTAGCTCTCCACGAGCTAAAGCTGGTTTTAAAATATTAGCAGCATCCATTGCTCCTTGACCGCCACCAGCACCAACTAGGGTGTGAATTTCGTCAATGAACAATACAATGTCTCCTTCAGATTTTGTAACTTCTTTTACTACAGATTTTAAGCGTTCTTCAAACTCTCCTTTATATTTAGCTCCAGCAATTAAAGCTCCCATATCTAAAGAGAAAATTTGTTTTTCCTTTAAGTTTTCAGGAACATCACCTCGAATAATTCGGTGTGCTAAACCTTCAGCAATTGCTGTTTTACCTGTACCCGGTTCACCAACTAGAATAGGGTTATTTTTAGTTCTACGAGATAAAATTTGTAATAAACGTCTAATCTCCTCATCACGACCAATTACTGGGTCTAATTTTCCGTCTTGTGCTAACTGGTTTAAGTTTTTAGCATATTTGTTTAAAGAGTTGTATGTTTCTTCGGCACTTTGTGATGTTACACGATTTCCTTTACGTAACTCTTCAATAGCTGCTTTTAAACTTTTTTCAGTAACACCTTGGTCTTTTAATACTTGTGCTATTTGACTTTTAGATTTAAAAATAGCTAAGATTAAATGTTCAATAGATACGTACTCATCGTTCATTTTTTTTGCGATGATAGCCGCTTCGTTTAGTGTTTTATTAGCTTCACGAGAAAGCATTAAATCGGCACCAGTAACTTTAGAAAAACTTTCTAATTGTTTATCTAATACCTGCTGTATAACATCAACATTAATGTTAAGTTTCTTTAAAATGAAAGGAAGTACATTTTCATCGACTAAAAATAAAGCTTTGAAAATGTGTTCATTTTCTATAAGGTTGTTACCATAACTTTGCGCTAATTGTTGCGCTTGCTGTATGGTTTCTTGTGATTTTATTGTATAATTGTTAAAATTCATATCGTTTTTATTTTTTTCTCTATAAAAGTCAAATTCAGTACCAATTGATTTTTTTAGTAAAAAAGAGACATTTTGTCTTTAAAAATGAGTTTTTTATGACTTTTTGACTGGTGTATAGATAGTTAAGAGTAATTATGTTATTAAAGTAAGGATTTTATGGGAGTATTAAGTACTATTTTAGGAAGAAAAAACAGAAATAAAAAAGAGGAAGAATCGTTTATCAATTGGATTCCTTTAACATCGTTAGATCAAATAAAGGAGATAAAAGAACTATCTAAAAATGAACCCGTAGCTATTTTTAAACATTCAACAAGATGTGGTATAAGTAGTATGGTAATTAAACGTTTTGTAAATAGTTTTGATGAAGAGTTAAAAGATTTTAAAGTGTACTATCTTGACTTACTTAGTTATAGAGATATTTCTAATGAAATAGGATACACTTTCCAAGTTTTACACCAATCTCCTCAACTGTTGGTAGTTAAAAAAGGAGAAGTAATTTCACATGCTTCTCATTATGATATTGCTCATATAAATTTGAAGAATTTTTAAAAAAGATGCCATTTTTAATGGGATTTCCTTAAATACCTCGTATTTTTGCATATTTCAAAATTATAGAGATTTGAGTAACGAAACAGCAACTTCACAACCAAAGAAAGGAAAAAATCTATACGATTATCAAAAAGAAGCATTGCACAAAATTTTCAAAAGTTTTGAGAATGCCCCCGAAAATTACCATTTACTTTATCAACTACCTACAGGAGGAGGAAAGACAGTTATTTTCTCTGAAATTACACGTCAATACTTAAAACATTATCAAAAGAAAGTTTTGATAATGACGCACCGAATAGAATTGTGTAAACAAACAGCAAAAATGCTTAAAGAGTTTGGTGTTGTAAATAAAATTATAGACAGTAAAGCAAGTTTGGATGACCAAGATGAGTTTGATTGCTTTGTGGCTATGGTTGAGACATTAAACAATCGTTTAAATGACGATATGTTAGATATTTCAGATGTTGGTTTAGTAATTATTGATGAGGCCCATTATAACTCATTTACCAAACTATTTAAGTTTTTTGATAAATCTTTTATACTAGGTGTAACAGCAACTCCTTTAAGTTCAAATATTAAACTTCCTATGAAGGACAATTATGATGAACTTATTGATGGAGAAAGTATTGGATCTTTAATTCAAAATGAATATTTAGCAAAAGCTAACATCTATTCTTACAATGTAGGATTAACTTCATTAGAAGTAGGAGCGAATGGTGATTATACCGTAAAATCATCAGAAGATTTATATACTAATACTGATATGCTTTCTAAGCTCTTACAAGCTTATGAAGAACGAGCAAAAGGAACTAAAACCTTAATTTTTAACAATGGTATTAATACATCATTACATGTATATGATACTTTTAAAAGAGCAGGGTACCCAATTGCACATTTAGACAATACGAACACTAAGAAAGAACGTGATTTTATCTTAAAGTGGTTCCATAAAACTCCTAATGCAATTATAACTTCGGTAAGTATCTTAACAACGGGGTTTGATGAACCATCTGTACAGTCAATTATTCTAAATAGAGCAACAAAATCGTTAACACTATACTACCAGATGATTGGTCGTGGTTCTCGTATTTTACCAGGAAAATCTGAGTTTAATGTAATTGACTTAGGTAATAACTTCCATCGTTTTGGACCTTGGGGAGCAGATTTAGATTGGCAAAAAATGTTTAGAGCACCAAATTTCTATTTAGATAATTTATTATCTGATGAAGAAATAGAAAGTGACTTTAAATATGAGCTCCCTGCAGATGTAAAAGCTGAGTTTGCAAATTCTGATGATTTATACTTTGATGTTAAAAAAGTATACAGAGATACCATACAAGGAGGAGAGTCTTCAAAAAGAGTATTAGAAAAATCAATAGAGCACCATGCTAAAATGTGTGTTGAAAACAGTGAAGATGTTTTTGATGCGTTAATCTTAGCTAAAAAGTTAGGAGGGGATATTGATGATAGAATTTTTAGGTACTCTAAATGTATTTCAAAAAGTACACATAATTTTATTGACTGGTTGCAAGATGACTACCGTAAAAAACTAAATAGTTATTTACGTAGTAATTTCGATGAAGTGTATGAGCAAATTCATGGTCATCCACCACCAGAAGAAGAATAAAACTTAAGATATATTTTTTAAAGCTCTATTAAGACTTCGAACAGTAATCCCCAAATAATTGGAGATATCATTCTTAGTGAATATATTTTCAAAGTTTGGACACAACTCTTTAAGTCTTATAAGATTAGCTTCGATAGAATAGGATTGCTGAAAAGAATGCCTTGGAGCTTTAAATCCAATTTTATTAGCCATAGATTTGATAACGAGTCTGTTAAAAACAGGGTCGTTATCAAGTAATGTGGTATAATGTATATGAGATATTCTATATACCTCCACATAATTGATAGCTTCAATAGAACAGTAACTTAAATTTCCAGAGAAAATTTCCAATTCTCCAAACTCCATACCTTCACTTAAAAATTCTTGAATAAAATCTTTTCCATTTTCATCAGATAGGTAACATTTGGTAATTCCTTTTTTGATAATATATAAATGATGGTATCTTTTGTTTTGTTGTAGAATAATACTTTTAGGAGGGTGCTTTTCTTTTTGAAAAAAATCAGGATGTCTTTCATTTATTTTTTCAACGTATTCTAAAAAATCAATATCAGTTCTAATCATTTTCAGGGTTGGGACAAATGTCCTTTTTTAAAATTCTTATTCTAAAGTTCTTTGCAAGGTAAAATTATATAATAAAATAGAATTGTAACTAATGAAGAATAGTTTATTGCAGCAAATTCAGTTTATCAAAGAAATAGACAAGTTAAAATACATCCAAAGAAAAACCAAGCTATTTGATAGTGATAGGTGTGAAAATGATGCCGAACATAGTTGGCATTTGGCTATAATGACTTTGGTATTAGCAGAACACAGCAATACAGAAATAGACATTTTAAAAGTTTTAAAAATGGTGTTGATTCATGATATAGTTGAAATCGACTCAGGAGATGTTTTTATTTTTGATACTTCAAAAGAACATAAAAACACCAAAGAAGAATTAAAAGCAGCGAAAAGAATTTTTGGTATACTTCCTGAAAATCAAGCACAGGAACTTATAAACCTATGGTTGGAATTTGAAGAAGGGATTACTAACGAAGCACAGTTTGCAAAAGCGATGGATCGTTTTGAGCCTATTTTACAAAATACTTCTAATAAAGGAGGTACTTGGAGAGAATTTATGGTTCCTAAAGAAAAGGTAATAGATAAAACAAAGAGTATCTCTAAAGGATCTGAAACAATATGGGATTATTCTCAAAATGAAATAGAATCAATATTTAATAAGTTTTAAATCGGAGGAATGAAAGTTTTACAAGCAACTCACCAAAGTATTTATACTACTCAATTTTTATTAATTTGTTTAAGCTCCTTATTTTTTTCTGCAAGTTATAATATGTTAATTCCAGAGCTACCAAGCTACTTAACAGGCTTAGGAGGAGCTGAATATAAAGGACTTATAATTGCATTGTTTACTTTAACTGCTGGATTATCAAGACCTTTTAGTGGTAAGTTAACTGATACTATAGGAAGAAAACCTGTATTAATTATTGGAGCTTTGGTTTGTGTAATAACAGGTATGTTTTATCCAATTTTAACTAGTGTTTCAGGATTCTTGTTTTTACGGTTATTACATGGCTTTTCTACAGGTTTTAGTCCTACAGCGATTGCTACTTATGTTTCTGATATTATTCCTTCTAACAGGTTAGGGGAGGCAATGGGAGTTCAAGGTTTATGCTTTAGTACAGGTTTGGCTTTAGGACCAGCTTTAGGTAGTTATGTAAAGCTGTTGACAAATTACAATGTATTGTTTTATAGTTCTTCTATAATGGCATTACTATCAATAGTATTGGTTTTTAAAGTACAAGAAACCTTACAAACAAAGCAAGCTTTTATGCTAAAAACACTTTTAATTTCTAAATCTGATGTTTTGGCGAAAGAGGCATTACTACCAGCCATGATTACTTTTGTTTCGTATTTAGGGTTTGGAGTAATACTTACGTTAATACCTGATTGGAGTGACCATTTAGGTATTATTAATAAAGGAACTTTTTTTATAGCATTTACTATAGCATCAGTTTTAGTAAGAATTATAGCAGGGAAAGTTTCGGATGTTTATGGGAGAAAATTTGTAATCATTATAGGGTTACTAATTTTAACATTAGCTTTAATTCTCTTAGGTAAATTTGAAAGTATTAATGGATTATTAGTTTCAGCAATATTATATGGTGTGGCTATGGGAATTTTATCACCTACCATTAATGCTTGGACCATTGATCTAAGTAAACCATCAACTAAAGGAAAGTCTATTGCTACTATGTATATTGCTTTAGAGGCAAGCATTGGTTTAGGAGCTCTTTTCTCTGGATGGTATTATAGTAACAATATAGCAAACATTCCTGTTATTTTTTATACTTGTTCATGCATAGTTGGTATGGGGTTTCTTTTTATGATATATATTAAAAAACCTCGCTAATTTTAGCGAGGTTTTAAATAGAATATAAAGGTTTTATATGTGTTCTATTCTTTAGCAGGTAAAACTTTACCAGAACATTCACCAAAACCAATACGGATTTTTTCATTTTTACAGTAACCGCGCATAATAACTGTATCGTTATCATTGATAAATTTACGTTCGCTACCATCGTTCATTTTAATAGGATTTTGACCTCTCCAAGTCAATTCTAACATAGATCCAAAGCTATCTTGAGTTGGTCCAGAAATAGTACCACTTCCCATCATATCACCTGCATTTACAGGGCATCCGTTTACCGTGTGATGCGCCAATTGTTGTACCATTGTCCAGTACATATACTTAAAGTTAGAGTTACAAACTACAGTTTCTTCTTTACCTTCTGGTTGAATAGCCATTTGTAAATTAATATCGTAACTGTCTTTTCCTTCTTTCTTTAAATAAGGTAAAGGCTCATAAACTTGCTCTGGGTTATCTACTCTAAAAGGCTCTAAAGCATCTAAAGTAACAATCCAAGGAGAAATTGTTGAAGCAAAATTCTTTCCTAAGAAAGGTCCTAAAGGAACATATTCCCAAGCTTGAATATCACGAGCAGACCAGTCATTAAATAATACTAATCCAAAGATATATTCTTCTGCTTCTTCAATAGGAATTCTGTCACCTAAATCGTTTGCTACAGTTGTAATAAACGCCATCTCTAATTCAAAATCTAATAATTTTGAAGGTCCAAAGTTAGGTGTAGTTTCTCCCTCACTAGGGCGTTGTTGTCCTATAGGACGACGAATAGGAGTTCCTGATGGTACAATTGAAGAACTTCTTCCATGGTAACCAATAGGAATTTGTAACCAGTTTGGTAATAAAGCATTTTCAGGATCTCTAAATAAGCTTCCTACATTGGTAGCATGTTCCTTACTTGCATAAAAATCGGTATAATCTCCTACAGAAACAGGAAGTTGCATTTCAACTTCATCCATTCTAAAGATTATCTTGTCTTTGTGTTCAGCGTTATCTCGTAGCTTACTATTTTTTACATCAAAAATATCAGCGATTCTATTACGAACTAAACGCCAAGTTTTGCGTCCATCAGCAATAAAATCGTTTAAGGTATCTTGTAAGAAAATATCATCAGTTAACGGAATTCCATCAAAATATCCTAATTGATGTAAGGCACCTAAATCAATCGCATAATCACCGATTCTTGTACCAATCGTTATAATATCATCTTTTGTAAGAAAAACCCCAAAAGGTATGTTTTGAATAGGAAAATCTGAGTTTTCAGCTACAGTTAACCAAGACTTTCTATTCGGGTTATTAGCAGTTATTTCCATTTATTGTTTTTGTTATATTTTCATCAAACCTACATATTTTTTTCAATTTACCCCAAAAAGATGAGTAAAAAAAATGTGAAAGTATTTTTGTAGATACTTCTTATAAAAACCATATAATTTGAATAATAAAATTAGTACTTTTGGCTACTTTATGTAACAACACACAACATGCAAAAAGATCATCAAATATTTGATTTAATTCAAGAAGAAAAAGAACGTCAACTACACGGTTTAGAGTTGATTGCTTCTGAAAATTTTGTAAGCGACCAAGTAATGGAAGCTCAAGGATCAGTTTTAACAAATAAATATGCTGAAGGATACCCAGGTAAACGTTATTATGGAGGGTGTGAAGTAGTAGATATCGTTGAGCAAATTGCGATTGATAGAGCTAAAGAATTATTTGGAGCTGAGTATGTAAACGTACAGCCACACTCTGGAAGTCAAGCAAATACAGCTGTTTTTGCAGCATGTTTACAACCAGGTGACACTATTTTAGGATTCGATTTATCTCATGGAGGTCACTTAACACATGGTTCACCAGTAAACTTTTCAGGAAAATTATACAATCCAGTATTTTATGGTGTAGATAAAGAAACTGGATATATAGATTATAATCACCTAGAGCAACAAGCTAAGGAACATAAGCCTAAATTAATTATTGCAGGTGCTTCTGCGTATTCTCGTGATATAGACTTTAAGAAGTTTAGAGAGATAGCAGATAGTGTTGGTGCTATTTTAATGGCTGATATTTCTCATCCAGCAGGATTAATTGCAAAAGGAATTTTATCTGATCCATTACCACACTGTCATATTGTTACTACAACAACTCACAAAACGTTACGTGGACCTCGTGGTGGAATGATTATGATTGGAAAAGATTTTGAAAATCCATTCGGATTAAAGTTAAAATCAGGAAAATTAAAGAAAATGTCAACTTTGATTAATTCTGCGGTTTTCCCAGGAAATCAAGGTGGACCATTAGAGCACGTTATTGCTGCAAAAGCAGTTGCTTTTGGTGAGGCTTTAACAGATGAGTTCTTAGAATATCAAATCCAAGTAAAAGAAAATGCACAAGCAATGGCAAAAGCATTTGTAGCTAAGGGATATGAAATAATCTCTGGAGGTACAGATAACCATTGTATGTTAATTGATTTACGTAACAAAAACATTACTGGTAAAGCTGCTGAAGATGCTTTAGGAAAAGCAGAAATTACGGTAAACAAAAATATGGTTCCTTTTGATACTGAATCACCATTTGTTACTTCTGGTATTCGTGTTGGTACTGCTGCAGTTACTACACGTGGTTTAAAAGAAGAAGATATGGAAGTAATTGTTGATTTAATCGATGAAGCTTTAATGAATGCAGATAACGAAGAAGTATTAGAGACAGTAGGAGAGAAGGTATATGATTTAATGCATAATAGACGTTTGTTTATTATGTAAAAGACAAGAGAATGTCTTTAAATAAATAAAAAAGGTCGCTCTAAAATGTTTTAGAGCGACCTTTTTTTATTCATCATTATCTTGAGCTCGTTCGAGAATTTTTTCTGGAAGCGCCTTTTTAGCTTTGGCTCCCATTTTTTTCAGTTTTTCTACACTGGTAATTAAGTTTCCACGCCCTTCAACTAGCTTATTCATAGCTGCAGCATAATCAGCTTTAGTGCCATCTATTTTCTTACCTATATTCACTAAGTCTGTCAATAATCCATGAAACTTATCGTACAAAGCTCCAGCTTGTCTTGCAATTTCTAAAGCATTACGTTGTTGCTTTTCGTTATTCCACATTGTGTCAATAGTACGTAACGTAGCTAATAAAGTAGTAGGGGTAACGATAACTATATTTCTTTCAAATGCTTTATTATATAAGGTATTGTCTTCATTTAAAGCTACAGCAAAGGCAGGTTCAATTGGTACAAAAAGCAGTACGAAGTCTGGAGACTCTATCTTATAAATATCTTCATATTTTTTTTCTGAAAGCTGCTCAACATGTCGCTTTAATGAGTTTACATGTTCTTTTGCAAAACGTTCTTTTACAATATCGTCTTCACTATTTACATATTGTTCATAAGCAGTTAAAGATACTTTTGAATCGACTACCATTTTTTTGTTGTCAGGTAAGTGAATCACAACATCGGGCATGATACGTTTACCCTCATCATTGGTAAAAGATTGTTGAACAAAGTATTCTCTGTCTTTTTCTAAACCAGATTTTTCTAAAACACGTTCTAAGACTAGTTCTCCCCAGTTTCCTTGGGTTTTACTATCTCCTTTTAAAGCTTTGGTTAGGTTTAATGTTTCCTTACTCATTTGAGCATTTAACTCTTTTAATCCTAATAATTGCTCCTTTAAAGCAGAATGCATTGAAATGCTTTCTTTTTGAGTGTCTTCAACCTTCTTTTCAAAAGTTTGAATTTTTTCTTGAAGCGGATTTAAAATATCCTTTATGTTTTTCTTATTTTGCTCAGTAAACTTATTCGATTTCTCATCTAGAATTTTGTTCGCTAAATTTTCAAACTCTTTGGTAAATTTATCTTGTAGTTTTTCTACTTCTTCTTTATTTTCTTGAAGTTTTAACTGAACGTTTTTTAATTCTTCATTCTTTCTTGCTAATTCAAGAGCAGTAAACTCTTTTTCACGACGTAATTCACTATTTTCTTTAGTTTTTTCATCTAATCTATTTAAAAAGTCTTCCTTTTGTTGAGAAAATGACTCTTCCTTTTCTTTTTTCTGAATTTCAAAATTAGCTTGATGGTTTTGTAGGGTTACAATCTCTTTTTCTAAATCAGAAGTTTGTTGTTTAAACTTCAGTTTAGAGAGTAAGTTTCCAATAACAAACCCAATTAGTAAGGTACTAATAGCAATTAAAATAAGTAAAAGAGTGGTATTCATTAGGATAAATAAAAGTTTATTAAGTGAACAAATATAGGACAAGATAGGTTAAAATTATTTGATTTTTGTAGGGAAAACCGTATCATTGACCTTTATACCTAGTAAATGATATCTAAATTTATATTTCACAAAGTTTTAGGCTGGAAGGTAGTTGGAGATTTTCCAAGAGACTTAAAAAAATATGTTGTTATTGGAGCCCCACACACGAGCTGGAAAGACTTTCCGATTGCTATTTTGGCTAGAAACACTATTGGCGTAAAAATTAATTTTATAGGTAAGGCTTCGTTATTTAAACCTCCTTTTGGTTTTATTTTTAGAGCATTGGGTGGAGCTCCTGTTGATAGGAGTAAGAGTACGAATAAAGTTGATGCTATTGTGGCTGTTTTTAATCAACATGAAGAATTCCGTTTAGCTTTATCTCCTGAAGGAACTCGTGCTAAAGTAACCTCATGGAAAACAGGATTTTATTATATTGCTAAAGGAGCTAATATTCCTGTGGTAATGTTTGCTTTCGATTTTGAAAACAAGCAAATTATTATAGCGCCTCCTTATTACTTAACAGATGATATGAACGCTGATATGAATCATTTTTATGATTTTTATAGAGATATAAAAGGAGCAAAACCAGAGTTGTTTTCAGTACCTGATAAAGAGTAAAACAAACGTTAAATAATCTTATTTTCTTGAAAGTTTTACGATATTTAAGTACCTTGTAGAAGGTTTAAAAACAGTAAGATATGAAAAGGTTTGTTTTTTTTATTAGTATGATTTTTGTGCTGTTTAGTTGTGCTTCATCAAAAAACGTAACACAGGCAGAAATAGATAACTTAAATGCTCTTATAGAAAGTAAAACTTTTGAAATAGAAGCAGAATGGGCAGAACCCATGGTTACAAATGCAATGGCACAAATAGCTAATGCAGGTCTGTTACCTATAGGAAGCAACGCAGGAAACATTAATTTAGTTGGGAACAGTAATTTTTTCAAAATGAAAAAAGATACTGTTGCTGCCTATTTACCATATTTTGGTGAGCGACAAGCAGGTGGTTCTTATGGAGGTACAGATATTGGTATTGAATTTGAAGGAGTTCCTAAAGATTTAGTTGTGTCTGAGGATAAAGAGAATAGCTACAAAATAAGTTTTAAGATAAAAGATAAAAATACAATAACTGAAAACTACAATGTTATAGTTAGAGTATATCCTAGTTTATCGAGTACCATTTATGTAAATAGTACGCAGAAAAATTCAATTAGATATAGAGGTAAGGTACTTAAAACTTCAGAAGAAAAGTAAAACATTGTATATAATACTGTATTTTTAGTAGCTCATTACAATAATGTATGGAGCTACCTAACTTTAAAAAGTATCTTATTGAAAAAGGAGGATTATCAGAAGATGATTACCTTCAAATACAACCGTTTATTTCTTTAAAAAACGTTTCTAAAAGTGATTTTTTATTAAAAGAAGGAGATGTGTGTTCTCATTTCTTTTTTGTAGAAAAAGGTTTGTTACGTTTATATGCCTTAAATGAAGAAGGGAAAGAAAATATTTTACAGTTTGCTACTGAAAATTGGATTGTGAGTGATAGAGGAAGTGTTTATTTTCAACAACCATCAACATATTATATTGACGCTGTAGAAGATACATTAGTTATAATGTTAGACGAAGACTTTATTAATAAAGTGTCAAAAATAAATACTGATTTTAGAAGAAAGAATGAACATTTGTTGCAAAAACATATACGTCAATTATACAAACGTATTAGTCAGTTATTAGGAGCTTCAGCAAAAAGACGCTATTTAGATTTTGTAAACATGTATCCAGATATTATGTTACGAGTTCCTCAATGGATGATTGCTTCTTACTTAGGAATTACCCCAGAAAGCCTTAGTCGCGTTCGCAAAGCACTAGCTGAGGAAAACTTCAAACCAAATAATTGAGGTACGAGTTATAATTGTTGATTTACGGTTGTTAGATAATCGTAATTCGTTCTTACCATAGGTCAATGCATACCTTTTTTTGTTGCCGTAATTTTACAGTGAAATAAAAAGTAGAGGTTAACTCACTAAATATTTCAGATAAAATAAACTCAATTCATTTCGATGTTAATCATCGAATAATTAATCCCATTTAATTGGTAAAAAAAAGGATTTATTATGAGACATTTAAAAACATTAGTTGTAAGTCAAAATACATCAATGCCTAAAATTTTAAATTGGCAAGTTTCAACTGTTCCTAATGTCGAGACAGCCATTGAGAAATTATACCAACAGGCATATAACGTTTTAGCTATTTCAAAAGAAACAAAAGAAGTAGATAAAAATAAATTACAGAAGATTATTACTGTATTATTCCCAAATGCAATTTTAGTTGAGTTTAACAATGAGTCTACACTTTCTGAAAGTGTTAAGAATGGATATTGGTCTAAAAAAAAAACTCAATTAAAACGTAGTTATTTAGACAATTCATTTGATATTGAATTAGCCAGTAGTTTATAGTAATTAAAAGAAAGGAATTTAAAATGAAAACAAGAAGCATAGAAAAAATAGTAAAACCAGGAACTCCACACTTTGTAGGAGATGGGTTTAGAGTTCATAATTTTATACCAGGAACTTCAACAATGCAACGAATGGATCCGTTTATTATGTTGGATTATAATTCTAAATATAATTTTCCTCCAACAGATAAACCAAAAGGCGTAGGAGTTCATCCACATAGAGGTTTTGAAACTGTAACAATAGCTTATAAAGGGCGTGTTGAACATGGAGATAGTGCTGGAGGTGGAGGAATTATAGGTGAAGGTGATGTACAGTGGATGACGGCAGCTTCAGGAGTTTTGCATAAAGAGTTTCATGAAACCGAATGGAGTAAAACAGGAGGAGAATTTCAAATGGTACAGTTATGGGTAAATTTACCAGCTAAGGACAAAATGAGTCCGCCAAAATATCAAGCAATAGCTAATGCAGAAATGGCTAAAATACCATTAGCAGATGGAGGAGGAGAAATAGAGGTAATTGCAGGAGAATATGAAGGAAATAAAGGACCTGCATCTACATTTTCGCCCGTTAATATGTTTAATGTAAAGTTGAAGAAAGGAGTAAAAACACAGTTAACCTTTCCAGAAAAATATACTACAGCTATTTTATCAGTTGAAGGTAGTGTTAAAGTTAATGAATCAAATAATGTTTTAGAAGATCACTTTGCATTGTTCAAAAATGATGGAGATACATTTACTTTAGAAGCCTTAGAAGATGCGGTAATTTTAGTATTAAGTGGAGAGCCTTTAAACGAACCTATTGCAGCACATGGTCCGTTTGTAATGAATACTAAACAGGAGTTGATAGAAGCGTTTCAAGACTTCAATACTGGAAAGTTTGGATATTTAGAAGATTAATAATAACTTTAAAAAGCAACTCTTTGATTTAGAGTTGCTTTTTTGATTAATTACTGAAAGAAGGATAGAAGCTTTTGTTGATGATAATTAAAAGTAAGGTTTTTCCGTATTAAAATTATGGTTTTTTAACTGTTGAACATTTTTTTTAAAGTTAATTTAGGGACGTGAAATAAATATTTTAACCCCCAAAAAACTTTATAATGAAAAAAGTGATTTTAAACGTAGAAGGATCTCAAGAACTAACAAAAACAACATTAAAAAATATTAAAGGAGGAGGACCTTTTCCTTTCCCTAAAGAATGTGGAGGAGACGGTTCTTATATCTATCAAGATGGAGTAAAGGTTTGCTGTTATCGACCTACAACTATGGATTATATTTGTTAATCCTTTTTAAAGAATATTTAAAACTGCTTAAGGAACCCCTTAAGCAGTTTTTTATTACAAGCCTAACTTATTCATTTTTTCTTTTTCATATCTACTATCTTCGGCAGGGTAGCGTAAAATGGCCTCATATTTTTTAGAATCCTTAGCTAAAGCATAAATTAAACTTTCGCCAGCATAGTTAGGAGTTTGATTGTAGATAGGATCGGCATAAGCTTCTTTGGTAGAAACGATAGTCCAACCTTTTTCTTTAAATAATTGAATTAAATCATCTATAAATAATGCAGCAGCAAGGTTATGGTGAAGTAATACATTATGCTTAATATGTCGCCCGGTAAGCTCAAAAGAGATTTTTTCATAAAACTGAGCACGATTCCAGATATGTTCCAAGTAAAATTTTCTAAACTTATTGATGTCAAAAGAAGAATCTGTACGTAGTTTTTTAATCAAACGACTATCTATATACCAATCAGAAGCATCAATAGTTACATATCCATTTTTATAGTTTTGCTCTTTTAAAAAGTTACGAAAAGATTCAATTTTTTCTTTCGAGTTTCCTTCTTTAAGGTATGGAAACCTGAAGTACTTTTGATAATTAGAGTATTGTTTAATAAGGCTATCGTTTTTCAGCAATTCATTTTTAAACTGCTTAAAAGTTACTTTAGAGCTATTGTAATTAGGATATGTATAAGTGTGATTCGCAATACTATGTCCTTCATTGTTCCAAGATGTTAATAAGTGTTTACCTCTTTTACTGTTTTTACCTTCTCCTTTTACAAACAAAGTAGCTTTTACCTTGTTGTCTTTTAATTTTTTTAGCAACATAGAATTCCATTTTTCAAAAGAATATCCAGGTTTGTTGCCTAAAGTACCATCATCAAATGTAAAACTGATAGATTGTGCGTATAAAGAGTTATAGAGAAAAACAGATAGGAGTATAAGTACTAACTTAGTTTGTAATATGTTTTTAATCATTATTTTAAATATGTTGTTAAACAAAATTCTCCCACAAATTTTATGGGAGAACTGCTTTTTGTTTTAATAAAAAGATACTTCTAATTATTTTTTAATGAAGTTTAAAGGATTTACTTGAGTTTCTTTGTAATGTACTTCATAATGTAAGTGTGCTCCTAATGATGCACCTGTATTACCAACATAACCAATTACATCTCCTTTTTTAACAGATTGGTTTTTTGTAACATTAAACTTTTGTAAGTGTGCATACCAAGTTTGGTATCCATCGCTATGCTCAATTATAACTAAGTTACCCCATTTATTTTGGTCAGCAGCTTTAGCAATAACACCATCAGCAGTAGCAATAACAGGTGTTCCTATTGGAGCTTTGATATCAATACCTTTGTGCATCATTTTTTTACCTTTTTTTAACGGATTTCTTCGCTTTCCGTATGTACTACTGATGTCTTTTTTACTTTTTCCTTGTACAGGAAAAAGGGTAGGAGGGTCAAGGACAAATTCCTTTGTTAATTGAGGAACAGTATTAGGTAAGAGCTTTTCAACAGTGTTTGGTTTGGTAAATGCCAAACAAAGACTTACTGAACTCATAATAAATACTGAGTAGTTGAGTTTGTACACCTTAGCCGTGGGCTTTTTTGTGATCATATCTATTCGCTTTTTGATTACTGGTTGATTAAAATAACTATACAAGTTATTAGCATGTGCTGTTTCTTTTTCAATATTTTGTAAAAGAACCTGTAGGTAATTAGATGTTTTAATATTTCCATTCAGCACCCAATTATCTGCTTGATATTCATGTATCGATTTTAACGATTTTCGATATATATACACTAATGGGTTGAACCAAAAAAGGACAATATAGACTTCTGTAAATAACACATCTATAGAGTGTTGTAACTTTACATGTGCTTTTTCATGTGCTATTATTATACTTTCTGTAGGTTGAATGTGTTTGGAAATAAATATCCAATTAAAAAATGAAAATGTACTTGTGTGATTGGTCTGTATGAATTGTAGGTCGTTACTGATGGTAACTTCCGATTGTTTTTTCAATTGAAAGAGTAACCATATAGAGTGAATCATACGTGCAAACATTAATAAGCTACCTAATAAGTACATACTGAAAACAATCGTTATAAAATTATAGGTTTGAGTACCAGTTTCTTCTATAGTATCTATTAATACAGTTTCACTATTTGCAACAAATTCGTTGAATTGTGGAATTTGAATGATGGTTGATGAAGTTTCAAAAGTTAACAGATAGGATAGGGGAGCTAATAAAGCCACTACTGGTATTAAAAGTAATAAAAATCGGTTAATTTGATGAAACGTTACTCGACTACTCACAATGATATAAAGTAAGTATAAACAAGAAAATACCAAACTGCTTTGGATGAGATAAATTAAAAAACTAGTCATTTTTTTCTTTTAAGGTTTCTATTTTATGTTCTATCATGTTTTTGATTTCTTCTAATTCGCTTAGGTTGAAATCTTCATTTTCTGTAAAAAACATGGCAAATTTGCTTTTAGAGCCGCTAAAAAAACTACCAATTACATTTTTAAAATGCTTTTTAAAATATTGTTCTTTACTAATAGTAGGTGAGTATTGTCGCACTTTACCGAAAGTATCAAACTTTAAAAATTCTTTTTTTACCAAAACACGTACTACAGTTGAAATAGTAGTATATGCAGGTTTTGGTTCAGGAAACTGTTCTACAATATCTTTTAAGAAAGCTTTATCTAACTTCCATACATATTGCATTACTTGCTCTTCAGCTTTTGTAAGTTCATTCATGCAGCAAATATAGTATTATTTCATAACTATAACTATAATTATAGTAGTAAAACTATTTTTATAGTCGTTAAAATTTTGTTAAGCGATTATAATACTAGTTTAGCTTGTGAAAAGTGAAGACTTTAAAGAATAAATAGGGTGGAAAAAAGTGTAAGCTTCCTTTAAATTTTAACTCAATAATTTATCGATATTCATTTTATACATTTTTCCAATAGGAATAATATGATCTCCAATAAAAATTCTATTTCCTTCTATACTACTAATATACCTTTTGGTTACTGCAAATGATTTATGCACTTGTAAAAAATCATTCTCTGGAAGTAATAGTAATACATTAGATATTTTTTCTCTTACCGTAACAGTATCATTGGTAGTAACTACTTTAGTATAATTTCCAGCAGCTTCTATAAACTGAATCGTATGAAGTGTAACTTGAATGTATTTTTTATTGCTACGAAGAAAAATACTGTTGGTATTTTCAGTATTATTTTTTGGAATATTTTGTGTTTGAGTTTTTTGTGGGGTACCAATAACTTTGTTTACAGCTTTTAAAAAACGTTCAAAACCAAAAGGCTTAAGTAAGTAATCAACTATGTTAAGTTCATAACCTTCAAGCGCAAACTCTTTGTACGCAGTAGTAACAATTACTTTAGGAGGAGAAGCCAATGTTTTTAAAAATTCAAATCCTTTTAGTTTTGGCATGTTTAAATCAAGGAAAATTAAATCTACTTGGTGTTTATTTAAATATTCTAAAGCTTCAATTGCATCGTAACAATGCTTTTGAAGTTCCATAGTTGGTAATAAATCGCAATAGCCCTTAATAATATCGTGAGCAATATGCTCATCATCTACAATTATGTATTTAATCATACGTTTTTAATATTCAATTTAGCAGAATAAATGTCGTCAGTTTTAGAAGTAGTAAGTGTATGGTTTTTAGGATACACCAATTCCAATCTTCTTTTTAAGTTTTGTAAACCGATACCTTTATCTTGATTTTCTTCCGAAGCATCAAAATTATTCTCAATTTCAAAATGTATAGCATTACTGTGAGCTGTTAAATTTAAGTAGACATACGCATTGTTTCTTAAATTTTCTACACCATGCTTAAAAGCATTCTCTAAAAGAATAATAAAAAGCAAAGGCATCACTTTATAATCATTATCTGCAACATCAATATTGAATTTAATGTCAATTGTTTTGTGATAGCGCATTTTATGAAGCTCTATATAATTTTGTAAGTATATTATTTCTTCAGAAAGTAAAACCGTGTCTTTTTCACCATCATAAACACTATAACGCATCATATCAGAAAGTTTTAAGATAAGTTCCTGCGCTTTTTTAGCATCTTTATCTACCAAACCATAAAGGTTGTTAAGCATATTAAAAAAGAAATGGGGATTAACCTGACTTTTTAGATGCATCAACTCAGTTTTTGCTTTTTCGTTTTTTAGTCGAATAATCGATTTTATTTGCTTAAACAACCAATAAAAGAAAGTAAATAATAAAACTAAAAAATAGAGTGTTATAAATTCTACAAAGCCTTCTAGTTTCCCAAAAGTATCATTAAAAACGACAATAATTATACCTATTAAAACAAGAGATATTCTATAAATACGCTTAAAAAAAGCCTTTTTTCTATCCGTAATTTTAAAATTCATAATTCAATATTAGTCAAATAAAATACGCCTCACAAATTAGTTGATAAACATGTTTTCTGTAGGGACAAACATACAGTTAACTGTGATAAAATACTTTTATAGTCTTAAGGTACTATTTGTATCACACAACACTGTAGGTTCATCACATAACTTTTAATAGTCGAAGCTGTATGGGTAGGTTTGTTCAATATCAATTAAATACTCAAAAAAAATGAACAGTTTAACCATTAAAAACTTAAGTAAAACGTATGCAAATGGTGTAAAGGCACTGCAAAATGTGTCGTTAGAAATTCCTAAAGGGATGTTTGGTTTATTAGGTCCTAACGGAGCAGGAAAGTCTACTTTAATGCGAACGATTGCAACTTTACAAGAAGCCGATAAAGGTTCTGTAATGTTTGATAATCTAAATGTAGCGAACGACAAGAATGCCGTGAGAAAAATACTTGGTTATTTACCCCAACAGTTTGGAGTATATCCAAAAGTATCTGCTGAAGCCTTATTAAATCATTTAGCCGTATTAAAAGGTATTACTAATAAAAATAATAGGGTAGAACTGGTAAAAGCATTGTTGCACAAAACAAACTTGTATGAAGCTAGAAAACGAAATTTGGATGGGTATTCAGGAGGAATGAAGCAACGTTTTGGTATTGCTCAGGCATTATTGAACAACCCTAAATTACTTATAGTTGATGAGCCTACTGCGGGATTAGATCCTGCCGAACGTAATAGATTTTACAACTTATTAAGTGAAGTTGGTGAAAACACGATTGTTATTTTATCAACACATATAGTAGAGGATGTTAAAGAATTGTGTACCAACATGGCCATTATTAATCAAGGGAAAGTAGCATTAAAAGGCAGTCCTTTAAAACTAATAGACAGCTTAGAAGGCAAAGTATACCAAAAAACAATACAAAAACAAGAATTAGAGGAGTATAAACAAGCGTATAACATAATTCATGAAAAATTATTCCTAGGAAAACCAATCATAAATATTTTGAGCGAATCTGACCCTAAAAATGGGTTTACCTCTATACCTGCTGGATTAGAAGATGTGTATTTCTCACAAATTAATAACTATTAATACAAGTAAAATTATGTGGTACGAAATATTCAAATTTGAACTAAAATATAGAGCTAAACGTCCAGAAACGTATGTGTTTTTTGTATTTCTCTTTTTGTTTTCAACCGTAGGTGTCGATTTTATTTTTCAAGGAGTAGAAATAGGGTTGATGAAAAAAAACAGTCCATTAATTATAGCGAAAACCATGGGAGCCATTACGGGAATTTTTATGATTATGGCATCTATGATAATGGGAGTTCCCATACTTCGAGATTATCAGTACAATATAGAAGCATTGTTATTTACAAACCCTATTAAAAAGCGCGATTATTTATTAGGACGATTTGTAGGTTCTTTTACTGTATTGTTAATCATCTTTAGCGGAATACTATTTGGAATGATGTTAGGTGAGTATATGCCTTGGCATAAAGATATGCTGCCGTTTAACGCTGCTACTTATATACGGTCGTTTACAATTATTGTTTTACCCATACTGTTCTTTGGAGCTTGCCTATTTTTTGTATCAGGAATGTTGAGTAGAAAATTGTTAGTTGTTTACACACAAGGTATTATTTTGTTTGTGGTCTTTTTACTAACCAAAGCGGTAACAAACGAGTTTTTACAAGCAATTTTAGACCCTTTTTCATTAACAACATTAACACAGGTAGCTAAGGACTTATCAGCTGTAGAAAGCAGTGTATTTAATATACCATTTAGCGGAGTACTGTTTTACAATAAGTTATTTTGGAGTTTATTAGGTGTAGGTATTTTACTAATTGGTTACCGTAAATTTTCATTTAGTTTAGTAACCAAAGTGCCAAAGCAAAAAAGCGTAAAAACACAAAAGAAGCCTAAAAAAACTTATCAAATTCCTAAAATAAACATCAACTATAATTTTAAAACACAGTGTATACAATTGCTAAAGCTTTCTCAATTTTATGTCAAATCACTATTAAAAGAAACATCATTTTGGGCAATTGCTATTTGTGGAATCATTATCATTTTAATTAATTCTGTGAATTTAGGAACAGTATACGATGTAGATAGTTACCCTGCAACCTATTTTATAGTAGAAGAACTACAAGAAATGTCGATGTACTTTTTCATCATCATTCTCATATTTTATTCAGGGGAACTTATTTGGAAAGAACGTGCTGTGAAGTTGAATTTGATATATGATGCTACTTCTATTTCTGATACAATTGCTTTAACCAGTAAGTTTATTGCTCTTATTGTTATTTACATAGTATTGATGTTGAGTTTGATTGCAACAGGAATCCTCTTTCAGGTAGCTAACGGATACTATCAATTTGAGCTTGATGTATATTTTTTCGGATTCTTTGTAGAAATATTACCTTTTTTAATTCTGTACACTTTTGTAGCCTTTTTCTTCCAAGCAATTAGTAATAACAAGTTTGTGGGTATCTTTTTAGTACTCCTGTTCTTCATCGCAAATATTGCCTCAGAACATGTAGGATTTCAGCATAGCTTATACAAGTTTGGAGGAAAAACTTTAGGAACGTATTCTGAAATGAATGGTTACGGACACTTTTTACAACCTTATTTATGGATTAAAGTATATTGGTTTTTGCTTGGTAGCCTACTATTACTCATAAGCTCACTATTAATAACAAGAGGTACAGAAACACCTCTTATAAAACGCTTAAAAGCCATAAAAAGACGTATAACCAAGCCTTTGATACGATACGTAATGATTACAAGTATGTTTTTTATAGGTATAGGAAGTTATATATTTTACAACACAAACATTCTTAATGATTATTGGACAAATGCTGAAGAAACAGCCTTTAGAGTTAACTACGAAAAGACGTTAAAACCTTTTGAATACCTTCCACAACCAAAGATTACATCAGTAAATTTAAAAGTAGAACTATATCCTAATAGGAGAGCTTATGAAGTTGAAGGTTATTATATGTTGAAAAATACATTTGATAAACCTATCAATGAAATTCATATTCAAAAACTGATCGCATCTCATGTACAGCTAGACTCTCTAAGTTTTGAAGGAGTTACGACAGAAAAGACAGAGTATAATCCATTTGAATATACTGTTTACAACTTATCTAAAGAGTTACAACCTAACGATTCTATAAAGATGAGTTTCAAACAAACCTATAAACCAAAAGGATTTACTGACGAAAACTTAAAAACTCATATTGTGCACAACGGAACGTTTTTTAACAATGAGGAATTTCCCACAATCGGTTACAATAGAAAGTATGAACTTCGAGATACAGACGAACGAGCAAAATTTCAGCTAAAACCAAGATTGAATAAGGTTAGGAGGGAAGATACTCATGAACTTGTAAATGCACGTTCAGGGAGTGATTCTGACGGAATATATTTTGAAATGGTTATCGGGACAGATTCAGATCAAACAGCGGTGGTTCCTGGAAATTTAATCAAGCAGTGGAAAGAGGGACAGCGCAACTATTTTCATTATAAAATGAACCAGCCAATGATCAATTTTTATAGTATTGTTTCCGCTAGGTATACTACTGTAAAAGATAAGTGGATTTCTAAAGACAAAACAGTCGATTTGGAAATTTACTATCACAAAAAACACGATTATAATCTGGATAGGATGATGAATTCTATGAAAAAGTCGCTCGATTATTTTAGTACTCATTTCAGTCCGTATCAGTATAAGCAATTACGTATTATGGAGTTTCCTAGGTATGCAGAGTTTGCACAATCTTTTCCAGGTACGATTCCGTTTTCTGAAGCAATTGGTTTTGTGTTGGATATTGACGACAAAAAAGATGTAGACATGGCTTTTTATGTAACAGCGCATGAAGTAGCGCATCAATGGTGGGGAATGCAAGTAGAAGCAGCCAATGTACAAGGAAAACATATGATTTTAGAAACCTTAGCACAATATGCAGCCTTAATGGTTTTAAAAAACAATTATCCGAAGGAAAAAGTAACGCAGTTTTTATCATATCAAGAAGAAACCTATGATAGAGAGCGAAAGAAAACTAAAATGCCAGAACCTTCTTTAGCATTGGTAGGAAATCAAGACTATGTGTATTACAATAAAGGTGCTTTGGCAATGTACATATTACAAGATAAAATAGGAGAGGATAAGGTGAATTTGGCATTACAACGATTTATTGAAGATTGGAATACCTACAACGGAAAAATAAAAACAATGACGAAGAGATATGCTACAACAAAGGATTTATTACACTATTTAAAAGAAGTAACTCCTAGTTCGTTGCAATACCTTATTCACGATTTAGTTGAAACTGTAAATAGCAAAGAAATTATTCTAGATACAACTATAAATAAGTAACATAAATGAATAAAGTCTAAATAGACCAAACTTTTGAGTCTATTTAGACTTCTTTTTTTTAGTTGGTAATACTTCCTCAGGAAAAGGGAATAAAATTGTTGAGTTTTTCTCCGCTGCTATATTTGATAGTGTTTGATATAAACGTAGTTTAATAGCAGAAGGAGATTGATCTATAAGTTTACCAGCTTCTAAAAGTTTAGAAGCAGCCTGTTCTTCAGCCAACGCAAGAATAATACGTGCTCTTCTAGAACGTTCAGCCTCAGCTTGATTCGCCATCATACGACGCATATTTTCAGGTAATTGAATATCCTTTATTTTAACATCATTTATTTCAATTCCCCATTCTTTAGTTTCCAACTCTACAATCTCCTTGATGTTTTTTCCCATCTCTTCTCGCTTAGAAAGTATGGTATCCAACTCAACTTTACCGCAAACATCTCTAAGTGCTGCTTGTGCTAATTGTGTAATGGCAAACTTGTATTCTTCTACCTCTAAAACAGCACGCTCAGGGTCATAAATTTTAAAGAAAACAACTCCATCAATACTACAAGGCACATTATCCTCGGTCATTACTTCTTGAGAATCTATATTAAAAGTAATCACCCGAATATCAACAATTTGAATGGTTTCAATAAATGGAATAATCCATCTAAGACCAGGATTTAAGGTTTTAATGTATTTACCAAACCTAAATTTAATAGCTCGCTTATACTCAAAAATTATACGGATTCCAGCAAGTAGAAATATACCTAAAATGCCGAAAAGGATTGTAAATTTGTTCATGGCTATAGTATTATAAATGTTACGGTATGCTTAAAGAAAAAGTCAATAAAACAAAGAGGGTAGAGTTATTACTTTTGATAATTCAAATTACACTTACTTAATAAGTGCAATAACATGATCCTCATAAATTTACGAATTTTTAAGAGTAAATAAAAACATAATAGCTTTTATGTTTTGTAAATCAATGTATTAACTAGATAGTATTATAAACTCTATAAATAAAAAATTATGGTTTTACCATAACTCTATTATGGTTTTTAACTCTTCTTATTATTTGTAGTTATTTAAATTTGAAGAACTTAAAACTTTATATGATGTTAAAAAAGATTACAAATTTAGGTACTTCCCTAAACAAAACAGAACAAAAAGCTATTAACGGAGGTGGAGGTATTACAGAATGTGAATTTAGTGCAGACCCTAGTACCGATTGGTGTTGCCATTTACAAGGTGGTTGTCCTTCTGGTAATTAAAAGTACTAAATAATATAAGCGGATTAATAGTCCGCTTTTTTGTTGTGCAAAAAGAATAAAAACTACATCTACTTTTTAATAGTGTATCTGTTTAGAGAGTCTTCAAGTTTCTGAATCATTCTTTTTCTAAGTTTTTCAGGTTTTAACACTTCTATGCTATTACCAAAACCCAAAATTAAACGTTCCAATTCATAATTAGGAATTACTAAAATATTAAAAATAGCCCCGTCATCTGTGTTTTTTATTAACCTTTGAGATTTATGAAAAGGTTTTGTAATAACATAAGGAGTATTTGATTTATCTACCCAAAAAGCAATACGTTGTGGTTTAGTGTTTGAAACTGTTACACCAACAACATCTTTATAATAAACATCACCATTAATAGCTTTATCTATATATGTTGTGTTTTCAACTTCCTCTACAGAATTTATACGATCTAAAGCTAAAGTTGTTTCTTTACCTTTTACGAGTGCCAATAAAAACCACCTATTATTAAATTCCTTTAATAATTGTGGATGCAAGGTTATTGTACTAGCTTTTTCTGCTTTAAAAGACTGATAATTTATCTTTAATACTTTTTTTTCCTGTATAGCATTGTATAAAGGATCTATAAAAGACAAGCCTTTTAGCTGTTCGTTTTTATCTAAATGAATAATAGCCCTATTGTTTTTTTGAGAAGAGTATACTGAATCTTCTAAACGTTGTAGCACTCCATCCATTTCTTTGAATAAAGAAAAGTCTTTAAACTGACGTAATACTTGAATAGCATCATTCATCACTTTCACATCGTTTTCAGTCACAGGAATATTCATAATAGAATACCCTTCTTCAGCATAACGGTAATATTTACGTTGATAGACTTCAATCGGAGCATTATACCCTAACTTATTACTACGCATCAATTGAATATCTAACTGAACGGTTCTTTTACTCACATAAATATCTTTTCCTTCGTATTCGTACAAAGCATCAGAACAAGCATCAATTAAATCATTCAAAGTCCAAGTACGCATTGTGTTTCGAAGACATTGATCAATTGTTTTATATCGAATTAGGGCGTTTTTATTAGAAGCCATTTTATAATTTTTTAGTAAAAATGATAAATTCTTTTTTAGTACGCAAAAATATTGCGCAATACAGTGAAATATTTGCAGTGTGATTAAGAAAAAGAGGTCGTTTAAGTGGGAGAGTTGCTATGAACATAAAAATATATAAACCGCAGAAAAATGAAAAAACTAAAAAATGAATATAGAAATCAAGATGAAGCTTTACCAAAAGCTATTATTTGTGATTTAGACGGAACTTTATCTTTGATAAATAACAGAAGTCCTTTTGATGGAAGTAGGTGTGAACAAGATTTACCTAATGTACCTATTGTTAGTTTAGTAAAGAATTACCAACAATTAGGATATAAAATACTTCTTTTATCAGGTAGAGAAGCTAAATATCAACCAGAAACAGAGTCTTGGTTAAAAAAGCATGAAATAGTTTATGATGCACTATGGATGCGTAAATCAAGAGACAATAGGAAAGATGCGATTATTAAAGAAGAGGTATTTAAAAGAAAAATAGAGCATAAGTACTTTATTGATTTTGTTTTAGATGATAGAAATCAGGTGGTTAATTTATGGAGAAAAGAATTAAAACTACCTTGCCTACAAGTATTTTATGGTGATTTTTAAAAAGATATATTATAATTTAAAATCAATCTAATAGATAAAATCAACTAAAAATATCATATTTGCAGCAGTTCATTGAAATGGCTTAGAAATTTTATGAGATATGTAAGGCAATAGTGTTTTACATAATTTATAAAATATAATACTAATGAATTGGAAAATTCAAAAATTAAATAATGGAGAAACCATTATTTCAAAAGAGCCAGGTAATTCTATGTTGCCTATTTTAAAATCTAAACAACCTGTAAAACTAAAACCAATAAACTGGGAAGATTGTAAGGTTGGCGATATTGTTTATTGCAAAGTTCGTGGAAACTGTTTTACGCACCTTGTAAAAGGAAAAAACAATAAAAGAGGTTTGCTAATAGGAAATAATCATGGAAGAATAAACGGATGGACTAAGAATGTATATGGAATAGTAGTAGAGATATTACCAATGCCATAGGCATTTTAAGAAAGAAAAAAAGAGAATGAAGGTTCTCACATATTTTATAAATTAATTAAACGAAATTTTAACCTATGCTAATGCAATTCATACACATATCGGACGCTCAAAAGCGATTTTTATGGAGTTATCAATAAGGTTATTGTAGTATAAAATCACTAAAAGCGTCCAAATTTTATAATTTGGACGCTTTTTTTATAAAAAATTTCAAGTCTTTGAAATCAACATGTAAAATGCTACATAGCTTACAACCAAGAGATTACTAATCTGAAGAAATTCGGACAGGACACTTATATGTCTAAACTAATATAAGAACTTGATTTTCAGTAAAATAAAATCGTTTTAAACTTGTGTAATTTAAAAAAGGCTCACATCTTTGCACCAGTAATTTTTATACAGAGCGTAGTTCAAGTATAAACATACTAAACAACAAAATAATAATTTTTAAAAACGAAGTAAACATGTTCAAATATCAATTAAACATAAGTACAGTAAAAGAACCAGGTTCTTTTGTACACATGCTTCGCGATTTTCTTCATACATAGAGATAACAAGAATTTATAGATGAAAAATCCGAAGCCTCAATAACGTTTCGGATTTTTTTATGCTACACATTTCCGTATAGTTTCAATTTCCGAAGCAAAGAGAAAAATATTGATACAAAGCACTAATTAGAAAATTGGTGCCCAACCTTATAATGTCTCAACATGGGAAATAAACTAAAAGGAAAAGATCTAATCAAATTAGGCTTTCCAAAAAACAATAGTATAAATATTGCCTTAGGGCAAATTAACCGATATAGAAAAAAAGAAAAAAAAGAACGCATTTTAGAAGAAGCGAAACAAGTACTGCTTTATCCAGAAAAATATAAAGGAAATGCTATTTGGGGTAAAGTTGCTGAAGGTTTAACCAAGCCTGTTGAAATTAAAATGCATCAGTTAAGAAATACAAGAGCTTCGTTTTCAATTTATGGAGAAAATGAAATTGATGAACAAGCGAAGTTTCAGTTATACGATGCTTTAAAATTACCTATAGCAGTACAAGGAGCTTTAATGCCAGATGCACATTCAGGGTACGGATTACCTATAGGTGGCGTACTTGCTACAGAAAATTCAGTAATTCCGTATGGTGTAGGAGTAGATATTGGCTGTAGAATGGCATTGAGTATTTTTCCGATGAAAGCTTCTTATTTAAAAGGTAAGCAACATCAATTAGAAAATATATTGAAAGAACATACCAAGTTTGGAATGTATGAAACACATGATAAAAAGCAAGATCATGAAATTTTTGAACGTAGTGAATTTCAAGATATCCCTTTACTAAAACGGTTAAAAGTAAAAGCATATAATCAATTAGGAACCTCAGGAGGTGGAAATCACTTTGTAGAGTTCGGAAAGGTAACCATATCAGATGAAAATAATGAATTTAATGTACCTGTAGGGGAATATGTGGGCTTATTAACGCATAGTGGATCACGTGGATTGGGAGCAAACATTGCAAAACACTATACCTATTTAGCAAGTAAACAATGTCCGTTACCTAAAAACGTACAACATTTAGCATGGTTAGATTTAAATACGCACGACGGACAAGAATATTGGTTAGCAATGAATTTAGCAGGTGATTATGCAAAAGCATGTCATGATAATATTCATAAACGAATAGCAAAATTATTAGGTGTAAAACCATTAACTATGGTTGAAAATCATCACAATTTTGCGTGGAAAGAACAAGTAAATGGAATTGAGCGTATTGTACATAGAAAAGGAGCAACACCCGCTAATAAAGGAATATTAGGTATAATTCCGGGATCTATGACTGCACCAGGATACATTGTTAGAGGTTTAGGAAACCAAGAGAGTTTACAATCGGCATCACACGGAGCAGGAAGAAAGCATTCAAGAAGAAAGTGTAAAGAGAAATTTACCAAAAGTGATATTAAGCATCAGTTAAAAATGAATGAAGTTACGCTCATTGGAGGTGGAGTAGATGAAGCTCCAATGGCCTATAAAAATATCAAAAAAGTAATGGCAAATCAGGAAGAATTAGTTGAAGTATTAGGAACCTTTGCCCCGAAAATTGTACGAATGGATAAGTAAAATAACAATTGTCATTACGATGAAGGAAACAGAATGAAATAATGAAGTAATCTGCCTATTGATTAACAGATTACTTCGTTTTACTCGTAATGATATGAATAGAAAATTAAAATGGACATAAAAATAATACAATTTACAGCGGGTCGTGGACCTTCAGAATGCTGCTGGGTAGTAGCAAAAGTGCTAAAAGCATTTATAAAAGCTGTAGTAGAACATAAGATAATATATGACATTCTTCATAAAGAAAAAGGAATAGAGAATGGAACCATACAATCAGTAAGTGTTCAATTAAAAGGAAATAACCTGTCTTTATTTTTAAAAGATTGGATGGGCACTATTCAATGGATAGGAAAATCAACCTTTAGAAAATACCATAAACGTAAAAACTGGTTTATTGGTTGTTTTGAATTGGAATATAACAATGAGTTAACCATACAAGAAAAAGACATCGAGTTTCAGGCAATTAGAAGTTCTGGACCTGGTGGACAACATGTAAATAAAGTAAGTTCTGCTGTACGAGCAAAACATAGCACAACAGGAATTCAAATATTGGTTTCAGAAAGTCGTTCACAGCATCAAAATAAAAAAATAGCTGTACAACGTTTAAAAACCTTGATAGCAAATCATAATATAAATCAATTACAAAACACCATAAAACAAGAATGGGAAAACCATTTAGACTTAGAAAGAGGAAATCCAGTAAAAGTATTTGTAGGAACTGATTTTAAAGTTAAAAACAACAAAAAAAGATTTAAAACAACACGTAATCAATTAAAAAGCGATTTGCGTAAACAATTATAATAAGATGAAAACATTAGCAAACAATTACATATTTAAAGCATTAGATGCTTTTCCTTATGAATTAGAAGAAACAATGGAGGCATTAACATATGCTTTGGCGTATGAAGAAAAAAATGTAGTAGCGTTGTGCTTAATGGGACGCATTTACGCAGAACACTTAGGTGATTTTGAAAAAGCAAAACTGTATTATACAGAAGCTTTAGCAGAAAACATGTATGCTTTTAACGTATATCCGAATTACATTAATGTGTTATTATGGAATGAAGACTATGAAGAAGCTGAACGATTCATCGATTTTGCATTAACCGTAAAAGGTTCCGACAAAGCAATTTTATATATAGGAAAAGCCCAATTATATGAACAGAAAGAAGCGTATAAAAAATCATTACAAACTTTAAACCTTGCTAAAAAGCACACGTATAATAGTGATTATATGCGAACTGTAAGAGAACATATAGAACGTGTAAAGGATAAGCTTCCTAAGAAAAAGAAGAAAAAAAGTAAGAAAAAGCAAGAATAATTTTTAGTACGCAAAAACATTGCGCAATACTGTGTAATATTTGCAGTGTAATTATGAAAAAGATATTTGAAGAGAGATAAAATGCTAAGAGAACCTCATTATAACAAAGGGTATAGTGAGGTAGCTATAAAAGTTCATTTACATATTATAGATAAAAATATCAAGCAAGTCTTGTTGCGTGTTTCTGTATAGCACCATTGTATACATTCTTACAGTAAATGTATTAGAACTGTATATGCAACTAGTCTTGAAGGTTTTGATTATTTACCAAAAAATAATCTCACTCTATGTACGCAGGTTCGAATCCTGCCATAACGAAAGTTATGTAGCTAAGCCAGGTTAAAGCAATAGAGAAAATTCGTGTGGGTTCGAGTCCCACTATCCGAAAGGATATGGCGGAACGGTAGACGCGCTAGTTTTAGGTTCTAGTGAATTCAGACCAGTCACGTCTGTTTTTTGCACAGGTTCGAGTCCTGTCAAAACTTCTAAAGGAGTTTTGTAGCTCAGTTGGTAGAGCACTACGCTGTTAACGTAGATTATTTAAGAAAGCTCATCACCTTGTAAAACTGATGAACCAAAAGTGTTGAATGTTTAATGAGTTTTTAAATAAACACTTATAAACGTACTTTGAAATAATAACCATTACATAAACAGTGTATTGAACTTTAGTATGTCAGTTATAGTATTAATTAGTATAACCCATGTAGTAAACAACAATACAAAAGCTATGCAATCTTATTATTTCCGTAGGCTTATAAGCATTAACATTCAATACTTTTTACAAAAACAAACAAATTTCTCCATGGTGAGAAAACAACGTATAAATAATTAAAAACAAAAAGATTATGAAAAGAATAACAATTAATCAAGGAAAAGTAGGATTAGTATTTAAAAAAGGAGATTACATAAAAGTAATCAAAGCGGGTACACATTGGTTAGGATTTAATCAAACAGTAGCAGTATATGATTTAACAAAAGATTTTTATACATCAGTAGCTTTAGAAGTATTGTTACAAGACACAACTTTAGCAGAAATGTTAGAAGTTGTTGAAGTACAAGACAACGAGTTAGTTTTTATGTACGAAAACAACAACTTTCAAAGAGTTTTAAATGCGGGAAGACACGTTTTCTGGAAAGGATTTATTACTAGAACCTTTCAAAAAATAGATATAAGCAAGATTGAAATTACTGAAAAAGTAGATACATCTTTATTCAATAATTATGAAGTGAGCAAATATGTTAGGACTTTTGAAGTTGCCGCCTACGAAAAAGCTATATTGTTAGTGAATGATACCTATCAAAAAACATTGGTAGGAGGGACGTATAGGTTTTGGAAAAATGAGACAACTATTAAAATAGCGAAAGTAGATACCAGACAATTGCAATTAGAAGTTGCAGGTCAGGAATTGTTAACCAAAGACAAAGCAAATGTTAGAGTTAACTTTTATACGCAATACAAAGTAACTGATATTGAAAAAGCGTTGTTAGCTAATAAAGATTATGAAAAACAATTGTATGTAAACATGCAATTGGCATTGAGAAAATATGTAGGACACTACACATTAGATGAATTATTAGCCAATAAAGAGGATGTTTCTATAGCAGTTTTTGAAGAAACAAAAATGAATGCTGAAAAATTAGGTGTAGTAATTCAAGGTTGCGGAATTAGAGATGTTATTTTACCAGGAGAAATGAAAGAAATCATGAATCAGGTATTGGTAGCACAAAAGAAAGCCCAAGCAAATATTATTACCAGAAGAGAAGAAACAGCATCTACAAGAAGCTTATTAAATACTGCTAAATTAATGGAAGACAACGAAATGTTGTTTAAATTAAAAGAAATGGAGTATGTGGAGAAAATAGCTGATAAAATTGGAGAAATTACAGTTACTGGAAACGGAAACGTAATTAAACAGTTGAGAGAAATATTTGTTACCAATAAGTAGTAATATGGCTAATTATACTAGATTTAAACTTTAAAAGCGAAAACTTATATAATTAAGTTCTCGCTTTTTTTATTAAACCTTTTATTTTAAAGTTCAAACTTTATTGAAAGTGTAGATATGTAACATTAGTATTCTTTACTCATCTACTTAGTATGCAACAACTCAGTAAATATTTGTTTTTAACATTATATTAACCAATGTGTTACGGTAATAGCTGTATTTATGTACTATCGTTTTTCAATAATCAAAAGTTACATGATGAATAAATTACCTTTCTTTATACTAATCTTTGTATTAATACCCTTTTTTTATGCTTGTAATACAAAAAAGCAAACTTCAAAAGATAGTAATTTACCTACTATAGAAAGGACCTATCTTGGTCAAAAACCACCAGGTTTAACACCTAGACCTTTTGCTCCCGGTATTGTTACTACAGACGGATGGGAAGTTAGCGGAGTCTTCACACCAGACCTAAAAGAATTTTATTTTATTAGAGAAGGAGAGGAGGACCAAGAGCAAGAATTTGTTGTGATTCAATATAAAAATAACCAATGGAAAGATTCTGTTATATCATCTAGGGTTGGCACACCTTTTATTTCTCCCGACGGTAAAATTATGCATTTAAGTAAACGTTATAAGGAACGAACTGAAAATGGTGAATGGTCAGAAGTTAAAAAACTTGATTATCCTTTTAAAGACTTACCAATTATGCGTCTTACTGCCTCTGCGAAAGGAACTTATTTTTTTGATGAGTTTAAATCAGACTTTACAGGAGATATTCGATATTCACGATTCGTGGATGGAAAGTATGAAAAACCAAAACTACTCAACAGTAAAATTAATAGCGGAAAAAGTTTTCACCCATTCATTGCACCAGATGAATCGTATCTTATTTTTGATAGTAAAAGAGAAGGAGGCTATGGCGATTCTGATATTTATATATGCTTCAAACAACAAGACGGTTCATGGGGTGAGCCTATTAATATGGGGGATAAAATTAATACAAACGCTTGGGAAGCTCTCGCTTGCGTAACGCCAGATGGTAAATTTCTTTTTTTCAATAGAAATATGGGATCAAAAGACTACGAAAATGTAGACATATTTTGGGTTAGTGCACAAGTTATTGAAGACTTAAAACCTAAACGTTAAAAAAAGGTCTGTTTTACCAGACCTTTTTTAATTCATAAGTTAATTATCACTACCAGTTTTCTTCTATTATTTGGTGTGTAATAGCAGCTGCAACTTCACTACCTTCAGCAACCGAAGAAGCAACACCGCTCCAACCTGTTCTGGCATCACCAATAATATAAAACCCTTTAATTTCTGTTTCTTTATTCTCATCAACTTTATAAAACTCCATTCCAAAATAACCTTTTTCTGTAGGAATATTCATTTTTTTAGCAAAGTCGGTACTTTCTGTAGATTTTGTGTCAGGTAAAAAACCACCTTCTCTTTCAATAATTGTTTCATCAATAAGTTGAACACCTGTAAGCTGACCTTCAGTTGAAATCAGTTTTTTAATTTTTTTATCAATTATCTGTATTCCTTTTTTAGTAAGGTTAGATACTAGCTCTTCGTCCTCAACTTTTTCACCGTTTGTAAAAACGATAACATTTTTTGACCAATGCGATATTGTTTTTGAAAACATAGGAGCCATTAGAACATCTCCAAATACAGCCAATTTTTTATCGGCTATTTCAAAACCATCACAAAAAGGGCAGGGGTAAACAGATTTTCCATAGACTTTAGTTAAACCTTCAATACCTATTTCAGCAATATTATCTTTATGTCCTGTTGCAATAACAACTCTTTTAGCTGAATATGTATCGTGTTCTGTTTCAACCGAAAAATTATTGTTTTCATCTTTTACAGATATCGCTTTTTCCTTTTTGTAATCTACAGATGTGTATTTTTCTAACTGATGCTTAGCAATCTTAAATATTTCAGAAGGATGCTTACCATCTTGAGTTAAAAACCCGTGTGAATGTGTTGTTATATTATTTCTAGGGCTTTCGGTATTTAAAATTAGTGTTTTTATTCTACTTCTTCCTAAAACTAAAGCAGCGCTCATTCCTGCAGGACC
Source organism: Tenacibaculum discolor (assembly GCF_003664185.1). Classification (GTDB taxonomy): domain Bacteria; phylum Bacteroidota; class Bacteroidia; order Flavobacteriales; family Flavobacteriaceae; genus Polaribacter; species Polaribacter discolor. The sequence continues at coordinate 258,808 of NZ_RCCS01000006.1, read as the reverse complement.
ACCACCAATAATTATGACTTCATAATTCATCTTTTGTGCTTTTTTAATGTGTTTTTATTTTTTAGAATGATTTATAATAGCATTGAAATAAGACTCCCAAGCCATTTCTACAATTTCTTGAGTTCTTGTCTCATCTTCAAGAATTAAATTTATAGCGGCATCAATTGTAGAAAAATAAAGGCTCTCTATCCAATCCATTGTAAGTTGTGAATTAAATAAACCATTAGTTTGTAGCTTTTTTAACAAGTCTCTAAAAATCTGCATCATTTCTTTAAAATCAGAAGACTCGTTTTCCATTCCTTTATAGTTTTCCCTGTAGCTATATAAAAAACGAAATTGATATCCACTTTTAATATCATTTAAAAACATTGTATAAAGTTGAGTTTTTGGATCAGTAGACGATTCTATTGATTCCTTAGTCTTTTGTAGGCAAAAACTACTTGCGTAATCAATTATTTTTTCAATAAGTTCTGATTTTCCGCTAAAATATCTATGTAGCGTTCTTCTACTTAAATTAATTGATTCAGCAATTTCTTCCATTGAAGCATTAGGGGCTTTACTAAATGCTTTAATTGCAGCAGTTATAATTTTAGTTTTAGTATCATTCATTATGTCTCAATTATGAAACAAAGGTATAGATTGTCACATAAATGAGACATGTTTATTTTATCTTTTCTACTTTTTTTATTTCTATTTTACATAATATCATGCTAACGAAAAGCTTCTGAAAACTTTTTGCAACGAGAATTTCAATTACAGACGAATTACAAATACGAAGCTAAAAGCTTTTACTTTTTTTTGGCGTTGGTAAGCGATGGATAATTGTGTTATTAATAAATTGCAATAAGCAATTTGATTTTATAAAACAATCGAGCGTTTGGTAGCGGCAATTTTACATAATGGCAAATTATAGCTACAAATGATTTCCTTATAAATCTAAAATTTCTAATCCACGAGAATCGAGTATTTCTAATTTTAATGACCCAAGTACTGAATATCGTAAAGAATAAATACAGCTTCTGGGATATTTACTTAATATAGAATTATAGCTTACAAATGGCGTACAAGACATAAATAACAAACATTGATATTTGTACTATAATTAATAGCCTGTTAAATAGAACATGTCCATTTTATAGTACTTACAGAGATTTCGAGGCAAAAAGTTTACAATTTGCATGGAATTTCAAACTCTTATATTTTTCCTTTCTCTTTATCTAAATTAGATGTTTAAGATTATAGAACAATATTAGATGAAAAAGTTATTATTGCCTGTTTACAAAAAGAAAAATGAGCCTAATTCTTCATATCCTTATTATATTTTATTTGATATAGGACAGCGTTTAGAATTTAAATCTAAACGTAAAGCAGAAGATTATGTTAGAAAATTAAGTTCTTATGTTACCGATTCAATTCGTGTAATTAACACTTTACAAAAAGAGTTGTATAGTGTTTATCTAGAGCAATATTTTAAAATGCCTCATAATTACTGTGTTAAAATACGTATGGTTATTGATGATTATTTAGAAAGATTGCATTTCTTTCATAGTTACCAAAGCAAAGGTGATTCATGTATAAAATTCATTAGTGTTTATTCACTTCTTAATATTGCTCAGGATGCTTGTAAACTATTACGTAAATCCATGAAGCAATTGAAAGATTACAACACAGTAAGCCGTTTAAATGGTTATTTACAAATGATAACTACTATCTACGAAAAACTTTCAAAGCTTAAAAAAGGCGACTTGTCGACTGTGTATAAAGAAAGTACTTTAACTATAATTCATAACAAAAAGGCTACTATGACAATGATGTAAAATTTATATTTTATGTCATATTTAAACCAAGTACCAGATGTGGTACCAGTACACCGATTAACAGAGGGCGACAAGTTCGCCAGAACTTCACATGGCGCACCACGCCCAGAGATTTTAAATTTAGTTTGTATTTATGATGAAGTATGCGAGGCAGAAACATCAGACGGGCGTGTTCAAACTTTTAACAAACGCACATTGGTGCATAAATTATAACAGTATTATGAAGTATTTAGAAAACTTTATAGTGCTGTTTTTTAGTTTTATACATGCACTTATTTACTCTCCTGTATTACTGGGAATTGGCGCTTTCTTCTTATTCAAAAGAATTACAATAATACATGTGGTTTACTTTATCACATTTTTACTTCTAGGTTTTGTCATTGCGCTTGCAGTAGACATTCATTACTTCACTCACCATTTAACATTTTAAGCTATGGGAAATACTTCAAAAAATATACTTATAGCTATAACAGCTTTAGATAAAACTATAAAAAAGGATTCTGGTTATAATTTCTATTGTGACCCTATGCCTCTTGTGCATGCTAGTAATTTTCTTTTTGATAGTTCATATAGAAAGTCTTGTACTCGTCAAGATTTGCTTCTTCAAATGGAGGGTAAGTTAGAGGAATTGTCTTTTTTGCTTTCTGAATTTAACAAACTTGATAAATAATGCCTGCCAAAGACAAAATAACATGGGAAAACAGGCGTGTATTTATTACCGATAGAGTAAATCAAGTCTTGGAAGAAAAAGGATTGCAAATTCGTGTAACCTTAGAGGAACTAGAAAAAGGATTGTTAAAACATCATCCTGATTTTGTTAGTGTAAAGAAAACAGTTTGCGAACGCTTTATTTTCTGCGATTATAGAAGCTTTTGGAATCAATTAAAGCCGTGGCAAGGTAAAGAGCGACAAACTGTCTTATTCCAGCCTAAAACAAGCCAATTACAATTATTTAATAACTAACCGTTAAACCGTGCCGTAAAAAAGCCGTTTTAACGGCTTTTCTTATTGGCTTGGCTAAACATAACGGTAAAATCGAAAATTCGAAGCAATCCACCGTGATTGCTGAGAATTTTAATATCACCAACCCTCTTAAATGAACGCTCCTGCGACCTTTATTGTAAAAAATAACGGACTGACACAATTTTATGATGTCAGCTATCTGTCATTTTCAAGAAATGGCGATACTTCTAGTTTAAAACAAAATGCAAAAACGCCTTATTCAGAAGCTATAAAGAAACTCACAAGACAAAATAGTTTGAATGTAGTTGATAAAATTGAGTTTAAACATCAATTACATCAAATGATAATGGCTAAAAAAGGCAAGCAAATAAAGGATTTAGGGACACTTTCGGAAAGTCAGGTTAAAAAGTGTCGTAAAACAATTGAATGTATGTTGTCAACTGTATTCTTTTCTAGAGATAGAAATGTAGATTATAAGACACAGCAATATGCAACATTTGTAACGTTGACACTACCTGCAAAGCAATTTCATTCAGACAAAGAACTTCGAAAAGCGCAAACGAGATATATTGAAAATTTACAAAAAACATATAATGTAAAGCATTATGTATGGAAAGCCGAAGCGCAGAAAAATGGTAACATCCATTTTCATTTGTTAATAGATAGATGGATAGATTGGACGGTACACAGGCACTTATGGAACAAACAACTTGACAAGCTTGGATATATTGATAAATACCAAGAAAAGCACGGAGATAGAAACCCTAATACAATAGACGTTCATAGCTTAAAAAAGGACAAAAAGGGGCGTAAATTGAAAAATATAGGCAATTACATAATCAAGTATATGACTAAAAGAGAATTTGGAAAACGTGCTATAATAGGCAAAATTTGGGGGTGTGCTAATGCAACTAAAAAACTTGATTATCCTAGATATGCAGAGGGCGAAACATATTTTTATAAAATTATTGAATTGATTAATAAATACGATTTTAAACAAGTTGTATGTGATGAATTTTTTGCCCATTGGGTTGGTAAATCTTTTGATGTTATTAGTAAAAGAACACGTAATTTATGGCGTGATATAAAAGAATGGTTTCAATTAAGAAATGGAAACATACAACCTCGTACAATCATGCAAAAAGAGTATGACCGACTAACTAGACAATACACTTATACGACTGAAGAAAAAGAGGTTGTAATATCTTCACAACTAAAAAATCAAAAAACTTCAATCGAAAAACAGTTGTCTATGTCTTTTCTTCAAAATTCTACAGGTGGATTTGTACGCCTGTAAAAGAAACTAAACGGCAAAGAAATAGTTTCCACTTAAAAAACTGTTATCCAAACACTTTTGTACAGAATTTAATTATAAACTTAATTTTTTTGTACAAATGAGAAAAACAGTAATTGACGGTGCAACGCAAAAAACGCTAGAGATTTTAAAAACTGATGACCCACAGTTATTAGTTTTAGAGAATGTCTCTGTTAATGCAAAGTTGAAAACCGAACTAATCAGACAAGAAGGAGGGAGTGACCAACGTTTATTTAATACAATGAACGTTTTATTGACTTTAGAGGGTCAAAACAAAATCCAAGCTTTTTTAAACAAGCAGGCTATTAAACAGTTTCAGTTAAAAACAGTACCAAATGGTGATGCGGGTACAAATGTAGTAATTGATACTGCTGCTATTGATTTGGCTTATGGTGGTGAAATTATGCTAAATCAGAATGATAGTGTAAACAACTATCTTACGAATTTAGAAAAGACTTCAACGAGTTCAATTTATAGTTTTGGAGGTCAAAACGTTAGTCCTTTCCCTTACATCATGAAAGAACAAACTTTCAAAGCTACTGAAACACAAAAAGAAATTAATTTAATTGAGACTGATTTCTTAGTTTTTGACAAGGACAATTTACCAACCGATATTGATTTTAGAATCAATGGGCAAAAGCAAAAACGCACTTCTGAAACTTTATTGATAGACCAAAAAGACATATTTAATATCGTTGGTTTTGATGAAAACGATAAACCAATTTTTGGTACTGCAAAAGCGGTTGTTTTAGATGTTAGAGGGATGCAGTCTGTTTATTTAGAACAAAACACAGACCCTCGTTCTGATATCAAATACTATTCAGTAAAAACTCCATTTAAAAAAGTTAAGTAATGATTAGTTATACTTTAAATAGCCCCCATTATAATTATCAAGGTGGGGGTATAAGTCCAACATCATATCAAACTGTAACCACTACAGAAGACAAATTTTATCAAACATTTGATAATACTGTTAATATGATTGACCCTTCGGGCTTGGTAAGTGGTGCTATGGATTTGTTAGGTATTGGTCCCGAAGATTGGGCAAGCGTAGAACAACGATTTCGCGGTTATTTTAATCTTTTAAAACAAGAAGTAGACCGCCGTCTAAAATTGGTTAAAAGTTTAAACGACTTGAATGAAGTTGATAAGTATATCAGTATGGCTGCTACAGCTTATGCTGATACAAGTGGATGGAGTAGTTCAAATAGTATCAACGGTCATGCATTAGTAGGTAGACTTTTATTTGAGTTAAGAGATGCAATTCGTGCAGAGCTTTCTAAAAAGTATAAATTAACTGCAAAAAGCGGTGTATTATATGGCCAACAATACCGTGATCCAAGAGGTTTTGTATTTGGTTATAAAGGTGTAGTTAATTATAAGGTATATAGTGCTAAACCTATAACTAAAACACCTGTAAAATCAGTAGATGTAACAGGAAAACCAGTAACAGACGTAGGAACAGGAGTTCCAACGACAGATGTAAACATACCAACCGATTCCCCTTATTTTGAAGATAAACCAAAGGAAAACGAAGGTTCATTTAATTGGTTGTATGTGATTATTCCTGCTGCTGTAGTTGGTTTATGGAAGTTAGGCGAGTATTTATTTAAGAACATAAAAAAGAAAAAATAACCATGGAAAAAGCAAAAACTTGGTTGAATAACGCATGGGCTAAAACAAAGGAGTTCATGACAAAAGAATACTATGGTATTCCAGTATGGGGCTATGCTTCGGGGCTTATTGTTATCGTTGTCGTAGCTTATTTATTAATTCCTAAAAAAGAATATAAGTAATGGCTAAATATCCTTTAACAAAAGAGCAATACGAGATGGCTAAGAAAATGTTTCAAGGTCAAGGAGCTTCTTACGGAAAAAAGAAAGGAAGTGGTATAAGAGTAGTTACTGCTTATGGCTCAAAACAGGGTTTGTTTATGGCAGGTTGGAAAGTTTCAAAAGGTGTAAAGTGGAATATTAAAGTATTTCGTGACAAATACCAAAAAGAAGTTGCTCCAACTACATCAAAGACAGGTAAAGAGTGGTGTAGTGTACGAGTTGTTTTAAAAGCTCCTATGCATGATTCTGTAAGTATTCAGGGCATGATAAACTTGAATAATAGTAAGGTTTATATTGAAGATTGGAATTGGATTTTAAACCCAAATGCTCCAAATGGTGGTTATGTAGGTAAACGTTTTAGTAAAAAGTAATAGCTATGTTGAAAAAGATATTTTCAGTAGGTAAGGGGTTGCTTACCATAGGGAAAAAAGTTGATACAGCTATTGACTATGCGGAAAAAGGGTATAAAAATGTATTGTTGTTTAAAAGTGCAATAAAGCATCTAAAAGCCTTTAGAGCCGATTGGAAGGAAATAATGGGGGAGGATAACTCCCCTAATGTTGAACAAAAACCTGAATAGTTATGTCAGAATTTTTTAGTCCGTATAGAGAAAAATACGGTAAACATGTAGTAAAGCATTATATTCATTTAAAACCACCTTTAGACGGTTTTGCAGACGATAAATTGCTGACAGAAAACTTTAAACTAGGGGAGATAAGAAAGGCAAGTTTTATTATGCCAGACGAGCAAAATTTATTTGCTTATGTTCCTTTAGATAGTAGAGTTTTACAAGCTGCACAAATTCTAAGGGATGCACTAGGGAAGCCTATCAAATTAAACAGTTCATTCAGAAGTGTACGTTATGAATTAAGCAGAAAACCACCACGTTCAGGAGAAAGTCAACATACGTATGGAACTGCTTTGGATTTAAGCGGTAGTGGACTGGTTGAACTTGTACAGGAAGCTTTAGAAACTAAAAACAAATTATATCAACGTTTACGTGCTGTTGGTGTTAATGGTTTTGGTGTGTATGTGGAAAAAGGTTTTATTCATATTGATGTAAGAGACGCTAAGTCTGACGGAGGTTATGCGTATTGGGAGGGAAGTGAAGATGAAGAGTTAAAAAAAAAAGGAAATTCTACGAATACAATCCTGAGACCGATTTTAACTATTCTGGGCTTTGTAACGACTGCCGTAGGTTTATACTCAGCAATTAAAAAGCGTAAGAAATGAAAGCTACAGCTAAATTTATAAAAGATAATGCACTTCTAGTAATAGGGGTGCTTATCTTAATATCGTCTTTGTTAAATCGTGTTTTGTTTTCTTTGAAAGATTCTCTTTCTGATGGTGTTGTTTTTAAATCTTTTGATAAAAGTAAAAGTACTTTGTCAGATGTACAAGCATCAGCTATTGCTGAGCGTCTTTATACTTCCATGTCAAATTGGGGTACTGATGAAGTAGCAATTTTTGATATTTTTCAAAGTTTAACTAAGTATGATTTTGCTAAGGTTTATGAAGCTTTCGGAGAAAGGGCGTACGATAACATACTAGGTATAACAGGTGACTTTACAGATTACAATATAGATTTATTTGGTTGGTTAAACCATGAGTTGACTAAATCAGAATATGATAAATTGAAGAATTTAAATCCCTCAATATTTGGAAGTGTTATTGTGTAGTTTCTGTTTTTATTAAAGATATAGAAAGCCTGTCTACGTTCTTTATTTTCTTGGTTGTATATTCTGATTTACTTATTTTTTTATTTGGTTTTATATACTCGTAAATGTTAATTATCTCAGTTCCTATAAGAACATCAGTTTTTGAGTAATAGTAAACTTTATATTTTAAGTTCTTATATGTGCTATATTTTGATATGTTTTTTATTTTGAAATATATTTCGTAACCACTATGAAAAAATCTTTTTCTGTAGGATATGTCTTGTTTTAGGTAATAGTGAGGTCTGTTTTCTTCATCAGACAACCTACTGTAAATCATATCAGCTTTGTAGTTTCTTTCAGAGTTTATATCATAAATATACAACCCAGTTAATAATAATAGTACAATTCCTAATTTCTTTAGTATTCCTTTCATAACAATAAATTTTAAAAATTAACTCCTCAAATATATTAAAAAGAATGAAAACGATAGCTTTAAACGCATTTAATGGGGTTTCGGGTATTTCCTTGAGTATAGTAGAAAATACACCTATACCAGTCATTATCTATGCGTGTGTGTTGCTTGCAACAGAGATTTACAAGTATAAAAACCGAAAATTAAAAGACAAAGAATAATGATAATTAGTGTGTTCTTGTGGGTGTTAGCAGTCTTTATTTTGTTTGTTATTATAGTTACTGTGTCCGTTTACGTGATATTAAAAATTAACAAATGTAAACACTTAAAACAGTATAGAAACTCGTTGTTAAGTGGAGATTGCCAAGCTTATGAACAACTACAAAAACGATTATAAAATGAAAAAAAAGATATTATTAAATGGTATGGAATTTATGGCACAACCTGTGTGTTTTTTGATACCTAAGAATGGAGACCCTAGGAAAGGAACATATGTTAGTGAATTATTAAATGAAAATGAGTTTTTATATGGTAAATTAATGCCTTACAGGGGAGTTAATGAAAGCCCCGATGGTATAGAAGCTAGAATAGGTTTAAAAGATTCCCCTATTACTCATGTCCCTTTGGATAATTCTTTTAATTATTTGTTTGACGATTTACATATTCCTTACTGTGATTATTATTTTGAGGGTTTAAGACTCACGTTATTAAACGAATGGGTAGACATCTATAATAATTCGGGAGGTGTAGAAATCCAAATGTAGTTCAATATTTTATGTTAAATAGATAAGTAAAAGCATCCTAAAAAGGATGCTTTTTTATGTTTTCAAAATTGCTGAAATAACTTTTTTTTTAATTTTTTTTTCTTTTTTAAAACCGCACGTAGTAGTATTGAATTTTATTGCTTTTTTAAATAATATATTTTAGCTGCCAAATTTTTTTGGGAGGTTGCTCCAGCGGAAACCCAAACTAAAATTTTTGCGGTAAAATGTATTGTTAGTCATTTGCAATTTAGATTCGATATTACGCTGATTTTGAGAATACAAATAAATTTCATTATGTTTGTAGTATTATTAACAACGATCATTGACATTTTAGCCTCCTTAAATTATAGATAAAACAAGGGAATTTTATAAGTACTAAACGCATCATGTAATTTGATTGGCGTTTATTTTTTGTACTATAATTAATATTATGTTAAATAGAGTATTTATGAAACAAGAAGACAAAATAAATTTCACTTAATTTTTAATCCTTTACCTTACTGGAATTCTATATTTAAAATAATATAATTTAACTACCCTGTTTTTGATATGTATGTTTTTAAAGATGGTAAAGTTATATACGAGGGATTTAAAAATATTTCTAAGCTAGTGCTTCATGAGTTTTCTAGAGATTTTCCTAATACAGTCCTTAAGTTTAAAGAAAAAAGACTCGCTATTCAGGAAAAAAACAAAGTGAAAAGATTAACGTTTTTGCTATAAAAAATAAAAATTTAAAAATTTTTAACAAAAAAAGTAGGGTTATATAAATTATAGCTGTTTTATAGACTGTAAGATGTATATAGTATACGACGCTGTTATAGAATAAAAGGCCCCTTCACTTTTTACAATTTTTTTGTTTCACTACCAATTTTATTCTTGACAGCGTCTTTTTATTAGACTTATAAAATTATGATATTGTTTGTTTGAGGCTGTTAAAAAACAGCCTTTTTTTAACTTTTATCCTCACTTCAAAACAAAATAAAGGCAGTATTTTTGCCTAATGCAAAAAAATAATCAATCAAAGTTAGAATTCATTGCTTTAATGGCTTCCTTAATGTCATTAGTAGCTTTGTCAATAGATGCATTACTCCCAGCTTTAGAACAAATTGGTATTAGTATTCGTGTTCAACAAGGATCACATGATAGTCAATTATTAGTAACTATGATTTTTTTAGGTCTAGGTTTTGGTCAATTAATTTCTGGTCCAATCTCAGACAGTTTAGGAAGAAAACCTGTTATTTATGGTGGTTTTATACTTTTTGTTATTGCCAGTTTTATTTGTGTTAGCGCTGCGAGTATAGAAATGATGATTGTAGGAAGAATTTTACAAGGAATTGGTCTTTCTGCCCCTAGAACAATTAGTATTGCCATGGTTCGTGATAGTTTTAGTGGAAACTACATGGCAAAAATCATGTCTTTTATTGTAGTAATTTTCATTTTAGTTCCAGTTGTAGCACCAGCTATAGGTAAGTTAATGTTAGATGCTTATGGGTGGAAATCTATATTTTATAGTCAGTTAATTTTTGGTGTTGTAGTAATGTTTTGGTTGTGGAAACGTCAACCAGAAACCCTAAAAGAAGAAAACAGAATGAAATTTGCATTTCGCTTATTTTTAGATGGTTCCAAAGAGTTTATAAAATACAAACAGGCAGTTATTTTTACATTAATATCAGGTTTTATTACAGGATCATTTATGGTGTATTTAAGTGCTTCACAACAAATTTTTCAAGAACAATATTTATTAGTAGACGAGTTTCCATACATCTTTGCTGGTTTAGCCATTTCTGTTGGTTTTGCTACCTTTTTAAATGGTTCATTCGTTATGAGGTTTGGAATGCATAAGTTGGTATCATTCTTTTTAATTATCTTTTCAATCGTTCCTATTATTTACATAACGTTATTTTACCAAAAAGAAAACCCAAGTATTGTAATACTACTAGTATTCTTTGCTTTACAGTTTTTCTCAATAGGATTTTTATTTGGGAATCTTCGTGCGTTGGCAATGCAGCCTGTAGGGCATATTGCTGGTATTGGAGCTGCAATTAATGGGTTTGTATCTACTATTATGGCAGTACCAATTGCTACATTTATAGGAAAGTATGTTGAAACCACTACTCTCCCACTTTTTATGGGATTTTTTATATGTGGAGCATTATCTTTACTCCTTTTAAATTTCACCAAGTTAAAACCAGTTAATGAGTAGTATTATGAAGTTAGATGTTATTTATGAAGATGAATATATATTGTGTGTTTCAAAACCTAACAATGTAGTTGTGCATCATGCACATCATTCTAGAAATGTTGCTGATGAAGACTCTTTATTGCAAATGATTCAGCAGCAATTCAATCAAAAAATGTATCCTATACATAGGCTTGATAGAAAAACATCTGGAATTATATTACTCGCTAAGGAAACTGGGTTTGTTGCCAAATTTCAAGAACTGTTTACTAAAAACGAAATACAAAAAACGTATTATGGAGTTGTTAGAGGTCATGCTCCTGAAATTAAAGTTATTGATTCTCCTGTTAAAGGAAGAGATGCTAATGTATATAAAGATGCAGAAACTCATTTATTTACTGTAAAAACTGTAACGGTAGATATTCCTGTTAAACCTTATGATACTTCTAGATATAGTCTGGTTAAACTACAACCTAAAACGGGAAGATTACATCAGTTACGAATTCATATGAATAAAATTAGTCACCCTTTAATTGGTGATCCTAAGTATGGGGATAAAAATCATAATACAATGTTTATTGACAACTTTGATTGTGAGAATCTTTTTTTGCATGCTTATTCTTTAGAGTTTATTCATCCTTATTCAAATGAAAAGCTATTAATAAAAGCTGACTGTCCTAAGGATTGGCATATAGTTTTTGAAAAATTTAATTGGACTTTATAGAAAACTCTACTCTGCTCAATTTCAGTTAGTTACTTTTCAATGTTAACATTAATAACTTTATAAATTTTAATTTTCTTTAAATAAAAAGCAATAATTCAATCATTTTAACGCTTAGGTTATTGATTGTTTAATTAATTAACTTTTTATATGATATAAATCAAAGAAAAATGAAAAATTTAAAACCCTTCATATTAGCAGCTACAGCAGCCGTATTAATGGTAAGTTGTAGTGATAACGACATTAATCCTGTTGATAATCAAAATGCTAAATTATTAGACGCCCATTCTCATGAAGTATGTAGTTACATTGATGGTAACTGGGGTCAAAATGCTTACATTGGTTCAACCATTGTAAATCAATCTGAAACAAATTTCTTAAATAACCAAAATGTTAAAATAGCTGATGTATTTAACATTAGTACCATTCCTTTATATTTTGCTAAAGGTTCTGGAACAGCAAACGCTATTTCTTACGGTAGTGGTTATATTATTTATGGTGAAGAGCTTTATAACATGGCTTTAAGCCAAGGAGGAAGAATTTCTTGTGCTATGGTTCAAGCTCATGAGATAGGACACCAATTACAATACCAAAACAACTTACCTTCAAGAAGTGAAAGTACTGCTAGAGCTACTGAATTAGAGGCTGATGGTTTTGCTGGTTATTATATTAAAAAACCTAATGGATACAATGCTACTTGGACACAAGCGGCTCCAGCTTATAACTTTGCTGCTTCAATTGGTGATTATAATACAACTAGCCCTGGGCACCATGGAACTCCAGCTCAACGTCGTTCAGCTTTCCGTTTAGGGTACTTATTAGGAGATTATGACTTAACTGTAAGCAGTTTTGATTATAACTTTTTTTACTACTATGATAACTATGTATTACCAGGTGCTTTACGTCAGGATTTAAAGAAACCAGACGATATTGATGAAGGATTACATAACTTTATCTTATCTAAAATGGAAGAGTTAAGAAAAATTAACTCAGGAGAGATTTCTAAGGAAGAATTTGAAAATTTAAAATAAACTAACAAAAAACTAATATTTTAAAAAGTTATTAGTTGAGCAATTAAAAAAGGGTAGCAAAATTTTGCTACCCTTTTAACTTTTATAAAAATAATTTTTAAATATCTTTAAAAATAGCGTGCATTAAACGTTTTTTATCATTGATGCTTTCTTCAAGCGCAATCATTGTTTCCGTTCTGTTTACACCGTGTACATCATCTATTCTATAGATAATATCCTTTGCGTCATTGGTGTTTTTAGCACGTACTTTACAGAAAATATTGTATTTTCCTGCAGTTACATATGCAACAGTTACGTTTGGAATTAAACGTAGGTTATCAAGCACATGTTGTGTCATAGATGTTTTCTCTAAAAAAATTCCAACGTGAGCAATAAAAGAATACCCCATTTTCTCATAATTCAAGGTTAAAGTAGACCCTTGAATAATTCCTTCGTCTTCCATTTTCTTTACACGTACATGTATAGTACCGGCAGATACCAATAACTTCTTTGCAATGTCTGTAAAAGGTGTACGAGCATTTTCAATTAAAATGTCTAAAATTTGATGATCAATCTCATCTAGTATGAACTTCTTCATTTTTTTGTTTTCTTCAAGTAATATTGCTAAAATATAGTTTTTTTCTAAAAAAAATAAGTTTTATTTAAAGAAAGTAGAATTTTTAACTGTTTTTTATGAATTCTTTATGAGCTGAATACATAGATAAGTTACCTTCATTCTCCTTTTTTAAAACGAGTGCAAATTTATCATTTTCTATACTTTCTACATACTGATAAGCAACATCTTTTTCATTATTTTTTGATCGATAAATTACATCGTAGAAGTTCTTGATATTGTTAGGAATAGCTAAATATTTTTCAAATTCCTTGAAGTTTTCTGCTAACGAAATATGATATATTCCCTGTAATAGCGCATAAAAATTGAATTTTCTAACCTCTTCTCTGTCGTAATCATTCGGAAAGTGTCCAGCTTCAATTAATATTGTATTGTGTCCTAATTTTTGAAAATTATCTCCTGTAGCGGTTGGATAAAACTCATCTGTATAACGACCAATATGATTAGGTATAATTTCTTGTAACAATTCATTCATGGCTACAATTACATTCATAGTTTCTTTTCTTCCTTCTGTAATTGTTCTTTTTTCTTCTTCTGAAGGTGCTAAAAAAGAAATTGTTGCTGGATTTTTAGTTCCTTCAACACCAAAAATGGTCCTTTGATCATGAAGATTGAAACAAAATTCAGGATTTACTTCTTCTAAAATACTACGTAAAAGTTTACTCTCTTTAGCTTCTAGTTCTACAGCATCTCTATTTAAGTCTACATTTTTAGCGTTTACACGTGTATAGGCTTGTGCTCCATCAGGATTTAACATTGGAACAATAGTAATACTACAATTGTCTAAAATAGATTTTGTTATTTCGTGGGTAGAAAAATGTTGAATAAACTTTAAAAAATCAAATACAGCTTTAGTTCCTGTACTTTCATTTCCATGCATTTGACTCCAAATAAGAATTCTTTTTTTACCTTTTCCTAGCTTTAACTGGTAAATGGCTCTCCCCTCTTCTGATTCACCTATAATTTTTGTTTGAATTTTAGAGTTTTGTAAGCCTAAATATAAAGGCTCTATATCTGTTAATGTTATCCATCTTCCAGATATAGAGTCTTCTTTAATTTTTGAATAATTTTCTTCTAAAAAAAAGCTATTTAAATGTGTCATATCATATTATAACGAAAACCAATCTGCTACCAATTGTTTTTCAACAGGTTCAACAGTTTTGTGTACATAATCGTTTTTAGCAGTATCATATTCATAGTCTTTTGACCATTCTTCTATATTATTTGCTAATGCTTGTAATGATTCACAAATAAACTGTACTTCTTCATTTGTAATTGTTGGGTGTACTGATAATCGTACCCAGCCTGGTTTTTCTGTATTACAGCCTTCTAAAATTTGTCCTTTTATTTCGTTTGATCTTATTTGATCTACATTTAATAGGAAATGACCATAAGTTCCTGCACATGAACAGCCTCCTCTTGTTTGAATACCAAAACGATCATTTAATAACTTTACAACTAAGTTGAAGTGATATTTTTCAAAATAAAAAGAAAAGATACTCAAACGATCTTTATGATCAGGGGCTAATATTTTAACTCCTTCTAAGTTTTCTAAACAATTAAAGATAATTGGGTTGATTTCATCTTCACGCTCCTTAATTTTGTCTGTTCTCATTTGGTCTTTTACTTGAATGCATAAAGCTATTTTAATTGTTTGTAAAAAAGCTGGAGTACCACCGTCTTCACGCGTTTCTACATCATCAAAATAATCATGTTGTCCCCAAGGATTAGTGTAGCTAACTGTACCTCCTCCTGGGTTGTCAGGAACCATATTCTTGTAAAGTTTTTTATTAAAAATTAGGACTCCAGAGCTTCCTGGTCCTCCTAAAAATTTGTGTGGAGAAAAGAAAATAGCATCTAAATACTCATCTTCATTTTCTGGGTGCATATCAATATCAACATACGGTGCTGAACAGGCAAAATCAACGAAACATAAACCACCATAACTATGAATCAAAGAAGCTACTTTATGATAATCTGTTTTTATACCTGTTACATTAGATCCTGCTACTATTGAAGCTATTTTTATTGGTCTATCTAAGTATTTTTTTATGGTTTCTTCAAACTTATCTAAGCATACTAGACCTTCTTCATTACAAGGAACAACCTCTACATCTGCTATAGTTTCAATCCAAGAAGTTTGGTTTGAGTGATGCTCCATATGACTTACAAAAACGATAGGTCGTTTTTCATCTGGAACTTGTGTGTTTTCTTTTAAGTTTTCATTTATTTTTAATCCTAAAATACGCTGAAACTTATTAACAACTCCCGTCATACCAGATCCTTCCGTAATTAACACATCATTAGAAGATGCATTTACGTGGCGTTTAATAATATTTCGAGCTTCATGATACGCTAAAGTCATAGCTGCCCCTGAAGTTGAAGTTTCTGTATGAGTATTGGCTACGAATGGTCCAAATTTATTTAAAAGTTGTTCTTCTATAGGTCGATATAACCTTCCACTTGCAGTCCAATCTGTATAAATCATTTTCTTTTCACCATAAGGTGTTTGAAAAGTCTGATCTATACCTACAATATTTTTTCTAAACTTATCAAAATACTGTTCTAAATCCATAATTGAAATCTCTAGTTGTTTGTTAGGTTGCGTAAAATTAGCAGTATACTACTAGTTAGCCTAAAATAGTTATAATATTAACGTATTTATAACACTTTGTTATTAAAGCCTAAATTTACCTCCTATTAAAATGGTATTTTCAAAAAAGTAAAAACTTTGTGATGCTGTATCTACAGGACTTTTAGTTGTTCTAACATCTGGCATATAAATATAACCTCCTTTTAAATCTGCTTGTACAAAAAAGTGCTTTAAGAACGTAATATTTAACCCTCCGCCAACAGAAGCTCCATACCCTGATAAATGGAAATCATCATGACGTTCCATTCCTAATAAAGTTGTGTTAGTTCTTGGATATAATATTCCTAACCCTACTCCTTCTGTTAAATTGATTTGTAAGTTTTCTAAGTTTAAACCAAACCAGTGACTCACATCATCAAAACGTTTTACTTCAACATTTACATAGTTTAAACCGTCAGTATGCTCAAAACGTAAAAAATCTGCAGCTAAATTGATTGTTTCATTATTATATGTTCCGTCATATTTAGCATTTCCTATATTGATGTTTCCGTTAATTTTAACATCTTGATCGGCTATCATTACATATTTCATGTGATCTACCCCGATAGAAACGGTGTAGTTTTCTTTAAAGAAATATCCTATTCTATAATTTGTTTGTGGAATAGTTACTCTTCCTGGATTAAAGTAGTCATTAAAAGAAAACTTTGTTTGTCGGTCTTGAGCTTTTACATTTTGTAATGTAAAATCATAATTTGCTCCTTTAAAACGAATGTCTGAATTAGAATAACTAGCCCAGTTCCATCCCCAATAAACAAAGAATTTTCCTTTGTTGGTTACTTTTTTCTTTTGAACGATTTCTTCGTTTTTCTCCTGTGCTATTATTGATGCTGAAACTATCAGCATTAATAAACTTACTATTTTTAATTTCAAAGAACTATTGTATTATTTGTTGTATTTCAGTGATAAATCTTTTGGCCAAAGCATCTGCATTTTCTTGACTTGTGCTTTCTGTGTAGATTCTAATGATTGGTTCAGTATTAGACTTACGTAAATGAATCCATTCTTCAGCAAAATCAATTTTTACGCCATCAATTGTATTTACATCTTCATTTTTATAGTTGTTAGCCATGGTTTCTAAAATCTTGTCAACATCAATTTGTGGTGTTAATTGGATCTTATTTTTACTCATAAAGTAACTAGGATATGAATCTCTTAATTCTTTACAAGACATTTTTTTATGTGCTAAATGTGATAAGAATAAAGCAACTCCTACTAACGAATCACGTCCATAGTGAGATTCTGGATAAATAATTCCTCCGTTACCTTCTCCTCCAATTACCGTGTTGGTATCTTTCATCATTTGAACAACGTTCACCTCTCCTACTGCACTTGCTGTATAAGTTCCTCCATGCTTTTCAGTAACATCACGTAAGGCTCTTGAAGATGATAGGTTAGAAACAGTGTTACCACCTCCTAATTGACCTAAAACATAATCTGCACAAGCTACTAAAGTGTACTCTTCTCCAAACATAGAACCATCTTCAGATATTAGCGCTAAACGATCTACATCTGGATCAACTACGATACCTAAATCCGCATTTTCTTTTACTACTAATTCAGAAATATCGGTTAAGTGTTCTTTTAAAGGTTCCGGGTTGTGTGGGAAGTGTCCATTAGGTTCACAATATAATTCAACACATTTTACACCTAACTCTTCTAGTAAAGCAGGAATAGCAATTCCTCCTGTAGAGTTAACACCATCAACTACTACTTTAAAGTTAGCTTTTTTAATGGCTTCTACATTTACTAAACGAAGTTTTAAAACTTCTTTAATATGTTTCTTTATATAATCTTTCTTTTTCTTGTATATGCCTAAATCGTCAACTTGACCAAACTCAATAGTAGCATCATTTTCAGCAATCTTTAAAATTTCAGCTCCGTCTTCACCATTTAAAAACTCTCCTTTTTCATTTAAAAGCTTAAGTGCATTCCATTGCTTAGGATTATGAGAGGCTGTTAAAATAATACCTCCATCCGCTTTTTCTAATGGAACAGCTACTTCAACAGTTGGTGTAGTTGATAAACCTAAATCGATTACATCAATTCCTAAACCAACAAGGGTATTTGCTACTAAGTTACTTATCATTTTACCCGAAATACGAGCATCTCTACCTACAACAATTGTTATCTTTTCTTTCTTTGAATTTTTGTTTTTTATAAATGTACCGTAAGCCGCTGCGAATTTTACAGCGTCAATTGGAGTTAAATTTTCACCTGTATTTCCGCCTATGGTACCTCTTATACCTGATATAGATTTAATAAGTGTCATATTCATTTTTTATTGATGAGCAAATATAAAGCTATTTAAGAAAGTATCCTTTAAAAAAGGGTAAGCTTTAACTGTAACATTTGTTACACAAGGAACTAAAAAAACCGTTAAACTTTACAGCTTAACGGTTTATAAATTTTAAGAAGTTGTTAGGATTATTTTCCTTCCATTTTCTTCTTTAATTCAGCTAATCCACCGATATCTCCTAAAGTAGTTTTTTCTACTTCTTGAGCTTTAGCAGCAGCAGCTTTAATGTTCTTTTGTTCTTCTTCTCTAAAGATAGAAGTGTGAGAAACAACAATTCTTCGGTACTCTTTACTAAACTCAGTTACTTGGAACTTAGTTTCGTCACCTTTAGCTAATTTACCTCCGTCTTCTTTTTCTAAGAAACGAGTTGGAGCGAAAGCTTCAACTCCATCAGCAAATACTACAGTTGCACCTTTATCATTTTTCTCTTTAATAGTACCTTCGTGGATAGATCCGATTTTGTACGTAGCTTCATGAGCATCCCAAGGGTTATCTTGAGTTTGCTTATGACCTAAGTTTAATTTACGGTTCTCTACATCTAATTCTAATACTTGTACTTCTAATTGATCACCTACAGTTACGAAATCTGATGGGTGTTTAATTTTCTTAGTCCAAGATAAATCAGAGATATATACTAATCCGTCGATACCTTCTTCTAACTCTACGAATACACCAAAGTTAGTGTAGTTACGTACAGTACCAGTGTGTTTAGAACCTACTGGGTATTTAGTAGTGATATCTGTCCATGGATCTGGGTGTAATTGCTTCATACCTAAAGACATTTTACGCTCTTCGCGGTCTAATGTTAAGATTTGAGCTTCTACTTCATCACCAACTTTTACGAAATCTTGTGCAGAACGTAAGTGAGTTGACCATGACATTTCAGATACGTGGATTAATCCTTCTACTCCTTCTTCAACCTCTACAAATGCACCATAATCAGCTAAAACAACTACTTTACCTTTTACTTTATCACCAACTTTTAAATCAGCATTTAAAGCTTCCCATGGATGAGCAGATAATTGTTTTAACCCTAATTGAATTCTTGACTTGTTATCATCAAAGTCTAAGATTACAACGTTTAATTTTTGATCTAATTCAACAACTTCGTTCGGGTGGTTGATACGAGACCAAGATAAATCAGTAATGTGAATTAATCCGTCAACACCTCCTAAGTCAACAAATACACCATAAGAAGTAATGTTTTTAACAACACCTTCTAATACTTGTCCTTTTTCTAATTGACCGATAATTTCACGTTTTTGATCTTCTAAATCAGCTTCGATTAACGCTTTATGAGATACTACTACGTTTTTAAATTCGTGGTTGATTTTCACAACTTTGAATTCCATAGTTTTTTCTACATATTGATCGTAATCACGGATAGGCTTCACATCAATTTGAGAACCTGGTAAGAATGCTTCAATACCAAATACATCAACGATCATACCTCCACGAGTTCTACACTTAACAAAACCGTTAACGATTTCACCAGTTTCGTGTGCGTTGTTAACACGATCCCAAGCTTTGATTACACGTGCTTTTTTGTGAGATAATACTAATTGACCTGAAGAGTCTTCTCTTTTGTCAACTAATACTTCTACTTTGTCTCCAACAGCTAAATTTGGGTTGTAACGGAATTCGTTTAACGAAATTACACCTTCAGACTTAGAGTTAATGTCGATAATAGCATCACGATCAGTAATACGTACTACTTCACCTTCGATAACATCGCGCTCGTTTACGAACCCTACAGTACCTTCTAAGGCTTTTTCAAATTCTTTTAATTTAGACTCATCAACTTCATCAATACCTTCTTCGTATTTATGCCAGTTAAAAGTTGCTAAAAATTCTGCTGGATTTACAGCTTCTGCTGTGTTTTTTGTTTCTTCAGACATGTCTGAAATAAATATTTGTATCTTTTTGTTAACCAGATTTCTAACGATACTAACGCCAAGAGAAATTAAACTTAATAAATGTTATTTTCTACCCTTTTTAAATCTGTACTCGTAAAAAGGCGTGCAAATTTACGAATAATTCTTGAAGTAACCTAAAATGTTTTGGTTTTTAGGAGGTTAGTTATTTTGATTAAGTAGATTAATTTAATAATCATCATCTGGTTGCGGTTTTAATAAAAACTTTAGCACAACTTTTTCGTCCAATTTCATAAAATCGTTGTAAAGTATCTCAACTACTTCATTTTTTGATTTTTTAGCTTTTAATAAATCGTATGCTTTAGCAGGTGCATCTTTAATTACCTCTTTTACGAGTTCTTTGCCCATTTCCAAAATTTCTGATTTAGAAAAACCATTTTCTATAAAAGGTTTTACATTCGCTACTACACTAATAGCAGCACCTCTACAAATGTTTTCTTTTGTTACTTCAGCTTGCGCTTGCGAAAAAAGTTGAAAAGAAATAAATAGACATACAATGAAAGTTAGATTTTTCATTTTCATATTTTTTAAAATTAAGTTAAATCAGAGATAAAAGTAATTTTAATTTACTTAAAATCAAACTGTAAAATATTTTTTATTAAAAAAATGATTATTCTATTTCCTTAATCTCTACTTTAAACAGATTATCAAAAACTTCAAAAATGCTTTCGGCTTCTTTTTTTCGTACGGAAATGGTGTACTCGCAGTCTAATTCTAACTTATGTTTTATCGTTTTAATGCAAAATATCCTGAAAAAATATTTTTCTCATCCAAAACAGCCTTAAACCAATAACTATTGGAAGGCATTTTTATATTATTGTAAAATCCATCCCATCCAATATCTTTAGCTGTTAATGTTTTTAAAAGTTTGCCAAATCTGTCGTAAATTTCAATTTTTGAGTTTGGGAAATTCTCAACACCTTTTATTTGCCAAAAATCATTATATCCATCATTATTAGGGGTAAAAAAAATAGGGTAATCAAATGAGTCTGTAGACAGCTTTACTATTAAATTTAGGCTTGTTTCAGAATAACATTGAGACAAAGTATTTGTAACCCTTACTTTTATTAATTCTCTACCACTGGTTTTATTTGTATAAGGGTTAGGTAATGGTGAGGGTAATTTATTTCCTAAAGCATCATAATAAGAAACCTCCACTCCTGTTTGATTGCCTAAAACTATTGATTCTACATTTGAAGTATCAAAAAACTCTGAAATACCATCTTTGTCATCGTCATAAGCAAAAATATCTTGTAAAGAATTAGCTTGAGGTGATTTAATTACAAATAAATTAATTTTCATTTCAGTAAAACAATCAGTTGCTGTTTTTATTACTTTAGTTGTAATTACTTCTTTATTAATTATAGAATTTTTATAATTATTTAAAGAATTTACAGGAATAATATTATCCATGGCATCATAATACTCTATAACTAAGCCTTCATTGTTTGTTGTAATTTCTTTTTCTTTAGACTTTAAATCAAAAAAGGAGAATCCATCATTATTTTCATCACAAACAAAATAATCAATAGATTTAGCTTCAGGTAAAGTGTTTATATTTACTTCAAAGTTAGTAAGGGTAAAGCAATTAGGATTTAATTTATTTTGAATCCTCACATATATCCTTTCTCCTTTATCTTTAATTTGATATGTTTTTTTTAATTTAAAGCGCCCTTCTTCTGAGTTTTTATAATTAGAATAATAGGATACTTCAAAACTATTGGAAGGTAAACTGTTGAGAATTTCTGAATCTTTCAATAATTCAAAATCATAAATTTTGTTAATATCATTTTCACATATTTCTAAATTTGAAGGAGTAGCAATTTTTAAAGGCTCCCCAACGTAAACTTCTTTAGTTAATGTTTTTGTAACATTTCCCTTTTTATATGTAACTGTAACTATATAGTTTCCTTCTTCAGAAAAAGTATGGTTGACTTTCTTTTCTGTAGAAGTGTTTAGTTTTCCTGATTTTGTATCTCCAAAATCCCACTTAACAGAGTCTGAATCGGCATTGAGTAAAAAGGTAAGTGCGTTATTACAAGAGCAGGAAGTTTCTGTTACAATATCAGTAGGCAAAATATTATCTATAATTTTATTTTCATAGATATATGTAATTTCATTATCGTAAGGGTCATTTATTCTACCAAAATATAAGATATCTAAATCATTATCATTATCAAAATCTCCTAATTCTACTCCTCCAAACCTACATTTAGGTAAATTATGTAACATTTCAGTTAAAGTTCCATCTTTATTGTTTTGATATATTTTAGTTATTTCTGAGGATGTACCCCATGGCCCTGTTCCATAATTAATAACATCTAAAAAGCCGTCATTATTAATATCTCCTAACTCAATATCATTTTCTAAAACACCTTCATCTTCTACAGTCAATAAATTGTTGAATTTCATTTCACCTTTATTAATAAAGACATATAGGTCGCCTGTACCATCTCCTGTATCATTGTCTACATTAGGGCTTCCTGTGAAAACAAGATCTTTTAGTCCGTCATTATTCATATCTCCAACCTCTATAGCTAATGAAGATAAATTAGGTAAGCTGGTATTTTGTTTTGAAAACTGAAAGTTTCCTAGGTTTTTGTATAGGTTTACAGAAAAATTTGACTTTGTAGATAGAGCTAACACTAAGTCTTTCAAACCATCTCCGTCAAAATCCACCCATCTGGCAACATTAGAAGTTGAATTACCCCTTATACCATAGAGCTTATCAATAGTTGATATTTCTTCTTCTCTAAAGTTATCGTCGCCTAAATTTTTGTAAGCTTTTACTATTAATTGATTGTTTACATCTATTCCCGCTAAGAAAACATCTAGTAATCCGTCATTATCGATATCAACCCACCTGGATGTTCCATCAGTGATACCTGGTAATTTAAAAGAAAGTTCTTTGAAACCACACCCGTTGTTTAAATTTTTATAAATTTTTGAAATTCCATATTTTGGAGGTCCTCCTGTTGTACCTGAATATAGTAAATCAAGTGTCCCGTTGTTATCATAATCTCCCCAAGAGCAATCTCCATAAATCACTCTAGGAATATTTGTTATAGTACTTTCACTAAAGCTAGAATCGCCATTATTTTTATAAAATACCGCATTTTTAAATTGTAACTTAAAATCTACACCAGTTACAAAAACATCCAAAAAACCATCGTTATTATAATCTACAAAAGAGCTTAAGCCAATATATCCTCCTCTAAAGTCTTTTGTGTTTAATTTATTAAAAGTTTGAGAAAAACTAGAAATAGAGAAGATGACTAGCAACTTAAAGAAAATTACATTAGGTGAGAAAAAAAGCTTATACATAAAACAATTTTTAATGAAGCTGTAAAAATAACTATTTTTCAAACAAATCATTCTATTTCCTTAATCTCCACTTTAAACAAATTATTAAAAGTTTCAAAAATACTTTCAGCTTCTTTTTTACGTACGGAAATGGTGTACTCGCAGTCTAATTCTAATTTTTGATTGATAATATCTAAGTTTCGTTCTTTAATAATACGTTGCACTTTATTCATCATATCGTATCCAAACTTTAATTTATAATGAATATCTATGGTTTTCTCAACAATTTCAGAAGCTTCTAAAGCTAATTGTGCGGAAGTTCGATAGGCGTTAATCAATCCTCCTACTCCAAGTTTAGTGCCTCCAAAATAACGAACAGAAACAATTAAAATATTAGTTACATCAAAAGATTGTATTTGTCCGTAAATTGGCTGACCAGCTGAGTTACTGGGTTCCCCATCATCATTGGCACGAAAACGGATTTTCTCAGTTCCTAATTGCCACGCATAACAATGATGACGCGCTGTATGATGTTGTTTTCGAAGTTCTTCTAACCGTTCTTTAATATCCTCTTCAGAAAAAACAGGAAAAGCATACCCGAAAAACTTACTGTTTCGGTCTTTGAATAAGGTTTCTTCAGAAGGCTTTGTAATCGTTTTGTAAGTGTCTTTTATTTCTTCATTCATTACGCCGAAACTACTAATAAAATACTAATTATGGCAAGCCCAATACCAATCCAATTCTTTTTGACCAATTTTTCTTTAAAAAATGTAAGAGCAAATACCGTGGTTAAAATCACTATAGATACATTATTTATGGTAAAAACTGTAGAGCTTTCAAGTCCTTTTGTTTGTAGTGCTTTTAACAGAAATTCCATGGAATAATAATTTGGAATTCCTAAAACGATACCACCAAGTACTGTTTTCCATTCAAAACTCCCTTTTTTACTTATTAATTGAGCCATTAAAAAGAAAAATCCAAAAAGTAATGCACATCCAAAAATAGTTGATAAAAACATTGGTACGGCTTCTTTAGGAACATAAGTGGTTTCCGTATATTTTAATAATGTATCAATACTTCCAGAACCTAAAAAAAGTAATAGTGGGAACAACAAGTTCTTAAACTGAACAGGAGAAGTGTCACTTTTTGCTGAAGATAAATATACTGCTATTAATGCTAAAATTATTCCTACAACTTTAACTAAACCTATACTCTCATTATATAAAAAAATTCCAATTACTACAGGGATTACTACTGACATTTTTCCTGCTACTGAAGCTACTGAGAGCCCATTTTTTTGAGCAGTAACTCCCATTACATTAAATACAGCTATAAATAAAAAACCTAAAATAAAAGCTCCTAAAAACCAAGGTTTACCTGGTATTTCAGAGACAGGTATAGAAACCTCGGTATGAACAAAACCAAAAGATAACGCTACAGCATAGTTTAAAACAATTGCTTGTAATGTATTTACCTTACAAACATCAAAAAGTTTAAAAATAACAAACAGTAAACTAGAAATAAGAATGCTAAAAATTAAGTATATCACACTGTAAACTCTTTTCGTTTTAGTAAATCAACTACATCTTCTGTTTTGGGACAATTATTCCATATCTGAATACCTAATTGTTCTGCTGTATCAGTATTCTCTTTGGTATCATCTATAAAAAAGGTTTCAGAAGCTTGTAACCCGTTTTCTTGAAGTACAAACTCAAAAATGTTTGTATTTGGTTTTCTAAAATTGACTTCATGCGATAAATAAAACTGTTCAAAACAATCTTTAAACTCATTATACAACTCTTCTCCCCAATCATTTTGAATCCAAGAAATATGTAAGTCGTTGGTGTTACTCAGTAAAAACAACCTGTACTGATTACTAGCCGCTAATTCTTTTAAAAAACTCAATCGATGTTTAGGGAAATCTAATAAAATGGCGTTCCAAGAACGAACCAAATCTTCTTTTGAAATATTAAATTTATCATGAAAAAATGACACAAACTCATCAGTAGAAATCAATCCCATTTCATATTGATAATATTGCTGCATCATATCTTCTGAAATTTCTCTAACCCCTAATTTTGCAAGTTCTTTATATGTTGCTTCTTTGTCTAAATTGATGAATACATCACCAAAATCAAAAATGATGTTTTTAATCATTTCTATATATTCTTAAAATATCGTTATCTATTTTTTCTTCGGAAGAAAGTTTAGCATTAAAAACAGGACGCTTTACTCCTTCTTTTATGTTTATATCTCCGATAAAAACCTTGGCTTCATCCCACAAATTTTCATTAATAAATGTTTGTAGTGTTTGTGCTCCACCTTCAATAATTACGGATTGTATTTGATGTTTATGTAATACCTCACAGATTTGTTTTGCTATTTGAGAAGAAAAATCGATAGTTTCATAAATAACATTTTGTTTTTCTTTCCTCTTTTCTCTTTTATCTTCTTTTTTTTCTGTAATAATTATCGTTTTAATATTTCCATCAAAAACAGTTGCTTCTGTAGAAATTCTTAAAGTTTTATCAATAACAATCCTTATCGGATTATTTCCAGACCAACTTCTAACAGTTAATGACGGATTATCAGCAATTACAGTATTTGTTCCTACCAGAATAGTATGTTCTTCACTTCTCCATTTATGTACTAATTGTTGAGAGTATTGATTAGAAATCCATACAGGTTTTTGTTCTTCTTTTGTTAACGGAGCTATAAAACCATCTTTAGTCTCAGCCCACTTTAAAATAACATAGGGTCTCTTTTTGCTTTGAACAGTAAAAAAGCGCTTATGATGCTCTTTACAAGCCTCTTTACAAACACCAACAGTCACATTTCTACCAGCTTTTTTAAGTCGTTCTATACCTTTTCCTGCGACTAAACTATTAGTATCTACACAACCTATTACTATGTTAGGTATTTCTTTATTAATAATTAAATCGGCACAGGGTGGGGTTTTTCCATGGTGCGAACATGGTTCTAACGTAACATATATAGTTGCTTCTTTTAATAAATCTTGGTTCTGAACCGAGTTAATAGCATTAACTTCTGCATGTGGCCCACCATAAGGTGATGTAAAGCCTTCACCAATTATTTTATTTTTACACACAATTACTGCTCCAACAGAGGGATTAGGTCTTGTAGTACCTATTCCTTTTTTTGCTAACTCTAAACAACGTTGTATATACTTTTCGTGATTCACAGCGCTAAAATTTAATTTTAATATCTTCTACTTTATCAATAGGATATACATGTGAAAATCCTAAAACTTTATATTTTAAGTCTCCTTTAAAATGTACTTTCAATCGCTGATTTATTAACGAGTTTAATATTCCTCCTAAAATCCCATTTTTATTATTTTCAAATACTCTTTTTGAAGGAATTACAACCTTTAACGGAATATAGAATTCTTTCCGAGCTGGAACTTTAAATTCTTCAGAAGAAACTTGTGCTACCTCTACTTGATCGATTAATACTTTTATTTCATCAGTAGCTATTTTGCCACCTATATCGTTTGGGTTTTCAAAATAAGCATTAGCACCAACTCTTATAGTATCAGTAGAAGCCGATAAAAGTTTTATATCATCAACTTTTAAAAAAAATGGTTTTTGTTTTACCGAGCAACTAATTATTAGTAATAAAAAAGGTAAAAAATAAATGAATTTCTTCATGAAAACTCGTGTTTTTTTGGTACTTTGCTCTTGCAAAAGTACTATATTCTTATGACTCCATCTGATTTTATCATTAGAGAAATAAAACCGCAAGATAATGCCGAAATGGCTAAGGTAATTCGTGAAGTATTAATTGAACTTGGTGCTCCCAAAGTAGGCACTGCTTATGAAGATAAAGCAACGGATGAAATGTATGAAACTTACCAAAAAGATAGGGCTGGATATTTTGTTGTAGAACATAATCGTGTTGTTGTAGGAGGAGCTGGTTTTGCTCAATTAGATAATTTTGAAGGAAATATTTGCGAGCTACAAAAAATGTACTTTTTACCTGTGGCCAGAGGAAAAGGTATTGGTAGTAAATTAATAAACTTTTGTTTAAACAAAGCTAAAGAGCAAGGCTTTAAACAGTGTTATTTAGAAACCTTACCATATATGAAAGCAGCTACAACCTTGTATAGGAAAAATGGTTTTATTGATTTAAAAGAGCCATTAGGTAACACAGGACATTACTCTTGTAATGTATGGATGTTAAAAGATTTGTAAAAAAATATTATAAATAGGAAATAACATAATGCAACTAAAACAATACAAATCGTATTTTTCTGAGCAATTAAAATCCGTTTATCCTCAAACAGAAATTGATACTTTTTTCTTTTTTTTAATTGAAGAGTATTTAGAGCTCAAACGTATAGATCTCACGTTACGACCTGATTTTGAAATTTCTTCTGATAAGAGAATATTATTAAATGAAGCTCTAGTTCGATTAAAAGAAGAAGAACCTATCCAATATATATTGACCAAAACAGAGTTTTACGGACTTCCTTTTAAAGTAAATCAAAACACGCTAATTCCACGCCCTGAAACAGAAGAGCTTGTTGAGTGGATTATTAATGAGGTAGATAAAAACCAAGAATCTTTATCTATTTTGGATATTGGAACGGGAACAGGCTGTATTCCTATTAGTTTGAAAAAGCATTTACCTAAAACAACTGTAAGTACTATTGATGTTTCTGAAGAAGCTTTAAAAACAGCCAAACAAAATGCTGTCTTAAATAAAGTTGAAGTATCCTTTATGCATCAAGACATTTTAAAAACTGAGGAATTAAGTGGGGAGTTTGATATTATTGTTTCTAATCCACCATATGTACGTGAATTAGAAAAAGTAGAAATAAAAAATAACGTATTAAAAAACGAACCACATTTAGCTTTGTTTGTTGAAGATAACAATCCATTAATTTTCTATAAAAAAATAGCCGATTTAGCTAAGAATAGCTTAACTAAAACCGGACTGCTTTTTTTTGAGATTAACCAGTACCTTGGTTTAGAAACTGTTGAAATGTTAAAAAACAAAGGATTTAGACAGATTGAACTTCGAAAAGATTTATTTGGTAACGATCGAATGATTAAAGCTTCTTTGTAACTCCAACTCTTTAAATCCCTCTATATTACCTTATCAAATTAACTTTTTTATTAAAAAGTTAAGAAACGTATTTTTATACTTAAACCCTGTTTTATCAAAAAAAAATACTAGTATATCCTCTAAATATTCAGTTAAATTGAGACTAGAAAACTTTTGTTTTTAATTTAATTATCCTTAAAACATAAGCGATAAAACAAAAATTAATTCATTTATTTAACAAATAACCTGCGTTTTATTAATAAAAATAATATTCAAAGTTTTTTTTCAATAATAAAAAAGTTTATATTAGCTGTAAAAGTTATTTAAAATTGGATTTACAAAAATTACTATTAGAAACTAAAACAAGAGCAATTTATTTAATTGACGAAGAAGGTAAAATTATTGACTTTTACCCTCACGATAACGACTTGGTCGAAATAAAAGATAAAATTGCTGCATTCGATGCTGTTATCTTTAATATGTCCAGTAGTTTTTTTAACCTTTTCTTTAAGACAGAATTAAATGAAATGATTTTAAAATCTGACAAAGAAGCACTTCTGCTTTTTAAGTATAAAGAGTACGTACTTTGCTTTTTAGCCGACAAGAACACTAACATCGGTCTTTTAAACTTAATGTTTAAAAAAGAGACTAATACTATTAACATTTAATTATTACTTAACCTAAAAACCCCCCGGAATTTATGGAAAAAATCCTAAACGACTTAGTTCAAAATGTAAAAGAAAATATACCTGGGTATATTGCAATTAGTGTAGCTGAAATAGCTTCAGGTGAATCTTTAGCTTCTGATTCTGCCGACTCAAATTTTGATCCTGCTTTAGCTTGTGCTTATAATGTAGAAATTATAAATGCCAAGCGAAAAGCTATAGACATCTTAGGTCTAAAAGAAAACATTAATGACATTCATTTTAAACTTGATAATCATATTCATGTTGTAGATTTATCCCCAAGCGGAGAGTACTTTATTTATCTAGCTGTTGATTCTAATAGAGCTAACTTAGCTCTCACAAGAACAATGCTAAAAAAATATAAAACAGAGTTAAATGAAGTCTTATAAAGCTATTGATATCAAAAAAATGAGTATCGATAGTGAGTTTCAAAAATATATAAGTTTTTTTCAGAATGAATATAAAACTAAAGTTTTACTAAATGAATCAGCTATCGATTATAACGAAACTTCTAACATAAACAATGTTAATGACTTAAAAAATGCTGTTTATGATTTCTTTTTTGAACCTAGATTTGAGAATGTTCTCGATTTAGTCAAATTCAAAAAACAAAAACCACAAGATGATTAACAAAAAAAAGACTAGATATTAATCTAGTCTTTTTTATCTACTTCTATCTTCTATTTTCACTGGAATAAACAACTTTATTTTTCAACTTCTGACTTTTTAACTTGCTGTTTTTTACGCATCTAAAATTGTTAAAAAAATCATAAAGCATCACTTGTAAAAAAAAAAACAAAAATAAGGTAGTATTTTTGTGACCCTTTCTAAAAAACAGTGTCTTATATAGAGGAAGGAAAAAAAACAAAGAAAACAAAATAATATTATTTAAAGTTTTTAAACTTAATGGGGGAAGTAAGCTTACGAGCATTAATAGAAGAGTCTGAAGCAGATAAAGGACTTATTTTTAATTCCGAAGGAGAAGTAATTGATTCTCATAATATCACCAAAGAAAATAACATTGCAGCAATGGCAAACGTCATTGTTACAATGACTCATGAATTTTTTCAAGATGCTTTAGAATCTGAAAGCCTTGATCAGTTAGTTTTAACCTCAAATGAAGGAGTAGTAGTTATTAATAAATTTGATAAGAATCATATTGTTTGTTTGTTGGCTGATGACGTTTCAAAAGCGGCTATGATTAAATTAACCCTTAAAAAAGTTACCCTTCAATAAATACAGAGTCTTTTTTTATTAATTATATAACAACCATTTTACAATGAAAGAAATCATCAATGATTTTATCGAAAACTTAAAAAGTAAAGTTCCTGGATTTATTGCTGTATCAATAACAGATGTTGGTTCTGGAGAGGCCTACGATTCTTTTACAGTAAACCCAGATTTTGACCCTAACTTAGCTTCTGCTTACAATTTAGGAGTAGTAAAAGCTAAATTAAAAGCAATTGATGCGTTAGCATTAAATGAAGAAATTCAAGATATAACTATTACTTTATCTAGCCAAGTGCACATTATTAACATTGCTCCTAGTGGCACTTATTTTGTTTACTTAGCTGTAGATTCTAAAGAAGCTAACTTAGGTATAACCAAAGCTTTATTAAACAAGTATAAAGTAGAGTTAAATAACGCATTATAAAAAATATAACTGTGAAAAATACGAATCATTTATCTATAGATAAGCCTTTAAAAAAACACCTCAATCAAACACTAAAAGAGTTTCGTAAATATAGATTTTCTGAAGGTGAGTTGAAATCAGAAGAAAAGAAGAGTAAAGATTTTTTCGGGTTCTTATTTAAAGAATACGACAGTATGAATGATTTAGTAAAAGATATGTTTTAAAAGTGCTTAATAGGCACTTTTTTTTATACCCTCGAATGTCAGTTTCAACCTTTCAAAAAGCATCTTTATTTCCTCATTACTATAACTAGCAAAACCAATTCGTATTGAATTATGCTTTTTATTTGCTAAATCATATCGCTGCCACTCTCCTATTTCAAGTTGATGTTTTCTTGCTTCTTTTGCTACTTCATTCCAAGAATATTGTTTATTTAATTGAACCCAAATAGCCATTCCTCCTTTAGGAACCTTAAATTGAAAATAATCTCCAAATTCTTTTTTCAATAAATTACAGAATAAATCACGACGTTGTAAATATATCTTCATTAATTTACGTATGTGCCTATCTAAATCCCCAGACTTAATAAACTCAGCAAAAGTTAACTCTAGTAAAGCATCCCCTTGCCTATCTATATATCCTCTTAATTTAGCTGCTTCATTCACAAAGTCTTCAGATGCTACTAAGTATCCAATTCTAAAAACTGGAGCTACAGTTTTACAAACAGAACCTATGTAAATAACATTTCCAGATGTGTCATGACTTGCCAATGGTAAAATTGGAGCATGGTTATAATTAAAATCATAATCATAGTCATCTTCAATAATAGCAAAATTGTGTTTTTGAGCTAGATTTAATAAATGAATCCTCCTTTGAGCAGATAAAGTAACAGTTGTAGGGTGATGATGATGAGAAGTAACATAAACAGCCTTTATAGGTTGTTTTTTACATATTTTCTCTATTTGATCAACTACAATACCGTTTTCATCTACAGAAACTCTTTTTATTTGTGCCTTTTGATATTGAAAAGTTATATCTGCTGAAGAATAATTAGTTTCTCCAACAATTATAACATCATTTTCCTTTAAGAGTAATTGTGTAGACAACCACATTCCCATTTGACTACCACGAGTAATTAAAATATTCTCTTTAGTTACTTTTAAGCCTCGAGAACTGTTTAAGTAGGTAGCTAACACTTCTCTTAATTTTATATTCCCATGTGTTGAGTTGTAATCTAAAAAAGTATAAATACTCTTTTTAGAAGCTATTTTTCTGTAAATTCTAGCAATTTCTTCTGTTGGAGTAAGTCTTGTGTCTGAAGTGCCATCATTTATATAGATAACTCCTTCTTTTTTCTCCGTTTTCTTCTCTAATAAATGATTATTTTCATAGAAACCATACCCTGCACTTTTACTTTTAGATGTTTTAATAGTATTTACTAATGTTACTTTTTGAACAAGAGGTAAGTTCTTATTCACAAAAGTTCCTTTTTTAGGAACACTTTCTACCCACCCTTGTAATAATAATTCTTCATAACAAGCAACAACCGTTTTTCTGTGTACTAGTAATAAATCAGCCAAAGTTCTTGAACCTACTAACTTTGTTCCTGGTGGTAGCTTTCCCTCTCGGATTAATAAAATAAATTGATTTGCTAATTGCAAGTACAAAGGCTCTTTAAGACTTTTATTAAGCTTTAACGAAGTTTTATAAGGAAACATCTGGACTACTAATTATTTAAAACCTGGATTAAAACAATAGACCATAAATATACTACATTTGAAAAGTAAATAATATAAATAATGAAAAAACAAGAACTTCAACCAACTGAATTTAATGAATTTTACACGGGATACTTATCTAAAATACCAGACAATACAAGCTTAAAGAAGGGGTTTGAAGATGATAAAGAAAATGTTATAAAATTTTTCTCTTCAATTTCTAAAGATAAACTTGAATACCGTTATCAACCAGGAAAATGGAGTATAAAAGAAGTGTTACAACACATAATTGACACTGAACGCATATTTATGTACCGCGTATTGCGAATTGCCAGAAAAGACATAACTCCTATTGAAGGCTTTGACCAAGATATTTATATAAAACCTTCAGGTGCTAATGATAAAACAATAGAAGCTTTATTGGAAGAATTTAAAACAACCCGCTTGTATTCAATTAACTTATTAAACAGTATTTCGAACGAGAACCTATGCAGCATTGGAGTAGCAAACAACTCTCCTGCCTCAGCAAGAGCTTGTGCTTTTATCCTATTAGGTCATAGCGTTTGGCATATGGATATTATTAAAGAACGTTATTTATAGACTAAACAAGAAAAATCTAAATAAAACGACTTAAAAATGTTAGAGATTAGACCTAATTGTGAACACTGTGGTAAAGATTTACCAAATACTTCTACTGAAGCTATGATATGTAGTTTTGAATGCACTTATTGTAAAGAATGTGCTTTGGACGTTTTTGAAAATGTATGCCCTACATGCTCTGGAAATTTTGTTCCCAGACCAATTAGACCTCAAAAGTTTATTGAAAAACACCCAGCATCTTTGAAAAAAGTTTATAGTCCAAAGGATATAGACAAAGCAAGAGAAAAACGCTTGAAATTTAAAGATGTTTTACCCGAAAACAGATAACGTATGAAAGAATATCAAAAATCAAAAATCAATAGAGTAAAAAGAGGTCAAAATAGAGCAGTTTATGATGTTGAAAAAATCAATACTATTTTAGATGCAGGGTTTATTGGTTTTGTAAGTTACACATATGAAGGAAAAGCAATTTCTTTGCCTATGGCTTACGGAAGAAAAGAAGATAAAATTTATCTACATAGTTCACAGGCAAACAGAATGTTATTGTCGCTTTTAGAAGCTGGAGAAATGAGTATGACAGTAATGCATTTAGATGCATTAGTATTAGCGCGTTCAGGATTGCATCATTCAGTAAACTACCGTTCTACTACATTATTTGGTTCAGTAAAAACAATAGAAAAACCTAAAGAAAAAGAAGCCGCTTTATACTGTTTTATGGAACATATGATGAAGGGGCGTTGGAATGGAATTAGACCTATGAAACCTGAAGAATTAGATAGAACATTAGTTGTAGAAATGACAATTGAAACTGCTTCTGCAAAAGTGAGAGATGTTGGAGTAAATGATGAACCTGAAGATTATAATTCACCGATTTGGGCAGGTTTAATACCTTTAAAGCAGATAGCCCTACCTCCTATTTCTGATGAAAATTTAAAAGAAGATATACAAATACCAAATCACGTAATAGAGTATTATAACATGCATAAATAAGCATTTTATAACTTTAAAAATAGCGTTACATTGCATATATGAAAAAATACGATGTTATTATCCTTACCGATGAAAGGTATATAAAGCCGAAAATGCTTGATCGCTATATTCAAAACGTATTAGATGAAGATAACTATGTAAAATTAGCTCTTGAAAATCAAGGGCTAAAAGTAGCTCGTCTTTCTTGGGATGATACAGATTTTGACTGGTCTACAACAAAGTATATTTTATTTAGAACTACTTGGGATTACTTTGATCGATTTCCAGAATTTTCTAAATGGTTAAATGTTGTAAGTAAACAAACAACATTGTTAAATTCAGAAAAAATCATTCGTTGGAATATAGACAAACACTACCTACAAGATTTGCAACAAAACGGAATACATATTTGTGAATCCTATTTTATTGATAAAGGAACTCAGTTTACATTAAATGATATTTCTGAAAAATATAATTTAAAAGATTTTGTTTTAAAACCCTGTATTTCAGGTGCTGCAAGACACACTTACAAAATCAATATTGAAACCATAGACGAATATGAAACTATTTTTTCTTCATTAATTGCTAAAGAGGATATGATTATCCAACCTTTTCAGTACAACATAGTTGAAAAAGGAGAAATTTCGTTAATGATTATGAATGGTAAGTTTACACATGCTGTTTTAAAAATAGCCAAATCAGGTGATTTTAGGGTGCAAGATGATTTTGGAGGTTCTGTTTACAATTACACACCTACCGATGATGAAATTTTGTTTGCTGAAAACGCCGTAAAAGCCTGCATAGAACTCCCTATTTATGCACGAGTAGATGTTTTTACTGATAATAGTGGTAAATTAGCTATTGCAGAACTAGAACTAATAGAGCCAGAACTTTGGTTTAGAAACTACCCTTCAGCAGCAAATGAGTTAGCTAAAGGAATAAAACAATTAATGAATAAAAATGAAGAAGTTATTTAAAATATTAGGAGGATTATTACTTGTTGGAGCTATTGTATTAGCTGTTTTTTATTTTAAAAACAATGAGAGTCTTCCTAGAGGTCAACAAGGACCAAAAGCGGACGCTTTAGCAACAAAAATGCTTAAAGCGTTAAATTATGAAGCTTATAAAACCACTCATTTTATAGAGTGGAGCTTTAGAGGAAAGCATTTTTATAAGTGGGATAAACAAGAAAATATAGTAGAAGTATCTTGGGACTCTAATAAAGTAACCTTATATACAAAAAGCCCTGAAAAAAGTATTGTTTTAGTTGATGGAAAAGAAGTTGAAAACAAAGAAATACTTCAAAAAGCCATAGACTATTTTAATAATGATAGCTTTTGGCTAGTAGCCCCATATAAAGTTTTTGAAAACGGTATTGAACGTAGAATTGTAGAATACGAAGGTAAAGAAGCTTTATTAGTTACTTATACTACAGGAGGATCAACCCCTGGAGATTCTTATTTGTGGATTTTAGATGAAAAAGGTAGACCTACTAGCTATAAAATGTGGGTTTCTATAATTCCTACTGGCGGAATGGAAGCTACTTGGAATGATTGGATTACAACAGAATCTGGAGCTGTATTACCAACTAAGCACGAAATGTCAGTCGGGACATTAGATATGGGAAATGTAAAAGCTTACAATTAGTTTCACTTCTTACATAAACAATAAAAAAGAGCAGCAAAATTGCTGCTCTTTTAATTTTTATATAACTCGAAAATATTATTTACCGAAAGTATAAGTAATACCAAAATTAATTCCGAAAGAAGAATATGGTACTTTTTGAGATAACTGCTTAGAAGTATCTGTGTTTCCTAAAGGTAACTCATCAACATACTCTATATTATCATGAAATAATGCAGCTGCAGAATTCCCTCCTGCTGTTAAAATACCTCTTACCTGATCGATATTTAATGTTGCTCCATTTTCTCTAATAGAAGCTGAAAACTCAGACATTTTAGAAGTATCTCTAGTAACACTAATCCCCATATACTCAAATTCACCAAAAATAGCTACATTTTTAGATAAATCATGCTTATAACCAATTGCTGCAATAGCACCTAAAGGAAAACGTCCTTTAAAATCATGAACAAAATCAACATCTAAAGTTGTTTCTACTGGCACACCTGGTAAAGTTCCTGCAGGTAATTTAATTCCATGCATTTTTCCAATAGCTTCAGTTCTACCTCCTATTTTTGTTAAAAAACCTACTCTACCATAAATGTTATTAGTAAACTTATAAATTAAAGAAGCAGATGCACCGTAAGCTCTACCTCTTGAGTAAATATCAATTTCAGGTTGACCTGCTAGATTAACTTTGTTTATAGTTTGATCTGCTCCGTGTAAATAACCAAAAGAAGCTTCAACTCCAAAGGTATCATTAAAAAAATACCCTCCTCTTAACTGAGTATGTAATCCTTCTCCATAACTACCGTAGGTATTTTCTACGCCTGCAGCTGTTGTTTCAGTTCCAAAACGTACTCCTGCACTAGAAATTGAATAACCTCCTGCTGCAGAAACATAAAATTGAGCACTTGCGCTCGCTGTTGCTAAAATCATAGCAAGCATTAAAATACTTTTTTTCATAATAAATTATTTGTTAACTTTAATTTGATAATAAGTAAACAAACGTAGTGAAAATCTAGGATTAACAAGGCTTTATAACTGTTAAATTATTAGTATTATTGCGGTTAAAAGCTCAATTAAAACCACTTCTTTTTGAATAACAATATTTTACATCCTGAGGTTCAGAGTTATATTAATGATAGCTTAAAAGTCAATATCGAACAATTTATTTTTAAAGGAAGTCCCTTTAAAGACGTTTCTGTACAAGAATTAGCCAATCAAGTTATAGCAAAACAAAAATCAGAGAAGAAATTACCTACTTGGTTTCAAACAAAAAACATTTATTATCCACCTAAACTAAGTATCGAACAAACTTCTTCTGAAATAACAGCTGAATACAAATCAAAATTAGTTAATGGGGATTCAATAATTGATATAACAGGAGGATTTGGTGTTGACTGTTATGCTTTTTCTAAACGATTTAAAAAGGTTGTACATTGTGAGATAAATGAAGAGCTTTCAGAGATCGTTTCATACAATTATGAGCAATTAGAAGTTTCAAATATTAGAACTGTTGCCACAGACGGATTAGAGTACTTAAAAAATGCTTCTGAAAAATTTGATTGTATTTATATTGACCCTTCTCGAAGAAATGATACGAAAGGAAAAGTTTTTTTACTAAGCGATTGTTTACCAAACGTACCCGAAAATTTAGATTTTCTGTTTGAAATGTCAGATACAATTCTTGTTAAGAATTCTCCCATTTTAGATATTTCATCAACCATAAATGAACTAAAATTTGTAAAAGAAATTCATGTTGTAGCTGTAAATAATGAGGTAAAAGAGCTTCTCTTTCTGTTAAAAAAAGAATATAAAGTATTGGTTGAAATAAAAACACTTAACATACTGAAAAGCAAAAATCAGTACTTTGACTTTAAACTAGGAAATGATTTTAAATTTGAATACTCGATGCCATTTAAATATCTTTATGAACCTAACTCAGCTATTTTAAAGTCTGGTGGATTCAATCAAATAGCAAGTCAACAGAAAGTAAATAAATTGCACCAACATTCTCACCTATATACTTCAGAAAAATTAGTCAAAGATTTCCCTGGAAGAATTTTTGAAATCAACAATGTATTTTCCTACAACAAAAAAAAGATAAAAAAGGAGATAACAGAGACAAAAGCAAATATTACAACACGTAATTTTCCTAAAACAGTGGCTCAAATTAGAAAAGAAACTAAGTTAAAAGATGGTGGAAATTCTTACCTCTTTTTCACTACAAATATAAATAATGAACTAATAGTTATTGATTGCACAAAAACCGATTAATATTTATACTATTACTTATAATTTATCGTTTACCTAATTGATAGAAGCCCCTATCGAAAAGTATGTTTTATTGTTTAGGGGTAATAAAACATACTAAAAGCCTTGATTAACATCAGGGCTTTTCTTTTTTATATACATTTGTTTTATCATGAAACAGACACAAAGCTACCAATCTATTAAACTTTCTACTGATTCTTTAGAGAAATTTGATGACACTCTTGTTATAGAAGCTCCATTACAAATAAACATTAACAAAGAACCATATACAGTAGTTATGAGAACTCCTGGTAATGATAAAGAGTTAGTGAGAGGTCTATTATATACTGAAGATATTTACAAAAAACAAGATGATGTAAAAGTAGATATAATTAAACAAGAAAAAGACTTTTCTACAGTTCTAAACATAGAGGTTCCTGAAAAAAAATTAGGAAAAGGTTATTTAAATAAGCGTACTCTTTTATCAGTTTCTTCATGTGGTATTTGTGGAAAAAAAGAACTAAAAGATTTAAAAACTAATGGTAAAGCTCTAAAAAACGGTAACAACACAGGTGTTAAAGGGTTAGTAGAAGTTGTAAATCGTATTTCATTGAAAATGAACGACAAACAGTTTTTATTTAAAACTACAGGAGGTAGCCATGCTTGTGCTATTTTTAATAAAAATGAAGAGTTATTAACTATTAAAGAAGACATCGGTCGTCACAATGCTGTAGATAAATGTGTTGGTGATTTAATCAATCAAAACAAACTAAAGGAAGCCTGTTATATGTTAGTTAGCGGAAGAGTTTCTTACGAAATAGTTTCTAAAGCTTTCTTAGCAAAAATCCCAATTATAATTGCAGTTTCAGCATGTTCTTCTTTAGCTGTAGACTTTGCTAAAGAATTTGGAATTTTCCTTATCGGTTTTAGCAGAGATAGTAAAATGACTATATATTCCACACCACATGATTTATAGAAACAATCGAGTACAAAACCAATTATATTCTTTAAAACTCACGTATAAAAAAAGATTTGTACTTTAGTGCTTTTAATAATTATTAATTAATCCAAATACTTATGCCTTTTATAGAAGAAGAGAAGTTTAAGTTAATGCACGAAGACTTAGATAACGCTAAATTAAAAAGAGAAGAAGCAGAAAGCGAATTAAGTAGCACACAAGAAGAATTAGCTGCACTAAAAAAGAGCTCAAAAACTCTGCCTATTTTCTTGGGACTTCTATTAGGTTTAGCTTTAGGTGCTGCATACTATTTTTATGCTAATGGAGGTAGTAGCGCTATCAATAACATTGATATTGAAGCTGTAAAAAAGAAAGAAGCTTATAGAGTACTAGATAGTATAAATAGAGCTCAAGCTAGAGCAGCTAGAAATGCTGAAGAATCTGACAGTGATGTTTCATCTAATTCTAATTCTGATATTAATACAGAAACATTGGCTGATGAAGTAGTGCAAAATACAAATGGGCAAACAATTTATTCAGTACAAATTGGAGTACTTTCAGAAAACAAATATCCATTATTATCTTCAGAAGTTATTCCATCAACAGTTACTACTAATGATGGTTACTTTAAATACTCTTTAGGTTTATATACTACTTTGGATGAAGCTAAAGGTTTACAAAAAGAATTAATTAAAATTGGATTTAACGATGCATTCGTAGCCTCATATATAAACGGAAAACGCCAGAAAATACATAATTAAATAAAATTTAATGCTTAACATTATTTTTAAAAGAGCACTCATAGTAAGTTTACTAATGAGTGTTCATTTTTTTTACGCACAAACAAGTATTATACCTGAAAAGAAAACACAGTTTGGATTTGGTCAAATTGATTTTCTATCGATTAAAATGCCTGACGGAGAACAAAATATGGACTACACAGGGCTCCACTATAACCTAAAATTAAATGATTGGAGTTATGCAGGAGTTGGTCTATATGGAGCTGTAGGAGGTATTAGAGGAGGTTTTTTTACTTTGGGTGTAAATGCAGGAATTCAACAAAAAATAACTGATAAACTTTTTATTGATGCTGGACTTCATTTTGGTGGCGGCGGTGGTGCTTCTGCTCCTGATGGTGGTGGTGCATTTATATTACCCCATCTTAACTTAGGGTACGACTTTAAACATTTTTCTGCAACTGCAGGATATAGCTATGTTGACTTTTTTGATGGAGGAACTATTAACAGTAGCCAACTCAATGTGGCTGTACAAATCCCTCTATCTTTTGAAACAGCTAGATTTAAAAATAGAGAAACTACTTTTTCTGTAGAAGATTTAAAAAATACTTCATGGAACTCTTTAAGCAATAGAATTTCATTATTAGTTCATCTAAACAATGCTAAAGTAACAAAAGGTTCTTATAAAGGAAACACAATACGTTTAGCAGGTTTTGAATTAAATTCTTATCTTACAGATGATTTTTTCTTTTTCGTTAAAGCAGATGGTGCTTATCATGGAATTAAAGCAGGTTATATGGATGTTTTCCTTGGTGGAGGTTATCATTTGTCAATGAATAAGAATCGTACAAATATTTTAGCTAAATTTGGAGTAGGTGCCGGTGGCGGTGGCGGAGTAGATACTAAAGGAGGTTTTTTAATCTATCCAGACCTCTCTTTAGAGCAAAAATTATTTGATAATGTATATGCATCAATCAATAAAGGATACTTAATGAGTCCTGATTCTCACTTTGTGTCTTCAACTTTTGGTCTAGGATTGAAGTATTATATGGATAGAGATGGTATTTTACCAGATGAAAGAGAATTTTCAGAAGGAAAATTCAAAGGGTTTGACGCAGTTATTAAACAAGATTTATACTTGGATGCTGCTAGAGATGGTGATTTTGATCAAGATATGCATCAAATATCACTGCAATTAAATTTTTTCTTAAATAAATATTTATATGCGGCAGGTCAAACTTCTTTTGCTAACTTTGGTAATGCAGGAGCTTATGCAGAAGGAATTGTAGGTTTAGGAGTTCAAACAAATGACTTCTTTAATGGAAAAACCTCATTTTTTGCACAAGTTTTAGGAGGTGCAGCTGGTGGTGGTGGTATTAGTACAGGGCAAGGATTAATTGTTAAACCTAGTATTGGAGTTAATCAAAAACTTACTAATAACTTAAATTTAAGATTAGGAGCGGGTTATGTAAAAGCTAGAGGAGGAAATTTAAGTAGTACTCAAATAAATTTGGGTATTTCGTATCGTTTTTCCTTCTTAAGTGTTAAAAAGTTTTAAAAATTTAACTTTTCGTTAAAGTTTGATGAATTATCTTCGCTTTCTGAAACAAAAAAATTAATATCCTTGCTTTTTTTCAAGTTAAAAAAGCAAGTTACAATCTATATACAAACATGAATAAAAAGAGTATAGCATCTCCATTTAAAAAATTTTTAAAAACTGAAAGTGCTAGTGGTGTTTTATTATTAGGAGCTACTTTATTGGCCCTCATTTGGGCAAACTCTCCTTTTAGAGACAGTTACAGTGCTTTATGGGACTATAAAATAGGTTTTAAGTCTGAACACCTTGAATTATACAAACCTTTAATACTTTGGATTAACGATGGGTTAATGGCTGTATTTTTCTTTTTAATTGGGTTAGAAATTAAAAGAGAATTCTTAATAGGTGAATTAAACTCTACTAAAAAGCTAGCGTTTCCTCTTTTTGGAGCAGTAGGTGGAATGTTATTTCCTGTTTTGTTTTTTATTCTTTTAAATGAAGACCCGGAAACAGCACATGGTTGGGGGGTTCCAATGGCTACAGATATTGCCTTTTCTTTAGCTGTTTTAAATACTTTAGGTAAAAGAATACCACTAAGTTTAAAAGTATTTTTAACTGCTTTTGCTATTGTTGATGATATAGGGGCTGTTTTAGTAATCGCTTTATTTTACAGTACTAGTATAGATATTACATTGATATCTATCGCTATAGGTTTATTAGCTTTTCTTTATTTTATTGCTCATAAAGGTTTTTATTCTCACTACGTAACTTTTATGTTTGGTGCAGTTATTTGGGTTTTATTTTTAAAAGCAGGAATACACCCAACGGTTGCAGGTATATTAATGGCTTTTGCTGTACCGATTAGACAAAAAGCACATACCCCTGAGTTTTTAGCTAATTTGTCTCAGATAATGGATAATATTAAAAAAGCGAAGGTTTCACCTAAACCAATATTGTCAAAAGAGCAAATTAATGAAATAGATAACTTAGATCACTGGATAGAAGATTACCAATCTCCTCTTCAACTTTTAGAACATAAATTACACGATATAGTAGCGTATGCAATTATTCCTGTTTTTGCTTTAGCTAATGCAGGGGTTTTAATAATGGATAGTAATGCGCATTTAGACTCTTCCTTAATAATACACATAGCTTTATGTTTAGTTCTAGGGAATAGTATTGGAATCACCACAGTTATTACCACAGTTAAAAAGCTTAAAATAATTGAAGTTCCTAAAGAAATAAATGGTCAGCACATTGTTGGTGTATCATTTTTAGCAGGAATCGGGTTCACTATGGCAATATTCATTGCTAGTTTAGCTTTTGCTAAGAGCCCTGAATTTTTAGGATCTGCCAAAATTGGTGTACTTTTAGGTTCTCTTATTTCTGCAATAATAGGATATATAATACTTAGGCTTAATAAAAGCGACAACGAAGAAGAAGAGTTAAGTACTACTAGCTAGTACTTAATTCTAACTTATATTACTCCAAATTCCACTTGTCTTTCTAAGCTTTTCATAAGCTTTCAGCAAGCTGGAATTTTTTGTTTCTGATAAATTAGGATCTTCTTGAAGTAAATTTATAGCAGCTTTACGAGCTATATGTAATATTGGACTATCCTTAACAACATCCGCTATTTTAAGGTTTAAGACTCCACTTTGTTGTGTTCCCATAATATTTCCTGGACCACGAAGTTTTAAATCTACTTCGGCAATTTTAAATCCATCTGTAGTTTCTACCATTGTTTGTAAACGAGTTTTTCCGTCAGAAGATAATTTATAACTCGATAATAAAATACAGTAGCTCTGTTCTGCACCACGCCCTACTCTACCTCGTAATTGATGCAACTGACTTAATCCAAAACGTTCTGCACTCTCTATAACCATTACAGAAGCATTAGGCACATTTACTCCCACTTCAATAACTGTAGTAGCTACCATAATTTGAGTATCTCCTTTGGCAAATCGCTCCATTTCATAATCCTTATCAGCAGGTTTCATTTGTCCATGAACAATACTTATTTGATATTTAGGAGAAGGGAACTCCCGAGAAATACTCTCATAACCATCCATTAAGTCTT
Organism: Tenacibaculum discolor; assembly: GCF_003664185.1. Taxonomy (GTDB): domain Bacteria; phylum Bacteroidota; class Bacteroidia; order Flavobacteriales; family Flavobacteriaceae; genus Polaribacter; species Polaribacter discolor. The sequence continues at coordinate 215,450 of NZ_RCCS01000006.1, read as the reverse complement.
TGTAATCCATTGCTTCAGACTCTTGAATTAATGGATATACTACATATGCTTGTCTTCCTTTAGCTATTTCATCTTTCAAAAACTTAAAAACCCCTAAACGATTACTATCATAGCGGTGTACAGTTTTTATTTCTTTACGTCCTGGAGGCAGTTCATCAATTACAGAAATATCTAAATCACCATAAACGGACATTGCCAATGTTCTTGGTATAGGCGTTGCAGTCATAACTAAAATATGTGGAGGAATAACAGCCCCTCCAACCTCCCCTGAGGGGAGGCTTTTTAAAGTTTCTTTTATGTTTTCTAGAACATTATCAATGTTGCCAATAACTTCTTCGTTGGTAAATCTAATTACCTTATATCCAAAATCAGTTAAAATTTCTGTACGCAAATTGTCTGCTTCTTCTTGTTCAGGAGTTTCATGATATTTCCCATCTACTTCAACTATGAGTTTTTTCTCTAAACAAACAAAATCAACTATAAATTCATCAATAATATGTTGTCTTCTAAATTTATAGCTTAATTGTTTTGTTTTTAAACTTTCCCATAAAACTCGCTCAGCAGGTGTTGTCTGTTTTTTACGTTGTTCTTGTAGTTCTTTTAAAAGTTTATATGTTGAAGGACGAGCTGTCATATATTTTTTACGAACTTCTTCTCCCTTCCCTTTGGGAAGGGCTGGGGTTGGGCTTCCTTTTTCCCATAACTTTCTTCTCTGTGCAACTCCAAAACGATGTTGCTCATCAATAATAGCAATACCTAGGTTTTTAAATTGTACTTTATCTTCTAAAATAGCATGTGTTCCTATCAGGATATGTAGCGAACCATCTTCTAAACTTTCATGAATTTCTCTACGCTTTTTTGTTTTGGTAGACCCTGTTAATAATTCAACTTTAATATCAGTTTTCTCTAATAATTCTATTATCCCATTATAATGTTGTGTTGCAAGAATTTCGGTGGGAGCCATAATTGTAGCTTGATAACCATTATCAATGGCCAACAACATAGTCAATAATGCTACAATCGTTTTCCCAGAACCTACATCCCCTTGCAATAATCGATTCATGTGTGCTCCAGAGCCAACATCTTTACGAATCTCTTTCAATACTCGTTTTTGAGCCCCTGTTAAGTCAAAGGGCAAGTGATTGTTATAAAAATTGGTAAACTCCTCTCCTACCTGTTCAAAAACGAATCCTTTTAGTTTTGATTTTCGGATGAGTTTTTTCTGTAGTAATTGTAATTGAATAAAAAATAACTCTTCAAACTTTAATCGATATTGAGCCTTTGCTAGTAGTTCTTGATTCTTAGGAAAGTGAATATTTAAAAGTGATTCTTTTTTACCTAAAAATTGATGTTCTTCAATAAAATAAGCAGGAAAAGTTTCTTCAATATCATTATAAGCTTGCTGAAACAAGTTTTGAATCATCGTACGCATGACCTTGTTACTTATTCCTTTAGTGCTTAGTTTTTCAGTAGAAGGATATACTGGTTGCATAGCCATTTGTAGCTTGCTTTTGTATTCTTTTACTGTTTCCATTTCTGGATGTGGCATATTAGGAGTGCCATTATACCAATTTAATTTTCCATAAATAACATATGGAACATTTACTTTTAAACTATCTTTAATCCATTTAGCCCCTTTAAACCAAACCAATTCCATGGTACCTGTAGTGTCAGAAAAAGTAGCCACTAACCTACTACCTCTTTTTTGTTTTACGGTTTTTACGCCTGTAATCTTACCTACTATTTGTACTTCAGCAGAGTTTTGTTGCAACTGATTAATCGTATAAAACTGTGTTTTATCGATATATCTAAACGGAAAAAGGTGCAATAAATCGTTACAAGTTTTAATACCTAACTCGGTAAATAACAACTCTGCTCTAGCAACACTAATTCCTTTTATATATGTTACGGGGTTATTTAAATTCATTAAGAACGAAAATACAAAAAGCCATTAAAATCAACTATCTTTGCACTCTTAAATTCATCAAATGAGATTACATAGAAATTTAGTTTTCGCGGTTATTGATAGCTTACGCGATATTTTTAATGAAGATGTATATGCAGATAAAGCTGTTGAAAAAGCTTTGAAGAGAGATAAACGTTGGGGAGCACGTGATAGAAAGTTTGTTGCTGAAACTATTTATGATGTGGTTCGTTGGAAACGATTATATGCAGAAATAGCAAATGTAAAAGCACCTTATTCTCGTCCTGATTTATGGCGATTATTTGCTGTTTGGTGTGTGTTAAAAGGAATTCAATTACCAGATTGGAACCAGATAGAACCTACTCCTACAAGAAGAATTAAAGGTAAGTTTGATGAGTTATTAAAGATAAGAAAGTTTAGAGAATCTATTCCTGATTGGATTGATGAAGTTGGGGTTCAAGAGTTAGGAGAAGAAGTTTGGACGAAAGAAATAGCTGCTTTAAATAAACAAGCAGAGGTTATTTTACGTACAAATACCTTAAATACAACCAAAGCTCATTTACAAAAACAATTAGCTTCTGAAGGAATTGATACAGAGTTTATCAAAGGATATGATGATGCTTTAAAATTAGTAGAAAGAGCGAATGTTTTTAAAACAGAAGCCTTTAAAAAAGGTTTTTTTGAAGTTCAAGATGCATCTTCACAATTAGTAGCTGCTTATTTAGATGTTGAACCTGGTATGAAAGTGGTAGATACATGTGCTGGTGCTGGTGGTAAAACATTACACTTAGCTTCGTTAATGAAAAACAAAGGGCAAATTATAGCAATGGATATTTACGAAAGTAAATTGAAAAAACTAAAAGTTCGTGCTCGTAGAAACGGAGCTCATAATATTGATACTCGTGTAATTGATTCTACAAAGGTTATTAAGAAGTTACAAGGAAAAGCTGATAGAGTATTAATTGATGCTCCATGTTCTGGTTTAGGAGTTATTAGAAGAAATCCTGATAGTAAATGGAAATTACAACCTGAGTTTTTAGATAAAATTCGTGGTACTCAGCAAGAAGTATTACAACAATACTCTAAAATGGTAAAGCCAGGAGGAAAAATGGTATATGCTACTTGTTCGGTATTACCATCTGAAAATCAACAACAAGTTGAATTCTTTTTAGCTTCTGATGCAGGAAAAGATTTTAAATTTGTAAAAGACGAAAAGGTATTGTCGCATAAATCTGGTTTCGATGGGTTTTACATGGCTCTTTTAGAAAGAAAATAATCTTTTTAAAAATAAAGTATATTAAAAAAGGCTCGGGATAATATCTCGAGCCTTTCCTTTCAATCAACTATTAAAAACTAACTAATCACTAAACATTACTGTTAAGTAATTATATGCTTATATGACGATTATTTTCTATTGTCGTTACAATTACCATATGTCTTTAACATTATTTTAAGAAGACAAATTTACCACTTTCACTTATCTACTACTCTACTGACTGATTTACAGTGAGTTTTGTATTTTGAGTTATTTATAACTACATTTATCAGTAACTAACTAAAAAACTATTTTTATGACAGATTCAAACAAACCCACTACACTTTTTTGGATTATTGGTGTTGCAGCCTTAGTTTGGAATGGGCTAGGTGTTATGCAATATTTAGGAATGGCTTACATGACAGATGAAGTTAAAGCTGCTTTACCTGAAGCAGAAAGAGCTTTATATGATAATATTCCTTCATGGGTTACTGCTGCTTTTGCTATTGCTGTTTTTGGCGGATTAATAGGTAGTGCTTTTTTACTAATGAGAAAAAAGTTAGCAAGACCTATGTTTTTAATTTCATTAATAGCTATTATTGTTCAAATGTCGTATAACTTATTTATGAGTAGAGCAGCTGAAGTATATGGACCAGGAAGTGTTATAATGCCTATAATGGTAATTGTTATAGGTGTATTTTTATTGATGTATTCTAAAAAAACAATAGCCAAAGGCTGGTTGTCGTAACCCTAAAAATATATAATTTAAATGCTGTCTTGAAAAGGACAGCATTTTTTTTATTCAAATAGAACAAAAATAAATTCAGCAACACAAGCAGGTTTTTCTTGGCCTTTTATTTCTATTGTGCAATCAAAGGTTAGCTTTTTACCATTCTGAAAATCTTCTATTAGTTTAACAGCACTAATTAAACGTAATTCACTATTTACAGGTACAGGGTTTGGGAAACGAACTTTATTCAATCCGTAGTTTAACCCCATAGTTACACTTTTTACTTCAAATTGTTTAGAAATCAGTTCCGATAACATAGAAACAGACATAAATCCGTGTGCTATCGTTGTTTTTGTTGGAGAATATTTAGCTGCTTTTTCTTCATCAATGTGAATCCACTGTTTATCTAATGTGGCATTCGCAAAATCATTAATCATTTGTTGAGTTACGGTATACCACTCTCCTACTGGTAATTGTTTTCCTTCTATATTAGAAAGTTCTTTTAAGTTTTCAAAAACTAATTTTTTCATATTCTTTTATTTACCAAAAACATCCTTTTTAATACGAGGAAGCTCTAATTTATACTGTACGGCAATTGTTCTTACAAGAATAATTATTCCTGCAGAAATAACAAACAGTACATCTTCATTCATGTTTAAAGGATATAAAAGTAGGTATACAATTCCTCCCGATAAACAGGCTGATGCATATATTTCTCTATGAAAAATTAACGGAATTTCATTTGTTAGCACATCCCTAATTACACCTCCCATTACTGCTGAAGACATCCCCATTACTAAGGCTACAAACGGATGTAGATTAAAATTTATTCCTTTTTGAACACCTAATAACGTAAACACACTTATACCAATAGTATCGAATAGAAACATTGTTCTTCTTAACGGTGCTATTTTACTTCGAAATAAAAAAGTTGCTGCAACAGCTATTAATATTGTCCAGATATAGTTAATATCTCCAATCCAGTTTATAGGATGCGCGTTAATAAGCACATCTCTTGTCATTCCGCCTCCTACGGCAGTAACAAAAGCTATGATAATGACTCCAAAAACATCAAACTTTTTTCTAATAGCAACTAATGCACCACTAATAGCAAAAGCAAAAGTTCCAGCAATGTCTATGGCGTAAATTACATCCATTTATATTGATATTTCAGAAAATTGTATTTGTAATATTCTTTCAACTTCAGCTAAACGACTTCTTTCATTTTGAAGAATTAATGCTAATGAAACTCCCCTTTTTCCTGCTCTTGCTGTTCTACCGCTTCGGTGTGTATAATATTCCAATTGCTCTGGTAATTGATGATGAATAACAAAAGCTAAGTTTTGAACATCTATTCCCCTTGCAGAAACATCTGTAGACACCAATACTTGAAGATTTCCATTTTTAAAAGCACGCATTACCTTATCACGCTCTTTTTGCTGCATATCTCCTTCTAAAGCCTCTACCGAAAAGCCTTCTTCTTTTAATTCTTTTGTTAGCTTTTGAGCACCTGCTTTAGTTCTTGAGAAAATTATACCTCTTTCAGTATGTCTTTTTTCTAAAAACTTAATAATAACATCTGTTTTTTCAGGAATGGTAGTTGTTACGAATTGATGTGTTATATTGGCATTCACCAATACATTTTTGTTTACTTCAACTTGTTTTGCTGAAGCATTCATGTATTTTTTTATAATACTTCGTATTTCATCAGGCATTGTTGCTGAAAACAACCATGTTTTACGAGTACCTGAAGTGTATTTTAAAATACGATTTAACTCTAATTTAAACCCCATGCTAAGCATTTCATCTGCCTCATCAAGTACTAAGGTTTTAATATTTTTTAAATCTACATCACCTCTTTCTATTAAATCAATCAAACGTCCTGGAGTTGCCACAATAATATGTGTGGTTCTCTTTAAATTGTTGATTTGACGTTCAATCTTTTCACCACCGTAAACAGCTTCTACAAAAATTTTATTATCAACATATTTTGTAAACTTAAATAGTTGTTTCTTTATCTGTTGTACCAGTTCTCTTGTAGGTGATAAAATTAACGCTTGAACATTGTCTTTTGAAGCATCTATTTTATGCAAAATAGGTAGACCATAAGCAGCTGTTTTACCTGTTCCAGTCTGTGCTAACCCTATAAAATCTGAATTATTCTCAAGTAAATAAGGTATTGCTTCTTTTTGTACTTCAGTAGGAGTTGTTATTCCTAACTCTTTCAATCCCTTAACATATTCTTTTCGTACTCCTAATGCGGTAAATGTTGTCATTCTATAAATTTATAAGTGCAAAGATATTGTTTCTTTTACGGTAACAATAAGTTTGTTACTTCTTTCGTAATTCTTTTAGGTTTTTTGGTATTAGCATCTAACAAACAAAAAGTAGTTTGAGATTTTACTAATAAAGTTTCACCTCTGTACATTTCAAAATGACGAACAGATCTTATCCCTTCTGTTTTACCAACCCATGTTCTAAGCGTAACTTCGTCCCCTAATACGGCTTGATTTTTATAATCAACTTCATGACGAATAACAAACCAAACATAGTCGATGTTTTTAACATTTTTAGAAAGTTCTTTCCAATGAGCATCAGAAATATTTTGCATCCATTGTACATACACTACATTATTTACATGGTTATATTCATCTATCTCTTCTGGAGTTACGATATGTTTTTGTTCAAATAAATTCATAAAGCAAACTTACAGGATTGATGTTAATTATTACTTAAATCTAACGCTGTTTTTATTTTTGATGGATAATTCACACTAATTTAGTCAACATGAATAAAATCGCCAACGACTTAGGTACTAAAAGTATCAGTCAACTTATTTTAAAACAAGCTATCCCTGCTTCTATTGGAATTCTAGTAATGTCGATTAATATGATTGTTGATACCATTTTTGTTGGTAGATGGATTGGCGTACTCGCTATCGCAGCAATTACCGTAGTATTACCCATAGCTTTTTTAATATCATCAATAGGTATGGGAGTTGGAATTGGAGGTAGCTCTATAATTTCTAGAGCATTAGGAGCTAACAAAGATGATAAAGCATTTGAGGTTTTTGGAAATCAAATTTCATTAACTATTGCATTATCTATTTTATTTGTATTGTTAGGAACGTTTTTCAGCACTCCTATTTTAAGGCTTTTTGGAGCCAATGGAGACATTATAACACCCGCTACTGAGTATTTTAATGTAATTGTTTGGGGAGTTCCGTTTTTAGCTTTTGCTATGATGGGTAATCCTGTTGTTAGAGCAGTTGGGAAACCTAATTATGCCATGCTCACCATGTTATTTCCTGCAATTGCTAATATTTTTTTAGATGTTATTTTCATTAAGTTTATGAATCTGGGAATGTATGGAGCTGGTTTAGCTACTTCTATTTCATATGCAGTAAGTGGATTATTCATTTTATGGTTTTTTATTTCAAAAAGAACTGAATTAAAAATTATTCCAAAGTATTTTAAATTGAATTTTTCTATTGTAAAAGAGATTATTTCTTTAGGAGGAATAACTGTAGTAAGACAAGGAACAATAAGTATTTTGACCATTATTTTAAATTATTCTCTTTTTAAGTACGGAGGTGAAATTTCAATAGCAATCTATGGTATTATTAATAGAGTTATGTTATTTGCTTTGTTCCCTGTTTTAGGAGTAACACAAGGCTTTTTACCTATTGCTGGATACAATTATGGAGCTAACAATACAAAGAGAGTTAAGGAAGCTATAAAAACATCCATACTTTATGGTACTGGTATTGCTGTTTTAATTTTTATTATGATAATGTTATTTCCTAATGAGTTGGTTGGTATCTTTACAGAAGACGAAAAGTTATTAAACCTTACTCCTAATGCATTAATTATAGCTTTTTTAGCAACTCCTGTAATTACTACTCAATTAATTGGGTCTGCATACTTTCAAGCGGCAGGCAAAGCTTTACCTGCGCTATTGTTAACACTCTTAAAACAAGGAATCTTTTTAATTCCTTTAGTGTATATACTTCCTAAATTTTATGGTGTAAATGGTGTTTGGATGTCTTTTCCTATAGCTGATGTTTTATCTACTGTACTTACCTATGCTTATTTAAAAAGAGAAGTTAGATTACATCTGAATTAATCTAAAATACTTTCTCCATTTAAGTTTGTGGTTAACACATCACTCATGTAATTAAAAAACGGACGCAAAGCTTTAAAAGCACCATCTACCTTTGTTAAAAAGTCTGGTGCTAACACTTCTTTATCAGAAAAACGCTGAATAGCTATATAACCTTTTTTACGAATCAAATCGATATCTGGATGCTGTTTATCAAATCCTTTAGGAGCAGTTTTAAGCTCATCTCCTTCTAGTTTACCTCCAAAATGTTGTACATAGTTCTTTTCTTTTAAAATCTCTCTAATTTCAGAAGCATCTACTTCAAATTCTTTACGAATACGTAAAAGATCCTCTTTGTTTGGTTCCCAGAATCCACCAGCAACAAAACTATCTCCAGGACAAATATGTAAATAATACCCACCTCTTAATTCTGGCTTTTTTCTATGAAAAGAACCTCCAAAATGCGTTTTATAAGGTGTTTTATCTTTTGAAAAACGGACATCCCTGTAAATTCTAAACAACTTAAACTTATCAATCTCATCATGCTTATTTAAGTTTTCTTGAATAGTCTTGTACACTTCTTTCGCATTATTTTGGGCTTCAGTAAAGTCTTTTTTATGCTCTGTAAACCAATCTCGATTATTATTTTCTTTTAAGTCTTTTAAAAACTGAAATGTTTGTTTTTCTATTTGCATTATAAGCGATTTTAAACTTCTAAGGTACAAAAAAACTCCACTAAAAATTAGTGGAGTTTATGCTTTATTCTTTAAAAAAAATTACACGTTAAATCTAAAATGCATGATATCACCATCTTTAACTATGTACTCTTTTCCTTCTACTCTCATTTTACCAGCTTCTTTTACTTTAGCTTCACTACCAAACGCTACATAATCATCATAACCAATTGTTTCAGCACGAATAAATCCTTTTTCAAAGTCTGTGTGAATAACTCCTGCTGCTTGTGGTGCAGTTGCTCCTACAGGAATTGTCCAAGCTCTCACTTCTTTTACACCTGCAGTAAAATAAGTTTGTAAGTTCAATAATTTATAAGCCGAACGAACTAAACGAGAAACACCCGCTTCTTCTAATCCTATGTCAGCTAAGAACATTTGACGCTCTTCATAATCATCTAATTCTGTAATATCTGCTTCTGTTCCTACAGCTAATACAATAACTTCAGCATTTTCATGTGCTACAGCTTCTTTTACTTTATCAACATAGGCATTTCCTGAAACTGCTGAACCTTCATCTACATTACAAACATATAAAACAGGTTTTGCAGTAATAAACTGTAAAGGCTTTACAAATTCCTCTTCTTTTTCTGTAAACTCTATAGAACGAACAGATTTTCCTTCTAGTAATGTTGCTTCAACCTTTAATAAGATTTCTAACTCTACTTGAGCCTCCTTATTACCAGTTTTAGCAGTTCTTTTTACACGCTCTAAACGTTTTTGAACTGTTTCTAAATCTTTTAATTGAAGTTCAATATCAATAGTTTCCTTATCTCTTATAGGATCAACAGAACCATCAACGTGTACTATATTATCGTTATCAAAACAACGTAATACATGTAAAATAGCATCTGTTTCGCGAATATTAGCTAAGAATTGGTTACCTAAACCTTCTCCTTTACTTGCTCCTTTTACCAAACCAGCAATATCTACTATTTCTACAGTTGCAGGTAAAACTCTTTCAGGATTCACTAGTTCTTCTAGCTTTTCTAAACGAGTATCAGGTACGTTTACTACTCCTAAATTAGGCTCAATGGTACAAAACGGAAAGTTTGCACTTTGCGCTTTTGCATTAGATAAACAGTTAAATAAGGTTGATTTCCCTACGTTTGGTAATCCTACAATTCCAGCTTTCATTCTATTGTTTTATTGAAATTTTGCGAGTGCAAATATAGTGCTTTGCTTTCTAAATTTTCTATTTATTTATGATTCATTTAAGTTTGTTTTTAGTTAGCAATTTTATGTTTTTAACATTTTTTTAAGATTTAGATTGATTTTTTACTATTTTTAAGAAATTAACTAAAAAATATATTTAAATGAAAAAACAGACCCTTCTTATTATTTACCTGTTTTTTTGGGGACTTCATATGTTAAGTGCTCAAACATTAATTAAAGGAACAATAAAAGATACAAACAACGACCCTTTACCTGGAGCTAATGTTTTAGAAAAAGGAACTTCTAATGGTACTTCTACAGATTTTAATGGTGAATTTTCTCTTAACGCTAATGCTAATGGAACTTTAATAATTAGTTTTTCAGGTTTTGAAACACAAGAAATTCCTATTAATGGAAAAACTAGCTTTAATATAGTTTTAAAAGAAGGTTTAGAATTAGATGAAGTTGTTATTGTAGGGTCTAGAAACCCTAAAAGAACTGCTATAGACACCCCTGTACCTGTTGATATAATTGATGTAGCGGATTTAGCTACTAAAAATGGTAAAGTAGAAGTAAATGACATACTTCAATACGCAGCACCTTCGTTTAACGCAACAAAACAATCAGGATCAGATGGTGCCGACCATATTGTACCTGCTTCTTTAAGAGGTTTAGGACCTGATCAAACATTGGTATTGATTAATGGAAAAAGACGTCATCAATCATCATTGGTCAACATTTTTGGAACACGAGGACGTGGTAATTCAGGAACTGATTTAAATGCTATTCCTTCTGCAGCTATCAAAAGAATTGAAGTTTTAAGAGATGGAGCTTCAGCTCAATATGGTTCTGATGCTATTGCAGGAGTTATTAATATTGTTTTAAAGGATAATACCGATGGTGTTTCAGGGAGTGTTGGATATGGTGCCTACAGTACAGCCATCGGAAATGGATGGGCAGAAGCTACAGGAGAAACTTTATACAATGTGGAAGGAAAAAATAGATTAGATGGAGAAGACAAAAGTTTTGATGGAGGAACTTTTAAATTAGATTTAAACTACGGAGCAAAACTGAATGATAAAGGAGGTTTTGTAAATTTCACCACTGAATTGTTATCTAAAGAACGAACGTTGAGACCAGGATTTTCTTGGCGAAAAGGATATGGTAGTGCAGCTATTGATGGGTTCAACTTTATGGTAAATGCAAGTTTACCTATAAATGACAACACTGAAGTATATGCTTTTGGAGGCAGAAACTTTAGAGATACCGACGCCTATGCTTTTTCTAGAGATAGTTTTGATGAAGGTGACAATAGAAGTGTTCCTAGTATACATCCAAATGGTTTTACACCAAGAATCACCTCTAACATTACTGATATTTCAGTTTCCGCAGGAATTAAACATAAATTAGAAAATGGTTGGGAAATTGATTTTAATAATACTTACGGAGAAAATAAATTCCATTATTTCATCAAAGACTCAAACAACGCTTCTTTAAAAGATGCTTCACCTACCGATTTTAATGCAGGAGGACATAGTTTATCACAAAATACTACTGGATTAGATTTTAGTAAGTACTTAGAAGATTTAATGAGTGGAGTTAACCTAGCTTTTGGTTTAGAATATAGAACAGAAAACTTTATCATTTTTGCTGGAGAAGAAGCTTCTTATGGATTGTATGATGATAACGGAGTATTAATGACAAATCCTGCTGTTCAACCAGTAGCTGTTGACAGCAATGGAGATGAACTACCTGGGGGATCTCAAGGTTTCCCTGGCTATGGACCAGATAATGAAGTAGACCGTTCAAGAAGTAATGTAGGTATCTATTTTGATTCTGAGTTTAACTTTACAGAAAAATTCTTAGTAGGAGCAGCAATTCGTTTTGAAGATTACAGCGATTTTGGTAGTACATTCAATTTTAAATTAGCTTCAAGGTTTAAAGCAAATGATAATTTAACCTTGAGAGGTTCTATTTCTTCTGGTTTTAGAGCACCATCTTTAGCTCAATTATATTATAATTTAAAATTTACCAATATTGTTAATGGTGAATCACTTCCTTCATTATTATCTGCTAATAACAGCACCGTAACTAGAGCTTTCGGAATAGAGCAGTTAAAAGAAGAAACAGCATTCAATGCTAGTTTAGGATTTACTTATAAAATAGGTGGATTTACCGCTACCATTGATGCATACTCTATAACTGTTGATGATCGTATTATTTTAACAGATAACTTTGATGCATCAGGATTAAACTTAGGGGTTGATGCAGCACAATTCTTTGCTAATGGTGTTGATACAAAAACTCAAGGATTAGATATTGTTTTAAACTATAAGAAATCTTTTGAAGATCATAGAATAGACGTAGGATTAGTAGGAAACTTTAACGATACTAAAATTGAAAAGATTAAGAACGGAAATTTAAATAGATTTACTTTCTTTAGCCCTTTTTCTGAAGCTTATTTAAAAGCAGCTGCTCCAGATCACAAACTCGGTTTAAATCTTGGATATGGATATAAAAAACTAGATGTTGCTTTAAACTTTACAAAGTTTAGTGAAGTTCAATTACAAGATTTTCAATGGGTAGACTCACCAGCAACTACACAAGCAGAAGCAGACGCTTTATATGCTGTTGCTACAGATGTTTATGATAGTAAAATAACAACTGATTTAAGTTTAAGTTATGCTTTCACTGATAAAATTACGTTCACAATTGGAGGAAATAATATTTTTAACGTGTACCCTACTCCACAATTTGATGGGTGGACTGATCAGGGAGGATTAGCTGATTCTGTACAAATGGGATCAGACGGTGCTTACTTCTTTACTCGGCTAGGATTTAAACTTTAATAGACTTTTTATAAAACAAAAATCCTGAGAATACTCTCAGGATTTTTTTTATTTCTTAACTCTAAAAGCCAAGACTTTATTATTCATTATGCATAAAACGTTGTTTCGCTAATAACTCTTCTTCTGTTTCTACATTATCTTCATCAGGAACACAACAATCAACAGGACAAACAGCAGCACACTGAGGTTCTTCATGAAAACCTTTACATTCTGTACATTTATCTACAACGATGTAATAAATTTCATCCGAAATTGGCTCTTGATCTTCATCCGCATTAGCAGATTTACCGTTTGGTAAAACTATATTTCCTGTTAAATCAGTTCCGTCAGCATACTTCCAGTCATCTGCACCTTCGTAAATAGCTGTATTTGGACATTCAGGTTCGCAAGCCCCACAGTTTATACATTCATCAGTTATTATAATTGCCATAATTAATCTCTTTCAGTTTTGTAACTTTGCATTCGCAAAAATAGTTCCAATTTAATTTAGAACCAAATAAATGGATAGTATAAAAAGTAGAATTAACGCTTTTCATAAACTAGGAGGATTTTTAAGCCAGTTTTCTCAAGAGAAAATAGAGAAAAAAGAAGGTATAGAACATAACGAATTGTTTTTTGATGGATTTAAGCATCAACTAAAAATAGCAGGAGAAAATAACACTTGGTTTACTAGAGAAAACCTATTGTTTTCTATTAAAAATTGGGCAAAAGCACTCACTTCTGATAATTTAACTCAATGGGTAGCTAACGAAGATTTAGGTAAAAATAAAACTAAATTAGTTGCTGTTATTATGGCTGGAAATATTCCTTTAGTTGGCTTTCATGATTTTTTATCAGTTTTAATTTCAGGACACTCCGTATTAGTTAAACAATCTTCTAACGATAAACACTTACTTCCTTTTTTGGCAAAGTATTTAGAGTATGTTGAGCCTGAATTAAAAGGAAAAATTACGTTTACTGAAGAAAAACTAACAGGTTTTGATGCCGTTATTGCCACTGGTAGTAATAATACAGCACGTTATTTTGAATATTATTTTAAAGATAAACCTAGTATCATAAGAAAAAATAGAAACTCTGTGGCTGTTCTAACAGGAAACGAGTCTGAAGAACAACTGCAAAACTTAAGCGAAGATGTTTTTCGTTACTTTGGATTAGGTTGTCGCTCAGTTTCTAAAGTATTCATCCCAAAAGATTATAATTTTGATGCTTTTTTCAACGGAATGTATCAACAACATGAAATCATTAATAATACTAAATATGCTAATAATTATGATTACAACAAAGCAGTGTATTTAATGAGCGAATTTGACATTCTAGAGAATGGTTTTTTAATGATTAAAGAAGATAAAAGCTACGCCTCTCCTATCGCTTCTGTTTTTTATGAGTATTATGACAATGCAGATGATTTAAAAATTAAACTGTGGGAAGACAGAGATCAAATTCAGTGTATTGTAGCCAATAATTTTATTGAAAATGAAATAGCGTTTGGACAAACACAACATCCAAAGTTATGGAACTATGCCGATGGTGTAAACACACTAGAATTTTTAGCTAAAATTTAAAAGAGTCTCTATATAAATTTGCACCTTTGTGTAGCAAAACACAACAACACAAATGAAAAAACATAACTTTAGTGCAGGACCTTGTATTTTACCTGAAGAAGTGCTAAAAAAAGCATCTGACGCTATTATTAATTTTAATAGTGACAATTTATCTTTAATCGAAATATCACACAGAAGTCAACCTTTTGTTGATGTAATTGAAAAAGCGAGAAATTTAGCATTAGAATTATTAGGACTAGAAAATAAAGGTTATAAAGCATTGTTTTTACAAGGTGGAGCTAGTATGCAATTTTTAATGGTTGCTTATAACCTATTAAACAAGAAAGCAGCTTACTTAAATACAGGAACTTGGAGTGACAAAGCAATTAAAGAAGCTAAACTATTTGGCGAATTAGTAGAAGTAGCTTCTTCAAAAGATAAAAACTTCAGTTATATACCTAAAGCATATGAAATTCCTACTGATGTAGATTATTTCCACTGTACTAGTAATAACACTATTTATGGAACACAAATGAAGAGTTTTCCAGAGACTTCTGTTCCAATGATATGTGATATGAGTTCTGATATTTTTTCTCGTGAATTGGATTTTTCAAAGTTTGATTTGATTTATGCAGGGGCTCAAAAAAATATGGGACCAGCTGGTACTACACTTGTTGTAATAAAAGAAGACATTTTAGGAAAAGTAGAACGTCAAATCCCTTCAATGTTAAATTATCAAATAATTATTGATAAAGAAAGTATGTTTAATACACCTCCTGTATTTGCAGTATATACTTCCATGTTAACTTTGCAATGGTTAAAAGATTTAGGAGGTATCGAATTCATTGAAAAAGTGAATGAGAAAAAATCAGCACTGTTATATAGTGAAATAGACAGAAACCCTTTATTTAAAGGAGTCGCTGCTATAGAAGACCAAAGTCATATGAATGCTACTTTTACCTTAGCTGATAAAAACTTACAAGCTAAGTTTGATAAAATGTGGCAAGAAGCCAATATCAATGGATTAAGTGGTCATAGAAGTGTTGGTGGTTACCGTGCAAGCATGTACAACGCCTTACCTTTATACAGTGTCCAGGCCTTAGTAGATGTAATGCAAGAATTAGAAAGAATAAGTTAGATACAACGTCATTTTTTATAATGGCATTTTTAATATAAAGAACGATGAAGATATTAGTGACCGATGGAATTTCCGCTAGCGGAATACAAGCTTTAGAAGACAAAGGCTTTGAAGTAATAAACACTAAAGTTGCACAAGAGCAATTAGAAAACTATATAAACGACCATACTATTGATGCTATTACAGTAGGTAATACTACACAAGTACGACAAGAGTTAATTGATGCTTGCCCAAGCATTAAACTTATTGCTTGTTTAGGAACCGAAATGGATAATATTGATGTTGATTATGCTATTGATAATGGAGTTCACGTTGTGAATAGCGAAAATGCTTCTGCTACTTCAATTGCAGAACTAGTATTTGCGCATTTATTCGGAATGGTTCGTTTTTTACATCAATCGAACCGTGAAATGCCTTTAGAAGGAGACATGCGTTTTAATGCTTTAAAAAAGCAATACTCACAAGGAACTGAATTAAGAGGTAAAACATTAGGAATTATTGGGTTTGATACCATAGGACAGGAAGTTGCAAAAACTGCATTAGCTTTGGGTATGGAAGTAATAGCTAGTGATGCTGAAGTAGATAATGCAACTATCACAATTCCTTTTTTCGATGGTCAATCGGTAGATTTCTTTATTGAAACAGAAACTATAGATAACCTATTATCAAAGTCAGACTTTATAACCTTACACCTTCCTGCACAAGAAGGATATGTTATCGAAACATCTTTATTAAATAAAATGAAAGACGGTGTAGGAATTATAAATACTTCTCATGGAGGTGTTTTAAATGAAGTTGATTTAGTAAAAGCTATAGAAAGCGGAAAAGTTAAATATGCAGGATTAGACGTTTTTGAAAGTCAACCGAGGCCAGAAATTCAACTATTAATGAATCCTGAAATATCGATGACACCTCATATCGGTGCTTCAACTGTTGAAGCAAAAGATAGAGCTGGAATTGAACTTGCTAATAAAATCATCGAATTACTAAGCGAATAATCTATGGCAATTGTAAAACCATTTAAAGCTGTTAGAGCCACTCGAGATAAAGTCGCTTTAGTATCTTCTAAATCGTACGAAATTTATACCCCTGCGGAAATTGGAGCAAAACTCGATTTTAATCCATACACTTTTTTACACGTAATTAACCCAGGTTATAAATATCATAAACAAGATGTGACAGGAGAGCAACGCTTTAAATTGGTACACAATCGTTATTTAGAGTTTAAAGAAAATGAAGTCTTTAAGCAAGATGAAGCCCCAGCATATTATGTATATCAAAAAATAACTCCAAATGATGATTTCTGTGGAATAATCGCAGCAACTTCAGTTGAAGATTATCATAATGAAGTTATTAAAAAGCATGAAGACACTTTAAAAGAACGTGAATTACTGTTTGAAAACTATCTAAAAAATACAGGTTTTAATGCAGAACCTGTACTACTCACCTATCCTGATAATACTGTAATTAATTCTATTGTAAAAAAATATCAGAAAAAAAGAGCTGAGTATGAGTTTTCTACATCTGATAAGGATTTACATTTTTTATGGGTGATAAGTGATGAGAAAGATGTTGAAGAAATAGCTAAAGCGTTTAATGATGTTAACACCTTATATATTGCAGATGGACATCATCGCTCAACATCTTCGTGTTTATTAGCACAAAATTTAGCTGAGAACAATCCTAAGCACACAGGAAAAGAAGACTATAACTTTTTCATGAGCTACCTATTACCTGAAAGTCAGGTGAAAATTTATGAATTCAATAGATTTATAAGAGATTTAAACGGATTAACTCCTGAAGAACTTTTAATGGAACTTGACACCCATTTTAGAATTGAAAACCGTGGACAAGAACTTTATAGACCTAAAGAAAAACATCATTTTAGTATGTACTTAAATGGTGAGTTTTATGCATTGTATTTACGTAAATCAGCTTATAATTTTACCGATTGTTTAAGTGAATTAGATGCTTATATTTTATACACAACTGTATTAGAACCTATTTTAGGAATTGAGGATATAAGAAACGCTTCTAAAATTGTATACTCACAAGATAAATCTGACGGATTAGAGCTAAAAACAAAAGTAGATAGTGGTGAGTTTAAAGTTTCTTTTGGAATGTTACCCACTAACATTCAAGAACTAAAAACTATTGTTGATGCTGGTTTAATGATGCCACCGAAAACAACCTATATAGAACCAAAATTAAGAAGTGCTTTAACTATTTACGAATTTTAGGTTATAAGACCTGACAAACAACTATTATGATTACAGGAATTAAAGAAAATCTTCAAAAAATAAAATCAACACTACCAGAAAATGTAACGTTAGTTGCTGTTTCTAAAACCAAACCTATTGCTGATTTACAAGAAGCTTATGATGCTGGTCAGCGTATTTTTGGTGAAAATAAAATACAAGAAATGGTAGCTAAATACGATGAATTACCTAAAGACATAAAATGGCACATGATTGGCCATTTACAACGTAATAAGGTTAAGTATATGGCACATTTTGTTGATTTAATTCATGGTGTAGATAGCTTTAAAACATTAAAAGAAATAGATAAGCAAGCCAAAAAACATAATAGAGTTATTAATTGTTTGCTACAAGCTCGAATTGCTAAAGAAGATACTAAATTTGGCCTACCATTTACTGATATTGAAGATATTTTAGCTTCAGAAGAATTCAAAGAGTTAAAAAATGTAAAAATAGTAGGCTTAATGGGAATGGCCACTTTTACAGACAACCAAGAACAATTACAAGAGGAGTTTTCATCATTAGCTAATTTCTTCAATAAAAATCAGGAAAAATACCCCGATTTATCAATTCTTTCAATGGGTATGAGTGGTGATTATGAGTTAGCCATACAAAATGGCAGTACTATGGTACGAATAGGAAGCTCTATTTTTGGAGTTAGAAATTATATTGCTTAGATTTACATAAATCAGCTTAAAAAAAGGGAGAGATTTGTACGCTATTTTAGACATTGAAACTACTGGAGGAAAATACAACGAGGAAGGAATTACTGAAATTGCCATCTATAAATATGACGGACATCAAATTATAGATCAGTTCATTAGCCTTGTAAACCCAGAAAGAGATATTCAAGAGTTTGTTGTAAAACTTACAGGAATTAATAATAAAATGCTACGAAATGCACCTAAGTTTTATGAAGTAGCGAAAAGAATTGTTGAAATAACCCAAGATTGTTTCATTGTAGCACACAATGCTAATTTTGATTACCGCATTCTTCGTACTGAATTTGATAGGTTAGGTTATAAATACAAACGCAATACACTTTGTACAGTTACTTTAAGTAAGAAACTTATACCTGAATCTCCATCACATAGCCTTGGAAAATTATGTAAGTTTTTAGGAATTCCTATGTCAGATCGTCACAGAGCTACAGGTGACGCTTTAGCCACTGTACAATTATTCAAATTATTAATAGATAAAGATGTTGAAAAGAATATTATTCAACAATCTATAAAATACTTTGATAATAGACACGAAAAGTTTCGCATTCAAAGAATATTAGATAGTTTACCTGAAAAAGAAGGTGTTTTTTACGTTCATAATCATGAAGGAACTATCATTTTTGTTGGTAGAGGTAAAAACATAAAACAAGAAACCAACAAACTCTTTTTAAAAGAAACTAGAAAAGCTTTAAAAGTAATAAAAAGGGTAGCTAGGGTTTCTTACGAAGAAACAGGGAATATGCTTTTTACGCGTTTAAAATACCATTTAGAGCTCGAAAAACTACGACCTAAGTACAATATCATACGAAAAAGAAAGATTACAGATAAAAGCTTTAATCACGATAATATGCTTATTATCGATAAAGGCAGAGCTCCAGAAGAACACGCTGTAATTTTAATTGAAAAAAACGAAGTTGTAGGATATACATATACCAATCTTGCATTTCAAGAAAACCAGTTGTCTATTCTAAAATCAATGCTCACTCCTATTGAACACAAGGAGCTAGCAAAAACAATAATTAAAAATTATTTACTAAAAAATAAAGTGTCTAAAATAGTACGATTACAAGTTGAAAATAATTTGTAATATTGCTATAAAGCATTCAAAAAAACTAATCTTTTGGATAAAAAAACACTTAATTGGAGAGATAAATTACATGAAGTAATCTACGAAGCAGACACGCCTGCTGGTAGACTATTTGATATCGTTTTGTTATTTGCAATTTTAGCAAGTATTATACTAGTAATGCTTGAAAGTGTAGAAAGTTTTGATAATAAGCATCATGATTTCTTATATATTTCTGAATGGATTATTACTTTCTTTTTTTCAATTGAATATATCCTTCGAATTATTTCAATAAAAAAACCAACAAAATATATTTTTAGCTTTTATGGTATTATAGATTTACTTTCTACCATTCCTATGTACCTAACGTTCTTTTTTGTGGGTACACATAGTAGTTTAATAGCTTTGAGAGCATTACGCCTATTAAGAGTTTTTAGAATTTTAAAAGTATCTAGATACATTGGAGAATCAAATCAATTAATCAAAGCATTAAACGCGAGTAAAGCTAAGATTGGGGTATTTCTTTATTTTGTATTGATTATTTGTATCATTTTAGGTTCTGTGATGTATTTTATTGAAGGGGCAGAAAATGGTTTTACAAGTATTCCTAGAAGTATTTATTGGTCAATAGTAACACTTACAACTGTTGGTTATGGAGATATTGCTCCTCAAACCGCTCTAGGACAGTTTATTGCGAGTATTACTGTAATTATTGGTTATGCTATTATTGCAATTCCTACAGGGATAGTAAGTTCTGAAATGACTAAAAAGAAGGTGCATCTAAATACACAATCTTGCCCAAATTGTTCTTATGATGGGCATAAAGATGATGCAGAATTTTGTTATCATTGCGGAACAAAACTGAACTAAATGTTACAAAAAAACACGTTAATTACAATTGTTGGAGCTACGGCTATTGGTAAAACAGCACTAAGCATTAAACTAGCTCAACATTTTAATTGTGATATTATTTCGTGTGACTCTCGTCAATTTTATAAGGAAATGACCATAGGAACAGCGGTTCCTGAACCTGAAGAATTAGCTGCTGCTCCACATCATTTTATCCAAAACAGAAGTGTTTTTGAAGATTATTCAGTAGGTCAGTTTGAAAAAGATACTTTAGCTAAGTTAGATGAGTTATTTTCCAAAAAGCCTATTCAAATTATGGTAGGCGGAAGTGGTTTGTATGTAGATGCTGTTTTAAAAGGATTAGACTATTTTCCTGATGTAGATCTACAAATAAGAATAGATTTAACTATCGAATTAGAGAATAAAGGAATAGAATATCTTCAAAAAAAATTAAAAGAACTTGATATTGAAGCTTACAATACGATTGCTATTGACAACCCACATCGATTAATCCGTGCCTTAGAGATTTGTATAGGAACAGGAAAAACATATAGTTCTTTTAAAAACAAACCAAAAACTCCTCGTAATTTTCAATCTATAAAAATTGGATTGACAGCCGATAGAGAAATTATGTACGACCGTATTAATCGTCGTGTAGATATTATGATTGAAAAAGGTTTGATAGAAGAAGCTAAAAAGCTACATCCTCATAAAAACCTAAACGCACTACAAACAGTAGGATATAGAGAGTTATTTGAATATTTTGAAGGTAACTTTACTAAAGAATTTGCTATTGAGGAAATTAAGAAGAACTCAAGAAGGTTTGCTAAACGGCAAGGAACATGGTTTCGCAAAGATTCAAACATTTTATGGTTTGATTTTCAAGAAGATGTTCAAAATATTATAAAAGCTATTGAAAATAAACTTTAACGCTTTTTAAGAACACTAAAAAAATCACTTTTTTATATTTGTCAAAAAACAGAAATACATGAAACTTAAAATCACTTTTATAATAGCTTTAATTTTTATCGGTTTTACCAATGCTCAAACCAAAGTTGGAACGGTAAACAGTGAATTGATTATTAGTAAAATGCCACAAATGAAAGGAGTTTTACAACGAGTAGAAAATTATGGTAAAAAACTAGATTCTAGTTTTCAAATAAAAGCTAAAGAATATAAAGCAAAAGTAGATTCTTTTAAAGCAGAAGAAAAAATTATGACGGAAGACGATAAGAAAACAAGATTCCAAGAACTAAGAACGCTTGAACAAGAAATGGGTAAGTTTCGTCAAAATGGATCAGCAATGATGCAAATACAAAAAGAGCAAAGCTTACGTCCTTTATATAAAAAATTAAGTGAAGTAATTACAGAAGTAGCAAAAGCAAACGGGTATACGCAAATTTTAACGACTACAGGAAATGAGTTTGGATACATTGATGAGCGTTTTGACATTACTCAATTGGTACTAGATAAGTTAGGAATTAAAGAGTAATTCTTTATGTATCAAAAACAAAAAGATTTACAATTACAATACGAAGGATTTTTAAAAACACCTTTTCTATGGCATGGAAAAGGTGTTTTTAATTTAGAACAATTTACTATTTCAATAACTCGAACAAGTTCGTTTAACCAAGAGATTACACAAAAATTACGTTTAGGAAAATTGGTAGAACGTTTTGTTTCATTTGAATTAAATCAAGATACTTCTGTATCAATCCTTGCTGAGAACATTCAAATTCAAAAAGAAAAAATTACTATAGGAGAATTAGATTGTTTATTGTTAAAGGATAAGAAACCAATTCATTTAGAAATTATATATAAGTTCTACTTATATGATGCTTCTGTTGGTAATTTTGAAGTTGAACATTGGATTGGACCAAATCGACGAGATTCTCTTATTCAAAAGCTAACAAAGCTTCAAGAAAAACAATTACCACTACTCTACTCCAATCATACTGAAACTTATTTAGATGAATTAAAATTGAGTGTAGATAAAATAATACAACAAGTATATTTTAAAGCACAATTGTTTGTTCCTTTAAAGGATTTCGGAAAAAACTTTAAACAACTAAATAATGAGTGCATTTATGGGTTTTATATCTATCCGAAAGAGCTACAACAATTTTCCGATTGTAAATTCTATATTCCAACTAAACATAATTGGTTAGTAAATCCACATTCAAATATTAACTGGTTAACTTATGAAGCTTTTCAAAATAAACTTCATCAATTTTTAAACGAAGAAAATGCTCCTCTTTGTTGGCTAAAGAAACCAAATGGTGAACTTTTTAAGTTTTTTGTGGTTTGGTGGGATAATTAGTGTATATCAAATTACTTATTAAATTTGCCCACTAAAAAATCTATGAAATATTTCAAACTCTCTTTTTTACTTCTATTCACTTTAATCACATTCACATCTTGTTTTGAAGTAGAAGAAGACACTCCTTCTTGTATTAATACTGATATAACTTTTCAAGATGATTATTACAAATTAGAAGCTGAAGTTTATTCAAGTAAGTATATAGAAGTTAACCTAATAAATGAATGTAACTTGGATATAAAGGTTACTGGAATAAAGGTTGAAGGTCAACACCGTGAAGATATTCAGGTTGAAAGTCTATCAATAGGCACAAGTATAACAACAGCTACTTATTTTAATATTGTTTTTACCCCTACACAATTGGGAACTAGAAAAGGAATCATTATAATAAGGCACGAAGCGGGTGAATTAGTAGTTAACTTATCAGGTGAAGGAATATAACTTTTAATAATAAAAAACGCTTAGAAATGATTTTCTAAGCGTTCTATTTATTATAAATTAAGACTATTCACTACCTTCTTTTTCTTCTATTTTATTTATATACTCTAAATCTCTAGTGTTTTTTTGTACAGAAATGGCTGCATAAACACTTAAAGAAAAAGACATTGCATAAAATCCTTTTTCACTTAATAATAAGTTTGCATTCCATAGTCCAACTACGAGTAAAACTATAGAAGCAACGGTTGTAAACCAGCTAATACTATAGTAAATCTCTGTTACTTTTATTCCTTCTAATCTATCTCTAACAGATTTTTGAACAGATATTACTGAGAATAACGCGAACAATAAAACCGTAAAATAATAACCTTTTTCATTAAGTTCCATCTCTACGTTCCATAAACCAATACAATAAGAAGAAATTCCTATTAGTAATGCTACCCATGACGCACCAATATAGGCTGAAGTTGGTTTTTGATTGTATACTTTTAATATTTTCTTTTTTTCTTTCTTTGTTTTCTTGTTTTGATCTAACGACCATTCTGATTGATTATTCATAACTTTTAGTTTTTAATTATGCTCAAAAATGCTTCATTTTGAAAGATTCATAAAAACATTATTAATAAAAACCTAATGATATAATTCACAAATTAAACTTAATAATCGCTATATTTACTAATGAAAATACAATTATATATAACGATTAAATGAATCAACTTCATAGTATAATCTCTTCTTTTTCTATAGAAGAACAGCAACGTTTTATGTTATTTTTAGAAAAGAGGAACAAAAGAGTAGATACCAAAAACATTCAATTGTTTAAAATAGCTCAAAAAGGAGAAACTTCTACAAAACTTATTTGTGAAGAATTATACGGTACTCAAAAAAAAGAAGCTTTTTATACGCTCAAGCAACGTTTGTATGAATCGTTAATTGATTTTATAGCCAATAATAAAATCCAAGGAGAAAACTCTGTAGACATGCTTTTGATAAAGTATATTTTAGCTGCTAGAGATTTTTTACTTCATAAAAACAACAAAGCAGCTTATAAAATTTTAGATAAAGCCGAAGTAATTGCAAAGGAATATCAACTATTTTCTATTTTAAATGAAATATATCATACCAAAATTCAGTATGCACATACCAATCCCAATATAAACTTAAATGAAACTATTACATACTTCAAAGAAAATCAAAGAAACCTTTTTTTAGAAGAAGAATTAAATATTGTATACGCAAAAGTTAGAAACACATTAAAAGTAAGTCCACATAAAAAGAGCTTAGATTTTCATTCATTAATTAATACACTTTTTGAAGAACATAAAATTAATGTACAACAAGATTTATCTTTTAAATCTCTTTATCAACTGATTTCCATCGTCAACATTTCGGCTTTTATACATAAAGATTATTTAAAAACGGAAATCTTTTTAACCGAGACTTATCGCCTACTGAATGAAAAAAAAGGAAAAGAAAAACAGGTATTCTATCATATTAGGGTTTTGTATTTAATTGCTAATACTCTTTTTAGAAATAAAAAATTCAAAGAATCATTAGAGTATTTAAATAGTATGCACTCTTATATGTTACAGAATAAAAAAAAGTATTTTAATAGTTTTTATTTGAACTATACCCTATTATTAGCTCTAAATTATAATTACACTAATAATCAAGAAATTGCTATTAAATTATTAGAAACTGTTTTGAAAAAAAAGCATTCTGATATAAAAACTATTTTAGAAATAAAATTAAGCCTAATTACATTTTATTTTCAGAGTAATGAGTTTAGGAAAGCTTTGCAATTATATAATACGTTTTATCATTCAGATCAATGGTATATTGATAAAGCTGGAATTGAATGGACTGTAAAAAAGAATTTAATTGAAATTCTATTACATTTAGAATTACAAAATATAGATTTATTTGAATCTAGATTATTAAGTTTTAAACGAAAACATATTCAGTTTTTACTAGAGATTAATCAAGAAAGAGTAATCACATTTTTAAAACTAGTTGAACAGTATTATAAAAACCCAGACATAGTAACTACTTCTGATTTTTTTAACTTAGTAGAGAATTCATTTGTTTTTGTTGGAGCTAAACAAGAAGATATTTTTGTAATGAGTTTCTATGCTTGGCTAAAAAGTAAAATGACACAACAACCTATTTATGACGTTACTTCAGCTTTAATAAAAGAAGTACAACTTCAAAGTCCACACTAAAAACTTTAATTTTTTTAATATTAGAGAACAACTCTTTCTTTAAGAATATAAAGTTAAACTGCTTATACTTTTTGTGGTTTCGAAGTTACTTTCAATTTTGATATTCGTTTTCTTGAAGTAATAAAATAAACTCCTGATAATAATACAATAGATGCTATTACCGATTGTGTTGTTAAGGTTTCATCTAAAAAATACCACCCTAAAAATAAGGCTACAACTGGATTTACATACGCTGATGTCGATACTTTTTCCGTTGGAACAATTTTTAATAAATAATTAAAAGATGTAAATGCAACAATACTTCCAAAGACAATTAACAAAAACATAGCTCCTTGCGCTTTAAAAGACCAATCTAAAGGAGAAGACCAAGTTTCTTTTAATAAAAAGGAACCTATAAAAAGAAAAAATCCTGCAAATAGCATTTGATAACCTGTACTTACAAAGAAGTTTTTAGGAAGCGTAGCTTTTGCCACAAAAACACTACCGTAACTCCAACTTAATACGCATGAAAAAATCATAAAAATTCCTATTAGCATATCTTTTGAAGTCGTGATTTCATTTTGACTTACTAACAAATACATTCCTATAATTCCTAAAACAACTCCAATAATAGATTGTCTTTGCATTTTTTTTCCATCAATTAAACGTAATAGTAACAATACAAATAAAGGCTGTGTTGCCGCTAATAAAGCACCAAAACCACTATCTACAAATTTTAATGCCCACACAAACATCCCATTTCCATACACTAAAAAAAGAAAACCAGCTATCGCAGAATTTAAAAGTTGCTTTTTAGTCACTTTTATTTCTCTTTTTAAAAGTTTAGCTATTAGCATGATTAGCGCTCCCGATATAGAAAAACGAATAGCTGCTAATAACAGTGGAGAAACCTCAGTAACAACAATTTTATTTAGCAAATAGGTTGATCCCCAAATAACATAAATAGCTATAAAAGCAGCTATAACAAGCGGTTTAGATTCTTTCATTTTATCTATATTCTAATATGCTAAAAGTACAATAAAACCTTTTTGCTTGTTCTTGAAAAAGAAAAAATCGTTTGAAAATATTTTCAAACGATTTTTTTCTTAAACACTCACTATTTAATAGTTATAATTTTGCAAATAATTTTTCTGCGACTAATTCTGATGATGCTGGATTTTGTCCGGTAATTAAGTTTCCATCTTCAATCACATACTCTTGCCAGTCTCCTGCTTTGCTATAAATACCACCATTATTTTTTAGTTCATCTTCTACTAAAAACGGTACAATTGAAGTTAATTGCACTGCATCTTCTTCTGTATTAGAAAAGCCTGTTACTTTTTTATCTTTAACTAAAGGATCTCCATTTACTTTAGCGTCTTTTAATACAATAGGTGCATGACAAACTGCTCCTACTGGTTTATTGTTTGTATAAAAAGTTTCTATTAAAGCTACAGAGTCTTTATTTTCAGCTAAATCCCATAAAGGTCCATGTCCTCCAGGGTAAAAAATTGCATCATAATCACCTTCTTTAACTTCACTCAATTTCATTGTGTTTGCCAATACAGCTTGAAGTTCTTCATCTTTATTAAAACGATGTGTAGCAGGTGTTTGAAAATCTGGTTCGTTACTTTTTGGATCAATTGGCGGTTGTCCTCCTTTTGGAGATGCTAAAGTTACTTCTACTCCTTTATCTTTTAATAAATAATAAGGTGCTGCAAATTCTTCAATCCAAAATCCTGTTTTTTCTCCTGTATTTCCTAGTTCTTCATGACTAGTAAGTACAAATACTACTTTTTTCATATTATTTCTATTTTTAAGTTACCTCAAAATTAGTATATGAAAGTTGAAAAAAAATTGATGTATGGTAATAAAAACCTTTATAAAGTTTCTTTTCGTATTCTACTTAAACTTTCTGTTGTTATTCCTAGGTAAGATGCTAAATGATAATTTTTAATTTGCTGCTCTATATTTGGGTAGTTTTGTAAAAATAGATGATATCTTTCTTTGGCTGATAACACTAAATTATTTAAAATTCTTTTTTGAAATCTTACCGTTGAACGTTCTAACTTCTTTCTAAAAAAATGTTCTATTTTGGGTACTTTTTCATAGATATTATCCAAATCCCTCTTTGCTACTTTTAACACAGTAGCATCTGTAATACACTCAATAGAAAGTACGGATTCTGATTCAGAAAAATAACCTATATAATCACTTATCCACCAATCGTTAATAGCAAATTGTATCGTATGCTCTTTTCCTTTAGCATCCATAAAAAACGTTCGTAAACAACCTTTTATCACATAATATTGGTAGTATACTTTTTCATTCGTTTGTAATATGGTATCGCCTTTTTTATACGTTACCTCCGAAAAAATACTCTCAACTACTTTTAACTCTTCATTTTCTAGCTGAAGATTTTTAAATACATTACTAACAGATGTACTCATTATAAAAACATTATAGTAATCCTTCTAAATAGTGTTGCTCAATTTGATAAGCTTCTTTTAAATCTGAAATTTTAGCTTCAATACGTTTTTTATCTACTTTTTTAGATGATTTAGCACCAATTAGCATTACATTTTTACGCGTGTGCTCATTACTTATAAACTCAAAAACCTTGGTAGTATAATTGTTTTTCTCTAAAATTAAAGCACGAATGGTGTCAGTAACCATTTCAAACTGACGTTCCTTAAAAATTCCATATTTTAATAAAGGGCTCTCCTGCTCTTTTCCTTTCACTTGCTGACGGATTTGCTTATGACAGCACGGAGCACAGATAATCAATTCTGCTTTTGAAACCAAACCTTTGTAAATAGCATCATCGGTCGCTGTATCACATGCGTGCAAAGCAATTAAAATATCTATTTTATTGTTATCGTATTCCTGAATTGGTTGTGCTACAAAAAGTAATCCTTTAAAATCACACTTTTTGGCAATATCATTACAATAATCAACTAAACTCTGGCGTAACTCAATACCTGTTACACTGGCAGTATATCCTTTTTGATTGACCAAGTAATCGTACAATGCAAAAGTTAAATAGCCTTTTCCTGAGCCCATATCTACAATATTGATATGCTTAGGTAATTTAACTGATTGTATTTGCGCTTCTATAATTTCTAAATACTTATTGATCTGACGGTATTTATCTGCCATTTTAGGAATTACTTTTCCTTCTTTATCCGTTACCCCCAAATGATATAAATATTCGCTGTTTTCAGCTCTTTTTTCTTTGGGCTTATCATGAGTTTCTGGTAACTTGTTTTTAAAACTAGGCTGTGTAGTTTTATAACTTACTTTTTTCTTTTTAGAAATAAAGACTAGCAAATCGTTTTCTAACGTAAATAATGTCGCCGCTCTAAACTTTTCTGAAAGTAAATGAGTTAGTTCTTCAATACTTTCTTCAAACGAATAGTTTTTTGTTTGATCATTTGTTTTATATCGATATAAGAACTGAAAACAAACGTCTCCTTTCAACGTTATCTGGCGAACGTATACATTCGATAATTCATCACTTTTACGAATTGGTTTACTTAAAGTTAATTTTACAAAATCATTTTTTTGTATGCTATTTTGAAACTCAGTAAACAGTTGATGTAAGGCTTCTTTCATATTACAAAAATAGACAATCAAATTTGTTTAGTAACAAATAAAAAGTGCTATCATTTCCATTAAAACTGCAACGCTAAATAAAAGTTATCGTTTCTATTAAAACAAATAACGAAATACTATGAAAAAATTAATCACACTTTCTTCCCTTTTACTATTATTATTTAGTTTTTCTTGCTCTAACCAAAAGAAGGAAAACAATACTGCTACCATTAAAAATGAAATTGACTCTTATTTAACAAAAGCTATGGAGCTACATAATATTCCTGGATTAGCTTTAGCAGTAATTAAAGATGATGAAATAGTTTATAAAAATTATTTTGGCGAATCATCTTTAGAAAATAACAAACCGGTTAATGAAAATACATTATTCAGAGTTTTTTCAGCGACAAAGCTTATAACTTCCACAGGAATATTTCAGCTTATACAAGACAAACAGCTAAGTTTAGAAGATAAAATTTCAAAATACATAAATGATTTACCACAACAATGGCAAGAGATAAAAATTGAAAATTTACTAAGTCATTCTTCTGGTTTACCTGATATTATAAGATATAAAAGTACATTAACTGACGAGGAATTAATGAAAAAACTATTTAATGGCAGAATGAATTTTGCTATTGGAAATCAGTTTCAATACAATCAAACAAACTATTGGTTACTCGCTCAAATTATAGAGAAAGTTACAAAAATGTCTTTTGATGATTATATTCTTAAAAATCAGTTTGATAATTCTACAAATGGAGTTTTATTTTCTTCTAACTCGCTAGAAAATATTCCAAATCGTGCTACAAGATATTTTTATAATGAAAAGACAAAAGAATTTGAAAAAGACACAAATAATAGTGGTGTAAGAGGACATTCAGGAAACGGGCTAAACATCACTCTTAAAAAATTCATTGAATGGAACAAGAAATTGGACGACGATATCTTGTTAAGTGATAAGATGAAAACAGAAATGTGGGAACCTTTCAGTTTTACGAATCAAAAAGACCATTTTTTACATGGTTGGAATAGCATTCAAGTAAACGGATTAAATTCTTATGGATTTTCGGGTGGAAATTTAGCTGCATTTAGAAAATTCACAGATAATAATACAACGATTATTTTATTGTCTAACGGTTATAAAATACCAGCTTATGATATTATTATTAATGATATAGCAAGAATTTCAATCCTTGAACTTAAAGTAAAAAAGTTAACAAAAGAGGAAGATGTTATGAGTTTTGTTATTCGTCATCAACTTAACGAAGCTATTCAATCATTCAAAAAGTTAAAAGAAGAAAATCCAAATTCAGACTTTGATAACTTAAAATGGAATATTAACAGTATAGGTAATTCTTATGTTTATAGTAAAAATAACATTGAAAATGCTATTGATGTATTTAAGTTTAACGCCGAAGTTAATCCTAATTGGTGGGTATCAAAAGCGAGTTTAGCTGAAGCTTATGAAATGAAAAATGATAGTCTTAAGGCAATTAAAAACTATAAAAAAGCAATTCTACTCAATGAAAGCAATGAATGGAATTATAATGAGCAAATGAAAAACAAAATTGCAGAATTAAAAAATAACATAATAAACATATAAGTAAATCAATGGCTGAATTTAGTATTTAAAAATTCAGTCATTTTTTTAAATATTGGTTTCTTGTAACATTTTTTATTCTAAAACGTCTACAAGAAAACTAAACTGCATGAAATATCTAAAAATTAGTAATTTATTATTACTCCTAACAGTATCATTTTTATTTCTTAACTGTACAAAAAACAACAAAACTAAAATTGAAAAAGAAAACAATACCTACGTTATAAAAAACGTCAATATAGTACCAATGACAGAAAATAATAATGTTATTGAAAATGCTATAGTGGTAATTCACAATAACAAAATAGAATCTATAAATGATTCTGTACCTTCTAAAGCAACAATTATTGATGGAAAAGATAAATGGCTTATTCCTGGACTAATTGATATGCACGTACATACGCTGAGCAATGGTAGTTTTTCTCAAGGATATGCTACTAGAGGTTCTACAGTAAACTTTAACACACAGAACTTAATGACTCCATACATTGCTAATGGAGTTACTACAGTATTTGAGTTAAGTGGAAGGCTTGGACACTTTTCGCAAAGAGATAAAATAATGGAAAAAAGTGTTATTGGGCCTCGTATGGCAATAGCTGCTGTAATTGATGGTAAAGGCAATGAAATAAAAGCTACAACTCCTATAGAAGGAAGACAATCGGTTAGAAATGCTAAAGGTTTAGGATATAGATTTATAAAGGTTTATACATGGTTAAACGAAGAAACCTTTAAAGCTGTTATTGATGAAGCTGAAAAACAAAATATGAAAGTTGTTGGACACATTCCTACAGCCTTTGAAGATAAACCTGCTGAAGATTTATTTGTACCACATTTCGGACTCATTGCACATGCTGAAGAATTATCTAAACAAACGAATGATTTTAGTTATGAAAAAGCACAAGAGTTTGCTCATTTAGCTAAAGAAAATAATACTTGGTTAATTCCGAACTTATCTAACATGGTTTGGATTTTAAATCAGGCTAAATCATCAGAAAATATTCAAAACCTATCAAGTTTAAAGTATGTACACCCATTAATGCAGAGTAAATGGTTAAACTCGAATCGTTTTTCTGGATCTTCTCCTAAATTAATCGAATTCTTTAACAAACAAAAAGATTTTCATAAACAGATTGTTAAAGCTTTTAAAGAAGAAGGTGTGCCTATGCTCGCAGGAACAGATGCTGGTATTTCTGGAATTGTTTGGGGATTTTCTCTTCATGATGAATTGGAATTACTAGTAGAAGCTGGATTAACACCTGAAGAAGCATTAACTTCGGCAACTCGTTTGCCAGCTGAATGGCTTGAAATTAGCGATAAAACTGGAACTGTGGAAACAGGAAAGTTTGCTGATTTAATTTTACTGGATAAAAATCCATTAGAAAATATTAAAAACACACGTACCATATCTGGCGTATTTGTAGATGGAAAATGGCTAGATAAAGCTGAAATTGATACAATGCTTTTAAAAGTAGCTAATTGGAACGATGCTAATAAAGAAAAGTTTCAATGGAAAAATAGGAAGAATTTATAGCTCTATAATCAACAATATACAATATTACAATCCAAATAGAAAGCTTTATAAACTTTCTATTTGGATTGTTACATAATTAACTAAGCTTGTTAATTTCTACTTTTTAAAACATTTTCTATATCAGTAATCGTAAAACCTTTGGCTTTTAATAAAATTAAATAGTGATATAATAAATCGGCAGCCTCGTTTTTAAATAATTCATCATTGTTGTCTTTCGCTTCAATAACTACTTCTACAGCCTCCTCTCCTACTTTTTGAGCTACTTTGTTAATTCCTCTTTTGTAGAGTTTATTAGTATAAGACGTTTCTACATTATTGTCTATTCTGTCAGAAATAATACTTTCTAACGAATACAAAAAACCTTTAGACGTTTCCTCACCAAAGCAAGAAGTTGTTCCTTTATGACAAGTAGGTCCTTCAGGAGTAGCTTTAATCAACAAGGTATCATTATCACAATCTACCTGAATATCTTTTACCCATAAAAAGTTTCCTGATTCCTCACCTTTTGTCCAAAGTCTATTTTTACTTCGGCTATAAAAAGTAACTTTTCCTTCTTTTTGCGTTTTAGTGAAAGCTTCTTCATTCATGTACCCTAACATTAGTACTTGTAATGTGGTATTATTTTGTATTACTACTGGAACCAATCCATTTCCTTTTGAAAAATCTATATTCATCGTATAGCTATGTTTTGTTTTTTTAATTCGTTTTTTAGTACGGGTACCGGTATTTCACCAAAGTGAAAGATACTAGCAGCCAATCCTGCACTGGCTTCTGTTTTTGTAAAAACTTCTATAAAATGCTCTACCTTTCCTGCTCCTCCTGAAGCTATTACAGGAATATTTACCGTTTTACTCACTGCATTGGTTACTTCAATGTCAAATCCGTTTTTGGTACCATCATTATTCATAGAAGTTAATAATATTTCACCAGCACCTAATTTTTCTACCTCTTTTGCCCAACTCACAGTTTCTAATTCGGTTTCAAAAGTGCCTCCTTTAGTGAACACTTTCCAATTACTATTTACATTTTTAGTATCAATGGCAACCACAACAAACTGACTTCCAAATCGATTTTTTAAATCACTTATTAATTGCGGATTTTTTACTGCGGAAGAATTGATACTTACTTTATCTGCTCCGGCTTGTATTAAGGCTATAGCATCTTCTACAGTGCTGATTCCTCCACCAACAGTAAATGGAATATTAATTTCTTGCGCAATTGTTTTTACCAATTCAACCAAGGTTTTTCTATTCTCTAAAGTAGCTGTAATATCTAAAAATACTAATTCATCTGCTCCTTGTTTTACATATTGTTTTGCTAATTCTACTGGATCTCCTGCATCCTTAATATCAATAAAATTAACTCCCTTTACAGTTCGTCCGTTTTTTATATCCAAACATGGGATAATTCTTTTCTTTAACATCTCTTAGCTTATAAATTCTTGTAATTCTTTTAAACTTATGTTTCCTTCATAAATAGCTTTACCTACAATGGCTCCTTCACAACCAATTTCTTTTAATCGATGTAAATCATTGATATTGGCTACTCCTCCACTCGCTATTAAGTTTACTGAGGTTTTACTTAAAATTTCTAAATATAAATCTAAAGAAGCACCTTGTAACATTCCATCTTTAGCTACATCTGTACAAATAGTATTTGTAATACCTATTTCTTGATATTCACTTATAAATTCAACAACATCAACTTCTGAGGTTTGCAACCAACCATTGGTCGCAATTTTTCTGTCTTTACAATCTGCTCCCAAGATTATTTTATCCATACCATATTTAGTTAACCATCCTATAAAAACATCTGGATCCTTTACCGCTATACTTCCTCCTGTTATTTGATTTGCGCCACTTCCAAATGCTATTCGAGCATCTTCATCTGACTTTAAACCTCCTCCAAAATCAATTTTTAAATTGGTTTTTGTTGCTATTTGTTCTAATACTTTGTGATTTATAATTCGGTTAGATTTTGCGCCATCTAAATCAACAACATGTAAATATTCTATTCCGTTTGCCTCAAATTCTTTAGCTACTTCTAACGGATTTTCATTGTATATTTTTTTTGTGTCATAATCGCCTTTAGTTAAGCGGACACATTTTCCTTCTATAATATCTATTGCAGGTATAATTCTCATTTTTAATCTCTTTTTATAACTCTAAAAAATTATTCAATAATTGCTCCCCGACATCGGCTGATTTTTCAGGATGAAACTGCATTGCATAAAAATTATCTTGCTGCATAACGGTACTGAACGGAAGAATATAATCACAGGTAGCCAGTGTATTTTTAGATACTTCTGCATAATACCCATGAACGTAGTATACATCATCTTCTAGAGCTATGTTTGTAAACAGTTTAGATGATTTTAATTCAGAAAAATTATTCCACCCCATATGTGGTACTTTTTCTTTTGGTGGGAACTGTTTTGTACGCGCATCAAAAATGCCCAAACATTTGGTATCTCCTTCTTCTGAATATGTACACATTAGTTGTAGTCCCAGACAAATTCCTAGTACAGGCTGTTTTAGGGAAACAATTAATTCATCAAGATTTCTTTCTTTTAAGTATTGCATTGCTGAACTAGCTTCTCCAACCCCTGGAAATATTACTTTATCTGCCGATTGTATTTCTTCTGGATTATCGGTAATAATACTTTCATACCCCAAGCGAGTTAACGCATTTTGTACCGATCGTATATTACCTGCGTTATATTTTATAATAGCTATCATATTTTAATTATGAATGATGAATTTTAATTACAAATTATTTCCTCATACTATTGAATAACTCATAATTCTTAATTCGTAATTGATTACAGAACTCCTTTTGTTGATGGTAAAATCATCTTCTCTACATCTCTTTTTACAGCTACTTTTATCGCTTTTGCAAAAGCTTTGAAAATGGCTTCTATTTTGTGATGTTCGTTAGTACCTTCTGCTTTGATATTTAAGTTACATTTAGCACCATCTGTAAACGACTTAAAGAAGTGATAAAACATTTCCGTAGGCATTTTACCTATCATTTCTCGTTTAAAATCAGCTTCCCAAACCAACCAGTTTCTTCCGCCAAAGTCAATGGCTACTTGAGCTAAGCAATCGTCCATTGGTAAACAAAATCCGTAACGTTCAATCCCTAGTTTATTTCCCAATGCTTTATAAAACACTTCTCCTAATGCTATCGCTGTATCTTCAATAGTATGATGCTCATCTACCTCTAAATCACCTTTTACTTGTATATTCAGATCCATTTGACCATGACGCGCTATTTGATCTAACATATGATCGAAAAAAGCAATACCCGTATCAATCATACTTTTCCCTGTTCCATCTAAATTTACTTCTACTTTTATTTGAGTTTCATTGGTGTTTCTCTCAATAGAGGCAGAACGTTCTTCCAACTTTAAAAATTCATAAATCGTGTTCCAATCGTTACTCTCTAAAGCTATAAAATCATTTAACTCCTCTCTTTTTACAGTAATTTCATCAGTTCCTAAATTCGTTTCATCATTGATATAGATAGCTTTGCTTCCTAGGTTTTTAGCGAGTTCTACATCGGTTAAACGGTCACCTATTACAAAAGAATTTTTCAAATCATACTCTTTAGAGAAGTATTTTGTTAACAAACCTGTGTTTGGTTTTCTTGTAGGTTGATTGTCTTTAGCAAATGTTCTGTCAATGATTTCTTCTGCAAACTCAATACCTTCTTCTTTTAAGGTATTCATCACAAAGTTGTGTACTGGCCAAAACGTGTTTTCTGGATATGCTTCCGTTCCTAATCCATCTTGGTTCGTGACTAACACTAATTCAAAGTCGAGTTCTTTGGCTATTTTACTCAATCCTTGAAAAACCTTTGGATAAAATTGTAATTTTTCAAATGAATCTGTTTGTTCATCTGCTGGTTCTTTGATTAAGGTACCATCTCTATCTATAAATAATATTTTTTTCATCGTCTTTTTAAAATTTAAAGTGAATTTTCAACTTTATCAGATGTAACACTTAATTCTTTTAATGCTGTCATTAATTTTTTGTTTTCTTTCTCACTTCCTATTGTAATTCGTATGCAATTATTTACCAAGCTATTCCTGTTTCTTGTTATAATTTTTTGCTCTACTAATTTGGTATACAATTCATTCGCATTTGTAACCTCTATTAGTATAAAATTAGCATCTGAAGGATATACTTTTTTAACCAGCTCAACGTCCTCTAGCTGCTTTTCTAATTTTTCCTTTTCATTAAGAATTATATTTTTTTCAATTTCAAACTGAGCTAAATTATCTAGCTTATTAAGCACAGCTTCTTGATTTAAAGCACTAATATTATAAGGAGGTTTTACCTTATTATAGAGGTCTATAATATCCGAATTAGCATACGCTACTCCAACTCTAACACTTGCTAATCCCCATGCTTTACTGAAGGTTTGGCTAATAATTAGATTTGGATAGTTTTTTAATTGATTTATAAAAGATTCTTTAGTGCTAAAATCAATATAGGCTTCATCAATAATTACAATTCCCTTGAATTTACTAAGAATAAACTCAATTGTTTCATTTTTAAAACAATTTCCTGTTGGGTTATTTGGTGAGCAAATGAATATTAATTTTAAATTTTCATCTTCTAAATAACGTTCTAAAACATCTGTATTTATCTGAAAATCTTTATTTAGGGCTAATTCAATCAATTCAATATCATTAATGGCTGCGGAAACATTATACATTCCATAAGAGGGTGTAAAAGTTAGTGCTTTGTCTTTCCCTGGATTACAAAATATTCTAAATGCTAAATCGATTACTTCATCACTTCCATTTCCTATAAAGATTTGATTCTCATTTGCATCTTTAATTTCAGACAATCGTTTTTTAATTGCTATTTGTTGTGGGTCTGGATAACGATTTAAGATACCAAATGGATTCTCATTGGCGTCTAAATACACTTCAGCAACTCCTTTGAATTCATCTCTAGCAGAAGAATAGGCTTTTAGCTGTTGAATATTAGGACGTACTATTTTTTCTAAATTAAACATTACTAAGCTCTTTTAATCTAACTGTTATTGCATTTTTGTGTGCTTGTAAACCTTCAGCTTCTGCCATCAATTCTATAGCTTCACCTAAGTTATCTATACCTTCTTTAGTTACTTCTTGAAAGGTTATTTTCTTTACAAAACTATCTAACGAAACACCACTGTAGTTTTT
Source organism: Tenacibaculum discolor (assembly GCF_003664185.1). Lineage (GTDB taxonomy): Bacteria > Bacteroidota > Bacteroidia > Flavobacteriales > Flavobacteriaceae > Polaribacter > Polaribacter discolor. The sequence goes on along the minus strand of NZ_RCCS01000006.1, from coordinate 178,247 downwards.
TGCATAACCGTTTGTAGGCAATGTGTGATTAGTTCCGCTAGCATAATCCCCAGCGCTTTCACAACTGTAATTTCCTAAAAATACTGAACCTGCATTCATAATTCCATCAATATATTCAGAAGCTTTTTCTGAAGCTATAATTAAGTGTTCTGGAGCATATTCGTTACTAAAGTTTATACATTCTTCTTTAGAGTTAAAAACCACTGTAAAACTATTTTCTATTGCTTTTTTTGCAAGTTCTTTTCTAGGTAAATCTTCTAACTGTTTCTTTAACTCTACTTCCACATTTTTAGCAACTTCTTCTTTAGTAGTTACCAATACTGATTGACTGTCTGCTCCGTGTTCTGCTTGCGACAACAAATCAGCTGCTACAAACACAGGATTGCTAGTTTCATCTGCAATTACAAGTACTTCACTAGGACCCGCTGGCATATCAATAGCTACTCCTTGTTGTTGTACCAACTCTTTTGCCTTAGTTACAAATTGATTTCCTGGTCCTAAAATTTTATATACTTGAGGAATTGTTTCTGTTCCGTATGCCATGGCTCCAATTGCCTGTGCACCACCTACTTTAAAAATTTTAGTTACTCCTACTAAAGATGCAGTATATAAAATAGCTGCATTCACTTTACCTTCCTTATTGGTTGGTGTGCATAATACTATTTCTTTACAACCTGCTATTTTTGCTGGAACTCCTAACATTAGAATTGAAGAAAATAAAGGGGCTGACCCTCCTGGAATATATAAACCTACTTTTTCGATAGCAACGTTCTTCCTCCAACAAGTAACTCCTTTTGTTGTTGTTACCTTTTTAGTTTCTTCTTTTTGAGAAGTGTGAAATTTTTCAATATTAGATTTTGCTAATTGTATAGCAGATTTTAACTCGTCTGAAACTAGTTTTTCTGCCTCTTCCAGCTCTTTTTCAGATACTTTTAAAGAGTTTAGAGAGACTCCATCAAATAATTGAGTATACTTTTTTAAGGCTTTATCTTTATTTAGCTTTACATCATTAAGTATGGTTTTCACAGTTTCTTGCAAGCTGTTTTCATTTATCGTAGCCCTTTTGCAAAGTGAACTCCAAGTTTGTGCTATTGGATTTTTTATAATTTTCATCTGTTTATTTTTATTGTTTTTAACTGTCATACCTCGACTGTAGTTCGTATAAGTACGAGGAATTAAATCCTTGTCTATCTCCCTGCTATTAAACAACCATTTTTTCTATTGGACACACCAAAATTCCTTCTGCTCCATTGTTTTTTAACTCGTCTATAATTTCCCAAAACTGATTTTTATTTAATACAGAATGTACAGAGCTCCAACCTTCTTCTGCTAAAGGAAGTACTGTTGGACTGCGCATTCCTGGTAAAATATCAATGATTTTGTCTAGTTTTTCATTCGGAGCATTTAGCAACACATATCTTGATTGTCTTGCTTTTAATACTGATTGAAGCCTAAATTGTAATTTGTTAAGTATTGCTTGTTGTTTTTCTTGAATCTTAGGTGAAACTGCCAATACAGCTTCCGATTTTAATAGAACTTCTACTTCTTTTAAGTTGTTTTTAAATAAAGTTGAACCACTAGATACAATATCACAGATTCCGTCTGCTAAACCTATATTTGGAGCTATTTCTACAGAACCGTTAATGATATGTAATTGTGATTTTATGTTCTTCTTTTCTAGAAATTTTAAAACTGTGTTTGGATATGAAGTTGCTATTTTTTTATTCTGAAAGTAGCTTATTCCTGTATATTCCTCATTTTTAGGAATTGCTAAGGACACTTTACATTTTGAAAAGCCTAGTTTTTCTATGAATTGAATTCCTTCTCCTTTTTCTATTAACAAGTTTTCTCCGATAATGGCTATGTCAACTACTCCATCTTTTAAATACTGTGGAATATCTCCATTTCTTAAATAGAATATCTCTAACGAGAAGTTACTTGCTGAAGCTTTTAATTGATCTTTACCGTTATCAATAGAAACTCCACAATCTTTTAAAATTTGTAGGGAGTCTTGATTAAGTCTTCCTGATTTTTGTATGGCTATTTTTAATTTACTCATTTCTAGTTTTGAATGGGTTTGAGTAAATCGTTTTTGAGAAGATTGTTTCCTGGCGCCTTGGAAATAAAAAACCCGTTTGATTTACTCAAACGGGTTTAAAATATATCTTGATTTTATTCAATACATTTTCAGCTCGCCTGAGTGCAAGTATGAAAATGATGATGATGTAATTGAATAAAATTCATTTCTTTGTTTTTGTTGTTACAAATATCTGTAATAAAAATTGAATTATGCAAATTATTTTTAATAAAAAATAAAACCACCTGAATTACAGGTGGTTTTTATGTTTATACCTAAAGTAGGTTGTATTATTTTACAAAATCAATTTTACGCATACGTAAGCTTTCAGGAGTAACTTCTAAGTACTCATCAGCTCTAATATACTCCATACATTCTTCTAGAGAAAAATCGATTTTTGGAGCAATTTTAACACTATCATCGTTACCTGAAGAACGTACATTAGTTAATTTTTTTCCTTTAATTAGGTTTACAGCCATATCATCTGCTTTGGCATTTTCACCAACAACCTGACCTTTGTATATTTCTTGGTTAGGATCGATAAAGAAGCGTCCTCTATCTTGTAAACGGTCAATTGCATAAGCAGTAGCCTTTCCTGTTTCAGAAGAAATAATAGCTCCTTTTAATTCTTCAGCAAATTCTCCTTTATATGGTCCGTATTCACTAAATCTATGGTTTATAATTGCTTGACCAGCTGTTGCTGTTAATATTTTATTACGTAAACCAATTAATCCTCTAGATGGAATTGTAAACTCTAAGTGTTGTAAGTCACCTTTTGGTTCCATTACTAATAAATCTCCTTTACGTAAAGAAACTAAGTTAATTGCTTTAGATGCTACATCTTCAGGAACATCAATAGATAATGTTTCGTATGGTTCACTCTTAACTCCGTCAATATCTTTTAAAATTACTTGCGGACGTCCAACTTGTAACTCATACCCTTCACGACGCATTGTTTCTATCAATACTGATAAATGTAATACTCCACGTCCGAAAACGTTGAATTTATCTTCAGTATCCGTTTCATCAACACGTAACGCTAAGTTCTTTTCCATTTCCTTAAACAAACGATCACGTAAGTGACGAGAAGTTACAAACTTACCTTCTTTACCAAAGAATGGAGAGTTGTTAATTGTAAATAACATACTCATAGTAGGTTGATCTACTTCAATTCTTGGTAATGCTTCTGGATTTTCTAAATCTGCAATAGTATCACCTATTTCAAAATCATCAATACCAGTAATAGCACAAATATCTCCACTACGTACTTTATCAGTTTCTGCTTTACCCATTCCTTCAAAAACGTGTAATTCTTTGATACGTACTTTTTTCGTAGATCCATCCGCTTTACAAAGCATATATTCTTGGTTCTTTTCTAAATCTCCACGATATACACGTCCAATAGCAATTCTTCCTTTAAAAGAAGAATAATCTAACGATGTAATTTGCATTTGTGGTGATCCTTCACGATAAGGTGCTTCAGGAATTGTTTCGATAACAGCATCTAATAAATCAATGATATCTTCCTTTGGATCTTGCCAATCTGTACTCATCCAACCATTTTTAGCTGAACCGTAAATGGTTGTAAAGTCTAATTGATCTTCATTTGCTTCTAAAGCAAACATTAAATCAAATACTTTTTCGTGTACTAAATCTGGTGTACAGTTTTCTTTGTCTACTTTATTTACTACTACGATAGGAGTTAATCCTAATTCGATAGCTTTTCCTAATACAAAACGTGTTTGAGGCATTGGCCCTTCAAAAGCATCAACCAATAATAAAACTCCATCTGCCATCTTTAATACACGCTCTACTTCTCCACCAAAGTCGGCGTGACCAGGAGTATCAATTACATTAATTTTAACTCCTTTATAGTTTACTGATACATTTTTAGATAAAATAGTAATACCGCGTTCACGCTCTAAGTCGTTGTTATCTAATAATAAATCAGTACGCTCTTTACGTTCGTCTAAAATTTTAGCTTGATCTATAATTTTGTCTACCAAGGTTGTCTTTCCGTGGTCAACGTGTGCTATAATAGCAATGTTTCTTATTGATTGCATTCGTGCTTATTTTGAAGCTGCAAAAGTAGTGTTTTATTGTTTATGAATTACGAAATTTTATTTATGAATTCGTAATGTTTCATTTAAAACCTTATAAAAGCGTCTTTTTATATGCTTTTCTCTTGTTTTTAAAGAGTTTTAAATGATTTTATTTTTTATCATACTTAGATAAAAAGCATAATTTATAGGGAAGTTATTCTAACTTAGGGTCTTCCAACTCTTCATCATCTGCCTTAAAAGCGCTTGGTAGAATGTCTGGAATTAATTTTATAAGTAAAGGCAAAAGTAATGCTCCTCCTGGTAGCATAAACACTGTAAATGCAGGAATTGCTTTGCAAATATCAAGTGTTTGTTCTTTTACTTTTGCCTTTTCTTCGTCTGTTAATGAAGTTGTTAGTGACTTTCTAACAAGAAAGATAAGCTCCTTACTTTCTTGGAGCTCTTTAGCTAATCTTTTTTTGTTTTTATTGATAGCTACTTTTATTTCATCAACTGTATTCATTAAAGCTTTCTACGTGCTTTTTCTGTTTTAAGTAAATTCAATTCTCTCGAAGTTTGTCCAGCTACGGAAGTATTTTCCTCTGCCCTACGTATTAAATACGGCATAACGTCACGAACAGGCCCAAAAGGAACATACTTCGCCACATTATATCCTTCTTTAGCTAAATTAAAACTAATATGGTCGCTCATTCCATATAATTGACCAAACCACATACGTTTATCATTAGCCGCAATATTATGTTCTTTTGCTAAGTCCATCAATAAATATGAACTATCTTCATTATGAGTTCCAGCAAAAATTGCCATATTTTTGTGATCCATCATATAACGAACTGCTTCGTTATAATTGTCATCAGTTGCTTGTTTATCTACACAAATAGGAGATTCATAACCTTTTTCTTTGGCTCTTTCACGCTCTTTTTCCATATAAGCTCCACGAACAACTTTCATTCCAATATGATATCCTTTTTGATGTGCTCTTTGGTGTAAGTTTCGTAAATACTCCATACGATCGTGACGATACATTTGTAGCGTATTAAAAACAATAGCCTTTTCTTTATTGTAAATTTCCATTAACTCTTCAATTAAATCATCAGCAGCATCTTGCATCCAACTTTCTTCAGCATCTATCAATAACGGAACATCTTTAGCTTTTGCTGCTTTACATACAGTATGAAAACGTTCTACAACTCTATCCCACTCTACTTTTTCCTCTGAAGTTAATTCTTTTCCTTCAGTTAACTTTTGATATAAAGCGAAACGCCCAAAACCTGTTGGTTTAAAAACTGCGTAAGGTATAGATTGTTTTTCTTCAGCAAAATCAATCGTTTTTAAAGTCATTTTTAAAGCGTCATCAAACTGAGCTTCGTCTTCTTTTCCTTCAACTGAGTAGTCTAAAATACTATGTACATTACCTTGTTCGTACATTTTTTCGATATTCGGTAAGCAATCATCTTCACTTACTCCTCCACAAAAATGATCAAAAACTGTTGAACGGATTAACCCTTCAACTGGTAAATGTGCTTTTAAAGCAAAGTTTGTTACCGCAGTACCTATTCTAACCATTGGCTGGCTCTGAATCATTTTAAACAAAAAATATGCGCGTTCTAACTCTGAGTCAGATTTTAATTTAAAAGCAGTTTCTGTATTGTCAAAAAGTCTCATTATCGAGGTAATATTATATCTTAATTAATAGAGACAAATATAATTGAGTAGACTGATATATTTTAATTTTTTCTATTTAATTTCGCCTTATATTTTTTTGTTATTATGACCACAATTAACGCAGCAACATACCCTATTCATTTTGAAGAAAAAGGCTATAATGAATTAACTTCTTTAGTTTCTGAAAAAGATTATTCTTCAGTTTTTATTTTAGTGGATGACAACACTTTAGATTTTTGTTACCCTCGATTTATGCAATTATTTGCTACAGATAAGCCGATTGAAGTTATTCAAATTGATGCTGGTGAGGTTCATAAGAATATAGAAACTTGTATGGGCGTTTGGAATGTAATGACTGAATTAGGTGCTGACAGAAAAAGCTTGTTAATAACTTTAGGTGGCGGTGTTATTACTGATTTAGGTGGTTTTGTAGCTTCTACTTTTAAGCGTGGAATTGATTTTGTAAACATTCCTACTACTTTGTTAAGTATGGTAGATGCTTCTGTTGGTGGTAAAACAGGTGTTGATTTAGGTGTGTTAAAAAATCAAATTGGTGTATTTGCTAATCCTGAGTTAATTATTATTGACCCTGAATATTTGCATACATTAACTCCCAGAGAAATTCGTTCTGGTACTGCAGAAATCATTAAGTATGGAATGACTCATGATATTCGTTTGTTCAATGAAATTAAAGATAACGACAAACTAAATATTGTTGATTTAATTCATCGCTCGATAGAAATTAAGAATGAAGTTGTTTTGGAAGATCCTAAAGAACAAGGAGTTCGTAAGGTTTTAAATTGGGGACATACTATTGGACATGGTGTAGAGTCTTATTTTTTAGAGAACCCGAAAAAAGAAGCCTTAACACATGGTGAAGCTATTGCTATTGGAATGGTTTGCGAAGCTTATTTATCATCAAAAGTTTTAGAATTTTCTGAAGATAAAGTCTCTGAAATAAAAGATGCTATTATTAAGATATATGGTAAAGTACCGTTATCAAAAGAAGATTTTCAACCTATTCTTGAGTTAATGAAACACGATAAAAAGAATATAGGAGGAGAAATTAACTTTGTACTACTAAATGATTATGAAGATTTTAAAATAAATAGTAAAGCTTCTGATGAATTAATCAAAGAAAGTTTACAATTTTATAATTCATAAAGAGTTTTTTTACATCTTTATTTTAGTTTTCCATTTATATACTCCTTGGCTGTTTTATAAATAGCATCTACTTCTTTAGTACTGAATCCACTAAATTCACCTAAAGGAAAACAAATAGTAGCATATGTTTTAAAAAACTTATGTTCTTCTGAAGACAACATCAAAAGCTTAGATGTGTGTGCTAAAACTTTTAGAGTTGTATTTAATTCTTCACTTGTTTTTTCAGAAGGATATACTACATAACTTCCTACAATAGGATATTCAGAATCTTTGAATGGTGTAGTTGGAAAGTTGTCTATTATTCCTCCATCAGAATAAAGCATATCGTTTATTTTCACAGGATTGAATAAACCTGGTAATGCGCATGAAGCTAAAACTGGTTTTAATAACTCACCTTCATGAAAATACTCAGTTGTACCTCTATTTAAATTGGTTGTTGATACCGTTAAAGGTATCTCTAGTTCTTCAAATGTTGGTTTAATTTTATCTTTAATTAATCTTGCATAATTCGAGGAATTAAAAATTCCTGGTTTAGCAATTGTTATCCATGTAAACTGGAAAATTTCTGTCGTTTTAAAAAAATTTAATATTTCTTTTGGCCTCATTCCTGAAGCATACATAGATCCTACAAGAGAGCCTGAACTACAAGCCGAAATAGCATTTATTTTAATGTTTAACTCTTCAAGTTTTTCTAATAAAGCAATATGAGCCACTCCTTTTTCTGCTCCTCCACTTAACACTAAATTAATTGGTACATTAGTGTCTAAGTTTTTTATTTTTTCAAGAGAACATTGATATTTTTCTTTAATCATCTTTTTCTATTTATTAGCTTTCTTAAATATAGTATAATAATTCTATAATTAACTCACATAACATTTTTTATAGAGTTTTTCATAAGCTGGTAAAATATTATCTAAAGAAAATAACTTTATATGTTCTTTAGCATTTTCTTTAAACTCATTTAAAACCGTATCATCTTTTAGGATATTAATTGCATTATTGGCCATACCTTCAATATCACCTAACTCACTTAAAAAGCCTGTTATTCCATTAATGTTTACTTCTGGTAATCCTCCTGTATTTGTAGAAATAACTGGTGTACTTGCGGCCATAGCTTCTAAAGCTGCTAACCCAAAACTTTCTGTTTCAGATGGTAATAAAAACACATCTGTATAACATAGTATTTTTGCAACTTCTGTACTATTTCCCATAAAAAGAACCTTGTCTTCAATTTCTAACTCTTTAGCTAAATTTTCCGCTTTTAAGCGTTCTGGTCCATCACCAACCATCAATAATTTTGAAGGAACTTCTTTTTGAACTTTATTAAAAATTCGAATTACATCGTCAGTACGTTTTACAGGTCTAAAATTACTTATATGTGTTAATATTCTCTCTTCTGGTTTAGCTAATGCTTCTCTTTTACACTCTCCTTCATGTGCCTTATCATACTTTTCACCATCAATAAAATTATATACAACTTTAATATCTTTTTCTATATTAAATAATCGAAGTGTATCTTCTTTTAAACTGTTGGATACGGCAGTAACTTCATCCGATTTGTTTATACTAAATTCTACTGCTGTTTTGTATGTTGGATGGCTTCCTACCAAGGTTATATCTGTACCATGTAGTGTTGTTACAACCTTTACATCAATCCCCTTATCTTCAAGCATCTTTTTTGCCATATAGGCAGCATATGCATGTGGAATCGCGTAATGTACATGTAATACTTCAAGATCATATTTTTGTACTATTTCTACCATCTTACTAGATAAAGCTAACTCGTAAGGCTGATATTGGAATAGTGGATATTCTTCTAAAACAACTTCATGAAAATGTAAACGGTGAGAAAAGAAATCTAATCGAACAGGTTGATTGTAAGTTATAAAATGTACTTCGTGTCCCTTATCTGCTAATGCCATTCCTAATTCGGTTGCTACTACTCCACTCCCTCCAAAGGTAGGATAACATACAATTCCTATTTTCATGTGTATCTGTTGATTATTTTTTGAATATAATTACTGACGTAAATTTACGGTATTACTTACTTTTTTTTGTAAAGATTTTCATAAAATAAAACGCCATTACGTAGTTTGTAATGGCGTTTTTAATATTGATTATAAAGTTTTTCTTAGTAATCTCCTAAAGTTTCAGGATTTTGAGCTAAAGCAACCTCTAACTGTTCATCATTAGGTGCTTTACCATGCCATGCATGTGTATTCATCATAAAATCAACTCCATTCCCCATTTCTGTGCGTAATAATACACAAACCGGCTTTCCATTACCTGTGCGTGACTTTGCTTCTGCCATTCCTGCTAAAACAGCTTCAACATTATTACCTTCTGCAATCTCTACAACGTCCCAACCAAAAGCTTTAAATTTAGCTTTTAGGCTTCCCATAGCTAAAACTTCATCAGTAGATCCATCTATTTGCTTTTCGTTTACATCTACCGTAGAAATTAAATTGTCAACTTTTTTAGCCGCTGCATACATAACAGCCTCCCAAATTTGACCTTCTTGTAACTCTCCATCACCATGTAATGAATATACAGTTTTGTTATCACCGTCTAACTTTTTTGCCTGAGCAGCACCAATAGCAACACTCATACCTTGACCTAACGACCCCGAAGCAATACGTATTCCTGGTAAGTGCTCGTGTGTAGTTGGGTGTCCTTGTAAACGAGAGTCTAATTTTCTAAATGTATCTAACTCAGCTACAGGAAAAAATCCACTACGAGCTAAAACACTATAATAAACTGGCGAAATATGTCCGTTTGATAAAAAGAATAAGTCTTCGTTTTTACCATCCATAGAAAAATCAGTAGAATAATCCATGATTTCTTGGTATAAACACGTAAAAAATTCTGCACATCCTAAAGATCCTCCTGGATGTCCTGAATTTACAGCATGTACCATGCGTACGATGTCTCTACGAACTTGTTGTGTAAACTCTTGTAATTGTTGTGTTGTTGGCATTATTGTTTTGTTTTATGCCCACAAATGTAATTGATTATGGAAAAATGAGCAATTACTTTTTTATTTAAGTAAAAGAAAAAGGGTTCATATGAGTTAAGTTTTCTTTTTCGTTAAATTTTCCCTTTCTAATTGAATAATTACTGAACCCTTTATTTACGTGGTTCAAAGAACTTGTTTGTTTGTTTGATTTACAAATAGTTATACACGTATTTTATAAAAAACGCCTTTTATAAATAGATAAAAAACTCATTTACAACATGTTAATTAAAATCAAAAAATCATGATTTTTTGGTACTTTTGGCCTCTATTTGATTATTTTTTATGAAAAAGATATTTGTTTTACTCCTAGTTATTGGATTAAGTTTAAAAGTTTATTCTCAAAATCATATAAAACAAGACACACTATTACAAAAAAGTTTTGAAGAACTATCTGAACTTTTTTATACAAGTAAACCTGATACTTTAAAAGCAACTATATATGCTAAAAAGTATTTTTCAAAAGCTTTAAAAGAAAAAGATACTTTACGGATGATGTCTGGTAAATATTTTTTAGCTGACATTTTAAATAATGAAGACATCTATTTAAATTTTTGTGACTCACTAATTAGAATAACTAAAAATAAACCGACTAAAAAATACCCATCAATTATTTACTTTCAAAAAGGTAAGTTCTTCTTCCATAAAAGGAGGAATAGCGAAGCCCTAAAAGAATTTCTTTTAGTTAATGAAACAAAAGATAGTATTAAAGCATACAAGAATATGTATTTGGGAATGATTAAATCATCAATAGGTGAAAAAGAAAGAGCTCTTTCTTTTTATCTAAAAGCTTTCAAATACTTAAAAAACAGAAATAAATTACATAAAACAAACGAGTATCTTTCTTTACTTAACAACATCACTTCAATTCACTTAAAGAAAAAAAACTTAGACTCAGCATATTATTACAACGCTAAAAGTATTAATTCAAGTAAAAAGTCAAATGATACACTATTTTTACATTTTTCATATTTTATGAAATCATTAATTAATTTTGAAAATAAAAAATATGAAAAAGCGTTAATTGGGTTTCATCAATTTATACCATTTATAATTGAAGACGAGAATTATGTAGTACTTAACCAAACATATACTTTAATGGGTATTTCTTATGACTCTATTAATAATTATAGCTCTTCCCTTAAGTATCATAAAAAAGCCGATTCTATCTATAAAATTAAAAATTTATCTTCAAAAAAATTAGAAGATAGTTTTATGTTTCTTTTAAAGCATTATAGAAAAAAGAATAACTTAAAAAAACAACTATTATATATAGAAAAATTACTAAAGTTAAAAGATTTCAACCTGAACGAAAAAAATAAAATAAATAAAATCCTTACTGAAAAATACGACATCCCTAACCTATTAGCAGAAAAGAAACAAGTTATTGAAAAGTTAGAGAATGAAGTACAGGAGTCTAGAAGAAACAAAATTATTTATATTTCTTTGTTAGTTTTTTCATTTGTTTTAATAAGTTATCAAATCAATAAAAAAAGAGTTTATAAAAAGCGATTTGCCGCTCTGATGAAACAAAATGAAGCTACGAAAACAAAAGAAATAGAGAAAAATATAACACAAGCTACTAGTAAACACGTGCTTTCTGATGATACTGTCACTACTCTTATGGAAGGGCTTGAGATGTTTGAAACACATGAAGATTTTTTAGACTCTAAAATCAACTTACAACTATTGGCTGACCGGTTACCAATACAAGCTACTTATCGAAAGTAATCAATCAATATAAAAACACTTCTTTTTCTAATTATGTCAATCAACTTAGGATAGAATATACGGTTGAAAAACTTAAAAATGATACTTTATGGAGAAAGTATACTGTAAAAGCTATTGCACAAGAAGTCGGATTTAAAAATGCAGAGTCTTTTTCAAAAGCTTTCTATAAATTCACTAGTATAAAACCTTCTTATTTTATTAAAGAGTTAGAAAAAACAGAAACTAATTAAAAAGGTTACTGCATACTATTGACGTCTATGTAAGTAAGTGTTTAACGCTTATATATTGCATTCCAAAAACATAATTTTGATTTTTCGGTATCACTAATCGTATAGTGATACTTTTATCTTCTTCCAATCTATAACTAATACTAGAGTTATTAATTTTTTGATAAAAAGGAAAAATAACTTGCTCAGGTACTGATTCTAACATAGTAATAGTTTCTCTATTATAATTACCAGAGATATGTATTTCTATGGTCATGTCAGAAACCGATGTTATATATGAATTAATATACTTTAAAATTCCTGTTTCTTCATTAAAAACAGTTTCCCATGAAATTACCGAATCATCCCAATTACTCGGAGTTTGATATGCATACAAAAAAGCTGCTGATGAAAACCAATTACCAAATAAAATCCTTTGACTTGAAGCCTGATTAAAGGTTATAGTGGTTGTAATAATCGCTTTTTCCACTTGTTTATTAAACTCCATCAAAGGATTAGATACTACTAAAACTGGAAATTCCGGATAAACAGGGATTCTTATTGGATACTGATTTGATTTAACTATCAAATGTGATTTACTTGAATTTTCTATGGCTTCTTTAACTGTATTAATAGTTGGCGTATATTTTGGAACGGTATAGGGAACTATCCAATTTTCAGTATTATTATAATTATTCAAACCTATTTCAATAGATAAAGGTTGATTTATCTGCGCCTTCAGAATTTCTCCATAAACCTCACTAAAATAGTTTAAGGGAACTGTACTATCAAAAAACTCGTTTCCTATAGGAACTGAATCAAGAAGTTTTACAAAATCAGTTTCTGTTTTGGGTAAATCTGGTAAAGTTGCATAAAATGTAAAATCACATAGTTGCGCGTTAAACAATCCTGCTAGTTCATTTAATACTAAATAATTGAGGCTCTCGGGGGACTTCATACCTTTAGTTTTAAGTTAATTATTTAATTTAAAAAAGATAAAGTAGAGCACATGTTTCCATGTGCTCTTTTTACCAAAAAAGATTAAATTAATCTTGAAGGTGCTTTTAAAATGTGATTGTCACTACCACCTGTTACTGCTCTATCTGTTGGAATTACTCCCATACCAAGAATTTGTAAATTTCCTTTTTCAGATGTAATTCTTACAGAAATTGATTTATCATCATTAAATTTATAGCTTGAAGTAGCTTTTGATGAAGATCCAGACGTATAGAATGGCCATACATTAGTTTCTGTACTTTTTTGAATTTCTTCGTAGTCAGATTGACTATAAGTTGCCCATGATTTTACCTCTATTGTATAACCTGATACAAGTAAAGCTTGGTTGTTTACTCTTTGTAAGGTACCAGATGGTCCAAATAAATTATTCCAGTCTTCTTTTGATTGAAATTGATCTGGGTTTTTATACATATCTGTAAAATAGCCTGAGAAAAACCATCCACCAGCTCTAACAGGTAAGAAAGCATATTTATGAAAATGCATGTCAACAGTTATTCTGCTTGCTGAAGCTTTTTCATTCAACGATTTTGATACACTATTAGATTTCTTTCCCCAGAAACCTACTCCTGAAGAACCATTACTCTGTGCCCAAGAATTTTCAATATTATCATTTGATGTTGATGAATCAAAATGAATATCTGCAGTAGATCCTTTTACATCAACTAATGTCTTTAACTCCTCTAAGCTAGGTGTGTAAATAGGGTTTGTCCCCATATTACCTCCAATCCAATTGTTAGAGTTTGTATAATTACTCATAGCTATTTTGTACAAGAACGTATTAGTATCTTCTGTTTTACTTAGCATAGTAGCGTAGTTACCACTTAAGTTATTTAAGGGGTTTCCTTCATACAACACGCCTACAGATTTAGGGGGAATGCCATCAAAGTAATTATATAGTTCTTGAGCTAAATTTTGTACTGGTAATACCCCTTGTATCATTTGAAAACTTTTATCACTTAAGTTTAATGATTGACAAAGCGTGTTGTACATTCCGTTAGTTGGAGATATCATATTTGCTTCTCCTACCTCTTTAGTCAAGGCACCATTAGATGGCTTTGCTAGATTTGTTGCCATAATAATTTAGTTTTAAGTTAGTGTTACCTACTCTTTTTAGGCTTTTCGGTGTACGCCTAAAAACCAAAACTATTCAACAGATGATCAAACCATTAAACTAAAGAATGAAATATGAAATTGCGCGCTAATCATAAAACATTCAACACATTACAAAATGAATTTTGGTTTTACTCTTACTAAGTTATATAAATAAAAAGCTAGTTTCTTTACAAAAACCTTAAACGTAGGTTATTAATATATTAAGGATTATTAAAAAGGTATAGGAGTTAACAAAAAACAAACATAAATAACTAATTTACAATTATTTAAGTTTTTTGTTTTTTCTTTTTAGCTGCAGGAAACAGTACATTATTCAATATTAAACGATATCCTGGTGAAGTTGGGTGTAAATCTAATTCTGTTTTAGGGTCTCCTACCCTATGCTGATAATCTTCAGGGTCATGGCCACCATAAAAGGTAAACATTCCCTTACCTTTAGTTCCATGAATATAACGTCCTTCTTTATTAGTTTTGTTTTCACCTAAAACAATGATGGTAGATTTTATGGTATTAGGATCAAAAGATGTTGTTTGCCCCATGAAACCTTTTACTAACATCGTGTGGTTTTGGGTAAGCATTGTTGGAACTTGATCCCATTTTGCAGAAAATTCTTTTAATACAAAGTAGTCTACTTCTTTTCTTATTCTTCGTTTACGAGTCATATCTATTGAAGAGAACTCATACGTAGTAGGATTCCGAATCAATTCAAAATCTTTAAACGCAAATGTTTTATTAAAATTTATTTTCGATTGGTAATTAGGTTCTGAAGCATCACCATCAAACATTCCTTCACAAATATCTACACCATCTGCAGCCAGCGCAATATCAAAACTATCGGTTGCAGAGCACATCGCAAACATAAACCCACCACCTACTACATAATCACGGATTTTTTTAGCTACGTCTCCTTTTTCTTCTGATACTTTACTGTATCCTAGTTTTTTTGCTAAAGCTTCTGCATCTTTTTTTTGTTGAATGTACCAAGGCGCTGTTCTAAAAGCTCCATAAAAACGCCCATACTGACCTGTAAAGTCCTCATGATGCAAGTGTAGCCATTCATACAACAATAGTTTATCATTTAGTACTTCTTCATCATAGATTACATCAAACGGAATTTCAGCATATGTCAGTACCATAGTTACTGCATCATCCCACGGCATTTTATCTTTCGGTGAATACACCGCTATTTTAGGGGCTTTTTCTAAAGTTACTGCTTCTTGGTTTTTAGATGGTGATGAAATTTCTTCTAAAATTAATGCTGACTTAGCATCAGAAATGATTTGATAGGATACACCTCGTATTTTGCATTCTTTTTCTACTGCTTCATTATTTTCAATTAAGAAAGCACCTCCATCATAATTCAATAACCATTTTGCCTTCAACCCATTTTCTAAAGCATAGTAAACAATACCATAGGCTTTTAAATGATTTTTTTGATTTTCGTTACTCATAGGTACATAAATAAATGATGCCCATAGAGAGTTAGAAAAAAGGAAAAATGTTAGTATGTAGAGAAATTGTTTCATATCAAAAACTAAAATACACAATTACTTTTAAGCAATTATGTATTCTATAATATTTTAAGTTTTATTTAAAGATTAAAACGGAACATCATCATCGCTAGGTCCAAAAGCATCTTCTGGTGAAGCAAAATTACTAGACGCTACTTCATCGTTAAATCCTGAGTTCATACTCGATTGGAATTCACTACTAAATCCTTCTTCTAAATCTGAGAATTTTGCCAAGTGTCCTGTAAACTTTAAACGGATATTATCTAATCCACCATTACGGTGTTTTGCTACAATAAACTCTCCTTGTCCTTCACATGGTGAGTGATCATCATCATCCCATTCTGTCATTCCATAGTATTCAGGACGATAAATAAACGATACAATATCGGCATCCTGCTCAATTGCTCCAGATTCACGAAGATCGGATAGTAACGGACGTTTACTTCCTCCACGGGTTTCAACCGCACGTGATAACTGAGAAAGTGCAATTACAGGTACATTTAATTCTTTACCTAGTGCTTTTAAGTTACGCGAAATCGTCGAAATTTCTTGTTCACGGTTACCTCCTGCCCCTCCGGCTGTCATTAACTGTAAGTAATCAATAATTAAGATTTTAACTCCGTGTTGCGACACTAAACGACGTGCTTTTGCACGTAAATCAAAGATTGATAGTGCAGGTGTATCATCAATAAAAATAGGTGCATCAGAAAGTTTTTTCACCTTCACGTTTAATTGCTCCCATTCGTGTGGTTCCAAGTTTCCTTTACGTAATTTTTCAGAAGTTAATCCTGTTTCTGAAGAAATCATACGGGTAATTAACTGTACCGATGACATCTCTAGTGAGAATAATGCTACTGGGTGTCCGAAATCAATCGCCATATTTTTTGCCATCGATATTACGAAAGCGGTTTTACCCATACCGGGACGTGCTGCAATAATGATTAAATCGGTAGGTTGCCAACCTGAGGTTAATGCATCTAGTTTGGTAAATCCTGTTGCCAAACCACTCATTCCCTCTTTGGTTGAAATTTCTTGAATTTTATTAATCGATTGTTGTACTAACGAATCGGCTCTTTCAGCTCCTTTTTTAAGGTTTCCTTGTGTTACTTCAAATAATTTTCCTTCGGCATCATCTAACAAATCAAAAACATCAACAGTTTCATCATATGCATTTTCAATAATTTCTGAAGAAATGGTAATTAGTTTACGTTGAATAAACTTTTCTAGGATAATTCTAGAGTGAAATTCAATATGAGCAGATGAGGCTACTTTTTGAGTTAACCCAATTAAGTAAAAATCTCCTCCAGCTAAATCTAACTTTCCATTTTTCTTTAATTGATTTGATACAGAAAGTAAATCAATTGGCTCTGAGTTTTGGAAAAGCTCATAAATAGCTGCATAAATTTCTTGGTGCCTTTTATCATAAAAAGCATCTGGATGCAAGATATCAATTACTTCATCAATCCCTTTTTTATCAATCATCATAGCGCCCAAAACAGCCTCTTCTAACTCTAAAGCCTGCGGTGGTAACTTTCCTTTTTCTAAGCTTATAATTCTAGCTTTATCTATTTTTGTTCCTTTGAGAGATTGGGTTCTTTCCATAACAGCAAAAGTAAATTTTTAAGATGATATTTTTAGAGACTATGCTCAATTTTCTTTATGCACATTTTTTGTAAATAAACTGTTATTAACTTGTTGATAACGTTACAACTTTCTTATTTTTGGAGGCATGCATAACCTAAAAAAATATTTTTTTGTTGCTTTATTTTTACCTGTTCAAGTAATTTTTGTGCTTTTTATTAGCCAAAAACCACAGTGGATTGAGTTTTATTATAGTAACGGAATTTATCCTTACATTTCTCAATTCTTTCGAACTATTTTAGGTTGGGTTCCTTTTTCTGTTGGGGATATAATTGGTTTTGGTTTGCTTTACATTTTATTAAAATCTATCTATTATTTAATTAAAAAAAGGTTTCAAAACTTCCTTCCTAAGTTAGTAAAATTTATTGCAATTCTATCTATTATTTATTTTTGTTTTTATGCTTTTTGGGGATTAAATTATTTTAGACAGCCTTTGGCTAAGAATCTTGGACTAAAACAATCTACCTATACAACTGATGAGTTAATTTCAACCACTAAACATATTGTAACAGAACTAAACAAAATTCATTTACAAATAACAAAAAATGATTCAGTTTCTGTAATAGTTCCATATTCTCAAAGAGAAATTTATAAGTTAGCTCCAACTGGATTCCAAGAACTCTCAAAAATATACCCTCAACTGGCTTATCAAACTTCCTCTGTTAAAAGTTCTTTAGTTAGTTTATTTCAGTCTTATAATGGAACTTCAGGATATTTAAATCCAATAACAGGAGAAGCTCAAGTAAACAACATGATTCCTAAAACTGGTTATCCAGCAACGACCTGCCATGAAATGGCACATCAAATTGGTTGGGCAGCTGAGAATGATGCTAATTTTGTGAGTTTTTTAGCTTCAATAGCCAATAAAGACTTATATTTTAAGTATTCTGGCTACCGTATGGCTTATAACTATTGCATAGGCCAAGTTTATAAAAGAGATAAAGAATTAGGTAAAGAAATAGCTAAAACGGTAAACAAAGGTATTTATAAAGATTTTAAAGCTACTTACTTACACTGGAAGCAGTTTAAAAACCCTATAGAACCTTATTTAAAGAAAGGGTATAACTCTTATCTTAAAGCCAATAATCAATCTAAAGGGATTCAATCGTATAGTTATGTTGTTGATTTGTTAATTGCTTATTTTAAAAAGAAAGATTCCTAAAAATTTCATCTTGTTTCAATTGACAAAATACATTTGAAATGGCTATTTTTGATGCTTTAAAAATACTACGATGAACAAACAACATATAATCGACCGATTTGTAAAGTATGTAACTATTGATACTGAAAGTGATCCTAATAACCCAGCATTTCCTAGTACTGAAAAACAATGGAATTTAGCTAAAGTTCTTGAAAAAGAACTTAAGGAAATAGGAATGGAAGATGTTGAATTAGATGAAAATTGCTATTTAATGGCAACGTTACCTAGTAATTTAGATTATGAAGTACCAACTATTGGTTTTGTTGCTCATATTGATACTAGTCCAGACTTTACTGGAGCTAATGTAAAGCCTCAAATTCATGATAATTACGACGGAAAAGACATCTTATTAAACAAAGAAGAGAACATCGTTTTATCTCCTGATTATTTTGAAGATTTATTACAATATAAAGGTCAAACTATCATTACTACTGACGGTACTACTTTATTAGGTGCTGATGATAAGGCTGGTGTTACTGAAATTGTTTCTGCAATGGAATATTTAATCCAAAACCCAGAAATTAAACATGGTAAAATCCGTATTTGCTTTACTCCTGATGAAGAAGTTGGTAAAGGGGCTCACATGTTTGATGTAGAGAAATTTGGAGCTGAATGGGCTTATACCATGGATGGAAGTCAAATTGGTGAGTTAGAATACGAAAACTTTAATGCTGCTGGTGCTACAGTTACTATTCAAGGTAAAATTGTACACCCAGGATATGCAAAAGGTAAAATGATTAATTCTATGCTTATTGCTAGTGAGTTTATCAATGCTTTACCTGAAGATGAAGTTCCTGAAAGAACAACTGGTTATGAAGGTTTCTTCCACTTACACCATATGGAAGGTAAAGTTGAACAAACTACGTTGAGTTATATTATTAGAGATCATGATATGGATCAATTCAACAATCGTAAAAAAGCTATGTTAGATTTAGCTGAAGTTTTGAATGCTAAACGTGGACAAAAACTAGTTTCTGTTGAAATTAAAGATCAATATTTTAACATGAAAGAAAAAGTTACTCCTGTAATGCACATTGTTGATATTGCTGAAGAGGTAATGAAAGATATGGGAATTACTCCGTTAATTAAACCTATACGTGGTGGTACTGACGGTTCTCAATTATCATACAAAGGGTTACCATGCCCTAACATTTTTGCTGGTGGTCACAACTTTCATGGACGTTACGAATATGTTCCTGCTGAAAGCATTGTTAAAGCTAGTGAAGTAATTGTTGGAATTGCACAAAAAGTAGCTGTAAAGTTTAATTAATTTTACATACAACATATATAAAATCAAAAACTCTAGCTTCCGCTAGAGTTTTTTTATGATATTTTTACCCCTTAAAAAAATATCATTCTGTTTGAAATAAATCCCCTTAATTTTATTTCATCGCAAATATGATTCTTTTTAAAGGATTATATTATAGGAAAATTCCCTTTTGCCTAGACGTAAAACCCCTAATTTTACAAAAAAACACAATTTTGTAAATTTCTTTCATTTTATTTTTTGTAATCAGTCACCTCTATACTTTTGCCGATAAATATTAAAGTAAATGAATAGACAAGACCTTTTAAAGCTAGCTGATAAGTATCAGTCACCTTTGTATGTTTACGACACTGAAAAAATTATTTCTCAGTATAAAAAGATAACATCTGCTTTTTCTAAAGTAAAAAACGTAAAGATTAATTATGCTGTTAAAGCGTTATCAAACATTAATATTCTAAAGGTTTTCAACAAGCTTAACAGCGGTTTAGATACAGTTTCTATTCAAGAAGTTAAACTTGGCTTATTAGCAGGTTTTGAGCCTCATGAAATTATATATACACCTAATGGAGTTTCTCTACAAGAAATAGAAGAAGTAGCTAAATTAGGGGTTCAAATTAATATTGATAACTTATCCATTTTAGAGTTATTCGGACAAAAACACCCTAAAATTCCTGTTTGTATTCGTATTAATCCGCATGTAATGGCTGGTGGAAATAGCAAAATATCTGTAGGTCATATCGATTCTAAGTTTGGAATTTCAATTCATCAAGTACCTCATATAAAAAGAGTTGTTGAAAATACAGGAATGCATATTAACGGAATACATATGCATACTGGTTCTGATATTTTAGATATTGATACTTTTTTAAGAGCTACAGAAATTTTATTTGACACAGCAAGACAATTCAAAGATATTGACTTCATTGATTTTGGTAGTGGATTTAAAGTTCCCTACAAAAAAGATGATATTTCAACAGATATAAATGAGTTAGGTAAAAAGTTATCTACACGATTTAATGAGTTTTGTAAAAACTACGGTAAGGAAGTTACGCTAATGTTTGAACCTGGAAAATTTTTAGTGAGTGAAGCTGGGTATTTTTTAGCAAAAGTAAATGTTATTAAACAAACAACTTCTACTGTTTTTGCTGGTATTGATAGTGGTTTAAACCACTTAATACGTCCTATGTTTTACAACTCTTATCATTACATAGAAAATCTATCTAACCCAAAAGGAAGAGAACGTTTTTATAGTATTGTTGGATATATCTGTGAAAATGACACCTTTGGTTCTAATAGAAGAATAAGTGAAATATCTGAAGATGATATATTGTGTTTCCATAACGCAGGGGCGTATTGTTTTTCTATGGCTTCAAATTATAATTCAAGGTTCAGACCCGCTGAAGTTATGATTTACAAAGGAAAAGATTACTTGATTAGAAAAAGGGAAACTATGGAAGATCTTCTTAGGAATCAAGAAAGTGTTACTTTATAGTCCTACACTTAAAAACTCTGACCTTTACTAAGGTCAGAGTTTTTTTAAAATATAATCAACCCCTCAAAGACTATATTTTAAAACGTTGTAATTAAAGTCCCCTATCTTTATTTACATCTACAAATATCACTTATTTATTTCAAAAATTTAACAGGAAAAGCACCCTTTATTATAAAATTTTTAACTAATAAACAAAAAAACCACCCAAAAAATGAGTGGTTTTATAAGTTTTCAAGCTGTCTTTTTTTTAAAATATATAGCGTAAACCTATTTGCATTTGCCAACGAGAAAGTAAACTAGAATCGAAACCAAATGTTTGTTCTTGGTTGGTACTAAATGTATAAGTAGGTGCTTCAGAATAATCAGGCACATAATTAGCAGGATCTGTATTCATAGGATCTACATCAGGGAATCTTACACCTAAAGGTTGTACATTATTAGGCTGTTGTACTACTCCCCAATCTGAGTTAATTAAATTACCTACATTTAAAATATCAAGACTTAATTGTATAGTATTTTGTTTTTCAGCAGATACATTAAAATTAAAATCTTGTAATATTTTTAAATCCCATTTACCTCTCCATGGTGCTAAGGCCCCATAACGTTCAACATACTGCCCTCTTCTTTCACTTAAGTATTCATCTTGCTGTATATAGCTTTCAAATGCAGATGCTTGAGCAGGATCACTAAATTGCATTTGATTGAGTTCTGAACTTGTCGGAACATACAATAAATCATTTACAGCAGAACCATCATTATTAATGTCTCCTCCATAAGTATAATTAAACCTTCCTCCTTGAGCATACTCAAAGAACGTTGAAATAGTCGTAGCAAACTTATCTCCTCCATATGTAAACTTTTTAGAAAGAATACCTATAATTCTATGTGTATCTCCATATTTAGAATATGATAATACATCATTATTTGCATTTCCTACTACAGGATTAAAAGCAAAAGCATCACCTGTAATTTCTGCTTCAATAGAGTTTACATCTTTTGCATTTAAGTAGTTATAAGCTACACTTGTATACAATCCATTTTCAAAAGTTTTTTGAAGTTTTAAAGAAGCATTCCAAACTCGACCTTTATCGGAGTTTGTGAATACATAAGCATTGTTACCTTTATCGCTTCCTTCATATATTTCTCTAGTATCAAATGGTGTATTTAAAGTAGCACTAGGTTCTCTAAGCCCCCAGTTTTGTACATGTGCCCCATTAATATCTTTTGTATAAGAAATATCTGTGGTCGCTATAATTCCATTTTCAAATTTCCAATCTAGTCCTAAATTTGTTCTCCAAACTTGTGGGAATTTAAAGTCAGGGTCAACTAATTGGAAGAAACCATCGTCAGCTCCACTTACTTGGTTTCCAATCCACACGAAAGGTAAGCGTCCTGTAAACACACCTGAACCACCACGAAGTTGCATTGTATTATTTCCTTTTACATCCCAGTTAAAACCTACTCTTGGTGAAATTAACCATTGATTAGTAGGCATTTTGGTTGAAAGTAATTTCTGTTCTTCACCTGTATTAGGGTTGTAGTACAATACTGAATTATCTCTGGTTGCTCCATTATCAGTATTAATAAATTTCTGAATTAAACTAGAAGTATTGAAATACAATGGTTTATCAAAACGAACTCCGTAAGTTAACTTAAACTTATCATTCATTTCCCATTCATCTTGTACATAAAATGCTAATTGACCTACATTTAGTTCAGATAATTTCCATCCTCCATCAACTCCAACACCTGCTGCGTTAAAAGCTCTGTATCTATCTTTTGCATATGCTAAATTAGTAGCTAAAATACCATTAGGATCAGCAGCATCACTTAAAAAATTAGCTACACTTGGATATGGTCCTCCAAAATTAGGTATAGTAAATGTTCCTCTATATGGAAAAGTTCCAAAATTATCATAAGCTGCCAAATTGAATGAATTCTCAAATTCAAATTGTTCAAATGAAAAACCAATAGTATAGGTATGATCTCCTTTGAAAAAATTCATATTATTAGTCAATTGAAATACTCTTTGATCAAGCGTATTATGAATCGAAAATGGTTCATGACCAGCTATAATATAATTACTACCATTACCATCTTGTATGGTAATTACTGGTGCTGGTGCAGATAAAGGATTTCTAAAATCATCAAAATGTGTATAACCTATTTGTAATTTGTTAGTTGTTGTTTCTGATAAATTAGAGTTTAATTCTAACTGAAATGAATTTAAGTTATTATTAATTTCATACCCTGAATTTTCAAATTGTAATGTAGAAAAACTTGGACCTCTAATACCTAAAGCTGTTGGATGCGCAGGAGTTTCTTTTGAAGCTCTAAGGAAATTATAAATTAACGCTAATCTGTTTTTATCGTTAATATTCCAATCTAATTTAAAAATCCCTTTAGTAGATTCAGAACCATAAGTAAAACCTTCATAAGCTCCCGTATCATATCCTAAAGCAGCTAAGGCATCACGAACAGCTATCATATCCGATTCTAAAACTCTAGATTCATTAACAGCTCCGCTACCTTTATTCGGTATCCAACCAGCAGTACCTAAGTCTTCTCTATCATCTTTTTCAAAATTTGCGAAGAAAAATAATTTATCTTTAATTAAAGGACCTCCTAAACTTATACCATATTGATTTTGACTCAACTTAGGTTTTACAACTTTTTGACCTTTGATTTTACCGCCAGTCATATCCTGATTTCTGTAAAATCCATAAACTGTACCTGTAAATTCGTTAGTACCACTTTTGGTTACAGCATTTACAGAAGCTCCTGTAAATCCTGATAAAGTTACATCATACGGCGCTGTTGAAACTGAAATTTGTTCAATTGCATCTAACGAAATTGGCTGTGAACCTGTTTGACCTCCTGGTGTTGGTGAATCTAAACCAAAAGGGTTATTAAAAATAGATCCGTCTAATGAAAAGTTATTGAACTGATCGTTTCTTCCTCCAAATGAATTTCCACTCGCAGTTGGTTCTAAACGGGTAAAATCTGCAGCCGAACGTGAAATAGTTGGCAAGGTTTTTAATTGAACTGCACTAACACTTGTTTGTGCTCCTGTTCTATCATTATTAAAAACTTTACTTCTTGTTGTTGATATAACAATTTCTTCTAATTGTTCTCCATCCTCAGATAAAGTACCATCAATATTTGTTGTTTTACCTAAAGTTAAAAAAACGTTTGTTACTTCTTGTGATTTAAACCCTATATAACTAAATGTTACTTTATAAGGACCTCCTACCCTTAAGTTAGGTATGGTGTATCTTCCATTGTCTTGGGCTACAGCTCCTGATATAGTACCTGTCGGCTCATGTAAAACAACAATGTTAGCACCAAACAAAGGTTCACCCTGATTGTCTGTTACAGTTCCTTTTATTTTTGATGTGGTTACCTGGGAATAAATGGATAAACTCAAAAAAACAAAAGAAAAAATTATTAATTTCTTCATAATAGTTCTGATTTTGTTTATGTTACATCCCAAATTTAAGCATAAAAAAAATCCGCTCGACCGAGCGGATTTATACTTTATTAACATGTATTTAACAATTTAGTTACTATTCAGCAACTACTTCAAATACGATGTCTACTACAACAGCTCTGTGTAAACGTACAGCAGCATTGTATTTTCCTAATCTTTTTACGTTACCTCCAGTAACTTTGATAAATTTCTTATCTACTTCAGTACCTGCTTTAGCTAAAGCTGCAGCAACATCAATGTTGTTTACTGATCCAAATAATTTATCTCCTGAACCTACTTTTGAAGCTATTTTGATTTCATAACCTTTAACAGTTTCAGCTATTTTGTTAGCATCTTCTATTAATTTAGCTTCTTTATAAGCACGTTGCTTTAAGTTTTCTGCTAATACTTTTTTAGCTGAAGAAGTAGCTAAAATTGCATATCCTTGAGGTATTAGGTAATTACGTCCGTAACCATTCTTAACAGTTACAACATCGTCTTTAAAACCTAAGTTTTCTACGTCTTGTTTTAATATCAATTCCATGTTTCTACTTCTTTATTATTTTAACATATCTCCAACGTAAGGCATTAAAGCTAAGTGACGAGCTCTTTTGATAGCTTGAGCCACTTTACGTTGATATTTTAATGATGTTCCTGTTAAACGTCTTGGTAAAATTTTACCTTGTTCGTTTACTAAATACATTAAGAAGTCTGCATCTTTGTAATCGATGTATTTAATACCGTTTTTCTTGAAACGACAGTATTTAGCTTCCTTTTTAGTTTCGATATCAAGCGGAGTTAAGTAACGTACTTCTCCTTGCTTGTTTCCTTTTGCTTGTTGTTCTATAGATGCCATTTCTTACTTTTTTGCAGATTTAACACGGTTTCTTCTCTTTTCAGCCCAAGCTGCAGCATGCTTATCTAACTTTACAGTTAAATAACGCATAACGCTATCGTCACGTCTAAACTCTAATTCAAACGGAGCAATTGCATCACCTGCTACTTTGTACTCAAATAAGTGGTAAAATCCACTTTTTTTCTTTTCGATTGGATAAGCTAATTTTTTTAAGCCCCAATCTTCTTTAGAAATCATTTCTGCACCTTTAGAAAGTAAATAGTCCTCAAACTTCTTTACTGCTTCCTTTATCTGAGTTTCAGATAAAACGGGATTCAAAATGAAAACAGTTTCGTAATGATTCATAATTAAATTATTTAAAATTTATTTTTAAGCCTGCAAATATACTGCTTTTTAATCCATAAACAAACTCTACGACTTAAATAATTTAATGATTTTGTGTAAGTTTGTAACTAAACACTCTTTTTTATGCAAATCCCTGAAATTCCTAATTTAGTTCATTATGCTATTCCTTTTTTTATCTTAACTGTTATAATAGAGGTAGTACTAACTGTTAAAGTTAAACTAGAGGATTATGAATTTAAAGATGCTGTTACATCCATAACTATGGGATTAGGGAATGTTTTTATAGGACTATTTACCAAAGGATTAATATTTGGAGTGTTTTTATTTCTTTATCAATATCGCCTATTTACTATTCCGTTTACTTGGTGGGCTTGGTTTATTTTATTGTTTGCTGAAGACTTTGCATACTACTGGAACCATCGAATTGCACATGAAAGTAGACTCTTTTGGGCCAGTCATGTGGTACATCATTCTTCAACTAAATACAATTTAAGCACTGCTTTACGTCAAACTTGGTCAGGAAGTTTTTATACTTTCATATTTTGGGCACCATTAGCTATTATAGGCTTTCATCCATTAATGATAGTAACTCAAATGAGTATTAGTTTGTTATATCAATACTGGATTCATACTGAGCTTATTGATAAAATGCCTAAATGGTTTGAAGCTGTTTTTAACACTCCAAGTCATCATAAAGTTCATCATGCTACGAATCCTCAGTATCTGGATAGAAATCATGCAGGAATCTTTATTATTTGGGATAAGCTTTTTGGAACTTTTGAACCTGAAATAGAAAAACCAGTGTACGGTTTAGTTAAAAATATAAATACGTATACCCCAATTAAAGTGGCTTTTATTGAATGGTATAATATGTTCAATGATGTTTTTACTAGTAAAACCACATTAGGGAAGAGGTTTTTGTACTTTTTTAAACCTCCTGGTTGGAAACATGATGGTACTGGAAAACTTTCAATGCATTTGCGTAAAGAATGGGAAGAAAATAAAAAAGGAGAAGTTTAAACTTCTCCTTTTTTATTGGCACCGCCAAAAGGAAATAATCCTCAAAAGCTAGCCTTAATGTAGTTTACTAATTAATATCAAATCGAAGACCTAATGAAATATTTCTTGTATCTGTATTTTTAAACAATGGATTTAAATCATATTTAGCATATAACCCAATTCCTTGGTAAGCAACATAAGCACTTAATCCGTAGTTATATTTGTTCATATTAAAGTTATTCTTCTGAACTTCTTCAACTGTAACTCCTTGGGCATTTTTATATTCTAAA
Organism: Tenacibaculum discolor; assembly: GCF_003664185.1. GTDB lineage: Bacteria > Bacteroidota > Bacteroidia > Flavobacteriales > Flavobacteriaceae > Polaribacter > Polaribacter discolor. Next base: position 151,127 of record NZ_RCCS01000006.1, on the reverse strand, counting down.
TACTGACGAGTTCCTAACTTGAATCCAAAGAAACCACCTACACCAACTTGGAAGCTTTGATGCGTTCTATCAACAATTTCTCCATCAGAATATTTTTTGTTTTTCGAAAAATCGAACTCTAAATGCATTGGAAAGGTCATTTGTACATGTCGTAATCTACTTTCAGAAAGTTGTTCTGGGTGAATACTTAAATTTGTTTCATTTCCATTTACAGTATGATATTGATTGTTTTTAGCTCTTAAATTATTCCACAGAAAAGAAAAACCGTATTTAAAATATGCTTTTGATGGTTCTTTTGATAACCGTGTTTTCCATGTAAAACCTAACTCATAAAAATGCGATTTCCAAAACTTATAATCTGAATCCTTTAAAGAGCTTAGTTTATTATTTGTTAATGTATTATTTGCTCCTATAGCAAAAACAAATTGTGTTGTAGTTCTTTTTCTTCTTCTTTTCTTTTCTCTTTCAACTTCATCTTCTTCATCGTCAGAAAAGTTTAGTCTGAACTTAAATTTTGCTATTTCAAAAGTTTGCTCTCGTGATTCTTCTTCATTGCTAAATATTTTACCATCAATTTTGTCTTGTACAAGTTGTTGTAGTTTTTGTTCCTGAAAACTAACTTTTTTCTCTATTTGAGCTGCATGGTAGTCTGCTGCTTCTTTTTTTAATATAGCAGCTTCATCAAATGTTATTTTATTCTTTTCTAATTTTGCATTAATCTCTTTTACTTTAATCTTTAAAGAGTCTTTTTGCTGTTTAGTAATACTATCAATACTCATTGATATTTTCTTTACTTCTTTTTCAAATACTTTTTCTTGAGATTGGGCAATAGTTGTTACAAACAACACTAATAATAGTATTCTTTTCATTTTAATAATTTTAAATTAAATTGATAATAATTTGGAATGGTTAATTATCGATAATTAATAAGCGCTTTATTTGTTTCTATCTACAATCGCTACAGCAATGTCTGATATTTTTGATTTTAATTTTTGCATAAAGTCTCCTTTAAACTCTTCATCATCAATCGTTCTTTCAACTTCAGCTAAAATGATATTTGGGTCTATTTTTAAGTTTGACTTTTTCAGCTCTTCTTCAATAGTTTTTAACACATCTTCTCTCTTTACTTTATTTTTCGCATAGTATTCTTTAACCTCTTCAGAACTATGTGTTACTGCAAATAGTAAGTCATCACTATTCACCCTAACTCTTGAATTAAACTCTTTCTTTTTTGTTACTATTGGCTTATCTAACTTTGCTACTACCTCCTCTTCTTTTGGTTGTTCTTCATTTTGGATATTTTTAAAGACTATATCTTTTTCTTTTAAGGTAGAATTCTTAGTTGTAGTAATCTTTTTCTTCTTTTTAAGCAATTGCTTTTCTTGTTGATTTTCTTCTGCCTCCACAACAGCTTCCTCAGTATTTCTAAGGAAATTTTCTATGCCTTTATTATTAATTTTTAGTGTATCAATTGGAATATCAACTATAACTTCTTCTATCGTTTCTTTTGAACCTGAACCTGTAAAATAGAAAGCTACAAAGCTTATTAACAAAGCTAAACTAGCTGCATAACCTACATATAAAAACCAGTTTCTTTTCTTTGTTGCCTCCTGATTATCTAAACGAGTCTCTAACCTTTCCCATGCTGAATTAGATGGTTTTAGTTCTCTGTTTTTTAGCTTTTCTGCTATATGTTTGTCTATATTATTGCTTGACATTTCTTACTTGATTAATTTTCTCGTAGCTTGCTTGTAAACATTTACGAGCTTTAAATAATTGTGACTTAGAGGTACTTTCAGAAATTTGTAATTTTTCTGCAATCTCTGAATGTTTATATCCTTCAATAGCATATAAATTAAAAACTAACTTATACCCTTCAGGTAACTCATCTATTAACTTTTGTATATCTTCTACCGATGTGTTTTCAAGACTTTCTGTTGCAACACCATTAAAAACAAAGTCTTCATATGATACTTGAACAGGATTCTTTTTTCGCAAATAACTTATACAGGTATTTACCATAATTCTACGAATCCAACCTTCAAAACTTCCTTCTCCTTTAAATTTTTCAATGTTGGTAAAAACTTTAAAAAAACCTTGCAACATTAAATCTTCTGCATGATGTAAATCTTTAACATACTGTCTACAAACTCCTAACATTTTTGGGGAGTGTTGCTCAAATATTAATTGTTGAGCTTCTCTACTCTGTTTCTTTGCTTGTTTTATAAGCGAAGCTTCTTTATTATGTAGTGAAATAATTTTCAAATCAATAGGTACGTTTTTATAGCCTTACAAATATAAAGACTACTGGATTTGAAAAAAGGTTGCCTGAAGAATAAAAAAACCTCCGAACTTTTTAAAAGACCGGAGGTTCAAATACCATAATTAAATGATATTTCAGGGGGGACTAGCTCTTTTTGTGTCTCCTCTGAATTCTGAATTATGATACAAAGTTATACTATATCAACAAATATATGTACAGGAAAAAGCCTAGATGTTTATTTTTTTTATCTACCAGCTTACTCCTGCTCCGCCCCCGCCTGAACTACCACCTCCAAAACTTGAAGATGATGACGATGAGGATGACCATGAAGATCCTCCAGAACTAGAAGAACTACTACTTCTTTCTAATCTTGGAATTATTATTGTTTTACTTTCTTGATAGTTACAGTTTTTACATAAATAGTCTTCTTTTTTTTCGCCACTAGAGTCGTAAGTTGCTTTACATATAATTTTCGTACTAATTCTTCCATAGGTTTTATAACCACATTTTTTACAATTAGAATACTTTCTACTAGAACCTTCATACTCTAAAATCAAAATATCACTTTCATCTTCTGTAACCCAGACATCATATTCTTTTGACTTAATTTTTTCTTCAAGAATTTGTGCTTTCTCTAAAAAACTGTTTTCACTCCATTCATCTTTTAAATAAAGTTGCTTTCCGTTCTTTTTACTAAAACGAGGAGAAAATCTATATCGTTTAAGCTTAGCTTTTACATATCTATTAATAAAATAAAGTGGTAATGGAAATAAAAAGAGTAAACAACCTAACCCAAGCTTGCTCATATCTTGATATTTATCATAAAGATCTTCCTTAGATTTATCTATTGATTTAGCTTTTATACTAAACCAACCTCCTATAAATAAGCCAACTATTGAATAAAAAAGTAGGTATAAAAAAAGCGGATTCTTAAAAAAATTAGTTTCCTCTTCATTATAATAATTAATGTTCTGAGCATAAATTTCATCAATAACATCAGGTTTATTAATTATTTCTTCTACTCTAGAAACAGCAGATAGCAATCCTTTACCAAATTCTCCTTCTTTAAAATACGGTACAATCTCGTCTGTTCCTATTCTATGGCAAACAATATCAGTTAAAATAGGTTCTAACCCATACCCTACCTCAAATTCTGTTCTTCGTTGATCTATTACCGTTAAAATAAGTAATCCGTTATCGACTTCTTTATCGCCTATTGCCCATTCTTCAAATAATTTAACAGCAAAATTTTTAGGTACTTCCTTTCCTATACTTTTAAGAATAACAACAGCTACTTGCGCTGTTGTATTTTGTTCTATTTCCCAAAGCTTTAAATTTAATTGTTGCTCTTCAATTTCATTTATATAGTTATTGGGGTCAGATATAAACCCATTAGCACCATTCTTTTTTGGGTTTGGAACTTCTTTAACCGAATAAACTTCTTTTTGAATATATTTTGGAGGAATAAAACTATCAGGATATGTTTTTTGAGTTTTTACTTCTTCTTCCTGAACCTCTTTTTCTTTTAAAGTTGTAGCTTTATTTTCTTTACCAACAACTTCCTGAAAGCTATACACTTGAAAAACAACAAATAACAACAGGAAATTTAATACGTACTTTTTCATCTTTTATATACTCTAAATTCTTTCTATTTTCTAGTATTTTTTACTTGCTTGTAAAAGTAACAAGTTTACAACAAACATTTCCCTACAAAACTTGCCCAATATAATTCTTTGTACTACTTTTATTATAAACCTAATGAGTAAAAGAGTTTTATTATATGAGTTATAATGCAACGATAGAAGAAGAAAACAAAGAGATAGCAAATAGGTATAAAAATTTATTAAAAGGTACATATCAAACATTATCTGAAGATGATAAAAAACTGATACGTAAAGCTTTTGATATTTCTGTAGAAGCACACTCTGAACAACGTAGAAAATCAGGAGAACCTTATATTTATCATCCTATAGCTGTAGCTAAAATAGTTGCAGACGAAATAGGTTTGGGGGCAACTTCTATTGCTGCTGCCTTACTACACGATGTTGTTGAAGATACGCACTATACCTTAGATGATATGGAGCGTTTGTTTGGAGAAAACATAGCTCGTATTGTTAGTGGATTGACTAAAATCTCAAACCTAAAGCAAGAACAAGATTACTCTATACAAGCAGAGAATTTTAGAAAAATGTTACTCACATTGCATGATGATGTTCGAGTAATACTTATTAAAATTGCTGATAGATTGCACAATATGCAAACTATGGATTCTATGCCTCCTCATAAGCAGGTAAAAATAGCCTCTGAAACCTTGTATATTTATGCTCCTCTTGCACACCGTTTGGGACTTTATAATATTAAAACTGAACTTGAAGATCTTGGTTTAAAATATACAGAACCTGATGTTTATAGAGATATTGCTAACAAAATAAAAGAAAGCAAAGAAGACCAACAAAAGTATATTGATAGCTTTACTAGTGTTTTAAAAGAAGCTTTAAATAAAGAAGGTTTTGCTTATGAAATAAAAGGTCGTTTTAAGTCTATTTTTTCTATTCGTAGAAAAATGCGTAAACAAAACGTAACTTTTGATGAAGTGTATGATAAGTTTGCTATTCGCATTATATATAAGCCTACTTCTGAAGATGAAAAGTTTGATGCTTGGAAAATTTATTCTATCGTTACTGACTTTTTTAAGCCAAATCCTGCTAGGTTAAGAGATTGGATTTCCCAACCAAAATCAACAGGATATGAGGCATTGCACATAACAGTAATTGGCCCTCAGGCAAAATGGGTAGAAGTTCAAATCCGCTCAGAAAGAATGGATGAAATAGCTGAAAAAGGTTATGCTGCTCATTTTAAATACAAACAAGGTTCTGTTAAAGAAAATGGCTTAGAAGGATGGTTAAATCGTTTAAAAGAGAGTTTAGAAAACCAGAGTTTAGATGCTGTAGATTTTGTTGAAGACTTTAAACTAAACCTTTATGCCAAAGAAATCTATGTATTTACTCCAAAAGGAGATTTAAAATCACTTCCTAAAGGAGCTTCAGCATTAGATTTTGCCTTTTCTGTACATACCGATGTTGGATTAAAGTGTCGTGGAGCAAAAGTAAACGGAAAGCTAGTGCCGTTAAGTCACGAATTAAAAAGTGGAGATCAGGTAGAAGTACTTACCGCCTCTAACAACAAACCTAATGTGCGTTGGTTAGACTTTGTTATTACGGCTAGAGCACGTGCTAAAATTAAATCGGCTTTAAAAGCAGAAGAAAAGAAAATAGCAGAAGAAGGAAAAGCTGTTTTACAACGAAAACTACGTCATTTAAAAATTAACTCAAATGAAAAAGTTATTCATGAGTTAGCCAGTTATTTCGGCTTAAAAACTAGTTTCGATTTATTTTATCGGGTTGGTAATGGTGCTATAGACAATACACAACTTAAAGAGTTTGTTGCTCAAAGAAGTAATCGTCTTATGGGATTCATCAAGAATACCTTTAGACGTTCTCCTTCAAAAGAAATATCAGAAAAAGAAGAAGTTACTAATAAATATGATGCTTTAGTTTTTGGTAAAGAAGAGCAAACGTTAGATTATACTTTGGCTAAATGCTGTTCTCCTATTCCTGGTGATAAAGTTTTTGGATTTGTAACTATTAATGAAGGAATTAAGGTACATAAAAATGATTGCCCTAATGCTATTTCGTTACAGTCTAACTATGCTTACAGAATTATGCCTGCTAAATGGATTGATTCTACCAAGCAAGAGTTTACAGCTATTTTACACCTTTCTGGTATGGATAATAAAGGTATCGTAAATAACATTACTAGAATAATTTCTAATAGTATGGATGTGTTTATCCATAGTATTAATATTTCTGGAGACAATGGGGTATTTGATGGAAAGCTATCGTTAAGTGTAAAAAACAAGACTCAACTAGATAAATTAATTAATAACATGAAACAAGTAGAAGGCGTTCAAAAAGTTGAGCGTGTTAATACTTTGTAAATTTCGTTTTTAACATCCTTGTATTTTATCAAGAAATAAACGTAAATTTGTCCTTTCGTAAAATTTAAAAATAAATGAGTAATTCAGCCGAAAATCAAGAAATTGTAAAAAAAGTATTCACTTCTTTTTTAGAAGAGAATAAACACCGTAAAACACCTGAACGTTACGCTATTTTACAAGAGATTTACGATGCTGATGAGCATTTTGATATCGAATCTTTATACATTAAAATGAAAAACAAAAACTATCGTGTTAGTAGGGCTACACTTTACAATACGATGGATTTATTGTTAGACTGCGGTTTGGTACGTAAGCACCAATTTGATGGGCAGTCAATGGCTCGATATGAGAAGAGTTACTTCGATAAAAACCACGATCATGTTATACTTACTGACAGTGGTGAAGTGAAAGAGTTTTGCGATCCTCGAATTCAAATTATCAAAAAAACAATTGAAGATGTTTTTGATATTGATATTCACAATCACTCATTATACTTCTACGGAACAAAAAGAAACAACAAATAAAACACACACTTAACAACACACTAAATGGCAGTAGATTTATTACTTGGTTTACAATGGGGAGACGAAGGAAAAGGTAAAATTGTAGACGTTTTAACAAAAAACTACGATATTATTGCTCGTTTTCAAGGAGGTCCTAACGCAGGTCATACCCTAATTTTTGATGGAAACAAGCATGTATTACACACAATTCCTTCAGGAATTTTTCATAAAACAGCCTTAAACGTGGTAGGTAACGGAGTAGTTATCGATCCTGTTATCTTTAAAAAAGAATTAGAAAATTTAGATCAACATAACATTGATTATACTTCTAAATTATTAATTTCTCGTAAAGCACATTTAATTTTACCAACACATCGATTATTAGACGCTGCTTCTGAAACTTCAAAAGGAAAAGCAAAAATCGGATCTACTTTAAAAGGAATTGGGCCTACTTATATGGACAAGACTGGTAGAAATGGAATGCGTGTTGGTGATTTAGAATTAGACAACTGGAAAGAAAAATATAGAGCTTTAACTGAAAAACATTTAAGTATGTTAGCATACTTTGATGTTCAAATCGATTATGATTTAGATGAGTTAGAAGCTGAGTTTTCTAGAGGAATTGAAAAATTAAAAACATTACAGTTTATTGATTCTGAAGAGTTTTTAAATAACGCTATCAAAGAAGGTAAAACTATTTTAGCTGAAGGAGCTCAAGGATCATTATTAGATATCGATTTTGGAACATACCCGTTCGTTACTTCTTCAAACACAACTGCTGCTGGTGCTTGTACTGGTTTAGGAGTTGCTCCTAATAGAATTGGTGAAGTTTTCGGTATTTTTAAAGCATACACTACTCGTGTAGGTTCTGGACCTTTCCCAACAGAGTTATTTGACGAAGACGGAGCTACTATGGCTAAAGTTGGTCATGAATTTGGAGCTACAACAGGACGTGCTCGTCGTTGTGGATGGTTAGATTTAGTTGCGTTAAAATATGCGGTTGATGTAAACGGTGTTACACAATTAATGATGATGAAAGGTGATGTATTATCTGGTTTCGATACTTTAAAAGTTTGTACTTCTTACAACTATAAAGGAGAAGAAATTTCTCACTTACCTTATAATATTGAGCCAGAAAATGTAAGTGTAAACTATACTGAATTCAAAGGTTGGGAAGATGATTTAACAAAAATGACTTCTGCTGATGAATTACCTCAAAACTTATTAGACTACATCGCGTTTATTGAAAAAGAAACTGGTGTACCTGTAAAAATAGTTTCTGTAGGTCCTGATAGAAAACAAACAATTAATAGATAAAATTTAAAGGAGCTCAATTGAGCTCCTTTTTTATGATGGTAAAAGAATACTTAGAGAATATCACTACCCAATTTAAATCGTATAAAGAGGTAGCTGATAAAACGATTGCACAACTAGAAGAAAAGGACTTACACTGGAAATACAATGAGGAAAGTAATAGCATTGCTGCTATTATTGTACATGTATCTGAAAACATGTTATCTCGTTGGACAGACTTTTTTACTTCTGATGGAGAAAAAGATTGGAGAGATAGAGATGCTGAATTTGAAACTCATGATTTATCTAAAAATGAATTAATTGCTCAATGGGAAAAGGGTTGGAATTGTCTTTTTTCTGCTTTAGACTCATTAAATGAAGAAAATTTCAATCAACCAATTCTTATCAGGAATAAACAAGTTAAACTAATTGAAAGTATTACCAGACAAATAGCTCATTTTCCTTATCATATAGGTCAAATAGCTTATATAGGTAAGATGATTTTAAACGATAAATGGCAAACTGCTTCAATAGCAAAAGGAAAATCAAAAGAGTTTATACAGGCTCAATTTGAAAAAAACAATTCATAAAAAAAACGTCTTTTAGAAATTTCTAAAAGACGTTTTTAATAGGAAACATATGGCAGCTTATTTTTTTACTGTTTCCAAAATACTTGCTACAGTTTCTTTATTGTCTACACCTAAACCTTCTTGTTGATGCACTAACTCCCCTTCCGGATTAAATACACTTATTATATTTGAATGTGAAAAATCTAACGGAGAAATTTGTTTGTATTTTACTGCCAACACATTTGCAAACTCTCTAACTGATTCTTCTGTACCTTGTAGAAAAGTCCAATGCTCATCATCCATATAATTTTCTTTAGCAAAAGATTTAAGTTTTTCTGGAGTATCATTTTTAGGATCAATACTGATTAAAACATATTGTAAATCACTATTATACTTCATTGGTATTTTAGCCTCAATATTACGCATATCAGCCACCAATCTTGGGCAAGCAGCTTTACAAGTAGTATAAATCATGACCATTACCAAAGTTTTTCCTCTTAAATCTTCTAAATGAATACTTTTATTTTCTTCAGTTTTCCATTCTGATGTTAAATTGAATATAGAACTTTCAGAAATATCAGTTGCTAAAGCTATTTCTTTAGCCTCTTTTTGATCTTTTTGTGTTAAATCCATTTTACAAACTGGACAAACTCCTTCTTCAGTATACGTTTTATCTCCCTCACATAACATTGGGCATTCATATACTGTTGCTAAACTCATATTATTCTTTTCTTTTTTACATGAACTCAATAAAGTAATTGAGAAAAGAAGTATCGTTATATATTTTACTACTTTCATTGTGCTGTATCTTTATTTTTTACACATCTAAAACCCAAGTTTCGCATTGTGTATTTAGCTTTTAAGCTTCCACGAGTAGCATAACGCATAAAAGCTGCATAATTCATTAAATCTGTTGATCCTATTGCTGCACTTCCGCAAAACAAATTACTATCGTTATCAACGTCTTTTCTAGACTCTCCCGATACCAATACTGAATTAAAATCGGAAGTCCATTCCCAAACCAACCCATGCATATCATAAACTCCCCAATAATTCTTAAATGTTGACCCTATAACATTATCGAAAGTTCTTGGTTTTTCATACCATCCTAAAATGTATTCATTATACATTTTTAAAGTTCTTGCATCGGGTAATTTCTGATTAGCCATTCCCACATATTCCCATTCATCCACAGTAGGTAATCTTTTTCCTTTACTTTCACAGTAACATTTAGCTGCAAACCATGAAACATTGGTTACCGGTGATTTTAAACTAAGCTTCTCTCCTATTTCTGTATCACTTTTCCAATTAATAAGATAACTTTTATCAGCAAACAGCTTAATTACTTTAGATTTTCTCAACTTCGGATTTTCTTTTACAAACTGTAAAAATTCTTCATTAGTTACAGGGTATACATCCATTAAAAAATCTTGAATCGTAACTGTTGCTGAATCTCTACCGTACAAAGGAATATAACTCCCTCCTTTAATAGGAACCATTTTAGATTGACAATTCATATGGAAAATGCCTAAGAAAAATATACAAATTGTCAATCTTAAAATAGTTTTCATTTCTTTTAATTTAAATTTTAACTACGTTTTTAGTGAGCGCTTTTTACTTCCATTACAGTATTTACACTAACATTGGTTTTATTATTGCCCCATGAGTTGTAAACATAAGTTAGTACATCTGCCACTTCTTGATCATTCAACGCTTGTTTAGTCATTACACTATTATATTTTTGACCATTTACAGTTATTTCTCCTGTTTTACCATGTAAAACAATATCGATAGCTCTCTTAACATCAGCATTTAAGTAGTCTGATTTTGCTAAAGGAGGAAATGCATTTGGAATTCCTTCACCATTCGCTTGGTGACAAGCAAAACATGTTTTCGTATAAATCTGTTTACCATCAGCTATTTTTTGTGCTAATGTTTTTTCTTGTTTAGAAGCAACGGCCTTATCTTCTTTACCATTTGGCATTTCTTGAATAGTACCTCCTTCTGGGTTATAAATACCTTCTTGTTTTACCCCTGAATAAACCTTTTTACTCTCTTCTCCTTTTACCTTTAACATTCCTAAAGCTCCTTTATTAAAAGCTCTAAAAATAGCGTGATCTACTAAAATAAAAGTACCAGGAACGTCGACTTTAAAATCAACGATTGCTGCCCCTCCTGCTGGAATAGAAGTTGTTTGAACATTTTTATTAATTACATCTCCTCCTTCTATATGTACATTGTCAAAAATTTCACCAATAACATGGAAAGATGATGTTAAGTTAGGCCCTCCATTACCTACAAATAAACGTACTGTTTCGCCAACATTAGCAGTAATTGCATTATCTCCTGTTAAAGCTCCTACACTTCCATTAAACACTACATAATCTGCATCTTCATCTACTGCTTTTCTCATATCAAAAGCTTGTAAACCTGGCTCTCCATTTTCTCCTTTTGTATAGAAGTCTCCTTGCATAATGTAATATTCCTTATCAACCTTTGGTAAACCTCCTTCTGGCTCTACTAAAATTAGTCCATACATTCCGTTAGCAATATGCATTCCTACAGGCGCAGTAGCACAGTGATATACATATAATCCAGGGTTTAATGTTTTAAATGAAAATGTTTTTTCATGACCTGGAGCTACAAATGATGAAGTTGCTCCCCCACCTGGTCCTGTAACTGCATGTAAATCGATATTATGAGGTAATCTATTATCTGGATGATTTGATAGTGTAAACTCTACTTCATCTCCTACTCTAGTTCTTATAAAGCTTCCTGGAACAGAACCACCAAACGTCCAATAAACATATTCTACACCATCAGTCATAGTTCCTTCTTTTTCAAGAATTTCCATGTTTACCAGTAACTTTTTTGCGGATCTATTACCAACAGGTGCTGGAACATGAGGAGGAGCTGTTAATTCTGCTTCTATCGTTCCTTTAACTGCTATATCTGAAGCGCTCTTCATAGCTATACTTTCAGACTTTTCATTTTTACAACTAGCCATTAAAAACATAGCTGCTAAAATCATTAAAATTGTTTTCACTTGTTTCATCTCTCTTCTATTGATGTAGTTATTAATAATCTTGCATAAAAGACTTTTTTATCTTTTATACAAGCAAAACTACTAAGAGAAAGGCTTTTGAAATATGACTTTTGTCATAAAAACAAAAAAAGGAGCTTTAAGCTCCTTTTAATTTATTTTTCTTTTAAAATTTCTTCTCCAAATTGATGACACAACTCAAGAGTTTCTTTAATATCATCCATCGTTGTTTTCGGATTTATTAAACACATTCTAAGTACTACTTGCTTATTTAATATAGTAGTTACTAAAAATGCTTCTCTAGATTCCATTATCTTTTGAGAAATTTTTTGATTTAACTCGTCAATCTCTTTTTCTTCTAAGTTTAACCCAATAGGATTATATCTAAAATTGATAACCGCTAAAGTTGCAGGAGAAATAATTTCCCAGTTTCTACTTTTACGTAACATTTTCTCTACATCATCTGCTAACTGGATATTGTAAGTAACAGCTTCTTTAAAAGCATCTAATCCATAGGTTTTGATGGACATGTAAAATTTCAATGCTCTAAAACGTCTTGTTAACTGAATACCGTAATCGTAAAAGTTAATTTCTGATTCATTTCCTTCTATATCACGTAAATACTCAGGTTTTTCACTAAAAGTACCACTTAACCAAGAAGCATCTTTTACTAATAAACATCCTATTTCATAAGGTTGATAAAACCATTTATGCGGATCTACAGTAAGAGAATCAGCTCTTTCAATTCCTCTTAATGCTTTTGCTCCTTTTTCAGCTAAAATAGCGGCTCCACCATACGCTCCATCAATATGAAACCATAAATCTTCCTCTTCACAGATATCTGCTATTTCGTCTAAAGGGTCTACAGTACCTGTATTCGTTGTTCCTGCTGAAGCGATGTAACAAAATGGTTGTAACCCTTCTAATCGGTCTTTTGCTATAGCGTTCTTTAGTTTGTTAATACTAATTCTAAACTCTAAATCGGTCGGTAAAATTCTAATTTGTTCTTTTTTAAACCCTAGAACACGAATTGCTTTAATATTAGAAGAGTGTGCTTGATCAGACAAATAAATCACAGCTTTAGAAAAATCATCACCACACTTTAAACGTCTCGCAGTAACCAAAGCTGTTAAGTTTGCCATAGAACCACCACTGGTAAAAATTCCTCCTCCTTTTTCAACAGGAAAATTATACATTTTTAGTAACCAATTCATCGTTACAATTTCTAACTCAGCTGCTGCTGGAGAAACCATCCATCCACCAGAAAAAATATTGAATCCAGTAGCCAAACTATCTGCCATAGTACTAATAAAGTTACTAGGTCCAGGTACAAATGAATAAGCTTTAGGGTGAGAAATAACCGTACTGTTTGGTATCACATTGTCCATCACAAAATCTAACACCTTTTCAGCAGACATTCCTTCATTTGGAGCTTCTTGCAAAAAAATGCTATCCATTTCTTTTCTTGAAGCACTAGCTACAGGCTTTTTTTGTTCTAAAGTAGCCCAATGTTCTGCAATTATATCTACAATTTTATATCCGTAAGACTTCATCTCTTCTTTTGATAAATCAAAATGAGCGCTCATATCTTTATAATTTTTTAATTTGTTACAAAAATAAGATAATTAAAAACCTCGAACAGACTATTTTTATTTTATATTTATCATGTTATGTATTAAATTAAGTTTCTATGAAAAACACTAAAACTTCAGGTGCTGAGCATGCTAAAGAAATAGCTTATTTTGCTTTTTGTATGTTTTCTCCTTTTATATTTTCATTTATTTTACATTTATTTTTCAAAGCTTCATCGGTTATTTTTACCTTTGTTGTAGCTATTATACCTTTAGGAGTTGTATTTTCTATAGGTGAAGGAATTTTTCCGAGTAGGCGTATAATGAAGTTTATTTTAAAATTACTCATTTATTTTTTCACCTTCTTGTATGTGTTTATTTTCACTTCTTTAACTTTTTGGGGAATTCTTTTTTACTTTGTAGGAGCATATTTACATACTTTTTTCTATTCTAAATTAATAGATGAAATGGATTAATGTATTTTATTCTTTCCTTAAGAAATTTGGTAGTTACTTTTCATTATTTTTGTGCATTAAATCGTATTATTTTGAAAAAACTATTTCTATTAATTTTTATATTATTCTCTGTTGTAAGTTTTTCTCAAACAAAAAAAATCAAAATACTTTCTACCGAATTAAGTACTGCTGATGAAAGTAAGTACCCTGGAGCTACTATATTGATAGGAAAAGTTAAAATGTCGCATGAAGGAGCTACTCTAGATTGTAAAAGAGCACTACTTTACAAAGACAAAAACTTATTTAAAGCTATTGGTGAAGTAATTATTGAGCAAGGAGATAGTATTATTCAATACAGTGATTTTGCCACATATAATGGGAATACAAAAAAGGCAAAATCTTGGGGAAATGTAGAAATTAATGATAAAGAAATGACGCTAAAAACTGATACGCTTCATTTTGACAGAATCAACCAAGTATTATACTACCCTAATGGGGGAACTATCCGCGATACAAAAAACACTCTGAAAAGTGTAAAAGGAACTTATCTTTTAAGAGACAAAAAGTTTACAGCAAAATCTAAAGTAACTGTTGTAAATCCTGATAACCATTTAGAATCTGACCATTTAGATTATTATACCAATACAAACTTGGCTTATTTATACGGACCAAGCACCATTACCAACTTAAAGGATAGTACTAAAGTGTATTCCGAAAGAGGTTTTTACGATACTAACACGGATGTTTCATACTTCGTAAAACGAGCAAAATTGTTCTTAAAAGAACGAACTGTTTCTGCCGATAGTTTGTACTATGACAAGCGTAACGGTTTTGCTTCTGCAACCAACAATATAAAAGTGGTAGATACTGTACAAAATATGGTAGCTAAAGGAAATTATGCTGAGCTATATGAGCACAAAGACTCCTTGTTCATTATTGATAGGGCTGTTGCTATTTCAGTATTAGAAAAGGACTCTATGTATGTAGCTGGAGATAAAATTTTACTAACAGGAAAACCTGAAAAACGTATTGCTCGTATTTTTAATAATGTAAAAATATTTAAGTCTGACTTACAAGGTAAATGTGACTCTATTCATACCAGTCAAGAAACAGGTTTAACTAGAATGTTTAACAGACCTATTTTATGGTCTAATAACAGTCAAATAACGGGCGACAGCATCCAATTACTCACTCATCAAGAAAGTAATAAGCTAGATTCATTAAAGGTGTTACAAAATGCATTTATGATTCAACAAGACTCCATTCATAAAGATAACTTTAATCAAATTAAAGGACGAAACATTTATGGTAAGTTTGAAGATGATGACTTACGAACTATGATGGTAAAAGGAAATGCAGAATCATTGTATTACAATAATAATGATGATACTCATAAATTAGAAACAATTACCAAGGAAATAGCAAGTGATATTGAATTCATTTTAGAAGACGGAGAGATTATTCAGACTACATATTTTAAGAAGTCTGAAGGAAAAACGTATCCACCTTCCAAATTTCCTTCTGAAGAGAAAAAATTTAAAGGTTTCTTGTGGCGTGGTGATGAACAACCAAAAACAGTAGAAGATATTTTTGTAAAAGACTCTACTTCTACTATTCCCCAAAAAAGAAAAAAACAACCTGATGTTGTTAAAGAGGCTAGGGAACAGTTCATTAATGAAACTTCAAAAAAGGAAGAAAAATAAAAAAATCCTAACCTTAAAAAGTTAAAATAATTCCTGTGAAAGACGATTTTTTAAAATACCAAGGTCAAACCACTCCTCATCCATTAGCTATTGAAATTTCACATGCTAATGGAAGCTACATTTATGATAGCAACGGAAAAGCTATGTTAGACTTCGTAGCTGGAGTTTCTGCTAATAGCTTAGGTCATAGTCACCCAAAGGTTAACGAAGCCATAAAAAATCAGTTAGAGCAATATACGCACGTAATGGTGTATGGTGAGTTTATTCAAAAGCCACAGTTAGAATTGTGTAAAGCCTTAGCAGCTACCTTGCCTCCTAACCTTTCATCTGTTTATTTGGTAAACTCTGGTACTGAGGCTACCGAAGGCGCTTTAAAGTTAGCGAAACGCTTTACCGGTAGAAGCGAAATTATTGCCGCTAAAAATGCTTATCATGGAAATACCCAAGGAGCAATGAGCGTTTGTGGTGCAGAACAACAAAATAGAGCTTTTCGTCCGTTAATTCCAGGAAGTAAATTTATTGAGTATAACAATGAATTAGATTTAGAAAAAATCACTTCAAAAACTGCCGGAGTCATTTTAGAAACCATTCAAGGTGGTGCTGGTTTTATTGAACCTAAAAACGATTACCTAACAAAAGTTAAGCAACGATGTGAAGAAGTTGGTGCATTATTGATTTTAGATGAAATCCAGTCAGGTATTGGACGTACAGGAACATTTTGGGGGTTCGAAAATTACAATGTTACTCCTGATATTATTATCACTGGTAAAGGTTTAGGTGGCGGAATGCCAATCGGAGCTTTTATTGCTTCTTTTGAAGTGATGGATTACTTAAAAGAACACCCGAAATTAGGACATATTACTACGTTTGGTGGACATCCAGTAATTGCAAGTGCTGGTTTAGCTACGGTACAAGAGATTACTTCCTCTAACTTAATGGAAGAAAGTTTACGAAAAGAAACGTTAATCCGTAATAAATTTAAAAATCACCCAAAAGTTAAAGAAATTAGAGGAAAGGGTTTGATGCTTGCTTTATTAGTGGATACTCCTGAAGAAGCTTCACAAGTAATTTTAAACTGTTTAGACAAAGGGTTGATTTTATTCTGGTTACTTTTTGAAGGAAGAGCCATTCGTATTACTCCTCCCCTAACTATTTCTGACGAGGAAATAGAAAAAGGATGCGATCTTATAGTAAGTGAGCTGGATAAGTTGTAGTAAAGTTTGACTTAATAATATTTTATATCGTTGTAAGTAATTTTCTATTCATTTATTGGAAATTGAATTTCAATTACTTCTGCTTCTCCTATTTTTTTACCCCCTCATGAATCCACCATTTTCTCCCTATATTCATGTATTCGTCTATTGGTTGTCTTGATAAAAACCTAATCAAAACTTCTTTAGTTTCTCCTGGTAAAATCAATTCATCTTCGTCAAATTGAATATCTCCCACATATGAATACTTAAATTGTCCATTTGATTGGTATCCAAAAATATGATTAGGTCGATATCCGCTTTTAATCCCTGTTTTTCGACCACCTTCTTCTTTAGATATTAGTTTTAGTTTTGCTTTTACATGAATTAATTCAGGTGTTTCTTCTAGATCAAAATCCGTTATACTACAATCAGTGTATTTTCCAAAAGCCTGTTTATCAAAAACTTTTCCGTAACCTAAATTCAACCATCTTTTATAAATTAATTTCCCATTAAAATATAGATAAAGTTCATTGTCATTTTTTATTTCTTTTCTTATTATCATAGTTTAGTTAAATTACCTAACAGCTTAGATTATGAGTACTAGCGTAATTTATACTCTTTTTAAATTTGTAAGTACACACCAAACTGAAAATCCTCGCAGATTTTCGTGAGTAGACTAGTTTATACACAATGTTGACAACAATATTTATTTACTTTCCTCAATCTGTTTTAGGTGTCGTTCGGTATGGAACAAGATAAAGTTGAGCCAATCGGTTATTGTCATTTCGCCTAATAGAAAATGATTGTGTATTCTATTGTCAAATCTTATTTTTCCTGTAGACAAGCCATTTTTCATAGTATTTCTTAATGTTAAAAAAGCTGAATTAAAGTCAGTTAGATTTTTAAAGTCTCCTTTCGGCTTGAGTAATTCAGGTGATTGCTGTTTTTTGTTTCTCTGTTCTACTAAAATTGTTTCCAGTTTGTTTCGCCCAACAATTTCCGTAGTCTTAGATTCATTTTCCGAGGGTTTAGACACTATGCTATAGATAGCCTTGTCAGTAATGTAAATGTGTTCTAAAATTTCTAATATGCTCCATTCAGAACCATTTTTTTTAGTAAGTTTTTCAATAGGATAATCCTTAACGGTTACTAATAGTTTATTAGTGTTTTGTTCTAGGTCTTTAATATATCTTTCCATTTCTATTTTTTATATCGTTGTTAACAGTTACTGTTTTAAAGTTAATAATTTTCGGTTAAGAACTTACGTTAGCAATTCCGAGTGGATTCGGACATAGTCGAATCTGCCGTAATTGCGGTTATGCATTGTTGGCAGTAGTCATTTTTTTTAAAAAGTTAGTCATTAATTCATTCAAAGACTCCGTTTCTCTATATAAGTCAAGTAAACAAAATTTACATAAAATATAATCCTCACTTACAAGATTGAAAAGGTCAGATTTAAATAATTGATTAATCCGATTACAATTTTTACATTTTACTTTTAATACTTTGGAAATATTATTTAAAGCCGATTTTCCTTTTATGGATTTTTCATTGAATTGGTCATGTAACATAAGTTGACCAATTAGTCTTAAAAACTTTCTTTCAGTCAGTTTTCGTTTGGTTATAATTTTCTTTCTTAAAACATAACTATCTACAACTTCTGTAAAATAATATAATAGAACAGGAACAAAATAATAGAAATAGTCAAGTTGTTCTGACCATTCTTCTTCGCCAGAAAAGATTAAGTTTAAATTTTGTCTTTCTGTTTTGTAAGAAGGATTCCGAGTAGTAACTAAATGAGTGCCTAAATTAGCATTGGCATATATACTATTTGGATTTTTTTTATCCCATCTTAAATCATTTATTAAGTCTGAAGAAAGTAAATAATTATTAGAAATTTGTTTTAGAGAATTTTCAATAAGCTGTTTTTTCTTAATGTCATTAATCTTTCCTGGGTCGAACTTTTTCGAATCAGATTCGAATTTCTCTAAAAACACTTGTTCTTCTGTTAGAAGCTGTTCTAAAATTAATAAGTTTTCTAAAAAAGGTTTTCTTATAAGTGTAAAAGCAACTGTAAGTTTTATATTTTTTGAGCTGTCTAATGCTTGATGGATAAAATGACAAACGTCTGAAATTATCCCAAGAACAAGGTTTTTGCTAATTATCTCATCAACCTCTTTCTTGTAGCCCTTTTCAATTAACCATTCGACTATATCTTCATCTTCCTCGGATGGCACATCTCCATCTTTTTCAAAATGAATTTTGGTATTAAACTTCTTTTGAGTTTTTTCATCTTTAAGTATCCATACTAAATCGTCGTATAGTTTTACAGCAACGTTATGTGAAAAATGATAACCATTTGGTAGATAAACTTCATCTCTTGGATATATAAATAATGTGTCTTTCAAACTTTGCTCTAATTACTGCCAACTTGTATATAGATGTAAAATACATCGTTATACACCTGTTTTGGTAGGTTTATAGTTGTATTTTATGTTTGTTTATACTTTTACGAACTTACTAATAATAATTTAATTTTCTTACGGAATACCATAAGCTCAACTATTTAGATACTAAAAGTAGTTTTAGTTGTTATTAACGATCTCTGATACCTTATTTAGAAAATCTAAAAACCAAGTTGACAAACTTTATTGAATACTCCCGTTATTGAGTCGCTGATATCACGGCATGCTCCAAAGAAACTACGGCACGGGTCGCTGATGTAATTCTTCTTATTTTTTTTAGCAAAAAGATTGTGTTATGTGTACTATCCAAATATTTTTTTTACAAAAAACAACAACTTTTCTTGTTTTTTAGAACATAATTTATGCATTTAACTCAATGTTAAAGAACAAAAGACATATCATTACTTTTCTAGCTGTAACCCTGGTTTCTTTTTTTGACTCTACAAATAACCTCACTAAAAAAACATAAACAACTGATAATTAACACTTTTTTATTATTTTAGTTCGCAAAAAACAAAAAGCTATGTCTAAAAAACCAGTTGTAACTCTAGGTAGTAATCACCAATGTCCAATGTGTAGTGGGTCTACACCTCATGTTGGAGGACCTGTTACCCAAGGAGAGCAAAATATTTTAATTAACGGTAAACCTGTGGCAACTATTGGTAGCATGTGTACATGTAATGTAGGTATAGATACTATAGTCACTGGAAACCCAAGCATACTTGCTAATGGTAAACCTATAGTATGTATAGGTGATATGACTGCACATGGGGGAACTATTACTTCTGGAGAGAATAATGTTCTTGTTAGTAGTAGCTCACCACAATCAACTGTAGTGATGCCTATTGATCAAATTCCATTTCCTGATATTAGTTTTAAAGACAGAATTGGGGCTGCTTTTACTGGTAACACAAGAATGCTTAAACAAGCTGAAGCCAATCAACAAAAAATAAAAGAACTTGCTGAGCAACAAGAGCAAGAAAAAAAAGAAAAAGAACTCCCAAAATTACAAGGTGAAATTATTTTTATAAATGGTTATTTAAGCGACTTTAAAACAAACAGCGAATCACACTGGAATGCTATAATGGATTTAAACCCTGATAAACCAGGTTGGTTTACCTCAAGAGGTGAAAACACTAATGAATATAAGCGTACTGATCATGATGATTATTATACTGCCGAACAACGTAAAAAAGACCTGCACAGAAGTAAATTTAGAAAAATAGTTGAAGAAAAGTTTAGAAATCCTAATACGTTAATTTTTAAAACTCCCGAAAGTAAATATTATGGTTACTGGAATGATATTGCTAATGACTACAAAGCTACAGAAACCTACGCCAAATACTTTAATGCAGAAGGTAGAGTGCACTACATAAACGGTTCACATGGGCTAGGAAGTAGCGGAGCACATAGAGTTGATCATGGTATTGCCTTGGGGTATGAATGGGCTCGTTATAATTGGAAACTCATAAAAAAAGAAAAAGTTGAGGTAAAAAAAGAAGAATCTCCTCAAATAGAAAGTTATTCACCACATTATAAACCCGTAACTATTGTTGGTCATAGTCAAGGTGCGTGTATGGCAGCAGGTGTAAAACTAGGTATTATTAAATATGCTAACGAAATGGGATGGAAAAAAGTAGCCATAAATACTATTTTCTTGGGAGTACATCAACCTAAAGGATTATATGGGAAAAACTACGATAGTCTTATTAAGAAAAAAACACAAGAGTACATGGTTTACAAAAATGCTGTACTTAGGGGAGAAAATGAAGATAGCGGACATAAATTTTTAAGTGCTATTTCTGAATTATATAGTCCTAAATATAAAAAGGTTTTTAACAAACGAGGTTTATTTGAACATGTAAAAGCTATTTGTTACGATTGGAATGCTTATAAAAGTAGGGCTGTACAATTTACTTTTCCAAACGACAGAGGTGATTTAGTAACTATAGATGGAGATATACCAGAAATAAAAAGTGCCTGTCATCCTAAAAGGGATAAAACGTTATTTAGTGCTGAATATTTTCATAAACAAGATAGTATTCCTTCGTATTACCAAACACAACAAAATAAAAAAATCATTGATTTATCTATGTATGGAGCTGAAAGTGGCTATGTTGTTGTTCCTCCTTATGTAGCTGAAGAACGTTACGATTACGATGCTTTAGAAAAATTAGACTCCCCCACTGTAAGTCAACAAATGCATGGTGTACATTGGAAGGGCTATAGTAGAGTAGCCATACGTTGGGGAGTAGCTATGAATGCCTTTAAACTAGCTAAATCAAACTACCAAAAGTACACTAACCATAAGTTTGTCGCAGATACTGTTGGTGATCTTTTAATTGGAACCTATACATTTATAGAAAACAATCATAAAAAAATAGCGTTATACAAAAAACTAATTGCTAGTTATAAAAATAAAACGATCAAAACTAACCTTATAAATTTATTTGAAGGACATTTTAAAACTCCTATTAAGATACCTAAACACCTAACTCGTAAATGGAGATATTCTAGCGACGAAAAGTATGCTATCATTCTATACAATTTAGCCTATGTAACTTATCAAAATATGCTACTACAATACGCTCCATTACAAAGTGCTGATTTATATGCTCACTTTGCTCCTGTAGGACATGTTTTGCACACAAAATTATTACAAGATAAAAGTGGTAGTTTTAATGACCAGTACGGTAATACTTCTATATTTGAACGTATAAAAAATGCTGGAAAAGATAAATTCTATAGAATGAAATATAAAGTAGAACTTGGAAAAGAGCTAACAGATGAAGAAAAACGAAAACAAGAAAAAAAGAAAGTTGAAGAACTAAAAGATAAACTTATTGATTCTTCTATTGCTGACACAGAATATATAAATAATGTTATCAAAGCATACGTACACAAAAAGAAAAGTTATGAATCTAAGTTATATGATGAAAGTAAAAATAAAAATTAGTGCTATTTGTTTGCTTTTGTTAACTAGTTCTAGTTGTAATTATTTAAAAAAGAAAAAAGCTATACAAAAAATGGAAAAAGAATATACAGAATATCAAGATTTACATAAGCATCAAGGAACAGAAAATTATGATGTAATTACGTTGTTTAATGAGCACTCTGTAATTGAAGAGAAATTAGCTGAACAAAAACAACTATTTTTATCTGTAATAGGTAAAGAAAAAGAAAAGTCTAAAAGAATAAAAGTAAATTTTTTCGGAAACCTATTAGGCATAGGTTTATCTTCTGAAACACTAATAGATGGTACTATGTCTGGGTATAAAACATATGGAAACTGGCTCATTAATAATGACACTACTTTAAATAAATATATAGACCCTTTTTTAAATAAAGAAATTAAAGATCCTTTAGATTATAATTTCAAAAATGTAGAAAAAAGAGAATGGTTACAAAAGTTCAAAGAACTATATTTAGATGCCTCATATGTACATATTGACTCTTATGATTATTATTTTAAAATCAAAGAAAAGTGGTATTTAATTCAAACTTATAAAAAAGCAAAAGAGTTAAATATTGATATAAAAAAACAATACCCTTTCAAAATAGTCCCCGAAGAAGTACGTATGGTAAAAATTCCTGAAGTCTTTGATAACTTATTAGAAAACAAAAC
The DNA here is from genome assembly GCF_003664185.1 of Tenacibaculum discolor. Lineage (GTDB taxonomy): Bacteria > Bacteroidota > Bacteroidia > Flavobacteriales > Flavobacteriaceae > Polaribacter > Polaribacter discolor. Next base: position 128,447 of record NZ_RCCS01000006.1, on the reverse strand, counting down.
CCTACAATTAGCAGAATATGTAGAAATGGACAAACAAAAAAGTAGTGGTTTAAACCCTATTAGTTTTTCTTCTGGTTATTACATGTTCGAATTACATTTACCACAAGGTGACATCTTAAAATTTAGACGTTATGGTGCCATGGGGTTTAATGCTGATATGAATATATATCAAATACCTAAAGAATTAGGTGGTAGCGACGAAGTTTTTTTTATAGAACAATTACCTAGACAAACTTATCCTGATAAATCCTTTGCTGGTTTTTATGCCATACGACCTAAAAATTACAAAGAATTACCTGAGTATAAATCATATTCCGAAAAAGAGAAAAAAAATTAACATGAATAAAAAAAGTGATAGTTTTGGTTGTACACATGTGATATATGGTATTGTTTTCTTTGATATAATTGCTATAATTATATGGCATGAAAAATATATCTCTGGTAAATGTAGTTTTTGTACAGGCTTAGGTGAGTTTATTATTTTGTTATTGTATTTAGGAGTAGCTTCAACTATCGGAACTTTTCTATCACTACCTTTTCATTACATCTATCAATACATTAAAAAGAAAAAACAAAATAATTAATGTTGACTTCATAAATTCTACTAAAAAACTCAAAGTTTTGTTGTTGACATTAAGTCTGAAATTTATTCAATACTTTTTTATCATATGTCCATTACAATTTAAATTTACTTTGTTTTTCAAATTGGTTACAACGGTCAAGTATAAGAATAGTAGCGGATTTTGAAACCCTAACTTTTCGGTTAAACACAGACCTTTTTCATATTTGCTTACTTGCGTTTTAGCGATTAAACCGCTATTATTTTTATACATTGTTGCCACCAGTACTTTATTCAGCAACTCTGTCAATTATTGACTCAGACCATTCCAGTTTAGTTATTTGCTCAATTAAAGCGTCTATTTTGCCGTCAATCAATTCTGGTGTCTTACAAATTTTCTCCGAAAAATACCTAGCTGTTAATGGCTTACTATCACTACTATACAAGTCTTTAGCTTCTGCCTTAATCTCATCGTAATTCTCTATGTTTTGATGAAACTCTTGCTCAAAATCTTGTTCCCAAATAGAAAAATTTGAGTTTATACTTGTTGGTGGAAAAAAGAATAACTCATCTGTTGTTTCTTGTCCAAGCATTTGAAGTATTTCTTTATTCCTTCTAGACTTATTGATTGCATTTTTTCGATAATCGCCCGTTAATTCCTCAACAGGATTGGTCGGTTTGTCGCCATCAAAAATCACATAGCAAGGAATTCTAAATTCGTTAAATAAAAGTAATAAATATGAAATTGTATCAACTGAACCAGCATTTATCAATGAAATTCGATTAGTATCAATATCAAAACCTTTAGTTTTAAAATAATTTGGTAATGAATATTTCTCAGTTTCTCCTTCAATTAATATTATTTTCTTTGCGAAAAACCCCTCATTCTTTGTTTCGTCAATAAGATGATGAAATCTGTGTCTAATACTTAATTCATCTATTACAATTCCATAAATGTTGTAATAATGATTAATGATTTGTTGAACACTTAATTCGTGAGAAACTGTTTTTGGATTTTCTTCGGAAGACTTTCTAAAAAGTCTTATTTGGTCAAAATTATCTACTGATATAAACAGACTATCGTGTGTAGTATAAACTACTTGGTCATTTCCCTCTGAAATTTCTTTTAAAAGGTTGTAAGTTGCCCTTTTTAATGGTGGATGTAAATATATTTCAGGTTCTTCTATGCCAATAATTATATTGCTTTCATTAGTTTTCTTTCCAAAATCGAACGTATTGTAAGTTCTTAATAATGAAAATAGTGCTAGTCTTTGAATTCCGTGCCCTTTTTCTGTAAGTTCTGAATCATAACCATCATTAGCGAATACTTTTGGTTGAGGAAAAACTACGTCTTGGATTTCTGGCGAACCAAATTTTAATTCAAGTGAACAGCCAATATCAAAACCTATGTTGTCGTTTAGAGCTTTATTTATTTTTTCAATTTTCGATTCTCCTTCTTCTGTCGTGTCAATTTTTTCAATTAGCTCTTTTACTAGAGCATCAGTTTTTGTCTTAAATTCTTGTTTGATTTCTGTCGAGACTGAACTTGAAAGCCAATTAATCAATTCGCCTAAAGCACTTGTTTTTGTGACCTTTAAATCTTCTGATAAATTTTTGATTGCTGGTATGTAAAAGAATTTGGGAAGATTAGCTTTTAACTTACTTTTCCATCCCAAAACTTTTTCATCACCAGTTATTTGTTCTTTAGGAATTTCATCATAACGCTCTTCATTTAATTGAATTAGTTTATTCAGAAATTCTTCTTGTGTTGGTTCTTCTTCACTTTCAAAAAGAGTTTTGAAGTCAAAATCTCCAATCTTTAAGTCTGATTTCCACCATTTTTTTAGATTAGCTTTTGTTGGTTTTTTGTCAGCAACTGTCCAAAGATATTCTTCAGTTGGTATTTGTTTTGTTCCGTGTTTTGATTCTATAAAATCTATATCCTCAATTGAAGCGTCTTTTAACTCAACTCCATCTTCTTTTGAAATAGCCTCAATGTATTGAGTTATTGTTAAGTCATTTTGGTCATCTAAATGTGTCTTAAATGTTGTAAGTTCATCTTCGTTTAATTTTTTAAACTTTACTGTTATAACTATTGGTTGAGAATAATCATTATGATGATAACTTTTTGTAGAAATTTTTGTCTTTGAAAAATTAAAAAATAAGTCTAATGCTTCAAGAACATTAGATTTACCTACACTATTTTCTCCAATTAGGGATGTTAAGTCATTGAATGAAAATTCGATTTTTTCAAGTCCAAATGTTTTAAAATTTTGTATGCTGATATTCTCAATTTTCATTTCAAGGGTGATTTTTTTCGTATTGGTGGCAACGGTCTTGTATAACAATCAGTTGCGGATTGATTAGAAACTAAGATAGTTAAAATTACCGACTTTTATGCTTGCGCGGTTGTGTCCGCAGGACACAAAGCCGCAATTGTTGTTATATGGTATTCTACGCAGTTTTTATTTCTTTTACTAATTTTCCATTTTCATTCAACTCATAAAAAGTACCTTCCCAATCAATTAGTTCTATCCGATTTTCATTTATTTCAATTTCAGTTTTTCCATTTGGATTTACAAAAATATCTCTCGCTCCAAAAGACCATTTTATATTTCCGTTTTGGTCAATTCTATTGATTTCTAATTCTCCGTGAATAATAAAATCTTCACAGAATTCATAAATTCCGAAACACGTAGCTATATCAAATTCATTTTTCCAATTAAGAGAAAGGTCTTTCAAATTCAGAGAATAAATTTCATTTGAACAGCAGATAAATAAATTTCCATTTTTAATCAGGTATGAATTTTTGTAAATTCCAGTAGCTCCTGAAAATCCCATAATTAAAGCACTCTGCTTTACAATTCCGTTCTGGATTATTCTAATTCCGTGTTTTGTAGTTGGATTATATTCTAATATAGAATCTGTTGGATATATTCTTCCATAAATCCGTTTATTATCAACTGAATTCAAATCGAAGTTATCTTCATCAAATATTTCGATTTCTAAATTTTTATATTTTTCTGTAATTTTTTTCAAATTGCGTAGAACTTGTTTATATAGATGTAAAATACATCGTTATACACCTGTTTTGGTAGGTTTATAGTTATATTTTATGTTTGTTTATACTCTTACGAACTTACTAATAATAATTTAATTTCCTTACGGAATACCATAAGCTCAACTATTTAGATACTAAAAGTAGTTTTACTTGTTATTAATGATCTCTGATACCTTATTTAGAAAATCAAAAACCAAGTTGACACACTTTATTGAATACTCCCGTTATTGAGTCGCTGATATCACGGCATGCTTCGAAGACACCACGGCACGGGTCGTTGATATTACGGCGCGCTCCGAAGACACCACGGCACGGGTCGCTGATATCACGGCATGCTCCAAAAACACTACGGCACAGGTAGCTGATGTAATTCTTCTTATTTTTTTAGCAAAAAGATTGTGTTATGTGTACTATCCAAATATTTTTTTTTGCAAAAAACAACAACTTTTCTTGTTTTTTAGAACATAATTTATACATTTGGCTTAATGTTTAACAACAAAAGACATATTATCTCTATTCCAGCTGTAAGTATTACGGCTTCTTTTGTTGGCACAACAACTACAATTACTACTACAACCCTTTAGGGGTTATTTCTATACATATCATCATTCCGTATATATTTATTTTTTCAAAAGACTTGAAAACAGATAAATAGCTTAAAAAATCTTATTTTTAATTTATTATCCTTTTTAAAATGAACGTTTTAAAATTTGGTGGTTCATCAGTAGCCAACCCTAAAAACATAGAAAAAGTAGTACAAATCATTGCCAATGCTTCAGCAAACAACCAACTAATTGTAGTGGTTTCTGCCTTTGGAAAAACTACCAATAAACTGATAGCATCAGCAGAACAAGCTGCTCAAAACAATGCTAATTACCTCAAAAACTTTAAAGAAGTTGAACAATTACACTTAGAGGTAATTCATGAATTAGTCGCTAAAAACCAGCAAGAAGAAGTAAAAACTCATATTACTTCACTGTTTAAACAACTAAAAACCTTGTTAGAAGGTTGCTTTTTATTAAATGAAATTACTCCCAAAACATTAGCTACCATTAGTGGTTTTGGGGAGTTACTATCTTCTTATATTATTGCAAACATCGCTAGTAAAGAACTCGATGTAGTATATAAAGACAGTAGAGAATTAATTAGTACTTCTAATGATTTTGATAAAGCACAAGTTGATTTTCAATTAACTAACTCCAATTGTCAAGAGTTTTTTGCAACTAATAAACACCAAATAACACTCTTACCAGGATTTATTGCTCGTACAAAAGAAGGAAAATCAACTACTTTAGGACGTGGAGGATCCGATTATTCTGCGGCTATTTATGCCGCTGCTGTAGGTGCAGATGAATTACAAATATGGACAGATGTTAGTGGTATGTACACTGCAAACCCGCATCTGGTAAAGCAAGCATTTCCTATTCCACATATTTCCTATCAAGAAGCCATGGAATTGTCGCATTTTGGTGCGAAAGTTATCTACCCTCCTACGATTCAACCTGTGTTGGAAAAAGAGATTCCTATTCGAATAAAAAACACTTTTGACCCTGAAAATTCGGGAACACTCATTTCAAAAATTACAGAAAATGGAAAGCCTGTAAAAGGTATTTCTCATATTGAGAATATTACCTTATTAACTCTAGAAGGAAGCGGCATGGTAGGTGTTTCTGGCATTTCTAAGCGATTGTTTGAAACTTTATCGCTACACAATATCAATGTGGTACTTATTACACAAGCTTCTTCAGAGCACTCTATTTGTGTGGGAATTTATGATGAAGATGCTGAAAAAGCAGCTTTAAAAATTAATGAAGCTTTTGCTGTAGAAATAGAGCGTCATAAAATAGATCCAATTATTGTAGAACAAGGATTAGCCATTATTGCTTTGGTAGGTGATAAAATGAGAAATCATCAAGGGTTGAGTGGTCAAATGTTTAGTTCCTTAGGCAAAAACAATGTAAATATTCGTGCGATTGCCCAAGGTGCTTCAGAAAAAAACATTTCTGCTGTTATCGACAGTTCAGATGCTAAAAAAGCACTCAACACGCTACATGAACAGTTTTTTGAAGAGAAAGTAAAACAATTGAACTTGTTTGTCACGGGTGTAGGAAATGTTGGTGAACGCTTTTTAGCACAAATACACCAACAAAAAAAATACTTAAAAGAACAGTTGAAACTGAATGTGCGTGTCGTGGGAATTTCCAATTCTAAACAAATGGTCTTTGATGAAAGTGGCATAAATTTAAAATCTTGGAAAGAACAATTACAAAACGGAGAAGCAAGTTCTTTAGATCGCTTTTTTCAAAGAACAAAAGCGTTTAACCTTCGTAATTCTGTTTTTATCGACAATACTGCCAATCAGCAAGTTTCTGAAATATATGAACATTATTTAGCCAACAATATTGGGGTGGTTACATGTAATAAAATTGCCTGTGCTTCTGAACTAAACAATTATAAAAAATTAAAGTATATCTCTCGTAAATACAATGTACCTTTTTTGTTTGAAACCAATGTGGGTGCAGGTTTACCAATTATTGACACACTTAAAAACTTAATTGCTTCTGGTGACCGAGTACATAAAATACAAGCAGTTTTATCAGGGTCTTTAAACTTTGTTTTCAATAATTTTAACGAAAATATTTCATTTCACGATGTCGTAAAGCAAGCACAAGAACAAGGATATACTGAACCTGACCCGAAAATTGATTTAAGTGGTGTAGATGTTGCTCGAAAAATATTAATTCTAGCACGTGAAAGTGGTTATGAATTAGAACTTTCTGACATCAAAAACAATGCGTTTTTACCTAAAAAGAGTTTAGAAACCACCAGTAATGAAGATTTTTATGCTTCTTTAACCGAATTTGAAAGCCATTTTCAACAAATATATAAAGAAGCTTCCAACAAAAACTGTCGTTTAAAATATGTTGCTGAATTTAATGATGGAAAAGCGAGTGTTGGCTTGCAACACATTCCTTTTGACCATCCTTTTTATAATTTAGAAGGTAGCGACAATATCGTATTATTTTTTACGGATAGATATCCTGTTAATCCACTACAAATAAAAGGAGCTGGTGCTGGTGCTGAAGTAACTGCTTCAGGGATTTTTGCTGATGTGATACGAATTGGAAACCAGTAGTACATGGAAAAGCGTTATCAAAATATTGTACAGATTTACAATACCGTAGCTCAAGAGTATCAAGATAAGTTTGCTAATGATACAGTATATAATCACAGTTATGACTTGCTTCTAAAACATATGAAACCAACTCATAAAAATGTGTTGGATGTAGCTTGTGGCTTTGGAAAGATTACTCACTATCTTTTAAATCAAACCCCTACACTTTCTGTGTTAGGAATTGATTCAGCAGAAAATATGGTGAATTTGGCAAAACAAAACAATCCGAAAGCTTCCTTTAAAGTGATGGATTGTAGAGAAATTAACAGTTTACAGCAAGGTTTTGATGTTATTATCTTCGGATTTTGTTTTCCGTATCTTACCAAAGACAACGTTTTAAAACTTATTGAAGAAGCTTCTATTTTGTTGAATTCTAATGGACTTTTATACATCAGTACCATGATTGGTGATTACGAAAAAGATTCTCGTATAACTACTAGTTCCGATGGAAAAAACTCCATGTTTATAAATTATCATGAACCATCATATTTGATTGAAGCTCTAGAAAAACAAAAACTCAAAATTTTAGAAAACTATACCAAATTATATCAAGAAGGTGGCGATACCGACTTGTTTTTAATCGCAAAAAAATGAATTATATAAAAATATTTTCACCTGCAACTGTCGCTAATGTTTCTTGCGGATTTGACGCTTTAGGTTTGGCTCTCGAAACGGTTGGAGATACCATGACTTTTACAAAAAAGGATGTAAAAGGTATAAAAATTACTCAAATAACAGGCGCAGATTTACCTTTAGACGCACAAATAAATGCTGCGGGAGTAGTTGCTTTAGCTATGCTAGAAAAACATCCTATTAATTTTGGTATCGATATTACCATTCACAAAGGATATACTCCTGGAAGTGGTTTAGGAAGTAGTGCAGCCAGTGCTGCAGGGGCTGCCTTTGGTGTAAATCAGCTGTTAGGAGGCATCTTCTCCCCTCTTGAATTGACACAATTTGCTATGCTAGGTGAAGAGGCTACTTGCGGAACCCCTATTGCTGACAATGTTTCTGCTGCTATTTATGGTGGATTCACGTTGGTTCGCAGTTATGAGCCTTTAAGTATTGTAAAAATCCCTGTTCCTACTGATTTAAGAGTGGTAGCTATTCATCCACAAGTTGAAGTAAAAACAAAAGATGCTCGAGACGTGCTACCAACAGAGGTTCCGCTAAAAGATGCGGTTACCCAATGGGCGAATGTAGGCGGGTTAATTAGTGGATTACACTCCAACGATTATCAATTAATCGCAGACTCCCTAATTGATATTATCGTTGAACCAGCTAGAAAAACACTAATTCCTCATTTTGATTTAGTGAAAAAAGAGGCTTTAAAAGCAGGTGCTTTAGGAGCAGGAATTTCAGGTTCAGGTCCAACTATTTTTGCTTTATGTAAAGGCGATGCAACTGCTGAGAATGTTTACAAAGCAATTCAAAACACATACCAAGACAAACAAATTGATTTTAACATGATTCTTTCAAAAATTAATACAGAAGGAATTAAAATTTTAGAACAACACTAAATACGAAATTATGAACTATTATAGTCTCAATCATACATCACCTAAAGTTAGCTTTGAAGAAGCTGTAGTAAACGGATTAGCTCCTGATAGAGGGCTTTACTTCCCCGAGAATATTACGCCACTATCAAAAGAATTTATTGATAATATTGGTGAGTATTCTAATGAAGAAATTGCTTATAAAGCCATTAAACAATTTGTAGGTGATGAAATACCTAAAGACGTTTTACAAAAAATCATTAAAGAAACAATCAATTTTGAGTTTCCTGTAGTACCCATTGAAAATAATATTGGTACACTAGAACTATTTCACGGACCAACCATGGCTTTTAAAGATGTAGGTGCTCGTTTTATGGCGCGCTGTTTAGGGTACTTTAATCGTGATAAAGACCAACAGGTTACAGTTTTGGTGGCAACTTCAGGAGATACAGGAGGTGCTGTTGCTAATGGATTTTTAGGAGTTAAAGGTGTAGATGTGGTTATACTCTACCCTAGTGGAAAAGTAAGTGATATTCAAGAAAAGCAACTCACAACTTTAGGACAAAATATTAAAGCTTTAGAAGTAGATGGTGTTTTTGACGATTGTCAAGACATGGTAAAAACTGCTTTTTTAGATGTGGAAATTAATCGTACGTTAACCTCAGCAAATTCCATAAATGTTGCACGTTGGTTACCACAAATGTTTTATTTTTTCTTTGCCTATAAACAAGTTTACAAACAGCATAAAGAAGTTGTCTTTTCAGTGCCTAGTGGAAACTTTGGAAACATTTGTGCAGGTATTATGGCGCAAAAATTAGGATTGCCTATTAAACATTTTGTGGCTGCTACCAATGTAAACGATACCGTTCCTAATTACTTACAAAGTGGAGATTATCAACCAAAACCTTCTAAAGCAACTATATCGAATGCCATGGATGTTGGAAATCCTAGTAACTTTATTAGAATCCAAGAATTATTCAACAATAATTTAGAAGCTTTAAAAACCGCTTTTTCGTCTTTTTCTTTTTCTGATGATGAAACTCGTGAAGCTATGAAAAACATCTATGAGAACTCTAATTATATTGCTGATCCACATGGAGCTGTTGGTTATTTAGGGTTGAAAGAATACGGGTTACAAAATGAATTCGGGATTTTCTTAGAAACAGCCCATCCTGTTAAGTTTTTAGATGTTGTTGAAGATATTTTAGAGGTAACCGTTGAAATTCCACCACAAATAGTATCCGTTATAGATAAACAAAAAGAAGCAACTAAAATTAGCTCATATAAAGAGTTAAAAGACTTTTTAAATGCTTAAAAGCATCACTTAATAACAAAAACCGCCTTAATTAAGGCGGTTTTTGTTATTAAAAACTAAATATATTGTCTCTTAAATTTTCATCATTTCTTGTTCCGTAAGGATCTATAGCAATATAACTAGGTTTTTTATTTATTATAAACCTAACTTCAGTGAGCTCTTTATTTATTCGACTGGATTTATAGTACAGCATAGTATTATCATCTTTTACAAGTGATGGATGGATTGTAAAAGCTCCTATTTTAATTGGTTCATTAATCCCTGTTTCTTTAGTTTCTCCATTTTCTAATGTTTCAATTCGTTTTGCTTTTATAGTTGCAGTAACCTCATAGGTACCATTGGGTAGCTGTTTGTACGTACTTTTTTCTACAGCCAAATCATAGGTTATTACCTTTTTAAACCAATCATCTATCAAATGGTGATTTTCTTCTGAAACTATTTTATATAATTCATCTAATAGCTCAATAGTATGTGCTTTGGGAGAGTTTTCAAATCGATATCGATCTGTAATGGTTTTTAATACTCTATTTACTTGCTGTTCCCCTATTAGGTCTCTCAATGCCATGAACACTGTGTATGCTTTTCCATATGATATATAGCCTTCATCCTGTACTTTATAAATTGGTGGTTCTTGAGTTCCGCCAAAAGCTCTTCCGAAGAAATAACGTCTTCTTGCTGCTTCTGCCAATTCATATAGAGCGCTTTTTCCATACATTTTTTCCATTACTACAGCTTCAGTATACTTTGCCAAACCTTCTACAAATAAAGAACCTCCAGCAACAGGTTTGGCTGTTAATGTATGTCCCCACCATTGATGTGCTACTTCATGAATTGTTCTTTTTGAAACTAAGTTAAATGTGTTTTCTTCACGAACATCTGATAAATACAAACGGTCTTCAACCATGCTAATAACTCCCGGATGCGCATACCCTCCGAATGACCAATGAGAAGGTACTTCTGCTATACGAACATGATTAAAGTTATACGTACCAAAGTTTTCTTGACAATACGCTAAGGTTTCTTTAGTACTCTCTTCTATTTCATCAATATTAAAATTATGATTTGAATGATAATATTGCTCAATAGAAATACCTTCATACTTTGCTTTTTTAACTTGATATTTCCCCGAAAAATAGGCTACCATGGGCAATATTTTCCCTTGAGATTTATAATGATAATAATTTCTATTATTTTTTGACCAAGTCTTAATCAAATCTCCAGAGCTTATAGCTATTTGGTCTTTACTTGTGGACACAATAGTTTCAAATTGTACTTTTTCAATTTTAATATCTTCAAGAGCTATATGAGCATCTGAATTATCTTCTTCTATTCTCTCAGGTAATCCTCTTTTTTTACGCTCAATTCTGTCTGCTATTTCATATCCAGAAGCATATCCAATAATAGGTTCAAAATTTCTGTATGTTATATACGTTCCGTCATAAACTATACTTTTATCTTCCTCATACCCTTTTAGTTCTTTTTCAATAGCAAAAGTATATGCTACTGAATCATTGGGTTGGAGTTTTTCTTTAAATTCAAATACATACGCTCCGTGTACTGTATCTTTCGTAGTCAAAAGAGCATTTTTTATATGAATATGCTTTACAGGAATTCGTTCTGTTATTAGTAGTTTGGATATTACTTCATTACTCGTGTTTTTTAAAATGTAATTTGCTTTTACAGTAAATTTTCTTTCCTTTGGAAAAATAGCTACTTCCGTTTTTTGTGAGGTTGGATAAGGCTTTTCTAATACTTGATATTGCTTATACATACGTTCATAATTTTCACTAAAATTTAAATAATCATTTTCAGTTTGATAATCACCAACAAAGTTTGTATTGTAAAAGACCAAGCTTGCCATACCAATAGATACGGAAAGGAAAGTTAAAAACAATACCTTTTCGGTTAAGTTGCATCCTTGTTTCAGTTGCTCTACTTTATAAGAAAATCCTTTTACCATTCCCCTGTTCCATATCTTAAACGCTAATAAAATTAATAGCGCTCCTATACTTAGCCAATACAAACCTAAATGATTAAATAACTTAGCATTATTGGCATAGGCATTCATACCATTAAAAGTTACTCTAGGCATAAACCCTATACTTGTTAAAGGGTGTTCTAATCCTAAAAGGTTAGCTTTCATACTTACAATAACAAACAAACCAAAAGCTCCCATTCCTATATATTTACTCTTCGTAATACTGTTTATAAATATGGCAAGCATAGCATATATAAACAGTTGTAAACCATAATAATAAAACACAGATGCGTACATACTAAAGTTTATATCAGCAAAACCTAAGCTTACTTGAAAAGCTATACACATAAGCACTCCTGATGCTATTAGTAGCATTGGTAGTAATGACAAGCTGACAAACTTAGCTGTAAAAAGTACCCAATTTTTTACAGGAGTAGCGCCCATAATCAGATTAAAATTGACACTATACTCTCTCCATACAATCTCTGAACCGTAAAAGATTAGTAGTATCAATCCAAAAAGAGTTAGCGGACTTGTTATGAGTTCGATTAATTGATTTGTAACCGGATAAATACTCACTCCATATTCACCTCCTTCAAGAACAGTTGCATACAATTCTGAAAAAACAATAATTAACCACATACCTAGTATTACTAAAAAAGGTAAGCTCTTAAATACGCTCTTTAGTTCTAACCGTATTAGCGATAACAGTGATTTTATTTGCGTAGCTACTCCGTATGTTCCATTTATAGGTTTGTATGATATGAGCTGTTTTTTCTCTTTCCTTGTTGTCTTTTCTTTCTTAACTCTTTTTGTAGTCATTCTAAAAGAAAAGGCTTTATACGTTAGTAACAGCACTCCTATAGAAAGCGCTATCCAAAGTATTCTATTCAATAAAAACAACCCTGAAAAAGAAAGCAACTGTGTGTTTTTTTGATATGCTGTCCAATATTGAGTCTGTTCAAAAAAAGCAGCCATACCAAAAGAATCTGCTATTGCGGCTACCGACATCATTTCTGGCGATGCTGGAACAGATTGTGCTAATAATGGTGAGTTTAAGAAAATAGAACTTACAAAATACAACATGTAAATAAATACTGCACTTGCATAAGTGGCTATACTGTTTTTAGTAAGTGTACTGACTGAAAATATTAAAGAGGTACAGATAAAAATATTAGGTAACACTAAATACAACCAAGGCTGTAAGTAGTTTAATACATTAAAATTCCCTAGTCTTTCAGCGTCTAAATTAGAAAAATGATTCCCGAAAATATAGCCAATAACAAAAGGTGTAAAAGCAACTACACTAAAAATAAAAGTGCCTAAAAAACGGCTCCAAAAATAATTACTCTTTTTTATGGATGAACTGTAAATTAAGCTTTCCATGTTATGTTGCTTATCTCTTATAATAGCTGTTACCGCGAAAAACATGGTTATAAAAACACTACCTAAAGTAAAAAGACCTGTATGAAAATAAACTTGATAAACAGCGTTAAAATTAACTCCTGTAGGAGCATGCCCTTGGCTTCCTGTAAAATATCCTAAGCCTAGAAACAAGACTGCAAATATGGGAAAAGCTCGTTGTTTTAACTGATAGTATATTTCAAATTGCAATAATTTCTTAAACATAGGTTAGGCTTTTTTATGGTGAAACAATGTAGCAAAGTAGTAGTCTTCTAAATTCGGAGTGATTCTTTCAAACCCGTTAGATAGTGAAGTCTCAGAAAAAACTCTTATTTGTGTTTCTCCTGACACTAGTTTGGTTGAAATAACCTCGTACATTGTTTTATAGTGCTCAAGGTCATTTTTAGTTATAATTTTTGTCCAAATATTATGTTCAATACTTGCAACTAATTCTTTTGGGTTACCTTGGGAAATGATTTGACCTTCCGATAAAATTGCCATTTGTGTACATAAATTTCTAACATCCTCTACTATGTGAGTAGATAAAATAACTATTACGTTCTCTCCTATTTCACTCAGAAGATTTAAAAAGCGATTGCTTTCTTCAGGATCTAACCCAGCTGTTGGCTCATCTACAATAATTAGTTTGGGGTTAGCCAATAAAGCTTGAGCTATCCCAAAACGTTGGCGCATTCCTCCAGAAAACGTATGTACTGCTTTTTTTCTGTGTTGGTAAAGGTTTACTTGTTGTAATAAAGAAGTTACTTGCTCTTTTCGTGTTGAGTTATTAGTAATACCTTTCAGAATAGCTAAATGATCTAACAATTTTTCTGCTGATATTTTAGGATACACTCCAAACTCCTGAGGAAGATACCCTAAGTGTTTTCTTATCTCCTCTGGTTTATTAATAATATTGTAATCATTAAATACAATTTCTCCAGATGAGGGTTCTTGTAAAGAAGCGATAGTACGCATTAAAGAAGATTTACCAGCTCCGTTAGCGCCTAATAAGCCAAACATTCCGTTCGAAATTTTTAAGTTTATTCCATTTAGTGCTTTAACTCCGTTAGGGTATGTTTTAGTAAGGTTTGTTATAGTTAATGTATTCATATAAGATTCGTTTTGTTTGCAACAAATCTCTAGCATCATACCTTTATTATAAATTAAAAATGATGTACTCTATTCTTTTCAGCACACACCATATTCTTTTAATAGCTAACTTATGTTTGACTAAAAAAGCTATTCATTCATCTAAAAAACAACAGTGTTTATCAATATAATTGTGAGAACAGTTTTACATGAGTAATTTTGAGGTATGATAGATTTTTTAAAGAAATACAAAGCTTTTCTTATTGGATTCTTAATTATTGTTCCATTATTCACCTTATTAGATTATCTGAATTTTCTAAATATACCGAATGATCAACCTGTTGAGGTTATTGTAATTACTGTTTTTTGGGCACTTGTTATTGCTTTACCCATACATAATTATCAATACTTAAAAAGGAAAAAGAAAGCTGTATTTGGTATTGCTGTTCTTTTTGTACTACTTTTTATTACTGTGCTTATTGATTCATTTATGAAGCTTCCAGATAATCCTATCACCTTCATTCTATTAATGATATTTTGGTGTGGGCTAGCTTATTTTTTAGTGCCCAACTTCATAAAAAAATACTGGAAATTCATAGCACTACTATACACACCTCTACTCTTATATTTTTTATACCTACGATTATTTTCTGGTGACTTAGAAGCTTATTTAAAAGTAAAGCAAGAAACTCCGTTCTATATTTTCTTCATACCCATTCCTATCTTCTTTTTTCTTTGGGTTTTTGAACAATGGAAATGGATACAAGAGCTAAAAAAAGAAAAGTCTAAAACAGAATTATCACTCTTAAAAACACAAATAAACCCGCATTTTTTCTTCAATACTCTAAATAACCTGTATGCCTTAACAGTTAAAAGCTCACCTCAAGCACCAGAAGTTATATTAAAACTATCTGATATGATGCGCTACACAATTTATGACGGGGAAAAAGAAACTGTAAAAATTTCAGAAGAGATAGCATACTTAAATAATTACATTGAGCTACATAAAATCCGTTACAGAAAGTCTGTTGAAATTACCTTTAACCATAACATAGATACGAATCTAAATATTCCGCCACTACTATACATTATCTTACTTGAAAATGCTTTTAAACACGGTATAGAAACACTAGCAGAAAATGCTTTTATTCATGTCTATTTATATGATAATGATGATTTTATTTACTTTGAAATAGAAAACAATTTTGATCCTAATGAAATAACTAACTCTAAAGGAATTGGACTGCAAAATTTAAAACGAAGATTATCTTTGTTGTACAAGCAACAACATGAACTAAATATTGATATTACAAACAACTTTTACAAAACACTTTTAAAAATACCGAAGCATGCTTAAATATATAATTATTGATGATGAGCCTTTAGCACATGAAATCATAACGGAATTTTGTAGCATGCTACCTCATGTTCAATTAGAAAAAAGTTGCTATAATGCTATGGAAGCTATGCAGTTTTTAAATGAACATACAGTTGATTTTATGTTTTTAGATATCAACATGCCTAAATTAAAAGGCTTAGATTTTTTAAAGACGCTGTCTAACCCTCCTAAAACCATTATTACTACTGCCTACAAAGAATATGCCCTAGAAGGGTTTGAGCTAAATGTTGTGGATTATCTTTTAAAGCCTTTTAGTTTTGATCGTTTGGTAAAAGCTGTAAATAAAGTATCAGATACACTACCTACCAAAACAATCCACAAAGAAAGCATAGAGTCAAATGAAATCAATACCCGACTGTTTATCAAGGGAGATAAAAAGCACCATCAGATTGATTTAAATAATTTGTTATTTATCGAAGCTTATGGAAATTATACTAAACTATTTTTAGCAGATGAAATGATTGTAAGCCATGAAAAAATTTCTCATTACGAATCTCTATTAAATCCTATTCAATTTTTAAGAGTACATAAATCATTCATTGTTGCAGTAGATAAAATAAAGTTTATAGAAGGTAACCGTATTATAATTCATGAGCATAAGGTTCCTATTGGTCAAACCTATAAAAGCAGTGTTAGTAAACTTTACAACTAACCTCAATTTAATTTTTTATTTATCTCTTTTATTTTCATAGATTTATGCGTCACCAAAATCATTTACATGCATATATCTTCAAAAGTTACACGTCTTTTTGATTTCCCCTATCACCAACTAAAAAACTATCCTCAACAACACTGCTTAGTTTCAAAAGTAAACAATGAATGGAAAAGTATATCTACTCAAAAATACATTGAAGACGCCAATACCATAAGTAAAGCTTTACTAAACCTTGGTGTTAGACCTGGAGATAAAATAGCTGTGATTACTTCTGTAAATCAACCAAAGTGGCATATTTTAGATATAGGAGTTATGCAAATAGGAGCTGTAAATGTACCTTTATATCCTACTTTTTCAGAAAAAGATTATGCCTATATCTTAAATCATTCTGATAGTGTTTATTGTTTTGTTTCTGATGATGAACTTTATCAAAAAGTAATAAAAGTTCAAGAACAAACACAACTTAAAAAGGTGTTTACTTTTGAAGATCTAGAGACAGACTATGGATGGAACTCTTTCCTAAACCTTGGCAAAGATGAAACCCATCAAACAACAGTGAATGAATTAAAAAAAGTTGTAGAACCATACGATTTAGCTACTATTATCTATACCTCAGGTACTACTGGAACTCCAAAAGGAGTTATGCTTTCACACAATAACATTGTTAGTAACGTTTTTGCTGTAGGGAAAAGACTCGATTTACAAGGAAATAAAAAAAGAGTTATTAGCTACTTACCTATTTGTCACATTTTTGAGCGTGCAGCATCTTATTATTGTCAATATATGGGCTTTGAAATTCATTTTGCTGAAAGTATTGATAAAGTTGGGGATAATTTACGTGAAATTCAACCTCATTTTATGGCAGTTGTTCCTAGATTATTAGAAAAAGTTTTTGATAAGATAGTTGATAAAGGAAGTAATTTAAAAGGTATAAAAAAACGTCTATTCTTCTGGGCATTGCAACTAGGAGAACAGTATAAACCATACAAAGAAAATGGTTGGTGGTATGAGTTTAAGCTCTCTATAGCCCGTAAACTTATTTTCTCAAAATGGAAAGAAGCTTTAGGCGGACAATTAGAATTTATGTTAGCGGGAAGCGCTCCTACACAAGCTAGACTTGTTAGAGTATTTACAGCTGCAGGAATTCCTGTTTTTGAAGGCTACGGACTTACCGAAACTTCTCCTGCTATCTCTGTAACCGATATGCGAAATAATGGCTTTAAAATAGGAACAGTTGGGAAAGTTATTGAAAACGTAAGTGTAAAAATAGCTGATGATGGAGAGATCTTAGTTAAAGGCCCTAACGTAATGATGGGTTATTATAAAGATTTAGAAAAAACTGACGAATCTATTGAAAACGACTATTTTCATACGGGAGATATCGGAGAACTAGATAATGAAGGTTTTTTAAAGATTACGGATAGAAAAAAAGAAATCTTCAAAACTTCTGGAGGTAAATATATTGCTCCTGCTATACTAGAAGGTGAATTAAAAAAATCACGTTTTATAGAACAAGTAATGGTTATTGGTGAAGGAGAAAAAATGCCTGCAGCATTAATCCAAGTAGCTTCAGAATTTGTTCAAGAATGGGCTAAAAGACATAACCATACTATTACAGATATAACTACAGATAAAAAACTAATCAAACGAATTCAAAAAGAAATTGATTTTTGTAATGAGAAGTTTGGTAAATGGGAGCAAATAAAACGTTTTGAAATTACTCCTGATGAATGGACTACAAATGCAGGTCATTTAACTCCGACATTAAAAATGAGACGAAAAATTATCTTAGAAAAATACAATAATCTATACCAAAAAATATATAATCCTCAATAAATCAACCAGTAAACTACAACTTGTGCAATCGGGGTATTTTTCATACTTTGCAAAGCCCAAAAATTTGAACATATGTCGATTGAAATTACGCGTCTTTTTGACTTTCCTTATTATCAACAAGAAAAATATAATTTAAAAAAAGCATTTATCACTAAATACAATGGTGAATGGCAATCTATATCAACAAATGAGTATATAGAAAAAGCCAACGCTATAAGTAGAGGTTTATTACGATTAGGAATACAACCAAACGATAAAATTGCTGTAATTTCAACCAACAATAGAACTGAATGGAATATTTGTGATATTGGAATACTACAAACAGGAGCTCAAAACGTTCCTATTTATCCAACCATTTCAAAAGAAGACTACGAATATATCTTAAACCACTCTGAAGCTACTTATTGTTTTGTTTCAGATGATACCATCTTAGAAAAGCTAAATCAAATAAAAGGAAATACAAAGCTTAAAGAAGTTTTTACTTTTGATGATATTCAAGGAGAAAAAAGTTGGAAAGAAGTTTTAGCATTAGGCGAAGATAATAGTAATCAAAATGAAGTTGAAGAGCGTAAAGCTGCTGTTAAAACTGACGATTTAGCTACCTTAATTTACACTTCTGGAACAACAGGACGCCCTAAAGGAGTTATGTTAAGTCATAAAAACATAGTTTCAAATGTATTGAGTAGTGAAAAAAGAGTCCCGCTTGAAAATGGACAAGGAAGAGCTTTGAGCTTTTTACCTGTTTGTCATATTTTTGAACGTATGCTATTATACTTATATCAATATTGTGGAATCTCTATTTATTTTGCAGAAGCTATTGATAAATTAAGTGAAAATGCACAAGAGGTAAAGCCTAATGTAATGACCGCTGTTCCTAGATTATATGAAAAAATATATGATAAAATATATGCCAAAGGAGCTGACTTAACAGGAATTAAAAAGAAATTATTCTTTTGGGCTATAGACTTAGGTTTACAATATGAGCCATATGGAGCTAACGGATGGTGGTATGAGAAGAAATTAAGTATTGCTAGAAAACTTATATTCTCTAAATGGCAAGCTGCTTTAGGTGGAGAATTAAAAATAATGGTATCTGGTTCTGCTGCATTACAATCTCGTTTAACAAGAGTATTTACAGCTGCTGGAATGCCTGTAATGGAAGGTTACGGTCTTACTGAAACTTCTCCTGTTATTTCAGTAAATGATATGCGTAATGGTGGTTTTAAAATAGGGACTGTAGGTAAGTTAATTGATGGTGTTGAAGTAAAAATAGCTGATAACGGTGAAATCCTAGTAAAAGGCCCTAACGTAATGCAAGGGTATTACAAAGACCCTGAAAAAACCGCTGAAGCATTACAAAACGGATATTTCCATACAGGTGATAAAGGTGAATTAAGTGAAGATGGTTTCTTAAAAATAACTGGACGTACTAAAGAAATGTTTAAAACCTCAGGTGGTAAGTATATTATTCCACCATTATTAGAAGGTCAGTTAAAACAATCTCGTTTTATAGAACAAGTAATGGTTATTGGTGAAGGTGAAAAAATGGCTGCTGCATTTATTCAACCAAACTTTGAGTTTGTACGTGAATGGGCACAAAGACATAACGTTACCTTAGGAGATAATAAAGACTTGGTAAGTAATCCTAAAGTCATAGAACGTATTCAAGAAGAAGTTGATTATGCCAATACAAAATTTGGTAAATGGGAAACTATTAAAAAGTTTGAATTAACTCCAGAAGAATGGTCTATTGATAGTGGTCACCTTACCCCTACGATGAAAATGAAACGAAACATTATTAGAGAAATGTATAAAGACTTATACGATAAAATTTATAGAGAATAATCGTTTATTTAAAGTGTTGTGAAAGCAACACTTTTTTCTTTTAAGATGACAAAAATAATTTCTTTTTCTTCGGATATATCTAACATTGAATTACCAAAAAAATTCGATTATCCATACAATTATTCACCTCACACCTTAGCTCAAATAGCTACTAAAGAATTACAAGAGTATTTAGTAAACCAAACCGATTTTTCTCACAACTTCGGAATCAAAAAACCTGAGGATGTAAAAGCGCTTGGAAAAATGTTTGGAGTATTAGTTATAGAGCAACAAGATGGAAATTTAGGATATGTAGCCGCTTTTTCAGGAAAACTAGCTGAAAGCACACAACATAAATATTTTGTTCCGCCAGTATTTGATGTGTTAGATGCAAATGAATTTTATATTAAAACAGAAGAACAGCTCAATGAATTAACTCATAAAATAGTAAGCTTAGAAAACGCTTCTGATTTTATTGAAATAAAAAAAATATATCAAAAAACACAACAACTACATGATAACCTTTTAACAAAAGAGCAGTCTAAAATTAAACAACGTAGAAAACTTAGAAAAGAATTAGCAAAACAAAACAATCAGTTAAATATTAACGAAGAGTTTTACTTACGTGAATATGAAGTGTATTTAAACGATAAAATAGCTCCTTTAAAAAAAGTATACGACACAAAACAGCAGCAAATTGAGGAGTTAAAGCAGAAACGAGCAAATATTTCAGCCTGGGCTCAACAAGAAATATTTAAAAAGTATGCTTTTCTTAATTATCGAGGAGAAACTAAAAACTTATTAGATATTTTTACTGACTCTACACAAAATATTCCTGCTGGTACTGGTGATTGTTGCGCTCCTAAATTACTTCAATATGCATACAAACATCAACTAAAACCTATTTGTATGGCCGAGTTTTGGTGGGGTAAGCCTTTGCAAACCTCTATAAGAAAACATCTAAACTACTACTCTGCTTGCACTGGTAAATGTAAACCTATTTTAACACACATGTTACAAGGAGTAACTGTAGAAGAAAACCCATTAGTGGCGCAATTAAAAGAAGAAAAAGAAATTACAATTATTCATGAAGATGCAGATTTATTAGTAATCAACAAACCCCATGAATTATTGTCAGTTGCTGGTAAAGAAATTAAAGATTCTGTTTTTAGTCGTATTCAAAAATTATATCCAAAAGCTACAGGCCCGTTAGTTGTACATCGTTTAGATATGTCAACCTCAGGAATACTATTAATAGCAAAAAATGAAGACACTTATAAAGCTTTACAGGCACAATTCATTAATAAAACTGTACAGAAACGCTACGTAGCTTTATTAGAAGGTGTTTTAAAAGATAAAAAAGGGATTATTGAGTTACCACTTAGAGTAGACCTAAATGATCGCCCTAAACAGCTTGTTTGTTATAAACATGGAAAAAAAGCACTTACTAAATGGGAAACTATAGAAACTATAGACAATAAAACCAAAGTGTACTTTTACCCTGTAACAGGACGTACACATCAGTTACGTATACATGCTGCACACATTTTAGGGCTAAACACTCCTATTATAGGTGATGATTTATACGGAAAGAAAGCAGATAGGTTGTATTTACATGCTGAAAAAATTACGTTTGTACACCCTACTTCAAAAGAACAAGTAAGCTTTATTGCTCCTGCACCTTTTTAATCGCAGGGCGATAGCCAAAAAAACCCTTAAACTTATTTTAAAATAGTTTTAAGTATTATTTGTGTAGCTAATATTGCACAATTTTATACTACATATTTTGTCTTTTTAAGTGTGCTTAAAATAATAAATGAAGCTAAAAAGAAAATAGCTAAACACAACACACTCCACTGCATAGAACCTGTAATTGCATTTAATGCTCCATATACAGCTGTTCCTAAAACAATTGCTATTTTTTCGGTAACATCATAAAAACTAAAATACGTGGCATGATCTTCTGTTTCTGGTAATAATTTTGAATACGTAGAACGTGTTAAGGTTTGAATAGCTCCTTGTACTAACCCTAATAAACCTCCTAACCCATAAAAATAGATATCAACATACTCTTGAGATTTATCTAAAGAAAAAGCACAAAAACAAACTAACATCCACACTGCAATCGTTACTTTTAAAGCAGTTATATTTCCCCATTTTTCTGAAAACCTTGAAAATAAAACAGCTCCTAAAATTGCAACAATTTGCACCAATAAAATGGTAATAATTAAACTCGTAGAAGACAACCCTAATTCTGATGAACCAAAAATAGCTGCCATTAAAATAATAGTTTGTACACTAATACTCAATAAGAAGAAAGAAATTAAAAAGCGTTTTAAGGTTGGGTAATTTAATAGCTCTTTAATTACTATTTGTAACTCTCTGTACCCTTTCCATATATAATCTTTTTCAGGTTTCTTGTTGTATACATTACCTGGTAAACGTTTAAAGGTAACTTGAGCAAACCCTAACCACCATAAACCTACCATAACAAAGGAAATTCTAGACGCCATTCCTGCACTAATACCTAAAGTTTCAGGAAACATAATCATAGCTAAATTTATTAGTAATAAAATAACAGAACCAATATATCCATATACAAAACCTTTGGCACTGGCTCTATCTTGTTGTTCTGGATGAGCTACCTCTGGTAAATAAGCATTATAAAACACCAAACTTGCCCAAAAACCTATACTTGCTAAAACAGTAAATAAGATTCCAATCCACACAGTGTCTATTCCATCAAAAAAGTACAAACTCATTACCGATAATGATCCTAGTGTACAGAAAAACTTCATAAACTTTTTCTTACTTCCCGTATAATCTGCAATACCTGATAAAATTGGAGAAATAAAAGCTACTACTAAAAAAGAAAACGATAAAGCATAGCTATATAAACTATCTGGATGCTCCCAATCCATACCCAAAAAGCTTACTATTTTACCTTCCGTTACTCCGCTGTAATACAACGGAAAAACGGCTGTACTAATTACTAATGAATATACTGAATTGGCCCAATCGTAAAATGCCCATCCATTAATTAACTTCTTGTCTCCTATTTTGTACATATAAATTCTAATAAAAAAAACCGTTCATTTAAAATGAACGGTTTGCAATATACTATAATTTATCAATCTTATTTACTCGTAGGCATGTTGTATTTTGCCGCTAACTTTTTAGCTTCAGGTAAAAAATTTCTTAAAGTCTGAATACGCGTTTGATTAGATGGGTGTGTACTCATAAATTCTGGTGGAGCTCCTCCTCCTGAACGTTGACTCATTCGTACCCATACTTCTGCTGCTTCTTCTCCATTATACCCTGCCATAATCATAAAAACCAACCCTAATTTATCAGCTTCAGTTTCATGTTGTCTACTAAATGGTAACATTACCCCTACTTGAGTTCCTAAACCATAAGCCATATTCCACATTTCAGCATTTTCACTGTTTTGAGTACCTAAAGCTAAAGCTACTCCTCCTAGTTGTTGTAACTGACCTGTAGACATACGTTCTTGCCCATGTTTTGCAAATGCGTGAGCAACTTCGTGTCCCATCACCGCTGCAATACCATCTTCATTAGCACAAATTGGTAGAATTCCTGTGTAAAAAACTACTTTCCCACCAGGTAAACACCATGCATTTACAGTTTTATCTTCAACTAAATTAAATTCCCACTTATAAGCATCAGCTTCTGCTTTCATACCATTAGCTCGCATAAAACGATCTACAGCTATAGAAATATTTTTCCCTACACGTCTAATCTCATTCGTTTTAGCAGTATTAGTAGATAGTTTATTCTCTTCTAAAAACCCCTTGTATTGTGCAAAACTTGCTGGTAATATTTGAGCATCATTCACAAAATTTAATCTTTTTCTTCCCGTAATTGGCACAGTGCTACACTCTACTAAAAAAGCGGCTAAAAATGTTAGGGCTATAATTTTTTTCATTGTTTAATAGTTTAAAGTTCTATGTTCTTGGTTGTATATTTTATGACACAAAATTAACTTATTTGTCACAAACTTGATAATATATTATGTCTTTAAAGCTACAAATTCTATCTTTATCTTAAAAACCAATTCATGAATTTTACGCATTCAAAAACTGCTGAACCTAGTATTAAAATTCCTAAACCTGTAATATTTTCAGCTAAAGCTTTGCAGTTTATATCTGTAAGTAAAGCTGCTAAGTTTGGGGCTAGGCTTTTTACGACTCCTGTTAACTTCCCTATTCCTAAAAGGGAAAAAGTAATGTTAGAGAGTGCTCAAAAGAAAACAATAAATGTGCCATCTATTTCAAGAGATGTTCAAGTGCTATCGTATGGTTACTCTACTAAAAAAGTATTATGGGTACATGGTTGGGCAGGAAGAAGTACTCAATTATATATGATTGCTGATAAGTTACTAGAAAAAGGCTATATGGTTATTTCTTTCGACGGACCAGCACATGGAAAGTCTACAGGAAAAACTACTGAAATGCCTGAATTTTTAGAAACCATTGCTGAAATCAATAAACAATTTGGACCATTTGAAGCTGCTATAGGACACTCTTTCGGTGGTGTATGCCTTTATAATGCCTTTTCAGAAGGTTTTACTGTAAACAAATTGGTTACCGTAGGAGCAGCAGATAAAATATCAGATGTTATTTTAAACTTTACTAAAAACTTACAAGTAAAACCTATCATAGCTCATAAAATGAAGAGCTTGTTTGATAAAAAATGGCAACGAGATATTGATACTCACTCTTCAAGTGTAAAAGCTAAAAGTGTAAAAATACCTACTCTAGTAGTCCATGACTCATTTGATGGTGATGTTGATGTAAGTTGTGCTGTAGCAATACGTCAAAACTTACAGAATGGAAAACTTTTAATTACTGAAGGCTTAGGACACACTAGAATTCTTCGTAACCCGAAAGTAGCTTCCAAAATTGTTGATTTTATAATTAAAGAACCATGAGAAAATTAGTTGTTTTATTCCTTTTAATAGTAACGGTTAGTACTACTGTAAATGCTCAAAAAAAGAAAAAATACCCGATAAATAAAACCAATAGTGAGTGGAAACAGTTGCTAACGCCAAAACAATATTATGTTCTTAGAGAAGCAGGTACAGAACGTCCAAACTCAAGCCCTTTAAACTTTAACAAGAAAGAAGGGACCTATGTATGTGCAGCCTGTAAAACCCCGCTATATAAATCTGAAAACAAATATGATTCAGGTAGTGGATGGCCTTCTTTTGATAGAGCAATTAAGGGAAATGTAGAGCTTGATACAGATTATAAACTAGGCTATGCTAGAACAGAGTTAAAATGTAATAAGTGTGGCGGACATTTAGGGCATTCTTTTAATGATGGTCCAAAAAAAACTACTGGTAAACGTCACTGTATTAATGGAGTTGCTTTAGAGTTTATTCCTAAAAAATAAAATTGTAAATTAAGGCTGGTTTTAACCAGTCTTTTTTATTAAAAAATATGCCATGCAAAACTCCTATTTAGAAAGTATAAGAAAACAAATAACCTACTATAAAAGTTTAGGCGATAAAACTTTTAATCAACTTACCCAAGAAGAACTATTTTACCAATATAATCAAGAAAGTAACTCTATAGCTGTAATAGCTAAACATATTGCGGGTAATATGCTATCACGTTGGACCAACTTTTTTACTGAAGATGGAGAAAAATCGTGGAGAAATAGAGATGATGAATTTGTAAAAACCTTTTCAACCAAAGAAGAAATGATTGCCTATTGGGAAAAAGGATGGAATTGCTTTTTAAACACTATTAATTCTTTAAAAGAAACCGATTTAGAAAAAATCATCTACATAAGAAATCAAGGACATACTGTAATCGAAGCAATTAATCGTCAAATTTGTCACTACCCATACCATATTGGTCAAATTGTATTTTTAGGGAAAATGTTACAAAACGAAAAGTGGGAATCCTTATCCATTCCTAAAAATGCTTCAAAAAACTTCAATCAAGAAAAATTTAGTCAAGAAAAAAGTCGCAAACATTTTACTGATGATTTATAGCATTTACTCCTATTCACACCAATAGAAAAACTAAAAAAATAGACTGCTATTCTTACAAATCATAAAAAAACACACACTTTTATACTATTAAGCAGAAAAAATCTGTAAACAAATTGCTAAAAACTAACAACTAATAACTAAATTTGTGCCTCTAAAAAATGAAGCCGATACATGTTTAATAATTTAAGCGAAAAGTTAGATAAAGCGTTACACACGCTGAAAGGACACGGAAAAATTACTGAAGTTAACGTTGCGGAAACTCTAAAAGAAGTTCGTAGAGCTTTATTAGATGCCGATGTTAACTTTAAAATAGCAAAGAATTTTACCAAAACAGTAAAAGAAAAAGCCTTAGGTCAAGACGTATTAACAACGTTAAACCCTGGGCAATTAATGGTGAAATTGGTTAAGGATGAATTAACCGAGTTAATGGGTGGTGATACTGTTGGTATTAACCTAGGAGGTTCACCTACTGTAATTTTAATGTCTGGTTTACAAGGTTCAGGTAAAACAACCTTTTCTGGTAAATTAGCTAACTATCTTAAAACTAAGAAAACTAAACAAGTTTTATTAGTAGGATGTGATGTATACCGTCCTGCCGCAATTAACCAGTTACGTGTTGTTGGAGAGCAAATTGGAGTTGAGGTATATGCAGAAGAAGGAAATCAAAATCCGGTAGAAATTTCTCAAAATGCTATTAAGCATGCAAAAGCAAACGGTAAAAATGTGGTAATTATCGATACCGCGGGTCGTTTAGCTGTTGATGAAGAAATGATGACCGAAATTTCTAACATCCATAAAGCAGTAAAACCACAAGAAACTTTATTTGTGGTAGACTCTATGACAGGGCAAGATGCTGTAAACACAGCTAAAGCCTTTAACGATGTATTAAATTTTGACGGAGTTATTTTAACCAAGTTAGATGGTGATACACGTGGGGGTGCTGCAATATCTATTAAATCGGTAGTAAATAAGCCAATTAAGTTTATAGGTACGGGTGAAAAAATGGATGCTATTGATGTATTCCACCCAAGTCGTATGGCTGATCGTATTTTAGGAATGGGAGACGTTGTTTCGTTAGTAGAACGTGCCCAAGAACAATACGATGAAGAAGAAGCTAGAAAATTACAAAAGAAGATTGCTAAAAATCAGTTTGGTTTTGATGATTTCTTAAATCAAATCAATCAAATCAAAAAGATGGGTAGCATGAAAGACTTAGTAGGTATGATTCCTGGTGCTGGTAAAGCATTAAAAGACGTTGATATTGACGACGATGCTTTTAAAGGAATTGAAGCCATTATACACTCTATGACTCCTGAAGAAAGAAGTACTCCTTCTGTTATTAATGCAAGTCGTAAAAAACGAATTGCTAAAGGTTCCGGAACTTCGGTGCAAGAAGTTAACCAGTTAATGAAGCAATTCGATCAAATGAGCAAAATGATGAAGATGATGCAAGGTGGTGGCGGAAGAAAAATGATGCAAATGATGAAAGGCATGAGATAATATTAAATAAAAGAGAAGTTTTGTCGACTTCTCTTTTTTCTTTTTAAATTAACAACAACACACTGAATAACACACAACAACACACACAAATGATTTTACTAGACGGTAAAAAGACATCAGCAGACATTAAAGAAGAAATTGCTTTAGAAGTAGCAGCATTAAAAGCTAACGATAAAAAAACACCACATTTAGCAGCTGTTATCGTTGGTAACGACGGAGCAAGTTTAACCTATGTAAATGCAAAAGTAAAAGCGTGCGAACGCGTAGGGTTTGAATCTACTTTAATTCGTCTTCCTGAAGAAACTACTGAAGAAGAATTATTAAACGAAATTGCTATTTTAAATATTGATAATGATATTGATGGTTTTATAGTACAACTACCCCTACCCGATCATATTGATGAACAAAAGGTATTAATGGCTGTAAACCCTGATAAAGATGTAGACGGTTTCCACCCTATGAATGTAGGAAAAATGGCATTAAACTTACCAACGTACATTTCTGCAACTCCTTTTGGAATTTTAGAATTGTTAGATCGTTATAATATTGAAACCTCTGGTAAAGATGTAGTAGTTATTGGTCGTAGCCATATAGTAGGAAGCCCAATGAGTATTTTACTATCACAAAAAAGAAAAGTAGGAAACGCAACCGTTACTCTAACACATAGTAGAACCAAAAACTTAAAAGAGGTTACTAAAAGAGCAGATATTATTATAGCTGCTATTGGTATTCCTGAGTTTTTAAAAGGTGATATGGTAAAAGATGATGTAGTAATTATAGATGTAGGTATTACACGAGTTGCCGACCCTTCTAAGAAAAGAGGTTTTAGATTGGTAGGTGATGTTGCTTTTAATGAGGTAAAAGAAAAGGCATCTCACATTACACCTGTACCAGGCGGTGTAGGACCTATGACAATTGCAATGCTATTAAAAAACACCTTATTGGCTTGTGAACGTAGACAAGAAGAAGATTAAAAACACACATTATATATAATACAAAAGACTGCCCTTAAAAGCAGTCTTTTTTTGTTGTAATATCAGTTAAAAGCACTTGTTAACCATATTTAACTATCTTTTTGTTATATTGTTTAGTGTCAAGTTGTAAAAGTCTTGAGAAACAGAATAAAATAGATTTTAATGGCAGATAACAAAAAACTATATAAAATAGCATTTGGACTTGCAATATTTACAATAATCTATAACATTGCAGAAGGAATTATCTCAACATACTTAGGGTTTGAAGATGAAAGTCTTGCTCTTTTTGGTTTTGGATCAGATAGTTTTATAGAGGTTATTTCAGGACTTGGAATTGCCCATATGATAGTAAGAATTCAAAAAAATCCTAATAGTAAACGTGATGATTTTGAGCGAACAGCATTAAGAATTACTGGAATTGCTTTTTATATATTGGTTTTTGGACTTGTAGTAACCAGTATTTATAATATCTGGACAGGACATAAACCACTTACAACTTTTTGGGGAGTTGTTATTTCTATAATTTCTATCCTAATAATGTGGATATTGGTTGTTTGGAAAAGAAAGGTTGGTAATCAACTTAATTCCGTACCAATTTTAGCCGATGCAAATTGTACAATGGTCTGTGTTTATATGTCTATAATTTTACTTGTGAGTAGCGGAGTTTATGAATTGTTTAATATTCCTTACATAGACAGTATTGGAACACTTGGACTTTCTTACTTTGCCTTTAAAGAAGGAAGAGAATGCTTTGAAAAAGCTAAAAGCGATAAAAACTGCTATTGCGATTAGATAAAAAATCAACGTGCAATAAATATAAAACTACTACTCTCCTCCTTTCTAACCCTCTACTTCTTAAACACCTGTTTAATTACCTTTTTTGTTATATTAGCCACCTTTGGCTACGATTGTACAATAAATATGAATATTGTTTTTTGTAGCGTACAGAGAGATTACTCATAAAAACACAAGGCTATTGGAAAGTAAAATAGAACTTATTGAAAGTATTGGAAAGATTATTGTATTTATGATGATACTTCTTTCTGTTTTTCTTTTTACTGTTAAAACAAAAAATAAAGTGCCAAATACAATTTTTGGTATTTACTTACTGGTTATTACATTTGATTTAATAGGTTTATTTACAAACAAAACTCTACAATATCCTGCTATTCAAAATTTAAAAGTAGCCTCTAGCCTACTGCAATTACCTTTGTTCTATCTCTATGTATTATCAGCTTGTTATTCAAATTTTAAGATTACAAAAAAGCATGAGCATGCTATTCATTTCTTCTTATTTATCGTTTTTCTAGTCATTTTTTATATTACGGATGCATCTAATCAGAGCTTATTACTTTATGAAATAGTCAGTGAAATACAATTTATTAGTTACATCATTGCCATATTTATAGTTTTGAAAAAATACAAAACAATCTATCTTGAAAACTATTCAAACGCCAATTATGCCGTTTATAAATGGCTATTTCAAATTACATTATTTTCTTGCATAGCTCACTCATTTGTGCTGGTAAGATGGTTTTTATCCAACTCTATCTATCAAGAATACGTTTTAAATATTAATCTATTAATAAGTTTTTCTGTTTTATCTATTACTATCTTTTTTGTGTTAAAAGCGTTGTACTATCCACAACTTTTTACGGGTATAAATATGAACTTAGAGCCACTTAGTACTACTTCAAAAAAGAAAACCAAGGCATTAAGTGCGAAAGAGAGCGAGGTTGAAAGCCAGTACTTAGAAACACTCATCACGTTTATGAATGATAAAAAACCGTATTTAGACTTTGAATTAACCTTGCAAAAACTATCTGTTAAAACCGAGATTCCAGAAAAAGAATTATCGCTATTAATTAATCATCATTTAGGAAAACACTTTTTTGATTTTATAAATGAGTACCGTATAAATGATGCAAAAACACTACTACAAGCCCCTTCTAAAAAAGACCTTACAGTATTAGAAATCTTATACGAAGTAGGTTTTAATTCTAAGTCTTCATTTTATAGTGCTTTTAAGAAAGCAACAAACCAAACTCCAACACAATACAGAAAATCAAGAGTTTAAACTTGGTCTTACTTTTAATTGTACTCTTTTTTACATAAAAATGAGTCCGACTTTCTTTACTCGGACGTTTATAAACGCGTAATAATTCATATTTGCATCAAATTAAAACTGTACAAACATGAAGTTTATTAACTCTCTCATATTAATAATAACTATTCAATTCTGCTTTAGTCAACAAACACCAAAAGAACTAAAGGATATTGAAAGTGAGATTAATCAATTGATGAAAAAATACAAGGCCGTCGGGGTATCTGTGGCTGTAGTTAAAAATAACAAAGTGATATACTCAAAAGGATTTGGTTATAGAGATTTAGAAAATAAACTACCTGTTACTACCAATACTATTTTTCCTATTGGGTCTGTTACTAAATCATTTACAGGATCTGTTTTAGGTATTTTAGCATCTAAAAATCAAGTATCTCTAAAAAACAAACCAGCATTTTATCTTCCAAATTTTGAGTTTTATAACGACACCATGAACAATTTAATAACCATTGAAGACCTTTTAAGCCATAAAAGCGGAATAGGAAATCAAGGAACTACACAAATATTCTTTCCAGAGAAAAACAGATTGAAGATGGTACAACGTCTCAAATATTTAAAACCTGAAGCTGAAGTAAAAAATAGTTTTGCCTATAGTAATATGGCATACACCCTTGCAGGAACAATTATTGAGCAAGTTACAGGAGATAGTTGGGAAACCAATATTAAAGAAAAGATATTTACTCCACTAGAAATGACTAATTCATATATCATATTAGATAAAATGAAAAAAACGTCTAATTACTCTTTACCCTATGGTATATATAAAGGAGAAATTGAGAGAGTAACCTTCGAAGAATTTAACACCATTAGTGCTGCAGGTGCCATTAAGAGTACTGTAAATGATATGACTAATTGGATATTAACTTGGTTAAACAACGGCGTATATAAAAACTCTCAAATCATTCCTAAAGAATACATAAAGAAAGCAACAACTCTTCAAAATAGTAACGAAGGAAGTTATGAAAAAGACGCTTTTTTATTCGGAGAAGGCTTTGGATGGCGTCTACGATCTAGCTGCGGACGTTTTAGAGTTGAACACGGAGGAAACACCTACGGGTTTAGTTCAGATCTGGCACTATTTCCTTTTGAAAACATAGGAATTGTGGTTTTAACCAACCAAGATAACTCTCTCTTACCTTATATGATAGTGGACACTATTACAAGAAGATTATTTAATATTACCCCAGAACCTAACTATCCAGTTAAAGTAAAAGAAATATATAAGCCTATGCCTTATAAGCAATTTAATAAGGATAAAATGCCAACCTATTCTTTAAATTCATTTTGTGGCGCTTATGAGGCTAAAGGGTTTGGAAGGATAGATATTGTTAAAGAAAATGGTAAACTATATGCTATTTTACCTACCTATAAATTTCAGTTGGAGCATTTAAACTATGACTCTTTTTTCTTAAAACCTACTAAAGAGTTTAAAGACGTATTTAATCCTCAATTTGACATTCAATTTATGAATAATATTAAAGGAAAAATTACATCATTAAAAATGTACTCTCAAAAAGAACCTATAGAGTTTAATAAGATACAGTAAACTTGTGTGAGTAGATTTTCACCTCCAAAAAACACCATATTAGCTTATGAGTGAAGACAAGAAAATAGTTAATCAACAACCTTTATGAATAAAAAAACTCCAAACTGCTGTTTGGAGTTCTCTTTTATAAGTTATTCTCTATAAAATCGTATTAAAAATACTGGTTAACCTCAGTATCAGTAGGCAACTCTACTGGTTCTTTTCCTTGTTTAAATAAACGTGCGGTATAACTTCCTCTTAACGTAATAGTTGCTCCGTTAACCTCTAACCAACTACCTTCACGTAGTCCTAACACAGGAGTTTCGTTAAATATATGATACTCTTTAATACGTGTTTCTCGTGTTTCGCCCATGTGGGTAGAGTCTGGATTAGGATCTAAATAATGCGCATTAATATTAAACGGAATAAACCCTAAGGTTTTAAAACTCGGTGGATATACGATAGGCATATCGTTCGTATTCATCATAGTTACCCCACAAATATTACTTCCTGCACTAGTACCTAAATACGGAGTTCCGTTTTCAACTGCCGTTGTTAAATCTGGTAGTATATCATTTTTATATAATTGGTTTACCAGTTCAAACGTATTACCTCCACCTGTAAAAATTGCTTCAGCTTTTAAAACAGCATCCTTCGGGTTATCAAACTCGTGTATTCCAACCACTTCTTTACCAATTGTAGCAAAAGCTTTGCGAGCTACAGAAGTGTATTCATCATATGTTTTTCCGCTTGCGCGTGCATACGGAATAAATAGTATGGTAGTTGCTTCTTTAAAAAAGTTTTTTAAGGTGGGTAAAATATATTCTAGGTACCCACTACCATGAACGGTAGATGTACTTGCTACAATTAGTTTTTTCATTATTTTCTTTGTTTATTCAATCAAAAATATGATTTTTGACCTCAATAATTAAAAAAAATTAAAAACTATGAAAAAAATACTTTTTGTATTCAGTATCTCTTTTCTTCTATTTTCTTGTTCAGACAGCAATGATTTGGTAGAAATTTCAAATGATGACCTTGTAGGTAAATGGAACCTAATTGAATTGACCTCAAATGTAACTAACAAATTTTCTTATCAAGGAAATACTGTTAAAAGTACAACATCTATTTATGGTAAAAATTATAATTTTTCAATGACCTTTTCTGATAATCCTAATGAATATTCTACTGAAGGATCTCTTACTATTGTTACAGAAACCAATACTAATGGAGAAGTAGAAACTCAAGAAATAGAGTCGGGTTCTATTATGGATTTAGAATCTGGAGAATGGGAAATTAAAGGAAATAAACTTATTACAAAGAACAATGATGTTTCTTCTGAAATAATTATCGATTCTTATACTGAAAATAAGCTTGTTTTAAAACAAAAAATAAATGAAACCCAAACAGTTCAAGGTGTTGGGGTGGAAATTGTAGGTAATGCTACAGTTATATTAGAAAGATAAGTTTCTAACATATATTAAAAATTACAAGACCGTTTGAAAAATATTTTTCAAACGGTCTTTTTCTTCATTAAAAGTTTAATAATTCACCTTTTGTTTGTGCTAAACGTATGTTTTACAACCTACTATAAACACTATGCTTTACGAGTATTTATGGCTAAAATATGTAGTTAAAAATAAACCGTAAAATTATTTGATAAATAAAGTAGGGTTATTCAAGTCCTAGTTGTTTTTGTAGGTGTTATTTTATAAATCAAAAGCATATAAAACTATGAAAAATTTATTTTTCCTTTTTACAATTACATTATTATTCTCTTGTTCAGATTCTGTTGAAATTCCTATTACAGAAAACACTTCGTTTATAGAACTTGAAGGTACATGGAATTTAACTAGTTTAACTTCTGAGTATACAACTAAAGTTACTTCGCGTGTTTTATCATACGACAGCAAGTCTAACATTCATGGAGAAGATTATAACTTTTCGTTTAACTTTTCACAAAACTCTAATAAATATACAACCAAAGGAGCTGTGAAAATAGTAACTAAAACAAAGATTAATGATAAGGTAGAAACTACAAACCATAATGCAACTGCTATACAAGGTTTAAGTGCTGGTAAATGGGAAGTGAAAGGAAATGAACTAATATTTAAAAACGGTAATAGTAATGTAATACAATCAAAATTTACTGTTGAGTCATTTTCTAAAAACAGAATGGTGTTAAAACAAGATTTATCTGAAAATAAGGTTGTAGATAATGATGTTATTAAAACAGAAGGAACAGCAACAATTGTTTTAGAAAGATAACATTTTATACTTTTTATTAAATGCCGTAAGACCGTTTGAAAGTTATTTTTCAAACGGTCTTTTTTCTTTGTTTAACAAAAATTTACCATGTTCTTAAAACATTTTTAAGACTGCTTGGTGGTTTATTTGTGATATGAAAAAATTGTTACTTGTTCTTTTTACTTGTTTCTCTTGTATTGCTATCGCGCAAAACACACCTAAAATTATTACTGGTACTGTGTTTATAGATAGTATTGCTACACAAGATGTACATATTATTAATAAAAAAATGGCCATTGGTGCGGTTTCTAATGAAAATGGACGTTTTGAAATTTTAGCTGCAGAAAATAATACCTTATTAATTTCTCACCTTAACCTAGAGTATAAAGAGGTTACTATTACTAAAGAGCATATAAAAGCTAAAAATATTGTAATTTTTGTTGATAGTAAAACACACATGTTAGATGAGGTTGTGCTAGAAAGACAAAAAAGTATTTTAGAAATTGATAACGATATTCTTAGCAATGCTCCTATTGTTAATGCAAAAACCCTAAAACTCCCCTATGCTAATGTTATACAACCAAAAGATGAAAAAACAGTAAAAATTCAATCGGGAGTAGCAATTAATTTAACTGGCCTTATTAATGCTTTAAATGGAAAGAACAAGCTAAAAAAACAATTAAAAAAGGCAACTATTGAAGATAAAAATATTGAAAAAATTAGAAAGCACTTTACCGATGGCTTTTTTGTACAACAACTAAAAATAAAGAGAGAAAGCATTAATCAGTTTTTGCAAGCGTGCATTTCAAAAGGAATTATAAACCTATATAATAAAGATAAAGTTTTAGAGCTTACAGCTGTTTTAATTGAAAATAGTAAAACTTCCCCTTACCTATTAGAAAATGAAAATATAAGAGTTACCAAAAAATAATTGCATGATTAAACAACTACCCATCATACTTTTACTTCTTATTACGTTAGGTGCTACTGCCCAGAAAAAAAGAAAGTTCTTATACGGGGTTTTAAATGATGAAATTGGTGCTATACCCAATGCTCATATTATCAACCTAAATACCAAGCAGGGTACATTTAGTACCGATTTAGGTAAATTTAGAATATTGGCAAAGCCTAACGATACCTTACAGGTTTCGTTTGTAGGATACGAAACCAAAAAAGTTAAGGTTACGAGTCTTCATTTTGGAATGGAAGAAAACGAGATTAAACTGATTAAAGTTCCTTTTGAATTGGATGAAGTGGAAGTTAAAAAACATAACTTAATAGGTTCTATTGCTATTGATGCCAAACAAACGCCCAAAGATATTGGCATGGAAAAAGCTAAAAGAGCTTTGGATTTTTCTATGATTGATTTTCAAGACCCTATTATTATGCCTATTGATGAGATTGATAAAATGGGGGTTCCTAATATGAGAAAAGTAACTGACCCTACTGCTAAATTTGCTGGTGTTGGAGGCGCAATTAGTTTAGGGAAAAATAATTATTCTGAACAGCTAAAAAGAACCCGAAAAAAAATAAAATTTAAAGAAAGCTTTCCTAAAATGCTACTCTCAGAATTTGGAGAACATTTCTTTTATAAAGAACTTAACATACCTAAAGATAAGTATCTCCATTTTTTAGAATTTTGTAATCCCTTAGGTATAGAAAAATTATATAAAGAGAAAAAGCTTTTAAAAGTGATTGCTATCTTACAGCAAGAAAGTAAGAGCTATTTAAAAGTAATTAGTAATAACTAAGCACATGAAAAATATACTCCCTTCAATTATTTGTCTGTTTTTTATAATAAAAACTACAGCACAAGAAAGCAGAAAATTCTTTTACGCTACCATACAAGATGAAGTAAGTGTCGTTTCTAACGCACATGTTATTAACCTAAACACTAAACAAGGAACCTTTACTAATAACAATGGTGAGTTTAGGATTTTAGCCAAAGTAAGTGATACTTTACAAATTTCGTTTGTTGGTTATGAAACCAAAAACGTTGTGGTAAACATAAATAACTTCGGAATACAAGAAAATTACATTCAACTAAAAAAAGTACCTATTGAACTGGATGAAGTAGCGATAAAAAAACATAATTTGCTTGGATATATTTCTTCGGACACAAAACATATAAAGTCTGAAAAAGAAATTAATGCCGAAACATTAAACCTGCCCTTTGCTGGTTCTAGAATACTTACTTCTGCTGAAAGGAGGCTACATACTGCTACTTCAAGTTATGGAGGAATAATACCTGTAGATCTATTGCTAAATTGGATGTCTGGAAGATTAAAAAAACTAAAAAAATTTAAAGCTATTGAAGACAGAGAAAAAAGAATAGAAAATATACGTAACAACTACCATATAGTTATTGAACATGAAATAAAAATACTAAAAGAGGATATTGACAGATTCATTTACTTTGCCGAATCTGCCGATGACTTCAATACTCTTTATTTAAATAATGAAGTAGCAATGATTACATTTTTACAGCAGAAATCAGAAGAATTTAAAAAGCTAAATCCTAAAAAATATAATTAAAATACCTCTTCCCTATTTGGTTATTTAAGTTACGCTTTCTTAAAATATTTTGTACCTTTAGGTGTATACTAATCTAACCTTATAAAGTACCATGAAAAAAGTTCTAATAACCTTATTGTTTTTATCTCAATTAGTATTCTCTCAAGAAGAACGAAAAACACTTTTTGGAATTGTTTATGATGAAAACGGTGTGTTAGAAAATGCTCATATTGTTAACTTTTCAACAAACCAAGCAACATTTTCTAATGATAAAGGAGAATACAAACTTTTTGCCAGACCTACCGACTCTATAAGGTATAGTAGTATAGGTTATAAAACCATATATGAAAAGCTTACCAAAGCTGATTTTAATACTTATAGAAAAAGAACCACTCTTGAAAAGCAAGACTATGAGCTAGATGAAGTTTTACTAAGAAACAATGAACTTTCAGGAGAATTAGCCAAAGACCTTAAAAAAGTAAAACAAGATAAAAACTTAGAAATCGCAAGTAAAGCTACCAACTTTTCTAATGTTAACTATACTAATTATCACTCAGACGATTATATAAGCAAACATGTAAAGCCTAATGTGGTTAGAGTCGATCCTACTAAAGCTTTTGAAGGTATGGGTACTACCAATACGTTTCCTGTAAAAGACTCAGAAAAACTATGGAAACTTCGTAAAGAATTAGCTTTTAAAGAAAGTATGCCTGCAAAACTACTTAATGAACTAGGTGAAGACTTCTTTTTTGTTGAGCTTGAAATTCCTGTAGATAAGTATTATCACTTTTTAGAGTATTGCAATCCGTTAGGCATAGAAAAACTCTACCAAAACCGCGAAGTGTTAAAAGTGATTAAAATTTTTAGAAAAGAACATACAGAATACCTTAAAATTATTGGAAAACACTAATTTGGCGCAATAATTGATTTTTAATCAACCATGAAGAAAGTTATCATCCTTTTATTAGTACTTCCATTACTACTATCATTTACCTTACATAAATACTATGTTGCGTTAACTGAAATTGAATACAGAGAAGATACTCAAAGTGTACAAATGATTATGAATGTTTTTATGGATGATATTGAACTGGCCATAAACAAAGATTATAACACTAATCTTCAAATTGCTACTAAAAATGAGTTACCATCTATTAACGAATACTTTTATAAATACTTAAAAGCTCATTTTAAGATTAATATAAATGATGATGAAAAAGCCTATAAATTTATAGGTAAAGAATATGATGGTGACATTGTTTACTTTTATTTAGAAATTGAAAATGTTTCACTCCCAAAAACAATAAAAGTAGAAAACGATATTTTAGTAGATCATTTCCCTGATCAACAAAACCTTATTAAAGCAACTGTTAAAAAAGAACGTAAAAGTTTGTTTTTATCGAGTGATAATGATAAAGGTTTGTTAAATTTTTAATAAACCTTCTTTTTTAGTAATAAGATTTCATTAACTTTCCGCTTATTTATTCAAAAACTAATAAGCATATAATGAGAAAATATTCTACGCTATTATTCTCGGCACTCTTTGTATCCGCTTCCTTATTTGCCCAAGAAGCTCCTAAAAAAGAACGCCAGCAAGGTCATACCGACCAAAACAAATTTCGACAATTAAAAGATGTTTTAGCAACTCCTAACGATCAACGTACAGCATCAGGAGCGCCAGGTCATGCATACACGCAACAAAAAGTGGACTATGTAATGAGCTTACGTTTAGATGAAGCTACAGACAGGTTATACGGAGATGAAGATATTACCTACCACAATAACTCTAAAGACCATTTAGAGTATTTATGGTTACAGTTAGATCAAAATATGAGAGCTCCAGATTCTAAATCGCCTTTGGCAGAATCTAAAGGAGCTAATGGTTTTCAAACTCCTGATAAATTTGTGAGTGAAAACATGGACAAGCCAAAAGCTTTCGGTTTTAATATTGAAGCTGTAAAATATGCTGATGGTAGAGACTTACCTCATACTATTAATCGTACTATGATGCGTATAAACTTACCTAAACCATTGGCACCAGGTGAAGTTTTTAAGTTTAGAATTAAATGGAACTACTTAATCAACAATTCTGTTGAAGACGGTGGTCGTTCTGGTTTTGAATCTTTCCCTGACGGAAATAAAAACTACACCATTGCTCAGTTTTTCCCAAGGTTATGTGTTTATAATAATGTTGAAGGATGGCAAAACATGCAGTTCTGGGGTCGTAGTGAATGGGCTTTAGAATTTGGTGATTACGATGTAAAAATTACAGTTCCTGCTGATCATATTTTAGAGGCTACTGGTGAATTACAAAACGAAAAAGAAGTCTTAACAAAAGAACAACGCAAGCGTTTTGAAAAAGCTAGAAAATCGTATAAAAACCCTGTATTTATTGTAACGCAGGCTGAAGCTGAAGCAAACGAGAAAGAAGGAACTACAAAAACTAAAACTTGGCATTTTAGAGCAAACAAAGTTCGTGACTTTGCTTTTGCTTCGTCAAGAAAATATATTTGGGATGCAATGGCAGTAAACATCAACGGAAAAGATGTGATGGCTATTTCATTATATCCAAAAGAAGGAAATCCTTTATGGGAAGAGCATTCAACTCGTGTTGTTGCTAATACTTTAGAAGAGTACTCTAAAATGACTTTTGATTACCCATATTCTAAAGCTATTTCTGTACACGCAAAACGTCAAGGAATGGAATATCCAATGATTTGTTTTAACTACGGACGTCCAAATCCTGATGGAACATATTCTGATAGAGTTAAAAACGGAATGATTGGAGTAATTACTCATGAGGTTGGTCATAACTTCTTCCCTATGATTGTAAATTCTGATGAGCGTCAGTGGACTTGGATGGATGAAGGGTTAAACTCTTTTGTAGAAATTTTAGCTGAATTAGATTACGATCCTAACTTTAATACTGGTAACTTACCTAAGGATATTGTTCGTTACATGAGTTTAGATCAGAATAAGTTAAGCCCAATTATGTCTCAAGGTGATTATGTGCATAATTTTGGACCTAATGCTTATACTAAACCAGCAGCAGGTTTATATATGTTACGTCAAACAATTATGGGACCTGAATTATTTGACTATGCTTTTAGAACATACTCTAAAAGATGGATGTTTAAGCACCCTACTCCTGCTGATTTCTTTAGAACAATGGAAGATGCTTCTGGTATGGACTTAGATTGGTTCTGGAGAGGTTGGTTCTATACAACTGATTATACTGATATTGGAATTAAAGAGGTTAAGCCTTTATATTTAACTAATAAACCAAATGAAGAAACTAAGAAAATACAACAGCAATACCCTTCTTACTTTGCTCAATTAGGTAAATTAATATACTTAACAACTGATAAAAAAGATGCTGATAAATCTGAGGTAGAAGCATACATCAAAGAGTTACCTTCTGATAAAAAAGCTAGCTTAAAAGAGATTCCTAACTACATGTATCAGGTAGAGTTTGAAAAACCAGGAGGTTTAGTAATGCCTATTATTGTGGAGTTAACATATGCTGATGGTACTAAAAAACGTGAAACCTTCCCTGCTCAAATATGGAAGAAAGATGAACGTAAAGTATTCAGAGTATTTACTTCTTCACAAGAAATTAAAAGTATTGTTGTAGATCCTGATTTAGAAACTGCTGATATTGATACTTCAAACAACAGCTGGCCTAAACAAACAACAAACAAGTTTGATGCTTTTAAAAACAAAGCAAAAAATTAATAAGGTTATAAAAACCTAGTCATAAAAAAAAGCAGCCTTTAAGGCTGCTTTTTTTAACTTATCATCTTAATTATTATTATTTACTAAATAACTTATTTACTTCTTCATAAGTAAGTAATTTAGAAACTGTCATAATATCTGGATCTCTGCTTACATATTGTTGAATTTGTAACATAACAACTCCGTCAACCTTTGTATATTTTAACCAAATTACATCCCCGTTTGCTTTAATTTTATAAGGATCTCTTGGGTTTTCTTCAAAACCTTTTACGATTATTTGGTGTAGTTTTTCTACATCATTATCTAAGTTTTTAAAAGAAAAATGAACATACTCGTGAATAGGATCGTTAATATTCTTATAATAAAAGTTATAAGCTTCATTTCCTATTTTCTCTAAATAAACATACTCTATCTTTCCTACTATTTCTGTTTTAGTAGTTTCAATAAATTCAATTTGAGAATACGAAGCTACAGAGAATAAAAGACCTGTTAATAAAAGTAGTTTTTTCATAAAATTCAAGGGTTTAAATTTGATATTGTTTTTAAGTTTTTAAATATAACTAAAACAACAACGTTTTTTACCTATAAAAAGTATTTTATCTTTTTAATTATCGTCTAAGTTCTTTTCTTTTATCTGGACATTATTTACTAAAGTAATCTGTATATAGACTAATAACACTCTATAAACCATTAAAAAAGAACAAAACAAGCTGCTGATTAATAGCTCAAAATATTTAAATATTTTTTATTTTGCAGTTCCTATTAATTCTTTAACTCCTCCAATAAATCATGTTAAAACAAATTTCGTTTCTCTTCTTAGTATTTTTTACTTGTTTTGTTTCTTTCTCTCAAACAACAAAGAAGTATAGCGAGAGTGATTTAAAAGATTTTAAAAAAAAGTTCTACTTGAATAGAGAAATTGGTGTTGATAGCTCTCTATATTACATGAACAAACTTTTACAAAGTAATAATGTTGCTTACAAGACTTTTGGATATGCTGCTACAGAATATTTAAAAGTAAGAGAAAAACAGCCTATAAACATTCCTTTTAAAGATAGTATAAATAAGTATCTACCCAAGATAGCCAAAACCAATAAAAATTTTCCCTTACTATTCGATATCCATATATTATTAGGTAATTCTGATAAAAGAAAAAAGTTAATTAAATCTGCTTTACAAAATTATATAGCAGCTGAAAACTACGCTTTTTTAGCTAAAGATATTGAGCGAACTATTAAAATTAAAGGTAATATAGCGCTCATTTATCAAGATATGGGAGAGTTAGACAAAGCTCTTAATAAAGCAAAAGAAACTCTTGAACTTATAGAAATAAATAAAGAAGCTCTTTCTAATAAGTACTATAGTAGTAAGTATAAAAGAATGTTTAATGTTGCCGCTATTTATGCTACCTTATATAAAAATGATAAAAAGAAACAACAATATGCAGACTCTTCATTACATTACTATAATTCCATACTAAAAACAAAAGAGTTTAATCTTAATAGCTATTACACTGGCAAAGTTTATTATGGCAAGGGGACTATTTATACCTTAAAAGAAGAATACTCTAAAGCCAGTTCTTTCCTTGAAAAAAGCATAGAGTTATTTGAAAAAAGTAAATCACAGTCATACTTGTATAAAGGTTATTATAATAATGCCTATAATTATTACATGTCTAATAATCTAAACAAAGCAAAAGAGAACTTTCTAAAGGTTTTAAAAATAAAAAAAGACACAATTCTAGATTACAATTATTTACACACTCATTATTATCTTTCTAAAATTCACTCTAAGCAAAATAAAATAGACTCTGCTAAATATCATTTAAACACTTTTATTATTGATTATGATAAACTTACTTCAAGAAAAAAACAGCAAATCAATGGAGCTTACAAGATAGATCTTGATAAAAAAATAAAAGAGTTAAAAGAATTAAAAGAATACATTGCTAACAAAAGTTTTTATTACAGAACAATTTTTATAATACTAATCCTCACCCTATTGATTATTAGCTTCCTAGTTGTTAAAAACTCTAAAGAGAAAAGAAAAGCTAATGAAAAACTAGATGAATTATTAGCTAAAATCTCAAAAAAAGAAGACTTAAATGAAAAATCTTTTTCATCACCTAATACCGTAAAAATAAAAGATGAACAACATCAACAAATTATTAATGGTTTATTAAAAATAGAGGAGAAAAAATACTTTTTAAAAGAAGAGTTTAACCTGTATAATGCGGCAAAAAAAATAGGCACTAATACTACCTACCTATCAAAAATCATTAAAGATTATAAAAAAATGAGTTTTAATGATTATACAAATGAGTTACGAATTAATTATATTATTGGAGTATTAAGTAATGACAAGAAAGTGAGATCTTATACAACTCAAGCTATTGGAGAAATAGCTGGATACAAGAACTCTAAGTCCTTTACTCGAATTTTTAAAAAACATATAGGTATAACTCCTTATCAATTTATAGAAAAAATTAATAAAGAGTTATAATGTTATAATTATTTGTAAATACTAAAAACTTTGTACTCATAGCATTTATCTTTACTATCCTCTCCAGGAGGTGGAGGTAAACAATCTTCTTCTCCATCTGTATCAGGTCCACCAAATACTTCTGTGTTTGGTTTTGCAATTGGGTCTCCTGCAAATATTTTAAATTTTTCTTCTGATGTTAATTCATACTTCATTAACGACTCAATAGATAAGCATTTCATAAGTTTTAATTTTTCTGTTTAGGTAAAGTTAATTTTTTTTATCAGTTCTTTTTCACTTACACATACATCACTCCAAAACAAAACAACAAACAACTCATAAACAAGCACTTAAACACTTTTTTATAGTGCTATTTTTTTTAAATAGTACCTGCTTTTTTCTTAAATAGTCACTTAACATGCTTCTTTTCCTTTGCTAATCTCACAATATTTGTGATACATAATTCTTAAATGCGGAACCTGAAAAGCATATAATAGAGTAAGGAAAATTAAATTAATTAACCATGTTAAAATCAATTTCAAGCTTAGGAAACGTTTTGAATAAATCAGAACAAAGAGAAGTTAATGGAGGTCAAATTGTATGTCCTAGAGGAACTTATTTAAAATGTGACTGGATAAGATGCTGGTGTGAGCCAGAATATACTGAAAAACCTTTTGAAGATTTTGATCATTAAAAACAAATAACTAAAACTAATCAATCATGTTAAAATCAATTGCAAACTTAGGAAACGTTTTGAACAAATCAAAACAAAGAGAAATCAATGGAGGCCAAATAACTTGCCCTAGAGGTCAAGTATTAAGATGTAACTGGTTAGGTTGCTGGTGTGAGTTTGAGTATGCTGA
Organism: Tenacibaculum discolor; assembly: GCF_003664185.1. Classification (GTDB taxonomy): domain Bacteria; phylum Bacteroidota; class Bacteroidia; order Flavobacteriales; family Flavobacteriaceae; genus Polaribacter; species Polaribacter discolor. Next base: position 84,673 of record NZ_RCCS01000006.1, on the reverse strand, counting down.
AGAACCTCTTGAAGACTTTGATCATTAAAAAGTTAATAACTAAAATCTATTAATTATGTTAAACTCAATTTCAAAATTAGGAAACGTTTTGAATAAATCAGAACAAAGAGAAATTAATGGGGGAATACTACAATGTCCTGATCATACAGTATATACATGTATAGGTACACCTCCTATGGTATCTTGTTGGTGTCAACCTTATTTTCAACCAGGTGATGAAATAGCTACTAGATAATCAAGTAACTTGTTAAAATTAAAAAGCCACTTATATCTTAATAAGTGGCTTTTTTTTATAAACTATACAAGTTTCTTAGCATTCTTAACTTTTTGCTTGGTAAGTGCAATATCAATTACCTCACTCATATCGGTTACATAATGGAATGTTAATCCTTTTAAATAACTTTCTTTTATTTCTTCTATATCCTTTTTATTATCAGCACACAAAATAATTTCTTTGATGTTTGCTCGTTTTGCAGCCAATATTTTTTCTTTAATACCGCCAACTGGAAGTACTTTTCCACGTAACGTAATTTCACCTGTCATAGCTAATTTATTTTTCACTTTACGTTGCGTAAACAAAGATACTAAAGAAGTTAGCATAGTAATACCAGCACTTGGTCCATCTTTTGGAGTTGCCCCTTCTGGTACGTGAATGTGTACATCATACTTATCTAATACTTCAGGGTTTATTCCAAACTCCTCCGCATTAGATTTAATATACTTCATTGCAATTGTTGAAGATTCTTTCATTACCGTACCTAAGTTACCCGTAATTGAAAGGTTACCTTTTCCTTTAGAAAGAATAGATTCAATAAATAAAATATCTCCTCCAACACTTGTCCAAGCCAATCCGGTAACTACTCCTGCTACATCATTACTTTCATATTTATCACGTTCTAAACGTGCAGGTCCTAAAATAGTTTCTATATCTTCATTCGTTAAAACAACATTGTACTCCTCCTCCATTGCTATAGACTTTGCAGCGAAGCGAACTACTTTTGCTACTTGTTTCTCTAAACCACGAACTCCAGATTCTCTTGTATATCCTTCTACTATTTTCTCTATTTGCTTTTTACCTACCGTTAAATGCTCTTTAGATAATCCGTGCTCTTTTAACTGTTTAGGAAATAAGTATTTTTTTGCTATTTCTACTTTTTCTTCAATAGTATAACCTGTAACATTAATAATTTCCATACGATCTCTCAATGCCCACGGAATTTGATTAATATTATTAGCTGTAGCAATAAATAATACCTTAGAAAGGTCGTAGCCTACTTCTAAATAATTATCATAAAACGATGTATTTTGCTCTGGATCTAAAACTTCTAACATAGCAGAAGAAGGATCTCCTTGATGACTTTGACTTAACTTATCAATTTCATCTAATACAAACACTGGGTTTGAAGTCCCTGCCTTTTTAATATTTTGAATTAAACGACCTGGCATCGCTCCTATATAAGTTTTACGGTGTCCACGAATTTCGGCTTCATCACGTAAACCACCTAAAGACATACGTACGTACTTACGCCCTAGTGCTTCAGCAACCGATTTACCAAGCGATGTTTTACCAACTCCTGGAGGTCCATATAAACAGATAATAGGCGATTTCATATCGCCTCGTAACTTAAGAACAGCCAAATGTTCTATAATACGTTCTTTTACTTTCTCTAATCCGAAATGATCTCTATCTAAGATTTTTTCAGCTCTTTTTAAATCAAATTTATCTTTTGAATACTCTCCCCATGGTAACTCCAACATTAACTCTAAATAGTTACGTTGAACACCATATTCGGCCATTTGAGGATTCATACGTCTTAAACGGTTTAACTCTTTTTCAAAAGTTTCTCCAACCTCTTTATTCCATTTCTTTGACTTTGCTTTAGCACGCATTTCATCTAGCTCTTGCTCATGAGAAACACCACCTAACTCATCTTGAATAGTTTTTAACTGTTGGTTTAAGTAATATTCACGTTGTTGCTTATCTAAATCAGAACGTGTTTTAGATTGAATATCATTACGTAATTGTAATTTTTGAAGCTCTTTATCTAAGTTCTTTAACGTTAGTAGCGCACGCTCTTTTAAATTGTCTTTCTCTAACAATACTTGTTTTTGCGATACGCTTAACTCCATATTTGATGAAATAAAATTCACCAAAAATGAACTTGACTGAATGTTTTTAATTGCAAACGATGCTTCTGAAGGTAACATAGGGTTTTCTTTAATAACCTCTAATGCCAAGTCTTTAATAGAATCGATAATTGCATCAAACTCTTTTTGATCGTCAATTTCTCGTTCATCAACAGCTTCTTTTACCTTTGCTTTTAAATAAGGTTCTTCTTGCGTAATTTCTTCAATTTCAAAACGCTTTTTACCTTGAATTATCACAGTTGTATTACCATCAGGCATTTTTAACACACGTAATATTTGTGCAACCACACCTGTTTGATAAATATCATCTATTCCTGGATCTTCTACTTCACTATCTTTTTGCGCTACTACTCCTACAACTTTATCTCCCTTGTTAGCGTCTTTAATTAACTGAATAGACTTATCTCTACCTGCTGTAATTGGTATTACAACTCCTGGAAATAAAACTGTATTACGTAATGGAAGAATTGGTAACTCTTCTGGAATACTTTCTCTATTTATTAACTCTTCATCTTCTGGTGTTAGTAATGGGATTAACTCAGAATCTTCATTAAAAACATCTTGAAGCGACAAATTGTCTAAATGTAATATTTTTGATTTGCTCATATCTTATTTATTCTGTCATAGTGGCACTTTTAATTTTTCACTTAAAATAAAACCACTTTTTTAAAATCATAAATCACTGATAAACAAAAGAATACAAACACTCTAATATCTATCATACTATCTATATTTCAATTCTTATGCCAACAAAAGCTATAAATAACTTAATTTGTAACTTATTTTATTTTGAATCGTCTTATTAATATCTTACTTCAACAAAAACTAACCAGAAAAATGAAATTTAAATTTTTAATTCTTTCACTTATACTATTATTTGCTAGTTGTTCTTCTAAAACAAACTCTCCTGAGTTTACAGAAAAAGCAGCTGGACGTTATTATTTTAATGCTGATGAAATTATAGAAGTTACTTTTAATGAAGATAATAAATTGCTTATAAAATGGCGTAATCAAGATTTAGAGCCTTTAAAAGTAAACGATTCTTCTTTTTACGTTAGAGAATTGAATGAGAAACTAATTTTTAATACATCTGAAAACAAAATAGAATTAGCTGAAAAAAGAGAACACGATGATGAAAAATATGTTTTCAAGAAGCTAAAAAAAGGAGAAAGAACACCTAGTGAATATTTAACAGAAGGTAACTTTGAAGCTGCTTTAAAAGGTTATAAAGCTATTAAAGAAAAAGATAGCTTAAATCCTGTAATTAGAGAAAGAAACTTAAACAGATTGGGATATCAATATCTTAGAAAAGATGAATTTGAAAACGCAATTAATGTTTTTAAAATCAACATTGAATTGTATCCTAATAGTTCTAATACCTACGATAGTACTGCTGATGCTTATGCTAAAATGAAAGATACTATAAAAGCTATTGAATACTATAAAAAAGCACTAGCTATCAATCCTGAAAATAGTAGTTCTAAACGAAATTTAGAAAAACTAACTTCAAAAAATGAAGAATAATGGAAAAGCTAAAATACCCTATTGGTAAACCTGAGATACCAAACAATATTTCTTCTGAAAATATTGCTAAATGGATTGAAACCATAGAAGACTTCCCAAAAAGACTAAACAAGTTAGTTTCTGATTTATCCGAAGAACAATTAGATACTCCATACAGAGAAGAAGGTTGGACAATTAGGCAAGTGATACATCACTGTGCTGATAGTCATCATAATTCTTATACTCGCTTTAAATGGGCTCTTACTGAAGATAAACCAGTTATAAAGGCTTATTTTGAAGATCGTTGGGCTGAATTATTTGATTCTAAAACTGCTCCTATTCAACTTTCGTTAGATACTCTAAAAGCATTACATGCCAAATGGATTTATTTCTTAAAAGGGTTAACTCAGGATGACTTAAACAAGTCGTTTATCCATCCAGATGGAAATGAAGAAGTAAGTTTAAAAGAAAACATTGGTATTTATGCTTGGCATTGTAACCATCATTATGCACATATTGAACAATTATTAATTAGAAAAGGCTGGTGTTAAAAGACATGATAAAAAATCATTTGTTATTTTTTTAAAATAATAGAGAGCATTTTAAACCTTTGATGAGCTTCAATTGTGCTTGCTGTATTTCCTGGTATAATCATAGAGTCTCCATTTTGCAAGTTAGTAAATACTTCATCTACCAATACTTCTGCTGATCCTTCTATAACTTGAATAAATGTTGAAAAAGGAGTTGGCTCTGGCTTATATATTTTACCATAATCCAAAGCTAGTACTATAATATCGTTTGTTTCAGCGTATGATATATGTTCAATTACTATAGTGTTCGAAACATAATGTAACTTATCTTTTATATTATAACTTATCAACTTCTTAAATTCATCATTTTTCATGTAATATAAAGGTTAAAATTGAACTATAAGTTACGTTGAAATGATCAATTATTTATTACATAAAACCTACTTTAAATTACATATATCACAGATTTTTATATAAAAAAAATCGTTTTGAGCTAAAACGATTCTTTTATTAATGATTATTATAAAAACTAGTTTTAAAGAGTAGCTTGGTAGTTAGCCTTTAAAATACCTATTACCTCACCACGATCCTTATGTAGTTTAGTTTCTAGTCTTTTAAATAAATCTACTTCTCTTCCTGATTCAAATTTCACATCTTCTTCTGTTAATTTAGGATACTTATCCTTTAATGCTTTAGACTGTTTACCCCAATCTCCACTAAATTTAAAAAACTCATTTGTTTTTTTCTGCTCTCCTTTGTTTTCGGTTTCCATGATTACATAATTTAAAATAATGCTGAATTACATTTATACAAAGATGGTTCTAAATAACACTAATTCTATTACATAATCAAAGTATTATATTACATAAATCACAGATTTTCAAGGTTTTTACTTCTCTTTTTTCCTGTTTTTTTAAAATAAGAAGGTGAATGTCCTGTTATTTTTTTAAACTGATTAGATAAATGAGCCACACTACTATAGTGCAATCTGTAAGAAATCTCAGTAAGATTTAACTCATCATAAAGTATAAGTTCCTTGGCTTTTTCTATTTTATGTTTTATAATAAAATGCTGAATTGTAATCCCCTTAACCTCTGAAAACAAGTTGGATAAATACGTATAATCATATCCTAATTTTTCACTAATAAAATCAGAGTAATTAACCTTAGGTACTTCCTCTGAATAGTGTATCATATTAATAATTGTGTTCTTTATCTTATCAATGAGAATACTTTTTTTATCATCTAATAACTCCAAGCCAGAAACTGCTAAATTAGATTTTAACTGTTCTTTTTGTTTTTCAGTAAGTTTTTCTTGAGTTTCAACCAAACCAAGCTCAATATTGGTATAATGAAGTCCAAGTTTTTGCAACTCTTGTTTAACCATTAGTTTGCACCTTAAACTTACCATATACTTTACATATAGCTTCATCGTGTTTTATTAGTAAATACCTGATTTAAAATTAGTTAAAGATACATTATAAATACCTATACAGGAGTAATAACAACTAGTATTTATCCTATTTTTTACAAAAAAGCTTTAACTATAATAAAATCAACAGAGCAATACCTACAAACACTACAATCTGAGCCCACTTTAAGTATATTCCTACTTTATTGTGCTGTTTGATATAATCGGAAATTTTTCCTGCTAAAATAGCTATTGAAGAAAATATAAAAAATGACGTTAGTATAAACAGACCTCCTAATACATAAAACTGAATAACGTTTGACAAGGTGTCAGAAAACAAAAACTGTGGGAAAAACGCCAAAAAGAAAATTGTAACCTTGGGGTTTAGCACATTCATCCAAAAACCTGTTTTGAATAATTGTAGTGTTGATTTTTTCTGTACATTTTCTGTTGAAAAAGCAATATTAGCATCACTTTTATACACTTGAAAAGCTAAGTACAGTAAATATCCTGCTCCAAATAACTTAATAATAAAAAATAAATTGGGATTTTGTTTTATGATTTCTGAAACTCCAAAAGCAACCAAAGTTGTATGAATAATACATCCCGTCATTAAACCAGCAACCGTGGCTAACCCATATTTTTTTCCATTGACGATACTTTGTGTCAACACAAAAATATTATCAGGTCCTGGCGAAATAGCTAAAGTAGCCGTAGCAAATACAAAAGAAATGAGAGTTTCTAGCATAAATTAACTTTCAGCTAAAATAGCTTTATTGATTCTTTTTACCAAGCTTGGTCCTTCATAAATAAAGCCTGTATAAATTTGTACTAAGTCTGCACCTGCTTTAAGCTTTTCTAAAGCATCTTTTTCAGAATGGATACCTCCTACTCCAATTATAGGAAATGCTTTATTAGAATTATCTGCTAAATACTTAATCACCCTCGTACTTCTATCTTTAACTGGTTGTCCGCTTACTCCTCCATTACCTATTTCTTGTAAACGCTCTTTAGAAGCTTTTAAATTATCTCTATTTACTGAAGTATTCGACGCTATTACTCCATCAATCTTGGTGTTAGCAACCAACTCAATAATTTCGTCTAACTGTTGATTATTTAAGTCTGGCGCAATCTTTAATAAGATAGGTTTTTGTTGTGCTTCAGCGTTGTTTAACTTTTGAACTTCAGTAATTAGTTCCTTTAAGTAATCAGCATCTTCAAGTTTTGCATGACTAGATACATTTGGACAACTTACATTAAGCACAAAATAATCTACATACGGATGTAATCCTTTAAAACACGCTACATAGTCTTCTGTATAATTTTCAGGAGCTGTATTCGTATTCTTACCAATATTTCCACCAATAATTATTTTTCCTTTATTCTTTTTTAATTGTTCAATTGCTTCTTCTAAACCTTCATTATTAAAACCCATTCGATTGATAATTCCCTTATCATCTTTTAAACGGAATAAACGCTTTTTTGGGTTTCCTACTTGACCTTTTGGTGTTACTGTACCTATTTCAACAAAACCAAATCCAAAATTAGCCAGTTCATTATACAACACTGCATTTTTGTCAAACCCTGCTGCTAATCCTACAGGGTTTTTAAAAGTTAGCCCAAATAAGTTACGTTCTAACTTTTTATCTTTTATTTGATACATTCCTCTAAAAATAGAAGGCACTCCTGGTATTTTTGATAAAAACTTTACCAATGAAAATGTAAAATGATGAATTTTTTCAGGATCAAAAAGAAAAAAAATTGGACGAATAAGTAATTTGTACATCAGTTTATTTTAGTTTGTCTTATTTATTAAATATAAAAAAAGCTCCATAAATGGAGCTTCTGAATTATCGTAATACAGCATCTAAACTCTTTTCGAATGTTTGCTGTAGTTTCTGCATTATTTTATCTATTTGTTTATCTGCCAATGTTTTGTTTTCATCTTGTAAAACAAAACTTACAGCATACGATTTTTTACCTTCTGGTAATTTATCTCCTTCGTATACATCAAACAAATCCACTTCTTTTAAAAGCTTTCTTTCTGATTGAAATGCTAAGTTATAAATCTCTTTGAATTCAACTTTATTATCCAATAACAAGGCTAAATCACGCTTTACAGCTGGAAATTTAGGTAAATCAGCTACTTTTATTTTTTTCTTACCAACTAAACCTAAAATGTTTTGCCAGTTAAAATCAGCAAATAATACTTCTTGTTTAATTGAAAATTCTTTTAAAATTGTTCTTTTAACAACTCCTAACTCTACTAATTTAGTTTTCCCTAAGCTTAACGTAATTCCTTCAGAAAACACATCTGATTTTGTTGGAGTAGTCTTTAATTTATCAATTCCTAAACGACTTAATAAAGCTGTTACAACTCCTTTAACATAGAAGAAGTCTGATGCTTGTGAAGCAACTTTCCAGCTATCTTGTGTTCTATTTCCTGTAACAAACAATGTTAAATGCTTATCTTCTTGGTATCCACTTTCGTATTTATGATACGTTTTTCCGAACTCATAAAACTTTAATGAATTATTCTTTCTATTGATATTATAAGCAACTGACTCTAAACCACTAAATAGTAACGATTGACGCATTACTTTTAAATCGTTACTCAACGGATTAAGCATTTCAACATTAAAGTCAGCGTTTAAGCTATCAGATAACTCAATATAATCAGCTTTCGTTAACGAATTAGCCATAGTTTCATTAAAACCTATCGACGTTAATTGGTCAGCTACAATGTTTTCAATCTTAACGTTTTTATCACTATCAAAAGAAATTGATGTGTTTAGTTTATGAGAAAACTCTATGTTATTATACCCATAAACACGTAAAATCTCTTCTATAATATCCGACTCACGTTGTACATCTACTCTATAAGAAGGTACCACTAACCCTAAACCTGCCTCAGTAACACTATTTATTTTAATATCTAGTGAAGCTAAAATCTTTTTAATTGTTTCTTTCGGAATTTCTTGACCTATTAATTTGTATGCATTATCAAACGATAAGAATACCTCAAAATCTTCCACCTTTACTGGGTAAAAATCTAAAATATCAGAAGACATTTTTCCTCCTGCATATTCTTCAATTAATAAAGCAGCACGCTTTAAAGCATACTTTGTAGTATTTATATCAATTCCTCTTTCGAAACGGAAAGAAGCATCCGTGTTTAATCCGTGACGTTTTGCTGTTTTTCTAACCGATACTGGATTAAAATAAGCACTTTCTAAGAAAATAGAAGTTGTATGTTCTGTTACTCCTGATTTTGCTCCTCCAAACACACCTCCTATACATAATGGATTATCATCTGCATCACAAATCATAATATCTTCAGAAAACAACTCTCTTTCTACATCATCTAGAGTAGTAAATTTCGTTCCTTCCTCTAAAGTTTTTACGACTACTTTACCACCTCTAATTTTAGAAGCATCAAAAGCATGTAATGGCTGTCCTAATTCGTGTAACACATAATTTGTAATATCTACGATATTATTTTTAGGTGTTAACCCTATTGCTTTTAACCTATTTTGAATCCACTCTGGTGATTCTTTTACTTCTACATCAGTTATTGTAATACCACAATAACGAGGAGCTAAATCTTTATCTTCAATTTCGATATCGATTTTGTGAGTACGCTCATCAACATGGAAGTCTGATACTGATGGAGATATTAATTCAATATTAGTTCCTTGCTGAATTAATCCAGCTCTTAAATCACGTGCAACACCGTAATGGCTCATTGCATCTGCACGGTTTGGTGTTAAACCAATTTCAAAAACGTGGTCCTTTTCTATATTAAAAACTTCTGAACAAGGAGTACCTGGAACTAAGCTTTCATCTAAAATCATAATTCCGTCATGACTTTGTCCTAAACCTAATTCATCTTCAGCACAAATCATTCCGTGACTCTCTTCTCCTCTAATCTTTCCTTTTTTGATTTTAAAGCCTTCTCCTTTTTCATCATACAACATAGTACCAACAGTAGCTACAGGTACTTTTTGACCCGCTGCAACATTTGGTGCGCCACATACAATTTGCACAGGGTTACCATCTCCTAAATCTACAGTGGTAACTTTTAACTTATCTGCATTTGAATGCTTTTCACAAGTTTTAACTTCACCTACGACAACTCCTTTAAGGCTTCCTTTAATACTCTCTACAGTTTCTATTCCTTCAACTTCAAGACCTAAATCAGTTAATAACTCACCTGTTTTATCTGCCTCCCAGTCTGTCTGTAAAAATTGTTGTAACCAATTGTATGATATCTTCATAATCAATCTCTAATTTTAGCGTGCAAATTTACGCAAAATAAAGGAAAAACTATAAACTAGTTCTCTACAAAAGATATACAATTGATTATTAACCTTTTGGTAACATTGGAAAATTATATTTTTTATTGATTTGTAACGAGTTAACAAAATTTTAACATTTCAAGAAAATATTATGAAACATAAACTACTCTTCTTTTTATTGATAGCTTCTCTATCAATTTTTTCTCAAGTCCCTTCATATTATAACGACGTAAACTTGAATTTATCAGGTTCTGCTCTAAAAAATGAATTGGCAACTAAAATTATCAATACACATACCACTAACTTATCATATACTCCTGGTGTGTGGAACGCTTTAAAACAAACCGATTTAGATCCTAACGATCCTAGTAAAGTTTTATTAATTTACGGATATAGTGACACTGATGGTAATTATGTTACTGACAGAACTAGAGACAAGGATGCTAACGGTGGTACAGCTGGCACACAATGGAACAGAGAACACGTATATGCTAAATCATTAGGAAATCCTAATTTAGGAACTTCTGGTCCTGGTGCAGATGCGCATCATTTAAGAGCTGCTGATATTTCTTTCAACTCTCAAAGAAGCAGCAAAAAATTTGCAGATGGCTCTGGTAATGCTGGTGATGTTTCTGGTGGTTGGTACCCTGGTGATGAATGGAAAGGTGATGTTGCCCGTATGATGATGTATATGTATTTACGTTACGGTAACCAATGTTTACCTACTGGTGTTGGTACTGGAGCTACTATGGCTTCAGACTCTAACATGCTTGCTTTGTTTATTCAATGGAATGTAGATGATCCTGTATCTGACTTTGAAAAACAACGTAATCCTATTTTAGAAGGAATTCAAGGAAATCGTAATCCATTTATTGACAATCCTGCTTTTGCTACTGAAATTTGGGGAGGCCCTCAAGCTGAAGATTTATTTGGAGGTGGTAGTGGTTCTGACACCCAAGCTCCTACTGCTCCTACTAACTTATCTGCTTCTAACATTACTGAAACTACAGTTGATTTAACTTGGTCTGCTTCTACAGATAATATTGGTGTTTCAGGATATGATGTATATAATGGAGCTACTAAAATAACCACAACCTCTTCAACTTCCTATACTGTTACAAGTTTAACAGCAGCTACTAATTATACTTTTTCTGTAAAAGCCAAAGATGCAGCAGGTAATGAATCTACTTCTAGTAATTCAGTTTCTGTAACAACTAACGCTAGTTCTGGTGGAGGAAGTGGAACAGCAACAGATTTATTAATTTCTGAATATGTAGAAGGTTCTTCAAATAATAAAGCTATTGAAATTGCTAATTTTACTGGAGCTACTGTAAACTTATCTGGATATTCATTAAAAAAAGCCGCTAATGGTGGCGGATGGACTAATACTTTAACTTTAAGTGGTCAATTAACAAATGGAAATGTTTATGTAATTGCTAATAGCAGTGCCTCTAGCACAATACTTAACAAAGCTGACAGAACAGACACAGGTGTAATTTCTTTTAATGGAAACGACGCTGTTGGTTTATTTAAAGGAAGTACCCTTATCGATTTAATTGGAGATCCTAATAGCTCTTCTACATTTGCGCAAGACAAAACAATGCAAAGAAAATCTTCTGTTACATCTCCTAACAGTTCTTATACAACTTCTGAGTGGGATATCTTAGCTAAAGATACATTTAGCGGCTTGGGAAACCACAACATTAATGGCGGGTCTACTACTCCAGATACTACTGCTCCATCAACTCCTACTAACGTTGCTGCTTCTAGCATAACACAAACTTCTGTTAATTTAAGTTGGACAGCATCAACAGATGATACTGGTGTTACAGGATATGAAGTGTATCAAGGAAGCACTAAAATAGCAACAGCAACTACCACAAACTATTCCGTAAGTGGCTTAACAGCATCTACAAATTATAACTTTTCTGTAAAAGCCAAAGATGCTGCTAATAATATTTCTTCAGCTAGTAATACGGTAAATGTAACAACTTTAGCAAACACAGTTTCTTACTGTAGCACTAAAGGAAATAACGTAAATTATGAATGGATTGACAATGTTGCTATCGGAGGTATTTCAAATACTACTAGTGCTAATAATGGATATGCAGACTTTACTTCTTTAACTAGTAATTTACCTTACGGAAGCAATACTATAGTAGTAAGCGCAGGTTTTTCTAGCTCTTCTTACACTGAATATTGGAAAGTTTGGATTGATTTTAACCAAAACGGAACTTTTGAGTCTTCTGAAGAAGTTGTTAGTGGCTCTTCATCTAGCTCTGGTAATTTATCATATAATTTTTCTGTACCTACCTCTGCTTTAGCAGGTGCTACAAGAATGCGTGTATCAATGAAATGGAATGCAGCTCCTTCACCTTGTGAAACTTTTTCTTATGGTGAAGTTGAAGATTATACGGTAAACATAGGTGCTAGTGCAAAAGGATTAGGAGATAGTAATATTACTATTGATGGAAAGTTAGGAAATGAAGCTTCTATCTTTGATGCTAGTGTTTTACCAAACCCTAGTGTAGACTTCGTAAAAATTAAATTAGCAGATGACAGAAATGCTACTTTTAAAGTTACAACCTTAACAGGTCAACAAGTTTTAACAGGAAAAGTTACTCATAACAATCTTAACATTTCAAGCTTAAATAACGGAATTTATATTCTTGAAGTAAACGACGGTCAAAAATCGTTTACTAAAAAGATTATCAAAAAATAGTTTATAGCTATAGAATACAAAAAGAGCTTCCAAAATTGGAAGCTCTTTATTTTTTTATACGATTTAAAAGACTAAACTTCAATTGTAGTTTTTGATTCTTTTGAAGAAAACACATAAGTATATAACCACATAAGAGTAAATGTTGGTACAACATCTAACCCCGGCATTGCTTCTTCAATAAAAGCAATAGCTCCTGCTACTTTACCTTTATTTCCTTTATACATTTTTGTCATTATATACGCAGATGCTGGTGCCCAAACAATATCAGACAACTCTCCAAGCCCAGGTATTAAATAAGATACATACCCAATAGCGTCAAACAATAAACTTAATGCTAGTTTTTGGTACTTTTTTTCTTTATTCATTTAGTATTAAATTAATTCCACACTTAACAAATCAAAATTCAAGCCAAAATTTATAACTTTTATCTTGTAAATTGATAAGTTTGTCCTAAAATACTAAAAACGAATGACTTTTTCTGATTTCATCAATCAAATAGAAAGATTGCAGCAAAAGCAACTGGGTGGTTTAACATCTCAATTTAAATTAGCTCCAAAGTTAAGAACACGTTTTTCAGAAGAATTAATACAAAGTAAAAATCCTAGAAAAGCAGCTGTTTTAGCGTTATTTTATCCTGACAATAATAACCAAACACGTTTTTTACTTACTGAAAGAGCCAGTTATAATGGAGCACATTCATCACAAATAAGTTTTCCTGGAGGTAAGTTCGATAAAGAGGATAATAACCTAAAAACAACTGCTTTACGTGAAACTTTTGAAGAAGTTGGTGTACACTATAAATCTATTGAAATAATACGACAAACTTCAGACGCCTATATTCCTCCTAGTAACTTTTTAGTAGCTCCATTTATAGGTATTTCAGAAAAAACACCTCATTTTACTCCAAATGAAGAAGTTGCAGAAATTATTGAAGTTTTATTAGCTGATTTATTAGACGATTCAAACTTAACTTCAGTAGAAATGGAAACCTCATACATGAAAAATATTGAGGTACCATGCTTTAAATTAAACGATTACATTGTATGGGGTGCAACTGCCATGATGCTTTCAGAAATTAAAGATTTATTTAAATAGTTTTTTTTATGGTTTTCTTTTGTAATTTAGCATTTACACTAATAAAACCTGATTATAAAAATGCCTTTATTTAAAAGGAATCCTTTTGGACATATATTGTTCATTAAAAGATTTTTAATACAAGTTCTCGGAGTTATTTCTCACGGACGTTACCGTAAGTTTAATGACCTACAAATAGAGGGAATGGATGTTTTAAGAAGTCTCCCCGACCAAAGAGTACTATTTATTTCTAACCATCAAACTTACTTTGCCGATGTAGCAGCCATGTTTCATGTATTTAACGCTGCTTTAAAAGGTAGAGACGACAATATTAGAAATGTAGGATATTTATGGAAACCTAAACTAAATATTTATTATGTTGCTGCAGGTGAAACCATGCGTTCTGGTTTACTTCCTAAAATTTTTGCTTATGTAGGTTCTGTTTCTGTTGAAAGAACTTGGAGAAGTGCAGGTAAAGATGTAAACAGACAAGTAAAAATGTCTGACATTTCTAATATAGGTAAGGCATTAGATGATGGTTGGGTAATCACCTTCCCACAAGGTACAACTACCCCTTTTAAGCCTATTCGTCGTGGTACAGCTCATATTATTAAAACCTATAAGCCTATTGTAGTTCCTATAGTAATTGACGGGTTTAGACGTTCTTTTGACAAAAAAGGATTGATGATAAAAAAACGTAACGTACTACAATCTATGGTTATTAAAGAGCCTTTAGAAATTGATTACGAAAATGAGGATGTAGCTAGCATTGTTGAGAAAATTGAATATGCTATAGAGCAACATCCATCTTTTTTAAAGGTGTTAACACCTAAACAACTTCAAGAACAAGAAGAGTTCATTGAAAAAAGACGTTTTTGGGGAGCTGATAAACCTTAAGAAAAAGAAAAGAAAGATTAATAACATTAAAATTAACGTTTAAGTTATGGCTGATAAATCTATTTTAAATAAAAAGTCGATAGACTTCTTAGAAAAATATTTAAATAATGCTGCTCCTACTGGATACGAGTGGGAAGGGCAAAAAATATGGATGGACTATTTAAAACCTTATGTTGATGAGTTCATTACAGATACTTATGGTTCTGCTGTAGGAGTTATAAACCCTGGTGCTAAATATAAAGTAGTTATTGAAGGACATGCTGATGAAATTTCTTGGTATGTAAATTATATTTCTGATGACGGATTAATTTATGTAATCCGTAACGGAGGTAGCGACCACCAAATTGCTCCTAGTAAAATTGTGAATATTCACACTAAAAACGGAATTGTAAAAGGTGTTTTCGGATGGCCAGCAATTCATACACGTAATAAAGCTAAAGAAGAAGCTCCTAAACCTGATAATATTTTTATTGATCTGGGATGCTCTACTAAAGAAGAGGTTGAAAAATTAGGTGTACATGTTGGTTGTGTTATTACATATCCAGATGAATTCCATATTTTGAATGGAAATAAGTTTGTTTGTCGTGCTCTAGACAACCGTATGGGAGGGTTTATGATTGCTGAAGTAGCTCGTTTACTACACGAAAACAAGAAAAAATTACCTTTCGGACTGTATATTACAAACTCTGTGCAAGAGGAAATTGGTTTACGTGGTGCACAAATGATTACTGAAACAATTAAGCCTAATGTTGCTATTGTTACCGATGTAACACATGACACTACTACACCTATGATCGACAAGAAGAAAGAAGGTCATTTAGAGTTAGGTAAAGGTCCTGTAGTAGCGTATGCTCCTGCTGTGCAACAAAAATTAAGAGATTTAATTATTGATACTGCCGAAGCTAATAAAATTCCTTTCCAACGCTCTGCCCTATCAAGAGCTACAGGAACTGATACTGATGCATTTGCATATAGCAATGGCGGTGTTGCTTCTGCTTTAATCTCTTTACCATTACGTTACATGCACACTACCGTTGAAATGGTACACCGTGAAGATGTTGAAAACGTAATTAAAATGATTTACGAAAGTTTATTAAAAATTGAAGACGGAGAAAATTTCTCTTATTTCAAATAATAGAAATAATTAAACGTCATTACTTCCCTGTAATGACGTTTTTTTTACCGACCTTTTATGGATGAATTAATAGATATTGTTGACGAAAACGGAAACTACACAGGTAAAACCTGCTTAAAATCCGAAGCTCACAAAAATGGCTACTTCCACCCTACTATTCATATTTGGTTATATACTCCAGATCAACAAATACTACTTCAAAAAAGAGCATTAACCAAAAAAGTGTTTCCTGGTTTATGGGATATTTCTGTAGCAGGACATATAGCCGCTGGAGAAGACATTAAAATTGCTGCTATCAGAGAAATTAAAGAAGAAATAGGTTTTGATATTCTTTCTGAAAACTTACATAAAATAGGTACACGAAAACACATGGTAAATCATCCGAATGGAATTATCGATAATGAGTTTCATCATGTATTTATTGCTGAATTAACAGTTTCTGTTGAAGATTTAACCCTTCAAGAAGAAGAAGTTGCCGAGCTTAAATTATTTCCTTTAGAAACAATTCTACATACCAAAGACTACAAAAACGTACTACTTCCTCAATATCAAGACTATTATTCGTTTGTACATAACCAAATTGTAAAAAAACTTAGTATATTATAGTATCTAATTTCATTTAAAATGAAAAAGTTACTATTCTTTTTATTTGTCTACATACTTCAATCATGTGCTTCTAAACAATATTTAAAAAAACATGGTTTCTCAAGTGATATTAAGAGCATGATAGAAGAGATATATGTAATAGAAAACAATCAAAAAAAGTTAATTCAAACTAAAAAACTACATTTTACTAAAAACGGACGTGTAAAATCATCAATAACCACTGATAACCTAGGCAATGTTATTGAACAAACCGAAACACGTCTTTGGTTTGAAAAACGCTCTTATCCTAACAAGCTTCCTTTTTATTGTAAAACACGCTGGAAACCAAAACAACGAGAACGTATTAGTTGCTATACCCAAAAACAGTATAAACAAAATGAAGTCATTGCTCATTATACTCAAAAAGGATTAATTGATAAGATAGTAGATAATTTCTCTACGTTTTACACACATCAATACCAATACACAAATGGTCAACTTTCAAAAATTTTAGTTACTGATAAAGACAACAATCTTGTAAATACAATCAAATTTGAATGTCTCTCTAAAGACTACAAAGGAAATTGCCTTGAACAAAAGAAAGAGTCTACAAGTTCAGATACTATAAATATTATATCTTTTACATTCACCTATCAATAGTCTTCAAAAACTTAAAATTAGATAGAGTACGTTTAAACTTAAATAGCTATATTTAAGACAAATAATCTCTCTATATGTTAACAAAACAAGAAAAATCTGCATTAAGAAGTAGGTTGTTTCGTCACTTAGATGGAATTGTAACTTGTCCTGCAGCCTACACTTTACATGAAAAAGGAATTACAGAATATTTGTTAGATAAAAAATCAGTTAGTTTAACTGAAATCACCAATCATTTCAAAGCCAATGATGGTTACTTAAATGTCGCCTTAAGAACACTCTGCTCACAAGGTTGGCTAACTCAACATGTAGACAATACTCAAAATAAAGTTCAGTTTGAAGTAAATAAAGCTTCTGCTATTGCTTTTTCTTATTTTCATATATATAAAGAAGCCTTTTCTTTATTAAAATATTCTGAAAATTACAGTGCCAGAAAGTTTGAAATAGAGCCTTTTGAAAAACTGGAAAATCTCTATAAAAATTTCACTAATAACTTTGGAATAGAGCTTATATCAACTTCCGAAGAAAAAGAAATTATAGCGCAAATTCTTACACACATTGAAGGAATTATCATTGGTCCAACAATAGTTTTATTAGGAATGAGTGGTATGTTTCATAAATACTTTATGCAAACTAAGTTTAGTGCCGATGAATTTCATAAAGACGCTGATAATTTTAGTCGACTACTTGATTTATTAACCAATTTAGGTTGGTTTTCCAAAACAAATGACTCGTATGAATTTACTGATAAAGGTTTATTTTTTGCACGAAGAGCAAGTGCTTACGGAGTTACAGTATCCTACATCCCAACTCTTAGAAAATTAGACAAACTTATATTTGGAAACCCTGATATTTTTAGAACTTCTGACATAGGTAATGACGAAATTCATGTAGATAGAGAAATGAATGTTTGGGGAAGCGGAGGCGCGCATTCTACCTATTTTAAAGTCATTGATGAAATCATCATCAACCTATTTAACAAACCTATTAATGAACAACCCAAAGGAATTTTAGATGTTGGCTGTGGTAACGGTGCTTTTTTAAAGCATTTATTTAACGTAATTGAACATCAAACTTTGAGAGGTACCATGTTAGAAGACTACCCGCTCTTACTTATTGGTGTAGATTATAACGAAGCTGCTTTAAAAATTACTCGTAAAAACTTAGTACAAGCAGATATTTGGGCGAAAGTGATTTGGGGAGATATTGGTAATCCAAAAGCACTATCAGAAGATTTACAAGATAGATATGGTATTAACCTTTCTGATTTATTGAATGTCCGCACCTTCTTAGATCACAACAGAATTTGGCAAGAGCCCTCACCTAATGATGATTTAACTATTACCAATTCAACTGGAGCTTATGCTTACAAAGGAAAACGTTTGAACAATAACCTTGTGATAGAATCATTAAAACAACATTTCAACAAATGGAAGCCCTATATCAGTAAATTTGGATTGTTATTAATTGAATTACATACCTCAAAACCAGAATCGGTTGCTAAAAACTTAGGAAAAACAGCTGCAACTGCTTATGATGCTACACACGGATATTCTGACCAATACATCATTGAACTTGATGAGTATATGAACGCTATGGAAGCTATTGGGTTGACTTACGATAAAAATACGTTTAGAAAATTTCCAAACTCGGAATTGGCAACAGTTTCTATTAATCTTTTTAAGTAAAAAAGCTAGAGTAGTTAAACTACTCTAGCTTTTTTAAAAGATAAGTTCAATTTATCTAAATGTTAAACTGGAATTCCTTATAAATAGACGATGAGTTTCCATTTTTGTCTAAGACCACAACCATTAAAAAATAAGTCGTGTTATAATCAACACTTTGTTTTTCAATAAAAGTACTTTCTGTTTCTTTTATCAATTCAACTGAATCTTTTGACTCCCCTAAATATACTTTGTATTTTAAAATGTCATTGTCAAGATCAGATGCTTCCCAACTGATATTAATCGTACCATCTTTATTATCTTCTAATGTTATACTCGCAGGAAATGGAGCATGATTAGAAACAGAAACTCCTTCTGTATAAAAATTCCAAGCACTATTACTCTGTTTTCCTTTATTTTGTAAAATAGCAGTTACATTCCAAGAAAATTTTGTTGCTTTTGGCAAAATAACACTCATAGAATTAGTGTTAGTCATCTTTTCAATTCTATTTCCACTTTCAGTGTTAGTAAGTACCACTTCATAAGATATAGCATTTGTAGAATTACTCCATTTTAAAGGAATAGAAACTTCGGTATCAGATACTTCAGTTCCTTCTGTACAAAGCGTATTATTTACAGGAAAAACTAACTCAAAAGCTCCTAATTCTGGTTCTGATGGTACTGGATCTTCACTTCCTCCTCCTCCACAAGAAGTTAAAATTAATTGTATAAATAGTATAAATATTAGTTTTCTCATTTTTTGAATATTTTAGTATTAACAGTTTGTGTTGAAGTAGTAACTGTTACAAGATACATTCCTGTAGCAATAGTATTCATTGGCAATTTAGCTACTCCGTTATAAACATCAAGTTTAGTTGATAATACAGTAGCTCCCTCAAGGCTTCTTACGATTACTATAGCCGAATTATCTGTAACACCAGAAATGTTTAGGTAATTTGTAACTGGAATAGGATACAATGTAATACCTTTAATTGTAACGCTCTTGTTATAAATACCTTGACATGGTTTATTTGTTGTTATTTCTACAGAGTTGTTTCCATTATCTAGATTAACTATTATTTCTTGTTTACCAGCATCTTTAAAAGTATACAAATACTCTTTGTTATTTACGGTTACTTTATAATTTTCACTTCCTGAAACTTGATACGTAAGTGAAGTACCTTTTAAACTAGTTTGCGAAACTTTTAAGGCTGCTGGAGTGCTAACCATTACATTATAACATTGGCTAAAACTAGGTAACTCTGACGCGGTAACACATATTTCATAACTTCCTACAGGTAACTCTGTAATTTCTAATCCAGAAGTATAGTTTACATTTTCAAAAGTTTTATTTATTACACCTTGCCCTACCAAAATTACTTTATAGGTATAATCTTTATTAAATGAAACGTATACAACACCATTACTTTTATCAGGACAAGTTGTACTGCTTACCATGACCTGAATATCACTAGGTACTATATCAATTAATTGGTATTGAGCACACCCATTAGCATCAACAACACTACCTTCATTTGTATTAGGGCATTTATCGACATTATTGAATATGCCATCACTATCATTATCTAATTGACTTTCCGAACATCCGTCTGCATTTACCGATTCTCCTGTTGGTGTATTTGAACATAAGTCTTTATCATTATTTACTCCATCCTTATCATCATCTAGCTGACTTTCTGAACATCCGTCTGCATTTACCGATTCTCCCGCTGGTGTATTAGGGCATAAATCTTTGTCATTATTTACTCCGTCGTTATCTGAATCCTTAGGCCCTACATTTAATATTATTACATTTTTATACAATGTTAAATCAGTAATAATAGTATTATTTATAACACAGTCATAACTTCCTTTATCTGCTAAAGCTACATTATTCATTATATATTGTCTACTAGTGGCACCAGGTATATTAACTCCATCTTTTCTCCATTGGTAAGTATTATTAACACTAGAAGTCTCATTTACGGTTAAGATTATAGATTCATTTTCAATTAAGGTATGTTCTTCTGCAAGACCTACAACAGTTTGTGGAGAATAAGTGTAATATGCTAATTTACTTTTTAATAACCAATGCTCTTTCTCTAAATCTTCAAAAACAAAACGGTTATTCCCAATTCTAAAAGATTCTAGATTAATTAACCTTCCTACTTCTGAAGGAATTTCTCCTGACAATTGATTACTTTCTAAGGATAAGGTACTTAAATTAGTTAGGCTTCCTATTTCAACAGGAATTTCTCCTGACAGTTGATTATAATCTAGATTTATCCTTTTCAACTTAGTTAAACTCCCTATCTCAGAAGGCAAAGTTCCTGTCAATTGGCTTTTTACTAAGTATAAAGTTTCTAGATTTACTAATTTCCCTATTTCAATAGGAATGCCTCCTGTAAACTTGTTCCTTGATAAAAACAGTTCTTTTAACTTAGTCAAATCACCTATTTGAGAAGGTATCACTCCTGTTAACTGATTATCACCTAAAACCAACTTCTCTAAGTCACTAAGGCTAAATATTTCAATAGGAATCTCCCCTGTAAACTGATTACCGGATAGAGTTAAGTATTTTAAACTAGTTAAGTTTCCTATTACTGGAGAAATAGTACCTGTTAATTGATTTTGACTTAAATCTAAGTCGTTTAATTTAGTTAGATTCCCTATTACTGAAGGAATAGTGCCTGTTAATTGATTCTGTCTTAAATTTAAAATAGTTAAATTATTCAAACTCCCTATTTGAGAAGGTATTGCCCCTGTCAATTGATTCCATGATAAGTTCAAATATTTTAACTTAGTTAGGCTACCTATTTCTACAGGAATAGTTCCTGTTAATCCTTCCATTCCTTCAGAAATAGTTCTCATAGACCAACCTAATAATAAAAGGCTTTCCAAGTTGACTAGATTCGTGATTTCAACAGGAATGGTTCCTTTTACACCATTTAAAAAAAGTTTTTTTAAGTTAGTTAATTTTCCTATTTCGACAGGGATTATTCCATTTAAATTATTTCTATATAGATCTATTTCTACAACATTCCCTAAATCATCTATAGTTACTCCATACCAATTTTGTGGAGAGTCATTCAAATCCCATTTTTTTGTCCAATTCGCTCCATCTGTAGCATTATAAAGAGCTATTAAAGCATCCTTATCACTTTGAGAAATTTCTTGAGCATTTACATATACACCAAAAAGGACTAGCGTAAAAAGTAGTAGTCTTTTCATATAATTTTTTTAATATTCAGCGTCAAAAGTAATTAAAGTTACCTCAATCACAAAAGATTACTTTTTATTTAGTTTTACTTACTTAGAAATCTATTTTTATTGATCTTTTTAAATAAAAAAACGAGGTTTATACCTCGCTTTTCTTTAATTTATATGACTCTTTTCACTTTTCTATTTCTCCACAGTATTCTCTTTTACAGATAATAAATTAGCAAATAATTTATAAGCTCCAGGAACACCTGCTGGTAACTCTCTAAAAAAACTTAAGCCTGTGTAGATATAGTTTCCTTTTCCATATTTCGCTACGAGTAAACTTCCATCTTTAGCTGACTCTCCTTTATCATGCATTGATAAAATAGGCGTGTATTCTTTACTCCATTTGTTCGGAAAGTACAATCCGCGTTCTTGTACCCAACCATCAAAATCAGCTTCAGTGATTTTGTTTGGGTAATTTAAAATAGAATGTTCTTTAGCTAAGAATGTTACGTTTGCATTTTCATCAGTAACTCTATCACGAGATAACTGTAAATTGTACGGAGCTTGTACATCTACTCTTCTATTTGTATTGTATTGTACAATTACATTTCCTCCATTTTTCACATACTCTAGCAAGTATTTTTGCTTAAACTGTAACTCTTTTATAGTATTATATGCCCTAATACCAACAACAACTGCATCAAATTGCTCTAAATTACCATTAATTTCATTTACATTCAATTCTGTTACTTCGTAACCAATTTGTTGTAAGCTTTCTGGAATTGCATCTCCAGAACCTTGTATATACCCTATTCTTGTACCGTTCTTTTTTATATTCATACGCACAACTTTAGCTTGTGATGGTAATAATACTGACTGCTTAGGGATATGATTGTAATTGATTTCTATCAATTCTTTATCATAATTTTTTCCTTCAACTTTTGCTATAGCTTTTAATACTCCTTCTGATTCTTTCTTTGTTGGAGTAACCATAAAGTCAATCAATTGAATATCTCCTTTTTGAGCTATGGAAAATTTTGCTTCGTTTGGAGTAACTGTCCATCCATTTGGTGCTTTTAGAGCAACTTTTCCATTTATGTTTTTTGCACCTGTACGTACCTCTACAGTTACTTTTTGAGATTTTTCTGAAGAAAAAACTAATACTTTATTCAATAGCTTTGTTGTTACTTTAGGTAATACTTCAAAAGGCTCATAAATTTCTCCTTTATCTCTTTTTGAATAACGATGCACTATTGGTTTTACAAAAGAAATAGACTCATTTTCTATCATTAAATTGAATTGTACTTGAATTGGTCTAGGAGTTTCAGGTTTTCCTCTTAATTGTTGACTTTCTACCGTATACATTCCTAAGCCCCAAGGTTTTTCTAACCAATATGGCGATGAATACGAAACTTCAGGTATCAAAATACTTTCTGTAAACGTTTTCTTTTCGTTATTCGCTAAATCTAAGTCTTTTACTATTTTTTTATTCTCTGGAAGTATTTTTATGGAAGATAACTCCATTGAAACTCCACTCCTATTTAACACTTCAAAATCAACATTCACTGAACTATTTGGTGTTGCACTAGAACTTTCTGCGGAAGCTTCTAAATACAAACCGGCACAAGCTTCAATAATTTCTTTTAGTTCTTTAGTTTTAACTTTCTTCCAGTGTTCACTTTTTAATTTTTGAACTTTTTGATATGCTTTTAATAGCGCTGGAAGATGTTTCGACGGATTTACAAAATCAAAATTTTGCTCAACATCATATAAAATATCTCCTATTTCTCCTCCACCTTCTACTCTATTCCATGTGGTATTGATTCCTGAAAAAATATCTTTTTTGTCTTTAGGAAAATCTCCTTTTAAGAACTCTACATATTCTGTTTGAGTTCCTCTAGTAGTTAATCTACCAAAGCCTTGGCATAAATGCTGACTACTTGCAATAGATGCTAATTCATTGTTTGACAACCCTTTTAAAGGATAATACGTTCCAATATCAAAACTTAACATTTTACTTTTGTCTGCTTTTGCAAATTTTTCTTGACTACCATAAAACCACCAAGAGGTATTAAAAAATAACCTATTTGGTTTCCATGTATGGGTATATTGTAATTGCTCTGGGTATTTTGTTTTATCATTAGCCAAATCAAAAGCTTCTACACTTAACATTGCCGAAGATGTATGATGCCCATGTGTAGTTCCTGGAGTTCTATGATTAAAACGATTGATGATTACATCAGGCTTGAAAGTTCGTATTGCCCAAACTACATCGGCTAATACTTTATTCTTATCCCAAATTTTTAACGTTTCATCAGGGTGTTTTGAATATCCAAAATCATTAGCTCTAGAAAAACGTTGTTCTCCTCCATCTACACCTCTTGCTGCTAATAATTCCTGTGTACGAATAACTCCTAATAGTTCTCTCATTTCAGGGCCTATTAAATTTTGTCCTCCATCTCCTCTAGTTAACGACAAATATCCTGTCCTTGCTTTTTCATGATTCGATAAATAAGCAATTAAACGTGTATTTTCATCATCAGGATGTGCAGCAATGTATAAGGCTGAGCCAAGAAAGTTTAGTTTTTGAACTTTCTCATAAATTTGGTTTGAAGTAAGTTTTTGTGGTTTTTGTGCATTTATTGTTAGTGAAATCAATAAAAAAGACAGCAATAAAAGTACTTTTTTGTGCATTTTTAATAGTTTGAGTAATACACAAATGTAGCTTTTTTAACTAAAGTATGAAGTACATTAACA
The DNA here is from genome assembly GCF_003664185.1 of Tenacibaculum discolor. Lineage (GTDB taxonomy): Bacteria > Bacteroidota > Bacteroidia > Flavobacteriales > Flavobacteriaceae > Polaribacter > Polaribacter discolor. Next base: position 60,086 of record NZ_RCCS01000006.1, on the reverse strand, counting down.
AAATGCTAACATTTCCATTCTGGAGAACAACACTTATTTCTCCAGAGAAAAAGAACACAGGTATATTCCTAATCTAAAAAATACTCATCTTTAAAACCTATTAAGTATAATTTTTCTTGGGCACGAGTAACAGCTGTGTATAACCATCGTAAATATTCTACTGAAGCTCCATCTGGTAAGTATGGCTGCTCTATAAAAACTGTTTTCCATTGTCCCCCTTGTGATTTATGACAAGTCATCGCGTATGAAAATTTCACTTGAAGCGCATTGAAATACTTATTTTTCTTCACTCCCATAAATTGCTTGTATTTGGATTTTTCATGCGCAAAATCTTCCTTTACAGCTTCATACAAACGGTTTGATTCTTCATACGTTAATGATGGGCTTTCACTTGTAAGAGTATCTAACAACAATACCGTTTCAAAAGGTTTCATATCTGGATAATCAATCATACGAACTTCCACCTCGGCAAACTTAAACCCGTATAATTCTTTAATTGCATTAATACGCATTACTTCACAAATATCACCATTAGCAATAAATCCTGCTGAAGAAGAGTCTTTTAACCAGTAGTAGTTATTTTTTACCACCATCACATAATCTCCCGTAGAAATCTCGTTTTCTTGTCCACGAATTTTAGTTCTTATCTGTTGATTGTACTGATTTGCTCGTTTATTTGAACGCACAATTATTGCGGTGTCTTCCACACCTATTTCACCATCGTAGGCTGTTGTTATAGCATCTTGAATATCATATCCGTCTTGTAATCGAATAATATCAGGATAATTTACATCAAATTGAAAATGTGTTGAATCGTTCTGAATTAATAAGCGTAAGTCTGTTGCATTAGCCAAAATTCCAGAACCTTCTTCTTGTCGAACCACTTCATCTAATTCAATTTCTGTAACTTCTTTGTTAAACTCAAAAGATAACTTATCGGCTTCCAAAGCTGGACTCATCGTCAATTTTACAGGTGGTAACTGCGCAGTATCTCCAATAAAAATAATTTTACAATTTTTTCCTGAGTATACATACGAGATTAAATCATCCAATAAAGAACCATTTTCAAATAGTTTAGCGTTCTGTTTTTCATCAGAAATCATAGAAGCCTCATCTACAATGAAAAGGGTATCGGTATGCTTATTGGGTTGCATTACAAAATTCACAGCTCCACTACTTTGTTTTTTAGGAAAGTATATTTTTTTATGAATGGTAAATGCTTGTCGGTTAGAATATCCTGAAATTACTTTTGCTGCACGCCCTGTAGGTGCTAGTAAAACTGCTTTTTGTCCTATCTTCCATAAATTGTGAACCACGGTACTTATAATGGTAGTTTTACCTGTTCCTGCATACCCTTTTAACAAAAATAAAGCACGATTATCATCCGAAAAAATAAAGTCTGTTAAGACATCTAATAACTCATTTTGCTTTTCTGTAGGTGTATATGGGAACTTTTGTAGTATTTCTTTATAAAATTTCGAAGCAGTTTGTATCATATTTCAAATAATATTCAAAGATAAGTCTATTTATAAATTAATTATTTTCATCATTGAAAAAAAATTGTAGATTTGCGAATATCATACATTAAAAATTAAAAAAATGAGTTTATTATTAATGATTTTAGCAGCTGTTGTAGTTGCAGTTCTTTTAGCATTACTTGTTGTTAAGTTTGTTCCTCTAAAAATGAGATGGTTAGTCTCTTTATTATTATTAGGAGCAACTGTCTTTTTAGTATATAAAATTTATAATGGTGTTATGGAGCCTATCAATTTTAACAAAGACAAGAGAGTACGTTATGCTAAGGTTATTAAGAATTTAAAGTTGATTCGAGACGCTGAAGTAAAATATAAAGAAGTTTACGGAACATATACTGATAATAAAGACACTTTACTTACCTTTATTAAAAATGGTCAATTAGCTATTACTGAAACTAAAAACGTTGAAAAAACAATTGAATTAGGTGGAGGTATTACTAAAGACATATCTGTTAAAGTTATTGATACAGTTGGGTATGAGCCTGTTTTAAAATATTTCGAAGGTAAAGAGTATTCTACCATGTTTGAGGTACCTGGTACTAAAGAGCAATTTGAATTAGCTACTGGTAGAGTTGAAAAAGTTGCTGGTTTAGAAGTTCCTGTTTTTGAAGCTAAAGTTTCTAAGAAGCCTATTTTAACAGGAATGAATCCTTCTTTAATAAAACAAGAATTAGAAGCTATTGAAACAGACCAAATTAAAGGTGAATTTGTTTCTGTTGGTTCTTTAACTGAAGTAACTGTAGGTGGTAACTGGCCTCCTTATTACGATAAAGGTGATGCAATTGCAAAAAAAGAGTAAAAAAAATAGCGCTTTTGCGCAGCATAAAAGTCTATCCATCCAATTTAGTTTGGATGGATTTTCTTTTTGTATTTCAAACTCAGAAACTAAAGAACCTCTTCTTTTTACTGAGTATACCTTCTCTAGCGCTACTCCTTCTCCTGAACTCTTATTAGAGGAAATAATCCGTGTTTTTGACACAGACAAAGACTTACAACAAGATTTTATATCTGTTTTTGCTATTCATCAAAATAATTTGGCCACATTGGTTCCCAACAAGCTTTTTGATAGAAATAACTTAGCCCCTTATTTAAAGTATGATGTAAAAACGTTAAAAACAGACTTTATTACTTATGATTTACATAATGTTATAGCTGCTAATACGGTTTATATACCTTATGTAAACATTAACAATTATCTTTTTCAAAACTTTGGTGAGTTTGAGTATAAACACCATTCAACAGTTTTAATTGACAAACTACTTACTTATTCTGAAAACGACTCTGAAGAACAATTCTTTGTGCATGTTTCTTCTTCTCATTTAGATATTATCGTTTGCAAAGAAGGTAAACTATTGTTTTACAACTCATTTTCTTACAATACAAAAGAAGATTTCATCTATTACATTCTTTTTACTGCTGAACAGTTACAAATGGATCCAAACTCCTTTCAGTTAACTTTTATTGGTGATATTGAAAAAGAATCAGATATATACTCTATCACTTACACATACGTTCGAAATATTCATTTTATGAATCCTGTAAATAGCTTTTTTGCAGATAGTGAAGACTTTTCGAACCATTCTAATTTTATACTTATAGCCTAATGCGAATTATTTCTGGAAAATATAAAAGTAAAAGAATTACAGCTCCTAAAAACTTACCTGTACGTCCTACAACTGATATGGCAAAGGAGTCTTTATTTAATATTTTAAATAACTTCTATTACTTTGAAAACATTTCAGTATTAGATTTATTTTCTGGAACTGGAAATATTAGTTACGAATTTGCCTCAAGAGGAACACAAAATATTTATGCTGTTGATGCTCATTATGCTTGCATAAAATTCATTAATCAAACAGCTAAAGATTTAGGCATGGAAATCAATAGCTATAAAAGTGACGTATATAAGTTTTTAGAGAAAACACCTCTTAAAACAGATGTTATTTTTGCTGATCCTCCTTATGACTTTGAAGAATGTCAGTTTTTAAAAATTGCTGATATTATTTTTGATCGCGGTTTATTAAATGAAGATGGTCTTTTAATTATTGAACACTCTAAACATACAGACTTATCTCAACACCCTTTTTATAGCTATGAAAAACGTTACGGAGGTAATGTTTTTAGCTTTTTTGAAATCGTTGAGAATGACGAAGAAGAATAAAATATTCTATAAAAAAAGGGAGCTAATTAGCTCCCTTTTTTATTACTCTATTATTTAAATACATACTGCATTATTATAAAACGGTATTAAGTTTTAATTGCTCTTCATACATTTTTCTTGTTTTATCATCCATTTGAGATACATTATCGTATGCTACTGGCTCTGTTAATTTACTTTCAGAAGAATCAAGAATTTTATAGCTTGTTTTTTCATTGAAATATTCTATTACTCCTGTTGCATATTTAATGTTCCAAACACTAGTTAGTGCATAAATCTTTCCTGGTTTTAGAGTGTATTCATCTTCTATAGACTGGCTCCAAATTCTAGTTATTGAGTTTTCATACTTCTGAGTAAATGAGTCCTCTATTTTTGACTTAAATCCTGCAGAAACTTCAGCACTTCCTCCTGCTGGATCATCTTTTCCTCCAATCCAGCCTCCAATTTTTCCATTGATGCTAAATTCAGAGCTTTCGCTATGTGATTTTGAAAAAGAAGACGATTGTGAAAAAGCTGTTTGAAATGTTGTTTTAATAGTCCTTTTTACAGTTTCATTAAAATTTCTTAAATCAAAAAAGTAATATACTCTCACATTCTCTTCTTCTATTTTTTCTCCTGTTGGTTTTAATTCAGCCTTTTGTAAAAAGTGCCCTTTATCACTGCTCCAGTTCACATAAAAATCATCAGACATATCATAAATAATACCTGGTTCTATAATTACTGGAAGTCCTATTCCTTCTTTTTTCCAAACCCTAACTTTAACCGTTGGATAAGAATCATCTCTAAGCTCTCCTATATTTCCCTCATTTATATCAATCTCCATTCCTGGGATTGTACCTAAATATGGTTTTCCATCTGTAGTTTTATAAAACCCTACTCTAATGTTTGCTCCTGTTAATACATTTTTAAATCTCATTTTTTTTCTATTTTTAAGTTATGTGTTAATTGATTAAATTTTATACTAGGAGTTACCAAAAAGAAATTGATAAAACCTTATTTTACAAATATTAACAATATCATAATCAATATTGTGTCAACCATACTCACCATTATATCAAATAGGTTATATAACTAAAAAACACCTTATTTAAATAAGGTGTTTTTTGTTTCACTAGTTATTTTCTAACTACTTTATGATAATTAATAGATAATATAAACCCAACCTTTTAAGTTTCTTGAATTTTCTTCTATTGTAAGCATATAAAAATAGACCCCTGCAGGTAATCTTTTTCCTTGGTTTTTACTTATACCATTCCAATCGTTTTGATAATTATAAGAATGATAAACTCTGTTTCCCCATCTATTATAGATTTCTAATTTATTGTTTGGGTAGTTATGTAAACCTTCTACCACAAATACATCATTTACTCCATCACCATTAGGAGAAAACCCATTATATACTGACAATTCTGATGAGTCACATACATCACCTATTCCATTATTATCCAAATCCTTTTGATCAGGATTTGACATTCTTGGACAATTATCATTTATATTTAATACTCCATCACCATCTATATCATTATCACATACATCTGCTATCGAGTCATTATCTAAATCATCTGATATAAAAGTTACAACAGCTTCTTCAGAACTCGACAAACCATTGGAGTCAATAACTGTTAAGGTAACTATATAGTCTGTTAAATTCGGACAGTTAAAACTTGTTTGACTTAAACTCATACTTGCTATTCCTGATGCATCATAAGATCCATCATCTATATCTTCAGGGTTAATAATTGCATTTCCATTACTATCTAAACTAACTACAATATCTTTTGTTATGATTATTGGTGGGGTAATATCTTCTACGGTTATATTAGCTCTACATATATTTGTATTTCCGTTGGTATCTTCAACAGTTAAGGCTACCGTATTTATTCCTACACTACTACAATCAAAAGTTGTTTTATCCAAACTCATTAAAGCTATTCCACAAGTATCGTTACTACCATTATCAATATCAGCAGCAGTTATTATTGCATTTCCTGAGGCGTCTAACGATACTGTGATATCTTGACAAATTACCTCGGGTGGAGTTACATCTTCTACGGTTACTGTTGCTACGCAACTATTGGTGTTTCCGTTGATATCTTCAACAGTTAAGGTTACTGTATTTATACCTACACTACTACAATCAAAAGTTGTTTTATCTAAACTCATTGAAGCTATTCCGCAAACATCTGAACTACCATTATCTATATCAATAGCTGTAATAGTTACAATTCCTAAAGCATCTAACTGTATTGTAATATCTTGGCACATTACCGTAGGTTGGGTGATATCTTCTACGATTACATTAGCCGTACATATATTGGTATTTCCGTTGGTATCTTCAACAGTTAAGATTACATTATTTACTCCTACATTGGTACAATTGAAAGTTGTTTTGTCTAAACTCATGGAAGCTATTCCGCAAATATCTGTGCTTCCGTTATCAATATCTGTAGTTGTAATTGTTGCTTGCCCTGTGTCATCTAATTGTATTGTAATGTCTTTACAAATAGTTGTGGGAGGAATTACATCTTCTACGGTTACTATAGCCGTAGCTGTGTTACTATTACCACTTGTGTCTGTTACTGTTAATGTTACCGTATTATCACCAACTTCTGAGCAACTAAAAGAAGTTTTATCTAAACTCATGGAGGCTACCTCGCAATTATCATAAGAGCCATTATCTATATCAGCAGCAATTATCGTTGCAACTCCTGAAGCATCTAACGGTACTGTTAGATTCTGGATTAAGACCATAGGTGCTATAGTTTCTGTAGTGTTTATATATGCTTTTTTTATAATTGTTTTACTACATCCGTCAATATCAGAAACTGTTAAACTCACATCAAAAACACCTACTGTTGTATATGTATGTTTAGGATTTGTTTCATTACTCGTAGTACCATCTCCAAAATCCCAAAACCAGTCGGATGATGGACCATAAAAAACAGTATTATCAGTAAAACTAACTGTTAAAGGTGTACAGCCAGTTGTTACGTCTGAAGAAAAATCAGGAGTGAGACCTATAACTTGTATTAAATTTGCTTTAGTTTCTGTTCTTGTAAATCCTGTTATAGCCGTTTTTATAGTTAAACTTACATTATATACTCCTACTGATTCGTAAGTATGGGTAGGATTTTGTTCGGTAGAAGTATTGCCGTCTCCAAAATTCCATAACCATTCTCCCACTGTGTCATTTCCTTCTATTGTAGATTCATCTCTAAAGTTTACCGTAAAAGGTCCACAACCCAAAGTATCATCTACACTAAATTGTGCTTTTGGAATTACTATTTTTATTAAACTTGTTGCTTTGTCAACACACCCATTTATGGTATCTCTTACTGTAAGATTTACCGTATAATCTCCTGCAGCAGTATATGTATGTATTGGGTTTTGCGCTGTTGAAGTATTTCCATTACCAAATTCCCAAAACCATAAATCTGGCAACGTTGATTGATCTGTAAAGAATACAGTATGTGGTGTTGCTTGCCCTCTTGTAGGGTTAGCAACAAACCTAGCTTTTGGTGATTGTACATTAAAGGATTTTGTTATAGAATTTGTTTCTCCAATGACATCAGTTACTTTTAATGATATTGTAAAGTTACCTAAGTCAGCGTAACTATGAGTTGGGTTTTGTTCGGTAGAAGTTGTACCATCGCCAAAATCCCATTCCCAACTTACAATAGCTCCATTAGGAGACGAAGAATTGTCTGTAAGAGTAACTACGTTACCTATACAATATCCTCCAGAAATTGTAAAATCAGCTGCTGGAGGCACAAAATAGGTTCTTATTTTTGTACTTATACTTTCATATAAATAATCATGTTTTAAAAATTTTGGTGCTTTATTTGCTTTTGTAGTGTTAGTAGGCTTAAAATCAAAAAACGAAATACTTTTTTCTTTGTTTAGAGACTTTGCTAAACCTAAATAACTAAATAATAAAAATATGAATAGTAATTTTAATTTCATGTTCTACTTTCTTTCTGTTGAAGCTCTAAAAATAAATTGATTATAAAAGTTCTGATAATGGTTCAAAAAAGAATCGACCTAACATGACTCATTAACCGAATTGCAAACATAAATTTTCTCTAAGTCAATATTACTTCAATTACACTCACTATTGTGTCAAACATCCTAAAACACTGGTAACAAATCATAAAAAAGATGTTGTTTATAGATAGATTAATATATTTGACCTTTTAATTATTCTAATGGGGGAAATAGCTAAACTTTATACTAACATAACTAATATTGGTGTAACAGATAAACTTTCTAAATTAGAAATGAAGAGAGTTCGTTTACTTAATATCTTTATTTCTAACTGGTTTTTAATTGAACTTATTTTAATCACAGAAGACACTCTGAAAAAAGGAATTTATTCACTTCCTGTTTTAATACATATAGGCAGTATAACAGGGTTGTTGGTTACCTTATTTTTACAATACAAACGTAAATTTATGGTAGCACGTATTTTATTTTTCTCATTAATTCTATACAGTAATTTTATGTTCTGTAATTTTGCTGAAAGAGGTGGTTATATTGAATACTTTTATATTGTTGTACCTGTATTCCTATTACTTTTTACCAATAACAAATACTTACTTTATAGTGTTTTTATTATTTCTTACTTGCTTTTTGTTATTCCAATACATATTTTTCCTATTTATCCGGAAGGTACATTTGGTTCTCCAGTACTTATTTTAATTCAATTCATTATTTTCTTTTTTTTAGTACAGTACTTTAAAAATGCCAATATTAAAAGTGAGGAAACTCTAGAGAACCAACGAAAACAGCTGGAAGAACTAAATGAATTTCAATCTCAGTTTTTCATCAATGTTTCTCATGAAATCAGAACTCCTCTTACCTTAATTAAAGGTGAAATAGACCAATTAGAACTTCTAAAGGGATCCGCATACGAAAAAGAAGGTTTTGATATTAAAAACCGCCTAAACAAACAGGTTAATAAAATTAAAAACATAGTTGACGATGTGCTTGATTTAGCCAAAATGAAGGAAGCTAATTTTAAAATATCACCTACTCCCTACTTAATAAATAAGTTAATTGATAAACTCTATACCTCTTTTGAACCTTTATGCAACCAAAAAGACATTGTTTTAACTGTTAAAAAAGAAAAAGATGAGTGCTGGGTATTATCTGACATTATTTTTTTAGAAAGAGCGTTAAATAACATTATTCTCAATGCTATTAAATACACTCCTAAAAAAGGAAACATTACAGTTTCTTTAAACAAGCTAAACGAACAAATTATTATCTCTATCAAAGACTCTGGTATAGGAATTTCTGAAAAAGATATTAAACTCATTTATAACCGTTTTTATCAAGTAAAAAATGACATTAATAAAGCTGGAGGTAGCGGTATAGGCTTAGCTTTTAGCAAAGAAATTATTGAGCTACACCAAGGAAACTTAACTGTAAAAAGTGAATTGGGTAAAGGCAGCACATTTATAATCTCTTTACCAGAAACAACTAAAATTGACAAAGAAATACAACGTGAAAAACCCTCAAAAAAGAATACGCATAAAAGTACTTTAATTTCTAAAGACAAAATTAAACAACCTACATCAGGTCACTATAGAATTCTTATTGTTGATGATAATTTTGAAATGCGAGCTTATTTAAAGAGGATTCTAAGTAATTACACTTGTTTTGAAGCTGAAAACGGAGAAGAAGCGTTAGATTTTCTTTCTAAAGAAAAAATTGACTTTATTATTACCGATTATATGATGCCTGTAATGAATGGTTTAGCTTTGATAGAAAAAATTAAGGCAAAGAAAATAAATGTTCCTATTTTAATGCTTACAGCCCGTACTGACGCTAAAAGTAAATTAGAAGTTCTACGATTAGGTATTGATGATTATTTAAATAAACCTTTTGAAAAAGATGAGTTACTTATTCGAATACAAAATGCCTTAAACAATAGCATAAACCGAACAACCTATATTAAAGAAAATACTATTAAAAAGGAAGAATTGAATGAAAGTGATTTATGGATAAAAAAAGTAGAAGAGTTTATTAACAAGCAATGCTCTGATCCAAACATGACACAAGAAGATATTGCTCTACATCTCAATACTTCAAGAAGTTCTTTAAATAGAAAAATAAAAGCAGCTACCGGGTTAACCCCTAATCAATTTATTACAGAAATTAAATTACAAAAGGCTCGAAGTATTGTAGAACAAAATCCTTCTGTATTATTAAAAACATTAGCCTTGGAAGTAGGTTACCTACATTCAACACATTTTTCTAAAATATATAAACAACGTTTTGGGGTGCTTCCTCTAAATAAAAGCACAATAAAAAAGGGAGCTAATTAGCTCCCTTTTTTTATATCTTATAATTTTAAGAGTACATTTTCTCTCTTAACTCTTTTACTTTAGGATCATCTAAATACTCATCAAAAGTAGCATATTTATCAATAATACCCTTAGGTGTAATTTCTATAACTCTGTTCGCTACTGTTTGTGCAAACTCGTGGTCATGTGTAGTAAACAACACAGTTCCTTTAAAGTTAATTAAAGAGTTATTCAATGCTTGAATAGATTCTAAGTCTAAGTGGTTTGTTGGTTCATCTAACATTAAAATGTTAGCTCTAGTCATCATCATACGAGATAGCATACAACGTACTTTCTCTCCTCCTGATAATACATTACTTTTCTTTAGGGCTTCTTCTCCAGAAAAAATCATTTTCCCTAAGAATCCTCTTAAAAACACTTCCTCTCTCTCCTCTTCAGTTTGTGCATATTGACGTAACCAATCTACTAAGTTTAAATCTCCATTTTGAAAATACGAAGAGTTATCTGCCGGTAAATAAGACTGTGTAGTAGTTACACCCCAACTATATTTCCCTGCATCTGGCTCTTCATTTCCTGAAATTACTTGATAAAAAGCTGTAGTTGCTTTAGAGTTTTTAGAAATAACAGCTACTTTATCTCCTCTATTTAGGTTAAGATCTACTTTAGAGAATAATAATTCGCCTTCTGCATCTTTTTTAGAAAGACCTTCAATATTTAAAATTTGATCTCCCGCCTCTCTATCTCTTTCAAAAATAATTGCTGGGTAACGACGTGAAGATGGCTTAATTTCATCTACATTTAATTTCTCGATCATTTTCTTACGAGAAGTCGCTTGTTTAGATTTTGCAACGTTAGCAGAAAAACGACGAATAAACTCTTCTAATTCTTTCTTTTTATCTTCTGCCTTTTTGTTTTGTTGCGCTCTTTGTTTAGCTGCTAATTGAGATGACTCATACCAGAATGTATAGTTTCCTGAGTAGTGGTTTATCTTCCCAAAATCAATATCAGAAATATGTGTACAAACAGCATCTAAAAAGTGACGGTCGTGAGATACTACAATTACAGTATTATCATAATTTGCCAAGAAGTTTTCTAACCAAGCAATGGTTTCGAAGTCCAAGTCGTTCGTAGGCTCATCCATAATTAATACATCAGGATTACCAAATAACGCTTGTGCTAATAACACACGTACTTTCTTTTTAGAGTCTAATTCTGCTAATAAAGTATAATGATCTTCTTCTTTAATACCTAAGTTAGATAATAAACTTGCTGCAGAAGCATCGGCATTCCAACCATCCATTTCTTCAAAACGAACTTGCAATTCTCCTATTTTCTCTGCATTTTCATCAGAATAATCTGCATACAAAGCATCTATTTCTGACTTTATTTTATGTAGTTCTTTATTTCCCATTAACACAGTTTCTAAGGCAGTATACTCATCAAAAGCATAGTGATCCTGTGTTAATACAGACATTCTTTTTCCTGGTTCTAAATGAACTTGACCAGAAGTAGGTTCTTGTTTTCCTGATAAAATCTTTAAAAATGTAGATTTCCCTGCTCCATTTGCTCCGATAATTCCGTAGCAATTTCCTTGTGTAAACTTAGTGTTTACTTCATCAAACAAAACACGTTTTCCAAACTGAACTGATAAATTAGAAACTGATAACATGTATATTTTTTTTAATTCCGTGCAAAAGTATAAAAACTAAAGACTATAAAAGAATTTGCATGAAAGTTTTTAACATCTTACTTTTGGCTCGTTTTAATTCTTTTTAACAACGAATTAACAGCCTAATATTAAAGAGTTATCTATTTTTGAACTCTAATATTTAGGGTAATTTAAATCATGATTAAGTATTTTATACCTCTCATATTAATTCTATTTATTGGATGTAACGAGTCTAATAAAAATAAGCCTACCTATTTTGGGGGTAAAATCATCAATCCTAAATGTGACTTCGTTGTGTTATCTGATAATTACAACTTTAACGATACTATTCCTCTTAGTAAGAATAATACATTTTTAGGAAGCTACGATAAATTTAAAGAGGGTCTATATATTTTTCACCATGGTAATGAACTTCAGTATGTGTACATGCAACCTTCTGATAGTTTATTAATTAGATTAAATACTTGGGATTTTGACGAATCTCTTGTTTTTAGTGGTGTTAATGCTGAACGAAATAATCTATTAATTGAGTCTTTTTTACAGTACGAGCAAGACTACAAAAACTCATCTAAATACCTTTCATTACCAAAAAAAGAATTTTTAGCTAAAATAGATTCTATGAAATCTATAAAAAGTGCTACTCTTGAGAGCTATAAAGCTCGTAGCAATGATGCTTCAGGCTTTGTAGATATTTTAAATATTTCTTTAAATTTTCCTTTATATGCAAAGCTAGAAGAGTATGCTATACAAAGTTTAAAGAAAGAAACATCAGAGAAAATTAATAATTCTTACTTTGATTATCGCAAAAGTGCTCCAATAAATAAAGACTCTTTAATGTTCTATGGACCATATTATAGGTTTATTATTAAGAAAATACAAAATGATGCTTACTTAAAGGATAATGGAGTAAAAACAGAGAAATTCACGCAAAATTTACTGCAAGCTATTAATGAAAATGTAAAGCTTGAAACTGTTAAAAATAAAATGCTGTATAATGCTGTTATTCGCAACTTTTATGAAGAACCTAGCAGTGAAATGAAAAGTGAAGCTTTTTTTACATTTTTCAAGTTAAATACTAATAACGAGCATAAAAAAAATGTTCAACGTTTAATTAATGATTTAAAAATATTAAATAAAGGAGAACGATTACCTTCTTTTAAATTAATTGCAGCAGATGGTGAACTTAAAGATTTCTCTAGTATTTCTAAGAATAAAAACACTGTTGTTTTATTAAAAAACTATCAATACGCTTCAGATGATTGGGTATCTTCACGTTTCAATTACTTAGTTAAGAAAAACCCTGACGTTAACTTTGTATTGGTTAACCTATGTGATTCTTCTAAAAGGTTTACTAAAAATGTAGATGTAAAGTATCAATACACCATACCAAGTGAAAGCGCTGTGTGTAATTTTACAACTAGTAAATTTCCTCGTATGATTTTAGTTGATAAATACGGAATTATTCAAAATGGTTATACTAGTTTATCTGCTAATGATATAAACTTAGAAATCAGTAATTTACAAAAAACAAAATAGTTAACCTCTATTCATTTTATTTAGTGTACTTTTGCACCGTCCAAAAAAAATCGTACTAAACGATTTAATTAATATTAATTATAGAATTCGCGGAGGGGCATCTGTGGGTTCTCTAAAAACACAGTATGTCAACATTTTTAGATTTAGGTTTGCAAGAACCTATCAATAAGGCGTTAACCGATCTAGGTTATGAAAAGCCAACAGTAATTCAAGAAAAAGCAATTCCACAAATAATTTCTTCAAAAGAAGATTTAAAAGCATTTGCACAAACAGGTACAGGTAAAACTGCAGCCTTTAGTTTGCCTATTATAGAGCTTATAGATCAAACGAACGTAAGCACACAAGCAATTATCTTATCTCCTACTCGTGAACTAGCAGTTCAAATAGGAAAAAACATTGAAGATTTTTCAAAATATTTACCAAACCTGAAAGTAGCAACTGTATATGGTGGTGCTAATATTGATGAACAAATTAGAAAACTTAAAAAAGGTGTTCAAATAGTTGTAGGTACTCCTGGTAGAACTGTAGACTTAATTAAAAGAAGAGCCTTAAAGTTAGGAAACGTACAATGGTTAGTTCTTGATGAAGCAGATGAAATGCTTAATATGGGATTCAAAGATGAATTAGACCAAGTATTAGATGCAACACCAGATAGCAAACAAACTTTATTATTCTCTGCTACATTTCCAAGAGAAGTTGAGGCTATTGCAAAAAACTACATGACTAACCCTGTTGAAATAACTTCAGGACAAAAGAATCAAGGTTCAGATAATGTAAGTCATGAATATTATTTAGTAAACGAAAAAACTCGTTATCCTGCTTTAAAAAGAGTAGCTGATTTAAATCCTGATATTTACGGAATCGTTTTCTGTAGAACACGTAGAGAAACGCAAGAAGTAGCCAATAATCTTATTAGAGATGGTTATAATGCTGATTCTTTACATGGTGACCTATCGCAAGCTCAACGTGACTCTGTAATGGAGAAGTTTCGTAAAAAGAACATTCAAATACTAGTAGCTACTGATGTTGCTGCTCGTGGATTAGATGTTAATAACTTAACACACGTTATTAACCATAAATTACCAGATCAAATTGAAAACTATAATCACCGTAGTGGAAGAACTGGTAGAGCTGGTAATAAAGGAATCTCTATTGCTTTAGTTAGTAAAAAAGAACAAGGTAGATTACGTCCTATTGAACGTATTATAAAAAAACAATTTGTTCACACTCCTATTCCTTCTGGTAAAGAAATATGTCAAAATCAATTATTTCATTTAATTGATAAAGTTCATAATACTGAAGTAAATACGGATCAAATTGAAGGTTTTTTACCTGGTATTTATGAAAAATTAGAAGACTTAACTCGTGAAGAGTTAATTCAAAAATTTGTATCATTAGAATTCAACACTTTCTTATCATACTACGAGAATGCTGCTGATTTAAATAATTTATCATCAAAAGATAACTCAAGAGGTCGTTCTTCTAGTGAGAATATGACACGTTTCTTCATCAATTTAGGAAGAAAAGATCGTTTAAATCCTGCCAAATTAATTGGTTTAATCAACGATCAAAACATTGGTGATAAGATTGAAATTGGTGCTATAGACATCTTAGATACTTTTTCTTTCTTTGAAATCGATAAAAATTTCGAAAAAGAAACTTTGGACGCTTTTGCTGCTAACGACCCTGATTTTAATGGGCGATCAGTAAATATTGAAATTACTAAAAACGACCGTAGTGGCGGTGGTGGAAGAAAACCACGCAGAAGCAGTGGTGGTGGATTCAATGGTAAAAAACGTAGAAGCGATAGACCTTCTTCTGACAACAAAAAAAGTTTTGGTAGAAGACGTAGTGAAAATAGTTCTTCTAGAAGAAGTGATAACAAACCTGCTGCTGGTTTTGGTAGAAAGCGCAGAAGAGATTAAAATATAAACAAATCACAATAAAAAAAGCAGCTCAATTGAGCTGCTTTTTTATATAAGACTATTTTCCTACTGATTTCCTAAAATAATTGGCATTCCACTTTTCCCAGAACCAATAATAACCACTTTACTATTGTTAGAATTTGCTAATCTATTGGTAGCTTCGATACCTTTATCCTGCAAAATTTTATCTGTTAATGAAGCACTTAAAATTCTATTTGCATCAGCTTTACCTTTTGCTTCAATAATTTGCTTTTCTGCTTCTTTTTGAGCCGTAACTAATCTAAATTCATACTCTAATGACTCTTGCTCTTGCTTTAGCTTACGTTCAATTGCTTCTTTAATAGTTGATGGTAACGTTACATCTCTAACTAAAATTTCATTTAACTGAACATATTGCTTTTCTAATATCTTCTTTGTCTCTATAAATATTTCATCTTGAATAGCATCCCTTTTACTTGAATACAATTGTTCAGGTGTATAACGGCCTACTACACTACGCGCTGCTGAACGAATTGCTGGCTGAATTACACGTTGTAAATAATTTTCACCTAGTGTTTGATGTAAGTTTCCTAAATCTTTATAAACTGGTTGATACCAAGCAGATGCATCTATTTGAATTTCTAATCCGTTAGATGACAATACTTTCATTTTTTCAAAAAGTTCTTGTTGTCTTACCTCATATACATGTACTTTATTCCAAGGAGCAACCACATGAAAACCTTCTCCTAATGGTGGTTCATCTGTAACAACTCCTCCTCCAAACGTTTTATACAACACTCCTGCTTCTCCTGAATTAATTGTTACAGTTGATTTTGCTATAAAAATTATTAGAACTACAACTACTGGAATTAACAATCCGAATTTTGGAAACTTTAACTCTACTTGATTTCTTGTCATTTTTTTATGTTTTATACTCAAATGTACAATTAAATTTATGAACCGCAGTTTTCATAATCGCATTCTTGTGATGCAAACTCAAGCTCAAGAGTAATATGTTCTAAGTGAAATTCATCATGCAAAACTCGCTTAACTTCTTGCTTTATTTGATGATTTTTTTCCCAAGATAATTCGCTGTTTTTTATTACTAAATGAGCTGTAAACACGTTATACTGGCCGTCCATCGTCCATAAATGACAATCGTGAATACTTTCTACCTCTTCTATAGAAACTATTCTTTGTTGAACTTCTTCTACAGAAACATTTTCAGGAGTTCCTTGTAATATAACTCTAAGGCTCTCTTTAATGTTTTTATACACATTATACAGCACAAAACCAGCAATAGCAATAGATAAGACTGGATCTAAAACCGGAACGTCCCAAAACTGCATTACAATACTTGCTAGTAGTACTACTACCCAACCTAACACGTCTTCTAATAAATGTAATGAAACTACTCGCTCGTTAATTGAGGTTCCTTTTTTTAATTTTAATACAGCAGCCCCATTTACTATAATTCCTAAAACAGCTAACCACATCATTCCTTTAGCATCTGCATTTTCTGGATTAATAATTCTAGGAATCGCCTCTTTTATTATAAATACCGAACCAATAACTAATACTATTGAATTAATTACAGCTCCTAAAAGAGAGAACCTTTTATACCCGTATGAATATTTCTTATTTGCTCTTTTTGTCGATTTTTTTTGAAAATACCAAGACAACCCCAAGCTTAAACTATCTCCTAAATCATGCAAGGCATCAGACATAATTGCCAAACTATTGGTATAAAAACCTCCTATAAATTCAATAATTGTAAATGCTAAATTCAAGAAAAAGGCAACGGCTATATTCTCTGTAGAACTTCCGTGTGAATGATGGTGATGGTTGTGTCCCATGTTTTTATTAATTGACTTTAAATGTATAAAAAAGATGCAAAAAAGAGGAGTAAAAACTCCTCTTTCTCTTATAGCTTCACCAAGATTCCAGCGTTGAAAATAAACCCGTCAGTTGGTGCCCAAATATCTGTAAAAGAAGGATCGTTATGTGGTGCTTCTATCATATCTTGATAGTTTTGTTGTTTGGTATCTGTAAAATTTTCAAAATTTGCATACAAACTAACCTTACCAAACGTTCTCATTGCCATAAAGCCCATTGTCCAATAATCAGGAGTTTCTGTTAAGTTGTTTCTCAACTGAGAACTCTTGTAGTAAGCTTCATAACCTATTCGCCACTTATCATGTACTTCATACATTAATACTCCTCCAAAACTATGCTTTGGTGTTAATGCTTTTTGATTATTATCAATTTCAACATTGTTATAAGCATAATTCGTAAAAAGTATAAAATCTTTGTATTTCAACTTTAAATTAGTTTCAGCTCCATAACTATTTAATGAACTGCTAGCATTTATAAACTCATAATTCGTCCCGTTCTCTTCCAATAAAAGAGAATTTTTCAACTGTGTGTAAAACACTAATTGATTAAAAGATAATGACACATTATCATTAAATATTCTTGTTTTATAATTTACATCTGCATTAAATCCAATAGAAGTTTCCGCTTCAAAATCAGTCAGGTTAATTGGCATTACATTTTGATACGAGCGTAATTCAGCATCTTCAGTAAAGATTGTAGGAATTTTATAACCTAAACCTCCTCCTATCCTACTCGAAATCTTTTCATCATATTTAATAAACAATGAAGCTCTAGGAAGTACAAATGTTCCATAATGATCATTATAATCTGTTCGTAAACCACTTTCCAGCGTTAAATTGTTTGAAAGTCGCCAGTTATTTTGAGTAAACCCTCCAAAGGTAAATTGCTTGTAACTTCTATCTAAATCTGTTGTTGGGTTTTCTATAAAGTTTTCAGTTATGATGTTCCCTCCAAAAACCCAATCAGAAGTAAGGTTGTATAAGTTATATGTTGCTTCAGTAAAAGTAGCCCATTGCTTTCCATCAAATTCATAATCTGGTGAAGTTAAATTTCTTTTAAAATAGCTTACACTGTTTTTAAAATGAAAACTTTTATCTTCTGAAATATCATTAGAATATGACAATTGTGTTGAATAACGTTCCGATTTGTTTTCTTCAAAAAAACTATGATCGGTGGTCATATTTCCTGCTATTACATCAGTATCTCCACCTATTCGATTCTCTATAGTTGTCCCAAAATTCAAGCGCCATTCTTCTTTTTCATTCGGGTAATAAAATAACGACGGGTTAATACTAAAACTTCTAACTTTTGGAATATCAGAAAAATGATCATCGTTTACATCGGTTGCTTCTTGTCTGTTTGCTGAACCATACAAAGTAACTCCAAACTTATTAAAACGTTCACTATAAAAAGCATTTATGGTGCTTCCGTTACGTGAAGTTTGATCGAACATTAGGCTAACTTCTCGTTTGTCTTTTGGCTTTTTTGACACTAAGTTTACCAAACCTGCAATAGCTCCTCCTCCATATAAGGTTGATGAACTTCCTTTAATAATTTCTACTTGTTGTAAATCTAACGGTGGAATTTGCATAATACTCAATCCACTAGAGAATCCTCCAAATAAAGGAAATCCGTCTTTTAGTAATTGCGTAAATCGCCCATCTAACCCTTGAATACGTATACTTTGATTGGCTGAATTTGCAGATGTTTGCTGCATTTGTATCCCTGTACTTTCACGTAAAACCATGGCTATATTTGCTGAATTCATAACCGCTTTTTCACCCAATTCTTCAGCTCCTACTACCTCTATTCTAGTCGGAATTTCAGCAATTGCTCTTTTACTTCTTGTTGATTGAATTACAACCGCTTCTAAAGTTTCTTCATCTTCGTGAAGCTCTATCACAAATTGTTTCTTTGTTATTGGAAAGGTTATGACTTTTTCAACCGTTTCAAACCCTATAAACGATACTACAAAAGTTTGCTTCCCGTTAGGGATATTATTGATAATTGCAATTCCGTCTAAATTAGTTTCTTCTCCTAATGTGGTGTTTTTTATATATACTGATGCACCAATAACTGGTTCTTTTTCATCAGAAATTACTTTAAATTCTACTGAATTTTGCGCGTTTATTTGAATAGCAGATAGTACCATTACTACCGCTAACACTATATTTTTTAACATGTGTTTCTTTTAAATTAATTATATGTATTTGTAAGCTGACACCTTTTTAATAAAAAAGATGCAAGAACTACTTTCGTATATCTTCGAAAGCAAACCGAGAATAATTAATTTAAAATTTTGGTGGCTGAAAAATAGCCGACAAGTATGAATTGTAGTATGTGTTTTGATAGAAGTTAATACTATTTCTTATTTCTAAAAAAATAGGAATATCAAAACTATAATCGGTTGGTATAAAATCTGCTGTAACAGTAATTACGTTACAATGATGGTGATGTTCTTTGTTTTTTTCTTCTTCAGTATCATGCTGATGATGCTCATCTTGATGATCTTCATTTAACACATCGTGATGCACTTCTGATTCAGCAACAAAAACCACAGCATCAGTATGTGCCTGTAAAGGAGGCACAACTAATAATAAGGTTAATAATATGATGATACTGTTTTTCACGAATACTGTTTAGGGTTACAAAATTATAAAAATTTATGAATCTTCATTATCTAACCTATCTTTAACATACTCTATTTTTGTTTTACCATGTGCAAAAGGCTTCCCTTCTTCGTCTAAACTCACCATGATAATTTTATCAATTGCAATAATTGTTTTTCGGGTTATTTTGTTACGAACCTCACAGCTTAAGGTGATAGACGTTGTACCAAACTTTACTACATCAATTCCTATTTCTACAATATCTCCTTGTTTTGCTGAACTAACAAAATTTATTTCAGACATAAACTTGGTTACTGTTTTTGGAATTTCTAACTGAATAATAGCATATAACGCTACTTCCTCATCAATCCATTGTAATAATCGTCCTCCGAAAAGTGTTCCGTTAGGATTTAAATCTTCTGGTTTTACCCATTTACGTGTGTGAAATCTCATCGTATTTATTGTTCTATATTTTTAGCTTCAAAAGCTACTAAATCGTTATTTACAAAGGTAAAAGTTATTTGTATAGGATTGCAACATACCTCACAATCTTCTACATAGGTTTCAGATGTACTAGCATCCAGCAACATGGAAATTTCTTCCCAACAATGCGGACATTGAAAAAAGTGTTCATACATCATATTTTACCATAATATTTTCTAACAAACCACTCTATTGATAACAAAACTATAATCAATAATAACAACCATTTCCAATCAACTAAACTTTGTTTTTTGGTAATAGACTTTTGTGTGGTATAAAAAGATGCATCTTCTTGTATCTTTTTTAATAAATCGTCAACTTTATCTGCATAAACTATAGCTCCGTCTGTTTTTAACGCTAGCTGTTCTAATTTCTTAAAATTAGCATTGGTAAACTGCTCTTCTATCTGATAATCTTCAATTTTAAACCTACCTGAACTACTTATATTTTGGTTCTTTACTGTTACTGTATATGAATATTCTCCTGAGGCTAATCCTTCAACAGCAACTTGATACGAGTTGTTAAATAAAGAAAACGGAATGCTCTTTTTAGCCTTTGTTTCTAAATTAGTTACTGTTAACTCTAAAGATGCTCTGCTATCAAATTGGTAGTTTTTATCAACATAAAAAGCGCTTATGGTTATGGGCTCATTAGCTGCATACAAACGTTGTGCTTTTACATCTAAACGTCTTCTCTTTTTAGTTGATGCTAAATACTGAACTAAGTTTCCTACAAACGTATCAAAGCTTTCAAAGTTTTTCTCTTTTAAATAACTGGCAGCTCTCCATTTCCAAATACCCTCACCAAATAGTATTGCATACTTTTTATCATTCTCTTCAAAGGTTGATAATAACGGTTGTGTGGTTTCTACCCCTGCGTACTTCTGATACAACAAGCTTTGAGATTCTTTTTTAACCTGTACTTCTCCAAACTTGTCTTTTAGTGGTGGAAATTGACCAAAACCTATATCCTCTTGGTAAAAAGTTAGAAAATCTGGATTGTAAATAGCAGTATATTCTTCTTTTTGATTGATAACTCTTTTTTGAACTCCTAAACCTTGACTATTCAAAAAGTTCCAATCTGTTTTAGTTCCTGAAACCAGTAAAAAGTTAGATTGTATTTTTTCTAAAGTTGTTTTAAAATAGCTGTTAGGTTGATATAAAACAAAAAACTGATACGCATCTAAGTTTATATTCTTATCCTGTATCAAAGCAATGTCTACTTTGCGTTGTTTATTGCTCTCTATCGCTTTTTTTAGTGCCCCTAAATCTGGATGTAAAAAAGAACTGAGCAATAAAACTTTGGTTTGCTCATCTAAAACTTCAACTGAAAAGCTTTTATAATTGTTCTTCGTGTTTTTTTCATTTGCTATACTACTTATCGACGCTGTGTAATAGTGTACTCCTTTGGTATTAGACACTAAATTGGCTGTAACAGTTTGCACAGGATTTTCTGGTGAGAAACGCACTCTTTTTGAGAAAACTCTGCTCCCGTTTTTTACGATTGAAAAAGTAGTGTTCACCGTTTCTTTTCCTTCATAATACAACAATGCTTCTACAGGAAACTTGTTCTTTACATAGCTATACTTATTCACATTTAACTGCGAAATTTGAATATCTTGATACTTAATAGTATCACCAATAACTATAGGAAATACTTTATGCTTTGTTGATGAAAACTCGTAATCGTTTCCTTGGGTTTGATTTCCATCGGTTATTAAAATAGTAGCTGCATTTTTATCTTTATTCAATTCATTAACGGCTTCAACTGCTTTTGAAATATCTGTTTGTGTTTCAGCAAAAGATAAACTATCCAACACCTTAATATCATTCCCAAACGAAAAATACTGTACGTCAAATTTATCTTGAAGTTCTTCGTTGCTTTCTACTTTTGATATTAATTCTTGTACCTTTTTTTCTTCTTTAAAAAATTGAGTAGATAACGAATTGTCTGCCAATACAGATAACACAGGTTTTATATTTTCCGTTTCAAGAGTTGTTATCTTCGGATTAATCAATAGCAACCCAATTAAAAAGAGACTCAGTGCCTTTAAGCTAAAAAGTAAGATATGTACTTTCGGAGTTCTATTTACCTTATAGAAATATTGAAAAAAAGCAATGGCTACGCTTATTAATACGGCTAATACAATGTAAATTATAGTTATTGACTCCACTCAGCTTATTTTAGTATGTGAAGATAAAAATATCTAACAAATAAAAAGACCTTTTCTTCTTTTTCATTTATGACTTCAATCATAAAAAACTAGTTATCAGTTACATAATTTTACTAAAAACTATTATGTATGGTAACTACAGAAAACTTAACCTCAGAAAAAATGAATCAAAGAACCTCTCTATTAGGTTTTTTAGCTTATATCAACCAAAAAATAGCCGAAGGAGAAAAATACAGTATAGGCATATCAATAATTTTAATTACTGTAGGTTCTATGATAGCCTCATTTACAGCTGCTTTAGCTGTAGATGGAGATGTGAATTTATTCGCTTTAATTTTTGCTTGTGTAACCGCTATGGGAGCAAATGCTGCTGCCATAAGTCAACGCCCTTTTAAAACAATAGTTTGGGCTTTTATTATTAGCTTTTTAGGAAATATCTTTATGATTTTTTATCAAATACTTATGAAGTAGGCTTTGGTTTTGCTTCAAACATTCTAAAAAAGAGCATAGAGGCTATGTTTCTAGCTCTTTCTTTCGCTTCATGCGCTTTTGTTCCGTCAAAAAGTTCATCAACTGTTTCAAACCACAATTGCAACCAGCGTCCAAAGTGTTCTTGATAAATAGCATACTCAAAATTTCTATCTACATCTTTGTGTGCTTTCATCGGGTTTCCTTTAAACTTTCTAACAAAAAACAAATTCGTTTCCCAAAAATCGGTGAGTTTTTGTAAATGAGGTTCCCAGGTTTCTTCTGGAATTGTTTTTAAAAAAATAGGACCTATAAAATCATCCTTTCTAATTTTATCATTATAAAAGGTTGATACTAACTTATACACATCTTCCCTATTTTCTATGTCTCTTTTATCCATTTACAAATCGTTCTTGAAATACGCTACAAAAGTATATCTTTATGCAATTGCAATTTATGACTTAAATCATAATGATTCCAGAAGAACTCTTATTAAAATACCACGCTGAAACCAAAGATTTTCAAAAAGACGAAATTATTTTTTCTGAAGAACAAACCGCACATTATTATTACCAAATAGTAAACGGTGCTGTAAAAATGAATAATTTTAATGATGATGGTAAAGAGTTTATTCAAGGAATATTTTATAAAAACCAAAGCTTTGGTGAGCCTCCTTTATTTATTGATGTAAAATATCCTGCCAATGCGGTGGCAATTTCTGATAGTACAATTCTAACTTTAGCTAAAAGTGATTTGTTTAAATTACTACAAGACAATCCTGAAATTCACTTAAAAATCACCCAGAGTTTAGCAAAACGTTTGTACTATAAAGCTATTATTGCTTCCGAAATATCTAGCCAAGAACCTGCCCACAGAGTACTCCGCTTTATTGATTATTTAAAAGACGATGTATACAAAGTTGAAGGAAAGTTCTCTTTTAAAGTAGCCTATACACGTCAACAAATAGCCGATATTTTAGGTTTGCGAGTGGAAACGGTTATTCGAGTAATAAAGTCCTTAGAAAAAAAGGGAGACGTAAAAATTAGCAAACGAAAGGTATATCGTTAAAGCCTTCTTTAAAGAGAACATTCAATAAAACACCTTACAAATCATAAAAATTAATTGATTTACGGAATTCCGTAAGAATTTGTACACCCCTTGTAGTAAGTTCGCTGAAATTGTATAATTAGTTAATAAATACCGATAACTCGTTAATAACTTTATCTCAGGTAACCTATTGATTTTAATATATTTGATAGCGTATAAAATTGCTAAAAGTTACGCTTATCTTACCATTAAGAGAATATAACAGTAATTTTATTACGTATATAAACAAGTTAGCTTACATTAAAATAAGTATTATAGATGAAGAAAACATTGATAATTAGTTACGATTTAAAAAATGCGTCAGACGACCAATATGAAGAATTGTATCAATTCTTCAAAGATTATGGAACGTGGGCACATATAACAGAATCAACTTGGGCAATTGTCACAGAAGAGAAAACAACGGAAGTAAGAGATAAAATAAGTGACATCGTTCCTTCAGGAAGTTCAATATTCGTTATTAAGTCGGGCTCTATTGCAGCGTGGCAAAATGTAATATGTCGTAACGAATGGTTAAAAAAGAATCTTTAAAAATCTGAATTATGGCAGAAAATGACAAAAAAGCTATCGATTCGGAAATAGAAAAGGGAGAAGTTAAACAACACTTCCAAAAAGGTTCTGAATCAAGCACTGAAAGTAAAGGTCCGAAAATAAAACGTGGTAGATATGACTCATTGGTTTTATATGAAGTTAGCGAATCCGAGTTGTACATTATTGAACGTGGTTCACCAAGTTCGACTTATTTGAATTTTGCAATTTTCTCTTTATCTATTGGACTATCCTTTTTGGCAAGTCTCTTGACTTTTGACTTGGACAACCAATCGGATAAAGCGTACATTGTATTTGTTGTAATTACGGTTCTTGGAATTCTTCTCGGTTTATTGTTACTTATAATTTGGTGGCGATCAAAGAATCAATTCGATGACGTGATTAAAAAAATAAAGAGCAGAACAATTGAATAAAAAACGCTAGCTAACACTGTATATGTAATCATAGCCGCCTATCGGCAGGCTACGTTCCATATACTCAACGTTGTAAACAATACCAAGTCACCTATCAATTTGATAAAACTTTTTGACCATACTGAAGAAGTTATAAAAGGACCATCTAATAACAATGAAAATGCCTTTAACTACTATCATAAAAGTGATAGGAAAGATATGGCTATTATTAGAAAAATTTTAGAAGAGTGGTTTTTCAATTACCCAAATACCGAAAAAAAAGAATTGAAAAACAGATTCAAAAAAGATATGGATTCTGCATTTTATGAACTCTTTTTATATGAATTATTCAGGTCTTTAAATTTTAAAATAGAGATACATCCAAAACTTAAAGATTCAAGTAAGAGACCTGATTTTTTAATTCAGCAGAACAATTTCTCAGCCTATGTTGAAGCAAAAATCTGTTACGACAGATCTAAAAGTGAAATGGCTTTTGAACGGCGTCAGAATGAATTTTACGATTCTTTAAATAAAACTAGAATTAAAGGATTTTTACTTAGGGTTGCCGAACTTGAATTTAAAACAACGAAACAACCAAGAACTAAGGAATTAATCTCAAAAATTGAAACTGAAATATCCTTCCTAGACCCTGAAATTATTACATCACAAATGGAAAAATACGGATTTGAAGGTTGTCCGTTCATTGATTATGAAAATGATGATTTTAAAATTTCAATACAACCTATTCCTCTAATCAAATCTAAAAGAAATAAGATTAGCAACAACCCTATTGGAATGTTTCCTTTCGAGACTTTTTTGGTTGGTGGTGAAAACTCTTTGAGAGAGTCAATTTTGAAAAAAGCAAAGCGATATGGGAAATTTGATATTCCTTACTTAATTTGCATAAACGCGCTTAGTAAAAAAATTTCTGGTAATATTGATATTGAAAATGTAATTTGGGGTTCTTTACAATATACTTATTCTACAAACCCAGATAATCGAGATGGTAGAATGACTAGAGCTATGGATGGTGTATTTTATAATTCAGGAAAGCCTAAATTAAAAAACGTAAGCGGAATTTTAGTAACAAGAGTGTTTCCTTCCAATATTCCTAATGCCAATTATTGGTTATTTGAACACCCTTTTGCGGAAAATAAAATGGATTTTAGTAGACTAAATTTGGTTTACAGTTATGTTAAGGAAAATCAAATTATTAGTCTGGAAGGAAATGACTTTGACAAAATATTTGGAATATCAAAAAACTGGTTGGAATGAAAAAAGTACTGGTTACAACAAAGAACTGAGGTAAAAAACAAGTACATTTTGTACTTTTTTAACCCAAAGTACTTTTATAATTTACATTATAAGGCAAACCACTTTATACTATTTCAAAAGCTTGTTTTAATAGCTTATTACACACCGCTATTAAAGCAAGTTTTTTACTCTTACCTTTAGCAACTATCGGTCATAAAGTTCTCTACTCACTTTATTGAATAGTCTCGAATACTCCCATTTGTGAGGAAAGCTCACTAATATTACAACACGGGTCGCTGATACTACGGCATGCTCCGTTGACACCGCGGCACGGGTCGCTGATATTACGGCGTACTCCGTTAACACCACGGCATGGGTCGCTGATACTACGGCACGCTCCGTTAACACCACGGCACGGGTCGCTGATACTACGGCATGCTCCGCTAACATCACGGCACGGGTCGCTGATACTACGGCATGCTCCGCTAACATCACGGCATGCTCCGTTAACATCACGGCACGGGTCGCTGATATTACGGCATGGGTCGCTAATACTACGACATACTTCTTTGTCCCTAAATAAGATTGCTTTTATTTAGTACTAAAATTCCTGTAGTTTATCTCTAAAAAAAGGGAAGTATTTTCTATTTTTGTGCCTTTCAACACAACAACAAAACATGAACTTAACAGAATTAAACGCCATCTCTCCTATTGATGGTAGATACCGTAACAAAGTAGCAAGCTTAGCGAACTATTTTTCAGAAGAAGCTTTAATAAAATATCGTGTAAAGGTAGAAATTGAATATTTCATTGCTTTATGTGAAATTCCATTACCTCAATTAGCCGATTTCAACAAAGATTTATACGCTGATTTACGTAAAATTTATGAAGATTTTTCTGCTGAAGATGCGCTAAAAATCAAAGAAATTGAAAGCGTTACCAATCACGATGTAAAAGCTGTTGAGTACTTTATTAAAGAAAAGTTTGACGCTTTAAACTTACATAAATATAAAGAATTTATCCACTTCGGATTAACGTCTCAAGATATTAACAACACTGCTATTCCATTATCTATTAAAGATGCTATGGAAGAAGTATACTACCCTACTTTAGATACCTTAGTTTGCAAATTAGCTGATTTATCTGAAGAATGGGAAAACGTACCAATGTTAGCAAGAACTCACGGGCAACCAGCCTCTCCTACTCGTTTAGGAAAAGAGTTTTTTGTATTTGTAGAACGTATTAACAATCAAGTTATTCACATACAACATACACCACATGCTGCGAAGTTTGGTGGAGCTACAGGTAATTACAATGCACACAAAGTAGCGTATCCAGATATCGACTGGAAAAACTTCGGTACTCATTTCGTTGAAGAAGTGTTAGGTTTACACCACTCCTTCCCTACTACGCAAATTGAGCACTACGATCACATGGCAGCTTTATACGACGGATTAAAGCGTGTAAATACAATTTTAATTGATTTAGATCGCGATGTTTGGACGTACGTTTCTAACGACTACTTCAAACAAAAGATTAAAAAAGGTGAAGTAGGTTCATCTGCAATGCCACATAAAGTAAATCCTATCGATTTTGAAAACTCTGAAGGAAACTTAGGTATTGCCAATGCTATTTTTGAGCATTTATCTGCTAAGTTACCAGTTTCAAGATTACAACGTGATTTAACTGATAGTACGGTATTACGTAACGTTGGAGTTCCTTTTGGACATACCTTAATTGGTTTTGCTTCTACGTTGAAAGGATTGAACAAGTTATTATTAAATGAAGCTAAGTTTGCTGAAGATTTAGAAAATAACTGGGCAGTAGTTGCTGAGGCTATTCAAACAATTTTACGTCGTGAAGCATATCCTAATCCATACGAAGCGTTAAAAGGATTAACTCGTACGAACGAAAAAATCAACAAAGATTCTATCGCTAATTTTATTGATACTTTAGAGGTTTCTGATGCTATTAAAAATGAATTAAAACAAATTACACCATCTAATTACACAGGTATATAATGAGATATTTACTTACTTTTTTAGTTTTATTTTTAGCTATTTCGTGTGCTCCAGAAAAAAAAGGAGATCCTACACGTTTTGTTCACGGAACGTTTGAAATTCCTGCTGGTGATAACTACGGAAAAACAACTATTGTAAGAAAAGACAGCTTACAAATAGAAGAATACACTAAAAAAGTAAGTATTTCAGCTGACAGTTTAGTTACTGAAAAAGAAATAAAACATATAGATACACTCTACATCAAATGGAAAAATAATTTTGCATACACTTTGCAAATGAAAAGTCCGAAAACTGATCTAGATAAAGACCCTATATTTGTTCAAATAACTAAAGTAACTGACAGCTCTTATAGTTTTACCGCAAAAATTGGCTATTCTAACTTTAAACAAAAAGGAACTGTATATAAAGTAAAATAAACTATGGAAATTTTCTTACAACCTGATACGTGGGGTGCACTTGTTACCTTAACATTTTTAGAAATTGTATTAGGTATTGACAACATTATTTTTATTTCAATAGCTGCAAATAAGCTACCTGAAAATCAACAAAAAAAAGCGACTAATATTGGGCTATTCTTAGCCATGATACTTCGTATTGCTTTACTTTTTGGTATTTCGTTGCTTATTGCTATGAATTCTCCTTTTTTTAATATCGATTTATCTTGGCTTAATGCAGGAGTTACAGGTCAAGCATTAATTTTATTTGCTGGTGGTATATTCCTTTTATATAAGAGCACTAAAGAAATTCACCATAAAGTAGAAGGACATCTTGAAGACGAAACTGACGGTAAACCTAAAAAAGGCTATACATTAACACAAGCTATTATACAAATTACGTTAATTAACATCGTTTTCTCTTTTGATTCTATTTTAACGGCTGTAGGAATGACTAATGGTATTGAAGGAGCTATGATAATTATGATTACCTCTGTAGTATTATCTATGGTTATTATGATGTTATTTGCAAACCCTGTAGGGAAGTTTGTTAGTAAGCACCCAACTATTCAAATGTTAGGATTATCTTTCTTAATCTTAATTGGGTTTATGCTTATTGCTGAAGGTGCCCACTTATCTCACGCTACTCTTTTTGGAGAGGAAATAGGAAGTATTCCTAAAGCTTATTTATATTTTGCCATTACTTTTTCTTTAGTAGTAGAGATGCTAAATATGAAAATGAGAGGAAACTCAAAAAAGCATTAAGAAAATATTAAGACTATAAAAAAATAAAACCTAATAGTAAATTTCTATTAGGTTTTATTTTTTATACTTTTGTACTCAGTGATTAAGCTCAAAAAACATATTGCACTACTAAGTATATTAATTCTACTATTACCAACAGTAGTTTTAACAATACACTTATTTGAAAATCATGAGCATACTGTTTGTACATCTACTAGTGAGCATCACTTTCATGCGCAAGAACTAGATTGTTCTTTAGCTCATTATCATTTAAATACATTTACGTATCAAACTGCTGAATACTTTTCAGTTATTCCGCAACACTTTTACAAATTAGATTACGAGGCTCAACCTCAGTTAATCTCTTATGTGTATGCTGATAAAAAATCTTCAAGAGCACCACCATATTTTACTGTATCATAACATTGTTATAAACAACTAACAAAACACATCGTTAACAGTAAAATTCATTTTAATGAAGAAAATTATAAATTTCCTATTATTCATAGGAGTATCTGCTATATATGCACAAAACAGTTTATCAGGAAAAATCACAGACACTGATAATCAACCACTTTTAGGAGTAGAAGTTTACTCAGAACAATTACATAAAGGAACCGTAACCAATGAAAATGGTACCTACAACGTACAAAACATTCCTAACGGAAAAGTAACCTTTAACTTTACATTCTTAGGTTTTAAAACTGTTTCAAAAGAGTTTGATTTTAATAATGAAAACATCTCTTTTGACCTTCACTTAGAAGAGTCTATTTTTAAAATAGATGAAGTAATTATTTCAACTCCATTTAATAAATTACAATCAGAAAATGTAATGAAAGTTGAACGTCTTTCGGCTAGAGCTCTTCAAAAAACAGGAGCTACAACATTGGCGGAAGGAATTACAAACATTGCAGGGGTATCTCAAGTTTCTACAGGAACATCTATCGGTAAACCTGTTATTAGAGGTTTAAGCGGAAACAGAGTTTTAGTGTACACACAAGGTATCCGACTAGAAAACCAACAATTTGGTGGAGAACACGGTTTGGGTATTAACGATGCTGGTGTTGCTGGTGTAGAAGTTATTAAAGGCCCTGCTTCTCTTTTATACGGTTCTGATGCTTTAGGTGGTGTTTTATATATTCAACCAGAAAAATTTGCTCCAGAGAATACTACTAAACTTAATGTGAATCAGCGTTACTTTAGTAATACTTTAGGTACAAATACTTCGGTTGGCTTAACATCTTCTTTAAAAAACTGGCAATTCTTAGCTAGAGGAACTTATGCGCAACATGCAGACTACAAAACACCTGACTATAGAGTAACTAATACACGTTTTAAGGAAAAAGATTTAAAATTAGGTGTAGGGTTTCATGAGAAAAACTTTTCTTCTGAGTTACGCTATAACTTCAACAATTCTAAGTTAGGACTAACAGAAGGGATTGGAGAACAAACAAAAGAAACGCATTTTGAAACTCCTTATCAAGATATTGACAATCATATTATAAGTTTACACAATCATATTTTCTTTAAAAACTCAAAATTAGATATCGATTTAGGATATACTATTAATAACCGTAAAGAGTTTGAAGAGCATCATGAACATGAGGAAGAGGAAACTGAAGAAGAACACGAAGAGCATGAAGAAGGTGAAGCTGCTTTAGATATGAAGCTAAAAACGTTTAGTTACAACACAAAATATCACCTTCCTAAGTTTGGTAAATTTGAAGTTTTAATAGGTGCTCAAGGTTTACACCAAACCAACACTAACTTTGGTGAAGAATTGTTAATTCCTAATGCTACTGTAAATGATTTTGGTGTATTTACTACAGCAAACGTTGAATTGAATGATAATACTTCTTTACAAGCTGGTATTCGATATGACAATAGAGCTATAACTACCGAAAGACATGAAGTAGCTCATGAAGATGAAATACATATTTTTGAAGCTATAGATAAATCTTTTAATAGTTTTACTGCTTCTTTTGGTGCTAAAACTAAACTTTTTAATGCTGTTACAACTCGTTTAAATATTGCAAGCGGATTTAGAGCTCCAAACCTTGCTGAATTAACTTCTAACGGGGTACATCACGGTACAAATCGTTTTGAAGTTGGTAACAACAACCTAGTTAATGAGAAAAATTTACAATTTGATCTTTCTTTAGATTATAACACTGAACACTTTGAGTTATTTGCCAATGGTTTTTATAATAAGTTAAATGATTACATCTACTTATCTCCTACTGGTGAAATTGAAGATGATGCTCCTGTGTATTCTTACTCTCAAGAAGATGCAAAATTGTATGGAGGTGAGTTTGGTTTTCACTTACACCCTCACCCTCTTGATTGGCTACATTTAGAAAGTAGTTTTGAAACGGTAATTGGTAAACAAGATAATGGAAACTATTTACCACTAATTCCGGCAAATACCTTAAAAAACACACTTAGAACTGAGTTTTCTAATGAAAAGTGGTTACCAAACGGATATGCTTCTGTAAGCTTACATTCATTTTTTAAGCAAGATAATGTTAGTGAGTTTGAAACAGCAACACCTGCTTATAATCTAGTTAATTTAGGTATTGGAGGTGATATTATCATTAGTAAATACACTTTTACTACATCTTTAACCATAAATAATCTTTTTGATAAGAAGTACATAAATCACCTATCTAGATTAAAGCCTGATAATATTTTTAACCCTGGTAGAAATATTGTTTTAGGAATAAACTTTACTTTATAAAATAAATAACTCCCCAGTAACGCTGTTGCTGGGGAGCTTTTTATATAAACAAACTTTAACTTAATAAAGTTACCCGTCTTTTCTTTTTTTAAGCAATTCCGGAAACTTGCGTTTAAACCGATTTAATCGAGGAATTGATACTTTTTGCACATATGGATTCTCTGGGTGCAAACGTTCATAGTTTTGATGATACTCTTCCGCAGGATAAA
Source organism: Tenacibaculum discolor (assembly GCF_003664185.1). Lineage (GTDB taxonomy): Bacteria > Bacteroidota > Bacteroidia > Flavobacteriales > Flavobacteriaceae > Polaribacter > Polaribacter discolor. The sequence goes on along the minus strand of NZ_RCCS01000006.1, from coordinate 27,900 downwards.
ACCTCTCCATCTTTTTTACCTCTGTAACTATTTTCCCATGATACACATCTTTGTTTAACTTTTTAATAGTATTTTCTATGAGCTGTTTTTCTTCTTGTGTTTTATAAAACGCTATGGACCTATATTGTGACCCATAATCTGGATGTTGTCCGTTTTTAGTAGTTGGATTATGCGAACCAAAAAATACAGTTACTAATGTTTGAAAACTAACTTTTTTCGGGTTGTAATATACTGCTACCGATTCTGCATGTCCTGTACGGCCTGTTCCAATTGTTTTATAAGTTGGGTTTTTAGTGTGTCCTCCTGCATATCCTGATACTGCTTCCTCTACTCCATTCACACTTTCAAAAATTGCTTCTACACACCAAAAACAACCACTTGCAAAGTAAGCTACTTTTGTTTCTGAGGTTGTTTGTATTGATACCTCTTTTAGTTTTTCTTCTTTTTTTTGTGAGAAACTTAATAACGTTACCGCTAAAACAACAGCCGTAAACACTGCTACTCCCTTGAATATCTTCATATAATTACTATTATTTATATGTTAGTTGGTCGTAGAAAGTATGCAAATTTTACAATTGTTTACAACTTTAATATTTCCTTAATAATTTTGTTTGCGTGTTGCCACCGTGTTTTCTATTTTTGTTCGAGTAAACAGTAGATTTTAATGGAACATTTTATAGTATCGGCACGTAAATATCGTCCTCAAAATTTTGAGGATGTCGTAGGGCAACAAGCCATTACTAATACGTTAGAAAATGCTATACAAAACAACCATTTAGCTCAGGCTTTATTGTTTACAGGACCTCGTGGTGTTGGTAAAACATCTTGTGCTCGTATCTTGGCTAAACGTATTAACCAAGAAGATGCAACTACGGATGATGAAGATTTTGCTTTTAATATTTTTGAATTAGATGCGGCTTCTAACAACTCGGTTGATGATATTCGTAACTTAACTGATCAAGTTCGTATACCTCCTCAAACAGGAAAATACAAAGTGTATATCATTGATGAGGTTCACATGCTTTCTCAAGCTGCTTTTAACGCTTTTTTAAAGACGTTAGAAGAACCACCAGCACATGCTATTTTTATTTTAGCGACTACAGAAAAACATAAAATTATACCAACGATATTATCTCGTTGTCAAATTTTTGATTTTAAACGCATTGGTGTTTTAGATGCTAAAGAGTATTTAAAAACAATTTGTGCTAAAGAGAATATTACTGCTGAAGATGATGCACTTCATGTAATTGCTCAAAAAGCTGACGGTGCAATGCGTGACGCCCTTTCTATTTTTGATAGGGTTGTAAGTTTCTCAGGAAACAACCTAACTCGCGAAGCTGTTACCCAAAACTTAAATGTGTTAGACTACGATGTGTATTTTAACATTACCGATTTATTACTTGGAAATAAAATTCCAGAAGTTTTAATGGCTTTTAATGATGTGTTGGGAAAAGGTTTTGAGGGACATCATTTTATAAACGGTTTGGCTTCTCATTTTAGAGATTTGTTAGTTGCAAAAGATCAAGCTACTATAGCTTTACTAGAGGTTGGTGATAATACTAAGAAAAAATACTTAGAACAGGCTTCTAAAGCTAGTATGCAGTTTTTACTCCCTGCTATAGACAAGGCTAATGATTGCGACTTGAAATATCGAGGAAGTAAAAACCAACGATTATTGGTAGAACTTACTTTAATGCAAATTGCCTCTATCACTTTTGATGGAGCAAAAAAAAAATCTAGCAACTACATAATTCCTGCTACTTTTTTTACCTCTTTATCTCCTTCAGTTAAAAAGACTGAGGTAAAACCTGCTGTTGCTAAAAGTCCTAAAAAAGCTGAACCTACATCTGTAACAGCTACAGTTACAAAAGAAGCGCCTGCTAAACCAGTTTTAAAAAATATTAAGCGACGTACCTCTGCTTTATCTTTAAAAAGTTTACATCAAAAGAAAGAAATAAAAAGTACTATAGATGTAGAAGAAAACTACGACAATCATCCAAGAACTCCTTTCACTCAAGATGAGTTAAAAGATGCTTGGAAAAAATACTATTTCCAACTACAAAATTTTGGAGAACGAAGTATAGCTGCCATTTTAGCTTCTGATGAACCTAAGTTACAAGAGGATTTTACTATTATTTTTTCATTACCTAATGACTTAATGAAGTCTCAACTTGAAAAAGGTAAGCCTAAACTATTACGCTTTTTACGTGAAAAGTTAAATAACTATGGTATTCAAATTAATGTTATTGTAAATGAAACTGTAGAAAAAAAGTTTGCCTATACTCCTCAAGAGAAGTATGACAAACTAAAAGAAAAAAATCCGTTAATTGAAAAGTTAAAGAATACTTTCGGGTTAGATGTTTAAATTCTTACCTACATAAACTAACTTCCAATCTTCTATTTTCTTAACGTTTTTCTCAAATTCTGAAATTAATAGAATTTCATTTTTCTGGCTCTTAACAAAAATTGGTATTGATTTTTGATCACGATTAATTTCATTAATTTTATTTTTATAGTCATCAATAGAATTTACTACTGTTTCGTGAATTTCAGGGAATTCTCTTACAGCTTCCATTAAATTAATATAATCATCTTCTATTGTAAATAAATGATCTTCATCTTCATAATCTTTCGTAATGACTTCTTGTGAAGTTGCTAAACGATAAGCTCCTTGTTCACCAAAAATCGATGAAAAGTTTGAGATTACAAATTTGTTAATTGAATCACTTCCTGTCATTGCTATTAAATATCCTACATCATTTAATTCAATATTATCTGTTAACTCATCATCGTAAATATTTACTTCAATTGATTCTAATCCTTCTTCTTTAGCTTTTTCTACATTTTCAATATTAGAATCAATTAATACTACTCTTCTTTTATTCTCTTTTAAGTACTTCGCAATCATTCTTGCTAAATCTGAAGCTCCAACTATCATAATTGCATTAGAACGCTCTAAAAACACTCCTACTAGCTTAGAAAACAATCTTGCTGTTGTTGCGTTTAACAAAACAGTTCCTAAAACTACCATAAATACCAAAGGAGTTATATACTCAGCACCATCAATTCCTTGCTTTAGCAGTTTACTTCCAAATAAAGAAGCAATACCTGCCGCAACAATACCTCTTGGTCCTACCCAACTAATAAACAGTTTTTCGTTTGTTTTTAAGTTTGATTTTGATGTACTTAAAAATACTGCTAATGGACGTATTACGAACACTATTAAAGCAAATAAAAGCAATGTTTTCCACTCGTATAATAGCGTTAGTTCTTTATAATCAATATTTGCTGATAGTAAAATAAATAGTATTGAGATTAATAAAACACTTAATGATTCTTTAAAGTATAATATCTCTTTTAAATTCTTAAGTTTACTATTTCCTAGTACCATTCCCATAACCACAACAGCTAGTAATCCTGATTCATGAGCAAACAATTCAGATTCTACAAACACTAGTAAAACAGTGGATAAAGAAACCACATTTAATAAATAATGTGGCACCCATTTTTTATTTATCACAAAAATTAAGGCGTGTGCAAAAGTGAATCCGAAAGTGGTTCCGAAAAGGATTATTTTTAAGAACTCTAATAAAGCAGTCCCTGTAAAACCTGCACCACCTCCTACACTTATAAATTCAAAAACAAGTACAGCTACTAAAGCTCCAATTGGATCTATTAATATTCCTTCCCATTTTAAAACTGCTGAAACGTCTTTTTTAAGCGGTATATTTCTAAGAATTGGTGTTATTACTGTAGGTCCTGTAACAATTATTAGACCTGAAAACAAAAATGATAATTCCCAATTTAAACCAAACACATAGTGAGCAATTATGGCTCCTCCAAAAAAAGTAATCGCCGATCCTAGGGTTATTAATTTTGTAATAACTGGGCCTATATTTTTTATTTCTCCTCGTCGTAAAGTTAGTCCTCCTTCAAAAAGAATAATACTAATAGATAATGACACGAAATAATACAGTCCATCACCAGGAAACAATCCTTTTTCTCCATTCCATATAGGTTCTATCCATTTACTTCCATCATCATTAAAAAATTCTGCTGCAATAGGCCCTACAAGTAATCCAATTAAGATTAAAGGTAAAATTGCTGGTATTTTAAACCTCCAAGCTACCCATTGCGCCAAAATTCCAAGTATAATTATCCCTGCTAGTTCTAACATAGTTTATTTTTAAAAAGACTAAAAATACAGCTTTTAATTAAACCGTATTTATATTTATTTAATTTTTTACCTCTATAATTCTCTTTAACTCATTACCAAAATCATCTATCGCTGTAATTGTATGAATTCCATTTTTAGGTATAATTGCTTGTTCATGATATTGCTCTGTTATTCCGATAAATTCTTTGTTTAAATACCAATAAACTTTTGCTTCTGCATTAGCATGTGTTAACTTTAAAATTATAGGGTTTAGTTTATTGTTTTCTCCTCTCGTTAAAGATATTTTTGATGTATACTTAGCTGGAAAAACAAAATCCATTGTATTACTTTCTAACTGGTTACAATCTGATCTAAACTTGGGCAGCGATCTATAATCCGCATTGTTTTGTTGATAGTAGTATGCCATTAGTGGAGGTAACACAAACCATGATTTTGTTACCATATTTGAAATAGATTCACAGTTTGAATTCACTCTGAATTTTTCAGATATATCTACTGTTATTTCTTGATGGTATGAACATGATTTTGCTTTCATCGCAGTTTTTTGAACTCTTTTTGTTATAGATGGACAAATTGATTTGGCTAAAAAACCACTTTTTTCACAAATAGCTACTTCTATTAAATCTTCATAAGGTTCCAAAAACCAATTAGACTTCGGTAACACATCAAAAACATTAAATAATAAAGGGGCTGCACTACCAACTCCTGTAAGATCTGGACGTCCTTCTCCATCTGAGTTTCCTATCCATACTCCTACTACATACTTAGGGGTAACTCCAACAGCCCAAGCGTCTTTATTTCCAAAACTTGTTCCTGTTTTCCACGCTATTTTTTGAGACGAATCGTAATACTTCCAAGCTTGATCTGTATAAGGTCTGTTTACCTCTATTAAAGTATTTAGTGTTAAAAAAGTAGCTCCAGCGTCTAAAGTTGTATAGTCTTCTTGAACTTTACCAAAATCTGGAGTTCCTTCAAACAAAAAACTCGGTTCTATAAATTCATTTTGATAATAATTATGTTTTAATTCTTCATAGTGATTTACAATACCTGCATATCCTGCAAAGGTTTTACATAAATCCCATAAGCTAGCTTCCGCTCCTCCTAAAATTAATGAAAGCCCATAATAATTTGCTGACTTATTAATATCGTTAATGTGATATGCTTTTAAATCTTCTCTAAATTTTTCCAATCCATATCTCTGTAACATACGTACTGAAGGTATGTTTAAAGAACGTGTTAATGCTTCATTTGCTGGAACTGCCCCATCAAAAGTTAAGTTAAAGTTTTTAGGAGAATACCCCGCTATTTCAGTTGGTACATCTGCTACTAATTGACTGGGTAATAAGTCTCCCGACTGAAGCATTTGTGCATATAAAAATGGTTTTAAAGTACTTCCTGTGCTTCTTGGAGCAATAATATTGTTTACATCTTTTTGATGTGCTTTATCTGTTGGAGAATTCCCTACATAAGATACTACTTTTCTTGTTTTAACATCTAACACCAACACAGCCATATTATATACTTCATTTTGTTTTTGACGGAAATAATGCTGCTTAACTAAATTATTTACTTGTTTTTGTAGATGAATATCTATAGAGCTTTTTACTCGTTGTCCTCTATACTGTTGAGTTACTTCTTGTACAAAATGAGGTGCTACTGTGGGTAACGGATATGGTTTTTGCGGTAATTCTTCTTCAATAGCTAAATCATACGTAATTTGATCAATAATTCCCTCCTCATGTAATTTTTGCAATAACCTATTTCTTTTGATTTTTAATTTTTGTTGATTTTTTCCTGGATAAATCAATGATGGAGCATTTGGCAACACTGCTAAAGTGGCTGTTTCTGCCCATGATAATTGATATGGTTTTAATCCAAAATAACGCCACGATGCCATTTCCAATCCAACAACATTACCTCCATATGGTGCATGCGAAGCATACAACTTTAAAACTTCTTTTTTGGAATGACGAAATTCTAATCGAGTAGCTAATATTAACTCTTGCAACTTTTCAAAATACGAACGCTCTTTATTTTTTCTTGATAATCGAATTACTTGCTGTGTTAGCGTACTTCCTCCTCTTACAACTCTTTTTGCTTTGATATTTTCTACCATTGCTTTTCCTATGGAAACAGGATTAAAACCAAAGTGCTTATAAAAATAAGCATCTTCAAATTGTAAAATACAATGTTCAAACTTTTTAGGAACGGAATCTAACTCAGGAAATCGCCACTGACCATCACTAGCAATAACAGCTCCTAACAATTCATTATTTTTTGCTGTTACGACTGTTGATGTTGGGTTATCGAATAGGTTTTTAGGTAGACAGAAATAGTAGAAAATGACTCCTATAAAAGTCAAGATTAATAATATTTTCTTTTTCTTAGTCTTAATCATCTTCCTTCTTTTAACAAAAAGCAAAGAAATATATATTTTCATACATTTCTTTGCTTTTTTATTATAAAAAAAATATAAAAATTATGATTTAGCTCATTTTTTCTATTCTATTAATAAATTAAAAACTCCTTTTTCTAAAAATTTTGTTTCTTTTTTAAGTTCTGAGTTTTTTAATTCTACATTCTTCTCAAACGTATTTCCAACCTCAACTTTTTTCTTTTTAAAATAATAGCCTTCGTTTGATTTTTCATCTAAAATTAATCCAAACATTTCTCCTTCTATCTCAGCTACTGAAGTCTCTGGTAATGAATTAACTTTATTGCTATTCATTTCTATTACAGCTTCTACAAACATACCTGATAAGAAATTTCTTTTTTTCTCTTCCTCAATATGTGCATGTACATCTACCGTTCTGTTTTCGTTAATACTTTTTCCTATTAAATGAACTTCTGCTTTGTATTTTTCTGATGATAGTTCTGGAACCCTAAAACTGATTTCTTGACCAACTTTTAATTTTAAAGCATCTTTTTCAAAAACAGAAAGCTCTAAATGCAAGTGCTTATTATCTATAATTTCTAAAATTTCATCAGCTGGAGATATATACGAACCAGTAACTGCTTTGATTTTAGTAACATTTCCTGAAATAGGAGCATAAATACCCGTTACAGAAGTTATTGAACTACTATTTAATTTACTTGCAGATATATTAATCATTTGTAACTGTTTTTGTAAACTAACCAACGTAGTTTGTGCTACTTCAAAATCTCTCTTTGCCTTTAAATAATTTCTTTCTGATGTTATTTTTTCATCAAACAAAGTCTTTTGACGTTCGTATTCAGACTTTAAAAAAGTTATTTCTTGTTTTGTTTCTAAATACTGTTGTTGCATAGCTACAAATTCTTGATTTTCTATCGCTATCAAACGTTGTCCTTTTTTAACTTTATCACCAACTAATAAAGGAATGTTTTTTATAAATCCTCCCATTTTAGCAGTTACTACAACCTTATTTTTAGGCGGTACATCTATTTTTCCTACTACCTTAATTGTTGTTGGAAAATCTTGTTCTTCAACAGTAACTAATTTCATACTGTTTTTTTCCCATTGTTCATTCGTTATAAAAACTCTATCATCAGTAATTACTACTGAAGATTCAGTAGTACTTTCTGCTTCTTTTGATTTACATCCTATTACAGTTACAAGTAGGATACTATAAATTATATATTTCATCTTTATTTTTTTAATACGTTAAGTAGTTAATATCTATCACAATATTGTTGTACGACTCTATACTGTTTACATAAGCTAACTTTAGTTGATATGCATTTTCAACACTTTGTATGTATTGAAAAAAATCTATTTCACCATGTTTAAAACTCATGTTTGCTGTTTTCAGGATTTCATTCGCCAAAGGCATCCCTTCTTCTTGATAATAAGCTAATGATACTGTTTGTTCTTGTAACTTATTTTTAAGGTTTGTATAGTAGGTTTCTAACTGTTTTTGATAATTTAAAGTTTCATTTTCAGCAATTTCTTTTACTATTTTTGATTGCTTTATTTTAGAAGATTCTCCACTAAATAATAATGGAATTTTAATTCCTACTTGATATCCATAAAAGTCTTTAGCTATATATTGATTACTTCCTCTAAAGACTTCTAAAGATAAGTCTGGTAACAATTGTTGTTTTTGTTGTGACAATTGTCTTTTTGCTAACTGCTCTCTTTCATAATAACCCTGAAGTTCAGTAATTTTATTTAGATTAATGCTTTGTACTTGCATTGGTTGAATAATAGTTTCTTTTTCTACTACCAAACTATCTTTCACCTGAACTAGCGCTTTAATTTTTTGATAAGCTATGCGGGAAGCAACTACTGTGTTTCGATAGTCATTTTTTACTTGCTTCTGTTTTGCTTTTGCTGTTATTTTTTCTAAATAATTAGTTTCTCCCAACTCAAATCGTCGTTTCGCTGCATACGAAAACTTATTATAGAGGCTATCTAAACTCCTATAAATATTCTCTTGCGCTTTCGTGTATTGATAGGTGTAATAAGCGTTTACAACTGATTTTATCAGCTTCTTTTTAGCTGTTTCGTATCGATTACTTTCTAAGCTATATGCTGATCTTTGTACTTTCTTATTAGCTCCATAAACTGTTGGAAAAGCGAATGTTTGTTGAATACCGAAAATATCTAAAGGATGATCTGCTACTGTATTGTTTTCATCTCGACTATAATAAACTTCTGTTTTATCAAAAGTATAAGCTGAAGTAATGGCTGCTTTGGCTTTTTCTACCTTTAATTGTTGAGCTTGCAAGCCTTTATTATTTTCTACAGCTAAATCTATTAAACTTTGTAATCCTTTAGGAGTTTGTTGTGCTTGAACAGTACACAATCCCATAAGAAGTACAACACCTAAACTCGCTACCTTTTTATTAATTTTTAATTTCTTTGGGTTATCAAAAATTGTGTACAATACAGGCAACACTACCAATGTTAAAATTGTAGAAGTTACTAAACCTCCTATAACTACTGTTGCTAAAGGACGTTGTACCTCTGCTCCTGCATTAGTTGATATCGCCATAGGTAAAAAACCTAATGCTGCTGCCGATGCTGTTAGTAGTACAGCTCTTAACCTATCTGCTGCTCCTTGTTTTACCAATTCTTCAATAGTAGAGAATTCTTTATTTCTTAATTCTTTAAAATGCTCTATTAATACAATTCCGTTGAGTACTGCTATTCCAAAAAGCGCAATAAAACCAACACCAGCTGATATACTAAAAGGTAAATCGCGTATCCATAACAATAATACCCCACCAATAGCTGCAAATGGTATTGCTGAATAAATAATCAATGCTTCTTTTACTGACTTAAAAGCAAAATATAACATAATAAATATTAATATTAACGCTACAGGAACAGCTATCATTAAGCGTTTAGAAGCACTTTGTAAGTTCTCAAACTGTCCGCCATACGTAATTGTATACCCAGTAGGTAGTTTTACATTTTTGTTTATCAATTGTTGAACATCATCTACTACAGATTGTAAGTCTCTGTTACGAACATTGATTCCTACTACTAATCTACGTTTAGTATCGTCTCTTGAAATTTTTGCTGCTCCTTTTTGATACGTAATAGTTGCTAATTCATCTAACGGTACTTTTCCTCCATTAGGTAAATCTATATATAACTCTTTTAAATCACTGATATCAGTACGGTTAGTTTTATCTAATCTCACCACTAAATCAAAGCGTTTTTCACCTTCAAAAACATTTCCTGCTGTTTTTCCTGCAAATGACATAGATACCATTTCATTAACTTCTTTTATATTAAGACCGTATCTTGCAATTTTAGTTCTGTTGTAAGCAACATTCATTTGAGGTAAACCTTCAATTTTTTCGACAATGATATCAGAAGCTCCTTCTACATTTTCTACTAACTTTTTTATTTCATTTCCTTTCTGAGCTAAAACTGACAGGTCTTCTCCAAAAATCTTGATTGCAATATCGGCTCTCACCCCAGTAATCAACTCATTGAAACGCATTTCAATTGGTTGTGTAAATTCAACTTCCATTCCTGGAATTATCTCTAAAGCTTCTTTAAACTTATCTGCTAATTCGTCTTTACTTTCAGCAGAAGTCCATTCACCTTTGGGGTGTAACGTAATTATTACATCACTTTCTTCCATACTCATAGGATCTGTTGGTACTTCGGCAGCACCAATACGCGATACTACTTGTTTAACCTCTGGAAAGTTATCTTTTAAAATTTTTTCAATTTTTGTAGTTGCCTCAATTGTGTTGCTCAGCGTTGTTCCTGTTTTTAAAACGGGTTGAATAACAAAATCTCCTTCATCTAATGTAGGAACAAACTCTCCGCCCATTTTTGTATAAATAAAGACAGAAAATAATAACATAGATAATGCTATCCCTAGAACTGCCTTTTTTCGATGCAATGCCCAATGTATTACTGGTGCATACCATTGATTCAGTTTATTTATTAATCGTACCGAAATGTTTTTATCTGTAATGTTTGAAGGTTTTAAAAATATAGATGCCATCACAGGAACATAAGTTAAGCATAGTAAAATAGCCCCTATCAATGCAAAACTGAATACTAAAGCCATAGGCTTAAACATTTTTCCTTCAACACCACTTAAGGATAAAATTGGTATAAAAACAATGAGAATTATTAATTGCCCAAATACCGCAGAACTCATCATTTTTGAAGCTCCTTCATTACTAACTGAGTCTTTAACTTGTTGTTGATCTTTTTTGTTTAATGTAACGAAGGTGTCTTTTTGCTGGGTGATTTTAAAAGTAATGTATTCAACAATAATTACAGCTCCATCTATTATAATTCCGAAATCTATAGCTCCTAAACTCATCAAGTTTGCATCAATCCCAAAAATGTACATTAACGATAGAGCAAATAAGAGACATAAAGGAATTACAGATGCTACTACCAATCCTGAGCGAATGTTTCCTAATAAAAGAACTACTACAAAAATTACAATTATGCATCCTAATACTAGGTTTTCAGTAATTGTAAATGTTGTTTTACCTATAAGTTCACTTCGCTCTAAAAATGCATTAATGAATACTCCTTCAGGTAATGATTTTTCAATGCTTGCTACTCTTTCTTTTACAGCTTCAATTACATCTTTTGAGCTAGCGTCTTTCAACATCATTACCTGTCCTAACACTTTTTCTCCTTCTCCATTTGCGGTTATGGCTCCGAATCGTGTAGCACTTCCATAGCCTACTGTTGCAACATCTTTAACATAAATAGGCATTCCTTCTTTATTTGTTACAACAATATCTTTTATGTCTTCAAGCGTTTTAGCTAATCCTTCTCCTCTTATAAAGTAAGACTGATTTACTTTTTCTATATATCCTCCTCCTGCAACACTATTGTTATTTTCTAATGCTGTAAATACTTCTTTTGCTGAAATATTCATCGCATTTAGTTTTTGAGTATTAATAGCTACTTCATATTGTTTTAAATAGCCTCCCCAAGTATTAACCTCAACAACTCCTGGAATACCTGATAATTGCCTCTTTACTACCCAATCTTGAATAGTTCGTAAATCTGTTGTACTGTAACGGTCTTTAAACTCTGGCTTTACATCTAATATATATTGATATACTTCTCCTAGTCCTGTAGTGATAGGCCCCATTTCTGGTGAACCAAATCCTTCTGGTATCTTTTCTGAAGCGGTTTTAATTTTTTCGGCTATTAACTGCCTCGGTAAATAAGTTCCCATAGATTCTTCAAAAACTATGGTTACTACAGATAAACCGAATTTTGAAACAGATCTTATTTCTTTTACCCCTGGTAGATTTGCCATTTCTAGTTCTACAGGATAAGTTATAAACTGTTCTATATCTTGTGTTGAAAGATTTCGTGATGTGGTGATTACCTGCACCTGATTATTTGTTACATCTGGTACAGCCCCTATAGGGATTTGTGAAAGTGAATAAATTCCGAACCCTACAATAAAACTTGTAAATAGCAGGACTATAAATTTATTCTTTATAGTGAATTGTATAATTTTTGATAACATAATTCATCTTTTAAATAATTACATGTTTTATACCGATCCGTTATGGATTAAATCGATATTTTAATTACTATTTGTATATGAATTATATATACCTAGGTGGCTGAAATACCCCTAATGCGTCTGGTGAGTTATAAAAATTTTGGTGATAAAATATTTGCTTTCTTTCAATGAAAGCTAATGTAGAGGGTAAAGAAACCTCTGTATTTTCGAATGTAATTGTGTGAAAGTCTACTAAATGATAATCAAATTGAAAAGGAAGTTTCTCATGTTCTTCTTTTTCTTCTTGATGCTTTTCTGAGTGAGTTACTTTTAATTCTCCATAGTGTTTAGATAAGAAAGTAATAAAACCATCGCTATAGGCTTCTTTATGAAACTGTGCATGCTCTATTAATTTATCTAAGTTTAAAATATTATTACACGTAATATTTAAACTTTGAAAAAGCATTACTATAGATAATATTATGGATGATGTTCTCACTTGCTAACAAAGATACTTTTTTAGCTCTTTTTTTACATTTAAATATTCTTAATATTATGTTAATAACAAAAAATAACCACTGTATAGTGATGATTCTCTATATTTTTTATAAAAATTTTAATGTTTTTATTTTTTAAGAAACACAATCGGCATCAACAAAACAATTTTCAAAGACAACTTATATATCTCAAAAGTATAAAGTTTACAGCAAACATTTAGTCGATAAGTCTGTTATATTTGCAACTCAAATTATACTATGAGTTTTAACTTACTTTCTTCACCTTTACAAGGGTTTACCGATTTTCGTTTTAGGAATGCCCAACAAAAATATTTTGGTGGTATTGATACTTTTTATGCTCCTTACATTCGATTAAATGGGAAGTTTAAAATAAAATCGAGTTATGAACGTGATTTACTCCCTGAAAATAACACAACTTTAACGGTTATTCCGCAAGTTATAACCAATGATGCTGAAGAGTTTTTATTTGTTGCCAAATATGTACAAAGTTTAGGATATAAAGAGTTGAATTGGAATCTAGGATGTCCCTACCCTATGGTTACAAAATCAGGTATGGGTTCTGGTTTAATTTGTAATCCTACTCGTATAGATGAAATACTACATCGCGCTCATAACGAAACCAACATTCTAGTATCAATGAAAATGAGAATGGGTTATGAAAACAGTGAAGAAATACTGCACACTTTTCCTATTTTAGATAAATATCCGTTAAAAAATGTGGCTATTCATGCCAGAATTGGAAAACAATTGTACAAAGGAGGTGTTGATTTAGATGCTTTTCAAAAATGTATAGACGTTGCCAAACATCAATTATATTATAATGGTGATATTACTACAGTAGCAGGTTTTAAAGCTATGAAAGAGCGTTTTCCTGATATTACACATTTTATGATTGGACGTGGTTTAATTGCAGATCCGTTTTTACCACAAATGATTAAAGATAATACTACTGAATATCCAAAAGACAGATGGAATATATTTAGAGAGTTTCATGATGAAATATACCAGCAATATGATGCTGCCTTATCTGGACCAACGCCTATAAAAATGAAAATGCTAGGTTTTTGGGAGTATTTTTCTCAATCGTTTTCTGATCCTCGTAAAACTTATAAAAAAATTAAAAAAGCGACAAATCCTAAGAAGTATCAAGCGGCTGTTAAGGATATTTTAGATAGTGAAAAATAACATTACTTTCCCCTAACAAACAGTAATAACTTATAGTTTATTTTTATTTACTTTACACAACACTAATACGAACTTTTTTGTTTTTTAAACGTGTATTGTTTAAATCTTCTAATAATCTTTTTGACTCAGTAACAGGAACCGAAATAAAAGCGCAATCTTGTTTTAGTTCAATAACTCCTAACTGTTCTTTTGTCAGATTTCCTTTTTTAAAGAATAAACCTGCAATATCTCCTTTAGATATTTTGTCTTTTCTTCCTCCTGAAATAAATAAAGTCTCCCAATAAGCAGGCTTTAACTTTTGTTTCTGAGAAATATCCGCATTGGGTATGTTTTTAAGAAATTCAGGTAAGCTTTCTTTTTGCCACTTTAAAACATAAGCAGTTCCTTTGGCATTTACTCTTGCTGTTCGCCCGTTTCTATGCGTAAACTCTTCTATTCTTTGTGGTAACTCATAATGAATAATGTATTTCATTTCTGGAATATCAATTCCTCTTGCAGCCAAATCAGTAGCTAATAGTACTTGACTTGTTCCGTTTCTAAACTTTATTAAAGAACGTTCGCGATCTCTTTGCTCCATTCCACCAGAAAAACAACTATGTGCTATTTTGTTCTTCGTTAAAAACTCGCTTACGTTAGCAATACTATCTTTTAAATTACAAAAAATAATTCCTTGTTGGTTTCCTATGTGATGTAATAACTCAACTAAGGTTTGATTTTTATTTTTTGATGGAGAAACAACCGTTTTTAAAGTTAATTTCTTTGGTTTCTTATCTGTTAAATAGTTTAATACAGTAGGATTGTTTAAACGTACAAAATCTGGAATTTCAGCTTCTTGAGTTGCTGAAGTTAAAATACGTTTGTTAATGTTAGGTAACTGATTAATAATTCCGCGCATTTCATACTCAAAGCCAACTTCTAGCGATTTATCAAACTCATCTAAAATTAAGGTTTTAATACTTTCTTTAGAAAAACGATCGTTCGTAAAATGATCAGAGATTCTACCAGGTGTGCCTATTAATATACTTGGTGTATGTTTTAAATCAATTTTATCTTTTGCCATTGAACGTCCACCATATACAGCATTTACTTTTAAACCAGTTCCCATTTCACGTATCACTTGTTCTATTTGAATAGCCAATTCTCTTGAGGGTACTAAAATTAAAACTTGAACCTCTTTATTATTAGGATCTATTAACTTTAATGTTGGTAATAAAAATCCTAATGTTTTACCTGTTCCTGTAGGTGATAATATTACTGTATTGGTTGTTTTATCAATAGTTGAAATGGCTTTTTGTTGCATTTCATTTAATTCATAGATATTTAGCTTTGTTAAAATATCTTCTTGTGTCTTAACTGTATTTACCATAATCTTTTTATATCTATGAATTTTATATTGATGGGCAAAGATAGGTAGTCTTACACAAGGAAAGATTAAGTATTTTAGAAATAAATAAAGCTTACTGAAATCAGTAAGCTTTATTTATCTCTTTTAATTATTTATAAACTACTTCACCACTTTAATCCATTCACCTTTCGTACGTGCAATGTAATCGTTATCATACATCGCTTCTACTTGTACTCCTGGCAAATAATACTCACCTAAGTACGACGCATTTAACAATACTCGGAATGTTTTTATCTCGTATTTTTTTAATGTAAAATAGTTACTAATACTTGCATCTCTTATATCTGTATAATCTACTTTTGAAGATATTGTATTGTTACCAAAATCAGTAAAACGAGTATTTACAATTTCCCATCCTGAAGGAATATATTGTGTTAATGCTACATTGTCAATCGTTTCACTCGTTGGATTCTTTACTGTAACTTCAGCTAAAAAGTTAGTTCCTTGTGACAAGTTATCTGGAGTAATACGAGCTCCATCTTTTGTTTTATATGTAATAGTTGTTTCTAAATTCTTTTGGAATACTTTTTCTTCACCAACTGGTAAGATTCCTTTGTTTAGTACACGTACATATAAAACTCCGTTATTTTTGTTTGTTATTTTTAATGAGTTCTCTTTTTGAATAGCTATTAAATCTTTTGCTAACAACGATTTTGAAGTACTTGCTTCTCCTGAAGCCTTATTTAAAATATAGCTAGCACTAATTCCATTACTACCTCCATTTTTCAAAGCATATTGGCTCATTGCTAATAAACTATAAGCTGTAGTTTGTGTACTCATCCAACGCTCACTCGATAGGTTTTCGGCAATTTCTTTTGCTAATTTTATTGATTTAGTTTCGTCGTCTAACAACATATAGGTTTCTAACGACATTGCTTTATTTCTCGTTTCAGACCCATAATTTGAATAATATTGTTTTGTATACGTATAACCTGTTATTTCTTTTAAAATAGATTTAGCAATAGCTTTTTTACCTATTAAAGCATACGCACTAGCTAATCTCATTTTTGCTTCATCTGAAACTCCCATTGATTCACGTAAACGGTTCATTGAAGCTAAATCAGGACTATTTGCTAAGCTTAACGTGTATAATCTATATGCTTGTGAAAGTGAGTTATTGTAATAGCGTGAGCTATTTCTCCAATTACGTGCTTGTTGTTTTTGATACCCTACCCATTTTGATTTGAAACCTATAGGCAATACATATCCTTTCTTTTCAGCTTCAATCATAAAATGACCTGCATAAGATGTTCCCCAGCTATCTGCGGTACTATTTCCTTGCCAATATGAAAGTCCTCCATTAGACAATTGAAAATCTGATAATCGTTGAATTGTTGCTTTAATATTTCTTTCTGTAGAAGCTATTTTTTCTTTCGGTAATTCAAATATTTCTGGTAAAAACAATTGTGGAAATGCACTTGATGTGGTTTGCTCTACACAACCATGTGGATAACGAATTAAATACCCCAAACGTTTGGTAAAGTTCATTGGAGGCAATGTCGATAATTCTATTGTAGCCGCGTTAGTTCCTTTTGTACCAAAACTTGTAAAGTTGATTTCTCCTACTTCATTTGATTTTAATACTATGTCTTTTACCTCAGTAGTTACAGGATTTGGATTTAACACATCTATTTCTACTTCGTAAGATGCTTTTTCTCTTCCTGAACTTGCATCTATTTTTACTTTACCTATTCCTTTAAAATCATTTACTTTTAAAGTAAAGTAGGCCATTTTTTCATCTGGCTGATTAAATGAAACTGTCTGTGTTTTATCTCCTACAATTGTGTATGCCTCGTTTGGTTGTACTGTAACTTTTACATTTTTGATATTTGATTTCATTGCAAAAACAGTAACTGGTAAGGTAACAGTTTCTTGTGGCGTTATTTTACGAGGTAATGATGCTAAAATCATTACTGGCTTTCTTACAAAAGCTGTTTTCTCGTCACTACCATACGCATCTTTTTTAGTATCAGTAGCCACTACCATTGCACGAACAGATCCTACATACTTTGGAATTTTAACCTTGTGTTCCTTAATATCTCCCATTTCTAAATCGAAAGGACCTAAATAGGTAACCATTGGTTTAAATCGGTTGGCTTTTCTGTTTTTACTTCCTGCTTCAGCTTCATCACCCCCAATACTTAATATTTGATTTACTTTTCCCCCATAAGCTCCTATAACATCATCAAATATATCCCAAGTTTTTACACCTAAAGACTGACGTGCATAAAATACTCCCCAAGGGTTTGGCGTTTTAAAACGTGTTAAGTCTAATAAGCCTTCATCTACTAATGCAATCGTATAAGTCATTGGTCTACCTTTTTCTTCTTTCACTCGAATAGTTGCGGTAGATTCTGGTCGTAACTCGTCTGCTAACTGAATTTTTGGTTCCAATTTGGTTGCAGGATTATTCACTAACATAGGAATTGAACCATACATACGAATTGGTAAATCATTTACTGTTTGACTGTGTTTTTGTAGTAACGAAATATTTACAAACACATTTGGTGTATAACTCGCTTTTACTGGAAAACTAAACGTTGTTTGTTGTGCTTGTGTTGGCACCCAAAAATGATCTAATACTTCTGTTCCGTTTTCTATTGTTATAAACGCTTTTCCTTCTTCTGAAGAAGGAAACTTAACAGTTGCTTTTTCACCTACTTCATACGATTCTTTATCGGTTGTAAATATCAACATCGTAGCGTTGCTCTTATCTTGGTTTCCTTTTTTCTTAGCATACCAAGAAGGCCAATCAAAATACACTACATTTGAGGTAACGTGCTTACTTTTTGAATCTTTTACTTTTATTAAATAACGTCCCCAATCGTTTTCATCAACCTTTAATTTAAAGGTTCCTTTACCATTTGCGTTTGTAGTTACTTTTAGTTTTTTATAAGGTTCATGATAACGTGTACCGTCATAACTAGATAAACCGTTATCAGAAGTACTCCACCACCAACGCCATGATAACTTATATACGTTTACTTCTAAACTATTTGTTACTCCTACCCCATCTTCATTTACTGAAGCTACATTAAATGTATATTCTTCATCTGTAAATAAATAGTTTTTAGATTGTGGTTCTTCAGCATCTTGCAACCCTACATATGAAGTATACGGTGACACTTTGTTAGAAAATACATCAGTACTGAAGTCTCCTCCATTTTCATACACTTTGGTTATAAAGCTCGCTCTTAGCATTCCTGGAGCTTTACTATCTAATTTAGGCTTTACTGAAAATTTAGTAGTTCCTTCGCTACTTAAATTCCCTTTTAAAACTTTAAATTCTTCAGTTCCAAATCTACGAGTTACATCATCAAAATTATAGTTTTTAAATTTTGGAAACTCTGTGTTGGTTTGTGAGAATTTTCCGTTGATATCTAACTTTAAACCTCTTGCTATTGCTCCATGCAACCACTTTACTTCTACATTTCCTGTAATAGTTGAATTTGCTTTAATAAATTCTGAATCTGTAGCTAGTTTAATCTTTAATCGATTCGGTTTTATGGTTTCAACTTTTAATGTTTTGTTGAAAACAGCTCCTCCAACACTTACACGTACTTTCCAATTACCAGTAATAGCTTCTGGATTTGTTACTGGAGCGTATGCATATACATTGTTTATTTTTTTTGGAAGTACTTTTCTATCGATTATCTTTCCTCTTGGATTTATTAATTCAAATTTTATTGGGTGCTCCTCTGGAATTGGATTCGCGTTATCATTCAAGATAAATGTTAAGAATAATTGATCTCCTGGTCGCCACACTCCTCGTTCTCCATAGATATATCCTTTAATTCCTTCTTGCAATTTTACACCAGAAACATCAAACTTACTCATTGAAAGTGCTTCTCCATCTTTTAATTTTATGTAAGTTGTGTTATTATTTTTAGTAACTACTGCAAAAAAGGCATTTGTTACATCAGAAAAAGAAACTACACCTTCTTTATTAGTTGTAGCTGAAGCTACTTCTTGTTTTTGTAGGTTGTATAAAGTTACTTTAGCACCTTCAATAACATTAGTAGTAAGTATATCTGTAACTGCTGCTACTATTTTATTATTGTTTCCTTTTTTTACTATAACACCAATATTCGTAGCTAAAATGTTTGTGCTAATATTTTTATTGTAATAGTATGAAGTTGTACAAGGATTTTCTCTATCTCTCCAGTTATAATCATAATAGTAATCATCATAATAATTAGGACTATCATAACTTTTAGTGTCTATTTCTTTTTTTCCAAAAACTATGGTTTTGGTTGAAGCACCTTCATCACATTTATAATTTGAATAGTCTTTGTTAAAAGAAAACTCAACTCTATACATTGCTCCATTCTCCACTTTTACTATTTCAGCTAAATCAATAGCAAAAGCATTTTCTTTACTTAAATCTAATCCTTGATTACCTAGATTTACTGTATATTTAGCTACTGGACGCCCCACATAACGTAGGTTTCCTTGATTACTTAAATTATTGTACTGTAAAAATTGTAGTACATTTTCTTTATAAACTTTATAGACAGTTGCATCAACTGCTTTTAGGTTTACTGCACTAAAATTTATTTTTAAGTTATTAGAATTTGGAAGTATAGATCCACTTTTTATAAACTTTACTGCTGGTTTTAATTCTTCAAAATACACTGTTTTAATGGTATTTTCTTTCAAAGCATAACCATCAGTACTCTTAATTCCTTTGAAAATTTCTATATCAACTTTTTGCCTAAATGATGATTTAGGGTATACAGTTACTTTATTACTGTTTACCTTGTATGTAAAAGCTCTTTTTTGAGTGTTTAAAAACTGAATTAATCCTTTTATGTTTTGTGATTTTTGTAATGGGTCAGAAAAACTTATCTCTATGTGCTGTTTGTCTGTATCAATAACTTCTACGCTTAATACTTTAAAGTTATTTTTTCCTGTAATAGTTACTTCTCTACTTCCTTTAGATTCTGATTGAACCGGAGCTCCAGTCCATTCAACCTTTAACTGTTTATCATCTTCAAAACGTTGTATACTATCTATTTTAAAATAAACTTTAGAACTTACTTTTCCTACAGTACTAAATTTTATAGGTTTTGCTTTTCCGTTGTATGTAGCTTTTACCAAAGATGATACTTTCTCTGTTTCAATTATATCACTAGCTATCAACTCTCCTTCAACTGCATATAGGTTTTTATTATAAACGCTTGGAGACTGTAAAGAGACATTAAATAATAGCTCTTTTGTTTTTACATTAACAGTAAAGTCTTCTAAATTCTCATCAACATCTTCATATAATTTTGATAAATGGAGTGTTATAGAATATTCTTGATTACTTTTTAATTTTTCAGCAGGGACAAAAACTAGTTCGTTGTCATTTAAAACTACTTCTCCTTTTATAGCTGGTTTGGTAGTAATAACTTCTGTAGCCTCGAAATTTGTAGTTACCTTCTTTTTTAATACAAATTTTAAGTTTGGAGTTACCGATATTAATTTATCTGGAAAAACACTAATATACTCGCTAAACTCATTAACGTTACTTTCCGTAACAATAGACTTTTTACATGAGTTTGCGATAAGCATCAAAAATATTAATGTAAAAGCCCCAATAATTTTTTTCATTTTTTTAAATAACTGTGATTTCATTTCCTTAGGAGTTTTGTCTTTCTCAATTTTACCTAAAACTACTGAAAAATCTTTTGAAAAGATTATCTATTTAGAATTTGTAGCAATTCATTTAGTATTCGTTATTACGAATCAATATTTTTAAGCAATTTTCTTAAGAGTTTTTTTTAACAACAAATCTAGCTATTTTTAGGCTATTTAGTATACAATTAGTACTTATATTTTTTACTTTTACAACCTCAATAATACATTATGCTTGGATTACAATTTGACACAGAAACTTCTTGGGTTGAAGTTGCTAAAAATGGATTAGAACAGTTATTAACCGATCATGCTTTTGCTGAGCAAAAAGCGGCTTCGAACGCTGTGTCAATTATCATTAATTACTCTGAAGAAACTGAACTGGTTAAAGACATGAGTGATATTGCCATTGAAGAAATGGAACATTTTAGAATGGTACATAACATCATGGTAGAACGAGGTATGGTTTTAGGACAAGCTACTAAAAATGACTATGCTTTAAAATTGCAAAAATTCTTCCCACATACCAAAAATAGAAACGAAGCTTTAATTCATCGACTTTTGGTTGCTGCCTTAATAGAAGCACGTAGCTGTGAGCGTTTTAAGGTTTTTGCTGATAATATGGAAGATGAAGAATTATCAAAATTCTATATAGATTTAATGGTTTCTGAAGCAAATCATTATACCTTATTTTTAGGGTATGCTCGTAAGTATATGGATCGTGAAATAGTTGATAAAAAATGGGAAGATTTATTGGCTTTTGAAGCTGAAATGATGCGTGAAAGAGGTAAAACTGCAAAAGTCCACGGATAGTGTTTAGTAAAGAAGAATCTGCTCGTTTACGTAAAGAGTTTTGGACAAGTTTTGGAAAGTCCTTTCCAAGAAAATGGTTGTTATACAATACCAAAATAAAAGGATTTGCTTTTAAATTTCAAGCCGATAGAAAAAAAGCTTCTGTTTGTTTAGATTTTGAACATCCTGAAGATATTGCTAATGAATTGCTTTATGATCAATTGCTTTCTTTAAAGAAGATATTGGAAAGTGAGTATTTACCTGAAGTTATATTTGATGATAGTTTTGAATTAGATAGTCATAAAATTATTCGTAGAGTTTATGTTCCTTTTGATAAGAAATTTAGCATTTATAATAAAGATACTTGGCGAGATTGTTATGAGTTTTATGTTGAAACTATGACACAGTTTGAACTCTTTTTTTACGAGTATGAAGACTTTATAAAACAAGCTATCTAGTCACAGGAAAAACCCCCTTTTTACCTCAAATTCATACAATTAACTTGTTTTGTGTTGAGTTTTCGTTATATCTTTACACCGTTTTTTGATTAACCCCTTAACCCCTATAATCATGAATAACTACCCCCTCAAGTTATTGGTGTTGTTTTGTGCACTAATAATAACATCTTGTTCTTCTAATGAAGCCGAGATAATTGACAGTACCCCAGAAATGTCAGCTAACGTCAGTGAAAAACCGATTGAAGCAGATATTTTAGACCTAATTAACTCTTATAGAGTTGATAATGGATTTTCTTCACTAAACAAGTTACAAACTATTAAGTCTCAAACAAGTAATCATACTAATTATATGATTGAAAAAGACGAAGTTTCACACGACTTTTTTTACCAACGTAAAGAGTATTTAGCTGAAAATGCTGATGCTGTTAAAGTAGGTGAAAATGTAGCTTATGGCTATTCTACTGCAGAAGCTGTGGTTAATGCTTGGATTAAAAGCAATGGGCACAGAGAAAATATTGAAGGTGATTATACTCACTTTGAAGTTACTGCTGAAAAAAGCGCTAACGGTAAATGGTATTACACTAATATTTTTGTAAAGAAATAGTGAAGTAAATTAAAAAACCCCAATCCAATATGCGCATTGAATCGGGGCTAAAGAAAACTACTCTACGGGAGACTAATTACTTATTTTACTATTTATAATCGTTCGTGATTATAAATTTTGATCGTCGGTTTTCTTGATGTTCCTCTTCTGTACAAGGAACACCGTTAGAACATTTGTTTACTAATTGCTTTTCTCCATAACCAATAGCACTTTCTATCCTATTGGTATTTATTCCTCTTGAGAAAATATAATCTCTAGTAGATTTAGCTCTCTTATCTGATAAAGTTTCATTATAACTATCACTTCCCCTACTATCGGTATGAGCTTCTATTTTAATAATCATTTTTGGATTATTATTTAAAACTCTTACAATATGCTCTAATTCATAGGCTGCATCGGGTCGTATATTCCATTTATCAAAATCAAAAAATATAGGATCAATTACTATCTCATTACCTATGATTAAAGGTGTTAAATACAAATCTAGCTCTATATTCTTATTATCTTCATTTGTCGTTAATATGTCTTTTAAATCATCTTTATAATCATTTTTTGATCCTCTGAGAACATATTTCTTTCCACAATTCACTTCAAAAAAGTAAGATCCATCTGCTTGTGTTGTAATTTTTTCTAACACTTTTCCTGTAGCATCAACTAGTTCTACTAACGCATCTGCCAATAGCTCATTTGTTTTTTTATCAAATACTTTTCCTGAAATAAACTGCTTACATTTTTCGAAGCTATATATATCATCATGCCCTTTTCCTCCTGGTCTATTTGATGAAAAATATCCTGTTTTATTATCTTCATTTAAAAAGAAGGCAAAGTCGTCATAACCACTATTAAAAGGTGCTCCTAAGTTTTTTACTTCTGATGAGTTATTATTTAATAAGCTAGACTTATAAATATCTAACAGTCCTAAATTTGCATATCCATCTGAAGAAAAATATAGTGTGTAATCTTTTGCTACAAAAGGAAACATTTCTCTACCAATAGTATTAATTTTATCACCCATATTTACAGGATCTCCATAAGTTCCATCTGATAAAATAGCAACTTTATAAATATCAGTAAAACCATATCCTCCTGGTCTATCTGACGTAAAATACAGTGTTTTTTCATCTGGACTTAATGCAGGGTGTCCGCTTGAATATACTTCATCATTAAATGATGGTTCTTCAATATTATCCCATTGCCCATTAATCAATGTAGCTTTATATATTTTTAAGTGAGATGTTCCTTCTTTATCATAATCTAACTTATCTCTTTTATTTAAGTTATTTCTGGTAAAGTACATTGTGGTACCATCTTTTGTAATAGCTACACTTGATTCATGAAAACTTGTGTTAATTTTTGAGGATGTAATTGGCACTACATCTTCTATAGTTTTTATTCCATTCTCTACATTTATTTTCGCTTCATATAAATCTAAATAAGGCTCATTATTCCATTCATAAATTTTGCCTTCATTGTTTTTTGCTGATGAAAAAACAAATTTATTTCCTGTTACATAAGGTCCAAAATCCGAGTTTTTAGTATTTACCTCTAGATTATAGATATTAATCGTATCATTATTTAAGGTCATGAGTTTTTCATAATCTTCTTTTGATAAACTCCCTTTAGCGTCAGGTAATTTTTGTAACCATTCATCTGCTTTTTCATATTCACCAATACTTCTTAATGCTTGTACGTATCTATGAATATTTTCATTACTCAACCCTTCTTCACTTTCTGATGCTAATTGATACCAATGAGCTGCTTTTTTTGAATCTGAATTGTTATAATAGCAATCACCAAGTCTTGCTAACGTATATGTAGTACTATCTCCTTTTTTCACTGCGCTTTCATAAAATTCAGCTGCTTTTACATAAGCATAATCCCTAAAGAACTTATCTGCTACTCTTTTCTGAGAAAATGAATAAGAGAATGAAAAAATTAAGATTAAAAGTGTAATTTTTGTCTTCATAACTATGCTTTTTAAAAATATCTAGGAGATTTAACTCTATTTACTTTATGCAATTCAAACATCAATAGTATTTCGTGTGTTCCATTTGAATACTGATTAATATCTGATAATGGGTATTCATACGCATAACCTACTCGGAACTGTCGTGATACTTGAAAATCTACTAATGCTCCTAAAGCTCCTGTATCTTCATTAATTCTATACGAACCTCCTAACCAAAATTTTTCATTGAATAAAAAGTTTGCTGTGATATCGTATGATAACGGTGCTCCATTGGTTGCTTTTAATAATGTAGAAGGCTTGAATTTTACGTTATCGCTTACATCAAAAACATACCCTCCTGTTAAGTAATAACTTACTTTATCTACAACTCCGTAATTAATTCCATTAATTTCTAAATCATTATGATCTATATTCAATAATCTTGGGGCAGAAAGCCCTACATACCATTTATTGGTATGTAGTAGCAATCCACTACCTATATTTGGTTCCCATCTATTTTGAATTCCTGAAATCCCTGGATCTGAACCTTCGGCTGCTATTAAAGCATCATCAATATTATATTGTGTAAACCCTGCTTTAAGTCCAAAGGCTAATTTTAAGTCATCATTAAGTTGAATGGTATATGAAAAATCTCCATATAAATAGGTGAATTTTTCATATCCTAATTGATCATTTATAAATGATAATCCTAATCCTATTTTATCATTTCTAAGAGGAGTGTGAATAGATAGTGTTTGCGTTTCTGGTGCTCTATCTAATCCCGCCCACTGGCTTCTATGTAACCCCACAATACTCAATACTTGTCTACTTCCTGCATAGGCTGGATTAATAGAAATTGTATTATACATATACTGAGTAAACTGTGGTAACTGTTGTGATTGAACTGTTAAAACTGTTGTAAAAAACAGTACAATAACTGCCTGTAATAGTTTGTAATTATGGTTCATAGCTATAATATTATTTGGTTCCTAAGTAAATTGCTCCTGTAAATGGTTTTAAACCACTATTTTCTAATATTACAATGTAGTAATATGTACCGGCTGGTAGTCTTTCAGCTCCTCCAAACGTAGCTCCGTCTGAAACTCCGTTCCAATTATTTGCATAATTGTTTGATTCAAAAACTTTAGCTCCCCAACGGTTAAATATTTTTACATTAACTATGAATCCACAGGATTCTACTCCTGTAACTTCGAAAAATTCATTCCATGAATCTCCATTAGGGGTTACTGCTTTAGATATTACCACATCTTCTTGTCCACATGGTAATACTATACAATCGTCGTTTATATTAATTGTAACTTTTGTTGATGTTAAACATCCATTATTTGGTGATGTATATGTAAATATGTAATCTCCTAAGTTTAATCCTGACGGATCAAAACTTCCATCATCAGATAATGTTACACTTCCTTGAGTTACTTCCCAAGTTCCATCTTCACTTTGATTTGCTAAATAGTCATTCAAATCAATCGTTCCATCATCAATACATCTTGAGTCTGCTATTTCAGTTACTGATGTCTTTACAGTTACTGTTATATATTGTGTAAAGTCTGCTACATTTCCACAGTCATCTGTAACTGTCCATGTTCTAGTTATTGTATAGTCACTATCGCTTCCATCAAATGTGCTTGTTTCTTCAAAATTTGTTTGTGTTACATTTGAAGAACAATTATCTGTGAACTCTAAAGTTGGAACCTCAGGAACATTATCACACTCTACTGTTATATCTTCTAATGTTGATACCAAGGTTGGTGCTTCATTATCTTCTATTGTTATAACTTGAGTATGTGATGTGCTGTTACCTGCACAATCTTGTACTTCCCATGTTCTAGTAATTGTATACTCTGAAGCACATCCTTCTTCTTGTCCAGAAAGCTCTTCTGAATATACAACTATTACTTCAGAATTACAATTATCTGTTCCTGTCAATGTTACAGCTTCAGGAATAGCATCACAACTTACTGTTACATCTGTTGGTAATTCTCCTACAAACTCTGGTGCTATTGTATCTTCTATTGTCACTACCTGAGTATGTGATGTAGTATTACCCGCACAATCTTGTACTTCCCATGTTCTTGTAATTGCATATACTGATGCACATTCATCGTCCTGTCCTGTAAATTCTTCTGAGTAATTTACTGTTACGGAAGTATCACAATTATCGGTTGCTGTTAAAACTACTGCTGCTGGAACTACATCACAACTTACTGTTACATCTGCTGATAATTCCTCTACAAATACTGGTGCTGTAGTGTCTTCTACTGTCACTACTTGAGTATGTGATGTGCTGTTACCCGCACAATCTTGTACTGTCCATGTTCTTGTGATTGTATATACTGATGCACATTCATCGTCCTGTCCTGTAAATTCTTCTGAGTAATTTACTGTTACGGAAGTATCACAATTATCGGTTGCTGTTAAAACTACTGCTGCTGGAACTACATCACAACTTACTGTTACATCTGCTGATAATTCCTCTACAAATACTGGTGCTGTAGTGTCTTCTACTGTCACTACTTGAGTATGTGATGTAGTATTACCCGCACAATCTTGTACTGTCCATGTTCTTGTGATTGTATATACTGATGCACATTCATCATCCTGTCCTGCAAATTCTTCTGAATAATTTACTGTTACAGAAGTATCACAATTATCGGTTGCTGTTAAAACTACTGCTGCTGGAACTGCATCACAACTTACTGTGATTTCTGCTGCTGGTAAAGTCTCCACAAATTCTGGCGCTGTAGTGTCTTCTACTGTAATTACCTGAATATGTGTTGTCGTGTTTCCTGAACAATCTGATACTGTCCATTTTCTAGTAATTAAGTATTCTGATCCACATGCGTCATCATCTCCACTGGTTACTTCACTTGGAATTACTGTTACAGAAGCATCACAATTATCGGTTGCTGTTAAGGTTTCCATCACTGGAATGTTATCACAACTTACAGTGATTTCTGCTGCTGGTAAAGTCTCCACAAATTCTGGTGCTGTAGTATCTTCTACTGTAATTACCTGAATATGTGTTGTAGTGTTTCCTGAACAATCTGATACTGTCCATTTTCTAGTAATCAAGTATTCTGATCCACATGCGTCATCATCTCCACTGGTTACTTCACTCGGAATTACTGTTACAGAAGCATCACAATTATCGGTTGCTGTTAAGGTTTCCATTACTGGAATGTTATCACAACTTACTGTGATTTCTGCTGCTGGTAAAGTCTCCACAAATTCTG
>NZ_RCCS01000005.1 GCF_003664185.1 Tenacibaculum discolor | reverse complement strand
CCGTTTGCGGGTGCAAATATAGATACCTTTTTCCATTCAACAAGCACTTTTCCAACCTTTTTTTTAAACTATTTTTTAATACGCTATACACTAATCAGTTACATACAAAAGTTTTTTATACCATACACATCTCCTTCCTTTTCCCCTTATATTTATAACCATTGTACTACTTTCTAATATGGAGAAGGTTTACCCTTTTATACTACTATATACAATCTAATTGTTCGCGTTTGGGATTAACTCAAATAAACTATTTACTTGTCTTTTGTCATTTCTACAAAACAGTTGACTTGTATTAAGACTCAAGTAAAGTCTTTTTTTATCTATTAATTAAAAGGTAAAATCCCTTATCATTTTTATCTGAAGAATTCCTCTTGTGAAATCCTATTAATTATTTACCTAAACACTAAAAGTCTTTATTACATTATTACTATTTATTTTATTACTTATAATTTACATACTGGATTCTTCTAGTAATTATAAATAATGTAGTGGCAACAATCTTCTTTAAAATTGTCTTCTTAAATTTTAGTCCTCTAATTCTCTTTCAAATCGTTTAATACTTCAGATAAAACTGTTATTAGATTCTAAATTATAAGCCCATTTCTTTTTTTTTCATGGGTTTGAAATAATTCAACTTATTTCAGATCTGGACATTTTAATAAATAAAAAAAGCCTCCCAATATTGGGAGGCTTTTTTTATTTATTTTTTTCTTATGATGGTTCTTCTCCATCTAGTAGCGGTACGTTTTGAGGTACGAAATCTTTTCCGTGAACATACTCACCATTTTCATCTGTTTTACTGTAATCATAGGCCCATCTGTGAACCTCAGGAATTGCTCCTGGCCAGTTTCCGTGAATGTGTTCAACTGGAGTAGTCCACTCTAGTGTATTTGCATTCCATGGGTTTTGCGTAGCTTTTTGACCTCTGTACATAGAGATAAAGAAGTTTGCAATAAAGATTAACTGAGCTGCTCCACCAATAATAGCCATGATAGTCATGAATACATTAATATCTGCTAAGTCATCAAACATTGGGAAGTTAGTGTTTGTATAATAACGACGTGGTAAACCAGCTAACCCTATAAAGTGCATTGGAAAAAATACTCCGTAAGCACTGATTATTGTTAACCAGAAGTGCCAGTATCCTAATGTCTTATTCATCATTCTACCATACATCTTAGGGAACCAGTGATAAACACCTGCAAACATTCCTAGTAAAGCAGATACTCCCATTACTAAGTGGAAGTGAGCCACTACGAAATATGTGTCATGAACGTTAATATCTAATGCTGAATCTCCTAATACTAAACCTGTTAAACCTCCAGTTACGAAAGTAGAAACTAATCCGATAGAAAACATCATTGCTGGATTTAACTGTAAGTTACCTTTCCATAAGGTGGTTACGTAGTTAAATGCTTTTACAGCTGATGGAATTGCAATTAAAACTGTTGTAAATGTAAATACAGAACCTAAGAATGGGTTCATTCCTGATACGAACATGTGGTGACCCCATACGATCGTAGATAAGAATGCAATTGCCATAATAGATCCAACCATTGCGCGGTAACCGAAAATTGGTTTACGTGCATTTGTTGAAATTACTTCTGAACTAATACCTAATGCTGGTAATAAGATGATATATACCTCTGGGTGACCTAAGAACCAGAATAAGTGTTCGAATAATACTGGTGATCCTCCTTGGTAATGTAATACTTCACCAGAAATAAAGATATCTGATAAGTAGAAAGAAGTACCAAAGCTTCTATCGAAGATTAATAATAATGCTGCCGATAATAATACTGGGAATGAAATTACACCAATAATTGCTGTGATGAAGAATGCCCACATTGTTAATGGCAATCTTGTCATCTTCAATCCTTTTGTACGTAAGTTTAAAACTGTTACGATATAGTTTAACGACCCGATTAATGAAGAAGCAATAAAAATTGCCATAGACACTAACCATAATGTCATACCTGTACCTGAACCTGGAATTGCTTGTGGTAATGCAGATAATGGAGGATAAATTGTCCATCCTGCTGACGCTGGTCCTGCCTCTACGAATAATGAAACAATCATTATTACTGAAGATAAGAAGAATAACCAGTAAGATACCATGTTTAAGAATCCAGAAGCCATATCACGAGCTCCAATTTGTAATGGAATTAATAGGTTAGAGAATGTACCACTTAAACCTGCCGTTAATACAAAGAATACCATAATTGTACCGTGTATTGTTACTAACGCTAAGTACATATCTGGATTCATAATTCCATCTGTTTGATGGTTTCCTAAGAATGCTTCAACAATTGAAAACGATGTATCTGGCCATGCAATTTGTAAACGAAATAACATAGACATGAAACCTCCTATGATACCCATAAATATACCTGTAACAAGGAACTGCTTCGAGATCATTTTATGATCTTGACTAAAAATGTATTTAGTTACAAATGTTTCTTTGTGATGATGATCTGACATAATCTATATCTTTATATACTTTTTAAAAATATCTTATTTAATTGCTTGAGCTAATGTTTTTTGTTCTGATAACCACTTGTTGTATTCTTCTTCTTCAACAACAGTAATTTTCATTTGCATATTGTAGTGAGATGCTCCACAAATTTTATTACATAATAATAAATAATCAAACTCATATGGATCTTCTCCTTTAGCTCTTCTAATTTTGTTAATTCCTTCTGTTTTTGCAATTACCTCAGAGTTCTGACGCATTTCTGCTGTAGTATACTTTGGCGTAAATGCGAATTGAGTAACCATACCTGGAACACAGTTCATTTGTGCTCTAAAGTGAGGCATATAAGCAGAGTGCAATACATCTTGTGAACGGAACTTGAATAATACTTTTTTACCTTTTGGTAAATATAATTCAGTTACTTGCTTATCATCTTGTGCACTTGGATCAGACATATCAACACCCATAGTGTTAATTCCCTTGATAAAGTTTACATTACCTAAACCTAATTGGTTGTCTTCACCTGCATAACGTGCATCCCAACGGAATTGTTGAGAGTATACTTCAATTACGATAGGGTTTTCATCATCTCCAACATACATAATGTTGTTCCAAGCCCATAAACCGTATCCAATTAACAATACAATTGTTACTGCAGGAATTGTTGTCCAAATTAATTCTAATTTGTGGCTATCAGCATAAAATAATGCTTTGTTGTTCTTATTTCCTCTATACTTATAAGTAAAGAAGAAAATTAAAAACTGCATACCAAATTGAACGATACCAATTAACCAAAATGTAATGTTGAATAAGTTATCGTCATGCTCTCCTTCAATAGAAGCAGCTTCTGGTAACATAATTACGTTCATGGCAATTAAACAGTAAATCATCATTGCGTAAAGGAATGCTAAGAAACCTAAAGCGTATTTACCTTGTTTTTCGTTGTCTTTATCTGTAGCAATTACAGAACGGAAATTCATTATACGAGTAATTTGCCAAAAACTTACTCCAATTGCAACTGCTATGAAAATATAAAATAAAGCGAGCATATTATCTAAACTATTTGTTTATTAATTCTTTTTATTAATGATGATTACTATCTTCTCCTGTGTGTTCGATGTTATAGTAATGATAGGTTTCACTTTCGTGTAAATATGGATTTCCTTTTGGTACTGGATTCGCTTTAGCAAATGCACTAAACGTAGCAAAGATGAATAACCCTGCAAAGAATAATAATCCGCTTATTTCACCAATTCCGAATCCCCATTGACCACCAACGGTTCCTGGCATAATCATAACAAATAAATCGATATAATGACCTGCTAAGATTACAACACCACCTAAGATTACAAACCAAGGTCTGCTCTTAAAATCACTGTTGATTAATAATAATACTGGGAAAATAAAGTTCATTACAACCATTGCTAAGAATGGTACTTTATATTCGTTAAAACGTAATAAGAAATACGTTGTTTCTTCTGGCATATCTGCATACCAAATTAACATGAACTGAGCAAACCATAAGTATGTCCAGAATACTGAGAAACCAAACATAAACTTCGCTAAGTCGTGAATATGACTATCGTTTACTAATGGCAATACTCCTTTTGAACGTAAGTAAATAGTTACCATAGCAATCACTGTTAAAGCTGATACTAAGAAAGTTGCTAATACATACCATCCAAATAATGTTGAGAACCAGTGTGGATCTATTGTCATAATCCAATCCCAAGACATCATACTTTCAGTAATCATAAAGAAGAATAAGAAAATTACAGAAATATTATAGTTCTTCTTATGTAATTTTAAATCTCCATTGTCTTGTTTAATAGAGTTTCTTCTAATAATAAAAGTATAAGCATTCCATACTACTAGGTAGAAAATACTTCTCATTAACCAACCTGGAGTATTTAAATACCATTTCTTACCATCTATGATTGAATCGTAGTTTGGACTTGTAGGGTCTACAACTCCTTCTCCCATCCAAGGAAATAAATGATTCATATGCATTACTGTAAGAATTAAGAATACTAACATAGCAAGACTTACATAATGTAAGTTTGTTGTTATAGCTTCCATAACTCTAAATAACACAACAGACCATCCAGACTGTGCCACTCTTTGAGAAGCATAAAATGCTAATACTAATAATGTGATTCCTAAAGAGAATAATAAAGCAACATATAATGCAGACCAAGGTCTATTTTGCATTTGGTGTAAAGCATGTTCTGCATGAGCATCTCCATGATCCTCACCGTGTGCTTCTGCTACTTCAGCATGTGCTTCAGTTGCAGCTTCTTCATGAGTGTCTTCTGCTACGTGTACAGCTAAACTATCTTGTGCTTGTGTGTTGTCTGTAGCTTCATCTGAATGTTCTTGCTCACTGCTATGAACTGCTTCTTCTGTATGAGTTGCTGTACTATCAGCAGCATGTTCTTCTGTAGTTGCCTCTTCTTCGTGATTTTCAACTTCAACATGCTTCTCAACTTTAGCTTCTTCAGCATGTCCTTCATCAGCATGAGTAGCTGCTGCTTCATGACCACCACCATGGTGTGCATCTTGTTTTGCTAAAATTTCTTTTGCTTCTTCTAATGTTTTAGGTGCTGACATAAAATTATAGGCAGTACCTAAAGCTCCTAAAATCATAAGAGCAATAGCAAGCATTTTTAATTTTCCTGAAAACTGGTACATATCTTAACTATCTATTATAGACTTATTTTAATTCGCTTCTTAATTTTTCTACGTATTGTACAACTTGCCAACGCTCGTTGTATCTTAACTGTGATGCATGAGATCCCATTAAGTTTTTACCATACATTATTACATGATAAATATTACCAGGATTTAATTCTCTATCTGCATAATTTGGAATACCATTGAATTTATCTCTTTGAGATAATACTCCGTTCCCATCTCCTTTTGTACCATGACAAGACGCACAGTATATACCGTATAACTCTTTACCTTTTTCTAAGTTTTCCTCAGTTGTTGGTAATGGGTTTTTTAATTCAGCTTTTGCTTTTTCATATCCTTCATTAGTATCAGGAATATCATAAGCTACAACTCCATTTCTACTTACAGTACCTGCTACTGGTAACTTGTTTACCATTTCGTTATTTAAACCTTCAGCTCCATTTGCATCATAAGGTACAGACACATACATATCTGGCATGTATTGTACTTGTGGTTTACGTTTATCGTTACAAGAACTTAAGCTTGTTGCTACTACAGCTAAAGCGATAATTATTTTTAAACTCTTCATATCTCTTTATTAGTGCGTTTCTACTACGTTGATTTCTACAGCTCCTGTTGTTTCTAACAATGACACTAATTCTTCTTCACTTCCTTTAACAGGAATCTCCATTAAAAAGTGATCATCTGTAGTTCTTGGGTCAGGATTTTCAGCTTCTTTAAATGGCCAAATCTTACTTCTCATGTAAAAAGTAATTACCATTAAGTGTGCTGCAAAAAACACTGTTAATTCGAATAAAATTGGAACGAAAGCTGGCATATTTGTTGCCCAAGAAAAGTTTGGCTTTCCTCCAATATCTTGAGGCCAATCAGCTATCATAGTATACCATGTTAACCAAACTGCTACTGATAAACCTGTAATACCATATAAAAAAGCAGTAATTGCTAAACGTGTCGGTGCTAAGCCCATTGCTTTGTCTAATCCATGAACTGGGAATGGACAAAATACTTCTTCAATGTGATGATTCTCTGCTTTTACCTTCTTAACGGCATCCATTAAGATATCATCATCATTATATAATGCGTGAATTACTTTATTAGTGCTCATTGTTCTCTTCTCTTGATTTTTTAAAATTCTCACCTGATGATTTCAAAATAGTCTTAATCTCTGCTGTAGGGATTACTGGGAAAGTTCTTGCATATAATAAGAATAATACAAAGAAGAATCCAATAGTTCCTATGAAGATACCTACGTCTACAAACGTTGGCTCAAAACGCCACCAAGTAGATGGTAATTGTCCTTTACTTAATACAATTGCGATAATATCAAAACGCTCAAACCACATACCGATATTAATTACAATCGAGATAATGAAAGACCAGATAAAACTTCTTCTGATTTTTTTAATCCATAATAACTGTGGTGTGAAAATGTTACAAATTAATAACGACCAGAATGCCCATCCATAAGCTCCTGCTTCTGCACCAAACGATAAGTATGTGTAGTTTTCATAAGGAGATCCTGTATACCATGCAATGAAGAATTCTGTTGCATAAGCTACAGCTACGATACCTCCTGTTAAAATGATTACGATGTTCATATACTCAACGTGTAAACGTGTAATATATGCTTCCATATTTGTAACCTTACGCATAATACCTAATAAGGTTTGTACCATTGCGAATCCTGAGAAAATTGCTCCTGCTACGAAATAAGGAGGGAAAATTGTTGAGTGCCATCCTGGGTTGATAGAAGTTGCGAAGTCCATCGATACAATTGTGTGTACAGAAAGTACTAATGGTGTTGCTAATCCTGCTAACACTAATGACACTTCTTCAAAACGTTGCCAGTCTTTTGCTCTACCTGACCATCCGAAAGATAATAATGCATAAATTTTCTTTTGGAAAGGTTTTACAGCTCTATCACGAATCGTTGCAAAATCAGGTAATAAACCAGTCCACCAGAATACTAATGATACCGATAAATACGTAGAAATTGCGAATACATCCCATAATAATGGTGAGTTAAAGTTAACCCATAATGATCCGAATTGGTTAGGAATTGGTAATACCCAGTATCCGTTCCATGGACGTCCCATGTGGATAATTGGAAACAACCCTGCTTGGAATACCGCAAAGATTGTCATCGCTTCTGCAGAACGGTTAATTGCCATTCTCCATTTTTGGCGGAATAATAATAGTACAGCAGAAATAAGTGTTCCGGCGTGACCGATACCTACCCACCATACGAAGTTGGTAATATCCCATGCCCAACCGATGTTTTTACTTAATCCCCAAACACCAATACCTGTTCCTACGGTGTAGAAGATACATCCAAATCCCCATAACATTGCTGCTAAAGAGATATAGAATGCTATATACCAATTTTTGTTTGCTTTCCCTTCAATAGGTCTAGCAATATCTTCAGTAATATCATGGTAACTCTTGTCACCAAGTATTAAAGGTTCTCTATAAGATGATTCGTAATGAGACGACATAAATCTATATACTTATTAATTTTACTATTAAGCTTCGTTTGTATTTCTTACTTTCACTTGATACACTACGTTTGGTTTTGTACCAATATAATCTAACACGTGGAAAGCTCTTTTATCTTCTTTTAACGCTGTAACTGTATCTTCTGAGTTGTTTATATCTCCAAATACCATAGCTCCAGTAGAACAAGCAGATGAACATGCAGTTTCAAACTCGTCTTTGTTAACGGCTCTACCTTCTTTCTTAGCCTTTAAGATAGTAGCTTGCGTCATTTGGATACACATAGAACATTTTTCCATAACTCCACGAGAACGAACAACTACGTCTGGGTTTAACACCATTTTTCCGTATTCATTGTTCATATTGAAGTCAAACTCGTTGTTTTCTGCATAGTTAAACCAGTTGAAACGACGAACTCTATATGGACAGTTGTTTGCACAGTAACGAGTACCTACACAACGGTTATATGCCATTTGGTTTTGACCTTGACGTCCGTGTGACGTTGCTGCTACTGGACATACTGTTTCACATGGTGCGTGATTACAGTGCTGACACATCATAGGTTGGAAAGCAACCTGAGGGTTTTCTGCTGGATTTTCTAAAGCATCAAATAAATCTCCTTTGCTTAACTCTAATACTTTTTCAGTATAACGTCTTTCAACTTCTTGGTTAGCTATGTTTGGATTTTGAGCTTTAAACTCTTCCAACGTCATTTTAGCATCGTGTTGCTTATCTTCTACAGTAGAAGAGTAGTAACGATCAATACGTAACCAAGCCATATCTCTACCAACTCTCATTTCATCTTTACCAACAACTGGAACGTTGTTTTCTGCGTGACATGCAATAACACATGCTCCACAACCTGTACAAGATGTTAAATCGATAGATAAGTTAAAGTGGTGTCCTAAACTTCTATCATGCTCATCCCATAAGTCGATTTTACTTCCTTCAACTTCTTGATGATCATAAGAAACCATAAATGGTTTATTCCAAGTATGCTTAGGATCTAATTTTTTATCGTTTACTTCTTTTAATGAAGCTTCTCTTAAAATATCGTGACGACCAGCTAAAGTACTTTGTACTTGCATACAAGCAAACTTGTGCCATCCTGAAGCTTTTTCTATAGAAACATTGTATTGTACATTGTTTCCGTTTTGGTAGAAAGGATATGCATTAATACCTACTTGCATTTCTGACTTTAATCCCTGAGTTCTACCGTAACCTAACGCTAAACCAACTGATCCTTTTGCTTGACCTGGTTGGATAATAACTGGAATTTTGTTTATTGTAACTCCATTAACTGTTACGTTAGCATAGTTACCATCAATAGCGCCATTATCTTTTACTGGGTTTTCAAAACCTAATTCTTTGGCATCTGCCATAGATACGGTTAAGTAGTTATCCCAAGAAGCACGTGTGATTGGGTCTGGTAATTCTTGTAACCATGGGTTATTTGCTTGTTTACCGTCTCCTAAAGCTGTTGATGAATATAAGTTTAATTCGAATCCTGAAGCGTTGTTAGCTTTTCTTACTAATTGTACTGCTACTGCATTTACATCTACTGTAGCTTCAAAAGTTATTTCTTCTTCTTCAGTAATGTTTTCAGCTTTAAAGAATCCATCATGTAATGCTTGATTCCATGAAGCTCCTCCTAATACATTTGTACTCCAAAACTCTTTTAAGGTATCATAGTAGTTTACTTTGCTTCCTGACCATTTTAACAATACATCTTGTACTTGACGTGTATTAAACAATGGTTGGATAGTAGGTTGCATTAAACTATAAACACCTTGCTTTGCCATAACATCTCCCCAACTTTCTAAGTTGTGAGGTGCTGGCAATGTATATTGTGTAGCATTAGCTGTAGCATCATCTTGAGTAGATAAGGCAACAGATAATTTTAAGTTCTTAACTCCTTCTGCTAAATCAGCTGCATTTGACAATGAGTATAAAGGGTTTACATTATAAGTAATTAAACCTTTTACTTTACCTCCTTTAATGTCTGCTACTAATTGAGCCACTTGAGTATCGTTACCTTGGCGTTTTAGATTCACTGCCTTGGTATCGATTACTTCACTATTTAATGCTTTATTAATTGCTAAAGCAATTAATTGAGCGTTTTTATCATTTAAACCTGTAACAACAACTCCTTTTGAACCTGCTTTTTTAAGATCTTTAGCTAATTGCTTTACCTCTGCATCAAAAGTTGTTGCTTTTGAAGGAAGATTGCTTCCTGTTACTTGGTTGTATAAGTTTATTAAAGCAAAAACCTGTTCAGATGGCTTAGCAACTATTCTTTTATCAGCATTTGCTCCTGCTAAAGACATGTTACTTTCTATTTGAACATGGTAAGACATTTTACCAGTTTCAACTCTACGTCCTTCAGCATAAGACTTTTCGTACCCACCTTGCCAATCTCCTAAGAAATCTGCTCCTATAGATGCGATAACCTCTGCTTTACTAAAGTTGTAATCTGGTAATGCTCTTTTACCATACATAGCTTCAAAAGCATCTGCAGCTGCACTTTCAGAAATTGCATCATACACCACATGCTTAACATTTGGATAAGCAGCAATAAAATCAGCAATTACTTTTTCAGTAGAAGGACTCGCTAAAGTACCTGTTAAAAACACTACTGGTTCGTTAGCGTCTTTTAATTCGTTTAATTTAGCAACTATCTCTTTGTCTGCATCTGCCCAAGAAATTTGAGTTTCTCCTTTTCTAGGTTCTTTTATACGTAATTTCTCATCGTATAATGATAAAACTGATGCTTGAGTACGTGCGCTAGTTACACCTCCTGCCTCTTTATTTGGCATGATTTGAATTGGACGTCCTTCGCGTGTTTTTACTAATACGTTTGCGAAATCAAAACCATCTGCAATTGTAGTTGCGTACCAATCAGCAACACCTACTACGATATCATTTGGTTGCACTACATAAGGAATTGATTTTCTTACTGGACCCTCACAAGCTGCTAAAGAAGCCGCTGCAGTGGTAAATCCAACATATTTCAAGAAATCTCTACGTGAAGTTGATGATGTCTCTAAGGTTTCTTTGTCGCCTAAAAATTCATCTGTAGGAATATCTTGTACAAACTCATTATTACGTAGCGTTTCAACAATAGAACTACCTTTTAGTTCTTCAACACTTTGCCAGTATTTTTTGTTTGAAGCCATTTATATATGTGTTTTTCTACTTTCTAAATTGATTAATAGTGGCACTTACCACACTCTTTTCCTCCTAATTGCGCAATAGTTACTTGCTCAACACCGTACTTTTTAGCTAAATCTTCATGAATTTTAGCATAGTACTCATTACCTTTTAAGTCAACCTTAGTCGCCTTATGACAATCTATACACCAACCCATTGTTAATGGCGAGTATTGATATACTTCTTCCATTTCTTCTACAGGTCCGTGACATTTTTGACAAGCTATACCTCCAACTGTTACGTGTTGTGAGTGGTTAAAATATGCAAAATCTGGTAAATTATGAACTCTAACCCACTTAACTGGTTTAGTATTTCCTGTATACTCTAATTTATCTGCATCCCAACCTGCTGCTTCATAAATCTTAGCGATTTCCTTATCTAAATCAGCTTTTACTAATGTATGGTCATCCATTACTACTTTAGTATCATCTGCAACTTCTGAAATATTCTTATGACAGTTCATACAAACATTTACTGAAGGAATTCCAGATGTTTTACTGTGCTTAGCAGACGAGTGACAGTATTGACAATCAATCTTATTATCTCCTGCGTGAATCTTATGTGAAAAAGCAATTGGTTGAATTGGCTGATAACCTTCATCAACACCTACTTTAAACAACGTACCAAACAAGAAATAAGCCGCTACTAAAGCTCCGAAAATCACAGTTAATACTTTTAAGAATGTATTCTGTTTAATTCCTTGCCATAACTCAGCAGTTTGCCCCATTAAACCTGGAGTTTTTGGAGCTCCTTTTAATTCACTAATAGTTTTTAATAAACTACCAATAATTAAAAACGCTACAACAATTGCCGCAGCCAATATATAAATCAACCACTTAGGTGCCTGATCTCCCTGAGGCTGACCAGCAACTTCAGCTCCTGCAACAGTAGCCTTTTTAACCTCACCTACAGTTGTATAATAAAGAATATCATCGATGTTTTGATCTGTTAACTGCGGAAAAGCAGTCATATTAGAACCGTTATACTCTTCAAAAATAGCAATCGCATCTTTGTCTCCAGATGCTCTAAGCTCAGCATTGTTCTTAATCCATGCCTTTAACCATTCGTTAGTTCTTTTTTCTTCTACTCCAGCTAACGCAGGACCTACAAGTTTTTTATCTAACTTGTGACAAGAAGCACAAAGAGATTTAAATAATTTCTTTCCTTCTTTTTGACGCGCCTCGTCAATATCTTGTGAAAACGCGGAAGAACTTACTAAGAAAACTAAAAAGAAAGCTAAACTCCTTACTAGAGTTTTGGTTAATCTACTGTGATGATTCACACTTTTCATACTATAAAATATAAGTTTTGTATCTATTTTGGTACAATTTTTTCTGTTAGACTATTAAAAAATAGTACACAGAAAGTTGCACAAAAGTACTACTTCTGTCTAAATTGTGAAATGTTAAGAGAATCCTAATCTATAATTTATAATAATTCTAAATAAACAACGTTAACAATGTATTAACTGACAAGTCATTACTTTTGTAAAAAGATTCAATAAAATGAAAAAATACAGCATATTAATCACCTTTTTATTCATTATTGCAGGTAGCGTTTTTAATGCAAAAGCTCAAGATAAACTTACTGAAAACAAAGACATTATTTCGTTAATAGAAAAAAAACGGGCTTACAACAAACATAACGGGAGTGGATATAGAATACAATTATATAACGGACTTGAAAGACGTGCAAGAAGCTTACGTAATAGATTTAAAATTGAATATCCTGATGTTTACACTAAACTAACTTACAAAGCTCCAGAATGGAAAATACAAGTAGGAAATTACAAAACACGTTTACATGCGGATAGAGCTTTAAATGAGATTCGTGAAAAGTTTTCTGGTGCAATTGTCGTTCCTATGTAATTAAACATATTTTACAGCATAAAAAAAGAGTAATCGTTTGTTCGATTACTCTTTTTTTATTTATTTAAACCTATTAGTAATTAATAAGCTCTTTTATCACTTCCTTCATAAAAATTGATGAATGCTTGATTTACTACTCTATGACCTCCATCCGTAGGATAATCTCCAGTAAAATACCAATCTCCTAAATTATCTGGACACGCTTTATGTAATCCACTTACTGGCTGGAATATAACCTCTACTTCTGCCTTAATTTCAGCTGTTTTAAGCATCTGCGCAATCTTTGCTGAAACTTCTTCATCAGTAAACGGCGCGTAAATTTCTTTTACATAGTTTACTACATCTTTATCTTCACTACCTTCTTGCTGCTTACACTTTTGATACACTTCATCGACAATATGATATTGATTTGTTTCTTTCAACAATTCTAAAGCAGCTTTAAATGCAATAAAGTCGTTAATCTTAGCCATATCAATACCATAACAATCAGGATAACGGATTTGAGGCGCAGAAGAAACTACTACTATTTTCTTAGGGTTTAGTCTATCTAAAATCTTAATAATACTCTTCTTCAAAGTAGTACCTCTTACAATACTATCATCTATGATAACTAAGTTATCTGTTGGCTTCACAACACCATAAGTAACATCATAAACGTGAGCAACTAAATCATCACGACTGCTATCATCAGTAATAAAGGTGCGTAATTTCGCATCTTTGATCGCTATTTTTTCAAAACGTGGTCTTTTAGAAAGAATTTCAATTACTCTTTCTTTTGAAAGCTTTCCTTCGCCAGCTAAAATTGCATCTGTTTTTTGTTGATTTAATACGTCTTCAGCCGCCTCCATCATTCCAAAAAACGATGTTTCAGCTGTATTTGGTATATATGAAAATACCGAATTTTCTATATCACTATCAATAGACTTTAAAACTTCTGGGAACACATATTTTCCTAAGTTTTTACGCTCTTCATAGATTGAAGCATCACTTCCTCTTGAAAAATAAATACGCTCAAACGAACATGCCTTTTTTGGTCTTTCTTCTAAAACCGGAGCCATTGTTGTTTGACCATTTTTCTTAATAATTAATGCATGACCTCTATCAATTTCTTTAATAGTATCAATCGGAACATTGAACACTGTTTGAATCACCGGGCGCTCTGAAGCAACCACTACTACTTCGTCATCTTCATAAAAGAACGCTGGACGTATTGCAGAAGGATCTCTCAACACAAATGCATCACCATGACCTAACAATCCTGCCATTGCATAACCTCCGTCCCAGTTTTTGGCTGAGCGTTGTAAAATTCGTTGGATATCTAAGTTTTCTTCTATATATGGTGAAGCATCTTTTTTACTAAAACCTTCTTCTTTAGCCTTTAAGTACAAGTCAGAAACTTCTGACTCTAAAAAATGACCTATTTTCTCCATCACAGTTACTGTGTCAGTAAACTCTTTTGGGTGCTGCCCTAAATCAATTAAATCATTTAATAATTGTTTAGAGTTCGTCATATTAAAGTTTCCTGCAACAATTAAACTTTGGTGTCTCCAATTACTTTGGCGTAAAAAAGGATGAACACTCTCTATAGAGTTTTTACCGAATGTACCGTAACGAACATGTCCTAAAAATAGGTTTCCTATATAAGGTACGTTTTCTTCTTGCCATTTTACATCATCAACCTTATCTGGGTTCTCTTCAAAAACTCCATTGATTCTATGGTTGATTTTTCCGAAAATATCTTGTATTGGTTGTGATTGGTTGGAACGTATTCTACTTATGTACCTTGTTCCAGGCTCTACATTAAATTTTATACTTGCTAATCCAGCACCGTCTTGTCCTCTATTGTGCTGTTTTTCCATTAACAGGTACATTTTATTTACACCATAAAACGCGGTACCATATTTTTCTTTATAGTACTGTAATGGTTTTTTTAAACGAACCATTGCAATTCCGCATTCGTGTTTAATAGCGTCACTCATTTAATTTCAAGTATTTAGTTGTGTTGTAGTTTTGTGTGTTGTATAAAAAAATCCGCAGCAAAAAGCGCGGATTTATAGTTTATGATAATGCTATATCAAATTGTGTTAATTCTTTAAACGCTTTTAAGCGTGCTTGTACCTCCTCGCTAGTTAACGCCTCCATACGCTGTGTTCCGAATTTTTCAACACAGAACGATGCTAAGTTGGATCCGTAGATAATTGC
Source organism: Tenacibaculum discolor (assembly GCF_003664185.1). Taxonomy (GTDB): domain Bacteria; phylum Bacteroidota; class Bacteroidia; order Flavobacteriales; family Flavobacteriaceae; genus Polaribacter; species Polaribacter discolor. The sequence goes on along the minus strand of NZ_RCCS01000005.1, from coordinate 575,501 downwards.
ACTCTTCATATTTTCGAATGAAATATCTTCTGTTTTAGCTAAATATCCGCAAAAACCTCCTGCAAATGTATCTCCAGCTCCTGTTGGATCAAACACTTCTGCTAGTGGTAACGCTGGTGCAAAGAACATGTTTCCTTCATTAAACAATAAAGCTCCGTGTTCTCCTTTTTTAATTACAACATATTTTGGCCCCATTTCGTGAATCTTCTTTGCTGCATTTACCAAAGAATACTCCCCGCTTAACTGGCGTGCTTCTTCATCATTAATTGTAATAACATCTACACGTTTTAAAACTTCATGTAAATCGTTTAATGCTATATCCATCCAAAAGTTCATTGTATCTAATACTACTAACTTTGGTCTTTCATTCATTTGATCTAAAACAGATGCTTGTGTTAATGGGTGTAAATTACCTAACATTACAATCGGCGCATCTTTAAAAGATTCTGGAACTACAGGTTGAAAATGCTCTAACACATTCAGTTCAGTTACTAAAGTATCGCGAGAGTTCATATCGTTATGATACTTTCCACTCCAAAAGAAAGTTTTTCCTTCTTTTACAATTTCCACTCCATCAGTATTAATTCCTTTATCATTCATCATATCTAAATATGACTGTGGAAAATCTCCTCCAACTACAGAAACCACTCCTGTTTGTACTCCAAACTGTGAAGCTGCTAATCCAACAAAAGTTCCTGATCCTCCTAAGATTTTATCAGTTTTTCCAAATGGTGTTTCTATAGCGTCAAATGCTACGGTTCCTACTGCTAATAATTTACTCATAACTCTACTTAATATTCCTTTACTTAAGGAAATCTATTTATTTCATCAAGTCTTTATAAATAGCTAAGACTTAAAATTTTACTAATTCTACTCATTAAGGCTTAAACTCTCATGTCAACTGCCTTTTTTGTCGTAATTTTGCGTCTTTAATTAAAAACGGTCTTTTTGACTTTGCAAAAATAGTTTTAAAAAATGACTATCAAAGAAATACAAGAAGAAATTATTGACGAGTTTTCTATGTTTGAAGACTGGATGGAGCGTTATGAGTACATTATAGAGCTAGGTAAATCGCTACCTTTAATAAATGAAGCATACAAATTAGATGAAAACCTAATTAAAGGGTGTCAATCAAAAGTATGGTTGCATTCTGAATTAAAAGGTGACACTATTGAATTTACAGCTGATAGTGATGCTATTTTAACAAAAGGAATTGTAGCTCTATTATTGAGGGTGTTTTCTGACCAAACACCTAAGGCTATTTTAGAAGCCAATACTGATTTTATTGATGAGATTGGTTTAAAAGAGCATTTAAGCCCTACTCGTGCTAACGGATTAGTATCTATGGTAAAGCAAATAAAAATGTATGCAATTGCGCAACAAAGTAAGTTAGCGAATTAAAAGAAGTTTAGAATTATGACTGAAGATAAATTAGAAGAATTAGGAGATAAAATAGTTCGTGTATTAAAAACAATTTTCGACCCTGAAATACCTGTTGACATATATGAACTAGGGTTAATTTACGATGTTTTTATATCAGAAGAGAATGATGCCAAAATATTAATGACATTAACTTCTCCAAATTGTCCTGTTGCTGAAACATTACCTGTTGAAGTAGAAGAAAAAGTAAAAACTTTAAAAGAAATCAATAACTGTGAGGTTGAGATTACTTTTGATCCTACATGGACACAAGACATGATGAGTGAAGAAGCTAAATTAGAATTAGGAATGTTGTAATTAACAATATTTTTTTTATCTATTTTAAATAACTAATTTCGCATGAAATTTTAAAAAAATATAAAAAAATCATGAAAAAAACAGCACTTTTACTTGTCACTTTAATGACAATTGCTTCTTGTACTTCTGACAAAGAAATAATCGAAAAAGAATCTCCTAAGTTATTGAACAAACAAATAAGTGTAGAAAGCTACGATGATGATGGAGACCCAGGTACTCCATATGTAGAATCTACCACAACTAGTACTTATCATTACAATGACAAACATGAATTACTTAAAATAACCCATGAATCCCCTGAAGGAGTAGAAAAAACCTTATTCACTTATACAAACGGGAAAATTACTAAAACAGAAGATATAGACAGTAATGGAAAAACAGACCGTTATAGTGAGTACGAGTATACTGGTGATTTACTTACTAAACAAACAAACTATAATTCTTTAAACGCAATAAACAGCATAAGAGAGTATCAATATAACTCTGATTCTAAACTAGAAAAAACTACAACTGAGCAATTCTTTAATAGTAATACTAATACAGTTGTATCGAGTTACGAGTATTTGTCTGACAATAAAGTTAAAGAAACTACAGATACAGATACAAACTACACAATTTACACATTTGACAATAAAAATTCTCCTCTTATAAATATTGTTGGTGTTAAAGCCATCTTACAATCAGATTTTGAAGGTGGTGGGACACACAACATAACATTAGTTCAAGAATTTGATAAAGACAATAAAGAATTAGGTTCATACAAAACAATTTACAAATACGATTCTGATAATTTCGTTATAGAAAGAGATGAATCAAGCAATGACTACTCATATGTCGTAACTTACGAATACAATAAGTAGATCATCAATAGTTTTTCAAAACGATAAAATCTTCATCTTTAAAACAATATTGTAGATGAAGATTTTTTTTATTTTTACAAAAAAACAAATGTCAAACAATATTATAAATAAAGTTGCAAATAGTAATCTTACTACGATAGACCTTGAAGACTTTTACCCTAAAGGTAAACGTGTAGTGTTTGATATTAAAAATTGGCTGTTTGAAGAATTGATTCTTCGTGAAAAGGATTTTAGAAAATCTGTAAAAAACCATGATTGGGCTCAATATCAAGATAGCTATGTTTCATTAGCCTGTTCTACAGATGCCATTATTCCTTCTTGGGCTTATCTTTTATTAACCACAGAGCTTGCTCCTTTTGCTAAAAAGGTTGTTGTTGGCGACTTAACATTATTAGAAACTGTAATATATCAAGACATAATTCAAAAGTTAGACACTTCTGAGTTTAAAGACAAGCCTGTAATAATCAAAGGCTGCACAAATAAACCTATACCACCATCAGCATATACCTTATTAATTGAAAAAATCAAACCTGTAGCTAAAACCATCATGTTTGGTGAAGCTTGTTCAACAGTACCACTTTATAAGAGAAAAAAATAATTAGACTCATAGAATTCCTCAACTTAATCACAAATGAAAAAGCTGTTCTTAATCCTGTTTTCTTGTTACTCTTTTTCTATAGTTTCACAAGAAACCAAAAAAGATAGTATTTCTTCTGTAGGTTTACAAAACTCACCTTTAGACACTAGTTTTGCTTCTTACATATTTAACAAAAGAGTATTTGCAGAACCGTTAATTAAGAAAAACCCTCCAAAAAAATGGACTGTTGTAGGAAAGTATACTTTCCTTTTCAATCAATCATCTTTTTCCAATTGGGCTGCAGGTGGAAATAACACCGTTGCTGGTAATATGACACTTGGTTACGATTTTAATTACAAGAGAAAAAAATGGAACTGGGATAATAAAGTTATTTCTGCTTATGGTTTGAGCTATGTAGATGGTCAAGGAGTAAGAAAAACAGAAGATCAATTTGAATACAACTCTTTACTTGGGTTAAGAACTTCAAAACTATGGTTTTTCTCATTTTTTAGTAATTTTAAAACGCAATATACTAGGGGTTATGATTATAAACAAGAACCTAAAGTAGCTGTTTCAGATTTCTTTTCTCCTGCATATTGGAGTTTTGGTCCTGGTATGTTATGGAAAAAAAATGATAACGCAAGAATAAACGTTGCTCCTGCTTCAGCTCGTTACACATTTGTTTCTGATGAGTTTTCAGGAAAGTATGGTGTAGATGAAGGTAAGAATATAAATTTCAGTTTAGGTTTCAATCTTTCTGCTTACTTTAAAAGTGAAATAATGAAAGATGTAACTATGGAAAGCATTGTAGCAGTATATTCTGATTATTTGAACAAACCACAAAACATTGATATCGATTATCAATTAAATATCTTTGTTAAAATTAATAAAAACCTATCTACAAATCTTGGTTTACATGCCATTATTGATGACGATGCTTCAAGCAAAGTACAATTTAAAGAAGTGTTTGGTCTTGGTTTAAATTATATCTTTCATAAGACGTGACTTTTAGTATAATGCTGTTGTCTAAACCTTAGATTAAGCGTACATTCGCGCCCTCAAAAATTAATTTAAAACTATTAAAATGAAAAAATTATTAGCTATTGCTGTTTTGTTAGGAACTTTAACAGCTAATGCTCAAGAAGAAAAAAAGGAAGAACCTAAAGATGGGTGGAAAAGAAGTGGTAATATCTCTTTTCTATTTAATCAATCTGCTTTTAACAATTGGTTAGCTGGTGGTACAAATAATATTTCTGGTACTATTGGTTTAAACTATGATTTTAATTATACCAAAGGTGATTGGGCATGGGACAATAAATTGATTGCTTCTTATGGAGTAACAAAACTTAAAGGAGAAGAACTACAAAAAACAGATGATCGTTTAGAATTAAACTCTTTATTAGGAAAAAAAGCTAGCGGATATTGGTATTACTCTGCTTTTTTCAACTTTAAAACTCAAATGTCTTCTACCTATGTTTCTGGCGAGCAAACATCTCATTTCTTTTCTCCTGCATACTTCCAGTTTGGACCTGGTATGCTTTGGAAAAAACATGATAATTTAAAAGTAAATATTGCTCCAGCAACTTCTAAGTTAATATATGTACACAAACATTTGACTGATTTAGGCCCTGCTTTTGGAGTAAAACAAAACGAAACCACCCGTTATGAATTAGGTGCTGCAGTTAATGCCTATTACAAATTAGATGTAATGAAAAATGTATCTGTAGAAAATATCTTGAATTTATATAGTAACTATTTAGAAGATTTTCAAAATGTAGATATTGACTATACTGTTAACGTAGTAATGAAAGTTAACAAATACTTATCTGCAAATCTTTCTATGCAAACTATTTATGACGACAACGCCTTTAGAGGATTTCAAACTAGAGAAGTGTTTGGTCTAGGAATAAATTACGGTTTCTAGAAAAACAAAACATAATTGCAAAACCTCAAGAACATATTCTTGAGGTTTTCTTTTTTACGTATTTTAGCCTAAAAATTTTAACGAATGACACTATTAATTGTTTACGCCACCTTATCTATATTCTTCTCTTTTTTATGCTCTATATTAGAAGCTGTTCTACTAAGTGTTACTCCTACTTTTGTGAATGTTAAAAAGAAAGAAGAGAAAGCTTATGCAAAAGATCTTGAGACATTAAAAAAAGATGTAGACAAACCTCTTATTGCTATCTTAACAGTAAATACTATTGCTCATACTGTAGGAGCTATCTTAGTTGGTGCTCAGGCAAAGAAAATATTTAATGACGAAGGAAACGGTGTTTTTATCGTTTCTGCTATAATGACTATTTTAATTTTAGTTGCTTCAGAAATTATTCCTAAAACTATCGGAGCAACTTATTGGAAGTCTCTAGCTGGCTTTACAACCAAAGCTTTAAATGTGCTAATTTTCTTCTGTAAATACACTGGTATTATATGGGTACTTCAATTATTTACTAAACTATTTGGTAAAGGAGCACATGGTGAAAGTGTTTTAAGCAGAGAAGACTTTTCTGCTATGACTGATATTGCTGAGCAAGAAGGTGTTTTTCATGAAAGTGAGGGTAAAGTAATTAGAAATATGCTAAACTTTAAAGAGGTTCAGGCTAAACATATTATGACACCTCGTACGGTACTTACTACTGCTGACGAAAACCAAAGCATTGAATCCTTTTTCAATGAAAATAGACCTTTACGATTTTCTAGAATACCTGTATATGCTGAAAACCCAGACAACATAACTGGATATGTTTTAAAGGATCAGTTGTTACTTTCTTTGGTTGATAATAAAGGAAATGAACCTTTAAAGACAATTAAGAGAGAAATTATAATAGCCAGTAGAGAATTGTCTATTCCTAATTTATTTGAAAAATTAATTCAACAAAGAGAACATTTAGCTTTAGTTGTAGATGAATATGGAGCTGTTAGTGGTTTAGTTACCCAAGAAGATGTTATAGAAACGCTTTTAGGGTATGAAATAATGGATGAGAGCGATAACGTAGCTAATCTACAAAGCTTAGCTAGGAAAAGCTGGGAACAACGTGCTAAGCGACTAGGGATAATTAACGATTCTGAAAACGAATTGTAAGCTTTAAAAGTTTGTAAAACAAAAAAGAGGCGTGAATTAATTCACGCCTCTTTTTTGTTTTACAGTTTTATAACTATTTCTAGTCATTAATTGTCCAAGAGATATAATACAAAGAACCTATTGACCCAGCTCCTGGTGCAATAAAGTATTCTTTACCTGTTAAATTAGTTCCTCCTATTTTAAATCTTGACTTTATTGAAGGTACTGTATAGTTTACCTGAGCATCTAATACTGTTCTAGAGTCTACCAGACCTTGTAAAAAAGAAGATTGCCAATAGTATTCATCTTGCCAACGTACATTTACATTAAACCCAAAGTTTTTAAACAAGTTTGAATGACCAAACTGAATTTTTACTTTGTTTTCAGGTGTATTAAATGCTGGTTCAAAATCTGGATCTGAATTCTCATCAAAATCAAACTTAGCATAATTATAACTTGCTCTTAAATCAAATCCTTTAAAAACCTTAGTCGACATTCCTACCCCTATTCCATATGAGTTAACATCTGCATTAGAGTTTGTGTTTACAGAGAAAGATGTTACATCATTATTTTGAAGTGCTAATAATGCTTGTGCATTTGGAGTACCATCTGTATTAAACCCTCCATAATGAGGTACAAGAACATCTTTAATAGCCGTGAATGATTCATAATTATTATAGTAACCATTTATATCTAGCTCTAAAATTTTATTCGAACTTAAATTAATGATACTTCTATACCCTAATTCATAAGAAATAACCTTCTCTGGCTGAATTGTAGTTAATTGAGATTTTGTATAATTTCCTCTATCTAATTCTGCTTGTGAAAACGAATTTTCAAATGCATCTCTACCAGTTAACGTATTTCCTCCCTCAATATTAACAGTATAACGATCTAAATTCTCTTCAACACCTCCTATTAAGTGACCAGTTCCTACTGGAAGACCAAAATACTGTTCTTGTAATGTTGGATTTCTAAACCCTGTTTGATAAGATGCTCTAATTACATGATCTTTATTTTCTCCTAACGAATAGTTAAGAGAAACTCTTGGCGAATAGTTCCCTTTAAAGTTTGTTGACTTATCATAACGAATAGACCCTGTAAACTTTAACCTTTCTTCAAAAAACTTCTTCTGTAACTGAGTATAGATTCCAAACTCATCAAATGAAATTTTAGAGTTTGCATCTGTAAATACAGAACCTTGAGAGTTTAAGTTAATCTTTCTGTAAGAACCTCCTATTTGGATTTCTCCAAATTTAATTATATCACGGAAATTATAATTACCATCAGCATGATAATATGATGTTTGATCTGTTAGTTTAGCACCACCTTCTGAAACAGATTTTGAAACTACTTCATTAGCAGCTTTATTAAACTCTACAGACCCTGGTTGAAAACGACCAATATCAGCAATATCTCTTGCTTTTTTATGATCTCTACCACCTGTTAAATAAGCATTTAGATAATCTCCAAACCAATCTTTATCACTTTTCCACGCTCTATTGATATTAATTGCTTTAAAACGAGAGTCAAAATAACCTCCTGAATCATTTGCTGAATAATACCCTCTTAAGAAAAAGTTTTTTCCTAAAAACTCTAATCTATGTTGCTCAAAAGAAAAACCATCTTGTACATATCTATTTGCTCCTTGATAAATATTTTTACCTCTCGCAAATCTTGAGTTTAAAATAATCTCTAAGTTTTCATTTCCCCAAGGGCGATAATGTAAAGAAGCATCAAATTTTAATCCATTTGAATTATAATCTACTAAAGTTGATTCATCATAACCTGTTCTCGTAATTTTTTGATCAGATAGTGAATTAATTACTGTTTCTGGTAAACCTGCTAATGTAGCAATCTGCTTTAATGTAGCACTTACTTCATCTCCATACACATTAACTCCATCATAATCTGGTAAAGATCTATCTCCATCAATTTCAATACCTCCAATTTCTGTAGAATTCCCTGTGTTATTAGCATGCCATTCTTCTGCACTATAATAGGTAAAATTTGCTTTACCTGCTAGCTTATCACTAAACCTGTATGCCATACGCATCCCAAAATCGTAGAAAGGATTATTACCTCCAGCCTCTTGTGAGGTGTACCCTGTCTTAAAATAAGTACTTATTCCTGAATACTTAAATGGGTTTTTACTTTTCAAAAGCATAATTCCGTTGAATGCATTCGCTCCATATAGAGCAGATGCTGCTCCTGGTAATACTTCCACACTTTCTACATCTAAATCTGATGTTCCAGCTAAATTCCCCATAGAAAAAGTTAATGCAGGAACTGCTGTATCCATACCATCAACTAACTGAACAAAACGGGTATTTTCAAAGGAAGAGAACCCTCTGGTATTTATTGATTTAAAACCATAACCACTTTCTCTAAAGTCTATTCCTTTTAAATTCGCCATTCCATCATAATACGTTACTGACGTATTTCTTTTAACATCAGCAATACCCATTCTTTCAATAGTTACTGGTGATTCAATAACTCGTTCAGGAGATCTAGATGCTGAAATTACAACTTCATCTAATGCTACACTCTCTTTTAATATCACATTTACTTCTTGTTCTTGTGAAGTAATCTCTATTATTTCTGTTTTATATCCAAAAGCAGAAACTTGTATAGTTATAGGGTAGTTTGACTTAACTTGTAACGTAAATTTTCCTTCAAAATCAGAAGTTGCTCTTGCTTCTCCTGAAAGAATTACTGCATTAGGAAAGGGCTCCAAGTATTCGTCGTAAATCTTTCCATTTACTGTAGTTTGTGCATAAATAGCCATACTACACACTACCAAAACTAAGGATAGTAGTTTTTTAAACATAATGCTTATTTTAATTGATTTGTATTAAGTTATTATTGGTTTATTTACTCATCAAGAGCAAACATAATAGGGAATCCGTATTTTACAGAGGTTTCATCTCCTGACTTTTTAGCAGGTACAAACTGTGGCAATTGAGATACTACTCTAACAGCCTCATTGTTTAATAACTCTCCATTTTTAGGTCCTAAGGTTTTAATATTCTTAACCTGACCGTTTTTATCAATAATAAAACGTACCCAAACTTCTCCTTGAATAGATTCTTTTACCGCTTGACTAGGGTATCTGAAGTGTTTTTGAATATGTTTTACCATTTCAACGTTAAAACAATCTAATCTTTCGTTTTTCTTTGCATTTTTACATGCAGTAAACAAAGGTATCCTATCAACTGTAGTAAATTTTTCAGCTTTTCTTACTTCCTCTGCTGATAGTTTACTTGTTATATTTTCAAGGTTACTTTTAAAAGTTAAAGATTGGTTTAATTCTGCTTGAGGAGTTGCACTTTCTATTGCAGCAGTTCCTGCTCCCGATAACTCTGTAGCACTTGAAACAGCTTTCTTTTTTGAAATTTCTCTCTTTTTTAAATACCTTCTATTAGCAGATACTTTTACAGAGATTTGTCGTGTACCCTTGTTTTTTTTACTTTTTGGAGCTATGGTACATTTTGTAATACTATTTAAATCTACTAAAGATTCTTCTGGGGTTTCACATACTTCACGTTGTGACACAACATTAGTAGCATAAAAACAAACTAATGTGATAACTAAAATAATTTTTCTCATACCTAAGGGTTTAATATTTTTTTAATCAACTAATTACAGTTAATTATTTGTGAAAAATATGGCGTGCAAAGGTATTCTTTTTTTTACAGAAAATAAATTATTTTAACATTCTAATTTTCAGAGCTATTTAAGCTAAAATTCATAGGAAAACTGTACGCTACTCTTGTATTTTTTCCTTGTTGTTTCCCTGGCTTAAAATTAGGTAATAATAATACAATTCTTTTTGCCTCTTTTTTTAAGATTTCGTGTGCATTTGCTCCTTCTGTTTTAATATCTGTTACTTTACCAGTTTCATCAATTACAAAACTTACTAGTACCTCCCCTTCAATTCCTTTATCTAAGGCTTCTTCTGGGTATTTTAGTGTATTAATTATATGGTTTTGCATTTCATAATTAAAACAATCAACTTTATCCATTAGAGGGTCTGTACAAGATAAAAATACAGGGATTTCATCTACTACATCAAAAGAAGTAGCTTTTTTAGTTATTTTTCTAGTGATTGGAAATATATTATACAAGCGACATGTAGCTAAATCACTAGTCGTCTTAATCAACTTAATTTTGTTGGCTTCTATATCATTAGCTAAACTAATGACTTTTTCAAAATAAACACGTTTTCTAAAATGTCTTCTACTAGAAATTGTAGTTACAACCGCAGGAGTTGTTTCTGTATTCTTTTCTACTTTTTTTTCTACTAAACATTTATCAACTACGTTTACATCTAATAAATGTGAAGTTTCAGATGTACATTTCTCTTGTGCTAGAGCAAATTGCAAACCACAACATAGTAACAAGAGGGTAATTATATTTTTCATCATGATCTATTCAGATTAACACATGGTAACTCAAAAAGAGCGGACATTTCACCTGGTCTTAAATTCTCTATTTAAAACTTTATGAATACTTGGTAAGTTAGCTGGTTAAATAAGATTAATTTACTGACGTAAGTTTTAGGATTTCTTATTAACTAATTGATCTAATGAAAATCGTCTAGATTTTGTTTGTGAAGTTTTATTATTTTTCATTTTCAGGGGGATAAAATGGTTAAAAATATTAATTTACAATACTTTATAAAACACAGAAAAAACTATGTTAGCGATTATAAATATAATAAAAAAGAACTTAAAGTTGCAATTCTTTAAGTTCTTTTTAGGTTATGCTTATATTTTTTTTCTGTAAAAAACTAATATTCTTGATATAAAAAGTCATTATATGGAAAGCGCTGAATGTGTATTTTTTTCACTTCTTCATACACCTTATCTTTAAAATTCTCTAGGTTATCTTTATTTAATGCTGAAATAAAAATACTCTCTGTTTCTAAATCATTCATCCAAGTTCTTTTCCAATCTTCTAATGTGTAATGCTCTTTTGTTTTTTCTGTAACTAAGTCATCTTCATCAATAGTTTCATGAGTATAAGCATCTATTTTATTAAACACCATAACTGTAGGTTTATCCTTACTATCAATCTCATCTAAAATTTTATTAACAGAAGCAATATGATCTTCAAAGTTTGGATGTGAAATATCTACAACATGTAATAGTAAATCAGCTTCACGAACTTCATCTAAGGTAGATTTGAACGACTCTACCAATTGAGTTGGTAACTTTCTTATAAACCCAACAGTATCTGTCATTAAAAAAGGAATATTCTTTATTACTACTTTTCTTACTGTAGTATCAAGCGTTGCGAACAACTTATTTTCTGCAAACACTTCGCTTTTACTCACTACATTCATTAAAGTAGATTTTCCAACATTGGTATATCCTACCAAAGCAACACGAACCATTTTTCCACGGTTTTTACGTTGCACAGACATTTGTTTATCAATAGTTACTAACTTCTTTTTTAGTAACGAGATTTTATCGCGAATAATACGACGGTCTGTTTCTATTTCTGTTTCTCCTGGTCCACGCATACCAATACCCCCTTTCTGCTTATCAAGATGCGTCCACATTCTTGTTAATCGAGGTAATAAATATTGATATTGTGCTAATTCTACCTGTGCTTTTGCCGAACTCGTTTGTGCTCTACTAGCAAAAATATCTAGTATTAAGTTTGTTCTATCTAAAATTTTACAATCTAAAAAACGCTCAACATTTCTAAGTTGAGCTGGTGATAGCTCATCATCAAAAATGGCTGTTCCAATATCATTTGACTCTATATACGCTTTTACATCTTCTAACTTTCCTGTTCCTATAAAAGTTTTTGGGTGTGGTTTGTCTAGTTTTTGAACAAAACGTTTAACAGCTACTCCTCCAGCTGTAAGTGTTAAAAACTCTAGTTCGTCAAGATATTCTTCTGATTTCTTTTCATCTTGATTTTGGGTTATAATACCTATTAAAACCGCTTTTTCTGATATGGCTTCTCTTGTTTCTATCATACATTGCAAAAGTACAAATTTATCAACGCATGTTTTTAACTTTCTTTTGGTATTAAAATCACTACAACAGCTTTTTTACAGTTATTTTTAATATGGGTAAAACATCTTTTTCAAACCACGGATTTTTAGTTAACCAGAATCTATTTCTTGGAGATGGGTGAGGTAATACAAAATAACTAGGTAGATACTCTTCAAAATTGTTCACTGTCTCAGTGAGTGTTCGTTTTGCTTGTTCTTTTAAGTAGTAGTTTTGAGCATACATTCCAATTAAAATAACCAGCTTTACTTTAGACATTTCTTCTAGTAATGGTTGATGCCATTTCGGGGCACATTCTTTTCTAGGTGGCAAATCTCCAGATTTTCCTTTTCCTGGATAACAAAAGCCCATTGGAATTATTCCAAAATTGTTTGTGTTGTAAAACTGCTCATCAGTAACATCTAACCATTTTCTTAATTGTTTTCCACTAGCATCATCCCAAGGAATTCCAGATTTGTGTACTTTGGTTCCTGGTGCTTGACCTACAATAATAATTTTTGACTTTCTATTAGCTAAAATCACAGGGTTAGGCTCTATATGTTCCTCACATATTTTACATTCTTTTATTTTCCTTAGAAGATTATCCACACTGTAAAGTTAATATTTATGCATAAAAAAACACTCGATTACAATGTGATCGAGTGTTTTTAACTTTAACTATTTAAGTCTTAATTGTTAATTGCATAACTAGCACCATTACCTAAATCTGATAAAAATGCCATAATAGTTTTCATTAATTTTTTTCCTTTTTTGGTTAGTAGTTGTCTTTTCATTTTTTTAGATATTTTATTAATTTCCCTGATGTAAAATTAACACACAACTATCTGAAAACTAATAGGGTTTTTGCCCTTTTCAATCTACTAAACCACTCTTTTTCTATCAGTGAAAAAGGGGAATTAACACCAGAAAATTATAGATATTGGTAATATCGTATCTATAAAATCTTTATAAAATCATCGAAAGCAACATAATAGGGTTTGTTTTTAAAAACTGGTAAATCTACACTTTCAGCATTTGCGATCCCTATACCTGCATACCAAACCTTAGCATTTTGTTTTTCTGCATGCTTTTTAAATGTTTCCATCCACAATACATCATACTCTTGTGGTGACTGAATATTATTAGTAGTCTTTACTAAAACAAATATGGTAGGTTCTTCTTTTTTATACAATACGAACTGTGGATGTCTTTTTAACTCACTATTTATTGCAATAAACTCATAGCCCATTTCTTGTAGCTTTTTACCTACAATGTTCATCCCCAAATTATGAAGTTCTTGTTCTGTAAGTGCTTGCATTATTTTCGTTTCTTATTGCGTTTGTTATAGTTTTTGTCTCCTCTTGTTTTAGGTTTTTTATACTTCTTAGCAATTTCTCTTCGGTATGAACCTCCTTGGTTTGTTTTTTTATTCTTTTCCTTTTTCTCATGAAAGGCAGGTCCTGGAATATATTCTTGTGACGTTCTATTCTTATTAATTTCTCTTTCTTCCTTTGGACGCTCTTCTTCTGTTAATTCCTTAGAAATCTCAACCTGTTCTGGAATTTCTAACTTAGGAATTTCATAATCCATCAACTCCTCAATTCGTTGTTTATCTTCTTGCTCTTTTTCTGTAGCAAATAAAATTGCTTTTCCTTCTCGTTCTGCACGACCAGTACGACCTATTCTGTGCATATAGTTTTCAGGAAAGTGTGGTACATTAAAATTTACTACATGTGTTACTTCTTCTAAATCTAATCCACGAGCAATTACATCGGTAGCGATTAAAATTCGCTTTTCTCCTTTATTGAATTGCTCTATAGAGCGTAAACGATAATTTTGAGTTTTGTTTGAGTGAATAACACAGGCTTGTGATGGATATTCTTCTGCTACACAATCAAACAACCTATCTGCATTTCGCTTATTAGGCGCAAACACTAACACTTTACTAAACTCAGATTTATCAAATAATAAATAGTTTAATAAATTAACTTTTGTGTAAAAATTAGGAACATCATAACTCGTTTGCTGAATATTGTCTAGTGGTGTTCCACTAACTGCAATCGCTATTTTATGTGGAGCGATAAAGAAATCGTCAATTAAAGCTTCCACATCCTCCGTCATGGTTGCTGAAAACATGATGTTTTGACGTCTTTGAGGTAATAAATCAAAAATGTTTAACAACTGAAAACGAAAGCCTAAATCGAGCATTACATCTACTTCATCAATTACTAATTTCTGAATAGACTTTAATTTCAATACGTTACTTAACGCTAAATCGTACAACCGTCCTGGAGTAGCAACAATAATATCTGCACCTTGCATTACTGCTTCTTTATGACGATTTAAGTTGACTCCTCCATACACCCCAATAGTACGTAAGGTCATGTATTTTGCTAACTTTTCAATCTCATCTACCACCTGCACTACTAATTCTCGTGTAGGCACCAATATCATCACTCTTGGGTGTTGTTGTTTCGAAAACTTTAAATCACGTAATATAGGCAATAAGTACCCAAAAGTTTTACCTGTACCTGTTTGTGCTATCCCTACTACATCTTTTCCTGAACGAATTACAGGAAATGCTTGTTCTTGGATAGGTGTAGGGTTTACAAAACCTAATTCTTCAATTGAGTTTCTTAATGGATTTGATAAGTCTAAATCTTGAAAAGTTGTCATTAACAATAATTTGCTGCAAAGGTACAACCAATATTTTGTATATTTAAGGGAGTTAATTCTTTTTGATTATGGAAATACCTAAAAGATTAGAACAAGCGCTTATTAAGCTTTATAATGCTTTTCACAACGATGAATTGAATCCTGAATATTGTTCTGCATGTGCGGTTGGGAATATATTAGATAATCGAGATAGCTGGAAACACCTAACAAATGGTCATGGTTCATTACAACTAAGCTATGTAGGTAGGGTTCATCAAAATTTGGGTAGAAAATTTAATGGTTACAACCCACTTGAACTATTACACATTGAAAAAGTATTTTTAGAAGCATGTGGTTTTGTTGTTCCATTATGTCACTACAATTCTAAACCTCAAAACCCTACTGATAAAGAAAGGTTATTTAACGGTTTATACGCTGTAGTTGCACATTTATGCAAACTCGAAGACATACCCAATGTTATGGACTATGCTAGGGTTTTTGAATATGAACAAGATAGTCCTGTATATAAATTTGATGTAATTTATGAGTAACTTTTTTTTTTGCTAAAAACGTTGTCTTGCTTTTATTACATCTAAACCTTATCTTTTTAAATATAAAAAAAAACCGATACAAATTTGTATCGGTTTTTATATATAAAAAACACTGAGTGTCTATCCTCCAAAGTCATCAAAACGAATGTTTTCGTCATCTAAACCAAAATCTTCACCCATTTTTTGTACTGCTTTGTTCATTAATGGTGGTCCACAGAAATATAATTCTAAATCCTCAGGACTTTCATGTTTAGATAAATATTGGTCTATTACAACTTGGTGAATAAACCCAACAAAACCATCTCCACTTTCATCATTAATATCTTTTTTAACCTTCCAGTTATCTTCTTCTAATGGCTCAGATAATGCCAAGTAGAATTTAAAGTTTGGAAAGTCTTTTTCTAACGCTCTAAAGTAGTGAATGTAGAATAACTCTGCTTTAGAACGACCTCCATACCAGTATGTTACTTTTCTACCAGTCTTTAAAGTTCTAAATAAATGATAAATATGTGAACGCATTGGTGCCATACCAGCTCCACCACCTACATATAACATTTCAGCTTCAGAATCATTGATGAAGAATTCACCATAAGGTCCAGAAATAGTTACTTTATCTCCTGGCTTTTGATTAAAAATATACGAAGATGCCACCCCTGGATTTACATCCATCCATCCGCCTTTAGCACGGTCGAAAGGAGGTGTTGCTACACGAACATTTAACATGATTTCTCTTCCTTCAGCAGGGTAAGAAGCCATAGAGTATGCTCTCTCTACAGTTTCTTCATTCTTCATTACTAATGGCCTTAGGTTAAATTTATCCCAATCAGCCTCAAATTTATCAGGTTCACCTGGATGATCTTGTGGATGTGCAGAAATATCCATATCAGCATATTTTACTTCACATGGTGGTATTTCAATTTGAATATACCCACCTGCTTTATAATCCATTTCTTCTGGAATCTCAACCACAAACTCCTTAATAAAAGTTGCTACGTTATAGTTTCTTACAACAGTTGCTTCCCATTTCTTAATTCCGAAAATTTCTTCTGGAATAGAGATATCCATATCTTGCTTTACTTTTACCTGACATGCTAAACGGATACCGTTTTGTAATTCTTTACGTGTAAAGTGTGGTGTTTCTGTAGGTAAAGCTTCTCCTCCACCTGAATTTACATGACACTCACATTGTACACAAGAACCACCACCACCACAAGCTGATGGTAAGAAGATTTTTTCATTACCTAAGGTAGATAATAAAGTTCCCCCTGATGCTACTTCTATTGTTTTTTCACCATTAATTGTAATCTTTACAGGTCCAGATGGTGCCAATTTTTGCTTAACAAATAATAATAAAGCTACTAAAACTAAGATTACCGCTAAAAACGCTAATACTGTAATAGCAACTGTTCCTCCTGTGCTTACTTCTAAAAATACCATTATTCTGTAATTTCTTTAGTGTTATTAGCTAATTCTTCTGCTTTCTCTTCAGTCTTTTCAGTTTCCTCTACTACCTTTTCTTCAACTTCTTTCTTTTCAACCTTAACTTCAGCAGTTTCTTCTTTTTTACCTGCATCATCACCTCCAGTTAACATTCCACCGAAACTCATGAATCCGATAGCCATTAAACCTGTAATAATGAATGTAATACCTAAACCTCTTAATGCTGGTGGCACAGATGAGTATCTGATTTTTTCACGAATAGCTGCAATTGCTAAAATTGCTAAAAACCACCCGATTCCTGAACCAATACCGTACGTAAATGATAAACCTAATGTTGGAATTTCACGAGACTGCATAAATAAAGATCCTCCTAAAATTGCACAGTTTACTGCAATTAACGGTAAGAAAATACCTAAAGAGTTATATAATGCTGGTGCGAATTTTTCAACAATAATTTCTACTAATTGTACCATGGTTGCAATTGTTGCAATAAACATGATAAATGATAAGAAACTTAAGTCATAATCTACATACTCTTCTCCTAACCACTTTAAAGCTCCAGGTTGTAATAAGTATTGATCTAACAACCAGTTTACTGGTACTGTAACTGCTAATACAAAGATTACTGCAGCTCCTAAACCTACGGCTGTTGATACTTTTTTAGATACAGCAAGGTAAGAACACATTCCTAAAAAGGTAGCAAATACCATGTTATCTATAAATATCGATTTGAAAAATAATTCTATATGTTCCATTTTCTATATTTTTAATGAACACTAACTTAGGTTAGTCTTCTACTAATGCTTTATTTCTTGTACGTTGTACCCAAATAATAATACCTACAACAATTAATGCCATTGGTGATAATAACATAAACCCGTTGTTTTCGTATCCTAAAGCATACAATCCTGTTTTTTCGATAGGATCACCTAGTACTTTAAATCCTAATAAAGTACCTGAACCGAATAATTCTCTAAAGAATCCTACAATAATTAAGATTACTGCATATCCTAAAGCATTTCCTATTCCATCTAAAAACGATCTCCATGGTCCATTACCTAAAGCAAATGCTTCAAAACGTCCCATAATAATACAGTTGGTAATAATTAACCCAATAAATACCGATAAGGTTTTACTTAAATCGTACGCAAATGCTTTTAGCACTTGGTCTACAATAATTACTAACGTAGCTACTACGATTAACTGTACAATAATTCTAATTTTTGATGGAATAATATTTCTCATTAACGAGATTACTACATTCCCTACTCCTAATACAAATAATACCGATATAGACATTACAATAGAGGCTTTTAACTCTGCTGTAATTGCTAATGCAGAACAAATACCTAATACCTGAATTGTAATTGGGTTATTATCTGCTAATGGATCAGTAATTAATGCTGCGTCTTTTTTTGATAAAAGTCCCATATTTATTTTAATGTTTTAAAGTAAGGTACGTATAAACCTATTTCAGATTTAATCATTGCAGCTACTCCGTTACCAGTAATAGTTGCTCCTGCAATTGCATCTACCTCATTATCATTTTTATCTTCATTCTTTGGATCATTGTTAGATTTAGAAACTGAAATTCCTTTAAAAGAACCGTTATTCATTAAATCTTCTCCAATAAAATCATCCATAAAGTAACGTTGCTTAATGTTAGCTCCTAAACCAGGTGTTTCTCCTTTGTGATCGAAGAAAACTCCTTGAACTACCATATTTTTATCCATTGCAACATACCCCCAAATAGCATCCCAAAGACCTTTACCTCTAATTGGAGCGATATAGAATGTTTTTCCTTCTTTTTCACCTACAAATAATGGTAATTTTCTTGTTTTACCTTCTTTAGCTGCTGTTTGTTGCTTTTTTATATCGATTAAATACGCTTCGGCATCTTCAGAAACATTATCTCCTTCGATTACTAATTGTTTTTTAATGTATTTAGCAAACTCTTCTGCTACTTTATCTTTTGAAACAAACTCTACACTTGTTTCATCATTTTCATTAACACCCATTGCATACAAAATATTTTGCTGCTTCTCGATACGTTTATTAGCATCGATTGTTGGGCGAAGTGATGACGCTGTAAAAGCTAACAACGCACCTACTACTAACACCATTCCTATGGCGAAAAGTACCGTATATAAATTACTATCTGTCTTCTTACTCATAATTAGGCAGTTTTAGCTTTTAAACGTTTTAATCTTCTCTTAACATTACCTTGAACTACGTAATGGTCAATTGTTGGAGCAAATACGTTCATTAATAAGATTGCTAACATTACTCCTTCTGGGTATGCTGGGTTGAATACACGAATCATAATTGACATAAATCCAATTAAGAATCCATAAATCCACTTTCCTTTGTTAGTTTGCGATGCTGTAACAGGGTCTGTGGCCATGTATACCGCACCAAATGCAAAACCTCCAATTAATAAATGTTTCCAAAAATCTAAGCTCATTAATCCGTAAAACTTACTTGTTTCACCAATCCATCCCATATCAACTACTTGGTTAAAGATGAATCCCATTACTAAAGCTCCAATAACTGCAGATAACATAATTCTCCAGCTTCCAATCTTTGTAAAGATTAGGAATAAAGCTCCTAATAAAATTAATAATGTTGAAGTTTCTCCTACAGAACCTGGAATAAATCCAAAGAACATATCAGAAACTGAATAGTTTAATGGTTGCGACTGTGCTAAACTTCCTAAGATAGTTTCTCCTGAAATAGCATCAGCTGTTCCTGCAGCTTCTACAGCTCCTTGAACCCATACTTTATCTCCAGACATCCATGTTGGATATGCAAAGAATAAGAATGCACGAATTGTTAAGGCTGGGTTTAAGATATTCATCCCAGTTCCTCCAAATACTTCCTTACCAATTACAACACCAAAAGCTACTGCTACTGCTAGCATCCATAATGGTAAATCTACTGGTACAATTAACGGAACTAACATTCCTGTTACTAAGTATCCTTCTTCTATCTCATGTCCTTTGATTATACAGAAAATAAATTCTATTGCTAAACCAACAACATACGATACGATTACTAACGGTAATATTTTAACTAAACCGATTAGTAAGTTATCCATATTCCAAAATTCTCCAGAAAAGAAACCAGTTGCGTTTGAAACGGCTTCTATTTGAAGATTATGCTGATACCCTGCATTAAACATACCGAATATTAAACATGGAATTAATGCCATGATTACTGTATTCATTGTACGTTTAAGATCATCTGCCGACTTAATGTGAGTTCCTCCATGAGTTGTCTCATTCGGCATATATAAGAATGTATGAAAACCATTGAATAGCGGAGCTATTTTAGTTCCTTCATACTTCTTTTTTAAATTATGTAAGTTTTGTTTTAAGCCCATATCTTATCCTAATTCTTCTCTCATTAAATCTAATCCTTCACGAATTATTTTTTGGTGAGGTTGTTTCGACACACAAATAAATTCTGTTAACGCAAAATCTTCTGGTGCAATTTCGTAAGCTCCTAATCCTTCCATTTCGTCAAGATCCTTGTACATACAAGCTTTTAATAATTGCATCGGATAGATATCTAACGGGAAAATTTCTTCATAAGAACCTGTTACTACAAATGCTCTATGCTCTCCGTTAGTATTCGTATCTAAGTCATATTTTTTCTTTGGATTTAACCAAGAAAAAGTTAATGCTCTAGAAGTAGATATTTTATTAAAAACTGGCTTATTCCACCCAAATAACTCATAGTCATCTCCTTCTGGGATAGCTGTAATTAAGTTATCGTAGTATCCTAAGAAACCATCTTCTTTAACTTCTAAACCACTTAAAACATTTCCACTAATTATACGAGCATTATTGGCATCTAAATTTCCTTTAACAACATCAGCAATTTGCGCTCCTGCTTTTGCAGTTACATACTGTGGTTTGTTAAATTTAGATCCTGCTAATGCAATTGTACGAGTAATGTTAAACTTTCCAGTTAATAATAACTCTCCTATTACTACTAAGTCTTGAGGTGTAACTACCCACACAACTTCTCCTTTGTTAATAGGATTAATTTGTGCTATTTGAGTACTAACATTTCCTACTGGATGTGGACCTGAAACTTTATGCAACTCAACTCCTTTCACATCTTTAAATGGTGATAGTGTTGAGTTTTTAGCTACAGAAACATGTACTTTACCAGCTGTTAATTTTGTTAACGCTGTTAAAGCTGCTTGTAATTCTGCTTCTTTGCCTTTTAACGCATAATCATAATCGGCTGCTAAAGGTGCACTTGCGTAGGCTGATACAAAAATTGCTTTTGGTGCTTGATTAGGGTTTGCAACCACGTCGTACGGACGTTGTTTTACAAACGGCCAACAACCTGAAGCAAACAAGTGGTTTTTAACCTCTTCTCCAGACATTGCGTCTACATCTTTTTTACCAAAATCTTTGTATTCCTGCTGTGCATCAGCAGTGATTTTAATTGCTAAAACTTTTCTTCGTGCTCCACGAACGATTTCTGTAACTTTACCACTAACAGGGCTAGGGAATAAAATACGCTCATCACTTTTTGAATAAAAAAGTGCTTCACCTGCTTTTACTTCTGTACCTTCTTTTGCTAAAATTTTAGGAATAACGCCGTGAAAATCATCTGGCTTTACTGCAAACACACTACCTGATTGAAGTTCGGTAGTTAACTGTTCTGCCTCGCCAACTAGCTTGATGTCCAAGCCTTTCTTAATACGGATGTCTTTTGACATAGGAACTGATTAATTTGATTTTCTTAAAAAACACGCAAATTTAAAAATTTTGAATCCCTTTGCAGAACAAAAACATTTTTATCTTTACGAAACCTTATTATTTATATTTATTCTAAATAAAAACCTTGTCTTTGGCTTATATTTTGATACTTTTGTTACATCATGATAAAAAAAGAACTATCCTTAATTGCCTTTTTATTAGTTGTTTCGAGCTTTGCTCAAAACATAAAAACTGTACAATTACGACCTAAAAATAACCCTAATTTTTACGCTCCAATTGTTCGTTTAGGCGATGTTTTAAAATTGTCTTTTGACGATTTAGATGCTGACAGCAAACAGTATCAATATAAAATTGAACACATGACTCATGATTGGAAACCTAGTTCAATGACCAGCAATCAATATATTGAGGGTTTTGAACAAAATGAAATTATTAATTTCACCAATTCTTTTAACACACTACAACCCTACACACACTACTCTGTAGAGATTCCTAATCAAAATACAATTATTACCAAAAGTGGTAATTATTTAATATCTGTTATAGATGAGGATTACGAAGTTGTTTTTACAAGACGCTGTGTGTTTTACGAAGACATTACTACCGTTGGGGTTGCTGCTTTTAGAAGTAGAAACGCAGCAACAACCAATCAACAACAAACCGTTCAATTTTCAGTTAACCACCCTGGTTTACAGATAAACACTCCATCTCAAGAAATTAATGTAACATTGTTTCAAAACCATAATTGGAATACAGCTATTACTAATCTTCAACCTATTTTTATAAAACCTCAGCAACTACTTTATAATCATACTGTAAAAACTAATTTTTGGGGAGGAAACGAATTTTTAAATTTTGATACAAAATTCATAAGAAACTCCAGTTTAAATGTTGCTAGAGTAGAACGTAAAAACCTATATCATAGCTACCTTTACACAGACGAACCTCGTAATGATAAAATATATACATATAACCCCGATATCAATGGACAGTTTGTTGTAAGAACCACAGAACGTGATGTCGTTGACAATAGAGACAATACAGAAGCTGATTACTCCTTAGTTCATTTTTCTTTAGAAGCTTTTGAGCCTTACGAGAACAAAGAAGTTTTTGTTTATGGAGCTTTTAACAATTACGAATTATCTGAAGAGAATAAAATGACTTACGACTCTTCTCAGAAAATTTACAAAACTACATTACCCTTTAAGCAAGGCTTCTACAACTATAGCTACGCTACTTTAGACAATAACAAAAATGTTGATTTACATGAAGTTGACGGCTCATTTTATCAAACAGAAAATGAATACACTGTGATTGTTTACTACAAACCTTTTGGTGAAATTTACGACAGAGTAATTGGTGTAGGTTACGGATTTTTTAACCAAAATAGGTAAGGTATCCTTAGAAACATTGACTAAAAACTGAAAAAGAACTATCTTTATCATATGTTTCAACAAGTAACAAAAGGCATTAAGATTTCTGTAAAAACATCATTTAGGGGCTCTGTTTACAGAGGGCATCGACAGTACTATGCTTTTAGCTACTATATCTCTATAGAAAATAGATCAAAAGACACTGTAAAACTACTAGAACGTTTTTGGGTTATTTTTGATGCTCTTAATAGCACTGAATATGTGGAAGGTGAAGGTGTTGTTGGAGAAACCCCTACCTTAAAACCTAACGATATTTATAACTATAGATCTAATTGTTTTTTACTTTCTACTACTGGCGCTATGGGAGGTAATTATAAAATGATTAATGTAAAAACACTCGAGGAATTCTTAGTAACCATTCCAACTTTTCAATTAACCACTACTGCTATTTTAAACTAATGATAAAAAAAAACAAAGTTCCAGTTATAAGAGATGCTAACTGTTTAAACTGCGGACATCCTTTTACCAACAATGAAAAGTTTTGTCCTGAATGTGGACAAAAAAATAGAGGCAAAAAAATTACCTTAGGCATTTTTCTTCGCGAACTTTTTGCTGGTTTTTTCTCTTTAGACACTAAGTTTTGGAGAACGCTAATTCCATTATTAATAAACCCAGGGAAAGTTTCTAAAGATTATATTGACGGTAAAAGAACTAGATACACCAATCCATTTAGGTTTTATTTAGCTACTTCAATTATCTTTTTTTTAATCATAAGTATAACCGATAGCTATAAAAAATTTGAGGAATTAAGAATCGGTAAATCTTCAAGTAGTAATTCTCAAATTAAATTAAACAATGATAATAGCGATGCTATTGAAGTAGATCTTGACTCGATTCAAGATGTAGTTTTCAAGCAACTTGAAAACCAAGACTCCCTTGAAGCAAAAAAGACACAGCCTAAACCTGATTCCACATCAGTTTCATATAATTCTGAACAAGAACCGGCCAAAACTGACTCTAACGATTCTTTCAGAATCGTAAAATTTATGAAATTTCAAAAAGCGCACCCTAAAGTTCCTATTGAAGCTGCTTTAGACAGCTTAAAAGCAGAGAAAAACTTTAGCAACCGTTTTTGGTACTCACGTGCAAAAGTTTTTAACTCAGTTTTTTTAGATAAAGATGAAGCAAAAAAGTTTTTCCGCCAAGTACTATCCTATGCTTCTATCGCACTATTTATACTATTACCTTTATTTACTTTGTTCTTAAAGTTTATTTACATTAGAAGAAAGTATACATATGTAGAGCATCTTGTTTTTGTATTTCACGTACAAACTGTACTCTTCCTGCTGTTTTCTATTTTTTACATTATAGATTTTTTCAAACACTCTAATAGCTTCTTACCTGTATTTTTAATACTCTTCATGATTTATTTATTCATAGCCATGAAAAGGTTTTATAATCAAGGGTACTTTAAGACATTTATGAAATATATACTTGCTAATACAATGTTTTTTATATTAGCTATGCTCGGCTCTATTGCTATATCGTTTGCTGCTTTTGCTTTTTATTAATCTAGCATTTGTAAAAAGACGTTTTTAGAAGTGTTTTTTAACTCTATAGTTGCATCTAACTGATTATTATTAGTTACTAACAACTGTATTGTTTTTACCTTATCTAGGTATTTATTTTTTAAAGAGTAAATACCTCTGTCTTTTTCTTGATAATTGGCGACATTAAACAAGAAATAAAACTTATTGTTTCCGTCGATATCTTTAGTTAGCTTTTGATTTTTTTCAGATGTAAATTTTAAGCCGTTTCCTTTACAAAAACTGTAAGTAGTAAACAAAGGCATTAATGTTAATAGATCCTCATTCTCAACTCTCTTAATCACTTCTTTTTCTTTCAAGTAATCACAAAGGTCGTTTCCTTGCAACTCAAAAGTAACCTTAGGTGTTATCGTTTTTTGAATATCCTTTTTTTCTACCTTATTAAAATCATCATCATATTCATAAGTTACAATGGTATCTGATTTTTCTATAAAAGAAGTAAGATTACCCTCTACTACTCCGTCCCATTTATTAGTAACTGAGTCTAATGACAATGTTGTGAGTTTTTTAAACTTTTTCTTTAGGTTTTCGCCTAATTTATCAGCTATTAGTTCAGTATTTAGCTTTCCTGACACACTCAGTATTGAACCAGCTACTGATGTCGCTTTAAATGGCTCAAAAAAGTTGTTTTCTTCACTCAACTCACCTTTGATTCTTAAACTACTTCCATCTATAACAAACTCAAAAAAGTCTCCTTGTAAAGTACTAATAGCCACTGGCTGTTTACTATTCTTTATTTGTTTAAAAATTAAATCGTTTTCAGAAAAGTAATTTTCTTGATTTAATTTAGATAATAACTCAGGTGATATTTGTGCTTTTTTATGTTTTTTCAATAACACTTGCAAAGAGTTATTTTGCAGCACACAACTTATTATTCCTTTGCTATAAACTGTAGTTTTACTAACATTTTTTGCAGTAAAATTCTCTTCTTTTAAAGCTTCTATAATTTTCTCCTTAACAACTATTGGGCTACTAATAAAAAAGTCTTTAAACGCTTGTTTATTGGTATAGAAAAACAAACTATTAGGCACTTCTAGTTCATCTAATAATGTTACTTTCTTTTCCTCTTCTTTTGAAGCTGAAGATTCCTTAAAGTCTAACTGAGAAAGTGGATGCTTTAAAAAACTAAGAACTATGTTGTATTCTATTTCTCGAAGATTAATATAGACTACTGTTTCAGCTGATGCTGGAACTTTTTTTGTATAAGTTACGGTTGGATTATATCTAAAAAAACCAACCGTAACTATAATACAGCATACTATTATGAGTATATATGCTATTCTTTTTATCATTTAGCTTACTTCGCTACTGCATTGATAAACTCTAACAATAACTTTAACGTGTTTTCTTCTGTTCCTTGAGTAGAAATTTTTAATTCAGAAGAAATTGTATTACCTCTCATCCTAGATACTCTAAACACTCCGTCGTTTAAGTTATTTGTTGAAAAACGCATTGCTTCTTTTTCAGATTTACTCATCCACTTATTAGGAATCTTATTTAAAACCGCATTTACATCAACAAAAAACACTGTTGAATTATCTCTTACTAATTTACTATGTTTCTTAGAGTTGAAGTTATTATTTCCTCTTGCAATACTTAACGCATTAGTTTGTGAGGTTGTTAAATACAACACATCGTTTTTAACTACCGAATATAAGTTGAATGGTATGTCAGATTTTTTAGTTTTAAACTTTACAACGTTGTTTTCAATTTCAACAGCTTTATGCTTTTCTCCTAATTTGAAAAATTTATTCAATAAATCTTCTTCTTTTGAACCAATCATTAACGTAAAATCAGGAACAAATTCCTCTTTAGTTTTTGTTACTTCTTTACGCTTATAATCTTCATCGTACTTATAAGTAGTATACTCTACTTCTTTTTTAGAAAAATCGTTTAACACTAAAAGAGCATCACCTGTAATTAGTCTTCCAATAGCTTCTTCATCTATAACTAAAGAAAATAAATCTCCTACAATTTCCATTTCTTCTTGAAATTTAGGCAAAATACCTCCGTACATCTTGTTCAATAATTCTGGATATTGCTTTAATGTTTCTTCAGTATCAATAGAAATACTCCAAAATGCTAATGCTTTATCGTGATCAAAGCTATTTACTAGATTACGACTCATTCTTTTATTATAGATCTTTTTAAAAGATTTCTTCATATCAGGACTAACCGACATATCTAATAAAATTCTTGCATCGTTTTTATCAAAAAACAAATTAGCAGTCACTTCTTCAACCCCATAAATATTTTGATCTCCTACATCTGTATATAAAGGGTACAAAGAACTACCAAAAGATTTAAATAAATCTGTCATTAACATACCATAGTTACGAACCCAAAGTGTTGCTGATGCATTTTTCTTTTTACTCTTTTGAAACTTAGTATTAGAAGCAATAGAACTGATAACATTCTTATTAAATAAGTCTAGCACATACTTTTTTGTCCAACCTTTACCTATTCTTTTTCTAAATGAATAACCGTACTCTTTTTCCTCTTTTAGTTTATCTAAACGTTCTTTGTGAGTTGAGAAATACCCTCTAGAAACATCTCCATTCACTAACAAAAGATAATCATCATTCCAAATTCTAATATCGCTACGTCCTTCTATAATGTTGTAGCCCTCCATTCGTCTTATCTTCTTCTTATTTCGTTTACTTAACATTGACTCAAACAACTCTCTATCTTTCAACTCAACGTAAAAGTTATGATATGAAATACTATCAGTTTTACTGAAAAAATAATAAGCGTTTGATTTAATGTCTATACCTGCGTTAGCTACTGAAGACACTTTTTTTCTTTCTTCTATTTCTTTTGAGTCTTCTTTCTTTTCATCTGACTCTGACTCAACTACAGATTCTACTCTGTAAGTTTTATTACTTCTATTTAAGTCTTTTAAAATCTCTTTTCCAATAGCGCTTTTATCTATATCTGATACTTTTATCAACTTAAATAAGTTTTCTGCATTTGCAGAAACTAACACATCTACATTGTTAGGTATTTTAGACTCTAATAGCTGAGCCTGTATAGCTGTATATGTGTTTAATAACAGTAGTGTAGCAATAATTTTTTTCATCCTAAATTTAATTCTCTAATTGTATTTTATTTTTGATTGTTTGATTGTTTGCTATAATGTCTTGTGCTTGTAAATGCAACATAATAGCTTTTTTGCTTTTTGATATTCTTGCTTGATTATTCTCTGTAGATTTTATCGGTGACTCAAACCTATAAACACTTGTATAGGTTGCTGTTTCAAACACCTTACGGTCTTGGTTTTTTGTTTTCCTAAACTCTTTTCCTAAATCGAAATGATGACTTCTTGTAAATGTTTTACTCTTTTCGTCAAACGTAAAATGTTTGTTTTTTTTGATAGCTTCTATATGCTTTTTAGAGCTAAAATTAGCTATTACTTCATTTAAAGCTTCCACGTTATCAAAATCACACGAAACTGTTACAATAAACTCATCAAAATTTAACGTGTTTTTTACATTATGAACTCCTTTTGTTCCTTTAATTTTAGAAACTATTTCTTGTACTTTTTTTCTTATGGTTACTTTTGAAGGTACTTTGTAGCCATTTATACTATCAAGTAGCATTATAGAAGCTAGCTTAGTTTTACTTTTACTTAAGTTAATGGTAAGTACAGCACTTCCTGAACCATCTTTATTAAAAGTTACCTCTTCAACAAACTCAAAACAACTTGTAAATAAGAAAATAGAAATTACAGAAAATAGTAATAATAATCTTTTATTCATAAAAACTTTTTTGCAAAGGTATTAAATAGCTTTTATAACAAACGAATGATTTCTGCCTCTATTTTGTTAATATTTGCATGTAAATCGTAGTAACTCATGGTAAGTTCTTGCTCGCTTTTCATAACAGATGTTACACTTACTGTTTCTACATAAGTTCGTTTCATTTTTAAAGAAATTTCAGGATTTCCCTTGGTTTCATCTTGATGAAAATTAATAATTTCTGATTGATGAAAATCTTTATTATCCAATAACCATTCAGCAAACCAGTCTCTTCTTAACTGCTTCATCTCTTCATTATATAATGTTGATGAAGACCAAATTTTAGGTGCATCATCTAACTGTTGAAAGTGCTTTTTAGCACCATCCCAAACTAATTCATACGCTTGTAAATTACTACTCCAATCAACCAACACAATAGTAAAAGGCTCTATACCATCAAAGTCAAAATGATTGATTACCTCAACAGGATTATCTACGATTAATAGTTGTTTTACAATAACCCCTCTACTCATTCTATACGACTCTGCTCTTTGATGTTTTGTAAATCCACCATTCAACAGACAAATCAATCTGTTTTTTTCACTTAAACCTATCCAAGTTCCTCCTGCTAATTCATCTTTAGGGTACGTTAACTTCACTCCTTCTTCAACATACGTTTTAGGCGCTATTGTTTTTCGTTTCGGATCTTCATCTCTATTTGAAGTTAATATAAAATCATTATTCCCTAAAGGTAAATAAGTTACCGTACACATGTTGTTTTAGTTTTATATAATTCCAGCCTTATGTCCATTTAAATATTCCTAAAATAACCGTAACTTTGTCATTTAAGAAAGTTCATTATTGGACTTTTTCAATAACAAAGAAAGAAATTTAATTCAACAAACAACATACAAATGGGAAAAGGATTTTTTCACGTACCAACTGCCATTAACGAACCGGTAAAAGGATATGCTCCTGGATCTCCAGAGCGCGAAGCCGTTTCTAAACAATACAAAGAATATTTTAACGGATCTGTAGATGTACCTATGTACATCGGTAACGAAGAAGTTAGAACTGGAAACACTCGTAATATGACTCCTCCTCACGATCACCAACACGTGGTAGGACAATATCATATTGGAGATAGATCTCATGCTGAAAAAGCTATTGCTAATGCTTTAGAAGCTCGTACTGAATGGGCACAAATGCCATGGGAACAAAGAGCTGCTATCTTTTTACGTGCTGCTGAGTTAATTGCTGGTCCTTACCGTGCAAAGATTAACGCTGCAACTATGATTGCTCAATCAAAAACAGTTCACCAAGCTGAAATTGACGCTGCATGTGAGTTAATCGACTTTTTACGTTTTAACGTAGAGTACATGTCTGAAATTTACAACGAGCAACCAAACTCTGATAACGGAATTTGGAACCGCGTTGAGTACCGTCCGTTAGAAGGGTTTGTATACGCAATTACTCCATTTAACTTTACTGCAATTGCTGCAAACTTACCTGCATCAGCTGCAATGATGGGGAACGTTGTAGTTTGGAAACCATCTGATAGCCAAATTTTCTCTGCAAAAGTAATTGTAGATGTATTTAAAGAAGCTGGTGTACCAGACGGTGTTATCAACGTAATTTATGGTGATCCTGTTGAAATTACTGATGTAGTTTTATCTTCTCCTGATTTTGCTGGTATCCACTTTACAGGTTCTACTTATGTATTTAAGGAATTATGGAAAAAGATTGGAGAAAACATTCATACTTACAAAACATACCCAAGAATTGTAGGAGAAACTGGTGGTAAAGACTTTATCATTGCACACCCTTCTGCTAATCCAAAACAAGTAGCTACAGGTATTTCTCGTGGTGCTTTTGAATTCCAAGGTCAAAAATGTTCTGCCGCTTCAAGAGTATACTTACCAAAATCGTTAGCTGAAGAAACATTGAACTACGTAAAAGAAGATATCGCTTCTTTTAAAATGGGTTCTCCAGAAGACATGAGTAACTTTATTACTGCTGTAATTCACGAAGGTTCTTTTGATAAGTTAGCAAAATATATTGACCAAGCTAAAGCGGATGCTGATGCTGAGATTTTTGCTGGTGGTAACTACGATAAATCAAAAGGATATTTTATTGAGCCAACTGTTATCTTAACTACAAACCCTAAATATACTACTATGGAAACTGAATTATTCGGTCCTGTAGTAACTATTTATGTATATGAAGATGCAGATTGGGCTGATACTTTAAAGTTAGTTGACGGAACTTCTGAATACGCTTTAACTGGTGCTGTATTCTCTACAGACCGTTATGCAGTTGCTGAAGCTACTAAAGCTTTAGAAAACTGTGCTGGTAACTTCTATGTAAACGATAAGCCAACAGGTGCTGTTGTAGGACAACAACCATTTGGTGGGGCTAGAGCTTCAGGAACAAACGATAAAGCAGGATCTGCTCAAAACTTATTACGTTGGGTATCTCCTCGTTTAATCAAAGAAACTTTTGTTTCTCCTGTAGATTACCGCTACCCATTTTTAGGATAAGAAAAGAACCTCCTAATAAGGAATCTTACTATATATTAAAAGCAACCTCAAATGAGGTTGCTTTTTTATTTTCCTTCAAGAAGAAAAGTTTTTATTCGTGTTTTTTAGCCCACAATTCACCTTCTCCTTGATATCCTTCTTGAAGCCACATCTTATCAAAAGCATGACTAAGCGTTTTACCTTTCTCTGCTCCTAAACAATCAAAAGATACATTTCCTTTTCCATGATCTTTCATTATCCATTCTTCTCCTTCTCCTTGCACACCATCTTGCAACCACAATTTACCAAATGCATGGCTAAGATACTTTCCTTTTTCAGCTCCTTTACATTCTAAGGCTACACGATTATCTTTTAATTTTTTAAGTTCGAAAACTTCTCCTTTTCCTTGAACTCCGTTTTGAAGCCATACCTTATCATTTGCATGACTAAGGAATTTACCTACCTCTGCTCCAAGAGCTTCTAATGCTATACTTGACATAATATAAAAATTTAGTTAGTTAATTTCCTACTTTATTTATAATAGGCTTTTCGGATTACACCTTTAAAATTCTTTGCACTACTAAACTTTTTTCATTTTATGTATCTGTATCCTTTATTTAGACCCTTAATTTTAATAGCGCTTCTTTTCGACAATGCTAAGTTCAAAAATAAATAGACTCGATTTTAAACAAACACCACAAACACCTGATAATCAACCATAAACACACCTTAAAACAGTATAAAAGAAGTAGTTACTTTTTTTATTTGTTTTCAAATAGAATTCAACTAATTTCGTTTAGCATCAATTCGTTTTATTTTAACAAGCAATGAATTACAAAGAAATACTTGAAAACGTGTATCAAAAAATAACTCCTATTGAAAATATTGGGGAGTTAGCTACCTATATTCCTGAATTGGCTACCATTGATGCTGATAAATTTGGTGTACATATTTCAACAGTTACTAATACTAATTTTGGATTAGGAAACTTTCAAGAAAAATTTTCTATTCAAAGTATTGCTAAAGTATTATCACTTTGTTTGGCGTATAAGCATCTTGGTGAATCTATTTGGGACAGATTAGGTGTTGAGCCATCTGGAAATAGTTTTAACTCATTGATACAACTGGAAACGGATAATGGTATTCCTAGAAATCCGTTTATCAACGCAGGTGCTATTGTTATTGCCGATATTTTAATTAGCAGTTTGGTAAACCCGAAGGAAGATTTATTGAATTTCATTAAAAGTCTTTCCAAAAATAAAAACATTGACTACTCAGCAAAAATTGCGGCTTCTGAAAAATCGGTAGGATATAGAAATGTAGCCTTATGTAATTTTATTAAATCCTATGGAAACATATACAACGATCCTGAAGTTGTGCTAGATTTCTATTTCGATTTATGCTCGTTGGAACTGACGTGCGAACAACTTTCTGAATTGTTTTTCTTCTTAGCCAATAACGGAAAAACACGACAAGGAGAACAAATATTGACCAAAAGTCAATCGAAAAGAATTAATGCACTAATGCAAACCTGTGGGTTTTATGACGAATCTGGTGAGTTTGCTTTTAAAGTTGGATTAGCGGGAAAAAGTGGAGTTGGTGGAGGTATTATTGCCATACACCCTAACCAGTATGCCATAGCTGTATGGAGCCCTAAATTAAACAAAAAAGGAAATTCCTATAGAGGTATGCGCTTTTTAGAGGAGTTTACTACGCTTTCTGAACAGTCTATTTTTTAGGTTGATTCTTCCCTTTAATTAAACTAATTTGGTTACCATTAAATACAAATTGTTAAAACATATTTTTATCTAAAAAATCACACAAACTAAAATCAAATAATTGGAAAAATCATATATAGATTCTAAAGGTCGGTTCAGAAGAGGGCATGTAGAATTGTTTTTACAAATTTCAATCGATATTTATCATAGATTATTGAAATACGAAAATGAGTTAGTTGATTTAAGAAAAAAAAATGATTCGATTGCTCAATCAGATGAAGGACTATTTCCTCCAATAGAAAAAATTAGACTTTCAATTCGTATTTCTACTCTTGAAAAAGAAAAGTATAAAAGTAGTATTGAAGGAATTATAATTTTGGCTTCCTATTACGAAGCTTTAATAAATGAAATTGGAAGAATTGAATTAGGCTCTAAATACTATGAGAATCTGGATAAATTAAAAGTTTCAGCAAAATGGGAAATAGTTCTAAAATTGATTTATTCAGAATCTCTTCAAACTGATTCCCAATATTATGAATCCATGATAAAAATCATAAAAGAAAGAAATAATCTAGTTCATTATAGAACTCAATTAATTGAAAATCCAACTTCAGAAGAAACAAGGAAAGGATATGAAGTTGCTAATAAACGTATGAGCATTTTTATAAATGCAGTAAAAACCTTGACTCAGTTCCATAATGATCTTTTAAAGATTGACAACTCAAGAGGTCTCTTAAAATCATTTCAATTTTCGAGAGAAATTAAACGTATTTAACCAGTGTAAAAACATTGAATCATCAGTAAAACAATCACATAACACTATTTTCCATACTGTTATGTGACTTTTTAAATTTCTCCAATTAACCCAACTCAATTTTCATATTTAAGTACAACCATTTTGTTGGAACGTTTGATGATTGCCCGTTTACTAATTTATCATAATCAATCCCCCAATCTAATAAGTTTACCTGACCTTGCAATACCAGTTCGCTAGACATGCTTTTGTATGAATCTCTAATTCCTGTGGCAAAAAACTTCACTTCTCTTTCAACTCCTTTAATAGACATCATTCCGTTAATTTGATACCAATCTACCCCCATCACAAAAACATTCGTAGTTCTAAACGTTATGTTGTCGTTTTGATCATTAATAAATACCCCTTTTGTTTTAATTCTTGCAGTTAAATCAGCTTCATCACCTCTACATACTCTAAATGAGTTTGGATTAACCTCAAACGAAATACTCATGTTTTCTAACGGATTTCCAGCATCCATTCGTACAGGAATATCCACTTTTAAATCGTTTACAATACCTCCAAATGGTGTACTACAATGTCCGTGTGTTACAAACATATTAATCGTCTTGTTTTTTACAACTTCGGCTACTTCTTTTATTTCTTTTGGTGTAACTGTTGAAGTACTTTTAGCAAACCCGCTTACCAAAACTATAGTTAGTAATACCCCAACTAACAAAATTCTATTTTTAATGGTTTTCATACTATTCGTATTTAAAGTTTTCATCAAAACTATCGCAACCTTCCGTTAAAAGTGTAAATCAATTGTCAAAAAAGTGTAAAAAAGCTTTAACCAGTGTACTTTTATTTAAATTTACCTCCAAAAACCACTAAAATCTATTTTTCTAACACTTTAAAATGTCACAAAAAACTCAACTTAAAGAAGTCGCCAAACTATTTTTTAAACTAGGTTGTATTGCTTTTGGCGGACCTGCCGTACATATTGCTATGATGGAAGACGAAGTTGTTAAGAAAAGAAAATGGATGACTCAGCAACATTTTCTGGATTTAATGGGAGCTACCAATTTAATACCTGGACCCAACTCTACTGAAATGACCATGCACTGCGGGCATGAAAGAGCTGGTTGGAAAGGGTTAATTGTAGCTGGTTTTTGTTTTATTTTTCCTGCCGTAGTAATTACATCAATAGTTGCGTGGTTATACCAAGAATATGGTCAGCTTCCTAAAGTTGAACCCTTTATTTACGGAATAAAACCCGCAGTAATTGCCATTATTGTTATGGCTGCTTATCGATTAGGTAAAAAAGCTGTAAAAAACACATCTTTAGCTATTTTAGGGGTAATCACTTTAGTTGCCTGCCTTTTAGGTGTTAATGAAATAGCTGCTTTGTTTGGTTGTGGCTTACTAGGTGCGTTACTCTGTTTTTTCAACCAAAACCGTACTAATTTAACCAGCATACTTCCTTTTTTTCTATTTCAGGCAAGTGAAACGCTTCAAGCCAACAATCTGAAAATTTTATTAACCTTTTTAAAAGTTGGTGCAATTTTATATGGAAGTGGTTATGTATTATTTGCTTTTTTAGATGCAGAATTGGTCACTAACGGATGGCTTTCAAGACAAGTACTAATAGATGCAGTTGCTGTAGGGCAAATAACTCCAGGTCCTGTTTTATCTACCGCTACTTTTATTGGTTGGCAAATGAATGGAATAACGGGTGCACTGGTAGCAACTGTTGGAATATTTTTACCATCCTTCTTTTTTGTTTTAGTTTTAAATCCGTTGATTCCTAAAATGAGGAAATCGAAGCTTATTGGTGCTATTTTAGATGCTGTAAATGTAGCTGCCGTTGCGTTAATTATTGCTGTTTGTATAACAATGGCTAAAGATACTATTACAGATTGGCGCACTATTGTTATTGCCATCATAAGTCTTCTTGCTGTTTTTTATTTAAAAAAAATAAACAGTGCTTTTATTGTTTTAGGAGGTGCTATGTTAGGATATATTTTAACTTATTGGTAAATTAGAAATTAAATTTCACAAAAATGGAAAATATTATTGGGGTCATTGGGATAGCAATTGCATTATTAACTTTCTGGTATAGCTTCCATAGAAAACCTACCGAAGAATTAGATTATTTAAAAGTTCAGTACAAGTCAACTCAACAATTATCGAAAGAATTACAAATTGAATTAGAGAATTATATCAACAAAACAAACTCATGGGATGCTCCTTTGTTTCCAAATATATCATACGGCTCATATTTAACTGAAATGAAAGAGTCTTACAAAAAAAATCTTTCTGATGATCTATATAACAAATTAGATAGTCTTAATCTAACTAAGCCTATTATACAATCAATGACAAAAAGTTTAGAAACTCAATTCAATGCACTACAACAAATACAAATTGCATTAAGGATACAAAACAGGAAAAGTTCAGAAATTAATTAATAATAAGTTTCGAAACTTATCATCTTCTATTTTGAACTACCTTTGCAAAAAAATATTTGATGCAGTTTTCAGACCTACAACTTAGCAAGTCTATCTTAAAAGCACTTACCGAAGAAAGACACCACAAACCAACGCTAGTACAACAAGAAGTTATTCCGTTAGTACTTAACAAAAAAGATGTCATTGTAGCTGCACAAACAGGTACAGGTAAAACAGCAGCTTTTGCGTTGCCTATTATTCAAGAGCTTTCTAAAGAGGAAGATGTTGAAAAAAGAGCTAAGAAGATAAAAGCACTAATTGTAAGTCCTACTCGAGAACTGGCAATTCAAATTGAAGAAAACTTTAAAGCATATAGTAAGTATACTAATTTAAGAAGTACTGTTGTGTATGGTGGTGTGGCTACACAACCTCAAAAAGATGTATTGGCAAAAGGAGTTGATATTTTAATTGCTACTCCAGGTCGTTTTATCGATTTACACAAACAAGGTAGTATTGATGTTAGGCAACTAAAAACATTAGTACTCGACGAAGCCGATTTAATGCTAGACATGGGCTTTATTGACGATGTACAGAAAATAGAAGAGTTATGTCCGCGTAAAAAACAAACCTTATTGTTTTCTGCTACAATGCCTGATAAGGTAAATGATTTAGCCAAATCGATGTTGCGTAATCCTGAAAAAGTAGATATTTCACCTGCGGAAACCACTTCTAAAAACATTGGTCAGTTACTATACTACACCCCTAAAAAACACAAAGTCGACTTGTGTTTACACTTACTACGAAACACCATAAAAGGACGCATCATTATATTTCGTCGTACCAAATTTGGAGTTGACAAGTTAGAAAAAACACTACAAAAAAACGGTTATAAAGCAACCAGTGTACATGGTGATAAATCGCAAAACTTGCGTAATCAAGCCATAGAAGACTTCAAAAATAACAAAGCCAATATTTTAATTGCCACTGATGTTGCTGCCAGAGGAATTGATGTAAGCAAAGTAGATGCTGTAATTAATGTAGATTTACCAAACATTCCTGAAACGTATGTACACCGAATTGGTAGAACAGGTAGAGCTGGTAAATCTGGAATCGCCTTTTCGTTATGTAGTGCTGATGAAACTTCTTACATCAAGGCAATTCAAGAATTTATGGATAGAACTATAAAAATTGTAGAAGACCATCCATTCCCTCTAGCAAAACCAAAGAAGAAAAAACAACCCAACACTGTTAGTAAACACAAAAAAGGAAGAAAATCAGAAGCTTCTAAAAAGAAGAAAAAACGCTGGTATTAAACTTTTTATAAAAAATAACACTAAAAAATAGTTGGTGTTTTATTTATTAATCGTAATATTGCAATATAATAATTAATCAATGGGGTTAACCAAATCAGAAATATTTACTGAAGAGCAAAATCAATTAGCTACGATTGCAAAAGTGTTAGGGCACCCAGCTCGTATTGCTATTATACAACACTTATTCAAATTGAATTCTTGTGTTTGTGGTGATTTGGTAAATGAAATTGGCTTGGCACAACCTACTATTTCGCAACATTTAAAAGAATTAAAAAAAGTTGGTATTATTAAAGGAACTATTGAAGGAACTAGCGTTTGCTATTGTATTAATCCTTCAATCTGGAAAGAAATTAAAACCTTACTTTCTTCTTTTTTAGACCTTGATACAAACAATAAAAATTGTTGCTAAAAAAAATTTGAAATCATTAATCGTAATATTGCAATAAATACTATAACCATGAAACTATCAGAAATCAAACAACACTTAAGCGCACTAAAAACTATTGCTTTTCAATTACCTGACGGTAGCCTAGTTCCTAATCATTTTCACGTAACTGAAGTAGGTAAAATCACTAAAAACTTTATCGACTGTGGTGGAACCGTTAGAAATGAAGAAGTAGTGAATTTTCAGTTATGGAACGCAAATGATTACGATCATAGATTACACCCAGAAAAATTAATTCACATTATTGAGTTATCAGAAAAAGTATTAAATATTCCTGATTTAGAAATCGAGGTAGAATACCAAGGAAGTACCATAGGAAAATATGGATTGGATTTTGACGGAACCAACTTCTTACTTACTACGAAACAAACGGATTGTTTAGCGAAAGATAACTGCGGAATTCCAACAGAAAAACCAAGAGTGAAACTATCAGATTTACAAAAACAAACTACTTGTGAACCAAATTCAGGGTGCTGCTAATATGAATACACAAACCTCATCACCATTTACTAAAATACAGCAAACTCTTTCAAATTTACCAACTGTTTCAGAAGAGCGAAAACAAGTTTTACAACCTCTTGTAAGTTACATTCAGGAAAAACTGAACAATAAAGAAGTTATAAATCTGAATTTTATTTGCACTCATAATTCAAGAAGAAGTCATTTATCGCAAGTATGGGCACAAACGATGGCTTTTTATTATCAAATTCCGAATGTACTTTCTTATTCAGGAGGAACAGAAGCTACTGCTATGAACGCAACAGTTGTAGATACTTTAGTAGGTAACGGGTTTAGAATTCAGCAATTATCTGAAGGCACAAACCCTATTTATGCAATAAAGTACGCAGAAAACATCCCTTCTATAATAGGTTTTTCTAAAAAATATGATGATACATTCAATCCTACTTCTGCATTTTGTGCTATCATGACCTGCTCACAAGCCGACAAAGGATGTCCTTTTATTGCTGGTGCTGATAAGAGGATTCCTGTTACCTATGAAGACCCTAAATTATACGACGGTACATCTTCTGAAAAAGAGAAATACTTGGAACGTAGTTTACAAATTGCAGCTGAAATGCACTATGTGTTTTCTACTGTAAAAAATTAACCTTTAAATTTCATAGGTAAATGCACTACTTTTTTGGTTTCAAAGAAATCTTCTTCAAAAAAGTCGGGCAAATTATAAATGGTGGCTTTAGGGAAGTTCGCAAGTTCTTCTGTAAGGTCACCACCTTTTAAATATAAAATTCCATTTTTAAGTGCATGATTTTGTTTTTTGTGCACTTTATTTTTTACCCAACGGTGAAACGTTTCCATTTGTGCTACTGCTCTACTTACAATAAAATCGTAAGTATCGTCTACTTCTTCAACACGTCCATGTGTCGTTTTCACATTCTGTAAACCTAATCCTTCAGCAACTTCATTCACTACTTTTATCTTTTTTCCAATAGAATCTACCAAATGAAATTGTGTTTCTGGGAACAAAATAGCTAACGGAATTCCTGGAAAACCTCCACCAGTACCTACATCCATTACTTTGGCTCCTGCTTTAAACTCCATCACCTTTGCTATTCCTAACGAATGTAATACGTGGCGTAAATACAACTCATCAATATCTTTACGAGAAACAACATTAATTTTTAAGTTCCAGTCTTGGTATAATTCTTGCAACTTAGAGAATTGTTCTAACTGCTTTTCTGATAAATTGTCAAAGTATTTTTTTATAAGTTCCATGAAGTGATTTTTTCCACTGCAAAAATAAAAAACTAATTGGTATTGTTAATTTTTATGCAAAAGATATTAATCTAGTTAAAAAGTTAGTCTTTAGCAATAACCGTGAACCAAAAACGTTTATTTTTGCGGTACAAACAAACAAAAAATGAAGACAGTAAACTTCTCAAGAATAGACAAAGCTAAGTTTTTTAGAACTCTAAATAAAAGAGTTAACACTTACTTTAAAGAAAACAACATTAAGCGTACAGGTAACTGGAAACTATATTCAAAAGCTATTATTATGTTAGCTATGTTTATCGTTCCGTTTATATTAATTTTAACTGTTGACATGTCGCAATGGATAAAGTTAGCACTTGCAATTTTAATGGGTGTTGGAATGGCCGGAGTAGGAATGAATGTTATGCACGATGCCAACCACGAATCATTTTCAAGCAAAAAATGGGTAAATAAGCTTTTTGGAAGCAGTATTTATATTTTAGCTGGTAATGTATACAACTGGAAGGTACAACACAATGTATTACACCATACGTACACAAACATTCAAGACCATGATGAAGATATGGATGCAGGTAGAATTATCCGCTTTTCAAAACACACACAGTGGTTATGGATTCATAAATTCCAAAAATATTACTCAATCTTTTTATACGGATTGTTAACTATTAACTGGGCAATTACTACCGATTTTAAACAAATGCATAGCTATTTAAAGCGTAAGTTATCATACGGTGAGTTTCCAAATCCAGCTAAAGAGTGGACTAAATTAGTAGTTTCTAAAGTTATTTATTATTCTCTTTGGATAGTATTACCAATCGCAGTAATGAATGTTGCTTGGTGGAAAGTATTAATCGGATTTTTTGTGATGCATTATACTGCAGGAATCATTTTAAGTGTGGTTTTCCAATTAGCACATATTGTTCCTAAAACAGAAACTCCATTACCAGATGAAGATGGTAATATGAAAAACACATGGGCTATTCACCAATTATACACCACAGCAAATTTTGCTCCAAGAAATTGGTTTATCAACTTTTACACAGGTGGTTTAAACCATCAGGTAGAACACCATATTTTCCCTAATATTTCTCATATTCATTATAATAAGTTAGCTCAAATTGTAAAAGAAACTGCTATGGAATTTAACCTTCCTTACAACGAATACAATACTACACGTAGAGCAGTTATTGAGCACTTTAGACACTTAGCTGAATTAGGGAAAAAACCGCAATTAGCATAAATCAACATACAACATAACAACACAATGTCAAACGCATTATCAAACAGAATTCAAAGTTTACCAGTATCGCAAACTTTAGCAATGGCTGCTAAAGCAAGAGAATTAAAAGCTGAAGGTAAAGACATCATTAGCTTGAGTTTAGGAGAACCAGATTTTAATACTCCTGATTTTATTAAAGATGCCGCTATTGAAGCTATTAATCAAGATTACAACTCATATACTCCGGTTGATGGATATGTAGAGTTAAAAGAAGCTATTTGTGAGAAATTTAAGCGTGATAATAACTTAACATATGCTCCAAACCAAGTAGTTGTTTCTACAGGAGCAAAACAATCTATTGCTAACGTAGCTCAGGTATTATTAAACCCTGGTGATGAAGTATTATTACCAGCTCCTTATTGGGTAAGCTATTCTGCAATTGCAACTTTGTGTGAAGCTAAATTTACCGAAATTCCTTCTTCTATTGAAAATGATTTCAAAATCACTCCAGAACAATTAGAAGCTGCTATTTCGCCAAAAACAAAAATGATTTTCTTTAACTCGCCAAATAACCCAAGTGGAACAATTTATAGCGAGGAAGAATACAGAGCATTAGCTAAAGTATTAGAAAAGCATCCAGATATTTATATTTTATCTGACGAAATATATGAGCACATTAACTACGGAACAAAACCATTTAGTTTTGCTGCTATTGAAAGCATGTACGACCGTACCATAACTGTTAACGGATTGGCTAAAGCTTTTGCCATGACAGGATGGAGAATTGGTTATATTGGAGCTCCTGAATGGATTGCTAAGGCTTGTACTAAAATGCAGGGTCAAATTACTTCAGGAACTAACTGTATTGCTCAACGCGCTGCAATTACGGCTGTAAAAGCATCTCCTGAAAAAGTACAATATATGGTAGATGAGTT
Source organism: Tenacibaculum discolor (assembly GCF_003664185.1). Lineage (GTDB taxonomy): Bacteria > Bacteroidota > Bacteroidia > Flavobacteriales > Flavobacteriaceae > Polaribacter > Polaribacter discolor. The sequence continues at coordinate 534,090 of NZ_RCCS01000005.1, read as the reverse complement.
TAAAAAACGTAGAGATTTAGTTTTACAGTTGTTAGGAGAAATTGATGGGTTTAAATTAAACGTACCAGAAGGGGCTTTTTATGTTTTCCCTGATATTTCTGATTTCTTCGGAAAAACAATCCAAGGAAAAGAAATTAAAGATGCAAATGATTTTTCTATGTTATTGTTAGAAAAAGCAAATGTTGCTACGGTTACTGGTGAAGCTTTTGGTGCACCAAACTGTGTTCGTTTATCATATGCTGCTTCTGAATTACAATTACGTGAGGCAATCAAGAGAATTAAAGAAGTTTTAAGTTAATTAACTTAAACTATTAAGTATAAAAAAATCCGTAAGACGCGTCTTACGGATTTTTTATGTTCTAAAATGGAACTTTTAATTTTCTAACTTTTTTCTTTTTAAGCTTCTTTAAATACAATGCTCTCTTATTATAATCAATAAAGGCTTTCCCCAACTCTAAAATATCTGCTCCTATAATTCCGTCTACCTCATCAGCATCATGTTGTTTTAAAGCCGTATTTACATGCGTTAAATCAAACAATACTAAATCACAATCATTCGCTTTCCACTTCCCTATTTTAAGAGAATTGTTTCCTGACTTATGTGTTTCCATATCCGTCGCTCCTGCTCCAGCAGCTTTCACTTCACTTTCTTCAGAAACAAGTTTAAAACGCTCTATTAAATCTAACCCAACACACGAATTGGAAGCGCCTGTATCTAAAATAAACCTTCCTTTAACACCATTTATCTCCGCATCTAACTCTAAATGATTTGTGATCATTTTTTTGAGTTTTATTTTAATGTATTTCTTTTTTCGTAATACTTTTTTCAAACTTGCCATTTCTTGTACTTTTGTCTCGTAAAGATACGGCAATAAATGATTACAGATACACACACCCACTTATATTCAAGTCAGTTTGACGAAGACAGAAACGAAATGATACAACGCGCTAAAAAAGCTGGTGTTTCTCGTTTTTTTATTCCTGCAATTGATAGTTCGTATACAGAACGTATGTTCGACTTAGAAAAAAACTATCCAGAAGATGTGTTTTTAATGATGGGCTTACACCCTACTTCGGTAAAAGAGAACTACCAAGAAGAATTAGCACATGTAAAAGAATGGCTAGATAAACGTGATTTTTATGCGATTGGTGAAATTGGTATCGATTTATATTGGGACAAAACTTTTTTACCACAACAACAAGAAGCCTTCCGTACGCAAATTCAGTGGGCAAAAGAGAAAAAACTACCTATTGTAATTCATTGTCGTGATGCCTTTGATGAAATTTTTGAAGTTTTAGAAACAGAAAAAGGAGACGATTTATACGGAATTTTCCACTGTTTTACAGGAACTTTAGAACAAGCTGAAAAAGCAATTTCCTACAACATGAAATTAGGAATTGGTGGTGTAGCGACATTTAAAAATGGAAAAATTGACAAGTTTTTAAATCAAATTGATATCAAACACATTGTGTTAGAAACCGATTCCCCGTACCTAGCTCCTACTCCATATCGAGGTAAACGTAATGAAAGTAGCTACATAACTAATGTTGTGGATAAGTTGGTAGATATTTATGGATTGACTTTCGATGAAATTTCGGAAATTACTACACAGAATTCTAAAGACGTTTTTGGTGTTTAAAAAAATATTCCGTCAAGATTTAATATTTTTATTTTTCGTTGCATTTTATATTATATATAAATTTTCAAGAAGTGATATTGATTATTTATATACAAATTTAGACAAAGAAGGTGTTAAAAGCGTAGCCTTGGTAAAAAACGTTTCTTCTGTTAGAACAAGAAAATATGTAGAATATAGATATTCAGTTAATGGTAAAATTCATAATGGTTCACAGCAAATCCAAAACAATAACACCTTACCCGAAAAACTAAAGTTTTACCCTATCCTTTATAGTTCAAAAAAAAACAGTGTTAGTAAATTATTACTAACTGAAAAACCATTAAACCCAAAAGAATTAATTCAAAATGGTATTTATGTTAATGGAAAAATAGCAAAAGTTTTGGAAGGGCATTACCCTTCTTTAGATCTATATATAAACTATAGCCTTAATAACCAGAATTATTTTTTTAGAACAAGGCTTCATAAAGACAGTATTAATTGTAGTAATTTAGAGGATTGTAAAAACAAAAAAACAATTCGTTTAAAAATTTCAAAAAAATATCCTTTTATTAACGATTTATATTTTAAAAGTTCAGACAGGCAAAAAAGAAAATATCAACACTTAGATTAAATTGAACCTACAAACTACATATTATAAAACTCCTATTGGAATTGCCAAAATTGATGGCGATGAAAACGGAATTCAATCAATTTCTGTATTAGATGATGATACTTCCACTAGCCTCATTACCTCAAATAAAACTCCAACTTGTTTACAAGATTGCGTTACTCAACTAAATGAATATTTTACTGGTACCAGAAAAGAATTTGACCTAAAGTTAAACCCACAAGGAACAACGTTTCAACAATCTGTTTGGAATGAGTTATTACATATTCCTTTTGGTAGCACCAGAACCTATTTAGAACAAACCAAACAATTAGGAGATGTAAAAGCAATTCGTGCGGTAGCTTCTGCTAACGGTAAAAACCCTATTTGGATTATCATACCTTGTCATAGAGTTGTGGGTTCTGATGGCTCTCTAACTGGATATGCAGGAGGTATTTGGCGTAAAAAATGGTTATTGGAACACGAAAGTGGAGCCAAACAACAGACTTTGTTTTAATTTCTTTTTATAAGGTCTCGAAACAAGTTCGGAATGACTATCGTCAATTTAAGTTGCGTTTTTCAATAAAGAATTTCTTCAACAAAAAGCCACACTCTTCTTCCAAAACTCCTGATATTACTTTTGTTTTTGGATGTATTTTAGTTTGTAAAACAGAAAAACCAAGTTTAGGTTCACTAGCTCCGTACACTATCTTACCTATTTGCGTCCAGTAACTCGCTCCCGCACACATTTGACAAGGCTCTAGCGTAACATACAAAGTACAGTCTTTTAAATACTTTCCACCTAAAAAATCTGCTGCTGCAGTAAACGCTTGCATTTCTGCATGTGCGGTAACATCATTTAACAACTCTGTTAAGTTATGTGCTCTTGCTATTATTTGATCTTTAAAAACAATAACTGCACCAACAGGAACCTCTCCTTTATCAAAAGCTAACTCAGCTTCCTGTAAAGCTTTTCTCATAAAGTAGGCATCATCAAATGGTTTCATCAACAAGAGTTTTTGTAAATACTAAAACAAATGTAGCCAAAATTTGTTTGTGTAAACTCTAGGTAAAATACTTATTTTTACCAAAATTTACGATTTGATTTCAATCAATACTTCTGAAAATAAAAAAGTCTATTTTGCTTCTGACCAACATTTAGGAGCTCCAACTTCTGAAGCTAGTTTTCCTCGTGAACAAAAGTTTGTTACATGGCTAAACGATGTTAAAAAAGATGCTGAAGTAATTTTTATTCTAGGTGATTTATTCGATTTTTGGTTTGAGTATAAAACTGTTGTTCCTAAAGGTTTTGTTCGTGTTTTAGGTAAACTTGCTGAAATAAAAGATAGTGGTATCCCGATTTACTTTTTTGTTGGAAATCATGATTTATGGATGCATGATTATTTTGAAAAGGAATTAAACATTCCTGTATTTCATTCACCTCAAGAATTTAAAATCAACGATAAATTATTTTTAATAGGCCATGGTGATGGATTAGGACCTGGAGACAAAGGGTATAAACGTATGAAAAAAGTGTTTACATTCCCGCTATTTCAATGGATGTTTCGTTGGCTACATCCAGATTTAGGAGTTAGATTAGGACAATACATGTCGGTTAAAAACAAATTGATTTCTGGTGATGAGGATGCTAAATTTTTAGGCGAAGACAATGAATGGCTAGTACAATATTGTAAACGTAAATTAGAAACCAAACACTACGATTATTTTGTTTTTGGACACAGACATCTCCCTTTAGAAATTCAACTTAAAGAGAACAGTGTTTACCTTAATACAGGTGATTGGATTCAGTATTATACCTATGCGGTTTTTGAAAACGATAAACTATTTTTAAAAGAATATAAACAATAAAAAAAAGCACCTTTTTGAGGTGCTTTTTTTATGAGTTATTTCAGTCTTAATCTAACACAAAACGTAATCTAGCAAATAAATGTCTACCATTAGTTCCGAACTGTACAGAACGTCTAGAGTAGATAAAACGCCCACTAGATCTAAAAGCAGGGTCATTTTTATCTGGATAAACATCAAATAAATTATTTGCTCCTAATGTTAAACTTAGGTTCTTATTAAAGTTATATCCAAAAGAAAGGTCTGTTACTACTTTTCCTCCAAATGTTGTATCTATATTTGGGCTATCATTATTAGTTGCTTCTTCAACTTCTCCAAAATAACTATTTCTTAAAAAGATACTCCATTTGTCATTAACACTTAAATTGTGTGATAAATTCCCTTTTGTTGTAGGAACCGAAGACTCTAAATAAATTCTACTTGTTGGGTCAAAATAAGTTTCTGACAAGTCTGCATTTTTTATAGCAGTTGGAATATTCACACCTTCTTCATTCGTTTTCGAAAATGTAAACGCTAAAGTGTTAGTTAACCTCATCTTATCAGAAAGGTCTGCTTTGTGATCTACAACAATATCTACTCCTTTTGTTTGAGTATCTACAGCATTTGCAAAAAATGCTGCTTGTGTAGCATTTGCTTGTTGGAACAACTTTTTCAACTCAGCGTCATCATTATGACCAAAACTCCCTGTTAATATTACTCTGTCATCAATATTTATAAGATATCCATCAACCGTAAACTTTAAGTTTGCACTTGGCACTTTTGCTGTAAAACCTGCTGAAAACCCAAAAGAAGTTTCTTCTTTTAATTTACCTATTCCTAAAATTCTTGCAACTCTCGAAGTATTTGAAAATACCCCAACTTCATTTGGTATACCATCTACAAACAAGGTACTGGTTGAACTGTAAGATATTTGATGCAATGATGGTGCTCTAAACCCTGTTTGTAAACTAGCTCTTAAATTAAAATTTTTAGAAGCTTTTACCCTAGATGCTACTTTTACATTTAAAGTACCTCCAAAGTCTGAGAAATTCTCATAACGTACAGCTCCACTTAATAAAAAAGACTCTGTGAAATCTGCTTCTACATCTATGTAACCAGCTATAGAGTTTCTGAATGAGTTTACTTCATTTTCTGGTTTAAACCCAGGAAACACTTGAATACCTCCTGGTCTTGGTTCACCAAAAAAATCTTCAGGAACCATTGAATCAGGATCTGTTGGATCATGTACATTACCCAATGTATTATATCTCGCATACGACGCTTCCTCTCCTGCAATAATACCATAATTTTCCAAACGGTATTCAGCTCCAAAAGCGATATTTAAACCAGACATTACATCTTCGTAAAACTTACTAAGGTCAATATTTGTTGTATTTTCACTTGAGTAAAACCCACCTGAATTCGCTTCAAAAGGCGTTGAATTACCTAAAGATGCATTACTTGAGTTACTTATCAAATAATTGAACTCATTTCTACCAAATGTATTTGAAAAATCTACATTCCAATCACCTAACTTTCCTTTTATTCCAACCGCATACGATTTGTCTTGAATATTAGAGTTTATCTCTGGTAAAAATCCGTTCATATACGCTGGAGTATATGCCCTAGATTGATTTGGTAATCTATAGAAACCTGCTGCATTACCATTCTTATAACTTAAACCAGCATTACCATAAATAAAGGTTTCATTTCCTAACGGAATTTCCATGTTTGCAAAAAACTGCGCTCCTCTTACCCTTGATTGCCCCACTCTCATGTTAAAATCACTTCTTTTCAAGCCACGAGCTAACAACTCTGCTTCAGTAACATCAGCTCCTAAGATTGTTCGCAATTCTTCTTTTGTTTCAGTACCATTCAATGTAATTCCTGCATCACCTGCATAATTAAAAATATCATCTAAATCATCATCTAATAGGTTTGAAATATTATACCCATCTGCTGCTGCAACTCTTTCAATAGAGTTGTAAGCATTAAATATTGAACCTTCCCATTCTTGCATTCTATTAGTCCATCCTCTAAAATCAAAATTTCCAGTAAAATTTATAAATCCACCATCTTTACCAATTGGCAGTCCATAATTTAACCCTAAGTTTAATTTTTCTCCGTCTATATCTCTCTCAGGGCTACTTTTACTTGTAAAATTTGCACCTGTTGTTAAGTTAACTTCTAACTTATTCGTAGATTTCTTTAAGACGATATTTATTATTCCTGCAATAGCATCAGAACCATATTGAGCCGCTGCACCATCTCTAAGAATTTCAATTCTTTCAATAGCAATTGATGGAATTGTTGTCATATCTGTACCCACTGAACCTCTACCAAAAGTACCATTTACGTTTACCAAAGCAGTTTTGTGACGTCTTTTCCCATTAATCAACACTAATACCTGATCTGGACCTAATCCTCTTAATGCTGCTGGCGCAATATGATCCGTACCATCTGAAATTGATTGAGGATTGGAATTAAAAGACGGTGCTGCATAATTTAGAATTTCTGTCACTGTAACTTGAGGTGCTGATTGAGTAAGCTTTGAAACATCTAACACATCAATAGCTACAGGAGAATCTATTGCAACTCTACCTTTATTACGAGAACCTACAATTACCACCTCTTCTAAGGCCTCACTCGATTCATCTATTACAATTGTAATAAAAGAGCTATCAGTAACTTTTACTTCTTTCGTTCTAAATCCTACTGAAGAGACTATAACCGTAACAGGCAACTGACTTACTTTTAAAAAATATTCTCCATTATCATCAGTTGTTACACCATTAGTGGTTCCTTTCTCTATTACATTTACAAAAGGCAAAGGTGCTCCATTCGTATCTGTAATTTTTCCTTTTATCGTCTGACCAATCATTGATGTAAACGACATCAACAAAACACAAACAAATAATTTCATTTTTTGTTTCATAATCATATTGCTATTTTATTTTTTTTTGTTAAAAAAGTTAATTTATTATAAACATACTAATATTTAAACTCCATAACAAATATATCCGTAATTAAATCACTCCCAACACATTAACACAAAAATTACTATTTATCAAAACCAGTAAAACAATCTATGCACTCCAATAGAAAATTAAATTTCCTTATACTCTACTCTTCCAAACACATTTATTTACTTATAACTATTTTAAACATATTCTTTCAATATTTCATAACACTCTACTATGAAGACTCAATAAACTCATTGCAATTGTACATGAATCTATGCATAATTTTTAATGATTGGATTGTTGTTTTACTTATTGAGTTTTTATTTAAAAACCTTATACCAATGAAGAAATAGGCCATAAAAAAAAAGCACCTTAAAAAGGTGCTTTTTTTATCTAACAATTAAGCTTAGAACTTAAAAGTTAATCCTGCTTTAAAAGTCATACCATTGAATCCAAATTGATTTACCTCCCATGGATACTTAAAACGCCCTCCTAAATCAGTCACAAAATCTCCTTTAGTATCAATTTCATCTGGATACACATCAAATAAATTATTTACCTGAGCATTAAACGAAATCATATCTGAAAATTCATAACCAAAAGACACATCAGTTATTACTTTCCCACTAAATGTTTGATCTTTATTCGGATCTGTTGCATGTTGCCAAGTTACTTCTCCAAAATAGGTGTTATTTAAAAAAGCGGTAAACTTTTTATACTTGTAATCTGCACCAAACAAAAGTTTGGTATTTGGTCTTGCACTAATAATTCTCGACTGTTCTTTTCTATTAAATATGGCATTCTTATAATTTGCCAATTTAGTAGGGGTTTTTACTTCTCCTTCTAACTTTGTTCTGTTAATATTTAACGCTAAATTCAAACCAAGTTTTCCTACTGCAAAATCTATATTTTTGTAACGCATTGTGTAATCAAATCCTTCTGTTTTTGTATCAGCCGCATTAATAAAAAACTTAATACTTGTAACACTGTTATCATCTAAAATTTGTTGAACAATAGCATTTGGATTACCATTATCATCAGTTCCTCCAATTTCCCCAGAAAATACAACTCTATCTTCTACTTTAACATTATAATAGTCTAATGAAATAGTAAAATCATTAGAAGCCTTAACAGTTAATCCTGCTGAAATATTTTTTGATGTTTCTGCAAACAATGAAGCTACTCCTAAATCTTTAATCACAGGACTCACGTTGTTGAATGTTCCTTGATTAGAGATTGTACCTCCAGAAACCAAAGTTTGTACATTACTTAAATACACTTGATGTAATGAAGGCGCTCTAAACCCAGTACTATATGACGCTCTTAACACACCTGCTTCCCCAACTTTGTACCTAGAACTCACTTTCCATGAAAAATTATCTCCAAAGTCAGAATAATTCTCATAGCGTAACGCTCCCCCTATTAAGAAATCTTCTGAAACATCCCAATCTAAAGTTCCATAACCTCCAATATTTGTTCTTGTTTCATTTAAAGCGTTACTTGGTTGTAAACCTGGAAATGATTGTGCTCCTCCATCAATATAAGACGCTTCTTCTCCTGCTGTTACTTCAAATCGTTCCTGACGACCTTCTACACCTAAACCTATACTTACATCTCCAAAAGAACGACTTACATCAAAGTTCCCGATAATATTACTAAAAGCATATGCCCCAGCATCAAAAGACGTTGGACTATTAGATCCTAGACTCCCGTTGATTGTATTTCCTATGGTATAATCTACAGAATTACGCCCAAAACTACCACTTAAATCTGCATCAAACTCACCCAACTTAAACTTACCTCCTGCAGTAAACAAAATATCTTGAATATCGGTCTCAAAGGTTGGTTGAAACCCCTGATATTCACCTCCGCTATATAATGGGTTATTACTTCCGTCAAATGATAGCCCTGGCCAGTATGGTGTTCTATACAAAGCAAAACTTTTTCCTTGTCTCATATTAAACCCTCCAAAGGCGTATAGTTTTGTATTATCATTTAAAGGGTACTCTGCATTTACAAATAAATCACCTTTTTTCATTTCTGGTTGTCCAACTGTCATTCCTAAATCTGGATTTTCTTGAATCCAAGGATAAGATCCATTTGAAAGACTTTCTGCAAATACCAAACCAGCATCAAGTTCAGCTTGCGTTATGTTTCCATCATCAAACTCATCTTTAAAAATTCCTGCCCATGTCTCTCCAAACAAAACATCAGTACCTGGCCTACCTGCTCTGTTTGTTTTTTCTTGATAGCTCAGCCCTAAGGTAGTATTAACAAACCCTCCTTCACCAAAAGTAAACGTATGGTTAACATCACCATCAATATTAAAACCATCTCCTTCTTTGGTTACCCCTGAGTTTACATTTACCTGAGTGAAGTCAATATTCTTCTTCAATATTATATTAACAACACCAGCTACTGCATCTGAACCATATTGAGCAGAAGCTCCATCACGCAAAATCTCCACTCTTTCAATAGCTGCAGTTGGAATACTTTTCATATCCACACCTACTTCACCTTTTCCTGGTGTATCATTTACATACACTAAAGCACTCTGATTTTTTCGCTTTCCATTTACCAAAACCAATGTTCTACTAGGCCCTAATCCACGTAAATCAGCAGGATCAAAATGAGCTGTTGCATCAGATATTGTTTGATTACTTGAATTGTATGAAGGAACTGTATAAGTCAACATTTGATCAATATTTGTTTGGCCTGTTGCTTGTAGTTCCCTAACACTTACATTATCAATAGGAACAGCAGAGTCTAAAATTGTTCTCGGTTTGGAACGGTTACCTGTTAAAACAACCTCATCCAAAACATTATCATCTCTTAAAACAACTGTAACATAGGAAGCCTTGTATACTGTTTTTTCTAAAGTAGAGAATCCTACCGAAGAAAACACCAACGTAACTGGTATCTTTTTTACATTAAGAGTAAACTCTCCTTTATCATCTGTACTTACTCCATTTACAGTTTCTTTCTCCAATACATTTACAAATGGAAGAGGCGCTCCACTTTCATCTGTTACTTTACCTTTTATTGTCTGACCAATCACTGACGCAAAAGACATCAATAAAATGAAGACAATTACTTTATTTTTTTTATCCATAAGTAATTAAGTTTAGTTAAAATTAAAACGTTAAAATGTGTTAATTTACAACAAGAATAACAAATTTAAACATAAAAAATAAACAAAAACATAAAAAAATATATGTTGATTTAAAAAAACAACAAGGACCTAGAATGTTTTTAGCTTTAACCATACTTTAACAGCTGTTATTTTCTTATTATTGTAGCTTTGTTTCATAAAAATTCTAATTTATTTCAATTACTATGGATATAGATGTAAGAGCCATCAATGAAAAGATAGAAAGAGAAAGTGCTTTTGTAGATTTGTTAACTACAGAAATGAACAAAGTAATTGTGGGTCAAAAACACATGATTGAGCGATTACTAATTGGACTTTTAGGAAATGGACATATCTTATTAGAAGGTGTTCCTGGACTGGCAAAAACCTTAGCCATTAACACACTTTCAAAAGCAGTTGACGGAAGCTTTAGTCGTATTCAGTTTACTCCAGATTTATTACCTGCTGATGTGGTAGGTACTATGATATACAATGTAAAAGAAAATGATTTCTCTATTAAAAAGGGACCTATTTTTGCCAACTTTGTATTAGCTGATGAGATTAACCGTGCTCCTGCTAAAGTACAGTCTGCTTTATTAGAAGCAATGCAAGAACGTCAAATCACCATTGGAGATGAAACTTTTAAATTGGATGAACCATTCTTGGTAATGGCCACTCAAAACCCAGTAGAACAAGAAGGAACTTATCCTCTTCCTGAAGCACAGGTAGACCGTTTTATGCTAAAAACTGTAATTGACTATCCAAAATTACAAGACGAGCAACTTATTATGCGCCAAAACTTAAACGGAAGTTTTCAAAAAATAAACCCTGTAATTTCTATAGACCAGGTTATAAAAGCTCGTAACGTAGTTAATGAGGTTTATATGGATGAAAAAATCGAAAAATATATCTTAGATATTGTTTTCGCAACTCGTTATCCAGAAAAATATAATTTAGAGAAATTAAAGCCTCTTATCAGTTTTGGATCTTCTCCTCGTGGTAGTATCGCTTTAGCAAAAGCTGCAAAGTGTTATGCTTTCATCAAACGAAGAGGATACGTGATCCCTGAAGATGTTAGAGCAATAGTAAATGATGTTTTACGCCACAGAATTGGTATTACATATGAAGCAGAAGCTGAGAACATTACATCTATAGATATTATCAATTCTATTATTAACGAAGTACAAGTACCTTAATCAATTATCAATGAGCAATTATCAGCCAAAAACACTTTACTGATTATTGATAACTGTTAACTGACAATTGAAAACATGGATACAAAAGAGTTACTAAAAAAAGTTCGAAAAATAGAAATAAAGACACGTAGGCTGTCTAATCATATTTTTGGAGGTGAATATCACTCAACCTTTAAAGGTAGAGGTATGACTTTTTCTGAAGTACGTCAATATCAATATGGAGACGATATCAGAGCTATTGATTGGAATGTTACCGCTCGCTACAACGAACCTTATGTAAAAGTTTTTGAAGAAGAACGCGAACTTACCATGATGTTGGTAGTAGACATTTCTGGTTCTGAGTTTTTTGGTACTTCTGAACAATTTAAAAAAGATACCGTAACAGAAATTGCAGCTACATTAGCCTTTTCTGCTATTCAAAATAACGATAAAGTCGGGTTAATTCTGTTTTCTGATCAAGTTGAACTGTATATTCCACCTAAAAAAGGGAAAAGTCACGTATTACGAATTATTCGTGAGCTTATCGAGTTTCAACCAAAAAGTAGACAAACTAACATTAGTGAAGCTCTCAAATTTTTATCCAACATCATGAAAAAGAAAGCGATTGTTTTCATGCTTTCTGATTTTATGGACGATGATTACGAACGTACGTTGAAAATTGTTGGTAATAAACATGATGTAACTGGTATACGTGTATATGACAAACATGATGAGGAAATCCCTAATTTAGGAATGGTTCCTATGATGGATGCTGAAACAGGAAAAACTCAATTGGTTAATACGAGTTCAAAATCAGTTAGAACTCACTACAAAGCTAACGCTTTACGTTTAACAAATTACTTTGAATCCACTTTTACCAAAAGTGGTGCAGGAACTATCAATACTAGAGTTGATGAAAGTTACGTACGAAAATTGTTAGGTTATTTTAAACGAAAAGGATAAGAACAAACAATGAAACACAAACTACTTTACATATGCTTGTTTTTAACTTCTTTTGCCTTTGCACAACAACCTCAGGTAAAAGCAGAAATTGACACAACAAACATCAGAATTGGTGAACAGTTTCAATATAAAATATCTGTTAATGAAACTGAAAATGTTATCATTCCTAAGCTAGAAAACCTAAAAGGATTAGAGGTTATCGATACACTCAAAATCGACACTATTGAAAACAAACTCATCCGAAAATATATTTTAACAGGCTTTGATAGCGGTGCTTTTTACATTCCGCAACAACAAATATTTATTAGAAACCAAGCTTATTTAACCGATAGTTTACTAGTTAACGTAGCTACTGTTCCTATTGACACTACTAAAATTAAAAAATTCCCTATTAAAGGAATTAAGGGAGAACCATATCAGTTTGACGATTTCAAACAATACATCTGGTGGGTTGTAATAGCCTTTATTATTATAGCTCTACTACTCTACTTCTTTGTTTTCAAAAAGAAAAAAGAACAAGAAGAAAAGGTTATTATCCCTTTATTGCCTCCTTATGAAGAAGCAATACAAAAACTGGAGGAACTTGACAAAAAACTATTGTGGCAAAATAATCAGGTTAAAAAATATTATAGTGAACTAACAGACATTATAAGAGGTTATATTGAAAGAGAGTTACATGTACCTGCCTTAGAAAGTACTACTGATGAATTAATTGACGTTTTAAAAGACTTCAATGACACAAAATCAATAGAAACCTCTAGGGAAATTATTGACAAATTAAAGGGACTGTTACAAGAGTCTGACTTAGTAAAATTTGCAAAGTCTAAGCCTTTATCGTACGAAATAGAGGAAGATCGAAAAGATGCAAAGCTTATAATAGACAATTTAAAACCTAAAAAACAAGAAGAAGATGATGAAGTGGAATAATTTCGAGTTTCATAGTCCTGAGTTTTTATGGTTGCTAGTATTAATTCCTTTATTAGCTTTTTGGAGTTTTTACACCCAAAAAAAAGATAGTGCTCAGCTTAGAATGCCAAGTACTAAAGGTTTTAAAGTACAGGGTTCAATTTTACCTAAACTAAAACCTTTACTACAATTCTTAAGGTTATTAGCATTAACCTGTTTAATAGTTGCTTTGGCACGCCCTAGAAATGTAGCTGTTAGTAAAAAAACTAAGACGAATCGAGGAATAGATATTGTAATGGCTGTTGATGTTTCAGCCAGTATGTTAGCAAAAGACCTTAAACCAAACCGTCTGGAAGCTTTAAAAAGAGTTGCAACTGACTTTATAAACCGACGTCCAAATGATCGTATTGGTATTGTAGTTTATGCAGGAGAAAGTTTTACACAAACTCCGATAACTAGTGATAAATCTATTGTAAAAAGAACCATTTCAGAAATTAAATGGGGACAACTAGAAGGAGGAACAGCTATAGGTATGGGCTTAGGTTCTGCGGTTAACAGACTAAAGGATAGTAAAGCCAAAAGTAAAGTTATTATCTTATTGACAGACGGTGTAAATAATGCTGGTTTTGTTGATCCTAAAACTGCTACTGATTTAGCAAAGGGAAACGGTATTAAGGTTTATACTATTGGTATTGGAACTAACGGAATGGCTCCTTTTCCTTGGGCTAAAGACCCAAGAACAGGGAAAATTTCATTTAAAAACCAACAAGTAGAAATTGACGAAGATTTACTAAAACATATTGCTAACGAAACTGGTGGTAAATATTTTAGAGCAACTAACAACACTAAGTTGAAAGAAATTTATGACGAGATTGACAAGTTAGAAAAAACTAAAATCGAAGAGTTTAAATATTATAATTACTCTGAAAAATATCGCTTTTTAGTTCTTCTAGCAGGAATATTTTTACTCTTAGAATTCACCCTAAAAAATACAGTATTTAAAAGTTTTATTTAAGCAAGATGTACAAATTAGAAGAACCAATATATTTTTATCTTTTTGCAATTATTCCTGTAATAATTGTGGTTTTCCTATTAGTTTTATGGTGGAAAAAACGAACTCAAAAAAAATTTGCTAATCCAGCTCTTTTATCTAAAATAGCACCAAACACATCAACCTTTAAATCAGTATTAAAACTTGTTTTCTTTTTAGTAGGATTATCGTTTTTAATTCTCTCATTAGTTAACCCAAAAATGGGAACAAAACTAAAAACCGTTAAAAGAGAAGGTGTTGATGTAGTGTTTGCATTAGATGTTTCTAAAAGTATGTTAGCTGAAGATATTGCTCCTAACAGATTAGAAAAAGCAAAACAAATTATATCTAAAACTATTGATAAGTTAGGAAGTGATAGAGTTGGTATTATTATCTATGCAGGTAATGCTTACCCTTTACTACCTATTACCACTGACCATGCTGCAGCAAAAATGTTTTTGCAAAACGCTAATCCAGATATGGTTTCAAGTCAAGGAACAGCCATTAATGAAGCTTTAAATCTAGCAAACACTTATTACGATAACGATGAGCAAACTAATCGTTTTTTAATAATTATTTCAGATGGTGAAGATCACCAAGAAGAGACAAAACAAGTGGCTCAAAATATCGCCAACGAAGGAGTAAAAGTTTACACGGTAGGTGTAGGAACTGAAAAAGGAGGCCCAATTCCTATTAAATTAAATGGCGCGCTTATTGGTTATAAAAAAGACAGAATGGGAGAAACAGTAATTACCCAAAGAAAGCCTGATGTTTTACAAGGAGTTGCTGATGCTTCTGACGGACAATATTTTGATGGTAATAAAACTGAAAATCCAGTAGAAGCCATTGAGAAGATTATTGGAAATGCACAAAAAAATGAATTTGAGACAAAACAATTTTCTGATTATAAAGACCAATTTCAATGGTTTGTAGGAATTGGACTGTTGTTTTTAATTTTAGATATGTTTTTGTTCGATAAGAAAACCAAATGGTTGAAGAAAGTAGATTTGTTTAACGAAGAATCTTAAAGTGTAGTATGAAAAGTTTACAAAATTTAATATTCATTCTAGTTTTTGCAGTTTCTGCAATGGCAAATGCGCAACAAGACACACTTAAACTACAGCGTGAAGCACGTGCTTTGTTACGAGAAGGAAACAAACTATACAATAAACAAAAGTTTAGTGATGCTGCTATTGCCTACCGAAAAGCTTTAGGTAAGAACAGCAAGTATGAAAAAGCAAGTTATAATTTTGGTAATACTTTATACCAAGAAAAGAAATACAAAGAAGCTGTAGAACAGTTTAAAGTAACTACTGAGACTTCAAAAGACAAAATGGCTCAGGCTGAAGCTTATCACAACATAGGTAATGCTATGATGGAACAAAAGCAATATGAACAAGCTGTTGAAGCCTTTAAAAATTCCTTACGTAGAAATCCGAATGACGATGAAACACGTTATAATTTAGCTGTTGCTCAAAAAGAAGTTAAAAAGCAACAACAAAACCAGAAGGACAACAAGGATAAAAACAAAGACAAAAAGAACGACAAAAATAAAGATCAACAAAAACAAAACGACAAAGACAAAAAGAACGACAAAAATAAAGATCAGAAAGGCGACGATAAGGATAAAAAAGATGATAAACAAGATCAGAAAAATGACGATCAAAAAAATCAACAAAAACCTAATCAAGACCAAAAAGACAAACAAAATCAAAAGCCTAAACCTCAACAAGGTAAAATGACTCCTGAACAAATGAAACAACTTTTAGAGAGTTTAAATAATGAGGAAAACAAGACGCAGAAAAAAATGAATGCGAAAAAATCAAAAGGAAGAAAAGTAAAACAAGAAAAAGACTGGTAATTTTACAGTTTTTAAAATCTTATTTATTTTTAGACATTTTTGAAAAATAACATGAAGTTGAAAATATACATATCGTTATTAGTTAGTTTTATAACATTAACCATTAATGCGCAAGACGCTGCATTAACGGCTACCGTTAGTAAAAACAAATTGGGTGTAAACCAACGGTTACGTGTTGAGTTTTCAATCAACAAACAAGGAGCAGATAATTTTGAAGCTCCTAACTTCACAAATTTTAAAATAGTTGGTGGTCCTAGTCAATCAGTAAGTCAATCCTGGATTAACGGTAAAGTCTCTTTTAATCAATCATATACTTTCATACTGCAACCTAAAAGAAAAGGAGAATTTAACATCCCTTCAGCCAGTATTGAAATTGATGGAAAAACAATAAAATCAAATCCCGTAAAAATTATTGTTTTAGATGCTGTTGACATTCCCAAAAACCCAAATGATCCTAGTTATATTGCTGAGCAAAATATTCATTTAGTTGCTGAAATTTCTAAATCTAAACCTTATGTTGGTGAGGGAATTTATGTAGAATATCGATTATATTTTAGCGATAATGTTGGTATTTACGACAATGCAATAACCGAAGCCCCACAGTATAACGGTTTCTGGAATCAAGAAATTAAACGTAACGGAATACCAGTTAAAACAGGCACCTATAATGGGGAAAATTATCGTTACGCTGTTTTACACAAAGCCTTGTTAATCCCAACAACCTCTGGTAAACTGACAATAGATCCTATGAAAATGGATATAATTGTGGCAGTTCCTACCGGAAGAGCTGACTTTTTCGGAAATGTAATTACACGTCAAGTTCGTAAAGAGTTTTCTTCTGCTAAGAAGATTGTTAACGCTCAGGCTTTACCTCTCAAGAACAAACCAGAAGACTTCACAGGAGCTGTTGGTGAATTTTCTTTTGATGTTTCTTTAAGTAAAAATACCTTAAAAGCAAATGAATCGTCACAAATTAAAGTTTCGGTTAATGGTAAAGGAAATTTAAAACTTTTTGAACTTCCAAAAATTGAAACTCCTAAAGAACTAGAAGTTTATCAACCAGAAAGAAAAGAAAACGTTCGTATTACTGGAACTGGATTATCTGGTTCCGTTACTGATAACTATACTGTTGTTCCTGAATTTAAAGGAAAATATAGAATTCCAAAAATTAGCTTTTCTTACTTTAACCCTAAAGAAAAAGTATACCAAACCATCACTACAGATGATTTATACGTTGATGTTTTAGAAGGAAAAGAAGTTCCAACAAACTCTGATGCTAATACAGTAGTCAAGCAAGATATAAAAGTTACAGGTAGTGACTTTAGATATATTCAAACAAATACTAATTTACAACCTGTAAAAACAGATGATTTCTTTAAATCGACCCTATTTTATATTCTTTTGCTACTTCCTATTTTAGCAATTCCCGTTGGAATCGTTATTCAGAAGAAGAAAGAAGAACGTGATAGCGATGTGCTAGGAAACAAACTACGAAAAGCAGACAAGCTTGCTAAGAAATACTTATCAGAAGCACAAAAGCAATTAGGTAATAAAGAAGCTTTTTATGAAGCTTTAGAAAGAGCCTTACATAATTACTTAAAAGCAAAACTAGGTGTGGAAACATCTGACATAAGTCGTGAAAAAATTACTGATTTATTAGCTAACAAAAACGTTAATAAAGAAACCATTAATAATTTTATTGAAGTATTTAACGATTGTGATTTTGCTAGATATACTCCAATTACTAATGTGCAAATGAAAGAGGAATATGAAAAAGCAAAACAAGTAATAACGCAATTAGATAGACAGTTATAATGAGAAAGCTAATTATACATTTATTCTTATTTGTGTCAACAATTACGTTAGCACAAAATGCCAACGATTTATTTTCAAACGCTAATTCTTTATACAAAGAAGGTAATTATGAAGAAGCTATTAAACTATACGAGCAAATAGAAGATGAAAATCTAGCATCCTCCGAAGTATATTACAACTTGGGTAATTGTTACTACAAGCTTAATAAAATAGCTCCTGCAATTTATAATTATGAGAAAGCATTACAGTTAAACCCTTTAAATGAAGATGCAAAAAACAACTTAATTATAGCAAGACGCTTAACTCTTGATAGAATTGAGGCATTACCAAAATCAGTTTTTCAAAAATTCAACAAAAACTACTTACAAAAGTTTACCTATAACACTTGGGCTGTAATTACCATTGTACTTTCTTTTATTGCCTCTATTTTATTTTTACTCTTTTACTTTGCCTATACACCAAGTAAAAAAAGAACTTACTTTACAACTAGTATTTTATCATTTTTACTTTTAAGTATCTCTTTAGTTATTACATATACACAATACAATCAAGCTAAAAACACTACTGAAGCTATTATTTACATTGAAGAAGTTTCTGTTAATAATGAACCTACAGATAGCTCAAATGAGATTTTCACATTACACGAAGGAACCAAAGTTAATGTGCTAGATTCGGTAGATAATTGGAAAAAAATAAAACTTGCTGATGGTAAAGTCGGATGGGTTAAATCCAAAATTTTAAAAGAACTATAACATTTTAGCGTTAAAAAATTAACTACTTTTGCCTCTAAATAAATAAAAAAATATTGAAATCTAAAATTGCCATCTTTTTTTTCGTACTGTTTGCGGGCATTATTGTTACGCCTTCGATAATTACGTTGGTTGATAAAGATCAAGATATTACTATTTTCTTAAACCTTAGTGAAGAAGAAGAAAACACTAAACATGTTAAGGTAGCTGAACTAAAAGCTCACCCTAATGAAGATTATACTTCTTTTTTATATAAGAAAATCCAAAAAAAGAAAAACGTTAGTTTTCTATCTAAAAACTACGTTTCACAATACCCAAAAATTCTTACCCCACCTCCTGAGTTTTTTACTGCTTAATAATATTTAAGTAAGTACCTCCTATAAGAGGTCTCAAATAGAAAACCTGGAAAAATATTTCAATACGCAGCAATAACACTATTGCTTCATTGAGACATTTTGAGTTTCTCTTATTAAAATCAATCATTTAAATTAAATACGCTCTAAATTTTTATTTGGAGTCTAAACAAACGCATATATTATGTTTAAAACTATTAAAAGCGACTTACCCGCAAGTATTGTTGTATTCTTTGTTGCCTTACCTTTATGTTTAGGTATTGCTTTAGCTAGTGGAGCTCCTCTTTTTTCAGGTGTAATTGCTGGAATTATAGGGGGTACTGTTGTCGGAGCCTTAAGTGGTTCTAAAATTGGAGTTAGTGGCCCTGCAGCTGGTTTAGCTGCCATTGTATTAACTGCTATTGGTGCCTTAGGTGGTTATGAAAACTTCTTAGTAGCTGTTGTATTAGGAGGTATTATTCAAATACTTTTTGGTGTTCTTAAAGCTGGAGTTATTGGTTACTACTTTCCTTCATCAGTAATTAAAGGAATGCTTACCGGTATTGGTATTATTATAATTTTAAAGCAAATTCCTCATTTCTTCGGATATGATGCTGAACCAGAAGGAGCAGATAGCTTTATAGAACCTTCAGGTGAAAACACTTTTTCAGCTATTTTAAGTATAACTGATAATATTACCATAGGATCAATGGTTATTGGTTTTATTGGGTTAGCTATTTTAATTCTTTGGGATAAAGTTTTAAGTAAAAAAGGAAAAATATTCCAATTAATTCAAGGACCTTTAGTAGCTGTAGTAACAGGAATTATATTTTTTACAGTAACACAAGGAAATGAAACATTAGCAATACAAGCTTCTCATTTGGTAAGTGTACCAATTCCTGAAAGTTTCGATTCTTTCTTAACACAATTTACATTCCCTGACTTTAGCGCTATTACAAACTATGAAGTTTGGGTAACTGCGTTTACAATTGCATTAGTAGCTAGTTTAGAAACTTTACTTTGTGTTGAAGCTACAGATAAATTAGATCCAGATAAAAATGTAACTCCAACAAATAGAGAATTATTAGCACAAGGAACAGGAAATATCTTATCTGGTTTAATCGGAGGTTTACCTATTACTCAAGTAATTGTTAGAAGTTCTGCCAATATTCAATCAGGAGGTAAATCTAAAATGTCAGCAATTATTCACGGGGTATTATTACTACTATCAGTTATTTTAATTCCTACCTTATTAAATAAAATACCTTTATCTGTTTTAGCAGCAATACTATTAGTTGTTGGCTACAAGTTAGCAAAACCTAGCTTATTTAAACAAATGTTTTCTTTAGGATGGAAACAATTTGTTCCTTTTATTGTAACTGTTTTAGGTATTGTTTTCACCGATTTACTTACAGGAATTTCTTTAGGATTAGCAGTAGGAGTTTTTGTTATCTTAATAAAAAGCTACCAAAACTCTCACTTCTTACATATTGAAGATAAAAGTAATGGTGTACATAAAATAAAAATGACACTTGCTGAAGAAGTAACTTTCTTTAATAAAGGGGCTATTTTAAAAGAGTTAGATAGTTTACCTGAAGACACTCATTTAGAATTAGATGTAAGAAAAACTAGATACTTAGATAATGATATTATTGAAATTTTAGAGGATTTTGCATTCAAAGCAAAAGAAAAAAACATCAATATTAAACTTATTTCAGAACGCGGTGTTGTAGAAAACCCTGAAAGCTTTATTAAATTCTTTAAACTTAGACCTAAAGCAGCGTAAAACCTTAAAATACTTTACAAACAATATTCTTAAACTTGTATTGTTTGTAATAATAAAAACGATATAACATAACTTATAAAAATATATACAATGAAAGCGCACACTAAAGAAACTCAAGCTACAATGACTCCTGAAAAGTCATTACAATACTTAAAAGAAGGAAACCAAAGATTTCAAAACAACTTAAAAGCTAATCGTAATTTATTAGAACAAGTTAACGATACGAGAGAAGGACAATTCCCTTTTGCTACAATTTTAAGCTGTATCGATTCAAGAGTTTCTGCTGAATTAGTTTTCGACCAAGGTTTAGGGGATATTTTTAGTGCAAGAATTGCTGGTAACTTTGTAAACGAAGACATTTTAGGTAGCATGGAGTTTGCTTGTAAATTAGCTGGCACCAAATTAATTGTTGTCTTAGGACACACTAGTTGTGGAGCAGTTAAAGGAGCTTGTGATAATGCTCAATTAGGTAACTTAACTAAAATGTTAGGTAAAATTAAACCAGCTGTAGAAGCTGTAACAGAACCTAAAGATGAAAGCTTGAGAAACTCTTCTAATTTAGAATTTGTAAATAATGTTGCCGAAAAAAACGTACAATTAACTATTGATAGAATCTTAAATGAAAGCGACGTATTAGCAGAAATGCATAAAAACGGTGAAATTATGATTGTTGGAGCTATGTATGATATCAAAGACGGTTCTGTTACTTTTTATGAATAAAGAATATAACCTATAATTATTATAAAGAGAATCTAAATTTAGTTTTAGGTTCTCTTTTTTTATTAACTTCGGAAGTTGTCTTGCTTAAACAAAAAAAGCAAGAGTAAAAGATTCTTCTAACAAACAATTTTAATACTAATGAATCTATCTAAAATTTTTGAAAACAATAAAGAGTGGGTAAAAAACAAACTCTCTACCAATAAAGATTACTTTAAAAAATTAAATGAAGGACAAAGTCCTGACTTGTTATATATAGGTTGTTCTGATAGTAGAGTTTCCGCAGAAGATTTGATGGGTTCAAGTCCTGGTGAAGTTTTTGTACATAGAAACATTGCTAATATGGTACCTGCAATTGATTTAAATTCCGCTTCAGTAATTGAATATGCTGTTGAACATTTAAAAGTAAACCATATTGTTGTTTGTGGTCACTATTCTTGTGGTGGAGTTAAAGCCGCAATGCAATCTGCTGATTTAGGCCTATTAAACCCATGGTTACGTTACATTAGAGATGTATATCGCTTACACAAAGATGAATTAAATAAGATAAAAGACGAAAATGCCCGCTACGATCGTTTGGTAGATTTAAACGTGCAAGAGCAATGTGTTAACCTCATTAAAACTGCCGCTGTACAAAAAGCTTACAGAGATAGAGGTTTAAAAGTACATGGTTGGGTTTTTGATATTAAAACAGGTAACCTCATCGATTTAAATATCGATTTTGAGCATATTTTAGAAGATATTATGGAAATTTATCATTTAGACTAAAAAAAGCGGATAAAAAATTATCCGCTTTTTTTATATTGTTAGATTTACCTCTTCACTATTATTATCCTCTTGCTCATCCTCGTCTTTTATAATTGAAGGAAAAATTGTTGGAGCAATCTTTTTTACCGGTTTAAATAAAATAGACTCTTCTAGGCTTTCCTCCTTTACAAATGGAATAGTATCATTCATTTTTCCGAAGAAAATAAAAATTACACTTAAAATTAATCCGATTTTTAAAGCTCCGAAAACACCACCTAAAATTTTGTTCAAAATTCCTAAAGCAGCAAAATCAGCTATTTTGGTTAAAATTTTTCCTAATAGTGCTATCGCTACAATTATTACCACAAAAGTTCCTGCAAAAGCCGCTAAAGAAATATACTTTTCATCCCAAGTAACACTGTCTTTTAACCAATCTCCAATAAAGTATGAAAAATGGATAGCTCCATAAACTCCTGCAACCAAAGCAACTAAAGAAGCAACCTCTACAAACAACCCTTTCATTAAACCTCTTACAAAGCCAAAAAGTAGTAATGCAGCAATAATAATATCAAAAGTATTCATAAATATAAAAGCGTTCTACTATAAAATCTATGCTCAAATATACATAACTCATTTGTATCTTTGCTTTTTCAAAAAACACAAATGACAAAAGAAACCAATTTAAAAGAAAAATGGGATTTTGTAATAACTCAGTTATCACAACAATTTGCAGATGGAGATGAACTGAATATTGACGGAATCATCTACTTAATTGGTGTTCAAGAATTAGGGCAAGGACATCGTAAGTTTAAAAAGGATGAAAAAGTCAACCTTATGCATATTGCTATTTGTAAATTATTAGAACCATACGGATACTATGAATTCGATTTTTTTGATAATGATGGATGGCCCCATTATAAAACTCTAACTGAATTACCTAACTTAAGACCTGGTGAACAATCGGTTTTAATAAAAGAAGCTATCATTAATTATTTTGAAGTAATTAACTTTTTTGATTAGGTAACACTTAACTTCCTAATCATTTTTGATAACAACTTAGGAAAAAAGCGCTTGGTATATACACCTAGTTTTTCCTTTGCTCCTGCAATATAAACTTCTTCTTTTCTATTTTTTATAGCTTTTAACATCGTTTCGGCAAACCATCTGGATGTATTCCATTTGCTGTGGCTGTATCCATAGTATTTTGTGGAGTACCATTTCCTGTTAGTGCATTTTTTGACACATTCGTAGTTACAAACCCTGGGCAAACTAACGTAACAGCAATATTATCTTCGTAATGCTCTGCTCTCAAACTATCAAAAAAACCATGCAAAGCATGTTTGGTAGCAGCATAAGTAGAACGTAATGGTGTTCCTATTTTTCCAACAATACTTGTAGTTACAACAAAGTGCCCTGATTTCTTTTCAATAAAATGAGGTAGTAAAGCTTTTGTTAATGACACTGTTCCTAAATAATTAATATCCATTAAACGTTTATCTACTCTTATTGAAGTCTCTTTTACTAACGATCGTTGACTTATCCCTCCGTTATTTACTAAAACATCAACTCTCCCAAAAAATGAAATAGCTTCGGCTACCTTATTTGTAAGGTTTTCATAATCTTCTAAATCTAGAGGCAGAATCATAACTTTTTCAGGAACTTTACAAAGTTTTTTCACTTCTCTTAAAAAGCTTTCATTTCTTGAAGATATAATTAACTTTGCTCCATAATTAGATAACGCAACAGCTAGAGATTTACCAATTCCTGAAGAAGCGCCAGTTACCCAAAATATTTGTTCTTTAAAGTTCATGTTTTCAAATAATTAAAAAATCGTTTGTAAAATACGTAAGAAAAAATAAAAGTGGTACACTTCTTGGATAGAAGTTCGTAAATGACTAGTTTTAAAACCTTATTAATAACCCTTTAAAATATTATGATGAAAAAATTACTGGCTCTATTAATATTCACCACATCACTTGTAAATGCTCAGTACACTGTTAAAGGTACTATGACCCCTCCAGATAAAGGAGACTGGGTTATTTTATATAAAATTGAAGGTGCAAAGCAAAAGTTCCTTGCGAATACTACAATTAAGTTTGACACCGTTGCAATAAGTGGTGAAAAACAAGTTTTAGGAAAGTTTAGTTTTGAACTACCTAACACAGCAACTTCTGGAGCCTACAGAGCTACTTATAGAAATACTGGTGCTGGCTTTGTTGATTTTTTCTTCAATAAAGAAAATGTTGAATTCGTTTTCAACCCAAGATACCCTGATCAATCAGTTCTTTTTACCAGCTCTAGAGAAAACAAACTATATAGTGAATACTTACAAGCATATAACGCTGTACAAAAAAAGATAGATTCTTTACAAGCTTCTTATATAGAAACAGAATCAAGAGATGCGAAAAAAGCTTATAAAAAAGAGCTTAAAGAACTTGAAGACGTGCAAGAGACTTATGAAAATAAATCTCAAGGAATGTTAGTAAATAGTTTTATAAAAGCTTCACGCCGATATAATTCATACAATCCTCACAATAATTTACAAGATTATTTATCTGCTACTAGCGAAAACTTTTTTGAGTACATTGACTTTAAGAGCGATGATTTATACAACTCTTCTTTTTTAATTGATAGAATTAACGATTATGTTTTCTATTTAAACTATTCTGAAGATAAAAAAGTTCAACAAAAGCTTATTAAGGAATCTATTACTAACGTTATGAAGAAAATTTCTTCTGACAAATTAGAAAAAGCAGTAATTGATTATTTAATTAGTGCACTTACTGATAAGCGTAACGGACCTGCTGTAGATTGGATGTTTGCTGAATATTATGACAAACTTCCTGCAAAAGATCAAGACGCCGATTTTAAGAAGGAAAAACTGGATATATTACTTGCAACTGTAGGTAGAGTAGCTCCTGATTTTTCTTGGGAAGAAGATGGTCAAGAATATAAATTATCAACATTAAACGATGGTAATAAGTATTTACTAGTATTCTGGAGTACTGGTTGTCCACACTGTGTAAAAGAAATTCCTGAACTTTATAAGTTTATGCAGACTCATAAAGAAGTATCTGTAGTTTCTTTTGGTATTGAAAATGAAGAAAACGAATGGGATGAGTTTGTTAAAAACTTACCTGGATGGCATAATGCTATTGGAACGCATCCTGAATATAAATTCGATAACGAAACAGTTAAAAAGTATAACTTACTTGGTACACCTTCTTATTTTATATTAGATAAAGATAAGAACATTATTGCAATGCCTGATCATGAAGAAGATGTAGAAAAGTATTTTAATGGTGACAACAAATAATTTACTTTTAACAACAATATAAAGAAAAGCCCAACAAATTTGTTGGGTTTTTCTTTTTAAAAGTACAAAAATGCATCTTCAATATGTTTTATTACAAACTCGCTTCGTTGTTTAACAACAGCAATAATATCAAACCGAATCTCTACATCTAAATCATTTTTTGTAACATAATCATCAATAGCAGTTACTAATAGTTTTATTTTCTTCGAATTTACAAAATCTTGTGGGTTTCCAAAGTAAGCTGTTGATCTTGTTTTAACTTCTACAACAGCTAAAGTTTCTTCCTTTTGAGCAATAATATCAACCTCAGCTTTTTGAAATCGGTAGTTTTTTTCAACAATGGTATATCCGTTATTAACAAGATAATCCATTGCTAATTGCTCTCCTTTCTTACCAAGTTCATTGTGTTGTGCCATTTAAAAACTTATATTTGAGTAACCTTAAATCTTTTTATCATGAAAAAAAACATGGGAAACACCGATAAAGCTATTAGAACTTTAATCGCTCTAATTATAGCTGCGCTGTCTTACTTTGAATTTATTACAGGAATTTTTGGTAATATCTTACTTGTACTAGCAATTATACTTTTAGTTACTAGTTTGGTAAACTTTTGTCCTTTATATAAGTTATTAGGAATAAACACATGTAAAACAAAAAACAACTAATTAAACTCTAACAAACACTGCTTATCCTTACTTATCGATAATTTAACTTCTCTACCCATTATCAATGCTCTATTATCTGGTTCGTGACCTGCAGGAAAATTAAATAGCACAGGAATATCTTTAGGAACAACCTCTAAAATTAACTGTTCTATCGAGCTTCCCCATGGTGTTGTATTTCTCTTTATTTTAGTCATATCACCAACAACAATCGCTTTAACTTTTGTGAAATATCCAGCGCGTTTTAAGCTTTGCAACATTCTATCGATTGAATATTTATATTCACCTATTTCTTCTATAAACAAAATTTCTCCATCTGTGGAAAGTTGACTGTCTGAGCCTAACATAGAAGCCAAAATAGCTATGTTACCTCCAACTAACTCTCCTGAAACCTCTCCTATCCTATTCTTTTTTGAAGCAGGAATCTCATAACGTAATTTTTCTCCAAATAATGCTTTTTTAAAAGTTGCAATGGTTTCTACTATATCTTCAGAACTCTCTTCCATACTTGTAGCCATCATAGCATGTAAGGTTTCCACTCCTAAATTATGAATATGATTATGAAACGCTGTAATATCAGAATAACCAATAACCCATTTAGGATGCTTTTTAAACTCAGTAAAATCTAACTTATCCAAAATTCTCACAGAACCATATCCTCCACGTGCACTCCAAATCGCCTTAATACTAGGATTATCCAATGCATCTTGAAAATCTTGACATCGCTCTTCATCAGTACCAGCAAAATGATCATTCTGATTAAACATATTTTTACCATATACTACTCTCAACCCCCAACTTTCTACTAATTTTTTAGCTTTATCAATAGTGGGTTTACGGTTTTTTAAAATTCCAGCAGGAGCAAGAATTGCAATAGTATCTCCTTTTTGCAAGTATGGTGGTGTGGTTAACTTCATAATTTCATTTTCCGCATAGACTGATGTAATTATCAGTAAAAAAAATAAGATGAAAATTCTTTTTTCCATAAACAAGTCTCTTTTCTTGATCTTAAAGGTTTAAAATCCATCAAATGTACCTAATTTATAACAGTATAAAAAATTGCTTTTTCGTACTTTTGCGCTTTAATTTTAGTAGAAAAAACATGAGTACACCAAAAAGATATACAATTACAGCAGCATTACCTTATACAAATGGACCAATCCATATTGGACATTTAGCAGGTGTATATGTTCCTGGAGATATTTATGCGCGTTATCTGCGTCAAAAAGGAAAAGACGTAGCATATATTTGTGGTTCTGATGAACACGGAGTTGCGATACCTATGCGTGCTAAAAAAGAAGGTGTTTCTCCACAAGATATTATTGATAAGTATAATGGAATTATCAAAAAATCATTTGAAGATTTCGGTATTTCTTTCGATAACTATTCTCGTACCTCGGCTGAAATTCATCATAAAACAGCTTCTGATTTCTTCACGAAGTTATACAACGATGGTGAGTTTACTGAAGAAGTTACCCAACAACTATATGACGAAGAAGCAAATCAGTTTTTAGCAGATCGTTTTGTGATTGGTACATGCCCTAAATGTGGAAACGAAGAAAGTTATGGAGACCAATGTGAAAAATGTGGTACAAGTCATAATGCTACTGATTTAATTAATCCTAAATCAGCTATTACTGGAAATGTTCCTACCTTAAAAGAAACTAAACACTGGTTTTTACCATTAGATAAACATGAAGCTTTTTTACGTGAATGGATTTTAGAAAGCCATAAAAATGACTGGAAACCAAATGTATTAGGACAATGTAAATCTTGGATTGATGACGGTTTACGTCCGCGTGCGGTAACCCGTGATTTAGATTGGGGTATTCCTGTACCTGTGGAAGGTGCTTATGGAAAAGTATTATATGTATGGTTCGACGCTCCTATTGGTTACATCTCTTCTACTAAAGAATGGGCAGAACGAGAAGGTAAAAACTGGGAAGATTATTGGAAAAAAGACGACACTAAATTAGTCCACTTTATTGGTAAAGATAATATTGTTTTTCACTGTATCATTTTCCCTGCAATGCTAAAGGCACATGGCGACTTTATTCTACCAGATAATGTACCTGCAAATGAGTTCTTAAATTTAGAAGGAAATAAGCTATCGACTTCTAAAAACTGGGCGGTTTGGTTACATGAATATTTAGAAGAGTTTCCTAATCAGCAAGATGTATTGCGTTATACCTTAACAGCCAATGCTCCTGAAAATAAAGACAACGATTTTACTTGGAAAGATTTTCAAGCAAAAAACAATAACGAGTTAGTTGCTATTTTTGGAAATTTCATCAATCGTGTGGTAGTATTAACAAACAAATACTACAACGGAGTAATTCCTGAAGCTGGTGATTTATCAGAAGTTGATAAAGATACCTTAGAACAATTAAAACAGTTCCCTGATATAATTGCTAAATCTATAGAACGTTATCGTTTTAGAGAGGCTTCTCAAGAAATGATGAATTTAGCTCGCTTAGGTAACAAATATTTAGCTGATGAGGAACCATGGAAGGTAATTAAGGTTGATGAAGAGCGAACCAAAACCATTATGAATATTGCCTTGCAAATCGCAGCAGGTTTAGCAGTAGTATCAGAACCGTTTTTACCGTTTACCTCAGGTAAATTAAAGTCAATTTTAAATATTGACGACAATCTTTCTTGGAATGATATTGCTGAAAAAGATATTTTATTACCTGCTGATCATCAAATTAATAAAGCTGAATTATTGTTTTCTAAAATTGAAGACACTGCAATTCAAGTACAGTTAGATAAATTAGAAGCTACAAAAAAAGCAAACGAAGCGGCTAACAAAGTAGTAGAGCCTCAAAAGGATACTATTGAATTTGATGATTTTACTAAAATGGATATTCGAATAGGGACTATTGTTGCAGCTGAAAAAGTAGCTAAAACAAAAAAACTACTAAAACTTACCGTAGATGTAGGCATTGACACACGTACTATTGTTTCTGGAATTGCTGAAAGCTTTAAACCGGAAGATATCGTGGGGCAGCAAGTATCTGTACTATGTAATTTAGCTCCAAGAAAATTACGTGGCGTAGAAAGCCAAGGAATGATTTTAATGACAGATACTCCTGATGGTAAATTAGCCTTTGTGCAACCTTCTGAAAAGGTGAATAACGGAGAGTTTATTGCTTAAAATATATTTATAAACTAAAAAACCTCGCAATTTGCGAGGTTTTTTTATTCTTATATAATTTGATTATATTTTTTTAACAACTCTTTAAACCTTTTTTCTTCTATGTATTTAGCTTTTACATCTTCAAGAAGCCATTCTGCTTTAGCTTTATTTTTAAATGATTCTTCTAAAAATTCATAGAACATTTCTTCATCTCCTAAATCTAAATAAAGAACAGCTTTTGTTCCATAAGTTCTACCTAAGTGCTCTACATTACTGGTTAGAAAAACTTTCAATTTTGATAATATTTCTTCTATGATTCTCAGCCCTTCTTTAAAAAGTTTTTTTTCTCTTAACAAAATAGTTTTCATATGTAGAGTTCTAAATTCATTTTCTTTATCATTGCATCTTTTTAAAGCTAATTCACAATCTTCTAAGGCACCTTCCAAATCTTTTAAATTATTTTTAGAAAAAGCTCTTTGAATATATGCTCTACATTTTGAATCATCTAACTCTATTGACTTATCAAAATCTTTAATTGCTTCTTCATAATCTTTTAACTCTACTTTAATATTACCTCTTAAATAATAAGACACATATTTGTTTGAATTAATTTTTATTAACTTATCAATATATGTTAAAGCCTCTTCGTTTCTATTTTTAGAATGTAAAATTGCAGATATTAAATATAAATTCTCCTCTTCTTTTGGGTTTATTTCTTCTATCTTAAATCTAGTATTCAACTCTTCATCTTTATTCTTTACATAACTATAACATGAAGCTAAATTTACTAATGCTTCTTCGTCCGTATCCTTAAGGTTTATTAAACTCTTAAAATGAGTAATAGCTTTCCCATAATTTTTATCTAAAACAAAAGACCTACCTATAGCTCTATGGTATTCAACTTGACTTAACAAATAATTCTTCAATTTATTAAAAATTACTATGTCCGTTTTATCCTTTACACCTTTTATAGTAGAAGGGAAATATTTATAAAAACTAAAAAAATCATTTACATAATTCAAATAGGGATTGAAAGCCAAATGAATATTGAATAGCTCGCTTAATTCCTTTTTTCTTTTTTCATCAAATTCATTACCAGAGTTACTAATACTTTTTGAATTTCTTTTAGTATTACATATTAAATACTTGAACGAGTCTGGAAAAGGGTTTTCATATAAAAAATCTACGTACTCTTCTACCTCTTCTATTAAATCATCTTCATAAACTTTTTCTACACTAGGATTATTCTCATAAAAAGGTAAAAAGTAATTAAATGGTGAGTCCTTAAAATATTCATTATCAAAAATCTTATCCGCAAAAACAAATGTATTATGAAAATTCATCTGTAACAAAGTTATTATTTGATTCAGAGCTTCTTGAATTCTGTCTTGAGATTTTAAACTTTCTAATTTAGGTTTTAAGTTCGAAAAGCGAATCCATTTATTACCTAAATGATTCAACACTATAAACAGATACGTTATAGCTTTTTGCCATACTTTATCTTCTGTATCTCCTGTGAAATCAATAAGTAAATCTATTTTTTTAGAATCAACTTTTCTGTGATTTACAAGGCTACAAGCTAAAGCACTAACGAGCACACTTCTATGATACCATTTATATTTCTCAGAGTGTAAATCTCTAATTTCATATATATTCCTTAAAATACTTTTAGATAGTTTTTCCTCCTTGAAAATCTCTTCAAAAACAAATTCAACTTCAGCCTCTTTATGTTGAATAATATCACTTTTAAAATCTACTCTTTTAAAAACCAACTCTTGTACTCTATTTGAAATACGATGTATTTCTTTTGATATATTTCTTTTTTCTAAATCGTCAGCTTTTTCTAGTTCTTGTTTTTTCTCTTCTAAAAGTTTTAAAAGATAGTCTATATCATTAACTGATAAAATGTCTATTTCTACATCTTCATTACTCTCTATATCTTTTTTTTGTTTTAGTTCTAATAACTTATCTAAAAAACTATTATAACCATCCTCCCAATTATCAATTTTAATAGTTTCTAAGTTAAATTCACTTAAATTTTTATCTTTTGTTAAAACAATAAAATGCTCTTTATTATACCCTTTATATAATTCATTGATATAACTAAATTGCTTTTGTATAAACTTATCATCAAAACTAAAACCAATAAAGAGTATGGTTTTAGTACTTACAAAAGTCTTTAATGTATTTAAATCTGAAGATGTGTTTTTATATAAACTCTCATAATCTGAATTAAACAACACACAACCATCAGGATTTATAATATCTCCATGAATTTTATATAAGAAAGGATTTCCATTTAAGCTTTTTGCTTGTTGAAACTCATTAAAATTAGGAAAGGCATCAATATTATTTGGTTTTTTCTTTTCTAAAACACCATCATAATTTGTGGTTATTATTTTATCAGATATACGCCAGAGTTTTTCTATTTTAGTGAAGTCTTTTCCTTCTATTTCTACCTCTTTTATTTTATTATAAAGAAGTTTTTTAACTTTAGACTTAAACTTTTTCCGTTCAAGATCATCTAAAACTTCAAAGACATCTAAATCTTTTCCCTTTCTAATGTGATAATCTAAATCTAAGCCTTTGGTGTCTTCCTCATTTAATTCTTTTAGGATATCAATTACTAAATTTGTCCAGTTAGGGAAACCAAAAGGTATAGAAACACCTGCACCTACAAAAATTATTAATTCATTTTTTAATATTGCTTCTTCTAGTTTACTCTCCATAGATTCTTATTAACTTTCTAACTTCCTAAAGTACTTATAATCGTCTAAAGAAAAAAATTATAATGATAAACTATAGTACTTTACTATATTTGAAACCTCGCTATTCACGCGAGTTTTTTTTATTTAAAATAATTTTCAATGCAACTTATCTCCTATATAACCTCTCGTACTCAAATTTCACAAAAATCAATTCAAAACACGATTGAATTATTAAACGAGGATTGTACAGTTCCTTTTATAGCCCGTTACCGAAAAGAAAAAACAGGTAATTTAGATGAAGTTGAAATTGGACAAATAGTTCAACTTAAAGAGCAATTTGAAGCCTTAGAAAAACGAAAGGCAGCCATTTTAAAAGCTATTGAAGAACAAGATGCTTTAACAGACGAGTTGAAAGCTAAAATTGAAAAAACTGAAGATTTAACCACTTTAGAAGACATTTACCTTCCCTATAAAAAGAAACGTAAAACTAAAGCAGAAACCGCTCGTAAAAATGGCTTAGAACCTTTGGCTAAAATGATTATGAGTCAACGTGTAAACGATTTAGACTACACGGCTTCAAAATATATAAATAACGAAGTTGAATCTGAAGAAAAAGCTTTAGAAGGCGCTCGTCATATTATTGCGGAATGGATTAATGAACGAACTGACATCCGTAATAACATTCGTTACCAATTAGAGCGTTTTGCTACCATTGCAACCAAGGTTATCAAAACTAAAAAAGACGAGGAAGCAGCTCAAAAATTTAAAGATTATTTTGATTGGGAAGAAAACCTAAGTCGTATTCCTTCTCACCGATTATTAGCTATTTTACGTGCCGAAAAAGAAGGTTTTATTCGTGTTAAGATTAGTATTGATGATGAACGAACGCTTCAAAAAATAGAAGACAGAATTATTCGCTCACACAACGAATGTGCTGAACAAATTGAAATAGCAATTGCTGACGCTTATAAACGTTTACTTTTTCCTGCTTTATCTAATGAAGCTTTGTCTATTGCCAAGGAAAAAGCAAATGAAAGCGCTATTAAAGTGTTTGCAAAAAACCTACAACAATTACTATTAGGGTCACCTTTGGGTGAAAAACGAATTTTAGCCATTGACCCTGGATTTAGAACAGGTTGTAAAGTAGTGTGTTTAAATGAACAAGGCGATTTATTACATAACGAAACTATTTTTCCACATGCGCCACAGCATCAGTCTAAAGAGGCAATGAACAAACTTAGCTCATTGGCTGATGCATATAAAATTGAAGCTATTGCGATTGGTAACGGAACTGCTTCCAGAGAAACAGAGCAATTAGTGAAACGTGTGTATTTTAAAAATCCTGTAGAAGTATTTGTAGTAAGTGAAGCAGGAGCTTCTATTTATTCTGCTTCAAAAATTGCACGAGATGAATTCCCTAATTATGATGTAACAGTTCGTGGTGCAGTTTCAATTGGACGTCGATTGGCTGATCCTTTAGCTGAGTTAGTGAAAATTGAAGCAAAATCGATAGGCGTAGGACAATACCAACACGATGTAGATCAAACACAACTAAAAAAATCGTTAGATACTGTAGTTGAACACTGTGTAAACAAAGTTGGTGTAAATGTCAATACAGCTAGTGCTTCTTTATTGAGTTATGTTTCAGGTATTGGTGCTAAGCTAGCAGAAAACATCGTGAATTACCGAAATGAACATGGTGCTTTTACTAACAGAACCGCTATTAAAAAAGTGCCTCGCTTGGGAGGAAAAGCTTTTGAACAATCAGCTGGGTTTCTTAGGGTAAAAAATAGTGACAATTCTTTAGATGATTCAGCAGTACACCCTGAACGCTATGCATTAGTAAAACAAATAGCAAAAGATGCTGGTAAAAAAGTAGATGATTTAATTGGAAACTCTTCTGCATTAAAACAAATTAAATTACAACAATATGTAACTGATTCTTACGGACTACCTACACTACAGGATATTGTAAAAGAATTGGAAAAACCAGGGTTAGATCCTCGTGAAAAAGCCAAAGCTTTTAGTTTTAACGAACATATTAAAACGATTGATGATGTAAAAGAAGGTATGATACTTCCAGGCATTGTAAACAACATTACCAATTTTGGTTGTTTTGTTGATATTGGAATTAAAGAAAGTGGTTTAGTGCATGTTTCTAATCTATCTGATACTTTTGTTAAAGATGTAAATGAGCATGTAAGCTTGCATCAACACGTTCAAGTTAAAGTATTAGAAGTTGATGCTACAAGAAAACGTATTCAATTAAGTATGAATTATTAAATAAAAAAACGAGCTAATTAATTAGCTCGTTTTTTCCCAATCAAAATCAACAAAAGGAATATGGCTTCCTTTAATTGACACGTTTTATAACCAATCTTCTATCATTTGCTTCTAAAACCACCTCTGTTTCAGAAGTTGCAGCAACTGCCCATTCTTTATTAAATTCATTTACAGGAGCATCAGAAAAATTTAAAGCTAATAGGCTAGCATCATTCGATACTTCCCAGGTACCTTCAATAATAACTCCATCTTTTTTTGCCTTAACAATATTATCTGAATAAAAATAAAGTTGATAATTTGCATAATTTTCTGTTTCGTCTACTCCATTATTTTTATAGTTTTCAACTGCCCATACACTACCATCGGCCATTAAAACATCACTTAATTCATCTTTTACAATAGAGCATTGACTTTTAAAACGAAGATGGTTTCCTTCAAGTAATAAACGTATACTTACTTCCCCTGAATCTTCTTTGACTTCATGTAAGTACCACATTGCATTGAAATCTGGATAATTAGGGATATTTATTGTAAATTTTATATCGTTTTCACTACCTGATGCTTCCCAGGTTCCTTCTGAAATATTTCCGTTATTATTTACTTTAATTACACCATTTTCTGTGAAAGAAAAAACAAACATTTTAAACTCCTCTGTAAGATATTGCTCGTTGATGTATAATTTCTCTACTATCCATTCATTACAATTTGCAAATATTTCTTTTACTGCTTCTATAGAACAATCATCACAATCATCATCATTATAATCATTGTCATCATCTTCGTCACAACTGTTTTTTGCTGCTTCAATAGCTTCTTCTAATTCTTGCATATTGTTTATATACACATAAGTATCACCATTTAAAATCACTTTAAAAGGGAAATTAATGGTTACAGCAGTGTAGTCTTCTAAATCTTCAATTAACTCATGCATCTCTTCATCATTATTAACTTTGATTGTAAGTACTAGTTCGTAATTAGAATCGAATACAGATGCTGTAAGTGGGTAGTGAAAATCTAGACATTCAATATCATCATCTTCTTCATTATCTCCTTTACAGTTTTGTGCTAAAGCTTCTAATTCTTCGTCAGAATTAACCGTTTTTACAGTATAATCACTTAGTATTACTTCAATAGGATAAGAAATAACGATAGAATCATCATCATCATCAAAAAGATCAAAAAGATCTTCAATTTCTTCATAACCATCTTCATCATTTACCGTTATTTCTTTTGAATTTACGGTAACTGTTACTGGTAATTTTACGCTTAAACAACTAGCACCATCTATAATATTATCGTCAGAACCATCTTTTGTAACGGTACTTTTCATTAAGTTAGCTACTTTAGAGTTTGCTGCAAGGGCATTTTGTATTGGTGGATCTATAATTTGAATCTCTTCTGTTCTACATGAAGATAGAAATAGTATAATACTTAATACTAATAGGGTGGATTTTAAAAGTTTCATAATTTCAGGGTAATTTATTTGTTTTAGTTTAACTTATTATTGCAATTGCCTTTATTATAAAACAACTAACTTCTTTAATATCCCGAAAAAAAAATTTTTATACCTTTCTAACCTAAAAACCTTATTTTAATTTGTCTAAGCCTCTACATAATAACATTTGTGATAAAAAAAGGTTTTCATTACTTTATGAAAAGTATGCCCAAGAATTAAGTAATTTCCTTTACTATAAATATGGAAATACTTTAAACCCTAGCGACAAAACTCAGGATGCTTTTATAAAGTTATGGGAAAACTGTGCAAAAGTACTTCCTGAAAAAGCCAAATCTTTTCTTTATACTGTAGCTAATAACTTAATGTTAAATGCGGTAAAACATCAGAAGGTGGTTTTTAAACATCAAGAAATAAAACCAAAGGATTACACCAACGAGTCACCTGAGTTTGTACTTCGTAAAAAAGAGTTTTTACAGCGTTATGAAAAAGCACTATCAAATTTAAAGGAAGAAGAACGTGCAGCTTTTATGTTGAGTAAAACAGAAGGTAAGACTCATAAAGAAATAGGAGAAATTTTGGGGGTTACCAAAAAGGTTGCCGAACATAGGATTTATTCGGCATTTAAAAAATTAAAAGATCAATTAGACGATTTTAAATAAAAGTTTTGGGATTTTCTCAAAGTAAAGTGTTTTATTAATACAGGCAATCACTCATGGAGAAGGATTATTTAATACAAAAATGGTTACGTAACGAGTTAACTAAAGAAGAACAAGCAGCCTTTAACGCACTAAAGGAAGCTAAGCTCTATGAAGAAATTATTGAAGAAAGTCAGCGCTTTAAAGCTGATAAACATATTTCCATCCCAGCTTTTGAAGTTTTAGAAAATCGTTTATCTGATAAAAAAACTATAACCTCAGCAAGCTGGTTGACACTAATTTATAAAATTGCAGCAATCGTTATTATTAGCTTAGGTGTTTTCTACTTTTTTAATAATAAAAAGTCTGAGTATTTTCAAACTAAATATAGTGAAAACAAAACCGTTGTGCTACCTGATAATTCTATTGTAGAATTAAATGAGCTTTCTAGTCTTAAATACAATGCTAGTACATGGAAAAAGCAAAGGAGCTTACTATTAAATGGTGAAGCATACTTTGATGTAGAAAAAGGGATGCGTTTCGATGTTAAAACTTCTAATGGAATTGTTAGTGTTTTAGGAACTGAATTTAATGTACTTGATAGAGATAGCATTTTTAAAGTTTCTTGTTACGAAGGACTAGTAAAGGTTAATTATAAAAATAAAATTACAAAACTACCAGCTGGAAAAGAACTTATTATAGTTAGAGGAACTGAACAGCATACTCAAACTGTTTTAGCTCAACCAAAATGGCTAAAAAACATGAGTACTTTTGAAGATGTATTGTTTACTGATGTCGTTTTTGAACTCGAACAGCAATATAACGTCAAAGTACATATTAACCTTACAGGTGATGATCAAATGAAGTTTACAGGCGCATTTACAAACAACAACCTAGACAGCGCACTAAAATCTATTACTCACCCTTTTAATTTATCTTACGAAATTAAAAATAAGAAACAGATCATTATTTGGAATGAATAACAATAATTTTTTCTTTTTTTTAATATTCTTCTGGTCTTTTTCTTTTGGCTTTCAAGCACAAATAGTTACAGAGAAAATACCTCTTAAAAAAGTATTAAAACAAATTACCAATACACACAATATTCAATTCAATTATAATAGTAATTCAATCAATAATATATTGGTGTCTTCTATTCCTAAAAAATTGAGTCTAAAAGAAAAACTTAAAGAATTAGAAGATCAAACAGATCTTATTTTTACACGTTTAAACACTCAAATAATTGCAGTTTCATCTTCAGTAAAAATTTGTGGTTATTTAAAGGATGCCACTACAAATACTGCTTTAATTGGAGCTACTATTAAAGCTGAAACTAACTATACAACAACTGATAATAATGGTTTTTTTGAGCTTAAAGTAAGGAGAACTTCAGAACCAGTAAGCATTCGGTTTATTGGATATCACACAATTGAAAAATTATCAAGTGACTTGTTTTCTAAAAACTGTAACGTATTGTATTTGAGAGAACATCAAGAACTAATTCCTGATGTTACCATTAACGGATATTTAGTAAAAGGGATTGATAAAACCATTAATGGTAATACCGTTATTGATTTTTCTAAATTCACACTACTTCCAGGATTGATAGAAACTGATGTACTACAAACTGTTCAAGCTTTACCGGGCATTCAAAGTGTTGATGAAACAGTTTCAAACATAACTATAAGAGGTGGTTCTCATGATCAAAACCTTATTTTATGGGATGATATAAAAATGTATCAAACAGGACATTTTTTTGGGTTAATTTCTAGTTTTAATCCAAAGATCACACAAAATGTTCAAGTGATTACTAATGGTACTATTGCTTCTTATTCTAATGGTGTTTCAGGCACCATACACATGAAAACTGAAGATATATTACAAACAGCTTTTACAGGAAGTTTTAGTATTAATTTTATAAATGCTAATATTTTTACCGATATTCCACTAGGTAAAAAGTCTTCACTTCAACTTGCAGCTAGAAGATCCATTGACGACTGGATAAAAACCCCAACATATCACAATTACTTTAAACGTGTTACACAAAGTACCGAAATAGAAAACAACGAGAAAAATGTTACCAACTCAAACCAAGAGTTTAATTTTTACGACACTTCTTTACGATGGTTATATACTCCCAGCGATAAAGACTTTATTCGGGGAAATTTTATTTTAATTGATAACAGCCTAACTTTTGATGAAACAGCTGTTGTAAGCAACTCAATAGAAACCAAACAAAGTAGTTTATCACAAAAAAGTATTGCTGGTGGTATTAATTATCGCCGAAAGTGGAACTCCAAATTCAGCACAACCTTGAATATTTATGAGACTGATTATACACTGCAAGCTATTAATGCAAATATTTTAGATAGTCAACGTTTTTTACAAGAGAATATTGTTTCTGAAACAGGCATAAAACTAGAAGGCAACTATACCAATAATAGCTGGAAATACAATAGTGGTTATAGTTTTACTGAAACACAAATCACCAACCTTAATGATGTTGATAACCCCAGGTTTGTAAGACTATACTCCAACGTTATTAGAGAACATGCTGTGTTTGGACAAACACAATATCAAAACTCAAATGCCAATATTATAATAAAACCAGGAGTACGTGTTAATTATATTGAGAAGTTTAAAGAAACTTTCATAGAACCCCGGTTAAGTATTCATAAGAAAATAAATGATACTTTTTCTGTAGAAGTTTTAGGAGAATTTAAACATCAAAATGTTTCTCAAATAATAAATTTTCAAAATGATTTCTTAGGAATTGAAAAACGTAGATGGCAGCTATCTGACAATGATAGTATTCCTATAATAAGAAGTAAACAAGCCTCTGTAGGTTTTACTTATAAAAAGAAACAATGGCTTCTCGACGCTACTGGTTATTACAAGGCTATTGACGGCATTACTACTCAAAGTCAAAGCTTCAC
This sequence comes from Tenacibaculum discolor, assembly GCF_003664185.1. Taxonomy (GTDB): domain Bacteria; phylum Bacteroidota; class Bacteroidia; order Flavobacteriales; family Flavobacteriaceae; genus Polaribacter; species Polaribacter discolor. The sequence continues at coordinate 494,710 of NZ_RCCS01000005.1, read as the reverse complement.
TACTAAATATGAATTTAGTAAGAATAAAGGGAGTTATAACGCTCTAGGGATTGATTTTTTATTGAGAAAAAACTTTAAAAATCTGAACACTTGGTTAAGTTATTCTTTTATTAAAAACACGTATTCTTTTGATAATTTAGTAGAGAAAAAATTTCCTAGTAATTTTGATATTACTCACTCTGTTACATTAGGAAGTACTTATTCTAACGAGTATTTCAATATTTCTTTGGGGTTAAATTATACTTCTGGAAAACCTACAACTCAGCCTATTTTTGGAAGTGAAATTACGAATGATAAGATTAATTTTGATACAGCTAATAGCAGTAAAATTGATAATTACTTAAGAGCTGATGCTTCTGCTATGTACAAAAAGCAAATAACCGATAAGATAAATGTAGATATTGGAGTTTCAGTATGGAACTTATTTAATACCCAAAATACTCTTAATAATTATTATAGGGTAGAAAATAATAATGCTAATAAATATGCACGTTATTCATTAGGTACAACTCCCAATTTCTTACTAAAATTAAACTTTTAACATTTGTCTCTTAATTCAAAAAGCAGTATAAAGTTTAAACTTTATACTGCTTTTATCTTTATAATTTATTAAAAATAATAAAATATCTTAGTTATTGATAATCCAAGATATATAGTATAATTGACCTATTTTTCCTGACCCTGGAGCTACGTAATATTCTTTTCCAAATAAGTTTGTTCCTCCAACTTTAATTCTAGATTTAATTGATGGAATTCTATAATTTAATTGAGCATCTATTACTGTTCTTTCAGCAACATCTCCTTTTACAAAGGTAGAAACCCATCTGTATTTATCTTGCCATCTTGCACTTACTCCAAAACCAAAATTATTAAAAAGGTTTTCGTTACCAAACTGTGCCTTTACTGTATGTTTTGGTGTGTTAAAGTTAGGTTCAAATAAACCATAATCTTTATCCTCATATTTAAAGTCAATAAAGTTGTAGTTAAGACCAAAATCAAAATTGCTAAATAATTTTGTATGCATTCCAAAACCAAAACCATATGATTCTACCTGTGACTTAGCATTCGTCATAATGTTAAACTCTCTCCCTAGAGCTCCATATTCTGAAAAGATCGTTTGAACTGCTTCATCATCAAGAACAACAACACCATCTACGATATATCCATACTTATTTTGTGGTTCTTCTAATTCCGCTTCCGTTGCTTTTCTTTTTCCATAAGGATACACTTTTCCTCCATTTGGAACAAATATATCTTGTGTAAACACAAAATTGTCATGTTTACTGTAAAAAGCATTAATATCTACATCTACATTTGTTTCATTATTTAAACGAAACATGCTTCTATATCCTAATTCAATTGTTTTTACAACTTCAGGCACCAATTCTTTATAATCTGACTTTAAAAAGGTAGGGGTTTCACTAAAAACAGTCTTGGTTAAGAGTGCATTATTAAGAAGCTCCTTTCCTTCTACCGTTCTGATATCGTCAACATATTGGTTTTGTTGCTCATCCCATCTTTTATAGTAACTATCTGGATAAGATATACGACTTAGGTTATCTCCAATTGCTCCTACATTAGTTTTTAATTCTGCATCAAAAAACATATACTGTTCTTGTATACTTGGGTTACGGAAACCTGTTTGATATGATGCCCTTAACACATGGTTTTTCTCTTCGCCTAACGCATAATTTACAGCTAGCCTAGGAGAAAAGTTCCCTTCAAAATTATCAGATTCATCATAACGAATAGACCCTGTTAATTTTAACCTTTCTTCAAAAAACTTCTTTTGAATTTGTGTGTAAACTCCATACTCCTTTAAACTAACTTTTTCCTCTTTATCATTAAATAAAGTCCCTTTAGAGTTTGGGTTATACTCACGGTAAGAAGCTCCTACTTGTAAATCTGCCCAATCATTTAATAATCTTTTAAAATTGTAGTTACCATCTAAATGAGTGTAAGAGCTTTTTTCATAAACCTTACTTCCTCCATCTGAAATTAGCGTTGCTGTTGTTTTATTGAACTCTTTACTAAACTCATTAGTACCAGGTATTAATCTGTTTCTGTCTGCGTAAGCTCTTGCTTCTTCTACTGACTTTTCTTGATTGTATATTTGGTCATAAATTACATTTGCATAATCATATACAGAAATAGCAGCATCATTTAAAGCATTTCCTGTTCTTGCTAAATCATAAGAGTTCCCTGAATTATTCCCTGTGTAATAACCTCTTACATAAAAATCATTGCCTTTTACTTCTAATTTATGTTGACCTATGAAATAATTACGTTGAGCTAACCTACTCGTTCCTTGAAAAAGATTATCACGTAATGATAATCTTGAAGTTAGTTGAATCTCTAATGATTCATCTTTAAAAGGTCTGAAATATAAAGACCCTGAAAACCTAGCATTTTTCGATTTAAAATTATTTCTAACAAGTTCTGCTTCAGTATAACCTGTTCTTCTTAAATAAGTACCATATGGAATAGGTTTGCTTTCAGTATTATAATTATACAAGTCATAATATAACTCATCTCCATAAGTGTTAACACCATTATAATTAACAGTTGAATTTATTGTTCCGTCTATTACCTCGTTAGTATCAATTTCTTTATTTCTTAAGTCATTTGCATGCCATTCTTCAGCTTCATAGTATGAAAAGTTAACTTTAGCTGCAAAAACCTCGTTAAACTTATATCCCATTCTTACTGCAACATCATAAAAAGGATTGTTTCCTCCAGCCTCTTGACTTGTGTAACCACTTTTAAACATAGTCGTTATTCCTGTATGATAAAAAGGGTTTTTAGTATTCATAAGCATGATACCATTATAGGCATTGGCTCCATATAATGCAGAAGATGCTCCTGGTAAAATTTCAACACTTTGAATATCTAATTCAGAAACTCCAGAAAAATTTCCTGTACTATAACTCAAAGCCTGTGCTGCAGTATCCATTCCGTCAATCATTTGAACAAAACGTGTATTTGCGAAATCAGCAAAACCTCTTGTGTTTATTGATTTGAAACCATAGCTACCTTCTCTAGAGTTAATTCCTTTTAAATTAGTTAACCCATCGTAAAAAGAGTTAGATGTGTTCTTTCTTATATCAGCAAGCCCCAATCTTTCAACTGTTACTGGAGATTCTATAATTCTTTCAGGAACCCTTGAGGCTGAAATAATTACTTGATCTAATAACAAGTTTTCTTTTAGAACTACGTTTACCCTTTTTTCAAAAGATATCACCGATACCTCTTCTGTTTTAAAACCAAAGGCAGAAACTACTAATGTTTGAGGTAACGTGTTACTTGATAAAACGATTGTAAAATTTCCTTCTTCGTCCGAAATTGCAAAATTATCACCACTTGAAATTTTTGCATTGTAAAACGGCTCTAAATATTCGTCATATACCGAACCTGATATTTTTACCTGCGCATAACTTGTTATAGCAGCTAAGGTAAAAACAATCATTACTAATTGTTTTTTTAACATTTTAAATTTAATTGATTTTTATTCTTCTAATGAAAAGTTAATTGGAAAACCATACTTTACAGGTACACGTTTTCCTTTATTTTTACCTGGCTCAAAGCGTGGTAGCTTAGATACTACTCTTCTTGCTTCTTCATTAAGGATTTCTCCTCCGTCAGGACCTAAAGTTTTGATATTAGTTACATAACCATCTCGGTCTATCACAAATCGAATCCATACTTCTCCTTCAATATGGTTTCTTACTGCTTCTCCTGGGTAACGGAAATGTTTATTAATATGCTTAACCATTTCTAAGTTAAAACAATCAAGCCTTTCTTTTTTCTTTGAGTTTTTACATTTATCAAAAGATGGTACTTTTTCTACGTAGTAAAGCTTTTTTGCTTTTGATAATTCTTCTTTTGATAATTTCTCAGTAATTCTTGTTAAGTTATCTTTATAACCTATTTCTTCCTTAACTTCTTTTACTTTTTCTATCTTAACCTCTTCAGAAGCTGAAACATCGTTAACTTTCAAAGTGCTAACTGAACTTAGGGCTTGAGCCGCTTTTTTCTTAACAACTCTCTTCTTAAGATACCTTTTACTTGCTGAAATTTTAACTTTAATTTGTCGATCTGCTTTTTTCTTTGAATTTTTTACAGGCTCAATAGTACATTTTGTTATACTATTAACATCCAATACAGACTCATCAGGAGATTCACATACTTCTTGTTGAGCATAAAAATTAAAAAATGACAACAAAAAAACCACTAAAAAATACTTTCTCATATAAATAATTACATAAATTAAAAAACTGTAGTATAGTATTCTAAGAAATTTGGCCGGGGGTAGTTAGCCGGCAAAAGTAAGTTTTTTTTTCTTTTCACAAAAAAAGAATCTTAAAAAAATAAGATTCTTTTTAAACTCTTTTTCAGCAACTTACCCACTTATTTGTTTCCTAACATTAGTAATTCGTTACAAATTACTTCTGCTATATAACGTTTATTACCTTCTTTATCGTCGAAAGAGCGAGAAGTTAACTTACCTTCTATCATAACTTCTTTTCCTTTTTCTAAGTATTTTTCAACAATTTCTGCTGTTTTATTCCAAGCAACTACATTATGCCATTGTGTATCGGTTACTTTTTCGCCTTGAGCATTTTTATACGTTTCATTAGTTGCAATAGAAAACTTTGCAAGTTTTTTCCCACTTTCCAAAGTGATGATTTCTGGTGTGTTTCCTAAGTTTCCAATTAACTGTACCCTGTTTTTTAGTGCGTTCATAATATTTATTTTTTATTGTTAAACAGTTAAAACTTTGTCATTCAATCGAATTGACAGTACAAAGATGAAACAGCAAGCAAATTAAAATCGGTTAGTAATCATTTGTTTTCGTTTGTAATTGAATATAATCGTTTATATTTGACTTAATAAGTGTAAAAAAAAATATTATTACTACTATTTTTTTTAAATTAAATTTACATTTGTTTCTCTCTAATTATTAAAAAGTTACACTACCCAATATAATTCTATATCATGTTTAAAAAAGCAACTAACAATCGTCTTTCTGTACTCATATTTTTTGTACTACAGTTTCTTTCTATATCTTTTATTTTGAGATTGGTTTTTTATTTTTGGTCATTTTCTGAAATAGACTTTTCAATAATTAACTTACTTAAAACACTTATTATTGGTTCCTTTTTTGATATAGGCGTCATCTCATTTTTCTCATTTAGTTATCTTATATATCTAATAGTATATCCAGACAAATGGATTGGAAGTACTTTTGATAGAGTAGCTACTTATGCCTTCTATTTTATATCAACCCTTATTTTAACTTTTTCATTTTTTGCTGAGATAACCTTTTGGGAAGAGTTTCAGAATAGATTTAATTTCATTGCCGTAGATTATTTAATATATACCTACGAAGTAATACAAAATATTAATGAATCGTATCCTATCCCCTTACTTTTAGCTATTATATTTCTTTTGCTATTTATACAATATTACATACTAAAAAAGCTTACGGCTTTTAAAAGTTCTTTCAACTCTAAGAAAAACTCTAAACAGCAAATAATACTATACTTAGGTCTATTAATACCTTTGATTTTTGTTTTTTTTATCAAAAACAACATGGCTGAGTGGTCTAAAAACAGGTATGAAAACGAAATCTCAAAGGCAGGAATTTATTCTTTTTTTTCTGCCTTTAGAAACAACGAATTAAGTTATACTGATTTTTATAAAACACAAGATTTGGCTTTATCTTTTAAAAAACTTAAAAAAGAATTACTCACTAAAAACGATAGTTTAACCTCAAAAGAAGCATTTGTAATTGCACGAAATGTAAAAAGTTACAACCCCACTATAAAACCAAATGTAATCTTTATTTGTTTAGAAAGCTTTAGTGCTAATTTTTTAAAACACTTTGGTAATAAAAATAACATTACACCTAATTTAGACTCTTTATTAAGTAAAAGCGTATACTTTGAAAACATATATGCTACCGGAACTAGAACAGTAAGAGGTATGGAAGCAATTGCATTGTCTGTTCCTCCTTCTCCTGGAAGAAGTATTGTTAAACGAGTTGACAATGCTAATTTGTACAATATTGGTTCTATTTTTGAAGAAAAAGGGTATTCTAAAACTTTTTTTTATGGTGGTGATGGTTATTTTGATAACATGAATACTTTTTTTGGAAATAATGGTTTTGATATAGTAGATAGAGGAAGAGGTTATTTGTTTGGTGATATGTTTACTGCTAAAAGAACAAATATTGACACCAAAGATGTTCAATTTGAAAACGCTTGGGGTGTTTGTGATGAAGATATATATAAACAGGTAATTATACAAGCAGACAAAAGTCATGCATCTAAAAAACCTTTCTTTAACTTTATTATGACAACCTCAAACCATAGACCCTATACTTATCCTGACAACAAAATAGATATTCCTTCTGGAACAGGTAGAAATGGGGCAGTAAAATATACTGACTTTGCTATTGGTAAATTTATTAATTCTATAAAATCAAAACCTTGGTTTAACAATACTGTTATTGCAATAATGGCCGACCATTGTGCTAGTTCTGCTGGTAAATGGGAATTAAATGTAGGAAAATACCACATACCAGCATTAATTTATAACCTCCCAAATACTTCTTCTCTTTCAATAGAAAAACAAGCATCACAGATAGATTTTTTCCCTACTCTTTTCGGTTATTTAGGCTGGAATTACAGTTCTAATTTTTATGGAAAAGATATAAATACGATTGACACAAAAGAACAAAGAGTATTTATTGGTAATTATAGAAAGCTCGGTTTATTAAAAGGTAATCAATTGACTATTTTAGGAGATCAAAAAAAATCATACTATTATAACTATGACAAGTCTACAAACACCTTAACCCCTAGTAACGAAAACAAAACTCAATTAGAAGAAATAATATCGTATTATCAAACAAATGATTATCGATATAGAAATGGTTTAATGAAAATACATAATTAATCCTACTTTCAAAATGAAATTTTATTTAGAAACCGAACGTCTACTTTTAAGAGAATTCCAAGAAAGTGATTTGGAAGGTATGTTTGAATTAGATTCTAATCCAGAGGTTCATAAATATTTAGGAAACAATCCTATTACGACGCATAAACAAGCCGAGAACAGTATCGCTTTTATACAAAAACAGTATAAAGAAAGAGGTATTGGTAGGTTTGCTTGTATAGAAAAAGCTTCTGGTGATTTTATTGGTTGGTCTGGATTAAAACTTAATCAAGGAGAAAAAGAAACCTTGAACGGTTTTACTAATTTTATTGATATTGGTTATCGTTTAATTCCACGCTTTTGGGGTAAAGGTTATGCTTCAGAATCTGCTTTTGCTTGTTTAGACTTTGGTTTTAAAAAAATGAATTATGATTTTATTTATGGTGCTGCCGATGTAGAAAATATTGGTTCTAACAAAATTCTACAAAAAATAGGGCTACACTTTATAAATGAATTTGATTATAAGGGAATTGATGTTAACTGGTACGAACTTAAAAAATTAGACTATGAACGATAAAAAATGCTTAGAATGTGGAGATAGAGTTATTGGTAGGGTTGATAAAAAGTTTTGTTCTGATTATTGTAGAAATGCATATAATAACAAAGTTAACAAGGAGAGTAAAAACCTAATTAGAAACACCAACAACCGCTTACGAAAGAATTATAAAATTCTTTCTGAGTTGAATACTTCTGGTAAAACTAAAGTAACTCGTCGTAAGTTATTTGATAGAGGTTTTGATTTTAAATTCATCACGTCTCTTTACACTACAAAAGCAGGAAGCACCTATTTTTATGTGTATGACCAAGGATATTTAGAGCTAGAAAACGAAATTTATTTACTGGTTAAACAAGATTAATTACTTCCACGTATTCCCTTTTAACTTCATAGCTGCAATTAGTACATCTTTTTGACTAATTTGCCCCGTCAACTTACCGTTTTCAACTATTGGGAAACGTCTTCTACGTGATTTTAAAAATTTATTAGCAGCATCTAAAATATTCATATTTCCATCTATTGTCTCAACTTCTCTAACCATGGCTTTTCCAACCGTGTTACTCTTACCAGTTGTTGAGTTATAATACCTACTTTCTGATATTTGTTTTATACAATCACCTTCAGAAATAATTCCTATTAATTCATTTTTTTCGTTAACAACAGGTCCACCAGATATTTTATGCTTTATAAGTATATCTATTGCATCTTCAATAGGTTGTTCTTCTCTAAATGTTATTAATTTTTTTGTCATGTAATCTGATACCAAGATCGGCACACCCTCTTCTTGAGGTGTATTCGTCCTTTTTCCTTGAAAACTTTTAATTGCCATAATACTAAAATTTACTCTTAAATATACTGATTTTTAATCGATTACAATTTACTCTTCTTAAAAAATAAATTACTTACTTTTATAAGTACTAAAATCCAACTATGAAATCATCAAGAAATTACCTTGCAGTTCTCATCATTATTTTAACTGTTTATTGGAGCTTTAACGATATAACACCCAGTGTAACATCTTCTAAAAAAGAAATTAGTGCTACTGAATTTTCAATTGATAATGCTCTATATCATTTAAAAAACATTTCTCAAAAGCCGCATCATACTGGATCTGAAGAACACAAAAAAGTACAAGATTACCTAGTTAAGGAGTTAAAGAAACTAAATTTAGAGCCAGAAATTCAATATCAAACTGCTATTAATAAAAAATGGAGAGCAGCTACTACTACTGAAAATATAATTGCTAGAATTAAGGGTACCGAAGACGGAAAAGCCTTATTACTTCTAACTCACTACGATTCCAACCCTCACTCATCACTAGGAGCAAGTGACGCTGGCTCTGGTGTAGTAACTATTTTAGAAGGCATAAGAGCTTACCTTGCAACAAATAAAGCACCTAAAAACGATATTATTATACTTTTTTCAGATGCTGAAGAGTTAGGTCTTTTAGGAGCACAAGCTTTTGTTGAAAATCATCCATGGGCAAAAGACGTTGGGTTAGTACTGAACTTTGAAGCTCGTGGTAGCGGTGGTTCAAGTTATATGTTGATGGAGACTAATGGAAAAAATAAAACATTATTAACCGAATTTTTAAATGCTAACCCAAATTACCCAGCTGCCAATTCTTTAATGTATGGTGTATATAAAAAGCTTCCTAACGATACCGATTTAACTGTTTTTAGAGAAAAAGGCAATATTAACGGATTTAATTTTGCCTTTATTGATGATCATTTTGATTACCATACTGAACAAGATTCATACGAAAGATTAAATAGAGAAACTTTATTACATCAAGCAGATTATTTTACAACTTCATTAAACTATTTTGCAAATGCTGATTTAACTAACTTAAACAGTGATACTGATTACATTTATGTTAATTTTCCTTTTACTAAACTATTAACCTATCCGTTTTCTTGGGTGCTACCAATGCTAATCGTTGCCTTTTTGTTATTTATAGCGCTGATTGTAGTAGGCATATATAAGAAGAAGATGACAGTAATAGGTGTATTGAAAGGTTTTATTCCTTACATACTGTCTTTAGTATTATGCATAGGTATTTCATACGGATTATGGCAACTGTTGTTGATTATCCATCCACAATATACCGACATGCTCCATGGTTTTACCTATAATGGATATCAATACATTATTGCTTTTGTACTTTTAAATCTTTGGATTCTTTTTAAAGTATATAATAAACTAAAAGAAGCTAAAGCTATCGATTTACTAGTCGCTCCTATAACTTTTGGATTGTTTATAAATGTTATAATTTACATGAATTTACCAGGAGCCGGCTTCTTTATTATTCCTGTTTTTGCTTCTTTATTTATTTTAGCAATCTTACTGTTCATGAATATAAATAAGGCATCTAGAGCTACGCTATTTGCAATTATATCTATTCCAACAGTATATATGATTGCTCCTATGATTCAATTATTTCCTGTAGCCTTAGGTTTAAAAACATTATTTATTTCTGCCATACTTTTGGTGTTTATTTTCGGATTAATGCTTCCTGTTTTTTATCAAGAAAAAACTAAAAACGGATGGCAAACATTAACTGGTTTTCTTGCGTTATTATTTTTTGGTTATGCAACTTTTAACAGCGGTTTTTCAATTGAAAAGAAAAAGCCTAATAGCTTAGTTTTTATTCAAAATTCTGATACTAACACTTCATATTGGGCAAGTCACAATAAAACATTGGATGGGTACACAAAACAGTATTTTAGCGATGATTCTAAACAAGGTGGGGCTGATTTAATTGCAGGAAAAAGTAAATACAACACTTCTTTTAATTATTATCAAAAAGCTGAAAATAAAAATATCCGTATTTCTAACATCAAAATTAATCAAGATACAATTATTAATAACCAGCGAAGTATTTCTTTTACAATCACTCCTACTCGTAACATTGATAAATACGAGTTATATACAAACACTCAAATAGAGTTAACTAATTTTACTGTTAACGGAACTTTATACGATAAAGGAAAGGCTTTTGTTGCTGATAAAGGAACCTTGTTAATTTATCAAATGGCAAATACTGATAAAGACTTGACTATTTCTTTTACAATTGATAAAAACACCGAGCCTAATATTGTAATTAATGAGATATCAAACGATTTATTATCGCATCCTAAGTTTACCATACGACCTAGAAGTGAAATAATGATGCCAATGCCTTTTGTGGTTAATGATGCTATTATTTGTACAAGAAAACTTAAACTATAAACTAAAAAAGCTCAACTTTTAAAGTTGAGCTTTTTTAGTTTTTTGTCTTTATTTAGTCAATATGGGAAACACGTAACGTGTTTACCATACCTTTTGCTTTTACAGGCATTGAAGAAAGGTTAATTATAAAATCTCCCGATTTTACATATCCTTTTTCTTTAGCTATTTCATTAATATCTTCAATAGTATCATCAGTACTTAATTCTCTATCGTAGAAATAGGCTCTAACACCCCATAAAAGATTTAACTTTCCTAGAATTCTCTTTTCTGATGAAAATGCTAATACATGTGATTTTGGTCTCCATGCAGAAATTTGAAAGGCTGTGTACCCACTATTTGTTAAAGTTGAGATTGCTGCCGCATCGATATCATCAGCCATCAATGCTGCATGATGACATACTGATTTTGTTATAAATCTTTTAGTACGTATGTGAGGTGGTTCTTGTGGAACTTCAATTAAATCTGAAAACTCAACACTACCAATAATTTCAGTCATTTTTTGAATAACTCTTACAGGATGTTTCCCTACAGAAGTTTCTCCTGAAAGCATTACAGCATCTGCTCCATCCATAATAGAGTTTGCTACATCATTTACCTCTGCTCTAGTTGGTACAGAGTTTTCAATCATAGTTTCCATCATTTGTGTAGCAATAATTACAGGAATTCTTGCCTGTTTCGCTCTACGAACCAACATCTTTTGAATTAAAGGCACATCTTGCATAGGTACCTCTACTCCTAAATCTCCACGTGCTACCATTAACCCATCACAATACGGGATTAAAGCATCAATATTTTCAACAGCTTCTGGTTTTTCTATTTTTGCTATTACTGGAACTCTATATCGTGATTTCTGTTTAATTATATCACGCAAAATACGCAAGTCTTCAGGGGTTCTTACAAATGAAAGAGCAATCCAGTCTACTTCTTGCTCTAGTGCAAAAACTACATCTTTTTTATCTTTTTCTGTTAAAGCTGGTAATGAAATTTTGGTGTTTGGCAGGTTAACTCCTTTTTTCGATTTTAAAGCTCCACCAACAACTACTTTAGTAACAACTTCACTTTCTTTATCAGTTGCTGTTACTTCAAATAGTAACTTACCATCATCAACTAAAATCTTCTCTCCTACCTTTACGTCTTTTGGAAAACGCTGGTAAGTCATATATGCTTTCTCTTGTGTTCCTTCACATTTTTCTGTAGTAAAAGTAAAAGTATCTCCCGCTTTTAATTCTACTCCATCTTGCATTACACCAACTCTTAGCTTTGGACCTTGTAAATCTGCTAAAATGGCTACATTATAGCCTCTTTCTTCATTTATTTCACGTATTTGACGTACACGCTCTTTTACTATTTCATAATCGGCATGTGAAAAATTAATTCTAAAAACATTTACACCAGCTTCAGCCATATCAGCTAAAATTTCTTTCGTGTTTGTTGCTGGACCTAATGTTGCTACAATTTTTGTTTTCTTGTTGTGTGGCATATAATTAAAAAATTAAAAAATCTTTCGATTTTAATGAGTTTACCTCTATTTCATAAGAGGTTATTATTTGAGGGATTTGTTTTATTACTTCTATAATTTTTACAATTGATTCGTAATCAAAATCTCCTTCTAACTTTAAAAAAAAATCAACTTTTTTCTTTTCTGGTATCAAGCGTGTAATTGAATCACTTTGATTAAAAAGACTTATTGATTCTGCTTCAAGAGTTGACTTAAATACATTTGCTATTAAAAACCAATCTTGACATAGTTTTGCATTAGTATATTCATATACTGTATATGATGATTGACTACCTTTTTTAATAAAGTCTAAATCGTAACCTGCTCTATTAAACTTAATTTGTAAATGTTCGTTTAATAGATATGCTAATTTATACTCGTTTAAAGTAGTATGAATTCCAATTAATGTATAATCATCATTGGAAAATTCATTTATATTCACCTCATAAATTGGCATATAAACAATTATTTGTTTTTGCTAAATTAATGAATGTATAGAAAATACTATGTAAAATTTACGAAAACGTTTTTGTTTACGTGTTAAGATTTTAGCATTTGATTTTGCATAGCAAAATATACTCTTTTAGCAGCAATTTCTTCTGCCTTTTTCTTAGATGTTGCTCTACCTTTAGCTATGATGTTTCCATCAATACTAACACGTACACTGAAGTGTTTTTTACTTTGGTTACCTGAATCTTCGTATGATTCAAACTTGTACTTCTTTTTCTGCTTTTGGCACCATTCTATAACAAAACCTTTGTAGCTAGATATTTTACCTTCTAATCGCTCAATATCCACATAAGGCATTATTACTTGTTCATAAATAAACTGATGACAATAATTGTAGCCTCTATCTAAGTATATTGCTCCTATTAAAGCTTCAAAAATATTCCCATGAATATTATTACTAACATGTTCTTTAGAAATATTACTTTTCACAAACCTAATTAACTCAAGATCTTTTCCTAAGTTATTTAAATGCTCTCTACTTACAATTTTAGATCGCATTTGAGTTAAATACCCTTCGTCTCCTTCAGGTACTTTTTTAAATAGGTAAGAAGCAATTACAGTACCTAAAATGGCATCTCCTAAAAACTCTAAACGTTCGTAGTTAATAGGACGCCCATTACTATCTACCAATTTTAAAGATCTATGCGTAAAAGCTTTTTTATAATACGATAACTTAATTGGTTTAAAATTAAGCAGTTCTTTTAATTCGTAGTAGAAGTTTTCATCCGCTTTGTTTTGGGGTTTAACAATTCTACGAAGAAAGTTCATAAAAGATTAATCTAGTTTTCTAAAGGCTACACAAGCATTATGACCACCAAAACCAAATGTATTGCTCATGGCAACTTTAATCTCTCTTTTTTGAGCTTTATTTAATGTTAAATTTAACTCTGGGTTGATGTTTTCATCAACGTTAGTGTGATTAATTGTTGGGGGAACAACACCGTGCTCCATTGCTAATAAAGAAGCAATTGCTTCAATAGCACCAGCAGCACCTAACAAATGTCCTGTCATAGACTTTGTTGAGTTGATATTAATGTTTTTAGCATGATCTCCAAAAACCTCAGAGATTGCTTTTAATTCTGCAACATCTCCTAGGGGGGTTGAAGTACCGTGAGTGTTGATATGGTCTACGTCTTCTGGTTTTATTCCAGCGTTTTCAAGACAGTTTTTCATTACTGCAATTACACCAATTCCATCAGGATGCGGTGCTGTCATGTGGTAAGCATCTGAAGATAATCCTCCACCAATAACTTCTGCATAAATTTTAGCTCCACGAGCTTTAGCATGTTCATATTCTTCTAAGACTATTGCACCTGCTCCTTCTCCTAAAACGAATCCATCACGTTCAGCATCAAAAGGTCTTGAAGCTGTTTCCGGACTTTCATTTCTAGTAGATAAGGCATGCATAGCATTAAAACCACCCATACCAGCAATTGTAACAGCAGCTTCACTACCACCAGTTACAACTACATCACAATGACCTAGTCGAATATAATTTAAAGCATCAATCATTGCATTAGCTGATGATGCACAAGCAGATACCGTAGTATAATTCGGTCCCATAAATCCATTTTTAATAGAAATATTTCCAGGAGCAATATCTGCAATCATTTTTGGGATAAAGAACGGATTGAAACGAGGAGACCCATCTCCTTCAGCATAGTTTAACATCTCATTTTGAAATGTTTCTAGCCCTCCAATACCTGCTCCCCAAATAACGCCAACTCTTAATTTATCAACGTCATCAAGGTTTAACTTCGCATCAGCAATTGCTTCATCAGAAGCAACCATTGCGTACTGCGTAAATCTATCCATTTTACGCGCCTCTTTTCTATTGATAAAATCGGTCGCGTTGAAATCTTTAAGCTCACATGCGAAACGAGTTTTGAACTTGGCAGCATCAAAATACGTTATAGGTGCTGCTCCGCTAACTCCGTTAACCAAGCTATTCCAATACTCTTCTTTATTGTTTCCTATTGGCGTTAATGCGCCAAGTCCAGTTACTACAACTCGTTTTAATTGCATATAATCTTATTTTTTTGCGTCTTCAATATAGCTAATCGCTTGACCTACAGTACCAATGTTCTCTGCTTGATCATCTGGAATTTGAATATCAAATTCTTTTTCGAATTCCATGATTAACTCAACTGTATCTAAAGAATCTGCTCCTAAATCGTTTGTGAAGCTTGCTTCGTTAGTTACTTCGTTATCGTCTACTCCTAATTTGTCTACGATAATTGCTTTTACTCTTGATGCAATGTCTGACATAATTTGTTTGTTTTAAAATTTAAAATCGAGGCAAAAATACAAATCTTAGCTATTAATTCTAACTTTTGCTCAAAAATGTGATGTCTAAAATAAAAAAAATACCTGAATATTTTGCTACAAACACCACCATTGTTAATAATTATTCTTTTTTTTGTAGTAACAAAACAACTAAATTTTAACATGAAACGCATCGTAATTTTTGCTTCTGGTTCTGGTTCTAACGCCGAAAACATCATAAAATACTTCAATTCTACTAAAACTGCGATTGTTACTCATGTGCTTTCTAACAACCAGCATGCCAAAGTTTTTGATCGTTGTGAAAAATTAAATATTGATGCTTCATTATTTGACAGAGAGAGTTTTTCTAAAAATGATACTGTGTTAAATTTTTTACTCGCTGAAGCTGATATTATTGTATTAGCGGGCTTTTTATGGCGTATTCCTTCTAAAATTGTTGACGCTTTTCCAAATAAAATAATAAACATACACCCTGCTCTATTACCAAAATATGGAGGAAAAGGAATGTATGGCATGAATGTACACAATGCTGTAAAAGAAAACAATGAAACTGAAACTGGTATTACCATTCATTATGTAAATGAAAATTATGATGAAGGAGCAATTATTTTCCAAGCTAAAACGCCTATTTCTTCAGAAGACACTCCAGAAACTATAGCTCAAAAAGTTCATGAATTAGAGTATGAACATTTTCCTAAGATTATTGAAGAGGTAATATTACAGAATGAGTAAAAAGAAAAAATATTATGTAGTCTGGAAAGGAAAAAAAACAGGTGTTTTTTCGTCTTGGGCGGCATGTAAAAAGCAAATTGATGGTTTTACAGGTGCACAATACAAAGCATTTGCTGATAAAAATGAAGCTGAATTAGCTTTAAAAAAAAGCTATAACGACTATAAGGGAAAAGACACTAAAAAAATAAGCCTTTCCGCAGAAGAAAAAGCCAAATACGGCTCTCCTATTCTAGAAAGTATTTCTGTTGATGCTGCATGTGCTGGAAACCCTGGTTTAATGGAATACAGAGGTGTTTTAACTCATAATAAAAAAGAAATATTTAAAATGGGACCATTTAAGAATGGCACTAATAATATTGGTGAGTTCTTAGCCCTTGTACATGGAATTGCTTTGTTAAAAAGTAAGAATATGAATTCTCTCCCTATTTATTCGGATTCAAAGATAGCTATGAGTTGGGTTAAAAAGAAGCAATGTAGAACCAACATTACATTTGACAGCTCTAATAAAGAGATCTTAGACTTAATTAAACGTGCTGAAACCTGGTTACAACAAAACTCATTTAAAAACCCATTATTAAAGTGGGAAACTAAAGCTTGGGGAGAAATCCCTGCTGATTTTGGCAGAAAATAAAAAACCGAGTATTTTAAATACTCGGTTTAATTCTCTTATTCTGCAAAATATTAACTTATTTCACTGCCATTTTGGTCTCTTCCTTCCAAGTTTGTACGCTTGCTATGGCATTATCTTTAAAATCGATTTCTTTCAATCCATCTTCTTTCCACATAAACCATTTACCTACTTTTTTTCCTGCTTCATAATGACCAATAGCCACTTTGTTTCCTTTCTTATCAAAAGAAGTCCAAGTACCGGTTAACTTTTTATCTTTGAAAAAACCTTGCTCTTTAATAGTACCATCTTCATAAAAATAAGTGGCTTTTACCAAATTACCTTCAACTTCATATTTTGGTTCTACGTCTTGAGCTTGTAAAAACGATACTGATAACACGCAAGCTGCTATTATTAATTTTTTCATAATCTAAATCTTTTAAAGTTAATACCTGTTAACACAAATATACAAAAAATTTACATATTTAAAACGTTTACGTAACATTAAATTAACATTGAAGGTTTTTTAAAATCTATTTATCTATATAAAAAAGTTTAAAAACCTTATATTTACATGTATTAATCTTTAAAAAAAATTATTATGGCAGTAATGAAAGTTATTGAAATTTTAGCTAATTCTGAGAAAAGTTGGGAAGATGCCACAAGAAAAGCTATTAAGCAAGCTTCAAAATCAGTAAAGGGTATTAAATCTGCCTTTGTACAATCACAAAGTGTCGTTGTCAATGATGATGAGGTAACTGAATTTAGAGTAAACCTTAAAGTAACCTTTGAAGTAAACTAACCTTAATATAAACTAACTACTTACTATGTGCGGTTTTGATAATTATCTAAGCCGCATATTTTATCTTTAAATTATTATGAACACTACACAATACATCCTTTTAGGCTTTGTCGCTTTTATTCATTTATATATTCTTATAATAGAAATGTTATTATGGACTAAACCTAAAGGAATAAAAACTTTTGGTTTAAAATCTAAATCTTTTGCTGAAGAAACTAAGGTTATGGCTGCCAACCAAGGTTTATATAACGGTTTTCTTGCGGCTGGTTTAATTTGGTCTATTATATCACAAAAAATTGATGTTGGTATATTTTTTATGGCTTGTGTTTTTATTGCTGGACTTTATGGTTCTTTTTCTACAAAAAAACCTCGTATTTTTGTCATTCAGTCTATACCTGCTTTATTAGGATTAATCAGTTTAATGCTATAAAACCTAACCACTACTAACTAAAATCATTTATTAACAACTAAAATTTACCATAAGAAATGGAAAAGTATTTAGAAAAATTTCAAGAACTGATAGTTACATATGCTCCAAAAGCTATTGTTGCTATTATTATTTACATTGTAGGTTCTTATATTATTAACTTAATTCTTAGAGCAGCTAAAAAAGTAATGTCTAAAAGAGATGTAGATATTACATTACAAAAATTCTTAGTAAATCTTTTAAACTGGTCTTTAAAGATCATTTTAATTATTACGGTAATAGCTAAGCTAGGTGTTGAAACTACTTCTTTTGCTGCCATCTTAGCTTCTGCTGGTTTAGCTGTTGGTTTAGCCTTACAGGGCTCATTAGGTAATTTTGCTGGTGGTGTTTTAATTATGCTTTTTAAACCTTTTAAAGTTGGAGATTTAATTGAAGCTCAAGGAGAAATTGGTGTTGTAAAGGAGATTGAAATCTTTACTACCAAGCTTACAGGATTATCTAATAAAGAAATAATTATTCCTAATGGTTCTTTATCTAATGGAAATATTGTTAATTATTCTTCAGAAGGGACTCGTAGAGTGGACTTAACTTTTGGTGTTTCTTACGATGCTGACATTAAGCAAACTAAAGAAATATTAATGAATGTTATTACTTCACACCCTAAGGTATTAAAAGACCCAGCACCAACAGTAAATGTATCTGAATTGGCAGATAGCTCTGTGAATTTTGCTGTGAGACCTTGGTCTAAAACAGAAGATTATTGGGCTGTATACTTTGATATAACTGAAAACACTAAAATTGCTCTAGATAAAGCTGGAATTGAAATTCCTTACCCTCACTCTGTAGAAATTCATAAAGAGGGTTAACGTTTTTTTTCGGGTGTAACCACAAAATCTTTTAAATAAAAAGGTTCAAAATAAGCGACATCTTCGATGTCGTTTTTTTTATATTTATCAAAACTTAACTTTACCATTTCTTTTGCTGAAGGAAACTCTCCGTCAATAAAAACTGCATTTTCGTGCGTAATAACTTCTTTACACTTTTCTGCTCCATCTCCTAAAAAATATACTTTTCCTTTAGACAAATACTCTTGAAAAGAATTTTCATCTATAACTTCAGCTTTAATATCTCTTACTTGTTCGTGTTTAGAATTATATACCGCTGCATATACTTCCATACGGCGAGCATCTAACATAGGAATAATTACTCCTTGCTCTATGGAAAGTTTATAAGCCAAAGATTGTAACGTTTCTATAGATATTAAAGGTTTATCAAATGCAAAGCACAAACCTTTTGCTGCTGAAACTCCTATACGCAATCCTGTATAAGAACCAGGCCCTTTACTTACTGCAACAGCATCAATATCATTAAAAGAAAGTTTTGCTTCTTGCATAACTTGCTGAATAAATGGGTGTAGTTTTTCAGCATGTGAATAATTCCCATCATTTAACTCTTGTACTGCTAAAAGTTCACCTTTATCTGCTACGCTTACCGAACAGTTTTTAGTTGCAGTTTCTATATGTAAGATTGTTGCCAAATCTGAAATTTATTTTTTGGCAAAGATACATTATAAAGAAAAACCTCATTAGTAAAATTCTAACAAGGCTCTTCCAACAATAAACATATCTTTCTTAGTTAGTCAACGATTGACTCTCCGTAGTAAAACTTCAATACTTTCGTTTTAAACACATAATCGTATTTAGCTCTAATCATTGCTCCTTCTGCATTCACTAGTCTATTACGCACTTGATCGAAATCAAATTGAGTCATTGATCCATAGTCATAGCTAACTTGAGCATTTTTAAAGGCTTCCTTTTGGGCCTCTAATGATACTTGTGCTACTTCATAAGTTTTAGCTGCGGCTTTTGCATCTAAAAAAGCGCTTTCTATTTCTTGTTGTAACTGTAATTTTTGATTTTCTAAAGCAAGTTCAGAAACCTCTTTGTTTATAATAGATTTAGCGACTCTATTTTTTGTTTGAAAGCGATTAAAAATTGGAATATTAAGTGATAAACCTATGTTATACCTAATTCTATCTTTTGTTTGTTTGAAAAAATACTGATTGCTTTGACCTGGAAATAGGTTATTAAATTGGTGAAAATAAGAACTACTTGCGCCTATTGAGTAAGACAAGTTAGGCAAGTAAGCTCCTTTTTCTAACTTAATACTTAGGTCAGCATTACTTACATCTAATTTTGCTCTTTCTATATCTGGCCACGCAGTTAATGCTTTCTCATATACCATATTGGAATTATTATACAATAATGCTGCAGAAGGAGAGCCAACTTCTATATCAGCTACATCAAAATCCTCAGAAGGTATTTGCAATAATTGACTCAATCTTAGCAAAGCTATACTTAATGTATTCTCCTGTAAAACAACACTTTGAACATCGTTCGCAGCAGTAGACTCCACATTTAACAGATCTCCTTTTGGTATTACTCCTCCTTCAAACTGAGCTCTAGCTCTTTCTATTTGCTTTTTACTAATTTCTGCTTGAACTGTTGCAACCTCTAAATTTTCTTTGGCAAATAATACATTTAGATATTCATTTACAACATTTAAAGAAATATCATTTTCTATTTTAGCTAAGTCCAACTCGCTCCCTTTAACACTTAATTGCGCCTGTTTTTTCTGGTTAAGGTTTCTAAACCCATTAAAAATAGTTCCTCTACTCGACAGACCAAATGAAGAATTAAAGTTTTGTGTATTCTTTAAAACTCCTGTTTGATCTGGTGATAAACCAGAACTAAAACCAGCACTTGAAGAGGCGTTTAAATCAGGCAAAAAATTCCCTTTAGATATTTCAACATCCTTTTCAGCTAATTGAACGCTTAATCGATTTTGTTTAACTGTTATGTTATTTTTTAGGGCGTAATCTACGCACTCTTTAAGTGTCCATTGTTTTTGTGAAAAAACAGCTACAGAAGTGAAAATAGCTGCAAATAATGCAATTTTAGTTTTCAAAAGATCAATATTTTTTTATTTAAACTCAGTTAGTTTATATTTCTAAAAGTAGAAATATATTGCTTTTCTATTAATTAGAAAAACTAGCAAACAATTTTATAACCTAACGTATAAAAACGGTAAGTTATTTTCTACTGCGACTATATGACGATTAAAACTGAGAAATGTTACAAAAAATATTCTTAACTTAAGAATACTAATTTTGAGCTTTCTTTTTATGACGGTAAATAAAGTAAAATAAAAGTCCTACTAATATATATGGAAACACCATTAAATAAGTAATTCCATTATTTACTCCTTCAGCAATAGTTTCATTACCACCTTCAATCACTGCCTTACACATTGCGCATTGTGCAGAAGCATCAATCGAAAATGCAACAAACATTAAAAGTATAATCTTTTTAAACATAATAAGGTGATATCATTAAATAAACAACTACTCCTGTAACCGCTACATATAACCATAACGGAAATGTAATTTTAGCAATTTTCCTATGCTCAGAAAAGTTACCCAAACGGGCTCTCATAAAGGTTATTAACACAAATGGGATAATAATGATTGATAATAATATATGAGTTATTAAAATAAAAAAGTACACATATTTAACTATTCCTTCTCCTCCAAATTTAGTAGAATCTGAAGTCATATGGTACGCTACATACATTACTAAGAATAATGCTGAGCAAATTATAGCCGTCGTATTTAGTTGTTCATGCAATTTTCTCTTTCCATTTTTAATCGCTACTACTGAAGCAACTAACAATACTGCTGTTAACCCATTTATACTAGCGTAGATGGGAGGTAAAAAAGACAATGGCTCTACATTAGGTATTTTAATCCCAAATAAAGCAGCTACTGCAATAGGAATTACAATAGAAACTATAGTAATAAACTTTTTATATTTTTTTTCTTCTGCTGTACTCATGTTACTCTTTAAGTAATAACTTAATATCTTCTTTTAACTCACTAATTTGGTTTCCAAAATTATGCTCATCTAAAGCACGATAATACATAATTGGGTTTCCGTGTTCATCATATCGAGAACGTATATATCCATCTTTATCTACCAAAGCAAATAATCCAGAATGCTCAAAACCACCATGGCTAGCTTCTCCTTTACCAGCATACAGCTTGAAACCTTCATTTGATAAATCATATACAACATCCTCTGGCTTCCCTGTTAATAAATGCCAATTTTTATGATTTATTCCGTTACTCTTTGCATATTCTTTCAATTGATGTGGTGTGTCAATTTCAGGTGTAATTGAAAATGATGCTATCCCAAAATTAGGATTCCCCATAAATTCATTTTGAATTTCTACCATTTGTGCATTCATTAAAGGACAGATAGTAGGACAAGTGGCAAAAAAGAACTCAACTACATATACTTTACCTTCGTAGTCCTTATTAGTGATTGTTTCACCGTCTTGATTGATAAATTCAAAATCTGGCACTTTATTGAATTTATGCAAATTAGCTGTTTGGAAGTGTGCTACAATTTTAGGAATTGCATAAATACCAAAAAGCAATACTATTAGTGAAATACCTATGTATGAATAATTTTGTTTTTTCATGTCAGTCTTCCTTAAATTTCTCTATCTGCGTTATTCTTTTTTAATGCCAATCGATATTCAGCCAATACTACCTTAACATCATCTTTCATTTTATTGTTTAATTCAGCTACAGACTTCATATTATAACCAAACAATTTACCTCCTGCACTATCCTCATCATCTGTTCTTCCTCTTAAACTCCCACTTTTATCAATTATAAAAGCCTTTGAAGAATGTAAGTTTTTATCTAATGACTGATTTGTTTTAAAACTATCGTACAATACTTCAATTTCTGCTTCACTTGCATAGATAAAGTTCCATTTTATCATGTTTGTAAAAGCTCCTATTTCTTTCTGAAGTTTTTCTACATCTTCCTTAGATTCATTTGAAGCAATAACAATTAACTGGAAATCTTTAAATCCATAAAATGGTTTGTAAATCTTTTCATTAAGGTTAAATAACTCTCCCTTTGCCTCTTCTATACTACTTCCTAAAAAGGTTACAATTGATATTCTTTTATCAAACTGATGTTTTTTACTTATTGAAGAAACATCAATTACATTTTCTGTAAGTACAGGTAACTTTGCAAAGTTATTAATTCCTAATGATAAAAATATATAAAACAATAATGGCACAATAAACAGTGCAAATAATACTATATTTCTTTTTGTTTTATCCATTTTATTATAAATTTAAGTATAAAAAAAGGTGGTTATAACACCACCTTTAATTTTTATTTTATATGATTACCATTTTACTAATGGTGCTAATGTATCGTATAAGTAACCACCTTCTATTAATACTAAGGTTACTAAGTAACATATTAGGAAAACAGCTGTCCAAACGATAGCACGTCTAAACCAAGGTTTTTCTCCTTCTAAGTGCATAAAAGCCCATGCAATGTAGTATGCTTTTACAATTGTTAAGATAATGAATATCCAGTTTAACCAACTAGTACCCCATCCATGTAAGTGTAAACCTGCTGGTTTTACAATACCTAAAGCTACCTCTACTGTTGTTACTATTGTTAAGATTGCTAAAACAATCCAAATTCTTTTTGTATTTGATTCGTGTGCGTGACCCATTTTTACTATTGTTTTTTGATTATACTAAGTAGAAGAAGGTAAATACAAATACCCAAACTAAATCTACAAAGTGCCAATATAAACCTACTTTTTCTACCATTTCATAGTGCCCTCTACGCTCATACGTACCTAACACAACATTAAAGAAAATGATAATATTGATTACAATTCCTGAGAAGACGTGGAATCCGTGGAACCCTGTAATAAAGAAAAAGAAATCTGCAAAAATTGGATTACCATATTCGTTTACGTGTAAGTTTGCCCCTTCAACAACCATTTTAGCCTTTCCTAAATGAGCTAAACTCTCTTCTCTAGATAAGATTATTTTTTGTTTGGTTTCAGGATTAACTTTTTCAATTCTGATTAATAAAGATGGATCAGCTTTAAAAGCTTCCTGTACTTGAGCTACTGAATATTGAGAAATTGTTGCTTCTTTTTCAAACCACAATCCATTTTCTCTTTGATGTTGAACTCTTTCATCTTTTCTATCATTATGAACAAAATCTGCTAAAGCAATTTGATGACCATCTTTTACAAATTGTAAAATATGGTTATCTGTAGTTTTAACAGCTCCATAGGAACCATTGATAAAGTTTTTCCATTCCCAAGCTTGAGATCCAACGAAAATCAAACCGAAAACTATAGTAGCAAACATATACCAAGCTACCTTTTTTTGTTGCATTTTATGACCTGCATCTACCGCTAACACCATAGTTACCGATGATACAATTAATATAAATGTCATTAATGCTACGTAGTACATCGGTGCATGTACACCATGCAATCCTGGAAAGTGTGTAAATACTTCATCAGCAATAGGCCAAGAATCGATAAACTTAAAACGTGTTAAACCATACGCTGCTAAAAAGCCCGAAAAAGTTAATGCATCAGATACGATGAAAAACCACATCATCATTTTACCATAACTAGCGCCAAATGGTTTTACACCACCTCCGCTCCAGGTCTCTTTGTTGTCAGAATTTACAGCAATATTTGCTCCCATAAATCTCTTATTGTTAATTTTTGTTAAATCAGTGCGCCAAAATTACGCATTTTTCATCATCTAATAAAATAGAAAAAGAAAAATAGATAAATCCACAGTACATCAACGAAATGCCAAAAGATTGCACCGAGTTCAAACCCAAGCATATCGGCTGAAGAATACTTCTTTTTAAAATGATTATAAATAACGACTAAAAGCACTATTACACCTGCTAATAGGTGTAAAATATGCATAAATGTAATTCCTATAATAAACGATGTAGACACCGTACTTTCAGGTCCTGTAAAATAAAGTCCTACAGCTTTTAACTCATTAAAGCCTACATATTGATACCATACAAAACCTAAACCTAAGACTAAAGTTATTAGTAATAAAGTAAACGAAGCTTGTATATTATCCTTTTTTAATAATTTTTGAGAAAAGAACAATGTTATACTACTCAACACTATTAATACCGTACTAATATAAAACGCTTGGGGTAAATCAAACGTTACCCAATCTTCACGATTCATACTAACTACATAAGCACTTGTTAACCCTGCAAAAAACATCACCATGCTAATCATGGAAATCCATAACATTGGTTTTGCCGATTTACGTTTTGCTACTTTTAATTCTTCTTGTAACGTTTGTTCACTCATTAGTGTAAAAATTTATCTACCACATATATTATGGGTACTATTGTAATATAAAAAACACTTGCCAGCATTAGCTTTCTTGCATCAGTGTTTTTTTCTGTTTTATATAATTGAATTGCATAATACAACATTAACAACCCTAATAATAAAATAACAACTGCAGTTAATGGATATATATAAAAGTTCCCAGTTACTTTTAACACAGGTGCTATTGACATTAAAATCATAATACATGTATAAAAGATAATCTGAACAACAGCTCCTTTGTCTTTTTTATCCATAGGAAGCATGTGCAATCCTGCCTTATTATACTCTTCAAACTGCAACCAACCTATAGCCCAAAAGTGTGGAAATTGCCAAAAAAACTGAATCATAAATAAGAATCCTGCTTCAATACCAAATTTACCTGTTGCAGCTACCCAACCTAACATAAAAGGAATAGCACCAGGAATTGCTCCTACAAAAACAGCTAAAGGTGTTACAGCTTTTAAGGGTGTGTAAGCACTCGTATATAAAAAAATAGAAATCGCTCCAAACAAAGCACATTTCGGGTTAATCGCATATAGTATAGCTATACCAGCAATAGTAAAAATAGTAGCAATGATTAATGCTGTAGTTGTAGACATTCTTCCTGAAGGTAACGGACGGTTTTTTGTGCGTTGCATTACAGCGTCAATATCCTTTTCTATTACTTGATTAAAAGCATTTGATGCTCCAACCATTAAGTAACCTCCTAAAGCTAATAAAACTATTGTAGTATAATTAATCGATTCTGCTCCTAATAAATATCCTGTAACAGAAGTAAAGACCACACTAATTGACAACCCAACTTTCGTTAACTGTTTAAAGTCTTTAACTATTGATTTTATGGAAGTTTTAGTATGTACAGATGAAACAGAATCCACTTCTAATTTTAAAAAATTTCTGCAAAGATATTCCATTCTTATTGAACCACCATAAATTTTTATTGGAATTAAAATTGAAAAAAATTAAAAACTGCTTTGTAATTAAAAAAATGGTGTTATATTTGCACCCGCATTCGCAGTAATGCACGTTCATTAAAATAAAAAATGACTACGCGAAAGTAGCTCAGGGGTAGAGCATCACCTTGCCAAGGTGAGGGTCGCGGGTTCAAATCCCGTCTTTCGCTCAAGCCTTTTTATAAAAGAGTATGCTGAAGTGGTGGAATTGGTAGACACGTTGGACTTAAAATCCAATGAGCCGTAATGCTCGTGCGGGTTCAAGTCCCGCCTTCAGTACCAAGAAACCTCACTTGTATGAGTGAGGTTTCATTTTAAAAAAGTAGTCATTAATAAAGCACATACGCTGAAGTGGTGGAATTGGTAGACACGTTGGACTTAAAATCCAATGGGCCGTAATGCCCGTGCGGGTTCAAGTCCCGCCTTCAGTACAAAAGCCTTAACATTTATTTGTTAAGGCTTTTTTTGTATCTAAACTTTTAGAAATATTCTTTGTAATGTATCTTTCATACACACGTCTAAACTTCAAAATCGACATCATGCGAAAGATATTTTTACTTTTTAGTCTTACTTTTTTCTTACACACTACTGCACAAACTAGTGCTTTTGACACACTTTTAAAAAAACATGTAGACTCCAATGGAAATGTAAATTATAAAGGTTTTAAAGCAGACGAAGCACAACTTCAAACCTATTTAAATTATTTAGCTGTAACAAAACCTCAAAAATCTTGGTCAACTGCTAAAGTCAAAGCCTTTTGGGCTAACACTTATAATGCTTATACTATTCAATTGATTTTAGACAACTACCCATTAAAAAGCATCATGAACATAAAAAAGAAAGGAAAAGATGCTTGGAATATCCCTTTTGCTAAAGTTGGCGGTACAACATATACCCTAAATCAAATAGAACACGAAATACTTCGCAAAAAATATAACGACCCTAAAATTCATGTCGCTGTAAACTGTGCTTCAAAGTCTTGCCCTAAATTAGCAAACTATGCTTTTACAGAAGATAATTACGAGACAAAAACAGGAGTATTAATGCAAAATTTTGTGAATGACCCTTCTAGGAATAAAATTTCCGAAAACAAGGTGCAGCTCTCTAAAATATTCGAATGGTTCAATGGAGACTTTACTAAAAAAGGTGATTTAATAGACTTCCTGAATAAATATTCAAATGTAAAAATCAATAAAAAAGCTAAGATTGGCTATTTAGAATATAACTGGTCTTTAAATGGAAGGTAGTATCTCTACAATTTGGTATTTTTACTTTTTATTGGCACCGCCAAAGGGTAAAACATCCTAGAAGCTTGCCTCGAAATTAAAGTCAGTATTAATAAATGCCTCGTGTCCTTGCTCTGAGGTAGTTTACTAAAAATAAAAAACATGTCTAAAACATATTACGACCCTGCCGACTTACGTAAGTTTGGTAAAATAACAGAATGGAGCGAAGAATTAGGAAACAAATTCTTTGATTATTACGGAAAAGTTTTTGAAGAAGGTGCTTTAACCGCACGTGAAAAAAGCTTAATTGCTTTGGCTGTTGCACATACTGAACAATGTCCTTATTGTATTGATGCTTATACTAAAGACGGATTACAACGCGGAATTACCAAAGACGAAATGATGGAAGCCATTCATGTAGGAGCTGCCATTAAAAGCGGAGCAACCTTAGTACACGGAGTTCAAATGATGAACAAAGTCAATAAATTAGAAATGTAAGCAGAGAACCAATTTTGATTTTCAAAATTGTGTAAATCGCTTATCCCAACTTTTGATGGGATCTCATTATTAAAACAATAGAAATGAGCAGCTGAAATAAATTCAGCTTTATAGGAAGGATGATGAAAAAATCTTTAAAATCTAGAAACAACGATTTAGCAAACACGCAACGCCAGCTTGAAATCTTATCAAACGGAGTTTTTGCTGATGGCGAACTACCTACGTTTGCCAAAAAAATAAAAGAAACCAATCAGTTTCCATTACGTCCTAAAAAATTAGAAATTCTTCAAATTAATTTAGGATACATGTGTAATCAAGTTTGTGCACATTGTCATGTAGATGCAGGTCCTGATCGAAAAGAAATCATGACCAAAGAAACTATGGAGCAATGTTTAGAAGTGATTCGAACAACAGGAGCACACACGTTAGATTTAACGGGTGGTGCACCAGAAATGAATCCAAGTTTTCGTTGGTTTGTAGAAGAAGCATCTAAAGCAGGAATTAAAGATTTTATCGTACGCTCTAACTTAACAATCATCAGAGCGAATAAAAAATATCACGACTTACCTGAATTCTTCAAAAAACATAACGTACATGTGGTTTCTTCTATGCCACATTGGACTCGTGGAAAAACTGACAAACAACGTGGTGATGGTGTTTTTGATAAATCAATAGAAGCTTTAAAAATGCTAAATGCTGTGGGTTATGGAATTGAAGGAACTGGTTTACAACTAGATTTAGTCTACAATCCGTCAGGAGCTTTCTTACCAGGAGATCAGGTTGCCTTAGAAAACGATTTTAAAAAAGCCTTAGATGAAGATTTCGGAATCTCATTCAACAGTTTATTTGCCATTACTAATTTACCTATCAGTCGATTTTTAGATTACTTAATTGCTTCTGAAAATTATGAAGACTATATGTATTCATTAGTAGAAGCCTATAATCCAATGGCTGTAGAAAATGTCATGTGTACCAATACACTATCGGTAAGTTGGGACGGATATTTATATGATTGCGATTTCAATCAAATGTTAAATCTGAAAGTAGCAAGCAAATCACAGCACATTTCTGAATATAACGAAGCATTGTTACAAAACAGGAATATTATTATCAATCAACACTGTTATGGTTGTACCGCTGGTGCAGGAAGTAGTTGTCAAGGTACAGTAGCATAGTTTAATGAATTAATAAAAAATGTAGTAATGTAAAATAGTGTCACATCGAGTGATTTTTCTAATATTTTAGAAGAAAAATTGTATCGAGATGTAATCACTTTAATTCTCTATAGATTTCATCAAACACCATTGAATATCTTTAAACATGAAGAACCTCATCTTTCTCATCTTTTTAATATCCGTAAATTCTTTTTCTCAAAAGAACCTACATCAATTATTGAAAAAATATAATACTGAAAGTGTTCCCTATATATCTATTAGTGAACTACAAAAAGAAAAGGAAGTTGTTTTATTAGATGCTAGAGAACCCAAAGAATTTGAAGTTAGTCATCTTAAAAACGCGATGTGTGTTGGCTATGATTTTTTCAACCTAGAAAATACCTTAGTAAAACTTCCTAAGAACAAAAACACCAAAATTGTGGTGTATTGCTCTTTAGGAATTCGTTCAGAAGACATTGCCGAAAAGTTACAGAAAGAAGGTTTTACCAACATTTTTAACCTATATGGTGGCATTTTTGAATGGAAAAACCAAGGAAACATAACCGTTAATCTACAAAACAATCCTACAGAAAAAATCCATGCCTTCAATAAAGAATGGAGCAAATGGTTACATAAAGGAGAAAAGGTTTATGAGTAAAAACTTATTATTAATCTTTACCAGAAACCCTGAATTAGGTAAGGTAAAAACACGTTTAGCTAAAACAATTGGAGACAAAGCTGCGTTAGATATTTATAAATTCTTATTAGAACACACTAAACAAGTCACCCAAAATTTATCTTGCGACAAAGCTGTGTACTACTCAGTAAAAGTTCGTGAAAATGATATTTGGGATGCTTCAGTATATCAAAAGCACCTGCAAGATGGAAACGATTTAGGTATACGAATGCACAATGCCTTTCAACAAGCATTTTCTACTGGATATGAAAAAGTAGTGATTATTGGTAGCGATTTGCCCGATTTAACTTCCGAACACATCAATAAAGCTTTTAAAAAACTAAACTCAAACGATGTTGTTATGGGTCCTGCAGAAGATGGTGGTTATTACCTATTGGGCATGAAAAAACTTCATGCAAACATTTTTCAACATAAAGACTGGGGAACCCCAACTGTTAGAAAAGATACGTTGAACGATTTACAAAACGAATCAGTACATTTGTTGGGAACCTTAAATGATGTAGATGTTTTTGACGACATCAAAAACAACCCAACATTCAATCAATTTTTAAACTAACCGTCATTACGAGGGAGTATACGACCGAAGTAATCTGTCTATCTCGAAGTCATAACTTAAAGATTGCTTCGCTTTAGTCTATCTTGAGCGACAGTCGAAAGGCTCGCAATGACAAACACGATATTAAAATGCAAAAAAAACAACAACTACAAGAAACACAAGAATTTCTTCAACATAAAGGAATTACCAACCCAGAAATAGGAATTGTTTTAGGAACAGGTTTAGGAAAATTAGTAGATGAAATAACCATTGAACATGAAGTACCATATGCTGATATTCCGCACTTTCCACAAGCAACTGTAGAATTTCACTCTGGAAAGTTAATTTACGGAACCCTATCGGGTAAAAAAGTGGTGGTTATGTCTGGGCGTTTTCATATGTATGAAGGATATAATTTATGGGAAGTAACCTATGGTATTAGAACCATGCACGCATTAGGTATTAGAACTTTGTTAGTTTCTAATGCTGCAGGCGCTATCAACCTTTCTTATAAAAAAGGAGATCTAATGCTATTGGAAGATCACTTGAATTTACAAGGAGGTTCTCCCCTAGCCTTTAAAGAAGCAAAAGAGTTTGGGAATATTTTTGCTGACATGTTAGAACCGTATTCAAAAAAATTGAACACTCAAATGAAAGCTATTGCTAAAACTAACGACATAGACCTGAAAGAAGGAGTATATGCAAGTGTTGTAGGTCCGCAATTGGAAACTAGAGCTGAGTATAGAATGTTACAAATTTTAGAAGTAGATGCGGTAGGAATGAGTACCGTACCTGAAGTAATTGTAGCAAAACAACTCAACATTCCGTGTGCAGCCGTTTCGGTATTAACCGATGAGTGTGACCCAAAAAACTTACAACCTGTAGATATTACCGAAATCATTGAAGTTGCTGGAAAAGCAGAACCAAAAATGATTACGCTTTTTAAAGAATTGATAAAAATAGTTTAGCAGTAAACAGTCCTCAGTATGCACTAAAATAGCATACTGTTAACTGAATACTGAATACTGAATACTGAATACTGAAAATATGAGTTACTTAGAAACCACCAAAGATGTATATAAAGAAGCAGCCTTAACTCCAGATGTTGGTTTATGCTGTACAACAAACCCTATTTGGGAATTACCTGGATTAAAAATTCCTAAAATTATGCAAGAAATGAACTACGGATGTGGTTCTACCGTGCACGCTCGCGATTTAACCAACAACCCTAAAATATTATATGTAGGTGTTGGTGGCGGTATGGAATTATTACAATTTGCGTATTTCTCACGTCAAAAAAGTGGTGTAATTGGAATTGATGTGGTAGATGAAATGTTAGAAGCTTCAAAAAAGAATTTCGTTGAAGCCGAAGCTCAAAACCCTTGGTTTAAAAGTGAGTTTGTCGATTTACGAAAAGGAGATGCGTTACACTTGCCTGTAGAAGATAATTCGATTGATGTGGCTGCTCAAAACTGTTTATTCAACATTTTTAAAGCAGAAGAATTAAAGAAAGCCATTGCTGAAATGTACCGCGTATTAAAACCTCACGGACGTTTGGTTATGAGCGATCCTACCTGTGAGCAACCTATGAACGAAACCTTACGCAACGATGAACGTTTGCGTGCCTTATGTTTAAGTGGAAGTTTACCAATTGCTGAATATGTTAAAATGCTGACTGATGCTGGTTTTGGAACCATTGAAATCAGAGCTCGTAAACCGTATAGAATTTTAGACCCTAAAAATTATCCTACCGATGAATTGATTTATATCGAGTCGATTGAAGTAGCAGCGATTAAAGATCCGATACCTGCTGACGGACCTTGTGTGTTTACAGGAAAAGCTGCCATTTACTTTGGTGATGAAGATTATTTTGATGATGGCGCAGGACACACCTTATTAAAAAACCAACCGTTGGCGATTTGCGATAAAACAGCAGCCGCTTTAAAAGCTCTAGGAAGAGACGATATATTTTTCTCAGAATCTACATATCATTATGATGGTGGTGGATGTTGTTAGAAGCAAGAATAAAAACCGTCATTTCGAGCGATAGCGAGAAATCTCATTCAACTGAGCAATTTCTATTCTTATGACTTCATTCAATATACATTATCAATAACGCTATAAATATAAAACTCTTCATAATTTATGAGGAGTTTTCTTTATCAGCAAACTGATTATTAATTTTTGTTTGATTCTGAAACTTCAAACAATTAACTTCGCTATCGCACGGTATTAATATTAAAACGAAAGATATCCCAACCGTTAGCATAAACTAAAGCACCTATGGAAAAAAAATTGATAGAATTACACAGTATTAAAGCAAAATTATCGTTAAATTTTTATTTAGTTGTTATGGTTATCACCATATATAACCTTGTTAATGTAGTTAATTGGAAAAACGTTACTGAAGGAAATAACTTTATTTTTCCCTTTATTTTAATTATTGTTCTAGGAGTTTTTTTAGGAGTATATGCATATAGTTATTTGGGGTATTTAGATAAAGAAGCTAATATCTTATTTTTAAGAAAGCCTTTTTGGTCAAAAAAAAAAGAAAATCAAATTCGAAAACATCTCATATATAGAGACAACTAAGCTTGGAGTTGTGGTCAGATCTAAACATTTAAAAATTGTAGAGAAAAAAAATAAAGTTGAAAGAACTTTTTACATTATGAAAGGGATTAGTTTGTTTGGAGATGATGATAAGTTCCTAAAGAATTTAGTATTGAAAAGGAAAAATGAATTAGGTTTAATTAAAAACTTACAGTAATAACATCATAAAACCTCGTTTTTTAAACTTCACAATTTTACCAACTAACATTCGTTTTTAATACAATGAAAACACTCAAAGAAATACTCCTTCAACTTAGAGAAAACAAAAAACTAGCCCTTGTATTAAAATATATAATAGGACTAATACTATTTGGGGTTCTATCGGTTGCGCTTTTATTTTCCTTAGTGTATTTTGAGGTGTTTGGTAAATTACCCAACAAAAAAGAGTTAACATCTGTCATAAACGAAGAAACTTCTTTAATCTATTCATCAGACGAGGTAATTATCGGAAAAATATTTGCTGAGAACAGAACTAATGTCAAATTAGAACAAATTCCAAATCATTTAAAAGAAGCTTTAATAGCTACCGAAGATAAACGATTTTATTCGCACAACGGATATGATGGTCAAAGTTATGCCCGCGTTTTCTTTAGAAGTATTTTACTACAAGATGCCTCGGGTGGTGGCGGTAGTACTATTACACAACAATTAATTAAAAACCTCTACGGAAGGCAATATCATGGTTTTTTGAGCATGCCTATCAATAAAATTAAGGAACTCATCATCGCTAGTCGAATGGAAAACCTATATAGCAAAGATGAAATATTGTTATTGTATTTAAACTCGGTTCCTTTTGGAGAAAATAATTTCGGAGTAGAATCTGCTGCTAATCGATTTTTTAATAAATCAGTTAACGAATTAAACATTGAAGAATCAGCTGTATTAGTGGGCATGCTAAAAGCCAACACCTATTACAATCCTAGATTGAATCCAGAAAATGCAAAAAAACGTCGTAACACGGTGCTACAATTAATGAATAACGAAGCGTATTTAAGCAATGAAGTTACCGATAGCTTACAAAAACTACCTATTACACTCAACTATCATAACCTTGATATTAACACAACAGCGGGTTATTTCACCTATCAGGTAAAGAAAAAAGCTGCTGAACTCATAAAAAAGAGTAACGAAGCTTCTAACAGCAACTATAACTTAGAAACAGACGGATTAAAAATTCATACAACACTGAATTACGATATTCAAAAAATTGCGGAAAAGTCTGCTAAAGAGCAGCTCATCATAAAACAACAACAATTAGACAAAGAATTAGCTTCAAACAGGTTAAAAAATAGATGGCTACAAAAGCAACAATTCACAGAAAAAGATAAACAAAAGAGAACTATTCAACTCTTTGATTGGGACAGTACAAAAACCATTACCGGTAACAAAATTGACAGTCTTTGGTATTATGATAAAATGCTGAATGCATCTGTATTAGTTACGAATCCGAAGAATGGCGCAGTAATCAGTTGGGTAGGCGGAAATAACTTTAACACCCTTCCTTTTGATATGGTGTTATCGCACCGTCAAATAGCCTCAGCTTTTAAACCCTTTTTATATGCTACAGCGTTGGAAAATGGAATTTCTCCGTGTGATTATTTTGAAAACGAGGAAAAAACCTATCCTGAATACGATAACTGGAAGCCACAAAATGCCGACCGTAGCACTACTCCTGATAAAAAAGTTGCCATGTGGTATGCCTTAATTAAATCGATGAACATTCCTAGTGTTAATCTATATTTTAAACTAGAAAAAGAGTGGCTAATCGACACTTGTGAAAAATTATTGTTCCCTGAAATTACCGACGATGCTCCTTCTATTGCTTTAGGAACGTTAGATTTATCTTTGTTTGAAGCCACAAGAGCTTACGGTACTTTTGCTAATAATGGCGAAATGAACGACTTGTATATGATTAGCAAGATTACCAATAAGGAAGGGAATATCATATACGAAAGTGAAAAGCAAAAGACAGAAAGAGTATTTAAAGAAGAAAGTACACAAACGTTAACTACCATTTTACAACAAGCTGTAGAACAAGGAACAGGAGCTAGCATAAGAAACAGGTATAAAATTAAAAGTCCATTAGCCAGTAAAACAGGTACCGCTCAAAACTACACCAACGCTTGGTTTATGGCATATACACCGAATATTGTTCTCGGAACCTGGGTGGGAACTTCTAAAAATGACATACATTTTACTAGCGGAAATGGCTCAGGTTCTTCGCTAGCATTACCTATTGTAGCCAACATTTTAAAAGAGATAGAAAATAACCCTGAACTCAAGAAAAAATACTTAGCCTCTTTTGATATACCAGAAGAAATATCTTCCTCAATCGACTGTCCTCCCTACAGAGAAAAAGGAATTAAAGGTTTTTTCAACAGACTTTTTGGAAAGAAAAAGGAATAAGTTTAATACTTTAAAAAGTTAGACCTCTAATTCAACAGTTCATCCAAAAGAGTTTTTGTCTTATCAAAAGAAGGCCTCGGTGCTTCGGTTGTTACAACCTTACCTTGAGGATCAATCAAAATAAAACGAGGAATAGAAGTTACTGCGTAGGCATTCATAAAATCACTCTCAAATGATTTATCAGCAAATAATTGCACCCCTACTAGTGCTTTATCGTTTATCATATTTTTCCATGTATCCTTATCCTCTTTCTTATCGACAGAAATACTCACAAATACAATATTCTTATCATGATAACGCTTCTCTAATTCCTTGAGATAAGGAATTTGTTTAATACAAGGTGTACACCAAGTTGCCCAAACATCAATGTAAACATACTTCCCTTTAAAATCCCTTAAACTAAACACTTCCCCTCCTATATCCTCAAAACTAAACTCTGGTGAAGCATCTCCTACGTTTAATACTTTTGAATTAATTATTTTCTCATATTTTTTTTCAACTGCTTCAATAAAAGGTTGATGATTGGTAACCCTTCTAATAAGATCAAGATAATCTTTTGCACGATCCTCCTTGATTGTTATTTTAGAATAAAACCCATTTACTAAACTAATAGCCAATTCTTTTGACGGAACCCTACGTAAAACATTTAACATTTCATCTACACTAGGGGCTGCATCTATACGTTTACTCCAAACAGAATTCACCAAATAACGAAAGTATAACTGTTTTTTATAATCCTTATCATTATTGAGATTCACTTTTTTTATTGGCTCATAAAAATTCTCTGAGAGTATAATATCATCTCCTAAATAAAACTTATAATTTGATTTATAATTTTGAATTTTAAGAAGTCTTTCATATTCTAATGATTTTTTTTCCTCTTTTATAAAAAATCTCCCAACATCATATTGAGATAATAAATTTAAATGGGTATTTTTAATTTTCATTAAGTTCTTGAGATATCCTGTTTCATCTACTTTATAAAAAGCTTCAAAATCTTTGGTTAGCTCTTCTTCTACTTTTGCTTTCTTAGCAAGGTATTTATTTCGTATTGCTCCTTTACCTTTAAAAGCAAGAGTTTCTTTAAAGTTTTTAGCATCAAAAAAAACACTCAACTCATCTTTAGGGTTAAGATAAATGTAAATGTTATTACGTCCATATTTAAGGAAATAATAACCTCCTTCTATTTCAACAGAAATACTAAATTTACCATCAACATCAAGTTCTATAGATGTTAGTTTTTGATTATTAAGGTATGTAATAGTAATCGGATCAGATAAATGATTCTTTACTTGTCCTGAAATATTTATTTTTCCTGAATTTCCAATTGCAGATAAGCTAATAAAAACTGCAAAAAAAGTATGGATAAACTTACTCATTTGTGTTGGTAATTAATTACAAAAAACGCGCTAAAGGTAACAATCTATTTCATTACCATACACCAAAGACTAATAATTTTAACACATTGCAAACACACTCCTCTCTTAAGCAAACAACGTAGCAAAAGCTTCTTCAATCTTACTTACTAAAATCAGTTTTATCGAATGATTTTTACTCGTAATCTTATTGTATTTTGAGGTTACAAACGTTTTATACCCTAACTTTTCAGCTTCGGTAATACGCTGATCTATCTTGGAAACAGGTCTAATTTCACCAGCTAAACCAACTTCAGCAGCAAAACACACATCTGGACTAATCGCTAAATCTTGATTTGATGATAAAATCGCTGCTACAACTGCTAAGTCTATCGCGGGATCATCCACATGAATTCCACCTGTAACATTTAAAAACACATCTTTTGCCCCTAGTTTGAAACCTGCACGCTTTTCTAGCACTGCTAAAATCATGTGTAAACGTTTTAGGTTATATCCTGTAGTAGTTCGTTGTGGCGTTCCATAAACTGCTGTTGAAACCAAGGCTTGAATTTCGATCATTAAAGGACGAATACCTTCTAAGGTGGATGCAATGGCTGTACCACTTAAATCGGCATCTTTTTTTGAGATTAAAATTTCTGAAGGATTTGATACTTCTCTCAATCCATCTGATAACATTTCGTAGATTCCTAATTCAGCCGTAGAACCAAAACGGTTTTTTTGCGAGCGTAAAATTCGGTAAGTATGATTTCTGTCTCCTTCAAATTGCAACACCACATCTACCATGTGTTCTAAAATCTTTGGCCCTGCAATATGCCCTTCTTTATTAATATGCCCTATTAACAACACTGGAGTTGCTGTTTCTTTCGCAAATTTGATGAGTTCTGCGGATGTTTCTCGTATTTGTGATATACTTCCTGGCGAAGCTTCAATAGAATTGGTATGCAAGGTTTGGATAGAATCGATTACCAACACATCGGGCTGAACTTCTTCTATATTTTTAAAAATCTGCTGGGTATTAGTTTCGGTAAGAATTAAACAGTTAGGATTTTTCCCTTCTACACGCTCAGCACGCATTTTTATCTGCGACTGACTTTCTTCCCCAGAAACATACAACACTTTTTGTGGAATTTGTAAGGCGATTTGTAACAATAAGGTTGATTTACCAATTCCAGGCTCTCCTCCCAGTAACACAACAGCTCCTTTCACCAATCCGCCACCCAAAACAGTGTCTAATTCTTGATTCTTCGTTCCAAAACGTTCTTCTGGATTTAGTCGAATCTCATCAACTCGCAACGGCTTCGCTACTCTTTTTTGCTTATTTTCAGGTGATTTCCAACTTCTCTTTTCTTCTTTTTGAATGACTTCTTCAACAATAGTATTCCATTGTTTACAAGAGCCACATTGCCCCACCCATTGTGCATGTTGTGCTCCGCAGTTTTGACAGAAAAAAGTTGTTTTGGTTTTTGCCATTCTATTTGTAAGATTTACTTACAAAGAAAAGAAAACTATTTGTTTTTATTATAGATGGGTAAGAACAAAAATGCCAATCCTCCAAAGACAATAATCATAGCCGTTTGAGCAGTCCACATAATCCAACCAAAAGCAGTTGCGGGTTCTTCTGCTATTCCGAATAAAGCTAAAGCCCCTGCTACAGCAACTGGATATAAACCTATACCCCCGTTAGTTGCAGCAATTGCAAATCCACCAGCGATAAACCCAATTAAAATACCTCCTAATGGAACATGTAATCCGTCAATTGCTGGAATGGTTGCCCAAAACATTAACACATACATTACCCAAATAAATACGGTATGAAAAATGAATGCCCGTTTGCGCTTCATTTTCAAAATGCTAGTAACTCCCTCAACAAGTCCTGCTACAAAATTTTTAATTTTTAGTCCAATTCCTGATTGTGCCTTTTTTACAAAACGTGTAAAAATCACAAATACCAGCACCAAACCTCCTAAAAGAATCCCAATTTTTATCGGATCAAAGTTTTTAGTTAATAATTCAAAAATAAAATCGAATTGTACAAAAAGGGTAATAGCTATAATACTCAACATCATTAACAAATCTGCCATTCGTTCGGCAACGATGGTTCCGAAACCTTTTTCAAATGGAATATTTTCATAGTTAGTCATCACTGCTGCTCGAGAAACTTCCCCTGCTCTTGGCACTGCATAATTCACTAAATATGCTACTAAAACCGCCATGGTACTATTACCAAAATCTGGTTTATAGCCCATTGGCTCAAGTAAAAACTTCCAGCGATAAGCACGAGATAGATGACTTAACACCCCAAAGAACAATCCTAAAGCTATCCAACCGTAATTAGCATCTTTAAAATATTGAACTAAGGTTTCAATTGAAATTTTTGATAATGAATACCAAACTAAAAAACCTCCCAAAATGAGAGGTAATAGTATTTTTGTAATTTTTTTGACTGATAAACTCAAACTATTCTAGCAAGTTGTTTTCTTCGTTAGGAAATACTAATTGTGGTTTAAACTTTTTGGCTTCTTCTAACTCCATAAAAGCATATACAATTAAGATAAGCACATCTCCTTTTTGAACTCTACGGGCTGCTGCTCCATTTAAAGTAATTTCACCACTTTTTCTTGGTCCTGGAATTGCATATGTTTCTAAACGCTCTCCATTATTGTTATTCACAATCTGAACACGTTCTCCTTCAATAATTCCAGCAGCATCCATTAAATCTTCATCAATGGTTATGCTTCCTATATAGTTTAAATCCGCATTTGTAACTTTAACACGGTGTATTTTAGATTTTACTACTTGTACTAACATGCTGCAAAAATAGTTGTTTTTTAATGAATACTAAGTTGTTTTTTGATGATTTTAACATTATTACAAAGCTCATTCTTAAGCTTAAACATTAACTTTTTAATTATTCTTTAAACGAATATTATCTATTAAGCGAATGTCTCCAGCAAAAACAGCTATAAAAGCACGATACTGTTTATTTTCTTTAATCTCTTTTGCAGTTTGTAATGTTTCCTCATCTGCAATGGTAAAATATTCCAATTCAAGTAATGGATGTTTTTTGAATTGCTTTTCTACCCATTGGGTTAAATCTTCAGGACTTTTTGCTCCAAATTTCTTTTTTGCTTTTTTTAATGTTTTATAAATAAATGGTGCAGCTTCACGGTGTTCTTTTGTTAATCTCGTATTTCGAGAGCTCATAGCTAACCCGTCATCTTCTCTAAAAATTGGTCTTCCTTTAATTTTTACTGGTAAATTATATTTTTCGACTAACTTTTTAATAATTTGTAATTGCTGAAAATCTTTTTTGCCAAAATACGCAGTATCTGGCTCTACAATTTCAAATAAAGTTTTTACTATTGTTCCAACACCATCAAAATGACCATCTCTAAATCTCCCTTCCATTTGATGTTCTAACCCATCAAAATCAAACTCTTCAGAAGTTACATTTTCGGCGTATATTTCTTCTACTGAAGGAAAGAATAACACATCACAATCTACAGATTCCAACAACGCTACATCACTTTCGTACGTTTTAGGGTATTTGTCCAAATCTTCTTTGTTATCAAACTGTGTAGGGTTTACGAAAATACTAACTACAGCAATATCCTTCTTTTTTTTCGCTCTCTTAATAAGCGATAAATGCCCTTGGTGTAGTGCTCCCATAGTTGGGACAAACCCGATTGACTTTTTATCCATTTTTAGAGCGGATAAAAACTCTTTTATTTCGGATTTACTTGTAAAAATTTTCATTGTTATTTTATTGAAATGCATGCAAAATTAGCAATTTAACACGATTTTTGCATTAAATTTCGTATTTTTGCACCTTCAATAAAAGAGACCGATTTAATGAAGGATAAGAGAATTTTATATGTTTCATCAGAGGTAACACCATATTTACCAGAAACAGAATTATCGTCTACCGCATTTAACGTTGCTAAAAATGCACATTCTAAAGGAATTCAAACCCGTATATTTATGCCTCGTTTTGGGGTTATTAACGAGCGAAGGCATCAGTTACATGAAGTTATTCGTCTATCGGGTATGAACTTGATTATTAACGACATGGATATGCCGCTAATAATTAAAGTTGCTTCTATACCTAAAGAAAGGATGCAAGTTTATTTTATTGACAATGACGAATATTTTAAGCGTAAGGCTGTATATTCTGACGAAGATGACAAACTATTTGACGACAATGATGAACGTATGATTTTCTTCGCCAAAGGTGTTGTTGAAACTGTTAAGAAGCTAAACTGGGCTCCTGATATTATTCATGTTCACGGATGGATGGCTTCGTTACTTCCATTATATTTAAGAGAATTTTATAAGGAGGAACCATTGTTTGCTGAGAGCAAGATTGTAACTTCGCTTTACAATAGTGATATTGAGGATTTGGGTAAAGAATTAGCTAACAAAGTTCGCTTTGATAAAATTGAAGATTCTAAAGTGGCTACAATAGAAACACCAAGCCATACTAACATTTTAAAGAGCGCTATTGAAAATTCAGATGCTATTATAAAAGGTAGCGAAGTTTTACCTGAAGAAATTGAAACTTTCATTGAAGAAAGCAATGTAAAGGTTCTAGATTTCCAATCAGAGGAAACTTTAACTGAAGCATATTTAGAATTTTATAAAGAAAACGTTTTAGAATTAAGCGAATAATGATTAGAAAAATTGGTGTACTTGGTATTAGCTTGCTATGTTTAGCAGCTATTACATCTTGTGAAAAAGATTTTAGTGAGGTTGGAACAAACGTTGTTAACAACGATAAGTTTGAAACAGGAGAAATATTATTGGATGTTGAAATAACACCTATAGATATAGAAAGTGTACAAGCCGACAATATTAACGCTAGTATCAGTGATTATTGGCTTGGCGTATACAATAACCCTAATGCAGAAAAAATTGAAGCCTCAATCATTTCTCAACTTGGTTATATCTCAAACTTAAACAATAAAGATACTGACACAACTGTATTCAATCTTGATAAGGTTATCTTAAAAATTCCATACCAAGCTACCTCTACAGGTACAACAGATGGAGTTACAAGTTTTAAATTAGATTCTATTTTAGGTAATCCTGATATTGCAACCAATATTCAGGTATTCCAAAATGAAACATACTTAAATACATTAGACCCTAGTGATCCATCTAAAAGAAACACTTTCTTTTCTGATAAAGAATACTTAGGAAATAATGTATTAAGCGAAGGTGGTATTTATGAATTAAAACCCAAAGCTACAGACACTACATTCATTTTTGATAGAATTGACAGATCCTCTTCATTAACAAGTACAACTACTTATAAAGATACTGTTAGAGTCATAAACTCACAAAAACTTAAAGTTCCTTTTTTAGCAATTCCTTTAGATATGGCAAAAATGAAAGCTTTATTTTGGGATAAATTTCATAGTGGAGAGTTTGCATCTAAAGAAGTTTTTGATGATTATTTTAGAGGGATTAAAATAGTTGCAACTGGAAGTGATGGATCACTTGTTCCATTAAACCTAGCTTCTTCACCTACTCCATCTGTAGATTTTCACTACACTATATCTGAAGTAGATGGTACTGCCGTTAAAGATACTCTTCAAAAAAAGTATTCTTTCTCTCTTTCAGGTATAAGAAATAGTCATTACAAAATGTCTCCTGCTACAACCTCTGCTCCTGCTAATAATTTTGTTATTCAAGGAACTGCTGGAAGTATGGCTAAAGTTAAAGTTTTAGACGAAACTAAAGTTCAAGAGTTAAAAAGCAATAATTGGTTAATCAATGATGCTTCTCTTACTTTTTATATAAATCAAGCAATTAATAATGATGCTGATATTATTCCTCAGCGATTATTCTTATATCAAAATAAGAAAAATGAAACAGGTGGCATTTCACCAACTCAGTTAACAGATGCTTATGTTGACCCTACTTCTTTTGGAGGTCTTTTAGAGAAAACTGAAGATAAAAATCCTGAAAAATATACATTTAGAATTACTGATTATATTTCTAAACTATTATCAGGAGATGAAAACACAACTACTGATCCTTTAGTTTTAAAAGTATATAACCCTACAGATGTACCCGTTAACAATAATGTTTTGACAACTTCTGTTAAATCTTATAACTGGAACCCGAGAGCAGTAACATTGCTTAATGGTGATGGAACTGCTAATGGAAACAAAAGAGCCGTTTTAAAAATATCATATTCAAAAGAAAAATAACAAGTTGTTATGTGCGGAATTACAGGATATATTGGACATAGAGAAGCTTACCCAATTGTAATTAATGGGCTTAAGCGATTAGAGTATAGAGGTTACGATAGTGCTGGAATCATGATGTATGATGGTGAAACAATGCACTTATCAAAAACAAAAGGAAAGGTTTCTGACTTAGAAGTAATTACAAATAAAGAAGAGAAAAGAAAAAAAGGAAATATAGGAATTGGTCATACTCGCTGGGCAACTCATGGTGTTCCTAACGATGTAAATTCTCACCCACATTTTTCTCAATCTGGAAACATCGTAATTGTTCATAATGGAATTATAGAAAACTACGATACCATTAAGAAAGAGTTAATCTCAAGAGGTTATGAATTCAAGAGTGATACAGATACAGAAGTTTTAGTAAACCTTATTGAAGAAATTAAAAAAAGTGAAGGGTGCAAGCTAGGAAAAGCAGTCCAATTAGCTTTAACTAATGTTATTGGAGCTTATGCAATTGCTGTTTTTGACAAAACAAAGCCTAATGAGTTAGTCGTAGCTCGATTAGGTAGTCCTATTGCTATTGGAGTTGGAAAGAACAATGAAGAGTTTTTTGTTGCCTCAGATGCTTCTCCTTTTATTGAATATACAAAAGATGCTATTTACCTTGAAGATGGTGAATTAGCCATTATAAAAAAGGACAAAGGGATTAAGGTTCGTAAAATTGAGAGTGATAAAGAAATTGATACGAATATTCAAAAATTACAATTAAGCCTTGAACAAATAGAAAAAGGTGGTTATGATCACTTTATGCTAAAAGAAATTTACGAACAACCTAAAGCTATTATAGATACCTATAGAGGTAGAATGCTTGCCAACGAAGGAATTATAAAAATGGCAGGTGTTGATGATAATATGTCTAAGTTCTTAAACGCTGACAGAATTATTATTGTAGCATGTGGTACTTCTTGGCACGCTGGTTTAGTAGGAGAATATCTTTTTGAAGACATGGCTCGCATTCCTGTTGAGGTTGAGTATGCTTCAGAATTTAGATACCGTAACCCTATTATTTCCCCAAAAGATGTAGTGATTGCTATTTCTCAGTCTGGAGAAACTGCTGATACTTTAGCAGCTATTAAATTAGCTAAATCTAAAGGGGCTTTTGTTTTTGGTATATGTAATGTAGTAGGTTCTTCTATCGCTAGAGAAACACATGCTGGTGCTTATACACATGCTGGACCTGAAATTGGTGTAGCGTCAACCAAAGCATTTACAACACAAATAACAGTACTTTCATTAATTGCTTTAAAGCTAGCTCAAGCTAAAGGAACTTTATCTACATCTGCTGTGAATACTTATTTACAAACGATGCAGCAAATTCCTGCTCAGGTAGAAAGTTTATTAAAAATTGATGCCCAAGTTAAAGAAATAGCGGCCGTTTATAAAGACGCTAAAAACTGCCTATATTTAGGTAGAGGGTTTAATTTTCCTGTGGCTTTAGAAGGAGCTTTAAAATTAAAAGAAATCTCTTATATCCATGCTGAGGGTTATCCTGCAGCTGAAATGAAGCACGGACCTATTGCTTTAATTGATGAAAACATGCCTGTTTTTGTGATTGCTACAAGTAGAGGTCATTATGAGAAAGTAGTAAGTAATATTCAAGAAATTAAGTCTCGTAGCGGAAAAATAGTAGCAATCGTTACTGAAGGTGATGAAACT
Organism: Tenacibaculum discolor; assembly: GCF_003664185.1. GTDB lineage: Bacteria > Bacteroidota > Bacteroidia > Flavobacteriales > Flavobacteriaceae > Polaribacter > Polaribacter discolor. The sequence goes on along the minus strand of NZ_RCCS01000005.1, from coordinate 450,480 downwards.
GTTAAGGAAATAGCTGACCATGTAATTGAAATTCCAGACACAGAAGAAGCTTTTTCTCCTTTATTAACAACAATACCGTTTCAATTACTGTCATACCATATAGCAGTTATGTTAGGCAAAAATGTTGATCAACCAAGAAACTTAGCTAAATCGGTTACTGTTGAATAACAATCGATTTTATTTAAAATATAAATCCTGAGAAATTTCTCAGGATTTTTTTATACTTCTTTTTCAAGGGTTATATATATAGGAAAATGATCTGAAAAGCCTCCTTTGTAAAAAGGTCCTATAAAAGTTCTAAATGGACTTCCTTCATATTTCCCTTTGTATATTTTTAACCAATCTCTATTATAAACCTTAGCATGTAAAAAACTGTGCTTACTTTTTTCCATATCAAAAAAATCTCTTGAAAAAATAATTTGATCAAACAAATGCCATTTTTTATAATGTGTTGTGGTTCCTATTCCTCTTTCATACAAAGGTTTCATTGGATTATACAAGTCTTCAGACATTAAATGATCTTCAATACTTTTATTTATTGGATTATCATTAAAATCTCCCATAACAATGAATTTCGGAGCACTTTCTTCCTCTTTAATCTTATCCATAACACTACGAGTCAATTGAGCTGCCTTAATTCTATTTTTTTCGGTTTCTGTTTCTCCTTCTCTTCGTGAAGGCCAATGATTAATTAAAACATGTACTACTTCATCATTAAACATTCCCTTAACCACTAACAAATCACGCGTATAATCTACATCACCTTCATCATCTGTTAGTGAAAGTGGATATGTTTCAGAGAATATCACTTCAAAGAAATCTTTATTATACATCAAAGCAACATCAATACCTCTTTCATCTGGTGAATCGTAATGAACATAGTCGTAATTAAACTTTGATAGATTTTTATGCTTTACTAAGTCTTTTACAACTTTGGCATTTTCAACTTCCACCAAACCAACAATAACTGGTGGATGAGCAGATTGGTTATTCCCAAGCTGACTAATAACAGATGTAATTTTTCTAAGTTTATGATTATATTTCTTCCTACTCCATCTTAATTTACCGTTTGGCGTATAATCATTGTCATAGGTATTAGGATTATCAACAGTGTCAAATAAATTTTCGACATTATAAAAAGCAACGGTGTACCTATTTCTTCTTCTATTTGATATCATTTAAGATTTGTTTACCTCTCGAAAGTACAAAAATGAATGGATTTTATAACATAAAACTAACCTTAGTGATTAACGAATTATATAAAGCTAGAAAATAAATTTATAGATTTTAATAAAAACCACTGATTTATTTAAAATTCATCAAAAAAGGGAAGTAAAAAATAGAAATATCTTCAATATTAATTATATGTAAAAAAGTTATAAAACGCTTATATACTTTACTTTAAAACAATATTTTATTAATTAAAAATAACACCTTAAAAAACTCATTTACAATACTTTTATATCGTTAAATTTTAACAAACAAACTTAAAAACAAACCCTAAAACTTAAAAAATGAAAAAGTTATTTGTATTAATATTCATTACTCTAATGAGTACATCAGTATTTTCAACAAACGAGAACCCTGCAAAAGAGCAAATAAGATCAAAAATCGTTGAACTATTAGGTAACCCTAATTTTGTTCTTGATAAGGAAGTAAAAACTACTGTAGAGTTTTTAATAAACAAAAAAGGCGAGATCGTTATTTTGAACGTTAACTGTGATACAGAACAAGTTTGTCACTATGTAAAAAGTAGATTAAATTATAAACTTATAAATAAGGAATTAACGGTAAAGAACCATATCTATAAGATGCCTTTAATCATAGAAAAAAGTAGCAATAAATAATTACTACCCGATTATTCCCTAATAAAAAAGCCTCATAGAATTCTATGAGGCTTTGATTTTATTTATTGTTCTGTAGATTATACTGCTCCTTGATCAAGCATTGCATCAGCAACCTTAACAAAACCAGCAATATTTGCTCCTTTAACATAATCAACATATCCATCTTCTTGTGTACCATATTTTACACAAGCTTCGTGAATATTATTCATAATAGAGTGTAACTTACTATCTACTTCTTCACGAGTCCAAGATAAACGTAAAGAGTTTTGAGACATTTCTAATCCAGATGTTGCTACACCTCCTGCATTTGAAGCTTTCCCTGGTGCAAATAAGATTTTTGCATTGTGAAACACTTCAATAGCCTCTGGAGTAGACGGCATGTTTGCTCCTTCAGCAACACAAATACATCCATTATCAACTAATGCTTTTGCTTCTTCTCCATTTAACTCATTTTGAGTTGCACATGGCAAAGCTACATCACACTTAGTTCCCCAAGGTCTTTCTCCTTTAAAGAATTTTGCTGATGGATATTTCTCTACATACTCATGAATTCTTCCACGTTTTACATTCTTTAACTCTTGTACAAAAGCTAATTTTTCAGCATCAATACCATCTTCATCATAAATATAACCTGATGAATCAGATAAAGTAACAACTTTAGCTCCTAATTGAGTGGCTTTTTCAGTAGCATACTGTGCAACGTTACCAGAACCAGAAATAACTACAGTTTTTCCTTCGAAAGAATCCCCTTTAGTTTTTAACATGTTTTCAGCAAAGTACACATCTCCATAACCTGTAGCTTCAGGACGAATTAATGAACCTCCCCAAGAAGCTCCTTTACCAGTTAATACTCCGGTAAACTCGTTACGTAAACGTTTGTATTGACCAAACATGTAACCAATTTCACGACCACCAACACCAATATCTCCAGCAGGAACATCTGTATCAGGACCAATATGACGTGCTAATTCTGTCATAAATGATTGACAAAACGCCATAACTTCACGATCAGACTTTCCTTTAGGGTTAAAGTCAGATCCTCCTTTACCACCACCCATAGGTAATGTTGTTAATGAGTTTTTGAAAACTTGCTCAAATCCTAAAAATTTTAAGATTGATAAGTTTACTGAAGGGTGAAAACGTAACCCTCCTTTATAAGGACCAATTGCTGAGTTAAACTCAACTCTATATCCTCTGTTTACTTGAGTTTCTCCGCTATCGTCAACCCAAGGTACTCTAAACATAATAGTACGTTCAGGTTCAACCATACGCTCAAGTAATTTCTTACCTTGATATTTTGGATTATTTTCTATAAACGGAATTACTGTTTCTGCTACTTCATGTACAGCTTGCAAAAACTCTGGTTCATATGTATTACGCTCTTTTACGTAATCCATAAATGCTTGTATCTTAGATTCCATAAACTTAGTTGTTGTTCTGTTATTTTATAATATTAACAATTTTACTATGCAAATATAATTATTTTACTATTCGTTAATTTCTATTTTTCTGTTTATTTCCCTTATTTTATTGGTGTTTTTGCAAACACAACCAAAAGTCCTTTTTTTTACACAAAAAAACGTAAATTTGCACCTTAACTTTTGGAAAGATTATGTTAGACAAGGTAAAAGAATTGATTGGAGAGGTAAATGCTTTTAATACCACTTCAAAAGAAGAAATAGAAACATTTAGAATTAAGTATTTAGGAAGCAAAGGAATTTTAAAAGATTTATTTGCTGAGTTTAAAAATGTACCTAACGACCAAAAGAAAGAATTTGGGCAAACCATTAATTTACTTAAAAATTCTGCTGAAGAAAAAGTAAACACTTTAAAAGAAGCTATAGAAAATGCTGTTGAAGAAAAAGGTGTTTATGGTGACTTAACACGTCCATCAGAGCCAATTAACCTAGGTTCTCGCCACCCAATTTCATTAGTAAAGAATCAAATTATCGAAGTATTTAACCGTATTGGTTTTACTGTTTCTGAAGGACCAGAAATTGAAGATGATTGGCACAACTTTACTGCTTTAAACTTACCAGAATATCATCCGGCACGTGATATGCAGGATACTTTCTTTATTGAAAAGAATCCTGATACGTTGTTAAGAACACATACCTCATCGGTACAAGTACGCTATATGGAAAACAACAAACCTCCAATTCGTACAATTTCTCCAGGGCGTGTGTTTAGAAATGAAGATATTTCTGCACGTGCACACTGTATATTCCATCAAGTAGAGGGGTTATACATTGATACTGATGTTTCTTTTGCTGACTTAAAACAGACCTTATTATACTTTACCAAAGAAATGTTTGGTAAATCTAAAATACGTTTACGTCCGTCATATTTCCCATTTACTGAGCCAAGTGCTGAAGTAGATATTTATTGGGGATTAGAAACTGAAACCGACTACAGAATTACCAAAGGAACTGGTTGGTTAGAGATTATGGGATGTGGTATGGTAGATCCTAATGTATTAAAGAACTGTAATATCGATCCAACTAAGTATAGTGGTTATGCCTTCGGAATGGGTATTGAGCGTATTGCAATGTTGTTATACCAAATTCCAGATATTCGTATGTTCTACGAAAATGACAAGCGTTTCTTAGAGCAGTTTAAATCTGTAATTTAATTTTAAGATAAATTCAAACAAAATAAAAGACGAAAGCACTAAACTTTCGTCTTTCCTTTTAAAGAAGTATTCAATGAAAAAAGATATAGAAATCCCTAAGATAACAGGTGTAGAAATAGCCATTGTTTTAGAAACAAATGAAATTGATAATAAAGAGGATTGGAATGTATACATTCTTAACAAGAAAGATGTCGATTTAGAAATGGTAGTTATTGTTTCTCAAGGATTCTCAGACACTAAAACCACTTCAGTTTTTCGAAGAAAAATAGATAAACTTCCCGCAAATAGTTATCAAAAGTTTGAATTAATGCAACCTGAGTTATTTGATTTAGACAATCGTTTTCAGGTAACTTTCTTTGAAAACAACAGACTACATGACAAAACCTTTATTTTTCAAGCCGAGACTATTCAAGAAGGCTTTTTAAGGGATATTGAGTTCTTAGGAAAAAGAGGAATCGTTTGTAAATAAACATAACATATATAAAAAACACAAAAGAACGATAGTTGTTAATTCACAGCTATCGTTCTTTTGTTTATACTCACTTTTAGTACTTTCGCTTAAAATATCACTTTATGTTTGCAAACATTCAAGACTTAGTTACTCAATTTTCTTCTTGGGTATGGGGAATTCCATTATTAATACTACTCATAGGAGGCGGTTTATACCTATTTGTGTATTCTGGGTTAATTCCTTTTAGATATATAGGTCATGCCATTGCTATTTTAAGAGGAAAATATGACAAAGCTGATTCTCCTGGAGATTTATCACATTATGAAGCTTTATCTTCTGCCATTGCAGCTACAGTGGGTATGGGAAATATAAGCGGAGTTGCTATTGCTATTGCAACTGGAGGCCCTGGTGCTATTTTTTGGATGTGGGTGAGTGCCTTTGTAGGTATGGCTACCAAGTTTTTTACTTGTAGCCTATCGGTAATGTATCGTGGAACTGATGAAAACGGAAATGTAAAAGGTGGACCAATGTATGTTATTACTGAAGGGTTAGGGAAAAAGTGGAAACCTTTAGCTTTATTTTTCTCTGCTGCGGGGTTAATAGGAACTTTACCTGCTTTTCAAGCAAATCAACTCACGCAAACACTGGTAGATGTTTTTCAAGTACAAGAAACCAATCATTTTACAGCTAAATTATTATTAGGTATCACCACTGCTATTATTGTGGCCATGGTGATTTTTGGTGGAATAAAACGAATTGGTAGTGTTGCAGGAAAACTAGTTCCTGTAATGGTTGTAGTATATCTTCTCACCGTTTTAACAATTTTGATGTTACGTTTAGAACAAGTTCCTGCAATTTTTTCTTTAATTTTTGAAGATGCTTTTTCGGGAAAATCTGTTTTGGGTGGTGCTTTAGGAGCATTGATAATTACGGGAGTAAAACGTGCTGCATTTTCTAATGAAGCTGGTTTGGGTACTGCACCTATGATGCATGGAACAGCTAAAACAAAAGAACCTATTCGTGAAGGATTGGTTGCTATGTTAGGCCCAGCTATTGACACCTTGTTAGTTTGTTCTTTGACCGCACTAGCTATTTTGGCTTCGGGAGTTTGGAAAGGTTTTGAAGGTAACGGAATTTCTATGACTTTAGCTGCGTTTGATGCTGTACTTCCTCATAATATCGGGAGTGTTGTTTTAACTATTTGCGTATTGATTTTTGCTTTTTCAACGTTATTTACTTACTCTTTTTACGGGTTGAGTTGTTTAAGCTTCTTGACCAACACTAAAATAGGAAAGAATTACAACTACATTTATATTTTTACAATTGCTGTCGCTTCTATTATAAAGCTAGACTTTGTAATTAACTTAATTGATAGCGCTTATGCCCTAATGGCAATTCCAACAGTAATTTCAACATTAATTTTAGCTCCTAAAGTAAAAAAAGAAGCCAAAAAGTATTTTCAGAAGTTAAAGACTAATTCTTTTTAATAAGTTTTAGCTCTTCTATAATTTTAGAAGATGCAGAATCTATTTTTTTAGACGTTTCTTTTATATATTCTTGATGCTTTGGTGAATCCTTTATCATATCTAATGTTGTTTTGGTTGAGTTAATATACCAATCTTTCCATGCTGAAATAATTGATAGTTGTGTTGATAATGAATCGCCTTTTTTTAATGCTATTTCACTTTGTTTCTTTTCTTCTTCAAGTCTTGATAAAGCTGCTTTTTCAATATTTTGGAGTATTGATTTTGCTGTAGTACTATCCGCATTTAATAAAGTATAAGCAGAAGCTAATGAAGCTATCCCAACATTTTTTAGCGTTTTTTGAGACACTTTATCTATTCGATCGTTATCGGTATGATAAAATTGGTCGGTAAAATGCCAGAATAAAACACTAGGAATGTTTCTCTTTAAAAAAGGTACATGATCGCTACCACCTTCAAACGGATTTGTATTCACTACCCAATTTGTTCTCTTTCCTTGCTCTTTGAATTTATCAATTAAAAAATCATTTAGATAGTGTGGAGTCATTTCTTCAAGTTTCATTTTTCTTCCTCCCCACTCAGTATGTTTATCATTACCTCTCGTCCAAATAGCACTAGGGTCAGGCATTTTTTCAATTAAAAAAGTACCGCCCGTTTTTTGGGTATCTTCTCCTACCATGTCTAGAGAAATTCCCCACTTAATATCCTTTACCCTTATACTATCTTCTTTTACATACCTGTTTGTAGAAATAATTTCATCTCCCCATAAAAAGGTTAAGGTTCTATTAGGTATAAATATGTTATTTTTGATAAGCTCAGCTGTAAGTGTAGCCATTTCTAAAGCAACACCTACACCTGTAGCATTGTCATTTGCACCAGGTTCTTGTATGTGAGCACTAAAAACTAATCGTTCTTTAGGATATTTATTTCCTTTAATATCTGCAACAATTGTTAACTCTTCTGATGGATAGATATTCGTTTCAATATGTACATTTAGAAAAACTTTTCCTTTTAACAATTCCTCTTTTAATTTTTCTTTAGCCTTGTAAGACATCGCAATTGCCCAAGATTTTACTTCTTCATTTAACGGGATAGTTCTAAATTGAATAGAAGTGGTGTTTTTTTGAGGTTGTAAATATTTTGGATTACTATAGGTTATTAATCCCAAAGCTCCTCCTTTTACAATAGCTTGGTTAAAAATTTTATGAGGACTTGTTTCAGCAAAAACAATCTTCCCTTTTACATCTAAATCCTTTAACTTTTTTAAGTCTTTAATATAAACGACCTCTGCATTAACCCCTTCTTTTGGTGTACTGTAAGAATTTAAAGCTATCATATTCCTATTTGTGCTATGTTGTAATAGAGGAACCTCTTCTCCAACTATTTTTACAGAAGCATCCACAGATTCCCAAGTAGGATTTTTTAAGGGTCTTTTTTCTATCCTGTAGGTTAAAATATCATTACTCGTAGCACTATCTTCTTTAACAAATCCTGACTTTTCTAATTCTTCTGCAATTTTATATACGCTTTTATTAAAGCCAGTATTACCAACAACACGCCAATATTTTTCTACAAAAGAAGTTGTTTCATAAGCCAAATCACCCGTAAATTCTTCATTTAAAACATCAAAATAATTAGAGGTGTTTAAAACTGGAACAACTTTTTCTTTCTTACAACTTATAAGTAATAGAATGGTAGATAATAGATAGATTTTTTTTAACATAACGGGATTTTGTGGCTTTAAAAGTACACTTTTTAAATATAGTTTTACTCTCTCCCTATCGGATAATCTTCATAAAAATCTTCAAAGGTTTTATCGGTGGTGTAATGGTCTTTTAATACTTTGTAAACCATTAACACTACTAATAATTGACCGATAACTGTAAGTATAAACACCCAGCTAAAGCCTATATCAGTATAGACCAAAGCAGTTAGCACCAATAAAAAAATAGTGACAAACAACACCCAAAACATCACCGGATTCTTCATAATCACACATTACCCTATAATTTACAAAAAATAAATAATAAAGCCCTTATTACTTTATAAAAAGTAACCTTAGGTTTTTGATATTACTATGGAGCATTTATTTAAGATAGAAGAAGTAGACTAATTCTCTAAAAAATCCTTAACGTTTTTTTAGCGCCTCTCCTTCAAAAAATAGGCCTTCAAAACCAGTTTTTATAAAATTTCTAATGTTTTGGTGATCTATTCCTTCAGGATTTTTTAAAACATCTTCAAAATAATACTGTCCAAAACAAGCCAAGGTTTCTTCTTTACTGAACCTCTGTTGTATAGCAAACGAAAACACTTTACATGAACCTTGATTTTTTTCAGCTTCATTGTATAAATCTCCATTTTTAAAGGCAGTGGGTGTAAAATTATATACGTTTTCAATCACTGACATAGTATCAGAAAACTCAACTTTTTCTGGTGTACTTTGTATCGTTTCTTTAAATCTTTCTAATGTCATTTTAAAAAGGTTTTACGCTACAAAACAAAAGATTAAAACTCATAAAAACTAACTCGTAGTAATTTTTTACAAACTAACATTTATAGTTAAATTTGCACAGCAAAAATTTCAAGAAATGTACAGAACGCATACTTGTGGTGAATTAAGAGCATCGCACATCAATACTGAAGTTACCCTTTCTGGTTGGGTACAAAAATCACGTGACAAAGGTTTTATGATTTGGGTAGATTTACGTGATCGTTACGGAATTACACAATTAATTTTCGACGAAGAACGTACTTCTAAAGAGTTAATGGATAAAGCAAAGACCTTAGGACGTGAGTTTGTAGTACAAGTAACTGGTAAAGTTATTGAGCGTCAATCTAAAAACGCCAATATTCCAACAGGTGATGTAGAAGTTTTAGTATCGAACTTGGAAATTTTAAACGAAGCTAAGTTACCACCTTTTACTATTGAGGATGAAACTGATGGTGGTGAAGATTTACGTATGAAGTATCGTTATTTAGATATCCGTCGTAACCCAGTAAAAAACAGCTTGGTTTTCCGTCATAAAGTATCAATGGAAGTTCGCAAATATTTATCTGACAAAGGATTTATTGATGTGGAAACTCCGTATTTAATCAAATCTACTCCAGAAGGAGCACGTGATTTCTTGGTGCCTTCACGTATGAATGCAGGACAATTTTACGCATTACCTCAATCTCCACAAACCTTTAAGCAGTTGTTAATGGTAGGTGGGATGGATAAATACTTCCAGATTGTAAAGTGTTTTAGAGATGAAGATTTACGTGCCGACCGTCAACCAGAATTTACACAGATAGACTGTGAAATGGCGTTTGTTGAGCAAGAAGATATTTTAGAGATTTTCGAAGGAATGACGCGTCATTTATTAAAAGAAATCAACGGAGTTGAAGTAGAAAAATTCCCAAGAATTACGTTTGATGAAGCAATGCGTAAGTATGGTAACGATAAACCAGACATTCGTTTCGGAATGGAGTTTGGTGAGTTAAATGAAGTTGCACAACATAAAGATTTCAAAGTATTTAATTCAGCAGAATTAGTGGTAGGTATTGCTGTACCAGGAGGAGCTTCATATACTCGTAAAGAAATTGATAAATTAATCGATTGGGTAAAGCGTCCGCAAGTAGGAGCTTTAGGAATGGTATATGTAAAGTGTAACGAAGACGGAAGCTTTAAATCTTCAGTAGATAAATTCTACGATCAAGAAGATTTAGCCAAATGGGCTGAAGCTACAGGAGCGAAGGCAGGAGATTTAATTTGTGTGCTTTCAGGAAATACTAACAAAGTTCGCGCACAATTAAGCGCTTTACGTATGGAAATGGCTGAGCGTTTAGGTTTACGTAAACCTGATGAGTTTGCTCCGTTATGGGTAATCGATTTCCCTTTATTAGAATTAGATGAAGAAACAGGTCACTACCACGCAATGCACCATCCTTTTACTTCTCCAAAACCAGGACAATTAGCGTTATTAGACACCAATCCAGGAGCTGTTAAGGCGAACGCTTATGATTTAGTGTTAAACGGAAACGAAATTGGTGGAGGTTCTATTAGAATTCACGATAAAGAAACACAAGCTATTATGTTTAAGCATTTAGGGTTTACCGAAGAAGAAGCGAAAGCTCAGTTCGGGTTCTTAATGGATGCTTTTGAATACGGAGCACCACCACACGGAGGTTTAGCTTTTGGTTTAGATAGATTGGTAGCTATTTTAGGAGGTCAAGAAACAATTAGAGATTTTATTGCCTTCCCAAAAAACAATTCAGGACGCGATGTAATGATCGATGCACCTGCAACTATAGACGATGAGCAACTACAAGAATTAAGCATCAAATTAGATGTAAAAGAATAAAAATAAAAACCCTGCAAAATTTGCAGGGTTTTTTTATTACCTTTAATCTACGTCTTGAAAAGGTAAAAACTTCACGAAAACAAACCAATAACATATTATGAAACAAGCTATTTCTAAAAAGCTTAATGAACTAGAATCAACTGCTATTTGTGGTAACGACATTAGCTCTTCTGTTTTATATGTATCAGCATTGGCTATCGCGTTTGCTGGTCAATACGCATGGATAACACTATTAATCGTATCAGTAGTATTATTTTTATTTCGGAAAATTTATGGTGAAGTAGTTGGTGCAATGCCTTTAAATGGTGGCGCATACAATGCTTTACTTAATACTACCAGTAAGTTAATGGCTTCTTTTGCTGCAACACTTACCATACTTTCTTATATGGCTACAGCTGTTATTTCTGCCAATGAAGCAATTCATTACCTGCATCACTTAATTCCTTCAATGCCTATTATTATATCAACTGTTGGCCTATTATTGTTTTTTGCTTTATTAACTATTGGAGGTATAACGGAATCAGCTAAAGTGGCTGTCGGAATTTTTTTATTTCACCTACTATCGTTAATCGTTCTTGCCCTTTTTATCCTTATTTATTTGTCTCAAAACGGAATTGACATTCTTTTTAGCAACTGGGGTCATCAATCAGAAAACAGTATTTGGTATGCTATATTTTTTGGTTTTGCAGCTTCAATGCTGGGAGTTTCTGGTTTTGAAAGTTCTGCAAACTTTGTTGAAGAACAACAGAAAGGGGTGTTTCCAAAAACGTTAAAAAACATGTGGGTAATTGTAAGTATCATTAACCCTCTAATGGCTGTTTTTGCCTTATCTCTTTTCGCAATCCCTGTTTTACAGAGTGCTGATTACCAAAATACTTTATTAGTTCAAATGGGAGAATATGTTGGAGGTGATTGGGTTGCTGCCGTTATAGCTATAGATGCTTTTTTAGTATTAAGTGGAGCCGTTTTAACGAGTTTTGTTGGTGTTACTGGTTTGCTGGAACGTATGACATTAGACCGAATTATGCCTCAATTCTTTTTAAAAAAGAATAAAAGAGGTAGCTCTTACCGAATTATTATTTTATTCTTTATCCTCGCTGTTTCTGTATTACTAATAACTAATGGAAATGTTGGCTTATTAGCTGGTGTATATACTATTTCTTTTTTATCGGTAATGGCGTTATTTGCGATAGGAAACATCTTATTAAAGATAAGGAGAAATCAGCTTCCTAGACCTGAAAAAGCAACCTGGGCTTCTGTTTTATTAGCTATAATTGCTGTGTTATGTGCTTTAGCTGGTAATATTTTAATGGAACCAAAAGATGATTTACCTAGCAATACTTCAGTCTTTTTAAATTACTTTATTCCAACCATAATTTTCATTATAATTATGTTAAACCGCACTGCTTTATTAAAATTAGTGCTCCAGATAATTTATGCTATTTTTAATCCTCTGAGACGACTCGTTTCAAGTATGGACAAAAAAATTACTAAAACCATTAACAAAATAAATGATCAAGAGTTCGTCTTTTTTACCAAAGGAGACAATATAGCTACTCTTAATAAAGTTATGCTCTACATTATTAAAAATGAGCACACTAAAAAGATAAAAATTGTATTAGCTCTTGATGAAGGAGACACAATTCCTGAAAACTTACCTAATGAGATTACTTTTTTAGATAGAGAGTACCCAAAGATTAAAGTAAACTTTCAAGTTGTTCAAGGAAAATTTAGTCCTGAACTTATTAAAGAACTTTCTGAAAAATGGAATATTCCTATTAATTTTATGTTTATAGGAGCTCCAAGTAACAAATTTCCTTATAAAGTTGAAGAGCTTGGTGGTGTCCGATTAATCGTTTAATAAAAATATTTCTTCTTATTTAATAAATCAAAAAGAGGGTAGTATCTTTAAGTATTCTTAACTAGCTTTTCAAAAATAAACTAAGAGTCTAGAAAACAATGCCTACATCTAAGGAAGCTTATAAAAAAGTATTAATTTGGAGATATAAACATATCTCAGAACGACAGTTTGTATATGTTTTAAGTGTTTTAGTTGGGTTTTTAGCAGGTATTGGTACCTTAATTCTTAAAAACCTTACTTTCTACTTTCACCGTATTTTAGAAGATGGCCTTATTAAAGACTATCATCATTCTTTATACTTTATCTTCCCTATTTTAGGGCTGTTTTTAGTGTATTACATTAAAAAATACCTCATCAAAAAAGATATTGGTCATGGTATTTCTACCACCCTACAATCCATTTCTAAAAAAAATGGAATTATAGAGCGTTATAAGATTTATGCTTCTTTAATTACAGCTCCCATAACTGTTGGTTTTGGAGGTTCGGTGGGGTTACAAGGTCCTGCTGTAAGTACCGGTGCCGCTTTAGGTTCTGGAGTAGCGCAGTTATTTCATATGAACATGAGAACTCGTATGCTATTAATTGGTTGTGCTACTGCTGGGGCTATGTCTTCAATGTTCAAAGCTCCTATTGCTGCTATTATTTTTGCAGTAGAAATTTTTAGTTTAGACCTTGCTTTTGCATCGTTAGTTCCGTTATTATTAGCATCCGTTTCTGCTGTAATTACTTCTTATTTCTTTTTAGGAAAGGATGTACTATTTAGTGTGCAACTTCAGGATGCTTTTGAAATTAACGACCTCATCTTTTACATTGCTTTGGCAATTTTTACAGGGTTTTCTTCTGTATATTTTTCTAAGATTTATTTTAGAATTATTAATTTTTTCAAAAAATACAATCCTTTTAAGCGATTAGTCTTTGGCGGAATTGCTATTGGTATAATGCTGTTTTTAATTCCTCCTTTATTTGGTGAAGGTTATGGAATTATTAACAACCTATTATCTGAAAATGCTAGCGAAGCCCTTAAAAGTATTCATTACAATATTGATTTTGAAAATGTTTGGATGGTTATTATTTTCCTGTTAATTATTGGTGTTTTTAAAGTAATTGCCATGACGACAACTTTTGCTGCTGGTGGAGTTGGGGGAATTTTTATCCCTACGCTTGTTATGGGAAGCGCTTTAGGAAATGTTACTGCTAAAATTATTAACCAATTTGGATTTGATGTCTCGGAAACTAACTTTACATTAATTGGAATGACAGGCTTAATGGCAGGGGTTTTACATGCTCCTTTAACAGCTATTTTCTTAATTGCTGAAATTACTGGAGGTTATGATTTATTTGTTCCGCTAATGCTTGTTTCTGCCGTTTCTTATGCTATTACTAAGTATTTTGTTTCTAATTCAATTTACACTATCGAACTAGCTAAACGTGGTGAACTTATTACACACAATAAGGACAAAAATGTAATGATGATGATGAAGATTAGTAAAATTATTGAAAAGAACTTTATTAAAATTCATCCTGATATGACTTTGGGGGAAATGCTAAAACAAGCTGTTTCTAAATCAAAAAGAAATATTTTTCCTGTGGTTGATAGTGAAAACAAGTTTAGAGGAATTGTTTTATTAGATGATATTCGTCCCATGATGTTTAATCAAGATCTTTACGAAACAACTACAGTAAGGGATATTATGAAAATTGCTCCCGCCATTATTTTTTATGATGACGATACTGAAAAAGTAATGCAAAAATTTAAAGAAAGTGGCGCATGGAACTTACCTGTAGTTAAAAATGGAATTTATGTTGGTTTTATATCCAAATCAAAACTGCTTTCTGTATATAGAAATAAGCTAATTGAGGTTACCGTTTAGTTAAATACTGTACCATTTTATCAGGAAAATCGGTAAAACCGCCGTCAACATTTGCTTCAAAAAGCAATACTTCCATCATTTCTTCAAAAGAAGTAAACTCATCTAATTGATCAGCTCTAAAAGTATATGGATGTACTTTTAATCCTAGTTTATGAGCTTCTTCAACCAATGTTGTAAACTTCCACTGAGTTCCTTCTTTCTTATCTAAAATTTGCTTGTACCAAGGTCCTAGCCCATCAGCATAGACTGCAAAATGCTTTAGTTTTTTAGTTTCCTCAGGGAACTCAATTAACTGCACTAAAAACAATTCCGATTGTAATTCAGTACGCACTCGCTCTAATTCTTTGGCATCAAAACACTGAAACATACATTTATCTTTCCTGGTTATATAACCATACTCTGAAAGAATGTTCAGCGTAATTTTGGCAATGTCTTTTCCATTTTGATGATGAAATTCAGGGTTTTTAATTTCTGGATAAATTCCAATATTTTTTCCTGTGGAAGCATTCAATCCTTGAATTAACTCTATTTCCGATTGTAAAGAATGTAATTTAAAGTTTCCTTTTCCCTTTGGGAATCGATTCGGATACACTTGTACTCCTGTTTTTGGATTGAATCGCTCAGTTACACTCAATTGTTGTAACTCATCAAATGTAAAATCAATTACATAAAAACGTTCGTCTTCTCGTTTTCTTTCTGGAAATTTTTCAGCCACATCAGTAACATCATCCAAATAAATATCATGAATCACTACAGGAACATTATCTTTACTTAATACTAGATCTTGTTCTATATAATCAGGATTCATAGCATACGCCATGGCTTTAGCTTCCATAGTGTGTTCTGGTAAATATCCTGAGGCACCTCTATGGGCAATTACTATTTTCTTTTGCATATTAGTTGTTTTAGTTTCTGTCTTGCATCCGAAGAAAAGAGATAAGAAAAACAGTACATAAATTTGTTTCATTATTTACAGATATACTTGAGCGGTTAGAACTAACATTGTAAAAACTGTTAAAATAATTACTAACGGAATTACAAACTTCAACCATCTATCATACCCTACTTTAACAATTGCTAATGATGCTAAAATTAAGCCTGTCGGATTGATAAAAGCAAATAACCCCATTCCATATTGATATGTGTTTACAATCACCTCTCTACCTACTCCAACGGTATCGGCTAAAGGTGACATGATAGGCATTGTTAGTACTGCCATACCTGATGAACTTGGAATAAAAAAGGATAAACCTGAGTAAATAAACAGCATTACATTAGTAAAAATTCCTTTAGACATCCCAGTAGTAAACTCACTTGCATGTTGTAAAATAGTATCGCTAATTAAACCTTGCTCCATTAATACAGAAACTCCACGAGCAATACCAATAATAAAAGCTACTCCTAATAAATCTCCTGCTCCTTTAATAAAGGTATTTACAAAGTTTTCTTCTTTCATTCTTGCTAAAAAACCTATTATAATAGCTCCTATTAAAAACACTACAGTCATTTCCTCAAACCACCAACCTAAACGAGAAACTCCATAAATCATGATTACAAAGCACATTGCAAAAATGGTTAGTATAATTCTTAACCTACCTGTTAAACTGTGCGTATTTGAAGTTGAGCTCCCAAAAAGATTTTCAATCATCTCTTTTTGATCGTAAATAATAGATTTTGTTGGGTCTTTTTGAACTTTGTTTGCGTAACGTAAAATATAAATGACACATATTACAATTCCTCCAATTAACATTAACAACCTTCCTGTAAATCCTGTTGTCCAGTTAATTCCTGCCGCATCTGAAGCTATAATAACACTAAACGGATTTACTGTTGAGCACATTGTACCTATAGATGATCCAATATACACACATGCTAAAGCTACAATGGCGTCATATTTTGCTGCTAAAAATATTGGAATTAATATCGGATAAAAGGCAATCGTTTCTTCTGCTAATCCAAAAGTTGTTCCTCCTACGGCTATTAAGGTTGTTACTACAAATATGAGCCAGTATTCTTTTCCTTTTAATGTTTTTGCTAACCAAGCTATTCCAGCATCAAAAGCGCCTGTGAAGTTCATTATTCCTATAATGCCTCCTAAAATCAAAACAAATAAAATTATATCAGAAGATTGAATAATTCCTTTTATAGGAGATTTAAAAAATTCTAAAAAACCTTGTGGTTTTGGATCTAATTGTGTGTATGTTCCTGGTACACTAATTGGTTTTCCTATATCTCCATTGGTAAACTTTTCTAATGGGATTTTAATACCTAAGTCTTCTAATGTTTCTTGACTTGCAAGCATTGTCTTTTTATCCTCTAAATGTATGTAAGTAAAAGAATTGCTGTTTTCTTGATACTGTAAGGTATCGAACTTGCCTGCAGGTATAAACCACGTTAAAATAGCAACTAATCCTGCTATTAATAATAAGATAGTATGTGGAGTTGGAAATTTAATATTCTTCAAGACAATGAATTATTATTTATCTCCATAAAAGTAAAAAAAACCAAGAGATCTGCATCTCTTGGTTTAATAATAATTAAAATAATTATTGGGAATATTGAAAAAAGACTTTGGTTTTCTAATTTAACATAGAAGCTCTAGCTCCTCCTGGCTGAAAGATTGCTCTCATTCTATTTCGTTGACCATCTGTGAACATATACATACAAGCATCGTCTGTATAATCCATATAGTTCATTGTCATATCTGCGGATTTACAATTAACTGTTGGATATGAAGGACAACCATAATTAGGCCCATCAGAAGCTGGTGTATCTTCTACAAAATCGTCTTGACGACATCTACCATCACCCCAAATATGACGTAAGTTTAAATAATGTCCTATTTCATGAGTTAAAGTTCTTCCTTCATTATAAGGTGCTGCAGAACCTCCTGGTAAACTAGAATATAATAAAACTACTCCATCGGTAGCTGAGTTTCCTCCTGGAAATTGAGCATATCCTAAAATTCCACCTCCAATATTACATACCCATACATTTAAATGAGTTTCTGGGGTAATTGGTGGGTAAGCTTGCTTTACTGCATCATTTGTTCCCCAAGAAGATGTAGAATCATCGTATCTAAAAGTGCCTGCTAACGTAAATGTTATTTCAGTATTAGTAGCATCATTAATAAAATCAGTAGCTCCTGATGGTAATTGATTTGTGTTTGGACTTGTAAAATCACTATTAATGACATTCATTTGTGATTGTACTTGTGAGTTTGTAACCGCACTAGCATTTGGAAGTACAATATGAAAGTATACAGGGATATCAATGCTTAAACCATCATCTATTGGTTCAACATCAACGTCTCCATCACCTCCTCCATTATTTCCTCCGTTTCCACCTCCTGGTGTTCCATCAGGTTTTTTACTGTTTAAAAACTTTCTTGTGGCGTATTCTATATTATACATTTTCTTATACAATCCTGGAGTTTCATTTACTTGTCGATTTAAAACCTTCATGGAATAACATTTACTAGATACAGTTCCTTTCGATGCGACCTCATCAGTTTTTACATAAAAGTCACTCATATCTACAGCTACTTCCTGTGATATTTCTTGTTTATCATTAGTTTCATCTTGACAGCTTGTTAACAAGCTTGCTATTACCGCAAGCCCTAGAAAAAGTTTTTTCATTTTTTAAGTTTTAAAGAGTTAGTTAAAATTTTCATTTTATATCTATCCAATTTACAAATAACAAAAACAAACAAAAACAGGAAAAACACCTGATAAACAATAACTTAACCTCCTTTTTAACATTAAAAACTTAGTTATTTTCTAAATAAAAAAGCCAAGAGATTTAAATCTCTTGGCTTTATAATAATTGTAATAATTATTGAGAACGTCTTAAAAAAGACTATTGGTTTTCTAGTTTAACATAGAGGCTCTAGCTCCTCCAGAAGCAAATAAAGCTCTCATTCTGTTACGTTGACCATCTGTAAACATATACATACAAGCATCGTTTGTATAGTCCATATAGTTCATTGTCATATCAGCAGATTTACAGCTAACATCTGGAAAAGTTGGACATCCGTAGTTTGAAGCATCAGAAGATGGAGTATCAGCTACGAAATCGTCTTGACGACATCTTCCGTCTCCCCAAATGTGACGTAAATTTAAGTAGTGACCAATTTCGTGAGTTGCAGTTCTACCCATGTTGTATGGAGCAGAAGAACCTCCTGGTAAACTTCCTGCTAATAATACTACACCATCTGTAGATAAAGAACCTCCTGGAAATTGAGCATATCCTAAGATACCTCCTCCTATTTCACACACCCAAATGTTTAAGTGAGTTGAAGGAGTAACTGGAGGGTAAGCAGCTTTTACAGCATCGTTAGTTCCCCAAGAAGACTTAGAGTCATTATGTCTAAAAGTACCTGCTAATGTAAATTGAATTCCTGTATCAGTAGCATCATTGATAAAGTCAGAAGCTCCTGAAGGAAGTTGATTTGTATTTGGATTACTAAAGTCATCATTTAACACATTCATTTGTGCTTGAATTTGACTATCAGAAACACTATTTGCATTTGGTAAAACAACGTGTACGTATACAGGAATATTAATAGTTCCTAAACCGTCTTCGATTGGTAATACATCTACATCTCCTCCACCAGTATCTCCTCCACCTGGTTTACCTTTCGCTGTTGTTAACTTTCTTGTAGCATACTCAATATTATACATTTTCTTGTATAATCCTGGGTTTTCTTTTACCTGTCTGTTTAAAACTCTCATTGAGTGACATTGCTCAGATCCTCCTTTGTGAGAAACTTCTTCAGTTTCTACGTAGAAGTCGCTCATGTCAATTGATTGTTGAGGGTCTAACGCTTCATCTTTAGCGTTTTCTTGACACCCTACTAAAACTGAGGCTGCTACAGCTAGTGTTAAAAAAATTCTTTTCATGTTGTGAATAATTAAAAAATTAGTTATTGAAAAACTGCCCTATAGGGCAACAAATTTGTTAAAAAACTCAAAAGAAAAGGCATCGTCAATTAAACTGTTAAATACCTACCACTTTGACAATTATTTGAAGGGTTTTTTAACGATGTGCAATATATAATTTTTTTTTAATGCTAAGAAAAAGTTAAAGAAAAGTTAATTTCTTAGGCTTTATCACTTGGGAGCCTTTAATTATTAACAATATCGAAATGTTAAATTTTAACAAAAACAATAAAAAAACGTCAATTTTAAACAAACTAAATCATTAATGTGATAATTTTAAAATCAAAAAACCATTTTTTTCACAACGCAAATAGGCTATTTTAAAATAATCTAAAAAACATATCTTTACCTTCTATTAAAAAATTAATTATGGAAAACTCATTTAATTCAAAAGTGCTTGTTGCACAAGTTTCAGAAGCTGACAGAATTGCTTTTTACAAAAAAACCTATACACATGTTGCTGGAGGTGTATTATTATTTGTTTTGTTTGAATATTTATTTTTACAAAGTGCTACTATTGTTGAATTTGCCTTATCTATGACGCAAGGCTATAAATGGTTATTACTACTAGGTGGTTTTATGTTAATTACCAACTACGCTGAAAGTACTGCTTTAAAAACCTCTGATAAAAACTTACAATACTTAGCATATTCAGGGTATATCTTTGCTGAAGCGTTTATTTTTATTCCGCTAATTTACATTGCGATAGCGTACACTAACAACTTTGATGTTATAAAACAAGCAGGAGTTGTTACACTATCGTTGTTTGTTGGAATTTCATCAATCGTTTTTATTACCAAAAAAGATTTTTCTTTTATAAGAGCTGGATTGTCAGTTGGATTCTTTATTGCAATAGGATTGATTATCGCTGGTGCTTTATTCGGATTTAATTTAGGGTTATGGTTTTCTGTTGGAATGTGTGTGTTAGCAGCTGGTTCTATTTTGTATCAAACTTCTAACTTAGTTCACAAATTTTCTACAGATGATTATATTCCTGCTGCACTAGGGTTATTTGCTTCTTTAATGCTATTATTCTGGTATGTATTACAAATATTTATGTCAAGAGATTAATAAGAAACTATTATATAAAAAAGCCTCCACTTGGAGGCTTTTTTATTTTTATCTAAATTAAGTTCTTTTTAACTTAACATCATCTGCGCTTTCTTAACAGCACTAACCAATACATCAACCTCCTCTTTAGTATTATAAAAAGAGAAAGAAGCGCGCACTGTACCTGGAATACAATAAAAGTCCATAATAGGTTGTGCACAATGGTGTCCTGTACGAACCGCTACTCCTAGTTTATCTAAAATTGCACCAACATCATATGGATGAATTCCTTCTAAATTAAAAGATATTACTGATGTTTTATCAGAAGTACCATAAATTTTCAATCCATCTATTTTTTCTAATTCTTGGGTTGCATACGATAACAATTCGTTTTCTTGCTTTTCTATGTTATCAAAACCAACTGAATTCATATAATCAATAGCAACTCCAAATGCTATTCCACCACAAATATTAGGTGTCCCAGCTTCAAATTTATGAGGCAATCCAGCGTAAGTAGTTTTTTCAAAAGTTACAGTTTCAATCATTTCTCCTCCTCCTTGGTATGGCGGTAATAGCTGTAACAATTCTTCTTTTCCATACAACATTCCAACACCTGTTGGTCCGCACATTTTATGAGCTGAAGCTACATAAAAATCAGCATCTAATGCTTGAACATCTGGTTTTATGTGAGGTACTGCTTGTGCTCCATCAATCAACACATAAGCACCAAATTTATGAGCAGCGTGGATAATTTCTTTTACAGGATTAATTGTTCCCAATGCATTCGACACGTGGTTACAAAAAACTAATTTTGTTTTTGGATTCAATAATTCATGATAAATATCCATTCGTAGCGAACCATCTTCATCCATCGGAATTACTTTTAAAACAGCTCCTGTTTTTTCGCATAACATTTGCCAAGGCACAATGTTAGAATGATGCTCTAAAGCAGATACAATTATCTCATCACCCACTTGTAAAATAGATGCAAAACCTGATGCTACAATATTAACCCCATGTGTTGTTCCTGAAGTTAAAATAATTTCATACGAATGCTTCGCGTTGAAATGTTTTTGAATCTTAATTCTGGCTTCCTCATACTTGTCAGTTGCTTCCTGACTTAATGTATGTACACCTCTATGAATATTTGCATTGTAATTAGAATAATAATCAACAATAGCATCAATTACTACCTGTGGTGTTTGTGAGGTTGCTCCGTTATCTAAATACACTAATTTTCTCCCATGTACTTCTCTATTTAAAATAGGAAAATCAGCTCGAATTTTATCTATACTAAACATGTAAAATATCAAATTTAGCACAAAGGTAGGGCTTGCGTTTCAAATACAAACATCAAACAATTAAATTCTTACATTTGCTAGAAACCTCTCACATGAAAAATTTTAAAAGAATCCTTTTTCTTATTTTAATTGCCCTTGCAATTACTATTTTTTACAACTATCCGAAGCTAAATATTCTTGCAGGATACTCCGCTAAAAACACTGCTTCTTCTGTATTTCTAGCAGGAAGAAGTTTAGAGTTTACCGATGCTAATGACAATAACTTTTCTCCTATAAATATTACTTCTGATGAAATTAATACGGAAGAAAAATCTGCTACAGGTTCAGTGTACGGATTGCTAAAAAGAAAGGCTGTATACAGAGAAGGCCTTGGTGCTGTTTTAGTTACAGATGATTTTGACATCACCAAACCTCAACTCACTCCAAAACGCTCTAAACCAGACAATATAACTCCTTTTCCTTACGGAAATGCAGATCATAAAGACACTATTTTCGCTAACATTGATTATACAAAACTAAATGAGACTATTGATACTATTTTTAATGATAGAAATCAAACACGTTCGGTAGTAGTGATATATAAAAATAAAATTATTGCTGAAAAATATGATACTGGTTTTACCAAAGAATCGAAGCAACTAGGTTGGTCTATGACCAAAAGTATTACGGGTACTTTGTTCGGAATTTTAAAATGTCAAGGAAAAGTTGATGTTCAAGAAAACAACTTGTTTTCTGAATGGGAAAACGACGACCGTAAAAACATTACAATCCATAATTTATTACAAATGAATTCTGGTTTAGAATGGAACGAAGATTACAATAGTATTTCTGATGCTACCAAGATGCTTTTTTTAGAAAAGGATATGACCAAAGTTCAAGTGAACAAACCTTTAGTAGGAAAACCCAATGAAACTTGGAATTATTCTTCGGGAAC
Source organism: Tenacibaculum discolor (assembly GCF_003664185.1). Classification (GTDB taxonomy): domain Bacteria; phylum Bacteroidota; class Bacteroidia; order Flavobacteriales; family Flavobacteriaceae; genus Polaribacter; species Polaribacter discolor. Next base: position 427,766 of record NZ_RCCS01000005.1, on the reverse strand, counting down.
TTCTAATTTGTTATCGGGTATTTTACGAACAAAATTCGACACACACCAAGAGTATCTTGATTTTTGGTATAGTGCTTTGATTGATAAAATAGGCATGAACTCTATGATTGTAGAAACCGACATGAGCAATCACTTCGTAGGTTCTTCTTACGCTTGGGCAACTGCAAGAGATTGGGCTAAACTAGGCTTATTATACCTACATAATGGTGAATGGAACGGTGAACATTTGTTTGATAAAGATTGGGTAACTTATGCTACAACCCCTACTCCTACTTCAGATGGTTGGTATGGTGCTCAAATTTGGTTAAATGCTAGTGGTAGATATCCTGATGCACCAAAAAATATGTTTTCTTTTAATGGTTATAAAGGTCAAAATGTATTTATTTTGCCTAGTCAAGATTTGGTAGTTGTTCGTACAGGACTTACCAAAAATGCAGATGTAAATACCTTGTTAAAAGGAATTATAAATTCTATTAAAAATTAAACCATGAATCCTTTTTATTACGTGCTTTCCATAAACGGATTGCTTTTTTTATTCAGTGTTATTTTTCACTTTTTCCCACCTAAAAAAATTAATGCTATTTATGGGTATCGTACTAATAAAACCATGAAGAATGATACTATATGGCAATTTGCCAATGCTTTTTTTACCAAAGAGTTTATGAAGTATTCAGCAATTTCATTAGTTGCGGCTTTAGTATTGGCTTATATATCAAAAGAATTAACATGGCAACCTATGGCAATTATGTTATTGTCACTAGCTGTATCTGTTATTAAAACCGAACAAGAAATCAATAAGAATTTTGATAAGGACGGAAATAAGAAGTAAAAAATTCTTCAAGACGTTTTAACCAAAAGACCTTGATGTTTTTATAAAAACATCAAGGTCTTTTTTTAAACTCATACGTGTCTTTTTTATTGATCGTCTTAATTGATTATTTTTTATACTCTTCTTTAAGCAGTGTAATATCATCAATAATTTTCTGCATATTTTCTTTTTTAGTTCCATCATACGAACCTCTAATACGTCCCTCTTTGTCAATTAACACAAAATTTTCAGTATGAACCCAGTCATTCTCTCCCCCATCACCTTCATCCAACACAGCAAAATAGTGTTTTCGTGCTAAGTTGTAAATATGTTTCTTTTTTCCTGTAGTTACATTCCATTTTCCATCAATTACCCCTTTTTCATCAGCATACTTTCGTAATTGTGGTACGCTATCCATTACTGGAGTTACTGAGTGTGATAAAAACATGATATCATCATCATTTTTATAATGCTCTTGCAACTCACTCATGTTATACGCCATCGCAATACAAATAGTTTGACAACGCGTAAAAAAGAAATCAGCTATATAAATCTTTCCTTCATAGTCAGCATTCGTAATGGTATCTCCATTCTGGTTAATTAAGGTAAAATCTCCTACTCTATGATTCTTTGTCCTATTTCTTACAGAAGCATCCACAAGTTTAGGATTAATATCAGCAGGGTTATAAATAGGTAACTTTTTATCAACCTTTACTAAGTGATAAAAAACAGGCACACCAATAGCACAAAAAACTAAAATAAAAATTAAGGTGCTTTTTGACTTTTTAAAGAATTTAAAATCCACAGTACTAAAATTTTCTACAAAAATACGACTAAAAACAGCGTTTATAAACCACTATACTAAAAACTTTGTTAAAACAAATGCGCAACTGTTACACAAACTTTTAGAACTGTACTGAAAAACGTACATTTGTCAGATTTTAAATTTAGACGAACACCATTTATGGAAATTTTAATAAAAGCATCACAATTCATTTTAAGCTTATCGCTCTTAATCGTTTTACACGAATTAGGACACTTTATTCCAGCAAAATTATTTAAAACTCGTGTAGAAAAATTCTACCTGTTTTTCGATTATAAGTTTTCGCTGTTTAAAAAGAAAATTGGCGAAACGGTTTATGGTATAGGTTGGATTCCGTTAGGTGGTTATGTTAAAATTGCAGGAATGATTGATGAGAGTATGGATACCGAACAAATGCAAAAGCCTGCGCAACCATGGGAGTTTCGTTCTAAACCTGCATGGCAACGTTTAATTATTATGCTAGGTGGAGTTATTGTTAATTTTGTGTTAGGTATTTTAATTTACATCTGTTTAATGTGGGCTTATGGTGAGAAATACTTACCTAATGAAAGTTTAAAAGACGGTGTTTGGGTTCAAGATCAATTAGGAAAAGATTTAGGTTTAGAAACTGGAGATAAAATCTTAACAATTGATGGAGAAAAAGTTGAAAAATTCAGAGAGCTTCCTCTTGAGTTTATCAATGGTACTAATTACACTGTTGAAAGAAACGGAACTGTTCTTGAAAAAGAAATACCAACCGATTTTATTTCAAAATTAGTTGATAGAGGCAAGGATGCTGGAGCTTTTATAACTCCAAGATATCCATTTGTTATTGCTGGTGTACAAAAAGATTCATTAAATGCTGATAGCAATATTTTACCAAAAGATATTATAACTGCTGTGAATGGACAAAATATAACTTATTTTGATCAAGCTAAACCTATTTTACATAGCTTAAAAGGACAAGAAATTACATTAACCATTAAGAGAGGTAAAGAGAATTTAACTGTTCCTGCCAAGGTTTCAAATTATGGAAATTTAGGAGTTGCTCTTGGAGCTGTTTCTTTAGTAGATCTAGAAAAACTAGGTTACTATAACTTAGCGGAAAAAACATATACTTTTGGAGAAGCTATTCCTGCTGGTACAAATAAAGCTTGGACAACCTTAACCAACTATATTAAGCAAATGAAAAAGATTTTAAATCCTAGTACGGGTGCTTATAAAGGTTTAGGTGGATTTATCTCTATCGGAAGTATATTTCCTTCGGAATTTAGCTGGGAAACATTCTGGAACATTACAGCCTTCTTATCAATTATGTTAGGTTTTATGAATTTATTACCAATTCCTGCTTTAGATGGTGGACATGTTGTATTTACCTTGTGGGAAATGATTACAGGTAAAAAACCAGGTGATAAGTTCTTAGAATATGCTCAAATTACAGGATTTATCTTATTAATAGCATTATTACTATTCGCCAACGGAAACGATATATTTAGGTTATTTAAATAACCTATAAACAATACAAAATAAAAAAGCATCGTACTAAGTACGATGCTTTTTTATTTATGTTATATTTTAACTTAGCTTACTTATTTAAGTTTTCCGCTGCGCGACGTTCTAACTCTGCTTGAAATTCTTCCATAACAGGTTTTACAGTACTTTCAGGTATATCAGCTACCTTTATGTACATTAACCCGTCAATAGCATTATTAAACTTAGGATCTACGTTAAACGCAACTAAACGTGCATTTTGTTTCACATACTTTTTAATCAATACTGGAATACGTAATTCCCCTGGCTCAAGCTCATCAATAATCTTATCAAACTTTTGCATATCTGCCTCTGTAGCATCAAATACAAAATCCTTATCTGCATCCTTTAGTTTTACCTTAAACTCTTTCTTAGGATGAATATATTGTGCCACATACGGATCGTAATAATGAGATTTCATAAACTCAATCATCAATGATTTTGAGAATTCAGAAAACTGATTACTTATACTTACCCCTCCCATTAAATATTTATGTTCAGGATAACGTAATGTAACATGCACAATTCCTTTCCACAACAAGAAAAGTGGCATTGGTTTTTGTTGATATTCTTTAATAATAAAAGCACGTCCCATTTCGATGGTTTTTTCCATCATTGGGTACAACTCTGGCTCAATTCTAAACAATGTTTGAATATAAAAACCATTTATTCCGTGTTTCTTAAAAATATCTTTTCCTAATCCCATTCTATAGGCTCCTACCAACCTGTTTTGTTGGTCATCCCATAAAAACAAGTGGTGATAATATTTATCAAACTTATCTAAATCAATAGGTTTATTGGTTCCTTCTCCTACTTCTCTAAATGTAATTTCACGTAACCTTCCTATTTCATGTAAAATATTTGGTATTTCTTTTGCGCTAGCAAAAAACACTTCATAATTTTTACTTTGTAATAGCCTACTTCCTTTTTCTCGTAAAGCATCCACCTCTTTTACAAATAGATCTGGCGACTTTTGAGAAATAATTTTTTTAGCTTTCTTTGGAATTTTTAAATTGTGTGTTGACAAAATCTTTGGAGATGCTTTCTCATACGGATTTGCCAACATGTAAGTTTTTCTACGTAAAAATTGATAAAAATCAGGTATTTCAGTAAATGAATCTTGATCTTTTACTGATATTGGCTTACCAATTCTTACCTTAATAACTCTGTTTTTTTGAGATAGTAACTCTGACGGTAGCTTTGCTGTTCTTAGTGTATCGCTAATTTTAGATAATGTGTAAAACAGCTGACTGTTTTTAGCATGAAAATAAATAGGAATTACAGGTACTTTTGCTTTTTTTATTAAGCGTACTGCCCCTTGCTCCCATTCTTTATCTACCATTAACTTTCCATCACGATATGTAGATACTTCCCCTGCAGGAAAAAGCCCTAATGGTTTTCCTTCTTTTAAATGCAATAAAGCATTTTTTATTCCTGCAACACTCGATTTAGCATCCTTATGATTCTCAAAAGGATTTACTGGCATTACATAGGGCTTTAAAGGCTCTATTCTATGCAGTAAAAAATTTGCTATAATCTTGTAATCAGTTCTATGCTCTAATAAGAGTTTTAACAATAAAATACCATCTATCCCTCCAAGCGGATGGTTAGAAATAGTTATAAATGGCCCTTCTTTAGGAATACGTTTTAAATCTTCTTCTGGAATTTCAAACTCAATCTGAAACTCATCCAACAAGCCATTTAAAAAAGGTAAATCTTTTTTGTGTTTGTGCTTGTTATAAATTTCATTGGCGGTAGAAATTCGCAAAACTTTCATCAGCAACCAACCTGAAAACGTTCCGAAAACGCCGAACTTATCGGCCCCTATTGCTTTTGCAACTTCTTTAGGTGTTACTAATCCCATACATAGTTATCAATTGACATAACTGCAAATATAATCGATTTTTTGCAAGCTTTACATGTTTTCTTGAATCACTAACTGCGCAGTTTCAGTATTTATTTGACGAATGATTGATTTTCCCCGTTTTCTTATCGTTTTTATAGCTTCATCATTAAAGTGACGAATTGTATATAATGTAGCTCCTTTGTATGCTCTTATTTTATAAGCTCCTTTTAAGTCGTTATAAAAATCTTCAAAATTATTGTACTTATCTTCTATACAAACAGAAAAACTAATCGCTGAATTCTGAATTAAGTTTACTTTTAAATTATAGTCGTGTAGCTTCTTAAAAACATCGCTAATATTATCTTCTACCATAAAAGAGAAATCTTTTGCTGAAATTGCTACTAAAATTTGATTTTTCTTTACGATAAAACAAGGAACTTCTGGTGTTATTTTTTTCCCTCTTCCAACACACGTTCCAGATTTTGTAACATCTTCAAAAGAACGCACATACAGCGGAATGTTTTTTTGTTCTAAAGGCTGAATTGTTTTTGGGTGAATTACCGATGCTCCATAAAAAGCCATTTCAATAGCTTCTGTATACGAAATTTCTTGTAACAAAGCTGTTTCTGAGAACACTCTAGGGTCAGCATTTAATACTCCTTGAACATCTTTCCAAATAGTAACACTATCAGCATCCAAACAATAAGCAAAAATACCTGCGGTATAATCGGAACCTTCTCTTCCTAATGTAGTTGTTTCTATTCCAAATCCCCCTAAAAACCCTTGTGTAATATTTAGTGTAGATACATCAACTTTTTCTTTGATTTGTTGCTCAGTTTGCTCCCAATTTATTTTAGCATCTCGATAAGTACCGTCGGTTTTTATATACTCTCTTACGTCTAACCATTGATTTTCTACTCCTATTTCAGATAAATAAGCACTTACAATAGTGGTAGATAGTAACTCTCCAAAACCAACCATTTGATCGTACACATAGTTGTAATCTTTGGATGTATTTCGAGCCATGAAACCGCTCAATTCACCAAACAAATGATTTACCTTGTTATATATCTCGTCATTTGGACTGAATAAATCTCCTAACATTTTTTGATGGAAGTCTTCTACAAAGCTCAAAGAATCTTTAAGACTTTCCTTTTTGTAGAAATAATCATTAACCACTTGCTCAAAAGCATTGGTCATTTTTCCCATGGCAGAAATTACAACTAGTGTATTTTCTGTTCCTTCATGTTGCAATACTTTCGCAACATTTTTCACTCCATTCGCATCTTTTACTGATGCTCCTCCAAACTTAAATATTCTCATTACAAAATTGTTCTAAGCTTTGTTCATTCATATGGCATACTCTCCACTCATCATACACAGCAGCTCCTGTATTTTTGTAAAAATCAACAGCTCCTGTATTCCAATCTAACACTTCCCAAGCAACTCTTTTACAGTTATTTTTATATGCATAATTCATTACAGCACTATATAGTGCCTTTCCTGCTCCAATACCTCTTTTAGATTGCGTTACCATGAGATCTTCTAAATGAATTGCTTTTCCTTTCCATGTAGAATAACGTTCATAAAACAACGCCATTCCTATAATCTTATTATCTTCTTCAGCTACAAAGGTTTTAAACTTCGGTTTATCAGAAAACCCATCTTTAACAATGTCTTTAACCGTAATTTTAACCGCATCTGGCTCCTTTTCAAAAACAGCTAATTCAATAATTAAATCTAATATAGCTTGAGCATCTTTTTGCTCTCCTGGTCTGATAATAAAACTCATTTCTTAATTTTTTTTGTAAAGATACTTCTCTTAAAACTTTCTGATAAAACAAATGAAAAATTAAAACACATCATATTTTTTTGTTGAAAATTTTAAATTACTAAATAAAAGTTGGCATCTTTGTACGCACAACACAAAAATTTGACATGAGTAACAAGCATATGACGCTGGGTGAGTTTATCATCAGCAAACAAAAAGACTTTAAATATTCTTCTGGTGAATTATCTCGTTTAATAAATTCTATCCGATTAGCTGCTAAAGTAGTAAACCACGAAATTAGAAAAGCTGGATTAGTTGATATTACCGGAGCTGCTGGTGATATTAATGTACAAGGTGAAGCACAGCAAAAATTAGATGTTTTAGCCAACGACTTATTTAAGCAAACATTGATTAATCGTGAGATTGTTTGTGGTATTGCTAGTGAAGAAGAAGACGATTTTGTAATTGTTGAAGGTCAAAACAAAGCCAACGAAAATAAATATGTGTTGTTAATGGATCCTTTAGACGGATCATCTAACATTGATGTAAATGTTTCTGTAGGAACTATTTTTTCTATTTACAGAAGAATTTCTCCTGTTGGAACTCCTGTAACTAAAGAAGATTTTTTACAAAAAGGTAGCGAACAAGTAGCCGCTGGTTATGTAGCTTATGGTACCTCAACCATGTTAGTTTTTACTACTGGTAATGGAGTGAATGGATTTACCTTAAATCCTGCCATTGGTACTTTTTATTTATCACACCCAAATATGAGTTATCCTGAGATTGGTAGAATTTACTCAGTAAGTGAAGGGTATTTTACGCATTTCCAGGAAGGAATGAAACGTTTCTTAATTCACTGTAAAGAGTTAAACGAAGCAGATAACCGTCCGTACACGGCTCGTTATATTGGATCGTTAGTTTCAGATTTCCATAGAAATATGATAAAGGGTGGTGTTTATATTTATCCTGCAACTGCTATAACACCTAAAGGAAAACTACGCTTGTTATACGAATGTAATCCTATGGCTTTTATTTGTGAGCAAGCAGGTGGTAAAGCTTCTGATGGTTTTACTCGTATTTTAGATATTAAACCTACCGAGTTACACCAACGCGTACCTTTTTATTGTGGTAGTATACAAATGGTTGAAAAAGCGGAAGAATTTATGACTGAATTTTCTGCTGATGATAAACCAAACTATTAATCGTGGTAAAATGGCTTGTAATATTAATCTGTTTAATATTAGCAATAGGTTCTTTTTTTAAAGATAAAAACCTAGCTATTAACATACATGACACGTATTTTGTTATGAGTTATTGGCATTTAGCTATTATTATTTCAAAAATAATAGGAGTTATTACCTTACTACTATTCATCAAGTCAAAAATTAAATAATAGTTATTATTTATACTCAAATAAATTATCCATAAGGCAAACAGTTGTTTGCCTTATTTTTTTGGGTTAAATTTACATTCGGAAAAACGAAAAAATTAATCTATTAAAAAACAAATAATTATGGCTTTTAACTTACCAGAATTAGGATACGCTTACGACGCTTTAGAACCACATATAGATGCTAGAACTATGGAAATTCACCATACTAAGCACCACAACGGATATACTACTAAATTAAATGCTGCTATTGAGGGTACTGATTTAGAAGGAAAATCTATCGAAGATATTTTAACAAATTTAGACATGAACAATGCTGCTGTTCGTAATAACGGTGGTGGTTTTTACAATCACTCTTTATTCTGGACAGTAATGAACCCAGAAGATAGAGGATATTTATCTGGAGAATTAAAAGATGCTATCGAAGCTGAATTTGGTTCAAAAGAAGCTTTTATCGATGCTTTCTCTAAAGCAGCTGCTACACAGTTTGGTTCAGGATGGGCTTGGTTATGTGTACACAAAGGAGGTAAAGTAGAAGTTTGCTCTACTCCTAACCAAGACAACCCATTAATGCCAGGTGTTACTTGTGGCGGAACTCCTATTTTAGGATTAGACGTTTGGGAACACGCTTATTACTTAAACTACCAAAACCGTCGTCCTGATTATATTGAAGCTTTCTTCAAAGTAATCAACTGGAACGAGGTAGAAAGAAGATATGCTGCTGCTAAATAATTAATAGCTTTAGCAATAAATACAAAAGACCTGCAAAAATGCAGGTCTTTTTTTATACCGTTTTTTGTAATCGGAAACTTTTTGTTCTTTCTTCAAAACTTGTTTGTTCTATCGGTAATAATGCATTTTCAAATAACTCTAGTAAATCCTCAGTATGTTTAGCTGAAGATAATTTTAATAAATCAAAATACACAAAAGAACTCCAAAGTATGGCTTTTAAGGCTGTCTTATCTTCATTCCACATACGTATTTCAACTAACAAATTTCTATCGCTATAATTAATTAATTGCGATTCTATCGTTACAGTTTCCATTAAAGTTGCTGGTTTTAAATAGGCTATTTGATGTGAGCCTACCACCCAACTTTTTCCTCTTTCTTTTCCGTGTTGGTAGATATTTAAATTATAATTGGCTATCAATTGATCTTCTCTGGCGTTGATTAAATAATTAAAATAAGAAGCATTATTTAAATGATTGAAAGGATCGCAATCTTGAAATCTAATTTTTGTTTTACTTTCTAAAATTTTTGGTATTTCCATGGTATTATATTTAAAATATACCGAACGGTATATTTTTGATTAAAAAAATAGTTATTTCTGTAATTCTTGTTTTATAATTTGTTGCAATACTGTAGATACATCTTTTAAGTAACTATCATCTTTCATTATATGTGTCATATAAACTGCTCCTTCAATCATGTAAAAAAAACGTTTTGCATACAACATACTATCTATTGATTTTTTTATTTCATTGGTGTCTTTTGCTTTTTCAATTAGCTGAGAAAACCGCTCTAAAATTCTGTGATTGTACGATTGAACCAATTGAGTAATTACCTTATTTTGATTGTTAGCATCTACACCGATATTTAAAATAGGACATCCACCAAATTGTTTATTGTACTCATAATAATCTTCATAAAAAACTGCTATGTTTTTCAGCATCTCTAAAGGTGTTTCTCCTTTGTTTACAGTCTTATTTAAGTCCTTTAGTACCTTTCTTACTGAAAACTTAAACGATTCTATAGCTAGCTCTTCTTTGTTTTCAAAATGACCATAAATAGCCCCTTTGGTCAAACCAGTTGCTTCTGTTATTTTTGATAAACTCATCGCAGAAAAACCGCTTCTATTAAAAATAGGAGCTACTGTTTCAATTATAAAAGCCTTTGTTCTTTCTGATTTAGACATTTTTCAAAAATATTAGGGATACAAATATACACAAAATATACCGTTCAGTATATTTTGTGTATTATAGAATAAAAATCCGAAGCTTACATACTTCGGATTTTTTGTTTTTATTTTTAACAGCCTTTCTACTTTGAAAGCGCTTGTTCTAAATCAGCCAATAAATCGTCTATATCTTCTACTCCAACACTCAAGCGAATTAAAGAATCGGTAATTCCTATTTTTAAACGATCAGCTTCAGGAATAGAAGCATGTGTCATTGTTACCGGATGGCTTACCAAGCTTTCTACTCCTCCTAGCGATTCAGCCAACGTAAATAGTTGAGTATTTTCTAAGAAAGTTAAAGCAGCTTGTTTACTTTCATCTTTCAATCTAAAAGAAACCATACCTCCAAAATCATCCATTTGTTTTTTGGCTATTTCATGATTTGGATGACTCTCCAATCCCGGATAAAATACCTCTCTTACTTTTGGATGTTCTGATAAATATTTAGCTACTGCTTTTCCATTTTCACAATGACGCTGCATACGTAAATGCAAGGTTTTTACTCCACGAAGTGCTAAAAACGAATCCATAGGTCCTGCAATAGCACCTGCAGCAAACTGAATAAAGTGTAATTGTTCTGCTAACTCAGTATTTTTAGTCATTAAAGCTCCCATCACCAAATCAGAATGCCCTCCTAAATACTTAGTTGCTGAATGCATTACGATATCTACACCCAAATCTAACGGACGCTGTAAATACGGTGTTGCAAAAGTGTTATCTACCGCTACTACAATAGCCGGTTTTTTATTTTTCACTGCTTTGGTTATTTCCTCTATATCCGCAATTTTCATTAACGGATTTGTAGGTGTTTCTATCCAAATTAGTTTTGTTTTTTCTGAAATTGTATTAACTACATTGGCAACTTCATTCATGTCAACATACTGAAACTTCAATCCATATTTTTCAAACATGTTTGTAAACATTCTATATGTCCCCCCATAAATATCATCGCCTGCAATAACCTCATCACCTGGATTTAATGTGCGAAGCACACAATCAATAGCCGATAAGCCAGAAGAAAAAGCAAATCCGTGTGTTCCATTTTCAAGAGATGCAAATGCATTTTCTAAAGCGGTACGTGTAGGATTCGCTGAACGTGAATAAGCATATCCTTTATTCACTCCTGGGCTTGACTGTACATAGGTTGACGTTTGAAAAATCGGAGGCATTACTGCTCCTGTAGCTTCTTCATGTTGCTGACCTCCATGTATGGTTTTTGTGTTGAATTTCATCTGTTAACATTTATTGTTGCCATACTTTAAAGCAACATTATATTATTAGAGAACTAAACTAATTTACTCAGGTTCATGATAATTCCTAAGTGCATTCCTTCATGTAAATTATTAAAAGCTACAGCACTTTCAAAAGAATCTATCACAAAACCCGTGCTTGTTTCATATTCTTCATATTCTTTAAAAATACCTGCTTCAAAGTCTTCTTCTAAGGTTTCTGGTAAACCAATTAATAGTTCTTTTACCTCTTCAAATTCTTCTTCGGTAAAATCTTTCGTTGGAAAAGTTCCTTTTCTATAACCTTCAATTAACTCATCTGGCGCTAAACAATTTAATCCTGATAACTTGTAATGTAATAATTGTTGTGTAACTACTAAATGTGCTACATTCCATGCAATGTTATTGTTAAATCCTTCAGGGATTATGTGCAATTGTTCTAATGATAACCCTTCTATTCTTTTTAAAACTAAGTCTCTTGATCTTTTTAAAACTTCAAACTGTTTGTTCATTTTTCTACTTATTTTAGCTACATCAAAGATACCTATTTAGCCATGAAAACCTATAATGAGTATTTGTTATTTAATGGTTAAAACTAATCTATAGCTAATACGATAAAAACTTATATAATGAAGAAAGTTTATTTTTTACAAACCTGTGATACTTGCCGACGAATTTTAAAAGAAGTAAATCTTGACGGATTTGAAAAACAAGAAATAAAGGCAAATCCGGTTACTGTTGCTCAATTAGAAGAAATGCGCAAATTGACAGATAGCTACGAAAGCTTATTTAACAAACGCGCAAAACTATATCGTGAAATGGATTTGAAAAATCAGAATTTAACGGAAGCTGATTATAAACAATATATTTTAGATGAATACACGTTTTTAAAACGTCCTGTTTTTATTGTTGATAACCAAATTTTTATTGGGAACAGTAAAAAGGTGGTGGAAAGTTTAAAAGCATTACTAAATTAATTGAAAAAAAATAAATAAATCTCTGTTTCTTTCTTTTAGAAAATGAAACCGTTAGTTAAAACCAAACCGAGTACATTTTTTTTATAAAATGAGGGTACTTAGGTTTCCAGATGTAAAAAACATTTAACCCATTGCTTGATAGAATGGGTTAAATGTTTTTTATATGAATTTAAGAATCTCAATAAATACCCCTTGTTTTTATAGGGGTAATTAAATTAATTATTGAGGTGTCACACAATCATCTAAAGGAGCACTAGCAATGTGTGTACAGCCTCCACTATAGTTTCTGCAATAACCTGAAGGACACCCATCGTCACCTCCATTTATAGATTTTTGGTCTGATTTGTTTAAGGTTAAGCCTAAACTTGAAATTTTTCTTAACATAATTTTGAGTTTTTAATTTTTTAAAACTAACAATTCAAAACTAAAATGAACTTAAAAAAACCATAATAAACATAAGGTAAATCCCTAAAATTTTAATCTTTAGTTAAAAGCAACACTACTATTTTTGGTGGAAGCCTCAACCATAGCCGATAGTTCATCCATAGTAAGGTTAGTTTTAATTCCCAATAATACCATTTCGTCAGTTTTATCGTGAACATTTACAATAATTTCTTTGATACGATCTTTTGTCTTTCTAAAATATACTGTAACTCTTTCCTTACCATCCTTTACTCTTACTAAAGTTTTTAAATTATTTCTTCGTGCAAACTTTTTAAAATCTTTTTGTACTGAAGCCATGTTGTTATTGAACACCATGATTTTATAGTTTTTAGATTTCTTCAAGAAAACGCCAAACTCATCAGTATCTTCATCAGAGATGAACATGTTAGCAAAAAAACTAGGAATATTTAAAGATACTTCAGCTCTATCTTTATTAGATTGGTAAAATGTTTTAAAATTTTCTTTTTGTGCAAAAGAGCTTAACACAAAAAAGCAGAAAAAGATGGTTGCAATTCGTTTCATAATAATAGTGTTTTAAATGAAGACGACGCTAATAAGAATTTGTTACAAACAAAAAAGCCTTAACTTATTCAGTTAAGACTTTTTAGTTGGCCCACAAGGACTCGAACCTTGAATATCGGTACCAAAAACCGGTGTGTTACCATTACACCATGGGCCAATGTTTACAGTGCAAATATAAAAACAAACTTTTATATTTAGAAATCATTAAACACTTTTTATAAAAAAAATCCTCACGAAGTTCGTAAGGATTTAGTTGGCCTACAAGGACTCGAACCTTGAATATCGGTACCAAAAACCGGTGTGTTACCATTACACCATAGGCCAATTGCTTATTGCGGGTGCAAATATAAAACAAACTTTTATTTCAGCAAATTTTTTACACTTTTTTTCGTTTACTTCTTTTTTCACCTCTTAAAATTCATTTAACAGAACTTTATACCGGAGGTTATTTTAGAGAAACTGTTAAAATTATATTTTTGTTTTCAACTAAAAAATCATTAGTAATTAATACATTCGTACTTTATATCTAGATAAAAAACTATGACTGAGTTTAACTATAAAAAGTGGAACATCATTTTAGGATGGGTTTCGTTTGCAGTAGCGTTAATTACCTATACCTTAACTCTTGAGCCTACAGTGAGTTCATGGGATTGTGGAGAATACATTGCAACTGCTGTAAATTTAGAAGTTGGACACCCTCCTGGTGCTCCTTTATTTCAAATGTTAGGTGCTTTTTTTGCTATGTTTACTAGTGACCCTAGTCAGTTGGCAAAAATGGTCAACTTTATGTCTGGGTTAGCAAGTGCTTTTACCATTCTTTTCATGTTTTGGACAATTACCAATTTAGCTAGAAAAATGGCCTTTAAAAATGGTAAGTTAGGTAATAATGAAGCTATTGCTGTTTTAGGAAGTGGATTAGTAGGTGCTTTAGCGTATACTTTTTCTGATAGTTTTTGGTTTAGTGCTGTTGAAGGAGAGGTGTATGCCATGTCTTCTTTCTTAATGGCTCTATTATTTTGGTTAGGATTACGTTGGGAAAGTGAATTAAATACTCCTAGAGGAAATAAATGGTTGGTGTTAATCAGTTTTGTAGTTGGACTTTCTTTCGGGGTTCATATACTTTCTTTATTAGTAATTCCATCAATCGTTTTAGTATATTTCTTCAAAACATATAAAGACATCAACATAAAAACAACGGCAATCGCTACCCTAGTTGCAATACTAGTATTAGCTTTTGTGTTTAAGTTTTTATTCCCTTTTACTTTAAAATTCTTTAGTGTTGCTGAATTATTCTTTATCAACCAAGTAGGATTGCCTTATAACTCAGGAACCATCATTGCTGGAATTGTTTTAATAGGCTTGTTCTTTTACGGTTTAAAGTACACTCGTAAAAAGAACTTAGTTACGGCAAATACTTTAGTACTTTCAGTATTATTTATTATGATTGGATTCTCGTCTTGGTTAATGTTACCAATTCGTGCAAATGCTGATACTATTATCAATGAAAATAATCCATCAAGTGCACGTGAATTATTAGCATATTATAACCGTGAACAATACGGTGACTCTAATGTTTTTTATGATAATTACTATTCTGTAGCTTATGATAGAGAACAAGATGCTGATAATCCTTATAAAGACGACAAACCTAAGTACGAAAAAATAGATGGTAAATATGTTATTGTAAACAGATACAAAAACGTACTTCCAAATTATTCAAGTAAACACAAAGGATTTATTCCTCGTATGGTAAATCCTGCTTCTGACCAACAATACAAAAGTATTGCTGGTATTCCTGCTCGTAGTAAAAGACGCCCAACGTTTTTAGAAAACATAAAATTCATGGTTGATTTTCAATTTGGATATATGTACGGACGTTATTTTATGTGGAATTTTGTAGGTCGCCAAAATGATATTCAAGGACATTTGGATGTTGAAAACGGAAATTGGTTAAGTGGTATTAATTTTGTTGACGAAGCCCGCTTAGGCTCACAACAAAACTTACCAGACGATATTAAAAATAATAAAGGACGTAATACTTACTTCTTTTTACCTTTTATTTTAGGTCTTATTGGTTTATTATATCAACTCAATAAGGATAAAAAGAATTTTTATGTATTAACACTGTTCTTTTTATTTACTGGGTTAGCAATTATATTTTACACCAACCCAAAACCTTTTGAACCTCGTGAGCGTGATTATGCGGTAGTGGGTTCTTTTTATGTATTTGCCATTTGGATTGGTTTCGGAGTACTTGCCCTTTATGATTACTTTAAAAAGTACGCTAGTAAAAAGGTAGTTGCTATTGCTGTTTCAGTAGTTTCATTGCTAGCTGTTCCTACTTTAATGGGCTTCCAAAACTGGGACGATCATGATAGATCTGACCGTTATTTAGCACAACTGAATGCACAAACCTATTTAGAAAGTTGCGATCCGAATGCTATTATATTTACTATTGGAGACAACGATACTTTCCCTCTTTGGTATATGCAACAAGTAGAAGGTGTTCGCAGAGATATTAAAATAGTAAACACAAGTCTTTTTCAAACAGATTGGTACATCGACCAAATGAAAAAGAAAACTTATGATGCAGACCCTATTCCGTCACAATTAACACACGATCAGTACAAGTATGGGACCTTGGATATGGCGTATTATTACCCTCTCCCACAGTTAAAAGACTCTTTGCTTAACATAAATGATTTTATGCGTTGGATAGCTAGTAATAATGATGCTACTTATTTAGATGCAGGAGATGGTGCTAAGGAAAAATTCTACCCTACTAACAGAATTCGTATTCCTGTTAACAAAGAAAATGCGTTAAAAACTGGATTAGTAGCACAAAAAGATGCTGATAAAATGGTAGATTATATTGACATTACTGTTGATGATAGAGGTTTATCTAAAGCAAGACTTTTAATGCTAGATATCTTGAACAATTTTGATTGGAAGCGACCTATTTACTTTACTGGTGGTGCCAACGCAGATGAAGAGTACATTTGGTTAAAAGATTACTTACAATTAGATGGAATGGCATACAAATTAGTCCCTATTAAAACATCTAATAAAGGACGTACAATTTTTGATATGGGGCGTATAGATCCTGAAAAAATGTATGATAATGTTAAAAAATGGAATTGGAAAACAATCAATAACGGAGAAATTTACCTAGATGAGCAAAGTAAGCGTAACGCAATTTCATTACGTAATAACTTAATTCGTTTATCAGAAGAATTTTTACAGAAAGGAGATTCTGTAAAAGCAAAAGATGTATTAGATTTATCGTTACACAAAATGCCTATTAAAGATTTTGATCATTACAATTTCTCTTTAGGTTATCCAGAGTTATATTATCGTATTGGTGACATTAATAAAGCTAGGGAAACGGCTGAAACTTTAGCCGATATTTTTCAACAAAAATTAAAATATTACAGTACATTTAATACTCAGGATATTGATTTAATCATCGATAATTTAGAGACTAGTTTATACATGTATCAAAACTTAGTTCAACAAATTACTCGATACGACAAAGATGAAGAGTACAGTAAAAAGTTTTTTGAAGATTATATAACACATGCTCGTTTATTTAGTCACTTAATGCCTGAAGACGAACCTGAGTTACCTCAAGAACTCGATACTATTAAACCTTAATACATGAGGTTATACTTTATAAAAACACCACGTATACTTAAACAACTTTTTGCTAAGTATACGTGGTCTTTTTTTACCAATAAGAAAGAAATATACCTCACTTTTGATGATGGACCTATTCCTCAGGTTACTGAATTTGTACTAGACCAACTACATAATTTTAATGCAAAAGCTACCTTTTTTTGTATTGGTGATAATATTCGAAAACACCCTGCTGTTTTCTCAAGAATTGTTAACGAAGGACATTCGGTAGGAAACCATACTTTTAATCACTTAAACGGCTGGAAAAGTAGCAATACAGTTTATATTGAAAACACGAGTAAATGTGAAAGCTTATTACCTGATCAAAAAACAAAATTATTTCGTCCTCCGTATGGAAAAATAAAAAGAAAACAAGCTAAACAACTTCTTGCTAGCGACTATAAAATTATTATGTGGGACGTATTATCCGCAGATTTTGATTCGAGCATCACGAAGGAAAAATGTTTGCAAAACGTACTTGAAAATGCACAAAACGGAAGTATCATCGTTTTTCACGATAGTATAAAAGCTAGCGACAAATTGTATTATGCGCTTCCAAAAGTTTTAAAAGAATTTTCGCAAAGAGGTTATGACTTTAAAGCAATCACTTAAACAAACTGCTGAACCAATCCTATTAACGTATTAGCATCTTGCTCTCCTGTTTGACGCCATTTCATCTCACCATTTTTATAAATCATAAAAGTTGGATTCCCCTTAACTCTTAAGGCATCGGCAAGAATTTCATTCTTTTTAATGTCTATTTTAATTACTTTGGCTTTGTCACCTAATGCAGCAGCTACATCACGAAGTGTGTCTAAACTAGGTTCTAGTTCACTCCAATCTGCATAAAAATCGATTAACACAGGTTTGTTAATGCTTATAATTTCACCAAACTTTGTCATCTTTTGCATACGTTTAATCACTAAAGAGCCTAAAATTACTAATTTTTTGTTAGGTAATTATTATGAAAATCTTAAAAATACTGAAAATCAAGCTTTTTTTAACTCAATTACAGTAATTTCTGGCCAAATTCCTACTCTACCAGGGAAAGCATGATACCCAAAACCTCTATTTACGTTAATATATCTATCAAACTCTTTATACAATCCTGCCCACTGTTTATATACATATTTAGAAGGACTCCACTTAATCCAACCTGGAATTTCAATACCAAACTGTAAACCATGTGTATGCCCACTTAAAGTTAAATGATAATTAAAATCATCTTGCTTTACTTTATGTTCCCAATGACTAGGATCATGAGATAGTAAAATTTTAAAATCATCTTTACTTATCCCTTCTGATGCTTTTTTAAGGTCTCCTGCTTTGCTAAAACGTCCTTTTCCCCAATTTTCTACACCAACTAAAGCAATTCTCTCTCCATCTTTTTCTATGTACCTATTTTCATTCAACAATAGCTCAAACCCTATTTTTGGATGAATATCTTTTACCGCTTGAAAATTTGCCTTTTTATCTTCTGGAGTTTTCCAATCAGAATAATCTCCATAATCGTGATTTCCAAGAATGGAGTATTTCCCCATAGGTGCTTTTAGTTCCGAAAACATTGGCACCCAATCTTCCATTTCATGAGCAAAATTATTAACGATATCACCTGTAAACAAAATCATGTCTGATTCCTGCTCGTTAATTAAATCTACTCCATATTGGATTTTTTCTTTATTATCAAAACTTCCCGAGTGAATATCAGTTATATGAGATATGGTGAAACCATCAAAAGCTTCTGGTAAATCTTTAAAACTTAATTGATATTTTAACACCTTGTAATTATACTTTCCTCTAACCATACCATACAACAAACTTGTAAATGGTAAAGCTGCCAACCCTAAAGCTATCTTCGATATAAAAGCCCTTCTTCCATTTAAATCTTTAGTTTCTTCTTTAGATAAAAATGAAATTCCTTTTTGAATCCATCTCACCACATCTTCCCCAAACATTAATATAAAAACTACTACTTTGGGAACTAAAACAAGTAAAAGCATCCCCATTGCCCATTGAAACTCTCTTGTTTGACCTGAACTTCTATCAGAAGTAAATATCACATAAAAAAAGTTTGCATAAGCTAGCAATCCAACTAACAACCATCCATAACGAATAATTTTACTTTTAGTAAGTGTTTTTATTGCCTGAAAAGCATATGCTTCAAACACAATAATTATTGCTGATATTATAATAACTGTTACTAACCAACGAGACATCTATTTCATTTTTAAGGAGAAACAAAGATACAGCGATTCTTAAAATTGATTTTTAACATCTTGTTAAAGTTTTGTAGCTTTACCTCCAAAGTTCATAGAAACTATAGTTTTCTACTTTTTTCTGTAAACAAATCGGTATCAACATTTTATTTCAATAGGCTTAAGACAAAACATGGCAGATCATAAACGACTTTTTTTACTCGACGCATACGCTTTAATTTTTAGAGGATATTATGCCTTTATTAAAAATCCACGTATCAACTCTAAAGGATTAGACACTTCTGCAATTATGGGGTTTACTAACTCTTTACTAGATGTAATAAAGCGTGAAAAGCCTGATTACCTAGCGGTATGTTTTGACAGAGGCGGAAGTGTAGATCGTGTTGAAGCTTTTGAAGATTACAAAGCAAACCGACAAGAAACTCCTGAAGCCATTCGTTTAGCAGTGCCTTATATTGAAAAAATATTAGAAGCTATGAATATTCCTGCCATTGTAAAAGAAGGGTATGAAGCTGATGATATTATAGGAACACTTGCTAAAAAAGCCGAAAAAGAAGGTCTTCACACCTATATGGTAACACCTGATAAAGATTTTGCTCAACTAGTTTCTGAACATATTTTTATGTACCGTCCGCCTCGTATGGGAAATGGTTACGAAAAATGGGGTGTTGAAGAAGTTAAAACAAAGTTTGGTGTTGAAGACCCATTGCAAGTAATTGACTTTTTAGGGATGATGGGTGATGCTGTTGATAACATTCCTGGTTTACCTGGTGTTGGAGAAAAAACAGCCAAAAAATTCATTGCTGCTTATGGAAGTATGGAAGGCTTGTTTGAAAATATACATGAGCTAAAAGGAAAAATGAAAGAAAAGGTAGAAGCTAATCAAGAATTAGGTCTGCTTTCTAAAAAACTAGCTACTATTATGCTAGATGTTCCTGTTGAATTAGAGTTGGATAAATTAGTTTTTGAACAACCTAATATAGAAGCTACCAAAGAAATTTTTACGGAGCTAGAGTTCCGTCGTTTAACAGAAAACTTCTTAAAAACATTTGCTCCTACTGAAGAAAGTACTACCACGACTGAAAAACCAAAAGCAACAAAGGCTAGTGCAGCAGGTCAATTTGATTTATTTGCTGCTCCCGGTAGTGGAAGTACCTCTAAAGACACAAATATCAACGGCTTTAAAACCATTGAAAATACTAATCACTTCTATCAATTAGTAGATACACCTCTTTCAAGAAAATTATTGTTAGAGAAATTAATGCAACAAAACTCTGTTTGTTTTGATACTGAAACGACAGGATTAAAAGCCTTAGAAGTTGAGCTTGTTGGAATTGCATTTTCTTGGGAGACTGGCAAAGGCTATTATGTTCCTTTTCATGAAAACCAAGAAGAAACAAAGACTATTCTAGAAGAGTTCCGATCATTTTTTGAAGCCGAAACCATTGAAAAAATTGGTCATAATTTAAAATACGACATTAAAGTACTGTCAAACTACAACATGCCTGTACAAGGCAAATTGTTTGACACCATGATTGCGCATTACCTCATCAACCCAGATATGCGTCATAACATGGATGTACTTGCAGAAACATATTTAAACTATCAACCACAACCTATTACAGAGTTGATTGGTAAAAAAGGTAAAAATCAACTTTCAATGCGACAAGTTGAACTACCTAAACAAACCGAGTATGCTGTTGAAGATGCAGATATTACTTATCAATTAAAAGAACACTTTTCTAAAGAGCTAGAAAGTGGTAATGTTACCAAGTTATTTAACGAAGTAGAAACTCCGTTAGTTTCTGTATTAACAGCTATGGAAATTGAAGGTATTAATTTAGATGTCGACTTCTTAAAAACTCTTTCTAAAGCATTATCTAAAGATATTTCTCAACTTGAACAAAACATATACGAACAAGCTGGTGAAGAATTTAATATTGCATCACCAAAGCAATTAGGACCTATTCTATTTGACAAGCTAAAACTGGTTGACAAACCTAAGAAAACCAAAACGGGGCAATATTCTACTGCGGAAGATGTGCTTTCTTACTTAGCTAAAGACCACCAAATTGTTGCAGATATTTTAAAATATCGTCAGTATAAAAAATTACAAAGTACCTATGTTGATGCACTTCCTAACGAAATCAACCCAAAAACAGGAAGAGTACACACTGTATATGCTCAAGCTGTTGCTGCTACTGGGCGTTTAAGTTCTAACAACCCGAACTTGCAGAACATTCCTATTCGTACTAGGCGCGGACAAGAAGTGCGTAAAGCATTTATTCCAAGAGATGAAAATTATGTGTTGTTAGCAGCAGATTACAGTCAGATAGAATTACGAATTATTGCTGCTTTAAGTGAAGAAGAAACCATGATTAAGGCATTTAAAGATGGTGAAGATATTCACGCTTCTACTGCTGCAAAAGTATTTAACGTTCCTATTGAAGACGTAACTCGTGAGCAACGTAGTAATGCTAAAACAGTAAACTTTGGAATTATTTATGGGGTTTCTGCCTTCGGATTAAGTAATCAAACCGATTTATCTCGTAAAGAATCAAAAGAATTAATTGACACCTATTATGCAACCTATCCGAAACTAAGAAGTTATATTTCTAAACAAGTAGATTTTGCTCGTGAGCACGGATATGTAGAAACTGTTTTACATCGTCGTCGTTATTTAAAAGATATTAATTCTCGTAACGCTATTGTTCGTGGTGCTGCGGAAAGAAATGCCGTAAATGCGCCAATTCAGGGTTCTGCTGCGGATATTATAAAGCTTGCCATGATTAACATTTACAAGCGATTTGAGCAAGAAAACTTTAAATCGAAAATGTTATTACAGGTACACGATGAATTGGTATTTGATGCACATAAAGATGAAGTAGACATCATTAAACCTATCATTAAACAAGAAATGGAAAACGCCTTTAAAATGACTGTTCCATTAGATGTTGAAATTGATACAGGAGCAAACTGGCTAGAGGCGCATTAAATTAGGTTTGAGATCATGTCTTTATAATCTTTTAAAGAAAAAGCTATTTCTTTAAAATCAGAAGAAAACGTATTTATTTCATCAAATAAAAAAATCATAAAGTGATATTCATTTTTTTTATCAGAAAGGTTAAAATTTTTAATAAATTCATCTTTATCACTAATCACCATACCGCTTATATAATCTACATTTGTTGGATAAAAGTATGGAAATAATACTTCTCCTTTAATAGAGTTATCCGAGTGCCTGCATTTTTTTAATTCTTCATTCAGGAAATAATTATCAAAACTATTTAAGATACTGCTGTAAGCCCTCGTATATCCATTGCTATCTGTAAATCTTTTATGTAACACTTCAGCATAATTCTTTCTTTTTAAAGTTAAATTAAAAATAGCTTCAAAGTTATTAGGTTCAAACTCTTTTAAAATTAAGAGATAAAAAGTCAGGTATGTTTCAAATAAGGTACCATGATTTTTAGTAACAATATTTGGTAATTTTAAACTTCCTTCTTCATCACTATTTACAAGGCTTTTAATAATTAAATACTTATTTAAAATTTTTTTTATTCTTCTTGGGTTTGTGAAGTGTAATCGTTTAAAAAAATCAGTTATTTTTTCAGCTAGGTCAATCTCATTTCCTTTATTATCTAAATAATCTTCATCAAAATAAAAATTAACTAATTTAGAAATGTCAGGATTTTTAGGCATTGTAAAAGAAACATCAAAAACCTTTTCTAGATATTCATTTGCTTTTATTGTTTCTCCATACTTGTTTTTTACCGCCGCATTAACTGCTTTTTTATCAATTCCACAAAAGAAAATTGTCTTTTTACCAAAAGTGAAAAATAACTTAATAGCTGATAATAAATTTAAGACACTTTCTGGTTCACACCTATCTAAATCATCAATAAAAACTATATTATAATCTGGTGATTTATGTTTGGTTGTTATTTGGTTTTCCCACTTAATAAAATCATCTGCAAAACGCTTTTTAACTTCATAAAATGTATTTTCTTTATCTTCAACTGTTTTAATTAACTCATTCGTGCTAAAATTAGCAAAAGGAGTTTTTAAAGTGATAGCCTTTGCAAAACCTTCCATCAAGGTTTTACCATTCTTTAAAAAGCCATTAATAGATGAATCTGATTCTTTGGATAAATGTTCTAAAAGTGAATTAGCTAAATTTTTATCACTCTCATATTCCCAAGCCTCAAAGAAAAAAGAGTTAAAAGAGCCTTTCAACTCTTTTTCTAAATACTTCATTAAGGTACTTTTACCACTTCCCCATTCTCCATATATGGAAAAGATTTTTATTTCGGAAAACTCGCTTTTATTATTTAAAAGAATAGACTTTATTAAATCTCCTTTTTCAATAATACCTATATAATCGTTTTCTTTAGTTAGTTTTTCAATAGGTAAGTTTGGTAAAAGCTTCTCCATAGTTTTTTTCCATAAAACTATGGAAACTTATTT
The DNA here is from genome assembly GCF_003664185.1 of Tenacibaculum discolor. Classification (GTDB taxonomy): domain Bacteria; phylum Bacteroidota; class Bacteroidia; order Flavobacteriales; family Flavobacteriaceae; genus Polaribacter; species Polaribacter discolor. The sequence goes on along the minus strand of NZ_RCCS01000005.1, from coordinate 404,132 downwards.
AATCACAAAAAAGAATTAATAAAATTTCTAAACAAAAAACTGAAAAATACTTTTAAAATGAGCGTTCCATTAGATGTTGAAATTGATACAAAAGCTAATTGGTTAGAAGCGCATTAAAGTTTTGTAATCGCCTTTTCTAAAATCTCTTTTACCTGAAGTTTTAAACTTTCTGGTTCAATTATTTTGGCATAATCTGAAAACACAATGTACCATCTTGAAAAACCGTGTTCAACATAGCAAGTCATAAATGTCATTTCTACTTGGTTTCCTTTTACTTTTTCAGAGACAAAACCATGTTGCATTTTGCTATTGTTAATATATCGCACCACACTTTTATCAACAGAAATAACAACTTTTGTTTTTGGTATATTTTCATACTGACTACGGTATTCATCTAACGTAATGTGTTCTCTAGTAAAACTATGTTGAGTTGATTTTATAGCTAACATTCTATCGGTTCTAAATTGCCTGTAGTCACTTCTTAAATGGCAAAAAGCTAATACATACCAAAATCCTGATTCGTGATAAATACCCACAGGTTCCACAAAACGTTCAGAAGGTGCTTCTCTATTTAATGCTTGATATTTTAAAAATACCTGTCTTTTTTCAGCAATGCTTTCAAACAAGGTTTCAAGTGCATTTGGCAGACTATCATTAAACAATTTATTTGTAGGATCCACCAATATTTGTGATTCTAAGGCAGAAATCCAATCTTTTTCACGACCACGTAAAACTGATTTTAATTTCATCATGGCAGATTCGTAGTAATTCCCCAACGATTTATCTACAAACTTTTGCATTAATTTTTCGGCAGCTACAAAACTTCCCACTTCTTCTCTAGTAAACATAACAGGTGGTAAACGGTATCCTTCCATAATAGAATAACCAACTCCTGCCTCACTTATAATGGGTACTCCCGAAGCTTCAAGTGTTCGTATATCACGATAAATGGTACGTAAACTTACTTGAAATCTATCAGCTAATTCTTGTGCTTTTACAATACGTTTGGATTGTAACTGAATAAGGATGGCTACAATTCTATCAAACCGTTTTACCGTGTCTAAACTCATAATGCTATAACATATTTCCCAAAGATAGGATTTCAGGCTGAAGTATTTTTTAAATTTTAGCTTCAACATAATGACTCTACTTCTTATGATATACAAATAAACATACAGTAAGTGACAACCCTTTGTCAATAGACATTTTTAAAATTTATTTTTTCCTACTGACATAAAGCTGTCACTACCCCATACTAATTTTGACTTCAAATAATAAAAATTACAATTATGGAATCAACAACAAGTACATTATTAGAACAAGTAATTACACCTTCTGAGTTATTAAAACATTGGCAAGGGCATCGAGGTTTAACCCGAAGAACTATTGAAGCTTTTCCTGAAGACCCTTTTTTTAATTACTCTATAGGCGGGATGCGCACTTTTGCTGATATGGTTATGGAACTTTTAGGTATAGCAGGTCCAGGTATTAAAGAAATTGCTACAGGAGAAATTCAAGAGTTAATTGAAGAAGTAGATCACGGTAACAAAAAAGAAAAAGTTCTAGAACTTTGGGATAAAGCTACTGATGAAATAAATACCTATTGGGCACAAATTAAACCAGAACAATTTCAGCAAAGCATTAAAATTTTTGGTCAATATGAAGGTACGGTTTGGTCATCAATCTTTTATTTTATTGATAATGAAATCCATCATCGCGGACAAGGATATGTTTATCTACGTGCTTTAGGTATTGAGCCTCCATTTTTTTATGAACGTTAATCAAAAACATCTAAAATGAAAACAGTTTTGGTATTTAAAACATCAGTTACAAAAAACAAAGAAATTAAAATTGTTCAACCTACTTTAAATCGTTTGATTACCAAAAATGACCGCTGGAATTTTGACTTAGAAGATTGTGATAATATCCTTCGAGTAGAGACTCAAATGGTTAAAGCTGATGACGTTTTAAAAGCAATACAACATCATGGGTTTTATTGTGAAGAATTGTTATAAAAACAATAAAGTATAATGTAACAAGAAACCGAATAGAGAAGCAATTAGTTTCTGTATTCGGTTTCTTTATTCTTTCAAGATGACATATCTACTTTATTACAAATGTTTCATTTTGTACCCAGTTAGCCCTTAGCTTAAATATTGTTTCTAAATAGATGATTTGCTCTGGCTGTTTTCTTAATAAGAAATCACCAGTATCCCACATACGGTTGTTATTTTCATCAACTATCGCTCTAACACTATATTCTTTGGGTTCTAATAAGGTAAACTCTATTTTTTTAGAAGAAGTAATGTATCTTCTTTCTACTACCTTATCTTGACTTAATAGTTCAATAATAACCGGAGATTCTGTTTCGTTTTTAACATCTAATACAATACTTCCATAATCTTCTACTGTTCGTGTCGAAAACTTATAATCTAATGTATCGTTTGTAGTTTTATAAATATCAGTTATCCCTTCTGGTAACCCTTTAAAAATATAACCGTATTTGGGTTTCTTTTCAAACAATACTGCTATCTTATTAATTGATTGTTTTTTCAATTCGAAAGGTACATCAACAGTATCTTTATCAATTAATGAGAATTTAGATTTATCAAAAGAAACAATTGGGTTGTTTGTTTTGATAAACATTGTATCTTTTAAATTCAGGTCTCCACTTACACTAGATGACACAGATAAAGAATCGATTTTCTTTTTTCTTAAAAACACTGTAACAGTATCTTTAAAATTCTCATTATTTACTATAAAATTCAATGAATCTCTTTCTATAGGCGTGTACCAATAATTTAACGTGTCTTTACCTTTTTCAAATTGAGTAAACGACTTAAAATCTTGTGGAACCTCTGACAACAATTCAATATTCATATTTTTCTGCCTACCTTCAAAACCAAACTGAATTTTCCCTTTCGTTACCTCTTTTCCTCTTTTAAACTCATATGGCTGAATTTCTTTAAAGAAACGGACAGGCTTACTTATTAAAGTATCTTGAGGCAACGTAATTGTATCTACTACAAACCCAATTTTATCTGTTCTACTATTAAAAATATAATCGTTTGATGGTTCTTTTAACGCTAACATTAAATATTTTCCTTCACGTAAATTACTAAACTCAAAATTTGTAGAATCTAATGTACTTGTTACATAATTTGGCTTTTGTTTGAAAATAATAGAATCGTTGTATGTACTATCAAGCTTATACAACAAAACACTTACTTCTTTCACCTCTTTCTTATCAAAAGCATCAGCTACCGCACCTTTAATTCTCAAAGAATCAATATAATCTCCTGTTGAAAACACATATTTAAAACTCTCTAACTTATTGTTTTCATTATTGTCTTGAACTGCGTTTCCAAAATTAAAGGTATAAGTAGTATTCGGTTGTAATGTGTCTAATATTTTAATATTTATATACTTGCTTGGTGTTCCTTGAGGTGTAATTAATGGTGGATTTTTCATTGGAGGAGAAACTACCAACTGTTTTTGTAAGTCTTTTAAAACAATATATTCATCAAAATAAATACGAATGTTATCATCATCAAAATGAATAGTTTCATAAGGAGGATTTGCAGTAACCATTATTGGTGCAGTTTCATCTTTTGGACCTCCTTCTGGTCGTCCTTTACGTGCACAACTACTTATTAAAAAAGCGAAAAGAGTTACTAAAATAAAGTGTTTATTTTTCACAAATTAATGGTTTAAAATCCATTTTCAAAAGTAGTAAATTAAGATGGAATGGTATTAGTCTTTTTGTGTATAAGCCATTGTCGCTACACTTATAGTTATGTTTTGCGTTTTTAAAAGTTCGTTTACACAAGCTTCTAATGTTGCTCCTGTAGTAATAACGTCATCAATAAGCAAGACGTGCTTGTTTTCAAAAAAAGTAGTATCAACAAGTTTAAACTTTGTTTTATTATTAGAAAATCGTTCGAATCGTTGTTTTAGGGTTTGTGTTTTGTTTTTAGAAGTTCTAATTAGAATATCTGATTTATACTCAATATTCAAAATATCGCTCAATCGTTCACCAAACATAGTTACTTGATTATACCCTCTCTTTTTAAACTTTTTTGAATGTAGTGGCACAGGAATAATGTAATCTACATCCACAAAAATATTTGATTTCTTTAATTTTTCCCCAAACCAGTCTGCTATAAATAGCCCTATTTCTGGTTGGTTTTTATATTTTAACTGATGAATAAGTTTTTGGGTTACTCCTTTCTTTCTATAAAAAAGAAAAGAACGTACAGCTTGTACTGGCACTTTTCCATAAAAACTTGACATTAATGTAACATTTGTATGCTTATTATCGTCTATAATTGGTAAGTCGTTTATACAAATAGTACATACGAATGTTTCATTTTGTAACAACGTCTTTTCACAGTTAGCACATAAATTGGGATAGAATAAATAGAATATCTCTTTTAAAAATTGCATCTTTACAAGCCTTTTTTAACAGAAAGATACAAAAAACAACAAAAGTTATATTTTGAGTAAAAAGTTTAATTTTTTCAAAGAAGCCGTAAAAAACTACAAAACATCTGGTACTGTAGTACCTAGTTCTAGATACTTAGCAAATAAAATGCTAAAAGAAATTGATTTTAAAACTGCTGAAGTCATTGTAGAACTAGGACCTGGAAATGGAGCCATTACACAGTATATTTTAAAGAAGCTTCACCCCAACACTATATTAATATGTTTTGAAATAAATGATGCTTTTTACAAAGAGCTAAAAAAAATAAAACATCCACAATTGGTTGTTTTAAAAGCCTCTGCTGAAAACATAAAGTTTGAAATAGAAAAGTTAGGATATTCAAAAGCAGACTATATAGTTTCTAGCTTGCCCTTAACTATAATTCCTAAAGAAATATCACACTCTATCTTAACAAAAAGCCATAGTTTTTTAACTACCACTGGGCTTTTTATTCAATATCAATATAGTTTAACTTACTACAAAAAACTAAAAGAAGTATTTGGTAATGCTATCGATTTAAGCTTTGAGCCTCTAAATTTTCCTCCTGCTTTTATTTACAAATGTGTTAAAAAATAAATAGTATATTAGCACGGAGCATAACCCTCATTATAACCCCTTAAATGATGCCTGCCTCAAAAATAAAAAACAACGGCTTCATTGCCTTTTTAATTTTACTAATACTTGTTATTGGATTTTTATCCTACGAAAATGCTAGAGATTACTCTGAGCTTAAAGCTGTTTTTGAGCTTGAAAAAAAGGAGTTAGAAAACGAGTTAACAAATATTATTGAAGATTATGAAGAAACAAATTATAAGAAAAGTGAATATTCATTAAAACTAAAAGATGAGATTCATAAAGTAATCCAACTTAGAGATTCTGTTAAAAACTTAAAGGAAGTAGATTATAAGTTTATTAGATACTACAGAAAAAGAACAGGAATACTTATTGAAGAAAACGAAAAACTTTTCACTCAATTAAATCATCTTAATACAATTAACAACGAATTAATTACAAAAAACGATAGTGTTCAAGAAGCTTTATTAGTAAAAGAAAAACAAAATGCTAAACTTACTAACATAAACCGTTTTTTAAGTAAAGAAAAGCAAGACTTAAAGAAAAAAATAGCCACTGCTGAAGTTATTGAAATATCTACCATAAAGGCAGAGGCTATGAAAAAGAAAAGAAATGGGAAATTTACCTCAACAACAAGATCTAATAAGGTAAATGCATTTAAAATAGAATTCGATTTACTAGAAAACAAAGTGGCCTCCCCTGGTCCTAAAAAAGTTTATATTCAAGTAATGGATACAAATAAAAAAGTTATTACCCCATTTAAAGAAGTAAGTTTGCAGAACAATAAAAAAATATGGTGTAGTGATATTTTAACTGCCGAATATAATAACAAACAGTTATCTATGATTTCTTTTGTTAATGTAGATGGCGAAATTGGTGCTGGAATCTATCATATTAATACATTTGTAAACGGTATTCAGGCCGGTAATAAATCCCTAGCACTAAAATAAACCCCTTAAATTAATAAAACTTAATATAAATCAATCCCCCTAAACCATGAATCAACCAAAAACCAAGAATGTTTTAATTTTAGTATTAATTATCTTATCTCTTTTCCTTTTTTATTACTCTTTTCAAAAGTCAAATGAAAACAAAAACCTTCAAAACATCTTCTTAGAAGAAAAAGCTGAATTACAGCAAGATCTAGACGAAATGATTAAAGACTACACCGATGTTGTTGTTGGAAAAAAACGTTTAGCTGACAGATTAGAAGTAGAGCTAATAAAAATGAAAAACTTAAGAGACTCTATCAAACTCTTAAAATCTGATAATTTTGGACTTATAAGAAAATACAGAAGTAGAATTGCTAGTTTAGAACGTGAAAACAAAAAGCTTTTTATTCAAATAGACTCTTTAAATAGTGCTAATGATGCTTTAACTCAAGAAAATGTTATAGCTAATGAAATTTTACAGCAAAAAGATAGTGTAAATGAAACATTAACAGAAAAGAACAAAGAATTAGAAGCTAAAGTTGCTATTGGTGGAATTATTAAAACAAGCCCTGTAAAAGCAGTTGCCATGAAAGAACGTAGCAGCGGAAAGTTAACATCTACAAGTAGATCTAGCAGAACTGATGCTTTTAGAATAAATTTTGATTTGTTAGAAAACCCAATAACTACGGCAGGTGAAAAACGCGTATATATTCAAATTGCTGATGAAAATAAAAATGTAGTTGCTCCAAAAGGGAAAACTGACCTAAAAAATGGACAAAAAGTTCAATATACAGACTCTCTTGAGGTTAACTACAGTAACAATCGTTTAAGCCTTGTGTCTTTAGTATTAGTAAACAGAGACGATATTAAAAAAGGAAAATATGTAATTAGCGCTTTTGTTGATGGTGTTTACTCTGGAAACACAATAATAAAACTAAGATAAACAACGATAATAGGTACAAAATGCAACTAAAAAGTGAAGAGTTTAATTAATTCTTCACTTTTTTCTTTTTCCATACCCTTAGTTTAAATCCTTATTTTATTTTTGCAACATGGCAAAACAAGAAGATCAATTTAAAAAAGTATTATCGCACGCAAAAGAATACGGTTATGTGTTCCAATCATCTGAAATTTATGATGGTTTAAGCGCGGTGTATGATTATGCTCAAAACGGAGTAGAATTAAAGAAAAATATTCGTGATTATTGGTGGAAAGCAATGGTGCAAATGCACGAAAACATTGTAGGTATTGATGCAGCAATACTAATGCACCCAACTACTTGGAAAGCCTCAGGCCACGTTGATGCTTTCAACGATCCTTTAATTGATAATAAAGACTCTAAAAAACGTTATAGAGCTGATGTTTTAGTTGAAGATTTTAGAGAAAAAATCAACGAAAAAATTCAAAAAGATATAACCAAAGCAAAAAAGCGTTTTGGTGATGCTTTTAATGAAGATGAATTTAGAAGTACAAATCCTAACGTTTTAAGACGTCAAAAACAAATTGACGAGATAACTGTTGAACTAACAAGAGTTCAAGAGGAAAACGATTTTGAAGGGTTTAGAAATTTAATTATAGACTTAGGTATAACATGTCCTGTTTCTGGCTCTAAAAACTGGACAGAAGTTAAGCAGTTTAACCTAATGTTTGGAACGCAACTTGGAGCTTCTGCTGACAGTTCAACAGAAGTATATTTACGACCTGAAACAGCACAAGGTATTTTTGTAAACTTCTTAAACGTACAAAAAACTGGACGTATGAAAATTCCTTTTGGAATTGCACAAACTGGTAAAGCTTTTCGTAACGAAATAGTTGCGCGTCAATTTATATTTAGACAACGAGAGTTTGAGCAAATGGAAATGCAATTTTTTGTAAAACCAGGCACTCAAAAAGAATGGTATGAGAAGTGGAAAGAAACTCGCTTAAAGTGGCATATGTCGTTAGGAATGGGAGAAGAAAACTACCGTTTCCACGATCATGATAAATTAGCTCATTACGCTGATGCTGCTGCTGATATTGAATTTAATTTTCCTTTTGGATTCAAAGAATTAGAAGGGATTCATTCTCGTACTGATTTTGACTTAAGTCAGCATGAAAAATTCTCTGGAAAAAAACTACAGTACTTCGATCACGAAGACAATACTAGTTATGTTCCTTACGTAATTGAAACTTCAATTGGTTTAGACAGAATGTTCTTAGCGGTTTTCTCTAACTCTTTACAAGAAGAAGAGCTAGAAAATGGTTCAACAAGAACAGTTTTAAAATTACCTGCAGTTTTAGCACCTACCAAAGCAGCTATTTTACCGTTGGTTAAAAAAGACGGTTTACCAGAAATTGCTCGTAAAATTGTTGACGATTTAAAATGGGATTTCAATGTTGTTTATGATGAAAAAGATGCTGTTGGAAGAAGATATCGTCGTCAAGATGCTGTTGGTACACCTTTCTGTATTACAGTAGACCATGAAACTTTAGAAGACAATACTGTTACCATTCGTCATAGAGACACTATGGAACAAAAACGTGTTAAAATAGAAGAATTAAGCAACATTATTAAACAAGAGGTAGATGTACGTTCTTGGTTACAAAAAATGGAAGCATAAATCTTAAAACGACAAAATAAAGCAAGAATCCTAAACGTAACTGTTTAGGATTTTTATTTTTGCAATAGTAAATACCTTTACATACAAATCTTAATATCAAGTAAGAGTTTTAACTAACCGATAAAATAGAAAACAAATGAAAACTGTACTTAAAATATTATTCATCATCTTTTTACTTTGGATGATAGCAGGAGCTTATCTTTTAAACACAGAGCACCCTAAATCACAAGTAGTAATGGGCCTAGGTGTTTTATACATGTCATTTATATTAATGCCTTTATTTATTTACTATAGATATAAAGATGGTAAGTATAAAAAGTATGTTATGAACTCTGATAAAGACAAAAAAAAAGCTGAAGATTAATCTTCAGCTTTTTTTATTTTATATTTTGCTCACTATTGTAAAGTAGGTGAGTAATTTGTTGGGTAATCATCCGGTTTAGCTAAACCGTCTTTACCTACAGTGAAATTAGATCCGTATGTAGCATCAATAGCTGCTAACATTTTATTAGCCATTAATGCATACCCTCTACCAGTTAAATGAACTCCGTCTAAACCAACTAAACCACCAGTTACTAAACTAGTATTCATATTATAATTTCCAAACTCTAACCCAGAAGTAGAGGCTTCTTGTAAAATAGCTTTAAAATCTACAAAAGCTAAACCTTTTGCTTCAGCAACTGCTTTAATAGTTGCATTATATGAATCTGTAGCATTCTTAACTCTACTTACTTCATCTTGGGTTAACACCCATTTATCTTCAAGAGGTAATGAAACTCCTTCTACAGAAAACATTCCTGCTAACTGTTCTGGTAGACCTTGCAACATTAAAAATTCAACAGAATCAGTATTCACTTCTCCTATTATAGTACTACTTGGCAATACTAATAAATCTTCTTCTGTTGCTTGTCTTGCTTGACCGTAATAAGTACCTAATAAGCCTGCTACTTTTTGTAATGTAGTTGCATCAGTAGGTAACCCAAAGCTTGCCACAAAAGGAGGAAACGTAGGACTTGCTAATAAAGCACCAACAATTTGAGCAGTTTTATCTTCTAAAGACTCATCTTTAATTACAACTGCACTTGCAGCATCTGTAGCAAAAACTATTGATCTTTCTGGAACACCAATTGCTTCAAAAACTCCATTAATAGCTCCAAAAACATTATTTAATGTCGGAATTTGTGCTCCAAAATCAGGATTACTAGGATCTAATGGTGCATAAGGTACTGTAGTAAAGTAAGGTAACGATGTTATATATGGTAAATTAGCCACAACTCCTTTTCTATCTCCTGCTGCTAAAGCGTCAACAGTACTTGAAAAAACTGAAGCAAAAACATTAGAGTTTGTAATATCATTTATTCCATAAGTTGTTGGGTCTACATTTCCTGTTTCATTATGATCTTCACCTACACCACCAGCAATAGAGTAACCTAAAACATCATTTCCTCCTATTTCAGATAATGTAAAAAATGTTGGTTGTTGCATTAACACATCTTGTATAACACTTGCCATAGGGTTAGATGCCATTCTTACATAATAAGGGTTAGCATTTGGCAAAGCTGCTAATGCTCCATAACCTTCTACTCCTAAATGAAAACTTTTTATTCCTGGCACACCCATATTACTATAAGGTCCTGCCTGTATATTACCTATTTCAGTAGTTGGAGTTGCTGATAACCTTGTAGGTCCAGTTCCATTAAAATAAAACCTTGGCTCAGCTTTTTCTACCCCAGCTATTAAAAAACCGCCTATGTTATCACTCATTAGAGGCTGCGTAAAATCTCCTCCGCCTACCATAGCAAACTTACTAGCTAATATATTTGGAAAAGAATTTTCTTGAGAAGCTTTAAATAAAGCTCCATCTGAAAAGCCTGCTGTAAAGGAAGCTCCTACTGACACATATCTGGAAAAATCTACGCTACCAGCCTGCAATGCTACAGTGCTCTCCGCCTCTCCTTTAATTTCAGGTAATGTATTATCTACATCACAGGCGGCTAAACCTAAAAATAATGCAGACAAAAAAGTATATTTAATTGTATTTTTCATTGTTTCTTTTTTTAGTTGTTGATAGTCCAAGAAATGTAGTATTGAGAACCTACCGCTCCTACTCCAGGTGCACTTAAATACTCTTCACCTGTTAAATTAGACCCTCCTACTTTAAACACTGACTTAATTGAAGGAACAGAATAGTTAATTTGAGCATCAAGAACTGTTCTTTCTTCTACAGTTCCTTCTAAGAAAGTAGACTGCCAGTAGAACTCATTTTGCCAACGAGCACTTATGTTAAATCCAAAGTTTTCAAATAAATTTGTGTGTCCAAATTGCATTTTTACTTTGTGTTCTGGTGTATTAAATCCAGCTTCAAAATCAGGGTCAGCAGCTTGATCAAAATCAAACTTAGACCATGTATAGTTTAATCCAACATCAAACCCATTAAATACCTTCGTGTTTAACCCTAAACCTACTCCATAAGAATCTACATCAACTGTTGAGTTAGTTTTTACACTAAATGTTCTTACTAAATCTCTGTTAGTTAAGTTATTCACAGTAACTGGTGTGTTTGGATCTACTAATACAACTACATCTTTATTAGAAATAAAGTCAGAATACATATTATAGTATGTACTAAAATCAATAGACAACTTATTTTCTCCTAAAGGAACTGCTGCACGGTAACCAACTTCAAAAGATTTTACTTTTTCTGGCTCTACTAAATCTGTAGTTGCCAAAGTAGGATTTCCGTTTGCTATAGAGTTAGCAGAGTAACCTCTATCAAACACATCTTGTCCTGTTAAAACAAAACTTCCTGTTGTTGTAATTGCTGGTGCAGAAAAACGCCCAATATTATCTGGAGCTGTTCCTAAAATAAATCCTGCTCCTGTTGCTAAACCAATATATTGATCTTGCGTTGTTGGGTTACGGAAACCTGTTTGGAAAGATGCTCTAAAGTTATGATTTTTGTTTTCTCCAGCCGCATACGCTAATGAAACTCTTGGTGTAACGTTTCCATCAAAATTATCTGACTTATCATAACGAATAGATCCTGTAAATTTTAAACGATCATCCATCATTTTTTTCTGAATTTGAGTATATAACCCATATTCTCCATATTTAATTGGACCATCACTATCAGTATAAATAGTTCCATAAGAGTTTAATCTATATTGTCTATATGAACCCCCTACTTGAACCTCTGCCCAATCGATATAATCACGTAAGTTTAAGTTACCATCCGCATGATAATAGCTTGTATTATCTCTAAACTTTGACCCTGTTAGTAAATCTGGATCAGCAGTTACTTCATTAAAAAGTCTTGTAAATTCAGGCGTACCTGGTACAGCACGACCCTTATCTGCATAAATTCTCGCTGCTGCATGATTTGAAGCTTCAACATTAGGAACTGCACCTAAATAAGCTTTTGCATAATCCCCAAACCAATTAGTATTAGATTTCCACTTACTATTAATATTAATTGCAGCAAAACGAGTATCGTATGAATCTCCTGCATCTTCACCTGCATAATATCCTCTTATAAAGAAGTTTTTACCTCTTACTTCTAACTTATGTTGTTCCATAAAGAAGTTAGCTAAATTGTAACGGTTTTGTCCTTGATAAATAGTATTACCTCTACCGTATTTAGAATTCCAAATAATTTCAACACGGTCATTACCTAAAGGACGGTAATGAATAGCTCCATTGAATTTTACACTTTTAGCTTCATTAGACATTAAATCTACTTCTCTATATCCTGTTCTACTAACCTTTCCAATAGCTCCTCCTAAATCAACAGAAACCTCATCTCCATACACATTTGCCCCATCGTAGTTAGGATCATCATTATGATTCATTCCAGGAATGTATGTACCTCCAATACCTGTTGTATTTCTATAATCAGTTGCATGCCATTCTTCTCCTTTTAAGTAAGAAAAACTAGCTTTAACTGCAAAATAATCGTCAAAAGCATGTGCCATTTTAATTGTAGCATCATAATATCCATTATCTCCTGCTGCTTCTTGACTTGTTAAACCAGTTTTTAAACCAACACTAATACCTTGTTCATTAAATGGGTTCTCACTACGCATTAACATAATACCATTAAATGCATTGGCTCCATATAAAGCCGAAGCTGCTCCTGGTAAAATTTCAACACTTTTTACATCTACTTCAGAAATTCCTAATAAGTTTCCAATAGCAAAGTTTAATGCTGGAGAAGCGTTATCCATACCGTCAACTAACTGTACAAAACGCTCATTACCAAACGTAGCAAAACCACGTGTGTTTACTGTTTTAAATGTTAAACCTCCTGAGTTGATATCAACTCCTTTTAAATTTTCTAATCCATCGTAATATGAAGCAGAAGCTGTATTCTTAATCGCTCTAGAATCAAAACGTTCAATTGTTACAGGTGATTCCATAACACGTTCTGGAGTTCTCGAAGCCGACACAACTACCTCATCTAAAGATGTTGCATTTTCTGTTAAGCTAACCTCAACAACTTGGTTGTTTTTTGTTATTTCAACTGTTTTTGTTTGATACCCTAAAGAAGAAATTTCAATGGTAAACGGAGGGATATCTGTTACCGTCATTGTAAACTTACCATCAAAATCAGTAGACGTTCCTACTGCTTTTCTCGAAACTTTAATGTTTGCTCCTGGCAATGGTCCACCAAGCGAAGCATCATTAACCGTACCTGTAATGGTAGTTTGAGCAACCATCATTGCTGTACCAAATAGCACAAATGCAACAAGTAATAGTTTTTTCATCATAATGTAAAATAATTTGTTAACTGTAGTGCAAAATACAATTTTTTTTCATTTGCGAAATATTTACCCTCTTTTTTTGTAATTATAGTAATTATAAAGACAAAAACTTACCAAAAACCAATTTTAGATTTTATTTATTAATTTATTATTTATCATCTTATACAAATTGTATTTTTGCCTAAACTTATTAGTAGTCTTGGAAATTATACATTCTATTTTTGATCTTACCCCTTCTCAAAAAACAATGGTAACAATTGGTACTTTTGATGGAGTTCATATTGGTCATCAAAAAATTATTGAGAAACTAGTTAGTGAAGCAAATGCTAGTAATAAAAAATCGGTATTGCTAACATTTTTCCCTCACCCAAGAATGGTATTGCAAAAAGATGTTTCTATTAAGCTAATAAACACTATTGATGAAAGAGCTCAACACTTAGAAAAATTAGGATTAGATTATTTAATCATTCATCCTTTTAGTAGAGAGTTTTCAAGATTAACCGCTTTAGATTTTGTTCGTGATATTTTAGTTAATCAATTAAACATTTCTAAATTGATTATTGGTTACGATCATCATTTTGGAAAAAATAGAGAAGGTAATATTGAACAATTAACTGAGTATTCTCACTTATATGATTTTACTGTTGAAGAAATTCCTGCTCAAGATATTGATGAAGTATCAGTTAGTTCTACCAAAATTAGAAAAGCTCTAGCTAATGGGCATTTAAAAACTGCTAACAATTACTTAGGATATAACTTTTCACTTACAGGAAAAGTTGTAAACGGAAAACAACTAGGTGGAAAAATAGGTTTTCCTACAGCAAATATTGATGTGCCTGAAGACTACAAGTTGATTCCAAAAACAGGTGTTTATATAGTAAAGTCTACTATTAATAACACTACTATTTATGGAATGATGAATATTGGTAATCGACCAACGGTTGATGGAGAACATCAAACAATTGAAGTACATTATTTCAATTTTAACCAAAATTTATATGGTAAAGAGCTAACTATTGAGCTACTTTACTATTTAAGAGACGAACAAAAGTTCGATTCTGTTTCTGGCTTAATTTCTCAATTAAAAAAAGACAAGCAAAATTCAATGCTCTTTTTAAAAAGTTACGCCAAGCTCTAACCTTACATCATACTCAAAGCCCCCCGGTTTCAAATAGCTTTAGAATTAGTATTATTGACGTAACTGCATACAAATTTAATTTTTTTAAAACCTACATAATGACAAGTATGTCATTATGTATTTCATATGTTTTTAAGATTTTGTATCGAAAAAGAATAATGCTGTCAAAAAATGAGGTAACCTTAAAAAAGGTAGCCCTTTGCGTAAAAACTTTAAGAGAAGAGTATCATATTACTTCAAATGAGTTTTATATTGATACTGGAATACATTTGGCAAGAATAGAACAAGGAAAAACAAATGTCACTATTACTACTCTTCAGAAAATATGTGATTATTTCAATATTACTTTATCAGACTTCTTTATGATGCTTGAAGAAATTTAGTACATAAAACACATTGCTTAAGTCTATAGCTTCTTTTATCTTTGCTTTTCTTAAAAAATTAAAAAGATGTTACAGGTTCAGTTTATTAGAGAAAACAAACAAACTGTTTTAGACGGATTAGCAAAACGTAATTTTGCTGATGCCGAAACAATTATTGAAGAAGTATTAACTGCTGATGAAACGCGTAGAGCTACACAAGTTTCTTTAGATAATGTTTTAGCTGAATCGAACAAAATATCCAAAGAAATTGGAGGTCTTTTTAAGTCTGGTAAAGTTGAAGAAGCAAATAAACTTAAAGTAAAAACAGGTGAGTTAAAAGAGCAATCTAAACAATTAACAGAAGAATTAAACTCTGCTGCTGATAAGTTAAACGAATTGTTGTACCAAATTCCTAATATTCCTCATCCTTCTGTAAAAGCAGGAAAAAGTGAAGAAGATAACGAAGAGATTTTTAAAGAAGGAATTATTCCAGATTTAGGAGAAAAAGCATTACCTCACTGGGAATTAGCGAAGAAGTATGATATTATTGATTTTGATTTAGGTGCCAAAATTACAGGTGCTGGTTTTCCTGTGTATAAAGGAAAAGGAGCTCGTTTACAACGTGCTTTAATTAATTACTTCTTAGATAAAAACACAGCAGCTGGATATAACGAAGTACAAGTTCCTCATTTAGTAAATGAAGCTTCAGGTTTTGGTACAGGTCAATTACCTGACAAAGAAGGACAAATGTATCATGTAACTGGAGATAACTTATACTTAATCCCTACCGCTGAAGTTCCAGTAACTAATATGTTTAGAGGTGACTTAGTAAAAGAAGCTGACTTACCTATTGCAGTTACAGGCTATACTCCTTGTTTCCGTCGTGAAGCTGGAAGTTACGGAGCTCATGTTCGTGGATTAAATCGTTTACACCAATTTGATAAAGTTGAGATTGTTCGTGTTGAACACCCTGATAATTCATACAATGCTTTAAATGGAATGGTTGAACATATCAAAGAAATTTTACGTGAGTTAAAATTACCATACCGTATTTTACGTCTTTGTGGTGGAGATACTGGTTTTACCTCTGCTCTAACATTTGATTTTGAATTATATTCTACAGCTCAAGAACGTTGGTTAGAAATTAGTTCTGCTTCAAACTTTGAAACTTTTCAAGCAAATCGTTTGAAGTTACGTTTTAAAAATAAAGAAGGTAAAAGTCAATTAGTACACACTTTAAACGGAAGTTCTTTAGCCTTACCTCGTGTGTTGGCTGGTATTTTAGAAAACTACCAAACTGAGAATGGAATTAAAATTCCTGAAGTATTAGTTCCTTATTGTGGTTTTGACATGATTGATTAATCAATTTTCAATATAAAAATAAAAAAATCCCAAGCCTCAATTACGATGCTTGGGATTTTTAATTAATCAATCCCCATTGAAAAAAATATGTTTAGTTGGCAACTACTGCTACCATTAATCTCTTGTATTTATTCATTTCTAACAATGCCTCAAAATATTGAGTTATTTGACCTTTTCTCATAAACTCATTTGCATTCTGCTTTGCTATTTCATATTGTGTCGTAAAGTTTCCCATAGTTTACATTGTTTAGTTGTTTTACTAATAAGACAAAGTTCGTGCCAAAATGTTACACTGCTTTTCAAAAAAGCACCTCTTTTAATAGTATTTTAACAATTATCTTCTGTATTTTTGATAGACAAAATCCTCTTAACTGAATTAAGCACAAAAACACAACGCTTAAAATTTTCAAAATGAGAAAAGCCATTATTTTATTTAATTTACTGATTTTAAGTTTGTTTTGCCAAGCACAACAAAACGAATTTATCATTGCTGAAAATTATTTTAGAAATAATGAATATGAAAAGGCAATTCAGTTATATAAAAGGTTATACGATCAAAGCCCATATAACACAACTTATTTAAAAAAGTTAATCACTTGTTATCAGGAGACAGAACAATTTACTGCTGCTGAAAATTTACTCACTCAAAAACTAAAAGAAAAACCTAACTTATCTTACTTATATGTAATTCTAGGTTATAATAGTGAACGGCAAGAAAAAATAGAAGACGCTAATAAATACTATCAAAAAGCAATTGAATCCATCAATAAAAAAGCAAATTACGGTTCTTTAATCGCAGGGTTGTTTAAAAACTATAGTAAATTAGATTTAGCTATTGAAGCTTTTAATAAAGTAATGGAAATTAACCCAAAAGCTAATTATGGGTTTCAATTGGCACAAATTTATGGTGAAAAAGGAGATTTTGAACAAATGTTCAAATCATACATTGATTTGGTTGACAAAAATAGTGGTTACCTCAACAATGTAAAACGTTATGCTGGTAAATATTTAACTGATGATAGCGAAGATGAGAACAATG
The DNA here is from genome assembly GCF_003664185.1 of Tenacibaculum discolor. GTDB lineage: Bacteria > Bacteroidota > Bacteroidia > Flavobacteriales > Flavobacteriaceae > Polaribacter > Polaribacter discolor. Next base: position 386,883 of record NZ_RCCS01000005.1, on the reverse strand, counting down.
TTTTATTCAAAAAAGCACTATTACGAAAATCTATAAGTAACCCTAAAGACATTTGGAATGATTTACTTTCTTGGTTATTTATTAGGCAAAAACAATACAGCAAAGCTCTTATTCAAAACAAGGCATTACTTGCAAGAGACCCAGATAATTTGGGTAAAATTAATGATTTGGGTAAAATAGCTCTAGAGAACAAAGACTATGAAACTGCAAAAGAGTGTTTTGATCTTATTATTGAAAAAACGAATTACCCTAGAGACAAGTTTAAAGCTATAAATAATAACCTTAAAATAGCAATTGAGACAAAACAACCTGATGTAGATAAACGTTTTAATTCTATTTTTAAAGAATATGGAATTAACTCTAAAACACTTTTCACACAAATAGAGTACGCTAACTATTTAACATTTACAAAGAACAACCCACAAGAAGCATCTGTTATTTTAAAGAATGCCTTAAATTTTACCAATTCAAAGTTTATAAAAGCAACTATAAAACTTAAGCTTGGTGATGTTTTTGTATATATGGGTAAATTTAATAGAGGATTAATTTATTTTTCTCAAGTTCAAACGCTATTCAAAAACAATTATATAGGTCAAGAAGCACGCTTTAAAGTAGCACAAGCTTCTTATTTTAAAAATGATTTTACTTGGGCAAAGGCTCAGCTAAAAGTTTTAAAAGGATCAGCAACACAACTTATTGCTAACGATGCTGCTGATTTGTTCTTGACAATTTCAGATAACGAACCTAAAGATAGTATTGGTACTGGTTTAAAAGAATATGCCAAAGCTGATCTGTTAGCTTATCAAAATAAAAATGATGAAGCAATTGCTATTTTAAGCAATATAATTGCTAATTACGGTGGGCAATCTATTGAAGATGAAGCATTATTTAAACAAGCTCAATTATTTGTTAAAAAGAAACAATATGACGAAGCCATTTTAAATTATGCCAAAATAATAGCTTTAGATAAAAAAGGGATTTATGTTGACGATGTATATTATCACATGGCTGAATTATACAACAATGAATTAAATAATCTAGAAAAGGCTAAAGAATACTATCAAAAGATTATTTTTGACCACCCATCGAGTATCTACCTAGTAGAGGCCCGAAAAAAGTTTAGAAAATTAAGAGGAGACGACATTTAAAAAACTGAAGACGTTCTTATTACTTTATTTTTAAAATTAAAAACTATGTACATATACAACGTAACAATAAATATAGACGAAAGTATACATGCTGAATGGTTAACTTGGATTGAAAGCCATATACCTGAAGTATTAGCCACAGGACACTTTTTAAGTGCTAAAATGACACAAGTGTTGGTTGAAGAAGAAATGGGAGGTATTACCTACTCTATTCAATATACTGCTAAAACACGTGAAGATTTAGACAACTATTACAAACATAGTGCAGACAAACTACGCAACGACGGATTAAAAAAGTTTGCTGATAAAATGCTTGCTTTTCGTACTGAATTAAAAGTTGTTAATGAGTTTTTCCCTACAGTAAACAGTAATTAGTCAAGACCCAAAACCAAGATTCTAAACGTATTACGTCTATAAAAATCTATTAACCTGAATCCATGACCGTAAGAGCAAAAAAACATTTAGGACAACATTTTTTAAACGATGAAAACATCGCTAAGAAAATTGCTGATTCGTTAACCGAAAAAGGATACGATAACGTATTAGAAATTGGTCCTGGTATGGGAGTTCTAACTAAATATTTGTTAGAGAAAAAACCAAAAGTTACGGTAATGGAATTAGATTCAGAATCAGTAACCTATTTACAAGAAACATTTCCTGTTGAGCACATAAAACTAAATACTTCAAAAGAAAAATTTACCATTATTGAAGGTGATTTTTTAAAGAAAGACTTCACTGAAATTTTCAATAATCAGCAAGTAGCAATTATTGGAAACTTTCCGTACAACATTTCATCACAAATTGTTTTTAAAGCTATTGAAAACCGCGAATTTGTTCCAGAGTTTTCAGGAATGTTTCAAAAGGAAGTTGCTCAACGAATTGCTGAAAAAGAAGGAAGTAAAACTTACGGAATACTCTCGGTATTAACACAAGCTTTTTATGATGCTGAATACTTATTTACCGTACCTCCTTCTGTATTCAATCCACCGCCAAAGGTAGATTCTGGAGTTATTAGACTTATCAGAAAAGAAAACTACACACTTCCTGTTGATGAAAAATTATTTTTTAGAGTGGTAAAAACAGCTTTTAATCAACGAAGAAAAATGTTACGTTCCAGTTTAAAATCTTTTAATCTTTCGGATACCTTAAAAGAAGACCCTATATTTGCGATGCGTCCCGAACAGTTGTCGGTGCAAAAATTCATTGAGTTGACACAAAAAATAGCTCAAAACAATAGTTAAGAGTCCTTTTTTAGATAAGAACAAGTCTTCTTTTTGAATTAGATTTCAACATATTCAAAACCTCGATTATCGAGCAAAATTGCAAGCAATGGCATTAGAAATCACAAAAGACTTATTAGAAAACGTACAAAGCCTGATTCAACAACAAAAAGACACAGCTCTTTCTGAGGTTTTTTCAGATATTCACTACGCTGATATTGCTGAAGTTTTAGATGAACTTACTTTTGAAGAAGCAGTTTACATTATACGTTTATTAGATAGTGAAACAACTTCGGATGTATTAATGGAAGTTGATGAAGAAGTTCGTGAAAAAGTTTTTGAACAACTATCTGCCAAAGAAATTGCCGAAGAGGTTAATGAACTTGATACCGATGATGCTGCCGATGTTATTGCTGAACTTCCTGAAGAACGAAAACAAGATGTAATTCGGAAAATTGAAGACCGTGAACATGCTAAAGAAATTGTAGAATTACTACGATATGATGAAGATTCTGCTGGTGGATTAATGGCAAAAGAGCTTGTAAAAGTAAATGAGAATTGGAATGTACTTACCTGTGTTAAAAAAATGCGTCAGCAAGCAGAAGAGGTTACTAGAGTTCATTCTATTTATGTGGTTGATGATGAAGGTAAGTTAAAAGGGCGTTTGTCGTTAAAAGACTTGTTAATGGCTTCTACTCGTTCTAAAATTTCGGATGTTTATATTCCTAAAGTAGATTTTGTTCATGTACACGATGACGCGGAAGATGTAGCTAACATTATGCGTAAATATGACTTAGAAGCTATTCCTGTTGTGGATGAATTAGGTGTTTTGGTGGGTAGAATTACTATTGATGATATTGTTGATGTAATTAAAGAAGAAGCTGAAAAAGATTATCAATTAGCAGCAGGTATTACCCAAGATGTTGACTCTGAAGATAGCATTTTACAGTTAACCCGAGCTCGATTACCATGGTTGTTCCTAGGTTTAATTGGAGGTATTGGAGCTGCAAGAATTATGGGCTTTTTTGAAGGTGCATTAGAAGAAAATGCTATTCTTTTTATGTTTACACCTCTTATTGCAGCTATGGCTGGTAATGTTGGGGTACAATCTTCAGCAATTATTGTACAAGGTTTAGCTAATGATGATGTAAAAGGAAGTGTTACTAATAGGCTATTAAAAGAAATGTCTTTAGCTGCTGTAAATGGACTTGTTTTGGCTGTTATCTTGTTTTTCTTTATTTGGATTTGGAAAGGAGATATAACAATTGCCTCTGCTATTTCATCTTCATTATTTACGGTAATTATTGTAGCTGGTTTGGTAGGTACTTTTATTCCTTTATTTTTAGATAAGAGAGGTATTGACCCTGCAATTGCTACTGGGCCATTTATTACAACGAGTAACGATATTTTTGGGATTTTGATCTATTTTTGGATAGCAAAAATGATTATCGGCTTTTAATCTAGCGATTCTACTTTCTCAATCAGATTATCAATCTTACTTTCAGGAATAAATCCTTTTAGCATTAACACAGCACCAAAAACGATTAATAACACTCCCATTCCACGTTTTATTCGATAAATAACCAATGGAGTTAACCTACTCTTAAGTTGTTTAGCTAATAATATTTTCCCTAAATCTGTAATTGCGTAACCTGCTATTACAGTACCAAAATACCAAACCAAATACTTCGGATTCATATCATACGTTGGTCCTATAACCACAATTAAACCCAGCCAAAAAGCTAATACTCCTATATTTATAAAATTCAAGAAAAAGCCCTTAAGAAGGAGTTTTAAGTAATTATTACTCTCAGGTAAAACAACATCGGGAGCTTTGGCTTCTTTCTTATTGTTTTTATCTAAATAAGTAATTAATCCATAAACAATAAGCACCAACCCTCCGATAAGAAACAACCGCGGGTCATCTTTTATTTTTTCTAACAGACTTCTACTTCCAAAGTAGGCTATTAACATAAAAGAAATATCTCCTAAAATCACTCCTACATCAAAAGCAATGGCTGCTCTAGCTCCTTTTAAAATACTGGTTTTAATCAGCATAAAAAATACAGGTCCTATCATAAAAGCCATGAAAACACCTACAAAAAATGCGTTTTTAAAGTCGTAAAAATCCATTCTATAAAGTTACGATTTTACCTAAACATCATCAAAGTCTACCACTATTTTCTGTGTAGTTGGATGTGCTTGACATGTAAGTATCAAACCTTCTTCTAATTCGTCGTCAGTTAAAATAGAATTTTTTGCCATTACAGCTTTTCCTTCCGTAACTTTTGCAATACAACTACTACAAACTCCTCCTTGACAAGAATATGGGGCATCTAGCTTGTTGCGTAAAGAAGCTGCTAAAACTGTATCGGTTTTCTCCATCATAAAAGTATGTTCTTCATCATCTAACACCACTTTAATTTCTGATTTTCCGTCTGGAATATGCAATGCCGCTTCTTCATCTGAAATAGTAGCGGTAAATAATTCAAAATAAATGTCTCTTTCATCAAATCCATCTTCTTGAAGTGTTTCAGAAACAGTTTGGATCATTTCTTCTGGTCCACATAAATATACTGAATCGAAAGAAATATCTTTATGTATATTTTTCACGAAATAGTTTACATGTCCTTTATCAATTCTACCAAATTTACTATTAGTTCTCACCTCTTGACTAAACACATAATGTAAGTTTAATTGAGAAGAATACTTTTCAGCTAACTCATTTAACTCATCATAAAAAATTGTGCTTTCAGCTCTTTTATTTCCAAAAACTAGTGTAATTGTAGAAGTTGGTTCATTTTCTAACACTGTTTTTACCATTGATAAAACTGGGGTAATTCCACTTCCTGCAGCAAAAGCAAGATAGTTTTTTTGTGCTTGAGGTTCTAAAATAAACTTCCCCTCTGGTTCAGAAACCTCTAAAAAAGTATCTTCTTTTAGCTTAGTTGTTGCATAGGTTGAAAATTTTCCGTGATCAACTGCTTTTACAGCAACTTTAATTTGCTTACTGTTAGGAGAAGCACAAATAGAGTAAGCTCTTCTTATTTCCTTATCGTCTAAGATAGCTTTTATTGTAATATATTGACCTGCAACAAAAGTGTAGTTATCTTTTAGTTCTGCAGGGATATCAAATAAAATAGACACAGCATCTGCTGTTTCTTTTATTATTTTTTCTATACGTAGTTTATGAAATGTAGACATGTAATCTTTTTAAAGAGTTACAAAAATAAGAAACTCAAGAAGAAGAAAAGTTAGGGTTTTTATAAAACTTTAATTTCTTTACTTTTTCCCATCAACTACAACCACGATTTCTCCTTTAGCTGGTTTTTCAGTATAATATGCTAGTACTTCTTTTACACTTCCTCGTTTGGTTTCTTCAAACAATTTTGTCAGTTCTCTAGAAACAGATATTTGTCTATCCTCTCCAAAATACTCTGCAAAATTTGCGAGTGTTTTCAATAACTTGTGTGGACTCTCATAAAAAATCATAGTTCGTGTCTCTTCTGCCAAGAATTTTAACCGTGTTTGACGTCCTTTTTTTACAGGTAAAAAACCTTCAAAAACAAATTTGTCATTCGGTAAGCCAGAATTTACCAAAGCTGGAACAAAAGCAGTAGCTCCTGGTAAACATTCTACATCTATCCCATGCTGTACACACGCTCTAGTTAATAAAAAACCAGGATCTGAAATTGCAGGGGTTCCTGCATCTGAAATTAACGCAAACGTTTCACCACTTTGCAAACGTTTCACAATTGTTTCTACCGTTTTATGCTCGTTATGCATATGATGCGACTGCATCGGTGTAGAAATATCAAAATGCTTCAGTAGTTTTCCGCTCGTACGTGTATCTTCCGCTAAAATATAATCTACTTCTTGTAAGACTTTAAGCGCTCTCAGCGTAATGTCTTCTAAATTCCCAATCGGTGTAGGCACCAAGTACAATTTGCTCATGCAACAAAACTACAAAGTTTTTAGTCTAAAAAGTTAGGAATCTCTACCTTTTTGTACTTTTGCTATATGTCGAACGACCTATTGAAAAACATTCAAATTCCTGCTGATTTACGTAAATTAACATCAGAAGAATTGCCACAGCTCGCTCAAGAATTGCGTGAGTTTATTATTGATGTGGTTGCTACAAAAGAAGGACATTTAGGCGCAAGCTTAGGTGTGGTAGAATTGACCATTGCACTTCACTATTTGTTTGATACTCCAAACGATTTATTAGTTTGGGATGTAGGACATCAAGCCTATGGGCATAAAATTTTAACAGGAAGAAAAGACGTTTTTCATACCAACCGCCAGTTTGATGGTATTTCAGGATTTCCAAAACGCTCAGAAAGTGAGTACGACACTTTTGGTGTTGGTCACTCTTCTACCGCTATTTCAGCAGCTTTAGGAATGGCAATTGCCTCGAAATTACAAGATATTGAAAAACATCATATTGCGGTGATTGGTGATGCTTCTATTGCTAGTGGAATGGCTTTTGAAGCTTTGAATCATGCAGGAGACACGAATGCAAATCTCTTAGTTATTTTAAACGATAATGCCATTGGTATTGACCCATCGGTAGGCGCTTTGAAAGATTATTTAACAAAAATTAAAGCTCCTCGATTAGAGATAGAACAACACAATATTTTTGAAGCCTTAAACTTTGATTATTCTGGACCTATTGATGGACATAATTTTGAAGAGTTGTTACGTGAACTAGAACGCTTAAAAAGTATTCAAGGTCCTAAGTTTTTACACGTAATAACTACAAAAGGGAAAGGGTTACGACAAGCTGAACAAGACCAAGTAAGGTATCACGCTCCTGGTAAATTTGACAAAATTTCTGGAGACGTCCTACCTAAAGAGGCAAGTAAATACACTAAATTTCAAGATGTTTTTGGGGAAACTATTGTTGAACTAGCACAGAAAAACGAAAAAATTGTAGGAATTACGCCTGCTATGTTAACCGGAAGCTCATTAAAGTTTATGATGCAAGAGTTTCCTGATAGAACATTTGATGTAGGTATTGCCGAACAACATGCAGTAACCTTAGCTGCAGGCATGGCTACCCAAGGATTGATTCCATTTTGTAATATCTATTCTACCTTTTTACAACGTGCTTACGACCAAGTAATTCACGATGTAGCCTTACAAAATTTACCTGTAATTTTTTGCTTAGACAGGGCTGGGTTAGTAGGTGAAGATGGAGCAACTCACCATGGAGTTTTTGATTTGGCTTATTTACGTTGTATTCCAAACCTAATTGTATTTGCTCCTCGTAATGAAATTGAGTTACGTAACATTATGTTTACCGCTCAACAGGGTCTTGAACATCCGATAGCTATTAGATATCCCAGAGGGAAAGGCAAATTAGAGCAATGGCAACTTCCATTCGAAACCATAGAAGTTGGAAAAGGAACCTGTTTAAAAGAAGGAACTCAAATTGCAGTGTTATCTATTGGAACAATAGCTGATAATGTTTCAGAAGCAATCAATCAACTTGAAAATAAAGAAGTCATTGCACATTACGACCTACGTTTTGTAAAACCTTTAGACAAGCAACTTTTAGACACTATTTTTAAAAAATTTGACACTATTATCACTGTTGAGGATGGCACTATCAAAGGTGGGTTTGGGAGTGAAGTATTAGAGTATGCTTCCGAAGTAAACTATCAAGGAAAAATTAAACTATTAGGAATTCCTGATGAGTTTATCCATCATGGTACGATTCAACAGTTGCAAGAAGTATGTGGAATTGATACAATCTCCATTCAAAAAGTAATTCAAAGTCTACTATAAAAGAAAAGCGAACCAAATTGGTTCGCTTTTCAACTCTTTATTTCAAAGTTTATTTCTTCATTATCTTTTCAGAAAGTTTCTTTTGTCCTAGTTCATCATATATTTCAACAATGTAAATTGAGTTACTTGAAACTGTAGAAACATCTATCGAATTATTAATTACAGGTGCTTCTATTACTTTTCTTCCTGATACGTCTATTATTTTCGCAATCCACAAAACTGTATTTTTTCCTCCTTTAATATAAATCCTATCAACAGCTGGATTTGGATAAATACTCATTCCTGAAGTATTTGTTTCTTCTTTTTCTTGGCTTCTTAATTGTGTTTTTGCAGAAGTGGAAGTGTTTAAACAAACCTGTTTAGTCTCCGAAGACCCAAAGCTTCCTCCTGAAGCTAATACATCTCCATTATTATTAGTTATTTTATACGAACCGCTTCCATAACTACAGCAAATGCCATCACCATATGTATCATTAATTGTAAAATCATAACATCCTACCGGCAAGCATTTTGATACAGTAATAGACTCTCCATTTCCTTGAGTATAATTATCTCCACTCATTACAGTTTGCCCTGTACTATCCTTTAAACTCCAAGAAGTTTCTGAAGAATACTTATCGAAAATAATTGTCACGCTTACATCCTCACATTTTGGGATTTCTCCTCCTCCATCTCCATCATCAGGGTTCCCTGTGCTATAAGTAACCACTAATTTGGGTGCACTCGCGCTACTTCCATCGTATGACTCTGCTGTTCGTTCTCCTGTTCCTGAAATATAAAACATCATTGAATTACCAGTTGCCCAATTAGATCTGTTCACAACATATTGTACCAGAGATTTTAAATCTGGAGTTCTTTGTGCTGTCCCCGAAGCTCCAACTGAACTCCATGAACTAGGACTCCAAGCAACTGATTGATTATAATAACTTCTTGATGTTATATCATAACTTTGAGAAGTCATATCAGGTGCATTTGATGAATCTTGAATTTTTATTGCTAATGATGTACTTCCTGAATTTGTTTCATCGGTAGTAAATTGTATATACGCATTCGTTACCGTAGCATTTGCAGGTATATTTAAGTCTCTAAACAACAACCCTACATGTTGATTTCCTTTGGAACTTCCATCATACACTAATTCTAAATCAGAACTGTTCATATACATTGTTCCTGACGACTCATATTGTTCAGCATCATCATTAGTACTATTAATTGTTGAAGTTATTGTCTTAGAAACATTTCCTACAAAAACAGAAACTTCTTCAGAAGTAGTTTCGTATCCGTCATTATCTGTAGCCTTTGCTTTAATTATATATGATTGGTCATCAATTGTAGGTATCCAGTTAAAAGAGTATGGAGTATTTGTATCTGTGCCTACTAAAGTGTTATTTACATAAAACTTAACACTAGAAATTGTTCCATCACTATCTGTAGCAGTAGCGGAAATTGTTACTGGAGTATTTACGGTATGTGATGAGCCTGATGATGGATTTGTAACTGTAACTTCTGGATAGCTAACGTTACTACTTATAATTGTTACCACACTACCATTAGATGGAGCCCATATATCTAAATTAGACGGTATTGTGAATGGATTTTGGTTTGAAACCGAACCTACACTACTCGCATTATCTACCTTAATTGTTCTAACTTCTATTTTAGACTCTTCAACAAAAATCCATTTAAACTGATTAAAGGTACTCGCGTCTCTTGTCCAGTTTTTTGAATCATTCGATGATCTTAAAGGTGCTCCCCAGCAACCTTCTCCTACATAAACGGTTCCGTTAGCATCATCTCTAACAAAACCTTCATCACAATTACTTCCGCTAGAACAAGGTTTTACTGGCCATGTTGTTTTTACGGTATGAGAGTCAGATTCAAATACTAAATTCACTCCTTTATCATAAAACAATTGAGACCAACTAGAGTATTCATCATTTCCTTCCGATTTTGATGACACATGTGGACGCATCGGTTTGTGATATTGAGCAGATTTCCAAATAGAACTATTTGTATTTAATTTTTGACTTAACCATGAATACTGAGTTCCTCCTGCTGAAATCTCTGAATTCAACGTATAAATTGTATATAAATTATTTCCAAAAGTTATGTCGTAATAAACACTTGTTGAAGGAACATTAAACAGGTTATAAATACTATTATTTGAACCTTCGTGATTTCCTCTCGTTGGTACAATAGGAAACATTCTTCCGTCATTTGCTGTGGTATATTGCCAATCATTAAACCAGTCTTGCCATTCAGAACTAGAGTCTCCGTTAGTCATATCTCCACCAAAAAACACTGCTGTTGGCTTTAATTTAGAAACTAACAAATTAGCATCTCTTCTCGGTGTTCTATTGTTTCTTGAATCTCCTCCAGCAATAAACGACATTTTATCATTGGTATTTGGAGCTGTTTTAAACCAAAAACGACTGCTTACCCCTTGGCTATCTTTAATTACAAAATAATAGTTGGTATTAGGACTTAATCCAGTTAATTTGGCAAAAGTATTACTCATTCCTTTATAAGAAACTGAGCGATCTACAGATTTTGAATTTGGATAATTTGACCAGTTAGTTCCATTATCTGTCGTTCCATAGTATACAACTGGGTTAGATCCTGAAATTTGATTCCAGCCAATCATAATGGTTGTTGCCGGATTGTCTGTGATGATTAATCGGTACTTATCATTAGAGGCATAAGTACTAAGAACTGCTAATAATAACAGTGTTAAAATAATTTTTTTCATTGTGAGGGACTTTAAAGTTTAATAGTTAGTTACACAAATATATTTTTTCCCTTTCAATTTAATAGGTTATTTTTATTATAATTAATCATATAATAACCTGATTAACTTTAACCTAACTATTGTTTTATAGTTTACTAATCTTATTTTAACAAACTACATACCCCCTATTTTTACTTTTGTTTAAACCTTAATTTATGAACACTAAAACCCTTCTTACTTTTTTAAAATTCTGTTCTTTTTTTATTTTTTTTGGCAGAGCTTACCAGCATTTATTTTGGGATGCACCCTACCGAAGCTTTTTTTGGGATCAGCATTTATTGGAGCCTGTTGTTAATTTTCTTTTTGACACTAGTTGGCAATCATATGTTACTAACCTAAATACTGATTTTGCTATCCAAGTTTTAACCAGAAGTATTGGTGTTTTATATCTAGTATGCGCTATTATTTCAATCTTAATAAATGAAAACTCAAAAAAATGGATGCGCAACATTTTAATAATAGGATCTGTTAGTTTGATTTTTTTAGCTTTAATGATAACCAAGGATAAATTTTATCACCTAATAATGTTTTTTGAGCACACCATTCAGTTTGGAGTTCCAATCGCTTTATTATATTTCTTAAAATACAAAAACACACCTATCTTACTTTTTTACCTAAAAGTTTTTATTGCCTTAGCTTTCACTTGTCATGGAATGTACGCTATTGGTGTTTTTTATCCATTACCAGGTAGTTTCGTTACCATGACCTTGAATATACTTCCTGTACAAGAAGAAATGGCTAAGAACCTATTATTTGTAGCTGGTGTTATAGATTTCATTATTGCTATTGCTATATTTATTCCTAAACTTTCAAAAGCAGCCTTGTTATATGCATGCTTTTGGGGTATTGTAACTGCTTTAGCAAGAATTCTTAGTGGCTTTCATTATGATTTTTCTTTAAGTATTATGCATCAGTATTTATACTTAACAATATATAGACTTCCTCACGGATTAATACCACTAATGGTTTATCTATACTTAGTCAAAAACAATTCTAAAAAGCCTAGAACTAACAACAGTTTGGTTTCTGCTTGATTTACTTAATTAATATGTAAATGACACTTGGTAAAATAAATTTGAAGTTGTTTTGTTAAACTTTCAGAAACTAATGATTTGTAAGGTTTATATTCGCGAAAAATAACCTCCAAATTTTTCAAAAATGAAACTATTATTTAAAACTTTAGTTTGTTCTATTTTTTTATTCCTTTCATGTAGTGATAAAGAAAGTATCCCTAACGTTGAGCTTAAAACTTACTCTTTTGATTCTGAAACCAATTCTAGCTTGATGTTTCAAGACGGAGAACCTCAAGAAGTAATGACTTCAGAATCTCGTGTGTACGAAATAAGTAAAGTAATAAGAGTTAAGCCAATTGATAATAAAACTATTGAGGTTGCTAATTTCGCCCCAATAGATATAGAAGATATAACTATTACAGCTACGATTGAGGCTGAAGGTTTTCATAAACCTATTAAATTATTTAAAATTGATAAAATAAGAGCCCATGGTAAGCAAGAAATTAACTACCCTTTTATAAACAACTCTTCCTTATTTTTAAATACAAGTAATCAAGAAGTTGATCTTTCAATTTTTAAAGATACAGGTATAGACCCTAGTAATATTGTTTTTGATTTTACTGGTGATAACGAAATTATCCAAAGGCTTAAAGGTTTAAATAAACTAAAATGGACGATAAAATATCACGATTTTGATACAGACAACAATCCAGATAACAATTGGGCTGAAGATATTACTGCAAAAGACATCCGTCGATTCACAGGATTAATGATTAACCTTGGTGTTGTTTTTGCTTCTGATAATTTTAAAAATGAATTTATTAGTGAAAATATTATAGGAAATGATGGCACAACTGCTTTAACAGAAAACGAAAAGAAAGGAGCTTATAACATTATTTTAAACAAAACACGTTATAACTGTGGTAAGGTTGTTAATGTTTCTGGTTTAGGTGGTGGTGCAACCTTTGGTTTAGCTGAACATGTACTAAGAGATTATATTCGTAAAGAAACTGGTTTTATAACAGCACATGAAATAGGTCATACTATTGGTTACAACCATTCTTCAAATATGACATACCCTCATGAGGTAGATGGAATAAGTACTGGTATTAGCCCTGTTACCACAAGAATTATGAATCAGTTTTTTGAAAATGATTTATTTCCAGTAACCTTAGAAAACTATTATTTATCATCTGATTTTGAATAATAAAATGATATAAAAAAGAAAAGCGAACCAAATTGATTCGCTTTTTTTTATGATAACTCTCAGAATATTTCTGAGAAATGCTCTTTTCTTAGTTATTTAAAGCTTCTGCTCCACCAACGATCTCTAAGATTTCGTTTGTAATAGCAGCTTGACGTGCTTTGTTATAAGTTAATAATAACTCATCACGTAATTCCGTAGCATTATCAGTTGCTTTATGCATTGCAGTCATACGAGCACCGTGTTCGGCAGCAAATGAATCACGAATTGCCTTGTATAATTGTGTCTTTAATGACTTAGGAATTAACTCTAAAATGATTTCTTCTTTAGAAGGCTCAAAGATGTAATCTAAATTAGCATTTGATTCTCCTTCTACAGGTTGAATTGGTAAAAATTGCTCTACCTGTGGTATTTGAGTCGCTGCGTTTTTAAATCTGTTGTAAATGATCTCTATTTTATCATAAGAACCATCTACAAATAAATTCATTAACTGTTCAGCAACTTGAGCAACGTTTTCAAAAGTTAAGTCATCAAAAATATTACTTCTATTTTCAATAACTGTATATTCTTTTGATAAAATATCGTTTCCTTTTTTACCAATCGTTAATAAATCAACAGTAGCATCGTTATATTTTTCATTAATAGTTTTAACTGTTTCTTTGATAATAGATGAGTTAAAACCTCCACATAAACCTCTATTAGAAGTTACAGTAACTAACAATACTTTGTTTACTTCTCTTTCTGTTGAATACACTCCACCTGCATCGCTATCTAATGTAGCACTTAAGCTTTGTAATAATTCAGTAAGCTTAGATGAATACGGGCGCATTGCTGTAATTGCATCTTGAGCTTTTTTCAACTTTGCAGCCGATACCATTTTCATGGCAGAGGTGATCTGCATTGTTGATTTAATCGAAGTAATTCTGTTACGTATTTCTTTTAAGTTTGCCATTTAATTGAACTTAAAATTTATAAAACCCCCGCATTATAATGCGGGGATGCCTTTTTTTGTTTTTATTAAGCTGAAAATTTAGCTGAAACTTCTTTTGCAGCGTCTCTTAAAGTATCAATTACTTCATCAGTTAATTTTCCTGCTTTTAAAGTATCTAAAGTATCTCTGTGCTTCGCATTTAAATACTCTAAATAATCTTTTTCGAATTCTTTTACCTTGTTTACAGGTACATCTTTTAACAAGTTCTTAGAACCTGCATAGATAATAGCTACCTGATCTTCTACGGTATAAGGGTCGTTTTGAGCTTGCTTTAAGATCTCAACGTTACGCTTACCTTTTTCAATTACATTTAAAGTAGCTGCATCTAAATCAGAACCAAACTTAGCGAATGCTTCTAATTCACGGTACTGAGCTTGATCTAACTTTAAAGTACCAGATACTTTTTTCATTGATTTAATCTGAGCAGATCCTCCTACACGTGATACAGAGATACCTACGTTAATCGCTGGACGAACCCCTGAGTTGAATAAATCAGACTCTAAGAATATCTGACCATCAGTAATTGAGATTACGTTTGTTGGAATATATGCTGAAACGTCTCCTGCTTGTGTTTCAATAATTGGTAATGCAGTTAAAGAACCTCCACCTTTTACAATTCCTTTTAAAGAATCTGGTAAATCATTCATTTCACTTGCAATTTTATCGTCATTGATAACTTTTGCAGCACGCTCTAATAATCTTGAGTGTAAGTAGAATACATCTCCAGGATATGCCTCACGTCCTGGTGGTCTTCTTAATAATAATGAAATTTCACGGTAAGCAACAGCTTGTTTAGATAAATCATCATAAACAATTAAAGCTGGTCTACCAGTATCACGGAAATATTCTCCAATTGCAGCTCCTGCAAATGGTGCGTATACTTGCATTGCAGCTGGATCAGATGCATTTGCAGCAACAATAGTTGTATATGCTAACGCTCCTTTATCTTCTAACATATTAGCAATAGCTGCTACTGTTGAAGCTTTTTGACCGATAGCTACATAGATACAGTACACTGGCTGTCCTGCATCATAAAATTCTCTTTGGTTTAAGATAGTATCAATAGCAACAGTTGATTTACCTGTTTGACGGTCTCCAATGATTAACTCACGTTGACCACGACCAACTGGAATCATTGCATCGATAGATTTGATACCTGTTTGCATTGGCTCAGTTACAGGCTCACGGAAGATAACCCCTGGTGCTTTACGCTCTAAAGGCATTTCGAAAGTTTCACCTTGAATTGGTCCTTTACCATCTATTGGTTGTCCTAATGTGTTAACAACACGCCCTACGATTCCTTCTCCAGCTTTTAAAGAAGCAATTCTTTCTGTACGTTTCACAGTAGATCCTTCTCTTACTGAAGTAGAAGCTCCTAATAATACAACACCTGCATTATCTTCTTCTAAGTTTAATACGATACCTTCTAATCCGTTATCGAATTCTACTAATTCTCCGTATTGTACGTTAGATAATCCATAAACACGTGCAATACCATCACCTACTTGTAATACTGTCCCTACTTCGTTTAATGAAGCCTTAGACTCAAAATTTGTTAATTGTTCCTTTAAAATTGCTGATACTTCAGCTGGTTTAATTGCTGCCATCTTATTTCTTTTGATGTATAATTAAATTTTTGGAATGTAATGACCGTTGTCAAACTCTCTCCTTAACTCATTAAATTGGCTAGAGATACTTGCATCGTACTGCACATCTCCAACTCGTAAGATAAATCCTCCTAAAATATCAGGATTTACTATATTCTCAATACTTGCATTGTTTCCTGTAAGGGCAACAATTTTAGCTTGTATTTTATCTTCTAACTCTTTTGTTAAAGCTACTGCTGTAGTAACTTTAGCTACGTTGATGTTCTTGTGGTAATCGTATATAACAGCATATTGCTTAGCAATAGACTCTAACATTACCATACGCTTATTTTCCTCTAATAAGTTAAATAACCCTTTTACTATGTTATCTACTTTATCGCCAAAAAGCGCATTTAAAACCTTACGTTTATCTGCAGCTTTGATTACAGGACTTTTAAGCATAACATCTAAATCATCGCTCCCAGCAATTGTATCAACGATTAACTTCATGTTATCGTTTACTAAAGTTTCGCTTCCTGAATCTTTAGCTAAGTTTAAAACTGCCTTTGCGTAACGTAGTGCTGCTCTTGATTCTTTCATCTACTGATTAGTTTAAAGTAACCTCTTCTAACATTCCTTCTACAAGCTTTAATTGATCGTCTTGTGAAGCTAATTCTTTTCTTACAACCTTTTGAGCTATTTCGATAGATAAATCTCCAACTTTCTTCTTTAACTCAGCGATTGCTGCTTGTTGCTCTTGCTTAATAGTAGCTTTTGCATTCTCTACCATAGTAGATGTTTGCTCTTCAGCTTCTTGTTTTGCATCAGCAATGATTTTATCTTTAATTTCACGTGCTTCCTTCATCATCGCATCTCTCTCAGCTCTTGCTTCTTTTAATAAACGCTCATTATCAGCTTGTAAGTTTTGCATTTCTTTACGAGCATTTTCTGCTTGATCTAATGCATTTTGAATACCTTCTTCACGTTCTGTTAAAGCAGCCATAATTGGTTTCCATGCGAATTTGAACAATAAAACTAGTAATATTACTAATATTAATGCTTGCATAGCAAATAGCCCTGGAGAAAAATCATTTATTAACTGATCCATTGTATATGAAATTTAATCTTTTTACTGTTTGTTTTTTGTTTAATTTGAAAACATTTCCTGTAACCAACCGTTACAGGAAAATGTTTTACTTCTGTTTTGTTTCGGAATTATTTTCCTAAGATTAAAGCACCAAATGCTAATCCTTCTAATAATGCTCCGATAATGATCATCGCTGTTTGGATTTTATTAGCTGCTTCTGGTTGACGTGCGATAGCTTCCATTGCACTACCACCAATTTTACCTAATCCTAATCCTCCTCCGATAACGATTAATCCTGCTCCAATTAAATTGTACATACTGATTGATTTATATATAATTAAACAAATTCTTATTCTAAATTAATGATGCTCGTGTTCTTCAACCGCCATACCAATAAATAATGACGATAGCATTGTAAAAATAAATGCTTGTAAAAACGCTACTAAAATTTCAATTACTGTGATAAATAATGCCAACAACAATGAAATACTTGTTGAACCTACAGCACCGAACTGATTTTTTAATGTAATCATTAATGCTATTAAGCTCATTACTACGAAGTGACCTGCTGTAATGTTTGCGAATAAACGCACTAATAAAGAGAAAGGTTTAATTAATATAAATCCAATCAATTCGATTACTGCTAAAATTGGTCTTAAAATTACTGGTACACCAGGCATCCATAATGTGTGTGCCCAGAAATCTTTGCTACCATTTGTCAAGTAGATTACCAACGTAAAAAATGCTAAACATACCGTTACTGCTATTTGTCCTGTTACGTTAAATCCAAAAGGAGTTAATCCTAACAAGTTCAATATCCAAATAAAGAAGAATACTGTTAACAAATAAGGCATAAACTTCATGTATTTTTTTTCACCGATATTAGGCTTTGCTATTTCATCTCTTACATAAAGCACTAAAGGTTCTAATACACGACCAACCCCTGTTGGAATTGCTCCTTTTTTATAACTTTTAGCTAACGAACCAAAACCTAACAACATTAACAATCCTACGAACAACATACCAAACACACTCTTAGTTATAGAAAAATCTAACACCTTGTGCGCATTGGTAGCATGGTGAGCTTCATCAAAAGCAACTGCTGTTTCTCCTTCGTTTAACTCGTATATTTTACTGTGAATTTTAGTAAGTTTTACTCCACCTTTTTCAACAACAATATGACCGTCATCATTGTGGTGAAATTCAGAAGACATAAAGGTTTTTAACCCTTGACTTGTCCAGACAATTACAGGCAATGGAAAACCAACATGTTTACGCTCTCCTGCATCGTTTGTATACGAAAACAATGTAAAATCATGTGAATCTGCTAAGTGATGTTTAATATATCCATCAATTTGCTCTCGTGTATTAATCTGACCTCCGTTTGAAGTATCACCTCCTCCAGCGAATGCTGTAAATGAACTAAATACTATTGCTAGTACCGTTAAAAAATAGATAGGTTTTTTTGCTATCATCATACCTTACTAAATATAGAATTATGGTCTCTAAATTTCCGTGCAAAGGTACACAATAAATTAAAACTACAAACGGTTTTTTTATTTAGTTTTCCTGAGTCTTCTAAAGACTTCAAAAAACAGTAAACTATCTATTATTCAACAACTTTGAAACACCAATAGCTTCCACTAATAAAAAAGTAAGAATAGGAAGTAGTATTGAAACTTTTTCAGGTTTAGTTAAACCTGTTTCAGAAAAAATAGAATCTTGATATAACAAAATAAAAACTCCGAATTTTACTAACATTAAACCAAGATACAAGTAACCTGTTTCATTCGGCAGGTAATTTATTACTATTTCTACTGCAATATAAGTTACTAAAGAAGCAATTAAGTTAAATACATATACTGATAGTAACGAAAAAGATAAACTAACCGTGTTTTTTTCTATGAAATAATTATTAACAAAGAATCCTAAAGCAGCTAATGCAGCTACAACTATAGTAAAAATTATAATTCGTTTAATCATCGTTTTTTGTTAAATTGGTTACTTGTATAATTACCGAAAGCATAGCTCCGAAAACCGCTACAAGTGTACAAATTTTTACGTAAAGTTGATTATCGTTTGGGTATTTTTGGTCTAACCATTCACCTAGTAAACTTCCTAGGTAAATAGTTAGCCCCATTTGAAGTGCGATTCCTGTGAATCGTATGTATTTATTAAGCGGATTTTTCTTTGAGTCCTTGCTCATTCTTGTTTAATTCTTTTACCGCTCCTTTCATGGCACAAGTAGCATTGAATTCTGCTCCTGGCTCCACTGATAGCTTTCCTATAACTACATCTCCTGTAATGTTTGCTGAAGATTTTACTGTTAATGTATTTGATACAAATAATTCACCTGAAAACTCTCCTTCTACATCAGCGTTAGTACACTCTACTTTTCCTTTAATTAAACCAGTACTACCAATAATTACTCTACCATTAGTTTCTATAGTTCCTTCTAGGGTTCCGTCGATTCTAAAATCTCCTTCAGAAATTATTTCTCCAGTAATTTTAGTGTTTTTTCCTATAATGTTTCTCTCTGCAACTTTGTTTTCTCCTGTTTTTTTACTCTCTTTACCAAACATATTCGGGGAATTTAAGGGTGTTTATGTTTTATTTAATTGTTCTATGATTTCTTTTGCTTTCTTACCTTCTTGAGTAGTTGCATAACTAACCGCAACAAACTCTAATGCTTTTTTATAGGTGTCTTTATCTTGATATTTACCTATAGCCAAGGCTTTTAGGAGCGCAAATTTAGGGATTAAATTTGAATTCTTAAGTGTAGTTAAAAAATTATCTATCTCATTAACAACCTCTTCAAACTTATTTTCTTTGTATAAATAGTATATTTCTTTATACTTATTTAAAACCTCATCTTCTTTTTTTTCTTCTGTAAGTTTTTTATCAGGGTTTAAAATTATCTGAGCAAAACTTGTTTCTGGATACTTCTGTAAAATAATATTTTTATACTCATTTACCTTAGCTACATCTCCTTGCTTTTTATATATCTGGTACAAGTGATAACTTATTGGTAATTCTAGCTTATTATCTGTTCTAACCTCACTTAAACGCTCTAGGTTCTTAATAGCTAGTGTAGCATTTGTAAACTGCTCTTTATAAATTAACCCTAATTGGTATAATGCGTCATTACGTTCTTCAACTAAGTTACTAATAAATTTTTCATCTGTAGGAATTGCATCCAGATATGTTGAAAGTTCATACCTCTTATTTACTTTGTTTCCATCAGTATCGTCAGTTACATCATCTGCAACGCTTATAGATTTATCTGACAATCTCCAGTTATCTTCTAAAGGACGTGTTCCCCATATTTTTTGAAATTCTGCTCTTCCAAAACCAAGTGCTTGCGTATTGTAAAAATACCACTTCCCTTTATTGGCATTATTATTTATGGATGCTCCACCACCTAAACCAATTCCGAAGTTTTGAGCATTGAGTATTTGTTGTCTTTTTTCTTCGTCTTCTTTTTTTATTTTTTCAATATATTCTTCAAAAAAAGAAGTTCTTTCATCTGGTGTCATTGCCACCAAACTAAGAATACTGTCGTTATTTTTAACAGTTTCCTCGTACTTTCTTAGAGTTGTAAGCCCTTTATTTTTTCTTCGAATTCTACGGATTCTTTTTTCTTGATCAAACTCTTTAGAAACCACTTGCATTACACTATCGTAATACGAGCCTGCTAACAAGTAATTCTCTTTTTCAAAAGCCATGTTTGCCAAGCGTTCATACGCATATGTTTTTTGATAATTGTTATTATGCTTTGCTTGTAAGGACTTTTTATAATATTCTGCTGCTGCTTCAGGGTTATTTCTTCCTTCTTGAATTACCCCTGCTTGGTAGTACAATTCATTTAAAAACTTTCGGTTATCTGAATTTTTAATCAGTTTTCTTAACCTCGCCAACATTAATATTGATGTTGAATCATTTGGTGTATTTTTAGCAAGTTCTATGTTTGCTCGAATACGGAACTTGTCTGGTGCTCTTTTAAATTCTGATAATTTTCGAAACACCATTCTTGCTGAATCTTTTCTATCTAATTCACTGTAAACTTGTCCTAAAACAAACATGTTTCGAGCTGATTGTTCTCTGTTATAACGTGTTCTAGTAGCTAACTTTAGATAATCTACCATTTTTTGGATGGTATCTGTTTGTTCATAAGCCATAGCCATAGCTGTGTAAGCTTGCTCTTTTACAGATTTGTTTATTTTTTCTTTCTCATCTAAAACATCTAACAATAGCATTAATGTTTCTATGGCTCTTTTTTCATTCCCTAAACGAATGTTTGCTTTCGCTCTCCAAATTTTTGTTTCGTAGTTTAAATCAGCCTTTGGGTAGTTAACTATTACATAGTTAAAGGCTTCTAATGCCGGAATAAAGCGTTGAGTATAGTATCTTGATTTCCCTAGTAATAAATAAGCATCATCTATCTGGCTATTTCTTTCATAACCATTGATGTTCATTGAATGAGTTTGAACTGCTTTTATTGCTTTTTCCTCTGCTTTTTCAAAGTGTGTTAAATTCTTATTTTCTTCTTCTTCGTCTGCTCTAAAACCTGTACCTGGATTTAGTACTTTTGTAGTTAATTTACTTTCATCAAAAGTTATAGGCTCTATTTGCAAGCGTTTCCAGAAATTGTCTTCGTGCTTTTCTTGAATTTCTTCAAGTCCTTTTAAATACGCTTGCTCACCGTTAAAAAGCACATTGTATTTGGTGGTAACAGCATGGTAATTTCTATTTAAAAAAGCATCCTTTTTAACACTACACGAATACACGATAGCTGCTAAAACACTGAATACTATTATCTTTACCCCTTTTTTCATATACTATTACTTTTACAGTACAACAACGTAATAATTGTGTTTTTTGTACGTAAAGAGGTAAAAATAATAATTATAAGATGATTTTCACCTTGTTTTATGCAGAAAAATAGCTTTCTAATTCTTGTAGGGTTTCTTGCGACGTATTTATGTCCTTCACAACATTTCCTTTATCTAAAACTACAATACGTTCGCAAACCTCAGTTACATGACTTAAATCGTGACTAGAAACTAGTACGGTTACATCATTATTTTCTGTTAGTTTTTTAATTATTTTTTTTAATCGAATTTGTGTTGTAGGATCTAAATTAGCAAAAGGTTCGTCTAAAATTATCACTTGTGGATTCCCCATCATTGCAGCAACAATACCTACCTTTTTCTGATTTCCTTTACTTAAGCTTCGTAAATACTTTTTCTTTCCTAAAATTTCATCATTAAAAAACTCATCAAATTGAGCTAAAAACCCTTTTACATCAGCTTTATTCATTCCACGTAAGTCCCCAACAAAATCAAAATATTCTTCAGGTGTTAAATACCCAATTAAAAAAGTTTCATCTATAAACGACCCTGTAAACGTCTTCCAATTTTCACTTTTATTTACAATTACTTCATTATTTATAATTTCTCCTGTAGTTGGTCTAATTAAATCTAACAACAGGTTAAATAGCGTCGTTTTTCCTGCTCCATTATTTCCTACTAGCCCAAAAGATTGTCCGCTAGGAATTTTTAATTCTTCTAAATTTAAGACTTGTGTAGTTCCGTATGTTTTTGAAATGTTATTTATAGATATCATTTTGTTTAGTTTTTTGGTTAGTTATGATTTTTGGCTGAATGCATGTATTACTGCGTACTTACTTTTAATGTATCTTTTTTCTATAAAGTTCATAAAGTAATTTTTGAACGCTAATGCTAGTACTCCTGCAATAGCAATTGCTAAAACTCCAGCATTAAAACCAACAAACTTGTTGAAAATCCAAAATAGGAACATAGGAATTCCCATTATTGGAATTATTATTAAAAATTGTGTTGCGCTAGTTCCTTGATAATTTGAAAACCCACTTTTATTTAGGTCTATACGTTTTCGGTTAAAAGAACCTGCAAATAACAAAAAGAGTGAATTAAACCCGATATTAAATATTGCCCCAGCGGTTATCATTAAAAAAATATCTAATCCGTAGAAATAAACATAAGGAATACTTAAAAGGTATAACACTCCTGATACTACAACCATTAAATACCACTTACTTTCTAAAAACTTTCTATAACGAATGTTTTGACTCATAAGCATTTTATAATACTCACTATCCCATGCTGGGATGAACTGACCATAGTTTAGTGTAAAACCTCCTGTTACAAAAATTGCTGCAAATACTAAGAAAGCTGGCATTTTTTCTCGATAAGTTTCTTCCCCAAAGAAAATCGTTCCATAGAAAAGAAATAAAAACGACATAAAAAACACTGTTTTAGTTCGTTTATTTCTCCATATTTGACGGATATCATTTTTTATAAATGGTGCTACATCTCCTAGTCTATCAACAAAAGATAAATTTGACTCTTTAGCTACTTCTTCTTTACTTTTTATAGCATCATCTAAATATACTTTTTCTCTTAATAGTTTAAAGTTTACATAATATAAACCTATCAATAGAACCACTCCTATTAATGCCAAAGCAGGAAAATTATATACTGATTGAAAAACAGGTGCAAATATGTCGTTTACGTTAAATAGCTGGTATTTATTTGCAAAAAACAACACTCCAAGCACAGCTATCATAACACCTAACGCATAATTATTTTTGTTGATTAGAAAATTTACATAGTTAGCACTTAACACTAACATTAGCATTAAAAACAACCATCCTAAAACCCCCATAATATCATAACCTTCACCTATTAGTACTATTGAAAAAGGCACGTAAAAAAACAGCGGCATTATATTGAAAAATGATAAAGCTGATTTACCTAATACAAAATGAACTAACTTTTCTTTTTTAACAGGTAAATTTAAAAATGGTTTGATGTTTAGTACTGGTAGTTTTTGCATTAAATAACGAAAAACTAAATCTCCTAGTAGTAAAAAAATAAGAAATCCATTAACAAAAAATAGTGGATCTGTATTTGGATATTCTTTCTTAATAAAAAAATATCCTCCTATTCCTATCATTAAAAATGAAACTAGCATATACAGGGCAAAAAAGCCCATAACAATTTTTAGTGCAATACTTTTTCCGAAATAAGAAGAGCGAAAAAACTGCTTCCACTCTAACTTAAAAAAATGTGCAATCATTTGGTTATGTATTTGGTTGACTATCTTATTTGTCTTTTCTAACAGTTTTTTGTTACATAAAAAAGCATCAATTTTAAAAATTGATGCTTTTAAATTTATCTTTTTTAAATAAATCAGTTATGCCCATTGACAAATTACTCCTCCCATTAAGGCTAATGTAATAATCCAATAACCAGCATTAATAGCTACATACTTAACACTTTTTCTTTCAAATAATGCTTGTGTAGCTAAAATAGGTAAACCAATTAGTAAACCTATCATAGTTCCATGTAACGCCCCATGTTTAAATGTTCTAAATCGGTCTCCAAAGTTGGCTATAAACTCCTGAAAGTAGGCATATGCTCCCCCTGTTTGTTCAACGAAACCTGGCTCTCCCATTAGGGTTGATTGTACCCCCCATTGATGGATTACTAATGTTTGTAAGATAAAAGCTAACAAAAAACTAAACACATAAGCTAAACCAAAAATGAGCCCCATATTTGAACCTTTCATAGATTCATTGGTAAAACCGACCTCTTTCATCCATGCATTCTTAAATAATATAGGTCCGTACCAAATAAAACCCATTACCATAGGTACTAATGCAGCAATTGCTGTAATTAAAAAATTAAATTTCATAAGATTATAAAGTTTTGGTTGTCAATCAAATATAACAAAAAAAGCACCAAACTTACGTTTAATGCTTTTACTTGTTTCTTATGAAGTAATGCTCTTCTTACTTAATTTTTAACGATTTTGCTATCGCTTCTAGCTCAAAGATAAAATCTCTTTTATTTACTGATGGAGCGTAAGTAAATCCTTCAAATACAATAACACGCTTATTTTCTTTATCAATTACTGTATAGTTAATAAATGGTCCTGCCATGAAATCATTTTTCACTTCCCATTTACCTCTTGTTTCAAAGGCCTTTTTTCCATCAATCTCTGCATCAAAAGTAAATGGTGTATACGCTTGTTCAGTAATCATGTGCATCCCTTCTTTACTTCCAGGAATATATTTTTTACCGATTGTATCTCTCATTCTTGTAATATTATCGGCCACTTTGCTTTCATCTTCTAATGGATAACTATATATTAAAATATTGTTAGTTCCATCTCCTCTAGCAATTCCGCTTTTTAAATGTTGGCGTAACCATAAAAAGTCTCCTGTATCTTCAACTAGTTTAAATCTTTCAGGAATGGTTAATGTAATTCCTAAATTTTTAATTGTTTTGAATTGAGTTTCATCTAGTTTTTCTTTTTTAAAGATTCTTTGAGTAAACTTCACATCTTCATCTTTAAATAACTTAATTATTTCTTTTCCTCTGTTACGAATTAAATCTACCAAATCTCCTTTGCTTTTGGCTGTCGCGTAAACTAATATTTGAGGTTCAGCATATTTATTTTTTTCTACTTCAATTTTTTCTTTCTCTCCTTCTCTAAGAATTAAAACGGCTTTTGCATGCCTCATAAATCCATTAAACCCGACAGGGTCTATTTGACCTACTGAAAGTAGTGTTTCTGGTTGTGGTAAACCTACTTGGTGTTCTCCAAAAACAGAACGGATTTCGTCACCAATTTTACCTTCCCAATCATTTCCTTTAATCACTACCAATATTTTATTGGTATTTCCGTTTGATGTTGGTAAAACATAGTCGCTTTTCCCTCCATTATTTTTACACGAAACTGTTATAAAAATTAGGGCAAATAATGCTATTAGTTTATTCATAGTTTATGGTGTTTAGTAGTTGTTTTTTAACTTTTAAAAATTTTAAGTTTCATTCCTGGTTTCAAACTTTTAACACTCCAAATATTGTTCCATTTTTTAATTTCTTCAACAGAAACTGATGGATACTTTTTTGAAATGGTCCATAATGAATCTCCTTCTTTAACAACATACACCTCATGTTTGCCTGTTGGTGTTTTATATTTTTTCTTTGAAACCTTTTTTGGAACAGCCATTCTTTTAGGATAAACACTTAATCTTTGACCTATTTTTAAGTGATGTGTTCGTAAACCATTCCAACGTTTAATATCACTTACTCGCACCCCGAATTTATTAGCTATTTTACCTAAATAATCTCCACTTCGAACCCTGTAACGAATGCGTTTATCCATTTCAAAGTACTTTGGTAATGGTTTCTCTCTTTTAGCATCATCTTCGTTTGCTAAGGCATAAATTTCTTTTTCCTTTTCTAAGAAGTCCATTAAGTTTCTTCGAGGTAATCTAACTGCATATTTTTTTTCTTTTACATACGGAATTATATCTAGTTTATACGATGGATTCAAGAACGCTAATAAATCAGAATCGATTCCCGTTTTTTCTGAAATCTGATCAAAACTAATGGTTCTTTTTACACGAATCGTATCTGTTTCAAAGTTGAAAATTTTTGGTGCTTCTGGGTAAATGTGATGTTTTTCTGCGTATTCAAAAATATACATTGTAGCATAAAATGCTGGTACATAACCTGCTGTTTCACGAGGTAAAAATGGACGAATATTCCAATAGTTCTTATATCCTCCCGAACGCTTTATCGCTTTTGATACATTTCCTGGTCCTGAGTTGTATGCAGCTAAGGCTAAATCCCAATCACCAAAAATTTTATATAGTTGACTTAAGTATTGACAGGCTGCTTTTGTTGATTTTACAGGATCTTGACGTTCATCTACATATGAATTCACTTTCAAATCAAACTGAACTCCTGTTCCATACATAAACTGCCATAAGCCAGTAGCTCCTACCCAAGATCGTGCGTCTGGTCTTAACGCTGACTCAACAATAGCCAAATATTTCATTTCTAACGGAATATCATATTGATCTAGGTATTGCTCAAACATTGGAAAATAATATTGAGCACGAGCCATTAAGGCTGGATAGTATTTTTTACGGTATTTTAAATAACTGTTGATTACTTTTTCTAACGCAGGATTATATTCTAAATGAAATGGTGTTTTTACATTTAAATCTTGTAGCCTTTTCTTTAATAAGTCGGTCGTAAGAATTGTGGTTGTATTACCTAAAATGTCTTTATCATTAATTACATATTGAATACTGTCAAACAACGATGAGTTAAACTTTTCTTCAATTAATAAGCTATCAATCATCTTTAAATCTTCTGTAGAAAATAGCTCTTGGTTTTGTGTTGGGTTTATAGAATCGTTTACTACAACATTAACACTGTCTTTAGCTACGAATAAGCTATCAACAGGTTGTTGCGCAAAAATTGAAGTTGTAAAAAAGAGTAGTGTTAGTAATTTCTTCATTTTGGTTTTATAAATCTAATTCAACAGCAATTGGGCAATGATCTGAATGTTTTGCTTCTGGTAAAATATATGCTCTTGAAATTTTGTCTTTTAATGGTTCGGTTACCATGTTGTAATCAATACGCCAACCTTTGTTATTTGCTCTTGCATTTGCTCGGTAGCTCCACCAAGAGTATTCTTGTTTTTCTGGATGTAAGTGACGGAAACTATCAATAAATCCACTATTAATAAATTTTCCTAACCACTCTCGTTCTTCTGGTAAAAAACCAGATACTCCTTTCATTTTTGGGTTGTGGATATCTATTTCTTCATGACAAATGTTATAATCTCCACAAATAACTAAGTTAGGAATTTCTTTTCTTAACTCAGTAGCATACGCTAAGATTTCATCCATGTAGTTGAATTTATAGTCTAGTCGAGCACTATTAGTTCCAGAAGGCAAATACATACTCATTACAGATACCTCATCGAAATCTACACGAAGATTTCTTCCTTCAAAGTCCATTGATTCAATTCCTGTTCCGTACTCTACATGTTTTGGTTCTTCTTTACAGAAAATTGCAACTGATGAATACCCTTTTTTTTCTGCTGAAAACCAAAAATGATGTGGATAGCCTGCGTTTTCAAACTCTGTTACATCTAATTGTTCTTTGTGTGCTTTGGTTTCTTGAATACATATTACATCAGGATTTGCTGCTTGTAACCAATCGATAAATCCTTTTTTTAATGCTGCTCTAATTCCGTTTACGTTGTATGAGATTATTTTCATCTACTTTTAAAAATACAAAAACGTAAAGCATAGTGCTTTACGTCTTTTTTTTATCCTATAATTTTGTTAAATATCCATTTCTGGAATGTCACCTTCGACTACTAAAGTTCCTTCTGTAGCTGCTTGAATTTCTTCTACAGATACTCCTGGAGCTCTTTCTAATAAATAAAATTTATTGTCTTTAATTTCTAATACCGCTAGGTTTGTTACAATTTTTGTTACACAACCTACACCTGTTAATGGTAATGAACATTTTTTAAGCAGTTTCGATTCTCCTCTTTTATTGGTATGCATCATTGCTACAATAATATTGTCGGCTGAGGCTACTAAATCCATTGCTCCCCCCATACCTTTTACCATTTTTCCTGGTATTTTCCAGTTAGCTATGTCTCCATTCTCAGCTACTTCCATAGCTCCTAAAATAGTTAGGTGAACATGTTTACCACGAATCATTGAAAAACTAGTGGCAGAATCAAAAAAACTTGCTCCTGGTAACGTAGTTATAGTTTGTTTTCCCGCATTAATAACATCAGCATCTTCTTCTCCTTCAAAAGGAAAAGGTCCCATACCTAACACTCCATTTTCTGATTGAAATTCTACTTCAATATCATCACGAACAAAGTTGGCTACTAATGTTGGTATTCCGATACCAAGATTTACATAATATCCGTTTTTTACTTCTTTTGCGATTCTCTTCGCTATTCCGTTTTTATCTAACATAACTAGCTTCTTTGTCTTACAGTTCGTTGTTCAATTCTCTTCTCATACTTTTCTCCTTGGAAAATGCGTTGTACAAAAATTCCTGGAATATGAATTTGATTTGGATCTAGTTCTCCTACTGGGACTAACTCCTCAACTTCTGCAACTGTTATTGTAGCTGCTCCACACATATTTGGGTTAAAGTTTCTTGAAGTTCCTTTAAAAATTAAGTTTCCAGCGGCATCTCCTTTCCATGCTTTCACAAACGCAAAGTCTGCTTTAAATGCTGGTTCTAACACATACATTTTTCCGTCAAACTCGCGAGTTTCTTTTCCTTCTGCTACCTCTGTTCCATAACCCGCTGGGGTATAAAATGCTGGAAAACCTGCTTGTGCTGCTCTACATTTTTCTGCTAAAGTTCCTTGTGGTGTTAACTCTACCTCTAGTTCACCAGATAACATTTGACGTTCAAATTCATCATTTTCTCCTACGTAAGAAGAAATCATTTTCTTTATTTGACGATTTTGTAATAACAACCCTAAGCCAAAATCATCAACTCCTGCGTTGTTAGAAATACAAGTAACTTCTTTTACTCCTATTTTTACTAACTCAGCAATAGCATTTTCAGGTATTCCACATAAACCGAAACCACCTAACATAAAGGTCATTCCATCTTGTACCCCTTCTAATGCTTCTTGTACGTTATTTACTTTTTTATTTATCATTATAGTTGTTGTTTTTAAGCTTTGCTTACTAAGTGATTAAACACCTTATAATATACTAAAAATCTGTATCGTCTGGTACTGTTTCTTCTTCTTCCCCTTCTTTTGGTTCCTCAACTTTTGAACAGTCTAAGTTTATACTTATATCTTTTGGTTTTTCAAAACTCTCTTTACTAACTTCTAGTGTTTTATCTTCATAACACTTTCTCATAAATATGGCCCATGTTGGTAACGACATAGTTGCTCCTTGACCATATTTTAAACCTGCAAAGTGTGTAGCTCTGTCTTCTCCACCTGTCCAAACTCCTGTTACTAGGTTAGGTACAATTCCCATAAACCAACCATCTGATTGGTTTTGTGTTGTACCTGTTTTACCTGCTATTGGGTTAGTAAACTTATATGGAAACCCTGTTGCTGCATCACCTGCTGAAGTCCAAGTTGATCTTAAACGTGCTCCTGAGCCTAACTTTGTTACTCCTTGCATTAAATCTAAAATTACGTAAGCAGATTCTTCACTTAATACCTCTTTAGTTTCTGGTACAAACTCTTCTAAAACAGTTCCGTTTTTGTCTTCTATTCGGGTAATCATTAGCGGGCTTACACGTAACCCTTTATTGGCAAAGGTTGAATATGCACTTACCATTTCTAATAAAGATAAGTCGATTGCTCCTAATGCGATAGACGGATTTGCCTCTAATTTAGATGTTATTCCTGAAGATTCTGCAAGCCTAACTACATTTATAGGTGAGACTTTATCAATTAATTGTGCTGTAATTACATTTATTGATTTTGCTAAAGCTTCTTTTAATGTTAATTCACCTCCATATTTTCCTCCTGCATTTTTAGGTGTCCAATCTTCTGGCATTCCGTATTTTTCCTTAGGAATAGTATAAGGAGTATTTGGCAATTTATCACAAGGTGACATTTTTAACTGGTTAATTGCCGTAGCGTATACGAAAGGTTTAAATGTAGAACCTACTTGACGCTTTTGTTGTTCTACCGCATCATATTTAAAATACCTATGATTTATTCCTCCTACCCAAGCTTTAATATGACCTGTTTGAGGCTCAATAGATACCAAACCTGAACGTAAGAAATATTTATAATGACGTATTGAGTCATAAGGTGTCATTACCGTATCACGTTCACCTTTCCACGTGAAAATACGCATGTCGGTAGCTGTATTAAAAACCTTATCTATTTCTTTTTCAGACTTGCCAGCTGCTTTCATTCGTTTATAACGGTCTGAATTTTGTTTTGCTCTCCTTATAATTTTCTCTATTTCCTTTTTATTTATATCATAGAAAGGAGCATTTTTATTTCTTTTTTGTTCCTTATCAAAATATGTTTGAAGGTTTGCCATATGCTCATATACTGCTTCTTCAGCATATTTTTGCATACGAGAATCTATAGTTGTATAAATTTTTAATCCGTCTCTGTAAATATTATACTCTTCTCCATTTGGCTTAGGGTGTTCTTTTACCCATTCTTTTAAGATACTTCTTAAATGTTCTCTAAAGTATGTAGCTAAACCATCACTATGCCCTTCTCTGTTTATATTAAGTCCTAATCCTAATTTTTGCAATGAGTCTTTTTGTTGTTGAGTAATAAACTCACTTCTATTCATTTGCTTTAATACAACATTTCTTCTTTGCTTCACCATCTCTTTTCTTCTTAATGGGTTAAAAAGAGAGGAATTTTTAAGCATTCCTACTAGCATTGCAGACTCTTCTACATCTAGCTCTTTAGGTTCTTTTCCAAAATAAATTCTAGCTGCCGAACGTACTCCTACTGCTTGATTTAAGAAATCGTATTTATTTAAATACATTGTTATGATTTCTTCTTTGGTATATTGGCGCTCTAGCTTTACAGCTACCACCCATTCTTTTACCTTTTGAAGTACTCTTTTAAAAATGTTTCGAGAAGCTTTTCCTGTGAACAACATTTTTGCTAGCTGTTGGGTTATCGTACTTGCCCCTCCACTTCCTGGTTTTAAAACAGCTCTTGCTGTTCCTCTAAAGTCAATTCCTGAATGTTCATAAAAGCGTTCGTCTTCTGTTGCAACTAACGCTTTTACCATACTTTCTGGAATATCTTTATATTTTATTGGCGTTCTATTTTCAACAGCGTATTTTCCTAAAGTTTTACCGTCTGATGAAATAATTTCTGTAGCTAAATTATTTTCCGGATTTTCTAACTCCTCAAAAGTTGGCAATGCCCCAAACACTCCCCAAGAAGCTAGTAAAAATAGTAGACTAATAAATAAAAAACCTCCTAAAATGATTCCCCAAAACCATTTAATGTACTTACTAAAATTTGTTGCTTTTTTCTCTGTCATTACTTTATTTTTTCAATTCTAAACCCTACATGAGTTATTCCTTCTAGTTCTTCAATTCCTTCAACTTCTCCATTTTTTCGCATGGCTTGTCGAACCTTAAAAGTATACTCTCCTTTGCGGGGAAACGTTATGTTTTCTTTATAAAAAAGTTTATTTTCTTTAATATCTGTAAAACCTTCTCCTAAAAACTTTCCTGTAACATCTGCCATATCATATTCCAGAGTATCTATGATTATTTGTCCGTCAGGAAAATCCATTTGTGTAATTAAAAAAAGATTACTGTATGCATAATCCTTATTATTTCTAAGGTTTATAAAAAGGTTTTTCTTACCAATTGAATCGTTAATTGGAAATGTAAATTGTATTGTGTTCTTTTTATTCCATGCACTTTTTGGAAGTGTAATATAGTTATCAAACTCACTATTTGAGTCGCATGAAGCTAATAGCATAGCTACTAAAAAAAAGATGCCAATTTTACTTTTCATTATTGGTGTTATTTTTATTATCGCTATTGTTTTTTTTACGTTGATTGTTATTTTTTTTTCTAGGGGGTCTAGGTTTCTTTTGTTGCCCTTGTGGTTTATCAGTTGTTTTACTTTCTGGTTTAGGCTTTTTAGTTTTTGGGTTGTTTTTAGGTCTTGGCTTCCTATTATCAACTCTCTTCTTTTCAGTTTTTTGCCCTCCTTCAGTTTTGGTTGGTTTTACTTGTGGCTTTTTCTTTTGTCTTTTGTTTATAGGAGGTTGTTTATTTTCTTCCTTTTTACCTGTTGGTTTTCTTTTTCTGCGTCTGGTATTTTTACGTCCTTTCTTAGGCGTATCGAAACGTGTTAAACTATCTTGACCAACAACATTCTCAAAGTCAACTGAAACTTCTTCGGTTATCTCTAATTCATATTCTTCTAACGGTAAAGCAAGTTCATTATTTTTATTTAATTCTATAATTTCTTGAACTTGATCTAACGATAGTTTATACCATTTAAAGCTTTCTTCTTTGTAGGTATACCAAAGTAACTTTTTGAAGATGTCCATTTTAACGAAAACAGCATCTCCTTTTTCTGTTTTTAGTACTTTATCTTGTTTAGGAAAGCTTTGTAGTGCGTCTAAATATGTATCTAATTCGTAGTTTAAACAACACTTAAGCTTACCACATTGCCCTGCTAATTTTAGTGGGTTTAGTGATAGCTGTTGATAACGAGCTGCTGCTGTATTTACCTTTCTAAAATCGGTAAGCCAAGTAGAGCAACATAGTTCTCTACCACAAGAACCTATTCCTCCTAAACGAGCAGCTTCTTGGCGCATTCCTACTTGACGCATTTCTACACGAATAGAGAAAGCACTCGCTAAATCTCGAATTAACTGACGAAAGTCTACACGTTCATCTGCTGTATAGTAAAAAGTAGCTTTGGTTCCGTCCCCTTGATATTCAACATCAGAAAGCTTCATTTTTAACCCTAAACGGCTAATAATTTCTCTTCCTTTTCGTTGTGTTTCTAGCTCTCTTCCTCTGGCTTCTTGCCAAACATCAATGTCTTTTTGAGAGGCTTTTCTGTAAATTTTCTTTACTTCATCACTATCTGCAGTAATTTTTCTTTTTTTCATTTGAACCCTTACAAGCTCTCCTGCTAAAGAAACAATACCAACATCGTGTCCTGAAGATCCTTCAACTGCAACCACATCTCCCATGGAAAGAGTTAAGTTTTCAGGGTTTTTATAAAAGTGTTTACGTCCATTTTTAAAACGGACTTCAAAAATATTAAAAGGAGCTTCACCTGAAGGTAAAGTCATGTTTGATAACCAATCAAAAACAGCGAGTTTATTTCCACTTCCACATGTGCCTGTTGCACAATTTCCGTTACTCTTACAGCCATTTGGCACACCGCTTTTGTTAGTTGAGCAACTGCTACAACTCATACGATAGTATATTTTTTTGAAATATTTTTTAAACCTGTGGTATTTACAGTATCAAAAAACATTTTTATTATTTGATTTTCAGCTGCATAAAATTTACTTTATAACAACTATCCTTAATCTGTAAAGATACATATTCTAATGAAAAGTGAAAATTGATTTTTTTGTTAAAAAAAATGCTGCTTTTGAGTTAAAAAGCAGCATTTTTTATTTGTTTTTATGTCTTTAGAGACTATTTGTTCTTTTTTGCCCAGTTATCTCGTAACCCAACAGTTTTATTGAACACTAAACTTTCAGATGTTGAATCGTCATCTACATTAAAGTATCCTAAACGTTGAAACTGAAAACGGTCTCCAATTTGTGCTGTTTGTAAGCTTGGTTCAACATAAGCTGTAATTTTTTCTAAAGAATTAGGGTTTAAGAATTCCATGAAGTCTTTGTCTTTATGGCTGTCTGGTGCCTCATCTGAAAACAGTCTGTCATACGCTCTTACCTCAGCTTTTACAGCATGTTTTACCGATACCCAATGCAACGTTCCTTTTACCTTACGTTTACTTTCTTCCGTTCCACTTCCTGATTTTGTTAATGGATCGTACGTACAGTGAATTACGGTAATGTTTCCGTTTTCGTCTTTTTCTACACTATTAGCTGTGATAAAATAAGCATTCTTTAAACGAACTTCTTTTCCTAATTTTAAACGGAAGAATTTTTTATTTGCTTCTTCTCTAAAGTCTTCACGCTCTATATAAATTTCTCTTGAAAATGGAACTTCTCTTGTTCCTGAATTTTCATCTTCTGGATTGTTTTCAGCAATTAAAATCTCTTCTTGATCTTCAGGGTAATTATCAATTACCACTTTTACTGGATCTAAAACCGCCATCACACGATTTGCTGTTTTATTTAAATCTTCACGGATTTTAAACTCTAACAACGCCACGTCAATCACATTTTCGCGTTTAGAAACCCCTACTGTTTCCACAAAACTACGGATAGAAGCAGGTGTATAACCACGGCGACGTAATCCTGAAATAGTTGGCATACGTGGATCATCCCATCCTGAAACAATTCCTTCTTCAACCAATTTCATCAACTTACGCTTACTCATTACTGTATAGCTTAAGTTTAAACGTGAGAACTCTCGTTGTTTTGGTGGTAATGGATATTCTGATTGACTATACTCATACACATTATCTCTAAACCAATTGTAAAGTTCACGATGAGGCTTAAACTCTAATGAACATAATGAGTGCGATATTTGTTCTATATAATCACTTTCTCCATGAGTCCAGTCGTACATTGGATAAATCACCCAATCACTTCCTGTACGGTGGTGTTCTTTCTTTAAAATACGATACATGATAGGATCACGCATTAACATATTTGGTGAAGCCATATCAATTTTAGCACGTAATACATGAGAACCTTCTTCAAACTCACCGTTTTTCATACGTGTGAATAAATCTAAGTTTTCTTCAACACTTTTGTCTCTATTTGGACCTGCTACTCCTGGTTGCGTTGGCGTTCCTTTTTGCTCAGCCATAGCTTCAGAAGATTGATTATCTACATATGCTTTTCCGTCTTTAATCAATTGAACTGCCCAATCATACAGTTGCTGGAAATAATCAGAAGAATAACATTCTTTTTCCCATTGATATCCTAACCAAGCTACATCACGCTTAATAGCATCTACATATTCTTGCTCTTCTTTTGCTGGGTTTGTATCATCAAAACGAAGGTTTACTGGAGCATTGTATTTTTCTCCTAAACCAAAACTAATACCTATAGCTTTTGTATGCCCTATATGTAAATATCCATTTGGTTCTGGTGGAAAACGAAAGCGCAAATTTTCTTTTGGCATTCCATTTGCCAAATCTTCTTCAACAATTTGCTCTAAAAAATTCAATGATTTCTTTTCTTCTGACATCTTATCGTAAATTGAAGTGCAAAATTACATAATTTAGTTGATGTATTAACCAAAGATATTAAGAGAACAATATTAAAAACAGTAATGGAAATAACATACCTACAACAGCTAGCTTCCAACCTCTTCCTTTGAACCCTTTTTTTCCTAATGGAATTAAAACCCCTGTAATAGCAATTACCAACATTGCAATCCCAAAAATATCTGAATACCAAACCCAAAAACTGTTTGTTGATTTATGTAAATACATCGAATGTCCTACAATTGGAACTTTTCTCTTATACTCAATAGTTCCGTTACCTGTTTTAGCATCAGCATCTAAAATAATATTATCTTTAAAATACACACGAATTTTTCCATTTCTAACTCTATGCCCTTCGTATTTTCCAATATCCTTTGTTAGATTTGAAATATATTCTTTTGTTAGTTCTTTTTCCTCTAAAGGAATTTTTAACTCGAAAGGTTTATTTTCATAAGTATAATCCATTGGATACCAATCTTGTCGGTGATTAAGGATTATTCCTGAAAAAGAAAAAGCTATAATTAGTCCTACATAGAAATACGCTAAATCTCTATGTAAATTTCTGTTGGTTATTTTCATTTTAAAAAAGTAAAAGGTTGAAACAAGCTTTCAACCTTTTGTTTATTATTTTATATAATCTAGGTTACTTTACTGGATATGTATTGTTTCCTAAGTTAATATCTGCCATTAATTTAGACGGATCAATTTCAACTGATTTTACATCCTTTTGGGTTGTAAAAGTATATGTTGGATGTGCAAAAGTCCAATCAGTAATAACTGTCGCATTGGTTGGTTTTTCTCCACGCATCATACGTAATGGAATATTGAATGATTCTTTTGAACCATCGGTATAAGTTACCTCAACATCAATTGGCATTGGCATTTGACCAATACGCTCTAATGTGATTTCTTTTCCGTTTACTGCTTTAATTCCATAATCAATAGTATGTGTTGTTTGCGTCCATTCATTTAAATACCAATCTAACTGAAGTCCTGAAACTTTTTCAGCAGTGCGCTTAATATCATTTGGAGTTGGGTGTTTAAAAGAAAAATCTTCAAAATACTTTTTTAACGTTTTTGCTACATTTTCTTTTCCTATAACATACTCTAATTGAGATAAAAAAATGTTTCCTTTAGAATAACTAGCAATTCCGTATGCTGTATTTGTGTTATATCTGTCGGCGTGTGTTGTTAAAGGCTCTTCTAAATTGTTACCTACTACATAATTATAGCCTCTGTAAGATCCTGTATGTGGATTTTCTTTTCCTTCTCCTAAAATTTCATTTTCTGCTTTGTTTGAAATATAGGTCGTAAACCCTTCGTCCATCCAAGGGTGTTTACTCTCATTAGTTGCTAATAAGAACTGAAACCAAGTGTGTGCCATTTCATGAGCAGTTACACCAAACAAGCTTCCCCATTTACGTTGCCCTGTAATTAATGTACACATTGCATACTCCATTCCACCATCTCCTCCTTGAATAACTGAATATTGCTTGTATGGATATTGCCCAATATTTTCACTAAAATACTTCATTAATTCAGCTGTTTTAGGCTGTAATTTTTTCCAGTTTTCTAAATATTCAGCTTCTAATGTTTTCTTGTATAGGAAATGTAAGTCGATTCCGTTATCCATTTTATACGTATCGTGAATAAACTCTGGGTCAGCTCCCCAAGTAAAATCATGCACATTTGGTGCTGTAAACTTCCAAGTTAATTTATCTCCTGAAGGTACATTTAATGGTTTCGTTTTGTCTTCATAACCATGACCTACTTCTTGCGGGTTCTGCACATATCCAGTTCCCCCAACTACATAGTTTTTATCAATATGAAGTGTTACATCAAAATTACCCCAAACTCCGTGGAATTCTCTTCCTAAATATGGTGGTGTATGCCAACCTTCAAAATCGTATTCTGCCATTTTAGGATACCATTGTGTCATTGACAAAGCAACTCCTTCTGCACTATTACGCCCAGAACGACGGATTTGTTTTGGTACTTGTGCATCAAAAATCATATCAAACGTTACACTTTCTCCTGGTTGAATTGATTTATTTAATGTTACTTCTAAAATCGTTCCAACAGTCTCGTGTTTTACTATCGACCCATCTTGTTTTAATGAATTAACTTTAATGTACCCTATTTCTGATGGTGATAGCTTACTAATGCGATCTCCTACTCTTCTGTCTGGATCTTTAATGTTTCTTGAGCGAACATCCATTTGAGAGTTTGGTTGAAATGCATTAAAGTATAAGTGATAAAATACTTTATTTAATACATCAGGTGAGTTGTTTGTGTACACTAATTTTTGTGTTCCTTTGTATTGATATGTTTTAACATTCATATCAATATCCATAGTATAATCAACATGTTGTTGCCAATACCCTTTGTTAGATTGTTTGTGTACTTTTGTTTTTGTTACGATTTTGTTAGTTGTACTATTTACTGTAGCACAAGAAATAACCGGTAACAATAAAAGGCTTAAGATTATTTTCTTCATATTAAACTAGTTTAATTCCCATTGAGATTAGTGTTTTCTTAAAATCACTTAGTTCTTTTTCGTTTTTTAATACTGGAAAACTACGTCTTTTTCCGTTACATAATTTTAGAAAAATTCGTTCTTTTCCATAGACTTTTCTTGTTTCTATTCCTTCAATTTCATTAAGATGATATTTAGATTTCCATGATCTTTTTACCATGTAATAAAATATTACTACTACTGAAACTACAGCAAGTAAAAACATAAAAACAAAAAGAGTTTCATTGTTTTTGTAACTCATTAAATACAACTGAACTCCCATATTAATTCCATTAATTAACATCAAAGAGATTATTAGCCATGAATGCATTGGCACTTCATCTTTAATTGTTAATTCCTGTGTTTTTTTGTTAAATTCTAGCTGCATGATACTTGTTATAACAAAAAAAGAGCATCAAATAACAATGCTCTTTTTTTAATCTATCTAAATATTATATTACTTTCTTCCGTTTACCATTCTATCAGCCATTCTAACTGCATTGTATGCATTTACAACACGTCCTGATACTGATAACTCTGAGAAAGGAACCTTCTCATCTCTTGTTCCTGGTTTAATAACCTCTAAATCTATTTTAGTTCCAGAGTTCATTAAAATGTGCTTTACTTGACTTGCTGTTAACTCAGGATAGTAAGAACGTACTAATGCTGCAACCCCTGCTGCTGCTGGAGACGCCATAGAAGTTCCGTTAAACTTCTTGTATTCATTATCTGGAGTTGTTGAATATACTTGTACTCCAGGAGCAAATACATCTACATTCTTTTTACCATAATTAGAGAAATTTGCAGGTAATTCTTCATTGTACTTAGCACTCATAGCTCCGATAGTTAAAAAGTTGTCTGCTACTTCATTTACTAAATCTGGCGCATCGTTAGGGAAAGTCTTCTCTACATCAATATTTTTACCATCATTTCCTGCTGCGTTTACAATTAATACATCTTTTGATGCTGCGTATTTAATTGCATCGTAAACCCACTCTTTGTTTGGTGAAAATCCTTTACCAAAACTTGTATTGATTACTTTTGCTCCATTATCAACTGCATAACGAATACCTAAAGCAACATCTTTATCATACTCATCTCCATCAGATACTGAACGTACAGCCATGATTTTAACATTAGCAACACCGTTCATTCCTTTACCATTATCTCTTGCTGCTCCAATTATACCTGATACGTGAGAACCGTGTGCTTCCCCTTTTTCAGAATGACCTGTATTACCATTTCCGTACCCTGGCTTATCATTGATATCATATGCATTATCACCTACAACAGTACGGTAATCAGTTTTTAAATTGTCTCCTTTTATTGTCTTTTCAGCATTTTTAATACCTTTTTCAAAGTACTCTTTAGCTTCTTCTAGCGTATCAAAATAACCAAACATTCTAGTTGCAAAGTTTTTTGCATTGCTTAACATCTCGTCATTTGTATTGATAGCTTCTACTTCGTCTTTAGTATAGGTTGATTTTCCAAAGTATTTGGTAAATGCTTTATCAGCATCTGAAACCATTCCTTTTAAACCTCCATAACGAGCAACTGTTTTCTTTGCCTCTGCTATTTTCTCAGCTTGATACGCTTTTACTTCTGCTAAGGTTTCAGCATCTGCAACTTCTGGCTTCATTAAAATACGCTCATACTCTAAATGCTCTTTATAAGCATCTCCTAAGAAATTCCATCCGTTAACATCATCAACATAACCATTTTTATCATTGTCAATTCCGTCTCCAGCTATTTCTTTAGCATTTACCCAAGCTACATCAACTAAGTCTTCATGTTTTAAATCAGTTCCTGAATCAACTACACCAACTACAACTCCTACATGCTTCTTACCTTTTAAGAACTCATAGGCTTTATTTACACTCATTCCTGGAATTGTATCTGTGGCTAAGTCTAAATGTTGCCAGTTTTCTTGCTCATAGTCTGTTAATTCAGCTTTTTTTGCTGGAATATTCACTACGGTATTACTTCCTGCTGGCACAGGGATTTTGCTTACTGTTTTACAGCTAGCTAAGGTAGCCACTGCAATTGCCGAGTAAAATACGGGCTTTAAAACTCTCATAATCTTTATCTTAATTAAAAATATCTGTAAACTTAAATGTTTCTTTTAAACGAACTCCTTTTTCTGTATGCTTTACTGTTATTACTTCGTTGTATGCATCGTGTTCTAAAAACAGATAAAATTCCTTATCGGCTGCTTCGTTTAAAAAAGCTTCTTTTTCTTTTAAGGTAAGTAGTGGCCTTGTATCATACCCCATAACATAAGGCAAAGGAACATGACCTGCTGTTGGCAATAAATCTGCCATAAACACCAATGTTTTT
The DNA here is from genome assembly GCF_003664185.1 of Tenacibaculum discolor. Lineage (GTDB taxonomy): Bacteria > Bacteroidota > Bacteroidia > Flavobacteriales > Flavobacteriaceae > Polaribacter > Polaribacter discolor. The sequence goes on along the minus strand of NZ_RCCS01000005.1, from coordinate 346,463 downwards.
CCTTGATATTCTATTTTCGGTAGCATTTGTTTTTCGGTATGTCCATCTTTAAACAGCACATCAAACCCAACATAATCTTTTGCATTTAGATGTAAAAAGTTTAGTTGTCCGCTTTCTTCAATTGGTAAGATGTTTTCTTTTAAAAAAGATGCTTTTTCTCTCGCATTTGGGTGAACTGCCCAATCCCAATGACGCTGATTGCTCCAAAAACGTGCATTTTTGAAAGCTGGTTCGTACCCTGTTCTGTCTTTATTCCATTGGATTGCTCCTCCACAATGATCGAAATGTAGGTGTGTTAAAAACACATCGGTAATATCATCTCTATGGAAACCATATTTTGCTAAAGAAGTGTCTAATGAAAAATCTCCATATAGATAGTAATACCCAAAAAACTTGTCTGATTGTTTATTTCCGATACCCGTGTCAATTAGTGTTAAACGGTCACCATCTTCAATCAACATACAACGCATGCCCATTGAGATCATGTTGTTTTCATCGGCTGGATTTGTCTTTTGCCAAATCGTTTTCGGAACTACGCCGAACATAGCGCCTCCGTCTAATTTAAAGTTTCCTGTTTCTATCGGGTAAATTCGCATAGCTACAAAGATGCAGAATTTTAGCGAATTAATTTGTTAAGGAAAACAAAAAGTGCCTAGTTTCTAGAAATGCTATCTGCCATAATTAAAGTATTGTATGCATTTAGACTTTCCGAGTGATTTTTAAAAAATCATAAAAGGTTATCATCTCTTTTTTCTAATTCTTTCAAAAAATAAGAAGGTTTGATTCCTTTAGCTTTAAAAAATGCTTTAGAAAACGATTCTGCGTTGTTAAAACCTGCCTCTTTAGCAATGGCTTTAATTGTAAATTTCCTAAGAATTTTATCTTCTTTTAATCTATCAACTATATATTCAATTCTTAAATTACTCAGATAAGCAGAAAAAGATTTACCTTTATAATAGTTAACTACTTTAGATAGGTACTGAGTATTAGTATTTAACTCTTTTGCCAAAGAACTTAATGTAATATTATTAGCTATAAATTTCTGCTCTTTTTCAAACTCATCCAATCCTTTTAAAATAGCTTCACTAATTTGTTTCGGTATTTTAATATTTTCTTTTGGTTTTTTTACAACTTTAACAACTTCCTTAGAATTAATTACTTCTTCGAATCTTTGTTTATAAACTCTCTTCTTGTGATATTGATAAATAAAAAGAACCAATAATAAAACTACTATTAGAGAAATCATAATAATAACAAAGTAAAAAAAGGCGTTGTTTTTCTTCATTTGTTTTATTACAGTTTCTTTTTCCGATTTTAATTTTGGAATATCATACTCTCTATAAATTTTTCTGTTTAAATACCTCTCATTGTAATTTATGATACTGTCATATTTGATAAATCTATTGATATATAATAGTTGATTTTTTAAATTATTATCTTTTTTATATTTATTAATTAAGACTTCATATGCTTCTCTTATAAATAAAAAAACTGGTTTCTCTAACTGGAATAAGGAATCTACTTTCTTATATGCTCTTATTTTTTGCCTTTCTTTATTAATTCCCTCAAAAGATTTTCCCAGATAGAAATAAATGTAAATTAAATAATTATTTAAACTTTTATTTTTAAAAAAAGAAGCTTCATTTTTAAGTATATTAATAGCTATATTATAATTCTTTTTATGACATTCAATAATTCCTTGATTCATATTTAAATGATGAAGCATTAAAGTATCTTTTAATTTTAAGTATATTTTTTTTCCTCTATTTATATAGTTTTGAGCAGAGTCAATTTTTTTTGAATCTGTATAAAGATTTGCCAGTTCCATTATTGAATTTAGCCTTCTATTTTTTAAATCATTCTTCTCCGCGTATTTTAAGTTTTCTTTAAAAATTATGGCAGCTTCATCATAGATTTGAAGTCTTCTTTTCAATGAACCAATACTATTTTTAATACTAAACGCTAATGACTTACTATTATGTTTCTCTGTATATTCTAGTGCTAATAGGTAACTATCAATTGCATCATCATATTGATAATTTTTTTGATAGTAATATCCTTTTTTCATATAAGCAACTGAAGGATAATACTTAATACTCTTCTCAGACATTAAATTAATAACACTATCACTATATTTCAATACTCTATCATCTTCATATAAATCTGATAAAACCCAATAGCCTGCGGAAATTCTTTGTCTGTGTTTTTCTCTCTTAGCTACCTTTAAGAAAGCTTTTATATATCTAATTTTTTCTTCTTTTTCTTCACTTTTTTCATAATAAGAGAATAATTCTTCCATTGTTTTGTTTGAAAGCGTATCAACTTTACTTTGTCCAAAAGAACTTATGAACAAAAACAAGAAAAAGAATAGTGTAATCTGTTTTTTATGTGCCTTTAATTTATTTTTCATTTTTCTACTAATTTCCTTTTACTTTTTTCACTAAAAAACCCATTCAATATTTTTTAAATTTCACAAAGGCAAATGTAATAGCAGACAAGTCAAATACAGATACACACCTAGAGATATTAATCGATATTTATAAATAACTACCTTTTTCATATCATTTAAATAAGAATATTACAACTTATGGCAACAACAAATGCCTCAAATAGAATTAAACAAAAAAGCTCATCAATTATTGATGAGCTTTTTGAGGTGTCGAGCGGATTCGAACCGCTGTAGATGGTGTTGCAGACCACTGCCTAGCCACTCGGCCACGACACCTTATATTGATAAGGACTGCAAATTTACAGCTTTTATCTTTTTTTGCAAGCTTTTTTTACTTTTTACGCACATCTGATAAAACAATTGCTACCTCAGCAACATTTCCGCCAATTGGTGGGTTAATTTTTGCTACGCTAACTTCCGCTTCATCAACCAGTTGTATTTCTTTAAAGATTCTATCTAAAATTCGTTGAGCAACATGCTCTAGTAATTTAGAACGAATTGCCATCTCTTCTTTTGCAATTTGATTCAAATGCACATAATCTACCGTATCAACCAAATCATCGGTTTGTGCTGATTTTTGTAAATCGGCTTTTACTTCAATATCAACTCTATATTCCGAACCTATTCTAGCTTCTTCATCTAAGCATCCGTGATTCGTAAAAACACGAATGTCGTTTACACGTATAATTCCCATGACGCAAAAATAGCAATGTTTACTTATTTAAAAGCATTCTTCGTGTTTTTTCAATAATCGTAAAAAGACCTTAACAATATTATTCATTTCTTAAAATAATAAGATTTCTCACTTCGTTCGAAATGACGTGTTTATTAATTCGTAAAGAAATCGAATATGTTGCTTAAAGCACTCGTTCTCGCTTTGTAAAACTCAGTATAACTACATCTTTTACATGTTACACTCGTAAACTTTTTGTTTTGTACATCAAAAATTTTAGACAATGTCCCTCCAGTAGCCCTCATTTCAGCTACTTCATAGGTTTTATTATCACATTTTGGACAGGTATAATTTAATGGCTTACTCATAAATACTTTTAGTTTTTATTTATAAGAGTCGAAAAATTAAAAAATGTTACAAACTACTTTATTTCAAATGTTTGATTCAACTCACCCATCGTTACTTTATATTTTCCTTTTGGCAAATAGTATTTATCGTTCTTTGCTTTTTTTATCTCAGCTTCTTTGTGTTTCTTTAAGTACTTTTTTCTTCCTTTTTCAGAAAAAGAAACATCATACACCACTTCATTAAACCCTTTTGTTATATTCGTTTTTATAGTGTTTACCAAAACTTTATCTGAGTATACTTCTAATACAACTTCTTTATCTGCATTTACATAAAACGGAATTGTAATTTTTGGTGTATTTGGTTCTAACCATTTACTCCAAGAACTACCCCAAGATTTTCTTTTCTTAATATCCTTAATGCTGAAAACAGCCTCTTTATTATCAAATTCTTGTAAAGAAGTAATATTTGCTTTGTACAAACTACGCCCGTGTGTTCCTACTAATAAATGCTTTGCTTTGGGTTGAATTACTAAATCGTGTACCGCTACATTTGGTAATCCGTTACTAAAAGCCTCCCATGTTGAACCTTGATTAAAAGAAACATACAATCCGTTATCGGTTCCTAGGTATAGGATATTTTCTTTTTCAGGGTCTTCCTTAATCACATTTACCGCAGAAGTTGGAATATTATTACTGATGTTTTTCCATGTTTTTCCATAATCATCAGACACGTATACATACGGAGTAAAATCGTCAAAACGGTATCCGTTTAAGGTAACATACACTCGTTCTTTTTTATATTTTGAAGCTATTACACGACTTACCCATAAATTTTGTGGAAAAGAATTTGAAACCCTCTCCCAACTTCCTCCTCCGTTTTTAGTCACCTGTACCAATCCATCATCAGAACCTACATAGATTAGTCCAAATTGAAATGGGCTTTCAGAAATGGTGGTTAATGTTCCGTAAGCTACATTTCCTTCCTTTTCTCCTTTGGTTAAATCTCCTGAGATTTCTTCCCAATTATCACCTTTATTTAGTGAGCGGTGTAACTTATTTCCTCCTAAATACAAGATGTCTTGATTATGTTTTGATAACTGAATAGGAGTTTGCCAATTGAATCGATATGCTGGTTTATCTTTTTCTGGTTTTGGTTGAATATAAGTTTGTTTTCCTGTAGCTCTATCTATTCGATAATAGTTTCCAAATTGATATCCTGTATACACAATGTTTGGGTTTCTATCATCAACAGCAACTTGCATACCGTCACCTCCCATTAAACTTTCATAAGGATTCTTTCCTGTTTGATGCCAACTTTTGTCAATTTTTGCATTGTGATTTCCAACCCAAACGCCATTATCTTGCATTCCTCCATACACCTTATAGTTTTCTTGATTATCGGCATATACCGTATAAAACTGCCCAACTGCTGGCTGATTTAATTTAATCCAGCTTTCACCGTCATCATAAGAGATATTCAACCCACCATCATTCCCATCAATTAAGTGTCCTTGTTTTTTAGGATTTACCCACAATGCTTGATGATCAGCATGAACATTTTCTTTGCTAATAGATTTAAATGTTTTTCCACCATCTTTCGATTTTAAAATTGGAACTCCCAATACATAAATTCCATTTTGGTCTTGTGGATCAACACGAATTTCTCCAAAATAATATCCATACGAATAGTATAAATCATCTAAATGACCCTCATGTGTTTTTTTCCAAGTTTTTCCTCCATCGGTAGTTTTAAAAACCTCAGCTCCTATTACTGGAGTGTCGAATAATGCAGCATTAGCATCTTTTAAGTAACCAACCAAATCACTTGGACTTATTTCTCCTGGGCTTGAGCGAATGATTTGTTTAATATTTTCTGCACGATATTTCTCCTGAAGACCATTCATTTTGATATATGAATTCAATTTTTTGTCTTTCATATTTAAAAGCTCATCAGTTGAAACTGATGCAAGCTCTTCTTTTGTCAGAGCACCAGATCCTTTTGCATTTTTAGTAGAGTCTTTTTTTCTTCGGAATTGATTATCATGAAAAGCGTATACTGTGTTTTCGTCATATACGGCTAACCCTATTCTACCAACTCCTTTACCATTTGGAAAACCATTATTATCAGAAATTTTAGTCCAAGTATTTCCTGCATCAGTCGATTTATAAATTGCTGAATTTTTCCCGTCTCCATCAAAATTCCATGCTTTACGCTCGCGTTCCCAAGCAGCAGCATATAAAATATTGAAGTTGTTTGGTACTGGTTGAATATCTATAATCCCTGTGTTTTCATTAATAAATAAGGTTTTTGCCCAAGTTTTTCCTCCATCAGTAGTTTTAAAAACTCCTCTTTCTTTGTTTGATGAGTATAAATGACCAATAGAACCAACAATTACCTCATCAGGATTGTTTGGATTGATTAAAATACGACCTATGTGATGTGAATCTAGTAGCCCTACATTTGTCCAATTTTTACCTTTATCGGTAGATTTTAAAATTCCAATCCCAGCATATGACGAACGAGAAGAATTATTTTCTCCTGTACCTACCCAAATTGTCCCATTTTTCCAATCTACAGCAATATCACCCACATTTTGTGTTGGAGAATTATCTAAAACTGGAGTAAAAGTCGTTCCGTTATTATTGGTATGCCATACTCCTCCTGAAGCATATCCTACATAAAACTCTGTAGTATTTTCTGGATTTACATCAATATCTACCACACGTCCACTCATCACTGTAGGTCCAATGTTTTTAAACGGTATATTTTTTACGATGGAGTTTGTAATTAAAGCTTGCTTTTGTTGTAAAGCTTGCTGCATTTTTTCTGCTGATGTAGGCTGTTGAGCAACTACTGTAAACGGAAATAAAGCGATAAAAACTTTGGCTAAGATTCTCATTATAATTTGGTTTAGAAGAAGTGAAAATACTGTAAGCTAATAGTATTTCAAAAAAATTAACAGAATATTGAGAGACTTCTTTTTGAAGCTCTTGTCAAACAAAAAAATTATTAGCTTTGTTTAACCTCAAAATTTTTAGGCTATGACTATTTTTATTCTTTCTGTTAGTGACCAAATTTATTCAACACAAAGAATATACAAAGAAGCTCGTCGTCGTGGACATAAAGTTGAAATTATAAACCATTTAAAATGTTCTATAAAACTTGGCGATGGTAAGCCTGCTATTCTATATCAAGGTAAAAATATTATTGATATTCCTGATATAATTATTCCTAGAATAGGTGTTTCTGCTATGAAACATGGGGCTACCGTTGTAAAAGAATTTGAAATGAACGGGGTATATAGTACCGCTAGTTATTTAGGTATTGTTGATGCACAGAACAAAGCTCGTACTTTACAAATAATGAGCAGAAATGGACTTCCTATTCCTCAGACTGTTTTTTCTGTTGACGCTGAAAATATTGGTGAACAAATAGATTTATTAGGTGGCTCTCCTGTAATTATTAAATTACAAGAAGGAACACACGGCTCAGGTGTAATTTTGGCTGAAAGTAAAAAATCTGCCATGTCTATCATAGATACCATGCACGGAACTAATACCAGTATTTTACTTCAAGAGTTTATAAAAGAAAGTAACAGTGAAGATATTCGTGCTTTTGTTGTAAATGGTAAAGTAATCTCTTCTATGAAACGTAAAGGACTGGAGGAAGATTTTCGTTCTAATATTCATAAAGGTGGAAGTGGACACAAAGTTACTTTAACTACTGAGGAAGAAGAAATAGCTATTAAAGCAGCTCAATACTTAGAACTTCCTATTGCTGGCGTTGATATGATACGATCAAAAAGAGGTCCCTTATTAATTGAAGTTAACTCGACTCCTGGATTACAAGGAATTGAAGCTTACACCAAGGATAATATTGCTAAGGCTATCATTAAATTTTTAGAAGAAAAATGTTCGAACAAAATTTTAAAAACGGAATCATAGAAATTCGTGGACAAAAAATTGGTTTAGGTGAATCTAAACTAATTAAAATTCCTATTGATAGATTGCCTACAGGAACTCTAATAGAAATTCCTGTGTATATTTTTAATGGTGACCAATTAGGGCCAACTATTCTACTACAAGGTGGTTTACATGGTGACGAAGTAAATAGTGTTGAATTAGTACGTAGAATGTTAATTGATAAATCGTACAAAATTCATCGTGGTTGTGTTATTGTAGTTCCATTATTGAACATTTTTGGTTTTTTAAACATGTCTCGCGATATGCATGGCAAAGATGTAAATAGAAGTTTTCCAGGTTCAAAAACTGGTTCTTTGGCAAGCAGAATGGCATATTACTTAATGAAAGAGATTACAAATAATGTAGATTTTGCTATTGATTTTCATACAGGAGGAGAACAACGAAATAACTTTCCGCAAATACGATATACTCCTGAAGATGATAGAGCTCTTCAGCTAGCCAATATTTTTAATGCTCCTTTTATGTTTGGCTCTAGACTTATTCCAAAATCTTTTAGAAATCAATGTTATAAAAACAATATTCCTGTAATTGTATATGAAGGAGGAGAATCATTAAGACTAGAAGAAAAAGCTATTCAACAAGGTATTAATGGAACTCTTCGTATTTTAAAACACTTTAAAATGGTAAAAGAAAGTATAGAAATACCTAAAAACCCAACTTCAATACACATTAATAAACACAAATGGGTTAGAGCTAAAGTTGCGGGCTTATTTACCCCTATTGTTCACAATGGAGAAAAAGTAAAAAAAGGACAGGTTTTAGGACATATTATGGATACCTATGGAGAAACTAATTTCTCAGTAAAGTCTCCTTATGACAGTTATATTATTGCTAAAAACAACTTCCCTATTATTAATATGGGCGACGCTTTATTTCATTTGGGTAAAATATAACAATCTGATTTTATTTGTTTTATACGTTAATTTTCACTTACTTTAATTCCAATTAACTAATCAAAAATTATAAATTATGGAATTTCTTATTAGCTTATTAAGCGGGGCAGTAGGTGGTAATCTTGCTGGTGCATTGTTAAAAAAGTTTTCTTTAGGTACCATTTGGAACTCTGTCGTTGGGATTTTAGGAGGAGGCCTAGGAGCTCAATTACTAGGAATGTTAAATGTTGATATTTCTGGTATTATCGGTAACATTGCAGCCAGTGGTGTCGGTGGAGCTGTTTTACTAGTTATTGTTGGTGTTATTAAAAGCGCCATGGCTAAAAGTTAAACACATACTAAAACTTAAAAAAAGACGTCTTAATAAGGCGTCTTTTTTATTTATAGCCGAAGCCCAATAAAATAGCAGTACCTTTGTTGGCTCATAGTAGTGTCTTCTTTAGGTACTACTGAAGAATTATATATGACATTTACATCGTTAGGTTTATCAAAAGCTTTAGTGAAAGCTGTAACCGAAAAAGGGTATGAAACTCCCTCTCCTATTCAAGAAAAAGCAATTCCAGTTATTTTAGAAGGCAAAGACGTATTAGCTTCTGCACAAACCGGAACAGGTAAAACAGCAGGGTTTACCTTGCCTATTTTACAAAACATATCAGAAAAAAAGAATCCAAAATATCGTCCAATCAAAGCATTGGTACTAACACCTACAAGAGAGTTAGCAGCTCAGGTATATGATAATGTGCGCGAATACAGTACACATTTAAATATTAAATCTACCGCTATTTTTGGCGGAGTAAAACCTAGTTCACAAATAGCAACACTTAAAAACGGAATTGATGTTTTGGTAGCTACTCCTGGTAGATTAATAGATTTACACGAACAAAATCAACTTTCTTTAAAACGTGTAGATGTTTTAGTTTTAGATGAAGCAGATAGAATGCTAGACATGGGTTTTTTACGAGATATTAAAAAAATAATCTCTTTTTTACCTCAAAAACGTCAAAACTTATTGTTTTCAGCTACTTTTTCTAAAGAAATAAAAAAATTAGCGCAAGGTATTTTACACAATCCTGTGATGGTTGAAGCAGCTCCTGAAAATACGACTGCTGAAAAAGTAAATCAGAAACTATACAAAGTTCCGAAAAGCAAGAAAACCGAATTAGTTGGTCAATTAATTTCAAAAGGAAATTGGAGTCAGGTATTAATTTTTACTCGTACTAAACATGGTGCTAATAGATTGACTGAAAAACTAATTAAAAGAGGAATTTCTGCCGCAGCTATTCACGGAAACAAAAGTCAAGGAGCAAGAACTAAAGCCTTAAAAGGCTTTAAAGACAACTCTATTCGTGTTTTGGTAGCTACTGATATTGCTGCTCGTGGATTAGACATTCCATTGCTACCACATGTTATTAATTTTGAACTTCCAAACGTTCCTGAAGATTATGTACACCGAATTGGTAGAACAGGAAGAGCCGGTGCTAGCGGAGAAGCTATTTCATTAGTATCGCAAGAAGAGGAAGCATACTTAAAAAGTATTGAGAAGTTATTAGGACAAAAAATTATCGTTTCTCAGTTAGAAGGGTTTGATTTATCTACCATAAAAGATGAAATTAAAACTGAACGACCAAAGCAGCAACCTAGAAATAAACCAGCTAAAAAGCCGTTTAAAGCCTCTTCTGATCCAAAGAAAAAAACAAAAAAAACCTCAGCAGAAAACTCAAAAAAACATACTCCTAGAAAGCGAAACAACCGTAATAGAAGGAATAATAATAAAACACCTCAATAACAAATCTATCTTGCTCTTTATCAGTTATTTGAGAATCTTACTAATTAAACAAAGCAATATTTTGGTATAAATCTTGTTATAATTACTGTGTATTACAAAAACCAATAATTATGAAAAAACATGTTTTATTACTAGTTGCATTAGCAACTTTCTTTACCGCTTTTATTAGCTGTTCTAGTGACGACACCCCACAAATGTCTAAAGTAGCAGTACGCTTGGTAGATGCTCCTGGAGATTACGATGAAGTAAACATCGACGTACAGGATGTTATGATTAACTCTGGAGACGAAGAAAATGGTTGGCAAAGCCTTGGAAACGTTGCTCCACAAGTATACAACTTACTTGAGTTAACAGGTGGTATTGACGCTTTATTAGTGGATACTGAAATACCTGCTGGTAAAATTGGTCAAATTCGCTTAGTTTTAGGTGATAACAATTCTATTGTTGTAAATGGAGAAACTTTTCCTTTAGCAACCCCTAGCGCTCAACAATCAGGATTAAAATTAAACGTACACCAAGATTTAGTAGGTGGTGTAAAGTACACGTTTATCTTAGATTTTATGGTTGATAAGTCAATCGTAGTTGAAGGTACTGGTGACTACAGCTTAAAGCCAACTATTAGAGTAACTACTGAAGCTGCTTCTGGAGCTATTTCTGGAATGGTAAATCCTTTTGAATACCAAGTAGAGGTTAGTGCTGTTTCTGGTACCGAAGAACCTATCACTGCTTTAACAAATGAAGAAGGTAAATTTATGTTACACGGAGTACCTGCTGGTACTTATAGCGTAACTTTTAATCCTGATGAAGCTTCTGGATTAACTGCTAAAACAGTTGAAGAAGTTACTGTAGTATTAGGAGAAAATACAGATATGGGAACAGTTGAGTTAGAATAACTCACCTAACATAAATTATTTCAAAGGATGCTGTAAAAAGCATCCTTTTTTTATACTTTTAAGCTAAAATTTATTTCCATAAATGGACGCTTCTAAAAAAGCTATTACACAGCGCATACAAAACATCATAAATGATGAAAACTTAAACACCTTAATTCCAGAAATTATTGACTGTTTTAAAGAGTTTTCCTTATCAAAAAATGAATTTCTAGTAAAAAAAGGAGAAGCTTGTCGGTATTTCTGTTTTGTAGAGAGTGGTATCTTACAATACGCTGTTACCGTTTCTGGACAAGAAAAAACCACCTATTTAGCTTTAAGAAACGGATTCGCCTCATCCTTAAAGAGTTTTTTGCAACAAACTCCTTCCCCTAAAAATATAAAAGCATTAAGCTCCTGTAAACTTTGGGGGTTAAAAATTAATGATTTTAAACACCTAATGAAAAACAACAAGGCTTTTCATCAATTTTATTACAACTTTATAGAAAATCAAATTTTTTTAATTGACGATTACCGTATTGATTTGTTGACCTTAACTCCTGAAAAACGTTATAAAAAGCTACTCGTAAATGAACCAAAATTACTTCAAGAAGTCCCACTACATTATTTAGCTTCATTTTTAGGAATCTCTACTCGACATATGAGTAGAATTCGAAAAAATATAAATTAGCGCCAAATGGCTAATATTTGCACAGTTTCTTTCCGTATTTTTGAGGGAATCTTATCAATTTAATTGAATCATTATGAAGTACGACGCAATAAACAGTCAATTATTTATAAAAAATCGCAAAAACTTTATGGCTCAAATGAAGCATAATAGTTTAGCTGTTTTTAACTCAAACGATATTTATCCTGTAAGTGCCGATAGCACTTTACCTTTTGAACAACACCGTGATATTTTCTTTTTAAGTGGTGTTGATCAAGAAGAGAGTATCTTAATTTTATTCCCTGATTGTCCGAAAGAAAATTTACGTGAAGTACTATTTTTACGTGAAACTAATGAGCATATTGCTGTTTGGGAAGGTGAAAAACTAACCAAAGAAAAGGCTTTAGAAACTAGCGGGATTAAAAACGTACACTGGTTACAAGATTTAGAAAAAGTATTAGCTGAAATGATGGCTTTAGCTGATACCGTTTATATTAATACCAACGAGCACTATCGTGCAAATGTTGAAACTGAAACTCGTGAAGCTCGTTTTACTAAATGGTTATTAAACAAATATCCTGCACATTCAGTTGCAAAAAGTAACCCTATTTTACAACGTTTACGTTCAGTAAAAGATCAAATTGAAATTGATTTAATTCAAAAGGCTTGTGATATTACTGAAAAAGGTTTTAGACGCGTATTAGATTTCGTAAAACCAGGTGTTTGGGAGTATGAAATTGAAGCAGAATACATTCACGAATTTATCAGAAATCGATCTAAGAAATTCGCTTACACACCTATTATTGCTTCAGGTAACAATGCAAACGTGTTACACTACATTGAAAATAACCAACAATGTAAGGCTGGTGATTTAATTCTAATGGATGTTGGTGCTGAGTACGCTAACTATTCATCAGATATGTCTCGTACAATTCCTGTTTCTGGACGTTTTACAGACAGACAAAAAGAGGTATATAATGCTGTAAATCGTGTAAAAAATGACGCGACAAAAATGTTAGTTCCAGGAACTCTTTGGGCTGAGTATCATGTTGAAGTTGGTAAATTAATGACTTCGGAATTATTAGGTTTAGGGTTATTAGACAAAGCAGATGTTCAAAACGAAGATCCTAACTGGCCAGCATATAAAAAGTATTTTATGCACGGTACTTCTCACCACATGGGGCTAGATACGCATGACTACGGATTGTTACATGAGCCAATGCAAGCAAACCAAGTATTTACAGTTGAACCTGGTATTTATATTCCTGATGAAGGTTTTGGTATTCGTTTAGAGGATGATGTTGTTGTTCAAGAAACAGGTGAGCCATTCAACTTAATGCGTAACATACCTATTGAAGCTGACGAAATAGAAGATATTATGAATAAATAGTATCATTTCCCATACTTTTAAAACGTCATTAAAACTCCTTTTTTTGGAAATTTTAATGGCGTTTTTGTTTTTCTTGTTTTTTACTATTTTAAGTGTTTAAAAATTGTTGTGATGATGACTTATTTAGAAATGATTGGAGTATGGCAACTAATTTTAATCTTAATTATTTTAATTGAAATTATTCCAACAATTATTGCTCTTGTTGATATTTTAAAAAGTGAGTTTAAAGGAAACAATAAAATTGTTTGGATTCTCGTTGTTTTATTAGCTAACTTTTTTGGTAATGTTTTATATTTCCTAATTGGAAGAGAACAAAAAATAAACAAAAACCCTTCACGATGAAAAACCTACTTTACATATTCGCTTTCGCACTTATTTCATGTGCTTCTAGCCAAATAAACAAATTTGATAATTCCGATTTGGTCGGAACTTGGAATTGGACCAATACCGATGGTGGTTTTGGAAACCACATTCATAAAACCCCTGAGTCACTTGGTAAAAAAGTACAACTTACCTTAGAAAAAAACTATCAGTTTTCAATTTTTGAAGATGGTAAAGAAACTTTAAAAGGTACCTATACTCTAACAATGAAAAAAGCTATTTATTCAAATAAAGAAGAAAGATTCATACAACTATCTGGTGACCAACAAATTTCTGGAATTATACTGTCAGGAATCATTAGAGTTACAAAACCTAACGTCTTAGAGATTTCCGATAATAATTACGACGGACTAGGAAGCATGTTTTCACGTGTTGAATAAATAAAATCTTTTTTTATTAAAAACACAAAAGAGCCCTAAATAAGGGCTCTTTAAAATTATTAATCAAATTTTAATTATTACTTCACCGTTAAAGTGTATTGAGGTGTTGGATTCAACGGGCAAAAGTAAACGTACTCTCCTTTTGTTAAGGTTACTTTTTTAGAGCTTGACTTACTATTGTTTTTTACCAAAGATGTTACGTATGCATTTTTTATATGATGCTTTTCATCTGTTTTTCCCTTTGGCGCTAATACAAAACCTACATCATGTCCAACATTTTTATTAGAAATTTCAAAAACATAAGTTCCTTCAGAAAGTGTTAAAGACTGTTGGGTAAACTTTCCTTTTGTTTGTTCTAAAGAAATGGTTTTTGCTTTTTGTGCATTTGCTGTAAATGCAAATCCTACTAATAATACTAAAATAGCTACTACTTTTTTCATTTTTATTGATTTTTATGGTTTTACTTTTTTTAAGACGAATAGCTTTGCAACCAAAACCCCATAACTACACTCTGTTAATAAAGCTACAAGAGCTATTCGTTTTTTATGCGTTTTGTTTAAATTTTCCTGCTTCTACTTTTGGAAAATCAACTTCGGTTTCTGCAATATGGTTTACATAATTTGTTAAGGTATTTGCAACAACATTTAAAACGATTTCTAAAATATCTCCGTCATTATATCCTGCTGCTTTTACCTCAGCTATTTCTGCTGAACTCACATTTCCTTTGTTTTTTGTAACACTTTGTGCAAATTTTAAACCTGCTTTGGTTTTTGCATCAGAAGCCTCAGCTTGTCTATTTTGTTCAATTTCTTCTTCTGATAAACCATTATTTTTTCCTATGGCTGTGTGTGCAGATAAACAATAGTTACATTCATTTTCTTCTGCAATAACTAAAGCTAATTGCTCTCTAAACTTGTTTGAAAAGTTTCCACTTCCGTTTAATTCTCCTAAGCTTAAATAACTTTGTAAAAGTGCTGGTGAATTCCCCATTACTTTAATTAGGTTTGGAATAAATCCTAACTTATTTTGAACTGCATCAAACAATTCTTTTGATTTTCCTGTTGTGGTTTCTGGATCTAAAGTTTCAATTCTTGTACTCATAATTTTAATGTTGTCTTTTTAGTTTATTTTTTCGCAGTTACATAATTCTCTTTCTGGAAACTGCTCGTCGTATTCTTGATATCCCCAACAATTTGGGCATTGGTTAATTTCTGTTCTCATAATTCCTTGTTTTTGAATTCTGGTACAAAGGTGCGACAGGAATAGACCTTAAAAAATGGACAAAGGTTCTTAAAACTTGGACATACTGTTTTGCTAACAGTTTTCTTACAAAAAGCTAGCTTTTTATTCACGGTTTCATAAAGTACAGGTAACGTATTAACATGTTTACTGTAGTACTTTTATCTCGTCGAAAAAAGGTTGTTTGTATTAGTGTAACAAAAAACTTTATTAGTTGTGTAGTTTACCACGCGTTGCGTGGTTTTTTCTTTTATAAGCTATAGCTTCTTTTAAATTGTTTTGGCGATTGCCCAGTAGATTTTGTAAAAAATCGAGAAAAGTACGCAGGGTCATTGAATCCTAAATCAAAAGCAACTTCTTTAATAGAATCATCTGTATATAACAACAACCTTTTTGCTTCGGTTATAATTCTATTTTTTATAAAGTCGCTTGGTGTTTCTGTTCCTATTTTTTGAAGGTGTTTTGTTAGTGATTTTGGTGATAAACCTAACCGATAGGCATATTCTGTAACTCGGTGTATCTTTTTAAAATTTTGTTCTACCAATAAACTAAAATCTTTAAAAAGCTTGGTTTCTACACTCTCCTTTACAACATCTTTTTCTTTTTTTATCCGTACAGAATATACAATAAATTGTTTTAAAAGCGATTGTAACATATCGTATTGGGCTGTTTCTTCTAACTCAAACTCCTCTATTAAATTTTGAAGAATAAAATCTAATTTTGAGACTTCTTTTCCTGAAGGTACTACAAAAGGTGTTTCATATATATTATTAAACAATACTCCATTACACGATACCTCAGCATCGTGCGTTTGAATACAGTAAAAATCTCTAGTAAAACTAAGTTGATAAGCTTCTTTAATTTTTTCTGATTCTACTGAAAACACTTGTCCTGGTGATAAAAAAAACAATACTCCATCTTCAAAAGAATAACTTTTAAAATCGATGTTATACCTACCTGTTCCTTCTTTTATCCAAAATACTTTGTATTGATCTATTTGCTGTGGTGAGTTTACCACACATAATTCTTCAAACTGAACTGTTTGTAACGAAAAAATATTTTGATAGGAATAGTTTTGAATATCTTGTACCGCCATTTTTACATAGTTTTATCGTTTGTCGAAAAAAACAGGAAGAGCTGACAAAACCAATGTATCTTTGATTTAAAAAAATATTTTAATGCAAAAAGTATTTATCATAGTTTTCATGATTTTTAATCTTGTAACCAACGCCCAATCCAACTGGCATCAATTTAAAAAACTACAAAGAGCTCAAAAAACATGGGTACTACTCCACCCTTTTAAAGCTAAAAAAGCTTTTATTGTTTCACGTGAAGCATCAAGAGTAAGTGACTCTCTAAGAGTTTCTCCCCTACTAGACAGGGATCATGCAGGCGGACAAGTAGATGCATTTCGTCATGCTTTTTGGATGGCTTTATTACAACAAGAAATTGGAGAAAACGCAGCCCGTTCACTTGGTAAGGCTCACGAAAAAGACAACTACAAAACATACAAAGACAGAAAGTTAGAAGATGGTGTTATTCCTGATCAAATTTCTTCTGAAATGGATTTATTTAACAACGAAATTGGCTTAACACTTTCTAGAAAAGACGATAATCTTCCGAAAAAAGGATTAATATATAGAGTAATCAATGCTATACTCCAAGGAAAGTTAAAGGTTATAAAAAAAGATAAAAAAGGCACCTTTTTAACCTGTAATGATGAGGTGATTCCTAAAAAATCACTAGTCGGAAAATGGAAAAACAACAAATGTTTGGTTAATTCTAATTACAAAAGGTAAATGCAAAAAGTATATGTAATTTCAGGTACAATGTGCACAATAGATTTGTGGCAATATGTTTTTCCTAAACTAAAAAACATCCTTCCAATTTATATCGATATTACTCCTGCTAATTCTTTTGAGGAAATTAATCAAATTATACTGAATCACATTGAAGAACCTGCTACAATTATTGGGTTTTCTTTAGGTGGATTTTCCGCCATGAACTTTAGTGTTCATTATCCTGAAAAAGTAAAAAAGTTAGTTGTAGTTGCTGCCAACACTGATGGATTGAGTGATTCAGAAATTCAACTGAGAAAAAGCACTATTGACTTTTTAGAAAAACACACCTACAAAGGAATCTCTCAAGCAAGAATTCAACAATTTCTACATCCAGATAATCACAGTAATTCCGAAATTATTTCTGTTATTAAAAAAATGGATGCTGATTTAGGAAAAGATGTACTACTCCGTCAATTAAAAGCAACTTCAACTAGATTAAATATTTCACAAAAAGTTTTAAATTTAAACATACCTATCCTTTTTCTTGCTGCCGAAAATGATGCGCTTATCAACCCAAAAAAACTAAAAGAGTTTACCAATAAAACTGAAAAAGGAACATATATAATGATTCAGAATTGTGGTCATATAGTTCCTCTTGAAAAACCTGAAGAATTGGCATCAATACTGAACTTAACCATCAACTAACAATATAAAATGTCAACTAATATTAACAATGTTATCAGTTACAGCCCTAATTTTTTAACTAAAAAAGATGCTACAGAGTTATTTAAGCAATTAACAATCCTCTCTGAACTCACTAATATGATGGAAATGAAACTTCCTTCTGGTGATGTAATTAAATATAACTTTGGTAAATTAATGTTTGTTGACTCTGATTTGATAAGGAAAAATGTTTTTCCAAAATCAGATTGGGGAAACATTATGGAATGGCCAAAATATATGTTTCCAATAAAAAAACAGATTGAAGAACTTACTGGACAAGAATTTAAAACTTGTGTTTGTATTTATTATCCTGATGGAAACTCTGGTATTGATTATCACTCAGATAAAATGGCTTTTGGAAACACTGATATTATTCCTTCAATTAGTTTAGGTGAAGAACGTTTATTTTATATCCGAGAAAACAAAACGATGGTTGAAAACAAAATACTTTTAAAGCACGGAAGTTTGTTGGTTATGGAAGAACGCTGTCAAGAATACTATGAACATAGCCTACCCGAAAACCCTAAATATTTAAACCCAAGAGTTAATTTAACGTTTAGAAAATACGGTTTTTAAAAGCATCTACAAACAAAAACATTGACTCACCTCCATTCATACCCTCATAAACATTAAGAAAAACAGTTTTTTAAAACTATTATTTAAACCCATTCTAAATATTTAAGAAAACAATTCGTAAAGTTTGTTCAAGTACTGTCATCCTCTTAAATTTGTGCTATTATTTAATCAACAAACAAAATAATGAGCGGATTACTAAAATCTTCTATCGGAAGAAAGTTTGCCATGGCACTTTCGGCATTCTTCCTGATGTTTTTCTTATTACAACATTTTGCAATTAACATTACTTCGATTTTTCCAGATAACGGAGCAACATTTAACAAATTGTCGCACTTTATGGGGACGAATCCGTTAATTCAATATGTAATGCAACCAATTTTAATTATTGGTGTAGTGTTTCACTTTGTAATGGGATTCATCTTAGAAATTAAAAACAAAAGTGCACGTAAAGTTAGCTATGCTAAAAATAACGGAGCTGCAAATTCTACTTGGATGAGTAGAAACATGATTTACAGTGGAGCTGCTATTTTAGCATTTATTGTATTACACTTTATCGATTTTTGGTTTCCTGAAATCAACACCAAATTTATTCAAGGTGATTGGAGTGGTTTACACAATGGTGAGTTTAGGTACTTCCATGAATTACAACACAAATTCTTAAGCCCTATTAGAGTTGGTGCTTATGTAATTGCTTTTGTATTCTTAGCTTTACACTTATTACACGGATTTAATTCTGCTTTCCAATCTGTGGGAGCAAATAATAAATATACTAAAGGATTGAAAACTTTTGGTAAGCTTTACGCAATCTTAATTCCGTTAGGATTCGTAATTATTGCATTATTTCATCATTTCAATCACTAATACGCAACAAGTATGGCAACTTTAGATTCAAAAATTCCAAAAGGTCCATTAAAAGATAAATGGACAACTTATAAAGATAAAATTGACTTGGTAAACCCTGCTAACAAGCGTTTAATTGACGTTATTGTAGTAGGTACTGGTTTAGCGGGTGGTTCTGCTTCTGCAACTTTAGCAGAATTAGGATATAACGTTAAAGCTTTTGCTTACCAAGATTCACCTCGTCGTGCACACTCTATTGCAGCACAAGGTGGTATTAACGCTGCAAAAAACTATCAAGGAGATGGTGACTCTTTTTACCGTTTATTTTACGATACAGTAAAAGGTGGAGATTACCGTTCTCGTGAAGCAAACGTTTACCGTTTAGCTGAGGTTTCTGCAAACATCATCGATCAATGTGTGGCACAAGGAGTTCCTTTTGCTCGTGATTATGGTGGACAATTAGATAACCGTTCGTTTGGTGGGGTATTAGTATCTCGTACTTTCTATGCGAAAGGCCAAACTGGTCAGCAGTTATTATTAGGAGCTTATTCAGCAATGAACCGTCAAATTGCTCGTGGTAAGATTGAAATGTTCAATCGTCATGAAATGTTAGACTTGGTAATTGTTGATGGAAAGGCTCGTGGTATTATTGCTCGTAACTTAGTTACTGGTGAAATTGAGCGTCACTCTGCACACGCAGTAGTAATTGCTTCTGGTGGATACGGAAATGTGTATTTCTTATCAACCAACGCAATGGGGTCTAATGCAACAGCAGCTTGGAAAGTTCACAAAAAAGGAGCATTCTTTGCAAACCCTTGTTACACGCAAATTCACCCAACTTGTATTCCTCGTTCAGGTGACTACCAGTCTAAATTAACCTTAATGTCAGAATCGTTACGTAATGATGGTCGTATTTGGGTTCCTAAGAAAATGGAAGATGTATTAGCAATTAGAGAAGGAAAATTAAAACCAACTCAAATTGCTGAACAAGATAGAGATTATTACTTAGAAAGAAGATATCCTGCATTTGGTAACTTAGTACCTCGTGATGTAGCTTCTCGTGCTGCAAAAGAGCGTTGTGATGCTGGTTATGGTGTAAACGCTACAGGAGAGGCTGTTTACTTAGATTTTAAATCGGCGATTGAACGTTACGGTAAAGAGCAGTGTAAATTACACGGAATTAAAAACCCTACTCAAGAAAAAATTATTGAGGAAGGTGAAAAAGTAGTAGAGGCTAAATACGGGAACTTATTCCAAATGTATGAGAAGATTGTTGATGACAATCCGTATAAAACACCAATGATGATTTATCCTGCAACTCACTATACAATGGGTGGAATTTGGGTAGATTATAACTTAATGACTACCATTGATGGTTGTTATGCTATTGGTGAAGCAAACTTCTCTGATCACGGTGCTAACCGTTTAGGAGCTTCTGCATTAATGCAAGGTTTAGCTGACGGATATTTCGTATTACCTTATACAATCGGTAATTACTTATCTAATGATATCCGTACAGGTAAAATTTCAACTGAAACTAAAGAATTTGAAGAAGCTGAGAAAGCAGTTAAAGATCGTATCAATTTCTTCATTAACAATAAAGGAGAACATTCTGTAGATTATTACCACAAGAAATTAGGAAAAATCATGTGGGAAAAATGTGGAATGGCACGTAACGAACAAGGTTTAAAAGAAGCTATGGCTGAAATTAAAGCGTTACGCGAAGACTTCTGGAAAAACGTAACTGTTCCAGGAGATGCGAATGAAATGAACCCAGAATTAGAAAAAGCAGGAAGAGTTGCTGATTTTTTAGAGCTTGGAGAATTATTCGCTAAAGATGCCTTAAACAGAACAGAATCTTGTGGAGGTCACTTTAGAGAAGAGTCTGTTGAATTAGACGGGCCTCAAAAAGGAGAAGCAAAACGTGATGATGCTAATTTTGCTTACGTTGCTGCTTGGGAATATAAAGGTGAACCAGCTGATGCTGTTTTACACAAAGAAGAATTAGAGTTTAACGATATTGAATTAAAACAACGTTCATACAAATAAGAGAGAATTATGAATTTAACACTTAAAATTTGGCGTCAAAAAAACGCAAGTGATAAAGGAAAAATGGTCGAATATAAGGTGACCGATATTTCTGAGCATATGTCTTTCTTAGAAATGATGGACGTATTAAATGAACAATTAGTAAACACTGGTGAAGAGCCTGTAGCATTCGATCACGACTGTCGTGAAGGAATTTGCGGTATGTGTTCTATGTACATTAACGGTGAAGCACATGGCCCTGACCGTGGAGTAACTACTTGTCAGTTACACATGCGTATGTTTAAAGATGGCGACACTATTACAATTGAGCCATTTAGAGCTGCTGCTTTTCCAGTAATTAAAGATTTAGTAGTTGATAGAGGTTCTTTTGAAAGAATTCAACAAGCAGGTGGTTATATTTCAGTAAACACGTCAGGAAACACCACAGATGCAAATGCTATCTTAGTTCCTAAAGAAAATGCTGATAAAGCTATGGATGCTGCAACTTGTATTGGTTGTGGTGCTTGTGTAGCTACATGTAAAAACTCTTCTGCAATGTTATTTGTGGGAGCTAAAGTATCTCAGTATGCTTTACTACCTCAAGGTCAAGTAGAGGCTACTGAGCGTGTTAAAAACATGGTTGCTCAAATGGATTTAGAAGGTTTTGGTAACTGTACAAACACTGGAGCTTGTGAAATTGAATGTCCTAAAGGAATTTCTTTAGAAAACATTGCTCGTATGAACTCTGAGTTCTTAAAAGCTAGTTTTAAAGGATAAAACACAACCTTACTTATATAGAAAAAACCGAAGCTAACGCTTCGGTTTTTTTATGCTTGATATTTACACACTCATGCCTTTTTATAATTTAAAAGAATAAAAAGAAGATACATTTGTCGCTAATGATTACAATATGATAATCTGTGGGGGACTATCTATTATTAATTCAAAAAAGCCTGAGCATATACTCAGGCTTTTGCTTCTTTAATTTTACTTATACTTTATTTCCAAGTATTTTCAGCTTCATTACCACTCCAAATTACTGTAGCTAGGTAAGGGTTATCAATAAATGGGTTTCTATTTCCTTGTTCATTAGCAACAATATTGTTTCGTTGTATTTCTAAATCTGAAACAGGATCTTGAGCATTCCACTCTAATAACAAATCAACCATATTACTATCTGACGCTACAACAGATCCTACAGCTACATTTTTTGGTAAACATTGACTACCATAACGTAAGTACATATACATCATCATACGTGCTACATCACCTTTCCATTCATCACCTGGATACCAGTTTCCAGAAACATCTCCTGCATTTCCAGAACCAGTAGCAAATAGTTTATTTCCTCTTTGAGAGTTAAAACTCACATCTGATGGTCTTAAATGATGTGCATCTGCTCCTGGACCAGATGTACCTAAATCAGGCGTTCCTAGTGATTTTGGAAACACATGCTCTCTATTCCAGTCTCCTGTATTTCCGCCATTTGCGTCTTTACTACGAGTTCTATCTGTTACATAATTACCATCTGTATCGTCATAACCATAAATTAAAACCACCTTAGTATTGTCTGTAGGATCTAAATCAGATTGTTTTAATACGTCCCATACACCAGGAGTATATGATAAGTTGGTAGTATTTGTGCTTATTATCGTTGTAGCTAATTCTTCTTTTAAGGCATTACCCGTCAATTTGAAATCGGTATTTTTATAATATTCAGCTAATTCAGAAGGTATATTAAAACTCCCTGCATTATTAGAAGGCTCTTCTACCTTAATGGTTATAGTGGCTGCAGAACAACTTTTTGTAGCATCATCATCACAAATTGTATACGTAAACGTGTCATTACCTACAAAATCAGCTTGTGGTATATATGTTATTGTTCCATTACTATTTAAGGTAACTGATCCTTTTGCATTAGAACTGTTAATAGCATCTAATTGCGCATCATCAATTAGACTGTCATTTTCTAAGAAATTACTAATCGTAATTTCTGTGTTTTTTTGTGTAGTATAAGCATCATCTTTTGCTTCTGGATTCCCTTGATCTACAACAGTTATACTTACTGTTGCTGTTGCACATTTATCTTCTTCTTTTGTACTACATATTGTATAAGTAAAAGAATCTACTCCTACGAAACTTTTAGCTGGTGTATAGGTGATTTTATTGTTGGCTTGAGTTATTACACCATTTTCCTTAGAAGTTGAAGGAAAAGACACTTCTACACTTCCTTGCGTATACGTATCATTTGATAAGAAGTTTAATTCAGAAGCTGTATCTTCTGTTACATCGTAAGAGTCATTTAGAGCAATAACCTTATCTTCTTTTGGTGGTACAACTTCACTGTCACTTCCCCCACAGTTAATAAACAATGCTAACATTGCTATTACTCCTATTAATTTCTTCATGATTTATATTAAATAATTAATCTTTTTTATGTTTATCATGTACTTTGGTAGGCACATTATCATTCCATAGAGTTAAAATATCTGTCGCTACACTTGCTCCACTACCGGCTGCTATTGCAAACTGACTTCTCCAACCTGCTAAAGTTCCACAGACATATAGCCCTTCTTTAATTAGATGATTAAAATTACGTAGTTGTATTCTGTCCTTTATTGCATTTGCACGAATATGACGTTCTACATATTGTTCTAATCCTGCTATATCAAAAGGCTTAGAGTAATTGAGTGCAATAACTACATTATTACTGTAATATTCTTTTTTGTTTGTAACAACTTTGTACTTATTTTCCTCTTCAAAAACAGCTATTACTTTTTCATTCTCAATTTGAGATACTTCAGGGTATAATTCTTCTAACTGACCTCTACCCTCCTCTAAAATATCTTTTCCTAAAGTTCCAGGAACTAACCCAAGGACATTGTTAAAAAGCGCATCTTGCAAGTGAGAAGAACGCTGATGCATTATAATACCTACTTTTTTACCCTTGGCATATTCTTTAGTAAGTGCAGAACCTAAAACTAAGGCACATTGCATTCCTGATACTCCACCTCCTACAATGAGTACATCAAAAATCATATTACGCTATCAACATTTTAAAATTAGCTGCAAATAATTTAACTGCTATAGCTAATAAAATTACACCAAATATTTTTCTAATAATTTTAATTCCGTTTGGCCCAATTACTTTTTCAATCTTACTAGATGTTTTTAACACAATATAAATTACAATTACATTTAATAAAACAGCTACAATAATATTTTCAAGATTAAATTCTGCTCGTAATGAAAGTAATGTTGTTAAACTACCAGGGCCTGCAATTAATGGAAATGCTAACGGAAAAACCGTTGCACTTAATGCTTCTTCATCATCTTCTTTATAAAGAGTAATTCCTAATATCATTTCTAATGCTAGAAAAAATAAAATAAATGCACCTGCTACTGCAAATGAGTGTACATCTATACCTATTAAATTTAATAGTCGCTGTCCTAAGAATAAAAACAGAATCATAATAAATCCTGCTATTACAGAAGCTTTTTCTGATTGAATGTGTCCTACTTTTTTACGTAAATCAATAATGATAGGAATGTTTCCAACAATATCAATTACCGCAAACAATACCATAAAGGCAGTAAAAATTTCTTTGAAGTTAAAGTCCATAGTTGATATATTTTCGCGTGCAAAATTATATAAGTAATGTTACAATCTAGTATTTTTGCATTTAAATTTACGGGAAGTTAATACAAACTTCCAATTTTAAACACAAATTATGTTTCAATTAGGAAAAACAATAGTTTCAGAAGACCTTATAGAAAAAGAGTTTGTCTGTAACTTATCTGCATGCAAAGGAGCTTGTTGTATAGATGGTGATGCAGGTGCACCCCTTGAAAAAGAGGAAACAACAATTTTAGAGGAAATTTACCCTAAGATAAAACCGTTTTTACGAAAAGAAGGAATTGAAGCTATTGAAAAGCAAGGTACTTGGGTTACTAGTGATTTTGGTGAACTAGAAACTCCCTTAATTAATGATGCTGATTGTGCCTATGTTATTTTTGATGATAAGGGCACTGCCCTATGTGCCATTGAAGAAGCATATAACCAAGGTATTGTGGATTGGAAAAAGCCTGTTTCTTGTCATTTGTACCCTGTTCGTGTAAAAGATTATAGTGAGTTTGCAGCTGTAAACTACCACAAATGGGAAATTTGTGACGATGCTTGCTCTTTAGGAAAAGAGTTGAGTGTTCCTGTATACAAATTTGTAAAACAAGCTTTAATTAGAAAATTTGGACAAAATTGGTATGATGAGCTTGAAAAAATTGCTGAGAAACAACTAAAAAAATAATTATATAAAATAAAAAAGAGATGCTAAATAACATCTCTTTTTTATTTTATGAAGTTCATAACTAACTAATATTCCCCATTATTTTTCTGTGTAAACGAATAGCATACCCATCAGATAAACCTGCGACGTAGCTAGAGATTTGCATAATTCTATCGTATAGGCTTTCTTTTTCTTGTTGATACTCTTGTGGAATTAAGTTCAATACTAACTTATCATAATTAGATTGTCTACTATCAAATTTATTATTTAAAGCTGTTACAAAAACATCTAATAAATCTGCAATAATTTTATATCCTGCTACTTCTTTTTCAACAACTTCTTTACTTCTGTAAATTTTATCAACGCTTATTTTAATAATATCATTAATCTGAGCTTCATATTTACACTTATCTAACAATCCTTTATCAAATGTTCCATTTAAAATGGCTTCTTCATTATCTAAAAAGATAGTCACTGCTTCATTAATTAATACTCCTATGGCTAAAGCTCGTAAATAACTTACCCGATCTTTAGTGTGTTGTAATGAATGGTATTTTTTGCTATCAATAGCATCTTTTACCAACATAATCATATACTCTAAAGCATAATCTTCTTCGATTAAACCTAGATTGATTCCATCTTCAAAATCGATAATTGTATAACAAATATCATCTGCTGCTTCTACTAAATACGCTAATGGATGTCGGTAATAAGAAACTCCTTCAGATTCCTTTTTTAATAATCCTAAATCTTGAGCTACATCTAAAAAAGCATCTTTTTCTGACTGAAAAAAGCCGTATTTCTTATCTACTATATGACTGGTTGGTTTCTTTGGTAAACTCTCTTTAGGGTACTTTAAAAAAGCTCCTAGAGTCGCATACGACAAACGTAAACCACCTTGAACTCCTTCTCTGTTTTCTGTAAGAATTTTAAATCCGTTGGCATTTCCTTCAAAATCTATTAAATCTTGATATTCCGAATCAGTTAATTGATCTTTATACTGAAGCCCTTTTCCTGTTTTAAAGTATTCTCCAATGGCTTTTTCTCCTGAATGTCCGAACGGGGGGTTTCCTATATCATGCATTACCGATGCTGCAGCTACAATGGCACCAAAATCATTAAAAGTATACCCTAATTCTTTTAAGTGTGGATGACGCTCTAACAGCTCTTTACCTACTCTTCGTCCCAACGTACGCCCTACAACTGATACTTCTAAACTATGCGTTAAACGTGTATGGACAAAATCAGTTTTTGATAATGGAATTACCTGTGTTTTGTCTTGTAGACTACGAAAAGCCGATGAAAATATAATTCTATCAAAATCTACCTCAAAACCCAAACGAGTTTCGTCTTGTTTTGCTCGCTCACGTTTTTGAGTATCACCAAAACGCTTTAAAGAAAGGAGTTGTTCCCAGTTCATCATTATGAGTAAAAAATTTTTTCGAAAATACTAAAAAAGAGAAGCCTTTCGACTTCTCTTTATCACTTTTAATTTAATTCTAATTAAGACCCACACATTAAACAATCATCTGGACCTGCTTCTTTAGAAGCTTCAACCATCGCCTTAAATTCTTCTGGGCTCATTGGCTTATCTTCTTCTTTCTTTTCTACATTTAACGTAAACTGCTTCGCATTTACAGCAGATTTTGTACGTAAATAATACATTCCTGTCTTTAATCCAGATTTCCAAGCATAAAAATGCATAGAAGTTAACTTCGCATAGTCAGGGTCTTTCATAAATAAGTTTAACGATTGAGATTGATCAATAAAGTATCCTCTATGGCGTGCCATATCGATAATATCTTTCATACTCATTTCCCAAACTGTTTTGTATAAATCTTTTAGTTCTTGAGGAATTATGTCAATATGTTGGATAGATCCATTTGCACGCATAATATCCTCTTTCATATTGTTATCCCATAAACCTAATTCTACTAAATCTTCTAATAAGTGCTTATTTACTACAATAAACTCTCCTGATAATACTCTACGTGTGTAAATATTAGAAGTGTATGGTTCAAACGCTTCGTTGTTTCCTAAGATTTGAGAAGTAGATGCTGTAGGCATTGGCGCTACTAATAACGAGTTACGAACTCCATGTTTTTTTACATCTTTACGTAACTTAGCCCAATCCCAACGACCACTTAATTCTTCATCTTTAATTCCCCACATATTGTGTTGGAACTCTCCTTGTGACATTGGAGATCCTTTGTAAGTTGAATAAGCTCCTTTAGTTTTAGCTACTTCCATTGATGAGGTTACAGCAGCAAAATATAAAGTTTCAAAAATTTCTTGATTTAATTTCTTTGCTTCTTCTGAAGTAAATGGTAAACGTAACATGATAAAAGCGTCTGCTAACCCTTGAATTCCTAATCCTACCGGACGATGACGGAAGTTTGAGTTTTCTGCTTCTTTTACTGGATAATAATTACGATCAATTACCGTATCTAAATTTCTGATAACCTTTTTAGTTACTTTAAATAACTTTTTGTGATCAAAGAACTTATTACTGTTTTCATCTTCAGCAACAAACATTGGTATTGCAATAGAGGCTAAGTTACATACTGCTACTTCATCATCTGCAGTATACTCCATAATCTCTGTACACAAGTTTGAAGAACGGATTGTTCCTAAATTCTTTTGATTTGACTTACGGTTTGCTGCATCTTTATATAACATGTACGGAGTACCTGTTTCAATTTGTGATTCTAAGATTTTCTCCCATAAATCACGTGCTTTAATAGTTTTTCTTCCTTTTCCAGCAGCTTCGTAACTTGTATATAAACGCTCAAACTCTTCACCATAGGTATCGTATAAATGAGGACATTCGTGTGGACACATTAATGTCCAATCAGCATCTTCTTGTACACGCTTCATGAATAAATCTGAAATCCACATAGCATAGAACAAATCACGCGCACGCATTTCTTCTTTACCATGATTTTTCTTCAAATCTAAAAAGTCAAAAATATCAGCATGCCAAGGCTCTAAATACATAGCGAATGAGCCTTTACGCTTTCCTCCTCCTTGATCTACATAACGAGCTGTATCGTTAAATACACGTAACATAGGTACAATTCCATTTGAAGTTCCGTTAGTACCTGCAATATAACTTCCAGTAGCACGAATATTGTGAATAGATAACCCAATACCTCCAGCTGATTGTGAAATTTTAGCTGTTTGTTTTAAAGTATCATAAATTCCATCAATACTATCATCTTGCATTTGTAGTAAGAAACAAGATGACATTTGTGGTTTTGGTGTACCTGAGTTAAATAACGTTGGTGTTGCATGGGTAAAATATTTTTTACTCATTAATTCGTATGTAGCAATTGCCTCATCAATATCTTCTTTATGGATACCTATAGCAACACGCATTAACATTTGTTGCGGACGTTCAACAATGTTTCCGTTTAATTTTAATAAGTAAGAACGCTCTAATGTTTTAAAACCAAAATAATCGTAGTTAAAGTCACGGCTATAGATAATTGTTGAATCTAATTTATCAGCATTATCCATGATAATTTTATACACATCATCTGCTAGTAAAGGAGCTTTATTTCCAGTACGTGGATTAATGTACTCGTATAAATCGGTCATTGTATCCGAAAACGATTTCTTGGTATTCTTATGTAAGTTAGATACGGCAATTCTAGCTGCTAATTTCGCATAGTCAGGATGCGCAGTTGTCATTGTCGCAGCAATTTCAGCTGCTAAATTATCTAATTCAGAAGTAGTTACCCCATCATACAGTCCTTCAATAACACGCATTGCTACTTTTACTGGATCAACAATATTGTTTAATCCATAACACATTTTTCTAACCCTTGCTGTGATTTTATCGAACATCACAGGCTCTTTTCTGCCGTCTCTTTTTACTACATACATATTGATATTGTTTTTTTGGTTAATAGCGTCGCCAAAACATAGTTGTTTATGACAACATATAAAATGTTAATACTAGTTTGTTTCTTTTGAAACGATTATAACGCTAAAACACTGAAAAAAGTGCTCTAGCTGAGTAATACTGCATGTAGGGGAAATAGCAGCTTATTGGTTCCTAAAAATCTGCATCAAAGCTGATGCTTCCTGTACCACCAGATTTTACTCCAGCTTTTTGGTACTCTGATACTCTTTTTTCAAAGAAGTTAGTTTTTCCTTCCAATGAAATCATTTCCATAAAATCAAATGGATTGGTAGACCCATACTCTTTTTCACATTCGAATTCTAAAAGTAGTCTATCAGTAACATACTCTAAATATTGCGTCATTAACGTTGCATTCATACCTATTAAACTAACAGGTAAAGATTCGGTAATAAACTCTCTTTCAATATCTAAAGCTGAGATAATAATATCTCTTATTCTTTCTTTTGGCACTTTATTTACTAAGTGATTGTTGTGTAAGTGTACAGCAAAATCACAGTGCATACCCTCATCACGAGAAATTAACTCATTTGAGAATGTTAATCCTGGTAATAATCCACGTTTCTTTAACCAGAAAATTGAGCAAAAAGATCCTGAGAAGAAAATTCCTTCAACTGCGGCAAAAGCAATTAAACGCTCAGCAAACGAATCAGATTCGATCCATTTTAATGCCCAATCTGCTTTCTTTTTAATTGCTGGAAAAACTTCAATTGCCTTGAATAATCTGTCTTTCTCTTCTTCATCCTTAATATATGTATCAATTAATAATGAATACGTTTCAGAATGAATATTTTCCATCATGATTTGGAAACCATAAAAGAATTTTGCTTCTGAATATTGAACTTCATTTACAAAGTTTTCTGCTAAGTTTTCGTTTACAATCCCATCAGATGCAGCAAAAAATGCTAAAACATGCTTAATAAAGTAACGCTCATCGTCTGTTAGTTTAGAATTCCAATCTGTTAAGTCTGAATGTAAATCAATTTCTTCAGCAGTCCAAAAACAAGCTTGTTGCTTTTTATACCATTCCCATAAGTCATTATGTTGAATTGGAAAAATTACAAATCTGTCTTTATTTTCTTGTAAAATTGGTTCAATCGATGCCATGCTTTTTAAGCTCTTTTTAGTGTGTTATTTTTATTCCCTGAGTATAGAAACAAAGATTGGAAAATTTGCTAAATTCTGAAAGCTATACTTATTCACAAATCCCTTGAAGTTTTTAACAAATTACTTTTTCTTCTTCAATTTACAACATTTTTGAGTATTTACAAAAACTTATAAATCAATACTTTAAAATTAAAAAAAACGCTTGATAAGTGATACTCACTGAGTTTCTTATTTTGTGTTTCAGCATAAAAAAAGTGACACAAAATGCGTCACTTTTTAAACCTTTATTTTTTTGTTTTTTTGAGTTACTTCGTAACCTTTAAAACATCTTCAATTATCTGTTCAATTTGTTTTTTTGGTAATGCTCCATGAGCCATTTGAGGATCGTCGTTAGCAGGACAAAATAACATAGAAGGAATACTTCTTATTCCAAAAGCAGCTGCTAATTCTTGTTCTGCTTCCGTATCTATTTTATAAATATTAATTTTTCCATCATACTCTGTACTTAATTCTTCCAAAACAGGAGCAAGTGCTTTACATGGTCCACACCAATCGGCATAAAAATCAATTATTACAGGTAATTCTCCTTCAAACTTCCATTCTTTATTTTCTTCATAGTTAAAAACCTTTTTTAAAAAAGCTTCTTTGTTTAAATTTTCAGTCATGCTTATTATATTATAATTATGTAAAGGTAGTCGTTTTTATTTCAATAGATTTACAAGGGTGTTTTTGTTAAAATCATCTTAAAATAAATGACTATGAGCCTTTTTCTTCTAAATTTGATCCAATTAACCAATTTTTTAATCATGAGAAAAATCCTTCTTCCCATTATTTGTGCAGGAACAATTTTAGTTTCTTGTAAAGAAGAAAAGCAACCTAAAAACAATATTAGTGTGAACTACCCTGAAACAACTAAAAAACCTGTTGTAGATGAATATTTTGGAACTAAAGTAACCGATAACTATCGTTGGTTAGAAGATGATAGAAGTACTGAAACTGAAGCTTGGGTAAAAGCTGAAAACGAAGTTACTTTCGATTACCTAGACAAAATTCCATATCGTGAACAATTAAAAAATCGTTTATCTGAGTTATGGAACTACGAAAAAGTAGGAACTCCATTTAAAGAAGGTGATTATACTTATTTTTATAAAAACAACGGGTTACAAAATCAATATGTTTTATATAGAAAGGATAAAGATGGTAAAGAAGAGGTTTTCTTAGATCCTAATACGTTTGCTGAAGATGGAACTACTTCATTAGGCTCGGTAAGTTTTACCAAAGACGGAAAAACTGTAGCCTATTCAATTTCTGAAGGAGGAAGTGATTGGAGAAAGGTAATTATAATGGATGCAGAAACCAAAGAAATTAAAGAAGATACTTTAGTTGATGTAAAATTCTCTGGAATTGCTTGGAGAGGAAACGAAGGTTTTTACTATTCTAGTTACGACAAACCTAAAGGAAGTGAGTTATCTGCAAAAACAGATCAACATAAATTATATTTCCACAAATTAGGAACTCCTCAAAGTTCTGATGAAGTTATTTTTGGAGCTACTCCAGAAGAAAAACACCGTTATGTTGGAGGATATTTAACAGAGGATAACAAATACTTATTTGTATCTGCTTCAACCTCAACTTCAGGAAACAAGTTATTTATTAAGGATTTAACAGATCCTAATAGCAAACTAACACCTATCATTAACAATTTTGATAGCGACACTGGTGTTATTGATAGTAAAGGAAGTAAGTTATACTTAGTAACTAACTTAAATGCACCTAACAAGAAAATTGTTACTGTAGATGCTGCAAACCCAACGCCAGAAAACTGGGTAGATTTTATTCCTGAAACTGAAAATGTATTATCTCCATCAACAGGGTCTGGATATTTCTTTGCAAAGTATATGGTAGATGCAGTTTCTAAAGTATTACAATATGATTTTGATGGGAAATTAATCCGTGAAGTAAAATTACCTGGTGTAGGTTCTGCAGGTGGTTTTGGAGGAAAAGCAGATGCAAAAGAATTATATTTCTCTTTTACCAACTACAATACTCCAAGTTCTTCATACAAGTTCAATCCAGAAGATGGAACTTATGAATTATACTGGAAACCTGCTATTTCATTCAATGCAGATGACTATGAAAGTAAGCAAGTATTTTATACTTCAAAAGACGGAACAAAAGTTCCTATGATTATTACCTATAAAAAAGGATTAGAGTTAAATGGTAAAAACCCTACTATTTTATATGGTTATGGTGGATTTAATGTAAGCTTAACTCCTAGTTTTAGTATTGCTAACGCTGTTTGGATGGAACAAGGTGGTGTATACGCTGTACCTAACTTACGTGGTGGTGGAGAGTATGGTAAAAAATGGCATGATGCAGGTACGCAATTAAAAAAGCAAAATGTATTTGATGATTTTATTGCTGCTGCTGAATACTTAATCAAAGAAAACTATACTTCATCTGATTACTTAGCTATTAGAGGAGGATCTAACGGAGGTTTATTAGTAGGTGCTACTATGACTCAACGTCCTGATTTAATGAAAGTAGCTTTACCTGCAGTTGGAGTATTAGATATGTTACGTTACCATACATTTACAGCAGGAGCAGGTTGGGCATATGACTATGGGACTTCTGAGCAGAGTAAAGAAATGTTTGAATACTTAAAAGGATATTCACCTGTACATAATGTAAAAGAAGGTACTCAGTATCCTGCAACTATGGTAACAACAGGAGATCATGACGATCGTGTTGTACCGGCTCACAGTTTTAAGTTTGCTGCTGAATTACAGGAAAAACAACAAGGGAACAATCCTGTTTTGATTAGAATTGAAACAAATGCTGGTCACGGGGCGGGAACTCCTGTAGCAAAAACTATTGAGCAGTATGCTGATATTTTTGGATTTACTTTATTTAACATGGGATTTGAAACATTACCAAATGCTCCAAAATCTAAAATAAAAAGTTAAAAACTGTAACATTTTTATAAAAACAGACTCTTATTAGAGTAAATTTACTACCTCGAGACAAAATCTCGAGGTAGTTTGTTAAAATTAAAACTCATTCAAAAAACATTAAAAATGAAAACCATTCACAAAGTACTGTTTACTACTGCTGTTGCTTCTTTAGGGGTTGTTGCGTGTAAAACAGACAAAAAGCCTGAAGAAAAAGTACAGGCAATTGTTTTAGAAAACATGGATACTTCGGTTAAACCAACCGATGATTTCTTTAGATATGTTAACGGTTCTTGGATTGACAATACTGAAATTCCAGCTGACGAAACTTCTTGGGGAGGTTTTAATCAGTTAAGAAAAACTACCACCAAAGATGTATTAGCTATTTTAAATAAAGCTATTGAAGAAGGTAACTTCCCAAAAGTAAAAGATGCTGAAGGAAAAGAAATAGATTCTGACCAAGAAAAAGCAGTAAACTACTACGAAACCATTATGGATACCGTAGCTAGAAATAAAGCTGGTAAAGATCCAGTACAACCTTTTCTTGAAAAAATTGAAGAAATTAAAGATTTAAACGACGTACAAACATTCATTACTAACATGGCTCCTTATGGAGGTGCTGGTTTTTATGGTTTTGGCGTATTTAACGACCTTAAGAACAGTAGTATGAATGCTGGTTACATGGGAGCTGGTGGACTTGGTTTATCAAGAGATTACTATGTGGATGAAAAGGTAAAAGACAAACTTGAAAAATATGAGGTATTTGTAGCTAAAATGTTACAAGAGTTTGGTGATGATGAGGCTACAGCTAAAAAGAATGCAGCAACTATTGTTGCTTTTGAAAAGAGTTTAGCTGAACCTAGAATGACAAAAGAAGAACGTAGAGATACTCGTAAAATTTACAACCCAATGACTCTTGCTGAATTAACTGAATTAGCTCCTGTAATTGATTGGGAAGCTCATTTAAAAGGAATTGGTGTTGATCTTGAAGGGTTAGATGGTGCTAAAGGTCTTGAAAAGATTATTGTTACAGATCCAGGTTACTTCAAAGCAATGAATGATGTGCTTAAGAATAGTCCTATTGAAACGGTTAAATTATCATTACGTTGGAATGCTATTAACAACTCATTAGGTTTATTGTCTACTGATTTAGAAAAAGCTAATTGGGAATTTTATAGCAAAGAAATGCGTGGTGCTAAACAACAACGCCCAAGAAACGAGCGTGCTTTAGCAAACTTAAATGGAGCTATTGGTGAGGCTTTAGGTAAATTATATGTAGATGAAAAGTTTCCACCTGAAGCGAAGCAAAAAGCTAAGGAAATGATTGATAACGTAATGTTAGGTTTTGAAAAACGTATTGCGCAATTACCTTGGATGAGTGCTGAAACTAAAGAAAAAGCTTTAGAAAAATTACACAAATTAACTGTTAAAATTGCATACCCTGATAAATGGAAAGACTACTCAGCTTTACTTGTTAAAGGATTAGATGAAGGTGGTACATATTTTGACAATGCTGTAAACGTTCGTAAATGGAACTTTGAAAAAGATATGGCTAAGTTAGGTAAAGAAGTGGATAGAACTGAATGGGGAATGTCTCCTCAAACAGTAAACGCTTACTTTAACCCTGTAAACAATGAAATCGTATTCCCAGCAGCAATTTTACAACCTCCTTTCTATAACTACAAAGCTGATGAAGCTGTAAATTATGGAGGAATTGGAGCTGTTATTGGTCACGAAATTTCTCATAGTTTTGATGATTCTGGTGCTCGTTTTGATGGTGACGGAAACTTAAAAAACTGGTGGACAGAACAAGATTCTGAAAAATTCAAAGAAGCTGGAAGTAAATTAATCAAGCAATATAGCGATATCGTTGCTATTGATAGCATGAACTTAAACGGTGAATTTACGTTAGGTGAAAATATCGGTGACTTAGGTGG
Source organism: Tenacibaculum discolor (assembly GCF_003664185.1). Taxonomy (GTDB): domain Bacteria; phylum Bacteroidota; class Bacteroidia; order Flavobacteriales; family Flavobacteriaceae; genus Polaribacter; species Polaribacter discolor. Next base: position 311,254 of record NZ_RCCS01000005.1, on the reverse strand, counting down.
TGTGCAAGCTGCTTATGAAGGATTACAAATTTTCTTAGAAAAGAATGGTCGTCCTGAAAACATTGATGGATTTACACCTGAACAACGTTTCTTCCTTTCTTGGGGAACTATTTGGAGAACTAAAATGCGTGATGAAGCATTGAAAAACTTAATCATGACAAACCCTCATGCTCCAGGGCAGTATAGAGCTTATATGCCTCTTAAAAACGTAGATGCTTTCTATGAAGCATTTGATGTTAAAGAAGGTGATAAAATGTACTTAAAACCAGAAGATCGTGTAAGAATTTGGTAAATTCAGCTAAAAAATAAGTACCTTTAAACCAGCGTTTTCACGCTGGTTTTTTTATTTTCAAAAATTAACAACAAGTATTGTGTATTTGAAAAAATAGTAAGTAATTCGCCCTCCTTAATTTTTAAAAGAATGAGACTAATTGGAAGGATTGAAAAAATATCCTTTTTAAACTGGGAAATAGAAGATTTACCAGTAAAAATTGATACAGGAGCCTATACTTCTGCAATACATTGCAAACATATTGAAGAAAAGGATGGTGTATTAGAGTTTATATTATTGTGCCCAAAAACAGAAAAATATAACAATAAATTGCTCCATACAACAAAGTATAAAGTTAAAAGCATAAGAAGCTCAAATGGAAAAAAACAAAAAAGATATGTTGTTTCCACATCTGCTGTTTTTTATGGTAAAAAATATAAAATAAAGTTATCGTTATCAGATAGAGGTAAAATGAATTACCCTGTATTAATTGGTAGAAAATTTTTAAACAAAAAATTTATTGTGGATGTTTCACAAAAAAACATCACTTCAAAAGAAATATAAAAAATGAAAATTGTTGTTCTTTCTAGAAACTCAAAATTATATTCAACCAAACGCTTAGTAGAAGCTGGCGAAAAAAGAGGTCATGAAATGGTCGTATTAGATCATACCAAATGTGATCTTATAATTGAAAAAAAGAAGCCTGCTATAGTATACAATCATGAGCTAATAACCGATGTTGATGCTATTATTCCACGTATTGGTGCTTCAGTTACTTTTTATGGTACTGCTGTTGTACGTCAATTCGAAATGATGAAAGTATTTTCTGCAGTAGAATCTCAAGCCTTAGTTAGATCTAGGGATAAGCTGAGTAGCTTACAAGTACTCTCTAGAGCGAATTTAGGGCTACCAAAAACCGTTTTTACTAATTACTCAAAAGACACCTCTGAAATTATTAAAAAAGTTGGTGGTGCTCCTTTGATTGTTAAGCTTTTAGAAGGAACACAAGGTTTAGGTGTTGTGTTAGCTGAAACCAAAAAAGCAGCTGAATCTGTTATAGAGGCTTTTAATGGCTTACAAGCACGTGTAATTGTTCAGGAGTATATCAAAGAAGCTAAAGGAGCAGATATCCGTGTTTTTGTAGTAGATGGAGTTGTTGTTGGAGCTATGAAGCGTCAAGGAAAGGAAGGAGAGTTTAGATCAAACTTACATAGAGGAGGAACTTCAGAAATTATAGAATTAACTGATGAAGAAGAAAACGCTGCTTTAAAAGCTGTAAAAGCCATGAAATTAGGTATCGCTGGTGTAGATATGTTACAATCAGATAGAGGTCCATTAATTTTAGAAGTTAATTCTTCTCCTGGTTTAGAAGGTATAGAAAAAGCTACTGGGAAAGATGTAGCAAAAAGTATTATACGCTACGTAGAAAGAAGTGCTTAAAAAAAACCGACATTAATAATGTCGGTTTTTTTATGTTTAATCTGCTAATTCCATACAGTTAAACCCTTTTTCTTTTACCTTATTTATAATATCAGCTTCTGTTGTAATATCTGTTGCCTCTATTCTTAAAACATTATCAACATCTTCAAGATCAATTGATACATTAATTATATTATTATCTTGATTAAATAACTGACGTATAGATTCTTCTTTCTTCTTTGTGTCAATATCGGTTCCATAAATGAATAGTTTCATAACTCACTGGTTTTTATTCTTGTTCCGTTTCTTTATTTAATTTGTCTACATATTTTCGATAAGCTTCACTACCTTCTTCTTCCCAAAACCTATCATAATGTTCCCAATCTGAAAAATTTCCTTTACAGTTCTTTTCAAAATGTGATTTAAATTTGTGTTTTCTTCTTTTGTTTGAATATTTCTTCGATTTATGTTTTCCTCCACATTCACTAGATGAAAATAAAATTTTAGCTAAAATAAATAGCCCTACTGCTTGCCAGTAGTTAATAACTGGTAACCCAAAAATATCTGGCATAAGGTTATTCCAAAGCCACATAATTGCATACCCAAAAAGTATTGCTAACACTAAAACTGCAATTATTCCGAATATTATTCTTCCTATAAATATTCCTGGAGACTCTCCATCTCTTCGTTCTTTAAACAAATTTTCCATTTTTTATTTTTATTTTTTGTTTTCAATTTTTCTCAGTAGAATTCCTAACGCTCTATGTCTTCTTGACATTAATGTTCCAACAGGTACTTCTAGTTCTTCCGATAGTTCTTTGTATGTATATCCTTCAAAATCAATAGCTATAATTATTTCCTTATATACTGGTTTAAGATTCATTATTTTTAGTTCTAGCTCCTTTTTCATTACTTCAGAATATGCATTATCAGGAGATCCATATAAAACCTCTGTAAATTCAATCAGTTTCATTTCATCAATATCTGAAGCCGAAGCTTCGTATTTCTTTTTTCTTAAATTATCAATGATTTTATTTTTTAAGGATCTATAAACAAAACTAGCTACATTGTTTATAGGTGAATTTCCACTTACTCCAGAAAACAACTTTAAAGCAACTTCTTGAATAATATCTTCTGCATCTTGATGAATACTTTGTTTAATTTTAGTTCCAACGTAAGACTTAAGAGCACCATATTCTTTATCAAAAAAGGCTTTTAATTTCTTTTTATTTTCCGTTTCTTGGTTCATTTACAGGCTTTCTTTGAGCTCCTCAATTATAAAGACGTACTTTTTCTTTTCTATTGCATTTTTTTTAAAAAACTTTTCATCCCATTTATAACAAATATACCTAGGTCTAATTCTTAAAAAAAGAATGTTTAGAGAGAAACTTGAAATGAAAAATCATGTTTATAATTTATCTTAGTCCTTTATGTATTTTTGCACCTATGCTACAAGTAAACAATATTTCATTTACCTATCCATCAAAAGAAAAAACTTTAGAAAACATCCATTTTACTTTACATAAAGGAGAACATTTATGTATAATGGGAGAAAGCGGATGTGGAAAATCTACTCTTTTAAAAATTGTATATGGTCTAATTGATATTGATAAAGGGGATTTATTTTGGAATGATATTCAAATTTTAGGTCCTGAGCATCATTTAGTTCCAGGAATGGAGTTTTTTAAATATGTCGCACAAGATTTTGATTTGATGCCTTTTACATCAGTAAGTGAAAATATTAAGAAGTTTTTATCTAGGTTTTACCCAAAAGAAGCTGAAGAAAGAACAAAAGAACTTCTTGAAGTTATTGAAATGACCGAATTGGCAAACGAAAAAGTTAAAAACTTAAGTGGTGGACAGCAACAAAGAGTAGCTATTGCTAGAGCCTTAGCTAAAGAACCAGAATTATTATTGTTAGATGAACCTTTTAGTCAAATAGATAACTTTAAAAAGAACTCGTTAAGAAGACGACTATTTGCATATTTAAAAAAGAAAAATATTGCTTGTATTGTAGCAACACATGACGGGAATGATGCACTTTCTTTTGCTGATACTATGATGGTTATTCGTAATCATCAAATTATTGCCCATGATAGCCCTTCAAACCTATATAAAAATCCGAAGGAAAAATACATTGCTTCTTTGTTTGATGACGTAAATGAGCTTACTATTAACAAACAAACATTACTACTTTACCCTAGTTTACTTGAGATTACTAAAGAAAAATCAAAACTAGAAGGAACTGTGTTGAAATCTTACTTTAAAGGTGGGTACTGGTTAATAGAAGTTGCATACAATAACCAATCAATTTTTATAAATCACTTTGAAAATATTGAGCATAAAAAAACAGTCTCTTTTAAGTTAAAAGAGACTGTTTAAACCAATAATAACTATCTCAATAATTATTACTCAACTATCTTAAAATAAATTATTTTTCTAAAAAAAATACACCCTTACCGTCTAAACACCAAAAGATAAAAGTGTATTATAGCTTCTTTTTCTGTTCTGGTTATAACAACCTTTCCAGAACTAAAACAAGTAACTTTTATTTTACCCTACCTTTTTTTCTAAAAAATTTCTTTTATGGTGTTTTTTGCTCCATTGAACTCAAAAGATTCTCCTTCCTTTTTCCCTAAAATTAACTTTCCTATAGGTGACGACGGAGAAACAGCAAAGTATTTTTTCTCTTTTACTATTAACAACCCTACACTCACACTAATAAAATAATTAATAGTTGAAGTTGTAACCACACTACCTAAATGGGCTACTTTTGAAATTGTATCTGTATTAATTTTAGCTAGTGTTTCTTTCATTTGAGCAATTCCACTAAGTTGTTGACTCGCTTTTTCCATTTCTAACTGTAGCATTGCTCTACCAGTTTCATGCTTATCTCCTGCTGAACTTTTTGTTTCAGCTTGCAAAGCTTGTTGATGAGAGGTAATTGTTTCTTCTACTGTTTGTAAACGTTTGTTTACAAACAACTCACATTGTTTATATAATTCCTCTTTAATATTTATTTTACCCATGTAAACATCATTATCATTAATCCACAAGTTCAGCTAACTCCTTCCCTACTAAGCTTCCAATGGCTACACCCATTCCACCTAAACGAACTCCACAAAACACATTATTTGAAAGCTGTTTTACAATAGTTTTTTTCTGATTTCCAACACCCATAATTCCACTCCAACGATGCTCTATTTCAAATTTAGTATTTGGTAAAATTGTTGTCTTTAAGACTTCTTCTAGCTTGTTTTGAATAAGTGCAGTTTGTCCAAATTCAGTCGTTTCTTCCCCTTTAAAATCAAGGTTTCTTCCTCCTCCAAACAAAATTCTATTATCAATATTTCTAAAATAATAATATCCTTTATCTAAGTGAAAAGTTCCTTTGATATGTAGATCTTTAATTGGCTTCGTAATTAATACTTGTGCTCTTGCTGGTTTTACATTTTCATTTAACAATTCATTTGCGAAGCCATTGGTAGCAATAAATAGCTTTTTTGTGTTAAATGTAATTTGGTTTGTTTCAACCACTACTTGCTCATTGCTTTCAATAAATTTTTCAACTTGAATGTTGTTAATAATTTTTATTCCTGAAGACAATACCTTTTCTAACAACTTTGCAGCCATTTTACCAGTATCAATCTGGCCTTCAAATTGATTGGTTATGTAGTTTTTATGGATGTTTTGAAAGCTAAACTTATTATAATCTACCGTAAAAACATCTGAATTAAATAATGGTTGTAAAAGCTTGTTAATTGTTTCTTTTTTATACAAACAAGATTCATATAACTCGTTTGTTAAAAACAATTCATAACCTTTATTTTGTTGAAAATCGATGTTTTTATCACCTAACGTAGTTCTTAAAAGCTGTAATCCTTCCCATCGTTTTTTTACCAAGTTAAAAACCTCTTCTTCTGTATGTGTTTGTAAATCATCGATTAATTCTGATAAACTCCCAAAGCAAGCAAAACCTGCATTTTTAGTACTAGCTCCTTGTGGTAACATTCCTTTTTCTAAAACTAGAATTTTTGCCTTGGGGTATTTTTCTCGTAACTGTAGCGCACAATTTAATCCCACAATTCCACTTCCTACTACAGTAAAATCAATATTTGTAAACCATTCTTTTAGTTCCCAGTAACTGAAATTCAATATCATATAAATCTGATTATATTTGTGACTTGGCACACTCCTTGAATGTCTAAATTTAAACATTAAAAAACAACTCTATGAAATTAATTGGAATCTTAATTTTAGCTTTAAGCTTTACGAAATGCGCAAGTGTAAAAATGGAAAATAATCACCCTTTCAAAATAGAATCAGCAAGTTATTCTCATGTAACAGGAGGTGTAAAAGGTAGTTATAACTCAACTAACTTGATTATTAATTTTACTGCTGAAAAACCTGTTAATTTTCAAAAAGTATACTTTCAAAACAAAATAACTGAAGCTGTTGTTGAGCAACATAACGATAAACAATATATCGCTGCACGTTATAAAACCTCATCTAATGATAGAAAAGATATCATTTTACATGCGGATCCTAAAAAAGAGTTTGGAAATACCCCTAATACTCCTACAGAAGAATTTCCTTTTGAGTTAAAAGAGAATGAAGCAATGATTTCTTATATAAAAGGAGAGGAAACATACTACGTTAAAGTAGAAAACATTGTAAAAAAAGATAAGGTTTTTATGCAATAAAAATCTTAGCATAAAATAGTTTGGAACACCTCTTTTTTGAGGTGTTTTTTATTTTTGGCACGTAATTTGAAAACTTATAAGCATAACCATAAAACGAATGCTTATGAAACGTATAAAATTACTTTTAGTACTACTTATTAGTAGTGTAACACTTACGTCGTGTGTTGTAAGAAATGAAATTGTGGATGATGGTTTTTCATTAAACGAATATATTTCAAGTTATGATTTATGGTATGTAGATTATCACAGAACAACAGGTAGTGGCGAAGTTCCTTTTTTATCAAGAGCTTTTACTATTTCTTTTTTAAACGGAACCATGTATGCAAATAACAATATTGTAGATATTGGTAAAACAGGAAATGGTTTTGGAATAGCTGTAGGTAACTATGGTACATACGGAACCGTTTTAGAAACTCGTCATGATGTAGATGGTTATTTTGAATTTGATGTAGTACAACTTTCTAGTAACGAAATTAGAATTGATGATTTATCTCAGAATGTCAGTTATTATTTAGTAGGTTACCAAGTAAACACTTTTGATTATGACATGTTGTTCTACGATAATATTGAGTATTTTTTACAAGAGTTTGAAGCTTGGGAAAGAACTGAAAGGTTTAATGGTGTTGAAAACCCATTTGATTATGAAAATTATTTACAGTTTACTCCTGAAAATGATGTAACATTCTACTCGTCTCACGACCCTTTTGGCACAAATATTGATTACATAAGTTGGGACTTTAAAGGAAGCTATATAGTTCGTGATGTTCAGGGTGAAGAAAATTTAAAATATTTAACACTTAATTATGATAACGGAGATACTGAAGAGTTTGATTTAACCGTTATAAATGACGAAACAATAAGGTTATACCATGTTAGTTCACAAACAACATATGTTTTTTCTGGAAGAGGATTTATACAGTATCTAAAAGGAGAAAAAACAAGTACTGCTAAACCAGCTGTAAGAAATAGTGGTAGAAAGCGTACTAAAATAGAAAGAGAAACAGTTCCGAAAAGGAAATAAAAATAAAGTTTGGTTAGTTGATTTTTGGTTGGTGTAGTAGCCAACTAAAAGGAACCGCTCCGCAAGGGGCGGTTTTTCATTTTATAATAGTAGCTTAACATAAAAAACTTTACCTTTATACAAAACAAAACACCATGCAACAAACTGCTTTAATTACAGGAGCAACCTCAGGTATTGGTAAGGCAACCGCTCAACTTTTTGCTAAGAATAACATTAACTTAATTATTTGTGGTAGACGTATAGAAAAGCTACAAAAGCTTCAACAAGAACTATCACAATTTACCAAAGTACATATACTTCAGTTTGATGTTCGTTATAATGAAGAAGTACAAAATGCTATCAATAGTTTACCTGATGAATTTAAACATATTGATATTCTTATTAACAATGCTGGTAATGCTCATGGATTAGACAGCATTCAAAATGGAAATATTGAAGATTGGGACGCTATGATTGACGGAAACGTAAAAGGTCTTTTATATGTTTCAAAAGCAATTATTCCTCAAATGGTAGAGCGTAACAACGGCTTTATTGTAAATATTGGTTCTATTGCAGGAAAAGATGTGTACCCTAATGGAAATGTGTATTGTGCATCAAAGTTCGCTGTAAACGCTTTAAATAAGGGAATGCGTATTGATTTAAACCAACATAATATTCGCGTAAGCGCTATTCATCCTGGGTTGGTAGAAACTGAATTTTCTGACGTTCGTTTTAAAGGAGATTCTGAAAGAGCTAAAACCGTATATCAAGGCTACAAAGCATTGCAACCTGAAGATATTGCAGATATTATTCACTTTGTAGTTACACGTCCGTACCATGTTAATATTGAAGATTTAATCGTATATCCTACAGCACAAGCTAGTGCAACTATAGTAAACAAAAATGCTTAAGTTGTGATTAACAAACGGCTTTTGATTAAAAATTTATTGTCTCATAACGATGAGAATAGTTTCTATGATAAAAAACAAAAGTTATCCTTAGGCTCTAAAGAAGGAAAAGCTAAGTTTATAAAACATGTTTGTGCTCTTTCTAATTCTAACCCTAACAACAATTCTTATATTGTTATTGGTATTGAAGATGAAGAAAATAAAATTATTGGTGTAGATTTTTACGATGATAGTAAAATCCAAAATTTGGTAAATGCTTATCTGAATAATCCACCAAAAATAGAATACGAGAATGTTCCTTTTCCTCGTTTGCAACGTCATAAAGTAATTGGCTTAGTAACTATTTACCCTACTAAATTAATTACCTCTTTATCTAAAAATGCGTGGAAGTATCGTAGAGGTACAATTTTTTATCGTAGAGGTAGCAACTCTATGCCTACTGAGAAAAACTTTATTATTAAAAACAACAATAAAGCTATTGTTGAAGCTATTGAAAAAAATGCTAGTAACAATATCAAATTAACTCTCGATGGTGTTTTTGATTTTATAGACAAACATAAGCCAGAATACAATCCGCAATACAAGGTATTTAAAGAACAATTTGTGCTCTGTTGGGCAGGAAAAAAGAAGATTATAAATAATGAAGAATTTTTTACGCGAGTTGATATTGAATTAGTAAACGAGCAAGTTCGTTTATTTTTTTCTGCATTAGATGATGTGCAAATTAGTTACAACGAACAATCGTTTATTATTACTGAATACATTGTTTTAGGAATTGATAAGAGTGAAAAAAGTTATCCGTTAGAAAAAACGATTATCAATTTTAAAGATAATGGAAAGCATGATATTGTTACAGAATTTCTTTTTGAAGCTCCTCAATATCATAACGATATTTTACAGCTCATTTACAACAATAACAATAGTATTGTTTCTAAGATTGTGAGAAAAAAGCCGCTTTCGGTTATTGAACATGAAGATGTGTATCGATTACCTACCTCCTACTTAATCTGCTATTTAAATGGATTTGAAAATGCTCCTCAACAACTAAAAAAAGCAAAAAATTATATTAAAAACCTCGAAGATAAAACCACCTACATAAAATATAAAGAGGCTATGCGAATTATACGTAAGGTGAAGTATAGTTAGTTTTTTATCTAATTAAGATAATACTTCTTTTATATTTCATTTTTTATTTTAAATTTGTAACCAATGTGTAATGTTGTGTAATATGGTTATAAAAGGATACTATTCGATTTCAGAGGCAGCTGATGTGTTGGGCAAAAGTAAAGAAACTTTACGAAGATGGGATAGAGAAGGAAAGTTAAATGCTGTTCGCGAACCCATGAGCAATTATCGGGTTTATAAAAAAGAAGATATAAACTCTCTTTTAAAGCCATTAATTACTGAAATAGATGAAAATATCGATAATACTGAAACTCCACTCAAAGAATATAAAGTACTAGAGTTATTTGCTGGAGCAGGTGGTCTTGCTATTGGTTTAGAACAATCAGGAATAAAATGTGCTGCTCTTAACGAAATAGACAAATGGGCTTGTGAAACATTAAGAAAAAACAGACCTCAATGGAATGTTTTAGAAGGAGATATTAAATCTTTCAATTTTGAAAAATATAAAAATAAAGTTGAAATTGTTACTGGTGGTTTTCCTTGTCAAGCATTTAGTTATGCTGGAAAAAAACTAGGTTTAGAAGATGCTAGAGGAACTTTGTTTTATGAGTTTGCTAGAGTTGTTCAAGAGGTAAACCCTATCATCTGTATTGGTGAAAACGTAAAAGGTTTGCTTTCTCATGAAAAAGGAAAAACACTTCAAGGAATGATTTCTATTTTAGATGAAATTGGATATAACGTAGTTCCTGTACAAGTTTTAAAAGCTATTAATTATAATGTTCCACAAAAAAGAGAACGCTTAATTTTAGTAGGAGTTAGAAAAGATATTGATATTAAATATGAATATCCAACCCCTTACAATACTATTTATAATTTATCTGACGCATTAAAAAAAGGAAAGTTATATGATAAAAATGTTCCTAACTCACAAGGTTCAAAATACCCTGAACATAAAAAACAAATTTTAGATTTAGTTCCTCCTAAAGGATATTGGAGAGATTTACCAATAGATATCCAAAAAGAATATATGGGAAAAAGTTTTTATTTAGGTGGTGGAAAGACAGGTATGGCAAGAAGAATTGGTTGGGATGAACCTTGTTTAACATTAACGTGTAGCCCAGCTCAAAAACAAACTGAGCGGTGTCATCCTGATGAAACTCGCCCATTTACTGTTAGAGAATATGCACGTATTCAGACTTTTCCTGATAGTTGGGAATTTGCAGGTTCAGTTTCACAACAATACAAACAAATTGGTAATGCTGTACCTTGTAATTTAGGAAAGGAAATAGGGTATTCTATAATTAAATTTTTGAATAAGTATTATTCAAAAATAAACAAGTCTGACTCTTCTATTTCTTTAGCTAAAGCCATATAACCTTTTTGGAAAAAATCCTCAGTATCTATATTTAAAATCATTAAATCAAGACTGGAAACTAATTTGCTATAAAAATTGGGGTAACCTGTAAGTCTATGCCAGAATTCTTTTCCTATAATTACAGGAAATTGTTCATCTATTTTTTTGTAGTGTTGACTTAATTGACCCTCTTCTCCATAAAGAACACCTAGTATTAAATCAGAATTATTTAAATTCATTGAATTAGTTCTTGCTAAGTTCGTTACAGTAGTAAATTCTTTTAGTAATGGATTTACATCTCCAGAATTAATAGTATTTGGTCCTGATTTAAGTTGACACCACTTTCGTCTTCCATCAATTTTATCTGTAAATTCAATATCCATTCCTTTAATTAAAGATCCTTCAGCTAATCCAAGACCAACAAACATACTTTGTATCTTAGTTCCAAAAGAAGTATTTATTGAAGTACCTAATACTCTAGGATAATATAGTGCTTTAGCTATCCCTATAGATGTAAAATCATTATCTAGGACTTTAGATAAATACTTTACAATGATTGGATTGATTTTGTAATTTTTAAGTTTTGAATTCTTTTTTAAAGAGTTAATCTTATAGTTTTCAAAAATTTCCTCTTTAAAATATTTTGTTATAATTTCTAAAAGTTCTTCTTCATTCATACTTCAAATATATACTTTTTATTTACTACAAGTTTAAAATTATATTACCTCAACACTAATTGTACAATCGTAATTATCCCAATTAATAGGACAAATGACAAAGACAATTTTCTAAATTTAGATTGTGGTATATAAACTAATATTTTCTTTCCTATAAACGAACCTACTAATCCTATTACGAATAAAAAAGGCACATATTTTAAGTCGTGATCGTGGATATAACCATTGTTATAATAGACAAATGTTCTTGAAAAATCGATCATAAAGTCTATAAAAGCAGAAGTTGCTATAAACACACTCTTTTCTAAATTAAAAGCTGCCATAGTTAAACCTCTAATTGCCCCTCCTGTTCCTAACAACCCAGCAGAAAAACCAGAGAAAGAACCTCCAACAATAGCATTTTTTCTGTTTGGAGAAATAGTAAACTTACTTTTAATTAGGAAGAATGCACTAAATGCAACTAAAAACAGTCCTAAAAATATTTCTAAATATGTACTGTTTAGATGCTTTGATAATACTCCTCCTAAAATCACAAAAACGACAGAAGGAATTCCGATGTTTATCAACAACTTCTTATCTAATCCTTTTTTAAACAAAAATATTTTACTCACATTACTCGACAAGTGAAAAATAGCTGTAAGCCCTAAAACAGAATAAAAATCGAAATAAAAATTTCCTAAAGGAACAAAGAAAACTGATGATCCGAAGCCACCTATTGTTCCAATAACTTCAGCTACTAAAGCTAATAGTAAAAATATGAAGTTAATATCTTTCATTGTTTTTTATTCTAACATAGCAACCACTCTTGCTGGTGCAGCAGAAGCTCCTACAATTTTTAACGGAAATACCGCTACTTTAAATCCAGTTAACGGTAATACATCTAAATTTACCAATTGTTCCATATGACAATATTCCTTATTCTGTCCTACCAAATGCCCTTCCCAAAACAATTCAGAATTATTAGTTTCTTTTGCTTTTTGAATCATGTACGGAAGTGGTAAATCCCATCCCCAAGCATCAATTCCCATCACTTTAATTCCTTTATCAATCAACCACTCTGTTGCTTTTGCACTTACTCCAGTACCTTTTTTATGAAAGTCTTTTGTTCCGTTAAATTTATCGCGTCCAGTTTTAATCAATACAATCATATTTGGTTGTATTTCTAGCTGATTTTCTTCTAAGAATTGTTGAATATCTTCTACAGTAATCGGGTCAAAATCTACCTTATGTTTCATATCAATCACAATACCTTCTCCAAAACACCAATCTAACGGCACTTCATCTATCGTTTTTGCTTTTTCACCATTTACAGTAGGAGAATAATGCCAAGGTGCATCAATATGCGTTGTAGAGTGTACTCCCATTTTTTGAATTGTATCATCTGCCCATCCTGTAAAGTTTTTAGGAAAAAGCTTGAATGGTAACCCTAGTATTCTAATTAGCCATTTTGCTTTATGGTGTGGTTTATGTTTTATTTTAACTTTCATAAACCAAGGATCTTGTTTGTTATACTGAATAGGTTTGGATAGATCGATAATTTTCATAGTAACGTTAGTTGTTACAAACAAAGATAAAAGAAAATCCCTCGCTTTTTTGCGAGGGACTTATATTGTTTATTTGTTACTCATTTCGAAGACTATTTTACCTCCATTTGCAATATCTTGATGGCTTAACAAAAAGTTGTCTAACTTCTTACCATTAACGGTCACGCTTTTTACATACACATTTTCTTTACTTTGGTTTTTTGCCATAATTTTAAGCGTTTTTCCACTTTCTAAATGGATAGTCGCTTCTTTTACGTTTGGGCTTCCCAAAGCATAGTAAGGCGATCCTGGAGTTACTGGGTAAAAACCTAAACTACTAAAAATATACCATGCACTCATTTGCCCCGCATCGTCGTTTCCACATAATCCTTCTACAGTATCTGCATACATTGTATCCATAATCATACGAACACGTTGTTGTGTTTTTTCTGGGTGCCCTGTCCAGTTATATAAATACGGAATATGATGACCTGGTTCATTACCATGTACATAATTACCTATAATTCCATCTCTCGTAATATCTTCATGATGTGCGATATATTTATCTTCTATATCAGTAGTAAAAAGTTCATCTAATTGTTTACTAAATTTTTCTTTACCTCCCATCATTTCAATCATATTATCAATATTTTGAGGTACGTATAACCCATAATTCCATGCATTTCCTTCTATAAAACCTTGACCGTGGGTATCCATAGGATCAAAATTCTCTCTAAACTTTCCATTAGATAACTTAGGACGCATAAAACCTATCGTTGGATCATACACGTTTTTATAATATTCAGCTCTCGCTAAATACTCATTTTCTACATCCCTATCTCCTACTTTATTAGCTATTTGAGCAATACACCAATCATTGTAGGCATATTCTAGTGTTTTTGAAACAGATGAACCACTTTTATCTTCTGGAACATATTTGTAATCCATATAGTCTCCTATTCCATCAAAATACCTAACAGTAGCTGTATTAGTTGAAGCTTTAAGTGCATGATTTACATCAAAATTTCCTACGTTTTTTGCTAACGCATCTGCAATTACAGATGTTGCATGATAACCTATCATACACCAATTTTCATTCGCATAATGACTCCAAATAGGTAGCATTTTATGAACGCTTTGATCATGATGTGCTAACATAGATTTTATCATGTCGTTATTTCGTTGTGGTTGTGTGATATTATATAGTGGATGTAAAGCTCTATAGGTGTCCCAGAGTGAAAAAATAGTATAGTTTGTAAATCCTTCTGAAGTATAAATATTTTGATCTAACCCACGGTATTTTCCATCAACATCTTCATATAAAATGGGAGATAAATTTGTGTGATATAATGCCGTATAGAATGTTGTTTTTTCTTTTTCTGAAATAGTTTCTATATCGATTTTATTAAGCTCTTTATTCCATTTATTTTTAGTTTTTTCTTTTGTTTTATTGAAATCCCAATGAGGAATTTCAGTATTTAAATTATTAAGTGCCCCATTAGTACTTACAGGTGATAAAGCAAATTTCACCTTAATTTTCTCTCCTTCTTCAGTATCAAAATTAAAATAGGCTCTAATATCTTTTCCTGCCATTTCAGGAAAGTTTTCATTTTGTTTAAATTTTCTATAAAAACCATCATAGGCTTCCTTATTGTATTTTTTATGTCCGTAACTTTTAAATGGTTTAGAAAATTCCATAGCAAAGAACACTTTTTTTGTTCTAGCCCAACCTTTAGTTTGCCTATAACCCGTTACCAATGAATCGTTTTCAACGCGGATAAATGTCCATACATTTTTGTTATCATGATGATATACATTGTATACTAAATCTAGAATAATGTGTACGTTGTCTGATTTTGGAAACGTATATTGATGAAAACCTACACGCTCACTTGCAGTAAGCTCAGCTTTAATATTATAACTATCTAAGTTTACTTCATAAAACCCAGGTGAAGCTTTTTCTGTATCATGTGAAAAAGTAGAGTAAAAACCTTTGGTTCTTTCTTTTGTTTTTAGTGGATCTAAAACTAAATCACCAGTAGTTGGCATTACTAAAAAATCTCCAAGGTCAGCATGTCCTGTTCCACTAAAGTTTGTGTGTGCAAAACCAATAATGGTTGAGTCTTTATATTGATATCCTGCACAATATTCATATGTTTCTTTATTATACCTCCCTTCTTCATCAAACATTACCTCAAAATTTGTTTGAGGACTTAATTGTACCATACCAAAAGGAGCTGTTGCACCTGGAAAAACATGTCCCATTTTACTGGTTCCAATTAAAGGGTTTACATATTTTGCGTAATCTTTTAAATCCGTACTCTCTTTTATTGTTTTTTTAGAGTTTTTGCTACATCCTATACCTAATAAAAGTATAAAAAGAAGAAATAATAAGCTTGTTATTTTTTTCATATCGTTAATAAATACAATTGATAACACTAAAAAAATAAAAAAAAATCATAAATATTGATTTGAATTTCTAAATTCATAAAAAAAGAGAATTCTAAACTTATTGTTTTTTTTTGTTTTATAATAAACATGCAAGAAAAAAATCCCTTATAAAATACAAAGGATTTTTATCATTCGTTTATAATCTTTTACTTTCCTCCGTCTAAATCGTCTTGCCAATTTTTTAGCTCTTGCCATTTACCTTCGTAAGCTAGTTTTGCTTGTTTAGGCCATGTATTAGGTTTATGAGCTCTATAACGATCTCCTCCACTTTTTAATACTTCTTGGCATTTTTCTACAGATGTTTCTGATAACAACTTCCAGGTATTGATATTAAAATTATGAAAAAGTTCTTCTATTTTTGGTCCAATTCCTTCTACTATTTTTAAATCATTCTCTTTTATTTTTTTACCAAAAACCTTTTTAACTTCATCTATATTAAATGATGTTTGTTCTTCAGATATAGAAGATGTTGCATTAGATTTTGCTGTTTTTAAATCATTTTCAAGTACCGATTTACTTTCTTTACAGTTCCTTAAACTCGATTCTAGCTTTGCTATTTTATTTTTTAAGAGTACTATTTCATCTTTCTTAATGTTTTTACTAGACAATTTACCTATTAAATAGCCTAAAAAAGTAGTAATAAGTCCTACTAATAGTGGAATTAATATACACCAATTCATAGTTTCTGTTTTAAGTTTATATTAGTTGATTATGGTTTTTTATTCTCAAGTATTTCTTGCTGTTCTTTTCCAATTGTAAGGCATTGTTTTTTACAACATAAATACCAACAAAGTACAGTTCCAGCCGTTATAGTTAGAAAAACACCGAATAAATAAGTTGATCTCTTACTCATTTTAAAAATAGTTAATTAACTGATTGTTAATTTATTAAAAATTATTCAATCTATTAAGAGATTTTTAAGAGTATATCTTAAATAATTGTTAAGTGTGTATATTTTTTGAAACGTTTTTTTTTTATAGGCGTCTTTTAGCTGTAACCTAATCTTAAAATAAAAACTTAACATCATGAAAAAATTTGTATTAACTGCTTTAGCAATCGCTTTATCTTTCGGAACTATTACTGCTGCTTCAACTTCATATGAGGCTCCTGTTAAAACTAACCTAGAATACCCTAACGTAAGCACTTTTTGTAAATTAATTAGAGCTGGAAACTTTGAAGCTGTGAAGGCTATGGTTGAAAACGGAACAGATATTAACAGAAAATCTACTGGATTAACTCCTTTAATGTTTGCTGCTAGATATAACAAAGCAGATATTGTTCAATTATTAATTGATAGTGGAGCAAAATTAAAAGTAAAATCAGAAAGAGGATATACTGCCTTAGAATATGCTAAAATGTCGAAAGCACATGAAGCTTATAAAGCTATTGCAGCGGCTTTAGAAAAATAATATAGCCACCAACTTAGTTAAAAACAAAAAGTCTCATCATTTCGATGAGACTTTTTTATGTTTTGAAAACTGTGTTTTCTTATAAATCGAATTTAATTCCTTGTGCTAAAGGTAATTCATCAGAATAGTTTACAGTATTTGTTTGACGACGCATGTATACTTTCCAAGCATCAGATCCAGACTCACGTCCACCACCTGTTTCTTTTTCACCACCAAAAGCTCCACCTATTTCAGCACCAGAAGTACCAATGTTTACGTTAGCAATACCACAATCAGACCCTGCAAATGATAAGAATTTTTCAGCTTCTTTCATTTCATTTGTCATGATTGAAGAAGATAATCCTTGCGCAACTCCATTTTGTAATTCAATAGCATTTTCAACACCACCTGAATACTTCATTAAGTATAAAATTGGAGCAAATGTTTCATGTTGAACAATTTCAAAATGGTTTTCTGCTTCAATAATTGCTGGTTTTACATAACATCCACTTTCGTAACCTTCTCCTTCTAAAACTCCTCCTTCAACTAATACGTTTCCTCCTTCAGCTTTTGCTTTTTCAATAGCAGCTAAATAAGTATTTACTGAATCTTTATCAATTAATGGTCCAACGTGATTATTTTCATCTAATGGATTTCCAATCTTAATTTGACCGTAAGCTCCAACAATCGCATCTCTTACTTTATCGTATACAGATTCGTGAATGATTAAACGACGTGTTGAAGTACAACGTTGACCACAAGTACCTACAGCTCCAAATACAGCTCCAGGAACTACTACTTTTAAGTCAGCAGTTGGAGTAATGATAATTGCATTGTTTCCTCCTAATTCTAATAAAGATTTACCGAAACGCTCAGCAACTTTAGCACCAACAATACGTCCCATTCTTGTAGAACCAGTAGCTGATACTAAAGGAATACGTGTATCTTCAGTAATGTATTCACCTACTTTATAATCTCCATTAACAATACAAGAAATTCCTTCTGGTAAATTGTTAGCTTTTAAAACCTCAGCTATAATATTTTGGCAAGCAACTGAACATAAAGGAGCTTTTTCTGAACCTTTCCATACACATACGTTACCACAAATCCAAGCTAAAGCTGTGTTCCAAGACCAAACTGCTACAGGAAAGTTAAATGCTGATATAATACCAACAACTCCTAATGGGTGCCATTGCTCTCTCATTACGTGTCCTGGTCTTTCTGAAGGAATTACTTGTCCGTTTAATTGACGAGATAAACCTACTGCAAAATCACAGATATCAATCATTTCTTGAACCTCACCTAAACCTTCTTGGTAAGATTTTCCCATTTCATAAGAAACTAATTTACCTAACGGCTCTTTTAACTCTCTTAATTTGTTTCCAAATTGACGTACAATTTCTCCACGTTGAGGTGCAGGCATTGTTCTCCAGCTTTTAAATGCTGAAGTAGCAGCATCCATCACTTTTTCGTAATCTTCTTTGGTAGAAGCTTTTACTTTTCCTATTAACTTTCCATCTACTGGTGAATATGATTCTATAATTTCACCGTTTGAAAAGTTTACTGAACCTGTTGAAGTTCCTTCATTTATCTCTTTTAATCCTAAAGTAGCTAATGCTTCTTTGATACCAAAATCTGCCATATTTTATATTGTAATTTTAGTTGTTTAAATTTAAAGCTCAAAACTACGAATAATTTTACAATTAATAAATTAAACAAACAGTGTTGTTTTTGTTTAAAAATTAACAAATAATCATGAAAAACATTTACCTACTACTTTCTTTACTGTTGTTTTTATCAGCATGTGATGCACCAAAAAAAACTTCTAATGAACAAAAAGACACTCCTATAAATGAATTTGCAATTATTATTCATGGAGGTGCTGGAACTATACTAAAAAAGAACATGACTCCAGAAAAAGAAGCTGCTTATAAAACTAAGTTGGAAGAAGCAGTTAAAACTGGATATGAGATTTTAAAAAATGGTGGTTCTAGTGGTGATGCTGTTGTAAAAACCATTCAGGTAATGGAAGAATCTCCTTTGTTTAATGCAGGAAAAGGTGCTGTGTTTACGCATGATGAAACTAATGAATTAGATGCTTCTTTTATGGATGGAAAAACACTGAACGCTGGTGCGGTAGCTGGAGTAAAAGATATAAAAAGCCCTATTGAAGCTGCTAGAATAGTAATGACGAACTCTGATCATGTTATGTTGTCTGGTTCTGGTGCTTCTCAATTTGCTAAAGAACAAGGGTTAGAAATTGTAGACCCGAGTTATTTTTATACCGAAAATCGCTTTAAATCTTTACAACGAATTAAAGACAAAGAAAAAACAGCATTAGATCATGATGATAAAGAAGCTTCTTTTTATGATGCTGATATTAAAAATAGTAAGTTTGGTACTGTAGGTTGTGTGGCCTTAGATAAAAATGGAAATATTACTGCGGGAACTTCTACAGGAGGAATGACTAACAAACGTTGGGGACGTATTGGAGATTCTCCTATTATTGGTTCGGGTACCTATGCAAATAATAAAACTTGTGGTGTTTCTTCAACTGGTTGGGGTGAATACTTTATACGCTCTCAAGTAGCTTATGATATTTCTGCTCAAATGGAATATCAACAAAAATCATTAAAAGAAGCTACTAAAGATGTTATTCAAAACAAATTAACCAAACTTGGTGGAACAGGTGGTGTTGTTGCACTTGATAAAAATGGTAATATGTCTTTTGAATTTAATACTGCTGGAATGTATAGAGCTTCAATGAATGATAAAGGTGATTTAATCATTAAGATTTACAACAATTAAAACTGATAATTTAAACCTGTGTAAACACCTATGAAATATGGCTGAAACCCATTTGAATCATTTTTAAATGTATTTAACTGGGTTTTTAGCATTGGGTTAATATTTAAAGACCATTTTTTACTAAACTTATAACTAAGATCTATCCCAAAATTCCCACTAAAGTTAATATTATTTAAGTTATTTGCTTCTCCTGAAGTTGAAAAAGCAGTTGTTTTTAAATCTACATCATTCTTGTTTAAGAATAAGGAACTAAAACCAACAACTAATTGTGTTTTCAACTTTTTTCCTTCTAATACACTATATTTAACTTCAACTGGAACCTCAATATAACCATAACTTTGATTCAACTCGCCATCAAGACTTCCTGAACTAATGGATACTGAATTTGTACTAAAATTTGTTTGAGAGGTATCATTTAACGCATAACTTTCCCCTGAATTGAATGCTACATTTGCGCTACTTGATTTTACAGGGTTTACAGCTACATTGTTATTTGAATATCCCATTTCTTGTAAATGTATACCCGACTGAAGCGTCCATTTTTTACTTAATTGATACGCTACTTGGATTCCATACGAATAACTTGTATTTCCTTTTGTTGATTTTGACAAACTAGCATCTATAGGAGAAGATTCAGAGAATGAATTAGAATTTAATACAGCTACAGTTGGAGATACAGTCCATGGTTTCTTTTTTTCTTCTTCCTCTTTTTCCTCTTCTTCACCATTTACTACTGCTAAAAAGTCTTTTTTAGGTTTTATAACCTTATAAACTGTATCATTTTCTTTTTTCAAAAAGGTGTTTTCTTTCTTTTTAAGAACTGGCAAGCTATTTTCAAGCTTGCCAGTAAGTTGCACTTCTTTCACAACATCATTATTATCCAGCAAAGCCCCTTCAACTACTCTACTTGACGTGTTGTTGCTATTCTTTCCATGCAACTCTTTTTTGCTAACCTTCACAACATGATTAGCGGTTAAAACTTCATTTTCATGAAGCTTTTCTTTTAATCTTTTTTTCTTTTTCGTTTCTTCTTTTACAATAGGTATTTCTTTTATATTTCCTTTTGTTGGTCCTATTAATAAGTTCTCTTTTAACTCTTCTTTTTTACTTTCATTTTTTTCGGGTGCAAACTTAGGTTTTTCAACAATAATAGCATCTATATCTTCTATATTTTCTTCATCCTTAACATAAGGATAAAACAAAAGACCTAAAACAAGCACAGCAGCAACTCCTCCTGAAAACCACCAAATAGGAAAAACTCTATGTTTTTTCTTTTTTTGTAGTTTTTCTTCAATAGCATTCCATACTCTTTCATTTGGAGTTACCTCCAAATCTTTAAATTTTTCTTGAAACAGTCTATCGATGTTTTTTTCTTCCATCAGTTATGCTTTTTCCTCTTTTGCTAGATATAGTTCCATTTCTTTTTTCAATATCTGTCTTGCTCGTGATAAGTTTGATTTTGATGTTCCTACAGAAATATTTAATAACTCTGCTATTTCTTTATGTGAATAATTATCTAATACATACAAATTGAAAACCAAACGATATCTATCTGGTAAACTTTGAATCAACTCTAATAAAACATCAATATTCACATTTTCGGTTTCAAGCTCCACTTCTTCTACTATTTCCTCATCAGGTGCTTCTGAAACTAACTGCAAAGGTGACTTTTCTCTATACTTTTGTAGTGCTGTATTTATGGTTATTCTCTTCATCCAACCTTCAAAAGAACCTTTATGTTGATATTGAGGCATCTTTTTAAAAATAGTTAAGAAACTATCTTGTAAAGTATCTTCTGCATCTTGATAATTACGAGAGTACTTTAAACAAAGCGCAAAAAGTTTACCAGAAAACAACTGGTAAACTTGAGCTTGCGCTGTGATATTTTGATGACAGCATCCTTGTATGAGTTTTTCTAAATTGATGTTACAAATTTACTGGAATTACCACTTCTTCGTATACATCTTCTCCTTCAGTATTTTTACCTTTCCAAAACTTAAAAACATAGTCTTCTTCTTGAGTTGCCTCAACAGGAAAAGCATATTCTTCTTGTCTTTCTTCTTCAGTACAAGCAACATCAAGAGCTACTATTGCCGTACCAGCTACAATTCTCGTTGTATCTACTTTTTGGTAATACAACCCATTAAAAGAATAACAGCTATTGGGCAATGTATACTTTATCTTAATTGTATCAACTTCTCCGAATGTAAAACTTTCAGGGGTTGTGGCACTATCAACCTTTAAAAACTCATACCTAAAATTAGGGCTGTCATCATCTAAACAAGAATAAAACGTAAATACACTTAAAATAAGGATTAAAATTTTTTTCATGACATATATAAATTGGGGGGTTATTATTATTTTAATTTTCCATGGTTTATATACTAGATGAAAAAAAGTTTAAAAGGTTGCGTCGAATACTCTTACTTTTGTAAAAGTTTATGAAAAACACCATTTTTAACATACAGTCTACAGAAGATTTCAATAAAACTGCATTGCAAGTTTTTAAACATCAGTTTAAAAATAATAGAGTATATCGTTCTTTTTGTGATTTGATATACGTTCATCCATCCGATATACATACTATTGAACAAATTCCGTTCTTACCTATTCAGTTTTTTAAAACTAGAGAAGTGCTTTCATCAACCAATGAAATTCAAGAAACTTTTACAAGCTCTGGAACTACGGGAAGTACAACCAGTAAGCATTTAGTAACTGATTTATCTTGGTATGAAACCAGTTACTTAAAAGGTTTTAAGCACTTTTACGGAAATATAGAAGATTATGTGGTACTAGCCTTGTTACCTAATTATTTAGAACGTAAAGGATCTTCTTTAATTTATATGGTATATGATTTAATTAAGCGTTCTAACCATTCTGAAAGCGGTTTTTATCTTAATAACCTTGACGAACTTGCTAAAAAACTCATACAATTAGATAAACAAAACAAGAAAGTATTATTAATTGGTGTTTCTTTTGCTTTATTAGATTTAATTGAGCAGTATGAATTCAATCTATCCAATACCATTATTATGGAAACTGGTGGAATGAAAGGAAGGAGAAAAGAACTTATTCGTAACGAATTGCATACTATTTTAAGTGATGGTTTTGGTGTAGATACAATTCATTCTGAATATGGAATGACTGAGCTTTTGAGTCAAGGATATTCAAAAGGTAATGGTATTTTTAACTGTCCTCCTTGGATGCAAATATTAACTCGTGATACAGAAGATGCCTTAACTATTTTACCTAAAGGAAGATCTGGTGGAATTAATGTGATTGATTTAGCTAACTATAACTCTTGTTCTTTTATCGCTACACAAGATTTAGGTAAAGTATACCAAGACAACAGTTTTGAAATTATCGGTCGTTTTGATAACTCTGATATTCGTGGTTGTAATTTAATGGTTTTGTAATCCTTTTTTATTTTTTGCTATCTTACCTTGCTATTAACCTCTATTAGTTCAAGGTATTATGAAAAACTGGGCAGAAAATGTACAGTGGAATCCATCTGCAGTTGCATTTCCTCATTCGGAAAATGAAATTCAACAACTTGTTTTAAAAGCTATTCGGTTTAACCAAAAAATTCGAGTTATTGGTTCTGGACATTCTTTTACTTCTTTATGTAGTACTGATGAAATATTGGTGACTCTCGATAATTTTCAAGGACTCATTTCAATTAATAAAGAAAAAAATCAAGCTACTATAAAAGCAGGAACGAAACTTTCTTTATTAGGAGAACTTCTTTTTAAAGAAGGATTAGCCATGGAAAATATGGGCGATATCAACGTTCAATCAATTGCAGGTGCCATAAGTACTGGAACACATGGAACGGGTATTGGACTTAAATCTATTAGTAACCAAGTTATTGGGTTGAAATTTGTGAATGGGAAAGGAGAAATTATTGAGTGCTCCACCACAAAAAATACAGAACTATTTAAAGCTGCTCAAGTATCTTTAGGATGCTTAGGAGTTATTACAGAAGTTACTTTACAGTGTGTACCAACTTACAAACTAAAACTTCAAAACAAAAAAGAGAAATTAAGTGATGTTTTAGCAACTTTAAATGAACGAAATTCTCAAAATAGAAATTTTGAGTTTTATTGGATTCCTTATACAAATACTGCCTGGACCAAAACTTCAAACATTGTAGAAGATTCTGAGCCTGATAAAGTAAACTTTTTCAATTATTGGACCGAATATGTACTCGAAAACTATGTTTTTAAACTCATGTGTGAGTACGCTAAAGTTTTTCCTTCACAAAACAAAACAGTAGCTAACATCACTGCAGCCAGTATTAGTAACGTAAAAAAAGTATATCACAGTCATAAAGTATATGCAACACAACGAATGGTAAAATTTCATGAAATGGAATACAATATTCCAGCAGAAACTTATCAAGATGTATTTAAAGATGTGCAAAAAATTGTCAATTCAAAAAAGTTTAATATTCATTTTCCTATTGAAAATCGCTGGGTTAAAGGTGATGATGTATACATGAGTCCTGCTTACAATAGAGATTCTGCTTATATCGCATGCCATGTATATAATAAAAAGGATAGTAGTGCTTATTTTGCTGCTTTAGAAGAAGTATTTAAAGCCTATGACGGAAGACCTCACTGGGGTAAAATGAATACGTTTAATACAGAAGAAGTTGCAAAAGCATATCCAAAATTTACGGAGTTTATGACTTTCAGAAAAGAACATGATCCAGAAAATATCTTTGTGAACCCGTATATTCAAAAACTATTAGGTATTTAATACTATGGATGCTTATTTTAAAAACCTAAATAAAGAACTAAAAAACTACCAACGAGCCATTCCTTGTTTGTTGATCGATTTAGATATTTTAGATAAAAATATAACTGAAACTCTTTCTAATTTTAGAAATAATGCTTCAATAAGAGTTGTAGTAAAATCATTGCCCTCAGTTCAATTGATTGAATATATTTTACAAAAAACAAACTCTAATAAGTTGATGGTATTTCATCAACCTTTTTTAACCGATTTAACTTCTCGATTAAATAACAAAGTTGATATTTTATTGGGTAAACCTATACCTATAAAAACAGCAGAGTATTTTTATAACAACTTACCTCAGCAACACAACGGATTAAATCCGTACACACAAATCCAATGGTTAGTAGATACTACTAAAAGAATTGAAGAATACGTTAATTTAGCTAAAAAACTCAATCAAAAATTGCGATTGAGTATTGAAATTGATGTTGGGTTACATCGTGGAGGTTTTTCTTCCGTTGAAACCTTAAAAAAAGGATTATCACTCATTGAAAACAATCAAGACTTTGTGGAGTTTTCAGGGTTTATGGGCTATGATCCTCATGTGGTAAAACTTCCAAAGATTATTCGTTCTCAAAAAAAAGCATCACATTTAGCAAATCAATTTTACGAGCAATGCAAAAAATTAATTAAAAATGATTTTCCAGAACTATGGAATAATAACTTAACCTTTAACGGAGCTGGAAGTCCTACCTTAAAACTGCATAAAGAACAAAATTCTCCAATAAACGATATTGCTATTGGTTCGTGTTTTGTAAAACCTACAGCGTTTGATATTCCTTCCTTAAAAAACTATAAGCCAGCAACATTTATAGCTACTCCTGTTTTAAAAACTTTTTCAAATACAACGCTGCCAGGTTTAGAAAAGCTAAAACAATTTTTTACTAAAAAGTCAGCTTTTATTTATGGTGGATTTTGGAAAGCTGATTATTACTATCCAAAAGGTATAAAACAAAATAATTTGTTTGGTGCATCTACCAATCAAACCATGATTAATATCCCGAAAAGTGAGTCTTTACAAGTAGATGATTTTGTGTTTTTAAGACCACACCAAAGTGAATTTGTTTTTTTACAATTCGGAGAAATTTTACCTATTAGAAACGGTAAAATTCAACAATCTTGGCAATTATTAAATAATTTATGATCGTATTTGTAATGTTCATTGTTTTTTGTCGACTACCTTCAAAATCTACAAACAATGAAAAACTTTTTTACACTACTTTTAGTAGTAGTTTCTACTGCGTTATATGCTCAAAAAACAGATTATAATACCAAAAAAGGCTACGTAGCCGAAGGTTATGATGTTGTTTCTTACTTTACAAATGATGAACCTGTAGAAGGAAAAAAGAAGTTTCAAACAACATATGACGGAGCAAAATTCAAGTTTTCCTCAGAAAAAAACTTATCCCTATTTAAAGAAAATCCAACAAAATACATTCCTCAATATGGTGGATATTGTGCTTATGCTGTAGCTGCTAAAAAAACAAAAATGTACATTGATGCTGAAGCTTATGAAATTAGAGATGGTAAACTATACCTTTTTTATAGTTCTTGGATTTCTAGTAAACTTGATGATTGGAAAAATGGTGATACTAAAAAATTACAAGCTCAGGGCGATATAAACTGGGAAGAACTAAAACATAAAAAGGATTAAAATGAAACATTTTTTTATCTTCTTTCTATTTTTTTCAAGTATTGTCTTCTCACAAGAATACAATACTAAAAACGGAGTAGTTGCTAAAGGCTATGATGTAGTAAGTTATTTTAATAATAAAGCCGAAAAAGGAAATAAAAAATTTACAACTAAATATAATAACGTTTCCTTTCGTTTTTCGTCAAAAGAAAATTTAGCTACTTTCCTGAAAAATCCTGAAAAATACAATCCTCAATATGGTGGATATTGTGCTTATGCCATTGGTAAAACAGGTGAAAAGGTGGATATTGATCCAAAAACTTTTGAAATACGAGATGGTAAATTGTATTTATTTTATAACTCTTGGGGAACCAATACTTTAAAAATGTGGTTAAAAGAAAACCCTAAAGAGCTCAAAAAACAAGCAGATGTTAATTGGAAAAAATTGAATCGTTAGTTTAGATTTAATAGTTGCGGGGGCGACTTCTAAAAGGGCTGATAATTTCAGCTCTTTTTTTATACTTATCGTTTCTTTTTATTCTTATTTTTGGTTGATAAAAACAGCTCTATGAATAATTTCTCTTCTTTCAATAGAAAAAACATTCAACAAGAATTACAAACTACCGAATTTGATATTCTAGTAATTGGTGGCGGTATTACTGGTGCAGGTATTGCTTTAGATGCAGCATCACGCGGAATGAAAGTCGCTTTAATTGAAAAAAATGACTTTGCTTCGGGTACTTCAAGCAAATCTACCAAATTAATTCATGGAGGTTTACGCTACTTAAAACAGTTTGATTTTTGGTTGGTAAAAGAAGTAGGTACCGAACGTGCTATTGTTCATAAACTAGCTCCACATTTGGTAATTCCTGAAAAAATGATTTTACCGTTAATTGAAGGTGGAACTTACGGTTCATGGTTAACATCTATTGGACTTAAAGTTTACGATGTTTTAGCTTCTGTTGAAGGAGACGATAAACGTAAAATGCTTGATAAAAAGGAAGCGTTAGAAAAAGAGCCTTTGTTACCAGAGAATATTTTAAATGGTGCTGGTTTTTATGCTGAATATCGTACTGATGATGCGCGTTTAACTATAGAGGTTTTAAAAACAGCTAGTCAATACGATGCTCAAATACTTAACTACACACGTGCAGACGAGTTTATCTATGAAAACAAACGTGTGGTAGGTGCTAAAGTAACAGATGCTTTTACTGATGAAAATTATGAAATAAAAGCTAAATATGTAGTAAATGCAGCGGGGCCATGGGTAGATGAATTACGTCAAATAAACAATTCAAAAATTGGAAAGCGTTTACATTTAACCAAAGGAGTTCACTTAGTTGTTCCACATGAAAAATTACCTGTAAAACAATCTGTGTATTTCGATATTCCTGATGGTCGTATGATGTTTGCTATTCCTCGTGGAAAAGTAACTTATTTTGGGACTACCGATACCAATTATCAACAAGATAAAGACACTGTTGAAACCTCAATGGTTGATGCTTTATATTTAATTGAAGCAGTAAATAACATGTTTCCAGATATTCAATTAACTATTGATGATATTCAGTCTTCATGGGCTGGATTACGTCCGTTAATTCACGAAGAAGGAAAATCAG
This sequence comes from Tenacibaculum discolor, assembly GCF_003664185.1. Lineage (GTDB taxonomy): Bacteria > Bacteroidota > Bacteroidia > Flavobacteriales > Flavobacteriaceae > Polaribacter > Polaribacter discolor. The sequence goes on along the minus strand of NZ_RCCS01000005.1, from coordinate 283,575 downwards.
CTTCAGAATTATCTAGAAAAGATGAAATTTTTGTGTCTGACACCAAATTAATATCAATTGCTGGAGGAAAATTAACAGGTTATAGAAAAATGGCAGAGCGTATCGTGGATATTGTTGCTAAAAAAATGAAAAGACGTTTTGAAGTTGAATTTGATCCAATTCAAACTGAAGAAATCGTTTTATCAGGAGGACCTTTTCAAAATTATAAATCGGTAAAATTATATATAAATCAGATTTATAAACGTATAAAATCATTTGGTTTTTCTGAAAAAGATGCCAGCTATCTAGTTCATAACTATGGTAAACAAACAGAACTTATTTTAGATAAATTTGATGAGCTAAATGAAGAAAATATACAAGAGCGTTTGTTAAAAGCTGAGGTGTGGTTTACTATAAAACATGAAATGACCTGTACTCCTACCGACTTTTTTATGCGAAGAACTGGTCGTTTGTTTTTTGATAAACCTAGCGTTGACCTTTATAAAAACCTTGTTATTCAGGAATTTACAAACCGTTTTAAGTGGGATAAAAATACAACTTTAAAGCACCAACAAGAATTATACAGAAAAATAGATTTAGCAGTAAATTTTAACTAGTTTCTTGTACGGAAAATTAAACGAGTATTATATCTTTGGCGACTGCTAAAATTGGCTACGTAAAAGGTTTGTACAATTAATTTTTTAAGTAATATGAAACAACTAGTACTAGTATTTTTTCTATTAACCACTCTTATAGCAAAAAGTCAAACTAATATTATTTCTAATTCAGATTTTGACAATATTAAAATAAATAATATTGCTTTAACTGAAATAAAAAAGACCTTTGGTAAACAAGAAAAAGTAGAATCCTTATTAGGTGCAACTACTTCTTATGAAGATAATGGCTTTTACTATTATTTTAGATTTAATGGGTTAAAACTTGATTTTTCTACTTCAGGAAGAAAACCTTATATCGAATCTTTAGATGTTTTAAGTAATGAAGCTACTTTTACAATTAAAGGGATTACAGTAACTATAGGAGATCCTATTACTAAATTAGGTGAAGTTGCCTTAAGTACTGGTAGAAATGGCTCTAAAAGTATTTTATATGCTGAATGTGATAGTTGTGATGTTTTTATTAATATCGCTTTTGATCAAGCAACTAAAAAAATTACAAAAATCAATTATTTTGATATGTCGTAATTGATTTAAAAAATCATACTAAAAAAGCCCAGAAACTGAGTTTCTGGGCTTTTTTATATCTTGTATGTACAACCAACCTATCATTCTTCTCTCTCGTGTTCTTCTAAATCTTTCGTTAGATCTAATTTTCGGAGTGTTGGATTTACAATTCCAGTAGTAATAACAGTAATTAAGGTCATTGTTCCACCAAAAACTACTGCCGTTACTGTTCCCATTAATTTTGCCGTTACCCCACTTTCAAAAGCTCCTAATTCGTTAGAAGAACCTACAAACATAGAATTTACTGAAGCTACTCTACCTCGCATATGATCGGGTGTTTTTAATTGTAAAATAGTTTGACGAATTACCATCGAAACTCCATCGGTTACACCGCTAAAGAATAGGGCTACAATAGAAATCCAAAAAACAGAAGATAATCCAAAGACTATAATACAAACTCCAAAGCCAAATATAGCCGCTAAAAGCTTCATTCCTGCATTCCTGCTAATAGGTATATAAGCAGTCACTAACATTGTTAAAAAAGCTCCTATAGCTGGTGCTGCACGTAATGCACCAAAACCCTCTGGTCCTACTTTTAAAATATCTTGAGCATATACTGGTAATAATGCTACTGCTCCACCAAACAGTACCGAAATCATGTCTAAGGTTAGTGCTCCTAAAATAGCTTTTGTCTTATATACAAAACGTACTCCTTCTTTTAAACTTTTCATTACTGGTTCACCAATCTTAGGATTTAAAATTGGTTTCTTTTTAATGAAAAATACTGTTAGAAATGATACTGATACTAATCCGAAGACAATACATAACGACCAATGTACTCCAATCCATGAAATGGTTAACCCTGCAAAAGCAGGTCCTAAAACAGAAGCAATTTGCCATGTTGAACTACTCCAAGTAGCTGCATTTGGATATAGCTTTTTAGGTACTATTAAAGCTATTAATGAAAAAATAGTAGGTCCAAAAAACGAACGTAATAATCCACCAAAAAATACCAAAGCATAAATAGCGTAAAGTACAGTGTTTTTATTCCAACCTTCAATAAAACTAGGCAATGTTAAAAAGAACAGTCCCAAACTAATCAGTGAGAATAAACCAATACACAAGGCTAGTAGATTTCTTTTTTCTTTTTGATCTACAATATGACCTGCAAATAATGCCATAGATACTGCTGGAATTACTTCCATTAAACCTATGATTCCTAACGATAATGGATTTTTAGTAATACTGTATACTTGCCATTCTATAATAATAAATTGCATAGACCATGCAAATACTAAGGCAAAGCGTACTAAAAGAAAAATATTAAACTCTTTGATTCTTAGGGATGCGTAGGGGTCTTTTTTTTCCATGAATTAATTTAGTTTCAAGTCCATTAAAATGGCAAATGTTTCATTAACATCTCTTTCTTTTACCACTATGGTCATTTCGTGTGTAGTAGAAATTACTTCTTGTACTGCAATATTTGCCCAAGCAAATTGCTTTAAAATAAAATAATAAATACCTGATTGATCTAGATTTCCTTTTGGAAGTTTTATCGTTATGGAAGCTAAATCATTTACATTATTAATTAACGCTTCTTTCTTAAAAATTTCTTCAACAAAAGGTTTTAAATTTTTACTTGTAACAATATTTGTTTCAAAAATACCTTGAGAAACCGTTAAAAAATAATCTTTACTATCTGCAGATTTACTTAAAATTTTAGCAATTTCTTTTAATAACGACGTAGTGTTTTTGAAAGTGAAATCGCACAAATCTGAGCGTACAATTACATCTCCCAAATTCAATGCAAGTCGTTTTATATTTTTTCGAACTCTTAATTCATTTGCTGGAGATAGCCTATTAATAGCCATCATAACTGCACCAACTTTTACTTCTTTTTTTAGCAATTTAGAAACTTCTGGTAAAATTTCTCTTGCTAGCGATGATACATTAATTAACTTCTCATTTAGAGCCTCTTCTATAAAAGGAGTTTTTCTGATGGTGATTTCAACAGCTTCTTGAATTGTTTTCATGTTTGTTTAGTTTTAAACTAAAAGTAACAAAAATACAATTAAAAGTGAATTTATACTATATTTTTAATTTGTAATATATTTAATTAAAATCTTTGTTAATCAGATTTTTAAACTAAATTTGTCTTTATTGTATCTTGTTACAAGACCTATACACAACTCAATTTTAGAAGCGATTGATGGGGCTTCTTAATTTTTATTAAGAAGGATTATTTGTACAAATGCAAACAACTAATCTAATCTATTTGTTAACTTTAAAAACTCATCTTTCGCTTCTTTCTTGTCGTATAAAACGTTATAGACAGCGTCGATTATTGGAGTTTTAGCTTTATTTTTTTGATTGATTTTATATGCACTTTTTGTTGCGTAGTATCCTTCAGCAACCATACTCATTTCAAGCATTGCTGATTTAACAGTATATCCTTTTCCTATCATATTTCCAAACATTCTATTTCTACTAAATGTTGAATATCCTGTTACTAGTAAATCACCTAAATATGCTGAGTTATTAATGTTTCGCTTCATTTTATGAATCTTTTTAATAAAGCGTTTCATTTCACGAATACCATTACTCATTAATACCGCTTGAAAGTTATCTCCATATCCTAAACCATGAGCAATTCCAGCTGCTATGGCATAAATGTTTTTTAACATCGCAGCGTATTCTGTACCTATAATATCATCAGATATTTTGGTTTTAATGTAACGTCCTGCTATAGCTTTACTAAGTTCTTTTGCTTTTTCTTCATCTTGACATGCCAATGTTAAATACGATAAGCGTTCCATTGCTACTTCTTCTGCATGACATGGCCCTGATATTACTCCAATGTTTTCATATGGAATATTATATAGTGTATGAAAATGTTCACCAACAATTAATCCTGATTCAGGAACTATTCCTTTGATAGCTGAAAAAATAATTTTTCCCTCTAAAGAAGCTGTTAGCTTTTCTAACTCAGTGTTTAAAAAAGCAGATGGAATAGCAAAAATTAACACATCATAATTTTCAATAATATGGTTTATATCTTCGGATAAATCTAATTGCTCTGGATGTAATTCTGCAGAACTTAAATAACTAGGATTATGCCTGTTACGTTTAATATGTTCAATAGCATATATGCTGCGCATATACCAACCAATAGTTTCTAAGTTTTCAGATAACATTTTAACAATAGCTGTTGCCCAACTTCCACCTCCTAAAACGGCTATTCTAGTTTGATTGCTCATAAGTAGTATTTGTTTGTATTACAAAATTAAGAAATCTATAAACGACTCTCTAAACTTAAAGGTTATTATATTTGAAAATTGAAAATCAAAAGAACATGAATGTACAAATTATAAACAAATCTAAACACCAAACTCCAGCATATGAAACCGAGGGTTCTGCAGGTATGGATTTGCGTGCTAATATAGATGCAGCTATTACTTTAAAGCCTTTGGAAAGAGCTATTATAAAAACTGGATTATTTATTGCACTTCCTATTGGATACGAAGCACAAGTACGTCCTCGTAGTGGATTAGCTGCTAAAAAAGGAATCACAGTTTTAAATTCACCAGGTACTGTTGATGCGGATTACCGTGGCGAAATAGGAGTTATTTTAGTAAACTTATCTAATGAAGAGTTTATTATAAATGATGGTGAGCGTATTGCTCAATTAGTTATTGCAAAACACGAACGTGTAAACTGGCAAGAAGTAGCTGTTTTAAATGAAACAGAACGTGGTACTGGTGGTTTTGGGAGTACAGGAGTTTAAATAAGTATTTTACATACCTGACTCATTTTTCGAACTTCATCAAACAATAATTCAAAATCTAAAAAACAATGTGAATGATATTGGTACCCTAGTTTTTTATAGAATTCAAAAGCTTGTGGTTGCTCATCCATAGTATCTAACCATATTAATTCATATTGTTTTTTTCTAGCTTCCTCTTCTAACCAATTTAACAACTCTTTACCAACTCCTTTACCTTGGGTGTTTTTATGTAAATAAATTCGATGGAGTTTCAATGACTTTCTATTCTCAAGTCCTGGTAATTTCCTATCCCATAAAATTCTGAAAACTCCTACTATTTCTTCTTTATAAAGAATAAAATAATAGCTTGTTTTATCTTCTAACAATTCTTTTTCTAAATTACTTTTAGAAAATTGACTTTGTATATACCAATCTCCTTCATCTTTCCAAAAATGTTTATATGCTGCTTTGTATACATCATCCATTAAGGTTTCTAAAATTTTAAAATCTTCAACCTGTATTTTTTGTAATTGTATGTTACTTGAGATTCTAATCATATCTTCTTAATAAAAAAAGCTGTTCTGAATATCAGAACAGCTTTTTAAAAAATAGTAATAGTTTGAACTTTAAATTTAAATTACTTATTCTTGATTTTCAATAGCTTCTTTTATTTTGTTTTCAAGCTCTTCCATTAATTCAGGATTATCTTTAATAACACCTTTAACAGCATCTCTACCCTGACCTAATTTAGTGTCTCCATAGCTAAACCATGAACCACTTTTCTTTATAATTCCGTAATCTACACCAATATCTAAAACTTCACCTACTTTTGATATTCCTGCACCATACATAATATCAAATTCAGCCATTTGGAATGGAGGAGCTACTTTATTTTTTACAATCTTAACTTTAGTACTGTTACCTATAACTTTATCACCATCTTTAATTTGTGTTCTACGACGAATATCTAAACGAACCGATGCATAGAATTTTAACGCGTTACCACCTGTAGTTGTTTCTGGATTACCAAACATAACTCCAATCTTTTCACGTAACTGGTTAATGAAAAATACCGTACAGTTAGTTTTACTAATTGTTCCTGTTAATTTACGTAAGGCTTGTGACATTAAACGTGCATGAAGTCCCATTTTAGAATCTCCCATTTCACCTTCAATCTCAGATTTTGGTGTTAAAGCTGCAACCGAGTCAATAACAACAATATCAATAGCACCTGAACGAATTAAATTATCAGCAATTTCTAAAGCTTGTTCACCGTGATCTGGTTGAGAAATAATTAAATTATCAACATCCACACCTAAACTTTCTGCATAAAAACGATCAAAAGCATGCTCAGCATCAATAAAAGCAGCAATTCCACCTGCTTTTTGAGCTTCTGCAATGGCATGTATAGTTAATGTTGTTTTACCTGATGATTCTGGTCCGTAAATTTCTATAATTCTTCCACGAGGATATCCTCCTACTCCTAAGGCTAAATCTAATCCTAAAGAACCTGACGATATTGCATCTACATCTTCTACTTGGCTATCTCCTAACTTCATTACGGTTCCTTTACCGTACGTTTTATCTAACTTATCTAGTGTAAGTTGAAGCGCTTTTAATTTCGCTTCTTTTTCTTTATCTGCTGCCATAAATCGTGCTAATTATTTTAAGTAATAAGAACGGCTAAGTTATGAAAAACTAGCATTAATATCCTATCTTTTTATGTTACATTTTGTAATATTGTGCTTCTTAAAAAAAAGAAAAGATGTCAAGCCATCGTCACTTCATGATTTACAAACCCTATGGGTTTTTATCACAATTTATTACTAATCAAAAAAAAGGAGGTAAACATAAATTGTTAGGAGAATTATTTAATTTTCCTGAAGGAACTATGGCTGTGGGTAGATTAGATGTAAAATCAGAAGGTTTATTATTATTAACTACCGATGGGAAAGTAAGTGATTTTATTACTACAAGAGGTGGAGTTGAAAAAGAATACTATGCGCAAGTAGATGGAGCAATTACTTCTGAAGCTGTTGAACAGTTAAAAAATGGTGTTGAAATTGGTTTTGACGGAAAAAAATACCAAACTAAACCTTGTAAGGTTAAATTAATTGACACTCCTGATTTACCTGAACGTTCAAAAAAAATTCGTGATGCTCGTCATGGACCTACCCCTTGGATATCAATTACTTTAACTGAAGGAAAATTTAGACAAGTACGTAAAATGACTTCTGCTGTTGGTTTTCCTACACTTCGCTTGGTACGAGTTCGTGTTGGTGATATTTTATTAGGTAAAATGGAATCTGGTGAAGTAAGAGAGGTTGAGGAATTACTGTAACCTAAGTTACTTTTAAAAAAGTATCTTTTAAGTACTTTTACAAGTATGAGAGATAATTCAAATACTTTTATTTACATTATAGCGGGTATAATTATTCTACACTTTTTAATAGGCTTTGGATATTTACTTTATAAAATGGGTAAAAAAGAAAATAAAAAATAATTATTTCCTTACCATTCTAATATGCGGAATACCATCTTCTAAATAACCCTCACCAATTTGTTTAAATCCATGAGATTCATAGAATTTTTGTAAATAGGTTTGTGCAGAAATGGTTATGGTAGTTTCGTTGTAGTTATCAACAATAGCTTTTATAGATGCTTTAATCAAATCGTGTCCGTAGCCATATTTGCGTTCACTTTCCTTTACTACTACTCTACCAATACTAGGTGTATCAAAATATTCACCACTATTAAATAAACGAGTATAGGCTATTATTTTACCTTCCTTAACTCCTATAACATGTAATGCCTTTTGATCTTTACCATCAATATCTTGATAAACACAATCTTGTTCAACAACAAAAACTTCAGAACGTAATTGAAGTAATTCATATAGTTCTGAAGTTGTTAATTCTTGAAAATTTTTTACTGTAAAATTCATTAACAGTTAGCTATTTTATTTACTCTGTTAGCATGACGACCACCTTCAAATTCAGTAGATAAGAAAATCTTTACAAAACCTAAGGCTTGTTGTAACGATACAAAACGCGCAGGAATTGTTAAAATATTAGCATCATTGTGCTGACGTGTTAATTCAACCAATTCATTATTCCAACATAAAGCAGCACGAACTCCCTGGTGCTTATTAGCAGTCATTTGTGCTCCATTACCACTTCCACATAAAATAATTCCCATTTCAGCTTGTCCTGTCTCCACAGCTTCAGCAGCTGGATGAATTGTATCTGGGTAATCCATACTATCGGTTTCATTTGTACCAAAGTTGATTACTTTATGTCCTAATTCTTCTAAAAGTTTAACAATTTCAAACTTATATTCTGTACCTGCATGGTCATTTCCTACAGCGATTGTCATAATTTGTTGATTTTAATTCAGTTGTGAGTTACAAAAATACAGTTATTCACGGTTATCAACAGTAATTAACAATGCTTTTTTTAGCATTCTTAATAACCTCTTTAAAATTAAGGTGTTAAACTATATTACCTAATTGTTAAGAACTAGTAGTAGATTCTGAAAAGAAAATTTGATTTTCTAGATATTTTTTACAATACAAGAACAAGAATTAATTATGCAACTTTTTTTTTGAGATTTTAATGAACATTTATCAACATTAAATTAACCCTTTTTTTACATTGAAAATAAAATTAACTATTCATAATTTTCAGTGAATTGCTGTTTATAACTTTTGTTAATAACTCTATTTTATAGTTGATTTTTAAGATTTTATTTAACTAATAACTTGTTTATTTATTTTAATAAGTCACTTAACCAAAAATTAAATCCACTTTTTATTCTACATATTAACAGACTATAATAACAATCATTTCTTTTTTAAATTTTAAAAATCTTTTTTATTAATAATATAATATGTTAATAACAGTTTTTTTGAAGTTTAAATTTCAAAAGACTTTCCTATTAAATATGAATTGAGTTGTAAGAACTAGAACTAACGAAGATGGTTTCTCTTTTAGTTACGCTTAGGCAAATTGCGAAAAATAAGGTTTAAATACTATGTTTGTTGATAAGTGCTAATAAGTGAAAGAAAAAGGCTTATACAGCTTTTTTAGATGCTTTCATTAGGTAGATAGTATCTTTAGTTACTATTTCTGATGGAGTTTTTTTGTTTAAAGTCGTGTTTATACTTATTACAGTAACGATAATTCCTGTAATAAATATAAAAATAAACAGCGCTATTATTTTGCGTAAGTTTTTCATTTATAACGACTTTCTTATTATAAAGACGGATGAGTTTAAGAAATGTTACAGTTTTATTAAGTTTTTTTTAACTTTTTAGGAATTACTATTCGAATAGCACTTTTTATGATATTTACTTTTACTTGTCCTCTTCCTATTAACTCTCCATCTGCTTGAATATAAGGAAGATCGTTCTTGTTTTGTGGAGTTATTAACAAAGAGTTAGCTACAAGTGTTTCTACCTTTTTATGCTGAAGAATCTTTCCATTGTACAATTTCTTTATTGAAAAAAATAAATCCAAAAATGATAGATTTTTAGCTATTGTTATATCAAATAAACCATTATTAGAGTGTTTAAAATCAGTTAATTGCATACCCCCTGCAGAATACTTACATATACCAAATAAAGTCATTAAACACTTTGTTTCAATGATTTTGTTGTTAATAGCTATTTTAAAAGTAGTTTTTTTATAGAGTAATAAACCTGCTATACCTCTCAATAAGTATGCAATAGGTCCAAATCTCTTCAATTTATTCAACTTATTAACAACATATCCGTCATAGCCAATACCTGCAACATTATTAAAATAAGAAGTAGTATTAGCCAATTCTAAATAACCAATATCTTGAAAAACAGTATTTTCCTGTTTTATTAAATTAACTGAAGCTTTTATTTTTTTTGGTATATTATAAGTTTTAATCCAATCATTACCAGTACCTAAAGGGATAACTGCAACTGTTATTTCTTTTGAATTTATTGAGTCCTGAGACATAATCCCGTTAACAACGTGATGTAAAGTACCATCACCACCAACAGAAATTATTTTTTTATAACCTTTGTTAATAGCTTGTTGAACAATTAATTTTTCATGATTTGAATATTCTGTTTTTGTATACTCATAAGTTATGTTATTAAACTTTAATTCCTGTTGAATATCAGACCAATATTTATTGAATTTACCATTACCAGCAACGGGATTCACAATAACAAACCAAGAATTATTCATACAAATACATTAAATAAACAGCGGTAAAGTACAAAATGAATTTATAACAGTTATTTAAATAACTAGCATTAATTTTATTTGTACTTTGGTAAAAATTTAAATAAGACGAAAGATTAATGACTAGAAAGAAAAAAATCTACAAAAAAAAGGGTAAAGTAATAAAAGATCTTACCCGAAACATTTTCAAAATACTTAACGAAGACAGTAATAAAAACTATAATTATAAGCAAATTGCAGCTAAGTTGAAGGTTTCTGACACAGATGGTAAGAACCAGATTATTAAAAAATTAGCTGAGTTAACTGCAAATCAAAAAATTAAAGAAGTTGATAGAGGTAAATATCAAATTAACGAAGATCGTAAATATCATGTAGGTACACTTGACGCTACTTCTAATGGGAATGCCTATTTTATTTGTGATGATTTTGAACACGATATTTTTGTGCCTTCAGTAAACTTAGGAAAAGGTCTACATAATGATACTGTTAAAGCTTACGTATATAAAAAACGTAGAAGTAATAAGTTAGAAGCTGATGTTGTTGAAATTATAGAAAGAGCTAAAACAGAATTTGTTGGTGTTTTACAAATGAATAAAAACTTCGGATTTGTTATACCTGACAGTAATAAAATGTATGCTGATATCTTCATCTCTCAAAGTAAATTGAATGGAGCTAATGATGGTGATAAAGTCGTTGCTACAATGACTGATTGGCCAGAGAATTCTAAAAATCCGTTTGGAAAAATTACTCAAGTTCTAGGAAGACCAGGAGACCATGACACAGAAATCCATTCTATTTTATTAGAGTATGGTTTACCTTATGAATTTCCTGCTGAAGTAGAAAAAGAAGCATCTGAATTACCTATTGAAATAACGAATGAAGAAATTGCTAAGCGTAGAGATATGCGTGGTGATTTAACCTTTACAATAGATCCAAAAGATGCTAAAGATTTTGATGACGCTTTATCATTTACAAAACTTGAAAATGGTAATTATGAAATAGGAATTCATATAGCCGATGTATCTCATTATTTACAACCTAAAACTATTTTAGATGACGAAGCTTACGACCGAGCTACTTCTGTATATCTAGTTGACAGAGTGGTACCAATGCTTCCTGAAATGTTAAGTAACGGAGTTTGTTCATTACGACCAAATGAAGAAAAATTAACTTTTTCAGCAGTTTTTGAAATGAATGAGAAAGCACAAGTTATCAACCAATGGTTTGGAAGAACAGTTACATATTCTGATAAACGTTTTGCTTACGAAGAAGCACAAGCAATTATAGAAAATAAGAGTAATATTATTCCAGCAGATGTTTCTTTATCAGGAGAAGCTTATGAAGTTGATGAAAATATTGTTGAAGCTACATTAAAACTTGATGAATTAGCAAAAAAGATGCGTAAGAAACGTATGAAATCAGGAGCTATTTCTTTTGATAGAGTTGAAGTAAAATTTAATTTAGATGAAAATGCTAATCCAACAGGTGTCTTCTTTAAAGAAGCCAAAGACGCTAATAAACTAATTGAAGAATTCATGCTATTAGCAAACAAAAAAGTAGCAGAATTTGTAGGATTATCAAGTGGAAGACCAAGTAAGAAAACATTTGTATATCGTGTACATGATGAACCAGATGTAGAAAAATTAGCTTCATTACAGAACATTGTTAGCAAATTTGGATATAAAATCAACACAGAAACACGTCAAAAAACATCTGATAGTTTAAATAAATTATTATCAGACGTTCATGGTAAAGGAGAAGCTAATATGGTAGAAACCTTAGCAATACGTTCAATGAGTAAAGCTGAATATACTACACAAAATATAGGTCACTACGGTTTAGCTTTTGATTATTACAGCCACTTTACTTCACCAATTCGTCGTTATCCTGATGTGATGACACATCGTTTATTACAACACTATTTAGATGGTGGAAATTCACCAAAAGCTGAAATTTATGAAGAGAAATGTAAACACTCTTCAAAAATGGAAGAATTAGCATCAAAAGCAGAAAGAGATTCTATCAAATATATGCAGGTTAAATACATGCAAGATCATAAAGATCAAGAATTTGAAGGTGTAGTTTCTGGTGTTACTGAATGGGGAATTTATGTTGAAATAAAATCTAATAAATGTGAAGGTATGGTTCGTATCAAGGATATTAAAGATGATTATTATATATTTGATGAAAAACAATACGCTGTGATTGGACAATCAACAAAAAATATGATTCAATTAGGTGATGAAGTAGTAGTAAAAGTTAAACACACCGATTTGGAACGTAAGCATCTTGATTTCAACCTTATTTCACATTAATGTTTTGTAGTTTAAACAATAAAAATTGACATTTGCCTTTATAGTATTGGTATAATTATTGGTTATACTCAATTAACTAATGGAATTTATTATGAAGAAGTTAGCAATATTAAGTTTGTTTTTGATGACCGTTTTAGCATCAGCTCAAACAACCATAACTAAAAATTTAGGAGACTTTTCAATTGTAAAAGTTTATAATGGAATAGATTTAAAACTCGTTAAATCTGATGTTTCTAAAATTGTAGTTACTGGAGAAAAAACAGATAAAGTTAAAATTAAGTTGGATGGAACTACTCTAAAAATATTATTGAGATTCCCAGAAACTACGGCAGATGGTAAAGTTAAAGCAACATTATATTACAATAAAACTTTATCAATTATTGATGCCAATGAAGGAGCAACAATTACAGGTAAAGACATTAAACAACAAAAAATTGAAATTAGAGCTCAAGAAGGAGCTTTTATTAACCTTGTAGTTAATGTTAAACACTTGAACGTAAAAAGCTCTTCAGGAGCAGTTATTAGGCTTTCTGGTGCAACTAAGAATCAAAATGTAAATGCTGATTTAGGTGGAATGTATCATGGATACAAATTATTAGTAGAAGAAATGACCACTGTAAAAGCTGGATCTGGATCTAAAGTAGAAGTACAATCAGGAGAAACGTTAGATGCTAAAGTATCGTTTGGTGGTTCAATTTTTTACAAAGGAAAACCAGAAGTATTTAGAGACAAAAAAGTAATTGGTGGAGTAATAGAACACCGAAGTTAATTTCGTATCTTTGTTGCGCAAAATTTAATAAAAATGAATTTACTTACTATATTTTTAGGAATGATCGGACCATGGCAAATAGCTATTGTCGTTGCATTAGTATTATTATTATTTGGAGGTAGAAAAATCCCTGAATTAATGAGAGGTTTAGGAACAGGTATCAAAGAATTTAAGGATGCTACTAAAGATGAAGAGAAAACAGATAAAGTAGAAGATAAGAAATAAGATATTTATTATAAAAAGAAAACCGAAACATTTAATGTTTCGGTTTTTTATTTAATTAAAGTTTTATAGCTGTACCAGAAGCAGTAACCATTAGCATACCTCCTTTTGCTCCTACGGTTTCATAATCTAAGTCAATTCCAACAACAGCATCAGCTCCTAACATTTTAGCTCTATCTGACATCTCTTTCATAGCTATTTCTTTAGCTTCTCTTAGAACTTTTTCATAAGAACCAGACCTACCCCCTACAATGTCTCTAATACCGGCAAAAAAGTCTTTAAAAATGTTTGCACCAATAATTGTTTCACCACTAACAATACCTAAATATTCTTTAGCAGGTTTATTTTCTAACGATGGTGTAGTAGATAATATCATAATTATTCTTTGTCTTTATTTTCCTGTGCTTTCTTCATAGCTTCACCAATTTGATTACTAGCTGTAAAGCTCGCTACCATATCATTCAACATATTACTACCAGCTTGAGGTGAATTAGGTAATAAAATTAAGTTACTATTAGTTTCTTCACCTATAGACTGTAATGTATCGTAGTGTTGTGTAACAACAATTAAAGCAGAAGCTTCTTGGCTGTTAATTCCTACTTTATTTAATACTTCTACAGATTCTTCTAAACCACGAGCAATTTCTCTACGTTGATCAGCAATACCTTGCCCTTGTAAACGCTTACTTTCAGCTTCAGCCTTAGCTTTTTCAACAATTAAAATACGTTGAGCATCTCCTTCAAATTGTGCTGCTATCTTTTCACGCTCAGAAGCATTAATACGATTCATTGCTGCTTTTACTTGTGCATCTGGATCAATATCAGTCACTAAAGTTTTTATAATATCATAACCATAGTCTGCCATTGCATCATTCAATTCAGCTTTTACAGCGATTGCAATATCATCCTTTTTAACAAATACATCATCTAACTTCATTTTAGGTACTTCAGCACGTACTACATCAAATACGTAAGATGTAATTTGATCATGAGGATAATCTAACTTATAAAATGCGTCATATACTTTTTCACGAATTACTTTGTATTGTACAGAAACTTTTAATTTCACAAATACATCATCCAAGGTTTTTGTTTCCACAATTACATCTAACTGTTGAATTTTTAAGCTTAGTTTACCTGCTATTCTATCAACAATAGGAATTTTTAATTGTAAACCAGAATGACGAATGCTTTGAAAGCGACCAAAACGTTCTACAATTGCAGCAGTTTGTTGCTTAACAATAAAGAATAATGATAAGAATACTAGAATACCGATAACAATTACCGGATACATGTAAATTGACATAGTTTTTAATTTTTAAAATGTTAGTAATTTTTTTGATAAAGATACTACTTATTAACAGTAGATATTTATAAGACGAATTTTATTTGAATTGTTACAATTCTTTTTTAAAAATTATATTTGTAAAAAATCAATTATATGGAACTTATACAACAAAGCATAACAGAAATTTTAATTCTACTTTTTTTAATCGTTACTTTTTTACAATCTGGAATTGATAAAGTAACCGATTGGAAAGGAAATTTATCTTTTATTAAAGGACATTTCAAAGATTCTCCTTTAAAAAACTCAGTACCTCTTTTATTGGCTGTAATTTTAGCTATGGAATTATTAGCTGGTGCATTAATGTTTGTTGGAATTTTTCATTTATCAACAACAGGTAATCATAATATTGCTTTAATAGGTGTAGAGTTATCAGCAGTAACATTAATCTTTTTATTAATTGGACAACGATTAGCAAAAGATTATGCTGGGGCTATGACATTGGCAGTTTACTTTATAATTTCAATTTTAGCTGTTTATTTACTTAATAGATAAAAGTTATTTAAGTATTATTATTAAATAAGTTTACTTTATTTAAAAACCTCTTAAAATGTGATTTTTAAGAGGTTTTTAAATTTTAGTAAGGTATTTATATATTGTAATGTAAAAAACTAGTTAAAATAGCTTTAAATTGAGTTTTATACCTTTTTTATGATGTAAATCAAAGAAGAATATTCACCAGAACGACTTGCTTTTATATTTGACTTTAATCCTGTTAAAAAAGCTTGAATTGGTCTTGATTTTTTTGTCTTATATTTTTCTGATAATAAAGAAACATAGAATGAATCAAATTTCATTGGAAGTGTTTTTTCAACTTTCATTTCAAACAAAGAAAATATTTTTGAAATTGATGTTTTTGAAAAGTGCCATAAATGTCTTGGAACATCATAAGCTGCCCAAAACTCTTTGTAGTGTTTTGCATCAAAACTTTTATAATTTGGAACAGCAATAATTAAAACACCGTTTGGTTTTAAAAGTAATTTTAATTGCTTGATATATTCCGTTAAATTAGGAATATGTTCTAGGACATGCCAAAGTGTAATAACATCAAATTGTTTGTTTTCTATTTTTGAAAGATTTTCTAAAAGATGTATGTTTTTATCCTTAGCAAAAACTCTTGCTTTTTCAGATGGTTCAACACCAGTAATTTTCCAACCACCATTTTGACACACTTTTAAAAAATCACCTGTACCAGCACCGACATCTAAAATTAATTTGTCTTCTGTATTAAAAGAATTAATTAATTTTAGTTTTTTCTTTAAAGTATAATTTTTTACAAATTGATATGTTTTATCAAAAATAGAAGTTTTACTATCTGTATGCGAAATGTAATTTTCACTAACATAGTACTTCTCTAAGTTATTAGGTACAGGAGAAGTTACTAACATATTGTAATCTTCATTTATCATAACCTCATAACTCTCTTTTGATACTGTATAATCAATACAGTTTAAAAAAGGTTTTAAGTTCTTGTAGAACTCTTTCTCTGTAATCAAATTAATAAATTGTGTTGAGTGTTCCTTGTGGAACATTGGTTTTTGGTTAAACAATTATACATAAAAAAATAAAACGTTCCACATGGAACATTTTATTTTTTGTAAATCTAAATTAGAATTTATCTACCCATGTAAACAAGCAAGACGGAAATATCACTTGGTGAAACGCCACTTATTCTACTCGCTTGTGAAATTGAAGTAGGTTGTATTTTAGATAATTTTTCTCTTGCTTCATATGATAGAGATTTTACTTTACTATAATCAAATGTAGAAGGAATAGGTACGTTTTCTAATCTATTTAATTTGTCTGCATTATTCTTTTCCTTTTCGATATAACCAGAGTATTTTAAATGGATTTCAACTTGTTCTATAATTTCATTATCAATTCCATTTTCTTGAATATAGTTTTCAAGATTATCAATTGATCTAAAATCAGAAAAAGTTAATTGAGGTCTAGCAGCAATTTTATACAATTTCATAGATTGATTAATTGTTGCTAAATTTTTACTTTCTAAAATCGGATTAACATCTTCCTTCGTAATACTTAATTTAGTAATGAAGTCGATTAAGTTTTGAGTTTTATTTTTCTTCTCTTCTACCCTATCCATTCTTTCTTGAGAAGCTAACCCTAATTTATAAGCTTTTTCTGTTAAACGTAAATCGGCATTATCTTGTCTTAATAATGTTCTATACTCAGCACGTGAAGTAAACATTCTATATGGTTCTTCTGTCCCTTTAGTAATTAAATCATCAATTAAAACTCCAATATAAGCCTCACTTCTTTTTAAGATAAATGGTTCTTTATTTTGGGTTTTTAAAGCTGCGTTTACACCAGCCATTAAACCTTGTGCAGCTGCTTCTTCATAACCTGTTGTACCGTTAATTTGACCAGCAAAAAATAAGTTATTAATTAACTTAGTTTCTAAGTTATGTTTTAACTGTGTTGGCGGAAAATAATCATATTCTATAGCGTAACCATATCTGAAAAACTTTACGTTTTCAAATCCAGGTATAGCACGTATTGCTTTATCTTGAATATCTTCTGGAAGTGATGTTGAGAAACCGTTTACATAAATCTCAACTGTGTTCCATCCTTCTGGTTCTACAAATATTTGATGACGTTCCTTTTCTGCAAAACGATTAATCTTATCTTCTACAGATGGACAATAACGAGGTCCTGTAGATTTAATTCTACCGTTAAACATTGGTGAACGTTCAAAACCTTCACGAAGTAAATTGTGTACTTCTGGATTAGTGTAAGTAAGATAACAAGAACGTTGTTTTGTTAATGGTTTTGTTATTGGTAAATAAGAGAATTTTTCTGGAGAATCATCACCAGGTTGCTCAGTCATTTTAGAGTAATCTAAAGAGCGTCCATCTACACGAGGAGGAGTTCCAGTTTTCATTCTACCAGCTTCAAAACCTTTTGCAACTAAATCTTCTGTAATACCAGTTGAAGCTCCTTCACCTGCTCTACCACCACCAAATGTTTTTTCACCAATATGAATTAGTCCGTTTAAAAAAGTACCAGCAGTAATAATTACTGTTTTAGCTTTTATTTCTAAACCTAAAGCAGTTTTAACTCCAGTAATTTTATCACCATCAAACAATAATCCATTAACAGAATCTTGATAAAAATCTAAGTTTTCTGTTTGTTCTAACATCGTTCTCCAGCACTCTGCAAATTGCATTCTATCTGATTGTGCTCTTGGACTCCACATAGCAGGTCCTTTTGATTTATTTAGCATTTTAAATTGTATAGCTGTCTTATCAGTTACGATAGCGCTATAACCTCCTAATGCATCAATTTCTCGCACTATTTGCCCCTTTGCAATTCCACCCATAGCAGGATTACAACTCATTTGAGCAATGTTTTGTAAGTTCATTGTAATTAACAAAGTGTGTGCTCCCATGTTTGCACTTGCTGCAGCTGCTTCGCTACCAGCATGTCCACCTCCTACTACAATTACATCGTATGTTGTATTAAATAAACTCATTTTTTATAGTCAGTTCCACGTGGAACTCTTTTTATATTTTATCTAAAATTTCTAAACATTCATTTTCTTTAGAGCGCATAATTTGCTTCTCTTCATCAGTCTTATCTTTGTATTTCATATAATGTAAAACACCATGAATTATCACTCGGTGTAATTCGTTTTCAAAAGAAGTATTAAACTCTTTAGCGTTTTCCTCTACCCTTTCTACAGAAATAAAAATATCACCACCAACTAACTTACCTAACGTATAATCAAAACTGATAATATCAGTAAAGGTATCGTGTTGTAAAAACTCAATATTTATTTTATGTAAATAAGCGTCGTCACAAAAAATATAGTTGATTTCTCCTAATTCAAAATCTTCCTTTTCAATACATTCCTGTATCCATTTAGAAGTGTTTTCTTCATTGTTTAATTGAAACTCGGTTTCGTAATTAAATGCAATCATTTCTTTATATCAAAAACTATTATTAATGTCTTAAAAACTTAATTAAAAAGCAATAGTATTTATATAATCTAGAGGCTTTTTAATACGTTATTTTTTATCCTTTGGAAGGCTAAAGTAGTCTTGAACCTTCTTTTTGTAATTTTGGCGCAAAGGTAGTGATTGTCTGTTTAATATCTCCGTTTGGTTATAAAACAACTTTTTAAACTTCAATTCTTTAGTAGTATTGTTATTAAACTCCTGTAAATTGGTATTTGATTTACGCTGTTTATCTTTATTTTGTTCAAAAGTTGCTTTATCTAATTTAAGTAATTCATAGTTTAATTGCTGCATTCTATTAATGCTTTCTTGAGTAAACCCTTTTTCTAAAATTTCATTTTCTAATTGTTCCATTTCCTTTAATGCTTTTTTAGCATTACCATTACCTTCTTTAATAGCATTTTCTAATTGTTCTCTTAGTTGAGATTGTTCTTTATATATTTGATATAACTCACCATCCAAATCATCACTTTGTTCACCGTTTTGTCCTTCTTTTTCACCTTTATTTTTTCCGTCTTTTCCATCTTTAGGATTCCCTTGATTTTTCTTTTGCATACCTTGTTTCATCTTTTCCATCAATTCGTTTTGCTTTTGAATGATGTCTGGTAAGCTAAATGATTTTCCTTTTCCCTTCCCTTTTCCATTACCAGGTTTAGGGTTCTGCATAGCATCTAAAGTATTACTTAACATATCTGCCAATGTATTAGCAGAGGTCATAACATATTGTTGATTTGATATACCAGTCTGGAAATAATTATCTGCAAAGTTCTCTAAAGATTGATCTAAGTTATAATGCGCTTGTGCTAAGTGATCTTGAATTTTTGATGAGATGCTAGGAACACGCATAGAAAGTACAAATAAACTGTCATCAATGTGTTCAAAATAGGTTTTAAGTTGATGTTGTTTCTGAAGGTTTTTACCAAAGTTAGGATGTGATGAATTTGAGGAAGAAAACTCATTCATTAATGCTTCTTGGTCGAAAGAGAATGTAATAAGGTTTTCTAAAATTTGACGTAAACCTTCCATGTTTTCCTCTTCCATTTCAGCACTCATTGATTGCATTGATTGTTGCATTTTCTGACTCATTTGCTGCATTTTTTCAGCAGCCTTTTTCTGACTTTTTTTAGTTTCAGAAGCCTTATTTTTTTCTAAGTTTTCTTCAGCTTTATTTAATTCTTCTTGAGCCTGTTTTTCTAAATCTTCCATAGAAGGCATTTCCATAGGCTGTTTCAACTTCTTATTATCTTTTTCTAAGTCGTCTAATTCTTTTTTCGCTTTTTGAAACTCATCATTAATCTGTTGTTGTTCTTCCTTATTAGTTTCTTTGTTACTTAATTCTTCTTGTTTTTTAGATAAATCATCAAGCTTGTTTGCTAACTGATTCATTTTTTGTTCAACATAAAAACGCTTAGTCATTTCTAAAATACGTTCTAAACTACGCTCCTGTTGTTTATTTTGTTCCGCTAGTTCTTTTGTTTTTTTTATTAAATCTTCTTTCTTAAGTTTATCTGCAAGCTTATTTAATTCGTCTAGTAATTTTTGTTGTTTCTCTAATTTTTTTAGCTCTTCAATACGCTTTTTAAGGTCTTCTTTTTTCTGTTCTAAGGTTTCATTTTCTTCTTTCTTTTCAGAAAAATTCTCTTGTAATTTTTGTGTTTGACGTTGCATCATTTGCTTGTATTGCTCCTGACGCTTTATTAAATTTTGAATTTTCTTTTGATCATTCCAGTTAATATTCTTTTTGTTCTGTAAATCAAACTGAATCTTTTCTAAATCTTTCTTACTTTTTTGTTGTTGATCTAATGAATTAGTAATGTTTTCAATGTAATTTTTTTGCTCTTGTAGTAGTTCTTCCTCTATTTCTTCTTCTGTTTTTTGTCGATAGCTAAATTTTCTACTTATGGCTTTTTTACTACCATTTACAATATCATTATCGTATACTTGAAAGTACATTTCATAGTCTATTCCTTCTTTTAAATCTAAATTTTCTGGAAACTCAAAATAAAAGGTTTGAATATTCTCTTTATTTATGTTAATTAATTGATTATTAGTGTTTTGATTGTTATTTTTATCGTAATAAACCAATTCTAACCTCTTAAAACCATAATCATCAGCAATTTGACCTACAAACTGAGCATTTCCTCTTGAAATACTATCAATATTTGAATTTACATTGATAGTTGGATATTCATCTTTAGTTACATTAATAGAAAACTGTAGCTGTTCGTAATCTGTTAGATTTTTGTTAGATGTAGTTATTTGATAGTTTGTATTATTTAAAACACGTTTTGTAAACTCAAATTCGTTGTTTTCTTTTTGATTAAAATTTGTTCTTTTCTCTTTTTCTATGAAGGTAACTGTATCGGTTTCAGAAGTTTTTATGTCCCATTTTATAATTGTTCCTTGTGGAACATTTAAGTTTCCGGTGTTGTTAATCGTTTCAGAAGCTTTACCTATGTATGAAGGGTAAGTTAAGTTTAATGCTATATTTTGAATAGATGGAGTTTTAATAATTGTTATACTATACTCATTAGATTCAATTCTGTTGGCACTAGCATAAAAAGTAATAGGGTTTTGAACTTCAGAAAACGTGTATGAAAACAAACCATTTCCTTCACTTTCCATAAAGTATTGTTGATTATTAAAATGAATTTTGGTTTCATGAGGTATTACCTCCCCCTCTGTTTGTAAGTAAACGGTTATATCTTTTCCTTTAATAACACGTAAATCTTTTGCTGTTAAATTAAAATAAAAAGGAGCTGGAGGGTTATATGCTACTGAATGATTTACTACACGATTAAAACTTTGTGAAAGTTTACTAGAAGTTCCTGTAAGCATAGAAATTCCCCAAATTAAGAAAGGAATTAAAGCATATTTTACATACTTTTTGTTTCTACTAAAGTCAATGGCCTTATTAAAAGAAACAGGCTGTAATTCTTTTGATTTTTGCTCAATGCTTGCAGCTAATAAATCAGATTGCTGATTGTTTTGCTGTAATTGTAAAACGTTTAATAGTTTGTCTTTTACTTCAGGAAAATGATTTCCAATAATTTTAGAAGCCTCTTCAAAAGAAATTCCTTTTTGTAGCCCCACTATTTTAAAAATAGGAAAACAAATAAAACGGAAAAATAAGAATGCTTCTACTGCAATAAATAACCAAAATAAAATAGTTCTAGCAGTTGGTTTTAACCATAAAAAATATTCAATAAAGAGTGTAAATAGCAAATAAATCAATCCTAACGAAACAAATAAAATGCTTCCTTTTATCAATTCATTAGTGTAAAATTTCTTACTAAACTGCTCTAGTTTCTGTTGTATTTTATTAAAATCTCCCATATCTAAGTATAAAAATACATGTTTTATGAGGAAATCTTAGTTAAAGATTTATTTAAACACTCATATTTCATTAATAAACTACTTTAAATACGTTATTTGAAGAAAAAATAAGGATTTACCATACCTTTTATAAGGTAAAAAAAACGATGAATATTTAAAGTTCAATTAAATTGCTAGTACTAATTTTAAAAACTTTAAAGATGTTAAAAAACATTTCAAACTTAGGTGCTCTGCTTAATAAGGTAGATTAAAAAAATATTAATGGAGGTTTTTTCTCTGGAAATAATGAATGTGATATAACAGGCTGTTATGAAAGTTACCCAGGAGGAAGTGGTTATGTAGGTCGTGGCGAAGGAAATCCATGTGCTTTTGATACGCCTTATGGAATGAGTTGTTCAGGAATTATACAAGATGGTTTGTGTTGTATAAGCTAAGATCCAGAAAATGTATGAAAGCAGTATTTATTTAAATGCTGCTTTTTTTGTGAAGTGTAGTTCAAATAATAAGTACTTTTTGTAAGGAACAAAAGCTTTTGTAAACTAACTAAAAAATATTTTCAGCATGAAACAACTAGTTATACCAGTATTATTTTTAATTACACTTAATGTTTTTTCTCAAAGTCCGTGGACAAAAAACAAAAATGAAGGATATATTCAAGCATCATTTACCTCAATTGGAAGCTATGATAAAATTTATGGGAATCCAGATTATAAGCCTCAACGAGAAATTACTGATAATACATTACAATTATATGGAGAATACGGTGTAACAGATAAAACAACATTATTTGCTAACGTTCCTTTAAAAATGGTAAAAACAGGTGACTTTACAGAAGATATGTCTGTAATTTTCCCATCTATTACTATTGAAGAAGCTTCTGAAACCTTATTAGGAAACATCCAATTAGGAATAAAACACAACTTTTCAAATAATAAATGGTTGTTATCAGGACAACTTTCTATTGAAGCAAATACAAGTACCTATAAAGAAAATTCAGGATTACGAAGTGGTTACGATGCGTGGACATTTACACCGTTATTTTTAACAGGAAGAGGATTTGACTCATGGTACATACAAGCTTTTACAGGATTTGATATTAGAACAAATGATTATAGCTCTAACTATAAATTAGGAGGAGAAATAGGTTACAAGGCTCTAAATTGGTTATGGATAGCAGGCTTTTTAGACGGTGTTGCCTCTTTAAAAAATGGCGACGTTATATTGTCTCAAGAAAACTTAGCTACAGGGTTATATGTAAATAATCAAAGCTATGCTGCATTTGGACTCAAGTTTATTGGAGAGTTTAATAAATCTTTTGGTGTAAATGTTGGATTTGGAGGTGCTTTTGCGGGAAGAAATGTAGCTAAAGCTCCGGCATTGAGTTTTGGATTGTATCATAAGTTTTAAAAAAGTATGGATAACCCATACTTTTTTTAAGGCAAAATAAATAAAGAGTTTTTAAAGTTCAATTAAATTGCTAGCACTAATTTAAAAACTTTAAAAGATGTTAAAAAACATTTCAAATTTAGGTACTACCCTAAAAAAGACGGAACAAAAAAATATTAACGGAGGTTTTGGACTTACTAGATGTAGATACGACCAAGACTGTCCAAGAAGTGACATGTATTGCTTCCATGGATACTGTCAATATAAATAATATTAACTATTCTAAAAGAAGAATCTAAAAAGTAAGGTAAAACCTTACTTTTTATAAGGTAAAATCAATAAAAAGTGTTTAAAGTTCAATTAAATTGCTAGTACTAATTTTAAAAACTTTAAAGATGTTAAAAAACATTTCAAGTTTAGGTACTACCCTAAACAAAAAAGAACAAAAAAACATTAATGGAGGATTTAGAAACATTAGATGTTTCTCTGACAAGGACTGTCCACCTTGGGATTCTTTTTGTTATAATGGCTATTGCCAGTATAAATAATATTCAAAAAAGCGAGTTTAACTCGCTTTTTTTATTCACAAGTAACATTAATGACTTTTAAACCTAAATAAAAAAAGACTCTAAAAAGTAAGTTAAACTCTTACTTTTTTTATGGTTAATTATTAAGTTAAGTATTAGGAATACAGTAAATTAGTTTTTTTATTAATCTATAAATTTAAAAATTATGTTAAAGAACATTTCAAAAACTGGTAAATTACTTAGTAAACAGGAGCAAAAGATAATTAAAGGAAATGGTGGATGCTTTCCTCTTGAGCCTTGTTATGTGGGTTACGTGTATGATTTCACAGCTTGTGCATGTGTTCCAGATAACTCATAAAAATTATTTTAAAAGCGAGTTAAACTCGCTTTTTTCTTTTTTTCTCTTTCCTCCTTTTTCTTTTCTATTAACATAAAACTATCTTTGCGCTTTCAAATCAATAAAAAAATGACTGAGAACGTAAGAGTACGCTTTGCTCCGAGTCCAACAGGACCTTTACACATAGGTGGTGTAAGAACTGCTTTATTCAATTATTTATTTGCTAAAAAACATAACGGAACCTTTGTTTTACGTATAGAAGATACGGATCAAACTCGTTATGTAGCCAATGCAGAACAATATATCATCGATTCGTTAGAGTGGTGTAATATTCCATTTGATGAAGGCCCAGGTAAAAACGAAAAATTCGGACCTTATCGTCAGTCAGAACGTAAAGATTTGTATAAAAAATATGCCGATCAATTAATTGAAAGCGGTTGGGCATATTATGCTTTTGATACAGCTGAAGAGTTAGATGCACATCGAAAAAATCACGAAGAGCAAGGAAAAACGTTTATCTATAATTGGCATAATCGTCAAAAGTTAAATAATTCGTTAGCACTTTCTGCTGATGAAGTTGCAGCTAAGATTAATGCAGGAGAAAAATTTGTGATTCGTTTTAAAACACCACAAGATGAAACGTTGATTTTACAAGATGAAATTCGTGGTACGATTAAAGTTGAAACAAACACTTTAGATGATAAAGTATTGTTTAAATCTGATGGTATGCCAACTTATCACTTAGCAAATATTGTAGATGACCATTTAATGGAAATTTCGCATGTAATTCGTGGTGAAGAATGGTTACCTTCTCTCCCACTACATGAGTTATTATATCGTGCGTTTGATTGGAAAGCACCAAAATTTGCACACTTACCATTAATTTTAAAACCAGTAGGAAAAGGAAAATTAAGTAAGCGTGATGGTGATAAATTAGGTTTCCCAGTATTTCCATTAGAATATACCAATGAGCAAACAGGAGATGTTTCACGTGGATACAAAGAAGACGGTTATTTTGCTGATGCATTTATAAATATGTTAGCATTCTTAGGGTGGAATCCTGGAACAGAACAAGAAATTTTTAGTTTAAAAGAACTAACAGAAGCGTTCGATTTAGCGCGCGTAAGTAAATCAGGAGCTAAGTTTAGTCCAGATAAAACCAAATGGTTTAATCAGCAGTATTTACAGCAAAAATCTAACGAAGAACTTACAGCGTTATTCTTGCCTATTCTTGAAGAAAAAGGTATAACTACAGATAAAGATCGTACAGAGAAAGTAGTTTCGTTAATAAAAGAGCGAGCAACGTTTGTAGCTGATTTTTGGGAGTTATCTAGCTTTTTCTATCAAAACCCTTCAGAATATGATGCAAAAGCGGTTAAAAAGCAATGGAAAGACACTACAAGTGAGTTAATGCAAGAATTAATAGAAGTAATTTCAAAAATAGAAGATTTTTCAATTGAAAATGCTCAAACTGAAATTAAGGGATGGATTACCTCAAAAGAAATAGGGTTTGGTAAAGTAATGCAGCCACTTCGTTTAAGTTTAGTTGGTAAATTGGCAGGACCAGATTTGTTTGACATTATGACAATGATAGGTAAAGAAACTACCATTACAAGAATAGAAAACGCGATAAACGAACTATCATAAAAATAAAAAAGCCGCTTTTAAGCGGCTTTTTTATTTTATTTTAAGAAGGTTTAAAACATACAACCTCCTAAATGTTTTGCAGCATTACGACCGTTATTACCACCGCCATTATTCCAGTTTAATTTAAATACAACACCTAAAGTTCCTTGAATATGTGAACGCATACTTTCGTAACCTTCAAAAGAGTGTTTATAATATAATTGTGGATTAATACCAATATTATCGCTAACCCAGTAAATTCCACCAGCACCAACATTAAGAGTAGGTGTCATTTTACGTTCAGAGTCAACTACACTTCCTCCTATAAAAACATACGGAGCAAACTTGTTAAACATAGCATTCAAGTTATAACGAAATGAAGCATCCATAGAAAAATACTTTGCCGAGTTTTTAATAAAACCAACATCATCAATAGTATTAAAAGACATAGCACCGTCTAAAGAAAAACGATCACCAATAGGCATGGTTAAACTTAAAGTAGGTACTTGAAATAAGTATTGATCACCAATAAAAGCGGCATCACTTTCACTAAATTTCGTTATTCCGAAACCTACACCTATTTGCCAAGAGTCGTTTAAGTTTTGAGAAAAAACGGATGTTGTTAAACAGGTAAAGATTGCTATGAATAAAATTTTATGTTTCATCGGGAGATAAGTGTTTAGAGTAATAACTGGTTTAATAAGTTTTTAGTATAATTAAATTAATTGGCATTCACCTTTTTAATAGCTGCGGTAAAATCATCTAAGTTGTTATCATTTAAAACTAAATGAACGGCTTCATCACAAACTTTCTCAGCATTCTCTGCAGAGAAATGCAAAGCTACTGCAATTTTACGAAGTATACCAACTTCCTCTTTAGCTACATTTTCATCAGCAAAAATCATTCTTGTTAAACGATATAAGCGTTCAATACGCTCATCATAACTTACAGGGGCGTTTATTGGGTATTTTTCAGGACTTTTTAAAATTAGTTTATATTCTTCTTCACTAATATTCAACTTCTTTGCGGCTCTGTCTAATAATAACTGTTCTCCTTCTGAAATAATTCCATCAGTCTCAGCAATTTTTACTACACTAGCAAAGTGCCCTATTTCTTGTTTATGTTTTCCGGTTGAATATAAATCTGATATTGACATAATTTTTTTGTTTTTTTATGATTGAAAGTAAGTGGTATTTATTTAGAAGCAAAGTTTAAATAAAGTCATATAAATACCGCCGAAAGTTAACAATTCTAACCAAAAACAAAGTATTATTTTTTTTTATTGTAATTTAAAAACACATAAAAACTATTAATTAATAACAGCTGTTTTTTAGGTGTTTTAAAGAGTTTTTATTTTTAGTTAATACGAATGTTTATACTAGTGTTTTTTTATTCTTTAAAATAGCTATTAAACAGGTTTTAATAAAAAAATACAGAAAAAAGAAAATTTAATAGAGAATATTTATAGAACACACAAAAAGAATCAATAAATCTTAATTTAGTTTTTCGTTTTTAAAATTACTAACTTGTTAACAAATGAATTTTTAATCTTATCAAAATGAAAACGGCATACACTATTTTAATTTTTCTAATTTCAATTACGTTTAGTTTTTCACAAAATAATGAAGTAATAGAAAAAGAGGTTAATCAACAAATATGGCAACCATTTAAAAAATCTTTTGAAGCTAGAGATTGGAATACATTTAATAGTTTACATACTAATGATGTTTTAAGAGTTAATAAGTACGGAATTCGCATAGGAGAAGAATACAAAACATCGGTACAAACATCTTATCAAAAACCAACGACTAAGAAAAGACAAATAGATTTTTGTTTCAATCAAAGAACTTATAAAGAAAGTACTGGTTACGAAGTAGGTTATTATCGAGTTATATATACTGAAAAAGACAAAGAACCACGTATTGTATACGGTAGGTTCCACGTGGTACTTAATAAAAAGAATGGTGTATGGTTAATTTCACAAGACTGGGATACTGATACAATTAATGGAGAACCAATTACTAAAGAAGATTTTGAATCAGGTAAATGTTTGTAAATTAGATAGCAATTTTCTTTTATATGATCTCAACAAACAGATTGTTTTAGTCACCTACTCCTTCGAAATAACGTTGAGGTGGTATAACCGATTAAAATAAGGGAATAAAAGCATAAAAATAATTTTCAAAATACTTTATTTTTATAGGCAGAAGCTTTAAAACCAGCCTATGAACAACGAGAAGAATTCTGAAACTTGGAAAAAACTCTACCAAAACTCACAAGAACTCACCAAACCAACATCAATAGACAACATACTTTCTGATGACGATGTAACCTTTTTAAAACAAGAATTAAAAAACATTATCAATCGGTTTTTAGACAAAGGAGAATTACACAAAGGCATCAAAGTATACATAAACCACGAGCTTCAAAACGGAATAGCAGAAGAAATGGCTGCTAATAGACCCGAAGAACATGAAACTATTGAGCAGTGGTGTATGAAGTTATTCGGAGATCAAAAATTCGGAGTTGTTTTCAATAGTTTAGAAACCTTTAGTAATGAATTTACCGAGAGAATGTGTCAGATAGTAGCTCCGTTACTTCAAAAAGCAGGCATGCCATTGGGCGGACTTTCCTTTTTGTTTTTTATGGGAAACTATGGGTTTACCCCTTTCGGAATTCATAAAGAAGCCAAAGGAGAAGAAGGATTTTTGTTTCATTTAGGTCCAAATCATAAAGATTTTTATACTTGGGATATTGAAGAATACAACCAAATAGAACACAATACGAAAGTGTTCCACGAGGTAGATACAATGCTACCAAGCTCCACAAAATATCCGTTAAAAGCAAAATCGGCCATGTTTATTCCGCATCATGTATACCATATTGCAAAAACTGATGAATTTTCGTTGAGTGTGGTAATGGATTATATCAATCCGTCTAGAGACTATTTAGAAAAAACAATTGCTGCACAAATAGCCTCAAGTGAGTTAACTAAAAATCCAAAAGTAGGGTACTTACCACCTGTAGATACCACAACCGAAGAATTGGATTGGAATAGCTTATTAAACCCCAAAACGTGGGAAAATAAATACAAAAACACGCTTACAAAATACATAACCAAACTAAAAAGTAACGAAGGGGTATTAAACCCATCAATACTTCAAAACAACGAAGGAGTACCCAACCCGCCATTTCAAATTACAGGAAAGACAATTTTTCCGTTGTTGTTACATACAGAAAACACAGAGAAAACCTGTATAATGGCAAGAGGAAATGAAGTTGTTGTTAGCAATAACTCACAACTAAGCACAATTATAGAAAAGCTAAACACAGGAGAAACCATAAGTTTTAACGAACTACAAAACCACCTCACTCCTACTTGGGAATTGATGGATGTATTTGATTTTGTAAGTCAGTTAGCACGAGTTGGAGCGATTACTATTTGTAAGGAATAAAGCCTTTTTTTGTACAAACTTTTTAAAGTTATTTTTTTTCTTGTACATCAAGTGCGCTCCGTTTGATGTACAAATAAATTTTTAAAAAATATTTTCTTGTACACAGGCTGTACAAACTTTTTTCTACAAAAAAAATCCTTGTACAACATAAGAAAGACGTTAAGGTTGTATGGTTTCCCGTCATTGCGACCGTAGGGAGAAATCTGCTTAATTTGAGTAGGAAACACTCTTTTAAATACCTAACACGCGACTGTAAGATTTAGCTCCGCTGAACCTTGCGGTTTCTCAGTCGTGCCTCCTTCGAAATGACGTAATGAGTTGTCATTTCGAGCGATAGCGAGAAATCTGTTTAATTCTAGTTAGAAGCATTATTGAAAATACCTAATAGACCATTATAAGATTTAGCTCTGCTGAATCTTGAGACTTCTCAGTCGTAGCTCCTTTGAAATGACGTTTATAATTTTTTATATCTTTAAAAGAAAAATGCTAGAAAATTACGTTGTATACATCATTACAAATAAGAATAAGACCACGTTATATATTGGTGTTACCAACAACCTTCAAAAACGATTATCGCAACACTATTTTGATAGTGAACATGCTAAAAAATCCTTTGCAGGAAAGTACAACTGCTATTATTTGATTTACTATGAAACATTTGAAAATATAAAAGAGGCAATTCACAGAGAAAAAGAATTAAAAAAATGGCGCAGAGAAAAGAAAGAAGCCTTAATTAATAGTTTTAATCCTGAGTGGTATTTTTTGAATAATGAGGTTTTTAAGTAATATTTTTTTATTGCTACTGTCATTTCGACCGCAGGGAGAAATCTCACTCACGGGGGGTACAAATACTCTTGAAAGTACCTAATACACAACTATAAGATTTAGCTCCGCTGAACCTTTCGGTTTCTCACTTCCGTTGCACTCCAGTTCGAAATGACGTTGAGGTTGCATGGTGTCCTGTCATTTCGACCGTAGGGAGAAATCTGTTTAATTTGAGTTAGAAACACCCTTTAAAGTACCTAACACACGACTGTAAGATTTCTCAGTCGTGCCTCCTTCGAAATGACGTTGAGGTTGCATGGTGTCCTGTCATTTCGACCGTAGGGAGAAATCTGCTTAATTTGAGTAGGAAACACTCTTTTAAATACCTAACACACGACTGTAAGATTTCTCAGTCGTACCTCCCTCGAAATGACGTTGAGTTTGCATGGTGTGATGTCATTTCGACCACAGGGAGAAATCTGTTTAATTTGAGTTGAAAATATCCTTTAAAGTACCTAACACACGACTGTAAGATTTCTCACTTCCGTTGCACTCCAGTTCGAAATGACGTTGAGGTTGTCATTTCGACCAGGGGGAGAAATCTCACTCATGGGAGTTACAAACACTCTTAAAAGCAATAAACACCCTTACAAACTCACACACAAACAAATAACCCTTGCCTCCCTCCTCTTTTTTTACTATGTTTAACACGCTAAAAAAGTAAAAAGTAGTACTACCCCTTATCTCAACTATTTTTTATAAAAAATAAGTAACAACAAACACTTCTTTATGGATTGCCGTAAAGGTTTGTGGTTGTGTGCGTTTAGTTTTAAACTTTAAAATTTTAAGTGATAAAAAATATAAATATTGATACCAGATTTTGATCATAATAATGTAATACCACCACATATAGGGAACCCTACTTTACAAGAACACTTAAGTCCATATAATTGTTCAACTTTAGAGCTTTGTCAAAGTCTAGGAAGAACTAAAGAAAGAGTTTTAATTTTAAAGGGGTTATTAGAGTTCAGACAGAAGATGACAAATCTAGGAATTATTGAAGGGTTTCAATGGATCGATGGTAGTTTTACCGAAAACATAGAAAAATCTGAAAGACGACATCCAAATGACTTAGATATAGTCACCTTTTTTAAGGGCTTGAAAGGTGATAAAATAAAAGAAATAAAGACTAACTTTGTAGAATTCATAGACCCAAATATGGCAAAGAGTAACTATAATCTAGATCATTATCTTGTTGATTATAGTTTTGATCCAGATGTTACAGTTGAGATGACTAGATATTGGATTCAATTATTTAGTCACAATAGATTAGGTGTTTGGAAAGGAATTTTGCGGTTAGAGTTAAATACTGTAGATACAGATAAACAAGCATTAGATTACTTAAACTCAATAGAAATATGAGTGCCTTTTCAGAGAAAGAAAAAATAAAAGCTCAAATTTTGGATACTGAACGCATGCTAGGATTAGTAGGTGATCATCCTCTTATGTCTGAAAATTTAAAAAACAAAATAAAAAATCTTAAAGAAAAACTAGCTAGTTTTTCTAGTGAAATAATTGAGCCTAAAGTTAGATTACTATTTAGCGGTAATGCTGTTAAAGGTTCATTAGGAATAAAATCAAAGTTTGTAAGTAAAACTATAAAACCAATTCAAGAATTAGTAAAAACACAAACTGCTCTAGTTCGTTTTGGAATAGTTGGAGAAAGAGGGAAAGCCAAAGATTCTGGAAACTCTGAACTATATCTTACAGCTTTACCTACAGGTTCATTTGGAGTAGAACTCAGCCAACTAGAGAATAATGATTTATTTGATGAAAATGATGTTTCCATAGCTATTAAACAAGTGGTAGAACTCATTAGTGCCTCTGTCAAAAGTGATGAAATGTTTGAAAAGGCAATGGAAAATACACCTAAGAGAAATTTGACTAATTTAAAACAGTTTTTAAAAGAGGTTTCAGAAGCAAATTCTATTTTAAAAATAGAAACAGGGAGTTTTGGTATTAATATTTCTGAACAAGAAATTAAAGAAGGTTTTGAAAGAGTTAATTTAACAGAAACAGATGAGGAAAACCTTTTTATCAAAGGGATACTTAGAGGAATTTTACTTGATTCTGGAAAATTTGAAATTATTGGAGAAGAAGGAGAGCCAATTACAGGTATTATAAATAGCGAAATACCAGAGGAGTTATTGATTGATTATGATAAAAAGTATTTGAATAAGGAATGTTCAGTACATTTAATTATTCACAAAACAACATTTATTACTGGTAAAGAAAAGCTTAATTATGAATTAGTAGAAATATCTGACATTATTTAGTATACCTTAAATTGGTATATAAACAAATTTATATTCAATGAATTGCTTATTTTTTTATACAAATTACTCAGAACTTAGAAGTTGGGTTATTTTATTTTTAGCTATTATAGGTGGGGTAATAACTATTTTAACCTTTATCAATACATTAAAACAAAGAAAACTTGAAAACACATATAAAACAATAGACTTTTTAAGAAATCATATTACCACTCAACAAATAGATAAATTTATTGAGTTATATCAAGCGAATAATTTTTTAAGAGGTGTTAAAGAGAATGAATTTAGATTTTCAGATGGATACACAGACACAGTTGAATACATGTTTTCAGAAGGAGGTTGTGGAAATGGAGATATTCATAATTTGATAGAGTTATTTAATTTAATTTCTCCACAATTAAATAAGTTAAACTTTGACTTAATATGGTTTGAGTATGGTCAAATAATGGATAAGTTATACGAATGGACAAGCTACTTGGATAAAGTTAATAATGATAATTACAAATCTTTTTATTATGAGTTTAACTTGTTTATGAATAAGAATCAAAAAAAGTTATTGGACTATCCTTGGAAACACTACACGTATATTGAGTAATCTGTTGTTTAAAACAAAAAATAATCCTCGTACATTTGCGTAAAATTTTTGTACGTTGAGCAAACAATCGATTGTAAACCAATACCAACAATCTGATAATGTAAAACAGATTGTAAATCAGCTTCAACAAGAACAACACCATTTTCAAATTACGAATTTGGTCGGTTCTTCGTTGTCTTTTGTCATTTCCGAAACTTTTAAACAAGCCGATAAACCTTACTTGTTAATTTGTAACGATAAGGAAGAAGCTGCTTATTATCTAAACGATTTAGAGCAGTTACTGGGCGATAAAAATGTGTTGTTTTATCCTGGTTCGTATCGCAGACCCTATCAGATAGAAGAAACCGACAACGCCAATGTGTTGCTGCGTTCAGAGGTGTTAAACCGTATCAATTCTCGTAAAAAACCGGCGATTATTGTTACCTACCCTACTGCCCTGTTCGAAAAAGTAGTTACCAAAAAAGAACTGGCAAAAAACACGCTAAAAGTAGCCGTGGGTGAGCAAGTATCGCTCGATTTTGTCAACGAAGTACTGTTCGAATATCATTTTAAACGTGTTGATTTTGTAACCGAACCAGGAGAATTTTCGGTACGTGGTGGAATTATCGATGTGTTTTCGTTTTCTCACGACGAACCGTATCGTATAGAGTTTTTTGGTGATGAGGTAGACAGCATCCGAACGTTTGATGTAGAAACGCAACTTTCTAAAGAAAAACTGAAGAAAGTAAGCATAATGCCCAATGTAGAAAACAAAGCGTTGGAAGAAAGCAGAGAAAGCTTTTTAAAATATATTTGGTCTAAAACCGCTGTTTTTGTTAAGAATGTAGACTTGTTAAGCGATTCGTTAGACAAATTCTACCGAAAAGCAGAACTGTCGTTCAACGAACTATCTACAGAAATCAAGCACGCAAAACCAGAAGAACTGTTTTGTAACGGTGAGTTAATTAGAAATCAATTACAAGAATTTACATTAGCGCACTTGTCATCTCTAGCAGAGACGAAAGATCTTACCGAGATACGTTTCGATACGCATCCACAGCCCTCTTTCAACAAAAAATTCGATTTGTTAATTCAGAATTTTAATGAATTTTCAGCCAAAGGATTTACCAATTATATTTTCTGTTCTAACGACAAGCAAGCACAGCGTTTCCACGATATTTTTGACGATGGTGAACAAGAAGTTTCCTATGAAACCATTGTGTTTCCGTTATATCAAGGGTTTGTAGATTTAGACAATAAAATTGTTTGTTATACCGATCATCAAATATTTGAGCGTTATTACAAATTCCGATTGAAGAATGGATACGCGAAAAAGCAATCCATCACCCTACAAGAATTGACCAAATTAGACGTAGGTGATTATGTAACCCACATCGACCACGGTATTGGAAAGTTTGGCGGATTGCAAAAAATTGATGTAGAAGGTAAAAAGCAAGAAGCTATCAAGCTAATTTATGGCGACCGCGATATTTTATACGTGAGCATTCACTCGCTACACAAAATTTCCAAATTCAACGGAAAAGACGGAAAACCGCCTAAAGTATATAAACTAGGGTCGAATGCTTGGAAAAAAGTCAAGCAAAAAACCAAAGCCCGCGTAAAACATATTGCGTTCAACCTAATTCAGTTATACGCAAAACGAAAACTGCAAAAAGGATTTGCTTTCGGACCAGATACACACATGCAGCATGAGTTGGAAGCAAGTTTCTTATACGAAGACACACCCGATCAGTTCTCTTCTACCCAAGAAGTAAAAGCCGATATGGAAAAAGAACAACCGATGGATCGTTTGGTGTGTGGTGATGTTGGTTTTGGAAAAACAGAAATTGCCATCAGAGCTGCTTTTAAAGCCGTAGATAACGGAAAACAAGTGGCAGTGTTAGTACCAACCACGGTTTTAGCGTTTCAGCACTTTAAAACCTTTTCTAAGCGATTAAAAGACTTTCCGGTTACTATTGACTACCTAAACCGTTTTAGAACCACAAAACAGCGCAAAGGCGTGTTAGAAGGTGTTACCGATGGAAGTGTAGATATAGTGATAGGAACACATCAATTAACCAATAAAGCAGTTCAGTTTAAAGATTTAGGGTTGTTGATTATTGATGAGGAACAAAAATTTGGAGTAGCGGCAAAAGACAAGTTAAAAACGATTAAGGAAAATGTAGATACATTAACCTTAACAGCAACCCCAATTCCGCGTACTTTACAGTTCAGTTTGATGGCGGCGCGAGATTTATCGGTAATTAAAACACCACCACCTAACCGTCACCCGATAGAAACCAATGTAATTCGTTTTAGTGAAGAAATCATTCGCGATGCGATTTCGTACGAGATTTCTCGTGGAGGACAGGTGTTTTTTATCCACAATCGTATTGAAAACATCAAAGAAGTAGCAGGGTTGCTACAACGCTTACTTCCGAATGCAAAAATTGGGATTGGGCATGGACAAATGGAAGGAAAAAAGTTAGAAGAACTCATGCTTGGCTTTATGAACAATGAGTTTGATGTACTAGTTTCAACTACCATTATTGAAAGTGGATTGGACGTACCAAATGCGAATACGATTTTTATTAACAATGCAAATAACTTCGGATTGTCTGACTTGCACCAAATGCGTGGTCGTGTAGGACGTTCGAACAAAAA
Organism: Tenacibaculum discolor; assembly: GCF_003664185.1. Taxonomy (GTDB): domain Bacteria; phylum Bacteroidota; class Bacteroidia; order Flavobacteriales; family Flavobacteriaceae; genus Polaribacter; species Polaribacter discolor. The sequence continues at coordinate 247,803 of NZ_RCCS01000005.1, read as the reverse complement.
AGCCTTCTGTTATTTTATCACGCCACCATACCATCATATGACCGACGATGCGCGTAAACGAATTCAGGCATTAGAACTGTTTTCTGATTTAGGAAGCGGATTGAATATTGCCATGAAAGACTTGGAAATTCGTGGTGCTGGAGATTTGTTAGGAGGAGAACAAAGTGGGTTTATAAACGATATTGGGTTTGATACGTATCAGAAAATCTTACAAGAAGCCATTGAAGAACTGAAGGAAAATGAGTTTAAAGACTTATATCCTACGGATGAAAACGCGCCGAAAGAGTATGTAAAAGAGGTGCAAATTGATACTGATTTTGAAATTCTATTCCCAGATGATTATGTGAATTCAGTAACCGAACGTTTGAGTCTATACAACAAGTTAGGAACCTTAACCACTGAAGAAGAATTACAAACATTTGAGAGTGAAATTATCGACCGTTTTGGTGAATATCCAACCCAAGTAGCCGATTTATTAGACAGTGTTCGTATTAAATGGTTAGCGAAAGAATTAGGCTTAGAAAAAGTGATTTTAAAGCAAAAACGTTTGATTGGATATTTTGTATCCGATCAGCAAAGTGCTTTTTACCAAACCGAAGCATTTACGAAGATGTTGAAATACGTACAGCACAACCCGAAAAGTTGTGTAATGAAAGAAAAGAAAACCAAAAACGGTTTACGTTTACTCATCACCTTTATAAAAATTGATAGTGTACATAAAGCGTTAGAGACGTTACAGAAAGTGTAAAAATAATTAATAATGGAAGATATAGAAGATAAAGGGTTTATACATAAAGAAATTAGTAGGATTTCGAATATTAGCCCAAGGTTTTATCGTGTTTCGAGTATGTTATTAGATCATTTCATAATGTGTCTTTTAACCATTCCATTAGGAATTATAGTTTCAGTGATAGTTTTTAAATTTGAACTAACTCATACAAAATCTATAGGAATGATACTGTTTTCTATACCAATGTTTATTTACATGAACAAAGATTTTTTAAAAGCAAAAAGTCCTGCAAAACGAATCATGGGGTATCAAATTATTGATATTAAAACGAGCAAACCAGCGAGTGAATTTCAATGTTTTTTAAGAAACTTAACTATTATTGGTTGGCCTTTAGAAGTAATTGTTGGACTAATAAACCCTCAAAGACGTCTTGGAGATTTTCTTGCAAATACCAAAGTTATCACATCAGAAAAGGAGGAATTAAAATTTATTTGGAATGATCTAAAAAATATAAAAGTGAAAGTAAATTTTATTGGAATTTTAATATTAGGAGGATTGTTTTTTTATGGGTTAAGTAAGCTGTTGTAAAGAATAAAAAAATGCTGTATTGAAGTAAGCAAAGTAATCTGTTTGTTGGGAACTTCATGATTAAAAGATTGCCACGTTCCACTCGCAATGAAGAGAACAAACAAAACGTCATTTCGAGCGGTAGCGAGAAATCTTAAGATTAAGAGTTACTCCTTTAAAAGAGATTTCTTCCTCTGGTCGAAATGACATACTTTTACATCCATGCAAACCAATCACGCAAAAAATCTATCAGGAATTATTTTAGCTACGTTATTTATCAGTACTTCAGGAGTACTAGGTAAATATATTGCAATGCCTTCAGAAGTTATTGTGTGGTTTCGCTCGGTGTTTGCTATGGTAATTTTATACGTGTTTTGCCGATTTAAAAAGATTGATTTAACCATACAATCAAGAAGACATTTGTTTCCGTTTTTAATGGGCGGAATTTTTATGGGGGCACATTGGATTACGTATTTCTACGCTTTAAAACTATCTAATGTAGCCATTGGAATGTTGTCGCTGTACACTTTTCCAGTAATGATTGCTTTTTTAGAACCGCTATTTTTAAAGATAAAACTCAACCCAATTCACATTGTATTAGGTCTAATGGTTTTACTAGGACTGTATATTCTAGCTCCTGAGTTTGATATTAAAAACACCCAAGTTCAAGGAGTATTGTTTGGCTTACTCTCTGCCCTATCGTATTCTATAAGAATTTTAATATTAAAGCAATACGTAATACAATACAACGGAGTAATGTTGATGTTTTATCAAACCGTAATCATTACAGTCTTATTAGTCCCAGTCTTATTTTTTATGGATGTTTCAGGATTTCAAGAGCAACTCCCCTATTTGTTATTATTAGCGTTGTTAACTACCGCTATTGGACATAGTTTAATGGTACACTCCTTACAGTTTTTCACCGCATCAACTGCAAGCATAATAAGTAGTATTCAGCCTGTTTTCGGAATTTTGTTAGCATTTATTTTCTTAAACGAAGTTCCCACGTGGAACACGTTTATTGGTGGAAGCCTGATTTTAACAACAGTAATTATTGAAAGTATTAGAAGTAGAAAAGGCTAATGTATTCTTTGCTGCTGCTGAATAATGGTTTTCATACTTACATCTTCATAATTTCTACGAACAAAAGTTAGTGCGCTATCTAAAACCTCTCCCATACCGTCACTATCTCTAAAATTAATATCACCAGTAAACTCAAAAATTTCAGATTTTAATTGTTCGATATTTTTAGGAGTAGAAATATTATCTGATTTCATAGCAGCAAGCAAGCGGTTTAATCGAGAACGAGAACCTAAAATTCTTTTAGCAACAATTGATCGTTCTTCTATTTGATATTGCTCAATAGATTCTGAAGTAAGCTTGTCTCCTACCAATTGAACTAGCTTTAAATTTTCTTTAAAAAACTGTGGATAATACACTTTAAACTTCCCTTCATAACACTGCTGATCAAAATCTATCGGACGAATTTTATATACCACATTTTCAAAATCGTGTGTAGGCACTACAACATAGTTGTACGAACGCATATCACCCAACAAACGAATCATACAACGTTCGTTAAACTTTACAAATTCTTTAGCTAGTTGTGCTTTTTCAATATCTAAACAATCCTCTAAATAATCGTTGATAAAAACATCTCCTGGAATTCCTGATATGTGCTCTTCTATGAGTGTATCTTCATATACCAAAAAGTTTAAGTTATAAGGTGATAAAATATCCTCTAGCTCTAGTCCGTAAATACGAGAAGCATCGGTTCTTTTTACGTAAAAATAAGTGTAGTTATCATTTAAAATATTTCGAATTTTTATACGAAAAGGTTTTGAGTTACCAAACGTACAAAAGTCGATAGCATCAACATTTAAGTGTTTAATACTGGCATCAGAACCATTAGAGTGTAAGATGTTGTATACTTTTTTTAGGTATAAATCAATTTCTGCTCGCTCAAACTCATTGTAAAAAACACGTATCCACAACGTATCGTTATCGTGCTTATCATACACAGCAACCGCCCCTTGAAAACGTAACAAATCATCATAAAAAATAGGAATCTTTATAGTTCTGTTATGCCTTTTCAAGTAGTTTCCTAGTTTTTTATTAACTGGAAAAGCAGGTTTTTTTTGTGATATGAGTTTATATTCTGACATGCCTCAAAGGTACTAAACTTCAAACATTTTTCCCGGTAAAGGTTTTATAACCCCTTTTAATTCCATTTGAACTAAAATAGATGATAGTTGATAAGTAGGAAGATTACAATCCAACGCAATAACATCTAATAACTGTTTACCGTTTTGTTGTAAATAATCGTGTATTTTTTGTTCGTTAGAGTTAAGCTCAACAAATAATTCTTTTTGTTTGGGTACGGCAGCTTGTCGTAGATCCCAATTGAGCATTGTTATAATATCTTGAGCCGAAGTGAGTAAATGTGCTTGATTATTTTTAATGAGATTATTACATCCTTTGCTATATACATCAGTAGCTCTACCAGGTAGTGCAAATACATCTCGGTTGTACGAATTGGCAATATCTGAAGTAACTAATGAGCCACCTTTTTCAGCAGATTCAATGATAATTGTCGCTTTTGATAATCCTGCTACAATGCGATTTCGTTTTAAAAAGTTTTCTCTCATAGGTTGCTCATCGTGCCAAAACTCAGTAATAAGTCCACCATTTTCATTTACTTGGTGAATATATTTTTTATGAGCTTTCGGATAAATTTCATCCAATCCATGTGCCAAGACAGCAATAGTTTGTAAGTTGTTTTTTATTGCGGCCTTATGTGCACAAATGTCTACTCCATAAGCAAATCCACTTACAATTATAGGGTTATAATCTTTCAAATCTTTAATAAGTTCATTACAGAAATCGCGTCCGTACGAACTCATTTTCCGAGTTCCTACAATTGAAATGATTTTATTATTGTTTAGGTTGAGGTTTCCATCTTTAAAAAGTAAGATAGGAGCATCAATACAATGCTTTAGTTGTTGAGGGTAATCTTCATCTAAAAAATACGAAAAAGAAATGTTGTTTTGTTGAATATATGTTAGTTCCTCTTCTGCTCTTTTTAGGTTGTTTTCATCAAAGAGATGTTGGGTTACATGAGCTCCAATTCCGTTAATTTTATGTAGGGAGTTTTTCTTTTCTAAAAACACTTGTTCAACACTTCCTGTGGTGGTAATTAGCTTTTTTGCCAAAATATCACCTACATTTTTTGTTGCTTGTAACCGTAGAATGGCTAGCAATTTTTCTGAGTTCATATAGCAATAATTTGAGTATCAATATACAAAAAACTGTTAATAAAAATTACGAGATTACTTGAAAGTAATGCACTAATAGGCTATATTTGTTCTTATGAGATTAGCCGACTACATTAACGATTTATTATATAGATACGATTGCGTAATTGTTCCTAATTTTGGAGGATTTGTAACGAATAAAATTGGTGCTAGAGTAAATACTACTAGCCACACTTTTTATCCGCCAAAAAAACAACTAACGTTTAACGCGTATTTACAACATAATGATGGTTTATTGGCTAATTATATAGCTTCGAGTAAAAATATTTCTTTTGAAGAAGCTGTTACTTTTATTGCTGAGGAAGTTGCACAATGGAATGAGAAGTTGGAAACAACAAGTGTAACTGTTGCTTCTGTAGGAAGCTTGTCTTTAAATGAAGCGAAACAAGTTGTTTTCGAACCTAATCCATCTAGTAACTTTTTGGCGGAGTCTTTTGGTTTGGCTGAGGTTTCAACACCATCTGTAGAAAGAGTAAAAGAAGTAACAGTTAAATCATTACCTACTACAACTACTGAAGAAAACAAAAGAACAATTCCGTTATATGTAAGAAGAGCTGCAGCAGCGGCTGTTTTTGTAGGAATTGCTTATGTAGGATGGAATGGTGTTCAAAATCAACAACAAGAAGTATTAGCAAACCAAGAAGAGGCTGTTGAGAAGAAGATTCAATCAGCAACTTTTGTAATTGAAAATCCGTTACCAACCATTAACTTAAACGTAAGTAAAGAAGCTAGAAATTTTCATATCATAGCAGGAGCTTTTCAAGAAGAGCACAATGCTGAAAATAAATTAGCTGAACTACAAGATAAAGGTTATGATGCTTCTATCGTTGGAAAGAATGGATTAGGCTTAACTCAAGTAGCTTTTGCAAGTTATGCAACTAAGGTTGAAGCTAGAAAAGCCTTAGAAATTATTAAAGAATCAGTAAGCGAAGACGCTTGGTTATTGGCTAAATAATCTGCATTTATTTTAGGTAGATTTTTTTGTTGCTGTATCTTTGCAGCAAAATTTAATTGATGAGAGCAAAATCACCAAAAGAATCGTTAACTGTACTTACCGATTTAGTTTTACCAGGAGAAACAAATTATTTAGATAACCTTTTTGGAGGAGAATTATTAGCTCGTATGGATAGAGCTTGTAGTATTGCTGCGCGCCGTCATTCGAGAAGAATTGTAGTAACAGCCTCTGTAAACCACGTAGCATTTACCAAGTCGGTACCTGTAGGAAGTGTGGTAACTTTAGAAGCAAAGGTTTCACGTGCTTTTAAATCATCAATGGAGATTTATGTAGATGTTTGGATTGAAGACCGTCAATCTGGTGAAAAAACGAAGGTAAATGAAGGTATTTATACGTTTGTAGCTGTTGATGAAACAGGAAAACCAGTGCCAATTCCTCAAATTGAACCAGAAACAGAATTAGAAAAGCAACGTTATGAAGCAGCTTTGCGTAGAAAGCAATTAAGCTTGGTTTTAGCAGGAAAAATGGATCCTAAGGAAGCAATAGAGTTGAAATCTATTTTTATGGATTAAAACAGTTTATATTTCATCAACATTGCCGCTTTCAGATAAGAAAATGGCAATGTTTTTTGTTTTATCAAACTGTGAAAAGATAATAATCATAATTACCGTAATAGGCACTGAAAGTATCATTCCTGTTATTCCCCATATTTCTCCCCAAACAGCTAAAGAAAGTATAGTAACTAACGGACTTAAATTTAGCGACTTTCCAAAAACTCTAGGTTCTACAACATTACCAACTACTACTTGGATACTTCCAACTGCAAATAATACGACTAAAAAAGGAGGAAATTCTCCAAATTGAATTAAACAAAATATCGCAGGAAAAGCAGTTGCTATTAATGATCCTATAGTAGGAATATAATTCAGTAAAAAGATAAGAAATGCCCAAAATGGGGCTCCGTCTACCCCTACTAACAACAACACAAAATAACTAAGTATACCAGTTAATAAACTAACATAGGTTTTTAGTCGTAAATAATTTGAAATAGAGTCTTCAATCTTTTTTAAGATAAATTGAAAGCTTTTAGGGTTGTTTTGAGAACTCATAAATACTTTTTGCAACTTCTTTTTAAAATTACTTTCCTCTAAGAAGATGAATAAGGCATAAATAATAATCATAAAGGTATTTCCTAGCAAACTACTAATTCCGTTCGCTATATCGCCTAAAACAGAGCCGTAATCGAAATCCCCAACAACCGATTGTAATGACTTAATAATATCGATATGAAAATAAGCGTCTAAACGTTTTATAATAGCATCAACATTCGGTTCGTATTTTGAGTACGAAGTGGTTAAATTTGAAATACTGTTGGTAATTATTTCAGAAACAAAACCAAAACCTAAAATTATAAGTGTAAAAACAAACACATTACTTAGCCAAAAAGGAATAAAGCGTTTAGCAAAAGGAATTTTATAGATGGTTTTCCGAATTTCACGTGTTAAAAACCAAAAAATAAGTGCAAAAACAAAAGGAATTAAAATTCCTTTTCCAATAACCAATGTTGCAATAATCGCTACGGTTACAATAATAAAGTTTGATGCGTTTTTCACACGTTTAAATTTGATTACAATTTAAAAAAATAAAATTTATAAATGTTTTTTTGGTGTTATGAGCGAATCCATTGTGCAGGGTTCAATCGGTTTCTGTTTTTGTATAACATAAAACTAAGCTGTGTTTTACCAGTAACTTTATTGGTAAACACTTTTCCTAATTTTTCACCAGTTTTTACTACGTCTCCCTTTTTAACATATACTTCTTTTAACTTATTGTATGCAGAAATATAGTTACCATGTTGTACTAAAACTGATTTTCTTCCATCAGAATGCAATTGAATAACCAGTACTTTTCCGTTAAAAATACTCTTTACATCAGTATTTGCTTTGGTAGCAATATATAACCCGTGACTATTGATACTAATTCCAGGAAATGTTGGGTGTGGTTGTACTCCAAATTTTCGTGTAATTACACCTTTAACAGGCCAAGGTAAATTACCTCTGTTTTGTTCAAAGTTAGCAAGTAAAGCTTTTTCTTCGGCATTTAAAATAAAACCAGAGCTTTTGGTTTTACCTTTTGTAGTTTTTTTGCCTTTGTTAGCTTTAGCAATAGCATCTCTAATTAACTTATCTATTCTTGCAGCAATTCTTTTCTCTTCTCGTTGCTTTTTCTGTAAATCGCTTTTGTATTTTTTCTCTTCTTTTTTAATTTTAGAGATGAGTTTTTCTTGGTTTTTCTTATCGTCTTCAATTTCTTTTTTCTGACTTTTCTCGTCAGAAAGTAAAGCTTCTTTTGATTTTTTTTGAGCAGTTAGTGAATCGTTTAATTGCTCTACTTCTTTTGCTTTTACGATAATTTCTTCTCCTTGCTTTTTTCTGTAGTCTTTGTACTGTTGCATGTACTTTAAGCGCTTATAGGCTTGGTAAAAGCTTTCAGAAGACAATAAAAACATGGTTTTACTCTGTTGCGATTTACTTTTATAAGATTTAACTACCATGTCTCGGTAGTCATTTTTTAATTCAGCTAGTTCGTCGTTGTATTTTTTTAATTGTTGCTCGTTAGATTTGATTTCTTTTGAAAGTAATTTGGTTTCTAACTCAATAGTTTCAATTAAGCGTTCTCTAACACCAATTTTTTGGTTTAGGTCTTTTAAATCATCTAAAGCACTGCTCTTTTTTTTCTTTGTTTTAAACAAAAGATTATTAACCTGCTCTATTTCATTTTTTAGTTTCTTTCGCCTATTTTCTAGCTCTTTCCTACTTTGAGCAAAAGAAGAAATTCCTACAAAAAACAGGCATAAAAAAGAGATGTAAAAAACAGGGTACTTCATAATTATAATTGAATTTCTTTGTATCCGTTAGGAATATTAAAACTTACATTTAGTTTAGTATCGTATTCTACTGAGCGTGTAGTAATATCAATAATAGTAAATTTATTTTTTTCTTTAGCTTTTATGTTAATTTTCTCAGGGAAAAAAGTAGTATTTTTCTTATAATATTTTGGGTAACTAATATCTAAACGTTGATCTTTTAATGAGTTTACGATTAACTGTTTATTTAGTTTAAAGTGTTTAGGGTTTACATAGAAAAACAAATCGAATAAAACAGGTTGTTTTTTAGGAGATAACTGATATGATTTTTCTTGAATTTGAACTTCTTGACGCTCAGATTTTACATCCATTAAAGCTTCACCTAACAACATGCTTTGTAATTGTTGAAAGTTAATATCAGTTCCTAATAGTTTTTTTAGCATCATAAAATCCCCATCAAAATAACTCTTTTCATATGGAGAGTAAAACTGCACTTTTGTTGGAGTGATTTTAGCTTTAAAAATAGAGATGATTTTGGTTCCTTTTAACCAAATAACTTCATCTTTTTTTATTTTCATTCGTACTGAAAAACCTAAACTTTCTTTATTGTTTTTGTAATTAACTTTTAAACGAGCATCTACCGTTTTTTTGTCAAAACTTGTAGCAATATGTTTCTTAGCTACTTTGCGTGCCGACAGTTCTTTAATAGCGACATCACCAGTAACGTTTTTGGTAGATTTACAAGAGGTTAATCCTAAAAATAATATAACTAATAAGGTGGTATATTTCATAAAATTTGTACTAACGAAACTTATTTTAAAATCTTTTCAGCTTTGTTTTTATAAGAATTGGCTTTTTTAATATTATTCAATCCTTGGTAAGCTTTAGACATTTCTAAGTAAAACTTGGCTTCTATTTCATTATTATCAATAACAAAATCAATGCCGTTTTGTAAGGTTTCTAATGCTTTTTTATAATCTTTATTGTTATTAAACGCTTTTCCGTTCATTAAGTATACAAAAGGTTGTGCAGGAAAAAGAGATAAACCTTGTTCACTGTATTTTAACAAGTCAGCATCGTTGTCAGCAGCTAACTTATCTAATAAAGTTTTTAAATTTTTATAGGACTTTTCTTTTTCAAAAAGTGATTTAGGGTTAAGGTTTTCAGTAATTTTTGTTGGTTGCTCTTCAGTTGTTTTTCGAGCATTTATTTTTCTTTCAATAGAACGAAGTCTACTGTTTAATAATTTAGCTTCTTTTAATTCAGCCAATACTTTTTTAGCAGACGTAAGATCTTTGTTTTGTAAATGTAAAAAAACAAGCAATTGTTTTTTCTTAGGGTGTGTAGTAGCTATTTTTTGTTGAGCAATGATAGCATCAGAAAAATTAGCTAACTTTCTTAAAGTAAAAACTTTGTGTTCAAGCATCCAAACATTATTGGGTTCCAATTCTAAAGCTAAATCAATATAGGTCAAAGCTTCAGGGTTTCTGCCTAACTTTTCATAGTTTTTAGAAAGTTCAAATAAAACAGCTTTGTTATTTGGAAGTATTCTGTTACACTTTTCTAGACTTTGTATAGCCTTTTGATAGTTAAAAATAGCTTTGTCTGAAAGTGCTTTAAAAAAATGCTGTTGAAACTCTATATTGTTTTTCTCAGCTGTATTAACTGATGCAGGAATGCTATCTTGAGCGTTTAGAAAGAAAGAAAAAAGAAGAAAGAAAAAAGACAGTATCACTTTAGAAAAAATAATTTTCTCTCTCTTCTCTCTTCTCTTTTCTATTGAGATTTTATGTAAGCTCTGTATAATCACCTATACTTACCGATGTATAATTAGCATTGTATTTTGCGTGGTTACCAATCATTGCATTATCTAAATTGGCATTTGAAATATGCACGTTTGTTTGAATTAAAGAGTTTGTTATTGTTGAGTTTTCAACAACACTATTTTCTCCAATTGAAACAAAAGGTCCTATTTTAGTATTTTTCAACACTACATTTTTTCCAACATAACATGGCTGAATAATTTCAGCGTTCTCTAATACAACGTCTTCAGACACTAAATTGTTGCCATCAGCTTGTTCAAAACCTAAAACTTGCTTGTTAGTATCTACAGTTGGGTCTTTTTTACCACAATCCATCCAAGTATTTACTTTTCCAGGAATAAATTTAGCTCCTTTTACTTTTAAAGCTTCAAGAGCTTCAGTTAATTGATATTCACCAGAAGGTCTGATATCGTTATCAATTAAATATTTTATTTCTTCAAGTAACTTGTCAGCATCTTTAAAGTAATAAATACCAATAATAGCTAAATCAGAGACAAATTCTTTAGGTTTTTCAACAAAATCAGTAATAAAACCGTCTTTTAATTTTACCACACCAAAAGCGCTTGGATCTTCTACTTGCTTCACCCAAATAGCCCCATCAGCATTAGCGTCTAAGGTAAAGTCAGCCTTAAATAATGTATCAGCAAAAGCGACAACGCAAGAACCACCTAATGATTCTTTAGCACAGTAAATAGCGTGTGCAGTTCCTAACGCTTCTTCTTGTACGTATACAGAACCTTTTGCACCTAAATTTTCTGCTATTTTTATTAATTTATCTTTTGTATCAGCAGGAAACCCTTTAGCAGCAGGCCCAATTATAAAAGCAATTTCCTCTATAGGTTGGTCTACAACAGAAGTAATATCCTCTACTAATCGCTGTACAATTGATTTACCAGCAATAACTGTTAATGGCTTAGGAGTTGTTAATGTATGAGGTCTTAAACGAGACCCAATTCCAGCCATTGGTACTATAATCTTCATATTCTCTCTTTTCGTTTTTAACGGTGCAATATACCATTAATAACGCAGTGAAAAAAGTCATAGCCCTTTTGGAATAGCTTCGATTAATGTTTGGGTGTATTTTGTCTTTGGATGTTGGTAAATTTCGTCTGCATCAGCAATCTCTTCTACCCTACCTTTGTTCATCACAACCAATTGATCGGCCATATATTTTACGACCGATAAATCATGAGAAATGAATATGTAAGTAAAATTAAATTCTGATTTTAGTTGGTTTAATAAATTTAACACTTGAGCTTGTACAGACACGTCCAGAGCCGAAACAGATTCATCACAAATAATTAGTTTGGGTTGTAAAGCAATAGCACGAGCAATTCCTATACGTTGACGCTGACCACCTGAAAATTCATGTGGGTATCGGTTAAAATGAGATGCTTCTAAACCTACTTTTTCTAACAAATTACACACATATTCTTTTCGCTCATTGTTCGAGTTAAGTATGTGATGAACCTTCATTGGTTCTAAAATCGCGTTACCTACTGTAATTCTCGGATTCAAAGAAGAAAAGGGATCTTGAAAAATTATTTGGATATCTTTTCGGAGTTTTTTAAAAGCCGATTTTGAAAGTTTCGTAATGTCAGTGCCCTTGTATAAAATACTTCCAGAAGTAGCTTTTTCTAGTTGTAAAATAGTTCTGCTTAAAGTGGTTTTTCCACAGCCACTCTCTCCTACTAGTCCTAATGTTTCTCCTTCATAAATTTTAAAAGACACATCATTGACTGCTTTCACAATAGCTGGTTTTGAAAACCATGAAGCATTACTAATAAAATCTTTATGCAAATTTACAATTTCTAGCAAAGGAGGGCGCCTGTATATTTTTTGATGAAAAGCATTGCGCTCTTCATCTGTATAAATTGTAGAATCTATAGTTTCGTTGATAAAGTCACTAACTATAGGTAAAGTTTTAAGTCGTTTTTTTGTGTTTGGTTTTGAATTGATTAAAGCTTTTGTATAATTTTCTTTTGGATGTAAAAAAAGATGATTAGCACTTCCCTTCTCTACTATTTTTCCTTTATGCATAACAACGACAGAATCTGCAATTTCAGAAACTAATGCTAAATCGTGAGAAATAAAAATAATTCCCATTTCAAATTCTTGTTGTAATTCTTTTAATAAAGAAATTATTTCTTTTTGTACAGTAACATCCAATGCTGTAGTAGGTTCATCAGCAATTAAAAGTTGAGGTTTACAAGCAATTGCCATAGCAATCATTACACGCTGTTTTTGTCCTCCGCTTATTTGATGAGGATATGAGTTATAAATAGCCTCAGGTCTTGGAAGTTTTACTTTTGAAAACAAAGAAATAACTTCTTCTTTGATTTCTTGATTAGGTAATTGTGTATGTTGCTGTAACATTTCAACAACTTGAAAACCACAAGTTAATGTAGGGTTTAAAGAACTCATGGGTTCTTGAAAAATCATGGCAATTTCATTACCTCGTATTTTTTGATAATCTTGCTCATTATAACCTAATAAAGGTTGTTGGTTAAAAAATAGATCACCTTTCACCGTAGCAGTTTTAGGAAGTAACCCTAAAATAGCTAAAGAACTTATTGATTTACCGCTACCACTCTCGCCTACGATTCCTAATGTTTTATTTTTTTCAACACTAAAAGATACTTGTTGAACTAAAGGCTGAGAGTTTTTAAAGGATATTTCTAAGTTTTTAACTTCAAGCATTAATCATAAAATTTTAATAAAAATACAATTTATATCTCTATTATGCGTTTTCAGAAAGAGGATTTATCTTAACTGTTTGATAGGTAAGTAGTAATAGATTATCTTTTTTTCTTTCCTAATAAACCTAGTGTTTAACTGGGATAAAGGGTTGTTTTGGTTTTATAAAAGAAACATAAACAGTTAATTAACTGTTTAAAAAACATCTTTTTTTATCTTTTTTTATATATTTGTCAATGTTTTAACAAATAATTAAGAGTTTTTATTTAAGGTTTAAGCTTAAAAAAGGCTCTTAAAGTTTTATTAATTCAACTAAAAACCCTTCAAAAATGAAAAACAAAATTACCCTAGCACTTCTGTGCTTATTTTTTGTTGGTGCTTCGTATGCCCAAGAAAAAAGAAACTGTCACTCAATGGAAAATCTTGAGTACAGACAATCCCTTAATCCTTCTTTAAAAAGCAAAATGCAAGAAATTGAGTCTTTTACTCAAAAAAGAATTGCAGAAAAGAAGAACTACCAAGGAAAAATAGTAGGAAATATTATTCAAATCCCAGTAGTTGTACACGTTATTTATAGTAATTCACAAGAAAACATCAGTGTGGCACAAATTCAATCACAAATTGATGTTTTAAATGAAGATTACAGAAGAACGAACTCAGATAAAACAAATAAGTGGTCTCAAGCAGCAGATACTGAAATAGAGTTTTATTTAGCTCAAGTAGACCCAAATGGTAATCCAACAACTGGTATTACAAGAAAGTCATCATCTAAAACTTCATGGGGAACTAATGATGCAATGAAAAAATCATCACAAGGAGGAGTAGACCCATGGGATGCTTCAGAATACCTTAACATGTGGGTATGTAATATTGGTGGTGGAATCTTAGGATATGCACAATTTCCAGGAGGTAGTGCTGCTACTGATGGAGTTGTAATGAGTCCACAATATTTTGGTAGTTCAGATAAAGGATCAGGTTTTTATTTATCATCTCCATTTGACAAAGGAAGAACAACTACTCACGAAGTAGGTCACTTTTTAAACCTTAGACACATCTGGGGTGATGGTGGTTGTGGTGTTGACGATTTTGTTTCTGATACTCCAGAATCTGATGCTGCAAACTACGGATGTGCTTCAAGTCACTCTTCTTGTGGATCAGCAGATATGGTTGAAAACTACATGGATTACTCTGATGATACTTGTATGAACCTATTTACTTTAGGTCAAAAAAATAGAATGCGTGCTGTTTTAGAGTCAGGAGGAGTACGTAGAAGTTTAGCTTTATCAGATAAAACTGGAGGTTCTACTTCATGTACAGCAACGGTACCAACAGGTGTAACTGTATCTAGTATTACTTCTTCAGGAGCATCAGTATCTTGGACAGCAGTTTCAGGAGCTACATACGATGTAAGATATCGTCAAACAGGAACTTCATCATGGACAACTAATGCGGTTTCAGGAACTTCAACATCTTTAAGCGGATTATCAGCATCTACTCAATATGAAGTACAAGTACGTAGTAAATGTTCTGATGGTTCAAATTCAGCATATAGTGCTTCTTCAACTTTTACTACTCCTGAAGTAACAATTTCTTATTGTTCATCAAAAGGAAATAGTGTTTCTGATGAATATATTGGAAGAGTACAATTAGGAACTATTGATAATAGTACTGGAGGAGGAAATGGTTATTCTGACCATACAGGAATTTCAACAAATTTAGCAAAAGGAACTTCTCATACAATCACTATTACACCAACTTGGACAGGAACTGTATATAACGAAGGATATGGTGTTTGGATAGATTATAATCAAGATGGAGATTTTTCTGATTCAGGAGAAACTGTTTGGACAAAGGCTGCATCTAAAGATACACCAGTTAGTACATCTTTTACAGTGCCAGCTTCTGCTACAGATGGAGCAACAAGAATGCGTGTAGTTTTAAAATACAATGCAACACCAACGGCATGTGAAGCTTCATTTTCTTATGGAGAAGTAGAAGACTATACAGTAGTAATTGGAGCAGTAACAGCAGATACAACAGCGCCAACTGTACCAACAAACTTAGCAGCTTCTAGTGTAACGCAAACTTCTTTAACATTAAACTGGTCAGCATCTACGGATAACGTTGGAGTAACTGGTTATGATGTTTATCAAGGAACTACTAATATTGGTTCTGTAACAGGAACTACAACAAATGTAACAGGATTAACAGCAGCAACTACTTATACTTTTTCAGTAAGAGCAAAAGATGCAGCAGGAAATGTTTCTGCTTCTAGTAGTGCAATAAACGTAACAACTTTATCAAACTCAGTTTCATACTGTGAATCAAAAGGAAACAACTCTTCTTATGAGTGGATTGATAATGTTGAGTTAGGAGGAATGACTAATGCAACTGGAGATAATGGAGGATATGCTGATTTTACTTCTAAAACAGCAACGTTGGCTGTAGGAAGCTCAAACCAAATGACTATTAGTGCAGGGTTTAGTAGTTCTTCATATACAGAGCATTGGGCTGTTTGGATTGATTTTAATCAAAACGGAACATTTGAGAGTAGTGAAAAAGTTGTAACAGGATCTTCATCAAGTGCAAATAACTTAACATCTACAGTTGATGTTCCTGCAGGAGCAACTTTAGGAGCAACAAGAATGCGTGTTTCAATGAAATATAATGCTGCTCAAACAGCTTGTGAAACATTTACTTATGGAGAAGTAGAAGACTATACAGTAAATATTGTTTCTAGTACAAGACAAGAATCTTCAGCTAGTGTAAATGGTGAGAGATTGGGTAATGAAAACAGTTTAGACTTAATGTCGTACCCAAATCCAGCAGTAGATTTCATACAAGTAAAATTAGCCTCTAGAGCTGATAATATGACTTATAAAATTGTAAATACAATTGGTAGAGTAATGAAAGCTGGACGCTTAAATTCTTCAAGCATCGATGTTTCTAAACTAAATACAGGAATGTATATTTTAGAAGTTAATGATGGTCAAAAATTACTAACTACTAAGGTGTTTAAAAAATAACTCTTATAGAAAGCCTGAGTTATTTCTCAGGCTTTTTAATTAAAATCAATTAACTAAACCCTTCAAAAATGAAACACAATTATGCAAGAACTGTGTTTTTATCTGCTTTTTTATTCGCAGGAGTTTATACGATAAACGCCCAAGAAAATAGAGAGTTAAAACACGTTAAGTTCAACAAATCTTCAAAGGTATCTCTACAAAAGGCACCAGATTTAATTAGACAAAAATTAAAGCTATTTAAAAATGATGGCTTACAAAAAATTAAATCAAATAGAGATGATTTAGGCTTTACACATGAAAAATTTCAACAAAAATTTAAAGGAGTAAAAGTAGAGTTTGCCACTTATACAGCACATGCAAAGAATGGTTCTTTAATGAGTATGAATGGTGAGTTTTATGATGTTGGAAAGGTAAAAGTAATTCCTAAGCTATCAAAAGCTCAAGCATTTCAAAAAGCTTTATCACACACAGGAGCAGAAAAGTATTTATGGGAATTTCCTGATGCTGCTAAAGAAATGGATAACTATAAAAAACCTGAAGGGGAATTATTAATTCTTCCTAGAGAGGTAATTGGAAAAAAAGAACCAAGATTAGCTTATAAATTTGACATCTTTGCTACAAAACCACTTAGCAGAGGTTATTTATATATAGATGCTCACACAGGAGAAGCATTATTTTACAATGCTATTATTAAGCATTTAGATGAATTTGGTCATGTAGGTGAACTTACCGAGCATGCTAAAAAAAGTAAAAAAGCTACAGAAGCTATAACAGCAGCGTTTGCATCAGGTACTGCACAAACTCGTTATAGTGGAACAAGAACTATTGAAACAACATTAAGTGGAGGAAACTACATTTTAAGTGATTCTGGAAGAAAAATTTACACCAGAGATGCAAAAAATCAAGCGCCAGGTTCTACATATCCATATGTTACAAATTACGATCAGTTTACTGATAATGATAATAATTGGACTACAGCAGAACATAGTGCTAATAAAGATGATGCAGCGTTAGATGCTCATTGGGGAGCAATGATGACCTATGAGTATTTTTTACAAAAGCATAACAGAAATAGTTATGATAATAGTGGAGCTCAAATTAGAAGCTATGTACATGTTGATACTAACTATGATAATGCCTTTTGGAATGGTTCTGTAATGTCTTATGGAGATGGTTCTTCGAATGGAACAGAAGGAAATGGTAACTTCGATGCCTTAACTTCTATCGATGTTGCTGCTCATGAAATAGGACATGCAGTATGTACTCATACAGCAAACTTAGCATACCAAAGAGAATCAGGAGCTTTAAATGAAGGTTTCTCAGATATTTGGGGAGCAGCTGTTGAACATTTTGCAAAAGGAAATGGAAACGATTTAAACCCAGACCTTTCAGTTTGGTTAATAGGAGATGAAATAGACAGACGTAGTGGTTCTGCTGCTTTACGTTCTATGAATGATCCAAAATCACAAGGGCAACCAGATACTTATGGAGGAACTTATTGGAAGAACCCAAACTGTGGTACACCAACAAGATTTAATGATTATTGTGGAGTTCACACAAACTCAGGAGTTTTAAATAAATGGTTTTATTTACTATCAGTTGGTGGATCTGGAACAAATGATGCAAGTGATAACTATAATGTAACGGGAATAGGTATAACAAAAGCAGCTAAAATTGCTTATCGTACCGAAGCTAACTATTTATCAGCTAGTTCAACTTTTGCTGATGCAAGAACTGGTGCTATTCAAGCTGCTACAGATTTATATGGAGCAAACTCTCAAGAAGTAATTTCTACAACAAATGCTTTTTATGCAGTTAATGTAGGAGAAGAGTTTGTACAAACTTGTGCTTTAGCAGCACCAACAAACTTAAATTCATCAAATATTGGTGATAATGGGTTTACAGTAACTTGGACGGCAGTTTCAGGAGCAGCTTCTTACGATGTAACTATTGGAGGAAATACAACAAATGTAGCTGGAACATCATTTAACGCTACAGGATTATTAAGTGGAACAGAATATACAGTATCAGTAGCTGCAAAATGCACAACAGGTGGAACAGGAACACCAGGAACATTAAATGTAACAACAACAGGAACACCACCACTTAATTATTGTTCTTCACAAGGAAATAGTGTTGCTGATGAATATATTGAAAGAGTCCAATTAGGAAGTATAGATAATACTTCTGATGGAGGTGGAGGATATTCTGATTTCACTACAATTTCAACTGATTTATCTATTGGTGATTCTAATACAATAACTATTACTCCTAAATGGACAGGTACTGTTTACAGTGAAGGTTATGGAGTATGGATTGATTATAATCAAGATGGAGATTTTTCTGATTCTGGAGAAACAGTTTGGACGAAAGCAGCATCGAAAGATACTCCTGTAAGTACATCATTTACAGTACCAGCTTCAGCAACTCAAGGAACTACTAGAATGAGAATTGTATTAAAATATAATGCTACACCAACAGCTTGTGAAGCAACATTCTCTTATGGTGAAGTAGAAGATTATACAGTTAATATTACAAATGCTATACCAGATACAGAAGCACCAACAGCGCCTTCTTCAGTAACTGCATCTAATATTGAAGAAACAACAGCAACATTAAGTTGGACAGCGTCTACAGATAATGTTGGAGTAACTAGTTACGAGGTATTTAATGGAGCTACAAGTGCAGGAACTGTTAGTGGTACATCAATGAACTTAACTGGATTAATTGCAAATACAACGTATAATTTTACAGTAAAAGCTAAAGACGCTGCAGGAAATGTTTCAGCATCGAGTAATACAGCAACATTTACAACAAAAGAAGTATCAGCAGTAGAGTATTGTGCTTCTCAAGGAAATAATTCTTCTTACGAATGGATTGATAGAGTTTCTATGGGAGGAGTTGACAATAACACAGGAAACGATGGTGGTTATAAAGATTATACAAACCTTACAATGAATGTGGCTCCAGGATCTAATAGATTATATGTAAGTGCTGGATTTAGTAGTTCTTCTTATACTGAGTACTGGAAAGCATGGATTGATTATGATAAAGATGGTGTTTTTGAAGACACTGAAGTAGTACTAAATGGTTCTTCTTCAAGTGCTGGTGAGCTTTATGAAGATTTTACAATTCCATCAAATGTTTCAGGAACTACAAGACTTAGAGTTTCTATGAAGTATAACAGTGCTCAAACAGCATGTGAAACATTTACTTATGGTGAGGTAGAAGATTATACTGTTAATATTTCTTCTGGTTCTTCAGTAGCTACAATAACTGGTTTTGCAGCAAATATTAGCGGAGAAGCAATAGGAAATGAAGAAAGCTTAGATTTATTAACATATCCTAATCCTGCGGTAGATTTTATACAAATAAAACTAGCTTCAAAAGCAGAAAAAATAAATTATAAACTTATAAATACTGTTGGGAAAGTAGTTAAAGAAGGTCGTTTAAAATCTTCTAATCTAGACGTTTCAAAGTTAAATGCTGGAATGTACATTTTAGAGGTAAATGACGGACAAAAATTACTTACAACTAAATTATTTAAAAAGTAAGTTTTTAAAAACATTAAAGAAAAACAAAAGTCTGAGTTTTTTACTCAGGCTTTTGCTTGTTTTAAATTGTAAAATACCATTGAGAATAAAATCTTTGACTTAGCTAGGGGTGGCTAAACTATTAAAAGTTAGTTTGTAAAGGGTTAAAATGAGTCTATTCAAAAGGTATAAAAGATAAAGAAAAGGTAGAATTGTAAAAGAATTAGGAAATAAAAAACTTAATTATTCAACTTAAATTGATTCAAATGAACAAAAAGTTTAAATTTCTAATTGGAGGTCTGTCTGTTGCAGCAGTTTCAATTATTGGTTCAGATTATCTTAAAAAGCAAGATGTTGCTGATAAACTGGCCGAACAACGTAAAGTACATAGTACTTTTTTAAAGGAAAGTCCTTTAAATGAATCGTTAAAATGGGGGAAAAAAGAAAGAAAACTTAGAGGGTTACCACCTAACAGGTATTTTGATCAAATGCAGTTACTCACCATGAATCCAGCTACAGGAAAAATGGAAGATGGAAGTTTAGCAGGATTGAGAGAAGATCTGTTGAAAAAGAGAGCACAACAAAAAAGTCCAGGAGACAATGGAAATTCTTGGGCAGAAAGAGGGCCTAATAATGTAGGAGGACGTACAAGAGTTGTTTTATTTGATCCAAATGACGCTACAAATAATACTGTATATGCAGGTGGAGTAAGTGGAGGTTTATGGAAAAATACTGATATCAGTAATGCTAACTCACAATGGACAAGAGTACAAAACGTACCAGGGAATTTATCTGTAACTTCTATTACAGTAGATCCAAGAAACTCTAACAGATGGTATGTAGGTACAGGAGAACAATACACAGCAGGTGATGTGGTAGGAAACGGTGTTTATGTAACTACCGATGGAGGTACAACATGGAATGCTGTTAATATACCAGCAGCAGGAGATGCAATTATTAATTATAATGCAAGTAATGTTTTCTTATCAGGAGTTCATTTCGTAAACGATGTGTTAGCATGGGATAATGGAACTTCAACAGAATTATTCGTTGCAGTAGGAGCACACGTGTACGGAGATTCTTCTAGTCCTAGAAATTGGTTAGGATTACAATCTGCTGGATTATATCGTTCTACAGATAACGGGGCAAATTGGAGTAGAATAGAATCTGCTAATATGAAGTATACTTTTGGAGGAAAAGACTATTATTATATAGCTAATGATTTAGAGGTAAGTGCTAACAATACTTTATGGATGGGTACTATTGCTTCTGCCTTAGGAGAAGGTGGAGGTAGAGTGTTTAGCTCAACAAATGGAGGTACTTGGACAGAAGCAGCTGCATCTCCATTAACTGAATCTAATAGAGTAGAAATTGAACCTTCTGCTACTGATGCAAATAAGATTTATGCATTAACACAAGGAACAACAAGTACAGCGCCTGTTCATATTTATAAAACAACAAATGCTTTTTCAACAGCAAGCGCAACATCATTACCAAATGATGCAGATACAAACATTTCGGCAAACGATTTTTGTCGAGGACAAGCGTTTTATGACTTAGTAATTGAAGCAGATCCAACAAATGATAATATTGTATATGTTGGAGGTATCGACTTATTTAAAACCACAAACGGAGGTTCTTCTTGGTCTCAATTATCACACTGGTACGGAGGTTTTGGTCATCAAAATGTTCATGCAGATCAACACTCAATGGCTTTTGGAAATAATGACTCTTCTAAAATATTATTCGGTAATGATGGAGGAATCTATTATTCAGGAAATGCTGGAAGTACAATTAGTGTAAGAAACAAAGGTTATAATGTAACTCAGTTTGTAAAAGCAGGTATTGGTCCTGATGGAGCAGGAGATGTTGACGGAATTTTTAGTGCAGGAGCACAAGATAACGGTACACAAGCATTTAGAAATGCAGTCGCAGGAATTAATAGCTCTACTCAATTAAGTGATGGTGACGGATTCTACACTTTCGTTGATAAAGATGGAGACTATATGATTGCTACGTATGTAAATAATGTAATATATAGGTTTAGCTTACCTTGGAATGGTTTAGGTAGACAGCAAGGAGGAGCAACAACGTTATCAAGTGATCAAAACACAGGAGATTTTGTAAACCCTATGGGGTATGATAATGATGCAAACCGTCTATTATCAAATGCATCAACAAGTTCTGCTAACTCAATTTTGAGTATTAATGTAGCATCAAATTCAAAAGGAAATATTACAAATGCATTATTAGACGCAAGTCCAACTGCTTTTCAAGCATCTCCTTTTACAAATAATGCATGGTTTGTAGGATTAGCGAATGGTAAACTATTAAAGTTAACAAATGTTACTAATTCTAATGCTACATGGTCAAACATAAATACACCTTTTGTTGGTTCGGTATCTTCAGTAAGATTTGGAGCTACTGAAGATGATATTTTTGTAACAATACATAACTATGGGGTAACAAGTGTTTGGGCTACTTCAGACGGAGGAGCAAATTGGGTAAGCAAAGAAGGAAACCTACCAAATATTCCTGTAAGAGATATTTTACAAAATCCATTAGACAGAACTGAAGCTATTTTAGCAACTCAATTAGGAGTTTGGTCAACATCTAATTTTAATGATGCAAACCCTAACTGGAATCAAGCATATAATGGAATGAGCGATGTTAGTGTTACTTCATTTGATTATTGGAATGTAAGTGGAGATCATACAACAAATAAAGTAATTGCTTCTACATACGGTAGAGGAGTGTTTACAGGTTCATTTACTAGTAATGCTGCTGCTGATACTGAAGCACCGTCTGCTCCAACTAGTTTAGCAGCAAGCTCTATAACAGCAACAAGTTTAACGTTAAATTGGACAGCTTCAACAGACAATATTGCAGTAACAGGGTATGATGTATATCAAGGAGCAACTAAAATAGGAAGTTCAACAACTACTTCATATAATGTAACCGGATTAACAGCAAGTACAGCGTATACTTTTACTGTAAAGGCAAAAGATGCAGCAGGAAATATTTCAGGAGATAGTAATACCGTAAACGCAACTACTACAGCAGCAACAATTACGTATTGTACTTCTAAAGGAGATAGTGTTTCTGATGAATATATTGGAAGAGTTCAATTAGGAAGTATCGATAATTCTTCAGGAGGAGGAAATGGATACTCTGATCATACTGCAATTTCTACAGATTTAGAAAAAGGAAAATCAAATACAATTACAATTACACCAACTTGGACAGGAAGTAGTTATGATGAAGGATATGGTGTTTGGATTGATTACAACCAAGATGGAGATTTTTCTGATGCAGGAGAAACAGTGTGGACAAAAGCTAAATCTAAAGACACTCCTGTAAGCACATCGTTTACAGTACCAAGTTCAGCTTTAGATGGAGCAACAAGAATGAGAATCGTTATGAAGTATAATGCAACACCAACAGCTTGTGAGGCATCATTCTCTTACGGTGAAGTAGAAGACTATACAGTAAATATTGGAGCTGCAATAGCAGATACTCAAGCACCAACTGCACCTAGTAGTTTAGCTTCATCAAACGTTGCACAAACTACATTAACTTTATCTTGGACAGCATCAACAGACAATGTAGGTGTTACAGGATATGACGTATATCAAGGAGCAACTAAATTAACAACTGTTACAACAACATCTTACAATGTAACAGGGTTAACAGCTAATACAGCTTATACTTTCTCAGTAAAAGCAAAAGATGCAGCAGGAAATATTTCTTCAGCAAGTAATACGGTAAATGTAACTACATTAGATAATGTTGTTAGTTATTGTTCTTCAAAAGGAAATAGAGTTACTTATGAGTGGATAGATTATGTTTCTTTTGGAGGAATGACAAATACAACTTCTGCAAATGGAGGGTATGGTGATTTCACGAATAAAGTTGCAACAGTTACTCAAGGAACAACAAACCAAATCATTGTAAGTGCAGGATTTAGTGGTTCTTCATATACTGAGTATTTTACGGTTTGGATTGATTATAACCGTAACGGAACTTTTGAAAGTAGTGAACAAACATCTTTAGGTTCTTCTAGTACAGCAGCAAATAGATCAGCAAACATATCTATTCCATCAAGTGCGTTATTAGGACAAACAAGAATGCGTGTATCTATGAAGTACAACGGAGCATCAACAGCTTGTGAAACTTTTGCAGATGGAGAAGTAGAAGATTATACAGTTAATATTGTTAACTCATCATCTTCAGTAGCAGTATCAGGTACAAGTGATGAGTTTGCTGAACCATTAGATAGAGAAGCAAAATCGAGCTTAACAGCATACCCAAATCCAGCAATAAGTAATGTTACTGTAAAATTTGGAAGCAACGAAAATGTAAGTTATAAAATAACAAATACAATTGGTAGAGTTGTATTAACAGGAAAAACAGTTAATGGTACTGTAAATGTTTCTAATTTAAAAACAGGAATTTATTTATTAGAGGCGAACGATGGTAAAAAATCAGAAACCATTAAATTAATGAAGAAATAATAGCTTTTCTTTTAATTATAACAAAACCCGAGCAATTGCTCGGGTTTTTTGTTTCTTTGCATAAAATTTTAGAGAATGAATTACCTATCAGTAGAAAACATAGCAAAATCGTATGGCGAAAAGGTCTTATTTGAAGATATTTCTTTTGGAATTAATAAAGACCAAAAAATAGCCTTTGTTGCTAAAAATGGTAGTGGAAAAACCTCTATTTTAAACATTATTGCAGGAAAAGATACACCAGATGAAGGCCAAGTTATCAGTAGAAAAGGAATTAATATTGCTTATCTAGCACAAGATGATGATTTGGATCCCGACTTAACTATAGAAGAAACTATTTTCTCTACAGAAAATACTATTCTTCCAATTATTCAGCAGTACGAAAAAGCATTGCAAAATCCTGATGATACTGAAAGCTATCAAAAAGCATTTGAGTTGATGGAGCAGCATAATGCGTGGGATTTTGAAACACAATACAAGCAAATTCTTTCTAAGTTAAAGCTTGATGATTTGTCACAAAAAGTAGGAAAGCTTTCTGGAGGACAAAAAAAACGACTATCGTTAGCAATCATTCTAATTAATAAACCTGATTTATTAATACTTGATGAGCCAACCAACCATTTAGATTTGGAAATGATTGAGTGGTTAGAAGCATTTTTCGCTAAGGAAAAAATAACCTTATTCATGGTAACACACGATCGTTATTTTTTAGAACGTGTGTGTAATGAGATTATAGAATTAGATAACGGAAAACTATACAAATACAAAGGAAACTACTCATATTACCTTCAAAACAAAGAAGAACGATTAGCTTTAGAAGCAACCAACTTAAGCAAAGCAAAAAGCTTGTTTAAAAAAGAATTGGATTGGATGCGTCGTCAGCCTAAAGCACGTACTACCAAATCTAAATCACGTATTGATGACTTTTTCCAAATTAAAGAAAAAGCACATCAACGAAGAAAAGAGCATGAAGTTCAGCTAGAAATTAACATGGAGCGTTTAGGAAGTAAAATAGTAGAGCTTCATAAACTAAAAAAGAACTTTGGAGATAAAGTTATTTTAGATGGGTTTGACTATGTTTTTAAACGAGGAGAGCGTATAGGAGTTATCGGAAAAAACGGAACAGGGAAATCCTCTTTCTTAAACATACTAACAGGCAAAATTCCTGTAGATGGAGGTAAAGTAATTGTTGGAGAAACGGTAAAATTTGGTTACTACACTCAAAAAGGAATCCAAATAAAAGAAGGACAAAAAGTAATAGAAGTTATTAAAGAGTTTGGAGAAGAAATTCCGTTAACCAAAGGAAGAAGAATTTCTGCAGCTCAGTTATTAGAACGCTTTTTATTTGATAGAAAAAAGCAATATGATTTTGTCGAAAAATTAAGTGGAGGAGAGCAGAAGCGTTTGTACCTCTGTGCTGTTTTAATTCAAAACCCTAACTTTTTAATTCTTGATGAGCCTACCAACGATTTGGATGTGGTAACCCTAAATGTATTAGAAAGTTTCTTATTGGATTACCCTGGAAACTTAATGGTAGTGTCACACGACCGTTATTTTATGGATAAAATAGTTGATGGCTTATTTGTTTTTAAAGGAAATGGAGAAGTAGAAAATTTTCCAGGAAATTACTCTGATTACAGAGCATATGAAAGCTCTTTACCACCAGAACCTAAAGAAGAGAAGAAAGTAGCTGAAAAGCAAGAAAAAACATCTAAAAAAGGAAAGTTAAGTTATAACGAAAAACGAGAGTTTGGTCAACTAGAGGTTGATATTGAAAGGTTACAAAAGAAGAAAGTAAAATTAGAAGCGCAATTCACCAACGGAGAAATAGCGATGGATGATATCAATGAAAAATCTTTGGAACTACAAGAAATTATAGAAAGCTTAGAAGAAAAAGAAGAGCGTTGGTTTGAACTTTCAATGAAGTTGGAAGATTAGCCGATGTAATCTTGCTTTGTTGAATAACACTTATTCAATGATTAATTTCAGTTGTTGAGCAAATTGTTTTTTATCTGTTAGTTTCGAAAAGAAAAGGTTGTTAGCAGCTGTCTTAATGTCGATAGCTTTTTGCAATACTTCGATTCCTGTCTGCGTTAAAAAAACACATTTTGCCCTTGTGTCGGTTTTGTGTTCTTTTCTTTCTATAAGTTTATTTTTTTGTAATGTTCGTAAGATTTTAGACACCATCATTCTGTCGGTATTACTGTGATCAGCAATCTCTTTTTGAGTGACCTCTTCCGAAGTTTTTAAAAGCCATGCTAAAGCCATTAAAATTACAAACTGTGTATGTGTTAATCCAATTTCATCTAAGGCTCTATTCATTTGTCGTTGCCAAAGCATAGTAGTTTGCCAAAGTAAATAGCCTAGGTTTTCATTTGGATTTTCAAAGTTAAAATTAATGGTGTTCTTCATAAAGCATGTGGCTTGAAATGAGTTTAAAATCAGGTTCACTTATTTCTAATGTCCCCCAACGAAAAGGATACCCCCACTTTTGTTTGTTTATTATAAACTCTAAATCGTTAATAAGTGGCAAAATAGGTATATCTTTTGCATTAAAAAAATTAATATCTAAACGAAAAGGACAAAAATTTGGAGATATTTCAATTGGATAAACTGTATCATTTTGTACCTTTCCAATAGCGGTAAACTCCTGACATTTGTCTTTTTTATTGAAAAACTGTTTACTAGAGTAATAGATTACAAAATCGTTTGTTTTCATTTTTTGTAAAGGCGCTGCTTTACCATGACAAGCTTGAGCAAAGCCACCCTTTATACCATTTTTAACATGTTCTTTTGAAGCTGTGATAATCCAGTATTTAGGTTTTTTGTTATCCATTATATGTGAGTTTTTTCAATAATTTTTTCGAAACAGGTGCCGCAATCATAGAAGTAGGAACAGCAACGAGAAATCCAATTAGAAAGCTTTTCATCCATAGTATAAAAAAGGAAGGTACCATACCTACGTTTATGAGAACCATGATAAAAGACATTGCCAAAGCCATAAAGAAGGCCATTAAAATACCAAATGCTAAGGTAGCTTGTTTTTGTGTTAGTGTCATAACGAAAAATTTAATGATGACACAAATATAATATATGTGACAACAATAAATAGTGTTTTCTTACATTTTTTTTAAAATTTTGAACATAACTCGAAAAGAATTTGCTTATACACGGATTATTTGTGCATCTTCCAATAAAGGCTTATTTAAAAACCGTAATAAAAGTTGAGCTACCGCTACGGTATCTCGTTCGCAATATTCGACAATACGCGATAGGTTTTTTTCTTGGTAATAAACATTAGCAACTTCGCTACCATCAATATCTTGTTTGGGTGATGGAATTCCTAAAATAGCGGTAAGTAATTTTAAAGAAGTATAGTGTTTATAATCGCCAAATTTCCATAGGTCTAAAGTATCTAAATGCGGAACCTCCCAAGGCTTTTTTCCAAATAAATTGAGTTTACTAGGTAAGTCAATTCGATTGATAATCATACGTCGTGCTATATATGGAAAATCAAATTCTTTACCGTTGTGCGCACATAATAGATGGTTTGGATGGTTAAAATGTGTATCTAATAAATTTTTAAAATCAACCAAAAGTTTATGCTCATTATCACCATAAAAAGAAGTAACCCGAAGTTGATTTACTCCCTTACGTTCTACAAAATACCCTACAGAAATACAGATTATTTTTCCAAACTCAGCCCAAATACCAGCTCGATGATAAAACTCTTCAGGAGTAAATTCATCTTTACGTTGGTATTGTGTTTTCAAAGCATATAACTCTTGCATTTCAGTAGATAAATCAGTAAAAAATTCTACTTCAGGAACCGTTTCGATATCTAAAAACAAGATGTTTTGTAGGTTAAGTTTATTCAGCATTTTTTTCTTTAATTAAAGCATAGATATCAGCGTTAGATAAATAATTTTCGGTAGCATCATCATCTATTTTTGATAAGCTAATACTTTTGAAAATAAACTTTACACTTAGTGTTTTAAAATGATGCTCAACTGTCATTAAATTAGGTGATATATTGTAATTCTTTTCTTGGGATTTAAGTTTTTTAATCATACTAGAGCAATCAATCTCACCAATAGAAGTATCACCTTTTAAAACTTTAATAGTATTAAGTTTTTCACTTAAATAAAAACGATATTCTTGAATTGTAGTTTCTTTATTATAACTATTAAGAAATATTTTTTTTAAAATATCGTAGTTCTTGGTGTTAATGGTTAAGTTTTGTTCATCAACATTATAGTAATAGTTTTGGTATCCTTTATAAGGATTGTTAGTTACTTTAATATTTAAACTATCCATTAATTTATTTTGTAGTTGCCAATTACTTTCGGTTTTAAATACTGTTTTTGGATTATAGCCTAAAACACTTTCTACTTTATCTAACTCATGTTTATTATTTAAATACCTAATAATAGAACGTAATTGATTTTTCTTTTCAAAAGTGGTTGAAAAATTAGTACTTTTTATATCAGTATATACTTTTTCAAATTGTTTAACTTGGCTTTTAGAAGATACAGAAAAAGCACCCCAAAAACCAAAAGAAATAAGAAAAGAAATAACAGCTAAACTAAAAGGAAAGACCTTAATTTTTTTACGTTTACTAAAAAGTATGTATGAGGTCATGGCTAAGATCCAACAAGCTAAAATAAATACGAAATAACGGTTTTCGGTAATGCCATATTCGTTAATACGCCTGAAAATAGCGATAAAAAGCAAGGCTATTAAAGGTAATAACAAATAATAAAACCAAGGATGAAATTTTTTAATTGTGCGAGAATCTATGGTTTTTTGAATAGGGTTGATAAGTATTTGAACGATAAATCCTAAAAAAGAAAGAGCAATAACTAAATAAGAAACCCATCCTTTAGGTAAGTTCCAATTGATTACTATTTTTAAGCTATAGGCATATAAAATGATGAGGTATAAAATTACTAATGGAATTAAGATATACTTAACCAGTACCTCTAAAGCTTTGGTGTAGTTAATAGCAAGTTGGTTATGAACATCCTTAGGAAAATCAGAAAGGTAAATCCATGTATTTACAATTCCTATACAAAGCACAAAAACCTGAAAAAAACGATCTCCTTTAAAATCAACATTAAACAAGTGTTTTATAGCGAGTAATGCTAACACAATACCTAAATATAATATCAGGGAGAAAAATAAACTTCTAAAGAGTGCTATAAAAACAGATTTTAAATAATTAAAATAAGCGGATTTATTCCAACTAAATACAAAAGGAGCGACCATTACAAGTAAATGCCCAGTTATAAAGTAAAGCACAAAACGGGTGATAGAGTTTTGATAAATCTCTGAACCATCAATATCAACACTAAAATAAAATAAGAGTAGAAAACCGAGAGTTAGTAAGAATACCCAGGTATTGTCTTTTTTAAACTGTTCTTCAAAAAAACGAGTAGCAATTAACCAGCTTATTCCTAGAATAAAAATTAAAATAACCTTACCGTTAAAAGCATTGTCAAAAGTATTTGCTTCAATCGTAAATAAAGTAAATAACGTACCTACTATTGCCCATGAAAGGGTTATAGGAAATCGTTTAAAGGCATCTTTAGCCTTGGAAGTAATTTCTCCAAGGGAAGAAATAATTTTCATAGGAAACAATTTGTATAAAGATACAAAAACTGCAAAAAAAGAAAAGCAAAAGATTTTTCCTTATTTCTTTTAAGCAAAAGTTTAGTAAATATTAAATGAACGTTAAGTTAAGCATGTACACAAAGGGTTTACTTTTTTATGATTACTTTTGGGTAACACAATAAAAATGAATAATGAACACTAGCGACATTAAAATTTTACTAGTTGATGATGAACCAGATATTTTAGAAATTGTAGGATACAATTTAAAATCAGAAGGATATCAGGTTTTTACTGCAAGTAATGGTGCAGAAGCTGTAAAAACAGCAAAAAAAGTAACTCCACATTTAATCTTACTAGATATTATGATGCCTGAAATGGATGGTATCGAAGCATGTGAAAAAATTAGAAATATAAAATCTTTGGAAGATGTTATAATCTCTTTTTTAACCGCTAGAGGAGAAGACTACTCACAAGTAGCAGGTTTTGACGCTGGAGCAGATGATTATATAACCAAACCAGTAAAACCAAAAGTACTAATAAGTAAGGTAAAATCTTTACTACGTCGTTTAAAGACTGAGGAAAAAGCAGATACCACTACAAAAATTGGAGATATTGTAATCAATAGAGACGAATATGTAGTTTTCAAAGGAGAAGAAAAAATATCTTTACCAAGAAAGGAATTTGAATTATTCTCTCTTTTAACTTCAAAGCCAGGAAAAGTATTTAAAAGAGAAGTTATTTTAGATAGCGTTTGGGGAAATGAAGTAGTTGTAGGAGGAAGAACAATAGATGTACACATACGTAAACTCCGTGAGAAAATAGGAGATCACTATTTTAAAACGGTAAAAGGAGTTGGATACAAGTTTGTGCTAGACGAAACAGACAAATAATTTTTAAACTCAAAAATTAATAAGTAGATTGCTAGCTAGCAATCTATTTTTTTATCATGAAATGAGCTATAATAATTCTTGATACTTCACAAGATAATTAATGGCGAATTACATCTGACATTTAAAAGAATAATAGAAAAAACAGATGAAAAAAATAAAAAAAACCTATAATTACGCACTGTGGTCGGCATTATACTCAACACTATTATCTATAGTTATAGCAGTATTATCGTATTTACTTTTATTAAATAGCCTAGGTGTTGTAACCATTGTTATTTTTGGAGTAGCAATGTTTATTGTCTCTTTTTTTGTAATTCAATACAGAGCTGAACACTTTATTTATCAACGAGTAAAAAAGATGTATGAAGATATTTCTATTTTAGATGTTAACGATTTAAAGCGAAAAAAAGTAACAACAGATGTAGAGGCTTTAACAAAAAGTGTACAAGAATACGTTGAAGGAAAGAGCGAAGAGATAGCGAATTTAACACAACGCGATTCATTTCGTCGAGACTTCTTAGGAAATGTGGCTCATGAGCTTAAAACACCACTTTTTACAGTACAAGGATATATTTTAACATTAATTGAAGGAGCTGCTGAAGACAAAGAAATCCTTGAAAAATATTTAGAAAGAGCAAACAAAGGTGTAGAGAGGTTAACCTCAATTGTAAAAGACTTAGATATGATTGCTAAGTTAGAAACTGAGGGAATGAAAATGAACATGCAAACGTTCAATATTATTGAACTGATTCAAAATGTGTTCGATTTGTTTGAAATGAAAGCTAAAAAAAGAAATATTACGCTACGCTTTGATCGTGTATATGATTTTCCTCATTTGGTAAAAGGAGATGTAGAAAGGATTGAACAAGTACTTATAAATCTTATTGTAAATTCTATTAAGTACGGTAAAGTAGGAGGTATCACCACAGTGAGTGTTGAACCGTATAATCAGAATAAACTTATTATTAAAATAAATGATAACGGTGAAGGAATAAAACAAGAACACATATCACGTTTATTTGAACGTTTTTATCGTGTAGATCAAAGTCGTTCACGTGAACAAGGAGGTTCAGGTTTAGGGCTTTCTATTGTAAAACACATTATTGAAGCGCATAACGAAACTATTCTTTTAAAGAGTGTACACGGAGAAGGTTCTGAGTTCTCTTTTACACTAGAAAAGGCAATGAAATAAAAAAAGGAGTTGGTTACCAACTCCTTTTTTTATTATTATTTTAAATCGAATCCGATATCTTTTCGATAATTCATTTTATCAAAAGATATTTTGTCGATGCTTTTATACGATTTTTCTAAGGCTTCATCCATAGAGTCTCCAAAAGAAGTAATTGCCATAACACGCCCACCGCTCGTAACAACTTTACCGTCTTTTAAAGTGGTTCCTGCATGAAAAACGATAGAATCATCTACAGTATTAAAACCTGTAATTTCTTTTCCTTTTTCATAAGCTTCAGGGTATCCACCCGAAACTAACATCACAGTCGTTGCTGTTTGTGGGGTAACTTCGTATGATTTATCTCCTAAGGTTTGCGTAGCAACACCTTCAAATAAATCTAGTAAGTCTGATTGAATACGTGGTAACACCACTTCAGTTTCAGGATCTCCCATACGAACATTATACTCAACTACAGATGGATTTCCGTTATCGTTCATCAATCCGATAAAAATAAACCCTCTATAATC
Source organism: Tenacibaculum discolor (assembly GCF_003664185.1). Taxonomy (GTDB): domain Bacteria; phylum Bacteroidota; class Bacteroidia; order Flavobacteriales; family Flavobacteriaceae; genus Polaribacter; species Polaribacter discolor. Next base: position 215,580 of record NZ_RCCS01000005.1, on the reverse strand, counting down.
TATTCCATCTTTTTGTAAACCGTCTATTGTTGGTTTAACGACCAATTCTTCCACTTTCGTTAAAAAATCATCCGTTGCAAAAGGAACAGGAGAAATAGCTCCCATACCGCCTGTATTTAGTCCTGTATCACCTTCTCCAATACGTTTGTAATCTTTAGCAGAAGGTAAAATTTTATAATTCTTTCCATCTGTTAATACGAAAACAGATAATTCTATTCCTTTTAAAAATTCTTCAATAACTACAGTTGATGAAGCACTTCCAAACTTTTGATTAGAAAGCATTTCTTCTAACTCAGCTTTTGCCTCCTCTAAGTCATTTAAAATTAAAACTCCCTTTCCAGCAGCTAATCCGTCAGCTTTCAATACATACGGAGCATCTAATGTTTCTAAGAATTTTTTTCCTTCAGCTAAAGTATCAGTAGTAAAAGATTGGTAGCGAGCTGTTGGAATATTATGTTTTTCCATAAACTGCTTCGAAAAATCTTTACTTCCTTCTAATAAAGCACCGTCTTTTTTAGGTCCAATTACAGGGATGTTTTTTAACTCTTCATCTGCTAAGAAAAAGTCGTGAACCCCTTCTACTAAAGGAGCTTCAGGGCCTACAACTACCATATTAATATCGTGTTGTAAAACAGTTTCTTTTACCTGTGCAAAATCAGTTGGATTGATAGCTAAATTCGTAGCAATAGCATCAGTTCCTGCGTTACCTGGAGCAACATAAAGGTTGCTGATTTTAGTACTTTCTGAAAGTTTTTTAGCAAAGGCGTGTTCTCTACCGCCCGATCCTAAAATTAGAATATTCATTGTTGTGTGTTGTTGTATTGTGAGTGCAAATATAAAATAAGAAAAAAGGCTATGAGCAAAACCTGTCTTTAAAATTGTAGAAAAAACAAAAAAGGCCTCTTTTTGAACAAAAGGAGCCTTTTTTTTATTATTTCATTGTCGCTTTGTAACTAAAATATTTGCTCAAGTATTTTTTGTGTAATAGCATAAGTTGGTGTTACTCCGCTCATTCCAAGTCCGCCAGAAGCAAGTGTAGCACCAGTTTCTAGAGGATTATCAGAAGCATAGTAAGCGTAGCGTACTTTCACATTTTCTGAAATATTACCTCTAATTTTTGAGGCAGATTGAATCGCTTTTTGATAATGCGCTCCTTCCATTTCTAGTCCGATTACATCCCAAGTAGAATCATGAAAGAATCGTAATAAATCTTTATTTTGTAATGATGTTCCTAATACAGTAATCATAGCTCCATCAAAAACTTGAACACCAAAACCTTCTAAATCTTCTTTTGATAATTCGTTTTTAAATGGATAGTTATCAGCAGTACCTTCAAAAATATGCGAAGAAGGAATCATAATATCTCCTTTACCACCTTCTAAAATACCAGCTTTACCCATAATTGAAACAGACTGAACATCTAGATGAATTTTATCTCCTTTTGTTTTGTATGGCTTTAAAAGTTCGTCCATAGTTTCAAAAGCCTGTTCACCAAATGCATAATCCATTACAATAATTACAGGATCTTCTCCAACAGAATTAACTTTGTTAAAAGAATTCGTTTCAAAATCAATTTTTCCTGTATCAATTACCTGAACATTGATGTTGGTTCCTGAAGTGTCTTTAATATAAATTAACCCGTTTTCTGAAGCATAATTTTTAACGGCAGACTGTAAAGCACTACTGTTGGTATTACTCAATACTTCAAAAAGTTGAAAATCTTTATGTTTTTTAGCTTCTTTTGGTAAAGAATTTTGGGCATAGATACTATTCATTACACTGTGCATATTTGCACTAATTATATGAATAGGACGTTCTATTAGTCCGTTGTCTAACAACACTTTTTTAATGTTGTTAGCCCATATTTCTCCATAATAATGGTGTCCAATTTCTTCAATTAAAACAGAACTGAATTTAATAGAGCGTTTTTGGTCGTATAAGGCTTCATTAATAGCAAGCTTACCTAACCAATAAATTAGATGGAAAAATCTATTTGGATTCTCTTCTGTTGCAAACGTGTTGTATGCATCATATACTTCATCGTAAGTTCTTCCTAAAATATTACCAAGATGTACAACAATTACATCTTTTTCCTCATCGGTAAGTGTTTTATTATGTATTACAATATCTTCCAGTTGTAACCATTCACGAATAAAACTTTCACCATTATTAAAAACTACACGGTCTTTAATTTTATGAGATTCAATAAATAAAAATGTCAAGTGTGTAAGAATATCGTAAATTTCAGATCGTCCTCTGGTAATTTCAATATTCATTTGGTTCTTGTCAATACGATAGCAGTTTCTTCTTCTTTTAGGAGGAATAATTGCCTTGAACTTAGAGTTACGATACCCTTCATCAGCAGTTAAATAAATAAACTGACATTCTTCAATTCCTTCAGGTAAACGTTCAATAACGTATACCAGTCCGTTTAATTCAGTTTTATTTTCTGCAATTGAACCATAAATTTCTGGACGTAAAGATAAAAGTGATTTACGTAACGTTTCACCAGAAACACCCATTGGCTTGTAAAAACCGCGACTAAATAAGTGTCGCATTGAAATGTATAAACGCTCAATAGCATTTGTAGATTCTTGGGCTCTTGTACGTTCTTTTAGGATAGGTTTTGACATATGTTTTTAAAGTACAAATATACAAATTATGTTAAAGAAGCTATTTTTTTAAAATACTGCTATATTTTTTAGGGCTATTTAGCAAGTTAACGGCATTTTTTATAGTAATATCATTTTTAAATAAATGCTTATACATTCCTTCTTTATATGCATAACGTTCAACAATTTCATTTTCAATTTCTCTTGATAAAATATCTTCATTTACTAAAACTTTAGCAACTTTAGTGGCTTTTAATTGTTGGATAATCGTGTTATATTCTGAAGTAATTTTATTATTGTTTTCTACTGATTCATATGCTTCTTGGAAAAGTTTTTCTTCTTTAGATACAAAAGCGGTGTCTTTACGAAGTAAATATTCTTTAAATTGATTAAAGTTTGTAGAAGAGAAAGTATAGTTTTCAGCAGATAAATTAGGGTTTTGATGTGTGAAATCAGTTACAAAATTAAAAATAGCTTTTGATTTTAGTAATTCATCTGTTTCTTTTGTTTTTTTAGAAAATTCACTTTCTACATCAGGAGTTACACCACCTCCATCGTATACTTTTCGTCCATTTTGAGTTGTAAACTCATTAAGAGTAGTATCCGAAAACTTAGGTACTTTTCCTGTTTTTGAATCTCTATTAGCATAATCTAATTCCTGAATACAGCGCCCGCTAGGAGTGTAATATTTAGAAATTGTGATTTTCATTTGTGTTCCGTAACTCAAATCAAAGTAACGTTGCACCAGTCCTTTTCCAAAAGAACGCTCACCCATAATTACAGCTCTGTCATAGTCTTGTAAAGCACCAGAAACAATTTCTGAAGCAGAAGCCGATCGACCATTTATTAATACTACAATAGGAATTTCAGCATCTAAAGGTTCTCTATTTGTTTTATAAGTTCTACTGTTTTTTTGAGTTTTTCCACGAGTATCTACAACTTTCAAGCCTTTGGGAATAAATAAATTAGTAATGTTTATTGCATCAAATAAAGAGCCTCCAGGGTTATATCTTAAGTCAAACACTAATTTTTTCATTCCTCTTTTTTTTAGGTCACCAAATGCGTTTACAACACTTTCGGTAGCTTTTTGACTGATAAATCGTGTTAAAACAATATATCCTGTTTCGTTATCAATCATATCATAAAAAGGAACAGGGTCTAAAATAACTTTATCAAGTTTTACAGAAACATTTTTTGTAAGGTTATTCCTTTCTACCTTTAAAGAAAGCTCTTTTCCTGGTACTCCTTTTAGCATTTGAGAAAACTGACTTCTTTCTAAGGTAGCTAATTCTTGTCCGTTTACATTGGTAATAATATCACCTGCTTTTAAGCCAGCTTTATCTGCCGAAAAACCTTTGTAAACTTCAGAAACTACAATTCCTTTTTTAGTATAAAATGTAGAGATACCAATACCTCCATATTCACCTTCACGACGAATACGCGCATCTTCAACATCTTGTTCGTTATAAAAATTGGTATAAGGATCTAAATTTTTAAGCGTGTTTTTTATCGCTTTGTCAGTTAAATCTCCTGGGTTAATTTCATCAATATAATTAATGTTTAACTCTTTAAAAAGGTTGTTGTAAATTTCAATTTGTTTAGCAATCTCAAAAAAACGAGATTGAAAAGAAAAGAAAAGAGAGATTACAATGAGTGAACCAAAAAAAAGGAATTTTCTATTTTTCATCTTGAGTAACTTCTGTAATAAACTGTGTTAATAATTTCTTCATTTTATGCTCTAAATCGGCATATTTCCATTCATCTCTTGCAAGATAAGAAATCATAAACACATACGGTTTATCTACAGTCTCATAAATAGTATGCTTTTCTTTACGGTATGTTTCGCGAAGTAACCGTTTTATACGGTTTCTATCCACGGCTTTTTTAAAGTTACGTTTAGGTACAGAAACTCCAACTTGTGCAGGGAACTTAGAGGTGTGTTCGGTTTGTATATATACCATTCTTAGTGGAAAAACTTTTATCACCTTTCCCTCCTCATATAATCTTCCTATGAGCTTTTTGCTTTTTAAACGCTCCTCTTTTCCTAAAGTAAATCTCATTAGTACAAACATACGCAAACCTGCACTAATAACCATTTTTTTAAGTATTTTTGAAACAATTCTTTTAAGAAACCACATAAAATCAAACCGCAATTAATTTTACACTTCTCTTATACAATTAGTAAAATTAATTTTAAAACATATTTATGAAGTCTGATTTATTTCAAGCCCCAGATTATTATCAAGTAGACGATTTATTAACCGATGAACATAAACTTGTTCGGAACACAGCTCGCGAATGGGTTAAGAAAAACCTATCTCCAATTATTGAAGAGTATGCACAACGTGCAGAATTTCCGAAGGAATTAATTAACGGATTGGCAGAAGTGGGAGCTTTCGGATCTTATATTCCTGAAAAGTATGGAGGTGCAGGGTTAGATCAAATTTCTTACGGGTTAATTATGCAAGAGTTAGAAAGGGGTGATAGTGGAATTCGATCTACTGCTTCAGTACAGTCTTCTCTTGTTATGGGACCTATTTATAACTACGGAACCGAAGCACAAAGACAAAAATACTTACCAAAACTAGCTTCTGGTGAATGGATGGGAAGTTTTGGGTTAACTGAACCAAATCATGGTAGTAACCCTGGAGGAATGGAAACCAAGTTTAAAGACATGGGAGATCATTATTTATTGAATGGAGCAAAAATGTGGATTTCAAATGCGCCAATTTGTAACGTAGCAGTTGTATGGGCAAAAAACGAAGAAGGACGCATTCATGGTTTGATAGTAGAACGTGGTATGGAAGGTTTTTCTACACCAGAAACTCATAACAAATGGTCGTTAAGAGCATCAATTACAGGTGAGTTAATTTTTGACAATGTTAAAGTTCCAAAAGAAAACTTATTGCCAAATAAATCAGGATTAGGAGCACCTTTGTTGTGTCTTGACTCTGCGCGTTATGGTATTGCTTGGGGAGCTATTGGTGCTGCGATGGATTGTTATGATACGGCGTTACGTTATGCGAAAGAACGTACACAATTTGGAAAACCAATAGGTCAATTTCAGTTACAACAAAAAAAACTAGCTGAAATGATTACAGAAATTACAAAAGCACAGCTATTAACATGGCGATTGGGAGTATTAAAAAATGAAGGTCGTGCTACATCTGCTCAAATATCTATGGCGAAGCGAAATAATGTTGATATGGCATTAAAAATAGCTCGAGAAGCAAGACAAGTGTTAGGAGCAATGGGAATTTCTGGAGAGTACTCAATTATGAGACATGCAATGAATTTAGAAAGTGTAATAACCTATGAAGGGACACACGACGTTCATTTATTAATCACAGGATTAGATATCACAGGATTAAACGCATTTAAATAAAAAAAGAAGAAGAAGCACTCAAACGTTAAACCACTAACACATTATTAAAGAGTGCTTCTTCAATCAACTATTAAAACTAAAATTTACCTACTCTTTCTTCTTGCCACCATTAACAAGAATTAAAAGAGCAGTTACTAAACCTATACAAACCAAACCGAAAATAACCATCATAATGGTTCCGTTTGTCCAAGATACCATTGGGATGTTCATTAATTCTATCATTTCTTCTTATACTTTACTGTCTCAAAAATACAAGCATAGTTTAAGTTAAAACATGATTTTTATCAGGGTTTTGAAAAAATGAAGAGATTTTATAAAATAGATTAGAAAGATGTTTCTTCTTTTAATAATGTATCGAAACCGTAAAAACTAGTTTGGTTTAAGTCTTATCTGTCTAGTATTATTTAGTTTATGAATATTTAAGTGCCCTGTATTAAAATGAAGAGTAACTTAAAGATAGATTATCTATATAAAAAAATAGTATCTTCTAAGTACCCAGAGTTCGACCAGCCCATTAAATACATTTCGTTCATAAAGTTTTCATCAATACCACCATACATATTAAGTGCTTTTTCATCACAAACCAGAACGTCATTTTTCCATAGTTGCATTACTCCATTAGTAGCTTCTTCACTACTTGGAGCTTTAACTCTAGCCATAATGTGAATCCACTTTCCATGATCGTCTTCGGTAATAAAATTAGTACCTAAGCCCCCTGAAGGTGATATGCTTGGTTGCTCGGTTCCATTTCTGTATCTATGTAGGGTTAAATTAGAACCTCCTGTATTATTTGGAGATAATGACCAATTTACATGAAAACCTGGATATCGATAATCACTTTTATAAACTGCTAAAAATTTATTGTTGCTAGCTGAGTTTTCTTCTTTACGATGAGTATAATTATTAGGAATATAAAGGTCATACTTTATCCATAATTCTCCAGTATTTGGGTAGGATATTCTTTGCTCAGCAAAAGCGTCTTCTCCTGGTGATCCGCCCTTATAGTAAAACTGAAGAGAATACTCTCCATCTTTCTTTACTTTATTAGAAACAGATGAGTAAGTGCTGCTACCGTAGCTAACATTATTTTCTGTTTGAGATAAATCACCTTTTTCAAAGTCATCAAAAAACAATATATTTTCTGAAGGTTCTTCAATTATCTTAGACTCCTCTTTTGTACAGGATATTAAAAATAGAGTAAGGAAAACCGATAAAGGCAGGAAGCTTTTTTTTATAGTATAATAATTGTTTTGCAGCGTATATTGTTAATGTGTTGATTGTTAAAACGATCATAAATTAGGTTTAGTGTTCAAATTAAAAACCTTATAAGCAAAGAAAGTTAAGAATCTAAGCCACTTTTTAAACCATCAATACTAGTTTGGTTTCTGTCATTCCAATATTGTTTAATTCCTTCTTCACCTTTTTCAGTAGCCCAATCATTTAATTGATTTCGTTCTCCTTGGTATTCATAAAAAGGAATCGACATTCCACAAGAGGTTTGCACACTTTCTACAGAAACAATAAATATTTGACGAGTACCTGGAAGTTTAGGAAACAAACTAGCATAATTACTCCACTTATCATGAGTAGGAAGAACTTCTTCGGCTTTTCCATATAGCCTGAGTATATTTGGAGCACTTTCAAAAGCACAAAACATGATAGTTATTCGATTGTCGTTTAGCAAATGTGCTGAGGTTTCGTTTCCGCTACCTGTTACGCTTAACCAAGCAACTGTATTTTCGTTAAGTACTCTAAAGGTGTCCATTCCTTTTGGTGAAAGATTAATTCTTCCTTCTTTTGCTGCTGTAGCAACAAAAAACATCTTTTGAGCTTCAATAAATTTTTGAACTCGATTTGTTATTTTGTCGTAAAACTTAGCCATGATTCTTTATTTTTAGTCAATCCAATCTTTAGTACGTTCAACAGCTTTTTGCCAAGTACGGTATAGTTTTTCTCTTTTTTCTTTAGAAAAAGAAGGAGTAAATGTCTTGTCTATTTTTCGTTTATTAATAATATCGTTTTGTTGCCAAAAACCAACACAGAAACCAGCTAAATATGCTGCTCCCATTACGGTTGTTTCAATTTCTTCAGGACGTTCCACATCTACATTTAAGATGTCTGCTTGAAATTGCATCAATAAATTATTAACACAAGCCCCACCATCAACTTTTAAAGAAGAAAGTTGTAGCATACTGTCTTTTTGCATAACGTCTAAAATGTCTTTGGTTTGGTAAGCTAACGATTGTAAAGTAGCTTTAATTAAATGGTTTTTTCCAGTATCACGAGTTAAACCGAAAATAGCACCTCTAGCATACATATCCCAATAAGGAGCTCCTAAGCCAGCAAAAGCAGGAACCACATAAACAGGGTTTTCTTCAGTAACTTTTTCAGCAAAAAGCTCACTTTCTTCTGCGCTATTGATAATTTGTAGTCCATCACGTAACCATTGAATTGCAGAACCAGCAACAAAAACACTTCCTTCGAGAGCATAATACACTTTGTTGTTAATTCCCCAAGCAATAGTGGAAATCAAACCATTTTCAGAATATTCTAAGTTTTCACCTGTGTTCATCAACATAAAGCATCCTGTCCCATAGGTGTTTTTAGCCTCCCCTTTTTTAAAACATGCTTGTCCGAATAAGGCAGATTGTTGATCTCCTGCAATACCTGCAATTGGAATTTGAACTCCATTTAATTTATAATTTCCAAAATGATAAGAAGAAGGTTTTACTTCTGGTAACATTGAAGTTGGAATGTTTAATTCTTTTATTAAAATTTCATCCCAACACAAGTTTTTTATATCATATAACATGGTACGCGAAGCGTTGCTATAATCAGTAGCGTGGACTTTTCCATTGGTTAAGTTCCATAAAAGCCAAGAATCAATAGTTCCAAATAACAAATTCCCTTTTTCAGCATCTTCCTGAGCTCCATCTACATTATTTAATATCCAATGAATTTTAGTAGCTGAAAAATAACTATCAATTACTAATCCAGTGGTTTTACGAACATAGTTTTCAAGTCCAGTTTCTTTGAGTAATTCACAAGTATTAGCAGTTCGCTTGTCTTGCCAAACAATGGCATTATATATTGGTTTGCCAGTGTTTTTATTCCAAACAACGGTAGTTTCACGTTGATTGGTAATACCTATTCCAGCTATTTCTGAAGGCAATATTTTAGCCTGTTCAAGAGCTTGTTGTAAGGTTTTTAACTGAGTTTGTAAAATTTCGTTGGCATCATGCTCTACCCAACCAGGTTGAGGAAATATTTGTTGAAACTCTTCTTGAGTTTTTGCAATAATTTCTTCTTCTTTATTAAGAATAACTGTACGACAGCTAGTTGTTCCTTGGTCTAAAGCAATAATATATTTTTGAGTCATTTAGGCATAAAATGATTGAACGCCTAATTTACAATTTTAGTCATGTGTAATAAAAAAAACCTTCTAGAATTTCTAGAAGGTTTACACGTTTAAGTTTGGTTAGTTAACTTTTAGTGTCTCAAAGCATATCCAGCTCCTTTACCAAATTCAGCTAATACTGAAAGTAATGTGTTTAAGCCTTTGCTTGTCTTGCGTAGTAATAATTTTCCCATTTTTAAAATAATTTAATTCCCCTTAAATTAATTGTCATTAAAGAATGAACATGTCAAAGATATGTTGATAATCAGAGGTATAAAACGGGATTTCCGAAGTTAAAAGTGCAATTTTCCGAAAGAGCATAAAAAAAACCTTCTAGAATTTCTAGAAGGTTCATTATTCCCCTTAAATGTCTTTTTTCAATTAATCTTGAAAAGAAGATGTCACAAATGTAAGGAGAGATTAAAGGTTAAAAAAGGGTATTTCCGCAAAAAAAAGTGTGGTTTTCCGCAAAACACAAAAAGAAACCGTTTCGCAAGAAAAAAGCCTTTAGATATCTAAAGGCTTTTTCTATATTCTCTCTCTTTCAAGATTCTTCCCAACAATGGTTTTGAATTCTTTTGCGAAAGTATTCTTTACTTGTAATCTATAAAAAGGGATAACCGTAAAAATAAATGCGTATTTCCGCAAAAGAATCTAATCTATAATTCCTAATTCTTTTGCTTTTAACACTAGGTCTGTATTGTTATTGGCTTGTAGGTCAGTTCTTAGCTTAGATAGCTTACTTTCTATAGAACGGACTTTTATTAATGAACCATCACTTTTTTTAATTAAACCTTCTAGATTAGAAATCTTTGCATGTTTAGGAAGTTCTTTTAAAATTTGAACAGCAATATCATCCATTTGTATTTCTACCAAGGCTCTCTTTAAGAGTTTTTGATGAATTTCATGGGTGTAATATACTTCACCTTTCAACATTTTTTGAATAGCAAAGGTTAATTCGTCAGTGCTACACTTACCTTTTAAGATATATGCAGAAGGATTTAAATTATGTATTACATTAAAAATTCTGTTAGTTTCAGAGTGCCCTGTAATTACTCCTACTTTAATTGGAATTTCTTCTTTGAGGATAGATTTTATAAAAGACTCGCCACCATCTAAAACAACATTTTTGTTTTGATTGTCAAAACTTAAATCGGTAAAAACAATATGAAATGGATTTTCGCTTAAACTTGATTTTATTTTAGAAAAAGCTTCGTCACATGAATTTGCCGTTTCAATTTCTAAACCATCTATATCTTTCAAATACGAAAGAATTCCTTCAAGAATTAACTGATGGTCATCAACTAAAAGTATTTTTGTTTGTCCAGCCATTTAGGGGTATTTGAATATCGGTTTGGGTTCCTTTACCTACTTCACTATTAATGGTTAACGTTCCGTTTAACTCTTCAATTCGTTCTTGTAGGTTTTGTAAACCAATTCCTTTTTTACTAATGTTGGTATCAAAACCAATACCATCATCAACAATATTCAAATGTACGTATTTTTTATGTACAGAAAAATTGATAATTATCTTACTTGCCTTTGCGTATTTTTTACAATTTTGTATGCTTTCTCGAGTACTTAGGTAGAGTAGACGCTTTATAGAATTATCAACAGTGGTCCAATTATAGTTTTGTAATCCATTTAGTTTTATTTTAAAATCAGGTTCAAAATAATCACTCACTAAATTAATAATTTGATTTTTAAAAGAAACTTTATTAAAACTAACACTACTTAATTGATGTGATAAATTACGTACATTTTCTTTTACTGCATCTAATTTTTGAGCTTCCTCTAATAAATTAGACTTTTCTAACTTACGATGTAGTAAGCGTAAGTCTCCAGCTACTTCATCATGCAAAGATTTAGCTATTTGTTTGCGTTCATGTTCTCTTACTTGTACCTGTTGTAGTTGTGCTTGGTATAATAATTTTTTTCTACGTTGAAAATAGAACATAACACTGAACCCAAATAGTAAAAGACCAATTGCAGCAGCTAACCAACCTATTGTTTTTTGTTGTTTATGGTAAAGTATTTCAGCTTGTTTTTTTTCGTTTTCTGTTTTTAAAACTACATTTTCTTTTTCTTTCTTGTCGGTTTCGTATCTAATTTTAGCAAATTGATTTTTTAACCTGCGCTCATTTTGGAATAGACTATCATTTAAAGTTATGTATTCATCTAAATATTGTTTCGATTGTTCTCCCTTTGTAAGTTCTGAAAGATTTTGTAATGCTTCTAATCGTTTTTTATTGTTATAAGTTTGTTTGGCATATTTTAAAGCTTCATAGTTATGATATAAAGCTTTTTGGTTTTGGTCTAGATCTTTGTAATAATCCGCTAAATTTATATGAGTAATGCTTAGTTCATTGTTGCTTTTGAGTTTTTCACGAATATTAAGAACTCTATTGTATTGCTGTAATACGTTTTCTTTTTTACCTAATAAGTAGTTACTTGCAGCTAAGTTTTCTAACAGTAAAGCATATTGGGAAGGGTGTTTTTCTTTTATACTATCTTGATATAAGCCTTTCCTGAAATATTTTATGGCTTTTTGATGCTGTTTTTGTTTTTGATACAACAAGCCTATATTATTAATAATATAGGTATATCCAATACTATTTTTGTTTTTTTTGTTATAAAAAATAGCTTTGTCGTAATATTTTAAAGCATCTTTCTGTTGATTTAATTCTTCTGAAACTAATCCTAGGGCATTATAGACCCTTTCTAGATAAATAGAATGTTGTATTGGTTCTAAATATTGCAAAGCTTCAATTAAACTTATTTCACTCCCTCGATAATCTTTAGCGTCTCTCTGTAATATAGCTAAGCTTAGTAAACGTCTTCCAATAGCTAGAGAGTCGTTTATCCTTTTTGAAATGTCTTTAGATTGATGATAATAATAGAAAGCACTATCGTTGGTATAGGTAAGTTTATTTTGTAAGGCTTTAAAATGAAAATACTTGGCTAATAAAATAGAGTCATTTGTTTTTTGATATAAAGAATCAACTTGTAGAGTAATCTTTGTTAATAAGGGAAGTTTTTTAGTAAAATAGGCTTGTCTTCCACTTTCTATAAGTTCTCCTTTTATTGAGTCGATTAAGTTGCTTTTTTCTTGTGAAAAAAGAAAAGTAGAGCAGAAAAAAATAAAACAAAGGAAATTTTTCATCACAAATCATAAAATAAAACCATTACATTCAAAAGTAATGGTTTTATTTTTATGTTAAACGGAAATATATTTATTTGATTTAATATTTAATCCCCTCCTTGGCCGCCCCCGCCCCCGCCAGTATCTGTACCAGTTTTAGGACCATCAGCATCACCGATATTATCTTCTCCTTGATTGTCTAAGTTTTGCTCTTCAATGTTTGCATCTTGTTCATCTAAACCTAGACTCATTACTGTTTCTTCAAAGTATTTGTTTTCCATATTATAGGGTTTATAATTACTAAATAATTTTTGGGGATAGTTAGGGAGAATAAATTATTGTCTAAAGTAATGTGTTTTTATTAGAAAGTCAAAAATTTAACATTCTGTTTTTAAAAGAATGAAATTATCATTGCGAATCTTTCGACTGTCGCTCAAGACGGGCTAAAGTGAAGCAATCTTTGAATTATAAACTCTAAACAAGCAGATTACTTCGTCACTATTGTTCCTCGTAATGACATTACTTTTTCATTTTAGTAAACAAATCCCACAACACGACTCCACAACTTACCGAAATATTCAGCGAGTGTTTAGTTCCTAATTGCGGAATTTCAATACAAACATCAGAAGCAGAAACTACCTCCTGTTGTACACCTTTTACTTCGTTACCAAATACAACTGCATATTTTTGATCAGTTTCAGGAGTAAAAATATCTAACATCGTACTATTTTCTGCTTGTTCTATGGATAGAACTTTTACATTTTCCGCTTGTAGTTTTTCAACTAAATCCATAGTGTTTTCAATATATTCCCAATCTACAGATTCGGTAGCACCTAAAGCAGTTTTATGAATTTCTTTGTTAGGCGGAGTTGCTGTAATACCACACAAATAAATTTTTTCAATTAAAAAAGCATCCGAAGTTCTAAAAACAGAACCTACATTATTCAAACTACGAATATTATCTAATACTACTATAATAGGAGTTTTGTTTGTTTGTTTAAACTCCTCAATTGTTTTCCTGCCTAGTTCGCTGTTTTTTAATTTTCTCATAAAGTGGTTTTCAGGTTCAAAAGTTTAAAGTTGTGGATAACTTGAAACAAAAGAAACTCTAAACTTTTCTATCTTCGCAAAACTAACCCAAAAAATCTAGAAATTTGGCAAAAACAAAGGCAAAAAAGGTAACTCCATTAATGCAACAGTATAACGGAATTAAAGCAAAATATCCGGATGCTATGTTGTTATTTAGAGTAGGCGATTTTTATGAAACCTTTGGAGAAGATGCTATAAAAGCATCCAAAGTTTTAGGTATTATTTTAACCAAAAGAGGAAGTGGTAGTGAGAGTGAAACAGCGTTAGCTGGTTTTCCGCACCATTCCTTAAATACCTACTTGCCCAAGTTAGTAAAATCTGGATTGCGTGTTGCTATTTGCGATCAGTTGGAAGATCCAAAAATGACTAAAAAGATTGTAAAACGTGGAGTTACGGAGTTGGTAACCCCTGGGGTTGCACTAAATGATGAGGTGTTACAATCGAAGTCGAATAACTTTTTAGCAGGAGTTCATTTTGGGAAAAAGCTATTAGGAGTTTCGTTTTTAGATGTGTCAACTGGGGAATTTCTCATCGCGCAAGGAAATGAAGAATATATAGATAAGCTTTTACAAAATTTTACACCTAGTGAAGTTTTGGTTGAAAAGAAACATAAGCAACGATTTTTAGAAGCTTTTACAAATCGTTTTCATGCATTTTATTTGGATGATTGGGTGTTTCAAAAAGATTATGGAGATGAATTGCTTCGAAATCATTTTAAGGTAAAAACATTAAAAGGATTTGGAGTTGAAGAGTTAGAATATGGAATTGTGGCAGGTGGTGCAGCAATGTATTACTTATCGGAAACACAACATAACAAAATAGAGCATATACAATCTATCAGTAGAATTGCGGAAGATAATTATGTGTGGATGGATCGCTTTACCGTAAAAAACTTAGAATTATATGGTGGGAATTCGGTAAACTCGGTTTCGTTATTGGATGTAATTGATAAAACTATTTCTCCTATGGGAGGACGTTTATTAAAACGTTGGTTAGCGCTTCCATTAAAAGATTTAGCTCAAATTCAACAGCGACATGAGTTAGTAAAGTTTTTAATTGATGACGATACTTTTTCTGAAACTGTAACCTATCAATTAAAACAAATTTCTGATATCGAACGATTGATATCGAAAGTTGCTACGGGTAAGGTTTCTCCACGAGAAGTAATTTTGTTGAAAAATTCGTTAAAAGCAATTCTTCCTATAAAAGAATCCGCAGAAAAAAGCAATAACAAATCAGTTCAAGAAATAGGAAAACAACTGCACGATTGCAAAACGCTGATTGGTAAAATTACCGAGACAGTATTAGAAGAAGCTCCTGTAAATATTAATAAAGGAAATGCGATTGCTAGTGGAGTTTCAGAAGAACTGGATGAATTACGTAACATTTCAAACTCTGGAAAAGAGTATTTAGATACGATGCTAGCTCGCGAAACAGAACGCACTGGAATTCCGAGTTTAAAAATTGCTTTTAATAATGTTTTCGGATATTATATTGAAGTTAGAAATACGCATAAAGATAAAGTTCCAGAAGAGTGGATTCGTAAGCAAACCTTAGTGAATGCTGAACGTTATATCACTGAAGAGTTAAAAGAATACGAAGCTAAAATTTTAGGAGCAGAAGAGAAGATTCAGCAGTTAGAAACAGAGATTTTTGCCAAGTTAGTACAGTATATTATTGGTTTTGTACAACCTGTACAACAAAATGCACAAAATGTGGCTAAGATTGATGCACTACAATCGTTCGCAACCTTAGCTACAGAGAATAATTATGTGCGTCCGTTAATGGATGACAGCACTGATATTGAAATCAAAAATGGTCGTCACCCAGTTATTGAAAAACAATTACCAATTGGTGAAGAATACATAGCTAATGATGTTGTCTTGAACCGTAATCAGCAACAAATTATTATGATTACAGGTCCTAACATGTCAGGTAAATCAGCAATTTTACGTCAAACAGCCTTGATTGTGTTGTTAGCACAAATGGGAAGTTATGTACCTGCACAAAATGCTCGAATAGGTATGGTGGATAAGATTTTTACCAGAGTAGGAGCTAGTGATAATATTTCGATGGGAGAATCTACATTTATGGTAGAAATGAATGAAACAGCTTCTATTTTGAATAACATTTCCGATCGTAGTTTGGTGTTGTTAGATGAAATTGGAAGAGGAACGTCTACCTATGACGGAATTTCTATTGCTTGGGCGATTTCGGAATATTTACATGAACATCCTTCGAAAGCAAAAACGTTATTTGCAACACACTATCACGAGCTGAACGAAATGACTTCGACGTTTGAGCGTATTAAGAACTTTAATGTATCGATAAAAGAGTTAGATAATAGCATTATTTTCTTGCGTAAATTGGTAAAAGGAGGAAGCGATCATAGTTTTGGTATTCATGTAGCAAAATTAGCGGGAATGCCAAGTATGGTAATTCATAGAGCAAACAAAATTCTAAAAGAGTTAGAAGACTCACATTCACACAAAGAGGTTAAAGAAACCTTGAAAGAAGCACAGCATGAAGATATGCAAATGAGCTTTTTTCAGTTAGACGACCCGTTGTTAGAAGATATTCGAGAAGAAATTTTAACTACCAATATTGATACTTTAACACCGATTGAAGCACTTATGAAGTTGAATGAAATCAAACGAATGTTGACAAAAAAGTAGACGTATTGCAACACGATATTAGTTTTAAACATATAAACAAACTAGCAATGCCTGCACTAATTGCAGGAGTGGCAGAACCTTTACTTTCTACTACAGATTTAGCTATTGTAGGTAATATAGAGTATAACGCTACTGAAAGTATTGCCGCTATTGGTATTGTAGGGGCTTTTTTATCTATGCTAATTTGGGTTTTTGGGCAAACACGCAGCGGAATTTCTTCTATCGTTTCACAATATTTAGGTGCCAATAAACTTGATGAAATTAAAAACTTACCTGCACAAGCTATTGTTATTGTATTAGGCGTAAGTGCTCTTATTTTAGGAATCAGTTATCCTTTTGCTAAAGAAATTTTTGAATTATACAATGCTTCAGGAACCATTTTAGACTATTCTGTTGAGTATTATAAAATCCGTGTTTTTGGGTTCCCGTTTACGCTTTTTACGATTGCTGTTTTTGGTACATTTAGAGGTTTACAAAACACCTATTATCCGATGGTAATTGCACTCATTGGAACGTTTATAAATATTGTACTAGATGTCGTTTTGGTTTACGGAGTAGAAGGTTTTGTTCCAGCTATGCATATTCAAGGGGCTGCCTATGCAAGTGTTGTTGCACAAGTTACGATGGCAATAATTTCTGCAGTATTATTATTAAAAAAGACGGATATTTCATTAAAATTCAGCTTACCGTTTAACACTGAAATTCCAAAATTCATAGTAATGGTGTTGAATCTTTTCGTAAGAACGATAGCACTAAATGTTGCATTGTACTTTGGAACTTCTTATGCTACTGACTATGGAGATGCTTACATTGCAGCTTATACCATCGGATTCAATATATGGCTTATGGGGGCTTTTATGATTGATGGATATTCTTCTGCAGGAAATATTTTATCAGGTAAATTATTGGGTGCTAAAGCTTATAAAACATTGGTAACTTTAGGAAATAGATTAATTACTTACGGATTCCTCTTTGGATTATTATTAGCCGTTGTGGGGTTTGTTTTATATCAATTTATAGGAAAAGTATTCACTAAAGAACCAGAGGTTTTAGAGCAGTTTTACAATACCTTTTGGATTATTTTAATCATGCAACCTATATGTTCTATCGCTTTTATTTATGACGGAATGTTCAAAGGAATGGGAGAAATGAAATTTCTACGAAATGTTTTGTTATTAGCAACAGGATTAGTGTTTGTTCCTACATTGTTATATTTTGACTCTCTTGGGTATAAACTCTATGCTATTTGGATAGCTTTTTTCTTGTGGATGATTGCGAGAGGAACTCCACTAATTGTTAAGTTTAGAAGAAAGTTTTTACCCCTAGCTCAAAAAATGTAATTTTGAAGAAACAAGAAAAACAAATGACTACAACTAGAGAAAACGGAAGTTTATACACCCATATAGAAAACAAGGTTGCAACGGTAGAATTTGGACACCCAGCAAGTAACTCTTTTCCAAGTGTATTGTTAGAACGTTTAGCAAACGAACTTGATAAACTTTCAATTAATGATGAGGTTTCGGTAATTGTATTAAAATCAGAAGGGGAACGAGCTTTTTGTGCTGGTGCATCTTTTGACGAATTGGTGTCGATTGATAACTTAGAAGATGGAAAAGCTTTTTTCTCAGGGTTTGCGAATGTAATCAACGCTATGCGCAGATGTTCGAAACTAATTATTGGTAGAGTTCAAGGGAAAACAGTTGGAGGCGGAGTTGGTTTAGCATCCGCTTGTGATTATGTATTAGCTACAGAGCACGCTTCTATCAAACTTTCTGAGTTTACAATAGGTATTGGTCCGTTTGTGATTGCGCCAGCCGTAGAACGTAAAATAAGCGTTAGTGGATTAGCAGAATTAACTTTAGATGCTACCAGCTGGAAAAATGCATACTGGGCAAAAGAAAAAGGCTTGTATGCCCGTGTTTTTGAAACGCAAAATGAATTGGATAAAGAAGTTGAGATTTTATCAGAAAAACTAGCTTCATATAATCCAGAAGCGTTAGCTGAAATGAAAAAAGCTTTGTGGAAAGGTACTGAGCATTGGGAAGAGTTATTAATTGAACGAGCTGAAACTTCTGGTAAGCTTGTATTATCAGATTTTACAAAAAAAGCATTAGAAAAATTCAAGAGCTAAGGAATTAGCTCTTTTTTTCGTAAAAATAATCTGGCTTCCATATTAGATTACCAAAAATAATTTTCAGTTTATGTTTTAAGGTTTTACACCTTTTAACATCTTTCCATATGTTTTTATATTCAATAAAATTTATTTTAATAGGGTTGTTGGTTTTAATGTTTTTAGTTAGTCCATAAATTACTTTTTCTTCCTCCCTTTGAAATGTACCGAATACCTTATCCCAAACAATTAAAAAACCACCATAATTTTTATCTAAATACTTGTTATTAGAACCATGGTGTACTCTATGTACTGAAGGAGTGTTAAACACTTCATCTAACCAGCCTAATTTACCAATATATTCTGTATGGATCCATGTTTGAAATTGAGCTACTAGAATCAATCCGACAATAGCTTGAAATGGATAAAAACCAACTAAAACCATTGGAATTAGGAAAGCCCATTCAAATAAACCCTCAACAATACTTAAACGCATTGAAATGGTAAGATTATAATCTTCAGATGAATGATGAACACTATGACTAGCCCACAATATTCGATGCTCATGTTCTAAACGATGCATCCAATAATAGGTAAAATCAGCAACGAAAAAAGAGAATATCCAAGTAAAAGTATTCATAGGTATTGATAAAGGCGTTACCCAATGAAAAGGCATTAAAAAGATTACACCAATAGATCCTATAATTGTTTTTTCAATAAGTTGATTTAAGAAAAAGATACTAATATTTGCAAAGGTGTCTTTCCAACGCCTTCTTTTTCTAATAATAAAATCGACTAACAATTCAATGATAATTAAGCTTGTATTAAATAGGAAAAAATAACCTATATACAGCATAATATTAGACTCTTCAAATAATGATATTAATTTGGCAAAGCTCATTTTTATCTTTCTTTTTCAGTTATATATTCAGGAATAAAATAAGAGAACCATAAAAACCACAATAGGTTTGTTAATACCCAAGGAGAATTGTTTCCTTGAAAAAAGTCAATTATATAAGTAATGTAATATATACCGACAAAACCTAAAAAACCTAAATACCAATACTTGTGAAATTTGTAATCTTTCATGTGTTCATAATTTGTTTAATTCACAACACAAAAATAGTCTGGGTAATGTAGGAGTGTTTGTCTATTTAGGACAAAAATGACCTTAGTATAAGGGTCAAAGAAAGAATATTAATTTCTGTTTATAGGTGTTCGATTAAATTACTGGAATATAGATTTCTGTAATTAATTCTTCTTGAGAAGTATTTTCCTCATCGTTTAAATAAAATTCTAAGGTTGGTGCGTCAGCAAACTCTAATTGAACCTCATATATCCAATGTGCGTAAATTGTATTGTATGTTTCAAAACAGCTTTCATGACTTCCTTTATGAATAAATTTGGCATATTTTTGAGAAGCAACTTCTTTAACTTTAAACATTTCTTCAACTTCAATTTTTTGTGCTTCTGTAAGTATAATTCCTGCATTATACCTACAATTAATAGATTCCGTTATTTCATCGTCATCCAAAACTTCACCAAGAACAATAGTTTTATCAGTTAATAATTTACGCTTATCAGCATATTTTAAAAGTTGTTTCCATGTTTTCTCAATACCTTTTACATTTTCATAAGTTCCTTTATATTGCAAATAAAGCATTTGAAATGTAGGTAGAGTTTCAATTTCAAACTTTAATAAAGATTCATTTTTTTTATTAGATTCTTCTAAAATTTGATTTGTAATTTTTTGTAGCAGTGTATAAGAGTTCCTAAATCTAGATGGTGTGCAGCGAAAATACTTTTTAAAAGCTTTACTAAAAGCTGCTATATCACTATATCCAATTTCTAGGGCAATATCTGAAATTTCATTATCTGAAAATTTTAAATACTCTGCAGCTTTTTCTAGTTTTCTTCTTTTAAGAAACTGACCAATAGTTTCATGCTGTAACGCTAAAAATATTCTATTAATATTTCGATAGGAATAAAAGGAAATATCTTCTATTTCATTTATATCAATTGATGTTTTAAAACGCTTTTCTAAAAAATCTAATAACTTATTAAATCGCTCTACTTGTGTTGAGTTTTTCATATATTAAAGTTAAATATAATCTCACATTAATGTTTGTTAGTTTAAGACAAAAATTATGTCAAATTATAGAATGTACTTTTTATAATAATTGTGATTACGAGTTTAATGAAAAAGCAATAAATTAAAATCAAATTCGTACTTTTGACGAATAAAACAAGCATTAAAATGGGAAATTCTTTCTTCGCTATTTTAGCAGCAGGTGTTGCAGTTATTTATTTCTTTAATAAATATAGAGCAAACAAAAGGTTTAAAAGAAAATAAGAGTCACCACAACAAACGTAGAGAAATAACTTTTATAAAGGTTATTTTATAACTTCTTTATAAATAGAAAATTTATGAGTAAGATTCGAATTACCAAACAGTTCACTTTTGAAACTGGGCATGCGCTGTATGGTTATGACGGAAAGTGTAAAAATGTTCACGGACATAGTTATAAACTTTCTGTTACTGTGATTGGTTCTCCAATAACAGATACAAGCAATGTTAAGTATGGTATGGTAATTGACTTTGGTGATCTAAAGAAGATTGTTAAAGAAGATATTGTTGATGTATTTGACCATGCTACAGTGTTTAACAAAAATACACCTCATGTTGAGTTGGCACAGGAGTTAAAAAATCGAGGACACCATGTGATTTTAGTAGATTATCAGCCAACAAGTGAAATGATGGTGATTGATTTTGCTAAGAAAATTCAACGCAGACTTCCTGAAAACATTAAACTACATGCTATTAAATTACAAGAAACAGATACTAGTTTTGCTGAGTGGTATGCTTCAGATAATTAATTAGTCAATTATCAGTTATCATTGAAGTGACAATTATATAAACTATTTCCCGTTAAACTCGTTCATGGTGTTGGCTAAACCTGCTGTAATAAAAGAAGTAACCGCTTTTACAGAAAAAGGAATGCGTTCAATCATTGCGCTTTCTTCTTCAGCATTCCATTCACCTAAAACATAATCTACTTGTCGACCTTTACTATATTCAGCTCCTACACCAAAGCGAAAACGAGGGTAAGCACCTGTATTAAACTTATCTTGAATATCTTTTAGTCCGTTGTGTCCACCAGAACTTCCTTTTCCTTTGATACGAATCTTTCCGAAATCAATATTTAAGTCATCAGTAATAATTAATAAGTTTTCAACTTGAATGTTTTCTTTTTGCATCCAGTATTTAACCGCTTTTCCGCTTAAGTTCATATAAGTATTCGGTTTTAAAACGATAACAGTCTTACCTTTTATTTTAAGTTTAGCTATATCACCTAACTTTTCAGTTTCAAAAGAACCTTCATGTTCTTTTACGAAAGCATCTACTATTTTAAAGCCAATATTATGACGTGTATTGTCATATTTTTCACCAATATTACCTAAGCCTACAATTAAAAATTTCTTCATAAAATTGTCTTCTTTCTCTGTTAATTGTTTTGTAGAAAAACCAAATAATCTTTTAAAAAAAGTTCTAAAAACCATACATCAAAAATAAAAAAAGCGCTACACATGGTAACGCTTTTGTATAATTATAGTATTGCGGTCTATGCTTCTGCTTCAGAAGCTGCTTTAGCAGCATTACGAGACATACGAACTTGAGCAACTACTGTGTTGTCTGGGTGTAAGAAAGTATATTTATCATTCTTTAACTCAGTAACATATAATTTATTACCAATTTCTAACTCAGTAATATCAGCTTCGATAAAATCTGGTAAGTTAGCAGGTAATGCTTTTACTTTTAATTTACGTAAGTTGTGACGTAAAGCACCCCCTACCATAACACCTTTAGAAGATCCTACTAAACGTACAGGAATATCCATAGTTACAGCTTTGTCTTCAAATAATTGATAGAAGTCTACATGTAAAATGCTATCATGTACTGGGTGGAACTGTATATCTTGTAATACAGCATTGTATGTTACACCATCTAATTCAATCGTAGCAGTAAATACATCTGGAGTATATACTAATGGCTTGAACGATTTTTCGTCAGCTGAAAAGTGAACAGGCTTGTCTCCTCCGTATAATACGCAAGGAACCTTTCCAGCATTACGTAAGGCTTTGGTTGCTTTTTTACCTACGCTTTCTCTTTGAGATCCTTTGATTGTAATTGATTTCATTACTTTGTTTATTAAGTTTATTTACATTAAAAATTGATCGCTAATAGATGTATTGTCTTGAACTTTATGCATCACATCAGCGAACAAAGCGGCGCAAGATACAACTTTTATTTTAGAAATGTTCTTTTTTAAAGGAATTGTATCTGAAACGATTAGCTCTGTTAATTGCGAGTTTTGAATTCTTTCATAAGCATTACCAGAAAGAATTGGGTGTGTACAAATGGCGCGTACACTTTTGGCACCACGTTCCATCATTAAATCAGCTGCTTTGGTAAGCGTTCCGCCAGTATCAATCATATCATCTACAAGAATAACATTCTTACCTTCTACTTCACCAATTAGCTCCATGTGAGAAATTACATTGGCTTTTTGACGTTGTTTATAGCAAATAACAACATCACTTTCTAAGTATTTAGAATAAGCATAGGCTCTTTTAGATCCTCCCATATCAGGAGAAGCGATGGTTAAATTGTCTAACTTTAAGCTTTTTACGTAAGGTAAAAAGATAGTAGAAGCAAATAAATGATCTACCGGTTTTTCAAAGAAGCCTTGAATCTGATCAGCATGTAAATCCATGGTCATAATTCTAGTGGCTCCAGCTGTTTCTAATAATTTAGCTACTAATTTAGCTCCAATTGCTACACGAGGTTTGTCTTTTCTGTCTTGACGAGCCCAACCAAAATAAGGCATTACAGCAGTAATATGTCTTGCAGAAGCACGTTTAGCAGCATCACACATTAATAACATTTCCATTAAGTTATCAGTTGAAGGAAAAGTTGATCCTACAATGAAAACTCTTCGTCCTCTAATTGATTCTTCAAAAGCAGGTTGAAATTCACCATCACTAAAATGTGTAGTAATTACATTTCCTAGTTTGGTTCCGTAAGCATTGGCAATTTCTTCTGCTAGTTCGACACTTTGTGAACACGCAAAGATTTTTGGGCTTAATTGATTTGTAGCCATTTACAAAAAGATATTTTTAGTTAGTGTTGTTGTTGCGGCAAAAATAAAACTATTTTAAGAGTTTAAAAGATATTTTAAATGAAATATTTTATAGATTTGCACTCTCCAAATGCCAAAGTGGTGGAATTGGTAGACACGTCGGATTCAAAATCCGATGCTCGCAAGGGCGTGTGGGTTCGAGTCCCACCTTTGGTACAAAAAGCACTTTATCTTTTTAAAATTAAGATTAGGTGCTTTTTTTATACACTTAATTTAAAAGGAGAGAATTACTACTTCCTCAAAAACATAAAATACATCTTAAGTTTTTTATTTTAGAAATAAAGATAAATCTAAGTTACATCAATATAAATTATTTCTATTTAAAATAGAAAAAACATAACTATTTCAAATATAGATTTGCTAAAAATCAATTAATAATTTATAATGAAAAAAATAATCTTAAGCGTAGTAACAGCTTCTTTGCTTTTTTCTTGTAGTGGTAAACAAAACCATGGGGAAGAAAAAGAAAAGGGAGGATGTCCTTTTGGTTTTGATAAAGGACACAAAAAAGAACAGTTAACAGAAACTAAGTCAAACAAAGATTGGTGGCCCAATAAGTTAGATTTAGATGTACTTGCACAAAACTCGGAATTATCTAATCCGATGGGAGAAAGTTTTAATTATGCTGATGAATTTAATAAGCTAGATTATGCAGCGTTAAAAGCAGACCTAACTAAGCTAATGACAGATTCTCAAGATTGGTGGCCTGCTGATTATGGACATTACGGACCTTTATTCATTCGTATGGCGTGGCATAGTGCTGGAACATACCGTACCGGAGATGGTAGAGGAGGAACTCGTATGGGAATTCAACGTTTTGCTCCACAAAATAGTTGGCCAGATAATGCTAACTTAGATAAAGCTAGAAGACTACTATGGCCTATAAAACAAAAGTACGGTAAGAAGATTTCTTGGGCAGATTTAATGATTTTAACAGGAAATGTGGCTATAGAGTCTATGGGACTGAAAACTATTGGTTTTGCTGGAGGTAGAGAAGATGTTTGGGTACCACAAGAAGATGTGTATTGGGGATCAGAATCAGGTTGGTTAGAAAGTAGAAGGTTGAATGAGAATGGTGAGCTAGACTTAGAAGTAGAAAACCCTTTGGCAGCAGTACAAATGGGATTGATTTATGTAAACCCTGAAGGCCCAGACGGAAACCCAGATCCAGTAGCATCAGCAAAAAACATACGTATTTCATTTGGTAGAATGGGAATGAATGATGAAGAAACAGTTGCTTTAATAGCAGGTGGACACACTTTTGGAAAAACACACGGAGCAGGATCTGCAGATAATGTAGGGCCTTCACCAGAAGCTGCTGGTATTGAAGAACAAGGATTAGGGTGGAAGAGTAGCTACAAGTCGGGTAAAGGTAAAGATGCCATCACTTCTGGTTTAGAAGTTATTTGGACACCTACACCTACTCGTTGGAGTCATGCTTTTTTAAATACATTGTTTAATAATGAATGGGAGTTAACTAAAAGTCCGGCAGGAGCACATCAATGGGCAGCTAAAGACGTTGGAGAGGTTTTTCCTGATGCTTTTGATAAAAATAAGAGACACAGACCTACGATGTTAACTTCAGATTTAGCTTTAAAGTTTGATCCTGAATACAAGAAAGTTTGTGAAAAATTCTTAGAGGACCCTTTGTCTTTTGATAAAGCTTTTGTGAAAGCTTGGTTTAAATTAACTCACAGAGACATGGGGCCTAAAACTACATACGTAGGGCCAGAAATTCCTGAAGAGGAGTTTATATGGCAAGACCCTATACCTACACGTACTCATAAGTTAATTACAGAAGTAGATATTAACTCATTAAAAAAAGAGATTTTAAATTCAGGTATTCCACATAACCAATTAATAGAAACAGCTTGGGCATCAGCTTCTTCTTTTAGAGGTTCTGATAGAAGGGGAGGAGCAAATGGAGCACGTATTCGCTTAGAACCACAGGTTAATTGGGAGAGCAATAATCCTGCACAATTAAAAAAAGTATTGGCAGTTTATGAGGAACTTCAATCAAAGTTTAACAATGGTTCTAACGACAGAAAGGTTTCTATGGCGGACTTAATTGTTTTAGGAGGTTCAGCAGCTGTAGAAGAAGCGGCAAAAAAAGCAGGATTTTCAATAAAAGTTCCTTTTAATCCAGGTAGAATGGATGCTATACAAGAGCAAACAGATGTAAAATCTTTTGCTGTTTTAGAACCAATGGCGGATGGTTTTAGAAACTATCAAAAAAAGAGATACACGCTTAAGCCAGAAGAATTGTTGGTTGATAAAGCACAGTTATTAACCTTAACAGCTCCTGAAATGACGGTATTGGTTGGTGGTATGAGAGCTTTAAATGCAAATTATAATAACTCAAAAAATGGAGTGTTAACTTATAATCCAGGAGAGTTAACGAATGATTTCTTTGTAAATCTATTAGATATGAATACGTATTGGGAACCTATTTCTGAAGAACAATTAATTTTTGAAGGAAAAGATAGAGTTACTAATAAAGTAAAATGGACAGCGTCTAGAACTGATTTAATTTTTGGTTCTAATTCTGAATTAAGAGCTTTAGCTGAGGTATATGCGAGTGATGATGCTAAAGAAAAGTTTGTAAAAGACTTTATTATTGCTTGGGTTAAGGTAATGAACCTAGATAGGTTTGATTTAAAGTCTTAAATAATATAGAGTAAGTAAGAATATTGAAAACCTATGTCAAGAAAACCTTGGCATAGGTTTCTTTAATTATATCAAATTTTCAATATCTTTTTTAGCTTCTTTAAACTCTTCAGGAGTGTTAATGTTTCTAATAAGGTTATCATCAACTTCAACAATTTCTACATCAGAGTTAATTAACATTTTACGAGGGCAAGAATACCCTTGGGCTAAGTACTGAAGTAGTTTTCCGTAAGCCTTTGGCTCATAAATGGTAATTAATGGTTCAGGAAATTCTTTGTTTTTTCCTTTGATTGCTGTAGCAACTTTACTTGGGTTTCTTTTCTGTAAAAGGAGAGAAATAAGTTCTTTATTTACAAAAGGAACATCGGTTGCTAGTACCAACCAAGCTGTATTTGGGTTCTTTTGAAAAGCAGAACAAATACCCCCAAAAGGTCCTAAGTTTAAAAAGGTGTCGTGAATTTCATTTTCTTTTTCAGAAGGTTTTTGAACAGAAAAGAAAGTGTCTAAAGAGCAGTTTTCTAACAACTCTTTAGCGTATTGTTTTTGAGGTTTTCCAAAATAACTTAATTCTGATTTGTCACTACCCATTCGAGTACTTTTTCCACCAACTAATACTAAACCTTTCACAGGAGCGATATATTCTTCAATCAAATTTTGAATATGCTGTGTAATTTCATCCACTTGGTCAATTGTGTAGCTAGTAATGTTTTTTATATGTGGAAAACGTTCTAGTAAACAATCGAAATAGGTTGAGTTTTCATTCAATAGAATTACAAACTGAATATTTGTTAATTGGTCTAACCTTTTTTTTACAGAAGCTTCTTTTTCGTCATCTAAAATCAAAATTTGTTTCGCCCCTTGGTAATGATTTCCGTTAATGAACACAAAGTCATGATTGTAAAACTGTAAACGTTGTTCGTATTTGTTTACAGGTGATGAAGTGTTTATTTGTAAATTTCCTTCATGATGAAAGGTATATTCAGCTAACGTATTTTGCTCAACATCTTTAGCATGTGATGCGTCAAAATATCCTAAGTTATAGTTTGATAATCTTTTTGAAACGTTATGAACTAAATCAGCGATAACCCCACACTTAGTTCCTAAAATAGCAACTTCGTTAGGCGCAAAATTATCATTATACTTTTTTTCTAGACTTGTATGTTTAGTATGTTTCTTACCCATTTTTAATATCTGATTTTCCACCTGTTTTTTCTACTAACTTTACATCTTTAATTACCATTTTTTGACTGATAGCTTTACACATATCATAAATAGTTAAACAAGTTGCTGAAGCTCCTGTAAGAGCTTCCATTTCTACTCCCGTTTTACCTTCGATGGTTACTTTACAAAAAACCTCCACATGCTCATCGTCTATAATATTGATATCAATGTCCACACCATTGATTAACAAAGGATGGCACATTGGGATGATATCAGAAGTTTTTTTCACAGCTTGAATTCCAGCAATGATAGCAGTTTGAAAAACTGGTCCTTTTTTAGTGATGAGTTCATCGTTTTTAAAATGACATATAATTTCTGAACCTAAAAACATGGTAGCTTTAGCAATGGCTGTACGTTTCGTGATTTTTTTATCAGAAACATTCACCATTTTAGGTTGGTTTTGCTCGTTTATGTGGGAAAATTTAGACATATAAATAGTGATTAATTAAGGAGATGTTGATCTTTAAAAGTATTTACAATGACAGAAATAACTTCTTCGGATAAACTTCCTAATCCAATATCAATTAATTTTCCTTTTAAAACTTCTTTCCAATTCTTTTTATTCAAGACTGTCAATAATTTTTTTAACTCGTTTATTTCATCTGTAATATCATCATAAGTAATTTCTTGAGCTTTTTCTAGTCTAATAAGTTGATTTTTGAAATCATCTAATCTTTTTTCAATCTCAGTCTTTTCTTTTTCTGAAAAAAAACTAACATTTTTTGCGTTATTTATTTCTTCTATGAATTCAATACCTTTTAAACTTAGTCTTAAAAAAATTCCACTTTTAGATTGTATTCCTCTTGCATATCCTTCTTCAATTAAAGACCTCCCAATTTCATATGATACAACTTCACTGACATCTATTGTTTTAAGTATCTCAATAATATTATGATTTTTGCCATCTTCTTTCCTTTTGTAAAGAAAGTTCAATATGTATATTTTCTTCTCTTTAATTTTCATCGATATCTAATTATCGGAAAAACACTTCCTTTTTTAAATGTTACTTCTTCTGTCTTTGGTAGTTCGATAAAACCATCTGCTTCTACTAAACTAGCTAAATCGCCTGAACCATTTCCTTGTATTGGTGTTGCGTATACTTGTCCATTTTCAGAAGTTAATTTTACTTGCATAAAACAGCTTAAGTTAGGTTTAAAATTAATGTTTTCTGCTAAAATTGCTGTTTTTTCTTCAGAATGTAATCCTGCCGATGTTAAATACCAAGGGTAAAAATATACCATACAGTTTACAAAAGTTGAAACTGGATTCCCTGGGAAAGCAAATACGTTGCAGTTATCTGTAACGCCAAACCAAAAAGGTTTACCAGGTCGTTGCGAAACTCTATGAAATAATTTTTGAACGCCTAACTCGTCTAAAACTTCAGGTAGAAAATCAAACTTTCCTTTGCTTACAGCACCGCTAAATAGAAGTACATCGTATTGTTTTAAATACGATTCAATTTTTTCTTTTAAAACTGATTTTTCATCAGTAATATGGGCTGTTTCTGCTGGAATTTTTAAATTGTTCAATAAGGAAACTAACGTATATACATTACTCCTACGAATTTGGTGGTCTAACGGATTTTCATTTACATCAACCAATTCATCACCAGTAGAAACAATCATTACTTTAGGTTGTTTGGCAACTTTTACAGTCGTTTTACCAACAGTAGCCAGCACTCCAATTTCAGCAGCGGAGATTATAGTGTTCTTTTTTATTAGAACAGCACCTTTATTTTTATCGGAACCCTGTGTATGGATGTTCTGCCCTTCTTTAATTTCATCAACAGTAACAGTAGCTATTAGTGTATTAATATCAACATCTTCATAACGAATTACCGTATCGCAGTTATTAGGTAGCACAGCTCCTGTCATTACTTCATAACAGTTGGCTGCATTATCCAGTGTTTTTTGTGGACTTCCAGCAGCTTGGATTCCTTCTATTTTAAAATCGCGAATACCGTGCTCAAAAAAACGATGATTGATAGCAATACCATCCATTGCCACTCGGTTGAATGGAGGGAAATCTCTGTCAGCAACAATATCTTCTTTTAAAACCCTTCCAATAGCTTGTAAAAACGGAATTTCTTCAATTCCAAAATCTTGTGTGTTTTCTAAAATTATATTTTTTGCTTTTGCTACAGTAATCATTAATTAGTTTTAAATTTTTAATGCTTAGTCTTTAGTTTGCTTTATAATTAAATACTGAAACCACTATTACTACATTAACTCATTAAACCATTGTTTCATCAGCCTACCCACCAATTGTACTCATACTTTCGGTTACGTTTCCTTTTCTATTTGCTTCAGCCACAAAACCATTTTCAGGTTTTTCTTTTATCAGTGATAAAAACAAGGCTTTCAAGTCTTCATTGCTTGCACCGTTTCTAATAAAGTCACGTAGGTTAAAAACACCATCATCAAACAAACAGTTCTTAAAAGTTCCAGTTGAGGTAATTCTAATTCGATTACAATCATTACAAATAGTACGGGTGAATGCAGGAATAATTCCTATAGTTCCTTTGTGGTTTTCTATAGAAAAATTTCTAGAAGTAGATGATTTTTTTGAAGGTAGCTTAGTTACAGTAAACTGAGATTGTATTTTATCTAAGATTTTGTTATAGTTCCATACCTCTTCTGCATTTCGTTGTCCTTTTCCATTAAAAGGCATTTCTTCAATAAAACGAACTGCAATATTCTTGTCTTTAGTAAGCTGTACAAAATCGTTAATCTCATCAGTATTAAACCCAGATTGTACGACTACATTCAATTTCAAATTCAACGAACTTTTTTCTAATAACTCAAACGTTTTATATACTTCAGGAAAAACATCTCTACGAGTAATTTTAGCAAACTTTTTAGGATGTAAACTATCAATACTTAAATTAATGTTCTTAACCTTTTTAAGGTTTTCTATTGTTTTGATGTGTTTAGAAATAAGTGCTCCGTTGGTTGTGATATTTATATCATCTAACAAGTCATTATAAGACAACATTTCTAAAAAAGAAACAAAATCTTTTCTTACAAAAGGTTCT
This sequence comes from Tenacibaculum discolor, assembly GCF_003664185.1. Classification (GTDB taxonomy): domain Bacteria; phylum Bacteroidota; class Bacteroidia; order Flavobacteriales; family Flavobacteriaceae; genus Polaribacter; species Polaribacter discolor. The sequence continues at coordinate 185,047 of NZ_RCCS01000005.1, read as the reverse complement.
CCTCCTGTTAAGCGAACTTTGTTTACACCTAACTCAGTAAGCACTCGAATTATTCGGTACATTTCTTTGTAGGTAAGCAACTCTTTACGAGGTACAATATCAATTCCTTGAGCAGGCATACAATATTGGCAACGTAGGTTACAACGATCTGTTACCGCCAATCTAACATAGTTAATTTGTCTGCCGAAGTTATCGATAAGTCTACTCATAATGTAAAGGTACGGATTAATCAATCAATTTTTCCTGTCATTTGTCGTGGTTTTGTTGAAAGATAATACAGACGTTCTCAAAACCAAAAGTTACACAATTTCCATTTTTTTAAGGAGAAAGGAAGCATTCATGTTTTTGCAAGTTCCAGATTTAATCGTGTAATCAAAAAACAATTCATTATTTACAATTTCAGCATCAAAATAATAATTAAGTATTTGAGGATATTCTTTAGCTAGTTCACATAAACTTACATCGTGAGTAGCTATAATTCCAGTAGATTTTGAACGTGTAAGTTTTTCAACAAATTTTCTAGAACCCGATGCTTTATCTTTACTGTTAGTCCCTTTTAAAATTTCATCAAGAATAATAAAATAGCGATCGGTTTCAATAGTGTCAACAATAAATTTTAACCGTTTTAGTTCCGAATAAAAATAAGACTCATCCTCGGTTAATGAGTCAGATGTTCGCATACTTGTAATTAATTTTATAGGTGTGTATTGATAATTAGTAGCACATACTGGTAGCCCACAATTTGCCATAACTAAGGATAAGGAAACGGTACGCAAAAATGTACTTTTTCCTGCCATATTAGCACCAGTTATAATAAAAAACTGTCCTTTAGAAATCGTAAAATCATTATCAACTCTTTTTGAGGGTTTTAAAAGAGGGTGCCCAAGATTTTGAGCAATAACACCGTTATTTTCTTTCTGAAGAGTGGGAAAAGTAAAAGTAGGATGATTAAAAACGAAGTTAGCAAAAGAGTTATAAGCATCGAAAAAATTTACAACGTTAAACCACGCATCGGTAGTTTCTTTATAGGAAAGAATCCATTTTTCTACTCTTATTGCAAGGGTGATATCCCATAAAAACAAACCATTTCCAATAATAGCAATAACAATATTATTACGTTGATCGAAAGTATTTAAGATTTTAGAAAACTCTTTAAAAATGACGGAAGCTTTTTTTGTTTTGGCAGCAATTTTTTGTTGATTTTCTTTTAGAAGAACAGAATTGAAAGTTTCTTTTTCAATTTGTTCCAGAAGCAAATAATACTGTTTAAAAGTATCTTTAGCTTTACTCGATGAGGTGTAGATATGTTGCGTTTTTTTAATATGGAATGCTGAGATTGTTAAACCTATAAAAAACCAAATTAAAACAACTGAAAAAGGAATCGTATTAAAAACAAATAAGGTTATTAAAATTATTGAAATGGTTGAAAAAAACACAGAAACCCATTTTAAAGAAGAAGCTAGTTTTGATTCATAGCTGATTAACCATTTTGTAATCACTGAGGATTCTTGAGTGGTTGACGAAACTAAAAGTGCTAAAGAAGTAAAATGTTGTCGCCAATGAACCTTTTCAGATAGTTCTTTGAGTGCTTTTTGCTTTTCTTCAATAAAAGTAATTGAATTATTTGTTAATAAGGAAGCTAGTAACTTTTTACCATTGGTTGTTGCAGTTCTATTGATGTATTGAAAAAAAGAACCATTTCCGAACAAATCAATATCATAACTATAATAGTGCGTGGAATTTGTAAATTCTGTTCCTTCAGGAAGTAATTCAAAATGACCATTAAGAACATCAATTTCTAGTTGGTTGTTGTCTTTTTTAAGCTGAATAATGGTACGTTTTTCTTTTATATGTTGATGTTGTATAACTAAAATAGCAAAGAGTAAAACGCCAATAAATCCAATTATAAAAGATATGTAGGTTTGATAGAAGGTTAAATAAAATCCAAAAGAAAAACCTATAAAAACAAATAGCCTGAGTATTCTTATAAAGGTTATTTTACTATTTATTTTAGAAAGTTGAACAGCTAAATCTTTCAGCTCTTTATTATAAAAATCTTGTGGTTGTTGCATTTTTAATTGAAAAGGATAAATGTACAGTATTACAACAAATATCTTTTAATAAAATCGTATTTTCGTTGTATGCCAACATCACTCGAACTTCAAATAAAAACACTACCAAATTCGCCAGGAGTTTATCAATATTTTGATAAAGATGATACGATTATTTATGTTGGAAAAGCGAAGAATTTAAAGAAACGAGTTTCGTCTTATTTTACTAAGAATCACGAGAGTGGTAAAACGCGAGTTTTAGTAAAAAAAATTGTTCGAATAGAGCATGTGGTGGTTGATACAGAAACAGATGCATTATTACTTGAAAATAACCTAATAAAAAAATATAAGCCTCGATATAATGTTTTATTAAAAGATGATAAGACATATCCATGGATTTGTATTAAAAAGGAACGATTTCCACGTATATTTTCTACTAGAAGAGTTGTTAAAGATGGGTCAGAGTACTTTGGGCCTTATACAAATGTGCGAACAGTGCATGCGTTGTTAGACTTAATTAAAGAGTTGTATCCATTAAGAACGTGTAATTATGATTTAAGTCAAGAAAAGATTGATGCTGATAAATACAAAGTTTGTTTAGAATATCACTTAGGAAATTGTAAAGGGCCATGTGAAGGGTATCAAACTGAGGAAGATTATTTAGATGATATAAAAGCTATTAGAAATATTATTAAAGGAAACTTTAAAGAGAGTTTACAGCAGTTTGAAAAAATAATGCTTGACTTTGCAGCTGATATGCGGTTTGAAGAAGCACAAAAAATCAAAGAAAAATTAGCGTCTTTACAGAATTATCAAGCAAAATCAACGATTGTAAACCCGTCTATAAATAATGTAGACGTGTTTTCTATCATTTCTGATGAATCTCATGGGTATGCAAACTTTTTCAAAATAATGAATGGCTCAATTGTGCAATCGTATACCACGGAGATTAAGAAAAAACTAGAAGAAACAGATAAGGAGCTTCTAGAGTTATTTATTGTGGAAACTCGTCAACGCTTTAATTCATTATCAAGAGAAATTTTCGTTCCGTTTAAAGTAAATGTAGGTAAAGATATTAAAGTTACTATACCAAAATTAGGAGACAAAAAACGTATTGTTGAATTGTCTGAACGTAACGCAAAGTTTTACCGTCAAGAACAGTTTAAACAAATAAAAATTGTAGATCCAGACCGTCATGTAAAAAGAATTATGGCGCAAATGCAAAAAGATTTACGATTAGGAAAAGAACCACGCCATATTGAATGTTTCGATAACTCAAATATTCAAGGAACAAATCCAGTTGCTGCATGTGTAGTTTTTAAAGATGGAAAACCAAGTAAAAAAGACTATCGTCATTTTAATATAAAAACAGTAGAAGGTCCTGACGATTTCGCATCGATGGAAGAAGTCGTATACAGAAGATATAAGCGATTATTAGATGAAGAACAACCTTTACCACAGTTAATAGTTATTGATGGAGGTAAAGGGCAATTATCCTCTGCTTTAAAAAGTTTAGACGCTCTAGGATTAAGAGGAAAAATAGCTATTATCGGTATAGCAAAAAGGCTGGAAGAGATTTTTTACCCTGGAGACCCTGTTCCGTTGTACCTTGATAAAAAGTCCGAAACACTTAAAATAATTCAGTATTTACGTAATGAAGCACACCGCTTTGGAATTACTTTCCACAGAAATAAACGAAGTAAAAGCGCAATACAATCAGAATTAGAACAAATCCCGGATATAGGGAAGCAAACCATTACTAATTTATTACGTAAGTTTAAATCAGCTAAAAGAGTTAAAGCAGCTACTTTTGAAGAATTGAAAGAAGTGGTTGGAAATGCTAGGGCTCAAAAAATATTCAAACACTATCAAAAAAAAGAAGAATGAAAAAGTTGCTAATTTTATTATTACTACCAGCATGTATGTTGGCACAAGATCAACCCAAGGTAGGGCTGGTGCTTAGTGGAGGTGGTGCAAAAGGGATTGCGCATATTGGTATATTAAAAGAGCTTGAAAAAGCGGGAGTTCAGGTAGATTATATTGGGGGTACAAGTATGGGAGCCATTGTTGGTGGATTGTATGCTTCAGGGTATACTGCGGATCAAATTGAAGAAGCTGTTCTTAAAACAGATTTTATGAATTTATTACAAGACAAAGTTTCAAGAAGAGAAAAACCTTTTTTCAGTAAAGCACATGGAGAGAAATATGCTATCTCTTTACCTATTAAAAAAGGGAATTTAGGGTTGCCTCTAGGTTTATCAAAAGGACAAAATGTACTTAATTTTTTAACAGAATTGTTAGCTCCTGTTGATGAGGTTACTGATTTTTCAAAACTTCCAATTCCTTTTTATTGTATAGGAACAAATATAGAAACAGGAGAAGAAGAGGTTTTAGAAAGTGGATCGTTACCCCTTGCTTTAAGAGCAAGTGCTGCGTTTCCTTCGTTATTAAATCCAGTGGATATTGATGGGAAGTTATTAGTGGATGGAGGAGTTGTAAACAACTTTCCTGTTGATGTTATGAAAAAGAAAGGTGTAGACATTGTTATTGGTGTTAGTGTACAAGGAGAGCTCTTAAAAAGAGAAGAGTTAGTATCCGTAGCATCACTATTGTTACAGATTATTAATTTTCAGATGTATAAAAAATCTGATGAACAGGTAGAATTATTAGATGTTTATATAAGACCAAATGTAATTGACTATAGTGTGATTTCATTTGATGTAAAGAATGAAATTTTAGCGGAAGGAGAAAAGACAGCAAAAAAATATAGAGTAGTTTTTGATAGTATTGCAAAAACGCAACCTAAAAAAAGGGAGATTTCTAAAATAGCACCTGAAGAAAAAAGATTTTTGGTTGATAGAATTATTATAAAAGGAAATAAAAATTACACAAATAACTACATTTTAGGAAAATTACAGTTACGAGAAGGAGATAGTGTTTCATATAAAGAAGTTTCTAAAAAAATTAACACACTAACAGCGTCAAAAAACTTTAAAAGAATTGATTATCATTTCGAAAAATCCTTTCAAGGGAAAAAATTAGAATTAGCTGTTAAAGAAGAAAATGTACAATCATATTTACGATTAGGGTTGCATTATGATTTACTTTATAAATCTGCTGTATTATTAAATTACAACCATAAAAAAATGCTTTTTCAAAATGACGAGTTTTCTTTTGATGTTGGTGTAGGAGATAAAATTAGATATAACGTTGAGTATTTTATAGATAATGGTCTATTACCAAGTTATGGTTTTAGGACAAGGTATAATGTATTTAATAGTGATTTTATATATGGTTCAGGACTCATAAATGGAAAGTATAGAGATTTTTCTACTTCATTATATCTGCAAACAACATTTGACAAAAAATTTGCAATAGGTATAGGAGCAGAGCATAAAAACATTAATGCAAGCACGCAAAATATTTCAGCAGAAGGTAAAGAGGACTTTTTTGACAATAGTAACTACATAAACACCTTTGCATTTTTAAAGTTAGACACCTACGATAAAGAAATGTTTCCTAAGAAGGGCTTCTATGCAGACATAGGGTTTAAATGGTTCTTATGGTCTGATAGAAATCATAGGTTAGATGAATTAATAGAAAATAGTGAACCTTTTCATCAGTTTTCTCAATTAGGCGGAACGTTAGGGTTTGCAACAACTTTTTATGATAAACTAACATTTCAATATACTTCACAAGCAGGATATACGCTAGGAAAAAAATCATTTGAAATATTTGATTACCATTTAGGAGGATATAACCAAAACTATATTAATAACTTTATTCCAATGTATGGTTATGATACAGGTGGGTTAAATAATCAGTCTTATTTAAGATCAGAATTTAATGTACGTTATGAAGTGTATAAAAAGCATTATGCAATGTTTATAGCTAACTACGCACGTGTAGAAGAAGATGTATTTGATAACGGAGATTTGTTTAAAAACACTAAGTCGGGCTATGCTGTTGGATATAGTGTAGAAACGTTTTTAGGACCTATAGAATTAAAATACACATGGTCTCCAGATCATTCAGATCATTATTGGTTATTTAACTTAGGTTTTTGGTTTTAGAGATAAAAAAATCCCGTATCAAACGATACGGGATTTTTATTTCATAATAAGATTGCCTTACTTACTTTTTTTATTCTTTTTTAAATAGAACTTATATTGTAAGTACTGGTAAGCATCTCTAGGTAATATTTTAATCCACTTTTTGTGTTGAACAAACCATTTAAAACGGATTGAGTTAACGCCTTTTGTTAAATAAGCAGCTATAAACGGATGCACATTTAATGTGATTTCTTTATACTTTTTACCGCTATTTAATATACGTTCTAATTCGGCTTCTATTTTGTCTAAAAGAACAATAGGAGCTTCAACCTCTCCATTTTTATTTGGGTTTGGTTCACGTGTTTTTATCTCTAATTCAGGTCGTACACGTTGTCTTGTAATTTGCACTAAACCAAACTTACTTGGAGGTAAAATTTTATGTTTAGTACGATCTAAAGACATTGCATCTTTTAAATGTTGATATAATTTCTGTCTATTTTCAGCAGATTTCATATCGATAAAGTCAACTACTATAATACCGCCCATATCTCTTAACTGTAACTGACGAGCTATTTCACTGGCTGCAATTAAATTGACTTCTAAAGCAGTTTCTTCTTGGTTTAAGGACTTGTTAGAACGGTTACCACTATTTACATCTATAACATGTAAAGCTTCGGTGTGTTCAATAACTAAATAAGCCCCTTTGCTCATTGAAACTGTTTTACCAAACGATGTTTTTATTTGTCGTTCAATACCGTATTTTTCAAAAATAGGCACATCAGAACGATGATGTCTTACAATATTTTCCTTTTCAGGATATATTTCTTGTAAGTATTCTTTAATTTCAACCTTAAGGGTTTCATCGTTGGTTACTATACTTGTAAAAGAATCGTTCATAACATCTCTTAAGATAGAAGATGCTCTGTTTAACTCACTTAATATTTTTGTTGGGGTATTGTTATTAGCTATGCGTTTACACATAGTTTTCCAACGGTCAAGTGAGTTTTGTAAATCTTTGTCAAGTTCTGCTACCTTTTTACCTTCGGCAACAGTACGTAAAATAAGTCCAAACCCTTTTGGTCTGATACTTTTTGCTAATTTTTTTAAACGCTCCTTTTCTTTCGGATCTGCTATTTTTTGCGATACCGATATACGGTTAGAAAAAGGAACTAAAACTAAAAATCTACCTGCAATAGAAAGTTCCGAACTAATACGCGGACCTTTGGTAGAAATGGGTTCTTTTACAATTTGTACTAATAAATTTTGACCTGATTTTAGTACATCATTAATACTTCCGTCTTTGTTGATATCTTCTTCAAAGCGAAAGTTTTTTAAAGTGAATTCTTTGTAATTACCTGTGCTTACTTTCTTAATGAATTTGTTTAAAGATTGTACTTGTGGGCCTAAATCGTGGTAGTGTAAAAAACCATCTTTAGGATATCCAACATTTACAAAAGCGGCATTTAAACCAGTCATTACTTTTCCAATTTTGGCAAGAAAAATATCCCCAACTGAAAAATTATTGTCGCTTGTTTCTTTGTTTAACTCAATAAGTTTACCATCTCTTAGTAAGGCGAAATCAATATCAGAAGAATTGGAACGAATTATTAATTCTGTTTTCATTCTGAATATGGTTTTGTGCCGACGTAAAATTTACGAAGACGGATTAAAATTTGTAAACAGGTATATGTTTATACCATTTTTAAGGTGTTAAAACCTTAATGTCAATGAACGTAACTTATAAAAGCAACGAAAAAGTAAGCTATTGCTTACTTTTTCTTATGACGATTTGCTCTTGCTCTTTTCTTTCTTTTGTGTGTAGAGATCTTAGCTCTCTTTCTTTTTTTACCACTTGGCATAGTTAAAATGTTTTGTAAAACCTTAAAGGTAAAGGTTTTGGGTTAATACTTTTTTAATTACTTTACAGCTACTTTTGTTTTTACCCCTTCAGTAAATACTTTAGAAGGCTTAAAAGCAGGTATGTTGTGCGCAGGAATCTTGATAGTTGTATTCTTAGAAATGTTTCTACCTGTTTTTTCCGCTCTAGTTTTAATAATGAAGCTACCAAAACCTCTTAAATATACATTATCACCATTCTCTAATGCATCTTTTACTTCTTCCATAAATGCTTCAACAGTGGCTAAAACATCTGCTTTTTCAATCCCGCTCTTATCTGAAATCTTAGATACGATATCTGCTTTTGTCATTATAAATATATTTTGTTTGTTTTCTTTTAAAAATTGAGGGTGCAAATATATGATAATTAATTCATTCCGGAAAAAATAAGAATAAAAAACCCAAAAAACAATTGTTTTTTGGGTAAGCTTAATGAAAACAAGGTTTTATTTAATCATTGTAAATACAAAGTCAGGGTCACCATCACTTGTTAAAATGGCGGTATCAGGGTTTATTAATTGTACTTTATAAGGAGATTTATTAACTAATAAATCAACTAGTGGATTTAAATGTGGTAATAAACTCCAGTTTCTACCAGGAGCTAATTTACCTATTGCTAATAAATCTTCGTTACCTAAAACACCAGAGAATGACATACCGTGTACACCAGAAGTAGAACCTATTAAAAAAGTAATTTCGTCGCCTCCAAGAAGGTATATATCATTCAAAGGAAATGGAGGAAATAATGAGTCATGAATAGGTTTTACTGTATTAAAAGTATCAATAAATTCTTGATTACTAAATGCAGGTCTAGCAGCTGTAGTCCAAGTAACAGTCATGTCGATAGGACTAGAAACTAAAGATATTGAAAAATTACCGTCAATAGAGGTGTATTTATTTTCTGTTTTGTTTAGTATAAATTCAGAATATTTGGTCCCGTTAACGCCAATCGCTGGTGAAATTTCAATACCATTAGATGTGAAGCCAACTCCAAAATTTAAAGAAGAATTTCCTTCAAGACTTGTAGCAAACCTTACCTCTCCATTCCCATTGTAAGAGAAATTGTGAACAACTCCGTCATTTTCATAGGCTAAGTGTCCAGAAGAGTTGTTGAGAAAGTCTTTCATGTCTTGATACTTTTGAAAGTCTGTCCAGTCTTCCGCGGTAGCTTTTTTAAATCTTACTTCAACAAAATCTCTAGAGGTTTTAAAGATAATTTCATCGTTTTCTACGCCATAGTACATGAAATTAAAATCACCTTTATAACCACTACCACCAAAATTTGGTAGCGGAGCTGAGTTACCAGAATCAGATAATTCATGAAGTTCACTTTTTGTTGTGAAAATTAAAGTTGTTGTAGTGTTTAAGCCTATTATATATTCACTTTCAACAGGTGAGATATTGTTATTAAAGTTACCTATTGTTTCAACTCTAGATTCATCTAGAAAATTAAATAAAAAAGTGTATCCTCCTAGGTTATTATTATCAGTAAAGTATACTGTTTTCCATCCATGTTCTGAAGAAAGAAGTAAGTCTCTTAATTCTTTCTCTCTCTGCTTCATACGTTCAGTTGGCGATTGATTAAATAACTCTTCTTCTTTGTTTTCATTACAAGATGTAATAAAAAAAGATAGAGTAAATAAAGCCAAAAGTACACGTATTTTAGTTATATGTTTTTTTATCATTTTAATTATTTAGTGAATTCATCAACATTTTTTGCTACCAATTCTTGTAATTCATACAAATCAATATTAAAGTTATCTTTATAGTATTTAACTACAATAGCTTCTTTTTTTCTGATATCTTCTTTTGCTTTTGTGCTTGTAATACCATTTACTAAGGCATCATAATCTGCTTTGTTTGAAGACAGCATAGCATTTATCATTTCAGCAAAATCTTCATGTTCGTTTGCTCTCGCATAGGCAGAAATAAATCCTAATTCTCTAGCCTCAGTATCAGATATCTCGAACCATTGCCCTGTGTAATCAGACGGGGTAATGTTTCTGTAAGCTATTTCATCAAAAGGTATTCTTTGGTTTAAAATATGTATATATTCATGTTGAATTGTTCCAATGAATTGTATTAATTGATTTTTGTTTTTATAATCTTGGTTATCCACTTCAAAAAACACTATTCTCATTCCGCTTTCAGCTAAACCTAAAACAGAAGTTGCTCCACCAGGATTTATGTTTTTTCCTCCTACTAGGAGAATTTCTCTTGGAGCTATGTTTTTTATAAAGTTTTCACCTCCTAATTGTGTGTAAGGCTCAACCCATACGGCTTTAATAGCTTCCATTGCAGGTCTAACATTTTCTATTTTTGGAGGGTGTAAATACCTATTTAAATCAACTTTTCCAGGACCCCACTTGTAAGAAACTTCTATGTTGTATGGTGTAGTATAGTTATCTCTCAACCATTCATCTGTTTCGTTTAGTACGGGTGTAGAAAGATCAATATTACTTGGACCTAAGTCGTCCTCTTTTGTTACGCATGATGTGCAAATTAATCCCAACATGCCAATACCTAATAATAATTTATTTATTTTTTTCATACTGTTTGTTTTATCTTGGATTTTGCTGTAAACCTCCACTTTGAGCTGTTAAAGGTATTTGTAGTTGTTTTCTTAGATCTTGCTTTTCTAGTACAATATCAGAGCCATCATCTAACTCGTGTGTAATACTTAAGTTAAAGCGTCTAACATCAAACCAACGGAAGCCTTCATGGTAAAACTGTCTTCTTTTAAATTCAGCGATAGTTTTAATATATAATGTTTGCCTATCATTTAGTGAATAGCTCGGAGTGTATTCGTTAGGTATTACAGGGTATACTTGTTGAAGTTTTGTATCTGTTAGTATATCGCTATTTGGGTCGTAACCTTGTGTTTTATTCGCTATATATGCATTTAGATAGATTAAAGCATCATTATAGTTTTCTAGCATAGCAGACGCTTCTGCTCTATTTAGTATTACTTCATCTTTATCAAACATTGTTTGTGCTAAAAAAGGTAAACCTATACCAGCACTTTCATTTGTATACTTAAAATATTCATTATACTTAGGGGTAAAATAGGTGTATTGGTTACCTCTGTATAAATCGTAAGCCCAGTTTTTACTTAAAGGATTAGAGGCTCCTGTAAACAATAAAGGTCTTATTTTATCTACTGATAACCCAAATCGTGAAGACCTGTGTTTTCTAGCCCATATAGAGTTTGTAGAAATAATTAATAAATTGGCAGGCTCGTCAACACTATTGTATAGCATTCTTATTCCTGTTAAATTCATATTTCCATAAGCAACCATATTTCTAGCTTCAGAAGCAGGGTTGGTAACTACTTTATCCGCATGCTCAATTACTTTATCCCATTGACCTTTGTATAAATAAAATCTAGCAGCAAAGGCATTAGCAGCATCTTTAGTGAAATGAAACTTAGGAGAGTTATAATTATCACCAACCATTGAAAGTCCTTTAATTAAATCTTTCTCAATAAGATCGTATACTTCTTGAACTGTATTTCTTTTGTAGGTTTTAAAAAGAACAGTTTCAGGTTCTAATACGTAAGGAATTCCTAGGTCGGTAGAAGCTGTATTAGCATCATAGTGTTTTGCCCAAAAATTAACTAACATAAAATGAGCATATGCTCTAGCAATTAAAGCTTCACCTTTTTGAGCATTTAAGTCAAACTTATTTTTTAATTCTTCAATAGAAGCTAATGCTTGGTTTGCTTGTGAAATTGCTTCATAACAAGAATTCCAATAGTTAACAGGAGAGCCTCTTTCTTCTAAATTAGAGTCTTGCCATTGATATAGTTGTAAATCTAATTGTTCAACATTTGAAACATTACCTTTATCATCAGCATTGTCAGACATTATTTCTGCCATTAGTGCATAATCTTGATCTGGATATGCTGCTGTAATTAATTGAGAAACTTTATCAGGAGAATCAATTAATGTTCTGTTATCTGGTAATTCAGATAAGTATTCACTACATCCTACAAAAGTAAAGGCTAATGTAGCATATAGTATAACTTTGTTTATTTTATTTTTAATCATACTATTATTTTGTTAAAATCCTAAATTTAATGAGAAAGTATATTGCCTAGTAATTGGTAATGCAACTCCACCTGTTTGATAGAATTCTGGATCTTGACCGTTAAGTTTAGAGTCAGAGTATAATAAAAACAAGTTTGTTCCTTGAAATTTAACTTTTAAATGTGAAAGGCCTAGTTTTTCAACTAGTTCATTATTAAATTTATATCCTAATGAAATGTTTTTCATACGTAAAAAATCTCCATCTGCTACTCGCTCAGTAGAATAGTTGTAAGCATTATAAACCGTTCTTAAGTTTGAGTTTCTTTGAAAAGCAGAAGGGTCTGGTACTACAGGGATGTTGGTTATATTCTCATCTCCAGGGTTAAGCCATCTGTTTACATGGCTCTTAGAAAAAATGCTTGTATCTGAATAAGTAGAGCTAAATACAGGGTTTAACCTTACTTTATTTCCTCCGCTACCAGTTATCAATACTCCTAAATCCCAGTTCTTATAAGTAAAATTGTTAGAAAAACCAACTGATATATTAGGGTTTACGGAACCTTCGTGTTTTAAGTAGTCAGTTAAGTTTTCGTTGTTTTGAAAGTCTAAAACAGAAGCTACTTCACCATCTTTATTTATAAACTGTGGTAATCCTTCATTATTTAAACCAGCAAATTGAAAAGAAAACATTGAGTTGATAGGGTATCCTACAACATTACCCCCAGTTTGATCTACTAAATCAAAAGCAATAGGTGTATTGTCTAATTTTGTAATTTCTTGATCAAAATATGAGAAATTAATGTTAGAAGACCATGTAAAGTTGTCTGTTACTATGTTTTTAGTGTCTAAAGTAAATTCTATACCATAAGTTTCAACATCTGCGTTATTTCCTTGTTTTATAAATTGCCCACCGATACCAGAAGTTCTTACAAAATCAATATTATCAAATATATCTCTTTTGTAAACATCTGTTATTAAATTAACTCTATTGTTGAATAAGCCTAAGTCGACACCAAAGTTTAATTCATATTGCTTTTCCCATGTTAACTCAGAGTTTTGTAATGCAGTTATATTTAAGAAATTTTCTCTATCTGCTGGTAAAAGTCTGTCTGCTATTTGACTTGTAAATATAGCTAATGCATTTGTTGCGTTACCAGGAGTTGCCACTAAACCATATGAAGTTCTAAACTGTAAGTTGCTAAAAGTGTTAGAGTTTTCTAAGAAAGACTCTTTACTAGCGTTCCATTTAGCACTAACAGTTCCTGTTGGTAACCACCTTGAGCTACTACTGCGCCCTTGTCTGTTAGACCCGTCATATCTTCCTGTTAAAGAGAAAACATACTTATCATCATAAGAATAAGTTGCCTTACCAAAGAAAGCTACTGTTCTTTCTCTTTCTTTAGTTAATCCAAAATAAGCTTCGCCTCCATTTATCAGTTTTTCAAGAATTCTAGGGTCTGTAAATGCTGTTAAACCATTGTCGTATTGTAACCCATATCCTGTAAATCTGTCTGAATTTCTATTTACAAACCTTATCTCTTGACCTAACAATGCATTAAAATTATGTTTTTCATTAAACGTATTGTCGTATTTAAAGCTATTTCTAGCATAAAAAGTTGTTAAGTAGTCGTCGTTTTTAAAATAGATACCACCGTTTGGTAAAACCGCAACAGGTAAAGCATCAGGATCTGTAGGGTCTTGATATAAGAATATATTATCGTCTCTTAAAACTGTTGAAGAATCAGCATTATAAGCTCTTACAACATTTGAATTTTCTCTAACGTTATGTTCTCTTACTGTATTAACAAAACGACCAGCACCATTAAAGTCGTAAGTGATGTTGTCTGTTATTTTATAAGATGCATCTAATTGGAATCGAATATCTCTTTGGTTAATGTCAATAGAGTTGTTTGCTAACTCTTCTAATATATTAAAGTCAGCCCAGTTGTTTCTATAATACTCATAACCTCCAGTATCGTTATATGGTCTTAATGTTCTAGAGGTATTAAGAGCGTAGCTAAAAGGGTTGATATCAAATTCACGAGATATGTCTCCTGTTACTGGATCTGACTCTCTGCTGAATGTACCTGGTGCTTTTTGTTTTCTTATGGATGCGTTTACAGCAAGAGTAGCATTAAACTTATCAGAAAAATAGAACGTATTTTTTAAGTTAGTTGTAAAACGAGTTACCTTATCAGCAATAGTCCACCCCGGATCATGCAAAAGACTCACAGAAGCATAGTAAGAATTATTTTCACTACCACCAGAAAGACTTAAAGAGTGGTTTTGCATTAAAGAGCTATTTCTAAATAATGTTTTAAACCAATTAGTGTTGGCTAGTTCATATTTGCGTAAAAAAGCTTCTCTGGCTTCAGGAGTGTTCCCTAGTTCAAACATTCCAGTTGACTCGTTATAGTTATCTAAAGCAGTAGCTCTGATGTAATAAACACCGCCATATCTACCTCTAGAAACACTTGGTAGTTGGAAAAAACCTCTACTTTCATTTTCTCTAAAAATAGCCATGCTTTCTTTTGAGTTTAGCAAATCAAAATTACTATATGAAGGTATGTCACGTATTGTTTGCTCTAGGTTATAGTTTAGTTTTAAAGGAGAGTCTTTTCTTCCAGATTTAGTAGTTATTACTACTACACCATTTCTAGCTCGTGCACCATAAATTGATGTTGCAGAAGCATCTTTTAAGATATCTATTTTTTTTATATCGCTGGCGTTTATACCAGCTATAGATGAGCTAATTAAAGTTGAAGGGTCTCCTGATGTTAATTGATCTAAGTCTTGTTCTATTACATCCTCTTGTACTACACCATCAATTACGTATAGAGGTGTGTTGTTCCCAAAGATAGAGGAAGAGCCTCTAATAGTGATGTTTGGAGCAGTACCAAAAGTACCAGAAAGATTTTGGATATTGACTCCTGCAACTCTACCCTCTAACATTCGAGTTACATCTACAACCCCGTCTATTTTTAAATCATCGATTCCAACTGAAATAGCAGATCCAGTAAAAGTTTTTTTGTTTATTTTGTCATAACCAGTAGCGATAACTTCTACTTCGTTAAGAATATTAGAATCATCTTCCAATACTAAATTAATAACGGTTTGGTTTTGTACCTTTATCTCAGTAGTTTTTTTACCAACAAACCTGAAAACAAGTACATCTCCTTGGTTTACTTTTATGGTATAATTTCCATCAAAATCTGTGTCTGTTCCTTTGGTTGTGTTCTTGATTAAAACAGTAACGCCGGGCAGAGGACCAGTAGTATCGGAAACTGTACCAGAAATACTTTTTTCTTGAGCATAGGTTATTCGCCCAAGTAACACTATAAATAGCGTTAGCATGAATTTAGATTTCATTAATTAAATTATTTAAATTAGTACCCGGAAAAAAAATAAATTTTCCCCCTTCATTATTGAATATAATAACAGGTAAAGGTGGTTGTACCCTACTTTTTTTTACGAAAAGGTTTAAAAAACAATGTAATTACATTGTTTTTTTAGTTTTTTTGTTGATAGTTCAATAGTGTTGGTGTGTTTTTGATTTTTGTTAAAAATAAACGTATTTTTTTGTGGTTTTAGAATTGATTTATTGGTATAGTAAAAATAAAAGGAGTCTTCCTTGGAGAAAAACTAAGGATCCATACCGGGTTTGGTTAAGTGAAATTATGTTACAGCAAACACGTGTAGCACAAGGCTTACCTTATTTTTTAAAGTTTACAGAAACTTTTCCAACAGTGTTTGATTTAGCTAAAGCAGATGAAAGTGAAGTACTGAAGTTATGGCAAGGACTTGGTTATTATTCACGCGCAAGAAACTTACATTTTACAGCTAAGTTTGTAGCAAATAAATTAAATGGAGTATTTCCTAAAACATATAAAGAGTTACTTAAATTGAAAGGAGTGGGGGATTATACTGCTTCTGCAATTGCTTCTATTTGTTATGATGAGCCAGTTGCAGTTGTTGATGGTAATGTTTATAGAGTTCTTTCTCGTTTTTTTGGTATATATACCCCAATTAATTCTACTAAAGGGATTAAAGAGTTTAAAGAATTAGCACAAACGCTAATAGATGCATCCCAACCAGGAGTATATAATCAAGCTATAATGGATTTTGGAGCGTTACATTGCAAACCTAAAATACCTTTATGTGATAAGTGTCCACTAGCTGACAGTTGCATGGCTTTGGCAGAGAGTAAAGTAAAGGAGCTTCCTGTTAAAGAAAAGAAGATAAAGGTAAAAAAGCGATATTTTAACTATCTAGTTCCAATAACAGAAGAAAATGAAACTGTTTTAGAAGAACGAAAAGGGAAAGGTATATGGCAAGGACTTTATCAGTTTCCTTTGGTAGAAACACAAAAGATAATAAGTGAAGAAGAGTTGATAGAAAGTGAGCAGTTTGTGAAACTTTTTCCAAAAGAAACTACTATCTCACTTTTTAATAAAGAAGAGATTATTCACAAACTATCACATCAGCATTTAATTACTAAGTTTTGGGTAGTAAAAACTATAGGTGTAAATACAAAAACTATGGATTGGACAACAGTTAAAGAACGTCCAGTACCCGTGTTAATTGATAAGTTTTTAGAGGAATATTTAAACAAAGAATCTTAAAATTTGTATATTTGATTTTACACAAAACTATAATGCTATGGCAGGAACAATAAACAAGGTTATTTTAATAGGACATTTAGGAGATGAGGTTAAAATGCATTATTTCGAAGGAGGAAACTCAATAGGTCGTTTTCCTTTAGCAACTAATGAAACTTATACAAATCGTCAAACAGGAGAGAAAATAACAAATGTTGAATGGCATAATATAGTAGTGCGTAATAAGTTGGCTGAAATTTGTGAAAAGTATTTAACCAAAGGAGACCGTGTGTATTGCGAAGGACGTATAAAAACACGTCAGTATGAGGTTGATGGACAAAAAAGGTACACAACAGAAATTCATGTACAAGATATGACGTTCTTATCAACAAAAAAAGATCCAAATGACACACAATCAAATACAGCACCAACTCAAGGGAGCCCTAATCCTACATCACCAAGTGTAGCTAGTGAAGAAGATGATGATTTACCGTTTTAGTTTAATTAAATTTTAAAAATTGGATCCAGAACCCGAACCTTTACTTTTATTACTATCAAGTTTTGATTGGTTGACTGCCATTAACTGTTTATTATTGGTTTTATTATTGGTTTGCTCTGCGTTAGTTTCAGGAACTGAAGTAGCTTTCTTTTCAATTTCACAAACTGAATTAGATGAGTTATCAGCAAACTCTAAAGAAGAAAACACCGTAGTAAAATTACTTGATGACCCCAAAAAACTATTAGGAACTATTCTAATAACTAATAACTTTATTAATATTCTTATCGTGTTGCTTTTTGCAAGTATTGGTAAAGTGTTGTTTGCTGGGTTAAATTATGAATTAAACTTTTACTTTTTTAACGTATCAGTGCTTTTTCTAATAGAAATAGTACTCATTACTTTTTTAATTTTATTGTTTGGTGAAGTATTGCCAAAAGTATATGCTAGCAGAAAATCATTACAGTTTGCAGAGTTTATGGCTAAGCCTATTCAAGTACTAAATACTTTGTTAACCCCATTAAGCCTTCCTCTTATAAGGTTAACAAGTGTTGTTGAAAACAAGCTAGGAAATAAGAATAATAATCTTTCTGTAGAACGTTTGTCACAAGCATTAGAGTTAACATCTGATGATGCAACGACTAAAGAAGAGCAAAAGATTTTAGAAGGAATTGTAAGTTTCGGGAATACTGAAACGGTACAAATTATGAAGCCTCGAACAGATGTGTGTGCTATTGCTGATGACACTAGTTATGAGGATGTGTTAAAAACTATTTTAAAGAATGGGTATTCTCGAAACCCAGTATATCATGAAAATGTAGACAATATTATTGGTGTTTTATATGCTAAAGATTTGTTAGAGCATTTAAATAAGAAAACATTTAAATGGCAGAAGTTGTTACGAGAACCATTTTTTGTTCCAGAAAATAAAAAGTTAGACGATTTATTGGTGGAGTTTCAAGAAATGAAAAAGCACTTGGCTATTGTGGTTGATGAATATGGTGGAACTAGTGGAATTGTAACATTAGAAGACGTAATAGAAGAAATTGTAGGGGATATTAATGATGAATTTGATGATGAAGACCTAACTTATTCGAAACTTGATGAAAATAATTATATTTTTGAAGGAAAAATAACTATTAAAGATTTTTGCCGTGTCTTAGAAGACGAAGATGAGGAAAAGTTTGAAGAGGCTAAAGGAGAAAGCGAAACGATAGCAGGTTTTATTTTAGAGGTCTCAGGAAAATTTCCAAAAAAAGGTGAAAAAATAAACTTCAGTAATTATACGTTTACTATTGAAGCGTTGGCTAAAAAACGTATAAAACAAGTAAAAGTTACCCGAAATGCGTAAACTATTTTTGCTGGTATCAGCAATGTTTTTAATAAGTTGTGGTGAGGAAACCTTACCCAAACCCAAAGGCTATCTAAGTTTAGAATATCCTGAGAAAACTTATAAAAAAGAAAACTTAAACAAACCATATACGTTTGAAATAGCTCAAATAGCTAAAGCTAAAAACTTACCAAAAAATTGGATGAAAGTTGAGTATCCAAGTTTAAAAGCATCGGTAGATATTACGTATCGTCCTATTGAAGGTAATTTAAGGGAATTACTAATAGAGTCTGAGAAACTAGTATTTGAACATGCCATAAAAGCTGATCAAATCACTGCTCCTGTTGAATATGCAAATCCAAATACGAAAGTATATGGGAGTTTATATCAAATTCTGGGGAATGCTGCTTCTCAAGTGCAGTTTCATGCAACAGATAGCTCTAAACACTTTTTAAAAGGGTCTTTATTCTTTTATACCAAACCGAATTACGATTCTATTTTACCAGCAGTGGAATACATCAAAAAAGATATGATTCATATGATGGAAACACTAGAATGGAAAGATTAAGTTATTGAATAGTTGCTTTTTCTGGATTGCAACCACAAATAAAATTGTAACCCAAATAAAATAGCGCCAGATAACAAGTGTACAGCTTGTGTTCCTAGAGGGAATTCAGCATAGTACATTAAAATACCTGTAATCGTCTCTAAAAAGATTAAAGCAACAATCCAATTTACTAGTTTGTAACCTAAATTTTTCATCTGATTTAAGTAAAATAACCCAAGGTTTACTAATACAATAGCTATAGTAAATGAACGGTGGATGTAAAATTTAATGTTTGGATCCATCAAACTATAATGTTTGTTTTCGAATCCATGTAGTTTTACTTGTTCATCAATAAATTGACGAACTTGAGTTCCTAAAGCAATTTGAATAAGTGAAAATATAGCTGAAAGAATTACTAATTTACTAAACAATGAATTGTATTTATAAGATGTTTTCTTTTGGTCGGAAACTATATACAGTAACCATAACAACAAAGCAACAATAACTAAACCACCAACCATGTGAATGGTGATTATTGTTGGCTTTAGGTTTGAATCTACTACGGTTTTACCAAGCCACGCTTCAAATAACATCAAAAAGAAAGCACCAAATGATAGAAGCGTAATTTGTTTGTTTTCTTTCCAAAACTTAAGAGAGACAAAAATTAAAAACAAAAAAGGGATTCCTGCTAAAGCAGAACTTAATCGGTTAATATACTCTGTCCAAGTATGAAACTTGTTAAATTTTGCGTAATTATGTTTTGTATATTTTTCCCAGTTGTTGGCATTAAACTTTTCAGAGGTTTTAATATCATGACCTGCTACAAATAGTGCTTCGTCTTTCACGATAATCATTCCTTTTTTATACTCAGAATCTGGTTGCCAAGTAATTTGTTCTTCAGAAGTTGGAGGAATGTAATAACCAAAACACTTTGGCCAATCAGGACACCCCATTCCAGAACCTGTCATACGAACAACAGAACCAGCTAAAAAAATAACATATACAGCAATCAACGAGATTTTTACAATGAGAGGAAAATGTTTCTTCATTTGATGAAAAGTTTTAGCAAAGATACTTAAAAGGCATAAAAAAAGCTCCTAATTTAGGAGCTTTCGGTATTGTTTAAATTAACAATTATGCTTTTTTTG
Organism: Tenacibaculum discolor; assembly: GCF_003664185.1. Lineage (GTDB taxonomy): Bacteria > Bacteroidota > Bacteroidia > Flavobacteriales > Flavobacteriaceae > Polaribacter > Polaribacter discolor. The sequence continues at coordinate 164,901 of NZ_RCCS01000005.1, read as the reverse complement.
CTTCAGCACAACACGCCATAGTACAATCTTCTTTACATGCCTTTTTTTCAGCTTCAGTTTTTGTAGAGCATTCTTTTTTACAATCAGCGTCACAAGATTTCTTATCAGCTTTTTTAGTAGTTTCAGAAGCTTTGTACATGTCTCCGCTACCAATTCCTTCTACAAAAGCAATTAAATCCGCTTTGTTTGTTTTGTTAGCATCGTATTTTATAGTTGCAATACTGTCGTTAAAAACAACGTTTGCTTCTAAAACACCTTCTTTCTTGCTTAAGTCAGAAGCTATTTTTCTAGCACAACCTATTTCACAAGTCATCCCTGAAATACTTAAAGAAAGTTCTTTAGCGTCAGCAGCTACCTCTGTTTTTTGCTCTTTGGTAGCCTCTTCTTTTTTAGCTTCATTTTTACATCCAATAGCTAAAAAACTAACAAAAGCTAATGCAAATAATATTTTATGAATTTTCATCATTTTTATTTATTGAGTTATTCAGCAAATTTATCAATAAATTCAAAATTAAAAACAGAAATAAACGACTTTTGTGCTTAAATTAACTGAGAATGAATAGTCAACAACAAAAATGGTTGTTTTTAATAGTGCTTTCGCTAGTTTGGGGAAGCTCTTTTATTTTAATGAAAAAGGCATTAATTGGGTTAACTCCAATTCAAGTAGGTGCTTTACGAATGCTAATCACAGCAGTTTTTTTACTGTTAGTTGGATTTAAAAGTTTAAAAAGAATAGAAAAGAGGCACTGGAAATATGTTGCATATACAGCAGTTTTGGGTACTTTTTTTCCTGCGTTTTTGTTTGCTTTTGCTGTAAGTAAAATAGATAGTTCTATACCAGCTATTTTAAACTCGTTAACACCTTTTAATACGTTTATTTTTGGAGCGTTGGTGTTTGGGTTTACTTTTAAAAGAAAACAGTTTTACGGAGTTTTAATTGGGTTAGCAGGAACTTTAATTCTTATTTTGAAAGGAGCTGAATTAAATCCGAATCAAAATTATTGGTATGCTGTTTTAATACTAATAGCTTCAATAGGATATGCGTTTAATGTAAATATGATTAAAAAGTATTTAGATGATTTAGATGCACTGGCAATTACAACTGGAAACTTTTTATTATTGATAATACCAGCGTTTATAGTTTTAGCTTTTTCTGGATTCTTTTCAACTTTTGAAGTAACAGAAGAAACAACTTCAGCATTAGGTTATATTACTGTTTTAGCTGTAGTGGGAACAGGAATAGCAAAAGTACTGTTCAATAAAATGGTACATCTATCATCTCCTGTTTTTGCAGCTTCAGTTACGTATTTAATTCCAGCGGTTGCTGTAATTTGGGGAATTGTTGATGGAGAAAAGCTAAGCTTAATACAGTTACTGGCAGGAGGGATTATTTTGTTTGGAGTTTGGTTGGTAAATAAAGCTAGATAGTTTTAAAATTACTTAAAATAAAAAGAGCCAAAATGCAATATTTTGGCTCTTTCATTTTTTATAGACTTAGGTCTAATACTTATTTAAAATCAGCATCAGAAACCCCTTCGTTAATTTTAATTTCTTTTGTAATGAACTCAAAAGTCATTGGTCCATTCTTTTGAATCATTTTATGAGGGAATTTAATTCCGTTTACCTCTTTGTAATCTGAAAAAACAACAGGTACTTTTATTTCTCCTTGTGGTCCTTTAGCAGTTTTTACCTCTTTAACCTTTAATCCAGATTTTACATCATAAAAGATTTCTTTTTTACCATGTTTAATAACATAAGCATTGTTTCCATCTATAGGCTCAATTCTATCTAAAGTTCCAGTCTTATAAGCTTTATCAGCAAAAGGAGCAGATTCTTTTTTTGCTTTTTCTAACTCTTCTTCTGTCATTTCTTTTTTCTGACCGTTAGCTTCTTGGTACCCTTTAGTTCCGTCAAAAATTACTTTTTGCATTACATTACCCATCATAGAAACAATAACAGAAGACTTGTTAGGAGTAGCATTTTTTTGAACTAAACTTAATTGCATTCCTTGAACTGCAGCATTAGAAGTAATCATTACAGATTTTACGTTTGCTACTTTGTCTTTTCCTCCAATTGCTTTAAAATAATCATCCACTACACTAGATGCTGTAACACCGTTAGGAATAGGTAAACTCATTGCTGGTTTCTCAGTTGGATTTCCGTTTTTATCAAAATAGTTGATTTTATAATCAGCTGTTTTTTCTAAGTTCTTTAAAACATCAATTCCTTTACCAGTAATAATAATACGAGCTTTATCTCCTTTGAAGTACTTAATTGCTGCATTTTGAACATCGTTTAATGTCACAGCATTAATGTTTTTTAAGTAGTTCTTGTAATAATCAGCAGGTAAGTCGTTTGTTAAAATGTTTAAAGCATATGAAGCTACTGTTTGAGGCTTCTCAACGTTACGAACAAAGTTCCCAATGTATTTAGCTTTAGCTATATCTAACTCTTCTTGAGTTGCTTTTTGGTAACGGATTTTGTTGATTTCTTTCATCGCTTCAACCATAGCGCTATCAGTAACCATGTTTCTTACAGATGCAGTTGTTTTAAAACGAGAAGCATATCTACTTGACCCGATTCCTGAATAAGCTCCATAAGTGTACCCTTTATCTTCACGAAGATTTTTGTATAATCTACCAGTGCCGCCTCCACCTAGAATTTGGTTAGCTAATAAAGCAGCATAGTAATCTTTATCGTTCATCTTTAAATCTACTGCGTTAATGATAGATAATTCAGACTGAACAGCATTTGGCATATCAATAAAGTTGATCTCAGTAGTTGTTGGATTTTCAACTTTTGGTAATTTTTGAGTAACTAAATCACCTTTTTTCCAAGTTCCAAATAAGTTTTTAACTTGTGACTTAATATCGTTAAAGTTTACATCACCAATTATAATTAAGTATGCATTATTAGGCTTATACGTTTTGTTGTATAAGTCTTTAACATCTTGTAACGTAACATTTTTTAACGTTTCTTCAGAGGTAAACTCTCCAAAAGGGTGATTTTTACCATACGTTAATGCGTTTTCAACTCTACTAGCAATAGCTTTAACACTCTTGGCATTGTTTTTTATTCCGTCAAGAGATTGTTTCATTTGTTTATCAAATTCTTCTTGAGTAAACACAGGGTTAAAAGCAGCATCAGCCATTAATCCTAATACTTTTGGAAAGTATTTAGATAATGAACTTGCTCTAGCTCCTTCATCCCAAAAAGAGATGTTAGCTCCTAAAAAGTCAACTTCTTCATCAAACTTTGCTTTTGGAGTGTTTGTAGATCCAGTTCCAAGCATTCCGCTTAATAAGCCCTCAACACCTTTTTTATCTCCATAAGACATTGGTGGGTTGTCAATAGTTAATGTAGTAGATACTCTTGGTAATTTATGATTTTCAACCACTAAAACTTGCAATCCGTTAGGTAAAGCAAACTTTTTAGGAGTTCCTAAGTTAATTTTAGGAGCTGGACCTGGTTTTGGCTGTTGGGTTCTATCAATCTGCGCTGAAACAGTTAATGATAGAAATAATATTGTGATAATTGAAAATATTTTCGTTTTCATTAAAATTCAGTTTAGATGATTATTTCTTTTTTGGTAAATATTCGATAACAACACGACGGTTTTTAGCTAAATATTTTTTAGCAACGTCTCTAATTTCTTCTTTAGTAATAGAGTTGATAACTTCTAACTCTTTATTAATTTGATTAGTGTTTCCAACTAACATATAATTTCTTGCTAAAGAGTTAGCGATACCTTGTACACTAGAATTTGAAGCAACAAACTGATTTTCAAATTTATTACGAACCTTTTGTAAATCTCTATCAGAAATTAACTCTGTTTGAAGTTTTTCAATTTCTTCATCCATTTCTTTAATTAAATCATCTAAAGAAGTTTTTCCTAAAGGAATAGCTCCAATGTTGTAAACACTGTAATCTTCTAGGTTACGAGCAAAAGAAAATACTTGTAATGCTTTTTTCTTATCGTCAACTAGTTTTTTATACAATCTAGAGCTTTTTCCGTTACTTAAAATAGTCGAAATTACATCCAATACTTTAGAGTCTCTTTCTTTCATTGAAGGAGTTTTGTGTGCTAATAAAATAGCTGGTAATTGAATGTTTGAATCATATTCTTTTACACGCTTTTCTTTAGCTCTTTCAGGCTCAACCACTTTGTCTCTTTTTGGAAGTGTTCTTGCAGGAATTGGCTCAAAATAATCTTTAATTAACTTTTTAGTAGAAGCTTTTTCAAAATCACCAGCAACTACTAATACAGCATTATTTGGCATGTACCATTTGTTATAAAAATCCTGAAATTCACTCAGTTTAGCGGCATCTAAATCTTTAATGTAACCAATCATAGGTCTACCATAATTGTGCTTGTCAAAAATATGACTATACACGTCTCCATATATAATTTTTCCATAAGGAGCATTATCCATACGTTGACGCTTTTCTTCTTTAACCACTTCGTTTTGAGTATCTACAGCTTTTTGGTCGATAATTGGATGTAATAATCGCTCAGATTCCATCCATAAACCTAACTGTAAGTTATTAGAAGGGAATGTTTCGTAGTAGTAAGTTCTATCCCAGTTAGTGTTAGCATTACCAGTTCCACCATTCGCAGCTTCAATTTTATTCCATTCACCACGGCCAATGTTTTTAGTTCCGGTAAATAACAAGTGCTCATAAAAATGCGCCATTCCTGTTTTTCCATCCTCTTCATCTTTGGATCCTACATGGTACATTACGCCAACAGTAACAACAGGAGCAGAATTGTCTTTATGCAAAATAACATGCATTCCGTTGCTTAAATCGTACTCTTCAAACTCAACTTTTTGTGCATTAGCCGATAAGCCTAACAACAAAGCTGAAGCTAGAGTGATAACTCTTTTTCTCATTGATTGAAATTTAATTTTTAATGATTTTCGTGTATTTGACGTGAAATTATGGCATTTGTTACAGTTGAAATAATAAAAACGAACCTTTTTTATGCTAAAAGAGTAATTTTCTGAGTAATACATTTTTTTTTGAAGTAAAAAACGTATATTTGCACCCGCATTTTTATTTAAGAAAGTGTGAATAAAGTATAAACGCAAAACAAATAGTATGTACGCAATCGTAGAGATAGCAGGGCAGCAATTTAAAGTAGCAAAAGACCAAAAAGTATACGTACACCGTTTACAAGAGGCTGAAGGATCAAAAGTAACTTTTGATAATGTAATGCTTATTGAAGATAAAGGAAACGTAACTATTGGCGCCCCAGCTATAGAAGGTGCAGGAGTAACTGCAAAGGTTTTAGGTCACTTAAAAGGTGATAAAGTAATCGTTTTCAAGAAGAAAAGAAGAAAAGGTTACAAAAAGAAAAATGGACACAGACAGTATTTAACTGAAATTCAAATCGAAGGAATTTCTGCGTCAGGAGTAAAAAAGGCGGCTGCTAAGAAAGAAGCTCCTAAGGCTGAAGCAAAAGAAGAATCGAAGGATTTAAGTTCAATGACTGTAGCAGAATTAAAAGCTTTAGCTAAAGAAAAAGGTATTACAGGATACACTTCTTTAAAGAAAGCAGAATTAATTGAAGCATTAAGTAAATAATTAACTTTAAAAACTTACAAAGATGGCTCATAAGAAAGGTGTCGGTAGTTCGAAGAACGGTCGTGAATCAGAATCGAAACGATTAGGAGTAAAGATTTTTGGAGGACAAGCTGCTATCGCAGGTAACATTATTGTTCGTCAAAGAGGAACTCAACACAATCCAGGTGAAAATGTTTACATGGGTAAAGATCATACTTTACATGCTAAAGTTGATGGTGTTGTAAAATTCCAAAAGAAAAGAGATAATAAATCATACGTTTCTGTAACTCCATTCGAGGCTTAAGAAACTAACTGATTAGAATAAGATAAAAAGCTCAACTAAATTTAGTTGAGCTTTTTTGTGTATATAAATAAACGAACAATAAAATTTATATAAAAAAAACACCACTATATAGTGGTGTTTCATAACTTAATATCATTATTGATTAATCCCCCAATTTATCAATATGATTCCCCTTGTGTATTACATTGCAAATATCTTATAAAAGAACCTGTGTTAAAATAAAGGATGTATAAATGGTGTTCTTTTTTGTGTAAATGGTAAAAATTTTATGTTTATCACATGATTTTGGGTTGCTTTTTAGTTAAAATCGTATTAGTTACATTTTATTTTTAAAAGATTATCTGTTACATTTGATATAAATGTACATGAAATGTTAAGAGCAGTTATAGTTGATGATGAGCCAAAAGCAATACAAGGTCTTTCTTGGGAATTATCATCCTTTGGAAGTGATATAGAAATTATAGAAACATTTACGGTTGCAGAGAAAGCAATTAAGTTTATAAATGAGAATAGTATTGATTGTCTTTTTCTAGATATTGAAATGCCTACGATGGATGGTTTTCAATTATTAGAGAAAATTGAGGATAAAGATTTTGCTATAATTATTACAACGGCATATAATGAATATGCAATAAAAGCTTTGAAAAACCAGGCAATAGATTATCTACTTAAACCTATAGATTCTGATGATTTAGAGGAAACGATAGGAAGAGTTAAGCAGCATTATAAGAAGAATAACAATACCGAAAAGGTAGAGAAAATATTATCAAGCTTTAATAAAAAATTCAACAGAAGAAAAATAACTATTAATACAGATGGTAAATTAGTTTTTCTATCTCAAGATGAGATCTTATTTGTAGAGTCAGATGGTAATTATTCAACAATATATACTACAGGAGCTAATAAAAAGATTGTAGTAACAAAAAAACTGAAAGAAATAAACTTACTTCTTCCAGAAGATCATTTTTTTAGAATACATAATTCATATATAATTAACTTGAATAAAATTAAAGAGTTTTTAAAGTCAGACGGTTATGTTGTACTAGAAAATAACCATAAAATTCCTGTTTCTAGACAAAGAAAGTCGGATTTCCTAGAAAAATTTTAAATGAAGAAATTAATCATAATCATCTTTTTATTTTATGTGTCGTTTTCTTGTTTTTCACAAGAACAGAAGAGTAACCTAGATAGTTTAATACAGTTAGCAATTGAAAAAAAGATTGATGATTATTATGACTTATATCGTTTCCTTCAAGGTAAGCGATTTAATAAAGAAGATATAGATTTTCTTTTAAGTGAGAGTCAGCAAAAAGAATACAGGTTAGGAGAGGTTTATGCATATAACTTGTTAGGGAGACATTACAGAAATAACTCTTTTTTTGATAGTTCAATAGAGAGTTATATGAAAGCTCTTGAGTTATCAAGAGAAATCGAAGACGTCAATGCAGAGATTGTTACTCTTAATCAAATAGGAGTAGTATATCGAAGACAAGATAAGATTAGAAATGCTTTGAACTATCATCAAATGGCGCTTGAATTAGCTGATAAAATCGAAATTCCAGATGTTGATACTAAAATAAGCATAAGTATATCAAACAATAGTATTGGTAATATTTACCTGGCTCTTAAGCAATACCAACTAGCTTTAGAAAAGTTTAAAAAAGCCATCTTAATTCAAGAAAAAACAGGAGATAAAAGAGGGTTAGCTATTAACCACCAAAATATGGGGCTTGCGTTTCAAAATATAGGAGACATAGATGCCGCATTAGAGCATTATAACAAATCTTTACAATACAACATAGAGAATAATTCAAGTATAGGAAAAGTTATTTGTCATAATAGTATTAGTAATGTTTTATTGTTACAAGGAAAGTATGAGGAAGCTTATAAGTATATAAGTGAAGTATTAGCTCTTTCAGAGGAAATAGGTAATCAATATTATACATCCGATGTATATGTTACGTTTGGAAACGTACAACTAAAGTTAGATAGTTTAGATAAAGCAAAAATATATTTAGAAAAAGGTTTAGAGGTAGCTAATAAGCATAAAATTCCTTCAGGAATTAATCAATCTAACTTGTATTTATCTGAGTTGTACGAGAAACAAAAGGATTATGAAAAGGCGTATAGTTTTTATAAGAAGGCTATTGAAGGAGAACGTAAAACCTTTAACGATAAAAATATATTATACGTAAACAACCTTATTAATAAATATGATAATGAGGTAAGTAGAAATAAGATAAAAAACTTAGCAAAAGAGAATGAAATAGCAAAACTAAAACTATTAAGAAATAGGAATGTTTTAATTATAGCATTAGTTTCTATAGCGTTATTAGGTGTGTTGTTGTATTCTATGTACAGACAACGTTTGTTAAATAATGACAAGAAAATATTAATGTTAGAACAGGAAGCTTTGAGAATTCAAATGAATCCGCACTTTGTGTTTAATGCATTAAACTCTATTAAACTCTATGTTATAAATAATGAGCAGAAGAATGCCGTATACTACTTAAACAAGTTTTCAAAGTTAATTCGAAATATTTTAGAGTCTTCTACAGTAAAAGAAGTAACGTTAAGTGAAGAGTTAAAAACAATGAACTTATATATGAGTATCGAGAATATTCGATTATCAAATGAAGTTAATTATATAGAAAACATAGACCCAAATGTAAATATAGAAAGGATAAAGGTTCCACCATTAATACTGCAACCCTTTTTAGAAAACTCTATTTGGCATGGGCTTTCATCTAAGAAAGGAAAAAAAGAAGTTTCATTATCGGTTACAAAAATATCAGATGAATTTATACAAATAGATATTACAGATAATGGAATTGGTAGAGATGCTGCTATGAAAATTAGAAAAAACAAGTCACTAAACCGTAAATCAATAGGTATAGACTTAACAAAAGAACGATTACGAAATTTTGCAAATGAGTATGTAAATAACTATTCATTAATTTATACAGATATAATTGATGAAGAAGGAAAGCCAAAAGGAACCAAAGTATCGTTGAAAATACCAATACTTTAAAAATCAAATCGTAACTGTACCCAAACAGGATCTTTTTTCTCTGTATTTAAGTTACTGAAAGAAATACCTAGTAAACGGACAGAGTTGTTAAGAGTATCTTGATACAGTAACTCTTTTACAATAGGATAGAAGTCTTTTTTTAGTTGTAAGTAATGATTGGTGGTCTTACTACGAGTTTGTTGCGTAAAATCGCTGTATTTGATTTTGAGAGTTACCGTTTTACCTTTTGTGTTCGACTTTTTCATTCGACGTTCCAATTCATCAGCTATTTTTTCAAGACGCTCTAGCATAAAAATCTCTGAAGATAAATTTTCTCTAAAAGTTGTTTCAGCAGCAATAGATTTTCTAACGCGATTTGGCTTCACTTCCGAATTATGAATGCCTCGAACAATGTTGTAATAATGCAACCCCGATTTCCCAAACAATTTACTGAGTTCTTCTAATGATTTCTGTTTTAAATCTAACCCAGTAAATATGCCTAAGTTGTGCATTTTAGCAGCAGTGACTTTACCTACTCCATAAAATTTATTTACAGGAAGTTGTTCTAAAAATTCTATAACCTCTTCTGGATTGATAGTTTTTTGTCCGTTAGGCTTGTTAATGTCAGAAGCTACTTTTGCTATAAATTTGTTGATTGATATCCCTGCAGAAGCTCGTAACTCCAATTCCTCCCATATTCGCTGACGAATTTCCTGAGCAATTATGCTTGCAGAAGGATTTCCTTTTTTGTTTTCAGTAACATCTAAATAAGCCTCATCTAATGATAAAGGCTCAACCAAATCAGTGTAATCATAAAATATTTTTCTAATTTTTGAAGAAATTTCTTTGTAGCGATCAAACCTTGGAGGAACAAAAATAATATGCGGACATTTTTGTTTAGCTAAAACACCACTCATAGCAGAACGAACCCCAAACTTTCTAGCTTCATAGCTTGCCGCCGAAACGACACCACGTATTTCACTCCCCCCAACTGCAACAGGTTTTCCTTTTAATTCAGGATTATCCAATTGCTCTACTGATGCATAAAAGGCATCCATATCTACGTGAATAATTTTACGAAAAGGAGGTTGTAATTCCATTCTGTAAAAATAACAAAAGCCCTCGTAAGAGAGCTTTTGTTAGTCTTGATTCTTTTTTCTAACAAGCGAAGCGGTCTTTTCTCTAAAACTATACTTGTTTTACTTCAATTATTTTAACAGGGCATGCCTTTTTAGCTTCATGAGAGGCTTCAAAAATACTGTCGTCGTGAGACTTTATGGTAAAGAAACCCTTTTTCTCAGTTGAATGCAGTAAAACAGATTTTCCGTCTTTTTTAGACATTTGAAATTGAGCGGGAGCTAATTCCACACAATAATTACAACCAATACATTTGTTTCTTTGTAAGGTAATTACAACCATTAGTTTTTAGCAAATTCGGTTTTTACAATTTTATATAATTTGTCTGAAGGACGAATTCTGAAATCTAACTTCATCGTAACTTCATCACCTTTGGTAGCAGTTTGCGCTTCTTTGTCATTTACAAACATACTCTTTAATTCCATTTCTTGAGCACCTGTTGTTGGCCCTGTAATTAAAATGGTATCACCAATTGCTAAATCGTATGCTTCAATCTTAAACTCTCCAACTTCTGCTTTAGGGAAATAGTGCATTCCCTTTCCTAAATACACCTTCTTTTGAGTAGCATGCGAACCAGGTTCTTTACTCCACTCACCTAACTTTTGTCCTAAATAATAGCCATTCCAAAAACCACGATTGTATACTTTCTCCAGTTCTTGCATCCAGCTAATCACCTTCTCTTTATCGTAGGTTCCGTTATATAAACTATCAATAGCATCACGGTAACACTTAATTACTTTAGCTACATATTCTGGTGCACGACCACGACCTTCAATCTTCAATACTTTAATACCAGCATCAGCCACTTGGTCTAAGAAATCAATAGTACATAAATCTTTTGGAGACATGATATACTCATTGTCTAACTCCATTTCAAAACCAGATTCCTGATCGATTACCGTATATTTTTTACGGCAATTTTGTTTGCAAGCTCCCCTGTTTGCCGATGAGTTGTGTGAATGTAAACTCATATAACATTTCCCAGAAACTGCCATACAAAGTGCTCCGTGACCAAAAATTTCAATTTCTAACAAACGACCAGAAGGTCCTTTGATTTCTTCTTTTTCAATTTGCTCTGTAATCTTTTTTACCTGACGTAAACTCAATTCTCTACTCAACACCACAGTATCAGCAAACATTGCATAAAACTTAACTGTTTCGATGTTGGTAATATTAATTTGAGTAGAAATATGAACCTCCATACCTTCAGCTCTAGCCATTGCAATTACAGCTTGATCCATTGCGATTACGGCAGTAATATTAGCTTCTTTAGCTCTTTTGATTAAGGTTTTTACGATAGATAAATCATGGTCGTATACAATAGTATTTAATGTTAAATACGTACGAACATTTTTCTCAGTACATCTACGAGAAATTTCTTCTAAATCATCTAAGGTAAAATTGATAGATGCTCGAGCACGCATATTTAATTGCTCTACACCAAAGTATATAGAATCACATCCATTATCTAAAGCTGCTTGTAACGATTCAAAATTACCAGCAGGAGCCATTAACTCAATCTTTTGCATTACTTTTTAAATTTTAAAGCTTCTGAACGTCCTTTTTTAAATATTTTATTACTTGCGTGTTTTCCTTTACGCAATTCTTTTTGTTCTTCGTAAGGTAAATGAATGATTTCTTGACATTCAGGAGAACATGTATTTTCCATTTTTTCAGCACATTCATCACACTGAATAAATAGTAAGTGACAACCTTCGTTAGCACAGTTAGTATGTGTATCGCAAGGTTTTCCGCATTGGTGGCAATTAGCAATTACATCATCAGAAATCTTTTCAGCTCTTCTATGGTCAAAAACAAAATTTTTTCCTAAAAATTTGTTCTCTAAACCTTCTGATTTTACTTGACGTGTATATTCAATAATTCCTCCTTCTAACTGAAATACATTTTTAAAACCTTTGTGTTTGTAGTAGGCAGATGCTTTTTCACATCGAATACCGCCAGTACAATACATTAATAAGTTTTTGTCTTCTTTATGGTCTTTTAAATCTTCTTCAATAATATCTAAAGAATCTCTAAACGTATCTACATCTGGAGTTACAGCGCCATCAAAATGTCCAATTTCACTTTCGTAATGATTACGCATATCTACACAAACAGTATTAGGGTTTGCTAGCATTTCATTGAACTCTTTTGCATTTAGGTGCACTCCTTTATCAGTAACATCAAAAGTATCGTCATTTAATCCGTCAGCAACAATCTTGTTACGAACTTTTACTTTTAGTTTTAAAAAGGATTTGTTGTCGTGTTCAATGGCCACGTTTAAACGAATTCCTTTTAAAAAGGAAATACTGTCTAATTGATCTTTTAAAGCTAAAAAGTTTTCAGATGGTACAGATATTTGAGCATTAATTCCTTCGTAAGAAACATATGTTCTTCCTAAAACATCTAGTTCATTCCACTCAAGGAATAATTTATTTCTAAATAAAGTTGGGTTTTCTATCTTGTGGTATTGATAGAATGAGATGGTAATACGGTCTTTACCCGCATCGTCTATTAATTTAGCGCGTTCTTCAGCGCTTAACTTGTTGTACAGTTGCATGCTATACTTTTTTAAGTTAAACAAATATGTTATGATTTTAATAAAAAATCGGTGCAAATGTACTGATTTTTTGAGTTTTACTGTTTAAAACAATACTTTTTAATCAAAAGTGATATAATTTTAAACTTTAACGTATTTTTTCGTATAATTAAGATACAACCAATTTGTTTTTTTTAAACCTTTGTAGCATACAAACAATTAATTTTATACTCAAATAGTAAAAAGATGAGAGTAGCAGTAGTAGGCGCTACCGGAATGGTAGGTAATGTAATGTTACAAGTTTTAGCAGAACGTAATTTTCCAGTAACAGAGTTAATTCCTGTTGCTTCAGAGCGTTCGGTAGGAAAACAAATAGAATTTAAAGGCACAAATTATACAGTGGTTGGTTTAGAAACCGCAGTGGAGATGCAACCTGATATCGCGTTGTTTTCTGCTGGAGGTTCTACTTCAATAGAGTGGGCTCCTAAGTTTGCTGCAGTTGGTACAACGGTAATTGATAATTCTTCAGCGTGGAGAATGGATCCAACCAAAAAACTAGTAGTTCCTGAAATCAATGGAGATGTATTAACAAGCGAAGATAAAATTATTGCAAATCCTAACTGTTCAACTATTCAGTTAGTAATGGCTTTGGCACCATTACATAAAGAATATAACATGAAACGTGTTGTGATTTCAACTTATCAGTCAGTTTCAGGAACAGGTGTAAAAGCTGTTCAGCAATTAGATAATGAAGAAGCTGGAGTTGAAGGAGAAATGGCGTACCCACATCCAATTGGAAGAAATGCATTACCTCATTGCGATGTATTCTTAGAAAATGGATATACGAAAGAAGAAATGAAGCTTGTAAAAGAACCTAAAAAGATTTTACGAGACGATTCTTTTGCAGTTACAGCTACAGCAGTTAGAATACCAACCGCTGGAGGGCATTCTGAGGCTGTAAATGTTCAGTTTGAAAATGATTTTGAATTAGACAAAGTACGTGAGTTACTTACACAAACTGATGGGGTGGTTGTACAAGATGATGTACAAAACAATGTATACCCTATGCCTATTTTAGCAAATAATAAAGATGAGGTTTTCGTGGGTAGAATTAGAAGAGATGAATCTCAACCAAATACTTTAAATATGTGGATTGTTGCAGATAACCTTCGTAAAGGAGCTGCAACGAATACAGTTCAAATAGCAGAATATTTAGTAGCTAACAATTTGGTTAAACCATCGGTTACTGCATAAAATAATTTATAATAATACTTTTAAAATCCTGTGCTTATAAGTGCAGGATTTTTATTTTTGGATAATGAACAAAGAACAAATAATACAAAACACCATTGAGTTTGTAAAAGAAACTTTACAAGGAGCAGAAGGAGGACATGATTTTTTTCATATTGAACGAGTTTATAAAAATGCTTTGTTGATTGCTAAAGATGAAAATGTTGATGAGTTTGTGGTTTCTTTAGGAGCATTGTTACATGATATAGCTGATAGTAAATTTCATAATGGAGATGAAACAGTTGGCCCGAAAAAAGCTAGAGAGTTCCTTCTTAATCAACAGGTGTCCGAAGAAATAATTACTCACATAGAAAAGATAATTACAAATATTTCTTTTAAAGGAGGGAATTTTGAGCAAAATTTTACATCCCCTGAACTAAATGTTGTTCAAGATGCTGACCGATTAGATGCCATTGGAGCTATAGGTATTGCTCGTTGTTTTAATTACGGTGGATTCAAAAATAGAGAACTTTATAATCCAGAGATCGTTCCAAATTTAAAGATGACTAAAGAAGAATATAAAAAGTCTACAGCACCTACGATTAACCATTTTTATGAAAAACTTTTGCTTTTAAAAGATAAGATGAATACTACTACAGGAAAATCAATAGCAGAGCATAGGCATTCTTATATGGAAGGTTTTTTAAATCAATTCTATAATGAATGGAATGGAAAGGTATAGTTGTTATTGTGTTAATAATGCAAAATTAATGTTTGTTTTATAAAAATTCATCGCTAAAATTTGGATATTATTGAATTTAGTATATATTTGCTTCAGTTAATAACCCCCATTTTATTAATGTAATCCCCTTATTGTAAAAATAGCATCTAAATATTATTTAGATGCTATTTTTTTATATAGAATATTCTGTTGAAAAGATATTACTTTCCTGGAAAATCAGGTTTACGTTTCTCTAAAAAAGCAGTAGTTCCTTCTTTAAAATCTTCGGTACCAAAGCAGTTTCCAAACCCTGTAATTTCGCTTTCAAAACCATTTACACCATCTTTAAAATTATCGTTTACGGCTTTAATTGCTGCGCTGATAGCTACTGAGGAGTTACGCATAATTTTTGAAGCTATTTTTTCAGCTAAAGGTAAAAGCTCTTCTTGTGAAGTTACATGATTTACCAATCCAGCTTCTTTAGCTTCCTCAGCAGAAATCATACCTGCTGTCATTATTAATTCCATTGCCTTTCCCTTACCAACTAATTGAGGTAAGCGTTGTGTACCACCATAACCAGGGATAACTCCTAAAGAAACTTCAGGTAAGCCCATTTTGGCATTGTCTGAAGCTACCCTAAAATGACAAGCCATTGCTAACTCTAATCCACCTCCTAAAGCAAAGCCATTAACAGCAGCTATAACTGGAGTAGATAGGTTCTCAACAAAATCAAATAAAATTTCCTGTCCTTTTTTAGCTAACATTCCTCCTTCTTCAACAGAGAAATGTGCAAACTCAGAAATGTCTGCCCCTGCAACAAATGCTTTTTCTCCACTTCCTGTGATAATAATTACTTTAACAGCACTGTCTTCATCCAAAGCATTGAAAGCATTGTGAAGTTCTTGGATCGTAGCTTTGTTTAAAGCGTTTAATTTTTTTGGTCGGTTAATTGTAATAGTTGCCAATTCGTTGGCTTGTTCAACTAAAATATTTTCAAAATTCATACTATGTTTATGTTTTAGGTAATATTACAGTAAAAACAGTTCCAACTCCTTTAGTTGAAGTAAAGGAGATAGTACCGTCATATGCTTCAATTATATTTTTTATTATAGAAAGCCCTAAGCCCATTCCGCTTGTTTTAGTAGTAAACTTAGGCTCGAAAATTAGTTCTTTATTTTCTTCACTAATACCTTTTCCGTTATCAGAAACTGTGATTTTAACACTATTCCCTTCAGAAGCAACTTTAACTTCAATTTTAGGGTTTTTATCGGTGTCTTTTATTGCCTGAATTGAGTTTTTAACTAGGTTGGTGACAATTCGTATTAATTGAGTTTTGTCTAAACTAGCGTATAACTCTTTTTCCTGAGGAAAATAGTGTATATAGTCTTCAGTAAAAATATCTAAAGAATGTTTAACAATATCAACTACATTTAATTTTTCTCTACGTTGTGTAGGCATTTTAGCAAAATCAGAAAAAGCTGAAGCAATAGAACTCATTACATCGATTTGCTGAATAAGCGTTTCGCTGTATTCAGACATTTTTTCTTTAATGTTTGGGTCTTCTGGGTTGAATTTCCTTTCAAAACTTTGTACTGATAAGCGCATTGGTGTTAACGGATTTTTAATCTCGTGAGCTACCTGTTTAGCCATTTCTCTCCAAGCCTGTTCACGTTCACTTTGAGCTAGTTTTACAGCACTTTCTTCTAATTGATCAATCATGTTGTTATAAGCGGCAACAAGAGAGTTGATTTCTGAACTAGCAGAGTTTAAGGTAATCTTTTCGTTACGCTTATTTAAACGAGTTTCATTTATTTTTTGCGAGATGGTTTGAATTGATCGGGTAATATAGGTTGATAAGAAGTAAGCTAAAATAATGGCAATTATAAGCATTAGTAGATAAACTAATGATAAGCGAGAAATAAACTCTCGTAGTTCTTGCTTTTGCTCTTCATTATCTTGTGCTATTTGTAGCTCTAAAATTCCAATCCTTTTAAAACGTGGGTCGTTTAAGTAGGTGTATGAAGACTGGTAAGTGATACCTTTTTCGGATCTACTTTTAAAAATTTTGTGATTTGAATTGTTAGCTAAATCTCTAACAGTTTCGTTAGCTAAGTCTTGACCTTCTTTTTTGTCAAAGTTATATGGAATAGAAGATTTTAACAGTTTTCCATCCATGTCATACATAGAGATAGTAAGTTTATGAACATAAGCGATGTCATAAATTCTATCTTGAAAAATTTTAGATAAATTCTCAGTAGTTACTGGGTAAGTGGTTCTACGTTTAAGTTCTATTTCAATATCTTGCTTTGTAGAGAACTCTTTACGCTCAAAACGTGCAGTATTATAATCTTTTGTTTGCTCGTCGTATTGATATATAGTAACCATTACAATTAAAATTGATGCCAATAGCACCAAAAGTATCATTGACAAGAAAATTCTAATTCGTAGTGATATGTTGTTGAAAATACGCAATTTTATAATTCTATTTTTTTAGTTTTCATAAGCAAAGTGTCATCATTTTCCCCATCATTATCCCAATCATAGGTAGACCTAGCATTAAACCCGTCGTTTGTTTGTGTAATTTTATACCAAGCTTGTACTTGTTTCCCTAAATAAGGGTAATCAACAAACAGACTATCGCCACTTGTTTCCCACTTTCCATCTGTTTCACCAACTTTTTTTCCGTCAGCTTGTACAAACCATGCAGAAAAAGTGCCATCGTTGTTATAGGTAGACTGGGCTTTTCCTGAATTAGGTTTACTAAAATCATCTTCAAAAACAGAAGTACTATCGGTTTCGTTAGCAGTTAAATATTCAATTTTTAAATATGTAGTTTCCCAGCTTCCAACCAAATACTCTTGTAATAACGGTTCTTTTTTTGCTTGTTTACAAGCAACAAAAAGTATTCCGAAAGTAAGTGCGGTAATTATATGCTTTGTTTTCATAATTAAGATTGAATTTTTTCTTCTTTAGTATGAAGAAGGCGCGTTAGTTTAATAGATAAATCTAACAAAATAATTTTAGCATTTCCGTTTCTTTCAATATGATATTGAGCATCGCTTACTTCTTTTTCGATAATTAGAATATTAGCACTATGAATAAACGGAGCAAATTTAGCAAGGTCAAAGTTTGCAGATTTTGTTTCTAAAAACACTAAATCTGGAGTTCCATAGTTGAGAAGTAAAGCCTGTCTGAAAAATTGTAAACAATATTGTAAAAACTGTTTTTGAGTTTCTCTACCAGATTTAGCAATTTCTTCTGACCATCCTATTAAATCTTGAATAACGGCAGCATTTCCTTTAGCTCTAAAGGCAGCTCTAATCCATGTAATAAACCATTGTTCAAAAACTAAGTCGTTTGAATTATTGTTTAAAACATGTAGTGCTTTGTTGTAGTTTCCTTCAGATTGATGAGCAATTTTTACTGCTTCATTTTCTGATACACCTTCTTGTTGAATTAGATTATTAGCTATATCACTTTCACTTAATGCAGGAAAATGTAAAGCCTGACATCTAGATTTTATAGTGTTTATAATCTGTTCTTCATCTTCAGTAATAAGAATGAAAATAGTTTTGTTTGGCGGTTCTTCAATTAGTTTTAATAATTTGTTAGAGGCAGCAACATTCATTTTTTCAGCCATCCAAATAATCATTACTTTAAAACCACCTTCATACGATTTTAATTGTAGCTTTTTTACAATGTCTTCTGCTTCATCAACACCAATTTGACCTTGTTTATTTTCAACACCAATATGTTGTAGCCAATTAAACAAACTTCCATAAGGTTGCTCTTCAATAAAAGAACGCCAATCCTCTAAAAACAAATTACTAACTGGGTGCTTTTTTACCGAGTCATTTGTGGTTACTGGAAAAGCAAAATGTAAATCAGGGTGTTGTAGTTTGCTACATTTTATATTACAAGCTTCTGGATTATCAGAAAAATTACATAATAGGAATTGAGCATAGGCAATAGCCATAGGTAAAGTACCACTTCCCTCTTTACCAACAAAGAGTTGTGCATGCGGAATTCTATTGTTTTCAGCTGATTGCTGTAGGTGTTTTTTGATGTGTTCTTGCCCAATAATATCGTCGAAAGTCATACCACAAATATAAGACATCATACAAAGAGAACAACCTATTGTAAATAAATGATATATTGTGTTGATATACTGTTTAGAATGATTCTATTTTAGTATATTTGCAAGCTAAAAATATATCTTTTGAGTACTATCGCATCGTTACATTTAGGGGAAAAAGGAATTATATCTGAAGAGTGCTTAGATAAGATTCCGCTGAAGTTATTAGAAATGGGGTGTTTACCAGGAAGTGAAGTAGAGTTACTCCAAATTGCTCCACTAAAAGATCCTATGTATATATGCGTAAATGGAAGTCATTTAGCGATTCGAAAAGAAACAGCTAGTCAAATTTCAATTGTAAAACTATAGCTGATGAGTAATCGTATTAATGTAGCTTTAATTGGAAATCCTAATACAGGTAAAACATCGTTATTTAATCAGTTAACAGGTTTAAACCAAAAAGTAGGAAATTATCCTGGGGTTACGGTTGATAAAAAACAAGGAATTTGTAAGTTGCCTAGAGGTAAAAGTGCAATAATTACTGATTTACCAGGTACATACAGTATCAATCCAACTTCTTTAGACGAAAGCATTGTTTTAAAAGCTTTGATGACTACACATCAGGAAGAAAAGCCAGATGTAATTGTTGTAGTTGCAGATATTGAAAACCTAAAAAGAAACTTATTACTGTTTTCACAAATTCAGGATTTAGAAGTTCCTACGGTTTTAGCTTTAAACATGGCAGACCAATTAAAACGAAAAGGAATTTCTATAGATATACCAGCTTTAGAAAAAGAGTTACATACTAAAGTAGTGTTAATGTCAGCAAGAACAAATGAAGGTGTTGACGACTTAAAAGAGGTAGTAGCGAATTATGAATCGTTAAAAGTACATTCAAATTTTAACGAACTATCTAAAAAAATTGATGTGACTTACTTTGACCGATTGGCTACAGTAAGTAAAGAGTTTACATCGTATGAGTTGTGGATGATGTTAACTAAAAACCACACTCCATTACTTTCTTCTTCAGAAAAAGACGCAATAAAAGAGTTTGAAAGTGAAATTACAAAGCAGAAAAAATATCAGCATAAAGAAACGATATATAGATATCAGCAAATAAATGCTGTTTTAAATAAAACTTATAAGATAGACGCTTCTAAAGCAACAGATGTTCGCAGTAGATTAGATAGAGTTTTTACTCATAAAATATTTGGGTATGTTATTTTCTTCGGATTGTTATTGCTAATATTTCAATCTATTTTTGATTGGGCGTCTACACCTATGGATCTTATAGATGGGTTATTTGCTAATATGGCAGAGTTTACAAAAGCACAATTACCAGCAGGAATGTTTACTGATTTATTAACAGATGGAATTATTCCTGGTGTTGGTGGAGTTGTAATTTTTATTCCTCAAATAGCTATTTTGTTTCTTTTTATATCCATTCTTGAAGAAACAGGATATATGAGCCGCGTGGTGTTTTTAATGGATAAAATTATGAGTCGCTTTGGAATGAGTGGTAAAAGTGTTATTCCTTTAATCTCAGGTACAGCATGCGCTATTCCAGCAATTATGGCAACTAGAACTATTGGTAGTTGGAAAGAACGATTAATTACCATTTTGGTAACACCATTTACAACCTGTTCTGCAAGATTACCTGTGTATGCTATTTTAATAGCTTTAATTATTCCTGATACTAAGTTGTTTGGTTTTTTAAGTTTACAAGGTTTTACCCTGTTGGCTTTATACATTTTAGGATTTGCGGCTGCAATCATCGCAGCATATGTGTTACACAAGACATTGAAGATAAAAAACAACTCGTTTTTTGTAGTTGAGATGCCTAACTACAAGATACCATCGGTTAAAAATGTGTTTTATGATGTGTTAGATAAAACAAAAGCATTTGTTTTTGGAGCAGGAAAAATCATTTTAGCAATTTCAATAGTATTATGGTTTTTAGCATCCCATGGACCATCATCGTTTGAAAAAGCAGAGAAAAGTGTAGTTGAAAATGTAGCAAATCAACAATTATCAGAAGAAGAGCTAGCTAAAAAAGTCGCTTCTGCTAAACTAGCAAACTCATATATAGGAATAGCAGGAAAAACAATAGAACCAGTTGTTAAACCATTAGGTTATGACTGGAAAATTGGTATTGGGTTAATTAGTTCTTTTGCTGCTAGAGAGGTGTTTATTGGTACGTTAGCAACTATTTATAGTGTAGAAGACGATGGAGAAGATACGACTACTATCAAACAAAAAATGGCATCAGAGATAAACCCTGACACAGGAGAGAAGAGGTTTAATTTTGCTACAGGAATTTCTTTATTGTTGTTTTATGCGTTTGCAATGCAATGTATGGCAACGTTAGCAATTGTAAAAAGAGAAACTAAAAGTTGGAAGTGGCCAACGGTTCAATTAGTAAGTATGGGGGCTTTGGCATATTTATCAGCATTTATAGCCTATCAAATTTTAAGTTAATGCAAGAAGTTTTAACATATGTGGTTGTTTGTGGAGCAGTTGTTTTTTTAGTTAAAAAGTTCTTTTTTAAACCTAAAAAAAATAGTGGTTGCGATACAAACTGTAACTGCTCGTAAGAGAGAAAATATATTTCACTAAACTGTTTTTTATAAAAAAATGTATGTTTGTGGTATTATACTTGTGGGCAATACATAAATTATAAATAGTAAAAATTTCAAATGAAAAAAATATTATTAGCAGCTGTGGCTTTTGTTAGCTCTTTTACCTATGCACAGCAAGAAGTAAAAGTAGATTTACTAGATGCATTAGCTTTTAAAACGTTAGAAGTATCGTATGAATATTATACTACCGATCGTTCCTCAATTGGTATTTCAGCGTTATTTAACTTTGAAAAAAGATCAGCAGATTTTAGATACAACGAAGAACGAATGTTCACACCTTTTTTCCGCCATTATTTTACGAACAATAGCAATTGGAACTATTTTGGTGAAGTTTTTATGGGGATTAATACTGGAGAAAGAGAAATTGAGCTTGATGGTTCGCCTAATACTTTTAAGGAATATACTGATGGGGCTTTAGGGTTAGCTTTTGGCTCAAAATATGTGTCTTCAGGAGGTTTTGTACTTGATGTTTACGGAGGTTTAGGAAGAAACCTATTTACTTCTGAGGCTCGTTCAATTGTACCTAGAGTAGGAATAAATTTAGGATATCGTTTTTAACAATACTCAACCCGAATAAAAATATAAAGCTCGCGATTGCGAGCTTTTTTAGTTTATATATAAAATATCGTTTATTAAGTAACTTATTCAGTTAGAATTTGCTTTTTCCTTTTAAGCAAATTAGCAAATATAAAACTCAATATGGCAGGTAATACCCATCCTAAATTATGATTAGCAAAAGGAATAGTGTTTTTTATTTCAGTTAAATAACTTGGATTAATAACATAACCTAGAAAATCAGGAATACTAAATAAGAAAGTCACCCCTACTACAATTTTAAAAACTAAAGTTGAGGTGTATTTTTCTGGAAGTACATTCAGTACAATTAATATAATAGTAATAGGGTAAATAAACATTAAAGCTGGTAGCGCAATGTAGATGATGTATTTTACATCAAATTGACCAACAGCAATCCCTAATATGCACCCGATAATAGCAGTAACTGTAAAAACGTTTTGAGAGTTATTGTTAATACCTTTAAAATAATCGGCAGTACCAGTAATAACTCCAACAGCAGTTGTAAAGCAAGCTAAAGCAACTAAAACACTTAGAAAAACACTTCCAATATTTCCTAAAGTTTGGTTACTCAAAGAGGTTAAAATTTCTGTCCTGTTAGCATTTTCAGAAAAAGTAGAACTAAATAATACACCATTGTAAATAAGACCTGCATAGATAATTAACAATCCTAAACCAGCGATAAAACCAGCTTTGGTAATTAGCTCTTTTTTCTCTTCAAAAGTTGTATTTGTATTAAAATTCATTGAAACAACTAAAACACCACCAACAACTATGGAAGCAATGGCATCAAAAGTTTGATACCCTTCTAGTAAACCATCAACAAAAGGAGCTTTAAGTGTAGTTGGAGTTATTATATCTGGAGCTGTAAAAATTCCAACAAAAATTATAGCCAATAAAATGAAAATAATAAGTGGTGTTAAAAATTTGCCTAGTAGGCTTAGTACTTTTGATCGGTTCAAGGTAAAAAGAAAAACAAGTCCGAAATAAATTGTACTTGTAACTAAAGAACTACTATTATTAAAGTAAGGAGCAATGGCCATTTCATGAGTAACCGATGCAGTTCTAGGGGCAGGCAAAGCAATACAAATGGTGTATACAACAAAGCAATATATAAGACTAAAAGTTGGAGATACTTTTTTACCAAAATCGTACATAGTACCTTGTATTTTAGCATGAGCTAAAATACCTATCATAGGAATAAAAACAGCAGTAATAAAAAAGCCAATAGTTACCCAAAACCATAAGTTGCCAGCACTCTTTCCTAAAAAAGGAGGCAAAATTAAATTACCAGCTCCGAAAAACATAGAAAATAAAGCAAAGCCTGTAATTAAAGTTTCTTTTGAGAATTTCATTTGTTTTGTTTTTTGAATAACAAATAAACAAAATTGAAAAGGATATAAAGTATTCCAATAGCAATAAAAACAAACTTAGGTATAGCAAAAAAATAAGCAACAGAGCTCCATTGCTGTTTCGTGCTTCCCATTAGTAATTTAATTAACCCAATGTTTTCGATAGCATCACAAAAACCAGCAAAAAATAAAGAAAATATAAGGATTACTCCAAAGCTGTATAAAGAAGAGTCTTTCCAAAGTTTCTTATTAAACTTATGAATAAAAACAGCTATTAATAAAGAATAAGAAATTAAAAAAAGATAATCAAGCCCTAAGCTAATGCCGCAAGCTATTTTAGAAGTTTCGTTCCAAGAATTAATATATTTCTCAGATACTGCGATGTCTTTTGCTAATTCAAAGCTTATAATACCATTTTTACATACTTCATTTTTTAGAAAACTATCCAAATAAAGCATACAAAGTATAAGAATTAATGTAGAAACTATAAGAAAAATAGTGAGGTTTTGCTCTTGTTTTTTAGAAAGATTTTGAAAAGGAGAAATCAACATTTTTAGCAATTATTTGATAAGTTAACTAATGAAAGATACATATTTTTGCCTAATGCAAAACAGTATAGAATTTAAAAACACAAATATTTACTTTACTGATGAAGGAAAAGGAAGTGTTATAGTATTACTCCATGGATTTTTAGAAAACTCCACGATGTGGAATAATATAAGTAAAGAATTATCTAAAAAATATAGAGTAGTTTGTGTTGACTTATTAGGAAGTGGAAAAACAGGGTGTATTGGATACGTACATTCGATGGAAGAAATGGCAGATGCTGTAAAAGCAGTGTTAAAAGAGTTAAAAATCCGTCGAGCTACTTTTGTAGGGCACTCTATGGGAGGGTATGTTGCTTTAGCCTTTGCAGAAAAATATCCCAAAAATGTAAAAGGAGTTTGTTTGATGAACTCTACATCTCAAGCAGATAGTGAAGAAAGAAAAAAGTTGCGACTCAGAGCTGTTGAAATGGCTAAGGAAAACTATGAAACATTAGTAAAAATGTCAATTAGTAACTTATTTGCAGAGAGTATGCGTTTACAGTTATCTGAAGAAATAGAGAAAATAAGAGAAGAAGCCTTAAAAACACCTGTTAGAGGGTACATTGCAGCTACAGAAGGAATGCGTTTGCGTAAAAACAAAGAAGCTGTTTTACAAACAATAGAAAAGAGGTTAATAATTGCAGGGAAAAATGATCCAATATTAAATTATACTACTGTTGAAGAAGAAGCAAAGAGAACCAATACCTCATTAATAGCATTACCGAACGGACACATGAGTCATGTTGAAGCAAAAGAAGAACTATTAAAAGCACTAACCAACTTTATAAAAGCTTGATAAAATCCGTTACTTTTGTAGAGTACAAAAAAGAATACACTTCATGAAAACTCATCACTTAGCCAAACAAAATTCTATTCTTAATAAATTCCTAGCTGAACTCAGAGATATCTCAATTCAAAAAGACTCGATGCGTTTCCGTAGAAACATTGAAAGAATAGGGGAAGTTTTAGCCTACGAATTAAGTAAAGAGTTAAATTATGAAGCAAAAGAAATAACAACACCATTAGGAACAAAAAAGGTAGAATTACTAGCAAATAATATAGTTTTATGCTCTATCCTTAGAGCAGGGTTACCATTACACAATGGAATGTTGAATTATTTTGATGATGTAGAGAATGCTTTTATCTCAGCATACCGTCATCACCCGAATAACGATGAAGAATTCGAAATAGTAGTAGAGTACTTCGCATCACCTTCTATTGACGGAAAAACATTATTATTGGTAGACCCAATGTTAGCAACAGGGCGTTCTATGGTTGAGGTTTATGAGGGAATAAAAAAATACGGAACACCAAAAGAAATAATTATAGCTTCGGTTATTGGTTCAATTGAAGGTGTAGAGTATGTTGCTAAACACTTACCAGAAAGTACTACTTTATGGATTGCTGATATTGACGAAAAGTTAAACGACAAAGGTTATATAGTTCCTGGCTTAGGAGATGCGGGTGATTTGGCTTACGGAGTAAAATTATAATTTACGCAACAGTACTTATAGTAAAAGAAGCTATTAAAAATAAAATAATAATAGCGTCGGCATACCATTTCTTTTGAAAAAATTCTATTCCATTAGCTAGAATAACAGAAACAGGGAAGAATACATACAAGAACTCACTTCCAGAGCCATCTTGAACTAAAAGTAAAATGGCTATAGTAATGGTAAGGTGGGCAAGAATTAATATCCAGTTTTTTCTAAATTTATTTTTAACAGCAAGTGCCTTGGGACTTTTTAAAATGATTGAAGCTACTAAAAAGAAAACTATAAAAAGAATAGGGAACAAATACTTTTCATGAGAATAAAAGCTTAAATCAGGATAAAAATTCCAATCAAAAAGCAACCAAAATTTTTCAAGGTTATCATACCAAAAATAGTAAGTGTAATACAGAAAAACCGGAGCAAAAAAACCAATTACAGGTGTTAATAATGTTTGATAGGTAAATCGTTGGTGTAAAAATATAGACAAGTAAAGTAATATCAGTAATAAAGGAGCATAAGGCTCTATTAAAAATGAAATTCCAAGCCACAAACCACCATCGAATAACTTATGAAGAATATTTTTAGAAGACTGTAAGCTATACACTTTTCGTAAAAAAAGAAGTATAGTTAAGTTGGCGTAAAAAGTTTTATTTATCTGTATGGTATCAGGAAAAAAACCAATTAATATCACAAAAAATAAAAAAGCAAAAGAGTTATCATAAGTCAATAAGTTCTTAGCAATAATAAAATTATACACCGAAAAAACGACTAAAAACCAACCAAGTTCCTTAACAAGGTTGAAAGATAATTCTTTAGAAAAAATACTTAAAACAAAATACCCTAAGAATAGTACAAACAGTACAATAAAATTTATAGGTTTAGATTTACCGAAAAAATTGGCTAACATTGTTTCTTTTTATATTTTTGCAGCTGTAAAGATACTTAAGATATGATAGCAGGCAATATTTTTAGATGGATTGGTAGTTTATTTACCGACTTTTTATTTGCACCATTCAATTGGTTACGTTTAACAGTAGCTAAATCAGATGCAGGTTGGTGGACTTCAAACGCCGTAAACTGGTTCTTTTTATTAATCCTATTAGTGTTATTTGCTTATTGGATGAAAGAAGCTGCTCGTTTTCAAAGAGAAGGAACAGAAGATAGAGCCTAATTTCTATACACTTTGGGAAGTAAAAACAAACTAAAACGTTTCAGAGAAAATGAAACGTTTGCTAACGTTATTCAACCAACACGAGAAGAAGTAACCAATAACTTTTCTTATAAAGGAAAGTGGAATACTTTTTTTAAAAACGACAACCCAATAGTTTTAGAGCTAGGTTGTGGTAAAGGTGAATATACGATTGCTTTAGCAGAAAAAAATCCTGATAAAAACTTTATTGGAATTGATATTAAAGGTGCACGATTTTGGCGAGGAGCTAAAACAGCACTAGAAAATAACATGGAAAATGTGGCTTTTATTAGAACTCAAATAGAGCTAGTAGATTATATTTTTGCTGAAAATGAAGTTTCTGAAATTTGGATAACCTTCCCAGATCCACAAATTAAGTATAAGCGTACTAAACACCGTATGACGAATTCTGAGTTTTTAAAGAAATACCATGGTATTTTAAATTCAGAAGGAACAGTCAACCTAAAAACCGATAGTGAATTCATGCACGGTTACACTTTAGGTTTATTGCATGGAGAGGGTCACGAAATTTTACACGCTAATCACGATGTTTATAAAAATGTGTACAGTCCTGAAGAAGTAACAGGAACACAAACATTTTACGAAAAACAATATTTAGAAATCGGAAAACCGATTACCTATATAAAATTCAAACTAAACTATTAATCCTGCTAATTAGCAGGATTTTTTATTTAGGCGTTCTTGATATATTCCAATTTAATTCTAAAAGAAAGCTATCTTTACCAAATGGTAGATAAAAATTTCTTCGAAAAAGTGTATGAAGTAGCTCGTTTAATACCACATGGAAGAGTAACAAGTTATGGAGCCATAGCAACCTATTTAGGAGCAGCTCGTTCGGCAAGAATGGTAGGTTGGGCAATGAATAACTCTTCAGAAAAAGAAGTACCAGCACATCGAGTAGTAAACAGAAAAGGATTGTTAACAGGAAAACACCATTTTGATGGAACAAACCTGATGCAACAATTGTTAGAAAGCGAAGGAATTGAAGTTGTTGACAACCAAATTCAAAATTTTGAAAAGGTGTTTTGGAATCCAAGCGAAGAGTTGTGATAAACTTTAAAGATGTAACATACTTAAAAGAAGGAACTGTCCGACAAAAAGAAGCTTATAAAATATTATTAGAGTTAAATCTTTTTGAGCTATTAAAAAACTTTAACCCTATCTTGGTAGGTACAATACCTATCAATATTGATGTAGAGTCAAGCGATTTAGACATTATTTGTCAAAGTGAAAATCATGAAGACATTGTAAAAGTTGTGCGTGAGAAATATGGAAAACTTCCTGGGTTTGAAGTAAAAACAATTCCATCATATAAAAACTTAAAAACAACAATCATTACACTTGAGTATAAAACCTTACCAATAGAAATTTTTGTACAAAATAAACTACCAGAAGAGCAAGACTCATACCTACATATGCTTATTGAATATCAGGTGTTGTTAAAAGAGGGAGAGGTATTTAGATCTAAAATTATAGCCTTAAAGCAACAAGGACTCAAAACTGAACCAGCATTTGCAAAACTTTTAAACTTAGAAGGGAGCCCGTATGAAGCATTATTAACTTATGGATTTCAAAAAGGCTACATATCCTAGTTTTTTAAGAAAAAACTAAACTTTACTTTGGTTGATTTTGGAAAGACAATTCAACTTAAAACTTCTCTATAAAACCAACTTATCAACCTATAAATATTACCAATCTAAAGACTTTATTTTCTGAGGGCTAAAACGTATCTTTGCAGTTAAGATTAAATAAAAATAAGCAACAAGCTTACCGCTTGCTGTTTAAAGCATATAGCATAAAACATGAGTTTTAAAAAACAAGATATATACAAAGCGTTAGAAACGATAACAGCACCAGGAGAAGGTAAAAGTTTAGTAGAAAACGAAAATATAACCAATGTAGTTACATTTGGAGATGAAGTTATTGTTGATGTTACTATAGCAAATCCATCATTACAAGCCAAAAAGAAAGTAGAAGTAGAGATAATGAAGGCTATTCACCAACACGTTGATCAAAAAATCGATGTAAAAGTGAATGTGAAGGTGGAAGTTCAACAAAAAGAAAATCCAAATCAAATTAGAGGAAAAGAAATTCCTAATATTCAAAACATCATAGCTATTGCCTCAGGTAAAGGTGGAGTAGGAAAATCTACCATTACCTCAAACATGGCTGTTTCATTAGCAAAAATGGGATTCAAAGTAGGAGTGTTAGATGCCGATGTTTATGGGCCATCACAGCACTTAATGTTTGATGTAGAAAGAGAAAAGCCGTTAGCGGTAAACGTAAATGGGCGCTCAAAAATGAAGCCGATTGAAAGTTACGGAGTAAAATTATTATCACTAGGTTTCTTTACCGATCCAAGTCAGGCAGTAATTTGGCGTGGGCCAATGGCTTCAAAAGCATTAAATCAATTAATCTTTGATGCAGATTGGGGAGAGTTAGATTTCTTATTAATCGACTTACCTCCAGGAACAGGAGATGTACATTTATCAATAGTACAAGCAGTACCAATTAACGGAGCAGTCGTAGTAAGTACACCGCAAAACATTGCCTTAGCAGATGCTAAAAAAGGAGTAGCAATGTTTAAACAAGAAAGTATTAATGTACCGGTATTAGGTATCGTTGAAAATATGGCGTATTTTACACCAGCAGAACTTCCTAACAATAAATATTATATTTTTGGAGAAGGAGGCGCTAAAAATTTAGCCGAAGATATTGAAACAAGTTTCTTAGGAGAAATACCATTAGTACAAAGCATACGTGAAGCAGGAGATGTTGGACATCCAGTAGCTTTACAAGAAAACACACCACTAGCAAATGCTTTTACAGAGGTAACCAAAGAAATGGTTTCGCAACTATTAAAAAGAAATGCAAACTTACCACCAACAGAAGTAGTACGAATTACTACCATGAGTGGTTGTAGCTCAAAATAAGCAGTTATGGCAACAGCAGACATAAGAAATAACGTAGAAAAAGCGTTGGAAGAAATCCGACCTTTTTTAGTAAGTGATGGAGGTAATATTAAACTATTATCTATTGAAGACAGTACAGTAAAAGTACAATTAGAAGGAGCTTGCAGCGGTTGTTCAGTCAATCAAATGACCTTGAAAAACGGAGTAGAAGCAACTATAAAAAAATACGCACCAGAAATTACAGAAGTAATTAACGTAGCTTAACTGATAAAAGTCAGGTTTTAAGCTAAACAAATACTTTAATTTTGGGCGTTCGAGCGTGCTTTCGTTACTCGCTTTCCAATTAAAAAATTGGAAGAGCTCAAACAAGCCACTCAATCACTAACGCATACATATTCCTGTCTTATTTCAAAAGGCAGGAATCTCAGTATAAATAAGAGAATTTTGTTATAAAATGATACAAACAGATATATTAATTATTGGAGCAGGACCTACAGGATTATTTACGGTTTTTGAAGCAGGATTATTAAAATTACGTTGTCATTTAATTGATGCCTTACCACAACCAGGAGGGCAATGTTCAGAAATTTATCCTAAAAAACCAATTTACGATATACCAGCATATCCAGAGATTTTAGCTGGTGACTTAACCGATAAATTGATGGAACAAATTAAACAATTTGAACCAGGTTTTACTTTAGGAGAACGTGCTGATACTATTGAAAAGCAAGATGACGGAACGTTTATCGTAACCACCAATAAAGGAACAAAACACCAAGCACCAGTAGTAGCAATTGCGGGAGGTTTAGGAAGTTTTGAACCACGTAAACCACCTATTCCAAATATTGCTAATTTTGAAGATAAAGGAGTGGAATACATGATTAAAGAACCAGAAATTTATCGTGGTAAAGACGTGGTAATTGCTGGTGGTGGAGATTCTGCTTTAGATTGGTCTATTTTCTTAACTGATGTAGCAAAATCTGTAACTTTAATTCACAGAAGAAATGAGTTCCGTGGAGCTTTAGACTCTGTTGATAAAGTACAAGAATTAAAGAATGAAGGAAAACTAATGCTAATTACACCAGCAGAAGTTAAAGGTATTGTAGGAGAAGAAAAGGTAGAAGGTGTATTAGTAGAGCAAAAAGATAAAGAACCGTTTACATTACCTTGTCAGCATTTTATTCCATTGTTTGGATTATCTCCAAAATTAGGTCCAATAGCTAATTGGGGATTAGAAATAGAAAAAAATGCCATAAAAGTAAACAACGCTTTAGACTACCAAACAAATGTAGAAGGAATTTATGCAATAGGTGATGTGAATACATACCCTGGAAAATTAAAGTTAATTTTATGCGGATTCCACGAAGCAACGTTAATGTGTCAGAGCGCTTACAAACGTATTCATCCAGATAAAAAATACGTGATGAAATATACAACGGTTGGTGGGGTTGATGGATTTGATGGTACTAGAAAAGAAGCGCCTAAAGCAGTAGTAAAAGCGATTAACTAAGTAATTAGTGAAAAGGACATTATACGATTTAACAAGGGAAGATTGGAATACACTCTTTCCCATTGAATTATCTAATCATAATACCAATTGGAAACTTGTTTTTGAAGAAGAAAAACAGCAAATTCTAGAAAACATAGATAATTCGTATTTTAATAGAATTGAACATTTTGGAAGCACTTCAATTCCCAATATAAAAGCAAAGAATTATATTGATTTGTTTATAGAAATTCCAAAAAAGTTTCTTTTCAATAAAGAATTAATAAAACAATTTGAAAAGTTAGGGTATTCTTTCTTTGAAGTTCCTGCCCGAGAAGATATAGAGGCTTATATGTCTTTCGCTAAAGGATATAATTTTGAAGGAAAAAATGAGCAAATTTTTCATATTCATATGTGTCCAAAGGATAATGTAATGTGTGATCAGTTAAAATTTAGAGATTACTTAATTGAAAATCCCGATAGAGCAAAAGAATACGAAAAATTAAAAGTTGAACTAGCTTCAAAATATAGAAACGATAGAGGAGCCTATGTTTTAGGAAAAACAAACTTTGTAAAAGAGACATTAAGTTTATATAAGAACCAATAAAAATATTGACATTAACTGAATACATACAGCAATTATCAGAAGACAAATTATTGTACTTCGCCTTACCTGTATTTTTCATCTCTATGTTCGTGGAATACCGAATAGCAAAAGAAAAATACCATGGTAAAGATACTGGAGTATCAATGTTGATGATGGTGTTTTCTGCCATTGTTGAATTTATTCCAAAAATTTTAGCTTTTGTAGCTTTTTTCTATTTATATGAAATCAGTCCGTTAAAAGGTGTTGTAGAACGCCAATGGTGGGCGTGGATTTTATTATTACTTGCCGATGATTTTGCCTATTACTGGTTTCACCGATTAAATCATGAAATACGTTTGTTCTGGGCAGGTCATGTACCACATCATTCATCGGTACATATGAATTTAGGAACAGCACTGCGCCAAGGTGTGGGTGAACGTATTCATAAATTTTTCTTTTGGATGTGGATTCCGTTATTAGGATTTGATCCTTTAATGATGTTTACCATGATGGGAATCAGTTTAATTTATCAGTTTTTTGTACATACAGAATTGGTTGATAAGCTACCAAAACCAATTGAATTTATTTTTAATACACCATCACATCACCGAGTGCATCACGCATCTAATATTCGTTACTTAGATTGTAATCATGCAGGAATTTTAATTATTTGGGACCGTATGTTTGGTACTTTTTCTGAAGAATTAAAAGAAATTGATAAACCAGTATATGGATTAACTGTAAATATTGAAACGTTTAATCCAGTAAAAGTGGCAACACATGAGTATGCTGCTATTTGGAAGGATGTAAAAAGAGCAGATAAATGGAGTGATAAACTCAATTATATATTCAATTCACCAGGTTGGACACATGATGGAGAAGATAAAAGAGCAAAAACACTTCGAAAAAAAATGAACTTGTAAAATGGAACAAGATATTACGATAAAAATTACCGACCGTGATGGAGTAACGCACGAGGTACAAGCACCAACAGATATGGCTATGAACTTAATGGAAGTAGTTCGCTCGTACGAATTAGCTCCTGAAGGAACCATTGGTATTTGTGGAGGAATGGCAATGTGTGCATCATGTCAATGCTATGTAAAATCAGATCACGAATTACCAGAAATGGGAGATGATGAAGAAGCAATGTTAGCAGAGGCTTTTTATGTAGAAGATAATAGCCGATTGGGTTGTCAAATACAAATGACCTCCGATCTAGATGGTTTAGAAGTAGAGTTAGCTCCAGAGAGCTAAGAACAAAAGAATAAAGTTTTTAAAGCGCCAGTATTTAGTGTACACTAAATACTGGCGCTTTCCTTTTTTGTAAAATATGCTATTTACGTCATTTTAAATTCCATTTACGTCATTTAGTTTGTTTGGTCTAAATATACTTTTGCTTTAAATTATTAAGACTAAATAAAAATAAATGATTCTTAAAACCACTCCTTCACTAAAAGAATTGTCATTAAATAGTTATTTGTTTAGTGATGAATCAGCACAGTTGTATGAAGAGTATATTCGGAAAACAACCACTTATATTCAACAATTTTTATCCAAAAGAACTTTTTATCAAGGAGACAACCTTGAAGAAATTTTAGTAAATAAAGAACAAGCGAAACTGGTAAATATAGAAGAAACACAACCTATAGATAGTGTTTTGGAAGAGTTGAATAACTTATATATAAAAAATGCTATTGCATTTCATAATCCAACATACGTAGCGCATTTAAATTGTCCAATTACTTTACCATCAATCATTGCAGAGATGATTACAACCACAATTAATACTGCAGTTGAAACATGGGATCAAAGTACTTCAGCAACTTTTATAGAACAAGAAGTTATTCAATGGATAACCAATGTATTTAATCTTTCAAATAAATCAGATGGTGTTTTTACAAGTGGAGGAACACAATCTAATTTCATGGGGTTATTAATGGCTCGAGATAACTATGCTTTCAAACATTTTGGAATTAACATCAAGCAACATGGATGGAGTAATGAAATAAGTAAGTTCAGAATTTTTTGTTCAGAAAAAGCACATTTCAGTATCCAAAAAAGCGCAGCTTTACTAGGTATGGGCTATGATGCGGTTATACCTGTAAAAGTTGATAAGAAAATGCAGATGGATGCAAATGAATTTGTGTTGGCTATAGAAAAAACAAAGCAAGAAGGTAATATTCCAATAGCAGTTGTAACAACATTAGGTACTACTGATTATGGAAGCTTCGATCCGATACAAACGATAGGGAAAATAGCCAACGAACACAACATGTGGTTACATGCAGATGGTGCTTATGGTGGTGCTTTTGCGCTTACAAATACCCATAAAAAATATTTTAAAGGTATTGAGTTAGCGGATTCTATTACCATAGATTTTCATAAAACCTTGTTTCAACCTGTAAGTTGTAGTGCTTTCCTAGTTAATAACAAGGAACATTTTCAGTATGTATCTTACTATGCAGACTACTTAAACCCTATTGAAGATAAAGATCCAGAACGACCAAACCTTATAGAAAAATCAATCCAAACTACACGCCGATTCGATGCCTTAAAAGTTTGGTTAACCTTAAAAATTTTAGGAACAAAAACTATTGCTAATTACTTAGAAGACGTACACTCTTTAACAAAGAAAGTATATGAAAGCATAAGAGGTCAAGAATGTTTTGAAGTTGCTCATATACCAGAACTAAGTACACTAGTATTTAGATATAAAGCAGAAGGTGTAGCTGAAGATATTATTCATAACTCGATTAATTTATATATCAAAAACACTTTATATAAAGCTGGGAAAGCATCAATTGCAAGTACAAAGTTAAATGGTAATATCTATCTGAAATTTACCTTACTCAATCCTAAAAATACAATTAACAATCTCCTCAATATTATAGAAATGATAAAAACTACGGGAGAACAATACAAAACTACAAACTAAAAAAGATGAAGAATAATATAGTAGATTTTATAGCTATCGGAGTAGGTCCTTTTAACCTAGGATTAGCATGTTTATCAGAACCTATTGAAGGTTTAAATGGAGTTTTTCTTGATAAAAAAGAAAAATTTGATTGGCATCCAGGAATGTTGTTGGAAGACACCACTTTACAAGTGCCTTTTATGGCAGATTTGGTAACACTTGCCGATCCAACAAGTCCTTTTAGTTTTCTTAACTATATAAAAGAACAAGGAAGAATTTATTCTTTTTACATACGAGAGAACTTCTTGCTACTTAGAAATGAGTACAACCACTATTGTCAGTGGGTAATTAGCAAGCTTTCTAACATATATTTTAATACAGAAGTTACGAATGTAGACTACGATCAAAAAGAAGGAATTTATGTAGTTACTAGTGTTTGTACAAAAACACAGGAAATTAAAATATATAAAGCAAAAAAATTGGTTTTAGGAACAGGAACACAACCTTACATTCCTGCTTGTTGTAAAAAGTTAAAAGATACTGCTGTTCATTCATCACAATACTTGCCTAACAAAGAACAATTACAAAGTAAGAAAAGGATAACAGTATTAGGAAGCGGACAAAGTGCTGCTGAAATATTTTCTGATTTATTACAAGAAATAGATACTAAAGGCTATGAATTAAATTGGATAACCCGTTCACCTCGTTTCTTTCCGTTAGAGTATTCTAAACTAACGCTAGAAATGACCTCACCAGAGTATGTAGACTACTTTTTCAACTTACCAGCATCAAGAAGAGATGCGCTCATTAAAAATCAAAAGCATTTATACAAAGGAATCAACCAAGATTTAATAGGATCTATCCACGATACGTTGTACGCAAAACGAGTAGTGTCAAAAGAGCCATTAAAAGTTTCGTTACGTACCAATTCTGAATTGAAAACCACCAAGGTATCAGATGAAGGTATTAAACTTGAGCTACATCAGGTAGAACAAGACAAGTATTTTGAACATGAAACTGACGGATTAGTTCTTGCTACAGGTTATGAATATCAATTACCTGATTTTATAGAGGGAATTTCAAACAGGATTTTATGGGATTATCAAGATCGATTCGATGTACAACGCAATTACAGCATAGATAAAAATCACAATGAAATCTTTGTACAGAATGTAGAGTTGCACACCCACGGTTTTGTAACACCCGATTTAGGTATGGCTGCTTATAAAAACTCATATATCATTAAAGAGATAACAGGAGTAGAGCATTATCCTATTGAGCAAAAAATAGCGTTTCAACAATTTGAAGTAACGCAAGAGGAAGAAATAGAACTCAATGTTTTTGCTTAAGAATATGAAGCTAAAAACATTTTTAATTGTAATGACGTTGGTTGCAGTAGTAAGTGATTACCTACTGCATCCATTTTATCCGCAGTTTTTCGAGCTTCGCTTCGGAATCACGAATCCCAAAAATGTAGGATACTACTTTGCAGCCATCTGTTTTATGGTAATGATTGCATTTCCATTTTGGGCATATGTTTCTAAAAAAGTATCAGAATTAAATATTTTAGTATACACCCAAGCAATTGCAGGTGTATTAGCATTGTATTGCTATTACACTACATCATACATTAATTTTTGGATAATATCACTTGTCATGGTGTTATTTAAAGGAAGTTACTTGTTAGTGTACCCTTACATTTTAAAGATTATTACTAAAGAAGAACACCCAAGTACAATTGGGTTACTTTCTGTAGTGGTGCATTTAGGTGGAATTTTAGGAGCTGTATTAGGAGGAATAACGGTGGACTATATAAATCCGAGTAGTATTTTTTTAATTATGGCAGCAGGAGACTTTATTCAAATGGCTATGAGCGGTTATTTATTAAAAAGTAAAAAATACGCTACCGATTTAATTATTTCAGAAGAACCAGCTGTTACCGATAAAAAGCTTATTCCGAAAGGATTTATTTTAAAGCTAGGTCTAATCACATTGATATTATACTTCAGCGATTTTTTAATCAGACCTTTCTTTTCAACGTACTGGGAAAGTTTTTCAATGTATAAAAGCAAATTGGTTTCTGGTACTATGTATGCCATTCCTGGTTTTGTAGCATTGGTAGCCTTGTGGATTAACAACAAACGAAAATCAGAAGGACACGAAGGAATTATCAATGCTTTGTGTATCGGGTTAATTGGACTTGTATTACAAGGAATACCCAATGAAGCATCAGTAGTTTTAGGAAGAATTATTTATGGATGGGCAATTTTTCAAGGAGTCGTGAAATTCGACATTTTATTATTCGAATTAAGCACACCAGAATCTTACTCCGTAGATTATAGCAAAATCCATTTCTTTCAAAATTTAGGTGTGCTCTTAGCTTCATTAAATGTAGGAATTATAGTAGAAGGTTTCGGATTACGTATACCGTTTGTCATTGCCTTAGGAGGTTTTGTATTAACACTTGTCTTGTACTTTATGGTTTTTAAATCAGTAAAAAAAGTACATAAACAACTAGCTAAAGCCTAAATTATGATAACTACAGATACCATAGTTTTTTTAAAAGATTATAAAGACTTCGGAACGATTACCATTCGTCCTTTTCAAGTAAAAAAAGACAGTGCTTTTTTACAACAATGGGTAACTCAAGAATATGCTGTTTTTTGGGGAATGCAAAATGCAACGGTAGAAGAAGTTGAAGAAGAATATACCCAACTTGTTGCACCAAAACATTACGATGTTTTTGTAGGAATGTTTCATAACGAACCCGCATTTATAGTAGAACGCTACAATCCGCAACTAGATATTATTAATGATTTTTATAAAGCTAAAACATCCGATTGTGGAGTACACATTATTGTAGCACCGCCAAAAATCACTAAAACACCAAACTTTACATGGTTTATGTTTCGAGCAATTATGGATTTTGTTTTCACAAACCCAACTATTAACAGAATAGTAGTTGAGCCAGATATTCGAAACAAAAAAATGTTTGCACTGTGCCAACGCATAGGTTTTCAACTAGGAAACGTAATAGAATTACCTAACAAAATAGCACAACTAGCATTTTTAAACAAGACCAATTACCAACAAAAAATCCAATCCTTTTTACCATCAAAAAGAAGTGCCATGAATACCTTAGATAATGTGGTTTCTCCACAACAATCAACACAACATATACAACCCAAAGTTTGGCAAAAAGCCAATCTATTATTAGTAAAAAAAGCATTGTGTGAGTTTTCACATGAACTACTAATACAACCTGAAGTAATTCAAGAACTAAATAGCGGATATAAGTTATATAAAGTTCATGCAGATAATACAGAAACTCAATATGAGTTTAAAGCAAAACCAATGGCTTTGAATCATTTAATGATTGATGAAGGTTCTATAAGAAGGTATGTAAAAGATGTTGAAGAAGAGGTTGATGCAATCACTTTTATAAAAGAGTTTAGAAAAGCGCTGGGAATTGCTGATGAAAAAATGCCAGTGTATTTAGAAGAAATCATAAGTACGCTATATGGAAGTGCGTTTAAGATTACAAAAGGAAATCCTACAGCCAAAGAATTAGCAACAGCCGATTTTCAAACGATAGAACAATCAATGACTGAAGGGCATCCAGGTTTTGTAGCAAATAATGGTAGAATAGGTTTTGATAGTAGCGATTATCGTTCGTATGCACCTGAAGCAGGAAACTCTTTTTCGTTATTATGGTTGGCGGGGCATACTGCGAAAGCAGTGTATTCAGCAATAGAGACATTGCCTTATGAAACCTTAATACATAAAGAGTTAGGCGCCGATACCATAGCACAATTCAATAAAATAATTGAAGAAAAAGGCTTTAGTCCAAAGGATTACTTATTTATTCCTATTCATCCATGGCAGTGGTTTAACAAATTAGCTACAATTTTTGCTTCAGAAGTAGCCAAAGGAGATTTAATCTGCCTAGGATACGGACCAGACCAATACTTAGCGCAGCAATCCATAAGAACCTTATTTAATATAACCAATCCGAAGAAATTTTATACGAAATCGGCATTGTCTATTCTAAATATGGGCTTTATGAGAGGGTTACCATTGTACTATTTAGGAACAGCTCCAAAAATGGCGGTTTGGTTAGAAAATCTATTATATAACGATGCTTATATAAAGGCAAACGGATTTAGGATGTTAAGTGAAATAGGTTCAGTAAGCTATGTGAATTCATATTTTGAAGAGTTTGGTCCACACAACGATTACAATAAAATGTTAGCATCATTGTGGAGAGAAAGCCCATATTCAGTAGTTAGACAAAACCAAAAACCACTAACGATGGCTGCATTATTACATATAGACCATCATGGAAAAGCATTATTACCAGAAATTATTAAAGACTCTGGTATTTCAATAGACAACTGGTTACGTAGCTATTTAAAGGCGTATTTAAGCCCAATGTTACACTGTTTTTATGAGTACGATTTGGTGTTTATGCCACATGGGGAAAACATTATCATGGTATTAGAAAATAACATTCCAGTATATGTTTTATTAAAAGATATTACTGAAGAAGCATGTATTTTAAATCCTGAAGTTGAACTTCCTGAAGACTTGAAGAGAATGTATGCTCCAGTTCCAGAAGACGTAAAACTATTATCAATTTTTACAGATATGTTTGATGGTTTCTTCCGCTTTTTAGCACCAATTTTAGAGGAACATGCTAATTACAGCGAGCACCGTTTTTGGGAGTTGGTAGCAGAAAATATTCAGGAATATCAAGAACAGTTTCCAGAATTATCAAATAAGTTCAAACAGTATGATTTGTTTGCTGAAGACTTTAAGCTTTCGTGTTTAAACAGACTGCAATTAAATAATCACAAACAAATGATTGATTTAGATGACCCTATTGCCCTACTCCAATTTGCAGGAAAGTTAAAAAACCCGATAGCAGCATTTAAAACTCAGGAAGTATAACTATGGTTCAAACACATCAAAAAGTATTTAGTAAAGAAATTAAGGAATTGGGGGTAATCAGTATTCGTCCATTTCAATTGGAAACAGATACACCAATGTTGCATAGTTGGGTAACACAACCTTATGCAAAATATTGGGAGATGTTAAATAAGTCTTTAGAAGAAGTACATACTGAGTATCATGAAATAGAAAATAATCCATTTCATGATAGTTATATAGGAATGTTAAATGATACTCCTGTTTTTTTAATGGAGTTGTACAAAGCATCAGAAGACATCATAGCAAACTATTACAATGCACAAGAAAACGATTACGGAATGCATGTTTTGGTAGCACCAGTAGAAAGAAGAATACCACAGTTTACATGGCATGTATTTTCAACCATTATCGATTATTTTTTCAGCTTGCCACAAGTGGAAAGAATTGTTGTAGAACCCGATGTGAATAACGAAAAAATTCATACGCTAAATAAAAAAGCAGGTTTTGAATATCAAAAAGAAGTTGAGTTACCTCATAAAAAAGCAGCCTTAGCTTTTTGTACAAGAGAGATTTACCAATCAGCTTTAATCAAACTAGAACAACATGACAAATAATATAGCACATTTACAACCCGAAGTATGGAGTTTTGTAAATCGTCAACTAATAAAAAAAGCAATCAGTGAGTTTTCACATGAGCTTATTTTAATTCCTGAATTTATTTCAGAAGAAGTTCATGGATGTGTATATCAGATAATTTCTGATAATAAGGAGTTTACATATCATTTTAAGGCGAAGAAATATTTACTCGACCATTGGATGGTGGATGCAAAGAGCATTATCAAAAAGAATAATTCATCAGAAGAAGTTTGCTTAGATGCACTGCACTTTATTACGGAATTCCAAAATACATTAGGTATCCCAAATGAATTTTTAGCAACCTATTTAGAAGAAATAGCGAGTACGCTTTCTGGCGCAGCATATAAATACACGAACGAAAAATTTTCAGCAAGTGAATTAGCCGAAAAAAACTTTCAAGAAATAGAGCATGCAATGACTGAAGGACATCCATGTTTTGTAGCAAACAATGGAAGAATAGGATTTAATATAGATGATTACCATAGATATTCACCAGAAAGTAATCAATCGTTTAAACTCATATGGATTGCAGCTCATAAAAAATATGCGACTTACACAGCCATTAAAGGTTATGAATATGAAAAACTTCTAGAAAATGAGTTAGGTGAAGAAAAAGTGAGTTCATTTAAAGAAGTCTTGAAAAAATATAATGTTGCTTCAGAAGATTACATTTTTATGCCAGTGCATCCATGGCAATGGAAAAATAAGATAGTAGCTGTTTTTGGAGCAGATATTGCTCAAAAAAATATCATTTTGGTAGGTGAAAGTGATGATGACTTTTCAGTTCAACAATCTATCAGAACACTTTTTAATGTTTCACATCCAGAAAAGTTATATACGAAAACAGCATTGTCGATTTTAAACATGGGCTTTATGCGTGGACTTTCTCCTTATTACATGCAAAGTACGCCGCACATCACCCAATGGATAACAGATTTGTTGGCAGAAGACACATACTTACTAAACAATGGATTTACCATGTTGGGGGAAGTAGCAACGGTAGGATATCATAATCACTATTATGAGGTGTTAGGAAAAACGAATCCGCATAACAAGATGTTATCAGCCTTGTGGCGTGAGAGTCCGTTTACAAAAATAAGCTCTAACCAACGAGTACTTACGATGGCTGCTTTACTGCATGTAGACTATCAAGAAAAATCATTTTTAACCGCTTTAATAGAAGCATCTCCTTATGACACCGGTACTTGGGTTCAGCGTTATTTAAAAGCTTATTTAACACCACTATTACACTGCTTTTATAAGTATGAATTTGTGTTTATGCCACATGGAGAAAACCTTATTCTAGTATTAGAAGAAAACACGCCAGTATATGTGTTAATGAAAGATATTACTGAAGAAGTGATTGTTTTTAATGAAGCAATGCACTTGCCTGAGCACGCTAAAAGATTGTTTACTAAAACCTCTGATGCAATGAAAGTACTTTCAATTTTTACAGATGTTTTTGATTGCTTTTTCCGTTTTATGGCACAACAATTAGACAGTTATGCAAACTTTTCAGAAGAAAACTTTTGGGAATTGGTAGCAGAATGTGTGTATGAGTATCAGGAAGAGCATCCAGAGTTTTCAGAGAAATACGAACGATACGATTTATTTGTTAATGAGTTTGATCGTTGTTGCTTAAACAGGTTGCAGTTAAGTAACACAAAACAAATATTGAGTTTAGCCGATCCAATTGAAAGCTTAAAATTGGAAGGAATTCTAGAGAATCCACTAGCAAAATTTAAAAAAGAAGAGACAGCAGTAAAAAATAATAGCTCAAAAAATATAAAATTTAAAAAGAATTAAATGGAAAAACAAAATAGAGTAAGAGCTGTGGACTTTGTAAGAGGATTTAGTGTTCTTATTATGATTCCAGTACATGTGATGATGATTTTTTCAAATATGGATACTTGGGAAAACTCGATAACTGGAAATATAGCTCAGATATTAGAAAGAGGATCACCCGTTTTCCTTATTGTAATGGGGATATCATTTGCATTCTCAAGAAACTCCAATAAAAAAGGAATCTTTAAAAAAGCTTTATTCATTATTATTTTAGGATACATTTTAAACTTCTTAAGATTTATAGTACCTCTTTTGTTTTTTGGAGGTTTTCCAGAAAGTTTTGTAAAGGCAAGCGGGCTTCAAGTAAGTAATCCGTATAGTATGTTAAACTACTTTTTAAAAGGAGATATGTTTCAACTAATAGGGATATCATTATTTTTAATAGGGATATCGTTTAAGTTCTTAATTAAAAATAAAAACATACTCATACTTATAGCATTGGTCGTTATGTGGCTTTCAAAAATTGTAAGTGGTATTCAACTAGGAATTCCTGGGGTAGATTATGTTTTAAACCTTATTTGGGGTAATAACTTTGATGTATACTTTCCTTTATTTCCGTGGATTTCATTTATTCTGATGGGGCTGTATTTAGGATTAAGATACCAAGAAGCACCTGAAAATGCTGATAAATCTTTATTCAGACCAATGTTGTATATAGGTATCGTTTTTCTCGTAACAGGAAAGTTACTGTGTGATTATAATTATGAATACCATTTTGGAGATTATTATCATTTAGGCCCAGGAGGAAGTATGGGATTAATGGGGTGTATCTTAGTTCTTTTCTGGGTGTATTATTTAATAGAACGAAATCTTCCTAAGAACAATTATGTAAGCAGATTGTTTTTTTACTGTAGCAAGAATGTTACCCTTTTTTATATGATACAATGGGTGTTAATTTACTGGTTACTAGTGTTTACAGAATTTTCAGCTTATAACGAACCAATGGTTTTAGCCATTATGTTGGCTGTAAACATAGGAACTTTCAGTTTATTATATCTGTTTAACAAATACAAGGTTGCAAAAAGAAGTAAAAAAGCAAGGTTAGCACAACAAATGGCATAGGTATGAAGAGGTTATTAGTAATTATTGTTGTCTTATTGCAGCTTAAATCTGCAGCGCAAGCAACATTAGCAGGGAGTTATGGATTAGATCCTACTGTTCAAGAGTTTTTAGAAGCTATTCATTCTTATCAAGGCCCACCATTACAAGATTTGCCTTTGGATGTGGGAAGGTTAGCTATGGAAAACATGCAAAAAGATTCAACCTTAACCTATGATAACGTAATTTTTACAAAAGTTACCTTTAAAGAAGAAGATAGGAAAGTTAATTCAGTAATCATAAAGCCAAAAAAGGCTGAAAAATTGCTTCCAATACTAGTGTATTTTCATGGAGGAGGATGGGTGTTTAATAGCTTTGAAACACACAAAAGGTTAATGCGAGATATTGTTTTAAAAGCTAATGTAGGAGTTGTTTTTGTAGAATATTCAAGAGCACCAGAAATAAAGTATCCTGTAGCAAATGAAGAAGGGTATGCAGCAGCTTTATTTATGTCAAAATATGGGAAGAACTATGGATTAGATTCAAACAGAATTATAGTTGGTGGTGACAGTGTAGGAGGAAACATGGCAACGACCGTAGCAATGAAGGCAAAAGAAAAAGGAGCTCCTAAAATTCTTGGGCAAGTGTTGTTGTATCCTGTAACCGATGCTAATTTAAACACCAAATCATATGAACAATTTTCTAAAGGGCATTATTTAACTAAAGCTACCATGAAATGGTTTTGGGAAGTATACGCTTCTGATAAAAGCACGCAATCATTAGCAACTGTAACTCCTTTAAAAGCAAGTTTAGAAGAACTTCAAAATTTACCTAAAACACTTTTAATAACGGCGGAATATGATGTGCTAAGAGACGAAGGTGAGGCGTACGCCAAAAAGTTAAGAACAGCTAAAGTACCAGTTGTTTCAACAAGATATGGAGGAACAATACACGATTTTATAGTACTAAATGCTCTTAGAAAAACCGAAGCTTCAAAAGGAGCAGTAGCACAAGTGTGTGCTTTTTTAAAGAATAATTTTTATAAGAATAATTAAAAAATGGATTTATCATCTATAAAAGTACTTGTAGGTCAATTAGAACATATGAGTATAATAGTGCTTGTTTTAATGCTAGTTGAATGGGGAATTCTTATAGTAACAAGTTATGTAGAAAAAAACAAAGAAGGAGTCGTTAGTATTATATCATATTTAGTGCAAAGCATTCCATATTTTTTACTGTCAAAAGTGTTTATTGTGGCTAGCATGTTTTGGTTGTATGAAAATAGATTTTTTACCTTAGGGTTTCAATGGTATGTTTGGATTGCGGCTTACTTATTGTACGATTTTACAGTGTTTTTTATTCATTTATTAGGACATAAAGTTCGAGTTTTATGGTGTATCCATGGTGTACATCATACAGCAGAAGAAATGAATTTAACTGTAGTTGCACGAGGATCAATATTTGATGTGTTTTTTACTCCGTTTAATTTTATATGGCTTCCAATAGTAGGATTTCATCCATTGATGATTTTTGTAATTGAGCCGATAGCAAGACTATATGCTACGTTAACACATATAAACGAAAAAGTTATTGGAAAGCAGAAACAGTTGGATAAGATATTAATTACGCCTTCAGTTCATAGGGTGCATCATGCTAAAAACCATATTTATTTAGATAGAAATTATGGCGAAACCTTTAGTATTTGGGATCGCTTATTTAAAACTTTTCAAAAAGAATTAGATAATGAAAAGATTGAATATGGAATTATGCATGACAAATTGAATAGTGAAAGCATATGGGATGTACAGTTTTTACTATGGAAAGAATTATGGTTAGACGTTAAAAAAGCACCAAGATTAATAGACAAAGTAAAATATGTTTTTATGCCTCCAGGTTGGAACCATATTGATGGAGGAAAAAAGGCAAGAGAGTACAGGAATGAAGCTTGGTTAAACAAACTTGAGAAATAAATGAGTATAAACTCAGACTCTAGTTTGAAGACTCATAAGAATAATTCTTTCTAAACTCTTTAGGAGTAACTT
Organism: Tenacibaculum discolor; assembly: GCF_003664185.1. GTDB lineage: Bacteria > Bacteroidota > Bacteroidia > Flavobacteriales > Flavobacteriaceae > Polaribacter > Polaribacter discolor. The sequence continues at coordinate 120,075 of NZ_RCCS01000005.1, read as the reverse complement.
TTTCAAACTTTTTAAAAGCAGCTGTAAAATGAGTAGGGTTTTTATACCCTACCATATCAGCTACTTCATAAATAGGTCTTTGAGTATGAGTCAATAGGTTTTTAGCCTTCTCCATTCTTAATTTTTTAGCATAATTGAAAATAGTTTCATCAAACAATTTTTTAAACTCATTTTTTAAAACATTTTGATTCAATAATACTTTGCGAGCAAGCTGCTGTATGGATATTTGTTCATGTAGATTTGTTTGAAGTATAGCTTCTACTTTATATATTTTCTTAAGAATATTCTCATTAGAATTACTCGCTTTTTTTGTACGAATAGCTAATTGAAGATGTAGCAATTCTAAAGTTTTTGATTCTAAAAAAAGACGTTTAAGTAACCCTTTTTGTGAGTTAAGGAGTATTTCGGTAACAATTTTCTCCATATTAGAAGTTAATTGTTGAGTAAAGGTTTCTGTTTTTTTTAAACCAAGCGCCTTATCATTGGACAAAAGAGCTTGCATTTGATGTTTTTGTATGAAAGAATCATACATGCTAATTTTAATTTCGTTTATAGGTTTGTCTCTGTAAAAAAAGGCTTTACTATCTTCATTGTTATTGTATAGAAGACAGCTTTCATTTTTTTCAAGAATAAGGTCGTTTTTGAAATCAGAAAAACGAATAATCTTTTCCCCTTCTATTAAAACAGATAGTTCTAAAGAACTTAAGTTATGATCTGAGGTAAAAAGAAAATCTTTTTTAAACTTAGCATTTATTATAGTAATTAATAAACCATCAAAATAGTAACTAGTTATAATTCCATTACCATAGGCAGCATTAACTGTATAGGTATAGGTTGTTATACCACAGTTTATACTTTTATTTTGTAACTGTAGTATTTTTTTTAATTGCAATGTATCATCGTTGGCTATAGCAATTTCCATAAAATTGGGGGACTAAGGAAATGTAGATTAAGCTTATTGTATATTAAATATCTTTAATCCATTTATAAATATTAATAATTAAAAATATACTTGCAATAGCTACTAAAAGAAGCATAAATATTTCAGAAATATTACTTGATTCATGTAAGATAGCCTCAAAGAAATGATATACGTTATATAAACCAGCTATACTAGCCCATACGATTGAAGTTATTTTAAACCATTTCTTAGAAATTTCAATAGTTAATAAACCAAAAAGCAAACACATTCCTTCAAATAAAATACGATATATGTGATGTATAAAAGGAGCTTCACCAGTTGCCCCCTCCATTACTAAGGTTTCATTGTAGTATATATTAAACAGTCCGTAAATGTGGTGAACTATCCAGCCAATTGCTAAAAATATCCAAAGGATTATAATTTTTGTTCTCATAGGTATGTGGTTTTTATTGTTTAATAATTGTTTCTTTTCGTTAGTTAAATCTTTAGTTGTTTTTTGTGCTTCTTCAGCTAATAACTGTTTACGATTTTTATAATCTATAGGGTGTTTTGTAAAAGTACTTTTAGCTTTTACTTCTGGTTTTATTTTTAGATAGATAAATAATGCAGTAACAGAAATTCCTATCCATAGTAAATCAACTGTAAGAATGTCAAATTGCTTAGCTTTGTAAGTGTTCCAAATCCAGTTATTGGAAATAATGCCGCTAGCAATTGGAACTAAAAAGCCTAGAATTGCACCTGCTAGTAAAGTAGTTTTGTTTGTGAAATAATTATTTCGTTTAAATCTAAAATAGAGGATTGCTACTAACCAAATAACAAAAAACCAAGTGTATAAAATGCTCATTTTTTGAGTTTGGTAAGTTTCTGGTAATAATTTTACGACCAAGAAAAATAAGGCAATAACAGGAAATAATGACAAGCAAATAGCAAGATAAATATGTCCTACCTTGGCAGTGTAAAGACGTTGCTTTAAACTCATACTTTTTTTATTGCGAGCTTCAATCCAAATTAATACCCCCGTGATAATTACGAAGCAAGTAATAAGCGCTAGGATAAAGTAAATAGCTTTTACAGTAATACCTCCAAAATTACCATAGTGTAAACGGCTTACAGAAAGTTGAATATCATCTGTATACTTACTTTCATTAGGATTTCTTACAATCGAAGTTTTATCGGTCTCAAAATCATAAAATATCATTCCCGAACTTAAAAAGCGTTCTTTATAATCTAGTTCACCAATCAAGCAATATTTCATGTTGGTACCGCCATAGTTTTTAATTAAAACATAATTTGAGTTAAAATGAGACCAGCGGTTAGCATTTTCTTTTACAAATTTATTGACACTAGGAATTTCTTTGTCAGTTTTAGCAATCCATTCATACGATGTACGGTCGGGGCGCAAATCTTCCATTAGTTTATCTTGATCACCACCATATAAAAAGTTTGCAGGAAGTAAAACAAACAAACTTAAACAGAAATAAGCAGCAGTAACAGCGTACATAAACTGAAAAGGAAGTCCTATAATTCCTAATGCAGTATGTGCGTCTGTCCAGACTCTTTTTAAAGCAATTTTGGGATTGAACTGGTAAAAGTTTGAAATAATTTTTTTCCAATGCACAATCACTCCAGTAACAATGGCAAACAAAAAGAATAAGGATACAAAACCGGCAAGGTAAATTCCAATAGTAGGAATTTGTGTAAAGAAATGTAAACGGTATAAAAACTCTCCTAAACCATATTTCTCTACATAACTAGCTGTTTCACCAGTATGAATATTTATAGCTTGATAGTTTTGATATTTAGCTTCATCAGGAATATTTACTGTGTCTTTAGCAGCTGAGGTTAAGACATAGATATTGTCGCTTTTATGCCCTAAGTAAAAACGAATATCTCTACTCGTTAAATAATGATTTTCTGAGAGTTTTTTTAATAAAGAATCATAATCAATATTTTCTCTAGCAATATTTTGTGAATGTTTACCATCTTCCCAAGCTTCAATTTCATCTTTAAAAAGAGCAAAAGCACCTGTAAAAAAGATAACATATAAGGCTACACTTATAACAATACCGCTAACTGTATGTGTATTGAAAAATACATTGTAATTTCTGTTACTCATTATACAAATGGATTTTGTTGATTTCCGAAGTAATAAATTACATATAGGATTATTGAAATTATGAGATATAAAATCCAAACTTTCCATCCATTTTTAAACAAGTAAGGAACAATTAACAAAGCGCCCCAAACAATAAAAATGGTATAAATAGAGGTGATTAGTACTTCTTTTGGATTGGGTAGCCATAAAACTAAACACATATGTAGTAGAGCACTTATGATGTATCCACCAATGAGACCAGCAGAGATTTTTGCGAACTGCTGCCAAGGTGATTGGTTTAAATATTTAGAATTAGCAGGCATATTAAAAAATGAGTTCTATTAAAAAAGTTAACGTAAATAAGACAGTTAAAAAAGCATAGTTTATCATTCTTAAAGGAGTAATGAGAATGATAAGACTTAAAAATAGAGAGACAGCTACAATCCAAGTAATAATTCCAGCTGAAAGTCCAAAAAAAGTGATTGATAATAATAAACCTACTAATAGGAAGATTAATCCAATTATATTAGTAAAATGTTTATGAGACTGAAACCATTTTTGCAAAGAAAAAGTATTTGATAAATAAGCTTTTTCAGAAGTGTTATACAAAGCATAACATCCGAGGAAAATAATAAGAAAAGTAACTGTTTTCATAGTGGTTTAATCAAAGAACAAAACCCTGAACATAAAAGTTCAGAGCTTTGTATTTGCTATATTTAATAATTCAAATAGTTATTCATGTTTAAAATTTATAACTAAAGCTATAGTTTGTTATTAATAAAATATGTAGCGCAGTGCCAAATAATTTTATAGTCATCTCCTTTAAAGGTTCCAGGAGTTTTTTCTTCATGAGTTGCTTCTACAGTATACGTAGTTTTTTTAGGTAACTTGAAAGTGACTAGCCCTTTTTCGTTAGTCTTTCCCTTTAAAGACCATTTATCACCACTGAATAAAGTAATCTCTCCATTTTTAAGAGTCAAATTTTTATACAATACCTTTAAAGTAATTTTATCAGAGCGGTTATGAAGTTTTGGAGTAACATCAATAATCTCTATTCCTTTAGGGTTTGTAGGTTTTAATTCACTAATTGAGTTACCAACTACAATTCTTGCTTTTGCATGATATTCAGGTTTAAAAGTTGTATAATCATATTTTGTATAATCAAACACTTTTATTTTTTTGTTGTCTAAAGCAATAGTATAGGTTCCTTTTTGTTTCGGAATGAAAGAGGTGCTATAGTAATCGTTTTTAGCTATTGTTTGTAAAGAAGTTTTGCTTCCGTCAGGAGCTATTAACCAAACAGTAAAGTCTTTGACATTACTGAAATGTTCTCCGTCTACTTTTTCAATCACACCCTCAGAAAATTCTCCGAAGCGAATTTTAACCTCATGTTTATTGTTGACCCTTCCTGAAGGATTAGTTTCAATCCAAATGTAATGGGCAAAAGAATTACTAATTACCGCTAAAAAGAGTAATGTTAAAATTGATTTTTTCATTTTTAATAAATTATATAAACCACCTAAACTCTTTAGGTGGTTATTGATTTTTTAGAATAGGTTATAGGTAAGAGAAACTCTTCCGTTAATTCCTGGCTCAGACTGCCAGTATAAATAAGTTCCGTAGTTTGCACCAGAATATAAATGCTTGTTTAAAATATTATTGATATTTAAGGCAACACGTAACTTGTTGTTTTTCCAATGAACACCACCATCCATTCTAAAATAGTCAGGTAATTCAGTATTATTGTTTGCATTCCAAGTCCAAGAAGATCTATCTACTAAATATTGATATCCTAGAGAAAGACCAAAACCTTTAAGTGCAGAGTTCTTATTAAAGTTGTAGTTTAACCATCCGTTGGTAATATGCTTTGCATGTCCAGCAATTCTTGTTCCTACTGTATTTGGAATATCTGATTTGGCAATTTCAACATTTGTATTTGCGTAATTCAATAATAAGTCTAATTCACTTGTAATGTGCGCTTGCATATCAAACTCAAAACCTTTTGATTCTACTTCTCCAAGCAAAATGCTAAACTGACGAGTAGGATCGGTAGGATCACTAGTAGTCATATTATTTTTATTGATAATGTATGCACTTAAAGAAGCATTTATTTTCCCGTTTAACCAATTGGTTTTTAAACCAGCTTCGTAGATAGTTCCTTCAATAGGATCAAATCTTTTCCCTGTATTATCAATAGCATCATTTGCTAAGAATGATTGGTCATATAAACCATAAGCAGTAATCTGTGGAGTAATATCAGCACTTAAACCAATTCTAGGAGTGAATTTTTTAGTTGTAATGTCACCTTTAGGAGTTAATTGAGTATATCTACCTGCTAATGTCAAACGTATTTTGTTTTCTAAAAAACTTAATTCATCTTGAGCATACAAAGAGTTGATTTTTGTTCCGTAGGTATACAAACTAGCACGTTCTTTTAAAGGAGTACTTCTATCAAATACTGGAAAAACTCTATCTCCATAAGTCGGGTTATAAATATTGAATGGATTTGCAGGAGTATCTACTGCACCAGCCTGACTAAAATCAGCAAAATACTCTTTGTCAGTATAATCAAAACCTCCCATAATTTTATGGCTAACAGCACCTGTATTGAACTTTCCGTTAGCATATAATTGGAAGTATTCGCTTTCAGAAATAGCATCCCAAATGCTTACACTTCTAATAGCATCACCATTATTTTGTATACTACCTAACCATGCAGAAGCCCCTTCTTGTGTGTAAAGCATTGTTACATATTTTGCTTCTACAGACCAGTTTTCGTTAAAGTTATGAGTTATTTGGTTTAATAAACTAACTTCCTTGATGTCGGTATCAGGGAAATTACTATCAATCATAGTAAAATCCTTTGGTAGGCTACCAAATCCTTTATCTACAGGGCCAAATATATAAGCTGCACCAACAAGAGTGTTTAGTTTTTGAAAAGAGAATTCGGTTAATAAATTTGTTTTATCTGTTATTTTATAAGATAAAGATGGAGCAATACCAATTCGTTCGGTATCTTCAAATTTTCTATGACTTCCTGTGTTTTGATATAAAATATTTAAACGAGCTAGCAGACGTTTGTCGCTTGTTAAAGCACCTCCAAAGTCAGCCGCAGCTCTGTATGTGTCAAAACTTCCAGCCATTAAGTTTACAGATCCTATTCTTTCTTCTGTAGGTTTTTTAGTTACCACGTTGTAAAAACCACCAGGTTCACCAGCAGCCATCATAAAACCAGAAGGTCCTTTAACAAATTCAATACGATCTACCATAAAAGTATCTTCGGATAATGGCCCCCATGAATCTTGGATGTTTACTCCATTCCTAAAAGCAGGTAATCTGAATCCGCGCATGTTAACACGAGCAAAATGTCCCCAATGCTCTATATTGCTAACGCCACTAACATTTCTAAAAGCACCTTCTAACATATTTGTTACAAGTTGGTCTTGTAATATTTCAGAACCTACTACTTGAACATTTTGTGGTAACTGTTTTATAGGAGTTTTCAAACGTAATGAGTTTGATACTTTGTTTTTAGAATATTTGTTTTTTACTCCGTTAATTGTAATTTCATCTAATTGATCAATAGCCTCTTTAAGAACGATTTTGCCTAGATTTTTAGATTCGTTGTCTTTAAGTCTTATGGTAATTGATTTTTTTTCAAATCCAACCATTGATAGATTAACTACATATTTACCTTTTTTTAAGTTTTCAAACTTAAACTCTCCTTTTTCGTTGCTGGTAAGTCCTTTATTAGTTGGGCTAAGAGTTATGTTTACTGAAGTAAGGAAATCATTATTATCAGTTACGATGATCCCTTTAATAGAATTGTTTTGGGCAACTAATGTTGTCGTAATAAATAAAAACAATACCAACGATACAGGTATAATTTTCTTCATTTTGTTTGTTTATTTAGATTTAATAAAAATTATTTAATATCGCAAATGTATCTCAGGGAAGTTGAGTATCAAAATTTATTTAGATTAATTTTAAATAAAAAAATCTAAAATTTTGAAATTTAATGAGATATCAACATCTTTTTAAATTTGGTATATTTGTAAAACGCAACTAAAAACCTATTAAAATGCATTGGAAAGATCTTTTAGCGCATTTAAAATTCATGATAAAACGGAATCCAGAGTAGCTATTATTGATTGATTTTTGGAGTTAGTCACTACTAATAACAATGAGTAGAATAAACTGACTAATAAAGAAAGAGAGTTAATTGAAAGATTAACACATTGTTGAATTATCAAATTAAGAAAAGATGCCTTTTTATCATAAATTAGGAAAAATTCCACACAAGCGACATATTCAGTTTCGTAAAGAAGACGGAAGTTTATATTACGAACAATTATTTGGTACGATTGGTTTTGACGGAATGTCTACCAATAGTTACCATGAATATAGACCAACAATGGTCAAAGAAATCCGTAAGCAATATTCGATAGCGCCTAAGGTAGCAAAAGAAAACAATATTCAATCGTATCGTTTTAGAGGGTTTCAAGTAGCACCAGAAAATGATTATTTACAAAGTAGAAAAGTAGTACTTACCAATTCTGATTGTAATATCATTTTAGCGGCTCCAAAAGAGTCTACCAAAGAATACTTTTATAAAAACACCGATGCAGATGAGGTAATTTTCATCCATAAAGGGACTGGTAAATTACGCACTATGTTAGGTAACTTAGATTTTAAATACGGTGATTACTTAGTAATTCCTCGTGGAGTAATTTATAAATTGGATTTTGATACAGAAGATAACAGGTTATTTATCGTTGAATCTTATCGTCCAGTATACACTCCAAAAAGATATCGTAACTGGTTTGGTCAATTATTAGAACACTCTCCATTTTGTGAGCGTGATATTCGTAGACCAAAAGAGTTAGAAACACATAACGAAAAAGGAGATTTCGTTATTAATGTGAAAAAACAAAATGAAATTATTGAAATGGTATACGCAACACACCCTTTTGATGTTGTTGGGTATGATGGATATAACTATCCATATGCTTTTTCAATTCACGATTTTGAACCAATAACAGGACGTATACATCAACCGCCTCCAGTACACCAAACATTTGAGACAGATGCATTCGTAATCTGTAGTTTTGTGCCTCGTTTGTATGATTATCACCCAGAAGCAATACCAGCTCCATACAATCATAGTAATATTGATTCTGACGAAGTATTGTATTATGTAGATGGAGACTTTATGAGTAGAAATGATATTGATGCAGGACATATTTCTTTACATCCAGCGGGAATTCCTCACGGACCACACCCAGGAGCAGCAGAAAGAAGTATTGGAGAAACAGTAACCGAAGAATTGGCGGTAATGGTAGATACTTTTAAACCATTAAAAGTAACTGAAGAAGCTATGAAAATAGCAGATGAAGATTATTACAAATCTTGGTTAGAGTAATTTATTATATGAATGTGATAATTTGAAAAGGTATTAAATCAATTTTCAAATTAGTTTAATTATCAAATTTTTCAAAACAGAAAGAAATGTCAAAAGAAATAAAATCAGTAAACTACGGTTTAGAAAAAATATTTGAAGGAGCACAAGACTTCTTACCACTTTTAGGAACAGATTATGTAGAGTTTTATGTAGGAAATGCAAAGCAAGCAGCACACTTTTATAAAACTGCATTCGGTTTCCAATCATATGCATACAAAGGATTAGAAACAGGATCTAAAGAAGAAGTAAGTTATGTGTTAAAACAAGATAAAATCAAATTAGTTTTAACAACTCCATTAAACAGTAAATCTCCAATTAATGATCATATTGTAAAACATGGAGATGGAGTTAAAGTAGTAGCACTTTGGGTTGAAGATGCAAGAAAAGCATATGAAGAAACAACTTCACGTGGAGCAAAATCATACATGGAGCCAACAGTTGAAACAGACGAACACGGAGAAGTTGTAAGAGCAGGGATTTATACTTATGGGGAAACTGTTCATATGTTTGTAGAGCGTAAAAATTATAACGGAACGTTTTTACCAGGTTTCAAAAAATGGGAATCAGATTATAACCCACCAGTAGCAGGTTTAAAATATATCGATCATATGGTAGGTAATGTTGGTTGGAACCAAATGGACGTTTGGGTGAAGTGGTATGAAGATGTGATGGGATTTGAAAACTTCTTATCATTTGATGATAAACAAATTCATACAGAATACTCGGCTTTAATGAGTAAGGTAATGTCTAATGGAAACGGAAGGATTAAATTCCCAATTAATGAACCAGCAGAGGGGAAAAAACGTTCTCAAATTGAAGAATATTTAGATTTTTATGAAGGTGCAGGAGTACAACATATAGCTGTGGCTACTGATGATATTATAAAAACAGTAAGTCAATTAAAATCTCAAGGAGTAGAGTTTTTGTCAACTCCACCAGAAGCATATTATCAAGCAGTTCCAGGAAGATTAGAAGAGTTTAGTCACGAGTTAAGAGAAGATATTGAAAGGCTAAAATCATTAGGAATCATGATTGATGCAGATGAAGAAGGGTACTTATTACAAATCTTTACAAAACCTGTAGAAGACCGACCAACCTTATTCTTTGAAATTATTCAACGTATGGGAGCTCGTGGATTTGGAGCAGGAAACTTTAAGGCCTTGTTTGAGTCAATTGAAAGAGAGCAAGAATTAAGAGGAACTCTGTAAAAAAAATATTTTATAAGATAAAGCAAATTAAAAATCAAGATTCAAGACAGTAAAAATTGCCTTGTTTCTTGGTTTTTATAATTTATATAATGAATCAAAATAGGTATTTAAATATAAAATCTCCTTTCTCATAAAACTTACTTAACCTAAAAAGAGTAAGAATGTAGAACAATTATAAAAGAACAAACAAATGAGTAAAGAAGAAATATTAAAAGCAATAGAAGAAAAATACGATAAATTAGGTGTTCCTGTTGAAGCAATGTTAGAAGGGTTGCTTTGGAGTGAACCTATAACCTATTGGGATTATATACAAACAGATGCGCTACTAGGACTACAAATTCCTAGAACTACGTTGCCAGATGAAATGGTTTTTATCATGTATCATCAAGTAAATGAATTGTTGTTTAAAATGATTTTGTGGGAAATTGACCAAGTAGCAAAAGCAGAAGAAATTACAGCAGATAAGTTCTCAAAACACTTAATGCGTATCAGTCGTTATTTTGATATGTTATGTAGTTCTTTTACAGTTATGGGTGATGGTATGGATGTAGAACAATACTTAAAATTTCGTAATACATTAACACCAGCGAGTGGATTTCAAAGTGCACAATACCGTAAAATTGAATTTGCCTCTACAGACCTTATTAATTTGATAGATGCACGTTATAGAGATACAATTGATAGAAATTCATCATTTAAAAATGCCTATGATCACTTATACTGGCAAGCAGCAGGGAAAAATTATACCACAGGTCAAAAAACAACTTTATTAAATTTGTTTGAGAAAAAGTATATGGGTGAATTCATAGATTTTATGGAAGATTATAATGACTGTAACCTTTCAAAAAAATTCAAGCAATTACCTGAAGAAGTTCAAGAAAATGAAGAACTAATAAAGGCAATGCGTCATTACGATTATACTGTAAATGTTAAATGGGTAATGGCACATTACAATGCAGCTGGGAAATATTTAGGAGGAAGCGATGGAGATTTAGAAGCCACTGGAGGTAGTAATTGGCGTAAATATTTGCACCCAAAATATCAAAGAAGAATTTTCTTTCCATACCTATGGAGCCAAGAAGAATTAGAAAACTGGGGAACGTTTTAAATTCTAGTAACTATAAGATAAAAGCTGTTTAATATTCTGTTAAACAGCTTTTTTTAATTTTTGGAACGGTAATTGTCTATCAATTTTCATAAGTTTGAACATTATGAGAAAAAGAATATTGTTTTTTACACTTTTAGTAGTTGCACAAAGTTTTTTTGCACAAAGTAAACCAACAGCTTATAAGAGCGGAGAATGGCTTCGTTTTGATATGAGCTATAGCGGGTTTTTAAAAGCAGGAACAGCAGTTTTACAGTTAAAAGAAAAGAATTTAAATAACCAAAAAGTACTACATGCTATAGGAACTGGTAAAACAACGGGTGTTATTAGTTGGTTTTTTAAGGTTGAAGACAGGTATGAAAGTTACTTTGGAATTGATAAAGTACAGCCTTATTTATTCAAAAGAAAAATAGATGAAGGAGGTCATAAAAAGAATCGTCATATAACCTTTAACCATAAAAAAAATACAGCGTACGTTCAAGATTTCCGTAAGCAAAAAGATACATTAATTTCTGTTAGGTCACCTCAAGACATGATTTCTACCTTCTATTTTTTAAGAAGTCAGAATACCAAAAATTTAAGAAAAGGAGATGAAATCAAGCTTGATATGTTTTTCGATAATAAAAGTTACCCGTTTAAATTACGATTTTTGGGGCACGAAACATTAAAAACAAAGTTTGGTAAGGTTAAAACGCAAAAATTTAGACCATTGGTTCAAGCCGGTAGAGTTTTTAAAGCAAAAGAAAGTGTTACTATTTGGATTTCAGCAGATGACAATAAAATACCAATAAAAATGAAAGCTTCTTTAGCCGTTGGATCATTACGTGCAGAATTAGATGCTTATAAAGGATTAGCAAATCCTTTTGAAATAGTTGTTGATTAAAAAAACTATATAAGCTGTTTAAGAATTGTTAAAGTGGGAGGAAAAATAGTATTTATTTGTACTTTTGCGCATAAACTCAAATTTAAAGCAGCTTTTTTTGAAAAAATTCATTCTTACATTCATTATTTTATGTCTTTTCTTTTCATGTAAAAAAGAAAAGAAAATAGTCGTACAAGAACCTGTCAAAATAGAAAAACCAAAGCCTGTTATAGCTTACGGTTTTAATTTAGATAATTTTAAGGTTATTAACGATACTATAAAGAATGGAGAAAGTTTTGGGGTTATTATGGATAGACATCATGTAATGTATCCTAAAATTAATGAAATAGCAACTAGAATTAAAGACACTTTTGATGTAAGAAGGATACGATCAGGAAAAGCGTACACAATTTTAGCTTCAAAAGACAGTTTAGATCAAGCACAGGTTTTTATTTATAAACACAACAAAGTAGAAGCTACTATTATCGATTTTAAAGATTCAATTATATCTGCATACAAACATAGAAAAAAGATAAAGACTGTTGAAAAAGAAATAGCAGGTAAGATTTACTCTAATTTATCTATGACGATGGATAGTTTACAGTTAAAACCAACACTTACCAATACGGTAGCAGATATTTATGCTTGGACGCTAGATTTTTATCGTTTACAAAAAGGAGACACATTTAAATTGATTTTTGAAGAAAAGTTTATAAACGATACAACCTTTGTCGGGTACGGTAAAGTAAAAGCAGCTATTTTTAAACATAATGGAGAAGATTTGTATGCATACAGATACGTAGCCGATTCAATTAAAAAAATTCCTGAATATTATGATCAAGAAGGAAACATGCTACGAAGAGCATTTTTAAAATCACCAATTAAATTTCAATACAGAATATCATCACGTTATAATTTAAGAAGGCGAATAAAACTTTACGGTAACAGGGTGAGAGCTCATAAAGGTACTGATTTTGCTGCTAGGTATGGAACTCCTATTATGACCACAGCTAGTGGTACTGTTGTAGAATCTGCGAGAAGAGGAGGTAATGGAAACTATGTAAAAGTAAAGCACAATAGTACTTATACAACTCAGTATTTACATATGAAAAGGAGGAAAGTAAGAGTTGGTGAATATGTAAAACAAGGAGATATTATTGGTTGGGTAGGTATGACAGGAAACACTAGTGGACCACATGTTTGCTATCGTTTCTGGAAAAATGGACGACAAGTAGATCCGTTCCGTGAAAAATTACCATCAGCAGAGCCTTTAGACCCTAAAATAAAACCCACATATTTAGAATATATAAAACCATTAAAAAGACAATTAGACAGTATAAAATTACCACAACTAGAACCACTTTCATTTAAAGAAAAAGAAATTTTAGCTACATATTAATTATGCCATTACAGAATATAAACCCTACAGAAACTAATGCTTGGGAGAGGTTAACAAAACATTTTAATGAGGCGAAAGGTTATGAGTTAAAGGAACTGTTTCGTAAGAATAAAAGTAGAAAAGATGAATTTTCTATTTGTTTAGACGAGTTGTTTGTAGATTATTCTAAAAACAGAATAACCCAAGAAACAATTGATTTATTAGTTTCTTTAGCTGAAGAAGTTGAGTTAAAAGATGCTATTGAAAAATATTTTTCAGGAGATAAAATTAATGTTACAGAAAATAGAGCAGTATTACATACAGCTTTAAGAAGCAGTACAGACGCACCCATTTTTGTAGATGGTAAAGATGTAAAGCCTAAGATTAAAACAGCTTTACGAAAGATGAAAGCTTTTAGTAATAAAGTTATTTCAGGGAAGTGGAAAGGGTACACAGGAAAATCAATCACAGATGTCGTTAACATCGGTGTAGGTGGATCGGATTTAGGACCTAAAATGGTGGTAGAAGCATTACAATTCTACAAAAATAAACTCAACACACATTTTGTGTCAAATATTGACGGAGACCATGTTTTTGAAGTTTTAAAAAAGATAAATCTAGAGACGACACTTTTTATTATAGTTTCTAAAAGTTTTACAACCCAAGAAACAATTAATAATGCTAATACAATAAGAGATTGGTTCTTAAAATCAGCTACTGTTTTTGATGTTTCTAAACACTTTGTTGCGGTATCATGTAATACTAAAGCAGTTGATAATTTTGGAGTTGATAAAAAAAACATATTCCCCATGTGGGACTGGGTTGGTGGTCGATTTTCTCTATGGTCAACTGTAGGTTTGTCAATTTCTTTATCATTAGGGTTTGATAATTTCGAAAAGTTGTTAAGAGGAGCTGAAAAAATTGATGAACATTTTAAGACTACAAGCTTTGATAAAAACATACCAGTTATACTAGCGCTTTTGAGTATTTGGTATAATAATTTCTTTGGTTCAGAAACAGAAATGGTGTTACCTTACAGTGAGTATTTAGAGAAGTTGCCAGTATACTTACAACAAGCTGTAATGGAAAGCAATGGTAAAGATGTTGATAGAAATGGAAATAGAGTTGATTACCAAACAGGAACTATTGTTTGGGGAGGAACGGGAGTGAATTCACAACATGCTTTTATGCAGCTATTGCATCATGGAACAAAATTAATACCGGTTGATTTTATTGGTTTTAAAGAGTCTTTATATAGTTTAGAAGAACATCACGAAAAGTTACTTGCAAATTGTTTTGCTCAACAAGAGGCTTTAGCTTTTGGAAGAACTAAAGAAGAAGCCCATTTAGAATTAAAGGTTAATAATCAACTAAACCAAATAAATACACTTTTACCTTATAAAGTGTTTAAGGGTAATCACCCTAGTAATTCAATAACTTTTAAAAAATTAACACCTTATTCTTTAGGAATGCTCTTAGCTATATATGAACATAAAATTTTTACTCAAGGAGTTTTATGGAATATATTTTCATACGATCAATTTGGTGTTGAATTAGGAAAAGAACTAGCTCAAAAAAAACTTATAAGCGATTAAATTATATCCAATCGTATCTCTTTTACATTTTTTAACTTAAATATAGATTTTGTTAACGATTAAATTAGAGTGTAAATCATTGTATCATAGTGTTAAAAACTTTTTTTTAGATGTTGTAAGGTCTTAATTTATTGTTAAAACTTAACATTAAGTTAATATTAGCACTAATGAAAAGCAGGATATTTGCACCTGCATTTAATAACAATTAGATTAAAAAATGAAAACATTTAAAAATGTATTACTTGTAGCTTTGTTCTTTGTAACGGCTACGGTTTTAGGTCAAACAAAAATTACTGGTACAGTAGTTGACGAAATGGGGGAACCATTACCAGGAGCTAACGTTGTAGTAAAAGGAACTACAAACGGTTCAGCAACTGACTTTGATGGAAAATTTATACTAAACGCTAGCTCAAATACAGGAGTAGTAGTAGTATCATTTGTTGGGTATACTAACAAAGAAGTATCTTTTACTGGAGTTTCTGATTTAGGAACTATCGCTTTACAGCCATCTAATACTTTAGATGAAATTGTAATTGTTGGTAAAGGAGTTATTGATTTAGTTCAAGAAAGAAAAACGCCTGTAGCTGCATCCACTATTAGAGCTTCAGAAATTCAAGCAAAATTAGGAAATCAAGAATTTCCAGAAATTTTAAATACTACACCTTCTGTTTATGCGACAAAAACTGGAGGAGGTTATGGAGATGGAACATTAAGAGTACGAGGTTTTGGTCAAGTAAATACAGCAGTAATAATTAATGGTCAGCCAGTAAACGATATGGAAAATGGTAGTGTTTATTGGTCAAATTGGCAAGGTTTATCAGATGTAGCTTCAGGGATTCAAATTCAAAGAGGTTTAGGAGCTTCTAAATTAGCTGTTCCTTCTGTTGGAGGTACTATGACAATTGTAACAAAATCAACAGATAATAAAGAAGGAGGAGCTTTAGCTTCTAGCTTTGGAAATGACGGATATTATAAAACAACTTTATCATACAACACAGGTGTTAATGAAAAAGGTTGGGCTGCTAGCGTTTTAATAGGAAGATGGCAAGGAGACGGATATGTTGATGGAACAGAAGGAGAAGGATATACATATTTATTTTCTTTAGGTTACAAGCCATCTGAACAACATGCTTTTAATTTTACTTTTACAGGGGCTGCTCAATGGCATAATCAAAGATCAACAAGATTATCCATAAGAGACTTCATGAATTATGGAGGAAAAGACTTTAGAAGATTTAATGCAGATTGGGGAACTTTGAATGGTGATGAGTATTCTTTTAGAAGGAATTTTTATAACAAACCAATAGCTACTTTAAACTGGGATTGGAACATTAATGATAACTTATCGTTATCAACTTCTGTTTACGGTTCTTGGGGTCGAGGAGGAGGAACTGGATCAAGAGGTTCAAACTTTGGAATTAACCCATTTAGAAAAGATTTAACAGAAGCAATTGCTGATGGTAACTTACCATATAGAAAAACTGACGGAACTATTGATTTTGATGCTGTTGTTGCTAATAACAGAGCAGGCACTCCATTTACAGGTGATACAGGAAGAGGAGCGTACCAAGGATTAATTATAGGTTCAAATGGTTATAGTGAGGATGGAGTAAATAGTAATGTTGCTGTTAGAAGAGCTTCGATGAATTCTCACAACTGGTACGGAGCAATATCTAATTTAAAATACGAATTGAATGACTGGACTTTTGGTCTAGGTGTTGATGTTAGATCGTATGAAGGATTCCATTATAGAGTGTTGAATGACTTATTAGGATTAGACGGTTACTATAGTACAGGAAATAAAAATTTAGATACTGGGGTTATTCAAACAGAAACTATTAAAGCTTCACCATTTAATGACACTGGTTTAGGAGGTGCTAAAATTGATTATTATAACGTAGGAGAAGTGGATTGGTATGGAGCTAATGGTTTAGTAGAATATGATAATGATGATAATTTATCTGCGGTAGTACAATTTGGTTTATCAAAACAAACTTACACACGAATTGATTATTTTGATCAAATTAACAACGTAGTGAGTGATACAGAATCTAAAACGGGAGGATATGTAAAAGGAGGTTTAAACTATAACATTAATGATGCTCATAACGTATTTTTTAATGCAGGTTTAATTAAAAGACAACCTTTCTTTGATGCTGTTTTTCCTAATTTTTCTAATAATATTAATGAAGATGCAGAGAACGAGACCATTACTTCTTTCGAGTTAGGTTATGGTTTTAAATCTGAGTTTATTGATGTTAATTTAAACCTATATAACACTACCTGGGCAGATCGTTTTATCTCAAGAACAATCAGAGGAACAGACGCAGTAGATGATGGAACAGCAACTTTTAGTGGACTTAAACAAGTTCACTCTGGTATAGAGTTAGAATATACTATTAGACCTTTTGATAGAATGAGGTTAAAAGGTATGGTTAGTGTTGGTAACTGGGAGTATAAAGATAATGTAACAGCTAGTGTATTTGATAGTAGCCAAACATTAGTAGACTCAGCTACTTTATATATTGATGGGACAAAAGTCGGAGATGCAGCACAAACAACAGCTACATTAGGTTTAAATTATGATATTACGAGTAATTTTGATTTTAGTGCAGATTGGAGATACGCAGCACAATTGTACTCTGACTTCTCTTTTCAATTAGATACAAGAAATTGGGCTAACGATGCAGCATTTTTATCACCAAATAATAGAGGCGCTTTAGAATTACCTAGTTATAACTTATTTGATATAGGTGCAGGTTATAAACTAAACTTTGATAATGATAGTAGTTTAAGTTTTAGAGTTAATGTTAATAATTTATTTGATACAGAGTATATAGCGGAAGCTAGTTCAAGTATTTATACAGATGATACAGATCCACAAGTAAATCCAGTAACAACTGTGAGTACTTATAAAGGGATTGATACTAGAAACCAAGTTTGGTTTGGTTTTGGTAGAACTTGGAACTTATCATTAAAGTATCAGTTCTAATTACAAATTAGAAATAAACTTAAAACCACCTCACCTGAGGTGGTTTTTTTATGCAGAAAATTCAGTATTTTTACACTAACTAAAAATGTATAAAATCATGATGAAAACTTTGCACTCTTATTGGGCATATATTGTATTAGCAGTTTTAATTTTTACTGTTGTAAATGCTATTATAGGATTAGTACAAAAAAAAGAATTTACCCATAAAGAGTTTCGTTTAGGACTATTTACTTTAATTACAACTCATATTCAACTATTAATCGGTTTAGGATGGTATTTTATGTCTCCTTGGTATAAAGCTTTAAAAGCTAATGGAGGAGAAGTAATGAAAGAACCAATAGCAAGACTATTGGCTATTGAGCACCCATTAACCATGATTATTGCCATCGTATTAATCACGATAGGTTGGTCAAAACATAAAAAACAAGTAAAAAGCGAAGCTAAGTTTAAAACCTTTACAATCTTTTATGGCTTAGCTTTGGTACTAATTCTCGCAAGAATTCCTTGGAGCAATTGGTTTTAAGATAAAATTATAGTCCCGCTTCCGCGGGATTTTCTATTTTTGCGCACTAGTAATGTTTTAGTAATGAAATCGGTATGATTAACTTATTAAATAAAAGACTAAGCAAATAACAAAAACAACTAATAGAATGAAGGTTTTAAGTTATATACTCTCATCAATCTTTGCATTGGTGTTTTTTTCTTTATTATTAATTTTTCACCCATTACAATGGTTAGGTCTTAAACTCTTTGGGCAAGAAGGACACCAGAACGTAGTAAATATTATGAATTGGTTCCTCATAAAATCATTATTGATATTAGGAATTAGAGTACAATTTGAAAATAAACAGGATTTACCAGAAAATACAACCTTAATTTTTGTGGCAAATCATCAAAGTACATTTGATATTCCGCCAATTATTTGGTATCTTAGGAAACACTACCCAAAATTTGTGTCAAAAAAAGAGCTAGGAAAAGGAATTCCTAGCATTTCCTTCAACTTAAAATACGGAGGAGCAGCTTTAATTGATAGAAAAGATGCGAAACAAGCATTGTCAGAATTAGGAAAATTTGCGAAACGAATAAAAGAAAATAAATGGTCTGCGGCTATTTTTCCTGAAGGAACAAGAAGTAGAACTGGAAAACCTAAGTCATTCTCCGTTAATGGGCTTAAAATGATAGCAAAATACAATCCAGAAGCTTATGTTGTTCCTCTATCGATTAATAACTCGTGGAAAGTATTTAAATACGGAAAATTTCCATTAGGAATTGGAAGCCCGATAAAAATAAAAACTCATGAACCAATAAAGGTAAACAGTGTATCGTTTGATGAGTTAATGTCTAAAACAGAAACAGCTGTAAAATCTGGGATATACTAGATGAAAACAACAATAAATATAAACCCTTAAAATAAATTATGTCAATACAAAACATTAGAAAGGAAGTAATGCAAACGCTGGAAAAAAACATTGACAGTTTTGTAGACAAATTCTTAATGCCAATTGAAAAAATTTGGCAACCAACTGATTTTTTACCTAATTCACAACAAGATTCTTTTATAGAAGAAGTAAAAGAGATTCGAGAACTATCAAAAGAGCTTGATGATGATTTTTGGGTAGTTTTAGTAGGAGATACTATTACTGAAGAAGCATTACCAACTTATGAGTCTTGGTTATTAGACTTAGATGGAGTAACACAACAACCAGATAATGGTTGGGCAAAATGGATTCGTGCTTGGACTGCAGAAGAAAACCGTCATGGAGATGTGTTAAATAAGTATTTATACCTTTCAGGAAGAGTAAACATGCGTGAGGTAGAAGTATCTACACAACACTTAATTGCTGACGGATTTGATATTGGTACAGCTACCGATCCTTATAAAAACTTTATATACACAAGTTTTCAAGAATTAGCAACGTATGTTTCACACAATAACGTCGCTAAGATTGCCAAAAAGCAAGGACACAAAGCCTTGGCTAAAATGTCTAAGATTATTGCAGGAGACGAAATGCGTCATCACTTAGCGTATACTGAATTTGTAAAAGAAATTTTTAAGATAGACCCAAGTGAAATGATGTTGGCTTTTCAACACATGATGAAACACAAAATAGTAATGCCTGCAATGCATTTAAGAGAATCTTTTGGTGAAAAAGGAAGTTTGTTTGATGATTTTTCAACAGTAGCACAAAGAGTAGGAGTATATACTGGTTTTGATTATGTAGATATTTTGAAAAAATTAAATACGACATGGGAAATTGATAAGATTACCAATTTAACTCCAGAAGCAGAAAAAGCAAGAGATTTCTTAATGAAATTACCAGACAGAATGTACCGAATTACTGAACGTATCGTAGTACCAGATACAAAATTCAATTTTAAATGGATGATTCCTGCATAAAAGTAAAAAAGCAACCGAAAGGTTGCTTTTTTATTGAAGTATAAACTCATCTCTGTCATCCAAAAATCGAAATCGATTACGAGCTTTTATTTGTGTTTCTTTATCTAATTCAATAATCAATGTTTCCTCAGTTCCTTTGTTATTTTTAACCAAACAGTTTCCTAAGGTATCATAGCAAACCGTATTCCCAGTATATTCATAGTTGTTAGCATCTATACCTACTCTATTCACACCAATAGTATAACTCATATTTTCAATAGCTCGTGCTTTTAACAAACCATCCCAAGCTTCAATACGAGGTTTAGGCCAACTTGCTACATATAGCAATAAGTCGTAATTTTCTGTATTTCTCGCCCACACAGGAAAACGTAAATCATAACAAATTAGTGGGCAAATTTTCCAGCCTTTATATTCAATTACAATTCTTTCAGTTCCTGCAGAAAACACTTCATGTTCACCTGCTAACGTAAACGTATGTTTTTTATCATAAAAATCAATTTTCCCTGAAGAGTGCACAAATAATAAACGATTATAAAAATTATAATTTTCACAGATAACGATACTTCCAGTAATAGCAATACTCTTTTCTTGTGCTAAATTTTGCAACCATTGTACTGTTTCACCTTTCATAGTTTCAGCAACATCTGAAGCATTCATAGTGAAGCCAGTAGTAAACATTTCAGGTAAGATAATTAAGTCAATATCCTCATCTAAAATGTTTATTTTTTCCTCAAATTGTTTTCTGTTTGCTGTTGGATTTTCCCAAATTAAATCCGATTGAATCAAAGCTACTCTTAAGTGATTCGTTGTGTTCATGAATATAGGCTATTTGTACTCTCAAAAATAGGATAAAAATTGTACTTTCGATTCAAGCTAAAACCATTTTATAAAAAATGCAGTCTTTTATTTCAGAAACGTTAGATACTATTTTACAAAACACCAAATCGTTTGAGAACGTTGTGTTTGTACTGCCTTCACAAAGGGCGGGAGTTTTTGTAAAAGAAACGTTTAAAAATAAAATTTCTGCAGGCTTCTTACCAGAAATTATAAATATTGGAGATTTCGTTGAAGAAATTTCAGAAATGAAAAAGGTAGATTCCGTTCAGTTACTTTTCCATTTTTATACAATCTATAAAAAACAAGAAGAAAAGCCAGATTCATTTGATGTGTTTTCATCTTGGGCATTTACCGTATTGCAAGACTTTAATGAAATTGATCAGCATTTAATTAACACACGAGAAATCTTTGTGTATTTACGTGATATACACCGCTTACGAAAATGGTCGGTAAAAGGAGAGTTTAAAGAAACTGAATTGATGAAAGATCATTTTGCTTTCATGGAAAAGTTGAACAAATATTACGATGCTTTTTACCAGTTTTTACTTGAAAATAATATCGGATATCAAGGAGTTTTGTATAGAGAAGCAACCAAAAAAGCAGCAAACTTTATTAGTGAAAACCAGAAAAAAAAGTACTTTTTTATAGGATTTAATGCTTTAAATGCTGCGGAAGAATTCTTGTTTGAACAATTCTTATTAAACGGAAATGCAGAAGCCTATTGGGATATTGATAGAACGTTTTATGAGAGTCAACACCAAGCAGGAAGCTTTTTAAGAAAGTACAAAACTCGCTGGAAATACTATCAACAACATCCAATTCAAACCATTAAAGAGTACTTTTCAGAAGAGAAACATATTGAAGTGATTGGAGCCTCTAAAAACATTACACAGATAAAATATGCAGGTGAAATTTTAGCCAAACTTCCTAATTATAACAATACAGCATTAGTGTTGGCAGATGAAACGCTGTTACCAATTACCTTAAATTCATTACCAGCGACCGTAAATGCGGTAAATATTACAATGGGATATCCGCTAAAAGATATTCCTACAACAAGTTTAGTTTTTGCAATCTTTCATCTGTTTACTAATCAAGAAAAGTTAGAAAAGAAGGAAGAAAATCTTTTTTATCACAAAGATGTGGTTAGATTAGTAAAAGACGCAACAATTTATACGCTGCTACAAATAAATGAAGAAAAGAATATTGCAGACGTAATTTCAGAAGCTGTAGCCAAAGAAAATAACACATTTGTAAGCCAAGAAGAAATAATTACATTTTTATCCCCTGTAAGTGAAGAAATAAAGAAAACTATAAAGAGTATTTTCAATCCGTTTTCATCGATTAGCGAGTTTTTAAACAGAATAATTGAGTTGATTAATTTACTAAAAGAGAATACGAATGAACTGGAAAAAGAATATTTATTCCGTTTCTATACCGCATTTACTCAGTTACAAAATTTACATAATGAATTTGGTTACGTACAAGACTTAAAAACCTTGCATCAATTTTTTAGACAATTAATCCAGTCAGAAAGTTTATCATTTCAAGGAGAACCGTTACAGGGATTGCAGTTAATGGGAGTGTTAGAAACACGTGTGTTAGATTTTGAAAATGTAATCATAACTTCAGTAAATGAAGGAATTTTACCAGCCAACCAACAGCAAAACACTTTTATTCCTTTTGATGTAAAAATAGAGTTTGGATTGCCAACCTATAGAGAAAAAGATGCACTTTTCTCGTACCACTTTTTTAGATTACTACAACGTGCAAAAAACATTTACATTTTGTATAATACAGAGCATGATGTGTTTGGAAGTGGAGAGAAAAGCCGTTTTGTAACGCAGTTAGAAATGATGCGAGATGATATTACAGAAAAAATTATAAGTCCGAAAGTAGTAACATCACCTGTGCAGTTAAAAGAAATTCAAAAAGATGAAAAAGTACTAGAACGCTTACAAGAATTAGCTCAAAAAGGAATTTCTCCATCAGCACTAACCAATTACTTGTACAATCCGATTGCTTTTTATAAGCAGAAAATTTTAAAAATTAATGAACTAGATGACGTTGAAGAAACGGTTGCTGCAAATACTATGGGAACTGTTGTGCATGATACCTTGGAAGAATTATATAAACCCTTTGAAGGTAAATTTCTGCAAGTAGGAGATGTTGAGAATATGCAGAAAAAAACAAAAGAACTCGTAAGCTTTTATTTCTCAAAACATTTTAAAAATGGAGATTTAACCACAGGAAAGAATCGATTAATTTTTGAAGTTGCGAATCGTTTTGTAGAGAACTTTTTAGCTAAAGAAAAACAACTCTTAAAAGACGAAAATAACCAACTGAAGGTAGTAGCTACTGAGCAAGAATTATCTTCAGAAATTATGGTTGAAGGAATTAATTTTCCGATAAAAATAAAAGGAATTGTCGATCGAATTGATGAGCTTAATGGTGTTACTAGAATTATCGACTATAAAACAGGAATGGTGGATAGTACAAACTTAAAAGTACTCGATTTTGAAACCATACGCGATTTAAAGTATCATAAAGCGATTCAGGTAATGTTGTATGCGTTTTTATACACTCAATACACACAATTTAATTTTGAAAAGCCACTAGAAGCAGGAATAATCTCGTTTAAAAATTTAAAAAGTGGTTTTTTACAAATGAACTTTTCATCTAATTACCGAAAGCCTGATAATGCTATTACAGAAGAAAAATTAGAGGAGTTTATGACAGAAGTAAAGAATCTATTAACAGAATTGTACGATCCAGCAGTCAATTTTGTTGAACCTACCGATTTACCGTATTAAATATTTAAATAAATAATTTCCCAGTTATGATTATTACTTCTGTAGGTTTTTAAAGTTTTAAAACCAATGGCTTTGTGCGCATTCATTGAACGAGTGTTTTCTTCATCTACTTCAGTAATAATAGAATGGTATATTCCAGTGAATTCCTCTTTCATTTTAGTATATAACCCTCTAAAAATACCTTTTCCACGAAAGTTTTTGTCTATACATACTTGCCCCATTAAAATATACGGTTTGGCACCTTTTGAAGTTGTATCTATTTCGTCAAACATAGAAATTAAAATTGGAATGTCATTTCTAAAGTTTTTAGACATTGATAAAGCATAACCAATTATTTTATTATCATTCTTAGCAATGATATGCGGATGCACATCATTCATTTTTTGTAGTATTTCTAAATCATGACGAACGGTAACAAAACCTTGTTCTTTTTTATCTGTTTCTGATAACTTTTCAGGTAAGTTTTGCTGTTGCAAATCCAATATTTGAAGCAAATCTGTTTGATCAGTAGCCGTAGTAAATTCAATCATGATTTTAAAAATAGTGGAGCATATCGGAGTCGAACCGATGACCTTTTGACTGCCAGTCAAACGCTCTAGCCAACTGAGCTAATGCCCCAATGTAAAACTCCTCATATTCATTTTACGTTGTTAGAAATGACTTCATTTCAAATATAGTATTTTAAGGATGCGCATTTACCCAAACCTCACCATCTTTAAAAAATTCTTTTTTCCAAATAGGAACTGTTTCTTTTAAGGTGTCAATAGCATACTGGCAAGCTTCAAAAGCAGCTTTTCTGTGTGGAGAAGAAACCGTAATAATTACAGGGATATCACCAATAGTTAACAAACCTTCAGCGTGATGAATGGCAATCTTTGTGACTCCAAATTTTTCTAAGGCAGCATCTGCAATTTTTTGCATTTCTTTAATTGCCATAGGCTTGTAAGTAGAAAAATCAAGTTGGGTAACCTCTTTGTTTTGAGTAGCATTTCTTACAGTACCCACAAAAACAGCAATTCCACCACAAGAAGGATCAGCTACAAAATCGTAACATTCTTGTAAGTTGAGTTTTTCAGAGGTTATTTTTATGGAAGCAAGGTTCATTATTTAACTGTAAAGAGATTAAAAATAAAGCTAAAATATAGTATTTTCGGCAGCTCAAAATAATAAATTAAATAATATGAAGAAAAGTATATTGCTATGTTTTTTTACCATTTTTACTTTAAGATTAAGCTCTCAAGAAGATTTAATGAGTGTTTCTCTTGATAAGAGTGGAGTTTTTAAAGAAAGAAAAACAAGTATTCTAAACACTATTTATAAAGATGAGTTAAATAACTTATATACCATAAGAACTTTAGAGTCTGAAAGAAGTTTGTTGATAGATGTTTTTGATAGTAAGTTTAATAAGATTAACTCTTTTGAGCACAAAATTGAAAGAAAGCATAGAATACCTGGAGGTTTTTTTAAACAGGAGAGATTAGGGTTTGTAGAGTATTATAAAAATAATAGAGAAAATAAAATAGAGGCTTTTCTATATACTTCACTTAAAGATAAGCTTGAGTTTTCCAAAAAGAAAATTTTTGAGGTCACTCTTGATAGATATCCCTCATTCTTGGAGTCTGTTTTTTCAGCTTCAAAAATAGATAGGAATTTTAGAGGAAATATGTCATTCTCGAAATCAGGAAATTATAACGTTTTTAATATTGATTCTTCCGATAAAAAAAATGAACATCACAGCATTAAGGTTTTTGATGAAAGCTTTAATAAGTTGTGGGAGAAAGAGTTTGAGTTACCATATAAAGACAAAAGATTTAAACTTCAAGAAGTGAAGGTTTCAGATAATGGAGAAGTATTTATTTTAGGAAAGGTGTATCCAAAAAAGAAGAAGGAAAAAGGGAGGAATTATCATTACGAATTATTTAAAGTTGTAGAAAATAACGTATCATCGACAAAAATTTCTGTTGAAGACCATTTTGTAGCGAGTTTAGAGTTAGACTTAACACAGGAAAATAAATTGAGCTGTATTGGTTTTTATTCTGATATAAATGAAAATAGATTTAAAGGAGTGTGCTCATTTATTTTAAACACAAAGAATATTGATGTTGAAAACTCAACTTTTTCGCCTTTTACAGAGCAGTTTTTGAAGGATAAATATGGTGAGTCTAAGGATAGAGAATTAAGAAATGTTAAGTTTAAAGATATTTCTCATTCAGAAGATGGAGGAATGATTATTACTGCTGAAGAGTTTTTTTTAAGAGCAACATATGTACACAACCAATTTGGAGGGTATAGAAGTATTTCATATAATTTTGATGATATAATTGTTATAAAGCTAGATAGAGGAGGAAAACTAGTTTGGGCTAGAAATATTAACAAGGCTCAAACATCAAGTTATTTTTCAGATCCATTAATGTCGTTTGGAACAGCACAGTATAATAATGATAAGTATTTAATTTTAAATGCTCATAAAAAGATGGGAGAATTATCTGGAGGGAGAATTAAATTTAGAGAAAGTTTTTTATGGAACGCAACTAAAAATAACACGAATTTATATATTGTTAAGTTGAATCCCAATGGAGATTTTATATACAAATCCTTATTATCAAATAAAGATGAAGAAACATCATTTAATTGTAGATTTATTGAACAAGTTTCAGATAATGAGTTAATTTTATACGGTCAAAGAAAAAACAAGAAACAATTTTTAAAAATAACAATCAACTAGATTTAAGTGATGAAAACATTGAACGATTTCAATTTTGAAAATAAAAAAGCATTAATCCGAGTAGATTTTAATGTGCCTTTAAACGATACTTTTGAAGTAACTGACGATACAAGAATTCAAGCAGCAAAACCAACTATTATAAAAATATTAGAAGATGGTGGTAGCTGTGTTTTAATGTCTCACTTAGGGCGTCCAAAAGGAAAAGAAGATCAATTTTCGTTACGTCATATTGTTAGTAAAGTAACAGAAGTTTTAGGTGTACAAGTTAAGTTTGTAGATGACTGTATTGGTTCAACTGTTGAAGATATGGTTACAAACTTAAAAAGCGGTGAGGTTTTATTATTAGAAAACTTACGTTTTTACCCAGAAGAAAAAGCAGGTGATGTTGCTTTCGCTGAACAATTGTCTAAATGGGGCGATGTTTATGTAAATGATGCTTTTGGTACAGCACACAGAGCCCATGCTTCTACTGCTATTATTGCGCAATTTTTTCCAGAAAATAAATGCTTCGGAAACTTATTAGCAACAGAGATTGAAAGCATTGATAAAGTATTAAACAACTCAGAAAAACCAGTAACTGCGATTTTAGGAGGAGCAAAAGTGTCGTCTAAAATTGGAGTGATTGAAAATATTATTGAAAAAGTAGATCATATCATCGTTGGTGGAGGAATGACGTTTACGTTTATCAAAGCTCTAGGAGGAAAAATTGGAAATTCACTAGTTGAAGAAGATAAATTAGAGTTAGCATTAGAAATATTAGCTAAAGCGAAAGAAAACAATACAGAAATTCACTTACCAGTAGATGCAGTTATTGCAGATGCTTTTTCAAACGATGCAAATACACAAGTAGTAGATACTAATGAAATTCCAGATGGATGGATGGGATTAGACTGCGGACCTAAAACCGTTGAAAAATTTGCTGAAGTTATTGCAAAGTCAAAGACTATTTTATGGAATGGTCCTTTAGGTGTTTTTGAAATGGAAAAGTTTGCAGAAGGAACCATTGGTTTAGGAAATGCAATCGCAGAAGCTACTAAAAATGGAGCATTCTCGTTAGTAGGAGGAGGTGACTCAGTTGCTGCTGTAAAGCAATTTGGATTTGCTGATAAAGTAAGCTATGTATCTACAGGTGGAGGAGCGATGTTAGAAATGTTGGAAGGGCAAACCTTACCAGGAATTGAAGCAATTTTAAAATAAGAAAATTACTAGTAGAAAAAGAAGATAGAATGAAATATTGGTTTTATAACGATAATGATTTTATTGTTGCTACAGAAGAGTCTCTTTATGTAGGAAAAATCAAAAAACATATAAAGTCTGAACTAATTTCAGGTTTTGAAAAAGGAGACATTCCAGAAGATGTTTTTAGTATTCCTTTCTCATATATTAAAAGTATAGAAAATCCAGAAAAATCAAGTACAATAACTGTTTTTTATGGAGGTAATTCTGAAGAGGAAATCATTATAAATAATAAAGAGGTTAAGAGTCAGGTTTTTCTTTATTTAAGAGAAAAGTTATCTAAGTTTAGTTATTCTAAAGAGAAACCAAAAGTAATTAAATATGTAAAGCCTCAAATTTTTGCTATATTATTTTCCACAGGAATATTTTTATGGATATTCTATTTAGCTAGAGAAATTGAGAAAGGTTATCAGTACGAGATTGTAGGAGGTAGACAAGGCTTAAGCGGTTTGGTTTTAGGGCTAGCTCAATTTGGAACTATTAAGGTTTTATTGGGTTACTTTTTAGTTCTGTCAATAGCAATAATAGCATTAACAAGAAAATTAAAGAAAAGAACCTTGACTGAGTTTTTAATAAGATAAAAACCTGTTAAATGATTATTTAATCCCGCTTACTGCGGGATTTCTTTTATGTAAACTTTAAGAAGTAGAAATTCTAAAAACCTTGTATTTTTACAAGAGTAACAAATGATGATTAATTTATGAAATATACAACCTTACCAACTACAGATATAAAAGTTTCAAAAATTTGTTTAGGAACCATGACATGGGGTCGACAGAATACGGAAGCAGAAGGTCATGAACAAATGGATTATGCCTTAGAACAAGGGGTAAACTTTTTTGATACTGCAGAATTATATTCTGTACCTGCGACTCCAGAAACATATGGAGCCACGGAAAAAATTATAGGTTCTTGGTTTAAAAAAACAGGAAACAGAGAAAAAGTAGTGTTGGCTTCTAAAATCGCAGGAGGAGGTGATTACACAGCTCATATTAGAACAGGTGGTTTCAACAGAAAGAATATAAGTGAAGCAATTGAAGGTAGCTTAAAACGCTTACAAACCGATTATATCGACTTATACCAACTACATTGGCCAGATCGTGGGGTTAACTGTTTTGGAGTACGTGATTATCCGTATAAAACCTCTGCAGAAGAAGCTGAAAAGCATTTAGAAATTTTAGAAACGCTGAATGATTTTGTGAAACAAGGAAAGATTAAACACGTTGGTTTGTCTAACGAAACACCTTGGGGAACGATGAAGTATTTACAAACTGCAGAACAACATAGTTTACCAAGAATGGTGACAATTCAAAACTCATACTCATTAATTCATAGAGGGTATGAAGTAGGAATGTCTGAGGTTTCTATGAGAGAAAATATTGGTTTGTTAGCTTATTCTCCATTAGCACAAGGAGTATTAACAGGAAAATATATTGATGGAAAAACTCCAGAAGGAGCAAGAGGAACTTTATTTCCACGTTTTATCGCGCGATATAAAAATGAAGGATCAGAAAAAGCGGTTTTAGAGTATCAAAAAATAGCAAATAAGCACGGATTAACATTAACTGAACTATCATTGGCATATATCAATCAATTACCTTTTGTAACGAGCAATATTATTGGAGCTACGAAAATGAGTCAGTTAAAAGAGAATATTAATTCTATTAATATTGAATTGTCTGATGCTATTTTAGAAGAGATAGAAGCGGTGCACAAAGTTATCCCGAATCCAGCGCCATAGTTGGAGTGTAGATAAAAATGTAAACGCCTGAAAAATATTTTCAGGCGTTTTTTATATTAATATATTTCGATACTAACAAACACAGTGAGACCAATCTAAACCATACTTTTCCATTTGATCTTGAATGTAATAATTTCTATCTCTCCAACTAGAACTACAAAAGTCATCACAATCCATAAATGGTCTTCCTCCTTTAATTTCTTGTTGATCTTTTCTGTTTAATCTTTTTCCTAGATTTAAAATTTGTTTTTTCATAATAATAACGATTTAATTAATTTGATTAAATCCCTGAACATTTTATAGACACTCAAGGTTTATGTCTATTTTTCTCGCGAAAGAATTTTAATGAGTTTAAAAATACTGTTTTTATTGTAAATGTTCATGAAATCAGTGATTTAATTCTGTTGGAGTGCTGTTTTGATAAGATAGAAAGGGTAGGTTATTATAAAAATGAAAATATTTTTGAAGTAATAAAAAACCGAAGTTAACTTACTTCGGTTTTTTTTAATTTTTATCTAGAAACTTTGTTTATGAAAGTCTAAATATTATTCTTCAATTATTTTAAAAGAGGTAGCTTTAAATCTTCCGTTTTCAACTTTTCCAGTAACTTCTGCCTTTCTAACAACATTGCAAAAACCGATATTTTTATCATGGGCATCACCATAATCATCAATGTGTGCACCATCAATAAAATAGGCTTGCCCATCTACTTTTACAGCTAAATCACACCCATGTTGGCTATCTAAGCCAAACTTACATTGACCGCATGAAGCTTCTACTATTTGTGTTTTTTCTTTTGGAGTACTACAGGCAACGATTCCTAAGAATACTAAAATTAATAATTTTTTCATGTTGTGAATTTATGAAAATAAGCATAAAAAACCCAGAATATATTTATTCTGGGTTTAGTTAATTATGATATTTGAACCTCCTAGCTCTCCTCCTCACCAACAAGTTCTCCTTGCGTGGTTACAGAGCCAGTAGTTGCGTTTCCATATACTGGAGTTTCATTTCTTAGAATATCAATTACTCTAGCAAAATTATCTGCTGTCATATATGGAGTTTCTTGTCTTTTCCCCTGAAATGTTGTAAAGTAAAACTTACCCAAATCAATTTTAGGATCCCATAAAGCTTGATAGCCTTTCAATTTTGTCCATCCTGTCGTTCCTTGTGCATAATGTGGCATAATATGTTAGTTTGATGTTAATAGTAGTGTAAAACTATCAAAAAACACAACTAACAAAGGTTACCTATTCCCTGTTTTTCATAGGGATATACTCCTGATTTTTTAAGGATAAAATGACTTATTTATTAGGTGGTATAAATTATTAGTATCCTATTTTTTCTCTAACTCTTTGTAGCACATCTTTGGCAATTGAACGAGCTTTTTCTGCACCTACAGCTAAAGCTTCATCAATTTCATGGCGGTTTTCCATATAGTGATTATACTTAGCGCGTACATCAGAAAATTTATCAATAATCAATTCATATAAAGCTTGTTTTGCATGTCCGTAGCCATAACCTCCATTTTCATAATTAGTACGCATTTCAGCTATTTGCTCTTCAGAAGCTAATAATTTATACAAAGCGAAAACATTATCAGTATCTGGATCTTTTGGATCTTCTAGAGCTTTACTGTCTGTTTGAATTCCCATAACTTGCTTACGTAACTTCTTGTCTGGTAGGAAAATATTGATGAAATTATTTCGTGATTTACTCATTTTTTCACCATCAGTTCCAGGAACTAATTTCGTGTCTTCATTTATCTTTGCTTGAGGTGGAACCAAGGTTTCACCAACAATATTGTTAAACCTGTTAGCAACGTCGCGTGTCATTTCTAAATGCTGTAACTGATCTTTTCCTACGGGAACAACTTCAGCATCGTACAATAAAATGTCAGCTGCCATTAACATAGGATAGGTAAATAATCCAGCATTTACATCAGCTAAACGATCAGCTTTGTCCTTAAAACCATGTGCTAATGTTAAACGTTGGTATGGAAAGAAACAGCTTAAATACCAAGTTAATTCAGTAACTTCAGGAATATCACTTTGGCGGTAAAATACTGTTTTGTTAATGTCAATACCACAGGCAAGCCAAGTAGCCGCAACACTATAGGTGTTTTCTCGCAATTCGTTTCCGTCTTTAATCTGTGTTAAAGAATGCATGTCGGCAATAAAAATAAACGATTCGTTTTTAGAATCATTTGCCATTTCAATTGCAGGTAAAATTGCTCCTAATAAATTCCCTAAATGTGGGGTTCCTGTACTTTGTACTCCTGTTAAAATTCTTGACATAAGTCTGTTTTGAAATGTTTTTAAATAAGTGCTTGCTTAAGTGAGCAAAAATAAGCTTAAAATTTATCAAACAAAAGAAATTACTACATTCGCATATTAGGGGAACCTTAATACTAAACTTTTTTGATAAAAGAAGTATAAGGTTAGTTAGTTGATTATAATTTAAAAGAATTGAAGTATATATTTTTTCCTATTCGTTTTATTTGGCGTGTTTGGTTTTACACACTAATTGTAGTTTCAATACTAATAATGGCACCTTTTATGCTGGTTTTAACTTCAGATGAAAAATATTACCCAGTTTTTTGGAAGGTGGTAAGAGCATGGGCTTATTTTTTAATCTATGGAATGGGATTCCGATTAAAAGTTGAAAAAGAGCAAGAAATTGATCGAAATAAAAGTTATATGTTTTGTGCAAACCATGCGTCATTTATAGATCCATGGATTCTAATAGCTATGAGTAAAAACCCAATAGTTTTCGTTGGGAAGAAAGAGTTAGCAAAATTTCCAATTTTTGGTTTCTTTTACAAAAAAGTAGTTATTGTAGTTGATAGAAGTGATTTAGAAAGCCGAAAAAGAGTATATGAAGAAGCTCATAGTAGGTTAAAGAATGGAACAAGTGTTGCTATTTTTCCTGAAGGATTAGTACCTGCTGAAAACATTGTTTTAGCACCGTTTAAAAACGGAGCATTTAGCTTAGCTATCGAGCACCAAATACCGATTGTTCCTCAAGTGTATTATGATGGAAAACGTCTGTTTTCTTGGGATTTTTTAAAAGGATCTCCAGGAACACTTAGAGTAAAACAGTGTGCATTTATTGAAACAGATAACTTAGAAGCTAAGGATAAGAAAAAACTTAAAGAAGAAACATACAATGTGATATACAATGAATTGATAAATGATGAGTTGTATATGAAAGATACCAATCGACCTAACAATGAGCGAGAATTTAAATCACCATTATAACGAAAAAGAAGAAAGATTAAACATCCTTACTCACGGGTTTGGTTTGCTACTTAGTATAGTGGCTCTTCCCTTTCTTGTACATAAATCACTAAGTTATCATAACTTTTGGAAAGCTGCTAGTTTCTGTATTTACGGACTGAGTTTAGTAATTTTATATGCAGCATCTACTTTTTATCATGCTGCAAAAAGACCTAAGCTTAGGAGGAGACTTAATATTTTTGATCACGCAGCTATTTATGTATTAATTGCTGGAACATATACTCCATTTTGTTTAGTTGTATTACCATCAAAATTAGGTTGGTATATGTTTATTTTTGTTTGGTTATTTGCCATTACCGGAGTTGTATTAAAGTTGTTTTTTACAGGACGATTTGATAAACTATCAACTGTGTTGTATTTATTAATGGGATGGCAAGTTGTTTTTGTAATAAAACCTTTAATGGAAAATTTATCAGATAAAGGACTGTTGTATCTTTTTCTTGGAGGAGTTTTTTATACCGTTGGAGCTATTTTCTATTCCCTTAAAAAATTAAAATATAGTCATGCAACCTTCCATGTTTTTGTATTGTTGGGTAGTTTAAGCCATTTTTTAGCTATTTTCTCAATTAGCTAACACTTCTTATATGGTAAAAAAATAAAATAGCCGTAAAATTAAAGTTAAAAAAAAGCCAATAGATAATTTTTTACTGGCATTGGTTAGTATTGTATCAAATTGATTTGATTTATAACTGTAGGTTTGTTTTTAGTAATTTAAAAAATCAATCAATTATGAAACAAAAGAACATTTTGTTACCCTTCTTCTTTTTGTTGTTTTTCTGTGTTGAGACTGCGTTAGCTCAAGACTGTAAGGTTACAAGTGAAAATCAAAAGGTATTTTTAAAATACCCCGAATCAAAAAAAGAGTTTGATAAATTCAACAGCTACACAAAAAATGTAGTTAGAAAAAAACAAACTTCACTTTTTAATAAAGTTGGAGAAACTTATACCATTCCTGTAGTTGTACATGTTTATGGAGATGTTCAACATGGGAAAACTGTAACGTATGATAAAATAAAAGTTGCGTTAGACAAATTAAATGAAGATTTTAACGGACTTAACGATGACTTTAATACAGTAGATCCTGTTTTTTCAGGAAGAAGAGGTACTCTTAGTATTAGATTTGCTTTGGCAAAAATAGATCCTAACGGGGGGAGTACTAACGGTGTGGTATTTCACCCAGAAAAATCAGGATATGGAAATGGAGGTGGTTATGACGATCAAATAGCTGCAGACGCTTGGGATAACTATAAGTATATGAATGTATACATTATGGGAGATTTATATGCAGATGGAAGTGGAACAAATTCTGGTGTTGCTTGGTACCCTAATACAGCGATGTCTGATAATAACACAGCAAGAGTAGTTTATAACGGACGATATATTCATGGTAATACAGATAAAGAATTTGCTTCGGTATTAACGCATGAGTTTGGTCATTGGTTAAACTTGATTCATACGTTTGAAGGTGGGTGTAATGACCCAAATGGAGATTATGTGGATGATACTCCAAAAGAAGATTCTAATTCAGGAGATGATGGGTGTACGGTTGGAGCAAGTGATTGTGGAAATTTAATTAACTATGAAAACTACATGGGGTACGATGCTGCCGCTGGTTGTGGAAAAATGTTTACACAAGGACAAATTGATAGAATGCTTATAGCATTACAGCATCCAGCCCGTAAACCTTTGTGGCAACCTGCAAACCTAACGGCTACAGGAGTAAATTTAAATGGAGCATCTCTAATAGTAGACTCTACTACGGTAGAAGAAGCATTATCAAATGATGGTTCAATAGTTGATGAGACCAAAAACATATCTATTGAAGGAGCTACTTTCTCAGTTTCTTCAGGAAGTTTAACTTCTGGAACTCATTTTGATGCTAATCTTCCTCAAGGGTTGTCAGCTCAAGTAACTGTACTTAATAATAAAACATTAAGTGTAAAATTTATAGGACAAGTAACAAATCATTCTAAATCAAATAATACGACTGGTTCTATTACGTTTAAAGATGCTGCAATTTCTGGAGGAACATCCTCTTTGAACTCTAGTAAAGTAACGTTTGATTTTTCTTTTTATGATCCTTATAAAGTGGTGTATTTTGATAACCAAGATTACATAGCTAATTCAGGAAACACATGGACGTTTTTTGCAATAGATGGCGCTAGTAGTAGTTGGTTTGGAACTTTTTATGAGAATAATTCATTGATGTTAGAAACGTATAAAAAAGCACTGGTATGTCAATCAGGAACTAGAAATGTAAAAGCTGTTGAGTTAAATACAGTAATTGATGAGCAAAGTTCATGGGTTGACGGAGATGAATATCCTAATTTACATGTAATTAGGAATGGTAGTTACATGTCTTGGGATGGAAAAACTGCATATATAGGTTTTCAATTAGAATTATACCCAGGAAAAACTAATTACGGTTGGTTCAGAGTTAGTGTTAACAATGATGGAACATCATACACGTTACTAGATTATGCATATAGTACAGAACCTTTTGGAGGAATCAAAGCTGGAAGTAAGGTATGGGATGGGAATACTGGAGCTACTTGTAGTGATGGAATTCAAAATGGAGATGAAACTGGTGTAGATTGTGGTGGTTCTTGTGAGCCTTGTGCAGTAATATATTGTGATTCTAACGGAAAGAATGTAAACGATGAATTCATTAGTAAAGTTGAATTAAATAGCATTAGTAATAGTTCGTCAGGATCAAGTGGCGGATATGAAGATTATACACCTACAGTATCAACTAACTTATCAAAAGGAGGAGATTATACAATAACCATAACACCAAGCTGGAGTAGTACTGTTTATTCTGAAGGATATAGTGTTTGGATTGATTATAATCAAGACGGAGATTTTATAGATGCAGGTGAGCAAGTTTGGAGTAAAGCAGCGTCAAAAGATACTTCAGTTACAGGGCAATTTACTGTGCCTAGTTCAGCAATTTTAGGAGATACTAGAATGAGAGTGTCTATGAAATATAACGGTATACCTACGTCTTGTGAATCGTTTAGTTATGGAGAAGTAGAGGATTATAAGGTTGTTATTGGTGATGGGAACTGTAATGATGGAATTCAGAATGGAGATGAAACAGGGGTTGACTGTGGAGGTTCTTGTGAGCCGTGTAGTACAAATGATGATATTGTATATGTTGATATAGATGACCTAACGGTAACCTCAAGTGACCCTTGGAAGTTTTTTAGAATTGAAGTAGGAGACGATGCAGATTATGGAGCTTGGTATACTAATAATTCTGTACGATTAGAAACCTACAATAAAAATATTGTTTGTGAAGGAACAACTAGTAATGTGTCTTATTTAGCGGAAGGTGCTTCTGTTGGAGCGCCAAGTAATTTTGTAGCAAATTCTTATCCTTATACAGTTAGTTCATCCGATTATACACCTTGGAATGGAAAAACAGGTTTTATAGGGTTTACTTTTAATATAGATGGAAATACACATTATGGATGGTTCCATGTTTCAGTAGCAAACGATGGACAATCTTATACACTGACAGATTATGCTTATAATAAAACGGCGAATTCATCAATTACAACAGTGACAAGAAGTGGAGTTGTAGGACCTAATGATGAAAAGTCAAATAATAGTGGAGTCATCTCTGCAATACCTAATCCTTTTGTGACACAAACAAAAATTGATATTTCTAGTGTTTCAAAAGATGAAGCCATACGATTAAAAGTGTATGATTTACAGGGAAGACTTATACATAGTAAAGAGATTCAATCCCCTTCCACATTTATACTAATTGATGATAGTATACTAAAGAAACAAGGAATGTATTTATTAAAGGTGCAATCAGGAAAACAAGTAAAAACTCTTAGTGTTATAAAAAAATAAGAAAAGAGTTTTATTAAGAAAGTAAAAGCTGTTTGGAAAATTTTTCAAACAGCTTTTTACCATTTATTATAGGGTAACTTACTTAAGTTGGAGTTGTAGTATTTGGTAATTCCAGTAACCTCTTTACCTAACCATTCAGGTTTTGTAAAACTTTCATTTTCGTTCTCTAATTCAACTTCAGCAATAAGCAATCCACTATTGTCTCCTAAAAACTCATCTACTTCAAAAGTATGATTGTCAATTTTTACTAAATATCTATACTTTTCAATACTACCTTTTTCACATAAGTCAAAAAGACTTTCAGCTTCTTTTTTGTCAATTTCTTTTTCCCATTCAAATCGAGTAGTTCCATTAGCATTTGATGGCCCTTTGATGGTTAAAAAACCAGTATCGTCTTTTAAACGAACTCGTACAACTCTTTCTTTATCTGAATTTAAAAAACCTTGTTTTATATGGTTTCTTTGAAAAGCTTCTTGTTTAAATTCAGTAGATTTTACCAAGAATTTTCGTTCTATCTCTGTTGCCATGCTAAAGGAATCAATTTTGCACGAATGTACTATTTTTGTTGATATTATTGGTATATCTTTGATTAATGATTTTAATAGTTAAACTTGGTTAAATGGCAGTAATTACTACAAAAGCCATTGTTTTAAGCTCTCTTAAATATGGAGATACTAGTTTGGTTGTAAAATGTTTTACTTTACAAGAAGGAGTAAAATCGTACATGATAAAAGGAGTGCTAAAATCAAAAAAAGGAAAGTTAAAGCCTGCACACTTTCAACCATTAACACAATTAAATCTTACTGCAAATCACAGCAATAAAAGCTCATTGCATTCTATTAAAGAAGTGCAAGTGATTAATCCGTATGAAACCATTTATACTTCTATAGTAAAACAATCAATTGTACTGTTTTTATCAGAAGTGTTATCATACATTTTACAAGAAGAGGAAGAAAATAGTTCTTTATACAGTTATATTGAAACATCTTTAATTTGGTTAGATACGCACGATGAAGTTGCAAACTTTCACTTACTGTTTTTATTAAATTTATCTAGATATTTAGGCTTCTATCCAGATACTAACAATATTGATAGAACAGCATTTAACTTATTAGAAGGAAGTTTTACTGATACCGAATATGAAAAATTAACGATTTCAGGAAAAGAAATAATGCTATTTAAAAGCTTGTTAGGCATAAATTTTGATGCGATTAATTCAATTTCTTATTCAAAAAAAGAAAGACAAATTATTCTCCGAATTATAGTTCAGTATTATGAATTACATTTGGAGGGATTTAGAAAGCCTAAATCATTAGATGTTTTAGAAACCGTATTTAATTAATATGAAACACAGAATTACTGTATTTTTTTTACTATTTGTTACCACAATTTTTTCTCAAACCATTACTGTTATTGATGCTGAAACAGGTAAACCTGTAGAGGCTGTTGCTGTTTTTAATAAAAGTAAATCAACGTCGGCGGTAAGTGATGAATTAGGAAAAATTGATATTTCTGACTTTAAGAAAAATGAGTTGCTTACGTTTACCCATGTATCATATGCACAGTATCAAGAAAAAAAATCAGTAATAAAAAGAAATAACTATCATGTTTATTTATCTAAAAATTCAGAGCAGTTAGATGAAGTAGTTGTTTCGGTTTTTAAAAACAGAGAAAAAACTAACCGGATAGCAGAACAAATAGCGGTGGTATCTTCAAAGGAAATAGAGAAATTATCACCACAAACATCAGCAGATTTATTAGCGAGTGTTCCAGGAATAAAAGTTCAGAAATCACAGTTTGGAGGAGGAAGTCCTGTTTTACGAGGAATGGAAAGTAACCGAGTTCTTTTGGTAGTTGATGGTGTTCGTATGAACAATGCAATTTATCGAAAAGGACACTTACAAAACTCAATAACAGTAGCTCCAAATTTATTAGACAGAACAGAAGTTGTTTTTGGTCCGTCGTCAGTAATTTATGGTTCTGATGCATTAGGTGGGGTTATTCACTATTATACCAAAACCCCTAAGTTATCAGAAAAAGGAAGTGAAATTAAAGGAAATACATTTTTACGATATAGTTCAGCAAATAATGAAGTAACCAATGTGGTTTCTGCCGAATTAAGATTTAAAAAATGGGCATCTTTTACAAGTATAGCTCATAGTAATTTTGGAGACTTAAAGATGGGAGAAAAGCGTTCTCATGGATTTGATGATTGGGGAAAAGTTCCTTTTTATTCTAATAATACGAATACTTTTTATAGTGATAGACCAGTTGCTAACTCTGACCAAAACTTACAAAGAAACACAGGTTACAGTCAAACAGATGTATTGCAAAAATTTTATGTGCCTTTTTCAAAAAATACAGATTTTAAATTAAATATTCAATATTCAACGTCATCCGATATACCTCGTTTTGATAAGTTAAATGAATTGAAAAATGGAAGTTTAAAATTTGCTGAATGGTATTACGGACCTCAAGAACGTTTGTTGATTTCTCCGCAGTTAATTATCAATCCAAAGAAAAAGTGGATGGATAATGGAACCATTACTTTAGCTTATCAAAATATAAAAGAAAGTCGTATTCAACGAAAGTTTGGAAGTCTAGATAGGTCTTACAGAAAAGAAAGTGTGGATGCTTTTAGTTTGAATGGAGATTTTACAATACCATTAGCAGAAAATAGAAATTTAGGATATGGAATTGAAGTTACTTACAATGATGTGGAATCTAATTCTTACGGAAAAACGTTACGAGTTAATGATAATAACATAATTGGTTTTGATGGAGATTTTACAGTACAGTCGCGTTATCCTGATGGAGGAAGTAGTTATTTGAGCTCTGCTTTTTATGTAGATTACCGTCAAGATATCAATAGTAAATCAACATTAAACACAGGAATTAGAGGAACAAATACAGTATTGAAAGCAAAGTGGTTGGACGAAACTTTTATCGATATTCCTCAAAATGATATTCAGTTAGATAATCAATCGTTAACAGCAACTATAGGGTATGTATACAAGCCTAATAAAACATGGCAGTTAAATACAGTATTATCTTCTGGTTTTAGATCACCAAATATTGATGATGTAGGAAAGATAAGAGAGAAAAACGGAAAAGTAACAATACCAAATACTAGTTTAAAACCAGAACATGCATATAATGCTGAAATAGGTGCTCAAAAATATTTTAATAATAGAAAATTTAGAGTTGGGGCAAATGTGTATTATACTTTGTTGAATAACTACATTTACAGAGAGAGTTTTGAGCTGAATGGAAGCTCAACTATCGAATATGATGGAGAAGACGGAGCCATTGTTGCTAATGTAAATAAAGGAACAGCCTATGTTACTGGTGCTACAGTAAGTTATCAAGGTAAACTACATAGAAACTGGAATACTTCTGGGTTTGTTACTTATACCTATGGTAAAACTTATGATACCAACGAACCAATGTCGTCTATTCCACCGTTATTTGGTCGTTTTGATTTAAGTTATGTAAACAACAAGTTTGAAGGAGGTGCTAATTTAGTTTTTAATTCGAAAAAAGATATTTCAGATTATAATATAACTGAAGGTATTGATAATCATGAACAAACACCAATTGTTAACGCGAATGCTACCGAAGATATTGATAAATACTACGGAAGTCCTAGTTGGATGACTGTTGGATTATATGGTAAATTCCAGTTCACAAAAAACATAGCTTTACAAGCACAATTGTCTAACTTATTTGATGAACATTATAAGGAATTTGCTTCTGGAGTTTCAGC
This sequence comes from Tenacibaculum discolor, assembly GCF_003664185.1. GTDB lineage: Bacteria > Bacteroidota > Bacteroidia > Flavobacteriales > Flavobacteriaceae > Polaribacter > Polaribacter discolor. Next base: position 79,778 of record NZ_RCCS01000005.1, on the reverse strand, counting down.
TGCAGGACGTAATATTTCAGTATCTTTGCTAACCAATTTTTAAGTAAAAATTCAATGATTAATTTTTTTAAGTTAGTAAGTTTATTAGAAGGAATATCCTATATTTTATTACTTTTTATAGCGGTTCCAATTAAATATTTACAAGGAAATCCTGAGTATGTAAAAATGTTGGGTATGCCTCACGGATTGTTATTTGTAGGATACATAGTGTTAGCAATCATGTTAAAGTATGAGCTAAACTGGAACGGTAAAGCTTTCGGAATTGTTTGTTTACTTTCTATATTACCTTTCGGAACATTTTTCGTTGGAAAATACTTAAAAAAGGCTGAAGCTTAGTTTTTTCAAAAGGCAATAAATTATCCTCCGCTAACTGGAGGAATAATTGCGATTATATCATTTTCTTTTATGAGTATATCGTCTGTAGCGTAACTTTCGTTAATAGCTACAGCATACGAACTCATTTTTTGTAGCTCAGGGAATTCTGCTAAAAGAAATTCTTTAAAGTTAGCAACAGTGCTTTTGCTAGGAAGTTCAATTTCTAATGAAGAACTATCAACTAAATCTGTTGCCATGCCGAAAAATAGAATGCTTATTTTCATATAACAAATCTACAATTTTATACCGAAAACAACTCTGTTTTCATGTTTTCCGTTAAAGTAAGAGCGAGCAAAATCTACACGTAAAAAACGCCATTTTCCAATACCAACATTATCTAAACCAATAGCAAATTCAGAATAAGGTTTGTTACCCGTAGTAAATAACCCTTTTGCTCCAGTAACTAGATGAAAGTTGAGTTTGTTTAACAAAGGAACCTTGCTTAATAATGCTCCTTTAAAGTTATATTCTCCATGGAGCTCAGCGTATTTATCATTAGAACTTAACTTATAATACGGTAGCATGTAAAAGTTGTCCAAATAGTTGTCTTTTGGAGCTATTAACAAGCGATTTCCGTTAAAATGAGCATAATCTATAAAAGGAATGTCTTTTTTCTCTAAAAACATACCTCCTTTCGCTTTGTATGCAAATTCACCCCAGTTGCCTAAATTTATTTGTTGATACAATTGAGAAAAAAACACATCAGAATTCCACTCAGAATTTCCTGATCCGAAGTTTTTTTGATAGCCAATGTATAGTGATGGGTACTTACGACTAGGGATGTTGTATTTTCCATCAGGGTATGATAAATATTTTTGTCCAAAATTAATATTTGCTCCTAAAGAAAAAGTCCACATTTGATGAGGTATAAAACCTGTTGAAAAATCGGCAGGATTTTGCGGATTGTTAGAAGTGTAATCTATATCATCTTGAGGAAATATTATATAATCAGTTGTATTAAATAAAGGTTTTCTATCTGCAAACTCCAAAGAAGAAAACATACGTATTCCGTTAGTTACTTCTTGAGAAAAGGATGCTTTGGCAAATGCCTTTTCATAAATTTTCAAATAGTTTCTTTCAAATCCAATAGAACTTATTGTGTTCCAAAACTTAGAAATAGGCTGTTTTGGGTTAAATTGTGGTGTGGCAATTCCTCCAGAAATTGTTAAAACAGGTCGTGTAGTATTGTTCCAACGATAGTTAAAGTTGGCTGTAGGACGCACTTTTTTCTCTGAAAAACCATAATTAATATAAGCCCCAATACTAAAACGTTTTCCTTTTTTGTTAAGTGATTTTCGGTAATTAACACCTAAAGAAGAGTTCCATCCTTGTACCGTATTAAAGTTAAGATTTTCAATAGGAGAAGAAGTGCTTATCGACCACTTGTTATAAGAGTCTTGATAAGTGTAACCAGAAAGAATATCCAACGGTTTAAACTTATTGTTTTTTATATCAATCGAATCTAAATATTTCTTCGATTTTCGAATAGTTTTTATGCTGTCTTTTAATTTGTAATCCGATATTTCTTCAGAAGTTAAAGTTACAGGGCGAATTTCATTCCAATATACTGAATCCTTTTCAGTAGCATTTTCAGCAAATGAAAGAACCTCGTTACCAAAAGAGTTTTTAGTAAAACTAGGATTAAAATTATAGTTAGAATAAGCAGCAGAAAAGCGTCCGTTAAAATGAAACCCAAATAACCCAGCTTTAAAATCTATGGTTTGTGTAACGGGCACCCAAGCTTTGTTTTTAGCAGAGAAATTATAGTTTTGTTTGATATGTAGAGAATCTACAATAGGCAAGCTTATTTGTGCGCCAGTAACAATAACATCCGCACCATAAATAGCCCAATCATCTTCAACTATATAGATGAATCCACTAAAAACCCGATCGTTTTTACGTTTTGGTAAAAGTTGAATTTTGTTAATTAGTGTTCCATTTTTATCATAAAAAACACCTGTTAGTTTATAGTTGTAATAACCAAAAGCGCCATTTGCAATAGGAGAAATAACTTTAACATCAGCCAAATCAAAAGAATTTTCATAAAAGTTAAAGTTTACTTCTTCTGCTTGATTAAAACTAATACCGTTGTCTTGTCCGCTAACTTTTGAAGCTATAATATGTTCTTTAAAGTTTTTAGGTCTTTTTTGGAAAGCGATTTTTGAAACCGTTTCAGAAAGGTATACCACACCACTTCGGGTAGAGTCCAATCCACCGCCCATATCACCAATGTCCTGTCCTAAAAACTTCTTCGGTAAATCTTTTACCTTAAACAAACCACGAGAGTAAAAATCGGCAGTATACTCAGCAAACTTATCTGTGTTTTTAGCTTTATTAGCAATAGCGTTTCTAATAATTTTGTTAGCAGGGTTTTCTTCAGAAGAAACAACCACTTCATCTAAGGTGACCTCTTCTTCAGCCAAAACAACATTTAGTATAAAAGGAAAAGAGTTGATTTCAACCGTTTTTTTAATGGTTTTATAACCTAACATTTGAAATATTACAGTGTGCTGTCCTATTGAGTTAAAGGCTAACTCATAGTCGCCATTTGTATTGGTTGTGGTACCTGTAATAGTGTTTTCTAAATATACACTTACAAAAGAAATAGGTTGGTTTTTAGTATTGGTAACCTTTCCTGTAATTTGAGAAAAAGTAAGTGAAGAGCATATTAAAAATAAAAATGTAGTTATAATTTTCATAGTCAGTTAGTTGTTGGTAACAAACATAAAAGAAGAACTTTGTAAAGTGTATTTAAGAAGTGTTAAATAACTTACAAAGTTCTCTTAATATAATGTAAGACTACGAAAAATAAAAAATGTTACAAAAGACTATTTAACAGTGTCTTTTTGTTGTTTTTTCTTCTTTTTTCCAAATAAACCACCTAAAACATCCGTTACTTTTTTAACGGTTTCTTCCTTTTTGTTGGTTGTGCTAGTACTATCTTTCTTCTTATTTCCTAATAATCCACCTATAGCATTGTTAACCAGCTTGTCTTTTTGTTGCTGAACTAATTGCTGACTCAACTTAGTAACTGATGATGACAAATCTGTTTTTACAGAAGGATTAGTCATGTTTCCAGCAATACTTGCGGTAACAGGAACAGTAATGTTTTGTTGTTCTTTAGCACTTAATTTTGAAAGTAGTCCTTGTGCTTCATTACCTAAATATTTAGCAGGAACATTCAACGTAACATTATAGTTCATTGTTTTATCAAATCCATGGCTTCCACCAACAGTAATACCAATGTCATTATATTTTAAATCAAATGGTTTTACCACCACTTTACCTTCTTTAAAAGACAGGTGTGTTTTAATATCAGATAAATCTAGTTTTGATAAATCCATAAAAGATAACTTATTATTTAATAAACTTAAAGCTTTCGTTTTTTGTGGGTTAATACTAGTTGTTAATAATTCAGCTAGTGCTTTACCAGAAACTGAAGCTAAGTTAGGAGTAAAATCATCATTTAAACTCCCTGCTAAGTCAATGTCAGAATTTAATTTACCATTCATAGCACCAGCAATTGGACTTATTGACTGTAGTAAATCTAAATTGGTAAATGATTGTGCTATATCGAAAGATTTAATACCTAATTTCATATCGAAAGTAGGTTTCTTTTGTTGTGTGTTAACCTCTCCGTTTAAAGCAATTTGACCATTAAAAATACCAGCAGTCATATTTTGTAATATAGCTTTTTCGTCTTTTAAAAGAAGAGTACCTCTTACATTTTGTAGGGTTAAGTTATCATAATGTACTGTTTTAGCATTAGCAGAAACGGTACAGTCTAAAAATGCAGGAATTTTTAAAGATTCTGATGGTGTGTCTTTTGTAGAGTCACTTTCTTTATTTTCAACAGCTTCAGGGTTTTCTTGCATAAAATCACTAACATAAAAAGTGTTAGAATTTAGCTTGAAGTTCCCTCGTAACTTTTTATCGGAAAGTAAAAATCCTAGTAAGTTTTTAAGTGTTCCAGTAGCATTTAAATCACTTTTTCCAGTAGTAGCATCAAACTTAGTTAAGCTAACGGTACCAGGTGTAAAGTTGACAATTGTGTTTTTAATATGAAGTGGATTTACAACATCTTTCGAAGAAAAAACAAAGTCACTCACCTCCATTTTTCCGTTATTTTTAATACGACTTAAAGTATTGTTTTCAATAGCTTTCATGTCGAATTCTGTACGTAAATCAGCCTTTAAAACTCCACTTAACTCATTTTCTAAATCAATAGGATACGCTTTGTTAATATTGGCAAGGTTTAAAACACCTTTTAAGCTAGCATTTACCTTTGGGTTGGTAGTTAAGTTGTATATGTTTCCTTTTCCAGAAAAAGTATCCTGATCAATCTTAAAAGAAAGTCCATTAATAGTAACAAAAGTATTTTCGGTTTTACCAGTAGTGTTTTTTATTTGTGCGTCAATATTAATGTTTTGAACACTTTTAGGTAAATCAGGATATTTAAATGAAGCGTTATTTGACTTCATAGAAATATCTAACTTCGGAATGTGTTTATCGTCGATAATTCCGTTTACTTTTCCGTCTACACTAAAATTACCAGTAGTACTTACTCCAGCAATACTTTTAGTGTAGGCTTCAGGAATTAATCCTAAGAAGTTTTTAAAGTCAGACGAAGGTGTTTTAAAGTTGATATCAACCTCCTGATTTTTTTCGTTTATTTGAACAAAACCATCAAATACCAATGGAAGGTTATTTAATTTAGCTTCATTTTTTAAGAAAGAAAACTTCATATTAGTTAAGTCCATTCCTAAAATAGCATCTAACTCTATTTTTTGATTTTTGGCATAAGAGTTACCGTCCATTCCAAAAGAAACTAAAGTAGATGTTTGAGTATCTAATTCTGTATTTGATTGAGAAAAATCACCACTTCCACTATGATTTAACTCAGTTAGCTCAAGGTTTAGTTTACCCTGCTTATCATTGTACTTTATCGTAGCATTGTTAATAGCGTATGAATTAATAGATAGCCCGAAAGTAGATGGCTCTTCATCTTTTGTGTCTTCTGTTTCAGAAGATTTAGCAATATCATAGTTGGCATTTCCTTTTTTATCAACTAATACATTTACCAAAGCATCATCAATAGTAAATGATTTAATATTCAGCTGCTCAGAAGAAGCTTTAAAAAGCTCTGTAAGTTTTAATGCTAAATTTACCTCTTTGGCATATACTAAAGTATCACCTTCAAAAGGAGCGTTATTAATTACCGTAAGGTTAGATAATTGAACTGATGCATTTGGGAAATTTCTAAGTAAGCTTAAGCTAGAATCACTAAAATCAACTTTCGCATTTACGTTGTTGTTAATGGTAGTTTTTACCAAGTTCATCACTTTATCTTGAAATAGTAGGGGAATACTAACCAAAAGGATGAAGAAAAAAACTACAATACCTAATAATATTTTATATATCTTTTTCATTATGAATAAAGTTTGTCATGTAATACTAACGAACAAATTTCAACATTTATTTGTAAATAGAAAGTGAATAAAATTATAATTTTTCTTTTGGTAATTTTGCGCTGTTAAAAACACATATTTTGAATAAGAAACAGCAATACTCAAATTTTATAAAAACACAAGCAAAACGTTTGGGTTTTTTGGGTTGTGGTATTGCAAAAGCTGACTTTTTAGAAGAAGAAGCCCCTCGTTTAGAAAAATGGTTACAAAATGGGTACCATGGTGAAATGCACTATATGGAAAACCATTTTGATAAACGTTTAGATCCACGTTTATTGGTTGATGGAGCAAAATCGGTAATTTCTTTGTCGTATAACTATTTTCCTTCGGAAGTTCAGGAAGAAGGAAGTTATAAGATTTCAAAATATGCTTACGGTCAAGATTATCATCATATTATTAAAGGTAAATTGCGTGAATTGTTACAGTTAATAAATGATGAAATAGGAGAAGTATCTGGTCGTTGTTTTGTAGACTCAGCACCTGTTTTGGAACGAGCATGGGCGCAAAAGTCAGGTTTGGGTTGGAATGGAAAACATTCGTTATTAATTCAAAAACAACAAGGCTCGTTTTTCTTTTTGGCTGAATTAATTATCGATTTAGAACTCGAATACGATGAACCTTTTAAGACAGATCATTGTGGTAGCTGTACTCGTTGTATTGACGCGTGTCCAACACAAGCTATTTTACCTAACAATACGGTTGATGGTAGTAAATGTATTTCGTACTTAACAATTGAGTTAAAGGATGCAATTCCGTCAGAATTTAAAGGAGAAATGCAAGATTGGATGTTTGGTTGTGATGTGTGTCAAGATGTTTGTCCGTGGAATCGTTTTTCACAGCCACATGAAGAAAGTTTATTTGCACCTCAAGAAAACTTGTTACAAATGAATAAACGTGACTGGCAAGAGTTAACACAAGAAACCTTTAGTAAAGTGTTTAAAAAATCGGCAGTTAAACGTACTAAGTTTTCAGGATTATTAAGAAATATTGATTTTATAAAACAATAAAACCGCTTTTAAAAGCGGTTTTATTTATGTTTTTTGAAAATTATTTAGGGTTTGTTTCTCCGAAGAAGAACCAATTAAGTCCTTTTTTAATCATTCCACTTTCTTTTGCTGGAGCCTTTTTATCTGCCTCTTTTAAGTTAGCAGCATCTTCTTCAAAAAGCTTTACAACAAAATCGTCATATGATGCATTAACCTCTTCTTGTAAGAAAGAATTGAAATATAATTCACTTGCCTTCTCACCTTTAACTTTTTCAATTTCTAATAGAGTTTTATATAAAGGCTCTATTTTTTTTACAACACTTTCAGGTAAAGATTTTCTTCTACCAGTATATCCAGTGATTTTTCCATTATCATCTTTTTCTACATCAAAATCAGTGATAACCCAGTAGTATCTACCTGTTCTTGTTAAGTTTTTAACAATAGCATGAAAGTTGTTTCCTTGCTTTAGGTTGTCCCATAATACTTTAAAGACTACCTTAGGCATGTCTGGGTGTCTAATAACATTGTGAGGTTCTCCAATAAGCTCTATTTTATTATACTCCGAAGCTTCTTCAAAAGTATCGTTCATGTATAAAATAGTTCCAACAGGGTCAGTTTTACTAATAATTGTTTTAGACTTGTCCCATTTTACTTCCTCATCTATAATTTTGGAAGGTCTAAGAGCGTTGTTTGTGTGCATTTTTTTTGTTTTAATAGTTATTCGGGGTGGTTTACTTAAAAATAATCAGCAAATATAAGGTTTTTGATGCAGGAGCGTATTTTGATTTGGTTTTTAGTTGGGTTAAAAAATGTTAAAAAGAAGTAATTTTTATTTAATCTAAAATACTGGTTTTTAGGTAATTGTATTGTGTTAGTTTTTTGCTTAAAAATAATAGGATAGTGTTATTTTTAAATGAGAGGATTTTTTTAAGAATTTTATTTTAAAATAAAATAGGGCTGAAACATTTGTTTCAGCCCTACCTAAAAGTTTTTTAAGAGGATTGTTTAGGGGAATAATAAATTTTATGTTGGGTTTGTTTCTCCGAAAAAGAACCAATTTAATCCTTTCTTTAAAGGGTTTGTTTCGTTTTTAACTTTTTCAGCTTCTTCTTTAGAAAGTTCTTCGTTAAAAAGATCAACCACAAACTCATTGTAAGTTTTACCAACCTCTTCTTTTAAGTAAGCATCAAAATACATTTCACTTGCTTTCTCACCTTTTAGTTTTTCAATATCTAAAAGTGTTTTGTATATAGGCTCAATCTTTTTTACAACTCCATCTGGAACAGCTTTTCTTCTGGCCGTATATCCAACAGTTTTACCATCTTCATCTTTATCAATAGTAAAATCGGTAATAACCCAGTAATATCTACCCGTTCTTGTTAGGTTTTTAACAATAGCGTGAAAGTTTTCGCCTTTTTTAAGAGCATCCCATAGTACTTTAAAAGCTACCTTAGGCATGTCTGGATGACGAATAATATTATGAGGTTCACCAACTAATTCAATAGTGCTATATTCACAGGTGTTAGAAAAAACATCGTTAGCATATAAAATAGTTCCGTAAATATCGGTTTTACTCACAATAGTTTTTGTTTTGTCCCATTGTACTTCTTCGTCAATAATGTGTCTTTGTGTAGTTTCCATTTTTTATTTGGTTTAAGGTTATGGCAAAATTCAGGAAATTTTTAAAGACGAAATATGACTTTTATCAGGTTACAAATTCTTTTTACTTCATAACAAAATGTATATTTGTAAGTTCAAACAAACAAGAACGAACCTATGAGAGATTCTAGAAAAAGGCATGAAGCACTACTTTATCATGCCAAGCCGAAGCCGGGAAAAATAGCAGTAGTACCTACCAAAAAATATGCAACTCAACACGATTTATCGTTAGCATATTCACCAGGAGTAGCAGAGCCTTGTTTAGAAATAGCTAAAGACAAAAATAACGTTTATAAATACACATCAAAAGGCAACTTAGTAGCTGTTATTTCAAATGGAACAGCGGTTTTAGGACTAGGAGATATTGGTCCTGAAGCATCCAAACCAGTAATGGAAGGAAAAGGGCTGCTATTTAAAATTTTCGCAGATATTGATGTTTTTGATATTGAAGTAGATACTACAGATGTAGATAAATTTGTTGAAACTGTTAAGGCCATTGCTCCAACTTTTGGAGGAATTAACTTAGAAGATATTAAAGCTCCTGAAGCTTTTGAAATAGAAAGACGATTAAAAGAGGAGTTAGATATCCCTGTAATGCACGATGATCAGCACGGTACAGCAATTATTTCTGCCGCAGCCTTAAAAAATGCATTAGAAATTAATGAAAAGGACATTAAGGAGGTAAAAATTGTTGTTAACGGAGCGGGAGCCGCAGCAATATCATGTACACGTTTATATTTAGCCTTAGGTGCGAGTCGCGAAAATGTAATTATGTGTGATAGTAAAGGTGTTATCAGAAAAGATAGAGGTAATCTAACATCACAAAAAGCGGAATTTGCTACAGACAAAGATGTAAATACATTAGAAGAAGCAATGTTAAATGCAGATGTGTTTATTGGTTTGTCAAAAGGAAATGTGGTATCACCTGAAATGTTATTGTCAATGGCGAAAAACCCTATTGTTTTTGCAATGGCAAACCCTGAACCAGAAATTGAATATGATTTAGCAATTGCTACAAGAGACGATATTATCATGGCAACTGGAAGGTCAGATCATCCTAATCAGGTGAATAATGTATTAGGTTTTCCTTTTATTTTCCGTGGAGCATTAGATGTACGAGCAAGAAAGATTAACGAAGACATGAAAATGGCAGCGGTACATGCATTAGCAGATTTAGCAAAGCAATCAGTACCAGAACAGGTAAATATTGTATATGATGAGGTAAGCCTTTCTTTTGGAAAAGAATATATTATCCCTAAGCCATTTGATCCAAGATTAATTTATGAAATTCCACCAGCAATTGCAAAAGCTGCGATGGATTCAGGTGTAGCTCAAGAACCTATTGAAGATTGGGATAAGTACCGTGAAGAGTTAATGGATCGTTCAGGAACAGGAAGCAAAGAAGTACGATTACTACACAATAGAGCTAAAAAGAACCCTAAGAGATTAGTGTTTGCTGAAGCAGATCATTTAGATGTGTTAAAGGCGGCACAGAGAGTGTATGAAGAAAAAATTGGAAAACCAATTTTATTAGGAAGAAGAGAAATTATTTTAGAGTTGAAAAAGGAGTTAGGATTTGATGCTGATGTACCGATTATTGATCCTAAAACTGATGAGGAAGAAGAAAGAAGAAATCGTTATGCAGAAGCTTTCTGGAAAACGAGACAACGTAAAGGAATAACTTTTTTAGAAGCTCAAAAATGGATGCGTGAACGTAACTATTTTGCAGCAATGATGGTTAATTCTGGAGAAGCAGACGCGTTGATTACAGGATATTCAAGACCTTATCCGTCTGTAGTAAAACCAATGTTAGAGTTGATTGAAAAAGATCAAGGTGTAACAAGGGTCGCTGCAACAAATATGATGTTAACAAAGCAAGGACCTATGTTCTTAGCAGATACCACAATTAACATCAATCCAACGGCAAAAGATTTAGCAAAAATTACACAGTTAACATCAGTGTTAGCTAAGATGTTTGGAATGAAACCAAATGTTGCAATGTTAGGCTTTTCAAACTTTGGGTCATCAAAATCAGAAAGTTCAACAAAGATTAGAGAAGCAGTTTCTTACATTCATCGTCATTACCCAAATGTTGTGGTAGATGGTGAGCTACAAGCAGATTTTGCTTTAAATCCTGAATTATTAGCAAAAGAATTTCCATTCTCTAAATTAAATGGTAAAAGAGCAAATGTGTTAATTTTCCCTAATTTAGAGTCAGCAAACATAACTTATAAGTTAATGAAAGCTGTTGATGAAGTAGAAACTATAGGGCCAATTTTACTAGGAATGAGTAAGCCAGTACACATCTTGCAATTGGGGGCAAGTGTTGATGAAATGGTAAATATGGCAGCAGTTGCTGTAGTAGATGCTCAAAACAAGGAGATGAAAGCTAAAAACAAAGTTTCTCAATAGATTAAGAGAAATTTTTTTAAAAGAGAATTTTGTCTATTTTAGACAAATAGAAAAAATAGCTGGATGATAACACAAATAAGGGGAAAACTTGTGGAAAAAAATCCTACATACGCTGTTGTAGATTGCAATGGAGTAGGATACTTAATGCATATTTCTTTAAACACATATTCATCATTACCAAACGATGAATATGTGTTGTTGTATACACACTTATCTATTAGAGAAGATGCTCATACTTTATATGGGTTTTCAACAAAAATTGAACGAGAAGTTTTTAGATTATTAACCTCCGTTTCAGGTGTAGGACCAAGTACTGCACGAACGATGTTGTCTTCTATGACTTCAGAAGAGGTTTCGCAAGCTATAGCTTCTGAAAATGTAAAACTGATTCAAACAGTTAAAGGTATTGGAGCTAAAACAGCACAAAGAGTTATTGTTGATTTAAAAGATAAGGTATTAAAAACTTTTGATATTGACGAAGTTTCTGTGGTACAGAACAATACAAATAAAGAAGAAGCGTTATCTGCTTTAGAGGTTCTTGGGTTTGCACGGAAGCAAGCTGACAAGGTAATAGGGAATATATTAAAAGAAACACCTGATGCAAGTGTTGAAAAGCTCATAAAACAGGCGTTAAAAAATTTATAAAAAAGGTTGGAAAAAACAGTTATGAATAGATTACTTACGGTACTTACTGTTTTAGTAAGTGTTGTTTCGTTTTCGCAAAATACTCAAAAAGATAGCGTTAATGCTGTTAAAAAAGACACTGTAATTCCCCTTAAATACAAATTTAAATATAATCAAAACGGAACACTTTACTTAAATAACCCTACTCAAAAAGTAGTTACTTATGACAAGGCGTTAAATAAGTTTATGATCGTAGAAAAAATAGGAGACTACTATGTAGGAACGCCTATTTTTATGACTCCCAAAGAATATGATGAATACCGTTTAAAAAATGATTTAAAAGATTACTTTAAAGAAAAAGTAGATGCTACTAACCCTAAAAAGAAAGGGAATGAAGCAGCTCGTAAAAACTTATTACCTAAATACTACGTAAATTCTAAGTTTTTTGAATCCGTTTTTGGAGGAAATACAGTTGAGGTAAATCCAACAGGGCAGATTAATATTAAACTTGGAGGAGTATATCAAAATAATGAAAACCCTCAAATTTCTGTTGAGAATCAAAGCAGTTTTACATTTGATTTTGATCAACAGATTAGTGCAAGCTTACAAGCTAAAGTGGGTAAACGATTAACGGTAACAGCAAATTATGATACCCAATCAACTTTCGATTTTCAAAATATCATAAAGCTAGAATATACTCCAACAGAAGATGATATTATTAGAAATATAGAGGCGGGTAATATTAGTATGCCAATTAAAAACTCGCTTATTAATGGAGCACAATCGTTATTTGGGGTAAAAACAGAATTGCAATTTGGTAAAACATACATAACTGCTGCTTTTTCGCAACAAAATTCACAATCAAAAACAGTGGTAGCAGAAGGCGGAGCAACTATTGAGCCTTTTGAATTACGAGCTTCAGATTATGACAATGACCGACACTTCTTCTTATCACAGTATTTTAGAAAAAATTATAAAAAAGCTTTAGAAAACTATCCATTAATTAATAGTCCTATAAATATTACAAGAGTTGAAGTTTGGGTAACTAATAGAAACCAAAACGTAAGTGATTACCGTAGTATTGTAGCTCTTGCCGATTTAGGAGAGTCAGAAGATGCAAATGAGGTAAATCCAGCTGAAATAACAACAACACCAGGAGCAATATCAGTTAACTCAGAAATTATACCATATAATGGAGTGAATAACCTAAGTTCATTACTAGCAGCAAACTCAGGAGGAATTAGAGATGTTGCAACAATTGATGCCGCTATTAATGGTATTGGAGTACCAGCACAACAAGGGTTTAACTATACATATTTGCAAAATGCTCGTAGATTACAACCTAACGAATTTAAACTACACTCACAATTAGGTTTTATTTCATTAAATAGAAGATTAAACGATGGAGAGGTTTTAGCGGTAGCTTTTGAGTATACTGTGGTTGGAGCTTCTAATGGAGAAACAGTATTTAAAGTAGGAGAGTTTTCAAACGATGGAGTTGTAGCACCAGCAAACATTGCAGTTAAGTTATTACGAAGTGAAATTTTAAACACTGTTCGCCCAAATACATCTACATCTACCAGTCTTGGGGAGCCATTTCCAACATGGCGTTTAATGATGAAAAACGTATATGCTTTAGGAGCTTTTCCGTTACAGCGCGATGGATTTCGTTTTGAGTTATTGTATCGTGATGATGAAACAGGAACGTTACAAAATACTCTGCAAAAAGCACAAACACCCGGGATAACAGATAAACCATTATTACGTATTTTAAACTTAGATAAATTAGATCAAAGTGAATACGCTGTTCCTAATGGAGATGGTTTCTTTGATTACGTTGAAGGAATTACAGTAAATTCTGAAAGAGGATATGTTCTATTTCCCGAACCAGAACCATTTGGTAATGATTTAAAGGATGAACTTACCAATCCAACAGATCAAGATAAGTATGTGTTTGAAGAATTATACTTAACCACAAAAATCCAAGCAAAAAACGAGTATCAGAATTTAGATAAATTCTTTTTAAAAGGATATTTTAAGTCAGAAACTAGTAGAGGAATTTCTCTTGGAGCTTTTAATGTACCTAGAGGTTCGGTGAGAGTTACTGCAGGAGGAAGACAACTGGTTGAAGGAATAGATTATGTGGTAGATTATCAGTTAGGTCGTGTACAAATTTTAGATCCAGGTTTAGAAGCTTCAGGAATTCCAATCAATGCATCTGTAGAAAATAATACATTTTTTAACCAGCAGCGAAAAACATTTATAGGAATAGATGTTGAACACCGTTTTTCTGAAGATTTTATTTTAGGTGGAACTTTTTTAAATGTTAGTGAAAAACCAATTACGCCAAAAGTTAATTTAGGAGGAGAACCTATAGATAATATCATGTTAGGTTTGAACTTAGATTACTCTTCGGAAGTACCATATTTAACAAAGCTAGCAAATAAACTACCTTTTGTTGAAACTGAAGCTCCGTCTAATGTTTCGGTTAGAGCGGATATGGCTTATTTATTACCAGGATCTCCTAGTGGAATTAATGTAGATGGTACTGCAACTTCGTATTTAGATGATTTTGAAGCTTCACAAATACCTATTAATTTAAGCTCACCACAACAATGGTTTTTGGCAAGTACACCAGAATCACAAGGGTTTGATGGAGGAACATTTGGTTTAGAATACAATTACAAAAGAGGAAAATTAGCTTGGTATAATATTGATCAACTATTTTATGGTAGTGGAAATAGGCCAGATAATATTGATGAAAATGAACTATCTAGAGACGAGGTACGTCAAATTCGCTATAATGAATTATTTCCGAATACAGACTTAGATATTACACAACAAAATTTAGTTAGAACTTTAGATTTAGCTTATTATCCAGCAGAAAGAGGTCCTTATAACTATAATGAGAATGCAAATACCGTTACCGCTGAGGAGCGTTGGGGAGGTATTATGCGATCGTTAACTACAAACAATTTTGAACAAGCAAATGTTGAGTATATCCAGTTTTGGTTAATGGACCCGTATGAAAATTACTCAATAACAACTGAAGAAGGCCTACCAGCTGGAATTAATCCAAATGATCCAACAAACCAAGTAGGAAAGTTATTTATAAACTTAGGTAATGTTTCTGAAGATATCTTAAAAGATGGTAGAAAGCAGTATGAAAATGGACTTCCTGCTGATGGACAAAAGGCAGACGGAGGTAACATTCAAACATCTATTTGGGGAGATACACCTATAAACCCTTCTATTTTGTATGCTTTTGACTCTAGTAATGATGCAAGAACCAACCAAGATATTGGTTTAGATGGATTAAACGATGAGGAGGAAAGAGTAAAGTATCCTGCATTTGCAGGATTAGATGATCCTGCTGGAGATAACTTCCAGTTCTTTAGAGGTGGAGCTATTGAAAGTACTAACCCATCAGTTTTATCTAGATATAAAAACTTTAACGGAACTGAAGGTAACTCACCTACAGCAAGTCAATCAGGAGAATCTTACCCGACATCATCTACCACTTACCCAGATACAGAAGATATTAATAAGGATCAAACAATGAATCCTGTAAATAGTTATTTTGAGTATGAGGTTTCTTTAAATAAAACAGATTTAGTATTAGGACAAAATCATATTATTGATGTTAAAACACAAAATGTAACACTTCTAAACGGAGCAACAAGAAGCACTAAATGGTATCAATTTAGAATACCAGTTAGAAATGTTACTGATGCTCAGAAAATTAATGGAATTACCGATTTTAATAGTATCCGTTTTATACGAATGTTTTTAACACAATTCAAAATGCCAGTAGTATTACGTTTTGGAGAATTAGAATTGGTAAGAGGAGACTGGAGACGTTACACAAAAACATTACCAGACACAAGTATTCCTTCTGAGGATTTAGATGCAGATGAATTAAACAAGTTTGAGGTAGGTGTAGTAAGTATTGAGCAAAATCAAGATCGTTATAAGTTACCACCAGGAATTCAAAGAGAACGTTTACAAGGAACAAATAGAATTCAACGTCAAAATGAGCAATCTGTAACTTTAAAGGTAACTGACTTAGAAGCAGACGAAGTTAGGACGATTTATAAAAATATTAGTATTGATATGCGTAGGTATAAAAAACTACGTATGTTTTTACATGCTGAAAACCAAAACAGTGCAACAGGAGCTAATGATGATGAAATGGTTGCTATTATACGTTTAGGTACAGATTTAAACGATAACTACTACCAAGTAGAAAAACCATTAAAAATATCTACATCGAATGCATCATCTCTAGATGTTTGGCCTAAAGAAAATAATTTAGATATTCCGTTAGAAGAATTAGCTAACTTAAAAATTGAAAGACCTACAGGTAGTAACCTTACTGATGTGTATTCATCAACAAGTTCTAACGGATTAAAAATTTCTGTAAGAGGTAATCCAACATTAGCACAAGTAAGAACTGTAATGTTAGGGGTGAAAAATACTGTTGCCGATGAGAAAACTGTAGAAGTTTGGTTTAATGAATTACGTGCTGTTGGTTTTGATAATAAAGGAGGATGGGCAGCTGTGGTAAATGCAGATGCTAATATGGCGGATGTGATGGATGTGTCTTTAGCAGGAAGAATGTCAACCATAGGTTTTGGTAATGTAGAAGACCGTGTACAACAAAGAAGCATTGAAGAAATAAAACAATATAGCGTAGCTACAAATATTCAGTTAGGTAAAATGATGCCTAAAAAATGGAACATGCAAGTGCCGATGAATTACAGCTATGGAGAAGAATTTAGAGATCCAAAATACGATCCACAATTCCAAGACGTAGAATTAGAAGATGCAATTGATAAAAACCCAAATAGTAAAAATGCTCAAGATTATACAAGAAGAAAAAGCATTAGTTTTATCAATGTAAAAAAGAATAGAAATCCAGAGAGTAAGAAGAAACCTAAATTTTATGATGTAGAGAATTTCTCTGCTTCGTATGCACATAGTGAAGAGTTTCATAAAGATTACAATATTGAAAGCTATGTAAACAAAAATGTAATGGCAGGAGCTAGTTATAATTTCACTTTTGTTCCTTTTAATATAGAACCATTTAAAAAATCAGAAGGATTTAAAAATAGATACTTACAATTTATAAGAGATCTAAACTTTAATCCAGTACCAAAAACAATAGCATTAAACTCAAGAATTAACAGAAACTATAATAGTCAACAATCTAGAAATCTAATTATTGACCCTGTTAATCCTTTACCTGCACAGCCAGAGTTAATTCAACGAAGATTTTTATTTAATTGGGATTATACAATTGGTTTTGATTTAACTAAGTCGCTACAATTAAACTTCAATGCAGCGAACAACTACATATATGATAGTTTTGGTGAAGATGAACAATTAGAAGTTTACGATCAATTTTTCAGTATAGGAAGACCCGATAATTATCACCAGAAGTTAAATGCAACTTATAAACTACCATTAGATAAATTCCCGTTCTTGAATTTTATCAATGCAGATTATGGTTATACAGCTGATTTTGATTGGAAAGCAGGATCGCAAAGTTATATTGAGCAAGTTGGAAACATGATTCAAAATGCCAACACACATAACTTAAATACAAATATAGATTTCGGTCGTTTTTATAAAATTGTTGGTGTAGATAAACTACTATTAAAGGGAACTAAAAAACAACCTACTCAAAAAGGAACAGCTACATTAGGGGGAAATCAAGTAGCACAAAAAGCAAAACTTAAAAAGAAAGCTACTTTTGGACAGAAATTAGGAAAGGGAGTATATGATGTGTTAACTTCTGTAAAAAGAGCAAAAATTAGTTATTCTCAAAACAACGGAACATTATTACAAGGGTACAAACCTTCAGTTGGGTTCTTAGGAAGAAATGGTTTTGATGGAGGATTAGCTCCAACATTAGGATTTGTGTTTGGTAGTCAAACAGATATTTTAAATACGGCTATAGAGAATGGATGGTTAATTACTAGAAATTCAGGAGATGAGTATTACAGTAAGAACTATTCTAAAACAAGGTATAAAAAGCTAGATTATAACGTGTCTGTAAAACCATTTAGAGATTTAACTATTGATTTACGTGGAAACAGAATTCAAACTAGTAATTTAACGCAACAGTTAGACGTAATTTCAAATGGTAACGGAGGTTTTGAACAAGACCCGAATATTAAACCTTTTGAAACTGGTAATTATAGTATTAGTCATTTTATGTTAGGAACTATTTTTACTGACAATGAAAGGTTATATCAAAATTTCTTAGACTATAGAAGTACTATTTCAGATAGAATAGCTACCGAAAGAGGAATAGCAGCAAACGATCCTGATCGAAACAATAATAACCCTGGGTTTAAGGAAAATGGACAACAAGCAATGTTACCAGCATTTATTGCAGCATACTCAGGAAATAGCCCAAATTCAGTAAGTACAGGAATCTTTAAAAATATACCAATTCCAAACTGGACATTACGCTATAATGGTTTTATGAAGTATAAGTGGTTTAAGAAAAACTTTACTTCTTTCACCTTATCACATGGCTATAAATCTTCGTATACAATAGGTAATTACACCAATAATTTACAGTACGATTCAAATATACCAACAAATACAAATACTTCTGGTAATTATCAATCAGAACTCTTAATTTCGTCGGCAACTTTAATTGATGAGTTTTCACCATTAATAAAAGTTGATTTTAGAATGAAAAATTCAGTTTCATTCAAAGGAGAGATAAGAAGAGACAGATCTTTAACATTAAATTTTAACAACAATACTTTAACAGACATTAAAGGAACAGAATATGTTTTAGGATTTGGATATAAGATAAGAGATGTTAAATTTGTCACCAGATTTACAGGGAAGAAAGAAACTCTAAAAGGAGATATAAATTTAAGAGCTGATATTTCGTTAAGAGATAACTTAACGTTGATAAGAAGTGTAGATGAAGAGAATAGTCAGATTACAGGAGGCGAGAAATTATTTGGATTAAAATTTATTGCCGACTATAATTTAAGTAGCAATTTAACAGCATCTTTTTATTATAATCACCAAACGTTTGAATACGCAGTTTCTACAACTTTTCCAAGACAATCTATTAATGCAGGAATTAATTTAGTATACAACTTAGGAAATTAAAACAAACACAATAAAAAATCATTACAATGAACATTCCATCAGAATTAAAGTACACCAAAGACCACGAGTGGGTTAAAGTAGAAAATGGTGTAGCAACTATTGGTATTACTGATTTTGCACAAGGAGAGTTAGGAGATATCGTATACGTTGACGTAGATACATTAGATGAGGAATTAGATGCCGAAGAAGTTTTCGGTTCTGTAGAAGCAGTAAAAACAGTTTCAGACCTTTTCATGCCTTTATCAGGAGAAGTAGTAGAGTTTAACGAAGCGTTAGAAGATGAACCAGAATTAGTAAATTCAGATCCTTATGGAAATGGGTGGATGATAAAGGTAAAATTATCTGACGATTCACAAGTAGCAGATTTATTGAGTGCTGAAGCATACCAAGAACTTATTAAAGGATAAACTAATCATAATAGCAATACTAATAACTTTAAGTATTGCTATTATTAGTTTAATAAAACTAGAAAAAGCTCCTATACAAGTTAATCATATAGATAAGTTAGAACATGCTTTTGCTTATTTCGTGTTAAGTTTAGTATGGTTGCTAGCTTTAAAAACAACAAAAATTAATAAATATATTATCGTTTTTTGTTGTTTTTTTTACGGCATAATTATTGAGGTTCTACAAGTTACAACCACGTCATATAGATCAGGAGAGATTTTAGATATAATGGCAAATACGACGGGTATTTTAATAGCTTTCATAGTTTACAACTCTTTTTTTAAGAAAAATAAAGCTATTTAAAGATTAAGCTTGTAAAAGTTGAAATAAATTAATTAAATTAGCGAACTATTAAAAACATTTAGGATGGAAATCAAGAAAAATCCAAAATCAAACTTAGAAAACTATAGTAAACTATTTATGCAAATAGGTTTGGTTTTAGCTTTATTTGTAACGTATGTTGCTATTGAAAATAAGACATATGATAAAGAATATGGAGAGTTAGGTATGGCTAACATGGCTTCTGATATTGAAGAGGAAACTATTGAACTTCAAATTGAGCCACCAAAGCCTAAACCAAATACGCCTCCACCACCAGCTCCTGAAAAAATTGAAGTAGTAGAAGACGAGGAAGAAATAGAAGAAACAGTAATTGAATCTACTGAAACTGATGAATCTGAAGCTGTAGAGGTAGAAGATATTCAAGAAGTAGAAGAGGTAGAAGAGGTAGTAGAAGATGTACCATTCGCTATTATTGAAGAAGTTCCTGTATTTCCAGGGTGTAGCGGAACTAAGGCTCAAAAGAAAGAATGTTTAAATAAAAAGTTACAAAAGCATATTCAACGTAACTTTAATGCAGAACTTGCTAATGAGTTAGGTTTATCTCCAGGGAAGAAAAGAATCTATGTTCAGTTTAAAATTGACAAAGATGGATCTATTACAAATGTAGTAGCTAGAGCACCGCATCCAAGATTAAAGAAGGAAGCAGAAAGAGTTGCTAGAAAGATACCTAAAATGAAACCTGGTAGACAAAGAGGTAGACCAGTAAGAGTAGGTTATACTTTACCAATTACATTTAATGTAGAGTAGTAATAGCTTAAATAAAAGATAAAAAAGGCAATCCAAAATGGATTGCCTTTTTTATTGGCACGTTTCTTGTTTTTAACAAAGTATTAACATAAAAATATAGTACTATGAAAACACCTAAGAAACATGCTAAGAAGCAATTAGAAAAATTCTCAACTATTTTTACACAGTTAGGCTTGGTGCTAACTTTATTTGTAGTTTTTCTTGTTTTAGAACACGAAACAGCTAAAGATGTAGCAATAGTTAAACCTACCAATGCACAAGTTTATGAGAAAGTTTACACTTTTGATAAACCTGTTATTATAAAAAGAAAAGTAAAAGAAATTGAAAAGCCAAAGCAAGAGCGTGTAATTAAAGAAGTATTTAAACCAGAAGTAGTAGATAATAATACAGAAACCAATACTGTAATAGATTTACCTGCAGATGAAGCACCTATTGATTTAAATCAAATTCCAGAGTTAAAAGAAACTGAAATTATAAAAGATATTGACGATCCAGTTTCAATAAACAATGTGCAAAATACTCCAGTTTTTAAAGGTTGTGAAGGACTTTCAGAAGAAGAAAATATAAAATGTTTTGAAAGAAAAATACAACAACATATACAACGTAATTTCAACTCTGAATTGGCTCAAGATGTAGGATTAAGTTCTGGAAAATATAAAATATTAACACAGTTTGTCATTGATAAATTAGGTAATGTTACGGATATTCAAATTAGAGCACCGCATGCTAAATTAGAAAAGGAAACGGATAGAGTGGTAAATAAAATTCCAAAATTTACTCCAGGTAAACAGAATAATAAAGAAGTAAAAGTAAAATATATGCTGCCTATTACTTTTAGAGTGGAATAAAAAGTAAAAACTCAGCCAACTGGTTGAGTTTTTTTATTTTTGTTATATATGAATACAAACAAAACATTTTTTGCACACGAAACAGCAGTTATTGATGACGGTTGTAAAATTGGAGATGGTACCAAAATATGGCACTTTAGTCATATTATGCCTAATTGCATTATTGGGAACAACTGTAATATTGGACAAAATGTTGTGGTGTCACCAAAAGTTGTTTTAGGAAATAATGTTAAGGTTCAAAATAATGTTTCTATATATACAGGAGTAACATGCGAAGACGATGTTTTTTTAGGACCCTCTATGGTTTTTACAAATGTAATTAATCCACGTAGTGCAATAAAAAGACAAGATCAGTATTTAGAAACAATTGTTAAAAAAGGCGCGAGTATAGGAGCAAATGCAACAATTGTGTGCGGTAATAATATTGGAGAGTATGCTTTTATAGGGGCAGGAGCAGTGGTAACTAAAGAAGTGCAACCTTACGCTTTGGTTGTAGGAAATCCATCAAAACAAATAGGATGGATTAGCGAATACGGACATCGTTTAACTTTTGATAAAGATGGTTTTGCTATTTGCCCAGAAAGTGGAGAGAAATATACCTTGAAAAACAATAAGTTAAGAAAACTTTAAGTTAAAGTTTAAAAAAAGTAAAAAAAATATTTGTGAAAAGAAAAAATCTTATTTATATTTGAACAGTGGTTTTAAAACCACTTTCTTTTTCTTTTTCATAGCAATTTTTCCCACTCAATTTTGAGTGGGTTTTCTTTTTATAAAAACTTCCCAAATAAGGTAAGTATACAGAATTAGATACTCCAAAGTAATTAACCAAAGATTTTCTTTCCATGGAGAGTTAGCATATGCTTGATAACTCAATATAATTACTAAACTCCATAAAACAGTATAGCGATATTGGGTAAACACTGATAAAATTAAAAGAGTTGCTATATACCAAGGGTGCATTGTTGTTGTTAAAAAATAATAGAATGATAAAGTAAATAACATACTTACGATTAACTGTTTTATAGACCTGTTTTTTTTGAAAAAAGTAAGAATCAATAAAAAGAAAATAGTAACAATAGGTATAATCTTACCAATAATAGCTATTTCATTATAGCCTCTAAATAAATAACCAATTTCTCTGGCTAAGTAGTAAAAACTAGCATTAAATTCAAAATTTCTGAACCATAATCCAACAGAGTTCATGTAGTTTGAAACTAATTCAGAGGAATAAAATGGAAGAAAAAGTAAAATGACTGTAAAAATTACAGTAACATAGAAGGATACTAATTTTTTGAAACCCCTAAGAAATGAAAAATCATTCTTTACAAACCATTGAAAAAATAAGGGTAAAAAGAGTAAAGGAATTAATTTAACTGAAACTGAACAAGCTAGTAATATAGCTGCTGAAAACCATTTTTGTTGCTGTAACTTATAAATGCTCCAAACCAAAAAAAATAACATTACAGGTTCAAAATGCAAGTTTCCAGTAAGTTCAATTATCACAAAAGGATTTAAAATGTATAGAAAAATGTTTTTAACAGGTAACTGTAGCCTTTCTAAAAGCTTTTTTCCGAAGTATAAAATACCTATATCAGCTAAAATAATTAACACTCTCATTATGATAACACTCCCGATAATGCTATTTTTAGCCAAAAGAGCAGCTATTAAAAAACAAAGTTGATTAATTGGAGGATAGTTGGTATAATGACTACCATTCAAAGCCCCCATTCCTTTATATAACTCGTTAGCTTGGTTTATGGGATAGTTGTTTTGCTCAATAAATGTTTGAGGCAAGGATAAATAAGGATTTAATCCTCCTAAAATCATACGACCATCCCAGATAAATCGATAGAAATCTTGTGATAAATTAGGAATAGCAGAAAAGAAAACCAATCGAAATAAAACAGCAATACTAGCTAAATGTACAAAGGATAACTGCTTATTTTGTAAAAGACCAAAATAACAAGTAAATAAGGTAACCCATAGAAAAAGTAACTTATTAAACTCAGTACGTTCAATTGTATAAGCAAATAAAAAATACAGCACTACACTAACAAATGTTAGCATAATTGAGCTATATTTTTTAAAAAAAGACATCTAAGCTTTTGAGAAAATGGATTTAAAAAAGACGTATCCAAAGCCAACAAATAACATTAGGTGAAAAGGGAACAAACCAAAATCTCCACCTTGATCACCAACTGTAAAAGCACTATACATACCAAAAGCAAAGTATAAAGCTAACAAACCTTCTATAACCACATGTAAAGAAGGCCTTTTACGAATGTATTTATTGTTTTTCCAACTATCTTTTAAAGACTTAATATTGAATTTAGGTGTTCTTACAAATTCACTTTTTTTACCTAAATGACCTTCCAATACAGCAATAGTATTGTGTAAAGAAAAGCCCATAGCAATAGAGAAAAAAGCAAAAAAGGCACCAATATATTTGATAAAATTCCAAAAGCCTCCACCATAAGTTCTTTTATACATAAACCAGTAACAGATAAAGAAAATAAAGGTACTTACAATGAAAAAACTCATTACTAAAAAGTAAATTTTTAAATGAGCATATTCATTTTTAATATATAGCATAGGTATACTTAAAACAGCAACTAAAAATATGCAAGTAAACATAGAGCTATTTAGTAAGTGCAGCGTTCCATGAAGTTTTGTTTTAAAAGGAATATTAGAACTTGTAATAATCCTTTTTAACATTTTCTGAAAATTCTCTGCCCCACCTTTATTCCATCTAAACTGTTGAGAACGAGCAGCACTAATAACTACAGGTAATTCAGCAGGAGTAACTACATTCTCTAAGTATTTAAACTTCCAGTTTTTTAATTGAGCTCGATAGCTTAAATCTAAATCTTCAGTTAATGTATCACCTTCCCAATTTCCAGCGTCGTAAATACATTCTTTACGCCAAATACCCGCAGTACCATTAAAATTGATAAAATGTCCTTGACTATTTCTACCTACTTGCTCCAGTGTAAAATGTGCATCTAAAGCAAAGGCTTGAATTTTTGTTAAGGTTGAATAGTTTCTATTAATGTGTCCCCAACGAGTTTGTACTACCCCTATTTCAGGATCTTTAAAATATGGAACGGTTTCCAGTAACCAATTTTCTTTAGGTAAAAAGTCAGCATCAAAAATAGCAATGAACTCACCTTTAGCTGTTTTAAGTCCTTCTTTTAGAGCACCAGCTTTGAATCCTTGACGATTTTCACGTCGAATATGTTGAATGTCTAAACCTGTTTTTTGAAGCTCTTTAATTTGTACAGCTGTACTCTCAACAGATTCATCGGTAGAGTCATCTAATACTTGAATTTCTAACCTTTCGTGTGGATAATCTAACTTGGCAATATTGCTTAATAAACGCTCCATTACATAAAGTTCATTATAAACAGGTAACTGTATTGTTACATACGGAACTTTGTTAATATCAGATAAATCTAATGTAGGTATGTTTTCCTTTCTTTTCTGAGCTTTTAAATAATTGATAAGCAGATTTAACTGTGCTATAGCGTATAGCAGTATAAGTACTAATGATATAGTGTATACTGTAATTATTATGTATTCTAAGACCATTATTTAAAGCTATATTTAAAGATCCAACCTAAAATTTTTATGCCGGCTAATATACTACCTTTTACAGTTCCTGAAACCTTTGAAACGCCAATTCTATTTCTATATTTCATTGGAATTTCTGCATAAGATAATTTTTGTTTTAAAGCCTTTAACTGCATCTCTACTGTCCAACCATACGTTTTATCTTCCATGTTTAAAGCAAGTAATTTATTATACTTAATAGCTCTAAAAGGACCTAAATCTGTAAAAGTTGCACCAAAAAATAATTTCATTAAAAAGGTTGCTAGCCAATTACCAAAAACTTGTTGAGGAGTCATAGAACCCTTTTCTCGTAGTCGTTGTACACGAGCACCAATTACAAAATCAATATCATCATTTATTATTGGAGCTATAAGTTCGGTAAGTTGTTCAGGGTAATCAGAATAATCACCATCTAAAAAAACAATAATATCAGGTTTGTTGTTTGGGTTTTTTATAGAAGATGAAGCTATGTATTCCATTCCTTTCAAGCAAGCGTAACCGTAGCCTTTTCTATCTTCGGTGAGTACAGTAGCTCCTGCATTTTTAGCATTAATTTCAGTGTTATCTGTTGAATTGTTACTAATAACAATTACCTCGTTTACCAAAGAGGGAATATCATTAATTACATGTACAATTGAATCTTGTTCGTTATACGCGGGGATGATAACTTTTATAAGTGGATTCATTTATTATTTTAAGTCGTTGAGATTGTTTTCTTCTGCAAAAGAAGACAAATTATTCCATTCTTTTAACTTTACTCCTTCTTTAAACTTTACAGCTTTTGTTAATTTGTGTTTTTTGTATAATAAACAGTATCCGTTTTTTTTATTGTTTTTGATTTGACACTTTTGATAAGTGTTACCTTTTTTACTATAAAAAATCCACCATTTGCTTTGAATACCATTAACAAAGTGTCCTTCCTTTTCTTTAGAGGAGTTTTCACGATAAAAGAACCAGTATTTTACAGGAAGATTACTTTTAAATCTACCTTCTTTTTTTATGTTTCCATTTTTATAATAGAAGATCCAATAATCGGTTTTCTGATTGTTTTCAAGCCAACCTTCTTTCTTTAATGTTCCGTTTTCATAGAATGATTTATGATATATTTTTTGTCCAACTAAAGAGAAAGTAATAAAAAAGCATACTATGAAAACATTATTTTTCATTCACTAATTTCATTAAATCTACATCGTTACCTAATAAAATTTCTGTTGGATTAATACGCCCTTTTTCTGGACCATTTTCTAGCTTTAAAACTCCACGAGGACATACTGCTGAACAAACTCCGCATCCAACACAACTTGCACGAACAATATTTTCTCCTTTTTGGGCGTATGAACGCACATCAATACCTTGCTCACAATACGTAGAACAATTTCCGCAAGAAATACATTGTCCACCGTTAGTAGTAATTCTGAAACGAGATTTAAAACGTTGAACAATTCCTAAATAAGCGGCTAATGGACAACCAAAACGACACCAAACACGATTTCCAAAAATTGGATAAAATCCAGTACCAATAACTCCTGCAAACCAAGCACCTATTAAAAAGCTATACGTGTCTTTAATCCATTGAGAATTAATT
Source organism: Tenacibaculum discolor (assembly GCF_003664185.1). Lineage (GTDB taxonomy): Bacteria > Bacteroidota > Bacteroidia > Flavobacteriales > Flavobacteriaceae > Polaribacter > Polaribacter discolor. The sequence goes on along the minus strand of NZ_RCCS01000005.1, from coordinate 53,533 downwards.
CCAAGGAAAGATTGCGCTCCAGTAAAGTAACAGTATAACGTTACAACGGTCATTACCAACGAAAATACTAAGACACTATGTATTAACCAACGTTCTAATTTCCATGCATTCATACTTTTGTTAGAATGTTGACGGTATGGATCACCTAAAGTTTCTGCTAAACCACCACAACCGCAAACCCAAGAACAATACCATCTTTTTCCGAAGAAATATACCATTACAGGAACAATGATAAGTGTAAGTACAATACCCCAAACTAAAATAAATAAACCAATAGCTCCGCTGTTTCTTAAACTATCTAAATTCCATTCAAAAAAGAAGTCATAATCTAATGGAAAGGCATTTTTAAAATCATACCCTGGCATATTTAAACTTGTCATTATTTCTGGAATAAGGAAGGCAAATACAATTTGAAAGAATAATACAGAAGTTGTTCTAATAACTTGATATTTATTGTGTCTGTATTTTATATACATTCTTACTCCCATTGTAAGCATAATTACACAGTATAAAAAACCATATACGAACCACTGACTTGCTTCGCCACCGTTTAAAAACTTGCTAATAGGATCTAATATAAAAGTCCAGTTAACAACATAGTCAGGAAAAAAATAAAGTAATAAGTAAAATACTACCAGATAAATTAAAACTAACCAAGCTATCCAACCACGGTTTGTGCTAGCTTCTAAATAAATACCGTTGTTTTTTATTCCTTTATGCCCTAATAAAATAAAATTAGGAAGTATAAATAACAGCGCCCCTAAAATACCTAAACCAAAAGTGAGTAACCATAGTAAGCCAGAGTTGTTTTTAACAAAACCATTACCTGATCTTTTAGCTAATTCATAACTTAACGTATGAGGTTTACCATAAATTAAATATTGGTATTGTTCACCTTTTTTATCCCAGTTCTTTTCAGCATCGTATTTAGCAATTAGAGTATTGTAATGATTGTTAGATGCTTCATAAGCATTTCTAACTCGGCTAGAAAACTCAAAAATATTTAAGCTTTCATCGGTAACAATAGTTTTGTTAAGTTCATCTTTTATAATTTCACTTTTATATCCTTTTTCAGTAATGAATGAGTCTAATTTTGATTGACTTAAATTAAAAGAGCCTGTAAAAATTACTCCTGAAAAAATGATTAACCCTATTAAGAATAGCAGTAAACCTGTTTGTTTTATTATTTTCATCTTAAACTCTACTGAAAATTCTTTTCCAGCTTTTCTTTTTTAATTGAATATTGGTGTTGTTTTCTTTGTTGAATTTTGCCACAATTTCTGACTCATGAAGTTTGTAAAATTCAGGGTCGAAGTTGGCATCTGCTAAATGCTCTAAAACATAGTTTACAGATTGCTTTTCATTCAAAGCCTTGTCAAAAAATTCATGACGCATACGTATACCTAATGTATTTATACCAAGAAATTTTTGCGTGTTTTTATCATAGTTAATTCGAATACATTTTTTACCACTCTCATGTTCCCAGAAAAAATGCGCTTCATTTTCTTTAGGTTGTGGCCATACCCAACCATAGGTTTGGTATTCAATATCAATAAATTTTGCTGAGTTAAACCAGTGTCCTGGTTTATATTGAATTCGGTTACCACAAATAGTTTGCGCAACAGTTTCACCCATCATTCTACCAGTGTACCAAACAGCTTCAATAGGACGACGTAAACCAATCGCTTCATGTTGTTCAGCACAATCACCTATAGCATACACATCTTTGATGTTGGTTTCTAAAAAGCGATTGACTTTAACACCTCTGCCAAGTTCAATTTCAGAATCTTTTAAAAAGTTAATATTAGGAGAAACACCAGCAGTCAAACCAACAACATTACAAGGTATTTCTTCACCGGTTTCTTCAATAATTACAGATGTAACTTGTCCGTTTTTATCTGATTTTATCTCCTTCAAGTTTACGCCTAATCGTAAATCGATATGATTTTCTGTAATTTCACGATTTATCATGGCAGATTCTTCCAAAGGCAATACTTTATCCCAGAAACTATCTTCACGAACTAGAAAGGTAACAGGAATATTTCTGCTATGAAGCATTTCGGCAAGTTCAATACCAATTAAACCTCCACCAACAATTACAGCTCTTTTACACACATCATTATTTGGGGCGTATTTTTCAAGAGCCTCTAAATCTTGTTTATGATACATTCCCATAACACCTTTTAAATCTTGACCAGGCCAGCCAAATTTGTTAGGTTTTGAACCGGTGGCAATAATTAATTTATCGTAAGACAATTTCTCCCCAGTACTAAACTCTACTTCTTCTTTTGATGAATGTATTTTTGAAATAAAACCTTTTTTGAGATCAATATTGTTTTTTTTCCAAAACCAAGATTCATAAGGTTGTGTATGTTCAAATTTCATGTGTCCCATGTACACATACATTAAAGCGGTTCTTGAAAAGAACTCATCAGTTTCAGAAGAAATAATGGTGATTTTTTTATCTGATAATTTTCTGATATGCCTTGCGGCTGTAACCCCAGAAATTCCATTACCAATAATAACAACGTGCTCCATAAATGTTGATTTGCAGTTTAGGTCGTTGCTAAAGTTAAGAACTTAATAAAGGAATTAAATTTAGAATGATTTTAAATAAATAGGTTTTGTAAGTGGAGTTTTTTTAAGGCGACCTATGATTTATATAAAATTTATCATATGAAACGACAATTAATAAGCTTTTCAATTTTATTCTTTTTGGTAGTACAAATTTCAAATGCTCAAGAAGATAAAGTAGAAAAATCAAACATTCAAACGTATACACCATCTAAACTTTTAAACAATGGACAATGGGATATTAAGTGGTTTAATAACTTGTATACAGAAACAAAATTTGCTGATGCCGATGGTAAAAGTAAATCAAAGCTAAGAGAAAACTACTTTACTTCAACATTAGAAGCTTTTACAGGAATTTCAGAAAACAACCGTATTAATATAGGAGCAATCATTGAGTTTCGTTCTAATACAATTGGCGATCGCCAAGCATTATCAGTATTTAGTCTAAAAGATAATCCAAATACAGAGAGAAAAGGAATTACATCATTTGCACCAGCTATTAAGTTCCAACCATTAAAAAATGTAGGAAATTTTTCAGTTCAATCAGCAGTACATATTCCTTTAGTTAGCAATGAAACAGAAAATGGTGTGTTTTTGGATCAAACAGCTTGGACTTTTCAAAATCGATTCTTTTATGATTATACTTTTTCTAATGGAAAATGGCAGTTGTTTACAGAGTTAAATACAGAGTATAATTTTGGGGATGAGGATAGTTTTGCCAACAATACTTTTTTATTAGCTCCAGGAATCTTCTTTAGTTATTTTCCAAATGAAAAGTCTACAGTTTTGGCTTTTACACAGCATTCACAAAGGTTTGGAGATTTTACACAAGATTATACAGCTTTAGGTTTAGGTGGAAAATATCAAATTACCAAGACTTTAAACTTAGAAGTATTGTATAGTAATTTTGTTAGAGGAACAAACAATGGCTTAGGACAAAGTTTTAATTTAGGAATCCGAGCATTATTTTAAAAACAGTAAATTAGAGGGGTAATGAACACTCTAAAACTCTTTTTATTAAGTTTAATCCTTTTTTGTAGCTCTTGCACGAGTCAGTCAAAAAAGATAAACGGAATTAGTTTTGTTGCTTCTTCAAAAGAAATAACAAACCAACATATTGATGATGTAAAAAAGGTGTCAGCAAATTATGTTACACTAATGCCTTTTGGTTTTGTTAAAAATTTATCATCTCCTAAAGTAATTTACAATTCCAAAAATCAATGGTTTGGAGAAACAAAAGAAGGCGTAAAACAATATGCTAGAGAGTTTCAACGAAGTAAGATAAAGATTATGTTGAAACCACAAATTTGGGTTTGGAATGGTGTTTATACAGGAGCTATAAAAATGAATTCTGAAGCTAAATGGAAGGAGTTAGAGGAGTCTTATGAGAATTTTATTCTTGTTTTTGCAGAAGTGGCTGAAGAAATAAATGCAGAAATTTTTTGTATTGGTACAGAATTGGAGCAGTTTGTGAAAAACCGACCTCAGTATTGGCAAAAACTCATAAAAAAAATCAGAAAAGTATATTCAGGGAAATTGACTTATGCGGCAAACTGGGATGAGTTTAAGCGAGTAAGTTTTTGGAAAGATTTAGATTTTGTAGGGATTGATGCTTACTTTCCATTAAGTGATCAGAAATCTCCATGTATAGATGATTTAGAAAGAGGATGGCAACCGCACAAGAATGAAGTTATTCAGGTTCAAAGTAAGTTTAATAAACCTGTTTTATTTACTGAGTACGGGTATAGAAGTGTAAATTTTACAGGGAAAGAACCATGGAACTCAGGAAGAATTGAAGGAGATGTAAATTTAGAAAATCAACAAAAAGCATTACAAGCTCTGTATAATCAGTTTTGGAAAGAAGATTGGTTTGCAGGTGGTTTTGTTTGGAAATGGTTTCATAATCATAAAGAAGTAGGAGGTCAAGATAACAATCGGTTTACACCACAAAACAAACCAGCGGAATTGACTATAAAAAAGATGTATGAAAGTAGTAGGTAAGAAGTATGATAAACAACACTTATTTCTTCTAAAAACAATAATTTTTGCAGTGTTTTGGTTGTCTGTAAACAGCTATTCACAAGAAAGAAGAATAGAAAAAATCACTTTTTTAGGAACCAAAAAAACTAAAAAACATGTTTTAAGGAGGATATTGAGTTCAAAAGAAAATAATGTACTTGATTCAATTGTACTGAAGAATGATATGACTCGCTTAAAGCGCTTACCAGCAATTTCTAACGCATATTTTAAAGCATCATGTTCTGATAGTAAATGTAATGTTGTTGTAACGGTAGAAGAGAACTTTACAATAATTCCTGAAATCAACTTTCACAAGACAATTAACCAAAAGCTGGCTTACAGAATTGGAGTTGGTGAGTATAATTTTTTAGGAAGGAATATTGTTTTAGGTGGATTTTATCAATATAACGGATTTGATTCTTACGGAGTTAATTTTAGAGCTCCTACGTTGTTTTCAGTAAAATGGGGGCTAGCATTAAATCATCAAAACTGGACAAGTGAAGAGCCATTGTATTTTGAGAATGAATCAGCTAATTATAAGTATCAGAATATCTCTTACGAGGCTTTAGCTTTATATCAACACGATTTTAAAAATCAGTTACAGTTTGGAGTTAACTTTTTTAAAGAAAAGTATAACTATTTAAACGGAAGCATTTCATCAGAGGTTCCGACTGAGCTTAATGTTGATAAAAAGTTATTAAAGCTAATTTACACTTTTGATAATTTAGATTATAATTATCAATACATCAACGGGGTTAAAAATGAGTTTCATGGACAATATGTAACATCGGAGAATAAATATCAAAATGACTTTTTAATTTTTTGGAATGACTTATTTTACTTTAAAAGACTAGGTAATAAAGGAAATTGGGCAAATAGATTACGAGTTGGTTTGTCATCTAATGATGATACTCCATTTGCTCCATTCGCTTTAGATAATAATTTGAATTTAAGAGGCGTTGGTATTTTAGTTGATAGAGGTACAGGAAGCATTGTTTTAAATACAGAGTATCGCTATACTTTGTATGAAAAAAAATGGTTTGTTTTGCAAGGGAATGTCTTTACTGATGTTGGAACTTGGCGAAAGCCTGGAGGAGCGTTAAGCGATTTTGTAAATAGTGATAATATTAGAATGTATTCTGGTATTGGTTTGCGTTTTATTAATAAAAAAATATTCAATGCAGTTTTTAGAATTGATTATGGACATGGACTTACAAAGAATGCATCAAAAGGATTTGTATTTGGGATAGGTCAATATTTCTAATCGCAGGGCGATAGCCAAGAGTCCAATCTCCAAGGTTTGTTTATTTGTATAAAAAACGAGGTTGTAAAATACAAACCTCGCTTTTTAAATTATTCTTATGTAGAAAAATGTTTTATTTTTTCTTTGGGTGCACTAACTTCATTTCTTCAATTAAATGCTTTGCTCCTGCGTATTTATCAACAATAAATAATACATAACGAACATCTACCATAATATTTCTACAAATTTCTGGATCGTAATTCATGTCACTCATCGTTCCTTCCCAAACACGGTCAAAGTTTAAACCAATCAAGTTTCCGTGAGCATCAATTGCAGGACTTCCTGAGTTACCACCTGTGGTATGGTTAGTTCCTAAGAAGCAAACAGGCACTTTCCCGTTTTTATCAGTGTATTGTCCAAAGTCTTTAGCGTAGTATAAATCACGCAACTTTTGAGGAACATCGAATTCATAATCACCAGGAACATACTTTTCAATAACACCGTCTAAATAACTTACTGGATTATAGTATACGGCATCTCTTGGTGAATAACCACGAACTTGACCATAAGTAACACGTAATGTACTGTTAGCATCTGGAAAATAGCGCGCATTTGGTAACGCTTCCATTAATGCTTTCATGTATGTTTTTTGTAACGCTGTAATTGGCTGATTTTTTTGCTGAAACTCTGGATTGATTTTAGTATAAAACTCTTCAATCATAGGTTTTGCATATTGGTAAGCAGCATCCTTGTTTAAGTTTTTAACCACCTTTTTAGCATCACCTTCTAATAATTGTAAAGCTTTGTCTAAATCAATAAAACTTGTTTTGTCGTAAATAGAAGCATCTACATTAGTAGGGTTGTATAAAGGCATCACATTTTTAAACACACCTTTATCTACATTTACATCAAAGTTTTTATGAATTCCTTTAATTCTATTGATTAATGAAGTTTTTGCATCTTCAAACTTTTCAGGTTTATTTAAGGCTATTTGTTCTAATTGATACGCTCTAAAAGTCATTTGCATTAACTCATTAGTAACCAAGAAAACTTCAATAAAATTTCTTCTTTTAATATTGATATCAGCAAAATCGGCATACAATTTTTCAAACTCAGGAAGAATATTTCCGTAGGTATTTTCTAGTTTTTTTTCTTTTAGTGCTTTTTTGAATGTAGCTTCAAAAGCTTGACGCTCTGCAATAGCATTACTCTTTTTAATTCCTAAATTTTCACCAATCCATTTTTTCCAAGCATTTGCAATACGTGCTTGTTTTGAAGCATATTTAATACGAACAGCGTCACTTACTTTCATTTGTGCATCAATTTCTTTTAATGCAGCTTCTCTAATAGCAATGTTACTTGGGTTAAACTCTTGTGTAATATGCTTAATAGCAACGGCTGGTAAATACTCATTAGTACGACCTGGGAAACCAAAAACCATAGTAAAATCACCTTCTTCAATTCCGTCTAAAGAAACAGGTAAAAAGTGTTTTGGCTTGTAAGGAACGTTGTTTTTACTGTATTTAGCAGGACGATTGTTTTTATCAGCATAAATTCTAAATAATGAAAAATCTCCTGTATGACGTGGAAAAACCCAGTTATCGGTATCACTACCAAACTTACCTATACTGCTTGGTGGTGCCCCAACTAAACGAACATCTTCAAATTTTTCAGTAACAAATAAGAAATATTGGTTTCCTTTATAAAAAGGCTTCACCTTAATATTTTGCCAAGTCTCTTTTTTTGCTGATTTAGTAATTTCATTGATGTTTTTATCAATGGTTGATTGTTTTTCACGTTCAGTCATTGCGTTGTTAACTCCATTTAAAGCTTTGGTAGTCACATCATCAATACGAACAATAAACTCAACATATAAACCTTTGTTAGGCAATTCTTCTTTTTTACTCATAGCCCAAAAACCATCTTTTAAATAATCGTTCTCTAAAGATGAGTGTGATTGAATTTGTCCGAAACCACAGTGGTGATTGGTTAAAATTAATCCTTCAGGAGAAATTACTTCACTAGTACAACCTCCATTAAAATGCCCAATAGCATCTTTTAAACTAGAATTGTTTACATCATAAATGTCTTTTGCGGTAAGTTTACTTCCTAAAGAGGTCATTTCTTGTTCGTTCATTCCTTCTAAGAGCGAAGGAATCCACATGCCACCTTGTTGTGCAGTAACTTGAACGACAATAAATAAGAATAGAATTTTTATGTACTTCATTTGTTTGTTTTTAAAAAGCTAAAGATACAAATTGGTAGTAAAATAGCTTGTTGAAAGTATGAAGTAATAGGTTAAAAAAGACTTAAAACATTATTTCTTTCCTATAGGATAGAGTTCTTGATGGATGAAGTCTTTTGGGAATTTTTCATCTCCGTCAAAACCTAACTCAATATCACGTCCATTGTAAGGAATGTAGTTGGTTTTAAAAATGTAGTCCCATATACTTAGTGTAATACCAAAGTTAACACCCATTCTTCTTTCTGGTGGAAGCTCTTTAGCATGATGCCAAATATGCATTCTAGGATTATTTAAAATATACTTTAACCAACCATAATCCCAATTAATATTGGCATGATTTAAGTGTCCAATAGTAATATTGAAAAAGTGCACAATAGCTACATCTTGTGCTGTGAATCCGCCCATAATAGCTAGCGGAATGTATTTCATTGAGTTGTATACCACAGGTTCCATCCAGTGATAACGAAGGTGTGCTGCAAACCCCATTTGTTTTACGGAATGATGTACTTTGTGAAAGTTCCATAAAAATTCATATCTGTGGAGTAAAGTATGTGTGAACCACTGTACAAAATCAATAATGATAAAAAATACTGTAATTCTTGCCCAATAGGGAAATGTATTAATATCAAACAATTGAAAACTAGCAACTGATAAACCAACTAGACCAAGGATGTCATTAAATAACTGCTCTGCTGTGTTTGATAAAGCAATAAGGACTATAAGATTTAATAAAAAGAAATTGAAAAACATGTAAAAAGTATCCAGCCAAAAATCTTTACGAAATAAAGGTTGGTTTTTACGCCAAGGAAATATAATTTCTAATGCCCAAACAACAAGAGAAATTATGATTAAACCATAAAAGTAATTCTCCCAGTTTAACTCCATAAGTACTGACTGCTTAATGTAATTCCAGTAACCAGTATATGAGTTTTTTATAATGTCTATGTACTTATCCATAAAGAATCTAAAAGTAGCAATTACAAAATATAAATTAGTTAAATTATTTCTAAGATTTTAAAAATTCCTGCGCTTATAATAGCGGCTATAGGTAAAGTAAGTATCCACGATAGTAAAATGTTAGTAATCACTTTATAATTAGCTTTTTTGGTAACTGTTCCAATACCAAATAGAGAGCCAACTGATACATGTGTAGTGGAAACAGGTAAGCCATGTACGCTGGCAGTAGTTACAAGTAGTCCAGTAACAATATTAGCAGTAAACCCTTGACCAGAATTCATTTTAGTAATTTTTTTACTCATAGTTTCACCTACATTTTTTGCGTTTAACAATCCACCCAAAGCCATAGTTACTGCAATTAATATCATACTCCACTTTAAGTCAATGCTATTGGCAATAATTAACAAACCTACAATCTTCGGAGTATCATTTAATCCTCTAGCAAAACTAACAACACCCGAACTTAAATAATGTAAACTATTTAAGATTCTTACAGAAGAAAAGCTAAATAAAGTTGGGTTATTTTTGTTTAAGCTTGGAATTTGTTTTCGTATAAACTTAAAAATAAGATAAACGATTAAGCTTAAAATGGTAGCTATTAAAGGACTAACAATTAAAGGAAAAAGAAAAGTGCTAGTCAGTAATTTAAAATTAAAAGTATTCCCTACAGCTATAATTCCTGTGCCAAATAAAGCTCCAACTAAACTATGTGTAGTAGAAATAGGCATTCCTATTTTTGTCGCTAAAAATACTGTGATAGCTGCTCCCATAGCGATGGCTATGGCAAATATTGGTGTTTGAATCAAATCATTTGGAACTAAACCCTTTCCTGAGAAGTTTTTTACCAATTCATCTGCCAAAAAAATTGCTGCTACAGAACCAGAAAAGGTAGTTAAGGTAGCCCAATTGATAGCTTTTTTATAATTGGTTGTTCCAGACCCAAATAGGGTGGCAACACCTTTAAAATTATCATTAGCTCCATTACTGTAGGCAAGAAAGCAGGCAGCTAAAAAAAGTAGTAAAAAAATCATAAGTTTAATTTAAGTATGACTCCTTTGACGGTAGAATTAAATTAAACTTACATGTATAAAATTAAACAGCCATCAAAGTATCTTTGATGGCTGTTTAAGGTGTTAAAAACAAGCGAACTACTTCTTGTTAGCTTCTTTAATATATTTTTCTAAAGCCATTGTCATTGAAGGTGTTTCAGGTGTTGGTGCAGCAATATCTACACGTAAACCTCTATCTTCAACAGCTTTGATGGTGGTATTACCAAACACGGCTATTCGAGTATTGTTTTGTTTGAAATCAGGGAAGTTTTTAAATAAACTATCAATTCCTGATGGACTAAAGAATACTAAAATATCATAAAAAACATCTTCTAAATCAGATAAATCACTTACAACAGTACGATATAAATCTGCTCGCTTCCAATCTACACCCAACTTATCTAGTTCAGCAGGGATTAAAGGTTTTAACTTATCCGAAGAAGGAAGTAAAAACTTTTCATCTTTATGTTTCTTAATTAATTTAGTTAACTCTGGAAATGTTCTACTACCAACATAAATTTTACGTTTACGATATACAACGTATTTTTGTAAATAGTATGCTACAGCTTCAGACTGACAGAAGTATTTCATATCATCAGGAACTGTAAAGCGCATTTCTTCAGCAATTCTAAAAAAATGATCAACAGCATTTCTACTAGTAAGTATTATTGCTGTGTAATTGTTTAAATCAACTTTTTGAGCTCTTACCTCTTTAACAGGAATTCCCTCGACATGAATAAACGATCGAAAGTCAACCTTCACCTTTTGCTTTTCTGCCAAATCAAAATATGGCGATGTTTCTGTTTTCGGTTTAGGTTGAGAGACTAAAATAGTTTTAACTTTCATAAACTTTCTCTTTATTACGTAGTTGTTGTTTTATAAAGAATTAATAGCGGTGCTATTTCAAGGGTGCAAAAGTACAAAATAAAATAAAATAACTTGCTAATTACAAGCTTTTTATTATTTGTTAAAATTAAAAAGGCCCTAAAAATAAGCAAGATACCGAAAGAATAGATTAAAAAAAGTTTGTTGGTAAATGTGTATTGGTATAGTATGATAAAAGGGAGTAACCATATACTAAGAACATACAAATATCCTGATTTCGTGTGTAAAAAGTAATTTACAATTGATGATAAACCTAAAGTGTTTGCTAATGCGTAATCTATTAAGAAACGTAGTGAGAAATACAGAATGACAAATAGAAGTAATCCTATAAAAGCTAAAAAGCTATGAAAGTATATCTCCGATACTAAAGTCAAGAATAAAAACAGAGAAATAACAATTGATGAAAAAGAAAATAAGAGTAATTTAAAAGGGGTAAAAAAAGAGGCTCCTTCTTCTGTTCTTTTATGAAAAAAACCTGGAGTTATAAAAGCAATAGTATATCCGTATAATTTGGTCGGCTTTAAAGATTTCATCATAGCCAATAGTACAATAGCCAATACGATAACTAAAGTAATCCAACTATCATGGTTTGTAATTCGTTCTACTGCTTGCAATTGCTTTTATACTTTTTTAATTAACACAAAATTAGTAATAAATAAGTGTATCTTTGCCCAGATTTATATGAAAATTACATGAAGTCAGACGCTTTAGTCATAATTCCTACCTATAACGAGAAAGAAAACATCGAAGCTATTATTCGAGCAACTTTTAGTCAAGAAAAGGTATTTCATGTATTGGTCGTTGATGATAATTCTCCTGACGGAACAGCAGCAATCGTAGAAAACTTACAAGAAGAATTTCCAAGTCAGCTTTTTATTGAAAAAAGAGAAGGAAAAAGCGGTTTAGGTACTGCATACATTCATGGATTTAAATGGGCAATTTTTAATAAATATGATTATATCATAGAAATGGATGCCGATTTTTCACATAACCCTAACGATTTAATTCGACTGTATAATGAATGTGCTAATGAAGGAGCAGATGTAGCTATTGGGTCAAGGTATTCGGTGGGGGTTAATGTAGTTAACTGGCCAATGAGCAGAGTCCTTTTATCATATTTTGCATCAAAGTATGTACGACTAATTACCAGAATGCCTATTCATGATACTACTGCAGGGTTTGTATGCTATAAAAGAAAAGTGCTAGAAACAATCAAGTTAGATAAAGTTAAGTTTGTAGGCTATGCATTTCAAATAGAAATGAAATACAAGGCATGGAAGCATAAATTTAACATTAAAGAGGTTTCAGTTATCTTTACTGATAGAGTCTTAGGGAAGTCAAAGCTAAGCAAAGGAATCATTAAAGAAGCTGTCTTCGGTGTGATAAAAATGAGAATTAACGGATTACCCAAATAACAACATGCAATCATATTTAATTAAAAACGCACAAATCGTTAACGAAAACAAGGTTTTTAAAGGCGATGTTTTAATAGAAGGAGAATTTATTAAGGAGATAGGAGAAAACATAATTCCTACCGATGATGTATTAATGGTTGATGCGGAAGGAAAGTTCTTAATTCCTGGTATGATTGATGACCAAGTACATTTTCGCGAACCAGGTTTAACACATAAAGCTAATATTGCTACAGAAAGTAAGGCAGCAATTGCTGGAGGAATTACGTCGTTTATAGAAATGCCGAATACGGTACCTCAAGCCACAACTCAAGAATTATTAGCAGATAAGTTTGATATTGCAAGTAAAACATCATACGCAAACTATTCGTTTATGTTTGGTGGAACGAATGATAATTTAGAAGAATTGTTAAAAACAAACCCTAAAGATGTTGCGGGTATCAAGTTGTTTTTAGGTTCTTCAACAGGAAACATGTTGGTAGATAATGAAGAGGTTCTAGAGAAAATATTTTCTTCAACTAAAATGTTAATCTCTGTACATTGTGAAGACGAAGCAACTATTAGAAAAAACACAGAAGAGTATAAAGCAAAATATGGAGATGATATCCCTGTAAAATATCACCCGTTAATTCGTAGTGAAGAAGCTTGTTATTTATCTTCTTCAAGAGCAATTGAATTAGCAAAGAAAACAGGTGCACGTTTACATATTTTCCACTTATCTACAGAAAAAGAAACGCATTTATTTAGAAATGATATTCCATTAGAAGAAAAGCAAATTACTGCTGAGGTTTGTGTACATCACTTATGGTTTACAGATGCTGATTATGACAAAAAAGGAACACACATTAAGTGGAATCCTGCTGTGAAAACACAAAAAGATAAAGATGGTTTATGGAAAGCCTTGTTAGATGATAGAATTGATGTCATTGCAACTGACCATGCACCACATACTTTAGAAGAAAAGGATAACGTATATACAAAAGCACCTAGTGGAGGACCATTAGTACAACATGCAGTTACAGCTGTTTTAGAAAAGGTGAAAGAAGGAGTGTTGCCAATTGAAAAAGCGGTAGAGAAGATGAGTCATAACCCAGCAAAAATCTTCAAAATTGAAAAAAGAGGTTTCATAAAAGAAGGTTTTTATGCTGATTTAGTTTTAGTTGACGCTGATAAAAAATGGACAGTAGATAAAGAAAATTTACTGTATAAATGTGGATGGTCACCGTTTGAAGGAGTTGAGTTTTCAAATCAAATAACACATACATTTGTAAACGGAAACTTAATGTATAACGAGGGAGTTTTTAACGAAGAAATTAAAGGAAAACGATTATTATTTAACAGATAAATGAAGTCTTTTTTTTACATATGTATTGGTTTGCTTTTGGTGTCGTGTACTAGTAATACGATATACAAAAAGCCTGAAAACTTAATTCCGAAAGATTCTATGGTTTCGTTATTAACTGATATGTATATAGCCTCTTCTGCTAAAAATCAAAAAAACAAATTTTTAAAACGAGAAAAGAACTATATGTTTTTGGTATACGAAAAGTATAGAATTGATAGTACTCGTTTTGATGCTAGTAACACATATTACACTTCTAAGGTTGATGAGTATGCAGAAATCTTAAAAAGAGTAAAAAGAAATATTGATTTATTAGATAGTTTATATAGAAAAAAACAGGAAGTTCAAGACTCTATAAAAGGAATTAAAAAGGGAGGTAAATTAAAAAGAGATACAGTTTTAGATAAGGAACTATTGTTGGATGATGCTCCTAAAGAGTTAATAAAAAGAGAAGATAGAGAGTTTGAAAAAAAAGACTTAAAGAAGATTAAGTAATTTACTTTTTAAACTCTTTAGAAACTCTTGCAATTACATTATTAACAGGCTCAAATTTAAAATCAAGTTGTTCTGTAATTTTTTCAGAAGTATAGAACGATTTGTTGTGTGCAGATTTAGCAGAGTTTTTAGTTAACAAAGGTTCTTTACCTGTAAGTTTTGTTAAAAGCCAATCCACTCTCCAAAATATTGAAGTAATCAGCTTTCCAACTTTCTTTGAAGGTCTTTTTTTATTCAGATTATCAGCAATACTAAATAGAACATCTTTAAACGATTTGTTTTCCGAAACAAGAATAAAACGTTCATTTTTTATATCAGAACCCATTAGGTTTATCATTGCTTTTACGACATCATATACTCCAACAAAACCAGTAACACCTTCTGTGTAAAATGTTAAGCTATTATTTATTTGGGTAAACATTTTCCCAGAACCTTCATTCCAAAAGCCACCACCCAGAATTACTCCAGGATTCACAATTACTACATTTAAATCTTCTTGGCTACCCCTCCAAACTTCCATTTCAGCACCATACTTGGTAATTGCATACCCATGATTTTCATCACTATCAACCCACTCATTTTCTTCGTTAATTGGTTTACCATTAATAGCATTACCAACAGAAGCGATAGAGCTTACAAAACAAAATTTATCAACATTTGCATCAATGGCAAAATTGATAAGGTTAGCAGTTCCTTCAATATTCACTTGGCGCATTTTTCTATAATCCTTTGGATTAAAAGAAACTAATGCAGCACAATGGTAAACTTGTGTAACGTTATCAAATACAGGCTCTAGTGAAGGGGTGTCGGTAATGTCAGCTTGTACCCATTCAATTTTTGAAAAAGACTGTTGCACATTATCGGTATAAAAAGAAAAGATTTTTTTAACATGTTCACGCTTTTTTCCAGTTCTAAAAATAGCTCGAATCTTGTCGTTTTTTTGGCTTAAATGATATAATAAATGTGAGCCTACTAAACCTGTTCCTCCTGTAACTAAAATCATAAAGCGAATTTAGTTTATTTTGGTTGATAAACTTATCTTTGCTTCTTTAAAAATAGAATAAAATGACCAAGAATTTAGTAGAAGAATTACAATGGCGTGGAATGATTCACGACATAATGCCAGGAACCGAAGAACAACTTCAAAAAGAAATGACATCGGTTTATATTGGTTTTGATCCAACTGCAGATTCGTTACACATTGGTAGTTTAGTTCCAATTATTTTACTAGTTCATATTGAAAAAGCAGGGCATCAACCAATCGCTTTAGTAGGAGGGGCAACTGGTATGATCGGTGATCCAACAGGAAAATCAGATGAACGTAATTTATTAAATGAAGAAGCTTTAGCAAAAAATGTTGCAGGTTTAAAAAGAACGTTAGGTCGCTTTTTAGATTTTGATAACGGAGCTAAAAACTCTCCTTTATTAGTAAACAATTACGATTGGATGAAAGATTTTTCATTTATCGAATTTGTACGAGATGTTGGTAAGAGAATCACTGTAAACTACATGATGGCAAAAGATTCTGTGAAAAAACGTATTACAGGAGAAGCAGGTAACGGAATGAGCTTTACAGAGTTTACGTATCAATTAATTCAAGGCTATGACTTCTATCACTTATATAAGACCTTAAACTGTAAATTACAAATGGGAGGTTCTGACCAATGGGGTAATATTACCACAGGTACAGAACTAGTTCGTAGAATGACACCAGGTGAAGATGCAAAAGCATTTGCAGCTACTTGTCCATTAATTACAAAAGCTGATGGTTCTAAATTTGGAAAATCAGAAGGAGGAAATGTTTGGTTAGATGCAGATAAAACATCAGTTTACAAATTTTACCAGTTTTGGTTAAATACTTCGGATGAAGACGCAGAAAAGTATATTAAAATATTTACATTTTTAGATAAAGATACTATAGATGCTTTAATTGCTGAGCATAAAGAAGCTCCGCATCAAAGAGTTTTACAAAAGAAATTAGCTGAGGAAGTAACAATTTTCGTACACTCTAAAGAAGAGTTAGATAAAGCAATAGCTGCCTCAAATATTTTATTTGGAAAGTCAACAGCTGAGGATTTAAAAAACTTAGATGAACAAACCTTTTTAGATGTATTTGATGGGGTACCACAAGCTGAGGTTACTTCAGAAGACATTGATAACGGATTAGACATGATTGCTGCTTTAGCTGCTAAGACAGGCTTCTTAAAATCAAATGGAGATGCAAGAAGGGCATTAAAAGAGAACTCAATATCAGTAAATAAGGAAAAAGTGGGTGAAGACTTTGTTATCACTTCAAAAGATTTAATTGCAGATAAATATGTGTTGTTACAAAGAGGTAAGAAAAATTACTTTTTGTTAAAAGTAGCATAAAGAATATAGTATATAAAATTAAAAGCCCTTAAAAGAAATTTCTTTTAAGGGCTTTTTGTTTGTGATATATAAACAAACGGGGGAAATCGTTATAATTATGAGACTGCTTTTAAATCAAACGTTAAAGGACATCTTTTACAATTAATTCCTTTCTTTTGATACTTATTGCAGCATTTACTTTTAGGTTTAATACAATTACTTGCACATGAAGAACTACAAGTAGTAGTTTTCTGTAATGTCTTAACAGAAGTTTTAGAGCTAACGTTCTTGGTTTCAGTATAAAAAACAATCATTATCTTTTCGTAAAATCCGTGCAAATATAAGTTTTTTATTTAGAATAAATTAAAATAAAACAAAAAACGTGAAATTTTATTGTTGGTTATCAGTAGGGATAGTAGTATCTTTGCGCTAGTAAAAGCCCTCTTTGTTGTTGAAGAAACTAAGCATATATTTTTTTGTTGCATTATACATGATAGCCATGTTGCGCCCAATAGCTCCTTTTGTTGAGTATGCAATAAATTATGATTATATATCAAAGGTTTTATGTATTAATAAAGATAAACCAGAATTAAACTGTAACGGTAAGTGTCAGTTAATGATGGAACTTGAAAAACAACAAGACGACGATTTTAAATCACTACGAATTTCAATGGAAGAATACCCTATTGGGTTTGTTTCTATCTTAAACATAGACTTAGAAGAAAAGCAGTTTATAAAAGAGAAAGGAACATTTTCTTATAAGAAAAATTATTACTACTTATTTAATCAAGAAGTATTTCATCCTCCTATTATTTAATCTTCATAATTAGCTATAATTACTACTAATTGGTTACAAATAACGTAATCAAAATGGTAGACTATTGTAAAATAAAAACAAGATTAAAAACACAATTTACAAGTAAAAGCTTTAATGATGCTCAGCATTGTTAAAGAAGTACTGTAGTACATAAAATTTAAAAGATGAAAAAAATATTAGCTTTCATAGCTTTGGCTATAGCGTTCACTTCTTGTAGTGATAATGAAATAATTAATGATAAATTAGAAGGGAAAAATGAAGTAGTAATAGAGTTTGATAATGGTTTTGCTGAAGATAAACTTTTGTTAGGAACTTCAACTTACACCAATGGAAACGACGAAACATTAACAATAAATTCTTTCGATTATATCGTAAGTAACTTTGTACTTGTAACAGAAGAAGGTGAGGAATTTGTATATCCTAAAGAAGAAAGTTACTTTATAATTAGTGAAGGAGGAGGAGATAAACCTAAGAAAATTCAAATATCACTTAAAGATGTGCCTGCTGGAAAGTATACAAAAATTAAATTCGGAATTGGTGTAGATCAAGAACGATTTATAGAAGGACAAGCAGTACAACAAGACTTTTGGACTTTAGCAGAAAGCTACAATTTAACTTGGAGCTGGCAAGCAGGGTATAAGTTCGTAGTTTTAGAAGGAAATTATAAAGAAAATGCAACGGATAATCCTTTTATGCTTCATATTGCAAGTAGAGGAACGACAGTTGACTTATACAAAGAGGTAACATTACCTATGGATGTTGCTATTGTAAGCAATGAGCAATCACCACAATTACATATTAAAGTAGATGCTAATACAATGTTAGATGGTAAATCTAAAATTAAACTTTCAGAAGGAGCAACTATTATGGGAGGAGATAAAGCTTCTTTAATTGCGGAGAATTATACTGAGATGTTTATGGTTCACCATGTACACCACACAAATCATCATTAATAATATTTAAATCTAAAGGATAGAGTGAGAGCTCTATTCTTTAGAGTTTTTTAAGTGTAATAGGCTAATTGTTTTCAATTAGCTACTAATACCCTATGTAATGAAAAAATTAATGATTGTATTGTTAGTATGCTCTTTCTTTAGTTGTAAAAAAGAAGAGGTATATACTAATGTAGAATTAGCTTTTGAAAAACCAAGCAATTTTCCTGAGCCACATTATAATTTAAGTTCAAACCCAATAACTGAAAAAGGTTTTGAATTAGGAAAGAAACTTTTTTATGAAGGAAAACTTTCTTCAGACGGAGTGGTTTCTTGTGCTTTTTGTCATCAGCAAAAGTTTGCGTTTACACACCATGGACATCAATTAAGTCATGGAGTAGAAGATAGAGAAGGAACTAGAAATGCACCACCAGTCCAAAATATGGCATTCCAAAAACAGTTTTCATGGGATGGAGCAGCTTTTCATTTAGATGTATTTCCAATAATACCTATTACAAATCCTGTTGAAATGGATGAAACCGTAACCAATATTTTGGAAAAACTACGACAAGACGCAGCTTATCGAAAATTATTTAGTCAAGCTTTTGAGGATGGACAGGTTAACGCTGATAATACATTTAAGGCGATGTCTCAATTTATGTTAATGATGGTCTCAGCAAACTCAAAGTATGATAAATATGTTCGGGTTGAAAAAGGAGGAGAGTTTTCTGAACAAGAGAAAAAAGGCTTAGAGCTTTTTAAGGCAAAATGTGCTTCTTGCCATACTTCAGATTTATTTACAGATGATGCTTTTAGAAACAATGGTTTACCAGTTAATCCAGAAATAAACGATTTGGGTAGAATGACTGTAACCTTATTAGAAGATGATAAATACAAGTTTAAAGTACCAAGCCTTAGAAATATTGAACTTACCGCTCCATATATGCATGATGGTCGATTTGGGTCACTAAAATCAGTATTAAATTTTTATGCAACAGGAGTTCAAGAAACTCAAAACTTAGATCCAATTCTTAAAAAAGAGGATGGAACAACAGGAATATCATTAAACGAACAAGAGAAGGAAGATATTATAGCCTTTTTAAAAACATTAACAGATGAAGAGTTTATCACAGATAAAAGATTTGCTGAGTAGAGTAATACCAATATTAATAGTATTAATTTCAGTACAAATACAAGCAAGCAACCCATTTCCTGAGCGTTACGAACTGTTTTTAGATTGTGATGCTTGTGGTTGTAGTAACAGTGGAGGTAGTTTAGGAATGGGAGGAGTTATAGATAATAATTTTATTGGAGTACGTTACTTACATCAAAAATACCAGTCTAAAGACGGAATTTTTAACAACTCTCCAATTATAAATGAGTATTTTAATACAGTACAAGTGTGGTCTAGAATTCCAATTATTAAAGAGTATTTAGAAGCCCAAGTTTTTGTTCCTTTCCATTTTCATTCAAGAGAATATGTGGAGAAAACAACAGCTATTGAAGGTTTGGGAGATATTTCTTTTTTAATTAACTATACTGTTTTAAATAAAAATACAGGAAATTATAAAGAAGAAAAAGACAAGGTTATTTCTTCTAGTCATATATTGAAAATAGGAGGAGGATTAAAGTTGCCTACAGGAACTTATAACGAAGCAATTAATAATTCAATAAACCCTAGTTTTCAATTAGGAACAGGGAGTACTGATGTAATTACCAACCTTCAGTATGTATATAAGAGAAATAATTTTGGAATTACAAATTATCTTAATTATTATATAAAAACAACAAATAAGGAAGAATATCGATTTGGAAATCAATTTAACTTTAATAGTACCTTTTTTTATATGTTTAAAGATAATAAGCAAAATAGCTTTGTACCTTCGGTAGGGGTTTCAGGAGAATTCTTTGCAAGTAATAGAACGCTCGGATTAAAAGTGAAAAATACAGAAGGATATGCGTTGTTTTCTAGTTTAGGAGCTGAGTATAATGCAAAAAAAATAACAGTAGGAGCCTTGGCGATGTATCCCATACAGCAAAATTTAGCACAAGGAACTATAGATGTAAAATACAGATCTGCTATTTACTTGAATTACAATTTTTAAGAAGATATGCTCCCGCTTTGTTAAGGATTAAAAGTAGTATTGTTTTTAAAAAAAGAGCAAATTTTACGTAAGGATTCTTAAATTTGGTGACAAATCCTCAGTTAATAATTAAAAATAAGAACATGAAAAAATCAATTTTATCAATTATCGTATTTGCTGTAACGTTAGTTTTTTCAAACGAAGTAGTAGCTCAAAAATTCGAAGGCTTAGATAAAAGTCCAATGGATGCAGCTACTTACCCAAGTAGTTATAGAATTTCAGATAAGAAAGTAAAAGTTATTTATAGCCGCCCACAATTAAAAGGAAGGTCTTTAGCAAAACTAGCTCCTATGGGAAAAGTATGGAGAACAGGAGCAAATGAAGCAGCTGAAATCACATTTTATAAAGATGTAACCTTTGGTGGTAAAAAAGTAAAAGCAGGAACGTATACACTATTTACAATTCCTGGAGAAAAAGAATGGACTCTTATTTTAAATACAGCCAAGAATGTTTGGGGATCTTACTTTTATAGTGAAAGTGAAGATGTAGTTAGAGTTACTGCTCCTACTTCTAAATCAGATGAAACAATTCAAGCTTTTTCTATTGCTTTTGATGGAGAAGATGATGAATTCTACATGTATATCGGATGGGATAACGTTATCGTTACTGTTCCTATAAAAGGATAAACAAAAGAAAATTTCAGAAATAAATAAAAGCATAACCAAATTGGTTATGCTTTTTTATTCTAAAGATTATTCATCCAACTTATATTTTAATTCAATATTGGTATCCATGAGGTAAGTAAATACAATAGAACCAAAATTAATAGGATGCTCTATATGCATTTCAAGAGGTAAAGTTAACGAGGACTCATTTCTTGTTAACCAGATATCGTTGTAAAGATGTACCAGTGTATCCAATATTAAGTAATTATACTGCTCAATATTAATTGAATTTACAGCTACTTTTTTATCAGGTAATTGAGTAGGGATAATTTCAGTTTTGTTTGATAAAATAGCCTCTCTAACATTTAAAATGGTATCAACTTCAATAGATGTATGCTTTGTGTCAGCAATAAGATCAGTAGCTAAACTCATTTTTATCAATACATTTTCTGGAATTACAGTAGTATCTTTTGGTAGTTGAGGAAGCAAGTTGAATAAAATAGGAACATAGCACTCCCTATATAACAAAGCATCCAACGTTTCACTAAACAGTATATGATACTTTTCAGGTTCAGGTATTTTAAAAGTAACAGCATCAGCAGTATAGTGATTTGTTACATAATTAGTAAGCTCCAGTTTTTTAATAAGACTTTTAGCATATTCTAAAGATTTATCATTAATCTCTAGTAAAGAAAATTGAATTTTTTTAGGAGAAAAAAGAGGGGCAATTAAAGTAACAAATGGAGCATATGGCCCACAACCCGCGTAAAAAATATTAATAGTTTTATCAGGGTGTTTTTGTTGTTTTTCTTTAATAGCCATTACCATAGCTTTTAAAAACTTCACGGTTCGTTTATAATCTAACAAACATTGAGCAGCATGATTTAACCCTAAAGCTTTTCCTTTAGCTGTATTAACAGCAGCAAGATGCTCCATATTCTGATCAAATCCAGTAAGTTGAATTAGTTCTCGGAAATAAGAATGTATTTCGTTAATTATACTTTCAACCTCAGGCTGTTTAAGAGAATCTTTAAGTAAAGCAGATACTTTTTCTTTAATATTTAAAGCAGTTATATTTTCGTTCATAAGTAGGTTAGTTGTTGAGTTCCCTAAATTAGAAAAATAGAACTAGTTAAAAAAGGTAAATATTTGGTTAGGTTAATCTTTTTCCTAATACAAAAAGATTCGCTTATCACCTAAAAATGGTCACTAATGACTTTTTTTTGTATTGGAAGTTATTAGGTTGATACTTTGCAAAAAAGCTATTAAGAGCTTTAAAAAATTAACCTTAAAAAACCAAAAACATTTTATTATGTCTACAAACTACACTACGTTATCTGTTACCAATCGAACGCCAAAACCAGTAGAAGTTTATGTAACTTTTGCCGCTTCCAATAGCGCCAATAAATGTTGTTCATCACCTGTTGGAGTATCAAATTTTGGTTTTTTAACCAGCGTAAATAAATTAATGGGAAAGTTTGAGTTAGGAGCAGGAGAAACACAAGAGTTTGATCCGAAAGGAGAATGTTTTAGTGGAAATATTTGTTTTTATATAGAACCACAATGTCCAGTTGAAGGAGCAGACTTTAACCACGGAAAAGAAGGGACTAGTATCGCGGAATTTACATTAAACCCTAATACACCTTGTGCTGAAGCATTTGACATAAGTTGTGTTAATGGCGTAAATAGTTTTATTGCTATGGAAGTAGATAAGGATGGTGGTTGGAATTATGGCCCTAATAAAACACCTATTGCTAGAATTTTTAATAAAGAATTACAGCAAAATTCAGGTAACCCGGGAGTATTTCCTGTAAACTGTACCGATTGCATTCAATTAGTAGGTAGCAAACCATGTCCGGTATTACCAACAGGACCTGCTCAAACAGAAAGAATTTGTAATATTCAAAGATCAGGAAGAGGAGGAACTTTAAAGGTAATTTTAACAGATCCAACATTAGGATAATATAAAAAATCTCTCTTATTTCAATTTTTAAACCTTGCAAACCTTTTTTAAGACTTGTGAGGTTTTTTTGAAAGTATTTAGTTTTTTATAGAGTATTAAAAGAGCTAAACTTTTTACTTATCAACAATAACTGTAAATTTGCATCCTTTAAAACAAGCGATTACAAATGCAATACAATCACCAAGAGATAGAAAAAAAGTGGCAAAAGTACTGGGCAGATCAAGGTACGTTTAAAGCTGAAAATAATTCTGATAAACCAAAATATTATGTGTTAGATATGTTTCCTTACCCATCTGGAGCAGGATTACACGTAGGGCATCCGTTAGGGTATATCGCATCTGATATTTATGCACGTTACAAGCGTCATAAAGGATTTAATGTATTGCATCCACAAGGGTATGATTCTTTTGGGTTACCTGCTGAACAATATGCGATTCAAACAGGACAACATCCAGCAATTACGACAGAAACGAATATTAAAACTTACCGTCGTCAGTTAGATAATATTGGGTTTTCGTTCGATTGGTCTCGAGAAGTTCGTACTTCAAATCCAGAATATTATAAATGGACACAGTGGATTTTCATTCAATTGTTCAACTCTTGGTACAATAAAGACACAGATAAAGCAGAAGATATTGCAACCTTAGTAGCAAAGTTTGAAGCAGAAGGAAATACGAATGTGAATGCAGTTGCTGATGAAGATATAACTATTTTTTCTGCGGAAGAATGGAAAAACTTCTCTGACAAAGAACAACAAGAAATACTATTACAATACCGTTTAACATTTTTATCTGATACTGAAGTAAACTGGTGTCCAGCACTAGGAACGGTATTAGCAAATGACGAAATTGTAAACGGTGTCTCAGAACGTGGGGGTCATCCAGTAGTTCGTAAAAAAATGACCCAATGGTCTATGCGAATTTCTGCATACGCACAACGTTTATTAGACGGATTACAAAATATTGATTGGCCGCAACCATTAAAGGATAGTCAAACTAACTGGATCGGTCGTTCTCAAGGTGCCATGGTTTCTTTTGATGTTGACGGACACGATGCTAAAATAGACGTATTCACAACACGTCCTGATACTATTTTTGGAGTGTCTTTTATGACCTTAGCTCCAGAGCATGATTTAGTGGCGAAAATTACTACAGCTGAGCAAAAAGAAGCGGTAGAAGCCTATGTTGAAGCTACAGCAAAACGTTCTGAGCGCGATCGTATGGCAGATGTAAAAACAATCTCGGGAGTATTTACAGGTGCGTATGCATTGCATCCGTTTACAGGAAAACAAGTACCTATTTGGATTGGTGATTATGTATTAGCAAGCTACGGTACAGGAGCGGTTATGGCGGTACCATGTGGTGACCAACGTGATTATGATTTTGCAAAACACTTCGGATTAGAGATTCCAAATATTTTTGCAGATATAGATATTTCTGAAAAAGCAAATGATGCTAAAGACGGAATTAAATTAGCTAACTCTGATTTCTTAGATGGTTTAAATTATAAGAAAGGGATGAAAACTGTAATCTACGAATTAGAAAAACGTGGATTTGGTTACGGAAAAATAAACTATCGTTTACGTGATGCAGTATTCAGTCGTCAACGTTATTGGGGAGAACCTTTCCCAGTATACTACAAAGATGGTATGCCACAAATGATTGATGCAAAACATTTGCCAATTGTATTGCCAGAAGTTGAGAAATACTTACCAACTGAAGATGGAAAACCACCGTTAGGAAATGCTGAGGTTTGGGCATGGGACGTTGAAAAAAATCAAGTAGTTTCTAATGAATTAATTAATAACGAAACTGTTTTTCCTCTTGAACTGAATACGATGCCAGGGTGGGCAGGAAGTTCTTGGTATTTTAACCGTTATATGGACTCGAATAACGAAGGAGAGTTTGTAAGTAAAGAAGCGGTTGACTATTGGAAGCAAATAGATTTATATATTGGAGGTTCTGAACATGCTACAGGGCATTTATTATATGCACGTTTTTGGCAAAAATTCTTGTTTGATAGAGGATTGTTACCAGTAGATGAGTTTGCAAAAAAACTAATCAACCAAGGTATGATTTTAGGAACTTCTGCTTTTGTATATAGAGTAGAAGGAACAAATACATTTGTTTCTAAAGGGTTAATAGGAGATAAAAAAGTACAACCTATTCATGCTGATGTTTCATTGGTAAATTCTTCTGATGAATTAGATGTTGAAGCTTTTAAAGAGCATCCATTAAATGTTGATTTCAAAGATGCTGAATTCATTTTAGAAGATGGTAAGTACATTGTTGGTCGAGAGGTTGAAAAAATGTCAAAATCAAAATACAATGTGGTGAATCCAGATTTAATTTGTGAAGAATATGGTGCGGATAGTTTACGTTTATTTGAAATGTTCTTAGGGCCGTTAGAGCAAACAAAACCATGGAAAACTTCAGGGATTTCAGGAGTGTATTCTTTCCTAAAGAAATTATGGAAATTATTCACAGATGAAAACGGAATCAATGTTTCTGATGCTGAACCAACCAAAGACGAATTAAAAACCTTACACAAAACAATTAAAAAAGTAGAAGAAGATATTGAGAACTTCTCGTTCAACACATCCGTTTCTACTTTCATGATTGCGGTAAATGAGTTAACAGCGTTAAAATGTAACAAACGAGCTATTTTAGAACCATTGTTAGTATTAATTTCTCCGTATGCACCACATATTGCAGAAGAATTATGGAGTCAGTTAGGACACAATGAGTCTATTTCAACCGTAGCTTTTCCAAAATTTGAAGAGAAGCATTTAGTTGAGAGCTCGAAGAATTATCCAGTTTCTTTCAATGGAAAAATGCGTTTTACCTTAGAGTTACCGTTAGATATGAACAAAGACGAAATTGAAAAAACGGTCATGGCACATGTAAAAACGCAACAACAATTACAAGGAAGAGAGCCTAAAAAAGTAATTATTGTCCCAGGAAAAATCATAAATATTGTAGGGTAAGCTAACCTTATAAATATAAAAAGCCCACAAGCAATTAATTTGTTTGTGGGTTTTTATTTTTAAACTAAATTCGCGCCTTGTAAAAACAAATTAAAATTTCAACGAATGAAAAAGATTTTTAAAATTAGTTATGCGGTTTTGATGTGCCTAACTTTAGTAATGAGTAGCTGTTCTGATAGTGATAATGATCCAGCTGGAATTGCAAACACAAAATTATCAGGAAACGTATTTGGAACAAGTTTTACGGCAGAAGGAGGTAAAGCATTTATGTCTGGAAATAATGAACTTTCAGTACATATTACTAATATACAAGCAGACTGTAGTTCTGATATTTTTGATTATGAGTTAGAAATTTCAACTTATGTGAAAGCTGAGTTAGGAACTTATGATAATGTGAATGTAGTTTTTAGTAAGAAAGGATCTAATCCTTTAAACTTTTTTCAAGGAGTTGCTGAGGTTGTAAGATTTACAAATAATGAGCTTACTATAAAAATAAAAGCAAATTCAAGTGCTGATAATTCAATAGAAGGATTCTTTACAGTTCCTTTTTGTGAGTAATAATAAAATATTGTTTTTAGAAAAAGCTTTTGCATTAATGTAAAAGCTTTTTTTATACAAAAAAACCAAAAACTTTTCTCAAATTTGCTCTTCAAAAAAATAAAATATGGAAAAAATATCTCTTAACAATTCTTGGTTCTTTGCAATAATCCCAATAGGGATTTTTATTTTCGTAGCATTTCCACAATTTCAAAATATGTACGAATCGTTTCATAAAAGAGAAATTGAAGTACAACAAAGTGTACGAAAACTAGACTCATTACAACAGCTTACAAATCCCACAAGAAAAGATTTAAATGATATAAAACGCCTTGAAATAACTGCCCCACTTCATAAGTTAAGTATAAGTAAACAGCGATATACTTACTATAAAACTGGTGGGATGTTAGCGGTATTAGCTTTTATGTTTATAGGTATGTTTGGCTCTAGTTATTGGGCTAAAAGAAAGAAAAACTCACCAACGAATAAACAAATAGAGTTTTCTTTTGGTGACTTTACAACTGATGCTATTGGGCAAAATATTTCTTGGAGTGCTGTTAAAGGTTCAGGAAGTAATTTTTTAAGTGAACGATTGCGAAAAACAGCTTTTGGCTATAAAATAACCTCTAGCTCTTATTTGAAATTTGTAGCCTGGAGTTTCCTTTTAATGGGGTTAAACTATGTGGTTTGGTCTTATATAGAGTTTTTTGAGTTTTCAAAAGAACCGTTAACATTTATGCATGGAGGTAAGTTGTTTTTCATTTCAGGTGGTCCTTTTGTATTGATAGGTGTTTTCTTGCTATTTTCTTTTGGAGCTAAAGCGTTTTTAAACTCACACAAGAGAAAAGTATTAGTTGATGGTGAAATAATACCTTTTCAACAAGTGTATGCGTTACAAGTATTATCAAAATTTATCCAAGGAAATAAATCAGGAGGTTATTACTGTTACGAGGTGAATTTAGTTACTCAAAATGGAGAACGCTATAATTTACTTAACCACGGTGATAAAGAATATTTGTTAAGTGATATGGTAAAAATAAGTAGGTTTTTAAAAGTACCTGTTTGGAATAACGGTGTAGCTTAAAATAATTTATAGTATTTGATAAACTTTTACTAATTTACACAAATACAAATCGTAAAAGCAGTTATTATTATATCCTGTAAAAAAAAATCATCCAATATATGTTACTTTTCTTCAGTAAATAAAATACCAGAAAAGGTTTGGAAAGAGCTTGAATGTACAGACAATATGTACCTTCAACCAGCATATTTAGAAGCTTTAGAAAAAAACAATCAACAAATACAGTTTTCTTATATTTTATTATTTGATGAAAAAGATGAAGCTATAGCTTTTGCTACCATCAAGTTAGTAGATTTTTACTTAGATAGTGTTCAAAACGATTTGCAATCGGTTGTGGAATGGATGCGATGTATGGGGAGAAAACTACATTTATTGTCTTCTCAAAAAACATTTAAAATACTTACATGTGGTAATACATTTGTAAGTGGAGAACACGGAATATTCATAAAATCAAATCAAGATAAAAAACAAATTGTAAAAGAACTAGCTAAAGCTATTGTAGCCTTTGAAAAAGATATTTCAAAAGAAACAATAGATGCTTTTATGCTGAAAGATTTTGTTAACGAATCTCTTTTTATTACTGATGCACTGCATAATGTAGGTTATAATTCTTTTAATGTGGATCCTAATATGGTATTAACATTAGATAGTAATTGGAATACTTTTGATGATTATTTATCGGCATTAAAAACAAAGTATAGAGTAAAAGCTAAAAAGGCTTTAAAAATGAGTACAGGTTTACAAACGGAAGAGATAACAATTGAATCTTTAAAACAATTATTGCCTGAAATGGCGTTACTATATAAGAATGTATCAAATAAGGCGAGTTTTAATTTAGGGTACTTTAATATTGAAACGTACATGTGTTTAAAAGAAAACTTAAAAGATGATTATGTTATTAAGGTATATTGGTTAGGAGATAAGTTAGTTGGATTTTTGTCAGGAATGGTAAATCAAAACTCGTTAGATGCACATTTTGTGGGGATTGATTATACAGTTAATAGAACCTATGCAATTTATCAAAGAATGTTATATGATTATATCTCATTAGCAATTGATAATAATATAAAAACAATCAATTTTGGAAGAACAGCTAGTGAAATAAAAAGTTCTGTAGGGGCAGTACCTCAAGACTTAACAATTTATTTACGACATAGAAAAAGTATTCCAAACCGTATTTTAAGTTTATTTTTGAATAGAATTCAGCCAACAGAATTTAGGTTAATAAAACCTTTTAAAATAAAAAAAGTATAAAGAATTAAATCCTCTTTATTGTATTAACAAATGAAAAACACACAAGAATTATTAAATATACTTACCCTTGACGATTTAGGTGAAGGGAACTTTAACGGAGTAAGTAGAGATATAGGAAGCCCAAATGTTTTTGGAGGTCAAGTGTTAGCGCAAGCTTTAAATGCTGCTTATAGAACAACACCAAAGGAACGTATTTTACATTCGTTACATTCATATTTTTTAGAAGCAGGGAATTTAGAGTTACCTATAACTTATAACGTACAAACTATCCGTGATGGAGGTAGTTTTTCTACGCGTAGAGTAACAGCACATCAAAATGATAAAACAATTTTTATTTTGTCTTGCTCATTTCATAAAAAAGAAGATGGTTATGAGCATCAAATGCCAATAAAAGAGGACTTAAAACAACCAGAAGAGTTATTAAGTTGGACAGATATGTTGGATCAGTTTGGAGCTTTTTTACCAAAGAAAATGAAAGACTTTTTAAGTATTGAGCGTCCTATCGATTTTAAACCTGTACAAATTGTAAATCCGTTAGACCGAAAGGATTTACCACCAGTAGTTGATGTTTGGTTTAAATTAAAGGGAGAAACATCTGATTTAACACTAGGAATCAAACAGCAAATATTAACATATATATCGGACTATAATATTTTAACAGCTTGTTTAAATCCAAATGCAAGTGTAGCTAACTTTGGAAATACACAAATGGCAAGTTTAGACCATTCTATGTGGTTTTACCGCGATTTTGATTTTAATGATTGGATGTTGTTCTCTGTTGAAAGCCCTAATACTAATGGAGCAAGAGGCTTTGCTTGTGGGAATATTTATACTAGAGATGGTAAATTAATAGCTTCGGTAGCGCAAGAAGGTTTAATGCGTCCCATGAAAAAGAAGTAATAGCTATTATAAATTAAAGAAATAAAAAGCCGAGTTAATTAACTCGGCTTTTTTTGTTTGATTAAGCTTCTATTTCAGCTGTTTTCGTACTGATGTGAAACTCTTCGTATGTTTCTAGTAAACTCATTAATCCAGATACTAAATCTTGTGTCTCAATTAAAATACTAAAGTATAATGTAGTATTCTTTGGACTTGTTTCATCTGTTCTAATACGTTCTACTTGTTTTTCTATAGATTTAGATACATCTTTTAATAACTCTTTCTTTTCGTTAATAATATGTCCTAAATTATCAAAACTTCTATTTTCAAATGTATCAGCAATATCAGCTAATAGCTTAGAAAGCGTATTGTCAATACTTTTAAGATCTTTAATTTGTCCTTTTTTAAGGTTTTTATGGTTGTTGTTAACGTGCTTGTATGTAGCTCTAGAGATGTAGCTAATAGACTGTGCAACGTCTTGTAAATACCCTAAAATTAAGATATAGAACCTACTTGCTTGTACCGAAGTATCGTCTAAAGACTTAATAAAGTAGAATACACCGTCTTTTAAGTTATCAATTTCATCATTTAGTTTTGTAACGTGCTTGTCCGTTTTACGTAATTTAACTAAATCGTGCGTAGCAAGGTCTTTTACAACGCTTGAGTATAATTTATTAATGCGGTTAGCAACACCAGCAATATGATCTGAGCTTTCTTCAATCACACCGTTAATAGTGATTAATTCTGCTCGTTCCATATGTACTTGCTTCTTTTCTTCTTTAGATTTTTTTCTGTGTTGTAAAGTGTTTCTTGCAATTAAAAGAGCAACCACTAATAACAATACAGGAATCATTACCATATCCCAGCTAATTAAGTAAGCTACTAAAGCTGCAGTTAAGAAAGCTGTAATGGCTGTTAAGAACCATCCACCAATAACATTAATTACACCAGCAACTCTATAAACAGCACTTTCACGTCCCCAAGCTCTATCAGCTAAAGAGGTACCCATTGCTACCATAAATGTTACATAAGTGGTAGATAATGGTAATTTCATTGAAGTTGCAATAGAAATTAAAATACCAGCAACAATTAAGTTTACAGATGCTCTTACTAAATCGAAAGCAGGCATTTCGTAAGTTTTGTCTTTAGGTAATTCAATTACAGGTTTTTGAAACTTTGAATCGATAAAGTTTAAAGTCTTTTTAGGTATAATAGCACTAATACCTAGGTTTACTCCCATAGCTGCTCTAACTACAACTCTAGATAATGGGTTCGGTTGAAATTTTTCATGTCCGTCTCCTTGGCGAGATAAATCAATACCAGTTTTAATTACATTTCTAGCTTTGCTAGAAGTCCATAAAGTGACAACCATTACTGCTCCTGCCAATAATAATAACCATACATTAGAAGGTACTTTCTTAGCTAAAATACCCATAGAGAATGCATCAGGTGCAACACCAGATACTTCCCAAGCTTGGTATGAGTTCCAAGCAGCGATTGGTACACCAATAAAGTTTACTAAATCGTTACCAGAAAAGGCCATTGCTAAAGAGAAGGTACCTACACCAATAATCAATTTTAAGATATTGATTTTAAAAAAATGGATTAATACTTGAGATATAGCACTCCAAAAAATAAAGCCTCCAGCAATTATAACAAGTGTATTTCCTTCAATTAAATGTTTTATATCTTTATAAAAAGGAGTTCCTTTCATTCCTTTAACAAAGATAAAATATGTAATAGCTGTGATTGCAAAACCACCAAATAAAGCATTGATGTAACTAGCTCTTTTTTCAAAATTAAATGAATAAATTAAACGAGAAAAGAACTGTACGATTGCTCCAACAGAAAAGGCAACTACTACGGAGAGTAGAATACCATTTATAATCTGAATAGCTTTTTTATGGTTAATGTAGTTCCAAATGTCTGAAATTGATTGAGCGTCGTTGGCTGCAATTTTAATTAATGATACACAAACAGCTGCTCCTAATAATTCAAATACAATAGAAACCGTTGTTGATGTAGGCATTCCTAATGAGTTAAAGATATCTAATAGTAAGATATCAGTAATCATAACTGCCATAAAAATAAACATGATGTCTTGGAACATAAACATGCTAGGGTTAAAAATACCCTTACGTGCTACTTCCATCATACCACTTGAGGTAATTGCTCCAAAAAACACCCCAACACTCGCAATTATCATAATATTTCTTACTTTAATTGCTTTAGAACCGATTGCTGAATTTAAAAAGTTAACAGCGTCGTTACTAACTCCCACAACTAAGTCTACAATAGCTAAAACAGCTAAAGCGACTAGCATCAAAATATATGGATCTCCCATTTTTTAGTTTTTAATTAAGTTTTGCAAATTTAGTTACACAAGAACGCTCTCATGTTATGTTTATGTTATCATTTAAAAGTGTACGTCTACCTGTAATCTATACATTAATTGATTTGTAGCTGTTGCTATATCTAAGTAACTAATATCGGTTTGTACTTTTAATTTATGACCAACAATGTACTTTGATAATCCTATTGTGTATTGATTTTCAGTTCCTTTTCCTGTAATGTTTTCGTCCAAAGAAATGTTAGTAAAGCGACCAGATACTTCCCAGTCTTTAGCAAATAAATACCCTGATTGAAGGTTTAAACCGCTTCCTACTTGTACAATTTCTCCGGTAAGAGTTCCGTCTGAGTTTTTTGCGAAAGGATCTTCGGCGTCTCTGTATGAATATTCTCCCATAAAAGAGAATCCTTTATATTTAAACATAGCATCCATAAAAAAGGTTGATATGTTTGTTTGATAGTATCCTTCATCATTAACCATATAAGTACCTTGGTTACTTCTGGTTTTTACGGCATTGTTATTAAAGTCATAACTCATACCAATGGCAAGCTTAGGAGTTTTTTCTCTTTTTAAATCACTACCTATATAATCTCCTTTGCCTTCAAACTTTCCAAAAGGTAAAAATTCTAGATGAGCAGTATATTGATGTCCGCCTAGGTTTCCTACGGTAACATTTCTTCCTTCACCTTGCGAAAAAGCTAAAGCTTCTCTAACAATAAACTTATCAGATAAATTAAAATGATGTCTTAACTGTATTCCCATATCTCTATCAATATTAAAACGTTTGTTTAATAAAGAACGATCTACTAATTGCATATTAGCAGAAGAAATAACACGTTCACGGTTTCCAGGTAGTTTGGTTTGTCCAAACCATAATTCAAAATTTTGATGGAAGTTCCACTTTAGAACTGCATCTAAAATGTATCTTGGGGCGTTTCCTGTATGTTCTGAAGCGCCACTAATATCTCTATTAGACAATCCAAGTTCCATTTTATATTTTAATTTGGGAGAAAAAGCAAATCCTTTAAATTTTAAACGAGCTCTTCTTACTAACATTGAAGATGTTGGGTTATATAAACCATCTTTGTTAGAATCCCATTCTGCAGTTGCTAAAAATTGCATTCTAGCACCCATATTCATAGACCAAGTACTGTCTTTTCCAACTAGATTAAATATACCCTTTCCAAATTTTGGTGCGTTTGTTTGTTGTGCATGTGTGTAGAGTAACACAAACATACTTACAGACGTAAGTACTGTTTTATAGTTCATTAGATGTTGTTTATTAGTTTTTGTCGCGGCAAATAACCAACCCTTATGTTAACTTAGTGTTAATCTAATATTAAAAAACTGCCTTGTTTTCAAGGCAGTATATAGTGAGTCAAATAAATAGTCGACAAAAACTAATAAATTTATAATGACTACTCCTCTTTTAGAGGTGAATCAAAAGTATTCTCTTTTTTTAATATAAATATTAAGTACAATTTAATAAACTGTTATGTGATGTGAGGGTTTAAGTTAATAAAAAGTTACGAAGTTAAATGTAGTCGGTTATTTTTTTAGGCCCCTCAAGAACAGATCTTGTAATTTGCATAGTACCATCTTCTTTAGTTACTACATGCCACTTAATAAGAGTTATTTCATTATTCTCAATTTCTAAACCAGTTATGCATCTAGGATGTACACAGCTACCATCATTAAAATGTGGAAGTTTGTTTTTTGATGGAAATCTGGGGCGATGTGTATGTCCTGTAATAATCATTTGATTATTATTACTCTTAATCCATTCTTCTAAACGGCGTTCTACCTTTATTAATCCTTTAAAGTTTTGAGCAGGACTTGTTGGGTCTTTAATTCCATGTATTTGTAATGGTCTCCACAAAACACGAACCAAAAACCTACTGAATTTCCAAAAAGTATAATTAAACCAATCTGCCTGATGTCCGTGGAGTAAGAAGATAGATTTACCATCTTCTTGTACCAGTTTAATTGCTTCAGAAAAAGAAGCATTTGTCATTAATTCTTTTTTCTTTCCATCAATAGTATCGTAATAAGAATTAAAGTTTTTAGCAACATTTTTAGGTTTTCGATAATTCATATCATGGTTTCCCCAGATAAAATATAACCTGTTTTGTTGGTGGAATTTTTGAAGTAATAGGTAAATGTATTTATTGGCATTAAAAATATTTACAAATTTATTCTCCCAAAGCTCATCACCATCCCCTAATTCTATATAGGTGAATTCTTTTTGAAAATATTGAGATAAAGCATAGTGATATATTTTTCTATTACGTGCAAAGTCATCAGCAAAACTGTTATCACCTCTATGGCAATCAGAAAATAAAATATATTTAGAGCTCTCATTTAAAGGTAGCTCTTTTGCTCTTTTAAAAGCTCTGTTTATTCTATGCTTTGAAGACATTTGTAGAAAAAGTTTATGTGCACATAAAGGTGCGAAAAAATGAAGTATACAACAAAACTTATTGAGTGTTAAAAAAGATAAACTTTAAAGTTAAGTTTATGATTAAATAAGAAGATGAAAAATATTTTAGTTCTATAATGTTAATTTTTAATAACTTACAAGGGAATTTATAATTAACATTAATACCCTTCAAAAATGAAAAAAAAGTATTTACTACTTTCGTTACTATTGCTGTGCCTTAGTTTTTCTAATGTTTACAGCCAAGAAAAAATGTTTTATGGTACTATTGAAACCAAAGACGCCTTAAAACTACAAAAAGTTGCTCCTGCAGATATTAAAATTCTTTCCTCCACAAATGGCTTTAGTGCAGTAAAATTAAGTCATCATGCAGCTGAAAAACTGCATCATATGATTTTAACTCATGGTCCAGGGTTTATTTATGAATCTTCTGAAAAAGAAGCTTTACAAACTATTCAGAAGCTTCAAAGTAAAAAAACGTATCAACAGAGAGCATCGTATACCATTAGTGAAGATCAACTTGTAAACCAAAGTTTAGGCTTGGTGAATAATACAAATATTGCTAATCATATAGTAGAACTTGAAAACTATGGAACTAGATATCACACAACCCAAAAAGCTACACAAGCTGTTCAAGATTTAAAACAAAAATGGGAAACAATGGCTAGCGGTAGGTCTGACGTTAGTGTTAGAATAGTTAACCATAGTAGTACTACAATGCCTTCTGTAGTTATGACAATTCAAGGAAGTGATCTTCCAAATGAATACGTAATAATAGGTGGTCATATCGATTCTGTTAGTCCAGAAAGAGAAACAAATGCACCTGGTGCTGATGACAATGCTTCTGGTATTGCTACAATTACAGAAATGGCTAGAGTACTCTTTCAAATGGACTTTCAGCCAAAACGAACTATTGAGTTTATGGCATTTGCTGCTGAAGAAGTTGGTTTAAGAGGCTCAAAAGAGATTGCACAGGATTATAAAAATAGAAATGTTAATGTGTTATCGTACGTGCAATTTGATATGACAAATTATAAAGGGTCACCTAAAGATGTCTACATTTCTGATGATAGTTATAATAGTAGTACTCTTAATGCTTTTTTAGCGAGTCTTATGGATCATTATAATACTTCAGGAAGTCATCAATTTACTTACGATTATACACGATGTAACTATGGTTGTTCTGATCATTATAGTTGGGCACAACAAGGATATGATGCAGCTTTCCCTTTTGAAGCATCATTTAACGGTTCAAGTCCTTATATTCATACAGTAAATGATACATCTGACCGATTTCCGACTGCTAATGCTACGCATGCGGCAAAATTTGCTAAACTTGGTTTAGAGTACTTAATTGA
Source organism: Tenacibaculum discolor (assembly GCF_003664185.1). Lineage (GTDB taxonomy): Bacteria > Bacteroidota > Bacteroidia > Flavobacteriales > Flavobacteriaceae > Polaribacter > Polaribacter discolor. The sequence goes on along the minus strand of NZ_RCCS01000005.1, from coordinate 17,620 downwards.
GGTAGCTAAAAGTAAAGGAAGTGTAAGTGTACCAACTTATTGCGATTCAAAAGGAAATAATGTGAATGATGAATATATTCAGAATGTAACACTTGGGTCAATTAATAATAATTCAGGAGCTACAAATGGATATGAAGATTTTACTAATATTTCAACTGATATAGAGCAAGGAAGTTCCAATACAATAACTGTTACACCTAAATGGACAGGAACGGTTTATAAAGAAGGATATGCTGTTTGGATAGATTATAATCAGGATTCTGATTTTGAAGATAATGGAGAGCAAGTGTGGATTAAAAGTGCATCTACTGATAATTCAGTGAGTGGTAGCTTTACTGTACCTAATACTGCAAAATTAGGAGTAACAAGAATGAGAGTGTCTATGCGATACAATAATACTCCTTCTTCTTGTGGTTCATTTGATTATGGAGAGGTTGAAGATTACACTCTAAATATTATTGAAGGAGATGGAGGTACTAGCACAGATATTTGTGATGGTGTACCTCAATATGATTCTTCTCAAAACTATCAGGTTGGTGATAGAGTTGTTTATTTTAATGTTTTGTATGAGAGAACTTCAAGTGGATGGAATAATATTGGAAACTGTGGTAGTGCTAAAACCGATAATTTAAGTGTAAGGCAAGTTTTAGTAAATGATAAAGATGTAATTGTTTTTTCTCCGAACCCTATAGAAGGAAGTGCTATAGTTTTACAAGTGAATAATGAGTTGTGGAAAAATAAAGAAGTTGCTATTTATAATGTAAATGGAAGGTTGTTGAAAAAAATAAAAATGAACTCTAGAAGTAATAATGTAGATGTTTCAAAGTTATCAGCAGGCATCTATTTTGTATCTTTAGATGATACGGGGAAAATGTATACTAAACAATTAGTTAAAAAGTAATTTTAAACATAGAATAAAAAAGCCCAAGTTTTTAAACCTTGGGCTTTTTTTATTTATTACTAACTTTAAAAAGCTAACACTTTATTTCACTTTTACAGTAATATCGTCTAACTCATAAGTTCCATCTTCTCCACTATTTCCGCTACCTGTATATTTAAAAGCAATATACGCAGTACCAGTATACCCAGATAAATCTATGTCACCAGAATTAACCCAGTTTTTATAGTATTCAGAATCATCAACAATAGTTGCGGGTAAAGTAATCCAGGTAGCAGATGCAATATTAGCTTCAGTTCCATCCCAGTCTGTAGAAATTAAAACCTCTAAATTACTTCCATCAGAAAAGCTATTTGATGTTTTGAAATTTAAAACTTCACTTTCTTGTGCATCAAGATCTAGTTGAGGAGTAATTAACCATGCAATTGTGCTAGCATCTCCCGAATTATAAGAACCTATTCTAGCTGAGTTTCCTAGAGAATAATTATCACTAAATACATTCCAATCTTGTGTTCCATCTTCTTGATAATTTGTCCATCCTTCAATCATAACACTACCATTAGGTTGATCCTCGAAGTTTTCTTCAAATAGAGGGTCGCATCGTTGATTTTCAAAGTTAATATCTGTAGGAGTATTTACAATTGCAACGAAATTTTCTGCTCTAAAGTCTTTTGTTAGTACAAAATTAATTGAACCTCTACCTTGTGGAACTAAGTTGGCTTTAAAACTAGCAAAAGTACTAGTTTGTAGGTTGATGCTGTTTCCTGATTCACACTCAGAAAAAGTTCTTAATCCGTCAAAATTATCATTTGGTTCACCAGAAAAAGTATTTCCTAATTGACTGCTGTCAAATTGAGCGCCTTCAACTGTAACAAATGTATTAATGTTGTCACCAGTGATTTCCTCAATTTTGATAATTGTTGGTACTAAATCCGCTTTAGTAGTTGAAGCAAAAACATGTTTTTCAACTCTAGGTTGAATTACTTCGTCTACTCTATCGTCAATTAATTGACCAACAGTGTATTTACCAGCTACTCCGTTTTCTGGATCAATGTTTCTTTCACCATCATCATAAGTAACCGTTAAACCATCTAAAACAACATACACTTTTCTTCCTGGCTCAAAAGATTGACTTAAAGAAGTATTGTCTAATAACAATTCAAAACCAGAAGTTGGGTTTTCAACTTTATCTTGAATAACTAACTTTTTATAAAAGTTACCAGTAGCATCAGAAGATACAACATATGCTTCAATAACAGCTAAAGGATTTGTATTTGGTGCTTCAGGGGTTGGAAATGTATATACTAATTTGTTGTTATTATTAAACTCTTGCTTCAATTGATCTTTAACCGTAGAAAAAGGAGAATTAGCAAATTGAGCAATACTAGGCTCTTTTTGGTCTGTGTTTGGAAGTGAATAATCTCCATCTTCAACACAAGATACTAACCCTAAGAAAAGAGTTAACAATGCAATGATATTTAATTTATTATTTTTCATGATTTTGTATTTCGTTTTGTTAGAATCTATAATTTACGTTTAAAAAGTAAGTAGTACCTCTACCATACCAATACTTGTTTCCAAAAACAGGAGTTTCTAAAGCCTTATCATCTCTTAATGCTCTATAGTTTGCATTTCTTGAAGCTTCATATCCTCCAGTTCGGTATACTGTGTCAAATAAATTGTTTACACTAGCAAAAACACTGATGAACTTATTATTAGCTATTTTCCATGATTTACCTCCTATTAAATTAACAGTATTATAATTATTAAATTTTTCTTGCTTTAACAACTCTCTAGCAATTGCAGGGTTGTAATCGTTAAAGGTGATCCCGTTTGAATCTTGAGTGAAACTACTAGTTCTTAACAGAGGAGACACATCTACATAAATATTGTCAAAAAAGTTCATGGTTGCACCAACCCACCAATAATCTGGGTCGCGATACTCAAAACCAATAGAGTATGTGGTTTGAGGACCAGCTGCTACTTTGTAATTTTTTAAGTTAGAAACTCCATAGTCTTTTAATCCTGTAACAGGGTCAAAACCTGAGCTTTGAAAGTCTGTGCTAGCGCTTACATCGGTATTTAACTTTACATTTGGATTGTTTGTATATGTATATTGACCATAGTTAGCAGCTCCCTTCAGTTTAATGGTAGGTGTTACTTGTGCTTCAATACCAAATTCAGCCCCAATATGTTGTTTGTTAACACCAGTCATGGTTTCTTGAAACAAGGCTTCTAGTTCTAGCCCTTGTGCAAAGAAAAAGCTTACTTCTGTAGCGTCTTTAATTTGTGTATAGTATCCAGTTAATTTTGATGTAATAAAAGGAGTTCTTAAAATATAACTAGCATCAGCTGTTAAGATTTTTTCAGTTTTTAAATTGTCAACAATGTTGTTAGTTTCTCGAGCATTGTAGAAAACATTTCTAATTAAAGGAGCCTTAGTAATATACCCTCCATTAAAATCTAATAAATGGCGCCCTGAAATTTTATAGGTAAAGCCTGCCTTACCACTAAAGCTAGTAAAATCAATTTTATCAGATTTTCCTAATGAAATAGTTGGAAAAGCCCCATTTTGATATAGTCCTTCTCTTTGGTGTGTCGTTTTATTAATATCTGCAGCAAGATAAAAATCAACTTTATTGTATTTAAATTGTGCTTGAACAAAACCATTTAATACTTCAGAGTTTAATTTGTAATTGTATTTAAAACGATCTCCAGTAGTAACAGTTCTATATGGGTTTTGAAGATCATTTTGTCTTTCGGAATCGATATCAGCAAAACCATCTACATCTAAAAATTGTTGTCCTCCCAAAAGGTCTAACATATAAGCAAAGTTTTCTGAGTTTAAACGAGAATATTGCACTTTAGCATTTAAAGTAATATTGTCGTTTAATTGAGAGTTTAAAATACTATTAATGTTTAATTGCTTGTCATCATTTCTGTCTTCATATAAAATGTAAGAAGAGTAACCGTTATTTGTTTCTTTTCTGTTAGCTTTATATAGGTTGTCCCAGTTTATTTGACCATTGTTAATAAAACCTTGTTGCACTTCGTAAACATATGGATTTCCTTGTCTGATAGCATAACTTGGAAGCTTTTGATAGTAGTCTGCTGAAGGGTTACTTCCGCCTAAGCTTACGATATATGGATTACCTGTGTTTGCATCAATTCCATCTAATTTATGACCACCATAATCTAAACGACTATTTCCTATTTCTCCAAATTGGTATCCAATATTGGTGTTTAAAGTAGTGTTATCAGATAAATTCCAATAATGGCTTAACATGATTATAGGTTCTTCAACTCTCTTGATACGAGAATTTCTCATATCTCCATTTTGATACCCCCAATAAGAGTTGTATTTTCTCCCTTTTAAATCGAAAACCTCTTCGGTATTTGATGAAGATTTTCCTCTTCTGTTCTGAGCATAAATAGAAGTGAAATTTAAACTATGTTTATCACTTAATTTTTTTTCTATAGAAAAGAAAATTGAGTGTGCATTATAATTTGTTCCATCGGTATAGCCTTCATCAGCATATCTTTTACTACCAGAAGCAGCGATAGCCCAACCGTTTTCTAATAAACCTGAAGCATAAGTTGCCATTAAACGGTGATTATAACTTCTATTAGAAGAAGCATAAGAAATACGCCCTCCTTCACTATACTCAGAAGCTCTAGTACTAATGTTAGTAGATCCTAAAACACCACCAAATGTGTAATTTGAAGGAGCTAAACCATTACTAAATTCTTGGTTACGTAATACATCGTTTAATCCACCCCAGTTACTCCATTGAGGTCTTCCGTTGTACAGCTTATTCATTTCAATTCCGTTAAGTAAAACTTTACCATTTTCAGAATCTAAACCACGAACTCTGTAAAAAGAACTACTCCATTCAAAAGCGGCTGTACGTAAGTATACATCTCTTGTAGCTTGTAATAGCCCAGAAATATTATCTGATGCACTTGTATCACCACTTAATTCATCGTCAGTGATAGTGATGGTGCTTAAATCTTGATCTTCAGATAAATCTTCATACATAAAGATTGTACCTAAATCTACTGTTTTTCCAGATAGTTCAACTGGAAAGTTTTGGGTTTCATACCCGTTTAATGATACCGTTACAATTTGTCTTCCGTTTGGTAAACCATTTAGTGTAAAAGCACCACTAGCGTCTGTAGTACTAGTGACGTTAGCTTCTTTTACACTTACAGAAACACCTTGCATAGGATTTTCAGAATCGCCGTTTATTACGATCCCCTTTACAATATTCTGCGCATTCAAGCCAAATAAACCTGAAAAAAGCAATAACATTGTTATCGTAAAATTTCTCATAAATGATTGTTTATAAAATATTTGAATATATTAATTCCCAGAGCCGAAATTATGGCAAAAGGGAGGCAAAATTACGAAAATTATGGTTATGTTAATATTAAGTTAAAGTTATGAAAGCTAGTTTTGTGTAAATTATAGGTTTTGGCTTGAAAATTGTTTTTACTTTTGTCGCGTAAAATTTATTAAATGAGAAATATAGCTTTACTTTTAGTCTTAACTCTTGTTGTTTTTTCTTCATATGCACAACAAGGAGCAAAAAAATATAAAATAAGAACTGTTGGTTTTTATAATTTAGAAAACCTTTTTGATACTAAGAATGATCCTGAAAAGAATGATGAAGCAAGTCCAATTATGGAGATGAAAGGAGATAAAGAAGAGGTTTATATAGATAAAATTGATAAACTGGGAGAGGTTATCCTACAATTAGGAGCAGAAAAGGCTAAGACTAGTCCTGCAATTTTAGGTGTAGCAGAAGTTGAGAATAAAAAAGTTTTAGAAGATTTAGTAGCGTCAGAAAGGTTAAAAAAGAAACGTTATAGTATTATTCATTTTGATTCTCCAGACAAAAGAGGAATCGATGTAGGGTTGCTGTATCAACCACGTTACTTCAAGCCGATTCATTTTGAGGCATTCAACCCTAATATTTATGATGAAAACAGAAAAGTTTATACACGTGATATTTTATTAGTTTCAGGTTATTTAGATGATGAATTAATACATATTATTGTAAATCACTGGCCATCTCGAAGAGGTGGGGAGGCAAAAAGTAGACCATTGCGTGAAAAAGCAGCTTATAAAGTGAAGCAAATTATAGAAAAAATTAAGCTGAACGATCCGAACCCGAAAGTGTTGATTATGGGTGACTTTAATGATGATCCTATCAACTCTAGCTTTAAAACTGTTTTGCAAACTAAAAGTAAGAAGAAGAATGTAAAAGAAGGTGATATTTATAATCCGTACGAAGATATGTTTCGTCGTGGGTTTAATACATTAGGTTATAGAGATAATATTAATCTATTTGATCAAATTATGTTCACTTCTCCTTTATTAGATAAAGGGAAAAAAGATTTTTCAACATACAAAATGTTTAAGTCAGGAATCTTTAATAAGCGTTTTTTAACCCAAAAGAGTGGACGTTATAAAGGGTATCCTTTCAGAAGTTTTTCTTATGGGAGGTATACAGGAGGGTATAGTGATCATTACCCAGTATATATGTACTTAATTAAAGAAGATAAATAATTAAAAAGGCTTGCAAAACTTGCAGGTCTTTTTAATTTTTACATATATCATTTAAATAATTATTCATTCTAAGTTGAAACAAAGTACCTTTTAAAAGATCGTCTATTTGCCACAGTTCAACTGATGATACAGCCATACTTACTTTATTTGAGGGAGTTTGAAGTAGAATGGATCTACAGTCTCTGCCTTTACTACATGTAGCGCAATTTTTTTGAAGCTTAGAATCAGTTACTTTGTCTAAAAATAACTCTATTTCTTGTTCAGTTAAATGAAAGCCTGTATCTCTAAATATTAATTGAACTAAGTTTGAATCGTTTTCTTTCCAATGAAAAGAAATACCTATGTTGTTGTCGTATATTTTAGTAATTCCGTCCATAACTATATTTATTTCGATAACAAATATATAAGTTTATTTGGAATTATTCTAAATAAAAAAAACAGAAAGGCTTTTACTACTTTAAATCTTTTAACATTAGTTGAATTGAAGTATAGCCATTCCATGTATTTTCATCTAATGTGTAAGCAATATCAAAATCATTTTGAATGGTAGATATTTTATTACCTAAACCAAATCCAATAGCATTGTATGTTTTTTGATCTGAACCATAGATAAGATTTAACTTTAAATGACTAGAATCAGCACCAACTTGTTTTCCGTAACCATTGTCTCTCACAGCTGTAGTGGTAAAAACAGGCTTCATATTTAGTGGGCCAAATGGAGCCATTTGTTGAATAATACGGAAGAATTTTGGGGTAATTTCTGACAGGTCTATCTCAGCATCAATAGTAATTTCAGGAGTTAATAAGCTTTTTTCGATAGTAGCGGAAACAACTTCTTCGAACTTATTTTTAAAATTTTCATATTGTTCGGGTAAGAGTGTTAAACCTGCAGCATATTTATGTCCTCCAAATTGTTCTATAAACTCAGAACATGCTTCTAAAGCATTATATACATCAAATCCTTTTACTGAACGAGCAGAAGCAGCTAATTTATCACCGCTTTTAGTAAAGACCAAAGTAGGTCTGTAGTAGGTTTCTGTTAAACGAGAGGCTACAATACCAATAACACCTTTGTGCCAGTTTTCATCAAAAACTACTGTAGTGTATTTCTCTTGTTCGTTATTGTTTTCAATTTGTAATAAAGCTTCTTGGGTAATAGCTCTATCCAATTCTTTTCTATCTGAATTAAATTTTTCTATTGCTGAAGCAAATTCAATTGCCGAGTCAAAATCCATTTCAGTTAACAATTCAACAGCATAATTTCCATGTTTCATACGTCCCGCAGCATTTATCCGCGGAGCGACTATGAAAACAACATCGGTAATAGTGAGTTCTTTTTTTTGTAACTGATGAATAATGGCTTTGATACCATTTCGAGGTTGAGAATTGATAACTTGTAATCCGTGATAAGCTAACACTCTATTTTCACCAGTCATAGGAACAATATCAGCTGCAATTGCAGTAGCTACTAAATCTAAATACGGAATTAAATCTTCAGTAGTTTGATTTCTTTTTGAAGCTAATGCTTGAATCAATTTGAAACCAACACCGCAACCACATAATTCATCATACGGATAGCTACAATCTACTTGCTTAGGATTTAAAACAGCAACCGCTTTCGGAACTTCGCTTCCTGGTTTGTGGTGATCACAAATAATAAAATCGATATTTTTTTCAGTAGCGTAGGCAACTTTATCAATAGCTTTAATTCCACAGTCTAAAGCTATGATGAGAGAAAACCCATTGTCTTCAGCAAAATCAATTCCTTGAAAAGAAACTCCATATCCTTCTTCATAACGATCAGGAATATAGGTTGCAATATTAGGATGAATTGTTTTTAAGTATGATGACATTAAAGAAACAGCTGTAGTTCCGTCAACATCGTAATCGCCAAAAACTAAAATGTTTTCGTTATTTGCAATAGCTGTTTCAATGCGTTGTACTGCGATTTCCATATCCTTCATTAAAAAAGGATTGTGTAAATCACTCAACGAAGGGCGAAAGAAATGTTTAGCTTCATCAAATGTTTCAATACCACGTTGTACTAAAATTTTAGCCAAGGTTGTATCGATAGATAATTCTTTGGCTAATTGTTTTACTTTAATGGTGTCTGGTTGTGGTTTTAATGTCCAGCGCATAGCAATTTTATCAAAAATAAATTAGTTGTTATGTAAATGAATAGCTGTAGTTACATCAGCAAATTTTCTAAACATTTCCATAACACCACAATATTTTTCTATTGATAAATCTACTGCTTTATTAATTTTTTTCTCATCTAAATCACTTCCGTAAAAATGATAATCTACTAATACTTTATGATAATATTTTGGGTGTTCTTCGGTTAATTCACCAGTAACAACAATTTTAAAATCATCAATTTTAACACGCATTTTTTCTAACATAGGAACAATGTCTAAACCTGAACAACCAGCTAAAGAAGAAAGCATCATAGCTTTAGGTCGTAAACCAGTATTATTTCCTCCATGCTCTTCAGAAGTATCAATAACTATTGGATGTCCACTAGGATTATCACTTTCAAATTGCATGTTTTCTTTCCAAACGGTTGTAACTGTGTTTGTTGCCATATCTTGATAATTTTTTGTTTATTGCGTAAGTAAGTCAATGTACATTTCGACTTAATACATTTAAATAGTAACACAAACTTACAGTAAAAAGTTAGTATTAAAAACTTAAAAAATAAATCTATGCCTTTAGTAACTCCTTTAGATCCAAACCACGATGTTGAAACCAAACAACTATCCGATTTTTATAATGAAACCTTAGGTTTTTGCCCTAATTCAGTGTTAACCATGCAACGACGTCCAGAAATTTCCAAAGCTTTTATCAATTTAAATAAGGCAGTTATGGAAAATCATGGTCGTGTAACTTCAGCATTAAAAAGAATGATTGCTTGGGTAAGTAGTAATGCTACGGGTTGTCGTTATTGTCAAGCTCATGCAATTCGTGCCGCAGAACGTTATGGCGCAGAACAAGAACAACTAGATAATATTTGGGAATATAAAACACATCCTGCCTTTTCTGATGCGGAACGTGCAGCATTAGATTTTTCATTAGCAGCTTCAATGGTTCCGAATATGGTGGATGAAAAAATTAAAGAAGAATTATATAAATACTGGGAAGAAGGTGAAATTGTTGAAATGTTAGGCGTAATTTCTCTCTTTGGGTATTTAAACCGTTGGAATGATTCTATGGGAACAAGTATAGAAGATGGTGCAGTGGAAAGTGGAGAACAATATTTAGGAAAACATGGTTGGAATAAAGGAAAGCATGTATAAATGAAATTATCAAAAATAAAAAAGCTCGCAATTGCGAGCTTTTTTATTAAGTATTTAATAGATTATTTTTTTAATAAATCTCTAATTTCTGCTAATAACTCTTCTTGGCTAGGTCCCTTTGGAGCTTCTGGTGCAGGTTCTTCTTTTTTCTTCATAGCATTTACAGCTTTTACAACCATAAACATTACAAAAGCTACAATAATAAAGTCGATAACATTGGTTAAAAACTCACCATACATTATAGCAACTTCTCCTGTTACTTTACCAGCCTCATCAGCTACACCTTCTTTAAGAACGTATTTTACGTCTTTAAAATCAGCCTTGAAAATAAGTCCAATTAAAGGAGAAACAATTCCACCAGTAAAAGAAGTTACTACTTGTTTAAAAGCGGCACCCATTACAAAACCTACTGCAATGTCTACTAAATTTCCTTTCATTGCAAAGTCTTTAAATTCTTTGAGCATTCCCATATTTTTGAATTTTAATTAGTTAATTGAATTGAAAAGTATAAAAAAATTAACTTTTCACCAATCTTTTTATACGTTGAGATAAGGCAGTAAGTATTTCGTATGAAATAGTTTCACATTTATGAGCCATATATTCTACATGTTGTTGATGATTGAAAATAATAACTTCGTCACCTTCTTTACAATCAATTTTAGTAACATCTACCATAATCATATCCATACACACATTTCCAATGATAGGTGCTGGTTGATTGTTAATGAAAACAAATCCATTTTTATTTCCTAGCTTTCTTGAAATGCCATCAGCATGTCCTATAGGAATTGTTGCACTTCGTGTAGGTTGACTAGCTACGAAAGCTCTATTGTACCCAACTGTTTCACCTGGTTGAACTATATTGATTTGAGAAATTATAGACTTAAGCGTATGAGTGTTTTTAAGTTGAGCGGTTTCTTGTTCATCATTTCCAAAACCATATAAACCTATTCCTAGGCGTACCATATCGAATTGAGCTTGTGGGTAATTGATAATTCCTGATGTATTCAAGATATGTATCATGGGTTGATATCCTAAGTGCTCATAAACTTGTTTTACTATATAAGCAAAGTTGTTAATTTGTCCAATAGTAAATTCTTGCTCACGAGGGTCTTCACTAGCAGCTAAATGAGAAAATATAGACTCAACTTTTACGTTATTTGATTTTTTTAGCTCTGCTACAATTGTAGGGACATCAGTATGCCAAAACCCTAATCGATTTAACCCAGTATTAAATTTTAAGTGTATAGGGTAGTTCATTAAAGGTTCTTCATCAGCAAGTTTTAAAAAAGCATCAAAGATTTTGAAACTATATAAACTAGGTTCAAGTCGGTATTTTACAATATCTTTTAAGTTTTGAATTTGAGGATTTAGAACTAAAATAGGAGTTGTAATTCCAGCTTCGCGCAAAGCTATTCCTTCACTTGAATAAGCAACAGCAAAATAATCAACGTGCTCTTGTGCGATTTTAGCAACCTCTGTAGACTCACTTCCGTAACCAAAAGCTTTAACAACAACTAATATTTTTGTTGTAGGCTGTAGCTTCTGTTTAAAATAGGCTAAGTTGTGTAGTACAGCTTTAGCGTCAATTTCTAATACGGTTACGTGATTACTGTTCATTATTGCTTTCTTTTTTATTATGTATTTCGTGTTCCTTCATAGCCTTATAATAAGCAGCTCTACTAAGTGGTTCGTATTCTTGAGTTTCGCCTAAAAGTACTAAGTCATCACTTTGAGCTTTTCTATAACTATAGTGGGCTAAATTCCCTGTACGTGTACATACAGCATGAACTTTAGTAACATATTCTGCGGTAGCCATTAATGCAGGCATAGGTCCAAACGGCTTTCCTTTAAAATCCATATCTAAACCAGCTACTATAACACGAATTCCTCTATTGGCTAAATCGTTACAAACAGCTACGATTTCGTCGTCAAAAAACTGTGCTTCGTCTATTCCAATAACATCAACATCATTAGCTAATAGCCTAATGTTTGAAGATGCAGGAACTGGTGTAGAACGAATTCTATTTTCATTATGAGATACTACTTCCTCATCATCGTATCTTGTGTCAACTGATGGTTTAAAAATTTCAACACGTTGTTTAGCAAACTGCGCACGTTTAAGTCTACGAATTAATTCTTCGGTTTTCCCCGAAAACATTGAGCCACAAATTACCTCAATCCAACCAAATTGTTCTGTATGATTTACTGTATTTTCAAGAAACATTTTGTAATTTTAAGCTCTAATTATTGATTTTTGTATTACTTTCGAATGAGGAACAAATTTATTAAAATTTAACAGCAAAAATTAAATTCAAACAACAACTTATGCACAAAAAACTAGCATCGGATTTAACCAGTTTAGCACACAGTATCTTACAGATGAAAAATAGAGAAGATGTGTTTGAGTTAAAACAAAAAGCATATGAGGTTTACGAAAAACTTTCGGTTTTAGCGTATGTAGAAGAATATATAAATAACACTCCAAATCCAACAAAAACTAAAGAAGAGCTGTTAAAAGATGTTTTACTTGCTGAAGAAAAAAAGCAGGCTGAAGCCGTGGAAGAAATTTTACCTAAAGTAGAAGAGGTAAGTGTAGAGGCAGAGAATGATGTTATAGGTGATTTGGATGCTGAAGTAGAAAAGACGGAACAACCAATTCAAGAAGAGATAAAAGTAGAAAAGTCTGTAGAAGAAAAGGTACAAAAGGAAGAGTCTTTAGAAGATAGGAAAGTACATTATTTAGAAGAAGACTTAAAAGAAAAGTTTGAGCAAGAAGCAGATGAAATAGCTGAAAAAGTAATAGAAGGAATTAATGAAGAAATAATTACTAATGAAATTATTGAGCAGCCTTTTGATGAGTTAGAAGAACTATTACATGGAGATGCTGATGATGTAAAAAATGATGTAAAAGATGTTGGGGAAAGAAAAACTCCAACTTTAGAAGATGAGTTACAAGATACCATTTCGGTTGATGTTATGACAGACTTATTCACTAAGGCAGCTCCTAAGAAATCATTAAATGACCATTTTCAAACTACAATTCAAATTGATTTGAATGATAGAATTGCTTTTGTTAAACATTTGTTTAATGGAGATCAAAACGATTTTAACAGAGTAGTATCTCAACTAAATACTATTAAAACAGAAAAAGAAGCGAAAAAGTTTATAAATAAAATGATAAAACCAGATTATGACTGGTCGGAAAAGGAAGAATACGAAAATAGGTTGTTGGAAATTATTGAAAGAAGATTTGCTTAAATGAATTCTGATCTTATAGTTATACATACTCACTTTCATAAACGAAGAACAGGTGTTACAAGAAGTATTGAAAATATACTTCCTGAATTAAAGAAGCTGTGTACGACTTATTTGTATGGTTATGGTATAGAAGGAGAAAAAATTAGAGTTTCTCAATTAAAAAAGTTATTATTTTCTAAAGAAAACATTGTTGTTCATTGTCACCGTAACAATGAAATTTTAAAAATGCTATGGTATCGAGTCTTAGGAGCGAAATTCAAATTAGTAGCTACAAGACATGCTGAAACAGATCCGTCTAGTTTTACCAAGTTTTTATTAAAGAAATCAGATGAGGTTGTTACGTTAACAAGCTCAATGCATAAAAATTTAGGGATTTCTAATGTAAAAGTATCACATGGTGTAAATACAAATCTTTTTGTTCCTAATCCAGAAAAAAGTTTAAAAAACATTTCGCAAAAGAATATTATCCTTTGTGCAGGAAGAGTAAGAAAAGCGAAAGGACAAATAGTATTATTAGAAGCCGTAGCACCCGAATTACTAAAAAATAAAGACTGGGCATTGGTTATTGTAGGTAAAGTAGATAAACCACCATTTTTAGAAGAATTAAAAACTATAGCAAAAAAAAATAAAGTAGAAAATCAGGTTTATTTTATTGATGAAACTCCAGATATTGTTTCTTATTATCAAGCAGCTAAAATTTCGGTAGTACCGTCTTTTACAGAAGGCTTTTCTTTAGTTTGTGCAGAGGCAATGGCATGTGCAAATACAGTAGTAGCAACAAAAAATGTTGGAGTACATTCTGAGCTAATAACAAATTTAAAGTCAGGGTATTTGTTTAATTCAGGAAATACAGCAGAACTTCAAGAAATAATTACAAACCTAATAAATGATAAGCTTCCCAGTTTAGGAGGTAGAGCTCGAAGGGAAATTGAAGAAAATTGGAGCGCAAAAAAAGAAGCTAAAGAACTGGTGAAGGTATATAAAGAGGTAAGCAAAAAAACTTTATAATAAAGTATTTTGCCTGAAAAAAACTCAAACTTTTTAAATTGATAAAGGTAGCTTGGTAGTTATTAAATAGCTTTGAACATCTAATTAAAATATAGGGGGAAAACCCCTTTTTAATTTTAGTATTAATAAGTAAACTTGTTAAGTAAATGTTAATTGATTAACTTTGCTCTCCTAACTCATATTTCTTACATGAGTTTTTCTAACCTCTCAACAAGATATCCCTTTAACCTCTTTGTTTTGTAACCTCTCTTACAACTAAAAATAAAACTTTAGTTATTTAACGACCTCTTTATAATAGATGTTTTACAACCAACTCGTTTTTTATGTTGGCTAGATGTGTAACCCCTTTAATAACAAAAAATTAAAGAATAATACCATGTAAAATATTACAATATGTTGCTTAATGATACAGAACCTGCCTGTAAAAGGAAAGGGTTAAAAACGTTAAAAAACTGCATTGATAAAGGTTTTAAAAGATGCCTATATAGTATGACAGGTCTTCTTGTCGTGCTTTTTTTCTTTGTAACAAATGCAGTGAATGCACAAATAGTAAATACAGAAACAACAGTTCAAGCAAACTTTGGTGTTGATTCAGATGTGTATTCAGGAATAGTATCCTTTCCAAATGGAGCAGTCTTCCCATTTGGAACAGATGATTGGTTTTTAGGAGACTCAGGGAAAGGGGTGATAGACGAAACGCCAACGGCAGTAACAGCAAATCTACTAGTAGATGATAATGCTTCTGCTGAAATAAGAATGAGTGTTCCTATTTATACAGTTGTAGATGGAAGATTATGGATTGATGCTGTATTTATCAGAGATCAGAATGCACAAGGTAATAATACAGATTCAAATGTATTTACAGGAGGGTCAGATAAAAACAATGATAATCCAAATACTTGGACAATTACTGATGCCTCAGTACCTCAAAAAAATGATATTATAGATGTTTTTGGGCACTTAAGAAGAGAAGGGGCTACTGTGGGAACAGATGAATGGGCTTTTTTAGGGGCTTCAACAAGAAATGATAGTGGAGATAGTTATTTAGACTTCGAATATTTTAGAGAAAAAGTAAACTTAGTAGGTGGAACTATTCAATCAGAGGTGGACTTATCAGCTACAGGAGGAAGAACCCCATATGTATTTAATCCAGATGGTTCAGTATTACAACATGGAGATATCATCCTTTCTGTTAATTATGCTAATGGAGGAGCTAATGCAATAATTAAACTATATGTTTGGGTTGAATTAGTAGGGGTTCCAGACTCTTATTTTGATACACATAACACGTTGCCCTTTAGACCATTTGAATTTAAACAAGATAATAATGGGTATATACAGTATGATGGTGGTAATGGAGCAGGAAATTATGGATATGCAGAAATACAATTAAGACAAGGGGTACCAGATGCAGTGTTCTCTCAAGTAAATGACGCTGGTCCAGTACCAGCAGGACCTTGGGGAACAATTAATAAAGGAGGAAACATAGTGTCTGACTACTCTCAAACTACTTTTGCAGAAATAGCAATTAACGCATCAGCATTAGGTTTTGATTCAAGTAGTACTCCTGGAATAGATTGTATAAGTCCGTTAGGAAGTGTAATTGTAAAAACAAGGTCTTCTGATTCATTTACCGCAGAGTTAAAAGATTTAGCGGGACCATTTAGTTTAGCAGATACACCTGAAGTAACAGTAGAAATTGAAGGTGAAGATTTAGGATGTACAGAAGATAGTATTACATTAACAGCAACTGCAACTCCAGAAGGAAATACATTTACGTATGTGTGGTATAAAAATGGAGAAGAGTTAGAGGGAGAAACAGGAAACACATTAGAAGTAACTGAAGCAGGGACGTATAGTGTAGCAGCAACTTTAGAGTTTGCTCCAGGAGTTTTTGGTTGTACGGCAGAAGATGATTTTGAGGTGAATGGAGAACCTTTAATTCCTTTAAATCAAGTTTGTCCAGAAAACCAAACAATACCAGAATGTACTTCACAAGAAGATATCAATAGTGCTTTTACTACTTGGTTATCTGGATTTTCAAATTCAGGAGGAAATGGAACTGTAGTAGAAAAATATTATATAGGAGAAAATGAAGTTGATGTAAATACTCTTGAAGCACCAGATGCTTGTGGAGGAAGTATTGTTTTAAGATATGAAGTCTCTGATGAATGTGAGCAAGTAGTTTCTTGTGAAAGAACATTTACAGTTACAGCAGATGATGAAGCTCCAGTCATTGCCGACCAAGACGACATCATGCTAGAAGAATGTAACCAAGCATGGCCAGAAGTGGTAAGCACTACTTGGACAGACAACTGTGGAATCGGAGGTGAGAAATCAGGAAGCCTAAACGGAGTAGCCGGAGAAGTAATGGCAGGCGAAGATGGTTGTACACAATACAGAGACTACACGTTCAATGCAACGGATGACTGTGGAAACCCAGCATCAGAAGTGGTAATCCGCGTAACCAGAATGTACGATGAGACCGCTCCAGTCATTGCCGACCAAGACGACATCATGCTAGAAGAATGTAACCAAGCATGGCCAGAAGTGGTAAGCACTACTTGGACAGACAACTGTGGAATCGGAGGTGAGAAATCAGGAAGCCTAAACGGAGTAGCCGGAGAAGTAATGGCAGGCGAAGACGGCTGTACACAATACCGAGACTACACGTTCAATGCAACGGATGACTGTGGAAACCCAGCATCAGAAGTGGTAATCCGCGTAACCAGAATGTACGATGAGACTGCCCCAGTCATTGCAGACCAAGACGACATCATGCTAGAAGAATGTAACCAAGCATGGCCAGAAGTGGTAAGCACTACTTGGACAGACAACTGTGGAATCGGAGGTGAGAAATCAGGAAGCCTAAACGGAGTAGCCGGAGAAGTAATGGCAGGCGAAGACGGCTGTACACAATACAGAGACTACACGTTCAATGCAACGGATGACTGTGGAAACCCAGCATCAGAAGTGGTAATCCGCGTAACCAGAATGTACGATGAGACTGCCCCAGTCATTGCCGACCAAGACGACATCATGCTAGAAGAATGTAACCAAGCATGGCCAGAAGTGGTAAGCACTACTTGGACAGACAACTGTGGAATCGGAGGTGAGAAATCAGGAAGCCTAAACGGAGTAGCCGGAGAAGTAATGGCAGGCGAAGACGGCTGTACACAATACAGAGACTACACGTTCAATGCAACGGATGACTGTGGAAACCCAGCGGCAGAAGTGGTAATCCGCGTAACCAGAATGTACGATGAAACTGCCCCAGTCATTGCAGACCAAGACGACATCATGCTAGAAGAATGTAACCAAGCATGGCCAGAAGTGGTAAGCACTACTTGGACAGACAACTGTGGAATCGGAGGTGAGAAATCAGGAAGCCTAAACGGAGTAGCCGGAGAAGTAATGGCAGGTGAAGACGGCTGTACACAATACAGAGACTACACGTTCAATGCAACGGATGACTGTGGAAACCCAGCATCAGAAGTGGTAATCCGCGTAACCAGAATGTACGATGAAACTGCCCCAGTCATTGCAGACCAAGACGACATCATGCTAGAAGAATGTAACCAAGCA
>NZ_RCCS01000004.1 GCF_003664185.1 Tenacibaculum discolor | reverse complement strand
GTAATGGTTGCCGTGGCAGAAGTCACTTCCGCACACGTTCCACTTTGTACGACCGCACGGTATTGCGTGGTAGCGGTAAGGTTGGTCGCTGTTAAAGTAGTGGTGGTATTGGCAATATCGGTATCAGTGGTAAAGTTATCGGTAGAACTTTCCCAACGGATGACATTTCCTGTCTCTCCACTTAATGTCAGTGTGGTTGAATTTGTTCCTGTACATACATTGGTACTTCCCGCAATGCTTCCGCCTACCGAAGTCGGATCTACGGTAATGGTTGCCGTGGCAGAAGTCACTTCCGCACACGTTCCACTTTGTACGACCGCACGGTATTGCGTGGTAGCGGTAAGGTTGGTCGCTGTTAAGGTATTGGTGGTATTGGCGATATCGGTATCAGTGGTAAAGTTATCGGTAGAACTTTCCCAACGGATGATATTTCCTGTCTCTCCACTTAATGTCAGTGTGGTTGAGTTGGTTCCTGTACATACATTGGTACTTCCCGCAATGCTTCCGCCTACCGAAGTAGGGATAATTGTAAGAGATACTTCGTCAGAAGTTAAAGACTGACAGGTATTAAGTGTACTTGTTACTATTAACCTGTATTTATTAGTGGAAGCTGTTATTGGTGGATTTGTTAAGGTTAATGCAGGCGTAGTTGCATTGCTATATATTCCTCCATTAGAAATATTATTCCAAGCTCCAGCACCTGCAATTTGTTCTTGCCATTGATATACTAACCCTGTTGTAGTACTTGTGCTACCACTGTAATCAGGATTTGTTCCTGGAGCGGTTACTGTATAAGTAGTTGTACTTAAGGAGCTTGCTGCGGCTGTAAAAATAACATTACTTCCTAAACATATAGTGCTATCACTTGGTTGTGTGTCCATTTGTATTTGAGTAGCAACAATCTCATTACCTGTGGTTTCTTGTCCTTGATCACTTCCAATATCTGCTGCTCCAGAAGCATTTACAAGGTTAGGAACCCCATTGCTATCTATGCTTCCTTGAGCTGCTATATCTATTCTTCCATTTCCGTCTAACTGACCAGAAGTAACATTTTCGCTTGCTTCTATTGCATCAAAGCACCCATCATTATCACTATCTAAGTCTAAATGATTCGGAACTCCATCATTATCGGAATCTAAAAAGCCTCCACAAATTAAGGCTAAGTTAATAGGAGACGTCGTGTTTCCAGATTTTAGATCAAGTTTTAATGATGTTGTGGTTGTTTTAATTTCCCAAGCTTCAGATGCTGAAATAGTACCTAAGGCATCAAAGTTCAAAATGCCACCAGAGTTAGAATTAATCATTAAATCATTATTTGGGTCGGCTACAGTAAATTCTCCTGTTGAAGTTAACTCCCAAGTATCCCCCGTATCAAAATTTCCAGTTATACCAATTTCATGTTTTAAGGAAACTGTTACTGGGGATGAAAAAGTAAAAGTTGCTGTTCCTCCTTGAGTGATTAAGATATCTCCATTAGCATTACCTTCGTTTACTGTACCTGTTGTAGTAATTGTTACATCTATTATTTTTTCTGTATCTTGATCAAAATAGCTGCCAGAGGTTAAGGTAGTTCCAATTCCTGTTAAATCTAATGGGGTTCCTGCACAAGCTAATGATTCTTCTGTGTCTAATATTCCATCATTATCATCATCTAAATCTAGCCTATCGGCTATTCCATCACCATCAGGGTCTGTCCCTGATCCATTAATAGTAATTACTAAATTAGCTGTATCAGAAGACACTCCGTCAGAAATTTCATAAAAAAATGTATCTGTTAATGTTTGACCTACGAGTAAGCCTGCTACTGCTGGGTTTGAAGTATCAACAATATATTCATAACTTCCATCAGGATTCATTATTATTGACCCGTAAGTTCCAGGGTATGAAGTATTTAAATTTCCGGTATTTAGGTTGCCTAATGTAGTACCAAGTCTTATGGTGGTAACAGAGCCAGAACCTTGCCAGTAAACATCTGAAACACCAGCAATTTGTCCAAGAGGGTCAGGATCTGTAACATTAGGCCCATAATTATAACTTAATCTTAACTGATTAATTGGCTGTTCAAAAAACACATTGATATTTCCTGTAGCGTCACTAGGTATTGCACTGCCTATTCCATAAAAAGTATTACTTCCTGAGTTAATTACTCCACCTGTTGTAACAAACTTATAAGTTGAATTTATACCATCTAAATTACCTTCAATTTTTATTTGATCTTGCCAAGAACTTCCTTGTGAAAAATCAATATCTGTTAGTAAGAAACCTAAATTAAAAACGGGTTGATCAAAATCTATAACTAAAACAGTGTCATCAGTGGGGTTAGTTGTTCCGTCTATATTGTATATTAAATAACCTGTATGACCTCCGTTGGTAGTATAATCTACTGTTTGGTTAAAAGATGTACCAAATCCTCCAGGGTCTAAAGTAGTAAAAGAAAGCCCCACGCCACCAATAGTTTTTGTTTTTCCATTTACTGTTTCTCCATTTGTAAAATTGCTTTCCCAAACTAAAGTAGATAAGCCTCGATCTACGGTATCAGAGCCCCCCGTTCCAGAATCGGTTATTACATTACCTGTGGCACTTGCATCGATAAAAGCAGTTAAAGAATCTGTGTTATCTATTGCGTCAGGAGCTTCATCTACTCCGTTAATTGTTATGGTTAATATACCATAATCTTTTATTCCAATGGCATCTGCTACAGTATAAGAAATAATATCATCTAAACTCTCTCCGCTTTTTAAACCTGTAACAGAAGCATTTGTTTCATCAACATCATAAGTATAAGTACCATTTGCTTGTATTGTAATTGTACCATATAATGTGGTATATGTATTATTAACCATAGATGGGTACACGTCTACTTCGGTAACAGATATTGCTGTTGAACCAGAATCATTTGCCAAAACATTGCCTGTGACTGTCCCTGTAGAGTTTGCTGATATACTATTGATTTCATCAACAACAGTTGGTGGTGTTGTATAAACTCTTATTATAGTTTGTGCAGTTGTAAAGTCTCCATTAGTATCAAAAATAGTAACATCCATTGTTCGTACTCCATCTGTATAAGGGTTTTGTAAGTCTCCATAAAACAAAGTTGATAAAAATGTTTCGAATTCAGAGTTCGCAATTGGATTACCTGAGGTTTCCGTTATATTAAAAGAAGTGTTTGTTAATTGGGTTATTTGTATTGTAGAAGCCCCTATGGTATAAGTAAATGGGCCGGAAACAGGTACTTGTAACCATAATAAGTCAAAACCACCTCCATTATTAATAGCTAACAATTCACCAGAGGGAAAGTCAACAATACCGGAAAAATTTAGGGTTGCACTTAAAACCCCTGCATCTGTTGTGACATTTGGGCTTACTGTTACAGGGAATACATTAGAAGTTGTTGGTTGTAGTTGAAAATCATAGTTGTTTCCTGGTGTTATGGTATTCAGATCTAAAGTAGGAGCAGCCATCATCATGTTAAAAGAAGAAGAGGAGAATTTTTGCCTCGTTCTACTTTTATTGATTTTAGTTTTTCTTTCTATTAAAAAAGAACTGGTTATGGAACTAAGAGGATTGTTGGAAAGGGATAGCTTTGTGTCTTGTAGAGGTTTGTAAGACAAAACCTTATTAAGATTGCCTTTTTTTAGGTTTTCTTTTACAGATATTTGACTATTACTAGTTATAGTAAATGTTAATAAAATTACATATAATATGCTTTTATGTATATGATAGTGAGAGGACTTATTTTTCATGTAAAGCTAATTTTTATTTAAAAATAGGGATAATACAAATACAGAACTGTAATTACATATTTACCATATTGATGGTGTAAATTATGTATAAATTAAATATAAAAACTATCTAAAAATGTATTAGAGTGTTTTTGTAATTAGTTAATTATGGTTTGGAATTATGTGAAATTTGCATGGATATATCTTAGAATGAATCTTACAAGCTGTGTTTAAAGAACTGAAAAGATTCTTTAAACATGTTTTTTTCTTTGTTGAGAGCCTAGTTACTTTCTCTTTTCTAAATATAGATAGCTGAATTTTACGGATAAGAATGATAAAATCTAACGTGAATATTATGGTGTTAAAATTCTGATAATAAAAGTGTTTCATGTTGGGAGACTAGATTTTGTTAATGTATTATGATACTGTTATTTCATCTTTTTTTATTTAATAGATAATTAAAGAAAGTGAAATTCTTTAAAATCTCAGTATAAATATATGGAAAATATTTTAACATTTTTTTATGTTTTTTATAAGAGATTAATTTACTAATAGGGCTGGCATAATTAGACATAGTATTTAAAGCATCATTAATGAATTTAATTTACAATAAAAAGAAACTTTTCGAGAAGCACTATCACTTACTTGAAAGAGTAGTGTGAGTAATAATTAATGAGATGATATTAGATACTCGCAATTTATCTATTGAGATTGCTAAACATAAAAAAGTTATGCCCTAGTGAGGTAAGACGATTTTTAGAAGTATATGATTTAGTGTAAAAAGAGACAAAAGATTAACCTTTTATCATTCCAAAATAGTCAAAATAAAATTGAGAACTACTTGTTAAGTGGTTGATTACTTGGTGTTAGGGTTGGTGTTTTTTACAATATTATAAGTCTACAAATAATAAGTTTCAGTAACTTTACGTTAACAACCACTAACCAAGGTGTACAGACGATTACGGGGGGCGTAGATTGCTGTACATGAATAGAATTGGGCATCCATACATTTTGGATGCTCTTTTTATTTTTAATAATACTGTGAATTAAATATAATAAGTAAACAAAACAACCACATCAACTATCCTTTTTTTAGATAGAACCACTATGAAAAGTACAATAGACAACTCTAATACTTGCTGAGCAAGTCACAGATTTTTTTAAAATACCGTAGTGAATTTACAAATGCTTATAACAAAGCTGTAGAAAAACTCAATACATAAAAGTGCAATCATAAACACCAGAAAGCGAAAAACTTTTTTTAGCATCTACATAGGTGTTTAAACTTTAAAAATTAAAATATAAACATTTTTTTTAATAAAAAAATCTTTAAAAAGAAGATAAGACGTAAGAAAGCGAAATTTACACAAAAATATGAATAACATTTTTTCAAACAGAAATAACCAGCTCTCAAGATAATATTAATGAGGCTTATGAAGATACTCATAACACATACATGCAGAAGCACAATACTAATTTACTAATAGTAATAACATTATTATATATAATTTAAAAATATAACTAGAGAATGTAATTTACAGTAAAAAAAGCTTCTCAAAAAATACTGTTAATTATCTGAAAAGAAATACGAGTAACAATTAATGAAATAATCAAAATTTGTCTATTGAGGTTGCTAAACATAAAAAAGCTATGCCCTAGTGAGGTTAGACAGTTTTTAGAAGTGTATGATTTGTAAACAATAAAATCTTACATTTGTTTTTATGGACATAAAATTGACAGAACAAGAGAAGATAAAGATTCTAAATTCCGATGATATTTACGGAATTATGCAGCGCATTTTATTAAGAGATAATAAAATAGACCAAAATCGTGAGCATTTTTGGGTTATTGGTTTAGCTAATAACAACCGTATTCTTTTTATTGAGCTCATAAGTTTAGGAACTGTCAATGCAACCTTGGTGGAGCCTATGGAGGTATTTAGTTTTGCGTTGCAAAAAAGAGCTGTTAAAATCATATTATGCCATAACCATCCAAGTGGTGAATTAAAACCTTCAGAGGCAGACAAAGATATTTCTGACCGTTTAATACAAGTAGGCATTATTGTGGATACTGAAGTGGTAGACCATCTTATAATATCTGAGAAGAGCTATCTTAGTTTTGGAGATATTGGGTTATTAGATGAGCTTAAAAAAAGCACTAAATACGTTCCTAAATATGTGTTAGAGCAGCGTCTAAAAAAAGAAGCTACTGAAATAGCTGAAAAGAAAAAAGCCATTGAAATCGCAAAAGCTTTCAAAAGAAGTGGTCTTGATAATGAGTTAATCGCTAAAAACACAGGTCTTACCATTGAAGAAGTGGAGAAACTACGAGTGAAAAGGTCGTAAAACAAATTTCTAATTATAAGGTAACAAAATTAATTCGTTAATACTTTTTTTTCCCTAATCAGACTAATCGAATAAAGTAAAGAAGCAAAAAGACAAATACTACTTAACAAGAAATAAAAAACTTTTATTTATTAGATAAAGTAACTTATTTTAAAGAAGAAAATACATTAAAAAAAAGGGGAGAATCCCCCTTTTTTTTAAATTAAGGATAAAGAAATGTAAAGCTAAAGGCTACGTTTATAGCGTGTTTTTGGCTTCTCTTATTCACTTTTTTTAAAAGTAAAGAAATCTTTATTGGTTTTTGAAACTGAAAAAATCGTATATTAGCTACGTTTAAACAGACAAACTATATATAGTTTCTTACAGTTTTATTTTAAACTGATGGATGTAATCACGGTTATCAAACTAACCTTTGCATTTTACCCCATAATTTTATCTTACCCTTATTTACTAGCATTCTCCCACAATAAGCATCATTACTATTTGTATGCTTGTCGTAGATAGAGTATGCTAAAAATTAACTAACGTATTTTAAAATTATCTATTATGAAAAAATTTTTATTAGCAGCTATTTTTTTAGCTTCAGGAACAGCTTTTGCACAGTTCGCTAATCCATTACCAACACCTAAAGCTAATTGTCTTGGATGTTCAGTTTCGCAAGTAGGACCTTCCTATGGAAATAGAGGAGCCGTAATTAACACAAGTTATGTAGATCAAACAGGACATATGAATGACGCAAGTGTTGTTCAAACCGGAGTTGGAAACCTGTCTAAAATTGATCAAGATGGTCAGAATCAAGGGTTTTCAGGAGGTTTGGGAAATGAAGCTACTGTATATCAAAGAGGAAGAAAGAACGAAACCGACATTAAACAACATGGAGATTATAACTCTGGTTTTGTAAATCAAGTAGGATATAAAAACTATGCACAACAAGATGTTGGTGTAGGTTGGGCAGAAAACAACAGAGCTTATGCTTATCAAACAGGACGTCAAAACACTTCTATTCAAAAACAACGTTATGATAATAATGTAGCTATTGTAGCACAATCAGGTAGAAGAAACTTTGCTCATCAAGATCAAAGCACAGGAACTAATGGTGCGCCAGGAAGTGTAGCGGGTATTTTACAAATTGGTAATTATAATAAAGCTAAACAAGTTCAAAGAGGTAGCTTTAATATAGATGGTATTGCTCAGTTTGGCAACGGAAATGTAGCTTCTACAAATCAATCTTCAAATGGAGGTTTAAATATTTCTGGTATTGCACAAACAGGTTGGGGTAACAAAGCTTGCGTTGATCAAAATGCAGATGCAGGGATTAACTTAAGTTTAATTAGTCAATTTGGTGTAGAAAATCATGCTTCTGTTATTCAAGATGCACAAGGTTCTGGAAATGCTAGTTTTATTGGACAGGCAGGTTACATGAACAAAGCTTGTGTTGAACAAACAGGATTATAAACTTTTAATTAAGCAACAAAAATAAGGGAGAATGGGAGGGTTTTCTTTTCCTCTCCCTTATTAATAAGAAACTAAAGTAATGATGCGAAGGATAAAAAAGACATTGTGTATAATCCTATTAATATTTAGTTTAAAAGCTATGACACAACAAAATACATCTACTTACTTTGTGTCTGTACCTCAAATAGGGAGTGATGCTTCTTTTCTGGTTTTAGAAAAAAATATCAACTCATTAAATAATTTACAAGATTATGATAAATCGGTTGATAATTATAATCTATCAATTAATCAGTTAGGAGTTAATAATGTTGCAGAAGTAAAAAGCGGAATGAATGACATACAGTTGATTGGACAAAAAGGTAGAGATAACTATTATAATTTTATAGATTATTATAATAATTCAACAACAAAAATAAATGCTCTTCAAGAAGGTAATGCAAATTCATTGCTTATTTATGGGACAAACTCTTTGATGGAAAATGTGAAAATCATTCAAAAATCTAATTATAAAACAATTATAGTTAGGAATTATTAAAAGATGTTAAGGTTTATTTTTTTTAGAAATGTTTTAAAATATGTCACTCTATTGTTACTGTGTATAACTACAAGCTTTGCTCAAGAAATAAACGAGGTAAAAGCCAAAATTCTTGTTCTTAAAAAAGACAATTTTATAGCAGTAAAAGCACAAGCTGAAAATGAAGGAGTGTTGTTTAAAGATGAGCTTAATTATAACTTATTAGTACTAAAAAAGAATAAAGAAGGAAACTATTCTAACAATAAACAATCGGGAGAATTTTCTTTAAAACCTAACGAGAAAAAAGAGCTTTCATTAATAAGATTGAGTTTAAACCCTGATGAAGAATTAAAAGCTTATTTATTTATAAGGCACAGGAAAAAATTGATAGATAAAGACACTCTAGTAATAATACCTAAAAAGGTAGGTGTAATGAATAAAGAAAAAATAGATGAGTCTAATTTTATATTAAAAGGATTGGTTATTGAAGAAGCAATAACAAAAATAGGAAAAGACTTTTATGACTTTTTTTATCAAGAGTATCTGCTCTCAGGCTTAAAATATCCTTTTATCATAAAAATAAAAGAAAAACCAGGATTAAGAAGAACTACAGTTTTAATTATTGAAGCTGATGATAAAAAGATTTTTGAGTTCATGACTATGCCAGGAGAAGATTTTCTTAAACGAGCTGTTAAAGCATCTTTGGTAAGATTAAGTAGTTACTCAAAACAGAGAAACACATTATTAAGTTATAAAATTTAAAAAAGTAAATTATGAAAATAGTAACCAAACTTATAACAATAGTTTTATTTTTACTAAGCTCATTTGCTTTTTCACAAGAACTAGTTTATAAACCGGTAAATCCATTTTTTGGAGGAAACAATCCATTCGGGTATCAGCAAATTTTGGCTTCAGCTAATGCACAAAACGACTTTCAAGAAGAAGGACAAGATCCTTTTCAACAGCCTTCAGATTTAGAAAATTTTACAAATAGCTTAAACAGGCAATTACTAAATTCATTGTCGCAAGACCTATTTCAAGAACAGTTTGGAGATCAAGGATTAACTGTAGGAACTTATGTATTTGGGTCTTTAGTAGTAGAAGTTACACCTACAAGCGGGGGATTATCAGTGAATATTTTAAACACACAAACTGGTGAACAAACACAGATAATAATACCAAACAATTAAAACAAAACGATTAACTATAACTTAAATTTTATGAGAAAACTATTACTCAAATTATTATTCTCTTTATTAAGTTTTATCTTGTTTTCTAGTTGTGGAGCATACCTTAATCAGCCATTTCAGACAACGAATGCTAGAATAGGAGAAAAC
Source organism: Tenacibaculum discolor (assembly GCF_003664185.1). GTDB lineage: Bacteria > Bacteroidota > Bacteroidia > Flavobacteriales > Flavobacteriaceae > Polaribacter > Polaribacter discolor. Next base: position 634,202 of record NZ_RCCS01000004.1, on the reverse strand, counting down.
ACCTCTTTACAAAACGATTTAATTAAAAACATTAAACCTGTCGAAAAAATAATCGTAGGAGTTTATAAATTTAGAGATCAAACAGGACAATACAAGCCTACTGAAAACGGTTCTACATTTAGTACTGCGGTAACGCAAGGAGGTACATCAATTTTATTAAAATCATTAGAAGAATCAAAATGGTTTACTCCAATAGAAAGAGAGAACATTGCTAACTTATTAAATGAACGACAAATAATAAGGTCTACAAGGCAAGAATACCAAGGAGTTAATTCTACAAAAATGCCACCATTACTTTTTGCTGGAATTATTTTAGAAGGAGGTGTGGTTTCTTATGATTCTAATATTATTACAGGGGGTTCAGGAGTTCGATATTTTGGAGCGGGAGCATCTAACCAATATAGAGAAGATAGAATAACAGTGTATTTAAGAGCTGTATCTACATCAAACGGACAAATCTTAAAAAATATTTATGTCTCAAAAACAATACTCTCGCAAGGAATTTCAGCAAACTTATATAGATATGTTTCTTTAAGAAGATTGTTAGAAGTAGAAACAGGAGTAACCAAAAATGAACCTATGCAATTAGCTGTAAAAGAAGCTATAGATAAAGCAGTCGAACAGTTAATTATAGAAGGTGTTGTAGATGGTTTATGGACTCCTCAAGGAGGTGATACGGTTGTTAATCTCTTTAAAAAAGAATATTTAAAAGAAAAAAATGAAGCAGATAATACTTTATTATTTAATAGAAAACAAGAAAAAAGAAGGGCTACCAATTCAATGAGTCTTATGGGAGGAACTTCAATAATTTCAGGTGATTATTCAAATCCAGTTGCAAGGTTTGGGTTTGACTTAAAATATAGGTACTTTTTTAAGGATCCAAGATTTAGTTTCGGAGGAAGTATAGGGAAGTTTTCACTAGAAAATGAAAGGTCTTTTGAAAATACATTTTTAACATCAAGTCTATTTTTAGAATACAATATGTTGCCTTATGATAGGTTAACACCTTATGCGTATGTTGGGATTGGATCGGTTTTAGAAAAAAACCTAGATAACCCTATGTTTAAATTTCAGTATGGTCTGGGATTAGAGTATTTAATAACCAATAAAATAGGTTTAACTCTTTATGGAGAAAACTATCTTTTAGGCTCAGATAATTTAGATAAGTTAGTTAGAGGAAAAAGAAACGATTTTATATGGAGAATAGGAGCAGGTATAAATGTTTATTTTTAAGAAACAAAGTAATGAAAAGCATAATAAAAATAACAATACTTTTAATGTGTGTAACCTTATTTAACTGTAGTGAAGACACTGTGGATTTTGTTGAATTTGGCACTATTAAAGGGCGTGTAGTTAAAAAGAGAAGTTTTGAGCCAATAGCTAATGCTAAAATAACATTGTCACCAACCAATAACACAACTTTTACAGATGAAGATGGTTACTTTTTAATGGAAGATGTACCAGCACAAGACTACTCTGTAAGTGCTACTAAAGAAGGATTTTTAACAGCTTTTGAACCTGTAGGTTTAGGAGCAGAAACAGAGATTAATGTGGTTTTTGAATTAGATATCGAAACAGCTTTAAACGACCCTCCAACTGCTCCAGAATTAAGATCCCCAGTAAGTGGTATAGAAGATTTAAATAACACGGTAGAATTAAGTTTTAAATCAACCGACCCAGATGAAGATGAAATAACATACAGAATAGAGATTAAAAACGACTTTAATAATGATGTTATATCTTTTGAAAATGTAAAAGACACTTTGTATACGGTAACCGATTTAAAATTTGGAGTAAAATATTTTTGGCAAGTAGCTGCTTCAGATAATATTAATGCAGAAGTATTAAGTACTGTAAGTACATTTAAAGTAACATCAACACCTGATAATAGATACTTTTATACAAGACAGGAAGCAGGAAATAATGTTATTTACTCAGGAGACTATATTAATGAAGCACCAATAAATGAACTTCTGTTAACCTCCCCAACCACAAATTCTTGGAGACCCAGAAAAAATTCAGCAGCGAATTTGGTTGCCTTCTTACGGACAGACAATAACGAAACTCACATTTATACAATGAATACAGATGGTTCAGGTGTTAAAAAAGTTACTTCTAATGTTCCTGTAGTTGCGTTTGATTTAAACGAAGTTGATTTCTCTTGGTCTTCAAACGGAGATCGAATCATATATCCGCATTACGATAAATTATATTTGATAAATAAAGATGGAAGCGGTTTACAGCAAATATATCAAACAATAGATGGTAATTATATTACTGAATGCGATTGGAGTAATGATGAATCTAAAATAGCACTAAAAACCAATAATACAAGTGGGTATAATGTACAAATCTATACGATTGATATGACAGGAAATATAATTGACACTGTTTTAACAGGAGTTCAAGGAGCTGCAGGAGGGATTAATTTTACAATAAATGGAAGCTCGCTGTTATACACTAGAGATATTTCTGAATATGAATCGAGTAATTATAGGCTACTAAATAGTCATATATTTTTATATGAATTTGCTACAGCAGAAGTTACTGATTTATCAGAAGGAAAAGCTGATGGAACAAATGATTTAGACCCTCGCTTATCACCTAATGAGGCTGAAATTATCTTTGTGAATACATCCAATGACGGAATTTCAACAAAAACAATTTATAAAATACCTTTTAGCGAAGGATCTACAACAAGAACAGCATTGTTCGAAAATGCTACAATGCCAGATTGGGAGTAAAAGAAAACTAATAATTACTGAGAGAGCGAGCGTTAAAAAACGTTCGCTTTTTTCTTGGCTAAAACTTAATAATAGTAATATTTTATCATTAATTATAAAAAGAAATGAAGAATTGATTGCTGGTTTTAAAAGAGTTTGAAATAATTATTATTTCAATTGGAGGTGAAATTACTTTTACTATTGAAGTTAAAGAGTTTTCTGGTTTTGATAATTAATTTAATGTTAGTATTAGAAAATTGAGGGGGAGTAAAAGCAAATAATTCAATTTAAAAAACATCTATTTTTAACTAATGCTTACTTACAACAAATTACCACAAAACTAACCCTTAAAAAAACAAAACACTATTAATTAGTTGATTAAAATTGCTTTTGTGATACGGAGAGTTTCCGTTATCAAAGAAAAAAGTGTGTCTGTAGCTCTGCGAAAAAGATATTGACAGACTTTTAATCATGATTTTATAACGATAAAAAATTAGAAGATTGTAGAGATATAGTTATTATTGGTTTTTGGGTAGGTTTAAGAGTCTCTGACGTTCTTAACTTACTTGAAATTAACACGGATGATAAATTTATAACCGTTTAACATAAAAAGACAAAAAAACTCATCAGGGATTAAAGTGGTTATTCGTTTACATCATAAAATCAAAGGAGTAATTAATAAAAGGGGAATACTAAGAGTGATAACAGGTGTAAAACCTTAATTTGTGATGCTTTTTGGAAAAAGAATAATGGATAGGGGCGGTTAATTTAAAAAATAAAGAAGCGAAACTAAAAAGGGTAAGGTGTTTATTTATATTTTTTCTTTCCTCTCTGCTTTCCTTGTTAAAAAACAAACCCTTGAAAATCAGTATTTTCAAGGGTTTAAAAGTGGTCCCACATGGGCTCGAACCATGGACCCCCTGATTATGAGTCAGGTGCTCTAACCAACTGAGCTATAGGACCCGTTAAATTTGGATTGCAAAAATAAAAACTTTTTTAAATAAAAACCTATTTTTTTACACTTTTCTGCTCATTAAATTTTTACCAAAAGCACGTAAACCTTCTTTGTGCTTATCAGAAATGTTAAGGTGATTTAAGCTTTCAAACGACTTATCTGTATAGTACTCAATAAGTTTGTGTGTTTCTTTAGGTATGTTATTCTCCTTAAAAATAGTCGAAACAGTGGCTATTTTTTCAGTGTTATTTTTTTGTTTTCCGTTATAAAGGTTTAATAAATCTTCTTTGTCAGTACCATTTGCTACTTCTAAAGCCTTTAAATAAAGGTATGTTTTCTTATTTTCGATAATATCTCCACCAACTTGTTTACCAAAAGACTCAGGATCGCCAAAAGTGTCTAAGTAATCATCTTGTAACTGGAAAGCAATTCCTAGGTTTAATCCATAGTTGTATAAGTGTTGAGCTTGTTCTTCATCAGCTTTCGCAACGATAGCACCCATTTTTAAAGCAGCAGCAACTAAAACAGAGGTTTTTAATGTAATCATCTTAATGTATTCATCAATAGTTACATCATTTCTAGTTTCAAAATCAACATCTAATTGCTGACCGTCACAAACCTCTAAAGCAGTTTTGCTAAATAATTGTGCTAGTTTTTGGAAAATTTCAGGTTCATAGTTTTCAAAGTATTGATATGCTAGAATAAGCATAGCATCACCTGATAAAATTCCTGTATTTATATTCCATTTTTCATGCACAGTTTCCTTTCCTCTTCTTAAAGGAGCATCATCCATTATGTCATCGTGCACTAAAGTAAAGTTATGAAAAACTTCTACAGCAAATGCAGCTGGTAATGCTTTCTCATAATCGTTTGAAAAAACATCAGCAGCAATTAAGGTTAGTATCGGTCTAATTCTTTTACCGCCTAATCTTAGTATGTAGTCTACTGGTTCGTAAAGGTTTTTAGGCTCTCTTGAAAATTTTTGAGATTCTAAAAAAGTTATAAAGTCTGATTGATATGATAATATGTCCAAATTTGAAAATTTTTGTAAAAATAAGGTAAAGATAAATTTTAACTATAAGGTAATGTTAAAAAAAGATTAAAACTCTGGAAACTTTTTTTGTTTCTAGAGTTTCCTGTTGTACATTTGCAAACAATTATGAGAGATAAAATAATTAATAAAGCAGGTGAAATGTTTTTAACCCTTGGGTTTAAAAGCACTACGATGGATGATATTGCAAAAGAACTTGGAATGTCTAAAAAAACATTATACAAGTACTTTTCAAATAAAACAGCTTTGGTAGATGCCAGTACAGAATCGGTTCATAATACAATTAGCGAAACGATTGATACAGTGAAAAGCCAAAACTATAATGCAGTTGAAGAAGAGTTTGCAGTGAAAGCAATTTTTAAAGAAATGTTTAAAAATGCAAAAACTTCACCAATGTATCAATTAAAAAAGTACTACCCGGAAACGTACACAAAACTAATAGAACGAGAGGTGTGTATGTTTAGAGACTGCAACATAGACAACTTAAAAAAAGGAGTTGAACAAGGCTTGTACAGAGCAAGTATAAAAGGAGACCTTTTAGTCAATTTTTATTTCACACTAGTTTTTGGTGTATTTGAAAGTGAATTATACAGCAACGACATGCAAGAGGTTATGGAAATTGAATATGAAATTTTAGAATATCATATCAGAGCGATAGCAACTCAGAAAGGAGTAGAAGAATTAGAGAAACAATTAAGAAAAATAAATAAAAACTAAAAACAATGAGGAAATACATATACGGTGTATTTGTGTTCTTTTTTACAGGGTATATCATTGCTCAAGAAAAAGAAATGAGTTTGTCAATGCAAGAAGCAATTGATTATGCTATAAAGAACAGTTACGACAATAAGGTATCCTTAAACGATATAGAAGCAGCTAAAAAGAAAAAGTGGGAAACTACTACTATTGGTTTGCCACAAATTAATGGTAAAGTAGAGTATCAAAACTGGATAAAACAGCAAGTGTCTTTACTACCTGTTGCAGCTTTTGATAATACTCAAAGTACAATAGATATTGTTGAAGAATATTTTGATGGGGTTATAAGAAATGGTAATGAAGTAACAACACCAACGGGTTTTATTCCTTTAAGATTTGGAACAAAACAAACAATGAATGCATCAGTAACGTTATCTCAGTTAATTTTTGATGGTTCGTATTTGGTAGGGTTACAATCAGCAAAAACATATTTAAAAATCTCTGAGCAAGCAAAAGAAAAAACAGAGTTAGCAACAAGAGAGGCTGTTATTAATGCTTATGGAAATGTATTAGTTACTGAAAAATCAATTGAAATTTTAGAGAAAAACAAGGAAGTACTAGAGAAAAACTTGAATGAAACTCAAAAAACTTATGATAACGGGTTAACAGAGTTAGAAAATGTAGAACAATTACAAATCACTTTAGGTAATGTTGAAAGTAACTTAAGAAATGCTAAACGATTAAAAGAAATAGCATATCAAATGTTAAATGTTTCTTTAGGAAACTCAATTGAAACTAAACTAACATTAACCTCTACATTAGATAATTTAGTTATTGATAACACCGACTTAAGTTTGTTAGCTACACAATTTAATATTGATAACCATATTGATTTTAAAATAGCTCAAAACGACAGAGAAAGTAAGCGTTTATTAATGAAGTTAGAACAAAGTAAAGCTTTACCTAGTTTATCAGCATTTATAAACTATGGAGCAAATGCCAACTCAGACGATTTTAATTTTTTAGATAGTAATCAAAAATGGTTTGACTATTCATTATTTGGGGTGAGTTTAAATGTGCCTATTTTCAGTTCTTTTGGAAGAAGTTCTAGAACAGCACAAGCAAAAATAGCATTAGAAAATGCAGATATCCGATTAGAAGAAGCAAAGCAAAAACTAAACTTACAGGTAGAGAGAGCTAAAAGTGAGTATCAATTAGGAATTGAAAACTACGAAACAGCTAAGAAAAATTTAGCGTTAGCTGAGCGAATAGAAAAAAAGCAACAAATAAAGTTTTTTGAAGGGATTTCTTCAAGTTTTGATTTACTACAAGCACAAAATCAGTTATACACGCAGCAAAACAATTATGTACAATCAATGTTGAATGTAATTGCTAAAAAAGCACAATTAGAAAACGCATTAAACATACCACTAAAATAAAATCAACTATAATGAGAAAAATATATTCACTATTCGCAATTACATTGCTTTTAGCCTCATGTGGAGGTAAAAAAGAGCAGTCTGTACAAGACGTAATAGCATCTAATGATTTAGCGAAAATTAGAGAGAAAAAAGCATCGTTAGACACACAAATGCAAACACTATCTGATGAAATTAAGGTTTTAAACGATAAAATTTCTGAGTTAGATACCAATAAAAAAGTTCCATTAATTACAGTGCTTTCTGCTAAGGAAGAGGTTTTTGATCACTATTTAGAATTACAAGGAGCAGTACAAACAAAGCAAAATGTACTTATCTATCCTGAAATGCCAGGGCTTTTAACACGTATTTATGTAAAAGAAGGGCAGTATGTTAAAAAGGGACAAACCTTAGCAAAAATTGATGATGGAGGTTTGGCAAATCAGTTAGCTCAAATAGAAGCGCAAGCAGCACTAGCAGAAACAACATATAAACGTCAGAAACGTTTGTGGGAACAAAAAATAGGATCAGAAATTCAGTTTTTACAAGCTAAAACTAACTATGAAGCACAAACCAACGCGGTTAGTCAATTAAGAAGACAGTTAGCAAAATCGGTAATTACCGCACCTTTTTCAGGAGTAATTGATGACGTAATAAAAGAGCAAGGAACAGTAGTAGCACCAGGAATGGGTTCTGAAGTTTTCAGAATTGTAAACTTAAAAAACATGTATATCGAAACAGATGTACCTGAAAGTTATATCACGTCAATTAAAAAAGGGAAAAATGTTGAGGTAGAGTTCCCTGTATTAGGAGAAAAGTTAACTTCTAAAATTCGTCAAGCAGGCAACTTTATAAACCCAGCAAACAGAACATTTAAAGTTGAGGTTGGAGTTCCTAACCATGAAGGAAAGATTAAGCCGAATTTAACAGCTAAGTTAAGAATCAATGATTACTCTAATGAAAAAGCAATTTTAATTCCTCAAAGTATTATTTCAGAGAATGCTAATGGAGAACAATATGTGTATGTTGTAGAAAACATAAAAGATCAGGTAGGAACCGCTAAACAAATAATTATAACTACAGGGAAAACGCAAGGAGATATTATTGAAGTTCTAAGCGGAATTGAAAACGGAACAAAAATTATTGAAGAAGGAGCTCGTAGTGTAAAAAACGGACAAGAGGTTAAGGTATTAACTCTTTCAGAAGAAGCAAAATAACACACCAAAAACTATCCGTCTAATGACTGAAAAACAAAAAAAACAAGTAGATAAAGAGTTTGGTTTATCCTCTTGGGCAATAAATAATAAAACAACCATCTACGTAATGATGGTTATGATACTTATAACAGGTATTTCTGCCTTTTTAAGTATGCCAAGAGAAAATTTCCCAGAAATTAGAGAAACCAAAATTTATATAAGTTCTCTGTATCCAGGAAATACAGCTGAAGACATAGAGAAGTTAATTACCGATCCGTTAGAAGATAGACTTAAAACGGTAAGTAATGTAGTAGAAATAACCTCTACATCTCAAGAAGACTACTCAATGGTGGTTGTTGAGTTTGATGAAAACATATCAGTAGATCAAGCTAAACAAAAAGTAAAAGATGAAATAGATCAAGAAACGTCTGGAGAAGATTGGCCTACGTTTAACGGAGCTAAAGTAGAACCAAATGTTTTTGAGCTAAGTATTTCTGAAGAAATGCCAATTCTAAATATCAATATCTCGGGAGATTACCCAGTAGATAAATTAAAAGAATTTGGTGAGTATTTGGAGGACGAAATTGAAGATTTACAAGAAATAAAAAAAGTAGATATCCGTGGTGCTGAAGAAAAAGAAGTTGAGGTAGCAGTTGATATTTACAAAATGATGGCAGCGCAAGTAAGTTTCCAAGATGTAATTAATGCAATTAACGGAGGAAACTTAACAATGTCTGCAGGTAATTTAATTGCTAGTGGACAACGACGTACTGTTAGAATTTTAGGAGAAATTGAAGATCCACAAGAATTACAAGATTTTGTAGTAAAATCAGAAAAAGGGAATTCAATTTACCTTAAAGATATTGCAAAAGTTTCTTTTAAAGATAAAGATAAAACTACGTATGCTCGTGAGTTTGGAGAAGCTGTAGTAATGCTGGATGTAAAAAAACGTTCAGGGAAAAACATGGTAGAGGCTGCTGAAAAAATTCAGAAAATTGTAGAAGATACCAAAGCCAATATATTTCCAAGTAATTTAAAAGTAACCATAGCTAACGATCAATCTTCAAAAACTATTGGTCAGGTAGATGATTTGGTAAATAACATCATCTTTGGGGTAATTTTAGTAGTATTAGTACTAATGTTCTTCTTAGGGTTTAAAAATGCCTTATTTGTTGGATTTGCGATACCAATGTCAATGTTCATGTCACTAATGATATTGAGTTGGCTAGGATATACCATGAATACCATGATTCTTTTTGGATTAATTATGGGACTGGGAATGTTGGTAGATAATGGTATTGTGGTTGTTGAAAACGTATACCGTTTAATGGATGAAGGTATGCCTAGAATTGAAGCTGCTAAAAAAGGAATTGGAGAAATTGCATTTCCAATTATTATTTCTACAGCAACAACAGTAGCAGCTTTTATTCCGTTAGGAATGTGGCCTGGAACTATGGGGCAGTTTATGATTTATTTCCCTGTAACATTATCTGTAGTATTAGGTTCATCATTATTTGTGGCAATATTTTTTAACTCAGTGTTAGTGTCACAGTTTATGAGTGTTGAAGATAAAAATATGCCATTAAGACGTATTATTATTTTATCGTCAGTAATGGCAGTGATAGGATTATTAATAGCTCTTTTAGGCGGAACATATGGAGCTTTAGGTACTGTGATGATTTTTACAGCTATCATGTTGTGGGTATATCGATTGGCATTACGTCCGTGGGCAAATCGTTTTCAAAATACAGTATTACCACGATGGGAACGTTTTTATGAAAGAATGTTAAGAGCAGCTCTAAGAGGCTGGAGGCCGTATGTTATCTCTTTAGGTACCTTTGTTTTATTATTTATTGCTTTTGGGGGTTTTGGAGCCTCAATAGGAAGTCAACGTACAAAAGTTGAGTTTTTCCCAGATAATACACCAAACCAGATTATTGTTTATATCGAATATCCACAAGGAACTGACATTGAAAAGACAAATCTGATAATGAAAGATTTGGAAGAACGTGTGTATAAAGTATTAAACTCGCCAGAATATGTTGATAACGGTTATAATTTCTTAGTAGAAAGTGCTGTTTCACAAGTAGGAGCTGGTTCTGGAAATCCGCAAACAGATGGAGGTTCAACTGCAGAAATGCCTCATAAAGGAAAAATAACTGCTTCAATGCGTGAATACAAATACCGTAGAGGAGCTGATAGTAAAGAGTTACAAAGAAAAGTTACTGAAGCATTAAGAGGAATTTACCCTGGATTAGAAATTTCAGTAGAAAAAGAAGCAGTAGGTCCACCAGCAGGATACCCTATTAATATTGAGTTAGAAGGAAATGATTATGCAGAATTAATCAACACTGCAGAAAAGATGAGAGATTTCATTAACTCAAAAAGTATTGCTGGTATTGATGAATTAAAGATTGATGTAAATAAATCTAAACCATCAATGTTAGTAAATGTTGATCGTAAAAAAGCAGGAGAATTAGGAGTAAGTTCATCGCAAGTAGGAAACCAATTGCGTAATGCTATTTTTGGTTCTAAAGCAGGTATTTATAAAGAAGATGGTGATGATTACGATATTTATGTTCGTTTTAATAAAGAAAACAGGTATAATAAAAGTGCAATTTTTAACCAGAAAATTACTTTTAGAGATATGTCTTCAGGAACGATCAAAGAAATTCCTGTGTCGGCAGTAGCAAAACAAACAAATACCTCAGGATTTAGCGCAATTAAGCATAAAGATGTAAAAAGAGTGGTGACAGTATATTCTGCTTTAGCACCAGGGTATACAGATGCTGCAGCGATTGTTTCAAAAATTCAAAATGAAATGAAGACGTTTACTGAAAAACCTGATTCAGTAAGAGTTGACTATACAGGACAAATAGAAGAGCAAAATAAACAGATGGCGTTCTTAATGAAAGCATTTTTTGGAGGTTTAGGATTAATTTTCTTGATTTTAATTTTCCAGTTTAATTCAGTTTCTAAGCCAGCAATAATAATGCTAGCAATCTTTTTAAGTTTAATAGGTGTATTTGGAGGATTAATTATTACGGCAAAACCATTCGTAATTATGATGACCATGATGGGGATTATTTCCTTAGCGGGAATTGTGGTGAATAATGGAGTAGTACTGCTCGATTATACCCAGTTACTTATAGATCGTAAAAAAGTAGAACAAGGATTGTCTTCTGACGAATTCGTAGATGTACATGCTTTAGGAGAAGCTATTATTAGAGGAGGAAAAGCACGTTTACGTCCAGTATTATTAACGGCAATCACAACCATTTTAGGGCTAATTCCATTAGCAACAGGTTTAAATATTAATTTCTTTACCTTAGCTAGTGAGTTGAATCCACATATATATGTTGGAGGGGATAATGTAATTTTCTGGGGTCCATTAGCATGGACTGTTATTTATGGATTATTCATAGCAACTTTCTTGACATTAATTGTAGTACCGATATTATTCTACCTAATCACTAAGTTTAAAATGTGGTTACGTAGCGTTTTATAATTGATTTTTTGTTAACTGTAAAAAGGGTTAAAAGTAATTTATTTTTAACCCTTTTTTAATTGTGTAGAACAAAAAGTTAATCAGGTAGGCGATCCCTATCTTTTTTAGTTCTGTTAAATCGGTAAGTAAAAGTTAAAGAAGTATACCTACCAATAGGTTTGTTATATCTGGTTGCTGTGTAATTTTCGCCAGTAATTAGTTGTTTACTTACTCTAGAGTCAAAAATGTTGTTCATGTTTAGGGTTAGTGTAGCTTTGTCATTCCAAAGGTCTTTACTTACACCTATATTAGCTCTATACTGAGCTTCAGTAAATATTTGTCCGCTTTGTCTTTCTCCAAGATAATTTAAGCTAGATTGAATAGTTAATCTTGAAAACTTCATTCTAGAGTTTAAACGAGTAGACCATGTGTTGTTATCAACAGTATATATTCCTCTTTGATCGAAAGAATAATAGTTGAATTCACTTGATAATCTCCACCATCTATAAGGAGAATATCGAATGGCTAATTCAGCACCAAATCTTTTTTCAGTTCCTGAGTTAATAGGTTTAGATACCAAAGCTCCAAATGAATTTATTGTAACTAAAGTTTCAAAAACATTAGTAGTATGTTGGTAATATATAGATGGGTTTAAGGTGAATTTATTCCATCTTTTTAATAGGCCTAACTCGAAAGAATTTGTGTACATAGGATTTAAATCAGGATTACCTACACGTATGTTTCTGCGGTCAGAAATTCCACCAAAAGGATTTAGATGCCAAAAACTAGGACGTCTAATTCTTCTACTATAGCTTAGTTGTAAATTGGTAGCCTGATTAAAACTGTATGTAAAATGGGCTGTAGGAAATAAATCAGTATACTTTTTATCGGTTTTAAATTGATTGTTTCTGTCCGTGCTTCCAGTATTTGCATGTTCAGCACGTAAGCCTAATAAATATTGAAGTTTGTTTTTTTGGTTTCCATATTGAATATAAGCACCATAAATACGTTCGTTATACCTTAACAAGTTGTTTAAGCTATCAATTAAAACAGTATTGTCCCAAACCTTATAATCACTGTCAATATTTCTAATTTCTCCTTTTATTCCCATTTCCAAATGTGATTTTTCAGAGATAGGTAGCTTAAAGTCAGATTGAAATAAAAAGTCTTTACTGCTTTCTATATCTCTACTTTGTAAAGTGTTTATAGCAGAGGTTGTGGGAAATTGTTGTTGCTCTTTAACTAATTCATTTTCGTCATCATTCCAAAAATCATATTGAAAATTAGCTGTAAATTTTTGTCCCTTTCTAGCGAATGTTTTTACATAGTTTAATTCAATTTGATTTGCTTTTTGAGGTTCTTTATATGATTCTTGTGTAGTGAGAATACTATCTGTTTGTTGTGTGTTGTCTAAAAAGTTAAAGGTATAATCAACATTGTTTTTACTTGTATTGTTTCTATGGTAGTAACTTAGAGTAAGGGTGTTTTTATCATTAATGTAATAATCACTTCCAAAATAAAGATTAAAAGTACTACGGCTTCTAGTAGTATTAGTTACCCTGTTAGAATAAGAGGTTATTACCCCATTATCGAGATTAGTTCTGTTCAAATAACCATTTCCATCGAAAGATATATAACGATATCCAATATTAGAAAATAAATTGAATTTCTCTTTTTTGTAGTTCATATTGTAGTTGATATTATGATTATCAGGAATTCCAGTAGTTAGCTGTAAAGAGCTACCAAAACCACCACTTTTATTTTTCTTTAAGATAATATTGATGATTCCAGCAGTTCCACTAGCATCGTACTTAGCGGAAGGGTTGGTAACTACTTCAACCTTTTCTATGTTTTCGGAAGGAATTGACTCTAAGCCGTTGTTTGCTGTTAAAACAGAAGGTTTTCCGTTAATTAAAATACGAACATTCGGATTGCCTCGTAAGCTTATACCTCCTTCAATATCTACACTCACTGACGGAACGTTATTTAAAACATCATTAACAGAACCACCTTTAGAAACTAAATCTTTACCAACATTAAAAACACGTTTATCTAGTTTGTACTCCGTGGTAGATTTTTCAGCAATAATCTCTACTTCATCCAAAGCTTGAGCATCTTCCTGTAGAAGAATAGTTTGAAGTGATTGGTTTTTGGTTAGTGAAATATTGTTCATTGAATGATTTTTAAAACCAATAAACTCCACTTTAATATTATACTGACCTTTTTTAATATTCATTAAAAATTCTCCTTGGCTATTCGTAGATTCTCCTGCTACAATTTCATTTGTATTAGGGTTGGTTAAAATAATAGTAGCAAACTCTAAAGGTTGTTTGGTGTTTCTTTCTACAACTTTACCAGTAAGCGTTATTTGAGCAGATAACTGAATAGAAATAAATAGTAGTAGAATAAATAAAGACTTTTTCATTATTACTTAATATTTGAATTATGCAGCAAAGATGAATTTAAAAGACATGCGGGTTTGTTGTAATAGATAAAAGACTACAAATAATCGACGTATAGAGGATTGTTTAATAGATGAACAATTTAAGGCTTAAAAAAGCTTTATTTAGGAGGTAAAAGACCAAGTTTGTCGATTTGGAGTTATAAGTACTCAAGGTATTTATATATTTACAAACTATGATTACAAGAGAAGCAGTTATTAAGTTTTTTTCAGAGAGTAGGGTGTTACAACACGTACTATTTTGGTGTGTGTTTCTTGTTTTAGACTTTCCTAAAGACTCACTTATATACCAAGAAGAGTTTTCTTTTTTAGGAACTTTTGTAATGTCTATGTGTCATATGATTCCCAAGATAATTATATCCTATTTCATAGCTTATTATGTTATTCCGAAGTTTTTATTGAAGAAAAAATATATAATTACAGTTGTTTTGTTTTTAATAGGAACATATTTATTAGCAGCGTTCAACAGGGTTTTGGTTGTGCATGTAGGAGAAACATTAATAAGAAAAGGAGTTTTTACACAAGAGCCCCTTTTGGAGATTTTAACTGATTGGAAAAAGTTGTTGTTTGGTTATATTCCAAATATGTATTTAACAACTTTGGTTTTCCTTTCTGTAAAATATTTTCTGGATTATAAAAGAGTTAAAGAAAAAGAACTAGTATTTGAAAAAGAAAAAACGGAAGCAGAATTAAAAACATTAAAAGCACAATTAAACCCACATTTCTTATTCAATACTCTTAATAATATTTATAGTTTGTCTTTGAGTAACTCGCCCAAAACACCAACCTCAATAGGTAAACTATCAGAAATGTTAGATTATGTCTTGTATAGATGTAATACTAAGTTTGTGTTACTTTCTAATGAAATTCAATTGATAGAAAACTATATAGAGTTAGAAAAACTAAGGTACGACTCACGTTTAAAAGTTTCTTTGATAAATAATGTAGAAAAAGATATCAAAATACCACCATTGATATTGTTATCGTTAGTTGAAAATGCTTTTAAACATGGAGCAGGAGAAGATAGTGGGTCGCCAGAAATTAAAATTGAGCTTTTAAGCTCAGAGAATAATTTTAGGTTCAAAATATCTAATACGGTTTCCAAAGATTATGTCCTCAAAAAAGAGAGTATAGGCTTGTCAAATGTTAGAAAACAATTAGATTTAATCTATCAAGACCAATATAGTTTGACAATAGAGAATGGAGAAAATGAATTTAATGTAGTTTTAAAAATTTATTCAAATTAAATAGTTGATGAAAGTAAAATGTTTAGTGGTTGATGATGAGCCTTTAGCAAGAGAATTGATTGAAAATCACATCTCAAAAATACCAGCACTTGAAATAGTGGGGAGCTGTGATAATGCATTGAAAGCATTTGAAGTTATAAGTTCTCAAAAAGTAGATTTATTGTTTTTAGATATAAAAATGCCAAATATTACAGGAATAGACTTTTTAAAAACAATTAAAAACCCTCCAAAAACAATTTTCACAACAGCTTACAGAGATTACGCCCTTGAAAGTTATGATTTAGAAGTGCTAGACTACTTGTTAAAACCAATAACTTTCGAACGTTTTTTTAAGGCTGTAGATCGTTTTTTGAGGTCAATAAAGGAGAGTGATATGTCTATAACCAAAGAAAGTGAAAACACAGAAGAGTTTTTGTTGTTGAAATCAGGAAGTAAGTACCACAAAGTCTTCATTGGAGATATATTATTTATAGAGAGCTTAAAAGATTATGTAAAAGTTCATACAGTTAATGATAAACGTGTTGTAACTAAGTATAAGATAAGCGATATTGAAGAAAAATTAAATAGTAATTTTTTAAGAGTTCACAGATCTTATATTATCAATACGAATAAAATATCTGCTTTTACAATTAACGATGTTGAAATAAACTCAATAGAAATTCCAATAGGTGCTAGTTATAAAGAAAAGGTAATCTCTTTTTTGAATCAATGGAAATAGAATTTATATTTTCGTGCTATGAACAAACCGGTTTTTACAGTTGAAGAAATAAAAAGGAAGATTGAGCAGTATTGTGTTTACCAAGATCGATGTCATAAAGAAGTAGAGAAAAAACTTAAAGATTATAACTTAATTCCAGAAGCAAGAGAGCATATTTTACTTCACTTATTAGAACATAATTTTTTAAATGAAGAACGATTTGCAAAAAGTTTTGCTAGAGGGAAATTCAGAATTAAAAAATGGGGAAAAGATCGTATCGTTAGAGAATTGAAATTTAGAGATATTTCTGCCTATAATATAAAATCAGCCCTGAAAGAAATCGACGAAGAGGAGTATATCAAAACCTTATATAATTTGGTAGAAAAAAAGAATGCGTCAGTCTCTGAAACAAATCACTTTAAAAGAAAAAAGAAGATTGCTGATTATCTTTTATACAGAGGGTTTGAAAGTAGCTTAATATATGAAGCCTTAAAAACTATTGATTCTTAAATAAACTATCTAAGTTTATTTCGCTATCAAACTTTTTCTTAGTGTAAACAGTATTAATCTTATCGTTAACACTACTAAAAAGCATCATAATTTTTTCAACCTGACTGTTAACTTGATTCGCGGAAATCGATGGGATAAAAGTCATATCCGCTAAACGTAAAGTTTCATTTTCAAAAACATTAATACGAGCTTTAAAAGCAGGTGTTTTAAGAGGTTCTATATTTAAACTATCCTTAAATTGTTTGGTAAGTGTTTTTAATTCCAAAGCATTGTTTAAAGCCTCAGTAGGTGTTGTATTTTGTAACTCTTGTAAAAAATCTTCAACTATAAAATATTCTTTCCAAGGTTTGATTTTATCAATATATTTTTCATTTATTTTAGAGTAATCAGTATGCTTAACCGAAATATTCATTTCAGTTTTAGTTGGTAACTCTTCTTTTTGTTCACTCTTTTTTTTACAAGAAGTAACTAAAAAAAAGAATGAAGCAATAACAAATAAAAAACGACTCATTTTAATAAAATAATTAAGCGATAAAAGTACATATTTTACTTGGTATTCTTTGTAGAATTAAATTAGAAGTTTGAAATCAGTAGATTAGCAGTCTCTTTTGTAGATAGTTAAAAAAGAATAAATACTTTTTGCGAAATCTTAAATTTAATAACTTTGCAAACATCTATTTTTGAATAATTTAAAATGAGTGAAACGATATTAATTTTAGGAGCTTGCGGGCAAATAGGAACAGAATTAACCCAAAAATTGCGTTCTATTTATGGAGCAAATAATGTAATAGCTTCCGATATTAGAGAAGGAAATGCAGAAATGATGAGTTCTGGACCTTTTGAAATCATCGATGCTACCAACCAAGAGCAAATTTTAAGTGTTGTTCAAAAATATAAAGTAACCCAAGTGTATTTAATGGCGGCAATGTTATCTGCAACTGCAGAAAAATATCCATTAAAAGGTTGGGATTTAAACATGACTTCGTTGTTAGCAGTATTGGAATTAGCTAGAGAAAAGCATATTCAAAAAATATATTGGCCTAGTTCAATGGCTGCTTTTGGACCAACATCACCAAAAATGAATACACCACAGCAAACAATTATGGAGCCTTCTACAGTTTATGGAATAAGTAAAGTAGCAGGAGAGCATTGGTGTAATTATTACCACGATAAATATGGGGTAGATGTACGAAGCATTCGTTATCCAGGAATTATAAGCTGGAAAACTTTGCCAGGTGGAGGAACGACTGATTATGCTGTTGATATTTACTTTGATGCATTGAAAAAAGGAACTTTTGAGTGCTTTTTATCAGAAAATACACGTTTACCAATGATGTATATGGATGATGCTATCAATGCTACTATTCAATTAATGCAAGCAGATGAAGAGAATATTAAAACAAGAACTTCATACAACTTAGCGGCAATTAGTTTTACACCAGCTGAAATAGCTACTGAAATTAAAAAATACATTCCAGAGTTTACCATTACATATAATCCAGACTTTAGACAAGCGATTGCAGACAGTTGGCCTCAAGTAATTGATGATTCAGCAGCAAGAAAAGATTGGGGATGGAGACATCAGTTTGATTTAGCTTCTATGACTAAAGATATTATTACCAATTTGCAAGCAAAAGCTCAAGAGTCAGCTGAAGTGTAAGGTTGTATTTGTGTTTTCGTCTATGTTATTCAAGTTTTGTAGTGAATTGTAACTTAGGTTACCTAGGATTCACTATAGATAAAATACTTTTGTAATAACAATATATTTACGATGAAAAAAATTATTCAAAATAGCTTAGAAAAGGCGCTGTCTTATAATGAATATAGAGATTTAGTAAGTGATTTATTGTCGCAAGGAAAATCTACTGGACCTAATCAATCAGATGATTTATTAAACTATAGTAAGTTAAATGATAAACGTATGAAGCGTTTAGATAAAACAGTAAAACTTACTAAAGAGACACTTGCTAAAATTAAAGATGTAAAAGAACCACAAACTTGGTTAGTATTAACTGAAGGATGGTGTGGTGATGCAGCACAAAACTTACCTGTAATTAATAAAATAGCAGAAGAGAATCCAAACATCAATTTAAAACTAGTTTTACGAGATGAAAATTTAGAGTTGATGGATAAATTTTTAACAAATGGAGGAAGATCAATACCTAAGTTAATTGCTTTAAATCAGGAGAACGAAGTAATCAACACATGGGGACCAAGACCTACCACAGCAACTAAAATGGTTGTTGATTATAAAGAAAAACATGGTAGCTTGGATGCTGACTTTAAAACAGATTTACAAGTTTGGTATAACAAAAATAAAGGAGAAAATACACAAGAAGATTTAGTGTCAATGCTTCAGTAATATAGTGCATAAAAAAGCTAGAAATTCCCCTTTTTGTTTTTATCAAAAAGGGGAATTGTTTTCTGTATCTTTGCGTCCATAAGGAATAAATATGTTTGTAGAATTCAGTAGTTTATCAGAAGAGGCAAAAGTTTGGGTATATCCATCAAGTCGAAAATTTTATCCGCAAGAAATTGACGGGCTAAAAGAAAAGTTACAAGGCTTTGTTGATGGGTGGAAGTCTGAAGATACTGATTTCAAAGCTTCTTTTGAACTGAAATACAGTCGTTTTATTATCTTTTCTGCGGAAGAAGGTTCAACATTAACGAATGCAGATATTGATAAGCAAGTAGCATTTATTTTACAACTACAACAAGAATATGAAGTAGAGTTGTTAGATAAGATGAATGTGTGTTTTAAGCAAGGAGAATTTATTCAGTACAAAGACGTCAAAGAATTTAAAAAGTTGCTTAAAAAGAAGTCTGTGTCAGCAAAAACAATAGTTTTTGATAATTTAGTACAAACCAAAGTGGAATTAGAAAACTATTGGGAAGTACCAATTACGGAAAGTTGGTATAGTCGATTTTTATAATAAATTTTTAACTACTAAAATTGTGAGTTTTCTCTTCTAAAAGAAAGAAAATCCAATACCGATAGACACACTATCTAAATGACCGTTCTCAAAGTTTTGAATAGCTTTTCTGTGATAGTCTAAACGTACAATAGTATTCCATCTACTGGCTCCCGTTACTTGTACCCCAAGTCCTAATCCGTAGTAATTACCATTTTCATATTTAGAAGAAGGTCTCCACATTTTTCCTTGGCTATACTCAATAAAAAAATTGTCGTTGTCTTTTTCAACAATATTATAACGTAAGTTACCGTAAAAAGGAATAGCGTTGATACCAAATCTAAAGTGATGGTCAAAACCAGCATTTATACCAATTTGCCAACGTCTGTGAAGTTGATATCCTGCACCTAGGCGAATTAAAAGAGAAGCAGGTTCTAAAAAAGATTCATCATCATCAGGATCTAATGTATAATCTTCATTTATAGCGAATGTTGTGCTAAGACTTCCTGTAAAATAAGGTTTTTTGTAGTTTTCTTGAGTAAAAGTGAATTGAGCTGTTAATAGGATAACTAATAGGAGTAGTTTTTTTTTCATAGTAATAGATAATTTTTGCTTTGATAAGCAAAAATTATTCCATTTCTAAAGAGTCGATAAACTCATCAACACTGAGAGCATTATCAACTGAAAAATCTCCAATTTTAGTTCTTCTTAAAACTGATAAATGTGCTCCAGAGTTTAATACTTCTCCATAATCGTTGGCTATAGAACGAATATAAGTTCCTTTACTACATACGATTCTGAATTCAACATTAGGTAAATCAATTTTTGTGATTTCAAACTCGTTAATTTCTACTTCACGAGCTTTAATTTCAGTGGTTTCACCTTTGCGAGCTAATTCATATAAACGTTTTCCATCTTTTTTAATTGCAGAGAAAATAGGTGGTTTTTGCTGAATTTTTCCAATAAACTGCTCTGTAGTTTTGTGTAGTAACTCTTCTGTTATGTGTTCTGTTGGGAATGTTTCGTTGATTTCTGTTTCTAAATCGTAACTTGGTGTTGTAGCACCCACAACAAACGTACCTGTATATTCTTTTACTTGTCCCTGATATTCGTTGATGTTTTTAGTTTGTTTACCAGTACAAATAATTAACAAACCAGTTGCCAAAGGGTCAAGCGTTCCAGCATGTCCTACTTTAATTTTTTTAATATCAAAACGTTTACGGATATGCCAACGTAGCTTATTCACTACTTGAAAAGAAGTCCATTCTAAAGGTTTATCAATCAATAAAACCTGTCCGTTTTTGTAATCTTCTGCAGTCATCTAGAAAAATAAAGAATAGCCAATGGCAATTAAACCTACAATAGCACAGTATAATGAGAAATATGATAATTTACTTTTTTTAACTAGGGCTATCATCCAAGTACACGCTAATAATCCCGAGATAAAAGCTGCAATAAATCCAGCAGATAAAGGAACAATTTCCGAGCTCTGAAAATTAATTTCTCCACTTAAAATATCTTTAGCAACTTTTCCTAAAATTAAAGGTACCACCATTAAAAAAGAAAAACGAGCTGCTTTGGTTCGGTCTACACCTAATAAAACAGATGTTGAAATAGTAGCTCCCGAACGTGAAATTCCAGGTAACATGGCAATTGCTTGAGAGATTCCTATAATTACTGAACTTTTAAAAGAAACACTTTTGTTAGTGTTCTTAGCTTTATCAGCCAATAAAAGTAACACAGCAGTTACTAAAAGCATAAAACCTACTAATAAAACTTTTCCTCCAAAAAAGCTTTCCAATTCTTTTTCAAAGGCCAACCCAATTACTACAGCAGGAATCATAGAAAGAATGATTTTTACAGAAAATTGCATTTCCTCATTCCATTTAAACTGAAATAAACCTCTAAAAATCTCAGCAATTTCTTTTCTAAATACTACAATAGTACTTAATGCTGTTGCAGCATGTAAAACCACAGTAAATGTTAGGCTTTCTTGAGGTACAGAAGTATCTCCAAATAAAGCTTTAGCTAGTTCTAGATGACCGCTAGAGGATACGGGTAAAAATTCAGTAAGACCTTGGATAATTCCAAGGATAATTGCTTCTAATAAATCCATGCTTATTTTTTAGGATTGGCAAAAATAGCATAAATTTCTATACCTAATCCGATAATTACTAAGGTAGGAGCTAAACGAATTCTAAGCCAACTATATATTTCTGGATTGAATACATTAGGATCATCACTACCGCCACCTGCCATTAAAATAAACCCTAAGGCAATTACAGCAATACCAATAAGCATAATAATATAGTTTCGTTTACCGAATAGAAATTCTTGTTTTGGTGAATTGTCTTTTTTCATAAATATTTTAGTAGTACAAATCGTTGGTTTGTAAATTTAAGAATCGTTGTGTAGCAAAGAAAGTGCTAATCCATGTAATAAAAAAAGCAACAAGTATAACTCCTCCAGCTACATAACCTAAAGCAACATAGTCTGTAAGTAGTTCTAATGTAGGGATGTATTTATCTACATAATAAATTAAAATACCCAATCCACTTATTGCTATAAAAGCACCTAGTAACCCTAGCTTAATGCTTTGCCAAATAAAAGGTCTACGAATAAAGCTCTTAGTGGCACCAACCATTTGCATGGTTTTTATGTTGAATCGTTTTGAGTAAATTGACAATCGGATGGAACTGTTTATTAAAATAATAGCAACTAATCCGAAAAAACCACTTAACACCAATAACCAAAAACTAATACGTTGGATGTTTTTGGTAAGCAATTGAACCAATGGTTTATCATAACTTACTTCGGCAACAAATTTGTTTTTATCAAAAGACTTTTCAAGTTCACTCATTTTTTCAGGAGTCACAAAATCTGCTTTTAGATAAATGTCAATTCCATTTTTTAAGGGATTATCTCCCAAAAACTGTAAAAAATCTTCACCTAAATCTTTTTTATACTCTTTGGCAGCGTCTTCTTTAGAAATATAAACAACCTTGTTAACAAACGTCTCTTTTTTAATTGATTCCTTAAGACTTTTAATGTTTTTATCAACTACTTCATCTTTTAAGAAAAGCGTCATAACTACTTTTTCCTTAAAGTGATTCGCAACTTTTGTTGATTTTAAAAGAACTAAACCTAAAACACCAATCATAAAAAGTACTAAAGCAATACTTACTACTACTGATATGTATGAAGATTGTAATCGGCGTTTTTGAAAAGAATCAAAAGAGGTTGTCATTAGTAAATACTGATTTTAAGGCGTTGCAAGATACAAATATTTAATTTTTAAACTGTTCCTATTCTTCTATCTCTTGGCATAACTCAATAAGTACACCATTGGTAGTTTTAGGATGTAAAAAAGCTACTAGTTTATTATCGGCTCCTTTTTTAGGAGTTTCATTCAAAACAGTAAAACCTTCACCTTGTAAACGTTTAATTTCTTCTTTTATGTTATCAACTGCAAAAGCAATGTGATGAATTCCTTCTCCTTTTTTTTCTATAAACTTTGCTATAGGGCTCTCGGGCTTTGTAGCTTCTAATAATTCAATTTTATTAGGGCCAGATTTAAAAAATGAAGTTTTTACACCTTCGCTAGCAACTTCTTCAATTTTATAATGAGATTCTCCAAAAAGAGAAGCAAATAATGAGTTAGATTTTTCTAAATCTTTAACGGCTATACCAATATGTTCAATTTTGTTCATAACGTAAAAGTAAAAAATATAGCGAACTATCTATAAACTTTCTATTGCTATTTTTTCAGCCATAATAATAAGTACGTCTGATTGATTTATCATTGAAAGTATTTGTGAGCTAATTCCTTTAAGTTGTTCATGATTGCAGCAAAACCTCCAAACTTGTTCTAGAAATTGCGTAAAATCTTCATTTGTATCGTATTTAAACTGCTTGGTTTGGTAAATTACTGCTAAAAGTTGCTCTATCAAGGTTGTTGAATTATCTAAAATGGTAGCATAGGGAGTGTATACTTCCCATAAGTCTTGTTGAGCTTCTGTTAATGTTGATGCTCCTAATTGTAGAATCTCTTTTTTTTTATTTCTACTATTTGGAATGAATGAACTTAACATGGCTCTTTTAACTGCAAATTTTGATGATTCTGGTAAGTTAAGTGCTTTTAATACTTCTTCTGTAGCTAACAACCAATCGCGAATATTTTTTGTGCTCTGCGTATTTTTTTTCTCAATTTGATTCGCCAACTCATGTATTTCATTCAATTGAGTTTTGAGTTGATTGGTTATTTTTGTAATTGATTTTCTCATAACTATTCTGGTAATAGTTTGGTTTCTCTTACACCATCTTCATTTTCTGAAGTATACCACTCCATACCTTCTTCATTTAAAGTCATTTTAATCTGAACTATATTTTCAGGTTTGATTTCGTTTAGTTTATGAGCTTCTACAATAACTTTTGTGTTTTTTTGAGTTATCTGCCTACTTTTAATAGATGGTCTTAATTCTGAATTAAGTTTTTTAACTAATACGTCGTAACTTACTTTTTCATTATAAATAGAGATGAATTCTTCAGATAATTGTTGTGAAAACCTTGATAATACAGGGTCGATTTCACCAGTTGCTTTTATGTTTTTTTCAAGTTCATCTGTTCTTTGTGCTATTATTGAACGAAGCATAGTAGACGTTTTTCTGTCAAAAGAAGTAATTTTTGAAGCATCTTTTAAAATTGTATAGGTCTGCGAATTGAAAGCAATATTATCAATAGGTTCATAATCGGCCTCATAAGTCTCTTCTAATTCTCCAATCGCCACAGGAATGGTGAGTTCAATATTTTGTGCTTTAAAACGAGGGATAGAAAAATGTTTCAAGAGTTCATGACGTGAAAACTTCTCAGCAATCTCTAAAGATTTCAAATCAGACATTAAACGTGCTTCTGCGATGCTGGTGGCAATTCCACCTAAATACTCATTTAAATTTACCATAATAAAATTTTTTAAAAAGAGGTTGTACGGTTTGTTACAGTACAACCTCGTTATGAATGTTAAGCTACAGCAGCAATACTGTCCTCTAGCATATTTAAAATTCTACTTAACCCTTCAGGTAATTCGTCGTTTACGGCACGAACTTTTACCCCAAGATTATATGTTTTATCAACCTTAACGCCTTGAGATGTGTTTCTTTTGTAAGATGCAGAAGCTTTAAAGTTTACGATTTTGTAATTGATTCCTAATTCAGCACTAGCTGCAAACTCAGAAGATACATTTCTTGTTTCAGTAGAACTTAAACGAGCATTAAAATCAATGTTTACTTCATCAATACGAATTGATGGAATGGTAAGCATTGTTAAAAATGGTACTTTGATTTCAATTTCGCTTTTTATGAATTTTAGATTGTCAGGACCAATGGCTTCATTTGGATCGTAATCAGGGTTAGGTACTGATTTTTCATATTGAAAATCAACATAACGTAATGAATCTGGATTAGCAGGGTTATTGTCTTTTTCAAAACCTACTTCTTTAATAAAATTTACAGTGGCCATTGAAGCTGCTGTTTGTGCTTGTATTGCAGCTTGTAAAGGTCCTCCAACATATACGTTGAAGTCTAAACTGTTTAATTCTGGAACTAAATTTGGCATATTTTTTATTTTGTGTACCTACTCTGTTTATTATGAGGCTTTTCGGTGTTCGCCTAGTATTTCGAAATAATTGAAGGCAAAGTTGAATGAAATAGAGAGTACAGTTTAGAGGAGTAGAACTGTAAAAGTGTTGTGATAGCCCTAGGTTTTAAAGGAGATTTTTCTCCTGTATATTTTAGGGAATAAAAGTTTTTGTTTTGTATAGTTATTATTAGTAGACTTGAAATGCTATGAAAAATTTAATAAAAATCACTTCTCTATAATTTTTATTACAGATTGTTTATGTGTTTTTGAAAATTACGAGTAAAGGTTTTAAGAACACTTTTTTAATATTCCAAGTAAAAAATCTTTTTCTGTAGTAAAATTAGTGTAGAAAGGATGTTTAACTTTTTTTACAAGAAAAAAACAAGAGTATATGCCATGAAAAAACAAGAGTTAAAACATTTGTATGGCTTAGGGGTTTTTCCTGTTTGTGGGTTGTGGAAGGTTAAGTAACCATTTGATAACTCAGGTTTTAAAGGGTTTCTGAGTAATTCCGTTTTTTTTATTAAGAAATAAGCCGTTATATTTAGAAAATCAAAAAATCAATTTTATTATGAAAAACACTAACCAACTTAAATTATTATTGTTAACTCTTGTAATGACTTTTGCTATTTCATGTGATAAGATCAATGGCAATAAATGTGACTGTGACGATTGGCAGTCTCAAGTGCCAGAAGGTACTTTTTGTTACTCTGATGAAGGAAGAACAAAAGAAATGCTAAACTATAAGGAAGTCATTCAAATGCTATCAAGTTATGATAGAACAAGAATTGCACCACTAGAAGAAGCTTTAGGATATGAAGATACACGTATTAATACATTTGACTTTGTGCAATTTAAAAAGTATTTGGGGCATGTAGAAAACCTTAGTAAGAAAGCAAAAATAAAAATAACAGGAATCAGCTTTATATCTACAGCTAAAGAGAATCATAACGATACTGGTAAAAGCTACAGTAGTTTAATTTATATACCTACGACTACAATTGATGGGGAACAAATAGCTTTTGATCCTGTACAATCAGCAAAACATGGAAAATTAGTAACGTTTAAAGAAATGCTGGCAAAGCATGGATATAAATGGATATATAATACGAGAGAAGAGTTTGAAAAAGGGAAAAGAGATGATTATAACTATAGAATCAAAACTGTGAGAGAAAATAAAGCAGGGTTTATGTTTATAACTTCTTTAGATGATGAATTATTGAGCGGAGCTGGAAATTTAGGTACTTATTCTCCTCCATATCGTTAATAGAAATATTAAATATTTAATGTCAGATTTAACATTTATTAAGCTTCAATTATTGATACAGACTATTGCTGCTATAGTAAATTTCTTGTACTTTAAGAGGTATAATAGAAAGTTTATTCTTCTATTATTGTTTATACAAGTCACTTCTTTGTTGGTAGAGGGAATAGGATATTATTATTTGTATATAGGTAAATCTAGCTTTTATTGTCATTATATATACGTAATAATAAATTTTAATCTAATAGCATTTCTTTATTTTATGTTGATTAGAGATACTATTTTACTTAATGTCATGAAAGGATTATTAATTTTGTTTAATATTTGTTGGGTTTTCGTTATGTATAATTCATCATGGTTGATGTATGTTTTTATATTCGGGGCAATAAACACAGCGATTAGTATTTTCTTTTACCTTAGAGAGTTGTTGTTATCTGATAGAATCTTAAATTATAAAAAATTATTACCATTTTGGGTTTCAGTAGGGTTCTTAGTCTTTTATTTACCTTCTATTCCTTTTTTTAGTATGCTAAATTATATGAAAACAAGAGGGTTGTTTTTTATTTTAAATATATTAATTATTTTAATGAATTTGATAATTGTTTATGGTTTAATATGCAGCAAGAAGGAGGTGAAATATTAATAATATCTACTATAGTTGTTACATTTATTGTAGTTTTTTTAGTGGTTCTTTTTATGGTGTTTCAACGCCGTAAGAATAAATTGTTGCAAGAGCGAGATAAAAATAAAAAACGTTACGAACGTGAAATTGCTGAGACTCAAATAGAAATAAGAGAAGAGACTTTAAGAAATATTAGTTGGGAGTTGCACGATAATATAGGGCAACTCCTAACTTTAGCTAAAATACAGCTACAACATGCTTCTCCTGAAAGTATGGAAGAAATTTCTGAAATTATAGCAAAAAGCTTAACGGAAGTAAGAGCGTTATCAAAAATTATTAATCCAGATTTTATTAATAATATAAAATTAAAAGAAGCATTAAACTTAGAAATTGAGCGATTTAATAGGCTAAACTATATTGATGCTAAATTAACAATTGCAGGAGAAGAACAAGAGATAAATCAAAAACATGGAATAATTATTTTTAGAATTCTTCAAGAGTTTTTTTCTAACACGATAAAGCACTCTAAAGCATCTAAATTGGAAGTGTTTTTAAGTTATAAAGAAGATTCAATAGAGGTAAAAGCTCAAGATAATGGGGTAGGTTTTGATATGGAAAGAGCCAGGTTAAAAGGTTTAGGACTACAAAATATAAAAGCAAGAGCTAAACTAATTAACGCAGAGACTAAGTTTATGTCAGAGTCTCAAAAAGGCACAAGTTTAATAATAAATTACTATATTTAAAGAACCTTAGTGTATTTCCCCAACAACTAATAACCAATATAACCCACAAAATTATGAAATACTCAGTTGTTGTTGTAGATGATCATACGTTATTATCACAAGCTATCGAAGGTATGGTAAACACTTTTGATAAATTTAAAGTGCTTTACACTTGCAAAAATGGTAAAGAAGTCGAAGAAAAGTTTTTAGCATCGCCTAAAAACATACCAGATTTAGTTTTAGTAGATGTAAATATGCCAGTGATGAACGGTATTGAGACTACAGAGTGGATAGTGAATAACTACCCACAAGTTCATGTTATGGCGTTGTCAGTAGAAGACGCTGATGGTACTATTTTAAAAATGTTAAAAGCTGGTGCTGTAGGGTACTTGCTAAAAGATACCAAAAAAGAAATCCTAGAGAAAGCGTTGTTAGAAATGATGGATAACGGATTTTATCATACAAAAAATGTTACTACATTATTGTTAGATTCCGTTTCAGGAAAAAACTCAAGAAACAACTTGGCATTTAAAGACAATGAAATAACTTTTATGAAACTTGCATGCTCGGAATTAACGTATAAAGAAATAGCCGAAAAAATGTTTTTAAGCCCAAAAACGATAGATGGTTATCGAGATAGTCTATTTACAAAGTTAAATGTAAGAAATAGAGTAGGCTTAGTTATGTATGCGATAAAAAATAAAATTTACACTCCGTAATTTTATGCTTAAATTTGCAACATGGAAGAAACAAATAGACAGCGAAAAATAGCAGGAGTGTTGCAACAGGATTTAGTAGACGTTTTACAACGTGCTGCTCAAGATGGAATGAAGGGAGTGATTATATCGGTTTCTAAAGTTTCGGTTACTGCCGACTTGGGAGTGGCAAAAGTATACTTAAGTGTTTTCCCTTCAGAAAAAAGAGACGAAATTATTGAAGGAGTAAAATCTAATACACCTTTAATTCGCCATGAATTAGCACAACGAACAAAAAATCAATTACGAAGAATGCCAGAATTGTTGTTCTTTGGAGATGATAGTTTGGATTATATTGAAGAGATTGATAAGTCTTTAAAAGGAAAAGATGTCGACCCAATAAAAAATCCAGATGTTTTGCCTCGTCGTCAAAAACGTTAATAATTTTTGTTACATTGGCTAGCTAAATTTATTAATGCTTGAACTTTTCTTTATACATAGCTAAACGATACTTGTTTTCTAAAACGAGTACCAATGCAATTAATATTATTACAGCAATAGCTGTTTTTGGTGTTGTGGTAGGTACCTTGGCTTTGTTTGTTGTATTGTCTGGTTTTTCTGGGTTAAAGACTTTTAGTGATTCATTACTTAATGCATCAGATCCAGATATAAAAATTACGGCTTCAAAAGGAAAATCTTTTCAATATTCACAAAAATTAGATAATGTTTTACAACAAAATGAAGAGATAGAGGCTGCTTCAAAAGTAGTAGAAGAACGTGTTTTTTTAAAGTATAAAGATAAAGAGCATATTGCCCAAATTAAAGGAGTTGATTCAAATTACTCAAAAATTATTCCGACAGATTCTTTGCTAACAGTAGGTACTTGGATTGATGAAGAATATAAAAATACAGCAGTAGTAGGATACGGAATATCTTATAAACTATCGTTGGGGGTTTTTAATTTTGGTGAAGCACTTCAAATTTTAGTGCCAAAACCAGGAAAAGGATTTATCAATGCAAATAACGCTTTTCGATCGGTTTCAACACAAATAGTGGGTGTGTATACAGGATCAGAAGAATTTCAGAATAAATATGTATTTACTGAGGCATCACTTGCACAAGAGTTATTAGGTTACGATAATAACCAAATAACAGGAGTTGAGTTACGCTTAAAAGAAGGTGTAAATCTCGATGCATTCCAAGAGGATTTACAAAGCATTTTAGGGGGTAAGTTAAAGGTACAAACACGTACACAGTTAAATACGCTGTATTATAAGGTGATAAATACTGAAAACTTTATCTCATATTTAATTTTTACGTTAATTGTAGCTATTGCTTTGTTTAATGTGATAGGGTCAATTATCATGATGATTATTGATAAACGTCAAAATCTAAAAACTCTCTTTAACTTAGGAAGTAGTGTAGAGGATATAAAAAAGATATTTGTATTACAAGGTTTCTTGTTAACACTCGTGGGAATGGGGATAGGAATTGTTTTAGGTGTAATTCTAGTATTATTGCAACAACGCTTTGAGTTGTTAATGATTACACAAAATTTAGCATACCCAGTAGAATTTAAGTGGTTAAACCTACTAGTAGTAGTTGTTACAATTTCAGCTTTAGGATATTTAGCAGCAAAAATTGCAAGTTCTAGAATTTCAAAAAGTTTTATTGAACGATAAAACGTTAACCTACCCTATTTCAGGAATCGTTGCATTTCCAAATTTAGTTTGTACCTCGTCAAACGCAGCAAAAACATCTTTAGGATCATCAGAAGTAACCATTTTCATTCTGTGTTCTTTAAAATGTGGAATTCCCTTAAAATAGTTTGTGTAGTGTCTTCTTGTTTCTACAACACCTAAATGTTCACCTTTCCAATCTATAGCCATTTCTAAATGACGTCGTGCCATATCAACACGTTCAGAAATAGTTGGTTTAGATAAATGTTTACCAGTTTTAAAATAATGTTTCACTTCATTAAAAAACCAAGGGTATCCAATAGAAGCACGACCAATCATACAACCATCTAGTCCATATTTGTCACGCATTTCCATAGCTTTTTCAGGAGAATCAACATCACCATTTCCAAATACAGGAATATGCATTCTAGGGTTATTTTTCACTTCAGCAATAGGAGCCCAGTCAGCATTACCTTTATACATTTGAGCACGTGTACGTCCATGGATAGAGATAGCTTTACATCCCACATCTTGCAAACGTTCGGCAACTTCAATTATTCTAATAGAATCATGATCCCAACCTAAACGAGTTTTTACGGTAATAGGTAAGTTTGTGTGTTTAACCATGGCCTCAGTAAGAGAAACCATCAAATCAATATCTTTTAAAATTCCAGCTCCAGCACCTTTAGAAACTACTTTCTTAACAGGACAGCCAAAATTAATATCAATAATATCCGGATTCGTTTTTTCAACAATCTCTACAGAACGCAACATCGAGTCTAGATTAGCACCAAAAATTTGAATCCCAACAGGGCGTTCTTTTTCGTAGATATCTAATTTCATTACGCTTTTAGCTGCATCGCGAATTAATCCTTCCGAAGAAATAAATTCAGTATACACTACATCAGCACCGTTTTCTTTACATAAAGCTCTAAACGGTGGATCACTCACATCTTCCATTGGCGCTAACAATAGCGGAAAATCAGGAAGTTCTATGTTACCTATTTTTACCATGCTGCAAAGTTACTTTTTTTTGAGTAATTACGTATATTTCGCCTTTTAACTCACAAACTTTTTTATTGAAACTGCCTTTTGAGCCCATTTTGTTCGGTTACACGGTTAATATTCATCTTATTTTAGAATATTTAGCATTCTTTTTAGCTTTTCGTTATTATGTTTTCTTACGTAAGAAAAGGAAAGATTATATTTCTTCTAATAACAGATTGTCAATTATTTTAGGAGCTGCTGTAGGAGCTTTTATTGGTTCTCGATTAGTTGGAGTATTAGAAAATCCTTTAGTAACTTTTTCAGCAAAAAACGTCATTCAATTATTAAATGTAAAAACTATTATGGGAGGCTTATTTGGCGGTTTAATAGGGGTAGAATTAGCAAAAAAAATAATAGGAGAAACAAAATCATCTGGTGATTTGTTTGTGTTTCCTATAATTGCTGGAATTTTTATAGGGAGAATAGGGTGTTTTCTTTCAGGAACAAATGAGTTTACCTATGGAATTGAAACTACTTCTTTTTTAGGTATGGATTTAGGTGATGGAGTGTTAAGACATCCAGTTGCATTATATGAGTTGGTGTTTTTAATAGGGGTGTTTTTTTGCTTAAAAATCATACAAGAACGTCATACTTTACAATCAGGAGAACTTTTTAAGTTTTTTATGTTGGCATACTTTGGTTTTCGCTTTTGTATAGAGTTTTTAAAACCGAATACCTTTTTTGTGTTAGGGTTAAGTACTATTCAAATACTATGTATAGTTTGTTATGTATATTACACGAGATTTATAATTCAAAAAATAAAAAATGCCAGAAAGAAAATATAACTACTATGATTTTACACTGAGCTTGTGTCCTGAATGTTTAAAAAGAGTAGATGCCAAAATTGTTTTTGAAGATGACAAAGTTTATATGCTTAAACGTTGTAGAGAACATGGGAATTCAAAAGTGTTAATAGCAGATGATATTGAATATTATAAAAATATCAGAAATTACAATAAACCTAGTGAGATGCCCTATACGTTTAACACAAAAACAGATTATGGGTGTCCTTACGATTGTGGTTTGTGTCCAGATCATGAACAACATTCGTGCTTGACTGTTGTTGAGGTTACGGACAGGTGTAACTTAACTTGCCCTACCTGTTACGCTGGCTCATCACCTACTTATGGACGCCATCGAACTTTAGAAGAAGTAAAAGCGATGTTAGATGCTGTGGTGAAAAATGAGAAAGAACCAGATGTGGTACAAATTAGCGGAGGAGAACCAACTATACATCCACAGTTTTGGGAAATTTTAGATTACGCAAAATCGCTTCCAATTAGGCATTTAATGTTAAATACAAACGGAATAAAAATAGCTAAAGATCTTGCTTTTGCAGAACGTTTGAAAACGTATACGCCAGATTTTGAAGTATATTTACAGTTCGATTCTTTTGAAGATAGTGTATTGAGAGAGTTGAGAGGAGCAGATTTGAATGAAATTCGTAAACAAGCGCTCGAAAACTTGAATAAGTTAAATCTATCAACAACTTTGGTAGTTACTCTTCAAAAAGGACTAAATGACCATGAAATAGGTAAAGTAATTGATTATGCTTTACAACAAAAATGTGTTCGTGGTGTTACTTTCCAACCAACACAAATAGCGGGAAGATTAGAAAGTTTTAATCCAGAAACAGATAGAATGACGCTTACAGAAGTCAGAAGAAAAATCATGGAACAAACTGATGTTTTTAATACTGACGATTTAATTCCAGTACCTTGTAACCCTGATGCTTTGGTAATGGGGTATGCTCTTAAGTTGGGAGGAGAAGTGTTTCCGTTAACACGCTATATTAATCCAAATGACTTATTAGATAATAGTAAAAACACGATTATTTACGAGCAAGATGAAGCCTTGCATGGAAAAATGATAGACTTATTTAGTACAGGGAATTCTGTTGAAGTGGCTGAAGAAAATTTAAAATCTATTATGTGTTGTTTACCAAATATTGATGCACCAGAGTTAGGGTACGATAATTTATTTAGAGTTATAATCATGCAGTTTATTGATGCTTATAATTTTGATGTACGAGCGGTAAAAAAATCATGTGTACACATAGTAGATAAAGACAATAAAATTATTCCTTTTGAGACAATGAATCTCTTTTACAGGGATGATAAAAAAGAATATTTAGAAAAGTTAAGACAAGAAATATAAGAAAAAGGATATGGTATTTTTAGAAGTAGGCGATCTTTCAGGCTTATTCGTAATTATAGGTTTAATAATGTTTGGTCCACCCGTGTTACTAGCTGTTATTGGAGCAGCTATTAGAAAAAAAAGTAAAACAGCCTCAAAAATATTTTACATACTAGCAGTTTTATATCTGATAATCGGATTAGGTATATGTGGTGGTATACTTAGTTAAATAAGTTAAAAATGATGTTTAATTTTCGCTATTTATTTTGTTTGTAGTAGCCTGCAAATAAAGTATCTTTGCAAATTACAAGTAGTTAGAATTACGACGAATGAATCCATGATAGGTATTGAGTAAACAAAAGTTTATGTTGCATATCTAGAAATGGCTTGAGAAACTTTATATTGATGAAGAACATTAGAAATTTTTGCATTATTGCACATATTGACCATGGTAAAAGTACCCTTGCAGATAGATTGTTAGACTATACGGGGTCAGTTACTGAGCGTGAAAAACAAAATCAGTTACTTGATAACATGGATTTAGAACGTGAGCGTGGAATTACCATTAAGTCACACGCCATTCAAATGGACTATGTTTATGAAGGTGAAGATTATATACTAAACCTAATTGATACTCCAGGTCACGTAGATTTTTCTTATGAAGTTTCTCGTTCTATTGCAGCATGTGAAGGAGCATTATTAATTGTAGATGCGGCACAAAGTATCCAAGCACAAACTATTTCTAACCTGTATTTGGCGTTAGAAAATGATTTGGAAATCATTCCAGTATTAAATAAAGTAGACTTACCATCAGCTAACCCTGAAGAAGTAACAGATGATATTGTAGATTTATTAGGATGTGAACCTGAAGATGTAATTCATGCAAGTGGAAAAACAGGTTTTGGAGTAGATAATATTTTAAAAGCCATTATTGAAAAAATTCCTGCGCCTAGTGGAAATCCTGATGCACCTTTAAAAGCATTGATTTTTGATTCAGTATACAATTCATATAGAGGGATTGAAACTTACTTTAGAGTAATTGATGGTTCTATCAAAAAGAATCAACAAATAAAGTTTATGGCTACTGGTAGACAATATGGAGCAGATGAGGTAGGAACTTTGAAATTAAGTCAAGTTGTAAAAAACGAAATAAAAACAGGTGATGTAGGGTATTTAATTACAGGGATTAAAGCAGCAAAAGAAGTAAAGGTAGGTGATACTATTACAGATTTTGCAAATCCAACTACAGATAGAATTGAAGGGTTTGAGGATGTGAAACCAATGGTATTCGCAGGAATTTACCCAGTAGATACTGAAGATTATGAAGAGCTTCGTGCTTCGATGGAAAAACTCCAGTTAAACGATGCTTCGTTGGTATTTCAACCAGAAAGTTCAGCAGCACTTGGTTTTGGTTTCCGATGTGGATTCTTAGGGATGTTACACATGGAAATTATTCAAGAGCGTTTAGAGCGTGAATTTAATATGACGGTAATTACTACGGTTCCTAACGTAAGTTACCATGCATTCACGAAGAAAAATCCTGATGAAGTTATTATAGTAAATAACCCATCAGATTTACCAGATCCATCAAAATTAGATAGAGTAGAAGAGCCATTTATTAAAGCTTCAATTATTACCAAGGCTGATTTTGTAGGACAAGTAATGTCACTTTGTATTGAAAAAAGAGGACAGATTGTAAATCAAACCTATTTAACTCCAGAGCGAGTTGAATTAATATTTGATATGCCATTAGCAGAAATCGTTTTTGACTTCTATGATAGATTAAAAACTGTGTCTAAAGGTTATGCGTCGTTTGACTACCATCCAATAGGAATGCAAAAATCGAAATTAGTTCGTGTAGATATGTTACTTAACGGACAAATAGTTGATGCACTTTCAGCTTTATTACATGATAGTAATGCGTATTCAATTGGAAAACGTATCTGTGAGAAGCTAAAAGAATTGATTCCTCGTCAACAATTTGATATTCCTATTCAAGCTGCTATTGGTGCAAAAATCATCGCCCGTGAAACGGTTAAAGCTTTACGTAAAGATGTAACTGCAAAATGTTATGGAGGAGACATTTCTCGTAAGCGTAAATTATTAGAAAAGCAGAAAAAAGGTAAAAAACGTATGCGTCAAGTTGGTAATGTAGAAATTCCACAGCAAGCGTTTATGGCAGTATTGAAATTAAACGATTAAAAAAAGGAAGCTTTAAAGCTTCCTTTTTTTAATCGTTTAATTGATTACTTCATCAGTAACTATTTCATCACCAAAATCAGAAAGATCAGTACAATTAATAGTATTGGCGCTTTCTCCTTCAGGAATATTTATAGTGGTAGTTGAAATTTCATTTCCTTTAATAGATGATGTAACAGTAGCGGTTCCATCTCCGTTGTCACACACCTCAATGTCAATCCCAGTTTCTGCAATGTTTAAACAAGTTTTGCAGTCTTTTTGAGGAGTATCGTCATCGGAACAAGCGATAAAAAAGATAGAAGTTACCATAGCAATTGATAAAATAATTTTTTTCATAGTTAAAAATTTAATAATTAATATTTAAGGGACGAATATATTCATTTTAAGATTAACTATTTGTGAAGTTTTTGGAAAAAAAATATATAAAATAAGCCCCTCGTTTTAAATTTATCAAAACGAGGGGCTTATTTGGTTGTATTTCTAAATAAAATATTAATTTAATCTCTATTTCCTAAAACTTGTAAAGCCCAATATAATAGCATCGCTAAAGAACCTAAAGCAGCAACTAAATAAGTTCTTGCAGCCCATTTTAAAGCATCTTTAGATCCAGCTAATTCTTCATGAGTAACCATGTTTTTATTCTCTAACCAAGCTAAGGCTCTATTACTTGCGTCATATTCAACAGGTAAGGTTATAAAGCTGAAAATAGTACCTAAAGCCATAAAAGCTAAACCAGCTAGTGCTATATAAAAACCAATACCCGTACTACCAGAAGCAGCACCAAAAGCGATACCACCAATTACCATCCATTGAGAAAAGCGTGAGGTAATGCTTACCATTGGTACTAGTTTAGAACGCATTTGTAAGTATTGGTAAGCTCTAGCATGTTGTACTGCATGTCCAACCTCGTGTGCAGCAACAGCAGCTGCGGCAGCATTTCGTTGGTTGTATACAGCTTCACTTAAGTTTACAGTTTTGTTTTGTGGATTATAATGATCTGTTAACCTACCTGGTGTAGAAATTACTTGTACATCAGAAATTCCATGGTCAACTAGCATTTTTTGAGCAATTTCAGCACCACTCATTCCATTTCGTAAATGAACTTGAGAGTATTTTTTAAACTTGTTTTTTAACGTATTACTCACTAACCAACTGAAAAGAGATATAATACCAATTAGAATATAAAATCCTATCATAATCTATATAGTTTTAAAATTTTGTATCATTTTTGTTGGTTAAATTTACAACATAAATTATTCCAAAATATTAACGGTATAAAAAAATGTCAAAATGGCAAATCAACCTAAAATTTTAATAGTTTACACAGGCGGAACTATTGGTATGGTTAAAGATTATAATACGGGCGCATTAAAAGCGTTTGATTTTAGTCAAATATCAAGTAAAATCCCAGAATTACAGCAGATTAATTGTGAAATCAATACGATATCGTTTGACGAACCTATTGATTCTTCTAACATGAATGTGGCCTATTATATACAAATAGCAGAAATAATCTCTGATAATTATGACAAGTTTGACGGATTTGTAGTGTTAACAGGCTCAGACACCATGTCGTATACATCGTCAGCAATAAGCTTTATGTTTGAGAATTTACAAAAGCCTGTGATTTTTACGGGATCACAATTACCTATTGGAGATTTACGTACAGATGCTAAAGAAAATTTAATAACATCTATACAAGTTGCATCAGCCTATGAAAATGGTAAACCTGTTATTCAGGAAGTAGGGTTGTATTTTGAGTATAAACTATACAGAGCTAATAGAACTACAAAAATAAATGCCGAACAATTTGAAGCGTTTGCTTCTATGAATTATCCACCCTTAGCAGAAAGTGGAGTGCATTTAAACTTTAATTATCCATTATTACTTAAGTCTAAAGAGAATCAAAATGATTTAGTAGTAAGAAAGAACCTTGATAATCACGTAGCTATTTTAAAGTTGTTTCCAGGAATTACAGAGTCTGTAGTGAGAAGTTTTATGAATATCCCAGATTTAAAAGGTATTATTTTAGAAACTTACGGATCAGGAAATGCACCAACTGAAAAATGGTTTGTTGATTTATTAGAGGAATCGGTAAGCAAAGGAATTTACATTGTTAATGTAACTCAATGTAAAGGAGGAAGTGTAATTTTAGGACATTATGAAACAAGTTCAGAATTAAAACGCATTGGTATTGTTGATGGTAAGGATATTACAACAGAAACAGCCATTGCAAAAATGATGTATTTGTTAGGAGAAAAGCTTTCAAAAGAAGATTTTACGCATTATTTTCAAACACCCCTAAGAGGAGAAATGGCATAGTTTGTAAATAAATCGTTAATTTTGTGTTTGTAACTGCTTGAAATACTATAGAAAAGAGTTAAAAAAGGTGTGGTTAATAGAAATCCTATAGATTTTTTTTAATGTACCAACATTTTTTTGTTACTTGCCACTCTGTAAAATTAAAAGCGTAATAAGTACAAGTAAAGAATCACTTATTTATAAAAAATTAAGTTTTTCATGGTAAAATTTGTATTTTTAACCCGTTAACTATTTAAAATTAATTATAACAAAATGAAAAAAGTAGTAAATATCCTAACTATTACAGGATTTATGTTTTTAGGAGCTATTCAATCAACTTATGCTCAAGAAGCTGAGAAAACTTTTCACCAAGAGTTAAAGCAACGTTTTATTGAAGGAGACCCTAAGTTTATGGGAATTGTATTGGTAGCCTTAATATTAGGTTTAGCTATTGCAATTGAAAGAATTATTTATTTAAACATGGCTACAACTAATACTAAAAAATTAGTAGCTAGCGTTGACGAAGCATTAAGTTCAGGTGGTGTAGAAGCTGCTAAAGAAGTTTGTAGAAATACAAAAGGTCCTGTTGCCTCTATCTTTTACCAAGGTTTAGAAAGAGCTGATGAAGGATTAGATGCTGCTGAAAAAGCTGTAGTAGGATACGGTGGAGTACAAATGGGATTATTAGAGAAAAACGTTTCTTGGTTATCTTTATTTATCGCATTAGCACCAATGTTAGGATTCATGGGTACTGTAATTGGTATGATTGATGCATTCGATAGAATTGCTGTAGCAAACGATATCTCTCCAGCAGTAGTAGCAGGTGGTATTAAAATTGCATTATTAACAACAGTATTTGGTCTTATCGTAGCGATTATTTTACAAATTTTCTATAACTACATTATTTCGAAGATTGATAGTATCGTTAACAACATGGAAGACGCATCTATCTCTTTAATCGATTTATTAGCT
This sequence comes from Tenacibaculum discolor, assembly GCF_003664185.1. GTDB lineage: Bacteria > Bacteroidota > Bacteroidia > Flavobacteriales > Flavobacteriaceae > Polaribacter > Polaribacter discolor. Next base: position 595,578 of record NZ_RCCS01000004.1, on the reverse strand, counting down.
AAGTATAAAAAATAATCAATCAATATGAATAGTAAAATATTAACATTACTAGTAGCTGCAATTTCACTAATCGGTGCTGCATTGTTCTTAAATGTAGCAAGAATAGATAAAGAAGATGTAGAAGCAGTATCAAGTGCTGTTTCTCCTTTAGTAACTTATTCTTACTGGTTATTGATTGGAGTGGTAGTAACAGCAGTTGCAGCCTCAATGTGGGGTATGTTTAAAAATCCTGCAGCATTAAAAAAGGTATTATTAGGTGTTTTAGCATTAGCAGTTCTTTTTGCTGTATCTTATTTCTTGTCTTCAGATGCACAAGTAATTGGAGCAGATGGAGGAAAATTAGCAGCTCAAGGAAGTACATCTAAATGGGTAGGAACAGGAATTACATACAGCATTATCCTAGGAGGAATTGCTGGTGCATTCTTTGTTTGGGATTTATTAAAAGGAATCGTTAAATCGTAAGTTAATATGGCAAGAAGAGAAAACCCAGAAATTAATGCAGGTTCGATGGCAGATATTGCCTTCTTGCTACTTATCTTTTTCCTTGTAACAACAACTATGGATGTTGATTCAGGTATCCCTAAAAAGTTAGCTGAAAAAACTGATGTTAAGCCACCAATTATTAAAGAGAAAAATATTTTTCAAGTAAGCATTAACCGAAATAATCAACTTTTAGTTGAAGATCAGGCAATGGAGTTGAAAGACTTAAAAGATGCTGCTATTAAATTTATTGATAATGGTGGGGGTATTGGTAACCCAATGCCAGGAATGGAAGCAGGAACTACTTGTAATTACTGTAAAGGTGATAAGGATCCTGAATCATCAGATCATCCAACTAAAGCTGTAATCTCTGTTGAAAGTGATAGAGGTACTGAGTATGGTACTTATGTTGCTGTACAAAATGAGTTATTAAGAGCTTATACAGAATTACGTAATAGATTATGCCAAGAAAAATATGGTATGAGCTTTACAGAATTAGAACAAGCTTTCAAAGATAGCGCAAGAAAAGATGAGTCATTAAGAAAGAAAGTTGAAGATATTAAGGCGAGTTACCCTCAAATTATTTCTGATACAGACCCAACAAATGTTCAATAATAGTAAAACAATAGAGTATGTCTAAATTTAAAAAGAAGAAAAAAGGATTGCCTGCTGTATCTACGGCATCTTTACCAGATATTGTTTTCATGTTATTATTCTTCTTCATGGTAACTACTACTATGAGAGAAACAGATTTACAAATTGATTCACCTCGTTTACCAAGTGCAAGTGAAGTAAAAAAACTTGAGCGTAAAAGTTTAGTGAGTACAATTTATGTTGGTAAAGCTAAAGACCCAAAGTATGGTACAGGATATAATAGAATACAGTTAAACGATAAAATAGCTACTCCTGATGAAGTACCGTCGTTTATATATCTTGAAAGAGATAATGTTTCTGAAGCTGAAGTACCATTTATGACAACTTCTATAAAAGCAGATAGAGAATCGAGTGTAGGTACATTAGCCGATATTCGTGAAAAATTAAGAGATGTTAATGCTCTTAAATTAAGTTTATCTACTCACAAGGGAGATGTTATTAAGAAGTAATTACTTTTAAATAAAACAAAAAGAGCAATCATTAGATTGCTCTTTTTTTATACAAAAAAGGTATATTTATCGTTAGATAATTATCTATGAAGTACATTTTAAGTTTTTTTGTGTTTTTTCTGCCTTTAAATATTTTTAGTCAGAAAGATTCTTTACAGTTAGGTGATAAGTATTGGGAAGATCAATTATATATTGATATAACTTATAACTTATTGCAAGATCAGCCTGAAGAAATAGGTAGAACAGGTTTTTCATATGGTTTAGCAGCTGGATATATGAAAGATATACCTTTCAATAGTAAAGGAAAAACAGCTATAGCTTTCGGTTTAGGCTATAGTTATGATTCATTTAATCATGGATTAAAAGTGTTAGATGGTAGTGTTAAAGAGTTTGAAACTGATCCTGATATTACATCCAATAAAATTAAACTTCATAATTTAGAAATACCTATCCAGTTTAGATGGCGATCTTCAGATGCTAATACGTATTCATTTTGGCGTTTTTATGCTGGCTTTAAAGTTTCTTATAACATAAGTAATAGTTTCCGATACGATTTACCAACTGGACAAGTTAGTTTTTCAAATGCTGAGAAATATAACAAATGGCAAACAGGTTTAACTCTATCCGCAGGTTATGGTACATTTAACTTTCATGTATATTACGGTTTGTCACCAATGTTTAAAGATGTTAGCTTGAAAGGAAAGCCAATTAATAGTAAAATAGTTAAACTTGGTTTAAGTTTTTATCTTCTATAAAGCATAATAAGCTATAAAAGGAGCTATTAAGCCAATAAAAAAACCAAGATATACTTCTTTAACAGTGTGAGCTTTTAGGTGTAATCTAGAGCTTGCAAGAAGCCCTGCTAAGAAAATAAACGATATAATTACAGGAAGCACATAAACAGCTTGTATTTGTTGAAATAATAAGAAATATCCAACAGCTACTCCCATTGATAACAAATGAAGGCTTCCTTTAATCTTAAAAGGAAATAGTAAGTAAATAAATACTAAACCAAATACAGTCCCGTAAAATAAGTAGCTAATTTCCTTTACAATACTCATACTTGCAAACATTTTTCCTAAAATCAAAAATAAAGTCATCATAAAGAAAATAGGAAATTTTCGTTCGTTGATACTGTGTACACGAAATGATTTTATATAACCAATAGACTTTAAAAAAACTAATAAAAGCATTGGTATAAGATAAGTAGCTACAAAAACTATAGCCAATATTGTGTATTGTTGCTGCTTATTCAATCCTATTGGAGAAAGAAAGAAATACAAAAGAATCCCTATAGTAGGCATTACAATAGGGTGAAGAATTGTTGATATGAATTTATGCCAACGCATTAAATTTCTTTACGTAATCTAGCGACAGGAATGTCTAATTGTTCACGATACTTGGCAACAGTCCTTCTTGCAATAGGATACCCTTTCTCTTTTAAAATTTTTGACAATTTTTCATCAGTAAGAGGTTTTCGTTTGTCTTCCTCTTTAATCACTGTTTCTAGAATTTTCTTAATTTCCTTGGTTGAAACATCTTCACCTTGGTCATTTTTCATCGATTCAGAAAAGAATTCCTTAATCAACTTCGTACCATAAGGTGTAGAAACATATTTGCTACTTGCAACACGAGAAACAGTTGAAACATCCATGCTAATCTCATCGGCAATATCTTTTAAGATCATTGGCTTAAGCTTACGCTCATCACCTGTTAAAAAATATTCTTCTTGACGATGCATAATAGCATTCATTGTTACTAAAAGTGTCTGCTGACGTTGTTTTATAGCATCAATAAACCACTTTGCAGCATCTAACTTTTGCTTTATAAAGAGTACAGCATCTTTTTGAGATTTAGTTTTCTCTTTAGAGTCCTGATACCCCTTTAACATGTTGTTATATTCTCTAGAAACATGTAATTCTGGAGCATTACGAGAATTTAAAGTTAAATCTAAGTTGCCATCAATAATTTTTATTGAAAAATCAGGAACTATTTGCTCTGCAATTTTATTATTTCCAGCGTATGAACTTCCTGGTTTTGGGTTTAGTTTGCTTATTTCGCTAATAACATCCTTTAATTGTTCTTCAGAAATACTGAATTTTTCTAAAAGTTTCTTGTAGTGTTTTTTAACAAAATGATCAAAAGCTTCTTCTAAAACTCTTATAGCTAATGCTCTACTTTCATTCTCAGATTTAGCTTTTAATTGAATAATTAAACATTCTTTTAAGTTCAGAGCACCAACACCAGTAGGATCTAACTTTTGAACAACATTTACCAAAACATCTTGTACCTTTTCTTCAGTAGTAAAAACATTTTGGGTAAAGGCTAGGTCATCAACAAGATCTATAATATCTCTACGAATATATCCGCTATCATCGATGCTACCCACTAAAAACTCAGCAATAGCACGTTCTTCTTCGTCAATTCTAAAAGTGTTTAATTGATTTTTTAATGATTGATGAAAGCTAGTACCAGCTGCATAAGGAACTTGTTTATCCTCATCATCTGAAGAATAGTTATTCGTTTGTGTCTTATAACTAGGGTATTCATCGTCACTTAAATATTCATCAATATTTATATCTTCTGCATCAATTTTTTCATTACCTGAATCATCATAATCAACATCATTGGCTAAAGAGTCTTCAAAATTTTCAGGTTCATCTTTACCTGTATCCAATGCAGGGTTTTCTTCAATTTCTTGTTTCAAACGTTCTTCAAAAGCTTGTGTAGGCAACTGAATTAACTTCATCAACTGTATTTGTTGTGGAGATAATTTTTGAAGTAATTTTTGATGTAAACTTTGTTTTAGCATATATACAAAGATATGAAATAGGACAAAAAAAATCGTCATTCGTAAAGGAATGACGATTGATATTTATAAGTTTTATGATTTTTTTAAAACTCAGCGTTTTGTGGTGTTCTTGGAAAAGGAATTACATCACGAATATTGCTCATTCCTGTTGCAAATAAAACCAAACGTTCAAAACCTAAACCAAAGCCAGAATGTACTGCGGTACCAAACTTACGAGTATCTAAATACCACCATAATTCTTCTTCAGGAATATTTAGTTCAGCCATTTTTTCTTTTAAAACATCTAAACGTTCTTCTCTTTCTGATCCACCTACCATTTCTCCGATTCCAGGGAATAAAACATCCATGGCACGAACTGTTTTACCATCTTCATTCAAACGCATGTAAAACGCTTTTATATTTGCTGGATAATCAAATAAAATAACTGGACACTTAAAGTGCTTTTCTACTAAATAACGTTCGTGCTCAGATTGTAAATCAACCCCCCATTCGTTAACAGGGAATTGAAATTTTTTCTTTTTGTTAGGCTTAGAGTTTCTTAAAATGTCAATAGCCTCTGTATAGCTTACACGCTTAAAGTTGTTGTCTACAACAAATCGTAATTTTTCAATTAAGCCCATTTCACTACGTTGTGCTTGAGGTTTAGTTTTTTCCTCTTGCGCTAATCGATTATCTAAGAAAGCTAAATCATCTTTACAGTTATCTAATACATATTGCAATACATACTTGATGAAGTCTTCAGATAAATCCATGTTAGCATCTAAATCATTAAAAGCTACTTCTGGCTCAATCATCCAAAACTCTGCTAAGTGACGTGTTGTATTTGAATTTTCTGCTCTAAAAGTAGGGCCGAAAGTATATATTTTACCTAATGCCATGGCATAGGTTTCACCTTCTAACTGACCAGAAACTGTTAAGTTAGTTTCTTTTCCAAAGAAATCTTTAGAGTAGTCTATTTCACCTTCTTCGTTTACAGGAGCTTTGTTAGCTTCAAATTGAGTTACTTTAAACATTTCACCAGCACCTTCAGCATCAGAACCAGTAATAATTGGAGTATTTACATAGTAAAATCCGTTTTGTTGGAAGTACTGATGTACTGCAAATGATAATGCAGAACGTAAACGCATTACAGCACTAAAAGTGTTAGTTCTTACACGTAAATGTGCGTTTTCACGTAAAAACTCTAAACTATGTTTTTTAGGCTGAATTGGATATTCATCAGGATTTGAATCTCCTAAAATTTCCAAATTGTTTACTTGAATCTCTACTGTTTGTCCTTTACCTTGGCTTTCTACCAAAGTACCTTGGATACTAACTGCAGCACCAGTATTTATTCTTTTTAATAAAGTTTCGTCGGTATTTTCAAAATCTACAACACACTGAATATTATTAATAGTAGAACCATCATTTAGAGCAATAAAACGATTGCTTCTAAAAGTTCTTACCCATCCTTTTACGTGTACTTCTTGTAAAAATTTGTCAGATTGTAATAAATCTTTAACGCTACTTCTTTTCATGTCTTTATATCTTCAATAAAATCAAGCAAAGATACTTTTTTGCTGTTAATTAGCAATAAAGAGACCGAAGAATAAAGAGTTAACTTTTACTTACTAAGTTTAATAGGAAAACAAGTATTTATAAACTAAACATAATATTCTTAATATTAGCCTTATTTTTCTTCTTTAGGAGGTAATATTTTAAACTTAGTTTCTTTTAAAACTTTTTTGTTTGCTATTTTTTTCTCGAATGAAAGTAGGAGAGAAGGTAACAATAATAAGTTTGAAACCATGGCTAACAATAATGTAATAGAAACTAAACCTCCTAATGCGATAGTACCACCAAAGCTTGAAACCGTAAAGACTAAAAATCCGAAAAATAGTACAATAGAAGTATAGAACATACTTACTCCTGTTTCTCTTAAAGCTGAGTAAACAGCGGATTTTACTTTCCAGTTATTTGCTAGCAATTCTTGTCGATATTTTGCTAAGAAGTGAATAGTATCATCTACAGAAATACCAAAGGCTATACTAAATACCAAAATAGTTGAAGGTTTTATAGGTATGTCAAAGAATCCCATTAATCCACCTGTAATTAGTAGTGGAAGCATATTAGGTATTAGTGAGATTAATATCATTTGTGGCGAACGGAACATCCACGCCATAAATATTGAAATTAATATGATGGCCAGCGATAGTGAAATAACCAAGTTTTTAATTAAATAGTTAGTTCCTTTTAAAAATACTAATGCTTTACCTGTTAATGAAACGTCAAATTTTTCACCTGGAAATTGTTTGTTAATTACAGCCTGTAATCGCTCTTGGATAATGTCCATTTTATCAGTACCAATATCTTTCATAAACGTAGTTATGCGAGCGTAACGTCCTGTACTATCTACAAAGTTCTTCAGCATACCAGAATTACTGTCAGAGTTTTTAGTATATGAGAAAATATAACTCTTCTCTTGACTTGTTGGTAATTGATAATATTTAGGGTTTCCGTTGTAATAGGCTTGCTTAGAGTATTTTACGAGATTTGTAACAGATATAGGTTTTGATAATTCAGGAAAAGTTTCAATAGTTTCATTAAGCTTTTCCATCTTTTTTAAGGTAGAAAGCTTCATAACACCTTTTTCTCTCTTAGTATCAATTAAAATTTCTAAAGGCATAATTCCTCCAAATTCATATTCAAAGAACTTAATATCTTTATAAAACTGCTTTCCCTTAGGCATGTCTTCAATCAAGCTTCCTGATACACGAATCATGTATAGGCCAATCATACTAAAAATGATTATGGAAACTGTAGTAATGTAAATAGCAATTCGTTGTTTTTTTACCATACGTTCCATCCAAGAAACAACATTACCCATCCATTTTTTCTCTAGATGGTTTAAATGTTTCTTTTCTGGTAGTGGCATAAAACTGTATATAATCGGGATAATTAATAATGCTAGAATAAAAATACTAATGATGTTTACAGATGCTAAAACACCAAACTCACGCATTAGCCTACTTTTAACAAATATAAAAGTTGCAAAACCTGAAGCAGTAGTAATGTTGGTCATTAATGTAGCATTTCCAACTTTAGAAATTACACGCTGTAATGATTTTGCTTGATTTCCGTGTTTTTTTACTTCTTGTTGATATTTGTTTATTAAGAAAACTGCATTTGGTACACCGATTACGATAATTAAAGGCGGAATTAAAGCAGATAACACGGTAATTTCATAACGGAATAATCCCATGAAACCAAAAGCCCAAGTTACTCCAATACTTACTACGAGTAGCGTAATAAATGTAGCTCTAAACGAACGGAAAAAGAAGAAAAAGATAATAGCTGTTATTAATAATGCACCAATAACAAAAATTCCCATTTCATCAGTGATATTCTGAGAGTTTAAGGTCCTTATGTAAGGCATACCAGAAACACGAACATCTATTTTATTGTCTTTTTCAAAAGATTTTATAGTTGGTATTAAAACATCAAAAACAAAATCTTTACGGATAGGAGTGTTTACAATATCCTTATTTAAATAAATAGCTGTTTGTAAAGTACCCTTGCCATTGTATAATAAGTTGTTATAAAAAGGAAGTTTCTCAAAAAGTTGCTTCTTTATGTTTTTAATTTCTTCGTCAGTAGATGGAGCCTTATCAAACAGTGGCTCAACGACAAACTTTCGTTTTTTTCTATCGGCCTTTAATTGCTGAACATCAGCAACAGAAACAGTAAAATCTACTTGTGGTAAGCTGTCTAAATCTTTAACAAGTTTATTCCATGCATTAAATTTAGCAGGTGTAAATATTGTAGAATCTTTAACGCCTAAGATGATGAGATTACCTTCTTCTCCAAAAATCTCTAAGAATTTGTTGTATTGAATATTTACCTCATGATCGGTAGGAAGTAAGTTGGCTTCTGTATAGGAGAAGCGCATATATTTCATCTGAGTGACTAAAAGCCCTGTAATTATAGCAATAGTAATTAAAACTAAGTAACGATTTCGCAATAAGAACCCTGCGATTTTAGTCCAAAAAGTCATCCAAAAAAAATTTCAGCAAAGTTATGCTAAATGAATTAATTAAACGAAAAAAAGAGCGTCATATGACGCTCTTTTTTAACTATTTCTTAAAAGAAACTATACAGTCATAATTTCTTTCTCTTTAACAGTAAACTTTTCGTCGATTATTTTTACGTAATCATCAGTTAACTTCTGAACTTCAGCTTCTGCATTTTTCTTCATATCGTCAGAAATATCAACTTTTTTAATTTCGTTGTTAGCATCTTTACGAGCATTACGAATTCCTACTTTTGCATGTTCAGCCTCTGCTTTTGCTTGTTTAGCTAAACCTTTACGACGTTCTTCGGTTAATGGTGGAACATTAATTATAATGTTTTCTCCATTATTCATTGGATTGAAACCGATGTTAGCAAGCATGATGGCTTTTTCGATTTCTTGTAACATATTTTTTTCCCATGGTTGAACAGATATAGTTCTAGCATCAGGAGTATTTACGTTTGCTACTTGTGATAATGGTGTTTGAGAACCGTAGTAATCTACCATAATTGTACTTAACATAGCAGGAGTTGCTCTACCAGCTCTAATTCCTACTAATTCTTTTTCTAAGTGGCTAATAGCTTTGTCCATTGCCTCTTTTGTCGAATCTAAAATAAAATCAATCTCTTCGTTCATTTTGTTCGTATTTATAATACCTCAAATAAGTTGAGGGTAACTTTTCGGTTTATTCGTTATCAACTATTGTTCCAATGTTTTCTCCAGAAACTAACTTTAATAGGTTTCCTTGTTTGTTCATATCAAAAACAATAATTGGTAGTTTATTTTCTTCACTTAAAGTAAAAGCTGTCATGTCCATTACTTTTAAGCCTTTTTCAATAACGTCTTTAAAGGTAATGTTTTCATATTTAACAGCATCTTTATCTTTTTCTGGATCGGCTGTGTAAATACCATCAACACGTGTACCCTTTAAAATAGCATCTGCATTAATTTCAATAGCTCTTAAAACAGCTGCTGTATCGGTTGTAAAATACGGATTTCCTGTTCCTCCACCAAAAATTACTACACGTCCTTTTTCTAAGTGACGATTAGCACGACGTTTAATGTAAGGCTCCGCAATTTCTTTAATTTCAATAGCTGTCTGTAAACGTGTATGTATTCCTTCATCTTCTAAGGCACTTTGCAAAGCTAGTCCGTTAATACAAGTTGCTAACATCCCCATATGGTCACCTTGTACGCGATCCATACCTTGACTTGCACCTGCAACTCCTCTAAAAATATTTCCACCACCAATAACAATGGCTACTTCTACACCTTTATCTACAACTTGTTTTATTTCTTGGGCATATTCCTTAAGTCTGTTTGGGTCAATACCATATTGACGTTCACCCATCAGTGCCTCTCCACTTAATTTTAAAAGAATTCTTTTGTATTGCATTTGTTTTGTTGAAAGTTGTGCAAAGCTACATATTTTTTTTATTCTAATTTTAACACATAAAAAAAAACCATCCAAAATGGATGGTTTTTATAATATGATTGTCGAGAATTATCCTAAAGTAACTCTTACGAAGTTTTTAACTTCAACGTCACCGTAAGAAGAAACGTATTCTGCAACAGTTTTCTTTTCGTCTTTAATAAACTTTTGATCTAATAAACATTGTTCTTGATCTAAAGTTGTATTGTCAGAGATAAATCTTTCCATTTTACCTGGTAAGATTTTGTCCCAGATTTGTTCTGGTTTACCTTCAGCTTTTAACTGTTCTTTAGCTTCTTCTTCAGCTTTAGCTATAGCTTCATCAGTTAATTGTAAACGAGAAACGAATTGAGGAACGTTCTTTAAAGTTTTACCTAAACGTACTAATTCTTCGTTATCTTTTTTGATAGCAGCAATTCTAGCTTCAGTTTCAGAAGCTACAAATGCAGGATCAAAATCTTTATAAGATAAAGTAGTAGCTCCCATTGAAGCAGCTTGCATAGCTAAGTCTTTAGTTAACTCAGCAGCATTATCTACAACAGCAGTTAAACCTACCATTGCAGCAATTTTACCAACGTGAGTATAAGCTCCTACGTATGGTGCTTCAATTCTTTCGAAAGCAGTGATATCTATTTTTTCACCGATAACTCCTGTTTGCTCGATTAATTTTTCAGCAACAGTTACACCACCAAAATCAGCAGCTAAGAACTCTTCTTTTGTTTTGTGGTTAAAAGCGATGTCAACAAATTCTTGCGCTAAAGCTTTGAATGAATCGTTTTTAGCTACGAAATCTGTTTCACATGCTAATACGATAGCAACACCATATGTGTTGTCATCGCTAATTTTAGTGATTGCCACACCTTCAGTAGACTCACGATCTGCTCTTTTAGCAGCAATCTTTTGTCCTTTTTTACGTAAAATTTCAATAGCTTTATCAAAATCACCTTCAGCTTCTACTAATGCTTTTTTACAATCCATCATACCAGCTCCGGTAGTTTCTCTTAATTTTTTTACGTCTGCAGCGCTAATTTTTACTGACATTTCTATCGTTATTTTTTAGTTGTAAATATATTGTTGTACAAAGTTGTAAAAATTTAAAGGTTCCAATGTAATGAAACCTTTAAATTAAAAATTATTTTGCTTCTTCTTTTGCTGGAGCGTCAGCTGTTTTTTCAGCTTTAGCTTTTTCCTTGTCAGCTTTTCTTTCAGTTAAGCCTTCAGCAATTGCATCAGTTACATGCGATAATACTTTATCGATAGATTTAGAAGCATCATCATTTGCAGGAATTACAAAATCAATCGGTCTAGGATCAGAGTTTGTATCAACCATAGCAAAGATTGGAATGTTTAATTTTTGTGCTTCAGCAACAGCAATGTGTTCTTTCTTTACATCAATTACAAATAAAGCTCCTGGTAAACGAGTCATATCAGAAATTGAACCTAAGTTCTTTTCTAATTTTTCACGTTGACGAGTAATTTGTAATTTTTCTCTTTTAGATAATGCATCAAAAGAACCATCAGTCTTCATTCTATCAATAGAAGTCATTTTCTTAACGGCTTTACGGATAGTAACGAAGTTTGTTAACATACCACCTGGCCAACGCTCAGTAATGTAAGGCATGTTTACAGCTTTAGCTTTTTCAGCAACGATATCTTTAGCTTGCTTTTTAGTAGCAACGAATAAGATTTTACGTCCTGAGTTAGCTATTTTTTGTAACGCAGCAGAAGCTTCGTCAATTTTAGCTGAAGTTTTGTACAAATCGATGATGTGAACACCATTACGCTCTGTATAAATGTATGGAGCCATGTTAGGGTTCCATTTTCTAGTTAAGTGTCCAAAGTGAACACCACTTTCTAATAATTCTTGAATGTTTGCCATTTTAATAAATGTGTTTACGTTCTGTTTTCGCAATATTTCAGTAGTTATTAAGTCTGAAATATTTAGATACTAAACTGTTAAAAATTGATTTATAAATAACAGTCTCGAAACATTTAAATACTGAAACAAGTTCAGTAAAATATTAACGTTTAGAGAACTGGAATTTCTTACGAGCTTTCTTCTGACCGAATTTCTTACGTTCAACCATTCTTGGATCACGAGTTAATAATCCTTCTGGTTTTAATACAGCTTTGTTTTCTTCGTTAATTGATACTAATGCTCTAGTAATCGCTAAACGAATAGCTTCAGCTTGACCAGTAACACCACCACCGTATACGTTAACTTTAATGTCGTAAGCCTCTAAGTTTTCAGTTAACATTAAAGGTTGTTGAACTTTGTATTGTAAAGTTGGTGTAGTGAAATAGTTTTTAAACTCTCTTTTGTTGATAGTGATGTTTCCACTTCCTTGAGAAACATAAACACGAGCAACAGCTGTTTTTCTTCTACCTATTTTGTGTACAGTTTCCATAATTATTTAAGATCGTTAAGGTTAATAGTTTTAGGTTTTTGAGCTTCTTGACCATGCTCTGTACCTGCGTAAACATATAAGTTTCTGAATAACGCACTACCTAATTTATTTTTAGGTAACATTCCTTTTACTGCTTTTTCGATTAATCTTGTAGGATCTTTTTCGAACATTTCTGTAGCAGTTAATGATCTTTGTCCTCCTGGGTAACCTGTGTGACGGATGTAAGACTTATCTGTCCACTTTTTACCAGTTAGGTTAATTTTTTCAGCGTTGATAATAACAACGTTGTCTCCACAGTCTACGTGAGGAGTGTAATTTGGCTTGTACTTACCTCTAACAAGTTTTGCAACTTTAGAAGCTAGACGACCCAATGTTTGCCCGTCCGCATCAACTAAAACCCACTCTTTGTTTACGGTAGCTTTATTAGCCGATACTGTTTTGTAACTTAATGTGTTCATAATTACACGATTAGTTTTTGTTTATTAATAATTTATTTTAATCCTTTAAAAAGGTCTGCAAATGTACGATTAATTATTTGATTGACAAATAGCGTGTTAGTTTAATTTTTATGTTGTTTGTTTTAGCTAAGTAAAGCGTATAAAAAAAGCGTGCTTTTTGCACGCTTTTTAAATTATATGTTAAAAAAATTATTCCACCTTTTGATCTAATAAATCAAAAAATTGATTTAATCTTGGTAAAATAATAATTTTCGTACGTCTGTTTTTAGCTTTGTTAGCAGGACTGTTGTTTTCTACTAAAGGAACATAGCTACTTCTACCAGCAGCAATTAATCTACTTGGTGCTACATTGTACTTTCCTTGTAATTCACGAACAATAGCAGTAGAACGTAATACACTTAATCCCCAGTTATCTTTTAATGATGATCCAGCAGCAACAGGAGTGTTGTCTGTGTGTCCTTCTACCATTACATCCATTTGAGGTTGTCCGTTAACTACAGTTGCAACTTTTTCTAACACTTTAGAAGCTTTGTCGTTAATAGTGTAGCTTCCGCTTTTAAATAATAATTTGTCTGATATTGAAATAAATACAACTGTTTTTTCAACATTAACTTCAATGTCTTCATCATCAATACCGTCTTGTAGTTCTCTTTTTAAATGAAAAGCAACCACTAAGTTTAAAGAGTCTTTTTTAGAAGCAGCTTCTCTAATTTTATTGATGTATTTGTCCTTTTTGCTTAATTGAGCTAATGTTTCTTTAATATTGTCGTTAGCACCTTTAGTTAACACAGTTAAGTTTTCAACTTGTTGTAACGTATTTTCTTTATCTTTCTTTAATTCTGTTACTCTAGACTCTAAAGAAAATGCTTTGTCTTCACAGTTCTCTTTTTCAACTAGACATTTTGTTAGGTTGGCTTTTACAGCTAGTAACTCTTCTTTTGTCTGTTCGTGTTTAGCTTTAATAGCTTCTAACTCTTTTGTAGAAGCACAAGATGCTAGTAAAATTGAAGCAGTAAGGAATAAAAATACTTTTCTCATTTTATTCTGATTTTTTTAGATGTATTTATTAATAGTTAAGCAAATTTATAAAAATGAAGACACAAAAAAGAGAATTAACAATCTTTTATGAAGTGTGAAAGCATTATTTTTGTGACTAAATTTTTAAAGATGATTAAAAGGATAACGCTTTTAGTAGTTTCATTATTGTTAGTAATAGCTTGTAAAGAAGAAAAAAAAGAAAATATAACTAAGCTACAGGGAGCGGTTTTTGGAACTACCTATCATATAACTTATTTGAATACTGTTAATTATCAAAAATCTATTGATAGTTTGTTTGTTTTGGTAAATAAATCATTGTCAACATACATGCCTACTTCAGATATTTCAAAAATAAATCAAGGAGATACTACGGTAGTGGTTGACGATATGTTTGTTGAAGTGTTTGATAAAGCAAAAAGAATTTATAAAGAAACTGATGGGTATTTTGATCCGACAATTGGAAGGTTGATTGATGCTTATGGATTTGGGTCAGGTAAGGAAAAAAAGAATCTAACTACCGAGGAAATTTCAGTCTTAATGGAACATGTGGGGTTTGATAAAGTTTCTTTAAAGGATAGAAAAGTTCATAGAGAAAGCTCAGATATAGAGTTTAATGTAAATGCTTTTGCTAAAGGATATGGTGTAGATGTGGTAGGAAGATTTTTAGAATCAAAAAATATTCATGATTATTTAGTAGAAATAGGAGGTGAGATTAGAGCTAGAGGGACAAAAGATGGAAAATTATGGAAGGTAGCTATTGAGAAACCAAATGTTGACGGAACACGCTCTATTCAAAAAGTAATTGAATTGGATAATGAGTCAATGGCAACTTCAGGAAATTATAGAAAGTACAAGGTAAATGCTGAAGGGAAAAAGATAGTGCATACGGTAAATGCAAAGACAGGATTGGCAGAGGAAAGTAACTTGCTAAGTGTGTCGGTTAGATTAAAAGGAGATTGTGCTGATGTAGATGCGTATGCAACTGCTTTTTTAGCAATGGGCTTAGAGAAAACTAAAGCGTTTTTAGAGAAACATCCAGAGTTGAAAGTGGTGTTATTATATCACAATGAAGCAAATGAGTTAGCAGAGTATATTAACTAGTTTTTATAACATACAGGTAAAATTTCGCCTTTCATTAAAGCAAATCGTTCTAGTTTTTCTGGAGCGATTTTTTTTGTGTAGTCTATTTCATCAACTTTAAAACCTATAGAACGTAGTTTGTCAAAATAATCACGACCGTATACGCGAACATGGTCATACTGGCCGAATATTTTTGCACGCTCTTTTGGATCAGTAATCGAATCGTCTTCAAAAGTAATTTCTCTAGATAAATCTTGAGGAATTTGAAAAATACCAAACCCACCAACTTTCATTACACGATACAATTCTTGCATTGCTTTCGTATCGTCAGAAATGTGTTCTAATACATGATTACAAAATACTACATCAAAAGAATTTTCTTTAAAAGGAAGGTCACAAATATCTGCTTTTACATCTGCTATAGGCGATTCTAAATCAGAAGTAGTATATTCTAAGTTCGTTTGTTTTCTAAAAACATCCAAAAAGCATTGCTCAGGAGCAATATGTAATACTTTTAACTTTTTATCTGAGGAGAAAAAGTTACTCTCTTGTTGTAAGAAAAGCCACATTAAACGATGTCTTTCTAGAGATAGGGTAGAAGGAGATAGTGCGTTTTCACGTTGTTTTCCGTACCCGTAAGGTAAAAATTTCTTAAATGATTTTCCATCAATAGGATCTGTGAAATTATCACCTTTTAGCCACCAAGCAATAACTGGGCGAGCCCAATAACTAGCTTTAATTAATATTGGTCTTGGAATTGTATTTAGTATTACTTTAAATAAAGACACAAATTATATGACTAATGGTTGTTGTCTGAATTCATCTTCCTCGTTGCTTTCAATACCTAATGCATCGTATATATACTTAAAGGTAGATAATAACTCAGGTTTACCGTCAATAATAGCTATATCGTGTTCGAAGTGTGCAGATGGTTTTCCGTCTAAAGTAGTAATTGTCCATCCATCACTATGTTGACGGATTTTATGAGTTCCCATATTGGTCATAGGTTCAATGGCTACTACCATACCTTCTATGAATTTTTTACCACGACCTCTGCGTCCGTAATTAGGCATTTCAGGATCTTCATGCATTTTGCGTCCTAATCCGTGACCTACTAATTCACGAACAACACCATAGCCATGCTTTTCTGTGAAGTTTTGAATAGCAAAACCTACATCTCCAACACGATTTCCTACTTTAAATTCACGAATACCTACATATAAACTCTCTTTAGTAACGTCAAGTAGTTTTTGAGTTTCAGGAGCAATTTCACCCACAGCAAACGTATAGGCATGATCTCCATAGAAATCATTTTTTATAGCGCCACAATCAATAGAAATGATATCACCTTCTTGTAAAGGTGTGTTATTTGGGATTCCGTGAACTACTTGTGAGTTTGGACTCATGCAAAGAGTGTTTGGGAAATCATACAAGCCTAAAAAACCAGGAATGGCACCTTGCTCACGAATAAAGTCTTCGGCAAGTTTATCAAGATACAATGTAGTAACTCCAGGTTTTACTTCTTTAGCAAGCATACCTAAAGTTTTTGATACTACTAAAGCACTTTCGCGCATTAATTCAATTTCTTCTCTAGTTTTTGGTTTAATCATGGTAAAAATATTGAGGCGCAAATTTACAGTTATTTTTGATATGGATGTTTGTATTCTTGACCAGATAGTATTTTTAAGAAATCTTCTTCAACTGAGCTATCTTCAATAGCATGTTCTACAAAACGACCAATTTCTTTTCCATCTTTATAAAATATAAAGGTTGGAACTCTAATTACATTAAAGCCTTCTTCTAGTCCGTTGGCTTTTTTTTGACGGTTTACAGTAACCAATTCAAGGTTCTTATAGTCGAACTCTGCTTCGTCTAAAATTTTATAAAAATTAGGGATTTCTCTTTTACTGTCTCCACACCAAGTTCCCATAAAACCTTTTATTTTTATATCTTTTAAGTATGGTTTTAGCTTTTCTACGGTACCCTTGTCTGTTTCGTAATATGAATAAAAATCGTTGAACCAATCACTTCCATATGGTTCTTGTTGAAAGTCTTTTTTGGTGGCAATACCAACTAAATTTCCATTTTCGTTTTTTGTTGCCAAGTTCTTGGGTGTTGACGCACAAGAAACAATAAGTAGGGTTACAAAAAAGTATACGATTTTTTTCATAAGGTTTATTTTTAAATAAGCGAATGTTGTGTCATTTCTTCAGGTTGTTCAACGCCCATTAGTTTTAAAATAGTTGGAGCAACATCGCCCAAAATACCACTTTTTATTGAATTTAATTCTTTATCAATTAAAATCATAGGCACTGGGTTTGTAGTATGGGCTGTATGTGGTGTTCCGTCTGGGTTAATCATTGTTTCACAGTTTCCGTGATCTGCAATTAAAATAGTAGTGTAGTCGTTATCTAGTGCTGTGGTAATTACATCTTTTACACAATCATCAACCGCTTCACAGGCTTTAACAGCAGCTTCAAATACACCAGTATGTCCTACCATATCACCATTTGCAAAATTTAAACACACAAAATCTACATCACCGCTTTGTAGTTCAGGAACAATAGCATCTCGAATCTCATAAGCGCTCATCTCAGGTTTTAAATCATAAGTAGCTACTTTTGGAGATGGACATAGTAAACGTTTTTCTCTTTTAAACTCTTCTTCTCTTCCGCCTGAGAAAAAGAAAGTTACGTGTGGATACTTTTCTGTTTCAGCAATTCTTATTTGACTTTTCCCTGCCGATTCTAATACTTCACCCAAGGTGTTTTCAATGTTCTTTCCGTCGTAAATAACATGAATTTTGTTAAACGTGTCATCATAGTTTGTCATAGTAACAAAATACAATGGTAATTTCTTCATGTTGAACTCAGGAAAATCTTTTTGACTCAAAGCTTCTGTTAACTGACGCCCTCTATCGGTTCTAAAATTGAAGAAAATAACAACGTCGTCTTCTTTAATTGTGGTTTTTGGTTGTTCATCTTCATTAACCATCACAATTGGTTTAATGAACTCATCGGTAACGTCTGTATTATAACTTTGTTGAATACTAGTTGAAGCATCCGAAGAAAAAGAGCCTTCTCCTTTAACTAAGGCATTGTAAGCAAGTTGTACACGTTCCCAACGATTATCACGATCCATAGCATAGTAACGACCGGTAATTGTAGCCAATTCACCTGTGGTTTTATGCATATGTTCTTGAATGTCGTTGATGAAGTATTTCCCTGATTTTGGATCACAATCACGTCCGTCAGTAAAAGCATGTAGGTATACGTTATCTAAACCAACATTGTTAGCTGCAGATAGCAATCCTTTTAGGTGGTCAATATGAGAGTGAATTCCTCCATTAGAAACCAACCCTAAAAAATGAACATTTTTATTGTTTGCCTTTGCATATTCAAAAGCATTTAGAAGTTCCTTTTCTTGCGCCAAAGTCCCCTCTTTTACAGCCTTGTTGATTTTAGCTAAGTTTTGATATACAATTCTACCAGCACCTAAGTTCATATGCCCAACTTCTGAATTTCCCATTTGTCCTACAGGTAAACCAACATGTTCGCCATCAGTTCTTAACTGTGCATGTGGGAATTTATCGTATAACGAATTTATAAATGGGGTTTTAGCGTTGTATATGGCCGATACTTTTGGATCTTGGGTAATTCCCCATCCATCCAAAATCATTAAAATTACTTTCTTGTTCATTTGTTGTGTGTTGCACTGCAAAAGTAAGAAAGATTTTTGGGGAATATTTTAGGAATTCACAAAAACAAAAGCAATGTATATTAGTATAAAGAAGATTATGAGGATGCCAATGTTATTTTTAATGTATTGAGTTTTATTTTCTTTAAGGTTTGTAGGCGTATTTTATCAAGTTCCTTTTTGTTAGCACACCTATCAAAATATAATTTATCACTGTTTTCTTTTTGAAACCGTTCTAGTTTATCAAAAGCACTAACTCTTTTTCTTTTATTGTTTTTTAAACTGGTTATCATTGCAGATACCGCTCCACCAAAACTCATAGCAAATTTTTTAAAAGTATATAAAGTAAATTAAAAGAATAAGAAAAAGAGTGAAAAACAATATTTTTTTAAGTAAAGCTTTCTGGTTTTCTTTCTTTACTTTTTTTCTTATTTCATTTAAGTTGTTTTTGAGAGGCTTTTTTATCCGTTATAGTGTAATTATTTTCATTGGTAAGTTGACCTAATTTTTTTAATGTATTAGGTTTGTTTCTTTTAAGGTGTTGAACAGTTTTGTTCATTTCTGATGCTGGACCAAAACCAAAACTCATAGCAAATTAATTTTAGGATACATCTATTTGTATATTTAATTAGTTAGATGTTACAAAAAGCAAAAGGATAATATTACTTTCCATATTTACGAATAGCCTCTTTAATTTTCTCAATTCTGTTTTCAGGATCAGGATGTGTACTTTGAAATTCGGGAATTCTATTTGGTCCTGCTGCAGCTTTTAAAATTTCCATTACGCCAATTAAGTTTTCAGGATTATAACCCGCATCAATCATTAATTTTACGCCTAATTCATCACTTTCTAGTTCATCTCCACGACCGTTCTTTAATAAAGTTTGTTGTCCAATACTATTAGCTAATTGTCCTAAATCAGCACCAACAGAAGCTCCCATGGTTAAAAGTTTCCAAAAATTTGCATCAGTAATTCGTTCATTAGAATGTTTTCCTAAAACATGACCAATTTCATGCCCTAAAACTCCTGCTAATTGATCTTCGTTTTTTAATTGAGAAAACAGGGCATGAGTAATAAAAACCTGTCCGCCTGGTAAAGCAAAAGCATTAATAGTTTTTTCGTCTCTTAATAAATGAAAATCGAACTGATAGCCAGATTTTTTAGCTACAGTGTTGTTTATAAGTTTTGCACCAACTTTGTCTACAAGTGCTTGAGCATTTTTGTTAGGGTATAAACCTCCATGCTGTTGAGTCATTACAGGAGCTTGTTGTAGTCCGATAGCGATTTCTTGTTCTGGAGATAAGCTAACTGCTTGTGTTTTTCCTGTGTAAGGGTTTACCTCTTGTTGACTGCATTTACGTAAATAAGCAAAAGCAACTATAGCTATACCTATAAGTAAACGAGTTTTTAAGCCTCCTTTAATTTTCATCAATAAGTTGTTTTATTAGTCCCGAAAGTAAAAGTACAAAATATATAATTTAACGGATATCAATTTTTTGTGAACTATAAAAAACTTAAATTTACACAGCAAAACAAACAACATTATGGAGCCTCACTTTGAATTAAACGAAGTTACTAAGAAGTTACCCAAGCACTTACATAAATTTGTGGTAAAACAACCGTACGATGAATATACTGCTCAGAACCAAGCAGTATGGCGTTATGTAATGCGTATGAACGTAGATTATTTAGGGAAAGTAGCGCATGCTTCGTACTTAGATGGATTGAAAAAAACAGGTATTTCAGTAGAGAAAATTCCTCATATGCAAGGAATGAACCGTATTTTAAAAGAAATAGGTTGGGCAGCAGTATCTGTTGATGGTTTTATACCACCAAATGCTTTTATGGAGTTCCAAGCATACAACGTGTTAGTGATTGCGTCTGACATGCGTACTATAGATCATATTGAATATACGCCTGCTCCTGATATTATTCATGAAGCTGCAGGGCATGCACCAATTATCGCAAACCCAGAATATGCTGAGTATTTACGTCGTTTTGGAGAAATTGGAGCAAAAGCGATTTCTTCAGCTAAAGATTACGAAATGTATGAAGCCATTCGTTTATTATCTATTCTAAAAGAAGATCCAAATTCTACTCAAAAAGAAATTGATGAAGCGCAAGAAAAAGTGGAGTGGTTGCAAGATAATATGGGAGAGCTTTCAGAAATGGCTCAAATAAGAAATCTACATTGGTGGACGGTTGAGTATGGATTGATAGGAACTCTTGATGATCCGAAAATTTATGGAGCTGGATTGTTATCTTCTATAGGAGAGAGTAAATGGTGTATGAAAGATGAAGTAGAAAAAGTTCCATATACATTAGATGCTGCAAATGTAAGCTTTGATATTACAAAACCTCAACCTCAATTATTTGTTACGCCAGATTTTGCTCATTTAAGTTTGGTGTTGGAACAGTTTGCTAATAAAATGGCGATACGAACTGGAGGATTAAAAGGAATAGAAAAACTAATAGATTCTAAAAATTTAGGAACTATTGAGTTGAGTACTGGTATTCAGGTATCGGGTGTTTTTACAAATGTAATAACGGATGAGAATAATAAAGCTATATATGTACAAACTACAGGACCTACTGCCTTAGCAAATAGAGATGAAGAGTTAATAGGTCACGGTATAAATTATCATGCTGAAGGTTTTGGTAGTCCAATAGGAAAGTTAAAAGGAATTAATATCCCGATAGAAAACATGAGTCCACGTGATTTGAAAGCTTATGGAATTTACGAAGGAGAACAAGTTACATTGGAATTTGAAGGAGGGGTAAAAGTAGTTGGAGAAGTTATTACAGGAACAAGAGATTTAAGAGGTAGAATTTTATTGATTTCTTTTAAAAACTGTACTGTAACTCATGGTGACACATTGTTGTTTTACCCAGATTGGGGAGTGTATGATATGGCAGTTGGTGTTGAGGTAGTGTCGGCTTTTGCTGGATCTGCTGATGTAGCTTCATTTGGAGATGTAGGAAAAGTATCGGAAACTAAAACGCACAAAATTCAGTATTCTGATTCAGATAGAAAGTTATATAGTTTGTATGACAGAGTAAGAGAGTTAAGAGAGGGTGGTATGGTTTCTGAGGAAGACATTGAGGAAATTTTTACAGAAGTAAATTCGAAGTTTAAAAATGATTGGTTGTTGCCGTTAGAATTGTTAGAATTGGCAACACTAAACAATTTTTCAATAAAACAAACGTTACGTGAATATCTTGAAAACATGAAAAGTAACAAGAGTTACACTACGTTAATAGAAAACGGTTTACTTTTGTTGGAAAATTACCAAGAAGTATAAAATGGGATTATTTAATTTATTTAGAAAGAAGAATATGAGTAACGAAATACAGGAATATTTAGCTAAAGGAGCGATTGTATTAGATGTAAGAACTTTAGCGGAATGGAATGAAGGGCATAGCGAAGGAGCTAAGCATATTGTGTTAGCTACGATTCCTACAAATGTAGAGGAAATTAAATCGTGGGATAAACCAGTAATTGCAGTATGTAGAAGTGGAGGTAGAAGCGGGCAAGCAGCACAGTTTTTACAAAACCATGGGGTTGATGTAATCAACGGTGGTCCATGGCAAAATGTAGATCAATATTTAGTAAAATAAATATATAAAGATTAAAAATTTATAAAAGGAAATGCTTGTAAAAGTGTTTCCTTTTTTTGTTGTAGCTTTTTTAAAAATAATTGATGTGCTTCAGAGTTTGGATTAAAGGGTTTGTGGTTTAATCCTCTTTGAATGGTGTCAACTTGTTGCATGGTTTGATATGAACCTTCCGCAATCCAAACCTCTTTAAACTTTTCCCAGATATAATTAATAGCTGTTTGGTTCGGGTGAATCATATCTTCATTGTAAAAACGATAATCACGTAGCTCGTCCATCATAATTTCATACGAAGGAAAATAGTAAATAGCACTCCTTGGTTCTACTACTTCATAAATAGCTGAAAGTAAATGTGCTTTACTTCGTTGATTCTCTGTAAAACCATCTTTAAGATGACGAACAGGTGATACTGTATAAATAACCGATATGTTTTTATTAACTGATTTTACAAGAGAGTTAATAGCTTTTAAGCTTTCAGAAATTTCGTCAACACTTAATAGTTCTTTTAAAAATTTTTTCTGAGGAACTTTGTGGCAATTAGCAACTATAGTGTCTGAGGTGATTTCTCGATATACCCAAGCGGTACCTAGTGTAATGATAAGGTGTGTGGTGTTTAGTAGTTGCTCAAAAGTTTGTTGTATGGATAAATTTAAGCTGTTTAATAATTCATTTTTATTTATAGCGCTTAAACTTGAATGTGCTTCAAAAGAGTGCCAGCGTTCATTGTGAAAAAAAACATCTTTGTCAGTATATTTTTCTTTGTTTAGGGCTTTTATAATTAAATTTTCAATAGCCTTAGGGTGGAATAAAATCCCAAAAGGATTTTGTTTTGACTGAAACTTATAATAATCAAGTTTATTACCAATATTTTCAGAAAAACAAGAACCAAGCAATAATAATTTGGATTGATAACTAATTTGATTATGTTTTTGTTTTGTAAGTGGTATTTGTGTCTGAAAATTCATGATTTTTAAGAAAAATAACTATCAAAAATAAGTATAAAATATTCATAAGAAGCACTATAAGTTCGTAGTTTATGAAAATTTGTATCTTTGTTCAAAAGAATTCAGAATAAATTGAACAATATAAAATCTACTTTCACAATTAAAGACCTGGAAAATATTTCAGGAATTAAGGCCCATACTATTCGAATTTGGGAGAAACGATATAATCTGTTATCACCTGATAGGACAGATACAAATATTCGTTATTATTCTTCTGAGAACTTACAGAAGTTGCTTAATGTAGTGTTGTTGAATAAAAACAATATAAAGATTTCTAAAATAGCTGAAATGTCTGATGATACAATCGTTTTAAAAGCTAGAGAGTTGGCTTTTAAAATGGCTGTAAATGATGAAGCAATAAACTCTTTTAAGTTGGCAATGTTTCAGTTTGATAAAACGTTATTTAATAATGCTTACAACAGGTTGCTTAAAAGAAAAACGTTTAGAGAAATCTTCAAAGACGTTTTTGTGCCTTTTTTAAATCATATAGGATTGTTGTGGCAAACAGACACGTTGTTGCCAGCGCATGAGCATTTTATTTCGAATTTAATTGTCCAAAAAATTCAAATAAACATAGAGAAGTTAGAGTATTCTAATAATAATTCAGAAATGAGCTATGTGTTATTTTTACCTGAAAATGAGATTCATGAATTAGGATTGATGTACCTAAATTATGAGCTTATACTAAGAGGGTATAATACGATTTATTTAGGGCAAAGTCTGCCTTTAGATAATTTAGATTGTTTTTTTAAAAGTAAATCGAAAGTTTGTTTTGTTACATCTATGACTGTTCAGCCTTACGATGATAAAGTAGAAGAATATTTTTCAGAAATTGAAACTGTACTTGAAAACACTAACCATGAATTGATTGCTATAGGAAGCAAAGCGATGGCTGTTGATAATGTAGATTTTAAAGCTAAAATAACAGTGTATTCTTCCCTTAAAATATTTTTAAATCAGTTCTAATTTTTTTTGATCAATTTAATTTTGTTTATTTTTTATTTGTTTTTGTTAAACAAAAAGTGTAATTTTGACTAATGTTTTGATTTTCAAGACATATTTTTTTAATGAAATTAATTTTGTTTAATGTTTTTCTGTATAAAATAAACAAAGTCTACCGAAGCTGAAAAGTAGACTATAAAAAATTAAGAGTAAGCAATAATTTAAAGTGTGAAATTATGAAAGTAAAGAATTTGACCTCGGTGTTGTTTTTGGGTTTGTTTTTAAGTTTTGGTTTATTAACATCATGTAGTGATGATGACCCAGTAATAGAAAAACCAAAGAATATAGTTGATGTAGCAGTTGCAGATTCTAATTTAAGTGTTTTGGTTGCAGCTTTGCAAAAAGCTGATTTAGTATCAGCATTACAAGCTGACGGGCCTTATACTGTTTTTGCTCCAACTGATGCAGCATTTCAGGCGTTGCTAGATAGTAATGACTCATGGAATTCATTAGATGATATTCCAGTAGAAACACTAAAGTCGGTATTGTTATTTCATGTGATAAGTGGTGAAGTAAAAGCGGCAGATTTATCTAATACTTATGTGAATACCTTATCAACAGGTCCAAATAATGAGATGTTGTCATTACAAGTAGAAGTTGATGGAGCAGTGGAGTTTAATGGAGATTCAAAACCAATTGCTACAGATGTTATGGCTTCAAACGGAGTTATACATACAATAGATAAAGTAATGTTACCAGCTAATGTAGTGACCTTAGCGTTAAACAATAGTGGTTTTACTTCTTTGGTAGCAGCATTAACAGATAGCCGTCATACTACAGATTTTGTTTCTTTATTAAAAGAGGATGGACCATATACAATCTTTGCTCCTACAAATGATGCATTTCAAGCATTGTTAGATAGTAATGATTCTTGGAGTTCATTGGCAGATATTCCTATTGCAACATTAGAAGCAGTATTAAAGTATCATGTGTTTGCGGGAGGAAATGTGCAGTCAGATGAATTAAGCGACGATCAAGAAATTACAATGTTTGATGGCAGTATAGTTACAGTTGATTTATCTAGCGGAGCAAAATTAGATACAAGTTCAGGGCAATCTGTTGTAATCTCTTTAACCGATGTGCAAGGAACTAATGGAGTAATTCATGTAGTAGATAGTGTTCTTTTACCTTAGTTTTATAGTAATATGTTGATTACGAGTGAGAACATTTTTTCACTCGTAATTAATTTAATTATATTTATAAGAAATAATTTGAAAAAAAAAGTATACATAATAGGTTCAGGATTCTCTTCTTTGTCTGCATCATGTTATTTAGCCAAGGCTGGCTATGAAGTAACTGTGTTAGAAAAAAACGCTACCATTGGTGGGAGAGCAAGACAATTATTGAGAGAAGGGTTTACTTTTGATATAGGTCCTACATGGTATTGGATGCCAGATGTTTTTGAAAAGTTTTTTGGAGATTTCGGTAAGAAGCCATCAGATTACTACGAGTTAGAAAGATTAAATCCGGCTTATGAAGTATATTTTGGAATAAATGATTCAATTGTAATTCCAGGAACACTAGAAGAGATTTATGAGGTTTTTGAAAAAGAAGAAAAAGGAAGTTCAAAACACCTGAAGTCTTTTTTAAAATCGGCAAAATATAATTATGATGTTTCTATAAATGATTTAGTCTATAAACCTGGTGTTTCTCCTTTAGAATTAGTAACTCCGGTTACTATGAGTAAAATATTTCAGTTTTTCTCTACAATTAGACATGAAGTAAGAAAGAAAATTAAAAGTAAGAAGCTGATTCAAATTTTAGAGTTCCCAGTATTGTTTTTAGGTGCAAAGCCTAGTAATACACCTGCTTTTTACAATTTTATGAATTATGCTGATTTTGGCTTGGGTACATGGCACCCAAAAGGAGGTATGTATAAGGTAATTGAGGCTATGACCACGCTAGCCACTAGTTTAGGGGTAGCGTTTCAAACTAATGCAAATGTTGAAGAGATTGTAGTAAATGATAAAGGAGATACAATTGGTGTTGCGGTAGATGGAAAACTAATGGAATCTGATATAGTGTTAAGCGGTGCAGATTACCATCATACAGAAACATTACTTCCTAAATATTTAAGACAGTACTCAGAAAGTTATTGGGATAAAAAAACATTTGCGCCTTCATCATTACTCTTTTATGTGGGGTTTGATAAGAAATTAAAAAATGTATGTCACCATACACTGTTTTTTGATACAGATTTTGATGTGCATGCAAAAACAATATATGATGTTCCCAGTTGGCCAAAAGAACCATTGTTTTATGCGAGCTTTCCCTCAATAACAGATGGTTCTTTTGCGCCTAATGGAAAAGAAGCTGCTACTTTTTTAATTCCATTAGCGCCAGGTATAGAAGATACTCCAGAGTTAAGAGAGCGCTATTTTAACATTATAATAGAGAGGTTAGAAAGATTAACAAATCAATCCGTTAAAGAGCACGTGTTGTTTAAAGAAAGCTTCTGTGTAAATGATTTTATAAAGGAGTATAATTCATATAAAGGAAATGCCTATGGTTTAGCAAATATTTTAACGCAAACAGCATTTTTAAGACCCAAGATAAAAAGTAAAAAAGTAAAGAATTTATTTTTTACAGGACAGTTAACAGTACCAGGACCAGGAGTTCCTCCGTCTTTAATTTCAGGAAAAATAGCTTCAGATTTAATTTTAAAAACGTACAAAGATGAAACAATTATTTGATGAGGTTTCTTACGCATGTAGTAAGTTAGTAACTCAAAAGTATAGCACCTCATTTTCGTTAGCCACGAAGATGTTATCACCCAAAATACGTACTGATATTTATAATATTTATGGTTTTGTACGCTTTGCAGATGAAATAGTAGACTCTTTTCATAAATATGATAAAGAGCAATTACTGTTAAAATTTGAAAGAGATTATTATGAATCTAAGAATAGAGGAATTAGTTTAAATCCTATTCTAAACTCTTTCATACATACTGTAAATAAGTATAAAATTTCTGATGATTTAGTACAATCGTTTTTAAAAAGTATGAAAGCTGATTTGTACAAAACAGAATATACAACTACAGAAGAGTATAATGAATATATCTATGGTTCTGCAGATGTTGTTGGATTAATGTGTTTAAAGGTTTTTGTAAATGGAAATCAGCAAAAATATGAGGAGCTAAAAGAGCCTGCAATGCGTTTAGGATCAGCGTTTCAAAAAGTAAATTTTCTAAGAGATCTGAAAGAAGATTTTAACGAATTGAATAGGTCTTATTTTCCAAACATCAATTTTGGAGATTTAAGTGCGGAAGGAAAAAATACAATTATTAAAGAAATAGAAGACGATTTTGACTTTGCTTATAAAAATGGTATTTTAAAGCTACCAGTTGAAGCAAAATTCGGAGTTTACATGGCGTATAGGTATTATAAAAAGTTATTAAAGAAACTGCAAGATACGCCTTCAACAAAAATTATGGATACTAGAATTCGAATTTCAAACCCTATGAAAATTAATCTTCTAGCAAGAAGTTATGTAAGGTATAAATTGAATTTAATATGATAAAAAGTGGTATCTTAGGAGTACTGTTTTTTATGTCGATTATAGGCTTCAATAATGCACCTAATTTTGTTGTAGAATACCATGAATTAGCTACTAAAGAAGCAGAATTATCTTACATAAAAAAATATAAAAACAGTAAAGAAGTAAGTATACAAGCCTATGTAGTTTCTTTACAGATGAAGCAGGCAAAATATAAAATGATGCCGTGGAGTAAATTGAAAGTTTTTAATACAGAAAAAAATAAACTAGAAACACTAATTTCAAAGAATCCTAACAATATTCATTTAAGATATGTTCGCTTAGTAATACAAGAAAATACACCAAGTATTTTAGGATATAAATCGTCTATAAAAAAAGATAAACAGTTTTTAAAAGAAGCACTCCAAAAAAAAGACAGTACAAATTATTTACATACATATATAATTAACAATACATCATTATGAATATAGTAATTTACATAGCAGTTACTGCACTAACATTTATTGTTATGGAAGGAGTTACTTGGTGTACTCATAAATATGTAATGCATGGTTTTGGATGGTATTTACATGAAGATCATCATCAACCAGGATATCCACATGTGTTTGAAAAAAACGATGCCTTTTTCGTGGTTTTTGCTATTCCCAGTATGTTGCTTTTTTATTTTGGAATTCATCCAGAATTAAATGTTTTGTTTTTCATAGGTCTGGGAATATTATTTTATGGTATTGCTTATTTTTTGGTACACGATGTATTAATTCATAGAAGGTTTAAGTGGTTTGACAAAACAAATAACCAATACTTAAAAGGATTACGAAAAGCACATAAAATTCATCACAAACATTTGGGAAAACACGACGGAGAATGTTTCGGTATGTTGTTTGTGCCCTTTAAATACTTTAATAAAAGACAGTGAGTCAGTATTTGTATCTAATATTAAACCTAGGTAGTTTAAGTATTCCGCTATTATATAGTGTTTTTGAAAAAAAATTACACTTTATACAATATTTCAAACAAGCAGCGCTTAGTATTTTATTAGTCGCCTTGTTTTTTTTGATTTGGGACAGTTGGTTTACGCAAATAGGAGTGTGGGGTTTTAACCCTGATTACCATTTATCCTTAAAATTACTGCATATGCCAATAGAAGAATGGATGTTCTTCTTTTGTATACCCTATGCATGTTTATTTACACATGAAGCATTAAAATTTTTATTTCCAAAGTTTAAAATGTCAAAGTCAATGACAGTAATCATAAGCTTTTTACTCATAGTTTTAGTGAGTTTATTATTGATTTTTAACTTCGGAAAGTGGTATACAACAGTTAACTTTATGCTATTCTTATTGCTGTTGGGCTATGCGTTAAAATATCATTTGAATACGTTACAAGAATATTATCCAAGCTTCTTGGTAATATTAGTTCCTTTCTTAATCGTTAATGGAATTTTAACAGGAAGCTTTATAGAAGAACCAGTTGTTTGGTATAACAACTCAGAAAACTTAGGATTTAGAATTTTCACCATACCCTTTGAAGACATTTTTTATGCATTTACAATGTTGTTTTCAGTACAGTTAATCTTCAATTCTTTAAAAAGAAAAAAACTTGAAAGAAAATAAATACATACGATTTTTAATATTCCTAATAGCTAATTTTTCAGCTTTAGCTATTGGAGCTTGGTTAATGAACGAAGGGCCAAGAACAGATTGGTACTTATCTTTAAACAAAGCTCCATGGACACCGGCAGGATGGGTTTTTGGAGCAGCATGGACAACCATTATGGTATTGTTTTCTGTATATATGACTAGAGTGAGTTTTCAACATGAATTTTTAAACAAAAAAGTACTCATTTTATATATAGACCAATGGATTTTAAATGTAAGCTGGAATTATATTTTCTTCAATCAACATTTAACAAAACTAGGTTTAGTAGTAATCGCTTTATTGTGGATACTCGTAGGTTATTTCACTTTTGAGTATTTAAAAAAAGTAAAATGGTATACACTATTTATTCTTCCATATCTAATATGGATGACGATTGCAACTAGTCTCAACGCATACATCGTATTAAACAATTAAATCATGGCAAAAAAAAAGAACATAACTCAAGAAAAAATAATAGAATGGTATATGAACGCTGTACTATCAGCAGGTAAACCAAACTCTATATTTTCTTTCGCGCAAGAAAACAACTTTGAAGAGTCAGGCTTTTACAAACATTTTTCAAGTTTTGAAAGTTTAGAAAAAGCTATTTTCGGAGTTTTTGCAAAAGAAACTATTCACTTATTGCATAAAACAGAGGCATACAAAGACTATTCATCAAAAGATAAACTATTAAGTTTTTACTTTACTTTTTTTGAACTGTTAACAGCTAACAGATCGTACGTGTTGTTGCAATTCAAGGAAATGAAAACCGACTTTTCAAGATTATCTGTATTGAAAGAGTTGCGAGTAGAATTTATTGATTTTGTAAACGGATTAGATCTTGAAAAAATTGACTTTAAAAATGAAAAAGTAAATAAAATTCAAGATAAAACTGTTGCAGAAGGATATTGGATGCAGTTACTAATGATCTTAAAATTTTGGATAGATGATGAATCACCTAATTTTGAAAAAACAGATCTTTTTATAGAAAAATCAGTCAAAGCAAGCTTTGATATTCAGCAAATAGCACCTGTAAAAAGTGTGATTGATTTAGCAAAGTTTTTGTGGAAAGAAAAATCACCAATGGTATGAAAACGCTAAATAAAATACCAACCTCAAAAATAGAACGTGCTACAAAACTAGTTTCAACAGGTGTAAAAGTAGGTGTAAATTATGCTAAATATTACGGTAATAAAATCACTAAATCAGAAGAGGAAGCTAAAAAGCAGCTTAATGAAGATAATGCTACCGATATTTATGATGGGTTAAAAGAGCTAAAAGGTTCAGCATTAAAAGTAGCGCAAATGCTAAGTATGGAAAAGAATATTTTACCCAATGCTTATGTAGAAAAATTCTCATTATCTCAGTTTTCAGTACCACCATTATCAGGACCTTTGGTAACCAAAACATTTAAAAAATACTTTAGCAAAACACCTAATGAAGTTTTTGATACGTTTACGGCAGAATCAGTAAATGCAGCAAGTATAGGACAAGTTCATAAAGCGACGAAAGATGGAAAAAAGTTAGCTGTAAAAATTCAGTATCCTGGAGTAGCGGATAGTATTTCAACCGATTTAGCAATGGTAAAACCCATTGCAATGAAAATGTTTAACATTAAAGGTGAGGGCTCTGACGAATACTTCAAAGAAGTTGAAGACAAACTTTTAGAGGAAACTAATTATGAATTAGAGCTAGCTCAGAGTAATGAAATTGCTGATGCATGTAAACATATTCCAAATTTAAAATTCCCAAGCTACTATCCAGACTTGTCATCAGATAGAATTTTAACGATGGACTGGATGGATGGGGTTCACCTGTCAGAATTTACTAAAGAAGAACAAACTGAAGATGTTTCAAACAAACTAGGGCAGGCTTTGTGGGATTTTTACATGTACCAAATGCACAAGCTAAAAAAAGTACATGCAGACCCACATCCAGGAAACTTTTTAGTATCCAAATCAAACGAACTTATTGTTATTGATTTTGGATGCATGAAAGAAGTTCCTGAAAGTTTTTATGTGCCTTATTTTGAATTAGCAAAACGAGAGAATATAGATAATCCTACCTTCTTTGAAAGCAAACTGTATGAGTTAGAAATTTTAAGAAAAGACGATACCCCAGAAGAAATAACCTTTTTTAAGTCGCTTTTTTATGAGATGTTATCACTCTTTACACAACCTTTTCAGCAAGAAGAATTTGATTTTTCTGATGAGGTTTTCTTTGGGAAAATAGCTGATTTAGGTCAAAAATATGCCAAGAGTACAGAACTAAAAAAGATGAATGGGAATAGAGGGTCAAAACACTTTATTTATATTAATAGAACATTTTTTGGTTTGTATAACCTAATGCACGATTTAAAAGCAAACAAGGTAAAAATAAATAATTTTAATACGATATAATGCATATTACGCGTCAAGAAATAGACGAGTTTCCTCATCTTTATAAAATAAATTTGATGAATAGTATTTCTGGTTATAAACCAGCAAATCTTATTGCGACAAAATCTAATGACGATATTACCAATGTAGCGGTGTTTAGCTCTGTAGTGCATTATGGTTCAAGTCCAGCAATACTAGGTTTTGTCCTGCGTCCCACAACCGTTGTGAGGAATACATATAACAATATCAAAGAAACGGGTTACTACACAATTAATGCTATTAATGAAGCAATGATAGAGGAGGCGCATCATACCTCGGCTAAATATCCGTCAGAAATTTCAGAATTTGATAAAACAACACTTTCGGAAGAATTTAAAAATAACTTCCATGCTCCATTTGTGGTAGAGTCACCCTTACAAATAGGAATGAAGTTTTTAGAAGAACATCATATAAAAGCTAACGGAACTATTTTAGTTCTGGGAGAAGTTACTGATTTGTATTTTAATGACAATATGCTTTCAGAAGATGGTTTTTTAAACCTATCCAAAGAAAAAGTAGCTGCAATTAATGGATTAGATACCTATATGGTTGCAGAAAACTATACAAGATTATCATATCAAAGACCAAAGGAATGAAAATCTTAGTTACAGGCACAACAGGTTATATAGGAAAACGATTAATTGTTAGGTTGCTGGAAAATAACCATCAATTAGTCTGTTGTGTTCGTGATTTAGATAGAATACCAGATGAGTTTGAAAACAATCCGAACGTTACTTTTATAAAAGTAGATTTTTTAAATACAGAAAATACAGTTTTTCCTAAAGATATTGATGCTGCGTACTATTTAATTCATTCGATGGCGACGACATCAGAAAATTTTGAAAACTTAGAATTAACCTGTGCACAGAATTTTAAAAAACTATTAGAATCTACTAATTGTAAGCAAGTGGTGTATTTAAGCGGAATAGTTAATGACAATTCGCTGTCCAAGCACCTAAAATCAAGATACGAAGTAGAAAAAGAGTTACAATCAAACAGTTATGCCTTAACGACCTTTAGGGCAGGAATTATTGTAGGAAGTGGAAGTGCTTCTTTTGAAATTATAAGAGATATCGTAGAAAAGCTTCCGGTAATGGTAACACCAAAATGGTTAAAAACGAAAACACAACCTATTGCAGTTAGAGATGTATTAGCCTTTTTAGAAAATAGTTTACAAGTTAAAGAGGTCTACAATAAATCTTTTGACATTTGCGGTCCTGAGATACTAACCTATAAGGAAATGTTGTTACAGTTTGCTGAGGTAAGAGGGTTTAAAAGATACATTTATACACTTCCAGTATTAACACCAAAACTATCTTCCTATTGGTTATATTTTGTAACATCTACATCTTTTAACCTAGCACAAGCCTTAGTGGATAGTATGAAGGTTGAAGTAATTGCAAAACCAAGTAACATTAATACGTTACTTAATGTGGAGCCCATAACCTATAAAGAAGCAGTAACATTAGCATTTCAAAAAATAGAGCAAAATGAAGTAATTTCTAGTTGGAAAGATGCCATGAGTAGTGGAGTTTTTCACGATCAATTGGCAAAACATATACAAATACCTCAATACGGTTGTTTTAAAGACATAAGAGTTAGAGAAATACAAAACGAGGAGAATACATTACATAAAATCTGGAGTATCGGAGGAGAAACAGGGTGGTACAAGTTTAATTCTCTTTGGAAGATAAGAGGGTACGTGGATAAACTTTTTGGAGGTGTTGGATTGCGAAGAGGTAGAAGACATCCCACAGAATTAGAACCAGGAGATCCACTCGATTTTTGGAGAGTATTGTTAGCAGATAAAAAGAATAAACGATTGATTTTATTTGCAGAAATGAAGTTGCCTGGTGAAGCATGGTTAGAATTTAAAATAGAAAAAGGTAAGTTACATCAAAGAGCTATTTTTAGACCCAAAGGAATTTGGGGGAGAATGTATTGGTATAGCGTTTTACCTTTTCACGCATTTGTATTTAAAGGAATGATTAATCATTTAATAAAAGCGTAATTATGAAAACAATTGTAGTAGTAGGAGGTAGTAGTGGCATTGGTAAAGCAATTATTGATGATTTAAAAGACACTCATAAAATTATCAATATAAGTAGAACCCAACCAGAAACTCATCAACATATAACACATTACACTTGTGATATAACAAAAGATGAACTTCCAGAGTTAGAGGAAGTACATGGATTGGTATATTGTCCAGGAAGCATTAATTTAAAATCATTTTCAAGATTAAAAATAGCTGATTTTCAAGCTGATTTAGAAATAAACGTAATAGGAGCAATTAAAACACTGAAAGCTTATGAAGGGGCTTTGACAAAAAATAAAGGAAGCGTTGTGTTGTTTAGTACTGTAGCTTCGTTTTTAGGAATGCCTTTTCATGCAAGTATCGCAACAAGTAAATCAGCAATTGAAGGACTAACAAAATCATTAGCGGCAGAATATGCAACCAAAATCCGATTTAATGCCATTGCTCCTACAGTAACCGATACACCGTTGGCTGCTCGTTTATTACGAAATGAAAAACAACAAGAAAGTTTACAAAATAGGCATCCGCTAAAAAAATATTTAAAAGCAGAAGAAGTAGCAGGATTGGCAACCTTTTTACTTTCAGATGCATCAGCGTCAATGACAGGACAAATAATTCCCATTGATGCTGGAATTGTAAGTGTAAAAATGTAGAAAATGAAATGGTTTTTAATTCTAAGTTTTCTTATGTGTTTGAATGATGAAATTATAATTTTTGACAAAGATAACAACACACAAAAGCGGTATATCACTAACGATACTGTAATGGGCGGTGTTTCTAATTCATCCGTTAAGATTAATGATGAAGGAAATCTTGTTTTCTCAGGAAGAGTTTCAACTGAGAATAATGGAGGGTTTGCTATGACCAAAATGTCAACAGCTATAAATTTAAATAACCAACATTCAAAAATTATATTAAGAGTAAAAGGAGATGATAAGCAATATCAATTACGATTAAAGTCAGACGAATCTCAACGTTATTCTTATGTGCAAGCATTCAGAACCAACAAACAAGAACAAGAAATTGTACTACCACTAAAAGGATTTTATCCCGCTTTTAGAGGTAGAAAGTTAAGCTTTGGTAATTTTTCTGCTAACCAAATAAAAGAAGTAGCAGTTTTAATAGGAAACAAAAAAGATGAAAAATTTTCGTTAGAAATAATAAAAATAGCAATTCAATAAAATGAACACAGTAAAAATATTCTTAATCATGGCATTATTTAGTTTTTCAGGAAAAGCACAAACAGTTGCTCCTAAAGAATCGTTATACGATATAAAAATTGAGGGAATTGATGGAAAAAACTTAGACCTTAATCAATTTAAAGGAAAGAAAATACTATTTGTAAATGTAGCATCAAAATGTGGCTTTACAAATCAGTATGAAGGTTTACAAGAACTATACTCAAAACACAAAGATAAGTTAGTAATTGTAGGTTTACCATGTAATCAATTTGGAGGACAAGAACCAGGAACAATAAAAGAAATTCAATCATTTTGTAGTGTCAACTATGGAGTAGATTTTCCTATGACAGAAAAAATTGAAGTTAAAGGAGAAAATCAACACCCGTTATACCAATGGTTAACACAAAAAGAGAAAAATGGAAAAATGAGTTCTTCAGTAAAATGGAATTTTCAAAAATATTTGGTAGATGAAGAAGGAAGGCTAATTGATGTTTTTTATTCAATCACCAAACCAATGAGTAAGAAAATCACCAAACTGTTATAATGATTCATTTCAAAAAACATTCAGGAATTTATACTTTATCAACAGAGCAAATTTTAAACGTTCCGTTGAAGCAAGCGTGGGATTTTTTTAGTTCTCCAGGAAACTTACAAAAAATAACTCCTTCACATATGGGCTTTCAAATAACTTCTGAGGTTAATAAAAAAGCGTATGCAGGGCAAATAATTACATATAAAATAGGGATTCTACCTGGGATTAAGTCTAGTTGGGTTACTGAAATTACACAAGTAAAAGAGCAACATTTTTTTATAGATGAACAGCGATTTGGTCCCTATAGCATGTGGCATCACGAACACTGGTTTGAAGAGTTGCCAAATGGAAAAACATTGATGAAAGACAAAATATCATACAAAATACCTTTCGGTTTTTTAGGACATATAGCCCAGTCAATCTTTATAAAAAGGCAGTTAAAAGGAATATTTAAACACCGTTATAGTACGTTAGAAAAATTATTTAATGGAAAATAAAGTATCGATTTTTTGGTTTCGTCGAGATTTACGTTTAGAGGATAACAAAGGATTGCATGAAGCGCTTCAATCAGGAAATAAAGTTGTACCATTATTTATTTTTGATAAAGATATTTTAGAAAGTCTTCCTAAAAATGATGCACGTGTAACGTTTATTTATCAAACGCTACAAAAGCTTGATAAAGAATTAAGAGAGTATCGATCATCTCTTATAATTAAAAAAGGAAAACCTCTAGAAGTTTGGAGAAAACTTATAGAAGAATATACGATTCAGAGGGTTTACACAAATAAAGATTACGAACCTTACGCCATTAAAAGAGACAAGGAAATAGCTGACTTTTTAACATTAAAAGGAATAAGATTTAATGCTTTTAAAGATCAAGTAATCTTTGAAGAAAACGAAGTTTTAAAAAATGACGGAACTCCATATACAGTTTTCACACCCTATAAAAACAAATGGTTGCAAAACTTCTCTGAAAAGAAAGATACGCAAGATTTTACGATAGACTTAGCTAACTTTTATCAGTTTTCATCTGAATTTCTATCATTAGCTTCCATAGGTTTTGAAGAAAGTACAATTAAAGTAAAACCATATAACTTATCTAATTTGGATTCGTATGATGAGGAGAGAGATTTTCCTGCTGAAGATAAAACTTCATATTTGTCACCTTATTTACGTTTCGGATTGATAAGTACTCGAAAAATGGTTCGTTTTGCTTTAAAAACTAACCAAACTTTTTTAAGTGAACTGATTTGGCGTGAGTTTTTTATGCAAATTTTATATCACTTTCCAAAAGTAGTTACCCAGAACTTTAAACAAAAGTACGATGCAGTTCCTTGGAGGAATAACGAGGAGGAATTTAAAAAATGGTGTGCAGGTAAAACAGGGTATCCTATGGTAGATGCAGGAATGAGAGAGTTAAATGAAACAGGATACATGCATAACAGAGTTCGTATGATTACTGCTGGGTTTTTATGCAAACATTTATTAATAGATTGGCGTTGGGGAGAAGCTTACTTTGCAGAAAAGTTATTGGATTATGATCTGTCAGCAAATAACGGAAATTGGCAATGGGCGGCAGGTACGGGTTGCGATGCAGCTCCGTATTTTAGAGTGTTTAACCCCGAATCTCAATTAAAAAAGTTTGATAAAGACTTACAATATGTTAGAAAGTGGGTAAAAGACTTTGATGAGCTAACCTATCCGCAACCAATGGTAGAACACAAGTTTGCTAGAGAACGAGCGATAAGTACATATAAAAATGCACTGCAATAAAAAAGGTTCAGAATTTTCTGAACCTTTTTAAGTATGTATTAAGCGATATAGTCTTTTGCTCTCTCTAATGCTTTTGGTATGCCTCCAGGGTTTTTACCACCAGCGGTTGCAAAGAAATTTTGTCCACCACCACCACCGTGGATTAGTTTTCCTAATTCTCTAACAACTTTACCAGCATCGTATCCTTTTTCATTAGCTAATTCTTTAGAAATATAACAAGTTAACATAGCCTTTTCAGCAGAAGGGGCAGTAGCAAATACCACAAATAAATTGTTAATTTCTCCACCTAACTCAAATAATAAGTTTTTAATGCTGTTAGGATCTAAATCTACTTTAGTTGCTAAAAACTGAACTCCATTTACCTCTTGTAACTGGTTTTTAAGTTCGCCTTTCATGTTTTTAGCTTTATCCTTTAATAGTTGCTCAACTTGCTTTTTCAAAGCAGTATTTTCATCTTGTAAACTACTTACCGATTTAGCAACATCTTTAGGGTTTTTCAATAACTGTTTTACTGCATCGTAGTTACGCTCAACATCTTCAAAATAATCACCAACAGCTACATTAGTAATTGCTTCAATCCTTCTGATTCCAGCAGCGACAGCACCTTCCGAT
Organism: Tenacibaculum discolor; assembly: GCF_003664185.1. GTDB lineage: Bacteria > Bacteroidota > Bacteroidia > Flavobacteriales > Flavobacteriaceae > Polaribacter > Polaribacter discolor. Next base: position 557,711 of record NZ_RCCS01000004.1, on the reverse strand, counting down.
TTTATTTTGAAATACCAAATATCACCAGTTTGTTGTACGTGCGTACCTCCACATAATTCCATTGATTGTCCAAAACGAATGGTACGAACACTATCACCATATTTTTCACCAAATAAAGCTACAGCACCTTCGTCAATAGCTTGTTGCATTGGTATATTCCTTTGCTCTTGTAAAGGAAGATTTTCACGAATACGAGCATTTACGAATTCCTCAACAGCCTCTAATTGATCATTATCTACTTTAGAGAAGTGAGAAAAGTCAAAACGTAAATAATCAGGACTAACCAACGAACCTTTTTGTTCTACATGATCTCCTAAAATAGTACGTAAAGCTTGGTGTAATAAGTGAGTAGCCGAGTGATTACTAGCAGCTAAACTTCTATGTTCTTTATTTACAACAGCCTTAAAAGTTTCGTTTAAGTTTTTAGGTAAATTCTTAGCAAAATGAATGATAACATTGTTCTCTTTTTTGGTGTCAATAACATAAATAATATCACCATTAGGAGATTCAATATATCCTTTGTCACCAACCTGTCCACCACCTTCTGGATAAAAAGGAGTCATGTTGAATACCAGTTGATATTGGTCACCACCTTTTTTGGTACTAACTTTTCTGTAGCGAGTTAATCTTACATTGGTAGTTAATATATCATATCCGATAAACTCTTCAACATCATCATCTAATAAAGTAACCCAATCACCAGTTTCACTTGCAGAAGCTGCACGAGAACGCTCTTTTTGAGCTTTCATACCTGCATTAAATTCCTCTTCATTAATTTCATACCCCTTTTCACGAGCAATTAACTGCGTTAAATCTAAAGGGAATCCATAGGTGTCATATAATTCAAAAGCACGTTTACCAGATACAGTTTTACCATTAGTAGTCGCAATAACTTGGTCTAATAATAATAACCCTTGATCTAATGTACGTAAGAAAGAAGTTTCTTCTTCTTTAATTACATTGTGTACTAAAGTATTTTGTTTTCTAATTTCAGGGAATGCACTTCCCATTTGGTATGCTAAAGTTTCTACTAACTTATAAATAAAAGGCTCTTTCTGGTTTAAGAAAGTAAAACCATAACGAATAGCACGACGTAAAATTCTACGTATTACATAACCAGCACCATTATTACTTGGTAATTGACCGTCTGCAATAGCAAAAGCAACAGCACGAACGTGGTCGGCAATTACACGAATAGCAATGTCAATTTTTTCATCTTTTCCGTACTTAGCACCAGTAATTGTTCCTATCTCACGAATTAAAGGAGTAAATACATCAGTATCGTAATTAGATTGAACACCTTGTAAAACCATACATAAACGCTCAAATCCCATACCAGTATCAATATGTTTCGCAGGAAGTTCAACTAAAGAACCATCTGCTTTACGATTGTATTGCATGAATACTAAGTTCCAGATTTCAACAACCTGAGGGTGATCTTCGTTTACTAACGATTTTCCATCCACCTTAGCTTTTTCTTCAGCAGAACGAATATCTACATGGATTTCAGAACACGGACCACAAGGACCTTGCTCGCCCATTTCCCAGAAGTTATCCTTTTTATTACCCATTAAGATACGATCTTCAGCAATGTATTGCTTCCAAATATCGTATGCCTCTTGATCCATTTTTGTACCGTCCTTTTCATCACCTTCAAAAACAGTTACGTACAAAATGTCTTTATCTACTTTGTAAACTTCAGTTAATAATTCCCAGGCCCAAGCAATAGCTTCTTTCTTAAAGTAATCACCAAAACTCCAGTTACCTAACATTTCAAACATGGTGTGGTGGTAAGTATCGTAACCAACCTCTTCCAAGTCATTATGTTTACCAGAAACACGTAAACACTTTTGGCTATCAGAAACTCTACCATTTTTAGGAGTTGAGTTTCCTAAGAAAAACTCTTTAAATGGCACCATACCAGCGTTGGTAAACATTAAAGTAGGGTCGTTCTTTAACACCATTGGTGCTGAAGGAACTATTTCGTGTTGTTTTGATTTAAAAAAATCTAAAAATTTAGCTCTAATATCTTGAGATTTCATACAACTCTGGGTATCTGGATTTTGTTAAAATATGTTTAAAAAACTGCTTATAAAAAGAAGTTTTAAAAGATTTTGTAAATTTGTGAGTTTTCAAATTGTACATCCCCTCTAAGGATGCTTAATTTAAAAAGCACAAAAATAGTACATTTAGCATTATGGCAAAAGTAAAATATTATTATGACCCAGACACTTTATCATATAGAAAGATAGAGGTTAAAAGAAGTGAAAAGTATAAGAAAACTTTTTTTGGGCTACTTAGTTTTTTATTAATTGCTTTTTTTGGTTTTATAGGTTTTAGCCAGTTTTTAATGTCTCCAAAAGAGCGAGCTCAAAAGAGAGAATTAGAAAACTTAAAATTACATTATGAGTTGCTTTCAAAAAAAATGGAAGAAAGCGCTGAAATCTTAACCGATTTACAAGAAAGAGATAACAATATTTACCGAACATATTTTGAGGCTAGTCCAATACCAGAAGAGCAAAGAAAAGCTGGTTTTGGAGGTGTTAACAGATATAAGCACTTAGACGGTTTTGATAATAGTTCAATGGTAAAGAAAGTAACTAAGGAGTTAGACATTTTATCAAAACAAATGGTAGTACAATCAAAATCGTTGGATGAGATTGTTGAGCTAGCCAAAGAAAAAGAAAAAATGTTAGCTTCAATACCTGCTATTCAGCCTGTAAAAAATCAAGATTTAAAAAGAATGGCATCAGGTTATGGAATGCGTTTACACCCTATATTAAAGTCGTGGCGTATGCATAACGGAATGGATTTTACTGCGCCAACAGGTACACCAATTTTTGCATCAGGAAACGGTATTGTTAAAAAAGCACACAGAAGTTCTACTTTTGGTAAAGTGGTTTATATAGATCATGGATATGGATACCAAACCATTTATGCTCACATGAGTAAAATTTTAGCCAGAAGAGGACAAAAAGTAAAACGTGGTGATTTAATAGGTTATGTTGGAAACACTGGTCGTTCGGCAGCACCACACCTACACTACGAAGTGCATAAAAACGGAAGACCTGTAAACCCTATTTACTATTATTACGGAGATTTAACTCCAGAAGAGTTTGCAGCCATGCAAAAAGCTTCACAACAAAAAGGTCAGTCATATGACTAAACACGTAACAAGCTGTGAAAAATGTATGTAGACTTACCCGATAAACGATATTACAAAATAGGAGAAGTTGCAAAAGCTTTTGGGGTGAATAGTTCACTTATACGATTTTGGGATAAAGAGTTTGAAATTATCAATCCTAAAAAAAATGCTAAAGGCGATCGATTGTTTACACAAGAGGACGTAAAAAACTTTAAAATTATTTACAACCTTGTAAAAGAAAGAGGATTTACTTTAGATGGTGCAAAACAAAAGCTAAAGAAAAACCCAGAGGGAGTCTTAAATAATCAGGAAATTATTAGTAGATTAGAAACTGTAAAAGCAGAGTTAATAAAAATCAAAAATCAATTATAATTACAAAAAATCAAAAATTATGAAAAAATGGTTAGTGCCTTTAATTATTATAGGAGTTTTAGTATTTGGAATTTATTCATGGGCAAAAGGATTCTATAATACAGCAATAACATACCAAGAAGATGCTAAAACTACATGGTCTAATGTAGAGAGTTCTTACCAACGAAGAAACGATTTAATTGGTAACTTAGTAAAGACTGTACAAGGAGCTGCCGATTTTGAAAAAAGCACGTTAACAGACGTAATTAATGCAAGAGCAAAAGCAACTTCAGTAAATATTAATGCTGGTGATTTAACGCCAGAAAAAATGGCACAGTTTCAACAAGCACAAACAGGGTTAAGCGGAGCTTTATCTAAGTTATTAGTGTCTGTAGAACGTTATCCAGATATCAAAGCAAACAAAAACTTCTTAGAATTACAAAGTCAGTTAGAAGGAACAGAAAATAGAATTAATGTAGCACGTGATCGTTACAACGAAGCTGTAAATGTTTACAATAAGCACATTAAAATGTTTCCAGGAAACATGTTAGCAGGTATGTTCAACTTAACAGAAATGACGCGTTACAAATCTGATGCAGGTTCAGAGAATGCTCCTGATGTAGATTTTAAATTCTAAAAAATATGTCTAAAGTAGAAGATTTTCTTACTGCCAAAGAAGAAGAGGAAATCGTTCAAGCTATTAGGAAAGCAGAACGAAGTACTTCTGGTGAAATTCGTGTACATATTGAAAAAACTACCGAGGTTTCTCATTATGACCGAGCACTAGAAGTATTTCAAATGCTTAAAATGTTTAATACCCAACAGCGAAACGGTGTATTAATATACATTGCTGTTGATGACCATAAGTTTGTAATTTATGGTGATGAAGGTATTAATGCAGTTGTTCCTACAAATTTTTGGGAAACAACTAAAGAAGCCATCCAAAATCAGTTTAAACAAGGAAACTTTAAACAAGGAATTATAGATGGTGTGCTGAAAGCAGGAAAAGAATTAAAGGCTCACTTCCCTTGGACTACCGATGATGAAGATGAGCTAAGTAATGAAATATCAAAAGGCTAAAACCTTCACAGAAGGAAGAAACATGATAAGAAAATTAACGTCATTATATAAAAGAACAAACAAGTTGCAGAACTTAAAAGTTGTTCTTTTTTTTATTGCATTTTTAAGCGGACACACTCTTTTCTCACAAGGGTTTCAAATTCCTGAGACCCCTAAGTTTCAAACAAGTGTTTACGATTATATCAACCTTTTATCACCCAATCAAAAGAGAAGCTTAGAAAATAAGCTAATTAAATATGCTGATACTACTTCAACACAAGTAGTGGTGGCAATTATAAGCTCAACCGAAGGTGAAGAAATAGGGTATTTAGCTACTAATTGGGCGCATGAATGGGGAATAGGAGGAAGCAAAGAGCAGGATAATGGAGTGTTCATGTTACTGGCAAAAGACGATCGCAAAATAACCATCAGAACAGGTTATGGAACCGAACACTTATTAACCGATTATGTTTCTCGACAAATTATAGAGTACGACATTATCCCTTACTTTAAACAAGGCGATTATTACGCTGGTTTAAACAGTGGAGTAGATGCTGTTTTTAAGGTAATGAGTGGTGAATATAAAGGTTCTAGAAAACAATCTAAAAAAACAGATTTTAGTTTTATTATTTTTATCATCATTCTTATAGTATTTTTTATCATTATTTCAAGCGGTAGTAGAGGAAACCGTGGTGGTGGAAGAGGCTACAGGAAATCAGATGTTGCAAGAGGTATTTTAGAAACCATTATTTTAAGCAACGCAGGAAGAGGCGGTTTTGGCGGAGGAAGCTTCGGTGGAGGATCGTCAGGAGGTTTTGGCGGCGGCGGTGGCTTCGGAGGAGGTTTCGGCGGCGGCGGCTTTGGCGGTGGCGGTGCTACTGGAGGTTGGTAGTAACTTCATTTATTTAGTAAAGGTTAGTTAACGTTAAAGCAATGTTGAAATAGTACTTATGCAGGGAAATTAAATGACCCTTACGTATGAAGACTAACATTAAAAGAAGAAGCTTTTTAAGAAACTCATTATTAGCAACTGGAGGACTACTTTTAGTCCCTAATTTTATTAGTTGTAAAGATGATGATATTGATGAATTACCAATTCCAGATAACTTAGCAGAGAAAAACTTTGAGCAAGGCGTTGCTAGTTTTGATCCTACAAACTCACAAGTTATTATTTGGACTCGTTATAGTACCAAACAAACTTCGGCAACCTTAATTTGGCAAATAGCAAAAGACAAAAACTTTAAAGAGGTTGTTCGTCAAGCAGAAGTAACTACCGATGCTTCAAGAGATTTTACTGTAGCTGTTGAAATTAAAGATTTAGACGCAGGACAAAAATTATACTACCGTTTTGTAAGTGCTGACGATAAAGCAACATCACCAGTAGGAGAAACCCTAACGTTTAGCGAATCAATAAGCGAAGTAAAGTTAGCAGTAGCATCTTGTGCAAACTTTGCTTACGGTTACTTTAACGTATACGAAGAGATAAAAAAATCTGATGCAGATGTTGTAATCCATTTAGGAGATTATATCTATGAGTATGGTGAGAACACTTACGGTTCGTTTAGAACACCAGAGCCTAAAGGAGAAATTATTTCGTTAGATGATTATCGTACCCGTTACCGTCAATATCGTTCAGACGAGCAATTAAAAGAGTTACATAGAAGAAAACCTTTTATCTGTGTTTGGGACGATCATGAAGTAGCAAACGATACGTATAAAGACGGAGCTGAAAACCATCAAGAAGATGAAGGAAGCTTTACTTCAAGAAAACAAAGTGCGTTAAAAGCATACAGCGAATACTTACCTAACATGACGAATCTTGTAGATAATTCAATTATTTACAGAAACTTGAAAATTGGAAGTTTGGTAGATTTAATTATGTTAGATACGCGTATTATTGGAAGAGATAAGCAGCTAGAATATTCAGCATTTTACGGTGAAAATGGAGCGTTTGATTCAGCAGCTTTTCAACAAGCATGGTTAAATCCGCAACGTACACTTTTAGGAACTACCCAATTAGGATGGTTAGAAAGTGAATTAGCGGCTAGCAATAGTACATGGCAAATTATAGGGCAGCAAGTTTTAATGGGAAAAATGTTAATTCCTGCTGAACTATTAACACTCTTAGCAAAACTATTAGCAGAAGTATCTGCTACAGGATCAGCAAGTGAAGAAACGTTTAATCTATTTAAAACCTCTATTACAGAGTTGGTAACGATTAAAACAAGAGCTTTACAAAACGATCCTACTTTAACAGCAGAAGAAAAAGCAAGAATAGAAACGGTATTACCATATAACTTAGATGCTTGGGATGGCTATTTTATGGAAAGAGAACGTATTTTAGCAAGCTTTAAAAGTAAAAATGTAGTAGTACTAGCAGGAGATACTCACAATGCGTGGTATAGCGATTTAAAAGATAATTCTGGAGAAAAAGTAGCAGTAGAGGTAGCTACGAGCTCAGTATCGTCACCAGGATTAGAAACCTACTTAGGAGCATCAGCAACAGATTTAGAAGCTGCATTAGGTTTGTTGATAGACGATTTACAATACGGTAATTTATCTCAAAGAGGATATATGAAACTTACAGTAACAGCTGCAGGTATACAAACCGATTGGAACTTTGTTGATACTGTTACCAATAAAACCTATTCAAACAGTATCGGAAAAACAGTAACCTTATAATTATATATTATAAGAACATATCAAAGGCTCCTGAATAACTCAGGAGCCTTTTTGTATGCTATAAAAGATATACGAAATCAACTAGTGTTATGCTTCTTCAGTAGCAGGGGTGCTAGACTTGGATCTGTTATCTACTACCAAATTATATTGTTTAGCCAATACATCAATTTCATTAAGTAAGGTTGGGTAGGCTTCATTTTCAGAAAGTGTTGCATGAGCTTCAATGTGTAATACAAGTTTTCTGTAAGTAAGTGAAGCTTCAGTACGCAACTCTTGAATATTGTTTTCTGATGAAGCTGCTGTTTCACCTACACGCTCAATATACTTGGCAGAAAACTCGGTATTGGCATTTTTTAATTCAGCAACCCAAGTAGCTATATCAAGTAAAGAAATAGCCTGAATAAGCTCAGGTTCAGTTTCAAAATCTTTACTAATACTATCTAAAATAGCGGTTTGTTCTTGGTAACTTTTACGAGCTATATCAGTGCCATAAGTATTTATTGTAGCAAGTAGTGCTTTGGCGGCACTTATTGTAGCTTCGTTAAAATGATTAGTATAAGCACTAACAAGTGTTCTAATTCCTGTAATAGCTTTATCTCTTCTAGTGTCAAGGGCTATTATTTCTTGTGTTAAGCTGCTACCTTGTACTTGTTGGTACAAAGAATCAATACGATTAACAATAGTTGTTAATTCGTTAGTGGGGTTTGTTAATGCTAACGCATCAACATCTTGTAAGTTTACAAGTTGTAAAATATCTTTCATGTATTGTAGATATTCACCGTTACGATACCGATTTAAATACGGACTGTTCATAAGCTAATTTTTTAAATTAATACTAAATATTTATAGAAAGTGATTTGGTAACTTTCATAGCATTAGCAATTTAAGAGTATAAAAGTTTCTAAAAAAGTTAACAATTGTTAAAGTTTGCCTACTAAGTAGGTTGTGAAGATACTTATGGAGAATTTTGTTATTTAAAGGAACGTTCAGCGAGCTTCGCTGATGGTTTTGTTATGTTGAGGAATGTTCAGCGAGCTTCGCTGATGGTTTCGTTGTATTGAGGAACGTTCAACGAACTTCGCTGATGGTTTCGTTGTGTTGAGGAACGTTCAGCGAGCTTCGCTGATGGTTTCGTTGTGTTGAGGATTGTTCAACGAGCTTCGCTGAGGTTTTTATGAGGGTATATTCTTGTATAAAAGCTACCATCCCGCCAAACGCCTACGCATAGCTTGCTGTTCTGGTGTGTGTTCATCGGTTGGTACAAAGCTTGGGTATAAAGGTTTAGGAAAGCCTTCTTTTAATCTACGATCAAAATCGGCTTGCCTATATGGATGGAAAACATCGCCAAAAGGGAGTGGTCTGTTTTTGTCCATATACCATACCATAAAGCTCCAATAACGTTCACATCTATTATATGCAAGAGTCCAAGTAAAATCTTGTTTACGATCACGTAATATTAAATTATACCCCATAGGTGTAAAATCTCCTCCTGTTTGTAAATTTTTATATACTGTAACTAACCAAAAAGGTACAGTTTCTTGTTTTTTGCTAAAAAATAAACGGGGGTAACTTATGGTACCATTCATTCTATCTAACACCAATTCTTTATGTGGGTTATAATAATACACCGCTAAATGAAATAAACCTAGTATAATAAAAGGTAAAGGAATTAAATAAATGTGTAGTGGCGTAGGTTTCTTTATTATAAACTGAATTAAGAAAAATAACAATAATATTCCTCCTCCAAAATAAAAAGTAAACATTCTAAATAAAAATAAACCTCTTGCCATGTTTAGGACAAAATATTCGTCGTTGGCTTCTTGTATTTTTTCAGCTTTATTGGGGTGTAAATTAAATTTGAATTGGGTAATAGGGTAGTCAACTATTTCATGTGGTAAGGGGGTGGCTTTAAAAAAACTCATGCTGTCTTAATTAGTTTTTACCACTCTGCCATACGTCTTCGCATAGCCTGTTGTTCTGGTGTATGTTCATCGGTTGGTATAAAGCTAGGGTATAAATGTTTTGGAAAACCTTCTTTTAATCTACGGTCAAAATCGGCTTGTCTATATGGATCGAAAACCTCTCCAAGGGGTAAGGGTCTGTTTTTATCCATATACCATACCATAAAACTCCAATAACGTTCTACGTCTCTATTAGCTAATGTCCAAGCAAAATCTTGTTTACGGTCACGTAATACCAAACTAAAGCCTGTAGGAGCAAAATCTCCTCCAGTATCTAAACTTTTATAGACCGTAACCAACCAAAAGGGTACGGTTTCTTGCTTTCTGCTAAAAAATAAACGCGGATAACTTATGGTACCGTTCATTCTATCTAACACCAATTCTTTATTTGGATTGTAATAATATACCGCTAAATGAAATAGCCCTAGTATAATAAAAGGAGAAGGAATTAAATAAATGTGTAACGGTGTAGGCTTCTTTATTATAAACTGAATTAAAAATAAAAATAAAAGCCCTCCCCCTCCAAACCAAAAAGTAAAGATTCTAAAAAAAGATAAGCCTCTTGCGATATTTAACACATAATATTCGTCATTAGCTTCTTGTATTTTCTGAGCTTTATTAGGTTGTAAGTCTTCTGCAAATTGGGTAATAGGGTAGTCAACTATTTCATGTGGTAGGGGTTTGGCTTTAAAAAAACTCAATGCTATTTTATTTTTTTCATTTTCATTTCACTTTTAAAAACAAGACCATTAAAGATTTCTATTTCTATTACGTCAAAATTTGTGTTATTTAGATTTATAATTTCCAAAGTAATCTCAGACATTGACATCCTTGTTCTTTCATATTGCCAGCCACTAGGAAGAAAAATTCCACGGTCTGTTATATGCCACCTTTTTGTATATGTGTTATTTGATTCGATATCTTTAACTGTACAAGTTCCATCTTCTTTAAATAGTATCCAGTTGTGTTTAGGGTTCCATTTGAATGCAGTTTCAGCAATTTTTTTACTACTTTCTTCGAGGTCTGGATTAATTTCTATATGATCAGGTTTGTAATAATAAATTCCCCATTTACGATTACATATTTTAGCTGTTAACTCTTTTTTAAATTCTTCTTGCTCTTGTTTTATTCGCTCTTGTTCTTTTTTATGTTCTTGATCTAATCGTTCCTGTTTCTCTTTACGGTTCTTTTCTCGTTTCTTTAGAGTGTCATTCCATCTGACTTGCCCTTCAGATAAAATTTTTGCATATGTTTTTTTAATGTTACTGTTTTTAGACTTTAAAAAATATAATTGCCATTTAAGTATTTTATAATCCTCATATGTTATATCTTTTTTTATTTCCATTAAGTTTTCAAATTCACTATCTTCTTGATATTTTTTGTCAATAGCCTTGCTACAACTTAAAAACATTAAAACAATAATTAAAACACTTTTTTTCATCTTTCTCATTTTTTTATAATTCGTATGTAATTTTTTATTTTACCATCCCGCCAAACGCCTACGCATAGCTTGTTGTTCTGGTGTGTGTTCATCGGTTGGTATAAAGCTAGGGTATAAAGGTTGTGGAAAGCCTTCTTTTAATCTACGGTCAAAATCGGCTTGCCTGTATGGATTAAAAATTTTACCATCCGGTAAGGGTCTGTTTTTATCCATATACCATACCATAAAACTCCAATAACTTTCTACTTCTCTATTAGCTAGTGTCCAAGCAAAGTCTTGTTTACGGTCACGTAATACTAAACTAAAGCCTGTCGGAGCAAAATCACCTCCAGTATCTAAACTTTTATAGACCGTAACCAACCAAAAGGGTACGGTTTCTTGTTTTCTACTAAAAAATAAACGGGGGTAACTTATAGTGCCGTTCATTCTGTCTAATACCAATTCTTTATGTGGGTTGTAATAATATATCGTTAAATGAAATAATCCTATGATAATAAAAGGGGATGTAAACAAAAGATAGTCAACCCAAGTAATCCCCCCCCCCCCCATTTTTTCCTATTAGTTGTAATAAAAGAATTATTAGCATTACAGAACCTCCAACAAAGAATGTATATATTTTAAACAAACTAAAACCTCTTGACATATTTAATACAAAATAATCATCGTTAATTTCTTGTACTTTTTGAGCCTTACCAGGAATAACTTCCCAATCAAAAAAAATTTCTGGGTCGCAAAGTATTTCATGTGGTAGGGGTTTGGCTTTAAAAAAACTCATAGTGTCTTAATTAGTTTTTACCACCCAGCCATACGCCTACGCATAGCCTGTTGTTCTGGTGTGTGTTCATCGGTTGGTATAAAGCTAGGGTATAAAGGTTTTGGAAAGCCTTCTTTTAATCTACGATCAAAATCGGCTTGCCTGTATGGATTAAAAATTTTACCATCCGGTAAGGGTCTGTTTTTATCCATATACCATACCATAAAGCTCCAATAACTTTCTACTTCTCTATTAGCTAGTGTCCAAGTGAAATTTTGTTTGCGGTCACGTAAAATTAAACTATACCCTGTAGGAGCAAAATCTCCTCCTGTTTGTAAATTTTTATATACTGTAACTAACCAAAAGGGCACGGTTTCTTGCTTTCTACTAAAAAATAAATGAGGGTAACTTATGGTGCCATTCATTCTATCAAGTACCAGTTCTTTATGTGGGTTGTAATAATATACTGCTAAATGAAATAAACCTATGATAATGAATGGTAAGGCTATTAAGTAAACATGTAATGGTGTAGGTTTTTTTATTAAGAATTGTAATAAAAATAAAAATAATAATACTCCTCCCCCAAAATAGAAAGTAAAGATTTTAGAAAAAGTCAAGCCTCTTGCGATGTTTAATACAAAATATTCATCGTTAATTTCTTGTACTTTTCTTGCCTTACCAGGAATAACTTCCCAATCAAAAAAAATTTCTGGGTCGCAAAGTATTTCATGTGGTAGGGGTTTGGCTTTAAAAAAACTCATAATATCATTTTAATGTTGTAAAGGAAATCTACAGAAGAATAATGATTTATCTTCAATAATGGTTGCTTTGCCTGCTTTGATGTTTCTAAAGGTAATGTATTCCTCTTCTTTTTTATTGTCTATTACCAAAGGCATGATATTCCATAAATAGCCTTGTTTATCTTTTGGGTGTAAAGGTAATTTTATTTGTGCATCAGTATACTTACATAATACAGCAATATGCGAGTACTTGTTTAGGTATATTTTATTTCCTTCGTATTCTTGCTTAACGATATTATTGGCAGCCAGTTGGTGTTTTACTTGTAAGTATTTAGGCACACGTACCCAAATGTGAAATTGTTTAAATGAAGCATCCATGTTTCCGTTGCGTAACGATTGTTCTTTAAACTTTGGTTTGTCATCAACTGTAGAGGGTGCCGTAACTATGGTATCGTAACAATGTTTAGGTAACTTGTAGCTTTTATTACCTAATAAAGGGTCATTGTATTGTACCAAATAAAGCTCGTAGGTTAGTCCGTTTGGATTGTTAAAAAACGACCCAAACGAAATATCAATAGCTAGGTTATTCCAAAGGGTAGCATTGGTATCTATCCAGTTTTTATACATGTCTTGGTTAGCTGCAGAAATACGAGGACGAGGTATAGTACTTTTAGGAGAAGTAGGCCTTCGTATGCTGCTTGCCTCCATGGTAATAGCACTACCAACTATTAAATTTAGTAAGCGTACATACACACTTTTATAGCTTTCATCAAAACTTGATGATAAGTACTCTTTTTTATAAGGGTTAATTAATTTTTCTTTGCCTCGGTACATTAAGCGTGCATTGTAATAAGGATTGTAATAACTTGGATCTTTCATATAGGTTTTGCTACTAAACGGAAAAAACTTAAAAAAAGTTTCTAACTCATCATCGGTTAAATAATATGCTAATCCGTAAAAGGCTAACCCTAATCCTCCCACAATTAAACCAGGGACTCCTGTTAACGAAATTAATCCGAAGGTTTCTAGTAAAGATACTGCTGAAAGCACCGCGGCACCACTATAGGCTAAGGCGGCATCGTTGTCAGCTTTTGCTAAACTTTTGTTTACATCTTCAATGGTGGCAATTAAAGTATAAGTTGAAGCAGCTCCTTTGGCTAGTTTGATTGCCCATTCGCCTCTTGTAGCAAAAGATTTTTTATTTATTTCTTTGATAACATCTTTTACCTCTGTTGCGGTAGCCCTAGGTTGTGTAGTGACAAAGGTTTTGATTTTTTGTTGGGCAATATCGTTAGATATACTTTCGGCTAGGTTTAACCCTGCTGAAATCACTTTTATACCAACACCAACAGATTTTATATAATCCATTGTATTTAAATCCCCTTTCTTATTTGTCATCTCGTTGACTTGTTGAGCTAACGAAAACATTTCAAAAACTAATAAGGCGCTTCTAAATTGTTGGCTTTCTATAATGCTTTCTAACTTGTGGGCATAGGGGAGTTTTTTACCGTTTCTAATATGTATGGATAGTTTTTCAGGGTTTGTTTTGGCAGTTGCCATTTTAGCGTCTATTTCTCCTTTAAACTGCTCTTCTACCAATAACCAATAGGTAACGGGTACTTTGGCGTGTTTTATAGCATCAATACGTTTGTGTTGCGGGTGTTTAGAAGCTATGTTTTTCTTAACTTTTTCAAAGTCTTTTAAAAACTCTTTATAAATTAAATTTTTACCTGCTGTAACTAAGTGAGTTTCTTTAACTCCGTTGTTAGTACGTGTTATTAAATCAAATTGTTTTCTATATAGTTCAACTTTTATTGCTTTACCAAAGCCAATGTAGGTTTTACTCACTTTTTGAAAGTGACTAAATAATTTTTTTTCAAACTTAACTATGTATTTCCAGTCTTTGGTGTCTTGTTTTTCTAAATCGGTAACTTCAATTGGGTAGAAGAGTACATCGTTTATATGTTTTAAAGAACTTTCACCTTTACTGGTTTTTATAATTTCTTTTACCCAAGTATCTTCATACGGTTTGTACTCACTTTCGGGTAGTAATTGCCTGTCTATCATTTCGGGGTAATGTGCCAAACACAATAAGTGGTCTGAAATTACATTTTTACCCTCTATACTAGCTAATGGGGTAGGGTTATTTTCATAACAAACGTCAATAGCGGTTTTGTAGTATTCGCTTTTTAAGAGGTTTCCTAAATCGTTTCTAAATCCGTTTATTACTTTACGAATACGTTTGCGTTCTTCAATAGCGAGTATGTGGTCCAATTTATCGTGCGATATACCATGGTTTAAATACCACTCTCCTCTTTTACGTGTATAGTCTTCTTTTAATTCAGGGTTATTGTAAACAAATTTATAGGTGGTTAAGGCAATTGAGAAGATGTATTTTAGTTCTTCTGCCTCCTCTTTAGAAATTTCATCACTTTGTATTTCTCCATAGTCTATGAGCCCTAACTTGTGCTTATATAAATCCATATGGTGTACAGAGGTAGCTAAACACTCTACCATAGAGCGTAAATAATCTAGTTTATAAAAAATGATATCTGCGAGGTCATAGGCGCAGCCAACAGGGTCTGGAAGTGTAATAAACATATCCTCTAATAACGTATTTTCATTATTAGGGTCGTCGGCATTCTCAACAGCATGAATGGTTTTTAGCTTTTCTTCTAGTCTAGTAGCTTCTGGAAAGTGTTTGTAATCAAACACAGCAATAAAAGAATGATAGGGACGGTCGTGTATAACTTCTGCTTTTTTTAATTCTTTGCCTTTTTCGTAGCCTTTGCACTCAACTTTTATCATTCGTTCGTTTTCTTCTGGCGAAGAGGCTATTTGTTCTAATTGTTGCATAGACCATTGCACATGAGAATAGGCTACCCAAATTACAGAATCTGGTGCTACAATATAAGTTTCTCTACTTGAGGTGTTTGTAGCGTCTCGTATATCGTTGTATTCTCCATTTTCTTTGTTGTCTTTCCAATAGATAGGATTTAAAAGACCACTTGTATCTATTTCGTATTCAAGCCATTTTTTAGGTTCCTCGTCATGCAAAATATATAAATAACCATGTCTTAAACTTGTTCTTTCGTAACGACTATGGGTTAGTTTTGGAGCTAAACTTGAAGGATTGGCACTATCTCGTTTAGCGGTTACAACAACTTCACTAAGTTTATAATCAATTGTTTTTTTGTCATTCTTATTGTGTGGCTCAACTTCAACTTCAATATCAGGGGCTCTAACAAACTTGTTGTCTTGTATATAGTAGGGAAATGGATTAAAAACTCCGTATCTTAAAAAGTGTAATTCAATTCCTTGTTTCTTAGCTTGTAAGTCAGAACTAATGTTGGTTTTTCCGTCCGGTCCTTTTATTTCAAATTTATAAGTACCTATATTATCATTATAGGCGTCCTCTTGAAATTTTTCTAACTCAATGTTTTCTTTCATGGTTTATTATTTTCTTTTTTTTCCACGTCTTTACATAGCTAAAACATGGATATAGCAATAACTGCTACAAGTATTTATAGCAGAGGGGGAGTATTGTATTTTTTTGGATTACAATTTTTCAAAAAAGCACGTTAGCAATTTTTTAAGTGTATGCTTTTTCGATGTCTCAAATGTATAGATAGAAAGTTTATAAATCAAAAAAAGTTTAATTTTTTTCTAAATAGCGTTGTTTTTGTTAAAGGAGTTTCTGTGTTATAAAGGGTTGAGGTGTTTCCGATTGAAGAAGGAACTTTAACTTAAATCTTTTTATTTTTACAGGTATAAAATTTCTAACATGAAAAAGCTAATACTCTTATTATTAACCATTTTGTTAATTACGAGTTGTACCAATTATGGGCAGCTTAAGTTAGTGTCTTATTTATCGGAAGATTTAAAGGAAGTTTCAGGAGTAGAGAAAAGCCATGATTTAAAAATGCTATGGATGCATAACGATAGTGGTAATGCAGCTAAAGTATTTAAAGTTAGTACCCAAGGTAAGGTATTACAAAAAAGAGTATTATCAGTAAAAAACCACGATTGGGAAGACATAACTTCTGATAACAATGGAAACATTTACATCGCAGATTTTGGAAACAATAATAACAAAAGAAAGAACTTAGTAATTTTAAAAATTAAGGAAAAAGATTTGCTGAATGGAGGTGATGTTGAGGTTGAAAAAATAAAGTTTTCATATCCTAATCAAACCAAGTTTCCGCCAAAAAAGAAAGACCGTTTTTTTGATGCAGAATCTTTAATCTATAAAGATGGTGCTCTCTATATTTTTACAAAAAGCAGGGTTAAAAATAAGTACGGAAAAACAATGCTGTACAAAGTTCCAGCTACAAAAGGTGATTATACAGCTCAGTATATATCAGAGTATGTAAACTGTGGTGATGTTCATTGTGCAATAACGGCAGCAGCAATATCACCAGATAAACAAAAAGTGGTTTTGCTAACACATCAATCTGTATTAGTATTTACCAATTTTAACGGAGATGATTTTTTTAGTGGAGACGTAAAAGAACACACATTCAATCATATATCTCAAAAAGAAGGTGTTACTTTTAAAGATGAAACAACTCTTTATATAACAGATGAAGCTGATAAAACAGGAAGCAGTAGACTGTACGAATTTGTGATAAAAAACTAAAAAACAGTTACCAATGTATGTACATTGATAACTGAGAGAGTTAGGGGAATCATCAACACCTAATTTTGGTGCTTATACGTAATCTATTTGCCTAGAATAACCTGCATTTATAGCTAACAAAATACTATCGTCTCGGTTAAAACTAAACGGAATAATAGAGCTTAAAGGCTCTTCAATTTTTTCTTCTATTTTTTGCTTAGATAATATCAAAGCTTGCTCTACTAATTTATGATATTCAGTTATAAAGTAATTTTTAGGTAAGTTTTCAAACTTAGCAACATCAAAATCATAAAATTGGGTTCTTGTTACAGCTTTGTATTCTTGGTCGTTATGTATAAATAAATAGGTAAGGTCAACATGAATAGTAGTGTTAGCACCGCTAGGATCGTCTGGCCAATTATAAATTAAAAGATAAGCCCCATCAATACTAACCTTTGGTTTAGAAATTTCCTCAATCTTTTCAAAACTCGTTAAATTACAAGATCCTGTTTTAATAACTTCTTCTATAGTTTCAACTGTACTCATTAGTATAATTTAATTTTTTAGTCAAATATCTTAGAAATTAGGTGTTTGCTTTTAGGTGTTTTATAATCGTATACTATCATTTTATAAACGTTTTGTTAAAGTGCTGGATATGGAGGTGAAATGAAAATATATAATTATTTTAGTTGGCTAATTAATTACGAAAAATGCCATTGTTTAAGAAGAGTTACTTTATATATATTGTATGCACTTATTTTATTTTTACCGCCTGTACGAGAGATAATATAGATAAAGACTTACAAGAATATTTATTTGCTATAGATAGCATTTCTCAACAAAAGCCTAAAGAAGGGCTAAGAAAAATAGATAGTTTATTAGAAAAGAAACAAAATTCTAAAAACAGGGCTTTACTATTGTTTAGCAAAGGAGAGCTATTTTACCTGAACGATAAGTTAATAGAAGCAAAAAATGTACACTTAGAAACCTATAAGTTATTTACAAAACTTAAAGATGATTATAATAAGGGTAGAAGTTTAATAACACTAAGCGCCGCCTGTATGAAGCTAAACGAATTAGAAGATGCACAAAAGTATGCATTAGAGGCTTTAGAAATAGGTAAAAAAATAGAGAATAGCAGACTACAAGGAAAGGCAAATAACCAGTTATTTAATCTTCACTTTATATTAAAAGACTACCAAAAAGCATTGTTTTATATAAAAAGGTCAGAGGAATTGTTTACAGACCCAAACGACCCTAATTCAATTATAGCAATTAAAAGTAATATTGCAGGGGTTTATTTAATGTTAAAAGAATATAATAAAGCCCTAGAACAATTTTCAGAAGCATTGGCTATAGGTAAATCGGCTAAAGATCCAAAAACTATTGTAAGCGTTTTTAATAACATTGGGTACACATACTTGGAAGTAAAACGTTTTGACGAAGCAGAGAAGTTTTTACGAGGAGCAGCAAAGCTTAATCAAAAGATAAAAACAATTAATGGAGCTCCATACAAAGGTTTAGGAACCCTTTTTTTAGTAACCAATAAATTAGATTCGGCAGAGGTGAATTACAACAAAGCAATGTCAATCTATAAGAGTAAAAACAACCTTTCAGAAGAATTAGAAATACGAGATAAGCTAATATCAATAGCAATTCTTAAAAAGCAGTACCAAAAAGCCCTAAACCATCAAATAATACGAGATAGTATAGAAGTGGTTAAGAGTAAAAAGCAAAACCAAAAACTTCTTCATTTTGCTAATGTAAACTATAAAATTAAAGAAAAAGAAATAGCATTAACCCATCAAAAAGAAATAAACAAACAAAATTGGTGGTTAGGAATTAGTGTAATTGTATCGTTGGTACTTATTTTAATTATAGCATTGTTTTTTGGATATAATAATAAACTAAGAGCGGCTAATAAAGCTTCAAAATTAGAACAACGTTTGCTAAGAGCTCAAATGAATCCGCATTTTATATTCAACACCTTAGCGGCGATTCAAAATATAACTTTAGAAGGAAACCCGGTAAAATCTTCAAACTATATAGCTAAGTTTTCAAAACTCATTCGACAAAATTTTGATTATGTTCGAAAAGAAGAAATTAGCTTAAAAGAAGAGTTAGCTATGATTTCTAACTACATAGATACACAGCAGCTACGTTTTAATAATAGTTTTAGTTATCATATACATATTTCTGAAAACTGTGATACAAAACAATTAAAAGTACCTCCTATGTTGTTACAACCTTTTGTTGAAAATGCTATTGAATATGGCTTAAAAGAAAAGAAATCAGGAGGAATATTGAACTTAAACATTCGAAAAACAGCAAATGAACTTTTTTTTGAAATTGAAGATAATGGAGTAGGAAGGAAGCAAAAAAAGAGTCAAGAAAAAATAGCAAAAGATTTACACGCTACCGATATTTTTATTGAAAGACTACAGATAAGAAATAAAGGAGAAGAAAAATCTTTTACAATAGAAGATTTACACGATAAGGATGGAAACCCATCAGGAACAAAAGTTATATTTAAATTAAAGTTATAAAATGATAAAAGCTGCTATAATAGAAGATGAGTTTAATGCACTAAACACATTAACAAAACTGTTGCAATACACACAAAAAGATGTAGAAATTGTAGCTAAAATTGATAATGTAGATGAAGCTATAGATTTTTTAAGTAATAATAATTTAGACTTGGTGTTTATAGATATTGAGTTGATTGGAGGAAATGCTTTTCAAATATTAGAGGCCTTAGAAACCATAAACTTTAAAATGATATTTACCACAGCGTACGATGAATTTGCAATAAAAGCTATTAAGTTTGATACGGTAGATTATTTATTAAAACCTATAGATTCTGACGAATTAAATGCTTGTATAGAGCGTTTTAGAGCGGACTTTGAAAAAGAGAAAAAGTACACGCAAGCACTAAGCAAAATAAACGAGTTTGATAAAAAAGAGGCTCAAAAAACATTGCTTATTAAAACTACCGAAGAGCAACATTTTTTACATGTAGATGATATTGTACGTTGCCAATCAGACGGAAGTTATACGTTTTTTTATACTACAGATAAAAAAATAATGAGTGCTAGAAACTTAAAGTATTACGAAAATATTTTAAGCACACACGCCTTTGCTAGAGTACACCAATCTCACTTAATTAATATAAAATATTTAGCTTCAGTAAGTGCCAATACAGTTAAGTTATCAAGTGGCGAGAAAATTCCTTTATCATCAAGAAAGAAAACATATTTAAAACAGTTTTTAGAGAATTTTAATACGAATACAAAATAAAAAGTAACACATATAAAACTCATTAAAATAGCGCTAAAGTTCCATGTAGTTTTGAGGTGAATAATAGAAAATAACCTTAAAAAAACAATCATATGGGACTTAAAGAAAAAAGATTCACAAAAACTTTTCAAGAAGAAAAATACCCTGCTTTAAAACAACAAATAAACGACGCAGCAGGTTTTGATGTAACAATTGATGTAGAGTGGGAAACCATGTTTGAAGATAAGTTTTTACACTTATATGATGATAGTTATCCTAAAATTTACTTCCAACCACTTATTGATGCTTTTTCTGCCATAACTACAGATGATATGGGGAAAGAAGCATTGACAGAATCGTTAAAAAAAGTGGTTATTACCAATAAAGACGATCATCACAACCCAACGCATGCTTACACCTTTGAAGAAGGAGTTTTACAAGTAAATCATAGTCCAATTTTAAATGCAGATAAAGTTCAAGACAGAACAGATGCACTTGTTGATTTATTAGAAAACAACTTATAGTCTAGTAATTCATACTAAAAAATAAAAATTGCTATGGAAACAGATTATATCAATCAATTTAAAGCGCAATCACCAGCAGCTATAATTCAGGGTCTGTTTAGAGAAAAAAAGCAATTAAAAATTGCTTTATCACTAAAAAACGGACTTTATGTAAAAGGCTTTATAGTAGACATCACCAAAGAAGAATATCAAACATTTGTGTGTATGAAAACCGAAGAACAAGAAGTGTTGTTTTTCGATCTTCAAGAGGTATCTGTTTTACGAATTAAGCATCCTAAAAAAATAGCGGTTTCATTATCGAAAGGAAATATTAGCCGTCCTTTAGGAGAAGATCCCATAAGTGTTTTACAATTAAGAAGATGGACTCTTGAGCAAGAGCCTTTGTTAGAGGCAACGATTAATTTATCATTTGAAAAACCAGCATTACAAGAAGCAAACGCTCGATTAAATTGTAAAGATGTTATTGCAAGCTTATTAAAAGCAAAACAGTTAATAATAGAGGATGAAATGGGGTTAGCAGCATGGAAAGAGATAGAAGCTGTTGTTATTACTAACACAGAAACATTACAAGTAAGTAAAGAAGGAAATGTTTTAAAAATTGGTATTGAAATTACTAAAGTATTGCCAAAAGAATTAGAGAATCTTTTTATTGAAAAGATAGAAAAAGTATTGTAGAATAATAAAATTATTAAAAAATGGGTCTTAAAGAAAAAAGAGCAGTTCAAACGTTTAAAAACGAATCATTTCCAGCATTAGAAACGGTAATAAACAATAAGGCAGGGTTTAACGTATCACTAAACATAGCATGGGATACACTGGTAGAAGATAAGTTTTCACACCTTTACAATGATACGTTTCCAAAAATATATTTTCAACCGTTAATTGAAGCTATTAAAGCAGTTAATATTGATGAAATTGGAGGGGAGTTGCTAAAAAATGGATTAAAAGAAGTAAAGATTGTTAATGAAAACAACGAGCATAATTTAGAAAGAGCAATCACTTTTGTAGATGGTATTTTAACCATTAATCACAGCCCAATTATGAATGCTGATAAGGTGGAAGAGAAAACAGAAAGAATTGTACATCTTTTAGAAACTCATTTAGAAGAATTTGCAGGAAGCGAAGCTAGTGTTGAAAGTAATGAAAACCCAAATAATATTGCAGGAGGAAAGGTAGATAACACTATAAAATTAAGTTTGCCTCAGTTGCACAATCAATATGTAGCTTTAGCTTTTGAAAAGCAAGATAACTTAGCTGATATAGTTGAAGATTTACCTTGGACTTGTGATATGCTTCAAGGAACGGTAACTTATGGAGATCTTACCTTTAAAATGCAAGTATTAGGAACATATTCTCATAATGAGCAATCATGGTTGTGGGCATGGGCAAATAAACAAAGTGGTATTCCAGAACAATTTTTAGAAGCTTCATTACAAATGAAAGCTCTAGGAGAGAGACATGGGATAGAAGATTTACTTTCATCAAAAATAGAAACAGAACACGATCCTGGTCATTACTTCTCATTTGTAGCAACTGGGGTAAATCAGGCAAGTTGCTATGCTCCATTGCCTTTTAAAGGGCTAACTGTATATGTATTGCTATATACTGATGTAGTGGATGAAAAAGAGATAAATATTCCGGCTTTAATTTGTTCACATTTTTCAAAAACAACAACTCGTATGGACTTTGAACATAAGCACGCATTGTTTTGCTATTTAGTTCAAAAAGGATATGAGGTTGAGGTATCAGGAAACAATATCGTTGCGAAAAAAGGAGAGGATCAAATTTTAGGAATTTTTGACCTAAAAGGAAGATTACTAAAACTGTCTAACTCAACAGTTCCAGTAGGAGCTTAAAAAAGAAAAAAGTATGTACCAATCTACCACATTATCAGAATTAGAAAAAGAGCATCAAGAAGCGTTAACTCAAGCGCAAAATAAAATGATGGAAGATTTGAATCTTGCTCAACAAAATGGTGACAACGATTTAATCCATCAAGCAAGTGTTCATTTTCAAAATATAGCAAAAGAATTAGCAGAACAATACACAAAACGTATTGAAGAAATTAACGAGTTAAATCTTAAAAATATTACTGAAAACATTCAAGAGGTATACGATAATTCTAGAGCTGAAATTGATTTAAATGCTTTGGTTTATGACGGTGATCGAGATTATGTTTTAAAGTTTCAAGAAGATGAGTTGATTCAAAAAACCTTGGAAAGAATAAAGGAAAATAACCCCGTTTTCAAGTCGAGAAGACACCTGTTAAAGTCAAGTTTAAGATTAACAAAAATGTTAGCTCCTGTACTTCATGAAATTGGAAATCATTGTAAAGAGGTATTGAAACTAAAAGCAGATATTGAGTTTTTCGTGTATCAAGAAGATAAATTCAACGCTTCATGTTATCCACCAGATGAAGATAAATTATACATCATTTTAACTTCAGGAATTTTAGAGCGTTTTACAAAAGACGAATTAGCTTTTGTTATTGGACATGAAATTGGGCATGTATTATTCGAGCACTTTAATTATCCAGTAAAACATATTTTAGACGAAGGAGCAAACGACTTGGCGCCAATTCATGCCATGAAGTTATATGCATGGAATCGTAACGCTGAAATTAGTGCCGATAGAGCAGGTTTATTATGTTGTAAGAGTTTTGAAGCAGCTGCAAGAACATTCTTTAAGCTATCATCGGGAGTAACTTCTAATTCTTTAGATTTTAAATTGAACGAATACATTAATCAATTTTCAGATTTAGAAGAAGTTTTAAATGACGACACGCACGATCCTTCAGATTGGTACAGTAGTCACCCATTCAGTCCACTTCGTATTAAAGCATTAGAGTTGTTTAATAAGAGTAAGACATATGAGTTATTTAATCCAGCAATTAATGGAGAAATAACAGAGGAGGCAATGGAGTTAGAAATACAGCGAATTATGTCGTTGATGGAGCCAGAAGATTTAGGAAAAGAAACTGAACACTCAGAAAAAATTCAACGCTTTATGTTCTTAGGAGGTTATATGATTTCAAAGGCAGATGGTGTTGTGGATGATTCTGAAATACAAGCATTGAGTAGTGTTGTGTCACCATCGGTTTTTGCTCAATGTATGTTAACCATTAAAGGGTTAACAGAGCAAGATATTATTGATGAGATTATGGCGCTAGCCAAAGAGTTAGATATTGTAATTTCTGTAATGCAAAAACTAAATATTCTAAGAGATTTATCTATTATTTCTTATGCTGATGGAAGTATAGACGCTTCTGAAGTTGATGTGCTCTACAACTTAGCAAGACAATTATATATAAAAACTGAATTTATTGATAGAATCATTAGCGACGCTCAGGGTGTTGACTAACAATATGATTTTTGTTTATCCATGTTAGCTAAACCATACATATTAACCGTGTATGGTTTGGCTTATGTTATATATTAAAAGTGCCCACCCAACAATTAGTAGCAAACCTCCTAAAGGAGTAATGGGACCTAAAAACTTCATTTTTTTACCTTTTGCATCTGATAATACCAAGCCATAAATACTAAAGGAAAAAAGTATAATTCCAACTACAAAAGCGTAATATATTGCCGAACTAGGAGCGTCAAAATAACTTCCAACAAATAACAAAACCAATGCGTGGTACATTTGATATTTTACACCTGTTTCAAATGATTTTAATTGCTCTTCATTTAAAACTTTCTTTAAAGCATGTGCTCCAAAAGCACCAAATATTACAGCGAACATACCAAATAAAGCGCCTGTAATTAATACAATTTGTTGTGTCATATTTTTTAAGAATTAAAAAGAAAAACCAATACTTAAAGCTACTCTGTCTTCTTGTGAGTTTCCTTTAAAGTATGAAATATTAGCAGTGAATAAGTCGATGCCACTTAACCATAAAGAACCACCATAACTGGTATGCCATTTCTTTGAGTTTGGAGAATACGGAGACCATACACGACCATAATCAAATCCGCCAGTAATACCAATTTTCATAGGAATAATTCCTGTACGAATGCGTCCGAAACGCAAACGTAAATCGTTACTGTGATAAAAACTTTGTGTACCAGAAAAACGTTCTCTATTAAATCCACGTAAACTACGTTCACCACCTAAAGTAGCCGCTTGGTAAACTTCAAAACGATTTCCTACATTGATTTGAGTCCCTACTTCAGAAGCAAAAACTAATGAACGGTTGAACACTAGGTTTTGATACATAGCTAAAGAACTCTTAATGTAACCAAAACGCCTGTCGAAATCTTCTAAGTTGGCTTTAGCTCCAACAGCTAAATCGAAATTCATCCCTTTGGTAGGGAAACTTCTATTGTCTACACGGTTGTGATTAAAGTTAAACTCACCACCCCAAAAATAATTGGTATCAAAAATAGCTGTAGGCTGGTTATCAAAATTATTGATAAATCGATTAGGAGTGTCTTCAACTTCTATCGACTCAATAATTCCTGAAATTTTAAAAATGCTTCCACCTCGTAATCTTTTTAATAACGAAGGAGAAAAACTAAGTTCTTCTTTTTTAACACGGTAGTAATCTAAATCAAAAGTTTGATCGTAAACACTTTCGTTACCCCACCCAAAGAAATTAAAAGAATAATTATCACTAGTAGCTTTAGCACGTAAATGCAAGCTCCAGTTACCAATTAGTTCAGTGAATTCACCATTGTACTCTAAATCGTAACCACCAGTAGCAGAGTAATAGTTTGCTGCTAAAATATGTTGGTTAGCAAAAGGACGTTTTTTGAATCCTTGTTGTGTATACGTTACCGAAGCACCAAAAAAGAAACCATCATCTGGGTTGCTTCCTAAGCTAGGGAAAACAATAGTTGTATTGTTGTTGATGTCGTGTGCGTCGTAGGTGTTTTTTAAATAACTATCCGAACGTAAATCCGCAGTTTCAGAACTTGGATTTATCGTATTTTTCTTTGATTTAAAATCGTATATTTTAGTTTTCTTTCCCCAACCTGCAACGGATGATTTATCGGTATACACATCGTGATTTTGACCACCTATAATTCGCAATAAAATTCCATCGTGTACATCACCAGAAATTAAAAACTCATCATCTCCATTTAAACCATAAATCTGTATTTCTTTAGTTTCTTTTGTTTTGAAAACACGGTTGTAGATTTCATTTTCTTTTCTAAAAACAACAACACTAGTTTCCTCATCATTTAAACGTTTGATGATAAATTTATCATCTTTATCAGTACCAACTACATGTACAACTTTATTTAGTTTGGTGTAGTAACGTTTAGCAATTTCTTTTAATTGATCTCTTCTAGCCTTAATTTTAGCAATGGTTTCTTTTCCATCAATATCGTAAATAGCCTTTGGTAATTGTTGAATTGATTTTTCAATTACTTCATCGGTTAAATGTTGTTGAATATATTCAGCTTGTTTATTCCAATCATCAAGTGTTAATTGATTTAAAAAGGCAGCATCAAAGAAGCGAGCATAGTTATTGTACCATTTCATGTTTTTGATATCGTTATCAAAAGTTTGCATGTTCTTTACTAAGGGCGCAAATTGCTGAAATAGAGGAATCATAACTCCATCAAACTTAGAAAAAGGTTGGTCTCTATCTCTAGGAATTGGACGGTAATATTTTTTACCCTCTTCAGTTTTAAAAGAAGCCCAACGCCATTGGTCTTCATGCCTATCCCAATCACCAATTACCATATCAAACAAACGCGAACGAATAACCCATTCTTGGTCGATTGAATGTTTACCGTTTTTCCTGATTTTTTCTAACACATCAAATGTGCTAATTATATCATCTGAATTTCCGAAGTTGTCTAATTCACTACGGTCTCCAGCAGGTCGTTCTTCTAATAGGTATAACTGCCCTCCAAAGATGTCGTTATGTTTTCCTAAAGCAGGTTGTTTAGGCATGTAATATAGCTTTGGATTGGTATGATAAATATTTACAGCGTCTGCCATATCAGGAAGCACAAAAGCAGCATATGGGTGAGACATTGTAAAGATATCTTGAACCACATCAACTAAAAACGTCCCTTTTAAAATACCTCCCATAATACGACTTCCGTCTTTTACCATTGAGCGTAATACGTACTGTTTTCCTTCAGGTTTTTCTAATCGTAACGAATTTGTTTGATTACCACCTCCTCGTCGAATAGGAGTTAAGCCTCCAAAAACATTTTCTAATTCTAATACAGGAACTTTTACTGTTTTTCCGTATTTGTCTCTATTTAAATCTCCCCACATAAATTTATGAAAACCACTAACATCAGTAGCTTCAGGAGGATAAATTGAGGTTTCTATAAACTTCTTGTGCTCTTCGTATTCAGGAAAGTTTGAATAGTTTTTTGTTTGTTTTGGTTTTACAATTTCTTTACTAAATAAGAGTTTATGTCCGTCTTTGGTATTGGCAGCGTAGTATTCAATAACAGCTGAACCGTCTTTGTAATAATTCAATCTAGCATACCCGTGATTACCGTAAGTAAATTGTGCACCATAACCAACTAAAGCTGCCGATTGTTTTGAACCAGAACCACTAATTACTTGTTTAAATCCGTCTTGTTCTATGTATTGTAAGTTGTGGTCATGACCAGAAACAAATACAATATTGTTTGTAAAATCATCAGAAACAGCTTGTATTTGATTAATAAAATCACTGTAGTTTTTATTAAAAATATCAGTTTGAATCCCTGCATGAGAGCGTAGTGCATTTTTCAACGTACCTAAAATTGGTGCTGGTTTCATGTGGTCTTTTACTGAAAAGCTTCCACCATGAGGGCCATTGCTATATAAAGGATGATGCACTGCGACTACAACATTTTTATACCTGTTTTTTTTGAACAAACTAGATAGCTCTTGAATAAAACGTTCACGAGTTTTAATATCGCAATTATCGTTCATTTTAGGCTCTTTATCCCAGTCCATAATAAACCAACGGCTATCAATAAGAATTAAAGTTAGGTCATCATTAATCTTTACTTTATCTAGTCCGCAACCTCCTTCAGGTAAAAACGAATTTTTACCTAACGCTTTCTCTACCATTTTTTCTTGACGCTTTAAGCCATCAACACCATTGTACCAGTCATGGTTTCCAGGAATAAAAATTGTTTTTCCTTTAAAGTCTTGCAAAGCATCAATTTGCGTTTGTAAACGATGTTCAGCTAAGGCTCTATCTTTATGGTTTTTGTTTGGTATTCCGTATGGATATATATTGTCTCCTAAAAATATGGTGGTAGCATTTTTAGTTGCTTTAGCTAACTTTTCTTGGAAATATTTTAGAGTAGAGGTGGTCTGTCCCATTTCGGCATTACCAGCATCTCCAATTAAATAAAAGGAGTGTACCAATTCTTTATTTGTTTGAATTGTTCTTGGAGAAGTTTTATCTGCGTACTTAGCTTTATAAGATGCACAACCACTAACTATAACAGCTATAGTTAGATACATGCAAAACTTGGTTAAGTTCATGTTTTGTTTTTTGGTTATGTAAAAATAAGGCTTTTTGAGCTAAAATTATTGCTTTAGTAAATGCTGATAGTCTTCAGGAGTATCAATGTCTAGTAAGTTTTGATGGGAATTAATTTTAAGAACATTACTGTTATGTTTTAATAGGAAATTCTTAGCTCCTTTATCACCTTCTAGATTTAACAAATCATTAAAATATTTTTTCGGAAACATAGCAGGAACTCCAACACTACCTTGGTAGTTAGAGGCAATTATTTTAGAAGGGTTCTTTTTTGAAGCTTCAATCAACGAGTTCAAGTACTCAGAAGTAACATGAGGTTGATCTGCTAGTATTATTAAGGCATTGTCAAAGTTATGTTTTTGTAAGAAATCAATACCTGCTACGATGCTAGTACTTAATCCGTTTTTATAATTAGGGTTATAAATGATTTTAATGGTATTTGAAGCAAGTTTTTTTTCAATAGTATCCTTATTAGCTCCTAATACACAAAATACATTTTTAACTATTGATTTTAGAGCTTGTTCAATTATCCATTCTAGTAACGTTGTGTTTTTATAAGGAAGCAATTGTTTCATTTTTCCCATTCGGGAAGCACTTCCAGCAGCTAATATGAGAATTGCTGTTTTTTGCATCGCATTAGTTATGGATTCGTCCAGTAATTTTTTTTAGAGAAAATACTTCTTTGTTACGAATTACAGATAATATTTCTGCTAAGATTGATAACGCAATTTCTTCAGGAGTTTCAGCTCCAATGTTTAAACCAGCTGGTGTATGAATTTTTTCTAAAAAATCATCAGTAATATCGGGTGAAAATTCAAATAGTTCGTTAAATAGTTTTTCTCGTCGTTTAGCAGCACCTAAAATACCAATGTAAACAGGGTTTTGTTCTTGTAATTTAATCAACCAACGTAAATCGTAAGTAAAATTATGATTCATAATAACAACTGCAGTATTGATATTTACATGAGAAAGCTGAATTACTTCTGGAGTTTGAGCAACTACCGATTTAGCACCTGGAAAATTAGCTAACTCTTTTGGGTCTTTTATAGAGGTAACTACATCAACTTCCCAACCTAACTGAGTTGCTTGCATACATAGTTTTACAGCATCATGTTCTCCACCAATAATAAGCAGGCGAAATAGTGGTTGTAAGGTTTGTTTAAAAGTAGTTAAATGGTCTGTTTTTTCAGAATAAAAATCTTTGTTGAAAGAAAACCTTTGTTGGTTGTTAAATTGAATTATAGAACCGAAATTCCCGTATACTTCATCTTCTTTTATAAAGAAAGATGTAATGTTATACGACTCTCTTCGAATGTTGTTTTCTGAGAAAGCTTCTATAAAATCAGTTGAAAGATTAAAAGGTTCTAAAAGAACATATAATATTCCTTCACAACCTAAACGATAACGACCATCATAGGTTATTACTTTAGGTTTGTTGTTTTCAAAAACCGATTGAGCTCTACGTTGTACTTCTTTTTCAACACAGCCTCCACTAATAGCTCCAATTATTTTTCCGTCAGAAGAAAGTAGCATTCTAACTCCTGGTTTTCTATAAGAAGAGCCGTCTAAATCTACAACCGTTGCTAAAACATTCTGTAAGCCTTGTTGTTGATTTATGGTGGCTTGTCTTATAATTTCTTTAAGTTCGTGTGTCATTTTGTGTAAAAAAACTCTTTTAAAAATACACTTTTTTATCACTTTATTAAAAATTAATACTGGTTAATAATTTATTATTTTAGCAAAAACCTTTTTCATGAATAGTTTGATACAAGAAACAGAGCAGTTTGTAATTGATTTACTAAGTGAGAAATTAGATAAAAACTTTGTATATCATAATATAGCTCATACTCAACGAGTGGTAGAAAAATCACTTGAGTTAATAGAAGGGGAGAGCTTTTCAGAAGAACAGCAACAGATTTTAACTTTAGCAGCATGGTTTCATGATGTTGGTTATACAGTTAATCCTGAAAACCATGAAGAGGAGAGCATAAACATAGCTACTGATTTCTTAAAAACTAAAGAGGTTGAAGAAGGTATTATTGACGAAGTATCTAAATTGATAGCTTCAACAAAAATGGGCGCTAAACCTCAAACTGAACTAGAAAAAGTGTTGAGAGATGCTGATTGTTCTCATGTTGGAAGTAAAAATTATACAGATTTTAACGAGTTATTGCGAAAGGAGAGAGAATTAGTATGTGAGAAAAAGATAAAAACTGTTGAGTGGGATGATTCTAATCTTGATTTTTTAACAAAGCATCGTTTTTATACTAGTAAGGCTTCTAAATTATGGGAAAAACAGAAGAGTAAAAATATAGCTCAGCTTTTAAAGAGAAAACAAAAAGAAGTACAAGAAGCGGCTAAGCTAAAACAGAAAAAAGAAGAATTAGCGTACAAAAAAAATAAGATTGAATTACCGGAGAGAGGAATTGAAACTATGTTTCGTGTAGCGCTTCGTAACCATATTACGTTAAGTGATATTGCAGATACAAAGGCTAATATTTTACTATCGGTTAATGCAATTATTATTTCGATGACACTGTCTACATTAATTCCAAAATTAGATAATCCGTCAAATCATTATTTGATAACACCTACTATTGTTTTTGTGTTTTTTACAGTAATATCAATCGTGTTATCAGTTTTGGCAACGAGACCCAATGTTACCGAAGGGAAGTTTACCAAAGAAGATGTGGTAAATAAAAAAGTAAACTTATTGTTTTTTGGAAATTTTCATCAAATGCAGTTGCCAGATTTTGATTGGGCAATGAGTGAAATGATGAAAGACCGTGATTACCTGTATGGTTCTCTTACAAAAGATTTATATTTCTTAGGGTTAGTTTTAAATAGAAAATATAAGTTACTACGAATTACATATACCGTTTTTATGATTGGTATTTTAGTAAGTGTAGTAGCCTTTGCAATTGCATTTTATATGCAAGAACAAGCGTCAAAAGTAGGAGAGGTGGTTTCTGTGTTATTATAATAACTATTTAAACTCTTGGATAAGCTCGTCAATAGTCATTGTTTTTTGAGTTTCAAAGTTTTTGTTGTAGATAACCTCTGCACGTAATGCTTTTAATCCTGAAACACCTTGTAAATCTTCAATATCTAGTTTTTCTACGTTACCCAATAGGTTTTTAGATTGTAAATATTTAATGTATTTGTAATACTCTTCAGCGTCTTTGTCTTGAGAGTATACAATGGCTATTTTACCAGGAACAGTTAGTCGTTCTTCGGTTCCTTTTATATGAGCTTTATCAATACGTTTTTTAATTATTTCGTAACGAATATTGTATGCACCATCAACATCAAACTGTTTTTCATCCATTCTAAACTTTATTGCTAATGGATTACTATGTACTAAAATTAACGAAGCTACTCTAAGTTTATGCTCCATTTTTTCAGCAGCTTTTAAGGCTACATTCTCCATTTCACACATTACTTGTAATTGCCATAACCTAAGGTTATATAAATATAAGTCGTCATATTTTTTCTCTTTTGTTAATGACTGACCTATATACATGTTATACTCAACACCATCGGTTTTATAACGTTCAAAATAATGAGGAAACATTTGTTGTGCTTCTTCCTGTCTGGCATCAATAAAAGAAGCCAATTTATCATTTAGTAAAGTAACGCTATCTTCATAAGCTTTACGTTTTTCGTATACTACTTGTAAGTTAGGGTCTAAACGATTTATGTATGACTCTACCAAGGAGCTTAAATCATTATTAACCATTTTTATATGATTAAAAACAGGATAAATTTCACGTTTTAAGAAGTCTAAAATAGCTATTTCATCACCAGCTTTTAATCCTTTTTTTACTTCTGATAAATATTCTTCAACTCTAAAACGTAATTCTTTATAAATAGGGAGGCTTTCAAATTTACAAGCCTCTAATAATACGGAAATAGCTAAAGAGAGTTGAGTGGTTAAATCTTCTTTAATAGCTGTGTTTCTAGCAATGGAAGAACCTTTTATATCTGATTGACCATACAAAGGGTGTACATCTGGAAAAATAATATCCTCAATTTTAACCTTTTCTTTAGCTTCATATGATTCTCTATGGAATCTTTCAGCTGCTTCGTAAAAACGCCACTTTACTGTTGGGTGTATTGAGGTATAGTTTTCTTGAATCGTAGCTTCCAATATGTTTTGGTGTTCTTCAGAAAAGCGATCAACAGCAATTTTAAATAATGGAATTAAATCTTGTAATTTATTCTGATTGATTGAGTTTAATTCAAAAGGTCTTGGTGAAGCAAACTCAATAATAGCTAGGCTATTTTTAGTGGATGCTTGTATTGGAACCAAAATAATACTACCAATGTTTTTCTCTTTTAAACGTTGATAAAAACTCTTGTTGTCAGTTTGTTTACCATACTTTTCTACATCAGAAATAGCAAGGGTTTCGTTGTTTATAAAAAGTTTTTCTAAAATATAATTACAAAAAATGCAATCACAAGAAACATCTTTCTCATAACTTAAAACAAGACTTTCTTCTTTGTTTATATGAGATGAATTAAAGTTGTTTGAGTCTGTTTCAAAAATAGAAAACCCTAAGGATAAATCATTTATTCCAAAGAATCTTCGAAATATCTCTTGTAATGTACTAACTAAATCATCATCTTTTTTTATAAGACTAGTTCTTATTTCTGAAATAATTTCATCGGTTGTAACATCAAATAGATTCATTATTCCAAATCCTTTAAAAATATACGATTCAGGAGGGAATTTTTCTTTCCAAACATCGATATCATCAAAATTGTCTAGTAAAAATTTAATGTCTTCTTCAGTTATTTTTGGAGCGTTTTGGGTTGGTAAAATCTCCATGAAGTCAGCATTAAACGCTGCACGGTAATTTTTTATAGTATTGGTTGTTTTATCAGGAATATCAAAATAAAAAGGACGTTTTATATCAATAGAGTAGTTGTACACTTCAGTTAATATGATGCTACAAGCATACTTGTACATTAAATCACTTTCAAAATGACGAACTCTTAACTCGTAGTCGTCTCCAGCATTTTGTAAAATTTTTTCAAACCGATTAGTGAATTTAAAAGATGTAAAAGTAAACGGAATACTTACTGCTTTAATTTCATTCTCTAATAATAATTCAGGAAATAAAGGTTCAAGTAACAACTCAATAGTGTCTTGATACTTTTCTAATATAGATTCATCAGAAAAACCATCAATTAATTCAGGAGCTTTTTTTGCTTCTCGAACTATATTTGTAGAAGACTCATGATATGGGTGCCTTTCATGTTCTTTAGCTGCATATTTTTGAAATAAAGCAACAATCTTTTCAAAACTTATTTTCAGTTTAAAAGGGAGCTCTATATTCTGAATGTCTTTTGTTCGTCTTATGTTCATAGAATGAAAAAATGAATCTATACAAATTTACAAAATTGTAGACATGTAGTCGTTTTTATTGCTGTTTCCTTTCAAAAAATAGTAGTTCTTATAAAGTTTAGAAAGCTCTTTAAATAGTTTTTATAATGCCAAATAAGTAAATATAGATTTCCTAAAACCATAGTTGAGGTTATTACAGGTGTTCCTTATATGTTTAAGGGTATAGAAATTAGAAAAATGTTTATAACTACTGGTATCCTCAAAAGACTGGGCATAATTGTAAAGTGGTTAAAAAAACACCAATTAAGATTTGAAAGTAACCTATAAATTCCAATAAAAACCTGTATTATATATTGCATTGAAGTATGTTTGAAAGGGACTGTCAATAGGTAATGTAGTGAATTTAATACTAGTGAGTTTTCTAATTTCTGATAGTATAAATACTATACCTAAACCAATTCTGGTATACCAGTACAAAAAGGTAAAGCTCTTTTTTTCTTTAACTTTTCAATCGTTTCCATAAAAAATTGGTTTAAAATAGAAACGATTGAACGTGCTAATTTACAGCTATCTTAATCTGTTAAGATGAAGAAAATAAAACTCTTACTATTTTTTTTGATAAGAGTCTTATATAACTTTTTTGAGGGGAGATTTAAAAATGAAAATCATAATTTTTTATTTTACCTTTTTTACCTAAGCTATTAAATTTCCAACTAAAGCCTAACATAAAATATTGCTGTAGGACAGTGCTTTCAGAGTCTTCTATATAGTTTGAAGTAGCTCTTCGTTGAGCATTGGTGTTTTGATTCAATAAATCATAAGCTTTTAAGCTAATAGTACCTTGATCTTTTAAGATAGAGTAGGCTAGGGTGGCATTCCAAAACCAAGCAGATTTATTAAATCCAATTACGTTAGGGTTGTATGTGTAACGAATATCATTTCTCCATTCTAATTTCTTTGGAACATTTGTTTTGGTTCTAATATCAACAGAATGTCTTGTAAAGTTTCTGTTTTGGGTAGTGTTTATATCGTACTTAGTATTTGAAAAGGAAATATTATAGTTTCCTTCAATAGAAGCGATCTTATTCCAATCTAAAGTAGCTCTAAAAACAGGACTTATTGAAGTTGTTTTAGCTCCCTCCTTGATATCATTTAAAATGTTGAAATTTTTACTAGCTCTAATATTTGTACCAGCCCTAAGTTGAAGGCTTACAATAGAATCTAATTTTATTTTTTTACTGTAGCTACCACCTCCCCAAAAATCATAACCACCATCTGTATTTTCATAAGTAGTGTTTCTTACTAAATCATCATCAATAGAAGTATTAGTTATTACTTGGTTTTGATAAAGAGTACCACTTAAATAAAACCAAAAACCAGTACGAGCTTGCCAGTTAAATTTGTTAAAGTTGATAAATGCTCTGTGATTTTGAGTAGGTTTTAGGTTTGGATTACCCGTAATAATGTTAGATGGGTTGGTTACATCAGAAAAAGGTTGTATTTGATTAATGTTAGGAGCATTGTTATTTAAACGATAATCAAAATAAATAGAAGCTTTAGAGTCAAATCTATATCTAAAACTTGCGTCTAAATCCAGATTATTAAATTCTTTTTTTAAACTTAATTCAGGACGTAATTTATCATTATTTTCTAATGTTCTGTTTACAAAACCAGTACCTAAATTTAAACGCCATTTTTTAGTTCTATATACCAGTTCTAATGATGGTGTTTTAGTAATGTCATTATAGGTAAAGTCAGAACTCAAACCTGTATTAAAGTCACTGTACTGTTGTGTTGTTGAATTGAAGTCAAAGGTATTCTCCTTATTTTCTCGCTCATCACGTTGATAACTATATTTAGTATCTAAAAAGAATTTTTTAGCAATCAAAGGAAAACGGTAGGTCAAGTTTGTGGTGAGTCCTATCAAGTTGTTTTCAATAGTACTTTTTTGGTCTCTATTTTCGATATCGGGATCGCTACCAAAAGTTTCAATAGTAGACTTGTTAATTTCTTCGGTATCTGCTTTATCGATACGATTAGTTATTGAGGCTTTAATAAAAGAACCTTTTGCCCCTAATTTTTTAGTAATATCTAATCTGTTTTGAAAATTGTTTGCTTCTGATTTAGAGTAAGCAGAGCTCACGTAGCTATTAGTAAGTGTATTGTCTTTATCTAAGGATTCTTCTTGTCTAAGACTACTACCTTCTCTTTTATTAAATACAAAAGTAGGTTTAATGTTGATTAAGAATGTAGAATCTATTTCAATGTCAAAATCAGTGTCAAAACTATGATTGTGATTTTCATCATCAGAAGTAGTTGTGGAATTAGAAAAATATTTCCTGTCAGGAAGCGTGTATTCTCTATTGCTTTTTGATTCATTGTTAGAGGTACTTCCAGAGTAAAAATAGTTGGCATTTACATCTAAACCTTTTCCAAACTCGTCAGCATAGGTTGCTCCAGCGGTTTTTGATTTTATAATACCGCTACCACCACCAAAACGTCTTCCGTTAATACTAAAGCCACCGTTTCCACCTATCCAAATATTACCGCCTCCTCCAAACATTTTTTGAATTTCACCAAAACTAAACCCTGGAGAATTAATGTTATTTGTACTGGCTAATACGCTAAATCGTTGGTTGTTGTCAAAACGATTCACCATTGCAGCTCCTTCAAAACGTTTGTCGGTACCAGCACCACCAGATACTCTACCAAACCAACCTTTATTATTTTCTTTTTTTATGGTAAGGTTAATGGTTTTATTATTAGCATCTCCTTTTTCACCAGTAAAAGCTTCTGATTTAGATTTAGTATCGGTTATCTGAACTTTTTCAATAATATCTTTTGTTAAGTTTTTAGTGGTAATACTAGGGTCATTTCCAAAGAAAGGCTTACCGTTAACCAAAATTTTATTGACTTCTTTTCCGTTTACAGTAATTTTTCCATCTTCATCCACTTCAACACCTGGAAGTTTCTTTAAAAGATCTTCAACGTTAGCATCTTTTTTAGTTTTAAAAGATTTTACATTAAACTCTAAAGTATCTTTTTTTACTGTAATTGGTGCTCTTGATTGTATAACTACCTCGCTAAGTAAGTTACTTTCTTCCTTTAAAAAAATTGTACCTAAATTGAGGTTAGAGGTTTTGTCTAGCTCTATTGATTTAGAGTAACTATCCATACCAACATAAGAAATAAAGAGTTTTACATCTTTACTAAAAGACTTTCCTTCTAAAGAAAACTTTCCTTTGTCGTTTGAAATGGTGTAGGTAACAATAGAACTGTCTCTGGCTTTTTCTATATGAACTGTAGCAGCCTCTATAGCGGTTTTATCTTTTTCAGAGTTAATTGTACCAGTTATTTTGAACGGATAGGATTGAGCAAAAATTGAACTGGTAAGAAATAGGGTAAAAATAAAAAGTAGTTTTTTCATTGTTTATAGCAATATGATTTTCAAAGAGCTACAAATAAAAAGAAAAAACTACTTTTTAATAGTTAAATATTGTTAAACTTATTTCTGCCTGAAATAAATACTAATTGGCACTCCATTAAAGTTATAATGCTCACGTAATTGATTTTCAATATAGCGCTTATAAGGCTCTCTAATATATTGAGGTAAATTAGCAAAGAAAGCAAATTGAGGTGTATGCGTTGGTAACTGCATACAGTACTTAATTTTTATGAATTTACCTTTTGTTGCTGGAGGTGGATTATGTTCCATGATCTCTAACATCGTTTCGTTTAACTTACTTGTTTGAATACGACGTTTTCTGTTTTCAAAAACTTCAACAGCAGTTTCAATAGCTTTAAAAATACGTTGTTTTGTTAATGCTGAAATAAATACGATAGGAACATCTGTAAATGGGGCAATTGCCTGACGAACTTTGGCTTCAAAATCACGCATAGTGTTGGTTTCTTTTTCAACCAAATCCCATTTATTTACTAAAATGACAACTCCTTTTCGGTTTTTTTCGGCCAACCAAAATATTTTTTCGTCTTGTCCTTCAAAACCACGAGTTGCATCAATAACTAATACTGCAACATCACAATGTTCAACTGCACGTACAGCACGCATTACTGAGTAAAACTCTAAATCTTCTTTTACTTTAGATTTTTTTCTAATTCCAGCTGTGTCAACTAAATTAAAATCGAACCCAAAACGATTGTATTTTGTATCGATAGAATCTCGTGTCGTTCCAGCAATATTGGTTACAATATTTCTGTCTTCGCCAATTAAAGCATTGATAAATGATGATTTTCCTGCATTAGGACGCCCAACAACAGCAAAACGAGGTAACTCATCTTCTGTTTCTTCATCTTCATCTGGTGTAGGAATTTCTTTAGCAATTGCATCTAGTAATTCACCTGTTCCACTTCCATTAATAGAAGATATAGTATAGTAATCTCCTAAACCTAGGTTGTAAAATTCTACAGCGTCAGCATCACGCATCGCATTATCAACTTTGTTAACTGCCATAAATAGCGGTTTCTCAACTTGACGTAAAATTTTAGCAACTTCAGCATCCATAGGTGTAATACCTTGCTCAACATCAACTACAAATACAATAATATCAGCTTCATCAATAGCTAACTGAACTTGTTTACGTATTTCTCCTTCAAAAATATCATCAGAACCAACGATATAACCACCAGTATCAATAACAGAAAATTCTTTTCCGTTCCATTCAGATTTTCCATAGTGACGATCTCTTGTAACTCCGCTAACAG
Organism: Tenacibaculum discolor; assembly: GCF_003664185.1. Classification (GTDB taxonomy): domain Bacteria; phylum Bacteroidota; class Bacteroidia; order Flavobacteriales; family Flavobacteriaceae; genus Polaribacter; species Polaribacter discolor. The sequence continues at coordinate 519,632 of NZ_RCCS01000004.1, read as the reverse complement.
AATCAACAATAGCTTCACGACGCTTTACTAGTCGGTTAAATAAAGTGGATTTACCTACATTTGGTCTTCCTACAATCGCAATAATACTCATTTTGCAAAAAATTTGTGCAAAGATACAATTTAGTATATGATTTGTAATGATTTTTAGATAGTATATAGTTTTTGCTATATTGTTGGCTCCTAATCTTTTATTTAATGGATGATAAATTATATAATCAGATTTTTTTAAAACCTCGTTTTCAATTAGAATATGAGATAAGTTCTCAGGTTTTATTAGAAGAAATAAAGAAGCACTTAAACGATGTTTCTAAGTATAAAATGAAGGTTGTAGATAATCACGTAGTGATTGATGTGCCAGACAAAGAATCACATTTATGGTCACCACAGCTACACATTGAAATAGAGGAAGTTTCAGAGACTTCGTCAAACATAAAAGGATTGTTTGGTCCAAAACCACAAGTTTGGACTTTTTTTATGTTTTTGCACTTTTTGGTAGGAACGGCTTTTGTGATTTTTGCGATCATAGCATATAGCAATTGGTCGTTAAAAAAAATCACCATGTTGCCTATAGTAATGTTGGTTGTTTTACCCATTGTTTGGGTTGCACTGTACTTAGTAGGTAGCTTAGGAAAATCAACAGGAAAAAAACAAATGGATGAACTGAAAGAGTATACCAAACAGTTATTACAAACAATTAAAAAAAGTTAATCTTTATATCCAAAGCGTTTTAATTGACGTTCATTAGAACGCCAGTTTTTATTGATTTTTACATATAAGTCTAAAAATACTTTTTTGTCAAAAAATTGTTGAAGATCTTTACGAGCTTCAGTTCCAACACGTTTAATTGCGCTTCCTTTATGACCAATGATAATTCCTTTTTGTGTTTCACGTTCTACCATGATAACAGAACGGATTTTTATAATATTATCTTCTTCAACAAAACTTTCAGTTTCAACTTCTACAGAATAAGGAATCTCTTTTTTATAGTGTTGAAGAATTTTTTCACGAATTTTTTCATTCACAAAAAAACGTTCAGGTTTATCAGTTAACTGATCCTTTGGATAAAAAGGAGGAGAGTCTGGTAAAAGCTCAATAATTTTATAGAAAACGGTATCTACATTAAAGTTTTCAAGAGCAGAAATTACATATACAAATGAGTTTGGAACTTTCTTTTTCCAATATTCAATTTTGGCTTCAACTTCTTCTTGAGTCGATTTGTCAACTTTGTTTAATAATAAAATAACAGGAATTTTACTGTGGATGATTTTATTGAAAAAAGCTTCATTTTTTAAGGCAGTTTCACCAACCTCTACCATGTAAATAAGTACATCAGCATCATCAAAAGCAGATTTTACAAAATCCATCATAGATTCTTGCAACTCATAAGCAGGTTTAATGATTCCAGGTGTGTCAGAAAAAATAATTTGATAATCGTCTCCATTTACAATACCTAAAATACGATGTCTAGTAGTTTGCGCTTTTGAGGTAATAATAGATAGCTTTTCACCAACTAGTGCATTCATTAAGGTAGATTTCCCAACATTTGGGTTTCCAATAATATTTACAAATCCTGCTTTATGTGTCATACTGCAAAGATAGGTTGTTTTATGTAAGAAGTATTTATTTTTATGTACTTGTTATTTAGGGGAATATATTTATATGAAAAATAAATACTTTTTTATTTGGGTAGAACCAGAAAAAGAATGTATATTTGCAACCGCAAATCGCGGGATAGAGCAGTAGGTAGCTCGTCGGGCTCATAACCCGAAGGTCGCAGGTTCGAGTCCTGCTCCCGCTACAGAGCTAAAGAATTGAAAACTAACGGATTGTTTACGACAATCCGTTTTTTTATGTCTTTAACTTTGTTACTTTTACGTGCCGTAAACACTACCGTAAACACTTTTGAGATGAAATTGAACTTTACAGAACCTAAAATTTACACTGGTGGCGTGCTGATTTCAGAGTGGTCGAAATTGACGAAATCTGAACAAAAAACAGCATTAAGTAGAGATTGGTTTATATATTATTCTTACAGAAATCCCGAAACTTTAAAATTAAAACGTCAACCTTACATCAAAGCAGGCGTAAACAAATTAAAGACAAAAAGGGAACGTATAGCTTTTTTAAAAACAATGAAAGAAGCCTTGTTGAAATTACTTCAAGCAGGCTTTAATCCTTATCAAGATAATTCGGAATTAGAAGCCCAATTGTTTAGTGATGCTAACGAGAATACTATTTCTGATGTTACTATTGTCGACGCAAAAATAGCGCAAGAAAAAACGCAAAAAGCGCAAATTAATTCAGAAACAATAGCAGAGTTTGAAGAAATCTCTATTGTTAAAGCTTTTGAACTCGGGTTACGTTTAAAAGAAAAATTGATGAACAAAAATTCTTATACGAAATATAAGAGTCGAATTCATCGTTTTTCAAAATGGTTAAATACAAAAGGGTATGAAAAACAGTCTATCAACTCTTTAAATAAAAAACTGATTATTGAATATCTAAATGAAGTTTTGCAAAACTCAAGTGCAAGAAATAGAAATAACACAAGAACAGACATCAGTTCGTTATTTCAAATTTTAGAAGACAACGAACTCATTACAGAAAATTACGTTAAGAAGATAAATGTTCTTAAATCAATTCCAAAAAGAAACAAAACCTATACACCTCAACTTCAAAAAGATATTTATGAGTATTTAGAAGACAACGATAAACACTTACTATTATTTATTCAATTTATATCGTACAACTTTTTACGTCCAATTGAAGTGTGTAGATTGAAGGTTGAAGATATTGATGTCAAGGACAAAAAGCTATATGTAAAAGCAAAGAACAGTCCTGTAAAAATTAAAATTATCCCTGATATATTACTAAAACAACTTCCAGACCTTACGCAAAAAAGCGCAAAATCATTTTTATTTACACAAAACGCAATGGGAGGAGCGTGGGATATTGAAGAAAGTAACAAACGAGATTACTTTACCAAACGTTTTAAGAAAATCAAAGATTATTTTAAATTAGGAAATGAATATGGTTTGTACAGTTTTCGACATACTTTTATTACTAAATTATATAGAGAACTACGAAAAACAAACTCTCCTTTTGAAACAAAAAGCAAACTGATGCTGATTACAGGACATACTACCATTACAGCCTTAGATAAATATCTAAGAGATATAGATGCAGAATTGCCACAAGATTATTCTTCATTGATAAAATAGGTCTTAGAAACTTGGCAAATCGTTGCAAAAAGTAGCAAAACCTTGCAAATCTTCTTGAGTCCTTGCAAAACGTGACAGGGTTATATTAGAAGCTATTACTATTGTGCTTTAATTCAGTTTTAAAGCAAAAAAGTAATATTGAACGCACAAGTAGTATATCAAGTGGCTAAAGCACTTCCAAGGGAAGAGCAAAAAGCATTGTTTGAATTACTACAAAAAGAATTTAGCATCAACACACTTCAAATTAAAAAGGTAAAGAAACCTGTTTTAACCAAAGAAGATGCTATTCAATACTTACTAAAGAATGTTTTTAATAAGAAGTAAAAACTAAATTAAAGACTTATTGAGAGATTGGTCTTTTTTTTTGTCTATTTCACAAAACGTTAAATTTTATTCAATTTAACGTTTTATAGCCTCAAAAAGTATAAAATAAACTATGAAGATAAATTGTAAGCATTGTAAAGAAGCTTTTATTAGAAAACGAAGAAATCAACAGTATTGTAGCGCAAGTTGTAGGACCATGGCATGTTATAAAAGAAATCGGTACGAATATGTTTCAGGTAGCTATAAAAAGAATACTGATAAATTAGGTATTATAAAACCCCAAACAACAACTCAACTGGTACCCAAAGAACTAGATTCTAAACTCAACACCCTATTAAAAAAAGAAGAAAAAGTATTTGATACTAAGAGTATGACGAATACGGTTGTTAGTAATTTACTATCAGATACTGCTGTGTATGGAATGAAGAAAATACTCAATCCAAAATCGTTACCTGCTACAAAAGGAGATGTTGAAATGATGTTAATTCAAATTCAAGAACTACAACAATTGTTAAGGTGATTATATAGTTTAAAAACCTTGTTTTAAAAATTCAAAGTTTATTAACTTAAATATTCTTTAATAGAACCATCTGAATAAGTTTCTATTACAAGATTAAAAATATTGCCTTTGATTATTTCACGATTCACTAAATATATTTTCATAGGTATTTTAGTTTTTAATTAAAGGTTTTTTTAGAGGGAGCGGCAACTCCCTCTTTTTTATGCAATTTAAACAATTTTTTAATTCAAAGTTTATTAAATTAGATTGACTGTTAAAGTCAATTGGAATCAAGTAGTGATTCACTTGATTTCTTTAAGCTAGGAGCTGGATAATATCCAGCTCCGTTTTATTCTAATGAATTTTTCTTATCTTTTGAATAGCTTAAAGAATCAAAAATCATGAAAACATTATTAAAATTCCGCAACATTGTGGAGCTTATAGAAGCGTTCCCTACAGATGAAAAATGCAGGGAATATTTAGTTAACCTAAGGTGGGGTGAAAAATCAGTTTGCCCTCATTGCAACCATTCCGATAAAATTTACAATCTGAAAACAAGTAATAAATACAAGTGTTCTTCTTGCAAAAAACAATTTACTGTAACCACTGGTACTATATTTCATCAAACCCACGTAAGTTTAGTTAAATGGTTTGTAGCTTTTTATTTATTTTCTTCACATAAGAAAGGGTTATCTTCCATCCAGCTTTCTAAAGATATTGGAGTAACGCAGAAGACAGCATGGTTTATGTTGCACAGAATTAGATACGCTATGAAAGACAAAAGTTTTAAGCTTTTCGGACAAGTAGAAGTTGATGAAACATATGTAGGCGGTAAAAACAAGAATAGACACTTCAATAAGAAAGTTAGAAATGCTCAAGGGCGTTCAACGAAAGATAAATCTGCCATTTTTGGATTTGTAGAACGTGGTGGTAGAGTAAGAACTATCCATATTAAAAGGTTATCTGGAAAAGGAATGAGAGCTTTACTTAGACATTTTGTCGAAGATACAAGTGTGATTTATTCAGATGAGTTTAGAGTATATAGAGGTTTAAAAGATTCTTTTGAAGACCATTTTGTAGTAAATCATTCTGCTAATGAATATGTTTCAGACCACAAGCATACTAATACTATTGAGGGTTTTTGGAGCCAATTAAAAAGAGGAATATTTGGAGTGTATCACAATACTAGTAAACATTTACTTTATAGATATTGTCAAGAATTTGAGTTTAGATGGAATACAAGACAATTAAGTGAAACTGAAAGATTCTCAAAAGCCATATCCCAAGGTCTTGATGGTAGAATGACTTATGCAATGGCTATAGACAGAAGCAGGAGATGGTAGATTCAGTTATAGTGAAAGAAAACTATAATTATGGCTTTACCACATATTGAAAGAAGAAACGCTATCATTAAGGAACGAATTGAAAATATAAAGAAAGGAATTCCAATACCTTTAGAAAATATTGATTTACATCAAACCAGTAAGGTCAAGAGAGGAGCTTCGGTTGAAGGTCATAGAATACCTAAGCAAAAGAAAGTCCCAAATGCTAAAAATGGGAAACCACCTAAATCAACATAAATAACAGTTATAATAAGAAAAAGGGCTGTCTAAATGGAGACAACCCTTTTAATACAGTAGAGAGTATAATGCTCTTAATTTACCTCAGTGTAGCTAATGAGACTACCTTTGGTATTTACAATTCTTTTATTTACAGTTTAGAGTATCTATTTGCTCTTAATTTACCTAAGTATAACTAATGAGATTAACTTCGGTATTTACAGTTTGTGTTCTTTTCTTAATTTCCTTTCATTAAGAAAATGTTTTTTAAACCACATTCCCTTAGTGACTAAGCTTTTTTAACCATTCCCATGGGCTAAAAAGCTCATTGCTAATATACAAAATGTTCTGAAATAATACATATATTTACAACAGAAAATATTACATATAGCGTAGTTATATTCTTTAGATTCTGAAAACGACCAATTATTCAAGAAACTATCCAAAGAATAGAACAGTCTCTGTGTACCACATATTGGCGTGGTTACTCAGTTACTTTCTAGGATAGTTGGGTGCTTGGTCGTACCTCAGAAGAATGGAATGTTAGCTTTGTTCCACGCTTCTTTTTTACAACTAAAGTTATTAGGAACAGATAACTTCTAATAACTTTAAAAATGAAAAAAGGATTGATAATTTTTGTTCTTATTTGCTCAACCGTAGCATTATCTCAAAACAAAAAAGATGAATTTGGAGATTGGAAATATGAATATGCAGAATATCAAACAAACACCTTTGTAAACTACAAAAACATCAATTGGATAACCAAGCAAAAAGCTAAAGATTGTTTTTTACAAGTTGTAGAGTATAGAAGAACTGGAGAGAATTTAATTGTTTTTGGTTTAGAGGGTGGAAAAATCAAGTATTATTATACAATATTAAGTTTTAAGGAACTGGAAGAGGATAAGGGTTCTTATGTTGCTGAACTTAGAAGTAAAGGAGGAAGAACATTTAGCTATTGGACATTAGTTATAACAGAAGGAGAAAAAGCGGTAATGGTTAGGAATAATGGAAAAGAAAGAAGAGTTTTGTATACAAAGAAACCTTGAGTTAAATCCCAAGGTTTTTAAACTATATAATCACCATTGTTAATTGAAATCAAGTTTAAGAATAAGTATAGGATATTGTAAGCTTCCTCTAATTAGAACTGCTTATTTTTCTAAAATTTCTATAAAGCTATTGTTTTTCATTCTTTTGGAGCTAGCCCCAAAAGAATTAAGTTTTGCAAATCTTACAGGTGGCATTTTACCTAAAGCATCATGCGGTCTGTAATTGTTATAATCTTCTATCCATATTTATGTTTGTTCTCTTACTTGTTCTAGGTTTTCAAAAATATATTTATCAAGTACGCCTCTTAGATAACTACCGTTGAACCTTTTATAAATGCATTTTGAGTAGGTTTTCCTAGCTGTATGTACTTGAATTCTATAGTATGTATCTTGCTCCAGTTTTCGGTTATTTTGGGAATAAACTCTGGGGCATTATCCATTTTTATTTTTTTAGGCTTCCCTTTTTTATTAATAAGGTGATTAAGCACCCATACAATACGATTGCTGGGTAAAAAAAATGTATCTCTATATGTAATACCTCTCTGTTAAAATCATCAATTATGTTAAAAGCTCTAAAGCGTGTTTTGGAGCTACTACATTTACCCGGACAGGTTTTTAAGACTGTTTAATCAAAAATAAATATCTTAAATAATGAACGAATTTAAAGTACTGAATTTAAATCTGAAGCAGTCCGATTAAATTATCAGCGAGAAAATATTAAAGAATTAGCAGATGAGCTAGGAATTCAGGTGCAACGTATTTATAAATGGAGGGCTGGTCAAAAATCAAACCCAGTTTCAAAGGTTAGTACAAAGCCATTACCAGACTCATTGGAAGTAAAACAATTACGCAAAGAACTTAAAGAAAAGAACTAGAGCTTGAGATATTAAAAAAAGCTGTTCCCATCGCTCTTGGAAAAGATGTGAACGGCTTTTTTTAATATTGGAATATGTGTTTTTTTTGAGATAGGCAAAAAATAAAGAAGATTTTTTAGTAATGTGTTGTTTTTGATGGTTTTGTTTTCTATTTTAGATTTGTAAACACAGTGAAAAAATATGGGGGACGTTTTATATTATGCAAAATTATGGTATTCGTAGTGATATAAGGATACCATTTTTTGTTAGAGATACATAAGAATTTAAATATTTATAGATATAAGATTAATTTATAAATATTAAGATAATCTTATGGTTAAGAAATTATGTTCTGTGACTTATTTTTTAATTTTGTGTCTACAAAATTAAAAAAGATCAATTAACTATAAAGTGTAATGTATGAATAAAAAGTACTTTTTTAAAAAACAAATAAGATGTCTGTTGTTTTTTATTTTAATCTTCTTTTACAAAGAAAATTCTTTTTCTCAAGCGACAGTGACAAGTAATCCTACAGCAAATGATATTGCTGCTCAATTACAAACAGCAGGTATAATAATAAGTAATCCTACTATAACTTCTGGTATTTCAAGTCAGTTAGGTGTTTTTTCAAATGGTACTGCAGGAGCAGCTTTGGAATTAGATACTGGAGTAGCATTTACAACTTCGACTATTACAAATGCTTTTTCTACTAACAATTTGACAGCTAACTCTGATAATTTAGGAATATCTTATAATGATATTGATGTAATTAATATTGATAATACTGCTAATAATGACGTTGTAATATTTGAGTTTGATTTTGTTGCACAACCAAATTATTCTGGAGTGTTGGTTGAATATCAATTTGGCTCAGATGAATATCCTGATTATGTAGGTTCTAGGTTTAATGATGTGTTTGGTTTTTTTGTTTCAGATCCTTCAGGTTCGGATCCATCAATACCTAATGGAGTGGATTTGAATAGTAATGGGCTTTATGATGGTTTAGAGGAACCTTCCCTAAATTTAGCTTTAGTTCCTGGTACTACTAATTCTGTGTCAATAAATAACATCAATGGAGGTTTTAGAGGATGTAACCAAGATGGAACCGCTGCTGATTTAACACAAACAGCATTATATATTAATAATGGGCATACAGGTGATGGAAGTACTTGTAGTACCAATACAGGAACTAAGCCTATTCATGTTGAGTTTAACGGTATAACACAAAAGTTTTCTGCGGTGATTAATTTGATTGTAGGAGTTACTTATCACATGAAAATAGCTATTGCTGACGTTGGTGATGCTACTTATGATTCTGGGGTTTTTATCTCTAGTGTTGGAGGATTACCTATAATAACAACAAGTAACGATTCTGGTTCTACTACTACCTTGGGAGGAGTTGCAGTAACTAATGTTTTGTTAAATGATACAGTTGGAGGGGTGGTAAATCCTTCAGTTAGTAATGTAGAATTAGCTCAGATTAGCTCTACTAACGCAGGTGTTTCTCTTAATACAGCTACTGGGGAGGTAATCGTAGCTCCTGGAACTCCTGTAGGGGATTATACTTTAGTTTATAATGTTTGTAAACCTTCACCTACTAACTGTAGTTCTTCTTCAGTATTGGTTTCAGTTTTACCGGTTATAGATGCGGTAACAGAGACTACTACACCAGTGAATGGATTACCAGGAGGAACAACTTCTGCATTAACAGCGAATGATACATTAAATGGGTCACCAGTAACAGTAGGTACAAACCCAGGAGATGTAACAGTAACACCAGTAACAGTTCCAACAGGATTGACATTAAATTCGGATGGAACAGTAACAGTGGCGGCAAATACACCAGCGGGAAGTTATAATGTAGAGTATACAATTTGTGAGGTAAACAATCCTACTAATTGTGATACAGTAACTTCTGTAGTAGAGGTAAGTGCACCGGTTATAGATGCGGTAACAGAGACTACTACACCAGTGAATGGATTACCAGGAGGAACAACTTCTGCATTAACAGCGAATGATACATTAAATGGGTCACCAGTAACAGTAGGTACAAACCCAGGAGATGTAACAGTAACACCAGTAACAGTTCCAACAGGATTGACATTAAATTCGGATGGAACAGTAACAGTGGCGGCAAATACACCAGCGGGAAGTTATAATGTAGAGTATACAATTTGTGAGGTAAACAATCCTACTAATTGTGATACAGTAACTTCTGTAGTAGAGGTAACGGGGGCGCCAATAATTGCAACGGATGACTTAACCCCAATTAATTTGTCAAATGTAAATGGATTTACAGGAGGGGTTGCAGGAGATTTAACAGTGAATGATACATTAAATGGAATATTAGTTAATGATAGTGATATTATTATAAATGTAGTTGATGATGGAGGCTTAATTGGTGTTACAATAGATGCAGAAGGTAATTTGATTGTTCCAGCAAATACACAGGAAGGGGTTTATGTTATTCAGTATCAAATATGTGAGGTCTTAAATCCTGGTAATTGTGATACTGCAGAAGCAATTGTAATTGTAGAACCAGATAACGACGGAGATGGAATTGTAGATGCCTTAGATTTAGATGATGATAACGATGGAATTTTAGATGTTGATGAAGGAGATGGATCTGTTGATACTGACGGAGACGGAATTCCAGATAGTTTAGATTCTGATAGTGATAATGATGGAGTACCAGACGTAATAGAAGGAAATGATGATAACGGAGATGGAATTCCAGATGTACTTCCTTCTGGAAATGATACCGATGGAGATGGAATAGACGATTCTTATGATCCAGACAATGGAGGAGATCCAGTTGATATTCCTGATTCTGATGGAGATGGAATTCCAGATTATCAAGATACCGATGATGATAATGACGGAATTGATACCATGGATGAAGGTCCAGGAGATGGAGATCCAACAACAAATGATGCTTTAGATACAAATGGAAATGGTATTCCAGATTATTTAGATTCAGATACCAACCCTTGTGGAACTCCGTACAATATTTTAACTCCAGATGGAGATGGAGATAATGATGTATTCTATATTTCTTGTATTGACAGTCTGGAATATCAAAACAATTCAGTTGAAATATTTAATAGATGGGGTAATACTGTTTACAAAGCATCAGGCTATAATAATGAAGACGTTGCTTTTAGAGGTATTTCAAACGGAAGAGCGAATATAAATGTTGATGAAAAATTACCTTCAGGAACTTATTATTATGTCATTGATCTCGGAGACGGGTCTAAACCTAAAGTAGGATGGTTATATATTAACAGATAAAAAAATAATATGAAATTAAGATATATATATACAATAGTAGCATTGATATTTAGCGGATTAAATATCAATGCACAACAAGATCCACAGTATACACAATACATGTATAATACAATGAGTGTTAACCCTGCATATGCTGGTTCTAGTGGACATACCATAATAAATTTATTAGGAAGAACACAATGGGTTGGAGTTGATGGAGCCCCAGATACACAAACCTTAAGTTATGATGCTCCGCTTGGTTATAGCGGAGTTGGATTAGGAGTAAACCTTACCAATGATAGAATTGGACCAGCAAGAGAGATTTTTTTAGATATTAATGCTTCTTATAGAGTAAGAACTAGTGATGAAGGGAATTTATCATTTGGATTGAAATTAGGTGGAAGACATTTAAATGTAGACTGGAGTAGAGGATTGATTCAAGATAGGGAAGATAAAAGGTTACAAGGGAATATCAATCGATTTTTACCAACTATTGGAGCGGGAATTTATTACTACACTGATAATTGGTATTTAGGAGGAGCAGTTCCTAATATCATAAGAACGGAGCATTATGATGATGCGAATAGTGGCGGAGATGTAGCAGAAGAAAGAATGCACTTTTTCTTTATAGGTGGATATGTCTTTGATTTAAATGAGAGTATCAAGTTTAAGCCTGCTTTTTTAACAAAAATTGTAAGTGGTGCTCCTTTATCACTAGATGTGTCTGCCAATTTTTTATTCAACCAAAAATTTACAGCAGGAGCAGCTTGGAGATGGGATGACTCCATTAGTGCTTTACTTGGGTTACAGGCTACCGAAAATTTACATATTGGGTTTGCTTATGATTTGACCACTTCAAATTATAGTAACTACAACTCAGGTACCTATGAATTAATGATAAAATGGGAGATATTCCGAGAGTTAGCAACTAAATCTCCAAGATTCTTTTAAAAAAAGTAAAAATGAGAAGAACAATACCACTACAAATATTGATATGCATACTATTTACAACAGTTACATTTGGGCAACGTAAGTATGCTGCAGATAGATATTTTAATGAATTTGCGTATAAAAAGTCAACGGAGTTGTATAAAGTAATTTATGAAAAAGGAGATGATTCCTATTTAGTATTGAGCAGACTAGGCGATTCACATTACTTTAACTTTGAGTTTGATTTAGCAGAGAAATACTATAACAAGCTTATGAATTCTTACATGTCTGTTGCTTCACCAAAGCATATTTTTCGATATTCACAAGTTTTAAAGACTAATGGAAAAGTAAAAGAATCAGACAAATGGTTACTTAGACTAAAAGATTTGGGAAATGACAGTAGAGCAGAAGCTTTAGAAAAAAATGAAGATTACTTTGTTGAATATTCTAACAAGCCAAAGACGTACATAAATATTCATAACATTTCATCGAATACTAAATATTCTGATTTTGGAGGATTTCTTTATAAGAATGATTTTTACTTCGCTTCAGCAAAACCAAAGTCAGAAAAAGACAAGAAGTTATATAGGTGGAATAGACAACCATTTTTAAATATCTATAAAACAGAAAAGAAAGCAGTCAAGGAAAATAAAGTTTTAGAAGTTGAAGAAGCTAACATGATAAATGAGTTGAGTTCCAAGTATCATGAATCTAATTTAGTTATAACCAAAGATAGGAAAAAAGCATATTTCACAAGAGATAATTTTGATGGAAAACGACTGCAAGGAGATAAAGACCGGGTTTCTCATCTTAAGATTTATTCAGTAGAAAGAATAGGAGATGTTTGGGGGAATATACAAGAATTACCATTTAATAGTGAAGATTATTCCTGTGGACATCCTGCTTTAAGCCCAGATGAAAGAACATTATATTTTGTGTCTGATATGGCAAATGGTTATGGAGGAACGGATATTTATAAGGCTGATGTTTTAGGAGATAATACTTTCGGGGAGCCAGTGAACTTAGGTAAGAAAATCAATACAGAAGGAAGAGAAATGTTTCCATTTATAGGTAATGATGGAACTTTGTTTTTTGCATCAGATGGTCATTTAGGATTGGGAGCCTTAGATGTTTTTGAGTCTAAGAAAGAGAACAATGAGTTTACATCACCGGTAAACTTAGGAAGTCCTGTTAACGGACCTTTTGATGATTTTGCTTTTGTAATTAACGATGAGCATACCTATGGTTTTTTCTCATCCAATAGAAAAGGAGGGAAAGGCGATGATGATATTTATAGTTTTACAATCTACAATTGTAAAGAAGATATAAAAGGAATAGTTTCAGACTCTAGAACAGGAGAACCAATTTCAGAGGTGTTGGTTCAATTAATGAATTCAAAGGGAGAGCCTATAGAAGAACAAAGAACAGGAAGAGCGGGAGAATATTTGTTTAAAAAGATAGATTGTGAGAAGAACTTTGTAGTAGTAGTTTCAAAAGAAAACTACAGGAATGCAAAAAAGGATACCAAAACATTGGATATAAATAAAGAAACAGTGGTTGAGAACATTGAATTAGAATCTTTGATAGTAGAAGATCAAATAGTAATCAATCCAATTTATTTTGATTTCGATTTGCATAATATTCGAGAAGATGCAGAATATGAATTGGAACATATTGTTTCGGTTTTAAATAACAATCCAGATTTAATTATCAAAATAGAATCTCATACAGATAGTAGGGGTACCAAAGAATACAATAAAACCTTATCCAGTAACAGAGCAAAATCTACCAGAGATTATATAATTTCAAGAGGAATTAATGCTGATAGAATTGAAAGTGCTATTGGTTATGGTGAAGATAAACTACTGAATGATTGCGATGATTCAAATCAAAGTAAATGTACTGAAGAAGAACATCAAAAAAATAGAAGATCTTATTTTTATATCGTAAAAAGAGGAGACAATGTTAAAGTAACTAATCAAAAAAAGGAATAATTTTTAAAAAGCTATACATATTGTATAGCTTTTTTGTAAGTTAGTGGCAAGAATTAAATATAAAATTACCGTAGTGCACTTTTTATTAAAAACCACAACAAAAGGGTTCGAATATTGGAACACTTAATTGATATGTTTTGATTACCAGTTAATTACGGCTTAACAAAATAACCTCTACTTTTAATTGTAAAGTAGAGGTTATTTTAGATTTAAAATTTTGTTGCTACAAAAATTATTTGTGGTAGTTATCCTGTATTTTCTGGTTTCTATTGTGCTATACAAGACACTTTTATACTACAATTGTTAAATTCTTGATTATTTAGTGTTCTTTTTTTTCTAGCAAGTTGTATTTGTTGCTTATAAAGGTCTTTATTTGGAGTTTTACCTTGAATGATTTCCATAGGAGTATATCCATACAATTCGGTTAGATATCTGTGATGATTATAATATTCTATAAAACGCTGTAAATCGAGCAAATGTATTTGTTGATTTAAAGAATGTTTTCCGTGGAGAAACTCGGTTTTATAAATGCTATGCGTGCTTTCAGCCATTGAATTAGAAAATGGAAATTCTTTTGTCCTAGCAGTAATTTTAGTAATAAGTGGAGGGGCTTTTATGCTATTAATCCAAGTTAGAAGTTTTCCTTTATTTTCAGAGCCTCTATCAGACAAAATACTAATAGGTTTAGTAGTGTTGAGTAAATCATACTTTGTAAAAGTCTCTTGAAAAAGGTTTTTAATAAACCTGCTTCCTGCTTTTCCATCTCTAGAAGCTACATGCAAAATAGCTTTAGAAAAATTATCTTTTACAAAGGCAACTTTTTGTATGCCATCTTCAATAGTAGTAACATTGGTAATATCTACATGCAACCATTGAAAAGTTCTAGTTGCTCTAAACCCTTTTTTAATGGGTTGTTTGAATCGTTTTATCTTTTGATATCCTAAAGCAGCAGTATATTTGAAAAAGGTAGATTTTCCGCAGGAAATAAGATTGTTTTTAAGAGCGTAATAGTATAAAGTGGTTTTAGTTTTTCCAAAATGGATAGAGTCTTTAATTAATTGTTCAATAGTAATTATTTCTTGTATCGTTAGTTGATTGGGGTATTGTTTATAACATTTTTTTAAGGGGTTTAGGCTACAAATAATTTTTCTTTTTTCTTGATAATACCAATCTTTAGAAATCCCATAATATTTACAAGCAGTAGCTACTGATATTTTTGATAAAGAAGCCAAATGTTGCACAGAAGCAACAATTTTTGAAGTATGTAGTTTTAATAGTTTTTATTTTGTGAAAATTCTCCTAGCATGTGTAAATACCCTTTTCTAGTTTCGATAAAAAACGCATAGCTTTAAATAAAAACTTAGAAGCAAAAACATCTTTGATAGTATCAAACTGATTTTCACAAGTATGAACCCAATCACTTCCATAGTAATGCTCATGTGCAAACTGATTTCAATTATGTTTAGTGGTCTTGGGGATTTGAGTAATTTGTTGATTGTCAGGTATTCCGATAGCGTATAATACTATCATCAATGGATGATAATTTCGCTTATACATTTTTCATAACATTTAAAGGCTGGCGAAAATAAAATAATTTTTATACTTTTTATTAAAAATAATGTATGGAAATTTCTATATTGGGGTGCAGTTAATTGTTTAATTTACCGTAAACGGTTTCGTAAACAGTTTACAATTTTTTACATAGAAAAAGCGTGAAAAAAAGGTGATTCTTCGAACTCATAACCCGAAGGTCACTGGTTCGAGTCCAGTTCCCGCTACTAAGCAAAGGCTTTCAATTTAATTGAAAGCCTTTTTTTGTATTTAGAAATATTAAAATCATCTTTATTTTTTCTATTAGGATGTGTTCTTCTAAATTTTATTGATGTCTTCTTCTATTATTTTAGCATAACTTATCCATAAACATCCTTTATTATATTTCATAAGTAAATGTTTTTTATACCTGTGTTGTAGTTCCCTGATGCTTTAGGGGTGTATTTGTTGAGTAATGTTGATATTTCTGTTTAGTTTATTAGGGTGTAGTTCCAATTTTAGAATCAAAATAAGGATTATTAACTTTTTATTTGGATAGAACAAAGAAAAAGACGTATCTTTGCAATCGCAAATCGCGGGATAGAGCAGTAGGTAGCTCGTCGGGCTCATAACCCGAAGGTCACTGGTTCGAGTCCAGTTCCCGCTACTAAGCAAAGGCTTTCAATTAAATTGAAAGCCTTTTTTGTTTTAACCCTATTTGGCTAATGTTAAACTTTTTTTAATCTTTTGTTTTTTAGCAAATAAAGGCATTACATTTACAGATTTAAGATAACGCAACTAAATAAAAACAATGAAAAAAATATTTTTAATTCTATTATTGACAGTTTGTGCATCTACATTTGCTCAAGTACATGATCCAGTAAAGTGGAGTACTTCTGTAAAAAAGATATCAGATAAAGAAGCTGAGTTAGTAGCTACTGCAACGATTCAAAAAGATTGGCACTTGTATTCTCAAGAGATTCCAGAAGGAGGACCAATTCCAACTTTATTTACTTTTGAAGGAGATACCAAATACTTGAAAAAAGGAAATACCAAAGAAGAAGCAGGACATATAGTAAATGATCCAGTTTTTGAAATGAAAATAAAGTATTTCGACACTAAAGCTACTTTTACTCAGAGAATTCGTTTAAAAACGACAGAGAAGTTTACTGTTAAAGGAGTAGTAGAGTATATGGTATGTACAGGAATGAATTGCCTGCCGCCAAAAGAAGTAGAATTGACTTTTAATGTAAACTAATCCTTTTTCCCCTGATATGATGAAAAGAATACTAGCATTTTTGCTTTGTTTTATTGTTGGGTTTTCGGCAATGAGCCAAATTCATAATCCAATTGAATGGAAAACGAGTGTAGAGAAAGTTTCTGAAACAAATTATAACCTAGTTAGTACAGCAACAATTCAAGGAAGTTGGCACTTGTATGCACAAGAAGTTCCTAGTGGAGGACCTATTCCAACAACTTTTACGTATGATGATGACGGAGGAAAAATTAAAATTGTAGGAAATACTACAGAGCCTAAAGGAGAAATTAAGTTTACAACACTTTTTGGAGAAGAAGGAATGAATATTAAATCCTTTGCACACAAAGCCGTTTTTAAACAAGAAATAGAGTTAGTAGATGCTAGTGTAAAACAAATTAACGCTTTTGTAGAGTTTATAGCTTGTACCGATGAGATGTGTTTACCTCCAAAAGAAATAGACTTAGTATTTGATTTAACAAAGACTACGAAGGTTAATGCTTCTACAAACACTACAAAAGAAACAAAAACAACAGATAAAGTAGCTTTAAAAGAAACCAAAAAAGAAGAAAAAAAAGGTTTATGGACTATTTTCTTCATAGCCTTTTTATCAGGATTTGCTGCATTGTTAACGCCATGTGTGTTTCCTATGATACCAATGACGGTAAGCTTTTTTACGAAACAGAGTAAAAGTAAATCACAAGGAATAAGAAATGCTATTATTTATGGATTATGCATTGTTGTAATCTATGTATTGTTAGGTTCTGGAGTATCTTTTCTTTTTGGAGCAGATGCTTTAAACGCATTATCAACGAATGTTTGGTTTAATTTAATCTTCTTTTTAATCTTGGTGATCTTTGCTGTGTCTTTCTTAGGTGCTTTTGAAATTACTTTACCAAGTTCTTGGGCGACTAAAGTAGATTCACAAGCAGATAGAGGAGGATTAATCGGAATCTTTTTTATGGCTTTAGCCTTAGCAATTGTGTCTTTTTCTTGTACTGGGCCAATTGTAGGAACTCTATTAGTAGAAGCAGCCTCAAAAGGAGGAGTAGCTCCAATTATAGGAATGTTAGGGTTCTCTTCAGCTATAGCTTTACCTTTTGCGTTGTTTGCAGCTTTTCCAGGGTGGTTAAATTCATTACCAAAATCAGGAGGATGGTTAAATACTGTAAAAGTAGTTTTAGGATTCTTAGAATTAGCTTTAGCGTTTAAATTTTTATCAAATGCAGATTTAGTATTACAATTACATTTACTAGAAAGAGAAGTGTTTATTGCTATTTGGATAGCTATTTTTGGAGCTTTAGCATTTTACTTATTCGGAAAAATACAATTACCACATGATAGCCCAATCAATCATATTTCGGTTGGAAGATTAAGCTTAGGGTTGGTAGTATTGTCTTTTACTATTTATATGGTTCCAGGATTATGGGGAGCACCATTAAACTTAATTAGTGCTTTTCCACCACCACAACATTATAGTGAATCACCTTATGGGGTAGGGTTTACTAAACAAGCAATTGTAAGTTCAGGAGATCAAGAAAGTGGACATGAGAGTTTGCCTGAAGGAGCACACTTAATGCCTCCACATGATATTATGTCGTTTCATGATTATGATAAAGGGTTGGCTTATGCTAAAAAAGTAGGAAAGCCAGTAATGTTAGATTTTACAGGACATGCTTGTGTAAACTGTAGAAAAATGGAGCAAAACGTTTGGGTAAAATCAAAAGTTTTAGACGTGCTAAAAAACAAAGTAGTGTTAATTTCTTTATATGTAGACGACAAAAGACCATTAGAAGAAGATGAAGTGGTTGAATCTAAGTTAAATCCTGGAAAGAAATTAAAATATATTGGTCAAAAATGGAGTGAAATGCAAACCATTAAATATAAAGCAAATTCACAACCATTTTATGTGTTAATGAATCACGATGAATCAAATATAATTGATCCGATAGCTTACACACCAGATGTGGACGAGTACTACAATTGGCTTGAAAATGGAATTACCAATTTTAAAAAGTAATTAAAAAATCATATTGTAAACAAAAAGCACTTTAGAAAAAATCTAAGGTGCTTTTTTGTTAAGTTAAGTTTTGTTAGAATAGAACAAAATAATGTAAGGGGTTCTTTTACAGTAGCTGTTTTGAAATTATCCATAAAATTCGTACCTTTGTACGATATGGTAGATACTACACACGAGAAAAAAAATCAACGAGTTTTTACATTCAACTACCTTGTGTTCCGCAACCAATCGGACAAATTTATCCCACCAGGGTTCTAAATTAAGTTTATAATAGCTTCTCTTTTTGAGGGAAGACTCTCTAATATATTTAAAAACACTTTGTAGAGCTATTTACCAATAAATAATAGATTTATAAAATGTTTTTTTTGACCTTACGAATATCGATTTATAGATAACCGTACACTTTTCGAAAAAAAGTATTCTGCATTAAAAGACAAATACCAAAAAATAGGTTTTGTTTTTACTGCTATTTAAGTTTCAATAGAAAAAGAACTAAAAGAAACTTATAATTATTACATACCTATTCTTTTTTATAAAAATAAAATTATGACAATAAAAACTTACGATGCATTTAATCGTATAACCCCTTTAGAAATAGAAAGAGTAACCAACTTTTTATACAAACACCTTGAGAAATATGGAGATGAAAAATCAGCGATTCGTAAAGCTATAGATTATGCAGCAAAAGAACGAACAGGATTAGGCGGGTATGTTTTTACGATAGAAGATAAAGGTGAAATTGTAGGAGCAGTGGTAATTAATAAAACAGGAATGGATGAATATATCCCAGAAAATATTTTAGTGTATATAGCCACCCATAATGAGTATAGAGGAAAAGGAATTGGGAGAAAGATAATGACACATGCTATTGAAAACTGTAAAGGAGATATTGCTTTACACGTAGAAAAAGACAATCCAGCTAAGTTTTTATACGAAAAGCTAGGATTTACCACACCGTATTTAGAAATGAGACTAAAGAGATAATATGAGACAGTTAAAAATAATAAAACAAGTTACCAATAGAGAATCAAAATCTATTGAGAAGTACTTACAAGAAATTGGTAAGATTGATTTGATTACTGCAGATGAAGAGGTTGAATTAGCTCAAAAAATCAAAGCAGGAGACCAACGAGCATTAGAAACTTTGGTGAATGCTAATTTACGTTTTGTTGTATCGGTAGCAAAGCAATACCAAAACCAAGGGTTACGACTTTCTGACTTAATAAATGAAGGGAATATAGGACTGGTTAAAGCAGCAAGACGTTTTGATGAAACACGTGGGTTTAAATTTATATCGTATGCAGTTTGGTGGATACGTCAGTCTATTTTACAAGCTTTGGCAGAACAATCTCGTGTAGTTCGTTTGCCATTAAACAAAATAGGAAGCATAAGTAAAATTAACAAGGCAGTTTCTAAACTTGAACAAAGTAATGAACGTATGCCAACACCAGAAGAAATTGCCAAAGTTTTAGATATGACAGTTTCAGACGTAAAACAGTCAATGAAAAACTCAGGAAGGCATATTTCTATGGACGCCCCTTTAAAAGAAGGAGAAACATCAAATTTATATGATGTTATAAGAGCTTCAGAAGCGCCTAAGCCAGATAAGGATTTAATGCAAGAATCTTTGCAATTAGAAATTAGTAGGAGCTTAGAAACCTTATCTCCAAGAGAGTCGGATATTATAAAGTTATTTTATGGTTTAGAAAACTACCGACCTATGAGTTTAACTGAAATAGGAGAAACTTTTGATTTAACAAGAGAACGTGTACGTCAAATTAAAGAAAAAGGAATTAGAAGACTTAAACAAAGATCGAGAACCAAAGTGTTACAGACTTATTTAGGATAGTTTCGACTTTGTTCAATCGGATTAAAAGAGAAATAATAATTTTAAAAGTATATTAATATGTTGATAATACAAGTAAAGGAAGGTGAAAATATCGACAGAGCAATTAAACGCTACAGAAGAAAATATAGGAATACAAAAGTATTACAAGAAATTAGAGAAAGAAAAGAATATACAAAACCATCTGTAAGCAGAAGAGAGCAATTAAAAAAAGCTCAATACAAAGAGCAGTTTTTATTAGAGCAGGAAAAATAAGATATGGATATACATTTTATTGATCTATTAATATTTGTGATATATCTGGTTTTTATGCTTGGAGTAGGTATTTACTTCATGAATAAAAACAAATCAAAAGACGATTACTATGTAGGAGGAAGAAATATGTCAGCGGGTCATATAGGACTATCTGTTGTTGCAACTGATGTAGGAGGAGGTTTTTCTATTGGCTTAGGAGGCCTAGGTTTTTTAATGGGGCTCTCCGGTAGTTGGATGCTTTTTACAGGATTGTTAGGTGCTTGGATAAGCGCCGTTTTTTTAATCCCAAAAGTATACCCTATAGCAAAAAAACATCATTTTTTAACATTTCCAGAATCGTTAGCATTTCACTATAATACAAGAGTGGCTCTAATGGCGGGTATTATTTCGCTAATTGGTTACATCGGTTTTACGAGTTCACAAATTTTAGCAGGAGCAAAACTAGCATCAGCTACATTTCCATCAATATCTATAACAAATGCAGTTTTAATAATGGGAGTTATAGCTGTTGTGTATACAGTTATTGGAGGGATTAAAGCTGTTATTTATACAGATACTATTCAGTGGATAATTCTTATGGTAGGATTGATAGGTATTGGAATACCTATTGGTTATATAGAAGTAGGAGGATGGAGCGGAATAAAAGGAATTTTACCAGCTAGTTTTTTATCATTAACAAACGTTTCGTTTATAGATATGTTTAATTGGATAATTACCATTGTACCAATTTGGTTTGTTGGAATGACTTTATATCAACGAATTTATGCATGTAAAGATGAAGAAACAGCTAAAAAGGCGTGGAGAATTGCAGGACTATTTGAATATCCAATAATGGCATTTATGGGAGTTGCTTTAGGACTGTTTTCAAGAGTAGCCTACGAACAAGGAATGTTTGCTAGTATAGGATATGCACCAGGAGTAGAGTTAGATGCTGAGTTAGGGCTTCCGCTGTTATTAAGAAGTATTTTACCAGTAGGTTTAATGGGCTTAATGATGTCAGCTTATTTTTCAGCAATTATGTCTACAGCAGATAGTTGTTTAATGGCAGCATCAGGAAACTTAACAACAGATATTTTTGGATATTTTAAGAAGAGTATCAGCATAAGAAACTCACAGTTTATAACCTTTTTAATAGGAGGTTTAGCCATTATATTAGCAACAAAAATGCAAAATGTATTAGAGTTGATGTTGTATTCTTATGCATTTATGGTGTCAGGTTTGTTAGTTCCTGTTTTAGGAACATTATTGCTAAAAAAGCCTTCTCCTATTGCAGCATTTTACGCTATGATTTCAGGAGGGTTAACTACTTTATTATTAATTATTTTAGAAGTAAAATTACCTTTTGGCTTGGATGCAAATTTCTTTGGAATAACACTATCAGCAATAGTGTTTTCAACAATTCAGTTAATTAACAACCAAAAAACATGGAAAGCCTAAAGGATACTTTAGAGAAGATTAGAAAAGAGCTGCATAAGTTTCCTGAAGTTTCTGAAAAAGAATATGAAACTAAGAAAAGAATACAAGCTTTTTTAAAGGAACATACCTCTTGTGATGTATTACCAGTGGCTAAAACAGGGTTGTTAGCAATTTTTGATGGGAATAAAGAGGGTAAAACAGTTATGCTTAGGGCAGACATTGATGCATTGCCTATTCAAGAAATAAATAGTTTTGAACATAAATCTGTAAATGAAGGAGTCTCACATAAATGTGGACACGATGGACATACAGCAATTCTACTTGGGGTAGCAAAACTTCTTACAGAGAAACCGTTACACAAAGGAAAAATAGTATTGCTTTTTCAACCTTCAGAAGAAAATGGAAGAGGAGCACAATCAGTGTTAGAAGATTCTTCTTTTAAAGAACTCAATATAGACTATGCGTTTGCACTACACAATTTACCTGGTTTTACTAAACAAGAAATAGTTGTAAAAGAAAATGAGTTTACTAGTAATGTAAAAAGTGTTGTAATTACTTTAGAAGGAAAAACAGCCCATGCAGCAGAGCCAGAAAAAGGATTTAATCCAGCCAATGCAATTGCTGAAATTCTTCATTTTATAAAACAAGAAACTAAAAATACACCAGAAGATTCTGATTTCTTTTTAGCTACTCCCGTGCACATAACTATGGGAGAAAAAGCCTATGGAGTATCAGCAGGATATGGAGAAGTACACCTTACACTACGAAGTTGGAGTACAAGTTTAATGAACGAGAAACAACAAAAAATAGAACAACTACTTCAAAAACTTGAAGAAAAAGAAAAGTTAAACATTAATACTTCTTGGTTTGAAGAGTTTTATGCAAATAAAAATCATAAAGAAGCTGTTGATTATATAAAAAAAGCAGCAACAAAACAAAAATTATCAATTAATGAAATAAATACTCCGTTTAAATGGGGAGAAGATTTCGGGCTGTTTACACAACAGTTTAAAGGAGCTATATTTGGACTAGGAGCAGGAAAAGATACACCAGCATTGCATAATCCAGATTATGATTTTCCTGATGAAGTAACAGTAACAGGAGCACAATTATTTTATAATATTTTAAAAGAAGTTCAACAATAATGACTCATACATCGTATTTAGAATTATCTGAATCAGCTATAAAAAATAACATCAACTTTATACGTGGAATAATAGGAGAGGCTACTATTTTTTCATCCGTAGTAAAAGGTAATGCCTATGGACATGGAATTAAAACCTACTGTATGCTGGCATATAAGTATGGTGTAAGGCACTTTAGTGTTTCTGATGCAAATGAGGCTTTTGATGTAAAAAAAACACTACCTTATGAAGATGTAACCATTATGATAATGGGAATGATAGAAAATAATCAGTTACCATGGGCAGTAGAAAACGGTATAGAGTTTTTTGTTTTTGAAGAAAATAGACTGCAAAAAGCAATAGAAGCAGCAAAGAAAGTAAAAAGAAGAGCTAAAATTCATTTAGAAATAGAAACAGGAATGAATAGAACAGGATTTATTCCAAAAGAGGCAACAAGAGTTCTTAAGTATATTGAAAAATATAAAGAGTTTATTGATGTAAAAGGAATTTGTTCTCATTTAGCTGGAGCAGAAAGTATATCAAATTATAAGAGAATAACAGATCAAAAGAAAAAATTTAAAAATGTAAGAAAGAGAATAGAAGAACTTGATTTATTCAATCCAACATACCATTTAGCAAGTTCAGCAGCTACAATCAGATATCCGACGACAAGATTGGATTTGGTTAGGGTTGGTATTTTACAATTTGGTTTTTTTCCAACAAAGGAAATATTGGTTCATTATTTAACCAAAGAGAAAATTGTAGAAAATCCACTAAAAAGAATTATATCTTGGAAAACAGAAGTAATGGATGTTAAAACCATAAAGGCAGGTCAGTTTATTGGTTACGGTACATCATATTTTACAAATCAAGAAACTAAGATAGCAATTATACCTGTGGGATATTCTTCAGGGTATAGTCGTTCTTTGAGTAATAAAGGAAAAGTTTTAATAAGAGGTCAAAGGCATAAAATAATAGGAACTATTAATATGAATATGATGGCGGTGGATATAACACATGCTGATACTATTGAAAAAGGAGATGAGGTTGTATTAATTGGAAGTCAAGGTGATGTTGAAATAACAGTTTCATCATTTAACGATTCGATACAGATTATCAATTATGAATTATTAACAAGACTTCCTGAGAATTTACCAAGAATAATAACAAAATAATTATGGCAGAATTAATTATATATTCTGAAAGAATAAAAGATAATATAAAAAAGCTAAGCAACTTTTTTGAGGAAAACAATATAGAGTGGAGTTTGGTAACAAAAGTTTTCTCGGGAGATAAAACATTTTTAAGAGAAATTTTAACTCCAGATGTAACCGAAAACATTAATTCGATAGGAGACTCTAGGTTAACAAGTTTACGTAATCTACGTGAAGTAAATCCAGATTTACGAACTATATATATAAAACCTCCTGCAAACATTTATGCAGATGATGTAGTGGAGTATGCCGATATTTCTTTAAATAGCTCTTTATCTACTATAGAGTCGCTAAATGAAGCAGCTAAGAAGAAAAATAAAATTCATAAAATCATTATTATGATTGAAATGGGTGAATTAAGAGAAGGGGTAAAGAGAGATAATATTTTAGGGTTTTATGAAAAAGTATTCAATTTATCTAATATTGAAGTAATAGGCATAGGTTCAAATTTAGGGTGTATGTATGGAGTAGAACCTACATATGATAAGCTATTACAATTATCATTATATAAAGAGCTTATATCAGCCAAATTCAACAAGAATTTAAGATATGTTTCTGGAGGGACGTCAATTACATTACCGTTGGTGGAAAATGGAGTAGCCCCTAAGGATATTAATCATTTTAGAATAGGAGAAGCTGCCTTTTTTGGAGTAAGCCCATTAGAAAATAAAAGATTTCAAGATTTACACACGGAAACATTTGAGTTTTATGCCAATGTAATAGAATTAGAAAAAAAGAAAATAGTGCCTGATGGTATTATTAGTGAAGCAAGTATTGGTCACACCTCAGAATATGATGAAAGTGATATACAAGAAACATCTTACAAGGCTATCTTAGATTTTGGTTTATTAGATGTAGATAAAGATGATATTGAAGTTGAAGATAAAGATATTTCTTTTGTTGGGATAACTTCTGATATGTTAGTAATTGATGTTGGGTTGAATAAAGATGAATCAGGAAATATAAAGTATAAAGTAGGTGATAAGGTTAAGTTTAAGCTTAGTTATATGGGAGTAGCTAGACTCTTGATTTCGAAATTTATAGATAAAGTCTACGTAAAAGATATTTAAAAGTCTGTTTTTTTATTGTTTGTTTTAAAAAAAACTCAAGAGCTATTATTTTAGTTTCTTGAGTTTTTAATTTAGTTAAAACGTTCAACATTAAAAGGAGTAATATCTAGGCTTGTTTTTTTATCATCGATAATTTCAGAAACTAATTTACCAGTAGCAGGCCCTAAGCTCCAACCCATCATCGCGTGCCCTGCAGCCACAGTTACATTTTTAAGATTTGAAAGCTTACCAATGTAAGGCAAACCATCAGGAGAGCAAGGGCGTAGGCCACTCTCAACATTATCTATTTCTTTTTGGTTGATGTTTAAATTGTTGTAATAACTTTTACTAGCGTTAACGATAGCATTTACTCTCTTCTTATTTATTTTGTTATTGATTCCAGCAATTTCCATCATACCTCCAAAACGTGTAAATCCATTCATTGGTGTTACTGCAACTTTAGCTTCCGTTAAAATGGCAGGAAATGTAATACCAGTATCGTTTTTTACATTAATCCGATAACCTTTACCAGCTTGCACAGGAATATTAATTCCTAATTTTTTTGCTAGCTTCTGTGTCCAAGATCCAGTGGTTAAAATAAATTCATCAGCAACAATCGTGTTGTTTTTTGTATTGATTGATTTTATTGTATTGTTAGAAACATGAAAATCTAGAACTTCTTCATTAGACAAAAAGGTAACATTATTTTGTTCTAAGTACATCTTAAGTTGTTTCATATATTCACTTGGAGTCATGTGAGCATCAGAATGATAATATACAGCTCCTTTAATATTCAATTGAATATTAGGTTCGAGTTTTTGAGTTTCTTCTTTAGTTAAATGTTCAACTTTCAACCCTTCTTTTATACCAAGCTTTCCAACATTCCATTCCTCTTCTCCCATTTTATCAGTTTTATAATACATCATCAATCCTTTATGCTGATAATGAAAGTCAAAATCTTTTGAAGCCTTTATTTCTTCGTATAATTCTCTACTGAATAAATTAATGTCTTTAATAACAGGAATAGAAGCAGCTACTTTTGTATGTGTTGCAGATTTTTTAAAAAACCAAGCCCATTGTAAGAAGTCATAATCTAAACGAGGTTTAATAGATAATGGACTAGTAGAACTAAGCATCCATTTTAACCCTTTGGAAATCATTCCTGGAGCAGCCAAAGAAACTATATGACTAGGAGTAATAATCCCAGCATTAGCAAATGAAGCTCCTGATGAAAAATCTGATTTTTCAATTACAGTTACTTTGTGTCCTTCTTTTTGAAGGTAATATGCGGAACTTAAACCTATAATTCCACCACCAATGATTATACAATGTTTCAATGATTTAGTGATTTAATGTTTTAATGATATATTGAATTAATTACTTCTTGAGCTTTTTCGTGCTTTAGAAACAATTTTAACTATTTCTAATGCTTCTTTCATCAAAGGTCTTAGTTGATCTTCAGAAGCTAGTTTAGAATCTTTTAATAATTCTAACCAGAATAATGTCTCATCTGCTTCTTCAGTAACAATAGACATTTTTGCAAAGAACTCTTTTTGTGAACGAGCAATACAAGCTGCTCTATAGTTTGCAGCAACTAAGGTTGAAGATCTAATTAGTTGTTTTCCAATAACTCTAGTAGCATCAGTTTTTTGTATTTGATTATATAATAGGATAATATCTACAGCTAATTGTTTAGTTTTATTTTTAATACTTTCTATAAAATCCGTTTTATTCATGATTTTTGTTAACCAAAATAATTAATAGTTCTACTATATAGAAAATTTATTTTCTCATTAACTCATTTTCTCATTAATTAATTGTGTTAAATAACTTGAAAACCATGAGCATAAGGATCATCTTCATCATCGATAATGATGGTGTTGTACCCATATACTTTTGCCCATCCTTGAATACTAGGAACAATGGCTAACTTACCATCTAAAGTAGTTTCTTTTTCAACTCGACCAATAAATTTACTTCCTATAAAACTTTCGTGAATAAATTCCTCGCGAACTTCTAACTTTCCTTTAGCATATAACTGTGCTAAACGTGCTGAGGTTCCTGTACCACAAGGACTTCTGTCAATTGCTTTATCACCATAAAAAACAGCATTTCTTCCTGATGAAGTAGGGTCAATAGGGCTACCTGTCCACAACATATGAGTTACATCTCTAATAGTATCATTTTCTGGATGAATAAATTGATCAGGATATTTTTCATTGATTCGTTCTCTAACAACTTGTGAGTATTGAATAATTTTAGAAGCAGTAAAATTGTGAACTCCTGAAAAGTTTTTTTGAGGGTCTACAATTGCGTAATAGTTTCCGCCATAAGCAACATCAAAAGTAATTTCTCCTAATTCAGGACAATCTATAGTGAGTCCTTGAGCTGCTAAATAGCTTTTTACATTGGTTAGTCGAACCCAATCGACTTTTTTGCCTGTTTGTTGGTATTCAATTTCAACTAAACCAGCGGGAGCTTCCATTTTAATTTTTCCAGAAACTTTAGGAGTAACTAATCCTTCCTCAATAGCAATAGTTATTGTACCAATAGTCCCATGTCCACACATTGGTAAACATCCAGAAGTTTCAATAAATAAAATAGCAAAATCGTTTTCTGGATTATGAGGAGGAAACAAAATTGAACCACTCATCATATCATGACCACGAGGCTCAAACATTAAACCTTTTCGAATCCAATCATATTCTTTTAGGAAGTGTTGACGTTTTTCGCTCATGTTGTTTCCTATTAAATTAGGACCTCCACCAGCAACTACCCTAACAGGGTTTCCACAAGTATGTGCGTCAATGCAAAAAAAAGTTTTTTTCATCTTAAAATTGAATCGCCAGCTTGTATTCTGTAGTAGAAAAAACCCTTCAAATTTTTCTATTTGGAAAGACGAAGCTGGCTTTATTTCAATTTCTTTAGATGCTCCAAAAGTAAGGTTTTACACTCAGAGATTTTCTAAAGAAAATATTAAATTTTGTTATATTATTTCTCCTTTTGTTAGTGTACCGTTAACAGAACGTAAAATATGTAAAGGGTTTTCATTTTTTAGTTCTTGAGGTAATATATGGTTGGGCCAATCTTGATAACTAAAAGGACGTACCCAACGTTTAATTGAATTAACTCCAACAGCTGTAAACCTACTATCTGTAGATGCGGGGTAAGGGCCTCCATGTACCATTGATGGACAAACTTCTACTCCTGTAGGAACACCATTAAAAATAATTCTTCCAACCCTGTTTTGTAAGGCAGCAATTACAGTAGGGTAGTTTACTACTTCATTATCATCTGAAATTACAGTTCCAGTAAGTTGTCCTTCTAAATTTGAAATAATTTCTTCTAATTGTTCTTCATTCTCACATTGCACAACCATAGAGTATGGTCCAAATACCTCCTGATGTAAGTTTGGATTATTTAAAAATGTTTTTCCTTCAACAGTTGTAACTACTTGTGCAGCATAGTTAGGTTGAGTACTTTCTTCATATGTAGTTACTAATGTTAAACCTTCCTGATTAAGAGCTTTAGTTTTATTATTCTCATATGCTCCAATAATATTAGGATGTAACATACAACTAGGGTTGATTTCTACAATCTTTTGAGCTAATGAGTTAATAAAGTTTGTTAAATTTTCTCCTTTTAACCCTAGAATTAAACCTGGGTTGGTACAAAATTGTCCAGTACCTAAAGTGATAGAATTAGCATAGGTATTAGCTAAACTATCAGTTCTATTTTGTAATGCTTTTGGAAGCATAATTACTGGGTTAATACTACCCATTTCTGCAAATACAGGAATTGGTTCTTCACGTTTTGCAGCTAAATCTAACAAAGCTCTACCGCCTCTAATACTTCCTGTAAAACCAACAGCTTTTACTTTTGGGTGAGTAACTAATTGTTGTCCCACTTCTATACCACTCGAATTTAAGTTAGAAAATACACCATTAGGCATTCCTGTTTTTTCTGCTGCTTTAATTATGGCAGAAGCTATAAGTTCACCAGTACCAGCATGCATAGGATGTGATTTCACTATAACAGGACAGCCAGCTGCTAAAGCAGCTGCTGTATCTCCACCTGCTGTAGAATAAGCAAGAGGGAAATTACTAGCACCAAAAACTACTACAGGACCTAACGGAATATTCATTTTACGTAAATCTGATTTAGGGTTTGGTTCTCTATTAGGTATAGCAGTATCAATAGTAGCCTCTACCCATGAACCATCTTTAACCAAATCAGCAAATGAACGTAATTGAAATACAGTTCTTCCTCGCTCTCCTTTTGCGCGTCCTTCTGGTAAACCAGATTCAGAACAATAAGTTTGTATTAATTCATTGTCTAAGGCTAAAATTTCATCAGCAATAGCATTCAAAAACTCAGCTTTTCTTTCACCTGAAATAGTTCTATACTTTTTAAACGCTTTTGAGGCTAAATTGACAGCTTCGTTAATTTCTTCTTGAGTTGCTTCAGAAAAGACCTGTTTATTTTCCTGATTTAATTCAGGGTTGAAAGTTTTATAAGTTTTGTTTCCTAAAGCTGATAATTGATTTCCTATATAGTTTTTTCCTGTAATCATATTTTAATGAGGTAGAGAGTTAATTAGTAAGTAGCTAAAGCTTTATAATCAGGTAGTGTTGGTCTGTTTTTTAATCCAGCTTCTATTACATTTAAAACATGTTTACGTTCCTCACCTATTAAAGGTAATCGTGGAGCTCGTACATTTTCAGTTCCAATACCTGTAGCCACTTCTGCTAACTTAATATTTTGTACTAATTTAGGATTTATATCTAATTCTAACAATGGTAAAAACCAACGATATATTTCTAATGCTTCTTGTATGCGGCCTGCTTTTTGCAATTCATAAATAGCCACAGTTTCTTTTGGGAAAGCACAAACCAAACCAGCAATCCAACCATCAGCACCCATCAATAAGCTTTCTAAAGCCAAAGTATCAACACCCGTCATTATTTTTAATCGATCTCCAAAACGGTTTTTAATTCTTGTAACGTTTGATATATCTCTGGTTGATTCTTTAACAGCTTCTATATTATTGCATTTTAAAAGCTCATCAAACATATCTAATGTAACTTCAATCTTATAATCTACAGGATTATTGTATACCATAATTGGTAGTGATGAATTGTTAGCTACTGCTTTAAAATATTCAACAGTTTCTCTATCTCCTGCTTTATAGCGCATAGGAGGAAGCATCATCAAACCTTTAGCACCATCTTCTTCCGCTTTTTGAGCAGCTTTAATAGCTCCTTTGGTAGTTTGTTCAGCAATATTCATTAAAACAGGAACTTGATTGTTAACTAAGTTAACGGTTGTTCTAGTTAGTGTTCTTTTTTCATCATCAGATAATGTACTGGCTTCCCCTAGGGTGCCTCCTAAAACAATTCCATGCACGCCTGCTTCCAATTGTGCTTTAATATTTACTTCAAACATATTTAAGTCTAAAGTATCATCATTTGTAAACTTTGTAGTAACCGCTGGCATTACACCTTTCCAATTTATACTCATTGTAATATTGTTTTTTCATTACAAAGTTATGTGTAAGATAAAGAGAGTTTTAACTTGAAATTACCATATAGTAATACTATATTAACCTATATAATGTATTTGTTTTATTATATTAATAGTATTTGCATATTTTTGAATAAGAATAGCAATTTATCAATGAAAGTTTTACCCTTTAAAATACCAAAAACTCAAAACATTGGACTAATTTATCAAGAAGATAGAGAGAAGTATTTTTATGATAAGTTCCATCAACATGAAGAAATTCAGTTATGTGTTATTGTAAAAGGAGAAGGAACGTTAATTGTAGGTGATACAATTAACAAATATTCATCGGGAGATGTTCTAGTTATAGGAAGTAACTTGCCACATGTTTTTAAAAGCGATGCTTCTGTTATAAAAGAATCTTTCATGATTTCATTATTCTTTACAAAGAGTTCTTTTGGGAAAGATTTTTTTTTATTGGATGACTTTAAAGAGTTAATCACTTTTTTTGAAAAATCAATATCAGGATTTAAACTTGTTGAAAATAGAAGTGAAGTGATGAAGATATTTTTAGGTTTACAAAAATCTACGAATCTTAATCGATTTATAGGGCTGCTTGAAGTTTTAAAAATAGTAGTAAACTCAAAAACAACTGAGCTGGCAAGTTTTGTATATCCAAGGAGATACACTGATAATGAAGGAAAGAGAATGCGTAATGTTATGGACTTTACAATGAATAATTTTGATAAAAATATTGATTTGTACGAGATTGCAGAAAAGGCTAATATGACCCCCAATGCTTTTTGTAGATATTTTAAACAACGAACAAATAAGACGTATTTTACTTTTTTGAATGAGTTACGTATAGAGAATGCTTGTAAGCTATTGATTTCAGATAAAAGTATGCCTATTAGTTTAATAGCTTATAAGTGTGGTTTTAATAATTTATCTAACTTTAATAGAAAATTTAAAGAAGTTAAGAATATAAGTCCAACAACATTTAAGAAAAAAAAATGATTATTATTGCTTTATTTTAGCGTAAATATCCCTTATTTACAAAATTTAACATAAAATATAAGATCTCTTAACTATATTTGGAATTCTTTTACTATTAATAAATTTTATGGGGGGAAGAATTGC
Organism: Tenacibaculum discolor; assembly: GCF_003664185.1. Classification (GTDB taxonomy): domain Bacteria; phylum Bacteroidota; class Bacteroidia; order Flavobacteriales; family Flavobacteriaceae; genus Polaribacter; species Polaribacter discolor. The sequence continues at coordinate 487,584 of NZ_RCCS01000004.1, read as the reverse complement.
TACTATTACTTTTTTATTTTTATGCATAATTTTTAGAGTTTCAGGACAAGAAACGTTGCCTATTTATGCAGATTATTTATCAGACAATGTGTATTTATTACATCCAGCTGCTGCTGGTATTGGTGATTGTGGAAAAATACGATTAACAGCACGACAACAATGGTTAGGGGTAGATGATGCTCCTGCTTTGCAAACAGCGAGTTTTCACACAAAATTAGGTGAGTACTCAAATACTGGATTAGGAGTAATTCTCTTTAACGATAAAAATGGATATCATTCACAAAAAGGAATTCAAGGTACTTATGCATATCACATTGATATGGGGAATGAAAATCTTTTTAATCAGTTATCTTTTGGATTGTCTTTTTCTGTAGTTCAGAATGAGAGAGACCAAAGAACCTTTGTAAATGATCCAGCTGTAAGTCAGGTTATAGAAAGTGATTTTTATTTTAATGCTGACTTTGGTATGGCATATCATAAAAATGGATTATCATCTTATTTTACAGTAAAAAACCTTTTTTTATCAGCAAAAAACAACTTAAATCCTGATTTCGAGTCGTATAATATTAGAAATTATATTTTAGGAGGAGGCTATTTCTTTGGAGATAAAGAAAAGCTACAATTCGAACCATCATTAATGTTTCAATATAAAGAACAAACTGGAGAAAAAATAGCTGACATAAACTTCAAAGTATATAAGACTTTAAATGAAACTCAGTTATGGGCTGCCTTATCTTATAGAAGAAGTTTTGATGGAAATGTTTTTGGAGACTCTCAATATATAACACCTATAGTAGGAGTTAATTACAAGAAATGGATGTTTGCGTACACTTACACACAACAAACAGGTGATGTGTTATTTTCAAATGGAGGCTTTCATCAATTATCTTTAGGAGTAAATTTATTCTGCATAAAGAGAAGAGCTGCAGCGTGTCCTAATATTAATGGAAGTTTTACGTATTAAAAATCAAGGAAGTTGATTTCACTGTTTTGATATTCTTTGAGCATAACTTCCAGAACAGCTTTGTCTTTGTTAATATAAAAAGTGTTTTTCGGAAGTTTGTTACTCAGGTTAAGCAAGTCATTTTGTGATAAAACATTTTTTACTTGTTTAGCAACAGCTTCACCAGAGTCTATAATTTTAACTTTATTTCCAGTAATTTTTTGTATTTGAGGGAGTAAATATGGGTAATGGGTACAGCCCAAAACAATATAGTCACACTTTTTCTCCAACATGGGAAGTATGTACTTTTTTAATAAAAAAGTCATCTCGTCAGAATGAATCTTACCATTTTCTATTAGTTCAACCAAACCTTCTCCAACTTGTTCTATAACGTTAATTTCATCATTTAAACTAGAGGTGGTTTTTTCAAATAAAGTACTATTTAAAGTACCTTTTGTTGCTAGTATACCGATTGTACCTGTTTTAGTATTTAATGAAGCAGGTTTAATTGCAGGCTCTATACCAATAAAAGGAATTTCGTAATTGTTCCTTAAATATTGAATAGCATTAGTAGTAGCTGTATTACAAGCAACAACAATAATTTTAGCTCCATTATTAATTAAAAACTCTGTGTTTTTAATCGATAAATCAACTATTTCTTGTGTTGATTTTTGCCCGTAAGGAGCATTTTTACTATCTGATAGGTAAATAGTGTTTTCTTGAGGTAAAAGTTGATGAATTTCCTTCCATATGGATGTACCACCAATACCAGAATCAAAAATACCAATAGGTTGTTGTGCAATAGTTTTCATACTTATAACAAAAATAAAAATCCTGCTGTTTAAACAGCAGGATTTTTATATAAAATATACGTATTCTTTTTTAGAATCCTAATTTAGCTTTTACAGCATCGTAGATATCTTCTCCTTTGTCGTAAACGATTAAACCTTTACCTGGAGCAGCATCAAAAACATAGATAATTCCTCTTTCAGAAGCAACAGCTTTAATTGCGTCCTCAGCTTTCTTTAAAATAGGAATAGTTTTCTCTTGGTATTTCTTTTGCATTTCTTTACCAGCAGCTTGCTCAGCTTGACTAATTCTTAATCTATCTTGTTGAACTTCTTGAGCTCTTTTTTGGTTTACTTCTTGTGTTTGACTCTTACCTTCAGCTTCATATTTTTTCATTTTAGCTTCTAGTTTCTTGTACATTGTTTCAATGTCGTCACGGTATGTTTTGTTTAGCTTTTCTAACTCTGCTTTCATAGCTTTTGTAGCAGGCATCTCAGCTAATAATTTATCAGTGTTAATATGTGCAGTTTTTTGTGCATTCGCCACACCACCTAATCCAATCGTAAAAATTGCAACTAATAATAACGTTTTTAAATGTTTCATCTTTGTTTAATTTAATTAAAGTTATTTTATTCTTGATTTATTTGTTCTCTTTTGTTTCTTCCTCTTTTTTCTTTCTAGCTTCTTCTTGAGCTTTTAATAAGGCTTTTCTTTTTTCTTGTAAAAGCTTTCTTTTATCAGCACGTTCTTTTAAACGTTGTTTTCTTTTTTCTTCAATTTGTTTAATTTTAGCAAGTCTATCAGCTTCTTTTTTCTTTCTTAGTTCAGCTTTTTTTGCTATTTTTTCTTTTTGCTCATCACTTAAGTTATCATTTTTAAGTAATGATTTTTTAGCTTCTATTTTATCCTTTTTAGCTTGTTTTCTTTGATCTATATTAATCATTTGTACAACAAGGTCGCTAATATCGTGTTTTTTGTTGGAATACAGCATAACTAAATCGCTGGATTTGTCAAAAACAAAATCATACTTTTTCCTAGAAGCAATTGTTTGTACAGCGTTGTATACCTGGTCTTGTACAGGTTTTACTAATTGCTTTCTTAAATTATACATATCACCATTTGGACCAAAATATAAAGACTCTAATCTTCTTAAAGATTCTTGCTTAATAGAAATATCTTCTTCTCTCTCTTCAATTAAATCTTTAGTTAAAATGGCTTTTTCGTTTGTTAAATCAGTTTTTAAAACTTCAATAGCACGAGCCTCTTTGTCTAATCGAGCTTTCCATTTTTCAACTTTAGCGTCTAAGGAGTTTTGAGCTTCTAAATATGCAGGGATACTTTGAAGAATATACTCCATATCAATATAAGCTATACGTTGATTTTTTTGGGCAACGGTTATACCTGTTACAAGTAAAAGAACGATTGATAAAATATTTTTTTTCATCTTGTATAATGTGTTTAGAAAAAACCGTGCCAAAACCTAGACGCATTATAAATGCATGATTTTAGAACTGTCTTCCAATTATAAAATGCGTTTGCCAACCTGACTTTTCAGTTAAACCAGGTAACGGATCGAAACCATGTGCGAAATCGATACCTAATAATCCAAATGCAGGCATAAATATACGAACACCTACTCCAGCTGAACGTTTTAATTTAAACGGATTAAACTCACTAAAATTGTCATAAGAATTACCTGCCTCTAAAAATCCTACTGTATAAATAGATGCAGAAGGTTTATCAGTAATAGAATAACGTAATTCCAATTGAAATTTGTTGTAAATAGCACCACCATCAAGAGAAGAAATACGATTGTTTTCGTAACCTCTTAAACCTATTGTTTCACGTCCATCTAATTGTCCTTGAGCAATACCATCTCCTCCTACAAAATATCTCTCAACAGGGGTTAATCCTAATTTATCGTTATAAGATCCTAAATAACCCATTTCAAAATTAGACATTAATACTAACTTATTAGCTAGAGAGGTATACCATTTACCTTTTGCAGAAATCTTGTAATACTCTAACCATTTATATTTATCAGCTAAGTAAGCTTGACGTTCATCAGGTGTTGGGTTTGTTGGTTCAGTATAGTCTTTTCCGTTTACTAAAGAGTAAGGGAAAGTAGCTTTAGCTTTTATTGTAAATTCAGAACCGTAAGTAGGGAAAATTAAACTAGGCCCAGCTGAATTACGACTCAATGCAAATGTATATGCTAAGTTATTTAAATCTCCTTGACTTAGTATATTGTTTGAAGAACCTACTCTATATCCGTAATCTTGTAACTCAATTCTTTGGTAACTAATATTTTGAGAAAGTGTAAAATAATCATCAGGCCACTTTAAACGCTTTCCTAAACCTATAGAGGCACCAATAATACTTAAACTTTCATCTTTATTTACATTATAAGTTGTGTAATCGTAACGATATTGATTAGATAAATACACAGAAAATGACAAAGATTGTGGTGTTTTACCTCCTAACCATGGTTCTGTAAAAGAGAAACTATAGGTATTATATGTTCTACTAGCTTGTAAGCGTAAAGATAGTTTTTGTCCGTCTCCCATAGGAAGAGGTTTGTAAGCTTCTTTGTTAAAAATGTTTCTAACAGAGAAATTGTTAAAAGATAATCCTAAAGTACCAATGAAGGAACCTCCTCCATAACCACCTTGTAGTTCAATTTGACTACCACCTTTTTCAACTACAGAAAAATCTATATCCGCTGTTTTATTTTGATAGTTTGGCTTAACATCTGGAGTTACATTTGTATCGAAGAAACCTAATTGTCCTATTTCACGGATAGATCTAATAATATTTTGACGACTAAATAAATCTCCTGGCTTAACACGTAATTCTCTATAGATTACATGATCGTTTGTCTTGTCATTTCCTGTTACTGTTACTTTCTTTATAGTTGCAGGCTCATCTTCTCTAATACGAACTTCAACAGTAATAGAGTCATTTTCTACTTTAGTTTCTACTGCATTTACTTGAGAAAATAAGAAACCGTTATTGTGATATAATGTTTGAATATCTTGAGAATTAGGTGTACCGTCTCCAGAAATACGCTCTTTTAAAACTTTTCCGTTATAAATATCTCCTTTGTCAATTCGTAAGATGTTATTTAATTGTTCATCAGTGTACTCTTTGTTTCCAATGAAAATTATTTCGTCAAAACGGTATTGACGACCTTCTTCAACCTCAATTTCGAGGTTTATGGTGTTGTCGTCATTCCAAACTACCTTATCAGACAAAATTCTAGCATCACGATATCCATTTTCGCTGTACTTTTCAAGAATGCTTTTTAAATCTTCTTTATAATCATCTAAAATATATTTAGAAGCTTTCCAAAAACGACCAAAAACTTTACGTTTAGTGTTTTTCATAGCACCTCTTAAAGAAGCGTCAGACATAGCTTCATTACCTGTAAAGTTGATTTCTTTAATTTTTATACGGTTACCTCTGTCAATAAAAATAGCCATGCTAACAGTATTAACATCAGATGTGTCTCTTTTTGTGTCTAGTGAAACCTTTGTTTTTAAGAAACCTTTATCAGTATATTTCTTTTTAATAAAGTTACGTGTGGTTACAATAAGGTTATCTGTAACCATTGCTCCCTTTTTTAATTCAGTTTCTTTTTTAATCTCTTTAATCTGTGATTTTTTTACTCCTGAAATAGTAACAGTAGTTAATTGAGGTAATTCAGTTACGTCAAATTGAAGGTATACAGTTTCACCATCACGTTTAGATAAGTATACATCTACTTCACTAAACTGCTTGCTTTCGTATAACTTTTTAATAGCACTTGTAAGTTTATCACCAGGTAATTTAACTGGTTGACCTTCTACTAAGCCAGTATATATTCTTACTGTTTGTTCACTAAATTTTTGTAAGCCAGTTACAGTTATTCCACCTAAAATATACTCTTTCCCTTTTTCATAGGAAATAACATTTGAAGTAATGCTGTCTTTAGGAGTTGTGTTTTGTGCTTGAGTACTCACCGCAAAAAGGGTGATAAAAAATACTAGTAAATACGAATATTTATTCATTGGTTTCAATCTGTTCGCTGGTTTTTCCAAATCTTCTTTCTCTGTTTTGATAATCAATTATTGCATCATAAAGATGTTCTTTTCTGTAGTCAGGCCATAATACATCTGTAAAATACAGCTCAGCATAAGCCATTTGCCAAAGTAAATAATTGCTTATTCTTTGTTCCCCACTTGTACGTATCATTAAATCAACGTCGGGCAAATTAAACGTATATAAATGATTATTTATAATTTTCTCGTTAATTTTTTCAATTTCTATCTCGTTATTAACAACTTTTTTTGAAATGTTTTTGATTGCATTAACAATTTCTTCTCTTGAACCATAGCTTAAAGCAAAGGTTAAAGTAATTTTAGTATTGTTTTTAGTTGCATCAATAACTTTGTTTAATACTTTTTGAGCATTGCTAGGTAAATTAGCTAAGTTACCAATAGCATTAACTCTTACATTTTTACGTTGAAATTCTGGGAGTTCTTTTTTTAGGGTAGTTACCAGTAAGCTCATTAAAGCATCTACTTCTAACTTTGGACGGTTCCAGTTTTCGGTAGAAAAAGCATATAGAGTTAAAAATTTAATACCTAGCTCAGAAGCTGTGTCTGCTGTTTCTCTAATGGCTGTTAAAGCATTTCTATGTCCAAAAACACGTTGCATCCCTTTACCTTTCGCCCATCTACCATTACCATCCATAATTATAGCAATGTGGTTTGGTACTTTTTGTAAGTTAATGCGCTGTAGTTTTTCTTCCATAATTATTCTGCTATTCCACCAAAACAAGGCGGTCTTCCAAAGGTATATACAATAGAAACTCCTGAGAACACATACCAGTCGTTTCCATTACCTCCAAAGTCTAATGAGTTTATTCTATCTGTTGTAAAGTCTATATCGTCTACAAATGTAAATCGTACACTTGTTTCAAATGCGATAGCAAAATTATCTGCTAACCTTCCTTTAAGTCCTATACCTACAGGTACAGTGTAAGAGAATTTATTTTTTAAAAGAATTGTATTACTAGAAGAAGTTGGTTCTGGGCTTTTATAATTAAAAGCAGCAACTTCTGCTAAGATGTATGGAGTGAATGTAGTTCTGTAATCGTTGATATTGTAATCAAAGAAATTAAATTCTACTCCAGCAGCAAACTCATGAATAGTATTTGAGAAGCTAATACCTCTATTTTGACGAAAAGCATTATCGGCATCATTATCATTACCAGAAACAGGTATGTATGTATATGTTCCTCTTAAGGCAATTCTTGGGTTTAAATTGTATTTGTATACAAGTCCGCCTGCAAACTCATTAGGGTATATGTAGTTTGTACTACCAATGTCACCAACATAGTTAGAACCACCGGCAAAAAAACCAATTTCGTGTGTTTGTGATTGTAATGGTGTTACTACACAAGCCAATAATATTAATAAAATAAGTCCTCTCATTGTAAAATAGCGTGCAAATATAGGGAATTGAATTTGCTTTAAAAAGTTAATAATCCGTCTTTTTGATTAACTTTTTTTTTACGTTTTTATTGTAATTAACATCGTTATAACGATTCATTTCGTATATCTTCTCCCCATAATAGTTTTCCACGCAAGGTATTCAAATAAGATTGATTTTTTGGTAAAACACTTTTTATGGTAAATGGAGCTTTTCGTATTTTTATTTTAGTATCTATAGGAACTGTAGTAATTCGAGAATCTAAAGAAATTAAAAAATCTTTTTCTCTTGCGCTAACTTCCAGAAGAATATCTGTATCATCTGGAATAACCATTGGACGCGCATTTAAATTATGCGGTGCTATAGGAGTAATAACAAAACTTTTTGAATTTGGTAAAATAACAGGTCCATCACAGCTAAGAGAATAACCTGTAGAGCCCGTTGGAGTTGCTATAATTAACCCGTCAGCCCAGTAATTCGTTAAATACTCTGTGTTTAATGAGGTTTTAATACCAATCATAGAAGTTGTATTTCTTCTAGCAATAGTAACTTCATTAAGAGCAAAGTTAAGTTCGGTAAAATCTTCTGTAGCAGGAGATGTTTCTATTTGTAATAAAGAACGCTCTTGAAGTGTATATTCTTTTTTAAGCATCAAGTTAATTGCTTCTTCAATTTGATCTTTTTGAATCGTAGCCAAAAAACCTAAACGCCCAGTGTTAATACCCATAATAGGAATATCTAAATCTCTAATATAGGTAACGGCTCTCAAAATAGTACCATCTCCACCTATGGTAAACATCACATCAAAAGTATTTGATAAGTCATTAAAGTGTGCGTAAGTGGGGTACTTTTTGCTTAGCGAATTATTTTCAACAAATAAATTATAGAACTGTTGTTCAAAAAAAACAACAATGTTATGTTTTTCTAAAATGGTTAAAAGAATTTTAACTTCTTTTTCTGCAAGTGTGGTATAAGCTTGTCCGTAAATAGCGACTTTTTTCACTTTTGGAGTTTTGTTTGGTTATTGAAAAAATTACATATCTAAGTACTTCCTTAAATAGGCAGCTCTATCTTTTAGTTCTTCTAAATAAAAATCATCTTTGTGTTGAGTAATAACATTGTAGCCGTATCTACGAAATGTTTGAATGATTTCATTTATTTCTTCAGAAACAATTTTAAGAGTAACTTCAATACTATTTATATTTTCAGAAGAAATATATGCGCCCAATAATTTACCGTTACTTGCTTCAACTATTTGTGCTACCTGACTCATAGAATAATCTGTTTTATTCTTGTCAATAATCAAAGTATCACTCTCATTATGTAAAAAAGGGCTGTTTGCAAAAGCATCTAAAATATCACTCAATTCATAGTAACCTACATAATGCAGGTTTTTATCAAGAACTGGAATTAAATTCGAGTCATTATCAGCAAATAAAGCAATTAAATCGAGTAAAGTTGCATTTTCATTTGTGTAAAAATGGTCTAATAAGTACGAGTACTCTCTAAGTGTACGATTTTTATTTTCTATTGTCTGAATATCACTTTCAGGCAAACAACCTACTAATCTGTTGTTTTCAACAACAGGAATATGGGTTATAGGCAAATCATTACACAGTTTTTGAGCACTTTTTACAGTGCTGTTTAGTGAGAGTGCTTTAATTTCTTTTAATATAAAATCGTTGATTTTCATTACTACGAATATAGTTTAAAATGTTGGAATGCGTTACCTTTGTAGTCTAATTTTATAGCATGACAAAGTTAAGTGTTAATATTAATAAAATAGCTACACTTCGTAATTCTAGAGGTGGGAACGTACCTAATTTACTAAAAGTAGCAGCCGATATACAAGATTTTGGGGCAGAAGGAATCACAATTCACCCAAGACCAGATGAACGTCATATTCGTTATCAAGACGCTTATGATTTAAAATCAATTGTAACAACTGAATACAATATTGAAGGGAATCCAATTGATAAGTTTAAGCAAATGGTGTTAGAAATTAAGCCAACACAAGTAACATTGGTTCCTGATAGTGTAGACCAACTTACGTCTAATGCTGGTTGGGATACTATAACACATCAATCGTATTTAAAAGATGTGATTGCTGAATTTAAAAGTGCAGGAATTAGAACATCAATTTTTATTGATACAGATTTAAAACTAATTGAAGCTGCTGCAAAAACAGGAGCAGATAGAGTTGAGTTGTATACTGAAGAATTTGCAACGCAGTACGAAAAAGGAAATAAAGAAGCTGTAAAAGTGTACGCAGAAGCAGCTATATTGGCAAATGAAGTAGGGCTAGGAGTTAACGCAGGTCATGATTTAAGTTTAGATAATATTCAATTTTTTAAACAAAACATTCCTTATTTGGCTGAAGTGTCAATAGGACATGCGTTGATATCAGAAAGTTTGTATTTAGGCTTAGAGAATGTTGTGAATATGTATTTACATCGTTTGCAATAATTATGGAAGTATTACATTCAAGGATAATTGGAGAAGGACAGCCGTTGCTTATTTTGCATGGATATTTTGGTATGGGTGATAATTGGAAATCACATGCCAATAAATTTGCAGAAGACGGTTTTGAGGTACACTTGATAGATCAACGAAATCATGGACGAAGCTTTCATACAGACGCTTTTGACTACGAATTATTGGTTGGTGATTTGTACAATTATATTCAACATTATAACCTAGAAAAAGTAGATTTGTTAGGGCATTCCATGGGTGGGAAAACAGTAATGCTGTTCGCAACCGAATATCCTGAGTTAGTAAATAAACTAATTGTTGCAGATATTTCACCAAGAATGTATCCGCCACATCATCACGAGATTTTAGCAGCTTTAAACTCTGTAGATTTTTCAGTACAAACCTCACGTAAGTTAGTAGATGAAAAGCTAGCAGAGTTAATTCCAGAAAAAGGAATTCGTCAATTTTTAGCCAAAAACGTTTATAGAAAAACAAAAGACGAATTAGCATTTCGTTTTAATTTAAAATCGTTAACAGAAAATAATAGTGAGGTAGGGGTAGCGTTGCCTTCTTTTACAGTTTTTGAAGGAGATACGTTGTTTTTACGCGGAGCAAATTCAGGATATATTTCAAATGAAGATGAGCCTTTAATTCAAGCACACTTTCCAAAAGCAGTAGTAAAAACTGTAGCCAATGCTGGGCACTGGCTACATGCTGAAAATCCAAAGGATTTTTATAAAGAAGCTATAACTTTTCTAAAGTAAAAAGCGAGGAGGAATTTATTAATCCCTAGTCCCTCGCTTAAAATACTCGCCCCCCGGCGAAAAACAAAAATGTATTAAGGGAAATCACTGTTTATTTCATTAATCAAGCTATTTATATTACTGTCAATAGCTTGTTGATCTTTCATATAGTTATGGAAAACAACCACAATAGCTTTTTCAATAGTTAAATTTTTTCTTTTACCAGAATATACTTTTTGTATGGTTTCTAAAGAAAAATCATGACCGTTTTTACTTAAGTAGTTTTTTACCTTTTCACGGTATTTAGGTGGTTTTATTTTTTCTAATTCTTTTCGTTGTATAGCAGTTATCATAAAAACTCAAATTGTTTTTTAGAAGTTGATAGCACTTTTTAATTTATATTTGTACGTATCCTGTACTTATTACGAAGTAAAAATACAAACAAAAATCTAAATACGAAAACAAAATTAAATAAAATTTAGAAAAAAGTTATTTTTCAATGAGCGATTTTGTAGATGAAACATATAAGAGAGTAGAAGAAATAATTAACTATAAAAGGTTAAATATTAGGTCTTTTGAGGAGATTATTGATGTGTCTAATAATTCTATTGGAACAGCAATAAGAAGAAAATCGTCATTTAAAAGTAATGTGTTAAACAAAATTCTACATTCTTTTCCAGAGATAAACCCAACTTGGTTGCTTACAGGAAAAGGAGAAATGTTTTTAAATGGTGTAGCTAAAGCAAGTGAACCAGCATCTAAATACAACTTGCTAGATATAAAAAGCAAGGTAAAAGATAATCTAATACACTTGTTGTTAGAAGATAAAGAAGTAAAAGAAGCGATAGCAACTCAAGTTTCAGAAGTCTTAAAGAAATAATAACTTAACGGTTGCTTTAAAAACTAACCTTCATTTTCAGTTAAACTCTCCAAAGCATAATACAATCTATTTTGCGCGTTGTCTTGCGAACCAAAGATAGAACGATATACTTCACCGTCAGGAGTTAACAATATCCATTGTGGTGTTCCTTCCGAGTTAAAAAAATCATACATTTTATGATTGTTGTCTATATAGATAGGGAAAGGGAGCTCGTTTATAGTAAAAATACTTAGAATATCATCTTTGGTAACATTGTTGCTGCTAAAATTACTATGGATACCAATAACTTCAATATCCTTGTAGGTTTGTTTAAATTTATAAGCTAATGGAATAGCTCTTCCTGTACAACCTAAACAAGCATTGTTGTAAAACAACAATAATAGAATTTTGTTAGCATACTTTTCAAGTAAATTAACTTCATTTTGATTAAAGTTGGTAACTTTTATTGAGGTTACAATTTTGCTAGTATCCATTTTAGGTTTTTAATTGAAGTTTTTAGCAAAGTTATTTAAAAAGAAGAAGCTTTTAAATCTCTACAAGCTAAAAACATTCTTTAGCTTGTAGAGTAGAGTTTATTACTGTAGGTTTTTACCTAATGTATATACTTTATTTAACCACAAATTTCTTTGTTCTGTGGTTGAATCTTTTATTACTGAAAGGAAAGTGGTTTTAACAGGTTTAATACCACAAAACTCCAATGTTCCTTTTTTAAACTGCCTAATAGCAGGTCTTTTCATAAAAAGATAATCATACCAACCAGGGGTGTCAGAAGTTATAATAAGTCGAGAAGTTTTACCTTTTAAAAGCTTTTCAGGAAAAGGTTTTCCTTCAACAGGCTGAAAAGTAATTCCAGGTAAAAAAGCTCTGTCAATAAAACCTTTCATTATTGCAGGGTAGCCTGCCCACCAAATAGGAAAAACCCAAACAATATGATTAGCTTTTTTAATTTTAGCCAAAGAGGTTAATAAATCTGGTTCAAGTTCAGTTCTTTTTCGGTAACCATACTTAAGAGTTGGGTTAAAGTTTAAATCGGCAATAGTAATTTCTTCAATTGTAGCGTTGGTTTCCAAAACACCTTTTTTATATGAAGCAGCTAGTGCATGGTTAAAACTTTCTTTATCAGGATGTCCGTTTATTAATAAAATATTCTTCATAATATAGTTAAGATTATGAAGCAAATTACGGGTGGTTTTACAAGCCTAAAAAGGACAATTGTCTAATAAAAAACTGATTTTCTAATTCGGCTCAAATGTCGTTGCGTAATACCTAAATAAGAAGCAAGGTGTTGGAGTGAAATGGTTTGCAGGTAGTTAGGGTGTGTTTCTAGTAGTTTTTTATAACGGTTTTCAGCGCTTTCATTTTGTAAAACAAAAATTCTGTTCTCAAGATTTATATATTCTTGCTCAGCAAATATTTTAAAAAGACGTAACCAATTAGTACTTGAATTTTCTAGGGCTACAAATTGCTCTTTGGAGATGCTGTATAGTTCAGCATCGGTTAACGCTTGAATGTTCTCGTTGGTTTTTGTTTGAGAAATAAAAGACGAGTAAGCGGTAACAAACGAGTTTTCTGATAATAAACAATAGGTAGCTTCTTTTTCGTTAGACGAATGATAAAAGGATCTAAAAATACCCGAAGCTATAAAAGCAACTTCTTTACAAGTGTTTCCTTCTTGTATGAAAAAATCACCTTTATTAAGTTTTTTGTACCTGACTAAATTCACAAAATCGTCTATTTCTTCTTTAGTAAGGATATTATAGGAGGTTAGATGTTTTTTGAGCATTAAAAGGTTTGTTATAAATAAAGCGAAATTAAAACAAAACTTCTAAACCTGCCAAAACAGCAGTTTTCTGTTTTTGGTATGGTTGTGGTAAAGTATATGAAGTGTTATGAATTAATAGTTTCAGTGAAAAAAAGAGTAAATTTATAATTCATAACCAATTAAATAAAAAAGAAAAATGAAAACATTTTTAAAAGTATTATTAACTGCATTGGCAGTAATTGTTTTGGCAAATATTTTACCAGGGGTAACCGTAGAAAGTTATACAACCGCAGTAATTGTAGCGGTAGTAATTGCGTTGTTAAACCTATTTGTGCGTCCGTTACTAGTGTTTTTTACATTGCCAGCAACCATCGTTACACTAGGATTATTCTTATTTGTAATTAATGCAGTAATTATATTATTGGCAGATAAACTAGTGTCAGGATTTGCAGTTAGTGGATTTTTTACAGCGCTCTTGTTCAGTGTATTGCTGTCAATTTTCAGATCATTAATGTTTTCGCTATTAAAAGAAGGAGACGAATAAGTAACCTAAAACATTAAAAACTAGAAAATAAGGGAGGTAAAAAAGATAATATTCTTATAGCTAAAAGTCTTGGTTATCAATAAATAAAGTAGTAATTTTGCACCCGATTTTTTAAGAAACAGATTTTTAAGATGAATATAACAAAAGAAAACGTAGATGCATTAAATGCAGTTGTAAAAGTTGATATTGTTGCAGAAGATTATCAAGATAAAGTAACAAAAGTATTAAACGATTACCGTAAAACAGCTAACATTCCTGGGTTTAGAAAAGGTCATGTACCAATGGGAATGGTAAAGAAGCAATACGGAAAATCAGTAATGATTGATGAGGTAAACAAGCTTTTACAAGAGTCGTTAAACAAATTCTTAGTTGAAGAGAAGTTAGATATCTTAGGTAACCCATTACCAAGAGTTCAAGAAGATTTCAATTGGGATGCTGATAAATTCTCTTTTGAGTTCGAATTAGGATTAGCTCCTGAGTTCGATGTAAACTTAAAGCCAAAAAACAAAGTAACTCAATATAACATTGTTGCTACTGACGAGTTAATCGAAAAAGAAGTTGAAAACATTCAATCTCGTTACGGTAAAATGTCAGCTAAAGACGAAGCTACAGAAGAAACTAATGTTACTGGTACTTTCGTAAACGAAGAGAAAGAAATCAACAAAAAATCTACAATTTCTGTAAAAGATATTAAAGGAAAAACAAACTTAAAAAAGTTTGTAGGTGCTAAAGTTGGAGACGTTTTAGAATTAAAAACTAAAAACTTATTTGAAGACGAGCACAAGTTACAAGGAGCTTTAGGAGTATCTCACGATGAGGTTCACGATTTAGACATTCCTGTAATATTTACTATTGAAGAAATTACTGAAATAGAACCAGCAGAATTAGACCAAGAGTTATTTGATAAGTTATTTGCTGATGGAAGTGTAAAAACTGTAACTGAATTAAAAGACAAAATTAAAGAAGACGCAGAAAAGCAATTCCAACAACAAGCAGATCAACAATTGTTAAATGCAATTACTGAGAACTTAGTTGATAATACTAAGTTTGATTTACCAGTTGAGTTCTTACAAAAGTGGTTACAAACTGCAGGAGAAAAAGAGTTAACTGCTGAACAAGCTGTTGAAGAATACAACAAGTCTGAAAAAGGATTACGTTACCAATTAATCGAAGGAAAGATTATGAAGGATAACGATATTAAATTAGACTATGCAGAGTTAGTAGACTATGCAAAAGGATTTATTAGAGCTCAAATGGCTCAGTTTGGAAACATGAATCCAGAAGAAAAAGAATTAGATGATATCGCAGGAAGAATCTTACAAAACCAAGATGAAGCACGTCGTTTACAAGAGCAATTAATTTCTCAAAAATTATTAGCTTTTTATAAAGAAAACATGAGTTTTGACACAAAAGAAGTTTCTTACGAAGATTTTATTAAAGAAGTATACAAATAACAGTTAATTACTGATGTTATAAATAAAAACCTGAATGTACATTCAGGTTTTTTTAGCCATTAACTGTAACAAAATACTAACGAAATAGTTCTTATATTTACATCTTTATAACCCAAAAACATTTTAAAAATGGATTACGGAAAAGAGTTCGAAAAATACGCAACAAAGCACCACGGAATAAATAGTACCTATTTAGGAAAAATTACTAGTAGTTTAACTCCATACATTATGGAAGAGCGCCAAATGAATATTACTCAAATGGATGTTTTTTCTCGTTTAATGATGGATAGAATTATCTTCTTAGGTACAGGAATTAACGATCAAGTAGCTAATGTAATTCAAGCACAATTATTATTCTTAGAAAGTGTAGATGCTAATAAAGATATATCGATCTATATAAACTCACCAGGAGGTGGAGTATATGCTGGTTTAGGTATTTACGATACCATGCAATTTATTAAACCAGACGTAGCTACAATTTGTACAGGTATGGCCGCTTCTATGGGAGCTGTGTTAATGTGTGCAGGAGAAAAAGGAAAACGTTCAGCGTTACCACACTCTCGTATTATGATTCACCAACCATTAGGTGGAGCACAAGGACAAGCTTCTGATATTGAAATTACAGCTCGTGAAATATTAAAATTAAAAGATGAGTTGTACCAAATAATATCAAAGCACTCAGGTCAAACAGTAGAAAAAGTAAACCAAGATTCTGATAGAGATTATTGGATGAAAGCCGAAGAAGCGAAAGCTTACGGGATGGTAGACGAAATTTTAACAAGAAAATAATAAACAGCTAATAGCAGTGAGCTGTTGGCAATAAGCTGATAAGATGTCGAAAGAAGAAAATTTACAATGTTCCTTTTGTGGGCGTAAAAAACCAGAAACCGATTTATTAATCGCAGGTTTAGATGCACATATATGTGATAAGTGTATAGAGCAAGCTCATGGAATAGTAGAAGAGGAAATAGCTGAAGCTAAAACAAGTGATTTGTCAAAAGATCTTACCTTAAAAAAGCCAAGAGAAATTAAAGCTTTTTTAGATGAATATATCATAGGGCAAGATCAAACTAAAAGAGCCATGTCTGTAGCAGTATACAATCATTATAAAAGATTGTTACAAACCAGAGATGATGAAGATGAGGTAGAGATTGAAAAATCAAACATCGTTTTAGTAGGAGAAACAGGAACAGGGAAAACATTAGTAGCTCGTACAATTGCAAGAATGCTAAACGTACCATTTTCTATTGTAGATGCTACCGTGTTAACACAAGCAGGTTATGTAGGGGAAGATGTTGAAAGTATTTTAAGTCGTTTGTTACAAGCTGCTGATTACGATGTTGAAAAAGCTGAAAGAGGTATTGTATTTATTGATGAAATAGATAAGATAGCTCGTAAAGGAGACAACCCATCAATTACACGTGATGTTTCTGGTGAGGGAGTGCAACAAGCTTTACTGAAACTATTAGAAGGAGCAGTTGTAAATGTAGCTCCTAAAGGAGGAAGAAAACATCCTGAGCAAAAGTTTATTGAAGTAAATACCAAAGATATCTTATTTATTGCCGGAGGAGCTTTTTCTGGAATAGATAGATTTATTAGCAAGCGTTTAAATATGCAAGCGGTTGGTTATAGTGCTTCGGTGGAAGAAGATAAAATAGATCACGATAACTTATTGCAATACATCACACCTTTAGATTTAAAATCTTTTGGTTTGATACCAGAAATTATTGGTCGTTTACCAGTATTAAGTTATATGAATCCGTTAGATGAAAAAACACTTAGAGCTATTTTAACAGAGCCTAAAAACTCAATTATAAAACAGTATACTAAGTTATTTTCAATGGATGATGTTGAGTTTACAATGACCGAAGATGCATTACAGTTTATTGTTAATAAAGCAGTAGAATACAAGTTAGGCGCACGTGGATTACGTTCGTTATGTGAAGCTATCTTAACAGATGCAATGTTTGATATGCCAAGTTCTGATGAAAAAGAATTTAAGGTAACAAAAGAGTATGCAGAGTCGAAATTAACAAAGTCGGCATTAAAGAAATTAAGAGCAGCATCTTAAAAAACTATATAATTAAACAAATAAAAAAAGCCATCAAATTTACTGATGGCTTTTTTATTTTATAAACTAAGATGTTATTCTGCTTTATGAAGCTTACTATATTGCTGTATCCATTTAGTAATTTCCTCATCTTTAATATCATACTTATACATAAGATCTTCTCTTATCTGCTTTAAGTATTTTTCATTTAAAACACTTTTTTCATATTCAGAAATAACCAATTGTTTAAAGCTTTCAGCATACTTTTGTACAGGTTCTTTAACCTCTTTAGGCTCATCTTCTGTAGTTTCAGTTTCTACTATCTTTTTTTCTGCCTGCTCTACAACAACTTCTTCTGTAACCTTGTTGTCAGCAACAACACCATTACTTGTCGCATAAGTGGTTTTTTCGTCTTTATACCATCCTTGAGGAATGTTAGCTAATTGCTCTTCACTAACAATAATAGTTTTAATCTTGTTACCAGTAACATCCATACTTTCTAAATTAGGGCAGTTTGAAACGTCTAGCGTAGTAAGCTGATTGTAACTAGCGTATAAGCTTTGAATGTTAGGGTTTTCACCAAGTATTAAAGAGGTTAATTTGTTGTAATCGCAACTTATATAGGTTAAGTTAGGATTCTTACTAACATCTAAGCGCTCAATTTTGTTTTCACTACAGTTTAAGAAACTTATAGAAGAGCTCTGCGATAAATCAATCTTTTTAATCTCGTTACCAAAGCAATCCAAACGTTTTAAGTTAGGGAAACTTTCTAAACCAGTTAAATCTTTAATTTTTGAATAAACATTAGGTAAGTCTTTGTTTGTAACAGGATCATTAACATTTAAGTTAGTAACATATTCTGCATCACTAATTGTAATACTACCGTTTAAACCGTTAGAATCAATTTTTAAATTGATTAAACATTCCTCTAAACCAATATCAGGAATTCGAATAGTTTCTTGTGAATAAATGTTAAATGCAAATAATGTTGCAAAACAAAGGGGGATAATTGTTTTCATCATAAGGGGAATTTTTGCCAAAATTATGTAATTATATGTTTTTAGCAAATTAAATTTGCCAAGAGTTTTATAACAATAAGCTAACTTTTAAAACTAGTAGTATATTTGTTTGCTATATTTTTATAGAATATGATAACCCAACAAACCATAGATAGAGTTTTTGAGAGCGCTCGAGTAGAGGAAGTGATAGGAGAATTCGTGCAGTTAAAAAAATCAGGAAGTAACTTTAAAGGGTTAAGTCCATTTACTGACGAACGCACCCCTTCGTTTATGGTATCGCCAGTAAAACAAATTTGGAAAGACTTTAGTACAGGAAAAGGAGGAAATGCAATTTCATTTTTAATGGAACACGAGCATTATACCTATCCTGAAGCGATACGT
Organism: Tenacibaculum discolor; assembly: GCF_003664185.1. Taxonomy (GTDB): domain Bacteria; phylum Bacteroidota; class Bacteroidia; order Flavobacteriales; family Flavobacteriaceae; genus Polaribacter; species Polaribacter discolor. The sequence continues at coordinate 469,072 of NZ_RCCS01000004.1, read as the reverse complement.
TGGTTAGCTAAAAAATACAATATTGAAATAGAAGAAACCGAGCAGTCTGATGAGCAAAAACAGCAGATGAATGAACGGGAAAGTATGTTCATGGTTTCAAAGTTTGCCAAAGATTACTTTCATGATGTATTAATGAATACGCAAAATGGAAGAGCTATTGGTTTATCTTACTTTAAAGAAAGAGGATTTAGGGAAGACACTATTGAAAAGTTCGATTTAGGTTACTGTAAAGACGAATGGGATAACTTTACCAAAGCAGCCTTAGCTAAAGGCTACGATTTAAAATACTTAAAATCTACTGGATTAACAATTGTAAAAGAAGGAGGAACAGAAGAAAGAAAGTTTGACCGATTTAAAGGACGTGTGATGTTTCCTATTCACAGTATGTCTGGACGTGTTTTAGGTTTTGGGGGTAGAATACTTACTAACGATAAAAAGGCCGCAAAATACCTAAATTCACCTGAGAGTGACATCTATCACAAGAGTAAAATTCTTTACGGTCTATACCAGGCCAAAAAAGAAATAGCTAAAGAAGATAATTGCTTTTTAGTAGAAGGATATACCGATGTAATTTCGTTTCACCAATCAGGTATTGAAAATGTAGTAGCGTCTTCAGGTACAGCATTAACACCTGATCAAATTCGCTTAGTAAACCGATTAACACAAAACATAACCGTACTTTTTGATGGTGATGCAGCAGGAATTAGAGCTTCAATTCGAGGAATTGATTTAATTCTTGAACAAGGAATGAATGTAAGGGTAGTGGCTTTTCCTGAAGGAGAAGATCCTGATAGTTTTGCCAAAGTGCATTCTAATGCTGAATTAAAACAGTATTTAGAAGAGAAGTCACAAGACTTTATAGAGTTTAAAGTTTCTTTATTAATGAAGGAAGCAGCGAACGACCCTGTTAAAAAAGCAGGATTAATTAGAGATATTGTTACGAGTATTTCTAAAATTCCTGATGGTATTCAGAGAGAAGTGTATGTGCAAGAATGTGCACGTATTATGGATATTTCTGAAAGAGTACTATTTAGTGAGCTTGCACAGTTACTAAAAAAAGGTGCGACAGCAACGAGAAAGAGCAATGTAGGACAAGACCCTAATCAACCACCCCCAGAATATTTTCAAGAGCAAGGGCAAGCTTCAATGGAAGCTATAAAAGGAGGAAAAGGGAAGTTGCAACAAAACATCAATCAATTAAATATCCTTGAAAAAGAAGTAATCAGGATTTTGTTGTTATATGGTAACGAGATTGTTGATTTTGTAAACTGGGTAGAGGCAGTTGACGAAAGAGGACGCCCGTTTTTAGAAAAAGAAGAATACCAGAATACGGTATCAAACGAGCTGTATTTAAACTTACAAGAAGACGAAATAGAGTTTACCAATGAAATATTTAGATTAACTTACTATGAGTTAATTCATCAATTAAATCAAGATGAAAAAATAAAAGTAGATCATTTGGTAATGCATGAAAATCCTCAAATATCTAGTTTAGTAACTAATATTTTAATGGATGAAGAAAAATATAATTTAAGCGATTGGGAGCGTAAAGAGGTTTTTGTAACAGAGACGGTTAAAATTCTTCCAAAGCTAGTTACCGATGCTATTTTAAACTTGCGTAGAGTTTTAATTGAAGAGAAAATTAAAGAGATTATGCAAGAAAGTCAAGAACAAAAAGCAGTACCTAATCTAGAAGAAATCAGTAATTATACAGGATTAAAAAAGCGTCTTTTTGAAAAATTAAACCGTGTAATCTAAGGTTTATAAACTGCTAATTATTTAGAATTTTAACATTCTTAACATTTTTTTTGTAACTTTACCGGTGAAAAGAACAAGAAATAAAAGAAAAAATGAGAAAGTTGCTACAAATTCTAGAGTTACTTAGGTTGCTCGTCATATTGCCATTTAATATTTCTAACGGGCATAAAAAAAGTGCTTACCAAAGAATTAAACGACAAATGATGTCGGTTAATTTACTTTAAGTCTTTAGGAATTTCGCAAATAGGAATAGGAATCATTTTATGCTGATTAATTCGGTTGAGACGTGTATATATCTTATATACTTCTAATTCTCTACCAGAAAAATCATTTTCAGTTTTTCCTGCATCTTGCATTTCCATAGCCCACTCTAGTTCATCGTATGAAGCTCCAATTTGGTCTTCGTCTGTTCTATCATCACCCCATAAACCATCAGTTGGAGGAGCTACTATAATATCATTATTTATACCTAGATATTTTGCTATTTCATATACTTCAGATTTTACCAAGTCAGCAATAGGACTTAAATCAACACCTCCATCACCATATTTTGTATAAAAACCTACACCAAAATCTTCTACTTTATTTCCAGTTCCAGCAACCAACAAACCATGTAAACCAGCAAAATAATATAAAGAAGTCATTCGCAATCTTGCTCTAGTGTTAGCTAAAGCCATAAAGCGTTTTTCTTCACTTTCAACAGGAGGTAATGAATTTACTAAACTATCAAATACAGGAGTTAAATTTATTTGTTTCATTGAAACATTATCAAAGTTGTTATTTAACCAGTCTATATGGTCTAATGCTCTACTTACTTGATTTTTAGCTTGATGAATCGGTAACTCAACACATAATGTAGGTAAACCAGTTTTTGCACATAAAGTTGAGGTAACAGCACTATCAATACCACCAGAAATTCCTACAACAAAACCATTTACTTTGGCATTAGTAGCATATTCTTTTAACCAATTTATAATATGTTCAGCAACCTTAGGAGTATTCATTTTTGTGATATTTTAAGAGTTTACAGTTAAGTGGTAAAAACTAATTTAGTAATTTCGACGTTGTAATTTAGAATGTAAATATACTAAAGTTCATGAGAAAAATTTTAGCCCTAGTTGTCTTAGTTTTTATAAATATTTCATGTAAAAATGATGAAAGTAACAAGTTAGGTGTAGATGTGTCTAATATTAATGTGAATATTAATTTAGAACGCTTTGATGTTGATTTTTATACAACTAAACCAAACGAATTAAATAAAACAAAAGAAAAGTATCCGATGCTTTTTCCTCCACAACCTGATAGTGTTTGGGTGAACAAGATTAATAATAAAGACGAACGAGAGTTATTTGCTGAAACTCAAAAGGTTTTTCCTGATATAGAAGAAGAAAAAGGGCAATTAAGATCTCTTTTCAAGCATGTTAAATATTACAATCCAAGATTTGTAAGTCCTAAAGTGATTACTATGCTAACAAACATCGATTATAATAACAGAATTGTATATACGGATAGCTTATTGTTGATTTCTTTAGATTCTTACTTAGGAAAAGAACATGAGTTTTATAATGATTATCCAGCATATGTAAAACAAAATAATACCAAAGAACACATCGTAGTTGATGTTGCTAAAGCTATTGTTGGTAAACAAATGTTACCTAGTATGGCAAGGAGTTTTATTGATAAAATGATTTACAGAGGGAAAAAAATGTATTTGTTAGATGCTTATTTACCAAACACATCAGATGCCTTGAAAATAGGATACTCACAAACAAAATTAGATTGGGCAGAGAGAAATGAAGAACAAATATGGATGTATTTTGTAGAAAAAGATTTGTTGTATAGTACTAGCAAAGATGTTGATAAACGCTTTTTAGATTTAGCTCCTTTTTCTAAGTTTTATATGGAAGAGGATAGTCAATCACCAGGAAGAATAGGAGAGTGGATTGGTTGGCAAATCGTACGTTCGTACATGCAAAAGAATGATGTATCTTTGCATAAATTATTACAAACAAGTGAAGAGGAAATCTTCAAAAACTCAAGATATAAACCAAAAAGATAATGGCGATAGAGCATACATCAAAAATAACATTTAAAGTAGGGTTAGACGAAAACAGAATTCCAGAAGAAATTACTTGGAACGCAGAAGACGGAGGTATAAAAGATGAAGCCTCAAAAGCTATTATGCTATCTGTTTGGGATCATAAACAAAAAGATACCTTACGTATGGATTTATGGACTAAAGATATGCCTGTAGATGAAATGAAGCAGTTTTTTCATCAAACCTTAGTGTCTATGGCAAACTCTTTTGAAAGAGCTACAAACGATGAAAAAATGAGTGCAACGATGCGCGATTTTTGTGACTACTTTGCTGAAAAACTAGAGTTAATTCAGAAATAAAAAAAAGCAGCTTTAAAAGCTGCTTTTTTTATGCGTTATAATTTTTTATTTTACTAATAATAGTTTCATAGTCGTTTGGGTTGTTTACAAAATCTAAATCAGAAACATCAACAATTAGAATGTTTAAGTCAGGTTGTGTTTTGATAAAGTTGCTATACCCATCATGGATTTTTTGTAAGTAACTTGCTTCTATATTTTGCTCGTAATCGCGTCCACGTTTTTTAATGTTTTCTAGTAAACGTTCTGTGTTTTGGTATAAGTACACGTACAAATCAGGCTTTGTGATTTCTTTGTACATTAAATCAAACATTTTTCTATACAACTTATATTCATCACTATGTAAAGTGACTTGTGCAAAAATGAGCGATTTAAAAATGTAGTAATCAGAAACAATAAAATTTTTAAATAAATCAAACTGCGCTAAATCATCAGAAAGTTGTTGATATCGATCAGCTAAAAAACTCATTTCTAAAGGAAAAGCATAGCGTTCATTGTCGTTATAAAACTTTGGTAAAAACGGATTGTCTGCAAAACGTTCTAAGACAATTTTAGCATTAAATTCATCAGACATCATATTGGCTAATGATGTTTTACCAGCACCAATATTACCTTCGATAGCAATGTAATTATACTTCTCTGTAATAGGAATTGGTCTTTCTAATTTTATATCAAGCTTTGTAATTTCTGAAGTGTCTGTACAATTTTCTAAACAAATATATAAATGCTTTTTTTCTATTGGATGAATAACATTTCGGGCAATTTCAACTAATGGAACTAAAGCAAATTTACGTTCTAACATTCTTGGATGTGGTACGATTAAGGTTTTAGAAAAGATAATTTCATCATCAAATAATAAAATATCTAAATCAATTAACCTATCTGAATATCCTTCAGAGTTTTTTCGAGTTCTTCCAAGTTCTTTTTCTATAGAAAGTAACCTAAGTATTAATTGCTCTGGAGGTAAATATGTTGAAACTTTAATACAAGTATTGTAAAAGTTATTACTATCAAAACCCCATGAAGCAGTTTCGTATACAGACGCTACTTTTAATACAGCACCTACTTTATCTGCAATCAAGTTAATTGCTTGCTGAATATTCTCAAGCTTATTACCTTGATTGGTTCCTATAGAAATGTATGTAATTCGTTGTATTTTCATGAATGGGATGCAAAGAAAACTAAAACTAAAAAAACAAAAGCTAAAAAAAGATTTTTTATTTAAATAAATTTTTTAAAAAAGGGTAGGGTATTTTATTTTTCAACTGTTATAGTAGTGGATTTCTTTATAGAGTAAGATTTTTATATGATTATTGGGGAATGATCTGAAACAACTCTAAGTTAAAGGCTGCTAAATTTTAGCAGCCTTTCTTCTTTTTAAAACGTATTTAAAAGCAAAAAGCAACCTAATTAGGTTGCTTTTTTATATCTAAAAATTGAATCTTATGACTCTTTTTTATCTTGTCTAGGTTTTCTATCATCACGACGATTATCGCGGTTACGATTATCACGACCTCTATTATCTCTGTTATTGTCTCTAGGTGGTCTAGCTACATAACCTTCAGGTTTAGGTAATAATGCCTTACGAGAAACTTTTTCTTTACGAGTTTTAGGGTCAACACCAAAGTACTTTACATCAATAACATCACCAATGTTCACTACATCTGTAACGTTGTTTGTACGTTCCCAAGCTAACTCGCTAACGTGTAATAAAACTTCGTTTCCTGGGGCTTCTGTATATTCAACAACAGCACCAAAATCTAATATTTTTATAACTTTTACTTCGTATACAGAACCTTTTTCAGGTTTGAACATCATAGACTCAATACGAGCTATAACTTTATCTATACCTTCTTGGTTTGTTCCTAAAATCTCAACAATTCCTTCTTCTGTAACAGGATCTTCGTTAATAACGATAGTAGTTTCTGTTTCTTTTTGTAACTCTTGAATATGTTTTCCACCAGGTCCAATAAACGCTCCAATTAAATCGTTAGGAATTACTCTATTAACCATTTTAGGTGCGTGAGCTTTTACATCTTCGTTAGGAGTTTCAATAGTATTAGTTAACTTCTCTAAGATGTGTAAACGACCATCACGAGCTTGTTTTAATGCATTTACTAAGATTTCATAAGATAATCCTTTAATCTTAATATCCATTTGACAAGCAGTAATACCGTCAGCAGTACCTGTTACTTTAAAGTCCATATCACCTAAGTGATCTTCATCACCTAAAATATCAGATAATACAGCATAACGATCACCATCAGAAATTAACCCCATTGCAATACCAGAAACTGGTTTTTTCATTTGAACACCAGCATCCATTAATGCCATAGTACCAGAACAAACAGTAGCCATTGAAGATGAACCGTTAGATTCTAATACTTCAGAAACAACACGAACAGTGTATGGGCAATCTTCAGGAATCATTCCTTTTAAAGCTCTTTGAGCTAAGTTTCCGTGACCAATTTCACGACGAGATGTTCCTCTTAAAGGACGTGCTTCACCAGTTGAAAAAGGAGGAAAGTTATAGTGTAAGTAGAACTTTTCTTCACCTTGTAATGTTGGAGAATCTACCATGTTAGCATCTCTAGAAGTACCTAAAGTTACAGTAGCTAATGCTTGAGTTTCTCCACGTGTAAAGATTGAAGAACCATGAGTTCTTGGTAAATAATCTACTTCACACCAAATAGGTCTAATATCAGTAGTTTTACGCCCGTCTAAACGTAAACCTTCGTTTAAAGTTAAGTCTCTAACTGCAGCTTTTTGTGCTTTGTTAAAGTATTTTCCAACTAAGTCTCCAAAGTCTTCTAATTCTTCTTCAGTAAACGTTGCGGTAATTTCTTCTTTAACTTCAGAAAAAGCTAAACCTCTTTCTTGTTTAGAAGTACCTTTTTTAGCAATATCATAACATTTTTGATATGCTGCCTCATGAATTTTTTGAGCTAATTCTTCATCTTCTCTTTCACCTTCATACTCACGAGTTTCTTTTTTACCTGCAGCTTCTGCTAAAGCAACTTGAGCTGCACATTGTACTTTAATAGCTTCGTGTGCAAATTTAATTGCGTCAGCCATTTCTTCTTCTGAAATTTCTTTCATTTCACCTTCTACCATAGCTACAGAGTCAGCAGAAGCACCAATCATCATATCAATGTCAGCCTCTTGTAATTGAGTATAACTTGGGTTGATGACAAATTCTCCGTTAATCCTTGCTACACGTACTTCAGAAATAGGTGTTTCAAAAGGAATGTCTGATAATTGAATAGCAGCAGAAGCAGCTAAACCAGCTAAAGCGTCTGGCATTACTTCTTCGTCATGAGACATTAATTGAATCATCACTTGAGTTTCTGCGTGATAATCTTTTGGAAATAGTGGACGTAATACACGGTCTACTAAACGCATTGTTAAAATTTCTTCGTTTGAAGGGCGTGCCTCACGCTTCATAAATCCACCAGGGTAACGACCCGCAGCGGCAAATTTTTCACGGTAATCTACCGTTAATGGTAAAAAGTCAATACCTGGGTTTGCAGTTCTTGCTGATACAACTGTTGCTAATAACATTGTATCTCCCATTCTTACAACAACAGAACCATCTGCTTGTTTTGCTAATTTTCCTGTTTCTAATGTGATGGTCCTTCCATCTCCAAGCTCTATTACTTGGTTAAATACTTTTGGAATCATAAATTAATTCTTCTAAATTTTAATTCGTTTTTGTTTGTTGTTGTGTTGTTGTTGCTCCAATGGAAAATCAAAATTGTTGTTAGTAATTTTGAGCTTTTTATATATAAATTTCTGGTTGTTAGTCAGAAATACTATTTAGTTTAAAATAAAAAAGAGGCACATTTATAGAGCCTCTTTTTCTGTAGAATTATTTTCTAATTCCTAATTCTTTAATAATCGCACGATATCTGTTAATATCTTTTTTCTTTAGATAATCTAATAAGCTTCTACGCTTACCTACCATACGTACTAACGAACGCTCAGTATTAAAATCTTTACGATTTCTTTTTAAGTGCTCAGTTAAGTGGTTAATTCTGTGCGTAAATAACGCGATTTGACCTTCAGCAGTACCAGTATCATTTGCTCCTTTACCGTGTTTTGCGAAGATTTGTTCTTTAACTTCTTTTGTTAAATACATGCCAATATTGTTTAAATGATTATTATGTACTCAATGCATTCACATTGAAGTTGCAAATGTACGATTATTTTTTGGAATGGATACGAAAAAGTTACAAAGCAAAAAAGCTAGCAAACGCTAGCTTTTTTGTTATGCTCTTACAGGTTGATTCTGTATTAAATCAATATATAAGTTAATTTGTTTTTTTAAGTCTTTTCGCTCAAAAATTGCATCTAAGAAACCATGTTCTAATAAGAATTCTGAACGTTGGAACCCCTCAGGTAAATCTTTACCAGTAGTATCTTTTACAATACGAGGACCAGCAAAACCTATTAATGCGTTTGGCTCAGCAATATTAATATCTCCTAACATAGCAAAAGAAGCTGTTGTTCCCCCAGTAGTTGGGTCAGTACATAAAGATACGTATGGAATTTTAGCATCTGCTAATTGTGCAAGTTTAGCAGAAGTTTTTGCTAATTGCATTAAAGAAAGAGATGCTTCTTGCATACGAGCTCCACCTGATTTAGATATCATTAAAAAAGGAATATTGTTTTTTATTGAATAGTCAATAGCTCTTGCTATTTTTTCTCCAACGACACTTCCCATTGAACCTCCAATAAAAGCAAAATCCATAGAAGCAACTACTAAGTCTTTTCCCATTGATTTACCTACAGCAGTACGTACAGCATCTTTTAAACCTGTTTTTTTCTGAGCAGCTTTTAATTTCTCAGGGTACTTTTTAGTATCTTCAAATTTTAAAGGATCTTTAGCAGATAGTTTTGGATCTAATTCTTTGAATTTATTGTCATCAAAAAAGATTTCAAAGTACTCTTTACTACCTATACGTACGTGGTATCCATCTTCTGGACTTACGTATAAGTTCTTTTTTAATTCGTCGGTATCAATTATTTTTCCGCTAGGGGTTTTATACCACAAGCCTTTAGGCGTGTCTTTTTTTTCTTCTGTTGGGGTTTGAATCCCTTTGTCTTTACGTTTAAACCAAGCCATAATTTAGTTTTTTATTCTTTAGTTGTTTGGTTTTCCTTTTTCAAAGAATATTATAATGTATTTACATTATTTAAATCTTCAAAAGCTTTCTTTAATCTAGCTTTAAAAGTTTGTTCTCCTTCACGTAACCATTTGCGAGGATCGTAATATTTTTTATTAGGAACATCATCACCTTCTGGGTTACCAATTTGCGATTGCAAATATGCAGATTTTTCAGACATATAATCACGAACACCTTCTGTAAATGCATATTGTAAATCGGTATCGATATTCATTTTAATAACTCCGTAGCTAATTGCTTCACGAATTTCTTCTAAAGTAGAACCCGATCCTCCATGGAATACAAAATCAATCGTATTATGAGGAACGTTATATTTTTCTGAAATATATTCTTGAGAGTTCTTTAATATCTTAGGAGTTAATTTTACATTCCCAGGTTTGTATACACCATGTACATTACCAAAAGCAGCAGCGATTGTAAATTGTGAGCTTACTTTCATTAATTCTTCATAAGCGTATGCTACTTCTTCAGGTTGAGTATATAGTTTAGAAACATCTACATCAGAGTTATCAACACCATCTTCTTCACCACCTGTAATTCCTAGTTCAATCTCTAAAGTCATTCCCATTTTACTCATACGAGCAAGGTATTCTTTACAAGTTTCGATGTTTTCTTCTATAGGTTCTTCACTTAAATCAATCATGTGAGAACTATATAAAGGTTTTCCTGTTTCTTTATAAAACTGCTCACTAGCATCTAATAAACCATCAATCCAAGGTAATAATTTTTTAGCAGCATGATCGGTATGTAAAATAACAGGAACTCCATATGCTTCTGCTAATAAATGTATATGTTTTGCACCGGCTACTGCACCTGCAATAGCAGCTTTTTCGTTGTCGTTTGATAAGCCTTTACCTGCATTGAATTGAGCACCTCCATTTGAGAACTGGATTATTACAGGCGAGTTAAGTTCTTTAGCTGTTTCTAAAACAGTATTAATAGTGTTTGATCCTACAACATTAACAGCTGGTAATGCAAAGCCTTTTTGTTTTGCTAATTCAAAAATCTCTTGAACTTCTTTTCCGGTGGCAACTCCAGGTTTAATCATTTTTTATTTGTTTAGTAGTGTGTTACATAAATTACGGAACAAATCTACACTTTTTTATACAAGTTGCGATAAATTTTTAACAGAAACTACTTTGTTAAAAGGGGTAATTAATACCTATATTTAGTACTGAGTTAGAGAAATTGAAGTTTTGAAACCACTTATTATTAGTTAAGTACGGTTCGTGTGCTTTGAATCCTAAATCTAATCTAGCAATTAAAAATTTAAAGTCATAACGAAGCCCAAAACCAGCACCAACAGCTATATCTTTTAAAGATTTAAAACCATTAAATTTAGCTGGGTCATCAACAAATTCTGTATTAGTTATATCCCAGATATTTCCTGCATCTACAAATAATGCAGATTTTAAGGAACCAAAAACATCAAAACGGTACTCAAAACTAGTTAAAAACTTCAAACTTCCTATGTTATATTCAATAACAGGAGCTCGTCTACCAGGTCCTAAATCATAGGTTCTCCAGGCGCGTATATCGTTAGAACCTCCTGCAAAATAACTACGAGAAAAAGGAACACCAGAATTATCATAAGTAAAAATAGCTCCAAGAAAAGTTCTATGAGCTAGGACATTGTTATCACCTAAGTTCCAATATTTTTTATATTCTAAGTCAGTTTTAAAATACTGTGCTATAGGAATTTTAAATACAGTTTTTTGACCAGAACTATTTGTTTTTTTAGATAGAAGCCCCATGATATTTCCAGAATTAGCGATTCGGAATTTAAAAAAAGAAAAACTAGCATCTTTAATACTTTCTTGATTATTGTAAGTATAACCGTAGGCTATTTCAGGAATTAAAAAGTCAGATGTTACAATATTATATCTGTTAGCTAGATTTAAAACATTTTGAAATTCGGTAGGGTTTGAAGCTGCGAAACCTGCATCAGTAATAACATCTGAAATAAAACTAATTATCTCATTAGAGTTACTAGGTGTGTTTTCTGGAAATGTATATGAAGGATTATAAATTTCAGCAACTTCAGCTAGTTTTCGATATTCTGAATTGTAAATAGAAAAATAATTATCAATGTTTAAGTTTCTAATATACTGAGTGTTTAATAGTTCTAATTGAATTGACTTTTTCTTATCATAGTCCCATTTATAATCTATTCCAACAGATATGTTTTGTTTGTCTAAACCAATATTTTTTTGAATCCCAATTCCTGAATAAAATTTAGTTCTAGGAAACATTCTTTTCGGTACTAGCTTATTTAGCCCAAAAGGAGCCATAAAGCGAGGTACTTCTAATGAAATATCAGAACCAATTTCCCAACCAGGACCATTATTGGAGTTAAAATAAGAACCAAAAGCTGATATTTTAAAAAGTTCAGCCCCTTTGAAAGTGTTTCTGTTTGTTAGTGAGAATTTTAACGAAACATCAAAGTTACGAATGTTTGAACGCGATAATTCGGTTTCTAAACCTAAAGTATATTTTTCAATAGGAGTTAAATACACATTTGCTTCCAGTTTGTTTTCACTGATCTCATTATATCGAATAGAGGTTGCTTTAAAGTTTTTTAGTCCTCTTAAATGTGTTCGTGTTAAGCTTCTAAGAGAATCGTTATAAACAGTATTTGGTTTTATAAATAAAGATTGTGATAAGTACTTAGGATTATATTTTAATTTCTTAAGCGCATAAAAATTAATCCCTTTATATGTAGTAGTATCCTTGTGTTCAGAGTTTCTTGTGTTGTAGGTATAATCGGTAAAAACATTTACTTTTTTTACTCTCTGAATTTGAAAAGGGACAGTTTTATCAGAAATATTAATATCTACATCCGATCTTTCATAGTTTTTTAAAGTATCAATATCAAAAGAAATATAATTTTCATTGAATTGATAAATTCCTTTGTTTCTGAAAAGTTTTACAAGTCGATTAGCCTCTTTTATAAAGTTGCCATTTTTATAATGGTCTCCAGATTTTAAATAACTTTTGTCTTTTGAAATCTGATATAGAGAGTCTAAAACTGGCGATGTAATAAAGGTTTTTATAGTGTCAAGGTAAGAAGGATTTCCTTTTGTAATATGGTAACTAATTTCTCCTTTCTTTTTACCGATAGTGTCTTTTTTTGAAGAAACTTTTGCTCTAAAATACCCTTCAGTTTGGAAGTAAGCCTTCAAATTATCTACAGTCCTATTGGTTTTTTTGTCATCAATTATAATTGGAGCTTGTCCACTAGTTATAAACCAATTATTAAATCCTATAAATGTCTTAGCTACAGCAATACTCTGTTTTTCGGAAAAAACATTTTTATAAAAGTTATAGGTTTTTGGGTGCTTTTTAGCCCATTCGCTTGGTGTTTTTGGAGCTTCTGGGTTGCCTAAATTATAAAAATGTAATGATAAAGGCATACCTAGAGCCTTAGCATTAGGACGTTGTATTAATAGCTCAGTAATATTTTCGCTTGAGTTTTTTACACTATCAATGTATACCGTGTTTTTGGCTAGCAATAACTCGTTTTCTTTAACATATTTAATCGTGCTACAAGAGCTGAATAAGACTACTAATAAAAAGAAGAAAGAAAGTTTTTTCATTAACTTTACGCCTCGTATTAAGAATCAAAAATACTATTTTTTAGTGGTTTTAGAGTGTTAAAAACAATTTAATGAGTTTATCTAAAAACAATATAAAGTTAATAACTAGTTTACAGCAAAAAAAGTATAGGCAAAAGCATCAATTATTTGTTGCAGAAGGGGTAAAGGTAGTTAAAGAATTGCTAGCCTCTTCTTTAGAGCTAGAAGAACTATATACTACAGATGAGTTATTCACTTCTTCGAAAAATGTTGAGATTACTTTGATCTCTGAAAAAGAATTAAAAAAGATAAGTACCCTAAAGACACCAAATAAAGTTTTAGGGGTATTTAAGATTCCTAAAGAAAAAGAAATTGATAGAAGTAGTTTTATAGTTGCTCTAGATGAAATTAACGATCCAGGAAACTTAGGAACAATTATTCGTTTATGTGATTGGTTTGGGGTTTCTGAATTAGTGTGCTCTAAGAATACAGTTGATTGTTACAACCAAAAAGTAGTGCAATCTAGCATGGGGTCGTTAACAAGAGTTCAGATTTCATATGTTGACTTGCCTGAGTTTTTAACAAACACTTCATTGCCTATTTATACGGCAGACATGCATGGTGATAATGTATATACTACATCATTACCTCAAAAAGCAATTTTAGTAATGGGAAATGAAGCAAATGGTATTTCACCTAAAGTTGCAGAGATCGTAAAGAATAGTGTAACTATTCCAAGGTTTGGTAATTTACAGAAAACTGAGAGTTTAAATGTAGCCACAGCTACTGCTATATTACTAAGTGAGTTTAAAAGAAATTTGGTTTAATACGATTAGATAGCTAATGCTTTATTTTTTTAGAGAAAGCTTCCAATTCTTCTTTGTAAGGACTATTAGTGTTTTGAGCAAAAGTTGAAAGATAATTTGTAATTTCAACAGGTTTTATTGGTTCGATATTCTCTTTTTTATGTAGTTCTGGATAACATGATATAAAGAACTTTTGTATATGAGCTATTAGCTTAATTAAGTCATTACAGTAAACTGAAGGATTATTGAAACCATTTTTTTTGCTATAACGATGAACTAATCTCCCTCCTTTACAAATTTCATTTAATGGACATTCTAAGCATTGTGTACAAAGTTTTGTATTGAAATCGTTAAAGTATAATTTACCTAAAGAGGTATGTTGTATATCTTGAAAATTGTTCTTTTTAATATTGAGTCCTGTTTTAGTAAAACCATGACCACAAGCTTTAAGAGAGTCAATAGCTTCTATTTCTCCATTCGTTTCGATAACTAAAACGGTTGATTCGTTTTTTGCTTTTTCATTAATTCTCATTAGAGAATTTAACAAGCCTAAAAATAATGGGATTTTAAATCGCTTCGTATCTTTAATCCAAATGTCAAATAAATTAATTAACCAATCTGCCATTAAGGTTTTGTCTTTATCGAAAGGAAAATTGTCATGTGTGTAATCAGGAATTAAAAAATTTACATAACTAACATTCATTTCCTTAAAGCTGTCATAAATATCTTTTGGGTTTTCTTTAATGTTAATTACACAAGCGATATCAGCAAAATTCATTTCATTTTTTAATAACTTAACACTTTCAAAAACTGTATCGTAGCTGCCATTTCCTTTATGGTCTACCCGATACATATCGTGTGCTTTTTTTGTTCCATCAACACTTACACTAGGGTAAATGTCTAGTTTTTTAAATAGTTCTATCCAACTTTTATCTAAAAGAACACCATTTGTTTGTAAATCGTATGAAAAAGAAACATCAGTAAGCTCGTTTTGAATTTTTTTTACCTTGTTAACAAAGTTTATATAAAAATCTTTGGAAGCAAGTAAAGGCTCTCCTCCATGAAAAATAAAAGAAAACTCTTTTTTCTGATATTTTTTTATGTAGTTTTTGGTTTTTTCAATAATATTATCAACTACTTCTGTAGACATAAATTTAGGCTGGTTTTTGTAGGTGGTGTCTCCAAGGTTGTACATGAAGCAGTATGAGCAATTAAGGTTACACCTGCTAGCAATTTTTATGGCCAAAGAATTAAAGTTCATAATTTGAAAGATGTTTATTAAAACAAGGAAATTATACAGAGATACAATTTCCTTGAAAAGATTATTATAAAGTTGTTCTATAGTTTAGATACTTCTTTTTCAGCATCCATTTCTATAAATCTGACACACTTTTGTTGCTTATCACTCCAAACTAATCCGTCAGGACATACTCTTCCCCCACCACTAGTAGGATAATAAATTTCTTCTTCAACATAAATAGCACCTCCTTTAATAAGGTCTAAATTGTCCGTTTGTAAGTTTGTGAACTTCTCTAATCCTTTTGGTAAAAAAAATGTTTTCTTCATAATTATTAATTTTAAGTTAATTGCTTACTCTATTTCTTTTTTAAGTTTAAAGATTACATTTTCAGCTACCTGCAAATCATTAAACTAATAGAGGTTAATAGACTTGTTTTTTTAACAAGTTTCTTAAATGAGTTGTCGCAAATATTAGCTATTTGATAATAAAAAGTAAGGTGACTATGTGACTATTTATAAAAAAGGGAGGTACAATTTTAAAATTATAGCAGTCTTTTAATAGTAGTAATTGGTTTGTTCTAAAAGAGAGTTCTTTTAAAGCTTTACGAAAAGTATAGAGATAATAGAAACCCTTTGTTTTTCTAGTATGAAAGCAAAGGGTTTGTTTATTGTAGTTTTAAGTTTTTAAGACTTAAAATAATCCGTTTATTTGAGAGTCTATTCGGTCGATGATATAGCCTAAATCTTCTTGATTGTCAACAAAGTCTAAATTGTCAACATCAATAATTAATAATTTTCCCTTGGTATATTGACTAATCCAAGCTTCATAACGTTCGTTTAATCGACTTAAATAATCAATACTTATAGAATTTTCATATTCTCTACCACGTTTATGAATTTGACCTACTAATGTAGAAATATCAGCACGTAAATAAATTAATAAATCTGGTGGAGTTACCAAGTTTTCCATTAACTCAAATAGAGAAGAGTAATTGCTATAATCTCTATTAGTCATTAACCCCATGGCATGTAAGTTAGGAGCAAAAATATGTGCATCCTCATAAATAGTTCTATCTTGAATTATTTTTTTACCAGATTTACGCAGCTCTAGTACCTGACGAAAACGACTATTTAAAAAGTAAACTTGTAAATTAAAAGACCAACGCTCCATTTCGCCATAGAAATCGTCTAAATATGGATTTTCGTCAACTGATTCAAAATGAGCTTCCCAATTGTAGTGTTTTGCTAATAATTTTGTTAAAGTGGTTTTACCCGCGCCAATGTTTCCGGCAATTGCTACGTGCATAATTGTGTGTGTAAAATGTTTTTTAATATCGCTGGCACTGCCAGATTAGGGGAGGGTAAAATTACATAAAAAAAGGAATTCATAAACAATTTAACAGATCAATTTATAACCATAACCTCTTACATTAACAATTTGAATATTTTCATTGTGTTTTAGTTTCTTTCGTAACTTAGAAATAAAGACATCCATACTTTTTTCTTAAAAGAATTTATTTTTACATCAAAATATACATATAATAGAGTGCTTAATAATGGAGAAATAATTGATAGTTATGGTTTTTTAAGGGCTGATCTCACGTATCAGAAAAAAGATAGTAAATGAGATATAAAGTAGGAGTTACAAATCTATTAAATTCAACAGGATTGAACCAGAATAGTAGTAATGATATTTATGTAAGTAACTCTTCGTATGTAATTCAACCTAGAGTAGCTGTGTTTATAATAAAATATAATTTATAATAAATAAAAGAGGAGTCAAATTTGACTCCTCTTTATTTTATTAGTTCTTAAAAATTATCTAATAGCTATTTTTCTAGTTACTTGCTTTCCTGCATTTTCAATTTGTAAAAGGTAAAGTCCGCTAGCAGCTTTAGTCAGTTGTACATTTTCATTAAATTGACTAGAGATTGTTGAGAACTTTTGAGTTTCTATTAATCTTCCTCTAAAGTCAAAAAGTCTAATAATTGTAGTCTCTTTGTCTTTTACCTTGAAACTTACTGTAAACTCCCCGTTTGAAGGGATAGGATATGTAAGTAAATCATCAAATAAAGTATTATCGGTAGCAAAACTCTCTTCAACTGTTACAGTATAATCTTCTACCTCACCACTAAAGTTTAATCCACAAGAATTCGGGTTGCTATCTTGTTTTGTAGAAACTCTCATTGTTGTAGCCCCAAGTGGTGCATTTTCTGGTACCCTTATAGAAACGCTGTTAGATACTATTTCATAAGTTTCATCAGCATCAAATGTACAGTTATGATTCCAATCTATCCAAGCAAATGTATTTATGTTATCGCTTCCTGCTGTATTGATAGTGGTTGTTAAATCGTAGGTTTCACCTCTAACTATTTGAGTCGTTGTTGATTTAAAATCTGAATATCCATTTGTCTTATCAGAATTATTATTGATGCCGTTAAAAGTAACATTAGTAATACTTAATTGAGATTCAGTATTACCAGAAGAATTACAAAGACTATTGTTTACATTTAAAAGTGTATTTACCGATTTGGTCATTGAGGTACTATTAGCGGTAACAGTAATTGTATAATCTCCTGTAGCAACATCCGTTAAGTTAGTTACTGTTAAGGTAAATTTTCCACTGTTATTAATACTAGAAGGATTCAATGTAATAGTTGAGTTTGTTGGTGCTCCTGAATAAGAAAGGTTAACAGTTTCAGTAAAACCATATAGAGCGGTATAATCAAAATCAAAACTAACTTCATTTGTAGCTTGTTTACATACAGATAAATCTCCAGTACTATTTGAAATAGAGAAAGTAGGTTCTAAAACTGTAATAGTATAATCTTCTACTTCACCATTAAAACTCAGTTCACAGGAATTTGGGTCACTGTCTAACTTTGTAGAAACTCTCATAATTGTAGAACCTGTAGGAATCCCTTCAGGAACTGTAATTAAAAGACTACTAGAAGAGGTTAAGTTATAAGTTTCATCAATGTCAAATACACAATTTTGGTTCCAATCAATCCATGCAAATGTTTTTATGTTGCTATTTCCATCAGTATTGATAGAAGTAGTTAAATTATAATTTTCACCTCTAACAACGTCTGTGCTTTGGCTTGTAAAGTCTGAATAACCATTTGTTTTATTTGAGTTATTATTAATGCTATTAAAGGTAACATTAGTAATACTTAATTGAGATAAAATATTACCAGAAGAATTACAAAGACCATCATTTACGTTTAATAGTATGTCAACAGATTTAGTTACTGAACCTGATGTCGCTGAAACAGTAATTGTGTAATCTCCTTTAGTAACCTTTGTAAGATCTGTTACGGTTAAGGTGAATTTTCCACTACTACTAATTGTAGAGTTGCTTAATGTTACTACAGAATTCGCAGGAGATCCTGAGTAAGATAGATTTACTGTATCGTTAAAACCGTATAAGGCATTATAGTCAAAATCAAAAACCAGTTCATTTGTGCCTAAGTTACATACGGACATGTCTCCTGTATTATTAACTATTGAATAAGTAGGGGTTGTAGGGAAAATCGTTAAACTGGTATTATTTATGTTATAAAAAATATTATCCGCGGCTTCCACTAATATTCTAGCGTTTGTAGTAGGATTGTCAGGTATAATAATATCCTCTGAACCGTCATTAGGTGTGTTACTTTTTAAGGTAATAGGGAATGTAAGACCACCATCTGTTGAAAGTTTTATATTAACATTAGCACAGTTAATAGGAGCTTGGTCAGATGTTCCTTTGCTCCAAGTAATGGTTTGTGTAGAACCTGCTCCCCAATCTACACTAGAATTAGGGCTTGTTATAGTAAACGCTTCTGCATCAGTAACAGTTACTTTTATATCGTCTCTATCAGAACTACCACCACCAGGATTATTATCTCTTACGGTTAATGCAAAGTCTAGTTCTCTTGCCACAGAAGGTAAAACTTCCCATGTTGTAGAAGTATTACCACTCAATACGGTAGAAAGTGCAGGCATGTATCTGTTAGGAGATGAAGAAGGAAGTAATGATCTGAACATAGGTCCACCAGTATTAGTAGATAATGGAGACATTGTTGCTGTTTCATTGTCGATTTGCTCCCAAGTGTATGTTAAAGAAGATGTTCCATCAGCATCTGTAGCTTGTCCTTTCAAAATAAATGGAGTAGATTTAGGAATACTTACATTGTTTCCTGCATTAGCAGTAGGAGGATTATTTCCTGTACTTGTTGAGGTAGCACAACTTCCTGATCCTTGCACGTGATTCCACATTTGAGCTATACTAACAGCGTGAAAATAATCATCACTTACATCTTGTACGTTAGGAGAGCAAATACCAGCATAAGCCATAATTGTAGAACCACTTCCAGGTTCAACAGCCGTACTAGTACTTCTATTTCCATCACAAGAATTATTAAATGTATGAGTTGCCCCAAATTGATGTCCAACTTCGTGTGCAACATAATCTATATCGTAGGTGTCACCAATAGGTTGGCTTCTACCTGTAACTCCTTGAGCCTTGAAGTTTGTAACACAAACAGAATTTAGCTGGGCTAGCCCTCCAGCACCAGTACTAAATGTATGCCCAATATCGTAATTAGCATCTCCAATAATATTATCGCATTTTGCTTGACTTTCGTCAATTAAAGTACTAGCATTATCATTGGTTAATCCATCTGTGTCAGCATCTAAGAAAATTAAGGAATCATTGTTGTCCACAATAATCATTCTTACAGCTAAATCTCTTTCATAAACACTATTTACACGAGTCATAGTAGTGTTCATAGCAGATAATACGGCTGCTTTTTTTTCTGCGTTACTAGCTGTTGATGATACTCCTTGATTGTTTATATGGAATTGAGCATATTCACCAGTACAAGCTATCGCCATTCTATAAGTTCTTAAGTTACCATCATTAGCGTTCCTTCTTTGGCGTGGCGATATATTTTCATCTTGTATAGCGTCTTTAACTTCACACAAAAATTCATCTTTAGAAGGAGATAAGCTACTCTTTTTGTAAATTATATACTCTCTGTAATCTTTAGTATAAGGGTTTATGTATGAAGTACCTTCATTTGCTGAAAAAATAATTGCGTGAACTCCATCTTTTCCAATGCTTACTTTAGCTGAAGAAGAAGGGTTGTCAATACCTTGTGCGGAAAAAGACTTAATCATTGGGAACTTTTCAGCCAAACCAGAAGCTAAATAAGAGGTTTCTTTTATTGAAAACCTTTCTAACTTTCCATTAGCATTAGGAAGTTGAATGATTTTTGAATTAGATGTGTTTTTAGATAATGAGTTTGGCAATATGTTTTTAAAGCCATCTAAATCTAAACTCATCAAAATGTATTGCTTAGGTAAAGAATTAGTATTAAAAACTTCTTTTTTCTGCTGAGTAATAGCATCTTTTTGAATTCTTGTCCATAGTTGTTGAGAAAACAAATTAGCTATTGATAAATAGAAAGCAAATAAAAAAGGAAGGGTACTTTTTTTAAACATGATTTTTGTAATTGATATACGTTTAGTTTATAACAGTAAAACTCTAAATTTCCCTACCTTTGTAAGGTAGTTTAGCGGTACAATTTATGAATAAAAAAATAAGAATTAGTGATCTAGGAAGAAAAGATTACAAAGAAACATGGGATTATCAAACTAACCTTTTAGATGAAATAGTATCATTAAAAAGAGAAAGAAGAAATGGAGATAGTGAAATTGTAACTCCTAATTACTTTCTGTTTGTTGAACATCCACATGTTTATACCCTAGGTAAATCAGGAGATATTAATAATTTATTATTGAATGAAGAGAAGCTTAAAGAGAAAGAAGCGACTTTTTATAAAATTAATAGAGGAGGAGATATTACTTATCATGGTCCAGGACAAATTGTTGGTTATCCAATTTTAGATTTAGAAAACTTTTTTACGGATATTCATAAGTATTTGCGTTTGCTAGAAGAATCAATTATTTTAACAATTGCAGAATACGGATTAGAAGGAGAAAGAAGTGAAGGAGAAACTGGTGTTTGGCTAGGTGTAGGTACACCATTTGCAAGAAAAATTTGCGCTATGGGAATTAGAGCAAGTAGGTGGGTTACTATGCATGGTTTTGCTTTGAATGTAAATGCCAATTTAGGTTATTTTGATAACATTATTCCTTGTGGAATACGTGGTAAGGCAGTAACTTCAATGGAAGCAGAGTTAGGTAGAAAGGTTTCAGAGGAAGAAGTAAAAGAAAAAATTTTAAAACATTTTAAAGAGTTATTTGAAGTAGAAGAATTTATAAAATCATAAAAAAAGGGTTGACAATTGTCAACCCTTTTTTTAGATCTTAAAAACTAAAATTATTTCTTAGCTTTAACTTCAAAAGAAATTTCCATTAAGTCGTTGATGAACTTATCTTTTAATGCAGCATCAATTTTCTTAGACTTGTATGTAACACCAAAGTCAGTTCTGTCAATAGAAAAAACATCACTTTTAAAAGTTACCATATCGTCAGCTTCTGTAACAGTAGCAGGAATAGTAATACTCTTAGTAACATCTTTAAGAGTTAAGTTTCCTGTAACGTGTACTTTTCCATCTTTTAACTCAGAACTTGCTACTTCAAATTTAGCAGTTGGGAACTTTTCAACATCAAAGAAATCTGTATTTTTTAAGTGCTTTTCTAAATCCTCTTTGCCATCACCAGCCTTTAAATCTTCACAAGAAATTGTAGTCATGTCGATAATGAACTCTCCAGACTTTACATTTCCGTTTTCAACCTCTAAAGTTCCTTTTTCTAAACTTACTACACCGTTGTGAGAACCAGTTGGTTTGCTTCCTTTCCAAGTTACAGTTGATTCTGCAACATTAGCTTTATAAGTATTGATGATGTTTTCTGTTTTTGCAACTTCTTTAACTTCGTCGCTAACAGCAGCTTTGTTTTTTTCTGTCTTACAAGAAACTGCTCCAATTGCAATAAAAGCAATAGCTAAAATTGTTTTTTTCATTTTTGTGTTTTTAATAATGATTATTAATCAGGTACAAATATAATTAAAAATAATTCCCATGGAAATTATTTTTTATCTTTGGAATCGATAATGATAGTTACAGGACCATCATTTAGTAATTCCACTTTCATGTCAGCTCCAAATTGACCAGTTTGTACTTTTTTTCCTAAATCAATTTCAACCTGTTGAACAAATTTTTCATATAAAGGAATAGCAATATCAGGTTTAGCAGCTTTAATATAACTAGGACGATTTCCTTTTTTAGTAGAAGCATGTAGGGTGAATTGACTTACAGCAATTATATCTCCATTAATATCTTTAATCGATTTATTCATAACACCTTCATCATCATTGAAAATACGGAGGTTAGTTATTTTGTTTGATAACCACTTAATATCTTCTTGAGTATCTTCATTAACAATTCCAAGTAAAATTAAAAGACCACTTTGTATTTCGGCTACTTTTTTATTTTCAATGGTAACGCTAGCTTTTGAAACGCGTTGAATTACAATTTTCATTTTATATAGATTGTTGGGGGGGGGTAAATTTTTGTAAATGGTAGACTAATTTATATTATTCCCAAATATCAGTTCTGTAGTGTTCATCTTCTCCTTCTAAAATCTGTAGGTAACTTTTATAACGAGACCAAGCAATCTCTTCATTTTCTAAGGCTTCTTTAACAGCACACTGTGGTTCGTTTACATGAATACAATTATTGAATTTACAGTTTTGTTTTAAAGCAAAAAACTCAGGGAAATAATCGCCTAATTCATCTTTATCCATGTCAACTACACCAAAACCTTTAATTCCGGGAGTATCAATAATACGAGCATCAAAACTTAAATCGAACATTTCTGCAAATGTTGTAGTGTGTTGTCCTTGCTTGTGTTGTTCAGATATTTCTTTTGTTTTTAGGTCTAAGGAAGGTTCAATAGCATTTACTAAGGTAGTTTTTCCAACACCAGAATGACCAGCAAACATACTTACTTTACCAGTCATTAATGCTTTGATTTTATCAATATTGATGTTTTGAGTAGCGGAAACTTCTATACATTCATAGCCAATAGCTTCATAAATATCTTTTAAGTACATAATTTCGGCACGTTGCTCAATTTCATAAGAGTCAATTTTATTAAAAACTAATATAGTTTTAATAGAATAGGCTTCAGCAGTAACTAAAAAACGATCGATGAATGTGGTAAAAGTAGGAGGGTTGTCAATAGTAATTAATAAAAATACTTGATCAATATTAGAAGCAATGACATGAGTTTGCTTAGATAAGTTTACCGACTTACGAACTATATAATTTTTTCGTTCGTGAATATTGGTAATTAAGCCTGTTTCCTCATCATTTTTGGTTTCTAATGAAAAATCAACAATATCACCTACCGAGATAGGATTGGTACTTTTAATTCCTTTGATTCGAAATTTTCCCTTAATGCGACACTTATATAGTTCGCCTTCAGATTTTACCCAATACCAACTTCCTGTAGATTTATAAACCGTTCCTGTCATAGAACAAAGATGAGAATAAAAATTGAATGTTTTAGTATTGTTTAATCTGTTAAATCGTTAATTTTCTGAGTAACTGTTCCTCTTTCTGAGATTCTAATAATCATGAAAATTAATTTAGGTATGAAACCTGGAGAAATAACTAAATCAGCTTTTTCAGTTATTTTAATATCTCTTTTTTGTATAGTGTTTTCAAAATCACTAGTTGGTGTGTTGGCTAATTCTACAGCAAAATCCCAAGCACCATTTCTAGCTAATTCCATGCTAAAATCAACTAAAAAGTCGTCAACATCTTTAGTCCAGATAAGGATTTTCTTTAAAAAAGGATATACTTTGGCTAAATCATCTTGAACATCATTAACTAAAGAGGATAAAATTTCATTAATCTTATTAAAGTCATCATGTAAGTTTTGGATATTTTGCCCTTTGGAAACTTCTGCTGCCGCTATTCCCAAATCTAAATTAATATGTGTGTTCATACCAACTAATAAGTGTTGTAAAACTATATACCAATACTTATTAGCTATACTAAAAGCTCTTTCCCAAGAAGAAGTAATAGGTGTATTATTTTTGTAATTATAATAGGCATCTATGTATCTTTTAGCAAAAATTATATCGAGCTTTTCCATTCGTTGGTTATCATCAAAATAGTCGCTTTGTATGCCTTCTTTTACTTTTATTGTTACTTTTTGGTATAAAGCAGCAAAATAGCCTAATGGACTTTCGTTTTCTATAGATTCGTTAATGATGTCTTGTAATATGTTTATTACATCATCAATTGTATGGATAGGTTTCATTCTTTTAAGTTTGGTTGGATGAAAATACAATAAAATAGAATAAGAAAGACCGCTAGTTTGTAGCGGTCTTTTAGGTGTTTAATTGTTGATAATTTTCTCTTGATGATTTATACTTTCTTGGTGTATTGCTTTAAACATTTTAAGTACAAATTCTTCACTTAAGCCACGTTCATCGCCTTCTAAAATCATTTTACCTAGTATCTCATTCCATCGCTTAGTTTGTAAAATAGCAACGTTTTTCTCTTTTTTTAATTTACCAATTGAATCTGCTATTTTCATACGTTTACCTAGCATTTCAATTAATTGATGATCTACTACGTCAATTTGAGTACGTAGTGTATTTAAAGCGTTTCTGTACTCAGTTTCTGTATCGGTAGCTTTTCTAACTTTTAAATCAATCATCATTTGAATTAATGATTTAGGTGTAATTTGTTGTGCGGCATCGCTCCAAGCATTATCAGGATCGTAATGAGTCTCGACCATTAAGCCATCAAAGTTTAAATCAAGAGCAGTTTGGCAAACATCAAAAATAATATCACGACGACCAGCAATATGTGAAGGGTCACAAATTAGTGGTAAATCTGGAAAGCGATTTTGTAATTCAATAGGAATTTGCCATTCAGGGTTGTTACGGTATCTAGTTTTTTCATATGTAGAGAATCCTCTATGAATAACCCCCAATTTTTTAATGTTTTTAGCATATAAACGCTCAATAGCACCTAACCATAATGGTAAATCTGGGTTTACAGGGTTTTTTACTAATACAATTTTATCAGTTCCTTCTAAAGCATCTGCAATTTCTTGAACGATAAATGGGCTTACGGTGGTACGGGCACCAATCCATAAAATATCTACATCGTGTTCTAAAGCTAACTTTACGTGATCTTTGTTCGCAACTTCAGTAGCAATTAACATTCCTGTTTCTTGTTTGGCTTTTTGTAACCATTTTAAGCCTAAAGCACCTACACCTTCAAAATTTCCAGGTCTGGTACGAGGTTTCCAAATACCAGCTCTTAATACAGTGGCATCAGTATTTTTTAATTCGTGTGCAATTTGTAATACTTGTTCTTCAGTTTCAGCACTACAAGGTCCTGCAATTACTAGTGGGTGTCCTAATCCGAAGGCATCTAACCACGTTCTTAATTCTTTTGTATTCTCCATTTGAGTTTCTATTGTTGAGGTACTCCCTCTAAAATTCCGTTTAAAATCTGTTTTATATAATTTGTATTTTCCATTTCTGTATAGATTTCTGGAAAATCGTTTTCTTCTAATAAGGTTTTGAATTGTTGTAAGTTATGAATATACTCATTTAAAGACTCAATAACATTTTCTTTGTTTTGCTCAAAAATAGGGGTCCACATTGCGGGTGAGCTTTTAGCTAATCGTACTGTAGAAGCAAAACCACTACCAGCCATATCAAAAATATCACGTTCGTTTTTCTCTTTTTCAATAACCGTTTTACCTAACATAAAAGAACTAATGTGTGATAAATGCGAAACATAAGCAATATGTTTATCGTGTGATTTTGGGTCCATATAACGAATACGCATTCCTAATTTTGAAAAAATTTCTAAGGCTTTTTCTTGTAACTTAAAAGCTGTTTTTTCTACTTCGCAGATAATGTTAGTTTTACTTCTAAATAAATTTATCAATGCTGCATTTGGTCCTGAAAACTCTGTTCCAGCAATCGGATGCGTAGCTAAAAAATTTCTTCTCTTCGGGTGGTTTTTAATAACATTGCAAATTTGTTCTTTAGTCGAGCCTACATCAAAAACCAAACAATCATCAGAAATAATATCCAATGTTTTCAAAATTACTTCTTGTGAAACATCTACAGGAATAGCAATAATAACTATGTCTGCATTTGATAATTCTGAAAATACCGCTTTTTGATGGATAATCCCTTTTTCTAAAGCAAGATCTCCATGTTCTTCATTGGAGTCAATTCCGTAGATAGTTGCATTTTTAAATGCTTGCTGAATATCTAGGGCAAAACTTCCGCCGATTAATCCTAAACCTATAATAAATATGTTCATTATATTCTATTGATTGCTTCTTTTATTTTTTCTTCTGGTACACACAATGAAAAGCGGATATAACCTTCTCCTTGACTACCAAAAATGGTTCCTGGAGCGGCAAAAATGTGCTTGTTGTATAATAACTCATCAATCATTCCTTCAGACGTTTTTCCTTCAGGGAGTTTACACCAAACAAACATTCCTGAGGTATTTTTATCGTAGGTGCATCCTAGTTTTTCTGCTAATTCAAATACTAATTTTTGTCTCTTTTTATAGGTGTTGTTTAATTGTATAAACCAATCCTTGTCTAACTCTAAAGCTTTTGTTGCTCCTTTTTGGATTCCGTAAAACATCCCTGAATCCATTTGAGTTTTTACTTTTAAAATTTCAGTTAAGAATTCAGGTTTTCCAAGTAACATTCCAACACGCCATCCCGCCATATTGAATGATTTACTAACCGAGTTTAATTCAATAGCAATGTCTTTAGCTCCTTCAATGTGTAAAATACTTTGAGGGTGTTCATTCAGTATAAAGCTATATGGATTGTCATTTACAATAACAATGTTGTGCTTCTTTCCAAAGTTAATCAACTTTTGAAAAGTTTCTTTGGTTGCCTCAGCACCTGTTGGCATATGCGGATAATTTACCCACATTAACTTTATTTTTGAAGTATCTAGTTTTTCTAAGGCATCAAAGTTAGGTTGCCAGTTAGTAGCTTCTTCCAAATCGTAAAAAATAGGTTCTCCTCCCAATAAATTGGTTACAGAACTGTAGGTAGGATATCCTGGGTTAGGAATCAATACCTGATCTCCTTCGTTTAAAAAGGCTAATGAAATATGCATAATTCCTTCTTTGCTTCCCATTAAAGGAAGTACTTCGTTGGTAGGATTTATGGAAACTTTATAGTTATTATGATAAAAGTTAGCAACCGCTTGTCTAAACTCTGGTAAACCTTGATAACTCTGATAGCTATGTGCTCCAGTATCTTGTAAACTATCTTGAATAGCTTTTAATACCGATGTTGGAGGTTGTAAATCAGGGCTGCCAATACCAATGTTTATAATTGGTTTACCTTCTGAAATTAATTGACGTACTTCTTGTAATTTTTTAGAGAAGTAGTACTCTTGTACGGTTTGTAATCGATTAGCAAACTGTATCATAATCTTCCGTTTTTATATTCTCCTAATATTTTAAATTCTTCTGCCATAATTTGAATTATAGCCTTTGCTTTTTCATAATCTTCATATTTGTCAAAGGTTACATCAACAAAAAAAGCATACTTCCAAGGTGTTTCAATTTTGGGTAACGATTGTATTTTGGTAAGGTTTAATTTACAATCACTCATTACGTTTAACATTGCTGCTAAACTTCCTCTTTTATGATCTAATTCAAATTTTAATGAAGCTTTATTAATTTCATTTTTACCGTTTTTAGGAAGGCTTGTTTGAAGAAATACAAAGCGAGTTGCGTTATTTTTAATAGTTTGAATTTCATCTTCAATAATTGATAAACCAAAAATATTAGCTGCCATTTTTGGTGCAATTGCAGCAATACCTTTTAATTGATTTTCTGCAATTCTTTTTGCGACTGCAGAGGTGTCAACGTCTTCAACAAGTTTTATATGTTTATGCTGTTTGAAAAACTCTTTACATTGTAATAAAGCCATTGGATGTGAGCAAACTTCAGTAATATCTTCAATTTTTTGGCTAGGTAGTGCCATCAAATGATGATGTATAGGTAGATAATACTCCCCAGAAATATGTAAATCATGTTTATCAATTAAAGCATAATTTGGTATGATTGAACCAGCAATAGTGTTCTCTAAGGCCATAACAGCTAACTCACTTTTTGAGCTTAAAAGACTATCAACTAATATATCAAAAGATAAACACTCATTTAAGTTGATGTTTTCTCCGTAGTAGTTGTTTGCAACAATATGGTGGTTGCTTCCTTGTATTCCTTGAATGGCTATTTCTTTCATTTTTAATCAAAAAAAAAGCCTCGATAAACTCGAGACTTTGATTGGGTATATGTTTTTTTGTTAGGTTAACAATATGATACAAAGTCTCGTCTCTTACTAAAAAAGTAAAAGTAAAAATAGAAACCTTGCCATACGTTTTGTAACATCATTGTATTTGTGTTCTTTGTACAGGACAAATCTTAGAAATAAATTTAACTAAACCAAACTTTTTTTTGAAAAAATGTAAAAAAGAAAAAAGCTCCTCTAAAAAAGAGAAGCTTTTTGCGGTCTGGACGGGACTCGAACCCGCGACCCCATGCGTGACAGGCATGTATTCTAACCAGCTGAACTACCAGACCGTTGCTTGAAGCAATATGTTATTTGTTTTAGAGAAACTTTAGCGGTCTGGACGGGACTCGAACCCGCGACCCCATGCGTGACAGGCATGTATTCTAACCAGCTGAACTACCAGACCGTTGCTCTAAGCGGATGCAAATATATAACCTTTTTTTAAATAAAAAAGAGTTATTTTATAAAAAATTCTGTCTACTGATAAGATAAGAGGTAAGTATTTTATCATAGCCCTCATTTATGTCTACCGGGACATAATCTATCTTGTATTGTAAGCATTTGTTTTTTAGGTTGTTGAAAAAAACGCTGCTCAATTCTTGATATTTTTGTTGCACATTTTCGGCGTATAAATTTATTTCTTCACCAGTTTCAATATCTACAAATTTTTTTGGTGCATTGTCAAAATCAAACAAAAACTCTGTTTTTTTATCATAGGTATGAAACAAGACAACCTCGTGTTTATTAAATTTTAGATGTCGTAACGCGTCAAAAAGCTCTTCTTCATTTTTACTAGTCTGAAACATATCTGTAAATAAGAAAATCAAAGACCTCCTATGAATCTTTTCAGCTATTTCATGTAAGTATTGATAGGTTTCCGTTGTGGCGTCAGATTTAGAGGATAATAACTGCTCTAATTGATTCAAAAGCATTTTACGGTGACGTTCACTTCCTTTTTCAGGAGCGTAATATTCATAAGTGTCTGAGTAAATACTTAACCCAACAGCATCGCGTTGTCTTTTTAAAATATCCATTAAAGAAGCTGCAGCAACTGTAGAGAAGCCAATTTTATTCAAATTATCAACTGATTGATTTTTGCTGATAGGGTAATGCATAGAAGCTGAGTTGTCGATAATTAAATGACACCTAAGATTTGTTTCTTCTTCATATTTTTTGGTGTATAGCTTTTCAGTTTTAGCAAACAACTTCCAATCAATGTGTCGAGTGCTTTCTCCTTTATTATAAAGTTTGTGTTCAGAAAATTCAACCGAAAATCCATGAAACGGACTTTTGTGCATACCTGTTATAAAACCTTCTACTACTTGTTTAGCCAGTAATTCGAGGTTTTTTAGTTCAGAAGTCGTGTTTTTAAGATCAATCATATAGTTTCGAAGATAAAAAAAAAGGTTTAGCAATTGCTAAACCTTTTCTATAATATCAAATTAAAATACTATTTATATATTATAAAGCAGCATCAATTTTATCAGTATATGCTTTTTTAGGAGCGGCACCTACTTGTTTGTCAACAACTTCACCATTTTTAAAAATTAATACAGTAGGGATGTTTCTTACACCATATTTAGCAGCAAACTCTTGATTTGCATCTACATCTACCTTACCAACTACAGCTTTACCGTCATATTCATTACTAATTTCATCAACGATAGGAGATACCATTCTACAAGGTCCACACCAAGCTGCCCAAAAATCTACTAATACTGGTTTGTCAGATTTTAATACTACTTCTTCAAAAGAAGCATCTGTAATTTCTAATGCCATTTTATTTATGTTTTTATCTAAGTTATTTTCTTATTTGTACAGTACAAATGTAAACAAATATTTTACCAATACAATTTTACGAAAATTACTTTTTATTATCATAATATCAATACTTTCTATTTACTTGTAAGTTTGTTTTTAAGTGTGTAAAATAATCTATAACTTTGCCGAATATTTTTGAGGAAAAATTTGACTGATTGCAACCTCATAGAACAAGAGTTCAGAATAAAAAATGCTAAAGCAGTAATTTTCTACTCCTTTTAGCGACTCAGCAATCCAAGTTTTTTCTTTATAGTTAAATTTTAAAAAGAAGTATTTATGTCATATTTTTTTACTTCAGAAAGTGTTTCTGAAGGACATCCAGATAAGGTAGCAGATCAAATATCTGATGCTTTAATAGACAATTTTTTAGCTTTTGATTCAGATTCTAAAGTAGCATGTGAAACATTGGTAACAACGGGGCAGGTAGTATTAGCAGGAGAGGTGAAGTCTTCTACTTACTTAGATGTTCAAAAAATTGCTCGTGAAGTAATTAACAAAATTGGATATACTAAAGGTGAATATATGTTTGATGGAAACTCTTGTGGAGTATTATCTGCAATTCATGAACAGTCAGATGATATTAACCGTGGAGTAGATAGATCATCAAGAGAAGAGCAGGGTGCTGGAGACCAAGGGATGATGTTTGGTTATGCGACAAACGAAACTGAGCATTATATGCCATTAGCGTTAGACTTATCACATATAATCTTAAAGGAATTAGCAACGATACGTAGAGAAAATAAAGAAATTACTTATTTACGTCCAGATGCTAAAAGTCAGGTAACAATTGAATACTCTGATGATAATGTGCCGCAACGTATTGAAGCAATCGTTGTTTCTACGCAGCATGATGATTTTGCTGATGACGAAACTATGTTAGCAAAAATTAGAAAAGATATTGTAGAGATTTTAATTCCTAGAGTTAAAGCACAATTAACTCCAGAAATTCAAGCATTGTTTAATGATGATATCAAGTATCATATCAATCCAACAGGAAAGTTTGTAATTGGAGGACCACACGG
Organism: Tenacibaculum discolor; assembly: GCF_003664185.1. Lineage (GTDB taxonomy): Bacteria > Bacteroidota > Bacteroidia > Flavobacteriales > Flavobacteriaceae > Polaribacter > Polaribacter discolor. The sequence goes on along the minus strand of NZ_RCCS01000004.1, from coordinate 437,942 downwards.
AGATACTGGGTTAACAGGTCGTAAAATTATTGTAGATACCTATGGAGGAAAAGGAGCACATGGTGGTGGAGCTTTTTCAGGAAAAGATCCAAGTAAGGTAGATCGTTCTGCTGCATACGCAACACGTCATATAGCTAAGAATTTAGTGGCTGCTGGAGTTGCTGATGAGGTACTAGTTCAAGTATCATATGCAATTGGGGTAGTGGAGCCAATGGGGATCTTTGTGGATACTTACGGAACATCAAAAGTTGACTTAACTGACGGAGAGATTGCTCAAAAAGTTTCTGAAATTTTTGATATGCGTCCACACGCTATTGAAGATCGTTTAAAGTTACGTAATCCAATGTATAGCGAAACAGCAGCTTATGGACATATGGGAAGAACTAATGAAGTAGTTTCTAAAACGTTTACGCAGCCGAATGGTGAAAGTGTAACCTTAGATGTTGAATTGTTTACTTGGGAAAAGTTAGATTATGTAGACAAGGTAAAAGAAAGTTTCGGATTGTAAGAAATGAAACAATAAACTATTAAAACTAAAAAGCCTCGACAATGTCGAGGCTTTTTAGTTTTTTACTTCACTTGAAATATAAAGGGTATTCTAGCTTGAATTCCTTTTAGGTTTTTCATTTTGTGAATATTATAGTATAATTGGTAGTTCTCATCACCCAAAGTTTCTTTAAGAATTTCTTCTTTTGAAGCTTTCATAAATGGAGAGAACTTTAGAGCTTCTTTTAAATCAGTTTTGTAATTAGGATAATTACGAACTTTGTAGTTTTCAAGTTCTGCTAATTCAGCAGCAGCTTTAATTGCGTCATTTAATCCCCCTAATTGATCTACTAAGCCATTTTTAATAGCTTCTTTACCAGTCCAAACTCTTCCTTGTGCTATTTCATTAACTTGTTCAAAGTTCATATTACGTCCAGCTGAAACACGGTTTACGAATGTAGTGTACATCTCCTCAATTCCTTCTTTTGTAACATCGTAAAACTTCTTATTCATTGGTTCAAAAACACTGTAAGAAGGACTGTTATTGGTTGAAACTTGTTCTGCGTTAATACCTATTTTATCTGTAAATTGACTAAAGTTAGGAATTGCTCCAAAAACTCCAATAGATCCAGTAATTGTAGTTGGTTCTGCAAAAATTTTACTTGCGTTACAAGCAATGTAATAACCTCCAGAAGCAGCATAATTCCCCATAGAAACAACTATAGGTTTTTCTTTTTTAGTAAGTTCTAATTCGCGCCATATTAGTTCAGAAGCTAATGCATTACCTCCAGGAGAGTTTACACGTAGTACAATAGCTTTTACATTAGTATCTTTTCTGGCTTTTCTAATGGCTTTATTAATAATTCCTTGACCGATAAAATCTTTACTACCTTCCCCGTAAATAATGTCTCCTTGTGCATAGATTACGGCAATTTTATCTTTAGCGGTTGAAGAAATCCTTCCTTTACCAGAGCTAATATAGTCTTCAATAGAAATAGTATTTACTTTTTTATCAGACCCCATAGCCAACTTTTCTTTGTACTCATCTTCGTAAATAGAAGCATCAATTAAGTTGTTTTCTTTAGCTACGGTAACGTTTCTTCCATTATAATTATCGGCAATAAGATTTAGTTTTTCAATAGAAATGTTTCTACTTTTACTAATATCATCTGTAATTTCTGACCAAATAGATTTTAAAAATGAAGTAGTTTGTTCACGATTAGCTTCACTCATTTCATTTTCTAAAAATGGCTCTACAGCACTTTTATATTTTCCGTGGCGAACAACTTCCATTTTAATCCCGTATTTATCTTCAAAATCTTTGAAATATAAAATTTCGGTAGATAAACCTCTAAAATCAATAACACCAATAGGGTTTAAAAATAAACTATCAGCAACAGAACTTAGGTAGTAATTTTTTTGAGTATAAATATCATTGTAGGCATATACAAATTTACCACTCTCTTTAAACTCTTCAATTTTGTTTCGTATAGCTTGTATTTGTGCAATACCAGCATTTATAAAAGGTGTTTTAATACTTATCCCTTTTATTTTATCATCTGTTTTTGCATTTTCAATAGCATTTATAATCTTGTTTAAAGCTAACTTTTCATCTGTTAATTCTAAAGCTTTTGCAATAGGGTTGTTTTCTTTTGGGGCATAATCTTTAATAGGAGTTGATAAATCTAATTCTAAAACCGAGTTTGATTTTACAACAACTTTTTCTTCAGCTCCGACGATTGAAGCTATTGCAAAAAAGAATACAAAAAGTAAAAAAATGGCAATAAAAAAGCCAAGAATAGAGGCAAGTAAATTTCTTAAAAACTTCATGTTGTATGGTTAATTTTTTTGAGCAAATATACAGTTTTTAGAAAGACGCCTTTTTACTAAGATTTTGCTAGTTCCAGCGATTTATTCCTAAACCTAAATTCATGCGATATTTTCGTTGTGCGAACTCAAAATAATTAAAAAGTTTATAGTTTACTTCATAACCATAATCAACGTGCGGACTATAATCAATTATATTTTCATAAATGTTTGAATTAAATTGTAGAGGATTTCTAGCTCGATAATTCCATGTATTTACATAAAGGCGGTTTTTATTTTCGAGATATTGTTGTGAATAAAAGCCTTCTGGTTTAGCAATGCTGTTTAAATAGGTAGTAAAACCAGGATCTATAATTATAATTTCATATTTTAAACTATCATTAGCAATTACAACAGGTTCCTCTTTTTGTTGAGTGTTTGAAGCATTTTTTATAGGAGTAGAACTACAAGACCATAACAAAACTCCGATAATGCTAAGAAATATAATGTGTTGTAAGGTTTTCATAATCAGTATGATTTGTAATTATAAAAGTGCAAAAATTATTCCATTTTTAATTGATTTTTAACTTGTTTAACAGTAATTTTCAGCATTAAATAATAGAAAATGAAGAAAAGGTGTTTTTGGGTTAGTGATGACCCATTATATATTGAGTATCATGATAATGAATGGGGAGTACCCGTATATGATGATGATAAATTGTTTGAGTTTTTAATATTAGAAACCTTTCAAGCAGGTTTAAGTTGGATTACGATTTTAAAGAAAAGAGAAAACTTTAGAAAGGCGTTTGATAATTTCGATTACAAAAAAATAGCAAAATACTCTGAAGATAAATATGAAGAGTTACTTCAAGATGCAGGGATTATAAGGAATAAACTAAAGATAAAAGCTACAATAACTAATGCACAATTGTTTATGAAAGTGCAAGAGGAGTTTGGGTCGTTCTCAAAATATATTTGGGATTTTACAAACGGTAAACCAATAATTAATAAGTTTGAAAAAAGGGAAGAGGTCCCGGCTACCACAGAGCTTTCTGACACTATTTCAAAAGATTTAAAAAAACGAGGATTTAAGTTTGTTGGCTCAACTGTAATTTATGCGCATATGCAAGCAACAGGAATGGTAAATGACCATACAACGGACTGTTTTAGATACCATGAAGTTTAAATTTCGTAATTTTAGCATTCAAAAAAATAAATTAAAAACTATATAAATGAAACTAAAACAAATGCTTTGTGTGTTTGCAGCAGCAGGAGTATTAACTTCTTGTGGTGTAGATGCAAAAAAAGAGCCTAAAGTAGTAGAAAAAAAGGCAAAAGAGTTTGAGTATGTTGTTGAGCAATTTGCTGATATAAAAGTATTACGCTATCAAATTCCAGGGTTTGATGAGTTAACACTAAAAGAAAAGAAGTTAGTGTACTATTTAACTCAGGCTGGTTTATCTGGACGTGATATTATGTGGGATCAAAACTACCGTCATAATCTTGAAATTAGAGCAGCTTTAGAAAACATCAATAATAACTTTAAAGGAGATAAAGAAAGCGAAGATTTTAAAGCGTTTACAACTTATTTAAAAAGAGTATGGTTTTCAAACGGAATCCATCATCATTACTCTAACGATAAGTTAAAGCCTACGTTTTCTAAAGAATACTTAGAAACGTTATTAAAAGAAACTAATACTGAGTTATCTACTGAAGCATTAGACGTTATTTTCAATGATAAAGATGTTAAAAAAGTAAACAAAAAAGCAGGAGTAGATAATGTATTAGCATCTGCAGTAAATTTTTACGGAGCTGATATTACTAGTAAAGATGTAGAAGAGTTTTATGCGAAAGCAGATAAAGGACCAGAAGGACAACCAATTGAGGCTGGATTAAATTCTAAATTAGTTCGTGAAGAAGGAAAGCTAGTTGAAAAAGTGTGGAAGTCTGGTGGAATGTACGGACAAGCAATCGATAAAATTATTTATTGGTTAGAAAAAGCTAAAGAAGTAGCAGAAAACGAAAAGCAAGCCAAAACGTTAGAGTTGTTAATCGAATACTATAAAACAGGAGATTTACATACTTGGGATGAATATGCAATTGCTTGGGTAGAATCTACAGAAGGAAACATTGATTGGATTAATGGTTTTATTGAAGTTTATAATGATCCTAAAGGGTACAGAGGTTCGTACGAAACAATCGTACAAATCAAAGACTTTGATATGTCTAAAAAAATGAAAGTATTATCAGACAATGCACAGTGGTTTGAAGATAATTCTCCGTTAGATCCAAGTCACAAAAAGAAAGATGTTGTAGGAGTATCATATAAAACAGTAAATGTTGCAGGTGAAGCAGGAGATGCGTCGCCAAGTACTCCAATTGGAGTGAATTTACCAAACAATAACTGGATTCGTCAACAACATGGTTCTAAATCAGTATCGTTAGGAAATATTATAGGTTCATATAATAATGCTGGAGGAACTGGACGTTTAAAAGAATTTGCTAATGATCAAGAAGAAATTGATTTAGAGATCAAATATGGTAAGTTAGCGGATAAATTACACACAGCATTACATGAGGTAATCGGACATGCTTCAGGTGTAATTAATGAAGGAATTGGGCAGCCAAAAGAAACGTTAAAAAATTATGCTTCTACAATGGAAGAGGGTAGAGCAGATTTAGTTGGGTTGTATTATTTAATGGATCCTAAATTACAAGAGTTAGGATTAGTTGATGACTGGCAAAAAGTTGGTAAAGCTGCTTATGACGGGTATATCAGAAATGGATTAATGACTCAGTTAATCAGAATTAACTTAGGAGATGATATTGAAGAAGACCACATGGTAAACCGTCAATGGGTTTCAGCTTGGGCTTTTGAACAAGGAGCAAAAGATAATGTAATTGAAAAAGTTACCAGAGATGGTAAGACATATTATAATATCAACGATTATGAGAAGCTTCGTGAGATTTTTGGTCGTTTATTAAAAGAAGCGCAAAGAATTAAATCAGAAGGAGATTTTGAAGCTGCAAAAGCATTAGTAGAAGGTTACGGAGTAAAAGTAGATCAAGATATTCATAAAGAAGTTTTAGATCGTAATGCACAGTTTACATCTGCTCCTTACAGCGGATTTGTAAATCCTGTATTAGAGCCAGTAACAGATGCTGATGGAAACATCACTGATATTAAGATCAAGCAACCAGAAACTTTTGAAGAGCAAATGAACTTCTATGCTAAAAACTATAATTTCTTACCAGTAAAAAACTAAGAAATTAAGTTTTAAAATAGTTGAAAATATCAAAACCGATTCTGATTAGAATCGGTTTTGTATTTTTAGAGGGATTAATAAAAGATAAATGGCAAAAAAAGTAAAAGATCCTGGTTTAGGTTATAGCTCCAGTAGTAATGCTCAAAGAATAATAAATGCAGATGGTAGCTCTAATGTTGTTCATGCAAACAGAAGGTTTGGAGCTGATGACTTGTATGCTTTTTTTATAGAATTACCGTGGTGGCAATTTTTTGCATTTATCCTCATTGGCTATTCACTATTGAATATTCTTTTTGCATTTGTATATGTGTTTATTGGGATAGAACAAATAACACCTTCAAAAGGCAATTTTTTAGACGATCTTTTAAATGGATTTTTCTTTAGTGCACAAACCCTAACAACAGTAGGGTATGGAGGAATCGCCCCTAAAGGTATTGCAGCAAATGTTATTGCAGCTTTTGAGGCAATGATTGGTTTGTTAAGTTTTTCTTTTATTACAGGATTGTTATATGGGCGTTTTTCAAAAGCAAAAGCATCTATCCGTTTTAGTGAAAATTTAATTTTAAGAGATTTTAAAGAAGGAAGAGCATTAATGTTTAGGTTAATGAATCGTCGTAAAACAGTAATGATAGAGCCAGAAATAACTGTAACTTTATCAATGTCAGAAAAAAATCCGAATGGAGAATACAAGCGTCAATTCTATGAACTTAAATTAGAAAGAAATAAAATTATGTACTTGCCGACCGTTTGGACAGTTGTACATGAAATAGATGAAAAAAGTCCGTTACATAAATATTCAAACAAAGAAATAAGTGAATTAAACGGAGTTCTTTATGTTTTAATGCAATATCATGAAGAATCTTTTGGGCAAAAAGTATATCAAATTACTTCGTACAATTTCTCTTCTCTTGAAGTAGATGTGAAGTATACATCATCATTTTATTTTGATGAAGAAGGTAATACTGTATTAGATCACTCAAAATTAAGTGAAATATCAAAAATGAATTAGAATTACCTTGTTAGTAGTTTTGATAAGAATAATAATGCAATTACTACTGCAATTCCTATTGCCACATAAATAGCTGCATTTTGATAATATTTCTTATTGTTTTTAGCATCCTTTTTGTAGCTAAAAAACATCAAAATAATAAAAGCTATTACAAATAAACTAGCAAAAATGATTCTGCCCGTAGTAAACATTTTAGCAGCAATAAGTATAAACATAAAATTGTATTTTTAGCAAAGTTAAAGAATGATTTTAGAATGGAGAAAACTAAAACAGCAATTATTTTTGGAGGTACTTCAGGTATTGGAAAAGGGCTTGTAGAAAAACTAATACAAGAAAATTATATTGTAGCGGTAACAGGTAGAAGGTTCGAAAAACTAGAAGAGCTGAAGAAAAAACATCCAAGTCAAGTACTCATTAAGCAAAATGATATACAGCAAGTAGATGAGGTTGAAAAAGTGTTTAATGAGATAGTAGAAGAATTAGGAGAAGTTCATTTAGTGATACAGTCTTCAGGAGTTGGATTTGTAAACCCAAAGTTGAACTGGGATAAACAAGAACAAACCATAAACACGAATGTTTTAGGGGTAACAAAACTATATGCTTTAGCTTATAAATTGTTTAAAAAACAAGGTTTTGGACATTTGGTAGGAATTTCATCTATAGCATCCATTAGAGGAAATAGAGCAGCGCCAGATTATTTCTCATCAAAAGCGTATCAAAAAGCATATTTAGAAAGCCTGTATATTAAAACAAAATCCATCAAAACAAAGAAAGTGTTTATTACAGATGTTCGTCCAGGATTTGTGGATACAGCAATGGCGTTAGGCGATGGTATTTTTTGGATGGTACCTCTAGAAAAAGCGGTTAGTCAAATATATTCAGCAATAAAACGAAAAAAACGAGTAGCTTATATCTCAAAAAGATGGAGCTTGATAGCTTGGGTGCTAAAAGTTGTGCCAGCAAGAGTTTTAAAAATGGCTACATAATGAAGAAAGAAAACTTAATAGTGTTTGATATTGATGATACATTAACTAAAAGTGAAAACCAACATCAAGAAGCATATGTAGAAGCAATGAAAAGTTTTGGGATAACTAAAGTTAATCAAGACTGGAAAAGCTATGAGAATGTGACTGATAGTTATATTTTAAAATGGAATTACGAAGCCAATTTTAATTCAACGTTTAATTTTTCTTTCATTCCTGAGTTTGAGGAAAAAATGACAGAACTATTATTGTCCTTCGCAAAAACAGAAGAAATACATGGAGCAGGAGAAATAGTTGATTTCTTTATGAAAGAAACCGATTATGCAATTTGTTTTGCAACGGGTTCTTTACTAAAACCAGCATTAATTAAATTAGAACAAGCAAATATAAATTTTGTGCCAAATTTAGTAGAAGCCTCAAATAATTTGTTTACAAGAGAAGAAATAGTAAACTCAGCAATTAACAAAGCAAAAAACTATTTTCAAGTTCAGGAATTTAAAAATATTATTTCGGTTGGGGATGGTATTTGGGATTTAAGAACAGCAAAAAACTTAGGAGTAAATTTCTTAGGAATTAGAAATAAAAATCTATCAGATTTTAAACAAGAAGGGATTAAGAGTCATATTGAAGACTGGACAAGATTTAACTTTCAAAAAGTAAAAACAGAGTTAGAAATCATATAAGTTATATAAAATGAAAAAAAGAATTGAAGCAGTACATGAATTTCATTCAGCATTTGGGTTAGGAATAAAAAATGAGCCAACAGCGAACATTGGAGAAGAACGAAACTTACTTCGTTTTAATTTGATGAAAGAAGAAAATGAAGAGTATTTAGAGGCTGCTCAAAATAATGATTTGGTTGAGGTAGCAGATGCTTTAGGAGATATGCTGTATATTTTATGTGGAACTATAATTGAACATGGAATGCAACATAAAATAGAAGAAGTATTCAATGAAATTCAACGAAGTAATATGAGCAAGTTAGGAGAAGATGGCAAGCCAATTTATCGTGAAGATGGTAAAGTGTTGAAAGGACCTAATTACTTTAAGCCAAATATTAAAGAAATTTTAGATAAATAAAAAAAGCTCCTCATTGAGGAGCTTTTTTACATTTTGTTTTTCTATTTATTTACCCATAATTCTTTCTAATTCTGATGTTAATGTTTTTACATTACTAACCATTTTAATAATAACACCATTAGCATCTACAATTAAATGAGTAGGATATTGTTTTACTTTTAGTTTTTTGGCCATATAATCCTTTTGTTCAGGAATAGTTGGATATTTGAACTCTTTAGTTTCTAAAAACTCAACAAGTTCATCTTTTTTATCAAAAGCCAAACTAACAAACTCTATTTTATCATCTTTGTACTTGTCTACAAGTTCATTTAATTCAGGAAACTCTTCAACGCATACCTTACAAGTAATAAACCAGCATTTAATTACTAGTAATTTACCTTTTGTATCCGCTTTGTTATGTGCTTTACCTTTTAAGTCAACAAAATTATAATCAGGAAGTTTTTTACCTTCCATTTTAAAATATTGATGAGCTATTGAAGCTTTGCTAACAATTGATTTCTTAATTTTTTCATCTGCAGAATTATCAATACCTGTAAGCTGATACAGTACTTTACCGTCTTTTTCAGATTTAACAGGAATATAGGCACCAGTACGAAGCAAGGTTAAAAAGATTCCCTTTTCCATAATAGCTCCCTCATCATCTAAAGGGGTAAAGGTTGACATTAAGTCAATATTTTCCTTTGTGTAAGCTTCCCAGTTATCAAAACTTTTCTGAATATCTTCAGTGTCAATAGAGGTTGAACTAGCTGAAGACTCATTAACAGTTAAGTTTTCTTCAGGGGCTTCCTCTTCTTCCTCAGAAGAAGTTTCTACAGTTTCTATAGGAGCAGTAACTTCACTACTTTGGGCTGTGATATTATTTCCGTTTTCTAATGAATTAGAATAAAAATCTAATCCAAAAAACGAAATAGCAAAACCAGCTCCTATTGATAATAAAGCAGGTATAATATTTCTCATTTCTTTAGAATTTTTTATTAAAATAACTTAATTCCGTTTACTAATATAGCTTTTTTAAATGAAATGATTAAATTTTAACCCTCCAGTTATGCTTGTCTTCTAATTTGTTATACTGAATGTTAAGTAGTTTTTCTTTAAAGAAAGAAGCATAAGAATCACTTACCTCAGGTAACTCAAAAGAGTCATTTTGATGTTTAAAACCTTTTATAGGGTTTATTACAGCAGCAGTACCCGAACCAAAGATTTCTTTTAGTTCACCTTTTTTTGCAGCTTCTTTAATTTCAGCAACCGATACTCTTCTTACTTCAATATCTATATTATAATCTTTTGCAAGTTGAATAATTGACTTGCGAGTAACACCATCTAAAATACGGTCATTAGTTGGTGCAGTTACTAGTTTATCTCCTATTCTAAAAAAGATATTCATAGTGCCAGCTTCTTCAAGATATTCATGTGTATTAGCATCTGTCCAAACAATTTGTTGATATCCTTCTTTATGTGCTAAACTGGTAGGATAAAACTGTGCTGCATAGTTACCAGCAGCTTTTGCAAATCCAACACCACCATCTGCAGAACGACTATACTTTTCAGCAAAAATAACACGAACCTCACCTGCATAATATGCTTGAGCAGGCGAACAAATAATGATGAATTTGTATTCCTCAGCAGGAGAAGCAGCAATAGCACCTTCAGAAGCAATAATAAATGGACGGATATATAACGAGTTTCCAACACCTTTTTTAATCCAAGCATTGTCTAACTCAAGAAGTTTTTTTAATCCTTCAAAAAATACGTTTTCAGGAACTGGAGGCATCGCTAAACGAGCACCAGATTTATTAATTCTATGAAAGTTTTCATCTGGACGAAATAAAAACACATCATCATTATCATCCTTGTAAGCTTTCATTCCTTCAAAAACAGCTTGTCCGTAATGAAAAACTCTAGCCGATGGCTCAAAAGATAAAGGCCCGTAAGGCATAATCTTTGGTGTTTTCCACTCTCCGTCGGCAAAATCACAGACTAACATGTGATCCGTAAAAGTGCGACCAAATACTAAGTTGTTAAAATCTACCGTATCTATTTTTGACTCTTTTATAAGCTCAATATCAATATTCATTGTGTTGTAGTTTTAGAAGTGCTACGAAGATACGAAATCTAGTGGTATATTTTAAGTTTAGCTCCTTGCTAGAAGAAATATAAGTATATTTGTTGAATGTTAATTTTAAAATTTTGAAAATGAAAAGACTACTAGTTTTTGCTATGGTTTTGAGCATAGCATTTATTTCTTGTAAGGTTGAAAAAAAGAATGAAACTTCTGATGTAAATAGCGCTAAAGAACAAAAAGTAGAATACGCATCATTTGGAGAAGAAATTTCAGATGCAGATGCTATTTCTGCTGAAGAAATGCGAACTAAATTCAAAAATTTAAAAAAAGGAGATACCCTAAACATAAAATTCACTTCAACAATTAATGAGGTATGTAAGAAAAAGGGATGTTGGATGAAGTTAGATTTGGGTGAAGAACAAGAATCAATGGTGCGTTTTAAAGATTATGGTTTTTTTATGCCTTTAAATGCAGATAATAAAGAGGTGATAGTAAATGGTAAAGCTTTTGTTACTGAGATTTCTGTAGATGAATTACAACATTATGCTAAAGATGCTGGAAAATCGGAAGAAGAAATAGCAAAAATTACAGAACCAAAATATACCTATGCTTTTGAAGCAGATGGAGTATTAATGAAGAAATAATGAAACAATTAATTATTGTTTTATTGGTGTCTTTGGTACTTTTTTCTTGTAAAGATAAAAAGGAAGAACAAAAAGAAGAACTTATTATGTATCAATCTTCAGAAATGGCAGCTTTAATGAATGCTATGTATGAAGGAAACATGATAATTAAGAATAAGATTCTAGAAGGAGAATCAATAGGTGATTTTCCTGAAACTTATTTGAATATTCACTCTGCAGTTTTAACAGATCCAGCAGATAGGAATATAAGTTTTGAAGCTTTTTCAAAACAGTATATTCAAAATATGCAGCAAGTGTATTCGGGGTCAAAAGATTCTTTAAAACAAAATTTTAATCAAGCAGTAAACAGTTGTATTGCCTGTCATAAAACAACTTGTACAGGACCAATACCAAGAATTAAAAAGTTACTGATTAAATAGTTTAGTTATAAAACGAGAAATTATCATAACGTCCGATGGTTCTACAACCATTCATTTACCAGATTGGAATGAACAATATCATTCTAAGCATGGCGCAATACAAGAAGCATATCATGTATTTATTAGAAATGGACTAAAGTATGTAGATACTAAAAGTGTTTCTATTTTAGAAATAGGTTTTGGTACAGGACTCAATTGTTTTATTACGCTTTTAGAAGCAGATAGAAATATTGATTATGTTGGTGTTGAAGCTTATCCAGTAGCCAAAGAAGAAGTAGAGAAACTGAACTATGTTACGGAGTTGGAAGCTAATGATAAAAGAGAACTTTTTGATAAAATTCACAAAGTTTCTTGGGAAGAAAAGCACAATATTACTCCTGATTTTTCATTGGCTAAGCGTAAACAGTTTTTTGCTGAAATAACTGATGAAAATAGTTTTGATTTGATTTATTTTGATGCTTTTGGAGCAAGAGTACAACCTGATTTGTGGACAGAAGACATTTTTAAAATTATGTTTGCTGCGTTAAAACCAGAAGGGGTTTTAGTAACCTACTCAGCTAAAGGAAGTGTACGAAGAGCAATGCAAGCAGTAGGATTTGATGTAGAGCGCTTACCCGGGCCTCCAGGAAAAAGAGAAATGTTACGAGCTACGAAAGTAGGCGAGTAATATTCAGCGTAGCTAAATGCTTCGAGGAGTAAAGCATTCAGCATAATTAATGTAGTAATTAGAAAAATAAACAAATGGAGTTTAAAAGACGCTTCGGTAACCGAAAAAAAGGAAATCCTAAAAGAGGATTGTTTCTAGTAATCTTATTAATCATTGTATTGTATTTATTTTTCAATGCAGAAAAAATTCTTGGGAGATTTTTATAAATGAAGCCATTTCAATTTAAAGAGTTTGCGGTACATCAAGATAAAACTGCAATGAAAGTTGGTACCGACGCAGTGTTGTTAGGTGCATGGTGTAATTTGGGAGATTTTCCGGATACAATGCTTGATGTTGGGTCAGGTACAGGAGTCATTTCATTAATGTTAGCACAACGAAGTGATGCAATGACTATTGATGCCGTAGAGGTTGATGGAGATGCTTATGAGCAAACTGTAGAGAATTTTGAGCAATCAGATTGGGGGGATAGGCTCTTTTGTTACAATGCTTCTTTTGTGGAATTTGCAGAAGAAATGTCTGAAGAAGAAGAAGAGTATGATATAATTGTATCCAACCCGCCATTTTATACCGATAACTACGAAACGGAAGATGTAGCGAGAAATAAAGCACGATTTACGAGTTCGCTGTCTTTTGAAGAGTTACTTAAAGGAGTGAGTGAAATACTGTCCGAAAACGGAAGATTCTCAACCATTATACCTTTTAAAGAAGAAGCGGATTTTATCAAGCTAGCTAAAAAACATAACTTATATCTAAACAGGGTTTGTAGAGTAAAAGGAAATCCAACGTCAGAAATAAAGCGTAGCTTATTAGAGCTATCATTTACTGAAAGTTCTATACAAGAAGAAGAATTAATTATAGAAACTAAAAGGCACCAGTATACTGATGCCTATATTAATCTTACAAAAGATTTTTATTTGAAAATGTAACCTTTTGTATGGTTACATTTTCGAAGCTTTAATTTTGTTCTTGTTGTGAACAATGTAGTTCCTCTGTATCTGTTTTTATAACTGCTATTGGGTTTTTATTTTCATCAATCGCAACAAAAGTGAACTCACCTTCGATGGCTTTTTCTCTATGTTGAGAGTACATCTGTTCAGTGAAAATTTTAACGGTAACTTTTAAACTTTTGTTGCCTATATAACTTACTTTTCCTACTAATTCAATAATAGTCCCAGCAGGAATAGGCTTTTTAAAATCAATTTTATCACTACTTACGGTTACAACTTTTTGTCTGCAAAATCGTGTTGCAGTAATAAAAGCAACTTCATCCATTAATTGCATGGCTGTTCCTCCGAATAGCGTATCATAATGATTGGTTGTATTTGGAAATACAGCTTTAAAAATTCGTGTTTCCGATTGAGTTATTTTTTCTTCAGTAGTCATTATTTTATATATATGTTGGTGTAATTAGTGCCTGAAAGAAATAGTTATTCAAGCACTTTTACCATTGTTAATTTACAGTTTCTAAGGTGTTAGTATTGTAGCTTAATGAAGCTTCTTTTGCAGCAGAAACCATAGCAAGTAATGCTTTTTCAGTTTCGTCCCAATGCCTAGTTTTAAGACCGCAATCAGGGTTTACCCAAAGTAGAGAAGCTGGAATAACTTTTTGAGCTTTGTGTAGTAACTCAATCATTTCTTCTTTTGAAGGAACTCTAGGTGAATGAATGTCATAAACTCCTGGACCAATTTCATTTGGATATTTAAAATCAGCAAAGGCGTTTAGTAACTCCATTTGAGATCGTGAACATTCAATTGTTATCACATCAGCATCCATATCAGCAATGTTTTGAATAATGTCGTTAAACTCTGAATAACACATATGCGTATGTATTTGTGTGGAATCATCTACACCACATGATGAAATTTTAAAAGCTTCAACAGCCCATTTTAGATAATTTTCCCAGCCCGATTTTCGTAGAGGGAGTCCTTCTCTTATAGCAGGTTCATCAATTTGAATAATTCGGATACCTGCTTTTTCAAGGTCAGCAACTTCATCGCGAATAGCCAATGCAATTTGTTTACACGTAACTGATCGAGGTTGATCATCTCGCACAAACGACCATTGTAAAATAGTAACAGGTCCAGTTAGCATTCCTTTAACCCATTTGTCAGTTAAAGATTGAGCGTACTGTGACCAATAAACAGTCATTGGATGAGGTCGGTAAACATCCCCATAAATAATAGGAGGTTTTACACAACGACTACCATAACTCTGAACCCAACCTTTTTGGGTAAAGCTTACCCCAGCAAGTTGTTCACCAAAATACTCTACCATGTCGTTTCGTTCATATTCACCATGAACTAATACGTCAAGACCTATTTTTTCTTGCCATTGAATGGTTTTTTGAGTTTCCTTTTTAAGTAAGTATTTATATTCCTCACTACTTAAGTTTCCTTTTTTATACTGAGCTCTCCAGCTTCTTACCTCTTTGGTTTGAGGGAATGAACCAATAGTTGTGGTAGGGAATAATGGTAAGTTCAACACTTTTTCTTGTGCCTTTTTACGAACAGAAAAGTCATTTTTTCTTTGAGAATCTAATTCAGTAATGGCATCAACACGCCGTTTTACATCATTGTGGTAAATTAATGTTGAGGATTTTCTGCTAGCTATAGCTTTTTTGTTTTCTTCAAAAGCGTTTAAAATACTTTCATCAGTCGTACTTTCAGATAACTTTTTTAACAAATTTACCTCTGTAAGTTTTTGTTTTGCGAAAGCAAACCACTCTTTAATTTGACTATCTAAAGATGTTTCTAAATCTAAATCACATGGAGAATGTAATAAGGAACAAGAAGGAGCTATAAAAACTCTGTCAGAACCTAATTTATCAGTAGCTTTTTGGATAAGTTGCAACGATTTTTCAAAATCATTTTTCCAAATATTTCTACCATCTACAATACCTAATGATAAAGTTTTATCTTCAGGAAGCGTGTTTAATACATCATCTAATTGTTCTTCACAACGAACTAAATCGATGTGTAGAGTATCTATAGGAAGTGTATTAGCTAATGAGAGATTGTCTTTTAAACCTTCAAAGTAAGTAGTAACTATAAACTTTAGTTTAGGGAATTTTTTTCTAATCTCATTATATATAAATTGATATGTTTCTTTGGCTTTTTCACTTAAGTCTAACGCTAAAAAAGGTTCGTCAAATTGAATCCATTCAGCGCCTTGTACTTGAAGCTCTTGTAAAATTTTAATATAAACAGGAAGTAGTTTTAAGGCTAAATCTAATTTATCAAAACCTTCCTCTTTTTCTTTACCTAAAAGGAGGTAACTAACTAAACCGATAATTACAGGTTTGGCATTAATACCTGCTTGTTTAGCTCCAACAAATTCATTAATAATTTTGCTAGAAAATAGCTCGAATTCTTGATTTTTATAAAACTCTGGAACGATATAATGGTAGTTTGTGTCAAACCATTTAGTCATTTCCATAGCAGTGATATCAAGTTCATCCTTCTGATACCCTCTTGCCATGGCAAAATAAAGATCAAGTTCAGAGTTTGAAATTTTTAAAGCTACTTCATTGTAACGTTTAGGAATAGCGCCAACAGTAAGTGTCATATCTAACACTTGATCGTAATAAGAAAAATCATTACAAGGAATAAGGTCTATACCTGCTTCTTGTTGTGTTTTCCAGTTTTGTTGACAAATGTTTCTTCCTGTTTCAAGAAGTTCTTGTAAACTAGTTTTGCCCGACCAATATTGCTCGCAGGCTTTTTTGAGTTCTCTGTTGCTACCTATACGCGGATAGCCAAGAATGTGCGTTTGCATTTTCTTTTAAACTTTTATAATTAAACATTAATTTTAAAAGCTCTTTTAGATGCTTCGCAATACTAAAAAACGATGTGATGTTTGAGGAGAAATAATGACATACCAAAAAAGCACAGCATTTCATAAGTGAAAGTGTGCGTTAAAAATATATCATCGGTATGACCCAAAAGCTTCAAATCGCGAAAGCATTGTCAATATCCGAATAGGCAGGTCTCCTGACTTATAACAGTTTTTAT
This sequence comes from Tenacibaculum discolor, assembly GCF_003664185.1. Taxonomy (GTDB): domain Bacteria; phylum Bacteroidota; class Bacteroidia; order Flavobacteriales; family Flavobacteriaceae; genus Polaribacter; species Polaribacter discolor. Next base: position 421,509 of record NZ_RCCS01000004.1, on the reverse strand, counting down.
CATCCTTCCCGCTTTTGGCAGTGGATACTCTAGGATAAAAACCTTTGGTGTGTTACTTACAGTTGCGCGACAGTTCGTGATTTGCACACGATTCCCTATTAATCTACAGCTAAGTAAAACCTTTCCGGTTGATGAAGTATGTAAAGAACTTATCGGGGTAAATGTATGTATTATTTTTTTAGAACTGGTAATAAAAAAAGCATCAGTATACTGATGCTTTTTGAGTTTTAACAAGATTTTAAATTTTGTTATTTTTCCCAGTTTTTAAGTTGATCCAAATATAGGTAGCTTTCAACAAATTTTCTATGTTCAGTATTTGTCATAATTTCGAGTAGTTCTAAAGCCGAAATATAACTTGCTAAATTTCCGTTTGAAGATAAAAATTTACCATCTTTAATAAAAGTTACCAAGCTGTCATTTTGAACTTTTAAATTAGGGTAATCTTTTTGAAGCTGTTCACCACCACCAATCCATGTTACAATTTTATGGCCATCAGCTATACCAGATTTACCAATTAAATTAGCTCCAGCACAATTACTAACAGTGTATTTGGTTTCTTGATTTTTTGTTTTTATAAAATCTATAACTTTATCATTGTGTACTTGTGCATACATATCGTAAGCACTTGGTACAAATAAAGCTGTTAGTTTAGGGCAATTATCAAAAGTATAATCAGGAACAAAGTGCATTCCTTCTTCGGTGGTAATTGGTTTTGTTGTTTCAGCTATAGCTACTACATTAAAAAGTTGTTTACCATCTTTGTCTACTTTTCCAAATACATCTGACGTTGCTATAACTTCTCCTTGTAAAACTCCGTTAAACATTAAAAGTCCTATAGTTGGTAAATCAGGGTTAAATGGTTTTAGATGTTTAGTTAGTGTATCAGATGGAGATATAACTTGTTCAACTTCCTCAGTTTTTTTGTTGGTTTTCGATTTCTTAGAATTACAGCTGATAGCAATAATTACAAATACCAGCATTGTTATAAAGCTAATTTTTTTCATGTTTTTTTATTTTTTATCTCTTTCTGTAGGTTTAATAATCATTCTAAAATATTGGTCTTTATATATGTAGTAGCCTAACCAGTTGTATAGAGTTCTTACTTTGTTTTTAAAGTTTACAAGCCCCATGATATGTACAAAAATCCAAATTAGCCAAGCAATAAAACCTTTTAAAGATTGTTTCTGTCCGGGGAAGTCAAGTACAGCTTTGTTTCTTCCAATAATAGCCAGAGAACCTTTATCAGTGTATTGAAAAGCTTTCCATTTATTATTTTTCTTATTAAGATTTTTAGCTAAGTTTTTTGCTTGTTGTAAGGCAGGTTGCGCCAATTGTGGGTGTCCGTTAGGGTAGTTTTTGTCTCCTAGAATCAAGGCACAGTCTCCTAAGGCGTAAATATTATCATATGAATGTACTAGGTTAAATTGGTTTGTTTTTAATCTTCTACCTGCGCCGAAACTATCCTTTGAAAAACCATCAAATGTTTTAGCAGATACACCAGCTGCCCATATAAGGTTTTTAGTATGTATTTCTTCTCCGTTTGACAAATACACGGTTTCGCCATCAAAGTCATTAACCATTGTGTTCATTGTTAGCTTAACCCCTAGTTCACTTAATTTTTTGGAAGTGTATTCTTGTGCTTTTTTAGACATTGGTGCTAAAACAGAATCTTGACCATCAATTAGGTGTATTTCACCAAAATCATTTTCATCTAGCTCAGGGTAATCTTTTATTATAATTGAAGTTTTAATTTCAGCTAAAATTCCTGAGAGTTCAACTCCAGTAGGTCCAGCTCCTGCAATAACAAAAGTTAAGCACTTTTTCCTTTCTTCAGGGTTGTGGATTCTAGTAGCACGGTCAAATCGAGTTAAAATAACATTTCTAAGAGACAAGGCATCGCTAATAGTTTTCATTGGTAAACTGTACTTTTCAATGCTTTTGTTTCCAAAAAAGTTAGTTTCTGTACCAGTAGCCATTACTAAGATGTCATACTCTATTTCTCCATTACTTACCACTATTTTGTTTTCTTCTGGAACAACTTTTTCAAGAGTACCGAGTCGAAAACGGGCGTTTTTAAATTTTCTTAAAATTTTTCTGAATGGATAGCTAATTGCAGATGGCTCCATAAAACCGGTGGATACTTGGTAGATTAAAGGAGGAAAGAAATTGTAGTTGTTACTGTCTACTAAAATAATCTGATAATCTTCTGAATTTCCTAATCCTTTTATAAGTTCTAATCCAGCAAACCCGCCGCCAACAACGACAAGTTTTTTCATATTTTTCATAATGCTATTATGCCCTTAAATTAATATAAGTACAAAGGTAGTTAAGTAGGTTTTAGTAAAAAATAAACTGGCTTAAGAAAAGTTACTTTCTTTTAATTTCACTTAAGTATTCAGGAGTTAATCCTAAAAAACTAGCAGCTAAATATTGAGGAACTCGCTGTACAAATTCAGGAAAATCTTCTTTAAACCTAAAATACATTTCTTCTTTAGAGTAGCTGTTTATGTATTTTAAGCGCATTAAAGCAGCTCCATAAGCTGTTTCGTATATGTTTCGGAAGTACTTTTCTAATAAAGGGAATTGATTTAATAACGTATTATACTTTGAAGAGGAGATTGAAAAAACTACAGAATTTTCAACTGTTTCTATAGTAAAGTTAGAACGTTTTTGATTTTGAAAAGCTAAAAAATCAGTTAACCACCAATTTTCTAAAGCAAATTGTGTAGTTTTTTGATAGCCTAAATCATCAATAAAATATAATTGTAAACAGCCTTTAGCAACAAAAAATAGTTTATCGCAACGGTTACTTGTAGGTAGTAAAGTTTCTTTTTTCTTGAAGGACTGACAGTCAAAAAAAGAAAGTACTTCAGTTAATTCTTCTTCTGAAAGATCCGTGTAACTTTTAATGTGATTTTTTAAAATGCTTTCAGCCATATGTTAGTGGTAGTATTGAGGTGTAAAAATACTAACTTTATAAAGACTCTCTTTAGTTTTAAAAGGAAAAGGCACCAATATATTGGTGCCTTTTTTATTAGTTCTGGAAGATTTTATCCTTTTATGCTCTCAGGGTTATATCCTAAATAAGGTACTTCTTTTTCAACAAAATTAATTCCGTAATCTTCCAATTCTTTTAAAATTGGCTCGTATACTTCTTTGTTGATTGGTAATTGTACACCAGGAGTTGTAATATCACCATTTAAAATACGTACGGTAGCCATGGCTACAGGTAAACCAACAGTTTTTGCCATTGCAGTGTAAGTTTGATCATCACCTTTAATAACCATACTACTTTCAATTTGGAACTTATCTTCTTTGTATTGGTATCCAAAAATATGGTGCATTACAATCATATCTTTATCTTTGGCTTCAAGAGTCCAAGAATCCATCAATATTTTTTGTAAAATTTCAGCTGGAGTTGCGTTTTTCAACCCTACTTTTTTATTTGGATTGAAAATGTCTAACTCTAAAAATTTATCCCACATTAAATCATCTTGGTCTATCTTTAAGTACGAACGGAATTTCAACTCTACAGAATCAGAAGGAGAATAAGCTAAGAAAAGGTTTGTGAAATCACGATAGCTCATATTTTCAGAGTCTTCAATAGTATATGTATCATCGGTCATTCCTAATTGTACAAATACATTCCAAGCACGAGAAAAACCAACTTTACGAATAGTTCCACGATACATGGTTTTAATATCTTCTAAACCATAAATACTTCTATACTTCAAAGAATCACGGTTTGCATACGCTTCAAATTTTCCACTACCGTTAATTGTTAAAAATTCAGTTCTTCTAAATAACTTTTGGTATGGAATATACTTATAGGTTCCTTCTTGAATAAACATTGAAGCTCCACCTTGACCAGCTAATACCACATTTCTAGGATTCCAAGTAAATTTATAATTCCATAAATTAGTGTCACTTTCAGGAGCTACCAATCCACCACAAAAAGATTCAAATAATAACATTTTTCCTCCCTGTTCTTTTATACGATCAATAACTTGCATAGCACTCATATGGTCAATTCCTGGGTCAAGACCAATTTCATTCATAAACACTAATCCTTTAGCTTTAGCTTCTTCATCTAGAGCTTTCATTTCATCAGAAATATATGAAGCAGTAACCATATGTTTACCATAAGTAATACAATCTTTTGCTACTTCAATATGAAAACGAGCAGGTAACATTGAAATAACAATGTCTGCTTTTTGAATTGCATTTGAGCGTTCTTCTGCGTTAAAAACATCTAATTGAATTGCTGTAGCGTTTGAATGATTGTTAACTTTAGATTGAGCACTTTCTAATGAAACATCACCAATAGTTATATGTAGGTTTTCTTGTGAAGATTTATCTAATAAATATTTTATAAGTGAAGAGCTTGATCTACCAGCACCAATTATCAATATATTTCTCATTATAATGTATTTTTGTTATCAATAAATTTTGAGGCGACAATATCGCTAAAAAAGTTTAAATTTAAACAAAAACTAAAATAATGTATAAAAATTTAACAACAGCAGCGGTTTTAGGAGTGGTTGCTGTTATTTTAGGAGCTTTTGGAGCCCACGCCTTAAAAACGAAATTAACACCAGAAGCTTTAGAGAGTTTTGAAACCGCTGTACGCTATCAGTTTTTTCATGTACTATTATTACTTTTTGTAAACATGTTTACTCAGTTCACAAACAAAGAAAAGAACAGGATTAGTTATTTTTTAATAGCTGGGATTTTATTGTTTTCAGGATCAATTTATCTAATTTATCTAGCGAATGTTCCTGCAAAAGCAATTTGGTTTATAACACCTTTAGGAGGATTACTATTAATCGTGGGTTGGAGTCTATTAACATATAGCTTTTTTAAAAAAGTTATTAAAGGTTAAAGTTGATAAAATCTTTGTATGATTCATCTTTTTAATCAAAAAGAACTATTTTTGTCCAAAATTAAACACAACTAAAATCTTTTAAGATGACAAATCTTGATACGAAAACGATATCGTTAGATAACTTAGGCATAAAAGACGCTACGGTTCGTTATCAATTAACTTCAGACGAGTTACACGACATCACTATTGAAAAAGAACAAGGAGTAGAAACCAGTTTTGGAGCATTAGCTGTTAAAACAGGTGAGTTCACAGGTCGTTCTCCAATGGATCGTTTTATCGTTAAAGACGATATAACTAAAGACCAAGTTTGGTGGGGAGATATTAACATCCCTTTCGATTCAGAAAAATTTGACAAGCTATACGATAAAGTAACAAACTATTTATCAAACAAAGAGATATTTGTGCGTGATAGTTATGCATGTGCAGATGAAGATTACAAGCTAAATATTCGTGTTGTAAACGAATACCCATGGAGTAACATGTTTGCATACAACATGTTTTTACGCCCTACAGCAGAAGAGTTGAAAAACTTTTCTCCAGAATGGACAGTAGTAAACGCTCCAGGTTTTATGGCTGATCCAGAAGTAGATGGAACACGTCAACACAACTTTGCTATCTTAAACTTTACTAGAAAAATAGCATTAATTGGTGGTACAGGGTATACAGGAGAAATTAAGAAAGGAATTTTCTCTGCGTTAAACTTTATTTTACCAGTATTTAAAAACACGTTACCAATGCACTGTTCTGCAAACGTTGGTAAAGATGGTGATACTGCTATCTTCTTCGGGTTATCAGGTACAGGTAAAACTACTTTATCTACGGATCCAAATCGTAGTTTAATTGGTGATGATGAGCATGGTTGGACTGCTGAAAACACAATCTTCAACTTTGAAGGAGGATGTTATGCAAAAGTAATCGACTTATCTCAAGAGAAAGAGCCAGAAATTTACGGAGCAATTAAAAGAGGAGCAATCCTTGAAAATGTTGTAATGGACGATAAAGGAAATGTGGATTTTGCTGATACATCAATTACACAAAACACACGTGTAAGTTATCCAATTTATCACATTGAAAATATTCAAACACCATCTAAAGGTTCAAACCCAAAGAACATCTTCTTCTTAACAGCAGATGCTTTTGGAGTATTGCCTCCGATATCTAAATTAACACCAGGTCAAGCAGCATATCACTTTATTTCTGGGTACACAGCAAAAGTAGCAGGTACTGAGGCTGGAATTAATGAGCCATTACCAAGTTTTTCAGCTTGTTTTGGAGCTCCATTTATGCCATTACACCCAACACGTTACGCTGAAATGTTAAGCAAAAAAATGCAAGAAGCAGGAGTAAACGTTTGGTTAATTAATACTGGATGGACAGGTGGTGCTTACGGTACTGGTAGCAGAATGAAATTAAAGTACACTCGTGCTATGATTACTGAAGCTTTACAAGGTAATTTAGAAAACGTTGAATTTGTACAACATCCAATTTTTGGATTATCAATGCCAACTACTTGTGAAAATGTTCCTGATGAAGTGTTAAATCCAAAGCAAACATGGGCAGATAAAGATGCTTATGATGCAAAAGCTATGGAGTTAGCTAATTCATTCAGAAAGAACTTTGCTCAGTTTGAAGAAATGGCAAGCGAGGAAATTATTAAAGGTGGACCAATAGCGTAACCTTTAAAACATAAATACAAAGAAAGCATCCACTATGGATGCTTTTTTTATGGAAAATACTCAGTATTTTAGCAATAAATAAATTTTAGCATGATTGTACAGGGAAATATAGTCGATATACATAATAAACGAATCTTTAAAGGAGAAGTTGAGGTTAAAGAAGGAAAGATTATACAAATTAGAGAGGTAGAAAACACTTCAGAAAATTATATTTTACCTGGATTTATAGATGCACATATTCATATTGAAAGCTCGATGTTAGTGCCATCAGAGTTTGCAAAAATAGCGGTAACTCATGGTACCGTAGCTACGGTATCTGACCCACATGAAATAGCCAATGTGCTAGGTGTGAAAGGAGTTGACTTTATGATTGAAAACGGAAAGAAAGTTCCGTTAAAATTCAATTTTGGAGCGCCATCATGCGTGCCAGCAACTTCTTTTGAAAGTGCAGGAGCGGTAATTGATTCAGAAGACATCAAAAAAATGATGCAGAACCCTGATATCAAATATTTAGCAGAGATGATGAACTACCCAGGAGTCATTTATCAAGATGAAGAAGTGTTGAAAAAAATAGCTTGGGCAAAACATTATAATAAACTAGTAGATGGACATGCACCAGGATTAAGAGGAGAGGATTTAGATAAATACATAGCAGCAGGAATTTATACCGATCACGAATGTTTCACTTATGAAGAAGGATTAGAAAAATTACAAAAAGGAATGAAAGTCATCATTCGAGAAGGGAGTGCTGCAAAAAACTTTGAAGCACTGATTGATTTACTTCCTGAATATTATGAGAACATGATGTTTTGTTCTGATGATAAGCATCCAGATGATTTGTTATTAGGACATATCAACCAATTATGTGAGCGTGCAGTAGCGAAAGGAATAGATGTTTTTAAAGTATTACAAGCTGCTTGTATCAATCCGGTAAAACATTATAATTTGGATGTAGGAACTTTAAACGAAGAAGATGATGCTGATTTTATAGTAGTAAAAGACTTACAAAAGTTTGAGGTGTTACAAACCTATATCAATGGGGAATTAGTAGCCGAAAAAGGAGAGTCATTCGTACAACATGTAGACTTTGAAGTACTAAATAATTTTGATACTGATAAAAAAAATATTGCTGATTTTGAGTTTCATTCAGCGTCTGAAAAGATTCGAGTTATTGAGGCCTTAGATGGAGAATTAGTGACGAATGAAATAGAAGCAGATTCTTTAATAAAAGATGGAAATTTAGTTTCAAATGTAGAGAATGATGTATTGAAAATGACGGTAGTAAACCGTTATGAAAATGCAGAACCATCCATAGCCTTTATTAAAAACTTCGGACTAAAAGAAGGAGCCATAGCAAGTTCTGTTGGTCATGATTCACATAATATTATTGCAGTAGGAGTATCTGATGAATTGATTTGCAAAGCAGTTAATTTATTAATAGAAAACAAAGGAGGTGTTTGTGCGGTAACTTCTTCTGAAGAAAAAGTAGTTCCTCTTCCAGTAGCAGGAATTATGTCAGATAAGTCAGCTATTGAAATAGGGAAAGCCTATGCAGAATTAGACGTCATGGCAAAAAAGCAAGGAAGTAAACTACGAGCTCCATATATGACCTTATCTTTTATGGCATTGTTGGTAATTCCATCTTTAAAGCTATCAGACAAAGGACTGTTTGATGGAAACACATTTAAATTTACCTCTTTAGAGGTTAAATAACCTGAAGTTTGAAGACAGAAAAAATTATATTAGGGATTGACCCAGGAACTTCCATTATGGGGTTCGGAATTATAAAGGTAGTAGGAAAAAAAATGGAGTTTGTCCAGATGAATGAACTACTCTTAAAAAAGTATGACGATCATTATTTAAAACTCAAAATTATTTTTGAACGTACCATTGAATTGATTGATACTTATCACCCAGATGAAATAGCTTTAGAAGCTCCTTTTTTTGGTAAAAATGTACAATCGATGTTAAAATTAGGACGTGCGCAAGGTGTTGCCATGGCAGCAGGATTGTCAAGACAAATTCCTGTAACCGAATACGCACCTAAGAAAATTAAAATGGCAATTACAGGAAAAGGGACAGCGAGTAAAGAACAAGTAGCCCTAATGTTAAAGTCGTTATTGAACTTAAAAGAACTCCCTAAAAACTTAGATTCAACAGATGGATTAGCTGCAGCGGTGTGTCATTTCTATAATTCAGGAACTAAAGTAGGAGGTAAGAACTATACAGGTTGGGCAGCGTTTGTAAAACAGAACCCAGGAAAAGTGAAATAATTTGGCAGGAATTTATCTACATATCCCGTTTTGTAAGCAAGCGTGTTATTATTGCGATTTTCACTTTTCTACCTCTTTAAAAAAGAAAGAAGAGCTGGTATCTTGCTTGGTAAAAGAATTGGAGTTAAGAAAAGAAGAACTTCTAAATGAAACGATAGAAACTATCTATTTTGGAGGTGGAACACCGAGTTTGCTTTCAATTCAAGAAATAAGGTTGTTACTGAATACTATTTATAAAAATTATACAGTAGTTGAAAATCCGGAAATTACTTTAGAAGCAAATCCAGATGATTTATCAGAAGAAAAAATAATTGAATTATCTAAAACTCCAATTAACCGACTAAGTATTGGAATTCAATCTTTTTTTGAAGAAGACTTACAATTAATGAACCGTGCTCATAATGCACAAGAAGCGAAAAAATGTTTGTCTGTAGCAACTCGCTATTTTAATAACATTACGATTGATTTGATTTATGGTGTTCCGAATATGAGTAATGAGCGTTGGAGAGAAAACCTACAAATTGCTTTTGATTTTGGAATTAATCATATTTCATCATATGCATTAACAGTGGAACCTAAAACAGCGTTAGATTCCTTTATTAAACAAGGAAAATATCCAGATGTTGATGAAGCTGTAGCAAAAGAGCATTTCGATATTTTGGTAGCGGAAACTGCTAAAAATGGATTTGTCCACTACGAAATTTCCAACTTTGGAAAACCAGATTATTTCTCAAAACATAATACAAGTTACTGGTTAGGAAAAAAATATATAGGAATTGGTCCATCAGCACATTCGTTTAATAAAACACATCGTAGTTGGAATGTAGCTAACAATGCAAAATATATCAAAACTATTCAAGAAGGAAATCTCCCTTTAGAACAAGAGGAACTTACTATAAAAGATCGGTTTAATGAATATTTAATGACAGGATTAAGAACCATTTGGGGAGTATCTTTAGAAAAAATTACGCAAGAATTTGGAGAAGAATTCGGAAAGAATCTCCTTAAAAATGCCGAGAAATTTATCAATCAAGGCTTATTGGTTATAGATAATGAATTGAAGAAGCCTGATTCTGACAACAATGTTAAGAAGGTTTTGAAAACAACTTCAAAAGGAAAATTCTTAGCAGACGGATTGGCTAGTGAGTTATTCATAATTTAGGTATATTTGAGTATGATAGCAACAATTGAATACAACTCAAGAAAACACAAAATAGATTTATCAAAACCGTTAGATATTTCCATAGCTATTGATACTTCTAAAGAAAATGTAAATGCTTGGTATTTAGATGATCCGAAAATTTCCCCCGTTTCCGATGGAGATTGGGTAGGAAGTGTACAAAAAGGAGCTGATGTAAATTTTAATAATATACAGTTTAATCCGCATTCACATATTACACATACCGAATGTGTTGGCCATATAACAGAAGAAGTTTATTCAGTAAATAAAGAACTATCAAAATTTTTCTTTTTAGCAGAAGTAGTGACTATTGCTCCAGAGCAGTTAAAAAATAAGGACTTTGTGATTTCAAAAAAACAATTACAAAATGTTATAGGAAATAAAAAACGTGATGCAATTGTAATTAGAACTTTACCTAACCTATCAGACAAAAAATCGATGCGTTATTCAAATACAAATCCAACTTATTTGTTAGAAGAAGCAGCGATTTATCTTAGAGAAAAAGGAATTGAGCACTTGTTGATAGATTTACCATCGGTAGACAAAGAAAAAGACGAAGGAAAGTTGTTAGCACATAATGCTTTTTGGAATACACAAGCAGAAATCAGAATGAAAGCAACAATTACTGAATTTATTTATGTGTCTAATAAAATAAAGGATGGAGCTTACTTTTTAAATTTGATGGTAGCACCATTTGAAAACGATGCAACACCTAGTAAACCTACGCTTTACGAAATTATTTAAAACTTTTTTTATTGGTGTATTTATTTTTTTACTAGTTTTACACCTCAATCAAGAAATAACAATGACAATTTTTAATACATATAAGCAATGTAAATCGACTGTGGTGAGACACAGGACAGATCGGGCTATGTATGTATTATAATTATGTTTATATAAAATATAACGATAATAAAGAGTCCGACTTCATAGTCGGACTTTTTATTTTTATATCAGCAATCAACACTAAAACCAAACCAAATGAAAAAACTCTATTTTAATTATTTAGACACTTTTAAAGGTCTCTCAAGCGAAGTATGGTGGCTCGCTTTAATAACTTTAATAAACAGAGCAGGAACCATGGTAATTCCGTTTATGTCATTGTATTTGAGAGAAAGTTTGCATTTTTCTTTAAATGATGTAGGTTGGATTATGACTTGTTTTGGATTAGGATCTGTTGGAGGATCTTGGTTGGGAGGAAAGTTAACTGATAAAATAGGGTTCTACAAAGTGATGAAAACAAGTTTGTTTTTAACAGGGATTCTCTTTATAGCCTTACAGTTTATTAATACTTTTTGGGGATTTTGTATCGGCATTTTTTTGGTGATGCTAGTAGCAGATACTTTTAGACCTGCTATGTTTGTAGCTTTAAATACTTATAGTAAACCAGAAAATAAAACACGTTCAGTAACCTTAATTCGTCTGGCAATTAACTTGGGCTTTTCTGCAGGTCCAGCTGTTGGAGGGTTAATAATTACCTCAATGGGGTATAGCGGATTGTTCTGGGTAGATGGAGTTACTTGTGTTTTAGCAACTATATTATTGGTAAATGTGTTACATCCTAAAAAAGCAAGAGTGTTGGATGAAATAAAGGTAGAAAATCCAGAATCGGTTTTTTCAGATAAGGCTTTTTGGGTGTTTTTTGTAGGAATGTTTGTGTTCGGATTTATTTTCTTACAATATTTCTCTACTATGCCATTGTATTATAAAGATGTACATCATTTGACAGAGTTAGAAATAGGATTGTTAATGGGGATGAACGGATTTTTCATTTTCCTATTAGAAATGCCGCTCATTACTTGGTTAGAAAAAAGTAAGTATACTAAAGAGTTCTTAATGTTTTTTGGCTTATTACTTACAGGATTAAGTTTTGTAGTAATCAATTTAACAGGTTGGGTTGGAATTTTAATTGTAGGAATGTTGTTAATGACTATTGGAGAAATGATTGCATTCCCTTTTTCAAACGCCTTTGTAATGGAACGAGCCAAAAAAGGAAATCAAGGAGAATATATGGCATATTACAGTATTGCATTTTCAATGTCTCATATTTTTGGACATAATTCTGGAATGCAATTAATTGATAATATTGGATTTGATAATACATGGAATTTTATGATTGTATTATCAGGAATTGGAGTGTTATTTTTATTAATGTTAATACGAATTGTAAAAAGAGAAAAAGTAATCGCATGGACTTAAATCAAGTAACAATTCCATCTATAGATGTAAATGAATCTGTAATATTTTATAAAAAACTAGGCTTGCTTCTCATTGTAGATGCAAGTCCTAGATATGTTCGGTTTGAAGTGCCAGATGGTAATACAACTTTCTCAATTCATCAAGTAGAGAGGTTACCCAAAGGAGAAGGAGTTACTCTTTATTTTGAAGATGATAATTTAGATGAGTTAGTAGAAGAATTACAGCAAAAAGGAATTCAGTTCACTCAGTTACCAATAGACCAACGATGGTTATGGAGAGAAGCCCATTTGTTAGATCCTGATGGTAATAAATTAATTCTGTTTAAAGCAGGCGAACACAGAAAAAATCCGCCTTGGCGAATCAATTAAGAAATAGAAGTTTTTATCTTTGAATATTTAATAAGAAAGTAGAAAGCATGAATATACAAGACGCACAAAAACAAGTAGATAATTGGATTAAAAATCACGGAGTACGTTACTTTAATGAGTTAACAAATATGGCGCAACTAACAGAAGAAGTTGGAGAGGTAGCTCGAATTATTGCGCGTCGTTATGGAGAGCAAAGCGAAAAAGAAAGTGATAAAAACAAAGATTTAGGAGAAGAGTTAGCAGATGTGATGTTTGTGGTATTGTGTTTAGCAAATCAAACAGGAGTAAACTTACAGGAGGCATTTGATAAGAAGCTAGATATAAAAACTAAGAGAGATCACGATCGTCATCATAATAACAAAAAACTACAATAAATGAGTCTCATAAAAAATATACAAAAAGGAAGTTTTTGGATTAATGTTTTAAAAGTAGGAACTCCATTTTTGATAATAGTAGCTGTCTTTTCTTTATTATTTAAAACAGGAGGGGCTATTTTTTCAGGAGACTTTGAAACTGTATACAATGTGCACTTCGCAAATAAACAGTGGATTCGTTTTTGGTTAAGTAAAATTGTAATTGCACTTATTTATAGCATGTATATTGTAAATAAAAAAACGAAGTAGTTTTTTATGGATTTAAGATTAAAAACCGAAGAGTTTAATTCGGATACTCATATAACGATTTCAGGGTCAAAAAGTGAATCAAATCGATTGTTGATTTTACAGCAATTATATCCAGATTTACAGATAGAAAATCTATCAGACTCTGATGATACGCACCATTTGCAAGAAGCGTTATCTTCAGGTGCTACTATAGCTGATGTTGGGCATGCAGGAACAGCGATGCGTTTTTTAACTGCTTTTTTTGCAACACAAGAAGGTGTTACAAAAGTACTGCAAGGTTCAGAACGTATGCATAACCGACCAATACAAATTTTAGTAGATGCTTTACGTGATTTAGGAGCAGATATTAATTATATTGAGAAAGAAGGATATCCACCACTTAAAATATCAGGGAAAAAACTAACGAAGAATAAAGTTTCAATTAATGGAAATGTAAGCAGTCAATACATTTCAGCATTAATGTTGATTGCTCCAAGTTTAGAAAAAGGATTGGAAATCGAATTGATAGGAGAAATTACTTCGGTTCCTTATATCAACATGACTTTACAGTTGTTACATCAATTAGAGGTTGAGGCTAAGTTTGAAGGGCAGTTTATAAAAATCAAACCAAAATCAACTATAAAAAAGCAAACAGTAGTTGTAGAGTCTGACTGGAGTTCAGCATCTTATTTTTATTCGATTATAGCATTGAGCGAAGTAGGTTCTTCTGTGAAATTATCAGCTTATAAAAAAGATAGTTTGCAAGGAGATAGTTGTTTAGAGGAAATCTACAAGAATTTTGGGGTGACTACCACTTTTGAAGAAAATACAATTCTTTTAACAAAAGAAAAAAAGCATAATTCAGAAGTATTCGAACAAGATTTAAAAAATGCACCAGATATTGCACAAACTATTGCAGTTACATGCTTCGGGTTAGGAATTGCTTGTGATTTATCAGGATTACATACGTTAAAAATTAAAGAAACCGATCGTTTAGAAGCATTACGTGAGGAGCTAACAAAACTAGGAGCTGATATTTCTGTAACTAATGAAAGTTTACATTTAAAATCATCTTCAGAAATTAAAGAAAACATTCAAATAGCTACCTATAATGACCATCGAATGGCGATGGCGTTTGCACCATTAGCATTGAAAGTTTCTATTGAAATTTTAGATGCTGAGGTTGTTACTAAGTCGTATAGAAATTTTTGGAAAGATATGTTTTATGTAGGAATTCAGAATGTTACCATAAAATAATATGGCAATCGCTTGACAACCCCTATGTTGAAATTGTATATTTGCCACCGTTAAGAAAATTTTACAAATGAAATTATCAAATTTTAATTTTGAGTTGCCAAAAGAGTTATTGGCAGAATATCCTTCAGAACACAGAGATGAAGCACGATTAATGGTATTGCACCGTGACACACAAAAAATCGAGCATAAACTATTTAAAGATTTAATCGATTATTTTGATGAAGGAGATGTAATGATGTTAAACAATACGAAAGTATTTCCTGCCCGTATGTACGGAAATAAGGAAAAAACAGGAGCTCGTATTGAAGTATTTTTATTACGTGAGTTAAATGCTGAAAATCGTTTGTGGGATGTATTAGTAGATCCAGCAAGAAAAATAAGAATAGGTAATAAATTATTTTTTGGAGAAGACGAAAGTTTAGTAGCTGAGGTTATTGATAATACTACTTCACGTGGTAGAACATTACGTTTCTTATTTGATGGACCTTACGAAGAATTCAGAAAGAAATTAATAGAGTTAGGTGAAACACCATTACCAAAATATATTAAACGTGAGGTAGAACCAGAAGATGAAGACCGTTACCAAACTATTTTTGCAAAGCACGAAGGAGCAGTAGCAGCACCAACTGCAGGTTTACACTTCTCTAAACACTTAATGAAACGTTTAGAAATTAAAGGAGTAGATTTTGCTGAAACAACATTGCATGTAGGTTTAGGTACCTTTAACCCAGTTGAGGTTGAAGACCTATCAAAGCATAAAATGGATTCTGAGCAAATCGTTATTCCACAAGCTAGTGCAGATATGGTGAATAATGCTATTGCTAATAAGAAAAGAGTATGTGCAGTAGGTACTACAGTGATGAGAACTATTGAATCATCAGTGTCTTCAAGCAATCAATTAAACGCTTTTGAAGGATGGACTAACAAGTTTATTTTTCCTCCATATGATTTCAGTATAGCTAATTGTATGGTGACAAACTTCCACACACCAAAATCAACATTGTTAATGATGGTATCTGCATTTGCAGGACACGATTTTGTTATGGAAGCATACCAAGAAGCAATAAAAGAAAAATATAAATTTTACTCGTACGGAGATGCGATGTTAATTTTATAAAATAGTTTTTTAAACCATTAACAAAACCTCACAAGTAACTTGTGAGGTTTTGTGTATTTTTGCACTAGATGACACTAAAGAAGAAAGACATACGCGCATTAACCAAAGAACAGCTTCGTGATTTTTTTGTTGAAAACGGAGATAAAGCTTTTCGTGGTAACCAAGTATATGAATGGTTATGGCATAAAGCAGCACATTCGTTTGATGATATGACAAGTTTATCTAAAGCAACAAGAAAAATGCTTGATGAAAACTTTGTAATCAATCATATTGAAGTTGATACAATGCAGCGTAGTAATGATGGTACTATTAAAAATGCAATTAAACTTCATGACGGGTTAATTGTAGAGTCAGTTTTAATTCCTACTGAAAAACGTACTACTGCTTGTGTATCTAGTCAAGTAGGTTGTAGTTTGGACTGTAAGTTTTGTGCAACAGCTCGTTTAAAACGTATGCGTAATTTGAATGCAGATGAAATTTACGATCAAGTTGTAGCGATTGACAAGCAGAGTAGATTATACCATAACCATAAATTATCAAATATTGTTTTTATGGGAATGGGAGAGCCTTTAATGAATTATAATAATGTAATTAAAGCTATTGATAAAATAACTTCAAAAGAAGGCTTAGGAATGGCAGCACGTAGGATTACAGTGTCAACTTCTGGTGTGCCTAAAATGATTAAAAAGATGGCAGATGATGAGGTGCGTTTTAATTTAGCTGTTTCTTTACATTCTGCTATAGATGAAGTTCGAACATCTATAATGCCATTTAATTCTACTTTTCCGTTAAAAGATTTAAAAGAGTCATTAGAATATTGGTATGAAAAAACAAAACGAAAAATAACGTATGAATATGTTGTTTGGAATGGAATTAACGACAGAAAAGAAGATATTGATGCGTTGGTTCGATTCTGTAGTTATGTTCCTTGTAAAGTCAATTTAATTGAATATAACCCAATAGATGATGGAGAATTTCAGCAAGCTTCAGATAGAGCTTTAAATAATTATATTTCAAATCTTGAAATGAACGATATTGTGGTAAATGTACGTCGTTCTAGAGGAAAAGATATTGATGCAGCTTGTGGGCAATTAGCGAATAAATCTTAGGCTTACATGAACAAAAAAATGATAAGAAAAGAGAGCAGCATTAAACTTAAGTTAAATATAGCTTTATAAAATTTTAGTTTTTTTGAGAAAGCCAATACAATTACATCTAATATTCCTAATAAAAATATAGAAGGAACACCCAAAAAAGTGTACGGTAAAATAATTGGGTTACCTAAACAAGAACGCTGATTACTGTCAGAAATATAAATACCAAATGATATAAAAGAGATACAGATTATAAGAAAAATAAGTCCTCTTGTCTTTAAATGTTTCATATTTTTTTTTAAATCAAAAGTAAACATTATTTATTCTTATTTTTGTTCACTAATATGAAGCCAGTAGAGCAAATAAAACTTCCGATTGCTAAAGAAATGGAACTCTTTGAAACTAAGTTCAAAGACTCGATGTTGTCTAAAGTTCCACTATTAAATAGAATAACTTATTATATCGTTCGTAGAAAAGGAAAACAAATGCGACCAATGTTTGTTTTTTTAGTAGCCAAAATGGTTTCTAATGGTGGTTTTGATGAACGTACATATAGAGGAGCATCTGTGGTAGAGTTAATTCACACAGCAACCTTAGTGCATGATGATGTGGTAGATGATAGTAATCGCCGTAGAGGTTTTTTCTCAATTAATGCGCTTTGGAAAAATAAAATAGCCGTTTTAGTAGGTGACTATCTACTTTCTAAAGGGCTATTGTTGTCTATAGATAATGAAGATTTTGATTTGTTAAAGCTGATTTCTATAGCTGTTCGAGAAATGAGCGAAGGAGAATTATTACAAATTGAAAAAGCTCGTAAACTTGATATTACAGAGGAGGTTTATTTTGAAATCATCCGTCAAAAGACAGCTACGTTAATAGCAGCTTGTTGTGGTATTGGTGCAGCATCGGTTGGAGCAAATAACGAAACTGTTCAACAAATGCGAAAGTTTGGAGAGTATATTGGTATTGCTTTTCAAATTAAAGATGATTTGTTTGATTATACAGAAGATAAAATAGGTAAGCCAACGGGAATAGATATCAAAGAACAAAAGATGACACTTCCATTGATTTATACATTGAATACTTGTTCTCCAAAAGAAAAATCGTGGTTAATCAACTCGGTTAAAAAGCATAATAAAAATAAAAAACGAGTAAAAGAAGTTATTGCTTTTGTAAAAGAAAATGGTGGGCTAGAATATACTACTGCCAAAATGCACGATTATAAAAACAAAGCGTTAGCTATTCTTAATAATTACCCTGATTCAGATTATAAAGACTCTTTACTACAAATGATAGATTATGTTGTAGAGAGAAAAATATAAAAATAAATAAAAATCCTCGAGAGAATCTCGAGGATTTTTGGTTAACAAACAAACTAATTACCTAATAAGTACTGTGGTATTTTACCATTTGTAATTGATAGTATCCCGATAAGTTTTTAACCCCAAAATGACCGTATGGAGCAGAACTGTAATATTTTTCTCCATCTTGGGTGTTTATTCTACAAGTATTTTCCCCATAAACAATACAACCATAACCAACAACTTGATCGGCAGAACTCCATATAGAATAAACTTTATTCGCTTCTTTTGTAGGGTTATTATTTAATTCTGTTAGAAAATTAGAAACTCCATAAGGACCAGCTCCCCAGAAAAGATATCCAGGGTAAAAACCATTAACATCATTACAAGTTAGTACTCCAGTGCCTGAATAATAACATGATGTTAAACCTCTGTTAGCACCTGCAATTCCTACAAAAGTATCGACGTAGTTTAATGGGGTGCCTAAGTTATAGTAACCATAAGCTTGATCGTAGGCATTCCCCCCTTTTATAGCTTTTCTACCTAAAGTAACACCCATAGAATGACCAATTACATCTACTTTTTGAGCACCAGTATAATTTTTAACAGCTTGTATAAAAACCCTAATCCTTTGTAAAAACTCCTTACTATGATAGTTAGAAGAAGCATTATAAGGATTTGCATTTCCCCAGGTAAAGGCATATAATTCACTAGTGTTGTATCCATTATTTAGAAAATAGTTTATAGGTTCTCCCCAACCTTCAGCTTTATCACTATTACCATGTATAAATATAATAGGTTGATTATTTAGTGTTTCAGAGCTAGAAGTTTTTCCACCATAACTGTAACCTATACTGCCTTTAAAATTATAAGAGCCATAACCGTTTTGTTGAAGCCAATTATCAAAGTGAGAGGTAATTTGAAATGTACCAGCACTTTTATTTAGTAATGTTGGTGTTTCGTAAGAACCGTTACCTTTAATTAAATCATCTTCACTTTCTGTGGAACAAGCTATTAGGAAAATAGAAAAAACAAACACAATAAAACCATATTTTTTTAACATAATTAATTTAGTTTTTAGGGTTTCAATACTCACAATTTAGATAAAAATAAATATTGTAATTATTTAAAACTAAAGATTTGTTATACAGACTATTGTGTTTAGCGGAGTTCTTTTCTGTAATATTTTCAGATTTTTAGACTTGTATTGATAGGGGTGAGACTTTCGGTTATAAAAAAACCTCGAGACACGTCCCGAGGTTTTTTATATCTATCTATGGCGATTCGCCATTACATCATTCCTGGCATTCCACCACCCATTGGAGGCATTCCACCACCAGCAGGAGCATCTTCTTTAATATCTACTAAAGCACACTCAGTAGTTAAGATCATTCCTGCTACAGATGCAGCATTTTCTAAAGCCACACGAGTTACTTTTTTCGGATCGATGATACCTGCTTCTAACATGTCTACATATTGTTCAGATTTAGCATCATATCCAAAGTTTTGGTTTTCTTCTAAAACTTTATTAATTACAACAGAACCTTCACCACCAGCGTTTTCAACAATAGTACGTAAAGGAGATTCGATAGCTCTATTTACAATTTGAATACCAGTAGTTTCATCTAAATTCTCTGTAGTAATTGTTTCTAATACTTTTTTAGCACGTACTAAGGCAACACCACCACCAGCAACAATTCCTTCTTCTACAGCAGCTCTTGTAGCATGTAAAGCATCATCAACACGGTCTTTCTTTTCTTTCATTTCTACTTCAGAAGCAGCACCAACATATAATACAGCAACACCACCAGCTAATTTCGCTAAACGCTCTTGTAATTTTTCACGATCGTAATCAGAAGTAGTCGTTTCAATTTGTGCTTTAATTTGGTTTACACGAGCTTTGATTTGTGCTTCGTCACCAGAACCGTTAACAATTGTAGTATTATCTTTATCAATAGTTACTGTTTCAGCAGTACCTAATAAGTCTAAAGTTGCATTTTCTAAAGAGAAACCTCTTTCTTCAGAAATTACAGTACCACCAGTTAAAATAGCGATATCTTCTAACATTGCTTTTCTACGGTCACCAAATCCTGGAGCTTTTACAGCAGCGATTTTTAATCCACCACGTAATTTATTGACTACCAAAGTAGCTAAAGCTTGTCCGTCAACATCTTCGGCAATGATTAATAAAGGCTTTCCTGATTGAGCAACAGGTTCTAAAATTGGAAGAATTTCTTGTAAGTTAGAAATCTTTTTATCAAATAATAAAATATAAGGATTGTCTAAATCAGCAATCATTTTATCAGCATCTGTTACGAAATACGGAGATAAATATCCACGATCAAACTGCATTCCTTCAACAACATCAACATAAGTGTCAGTTCCTTTTGCTTCTTCAACAGTAATCACTCCTTCTTTTCCAACTTTTTCAAATGCTTCAGCAATTAAATTACCAATTACCGCATCGTTATTAGAAGAAATTGCAGCTACTTGCTTAATTTTTTCTGATGAATCACCAACTTCTTTAGATTGTTTTGCTAAATCTTCAGTAATAGCAGCTACAGCTTTATCAATACCACGTTTTAAATCCATAGGGTTAGCACCCGCAGCTACGTTTTTTAAACCTTCTTTTACGATAGCTTGTGCTAATACAGTTGCAGTAGTAGTACCGTCACCTGCTAAATCGTTAGTTTTAGAAGCTACTTCTTTTACCATTTGAGCTCCCATGTTTTCTAACTCGTCTTCTAACTCTACTTCTTTTGCTACAGAAACTCCATCTTTTGTTACGTGAGGAGCTCCGAAAGACTTAGAGATAATAACGTTACGTCCTTTAGGTCCTAAAGTTACTTTTACTGCATTTGCTAATGCATCTACACCACGTTTTAATCCGTCGCGAGCGTCTACATCAAATTTTATATCTTTTGCCATGTTTGTTTAAGTTTTTTTGCCGTTAGCATATAGCTTTTGGCTTAGTTTTTAATTTTTTTGTTTAATTAGCTAGTAGCGAAAAGCTAATAGCAAAGAAATTTTAGATAATAGCGAAGATGTCGCTTTCTCTCATAATTAAATAATCTTTTCCTTCTAATTTAAGCTCAGTACCAGCGTACTTTCCGTATAAAACAGTATCACCAACTTTTACAGTTAAAGGCTCATCTTTTGTTCCGTTTCCTACGGCTACGACAGTACCTTTTTGTGGTTTTTCCTTTGCGTTGTCAGGGATGATGATTCCTGATGCTGTAGTAGTTTCTGCTGCAGCTGGTTCAACAAGAACTCTGTCTGCTAAAGGTTTAATGTTTAATCCCATTTTATATATTTTGATTGATTAAATTAATTTTTACTGGTTAAGTTTTGTCAGAAATTATGCCATTAGATTTTTGCTGACAATTTTTCTAATAGATTAGACTAATGAATAAAAAAAATGCCAACGTGTCATTTACGTTGGCATTTCATATTCTATTTTGTGAAAAACTACTGAGCGCTATCTTTAGCAGTATCCGTTGCTGCTGGTGTAGCAGGCGTAGTTGTAGTTTCAATATTGTTTAAAGTTTCATTTAATTGAGGAGCGTCAGCTGCATTACCTCTTGGAATAGCGAAGTTTGCTAATAAAATTAATGCAAACATAGTAATAGCTAATGTCCAAGTAGTTCTGTCTAAAAAGCTATTTGTATTTTGTACACCTCCAATATTTTGAGCTCCACCGCCTCCAAATGATGAAGATAATCCTCCACCTTTAGGATTTTGAACCATTACAATTAAGATTAATGCTATTGCAACAATCAATATTAAAACTAAAAGTAAAGTATACGTTGTCATCTATTTATTGTTTTGTAAAATTTGTATTCTTTTAATTTGGTCTGCAAAGAAACCACTTTTTTCTGGATATTTCAAACTTAATATTTTATATGCTTGAATAGCACTGTCATATTTCTTTTGTTCTAAATATACCTTAGCTAAGGTTTCGGTAGCTAATTGGTTACTTTGTTGATTTTCGGATATCTTAATATCTGAGGTATTTGTCTTGCTAGGACGAGAAATTTTTGGAGCAGTTTCAATAAAACGATCAATAATAGCATCATGTTCAGATTTAACAGGTACTTCTTTTATTTGCTTTTCTGAAGGTTGATTGTCTAAAGTTCTTACAATAGCTTTCTTTGATGAAAGTTGTAACCATTGATTGAAAGAAAAGGTTTCATTCTGTGTGAATGAAAGTGGTTTACCTATAGCCAAATCCTCTTCTACTGATGAAGCTTTTGTTGATTTTCTTTTAGGAAGAATTTTGTCTTTTAAACTTGTTTTTTCTTCTTTTTTAGGCGTTTCTTTAAAAGCTTTTGAAGTAATAAAATCAAACAAAACAGTTCTATCACTAGTGTGAGCTGCTGTTATTTTTAACTCGTTATTGTATTTATAGCTTTCTAGATTCTTTAAAACTTTTAAACGAAGAGCTCTAGCTGATTGAAAGTATGGGTACTCTTGAATAATAGCAGTAATGTCTGAAAGATGTTCTTGCGAAATCAGTTCAGGCTTTTTTAATAACTGTATGTAATTATCCTTATTCAAAAAATTACCATTTTGCAACTGAGGCATTAAAAATATCTTGTGTAATACGCTCTAGTATCTCATTTAAGGCAGTTTCTAAAACTCCACCAGTTAGCTGTTGGTCAGCCCCATAATCATAGTAAAAAGAAAAACGTTTTTCAAAATTGTCTTTTTCTTCTAAAGCGTTTATAAAGTTTACATTTACAGTAATTGTTAATCGGTTTTGAGCGGCTGTTTGTTGTGCTGTTGCGCTCATAGGTGTTATACGATAATCAACAATTTCACCAGAAAAATGCAGATCACCACCAGAGTTAACCAAGGTTAAATTGGTTTGGCGAGTGAATAAATCTTGTAAATCTTGTGTGAATTTTTGACTAAGTATTGGTTCAACTAAAGGAGCTTGGTTAGGGAAAAAATCAACCTGAATTGTTTTTGCATCACCAGTATTACCTCCTGTAAAAGAATATGCTCCACAACCAATAATTGTTGTTAAACCAATAAATAACGATATTATATATAGAGTTTTTTTCATTTAAAATTGAATGAGTTGTAAAAGTAAACAAATAGATTACAAGTCGTATTGCTTAATTTTTCTGTATAGAGTTCTTTCAGATATTCCTAGCTCTTTAGCGGCTAACTTACGTTTTCCGTTATTTTTTTCAAGAGACTTTTTTATCATTTCAATTTCTTTTTCTTGTAATGATAAGCTTTCATCTTCTTCAATAGTCTCCGCATAATCATACTCACTTTGGTGAGACGTCGATTTTGGTATTTGCACAACCTCTATGTTTGAAGCTTCTGATAAATCTTGATCTTGGTATATACGTTCGATTAAACGATGATTATCTTCTTGCACTTGTTCAGAGTCTCCGTTTTGCATTAAATCTAGCGTTAGCTTTTTTAGATCATTAATGTCATTACGCATATCAAACAAGATTTTATACATGATGTCTCGTTCGTTAGCAAAGTCTGATTGACTTGTAGTTCTGCCACCTACAACAGCAGGTAGATTACTGCGGTTTTCAGGTAAATATTGAATTAGTTTTTCAGGAGTAATTAGCCTGTCTTCTTCAACAATTGATACTTGTTCTGCAATATTTTTTAATTGACGAATGTTACCAGGAAAATGATAGTTCAATAAAACTTTTACTGCATTTTCATCAAGTCTTATAGTAGGCATTCGGTATTTTTGAGCGAAATCTGCAGCAAATTTTCTAAACAATAAATGAATGTCTTCTCCACGTTCTCTTAAGGGAGGTAGCGGAATTTCTATGGTACTTAAACGATAATATAAATCTTCACGAAACTTCTCTTTAGAAATAGCTTCGTGCATATTTACGTTGGTTGCAGCTACAATACGAACATTTGTTTTTTGTACTTGGGATGAACCAACTTTAATAAACTCCCCATTTTCTAATACACGTAATAAACGTACTTGAGTAGTTAAAGGTAATTCTCCAACTTCATCTAAAAAGATGGTACCACCATCAGCAACTTCAAAATACCCTTTTCTTGTTTGTGTAGCTCCTGTAAAAGCTCCCTTTTCATGCCCGAATAATTCACTATCAATAGTTCCCTCAGGAATAGCTCCACAGTTTACAGCAATGTATTTTGCGTGTTTTCTGTGTGATAATTGATGAATTATTTTTGGTATGTTTTCTTTTCCAACACCACTTTCACCAGTAACAAGTACTGAAATATCGGTAGGGGCAACACGAATCGCTTTTTCAATTGCACGATCAAGTTGCACATCGTTACCGATAATGCCAAAGCGTTGTTTTATAGCTTGTAAATTTTCCATTTATATAGTTTTAAAGTTTTTGGTTTAAAAATTTGAAAGAAAAACATTCAAACCCTTAAACGGTTAAACTTTTACTAAAATTAATTGTTTTCTGAATATCCAATAGCCGTACCTTTTAAGGTAGTAGAAGTACAATCTTCAATCTTTACATTTACAAAATCTCCCACTTTATAGTGTTCCTTAGGGAAAACAACAACAGTATTTTGTGTATTACGACCTTTCCATTCATTTTCGTTTCTTTTTGAAGTTCCTTCAATTAAAACTTCCTGAATTTTTCCTACATGTTCCTTAGCTCTGTATAAACTATGTTCTTGTTGTAGGTCGATAATTTCTTGTAAACGACGTTTTTTGATAGCTAATGGAACATCATCTTCCATTTTTTTAGCAGCTAAGGTTCCTGGTCTTTCTGAATATGCAAACATAAATCCGAAACTATATTTTACATAGTTCATCATGTCTAAGGTGTCGAGATGATCTTCTTCTGTTTCCCCACAGAAACCAGCAATCATATCTTGACTTAAAGCCATTTCAGGAACAATTTTGTATATGTTGTCAACTAACTCCATATATTCTTCACGGGTATGTTGACGATTCATAGCTTTTAACATATTGTTACTTCCACTTTGAACAGGTAAATGAATGTATTTACAAATGTTTTGGTGTTTAGCCATAACATGAATTACATCCAGAGTCATATCTTGTGGATTCGAAGTAGAAAAGCGAAAACGCATTTTTGGGAATTCCGTAGCACACATATCTAACAACTGCGCAAAATCTACAGCAGAAGCTTGTGCTAATTCCGAAGCCTTTTTAAAATCTTTTTTCAATCCACCACCATACCATAAGTAAGAATCTACATTCTGACCTAATAGAGTAATTTCTTTGAAGTTCTTTTCTTGCATACTGCGGATTTCTTCAATAATACTCTTTGGGTCACGGCTACGCTCACGACCACGAGTAAAAGGAACCACACAGAATGTACACATATTATCACAACCACGAGTAATTGAAACAAATGCAGAAACTCCATTAGAGTTTAAACGAACAGGAGAAACATCGGCATATGTTTCTTCCTTTGATAAAATTACATTTACAGCATCACGACCAGCATCAACTTCTTCAATTAAATTAGGTAAGTCTCTATATGCATCAGGACCTACAACTAAATCAACGATTTTTTCTTCCTCTAAAAATTTCTCTTTCAATCGTTCAGCCATACAACCCAACACACCAACTTTCATCGTTGGGTTTGTTTTTTTAACAGCGTTGTATTTTTGAAGTCTATTACGAACAGTGGTTTCAGCTTTTTCACGAATAGAGCAGGTGTTAACCAGTACAAGATCCGCATCTTCTAGGTTTTGTGTAGTGTTAAAACCCTGTTCAGCTAAAATTGACGCCACAATTTCGCTATCATTCATATTCATTTGACAACCATAACTTTCTATAAAAAGTTTTTTGCTGTTTCCTTCTTTGTGTTCTGTAACAAGGGCTTTTCCTTGTTTTTTCTCATCAATTACTTTCTCTACGTGTTCCATAAATCCTTAAATCGTACTAAAATAGGCTGCAAAGATACAACCAAAAAGTGTAATTTGTGACAAATTGACATGGATAGTTTTTTTAAGAAAAAGTAAAATTTTGTTAAAAATGACCCATTAAAAAAAAACTATATACTTTTGCAAACCGAATTATGCCTATATTAATAAGGTGTAAAATGAGATAAGAGATATAAGACGTATGGCAAAAAATTTAGTAATAGTTGAGTCACCTGCTAAAGCAAAAACGATAGAGAAGTTTTTAGGAAAGGACTTTCAGGTTGAATCGAGTTTTGGACACATTGCAGACTTACCATCTAAAGAGTTAGGTGTAAATGTAGAAGGAGATTTTAAACCGAAGTATATAGTTTCTACCGATAAAAAAGCGGTGGTAAAAAAACTAAAAGACCTAGCAAAGAAAGCAGAAACTGTTTGGTTAGCATCCGATGAAGACCGCGAGGGGGAGGCTATAGCATGGCACTTAGCGGAACAGTTAAAGTTAAAAGATGAAAACACTAAACGTATTGTTTTCAACTCTATTACTAAAAAAGCAATTTTAAAAGCAATAGAAAATCCACGTACAATTAATTATAACTTAGTTGACGCGCAACAAGCACGACGTGTATTAGATAGAATTGTGGGGTATGAATTATCTCCTGTTTTATGGAGAAAAGTTAAACCAGGTTTGTCTGCAGGTAGGGTACAATCGGTAGCAGTACGTTTAATAGTGGAGCGTGAAAGAGAAATTGAAGGATTTACACCAGTAGCTTCTTATCGTGTTGACGCGGAGTTTGTAAATGCAGAAGGAAAAAAGTTTAAAGCAAAGCTTGCGAAGAACTTTTCAACAAAAAAAGGAGCAGAAGATTTCTTAAATTCTTGTTTAGAAGCAGAGTTCTCTGTAGCTGATTTACAAAAAAAGCCAGCAAAAAAATCTCCAGCACCACCATTTACAACATCGACTTTACAACAAGAAGCATCAAGAAAGTTAGGTTTTCCTGTTGCTAAAACCATGATGGTAGCACAACGTTTGTATGAAGCAGGTTTGATAACCTACATGAGAACAGATAGTGTAAATTTATCTGATGATGCAAAAAATGCAGCTCAAGCAGAAATTATAGCTTCGTATGGTGAAGAGTATAGTAAACCACGTAATTACGCAACTAAATCTAAAGGAGCACAAGAAGCACACGAGGCGATTCGTCCAACGAATATGGAGAATCACGAAATTACAGGTGAGTATGATCAAACAAGATTATATAGCTTGATTTGGAAACGTACATTAGCTTCACAAATGAGCGAAGCTCAGTTAGAACGTACCGTTGTAAAAATTGACAACAATAAAAATAAGAAACAGTTTACTGCAAACGGAGAAGTAATCACTTTTGAAGGTTTCTTAAAAGTATACTTAGAAGGGAACGATAATGAAGATGAGGAGCAAGCAGGTATGTTGCCTAAAATGGAGGTTAAAGAGCCATTAATTAATGAGTTGATTACAGCTACTGAACGTTACACGCGTCCGCCAGCAAGGTTTTCAGAAGCTGCCTTAGTAAAACGTTTGGAAGAATTAGGAATTGGTCGTCCATCTACGTACGCACCTACTATTTCAACAATTCAAAGAAGACAATACATAGAAAAGGGAACAGTAGAAGGAAAAGAAAGAAATTACACACAATTAAGTTTAGTAAACCAAACAGTATCAGAACAACTTTTAACTGAAAGAGTAGGCTCTGATAAAGGAAAATTGGTTCCGACTGATATAGGTAACATTGTAAATGATTTCTTGGTTGCTAATTTTGATACTATTTTAGACTATGGTTTTACAGCCAAAGTAGAAAATGAGTTTGATGAAATAGCAGAAGGAAAAGAAGATTGGATAGCGATGATTAAAGATTTCTACAAAAACTTTCATGTTGTTGTAGAGGATGTTGCTGAAAATGCTGAAAGAGCAAAAGGAGAACGTTTACTTGGAGTTGATCCAGAAAGTGGTAAGAATGTTTATGTGCGTTTAGGACGTTATGGAGCAATGGTACAAATTGGAGAGGCTACGGATGAAGAAAAGCCTCGTTTTGCCAGTTTGCAAGGAGATCAAACGATGAACTCAATTACCTATGAAGAAGCAATGGACTTATTTAAGTTGCCAAAAACATTGGGAGACTACGAAGAGAAAGAGGTTGTTGTTGCTAACGGAAGATTTGGTCCTTATATTAAATTCGATGGTAAATATGTATCATTAGATAAAGGAGAAAATCCAATGTCTGTAGATATGGATAGAGCTATTGAGTTAATAGAAGCAAAAAGGAAAGCAGATGCTCCTATTGGAGAATATGAAGGTATGCCAATTCAAAAAGGAGTTGGGCGT
This sequence comes from Tenacibaculum discolor, assembly GCF_003664185.1. Taxonomy (GTDB): domain Bacteria; phylum Bacteroidota; class Bacteroidia; order Flavobacteriales; family Flavobacteriaceae; genus Polaribacter; species Polaribacter discolor. The sequence continues at coordinate 393,329 of NZ_RCCS01000004.1, read as the reverse complement.
TTTGGACCTTTTATTAAATGGAATTCTATTTTTATCAACGTAAATAAAAAATACGATTTTGATAATCTAAGCCAAGCAGATTTAGAAGAGTTAATTGAAGATAAAAAACGAAAAGAGCGTGAAAAGCTAATTCATAACTTTGAAGAAGTTGGTATTCGCGTAGAAAAAGCACGTTGGGGACGTTTTAATGTGATAAAAGGGAAGGTAAAAGTAGAACTTCCTAAAACCACAGAAATAGAAAAACTAACACAAGAAGAGGCTGTTAAAATAATAGAGGCAAAAACGCCTAAGAAAAAAGCAACCAAAAAGAAAGCTACCAAAAAAAAATAAAGAAGCTTTCAGAAAAAAAATAGTTTAGTATATTGCGACACTTAAATTCCCCCTTAATAATGAATATAGACTTCTTTACACCTATTGAAGATACTGTGGCTACTCATGTGGCTTTACAGTCATCTTCCACGTTAGGAAGAAATATTCAACTTCATACTGTTCAGGATGGTTTTCCAGACCTAACAGAAGTTTCTATAGCTATTTTAGGGGTCAAAGATGACAGAGGTGCAGTAGATAATTTTGGTAGTGGTAAAGAACTACATGAAATTCGTAAGCACTTGTATCAACTGTTTCCTGGGAATTGGTACACACATATAGCAGACTTAGGAAATATAGAAAAAGGTAATACTTTAGAAGATACCTATTTTGCGGTTAAATCATCAGTAGCATCTTTACTGAAAAAAAACATACTTCCAGTAATAATTGGTGGAGGGCAAGATTTAACTTACGCGAATTATAGAGCTTATGATGAGTTAGAGCAAACAGTTAATTTAGTGACTGTAGATAGCCGATTTGACTTAGGTACTATAGAAGAAGAGCTAAGTTCAAGATCATATGTGAGTAGAATTGTTATGGAAGAACCAAACAATTTATTTAATTTTAGTAATATTGGTTATCAAACATACTTTAACTCACAAGAAGAAATTAATTTACTAGATAAATTGTATTTTGATGCTTACAGGTTAGGACAGGTGAAAGATGTGACGTTGGTTGAGCCTATAATGCGTGATGCAGATGTTGTAAGTATAGATGTAGGTAGTGTTCGACAAAGTGAAGCTCCTGCTAATCAAAATGCCTCACCTAATGGGTTTTATGGAGAGGAGATATGTGCTATTGCACGTTATGCAGGAATTAGTGATAAAGTAACATCTTTTGGGATATACGAGTACAACAGTAAGTTAGATTCAAATAGTCAAACAGCAAATTTAATAGCTCAAGTAATTTGGTATTTCATAGAAGGAGTGAATTCAAGAGCTAAAGATTACCCATATGCAACAAAAGAAAGTTACCAAAAATTCACGGTACTTTTGAATGACGACGACCCAATAAACTTTTATAAAAGTGATAAAAGTGGTCGTTGGTGGATGGAAATAAATTTAATATCGAATAATAAACACAAAAGACATGCGTTAATACCATGTAACTATCGAGATTATGAACAAGCGTTGCAGCAAAAAACACCAGAGAGGTGGTATAAAGCATTGCAAAAGCTTGTTTAGGAGAAAGTTGTATGTTCTGTAAAAAATAATAACTCGTAATTGTTTTTTAATAAAAAAAATAATAGGTTTACGCCTCTTTTATAAGAAAGATATAATATGAAAAAAATAACAGTACTTGCATTGTTAGCATCTATCATCTACTCTTGTGGTTCAAGTGGAGATAGAGGAGAATTGGTAGGAGTAAAGTCTAAAAGAAAATGGTTTGCAGAGAAACCATATGGTATGGCTAAAATCCCAGGAGGATCTTTCACAATGGGTAAACAAGATGAAGACCCTATGGGAGCAATGAATGCTCCAACAAAAACTGTTACTGTACAGCCATTTTATATGGATGAAACAGAGATAACGAATAGTGAGTACAAGGCATTTGTTCATTGGGTAAGAGATTCTATTACAAGAACCAAGTTAGCTTATCAAGCAGAGTTTGCTTCTTTAGGTGGAGATGATGCAGCCAATACAGGTAAAAACGCACAAGGAATTCAATTATATGCTTTTGCATCAAAAGACACAGTAAATGAGACTCCGTATGAAAAATACATGCGTGAAAATTACTACGAGTTAGGAGAAGGGCTGGATTCATTAAAACCATTGAATTGGGAAGAGGAACTGATTTGGGACTCTCAAGACTATCCTGATGCAGATTATGTAGAAGTAATGGACTCTTTATATATCAAAAAAGATGAAGCCTTAAATGGAATTAGAACGTTTAATACAAAGTTATTAAACTATAGATATTACTGGTTCGATAATGAAGCTGCAGCAAGAACAGGTAAGAATAGAAAAGACTTTTTAAGAGACGAGGTTATTAATGTATACCCAGATACTACCGTATGGATTAAAGATTTTAATTATTCATATAATGATCCAATGCACCAAGAGTATTTTGGACATAAAGCATACGAAAACTACCCTGTAGTTGGAGTTACTTGGAATCAAGCTAAAGCTTTTTGTCACTGGAGAACTCAAACAAAGAATAATTTCCAACGATCAAGAAAAAAATTAGGTTTAGTTCCAGCATTTAGATTACCAACAGAAGCTGAGTGGGAATATGCTGCTCGTGGAGGTCTAGATTATGGTAAATATCCTTGGGGTGGACCAAGTACAACAAGTGATAGAGGGTGTTTCTTAGCTAACTTTAAACCAGTTCGTGGTGATTATGCCGCAGATGGTGCTTTATATACAGTTGAAGCTATGTCATATAACCCTAATGAGTACGGACTGTTTAATATGGCAGGTAATGTTTCTGAATGGACAAATACAGCTTATAACCAAATGTCTTACTATATGGGATCTACAATGAACCCTAACGTAGAGATTAAAGAAAATAGAAGAAAGATTATCCGTGGAGGATCTTGGAAAGATGTAGCATACTTCTTAGAAGTAAGTTCTCGTGACTGGGAATATGCAGATACAGCAAGAAGTTATATCGGATTTAGAACAGTACAAGATTATTTAGGTACTAATAAAAGTAATTAACAAGAAAACAAGAATAAATATTAATCCCCAAAATTTAAAAATCAAGAATTATGGCACAATCAAAATCAACGAAGAAAATGTTCAATATGGCTTACGGTTTAGGAGCCGCAGTAGTTATCATTGGAGCATTATTTAAAATTTTACACTGGCCTTTTGGAAATGAAGTATTAATGGTAGGTATGATTGTTGAAGCAGCAGTTTTCGCGTTGTCAGCGTTTGAAGCAGTTGAAGACGATTTAGATTGGACAAAAGTATACCCAGAGTTAGCAGATGGTCAATCATTAGGAAGTAAAAAAGGAAAAGAAGCATCTCCAGAAGAAGCGCAAAGTATGTTATCTCAAAAATTAGATAATATCTTAAGCGAAGCTAAATTAGATGCTCAATTAGTATCTCGTTTAGGAGATAGCATCAAAAACTTCCAAGGAGCAGTAGAGCCATTAGCTTCAGCTTCTCAGTCAATTTCAGCAACTAATAGCTACAATGAGCAAATGTCTAGAGCAGCAGCTCAAATGGAGTCTTTAAACAGTTTATATCAAACACAAGTAGAAAATGCTAGTAAGCAAGCTGATTTAAATTCTGCTATGGTTGAAAACTCTCAACGTTTACAAGAGCAAATGCAGTCGTTAGCAACAAACTTATCTTCATTAAATGGAGTTTACGGTGGAATGTTAACAGCAATGTCTAATAAATAATTAATTAGTTTATCTAATTTATTAACTAAAGAAACTAATTAATATGGCAGGAGGACAACTATCACCAAGGCAGAAGATGATTAACCTTATGTACTTAGTGTTTATTGCAATGTTAGCAATGAACATGAGTAAAGAGGTATTATCAGCCTTTGGATTAATGAATGAAAAGTTAACAGTAGCAAACGAAAAGGCTACTGAGAAAAATAAAACAGCTTACGAAACGTTAGCACAAAAAGCAGCAGAACAAGCTAAACAGTATGGTGAAGCTAAAGAGAAAACTGATAAGTTAAAAGTAGCTGCAGATGAATTATATGCTTATGTAGGAGATTTAAAGAGCCAAATGACTGGTGATTTAGAAGACAAACAAGCATATGAAACAATGGATAAGTCTAAGTTTTTAGATGAGTTATTCTTTAAAGGAGGTAAAATATCAAAAAAAGGACAAGAATTTGTTGCTAAGATAGATGCTTTCAGAAATGATGCAGTAACTGCTTTAGAAGGTACAGAAGTAGCAGGTGTTATAGCTGCTCGTTTTAATACTGACAAAGTAGAAAATAAAGACGGTAAGAAAATCGACTGGTTAAAATATCATTTTGAAGGATTTCCTTTGATTGCATCTTTAACTAAGTTAACTCAAATCCAAGCAGATATTAAAGCGACTGAATCTGATGCTTTAACAGCTTTATTACAAGGAGAGTTACAAAGTGCGGTATCTATGACCAAGTATGAAGCAATGGTTGTTTTTGATAAGAGCGCTTATTATCCAGGAGAAAACTTATCAGGTAGAATTGTATTAGGTAAAAAAGACCCTAACTTAACTGCAGAGAAAGTTATTATTAACGATAAAGAAGTTGAGCAAGAAAAAATTCAAGCAGGACAAGTTATTTTAGACGGTCCAGCTGGAAATGTTGGAGATAAGGAGTTAAAAGGTGAGTTCCAATTCAAAGAAGGAGATTCTATTGTAAAGATAGATATCAAAGGAGCTTATGCCGTAATCCCTAGACCAAATGAAGCTTTAGTAGCTGCGGATAAAATGAATGTAGTATATCGTGGTTTATCTAACCCAATGACAATTTCTATTCCTGGTGTTCCTGGAAACAAAATATCTGCAAAAGCACCTGGTTTAAGAAGAGTTAAAGGAGATAAATATGTAATGAACCCAGGGAAAGGTAGTGAAGTAAACATTGTAGTTACTGGAACCCCAACAGGAGCATCAAAAGGTGTACGTTCTGTTAAGAAATTTAGAATTAAAGATATACCACCAGCTGTAGGTATGGTAAGAGGTCAATATGGTACTGTAAAAATGCCTAAAGCAAGTGTTGGTAGAGTAAGTGTAGCTGCAGGTTTACCTGATTTCTTATTCGATTTAAAACTTAATGTTTCTAGTTTTAAAATAAAGGTGCCTGGACAAGTAGCTATTCCAATTACAGGAAGATCTATGACAAGCAGAGCTAAAGCAGCGATTAATAAGGCAAGAAGAAATGATGTAATTACTATTTTTGATATTAAAGCATCAGTATCAGGTTCTAACTATAGAATTAAAAAGGTATTGCCTGTTAGTATTGAAATTACAAATTAATAAGTAAAAACAAGAAAGTATGAATTGGAAGCGTTTTTATATGGTTTTATTCGCATTTGCGACAACAGGTCTTGCAAGTGCACAAGCTAACCTTTTAAATGCTAAAAAGGTAGATGAAATTGGATTTAAATCTGAAGCTCAAATCGCTTCAGAAGATGACAAACCACTTCCTTATGGCTATATTAGTGATAGAGATGTGTTGTGGTCTAAAGTGGTGTGGGAGTATGTAGATTTAAACCAAAAAATTAATCTACCTTATTACTACCCAATTGATACTATGAATGCTGGGTTAACAAGACGTTCTTTATTTGATACCCTTTTAAAAGGTATTAAAAATGGTGAAATTACTGAGGTTTATAATGATTCTTACTTCACTACAAAAATAGGAATGGATGAGGTTAAAATGATGACGTTTAATGAACGTCAGAATGGAGACTATGTAGATCCTTACTATGTTAAGTCTGAAGATATCAAAGGATACATGTTAAAAGGTATTTGGTATTTTGACAAGCGTCAAGGTGAATTAAAGTATCGTTTATTAGCATTAGCACCTATGGGACCAGATGTACAGGTTATGGGAGTAGAAGAAATTGATGACAGCGAAAATGTTTATGAGTTATTTTGGGTGTTTTTCCCAGCTGCTAGACAAACGTTGCACGAATCAAAAGTATTCAATCCTGAAAATTCAGCGCAACCACTTTCTTATGATAACTTGTTAAATGCAAGACGCTTTAACTCAACTATTTTGAAGGAAGAGAACATTTATGGAGATAGAGCTATTTCTGATTATGTTCGTGGAAATTCTTTATTCCAGTTGTTAGAAGCTAATAGAATTAAAGAAGGTATCCGTAATAGAGAAATGGATATGTGGAATTATTAATATTCCTTTCTATATAAACAAAAAAGAGCTTGCATTGCAAGCTCTTTTTTGTTGTAATAATAGTACTTTTGAACTATGAATAAAGAGGTAGATTATATCATTGTAGGTTTAGGCTTATCAGGAATAGCTTTTGTAGAACAATTAATTAAAAATAATAAAAGCTTTATAGTTTTTGAAAACAACTCACAAGTTTCTTCTGTAGTTGCTGGAGGAGTATATAATCCTGTAATTTTAAAACGATTTACACCTGTTTGGAATGGGCATGAGCAATTAGAAAAAGCAATCCCTTTTTATCAAAAATTAGAAAAGAAGTTACAACTTACCTTAGATTATAAATTTACCACTAAAAAAGTATTCACTAGTGTAGGAGATGAAAACAATTGGTTCATAGCCTCGGATAAACCGATGTTGTCTTACTACATGAATCCAAAGATTTCAAAAGAAAAAATCAAAGGAATTATAGGAGATTATGGTTTTGGAGAACTAAAGGGTACAGGAAGAATCAACACGCCTTTGTTAGTGAGATCCTATAAAGAATATATCAAGTCGTTAAAAAGTCTCGTAGAACAAGCTTTTGACTATTCAAAACTAAACATTCAGGAAGATAAAGTTAGTTATGATAATATCACAGCAAAAAGAGTTGTGTTTAGCGAGGGTTTTGGTTTGAAGAAAAATCCATTTTTTAATTATTTGCCTCTAAATGGAACCAAAGGAGAAACCATAACAATTCATGCTCCTGAACTGCAAATAGATTTCTTATTAAAAGGAAGTGTTTTTGTAATGCCATTAGGTAATGATACTTACAAAGTAGGAGCCACTTTTAATTGGACGGACAAAACATCTGTTCCAACAAAAGAAGGTAGAAAGGAACTTGAAGAAAAACTACAAAAAATAATATCAGTTCCATATACCGTTATAGAACAATCAGCGGGAATTCGACCTACAGTAAAAGATAGAAGACCCTTAGTAGGAAAACATCCAGAATACCCAAAATTAGCCGTTTTAAACGGTTTAGGAACAAGAGGTGTAATGATTGCACCAACTGTTGCTGAAAACTTGTATAACCATCTTGAAAACAACGAAGAACTAGACAAAGAAATAAATATAAAAAGGTTCGCTGAATAGCGAACCTTTTTATATTGTTATACTTTTAAGGAACCAGAAGCTAAAAGCTTATTCCTAAAATAGTTTATTTTTCTGACTGTAATTCTTTAGCGTCTTTTTTATAACTCACAAAAATATTAATCCAAATAATTCTAGAAAGTCTTAGAGTAATAGGAGTTAAAATTAAAGAAATAACTATAATAGCTATAAAACTATGTAAAATAGATAAGCCAATAAAAACTTTAGCAATAATAAAAATAGCAACAAAAAGAGCCACAGCAAGAGCATAATTTACATACATGGCACCAAAGAAAAAAGAAGGTTCCATCATGTATTTTAAGTTGCATTTTGGGCAGTTTTCGTGCAAAGTAGTGACTTTTTTAGGATTGAAGTTAAGTTTGTATTTAAAAAACTCACCTTCATGACAACGAGGGCATTTACTGTTGAAAATACTATATAATTTACTCCCTTTTCCAAACATTTCTTCTGGGTATTAAGTTCAATTAACTATTTGCTTTTTGTAAGTTTGCACAAATTTCAACAAAAATAAAACTCTTGTTTGTAACTCTAGTTACAAAATCAAAGTAATTTTCTAAAAATATGTTAAACGTACACGACGTATCAGTTTCATTTATGGGAACAGACTTGTTCTCAGGAATCACCTTTAAATTAATTAAAGGAGACAGAATAGGATTAATAGGTAAAAATGGAGCTGGAAAATCTACTTTATTAAAAGTGCTTTCTAAAGATATAGAGAGTAGTGGAGGAACCTTAGCGTTTGATAAAGATGTACGTATTGGTTTTTTACGTCAGGATATTGATTTTGTACACGGAAGAACTATTTTAGAAGAAGCCTATCAAGCATTTACTGAAATTAAAGAAATTGAGTTAGAGTTAGATGAGATAAATAGGCAATTAGCTGAAAGAACTGATTATGAAAGTGAAGCATATAATCAGCTAATTATAGATTTAAACGAAAAAACTGAACGTTACGAATTATTAGGAGGATACAACTATCAAGGAGAAACCGAAAAGATTTTACAAGGATTAGGATTTCAACGAGAAGATTTTAATAAGTTGACTGATACTTTCTCTGGAGGTTGGCGTATGCGTATTGAGTTAGCAAAACTACTTTTACAAAACAACGATATTTTATTACTCGATGAGCCTACTAACCACTTAGATATTGAATCTATTATTTGGTTAGAGAACTTCTTAAAAAATTATGCAGGAGCCATTGTACTAGTATCGCACGATAAAATGTTTTTGGATAACGTAACCAACCGAACTATAGAAATTTCTTTAGGACAGATTTACGATTATAAAAAGCCGTATTCTGAGTTTTTAAAACTGCGAGCTGAAATTAAAGAAAAGCAGTTGCAGACACAGAAAAATCAACAAAAAGAAATAGAACATACTGAAAAGTTAATTGAGAAATTCCGTGCAAAGGCAAGTAAAGCTTCCATGGCACAATCCCTCATTAAAAAGCTAGAGAAAGTTGAACGTATTGAAGTAGATCAGGACGATAACGCGGTAATGAATGTTCGTTTTGCTATTTCGAAAGAGCCAGGTAAAATTATTGTAGAAGCTGAAAACCTATCTAAGAGTTACGGCGAAAAAGAAGTGTTGAAGGATGTTAATTTATTGATTGAGCGTAATAGTAGAATTGCTTTTGTAGGTCAAAACGGACAAGGGAAATCTACCTTAGCTAAAATGATGGTAGGAGAAATTCCGTTTGAAGGAAACTTAAAGCTAGGACATAATGTAGAAATAGGATATTTTGCTCAGAATCAATCTGAAGAATTACCACCTGAAAAGACTGTATTGGAAATCATGGAGGATGCTGCTACCGATAGCAATAGAATGCGTGTGCGAGATATGTTAGGTTCGTTTTTGTTTGGTGGAGAAGCAGTAGATAAAAAAGCGAAAGTACTTTCAGGAGGTGAACGAAATCGTTTGGCATTGTGTAAGTTATTGCTATCACCATTCAATGTGTTGATAATGGATGAGCCTACCAACCACTTAGATATTGCTTCTAAAAATGTACTAAAAAAAGCCCTACAAAACTTTGACGGAACCTTAATCGTAGTATCTCACGACCGTGATTTCTTACAAGGATTAACCACTACGGTTTACGGATTTAAAGACCGAGAAATAAAAGAATATTTAGGTGATATTGATTATTTCTTAGAACAACACAAAATGGAAAGTTTGCGTGATGCTGAGAAAAAAACTGTAGTAAAGGCAGAAAAAGATACGTCTAAAAAAGAAGCCTATCAACTATCTAAAGAACAAGAAAAGGAACTTAAAAAGTTAAAAAACAGGCTGAATAAAATTGAAACACAAATCGCAGGTTTAGAAGCTGAAATAGAAAGAATAGATTTAGAGTTAGCTCAAAACTATGATGAAGTGTCTTCACGTCCTAATTTCTTTGAAAACTACAAAGCTAAAAAAGCAAAAGTAGACGAACTGATGGAAGAATGGGAGCAAGTAGAGGAGCAGGTTGCTGGGTTTTAGAAGGTGATTTACTTATATACTTAATTTGAATATATTCTAAGTAAGAAAACCAAAGCAATGTTTTTTTGGATTGTTATAAGTAGTTATTTTATTTTCTGTTCCAGTAAGTATTTGATTTCTTTAGATAATCGACAAAGATAATCTCTAGCTATTTCCTCAGTCCCATATAAATTATGGAAATCAGTTAGTTTCCGTTTAGGTGTAGTTAATTCATCTTCTATATCTTTAATAAATATTTCAAGATACCTTTTGTCGTGTTGAGCAAAAGCCAAAGCAATTCGATTAACTTTTTCTTGAGATACTTTTTCTTTTTCAAAAATTATATGATATAGAGGGTGGGAGAAAGAAGAGTCTAGTCTACTTTCAATTAAAGATTTACCTTTCAATTTTCAATATCCTTGACCACATTTTTTACACTCGCTCGAAAGAATATTATTTGAGTTTAATAAAAATATTAGGGGAGTTCCACATCTCCAACAAAAATCTTCCATAGTTTTAGATATTATCAATAAAGTTTTTTAGTGTTTTAAGCACCTAATTTAGCAAATGCTATCATTCAATTGTAATTTCGTTGCTTTCTATTAATAATGGAGTTAACTGATCTTTTAATACACTTTGTTGTGCATAGTTTTTATCCATCCAATTCAGTTATAGATTCCGCTATTTTTTCTACTTGTCCGATTTCATGGTTCCAAAAGTGAATTTCGTCAGTCAAAATTCCGTTTCCACTATGAGTCAAGATTATTAGATTTCCAAATCCGTCGAACCCGATAACAATTCCATTTTTAGGAAATCCATTCCATTCACGAGCGTTTTTTGTTTCGAGTGCAATGTGATTACAAGTCCGACTTATTCTTTTTCGGTCAGATTTGTCAAAAAAAGGATATAGTTCAAATTCAAATTCGTCTGTAACTAATTCGCCTCCATTTAATTTAATCATTCGGTTTTTAAATTCAGACGGGAATTTTACGTTTAATTCTGATTCAGTCTCTCTAATATATTTTTCGTCTAAGTCAAATGGCATTTTAAATTATTTTTTTTATTTTGAGAATTACTGAATTATACACAACATGTCATAAAAGAACTAAAAGTATTGTTATCCCGATTTTCACAGATGATAAAAATAAGATTTCAGCAATTTTATTCATTTCAATTTTCGAGTTTCAATATAGTAAAATAATGTCATTTCGAGCGAAGGGAGAAATCTAAACAATCTATGTAACTCTTTTTAATGAGATTCCTCCCTCTGGTCGGAATGACGTTTTTATTTGTCATTTCGAATAAGCGATTTTATGAGCTACTGAGAAATCTTAAGGTTGTGAGTTACTTTTATTAATGAGATTTCTCCTTGCAGTCGAAATGACAGTAAGTGTTTTCCCTCTGGTCGCAATGACGAGAGATAAAAAATGTCAAAAAAGTGTAAAAGAAATGTCAACTCTTGTTTAAAGCAATTGAAAAGTAGGATATTTGTAGATAGTATGAGTAAGAACTTTAATTTAATAATATCCAAAATAGGATTATCCCTATTTACTGTAATAATCTTGTTTACTTCGTGTACAACCAATGAAAATCTTTCAGAACGCGTAAAAGTTTCACTTCGAAATGTAGGACACCAGTTATTGCTAAGTAATGCAGATACTACCTCATTAGTTTTACCTGTACAACAGTTGAGTGAATCAACCTTTAAGCTAAGTTTTCAAAACAATTTGAAGATTGAACCAGATGGTTTGGTAACTTTAGTGAATAGGAGTTTTAAAAAGTCAAGTTTTCCATCAAATTACATTCTAGAGGTTAAAAATTGTGATGATGAGGAAGTAGTGTATAGCTACGAAATGCAGAAAAAAGAAGAAAAAGCAATAATCCCTTGTAAAGGAAGGGCGTTGCCTACTAACTGTTATTTTATAGAAGTTCAATTTCTTAAAATAAGCACGTCAAATAATAATCAGTTTATTTTTTATGGATTACTGTTTTTAATAGCTGTACTTGTAGGTTTTGTGTTTCAAAAAAAGAGGAAAAATAAAACAGCGACAACTAATAACCTAACGAATGTAGTAAACTTAGGAATTTTTGAGTTTTACCCAGAGCAAAACAAGTTAGTAAAACAAGCTGTAGAAATTAGTTTATCTAAAAAAGAATGTGAGTTGTTAGAAATTCTTATCAGTAAACCTAACGAAATTATAAAACGTGAAGAGTTAACCAAAAGAGTTTGGGAAGATAACGGTGTAGTAGTTGGAAGAAGTTTAGATACGTATATCTCTAAACTTCGTAAAAAGTTAAAAGACGATACTTCTATAAAAATAACCAACATTCATGGAGTAGGATATAAGCTAGAAATAGATTAAAGGCTTATTTTTGCGTTGATAACTTTTTAAAATGCTGTTTCAACTAGAAATTTCCATACCAGAGAATGAACAAATTCATTTACCTATTTTAAAAACAAAAGGAGTTGAACTTTTTGTAAAACGGGAAGATACCATTCATCCGTTTGTTTCGGGAAATAAATTTAGGAAACTCAAATACAATATTGAAGAGGCAAAACGACAAGAGAAAGACACCTTGTTAACTTTTGGAGGTGCTTTTTCAAACCATATTGCAGCTACTGCATCCGCAGGGAAAATAGCAGGGTTTAAAACTATTGGAATTATTAGAGGAGATGAACTAGGTAAAGACTTAGTTAAGACCCTTTCTCAAAATGAAACTTTGAGAAATGCATATGAGAATGGTATGCAGTTTAAGTTTGTTACAAGAGAAACCTACCGAAACAAAACTTCCGAAGAATTCATCAATGAGTTAAAAAATGAGTTTGGTAATTTTTATTTGGTTCCAGAAGGAGGAACGAATGCATTAGCGGTACAAGGCTGTGAAGAGATTTTAACAAATGAAGATGAAAAATTCGATTATATTTGTTGTGCAGTAGGTACTGGCGGAACAATTTCAGGATTGATAAATTCAGCTAAAAAACATCAAAAAATAATAGGGTTTCCTGCATTAAAAGGTGATTTTTTAGTAGATGAAATCAAATCTTTTATTAACAAGAATGAGTATTGGAGTTTGCAAAATGAGTATCATTTTGGAGGCTACGGAAAATATACAGAGGAGTTAATCCGTTTTATAAATGAATTTAAAGAGCAAACTGGTATTTTACTAGATCCTATTTATACAGGAAAAATGTTATTTGGAATATTAGATTTAGTGGCAAAAGACACATTTCCGAAAAACAGTAAAATACTGGCAATTCATACAGGAGGTTTACAAGGAATAGCAGGAGTAAATCAAAAATTAAAGAATAAAAATCAAGAGTTAATAAAGGTTTAATGAGAATAAAGGTAGTTTTTTTAGCAGTGTGTGCTGTAATATTGACAAGTTGTGGATCAGGTAAAAATGTAGTGAAAAGTACACCAAATGAGGTGGTTTTAGAACCTAGAGAAGAAAAAATGCCTGAGTTACCACAGTTAGAGCAAATACAAAAACCAATATCAACTACTACAAATCATACCGAAGCATATATTCAAAAATTTGCGCCAATTGCGGTTAAGAAAATGCACGAACATGGTATTCCTGCTAGTATCACCTTAGCACAAGGAGTATTAGAATCAGGAAGTGGTAGAAGTGCATTAGCTCTTAGATCAAACAATCATTTTGGAATTAAATGTCATAGAGGTTGGCAAGGGCATAGTGTAACTCACGATGATGATGAAAAAGGAGAATGTTTTAGAAAATATAAATATCCAGAAACATCGTATGAAGATCACTCTCAGTTTTTATTAACTCGTAAAAGGTATGCAAGCTTATTCAGGTTGAGACATACAGATTACAAAGGTTGGGCTTATGGGTTAAAAAGAGCAGGATATGCAACGGACAAAAAATATCCTCAAAAATTAATATCTATTATTAGAAAGTACAATCTAGATAAATATGATAGAGTAAGACGAGATGGTTCTCTAGCAGCAAAAACACCAACTTATAAAACAAGTTCTCATAAAGTTCAAAAAGGAGATACGTTGTATTCTATATCGAGACGATATAATATTTCGGTACAACGATTAAAAGAAGTAAATGGGCTAAGTGACAATAATATTAGTATTGGTCAAGATTTGCTAGTAAAATAAACGAAATGTCATTTCGAACTGTAATGTAACGGAAGTGAGAAATCTGAAGGGCTTTGATTCTGTTTATAAAAAATATTTACTGTTTCTTTGAATGAGATTCCTCTCGTTGGTAGGAATGACGACATAAAAAAGCGGAGTAAAACTCCGCTTCAACTTAACCAAACCCCAATCAAAACTACCAAGAGTAATTTTTCTTTTTTGCTTGTTTTTTGATAGCCTTAATCATAACACTTTCTAATTCATTTTTTTTAGAACTTTCGCGTTGTTTTTTTGCTACATAAGACTTTCTTTTTTTATTTAACTCTTGAATTTTTTGCTGAATTTCAGCACGCTCTTTACGTTTCTTTTCAACATACACTTTAATTTCTTTGGCAGATTTGTTTTGTAACTGTTTAGGAAGTTGTTTCTTTTTTAAAGAGCTATAATCAATTTCTTTTTCCTCTGAAGCATCCACCAAATCCCATTCTGCATTCTTATATAGTTTAGAACTTTTAGTTACGGCACGTTTAACTACTACAGCTTCATCTAAACTTTCAGCATTCATATCTTGTTTAGCTTGATTACTATATTTAGAATATCCATAAGAACCATAGTGAATGTAAGTGTCATTTAAACGTTTGTTTAAAATAATAATATCGTTATCATATGGAGTTACAATATGTACAATATGCTTGTTTTGATTAATAGTCATATAATCACCACCGCCATAAATAGCTCCGTCTTGCCATCTTCCAGTAATACCTTGGTTATAATCACCACAAAAAATAGTATTTATGATAACATCTTTTTCTTTAGCATTTGTAATAGCATCTCTGTAATTAATTTTTCCTTGAGTAAAAGGTTCATTTCCTGCAATAAAAATCATTTTTAAATCACGTTTATTAGCTCCCCAATCTAATTCGTCTAGTGACGTTTGTATTACTTGACCACAATATTCGCTACCACCATTAGTACTCAAAGAAAAAAGATGCTCAGAAATTTCATCTAAATCACTAGTAAACTGTAAAACTTGTCGGATATAACCTTCTCTAGAAGATAAAATTGAGTTTCCATATTCGTACAAAGCTATTTCTAAGTTAGGTGTGGTACCGTTACATTTAGCATACGAGAGTTCGTTTACAATTTCCCATAATTGTGCTTTTGCCTGATTGATAAGTCCATCCATACTATTACTTGTATCTAGTAATAATGCAACTTTAACGGTTTGTTTTTTTACTTTTCTTGTACGTTGATTTTCATTAGCAAACGTAGTTGTTGTTAGTAGTACTAAGCAAAAGAAAAATACTTTGAATGCGTGCGTTTTC
Source organism: Tenacibaculum discolor (assembly GCF_003664185.1). GTDB lineage: Bacteria > Bacteroidota > Bacteroidia > Flavobacteriales > Flavobacteriaceae > Polaribacter > Polaribacter discolor. Next base: position 378,118 of record NZ_RCCS01000004.1, on the reverse strand, counting down.
ATAATTTTTGTTTTTAGTTATTAATTGGGTAAAAAGTTTGATTGGTGTTAATTTCTATTCAAAATTACCCCCAACTTTTTTCTTAAAAAATCAAGAATGAGTGAACAAGCTATTTTGTTTAGGGAAATGATAAGTTAAATGAGTAAGCCTCATTTTTTAACTACTTTTTATAGTGTTTTAGAGAGTTAACCGTTTTTTTGTATGGTATTTTGTGAGTATGTTTACAGTAAGAAATAAAGAATGAAGAAACTTTTTTACATACTATTACTCCCTATACTTTTACTGAGATTTTCAGAAGTATACTCTCAAGTAGGCAAAGAACTATCGAAAGAATTTTCAGTAAAAGTTCAAGTGGTGAGTAAGGAAACAAATCGTCCCATTAAAGATGCGAGAGTAGAAGTAAACGGACGAACTTTCCGGTTTTCTGAAATAACGGGAAACTATACTGTAAAAGCAACAGCAGGAAGCCAATTGGAAGTGTCACATCCTAATTTTGATCGTGTTTTTTATACAATTAAAGATGATGAAGATATAAAGGTGGAAGTTGAAGGATTTACATCTAAAAGAAAATCAAAACTAAGCTCTTATAGTAAAAGAAAGCAAGTAGGTTTATACTCACAATATTTAGACTCAGTTGAGTTTTATAAAAAGAAAGATATTGATAAAAGTTTGTCTTTTGTTGAAAAAACGTTGTTGACAAACCCTAATAAAAACCAAAGAGCACATGTATTCAAAGAATTAGCAGATGTGTACTTTTATTGGAAACAGTACGATTTAGCGGTTGAAAATTATCAAATTTCTTTACAAGAAGTGAATTCGCCCAGAATTCGTCTGAAATTGGCTAAAGCAGCATTTTTATCTGAAGATTATAGTAGTAGTGAACAAAACTATTTGCAAAGTTTACAAAGCGGAGTGTTAAATAATTACTTGCGTTTAACTGCATATCAAGGGTTAGGAGACGTGTATTTAGTCCAAAAAAACTATAACAAGGCTAAAGCAAACTATGAAAAAGCATTAGAAATTGCGAAAAAGAACTTAATCACTCCTAAAATAACAGATTTAAATTCTAAACTAGCAGAAGTTTTTGCCGCTCAAGGAAATACACAAAAAGCTGATGGATATTTTAAGAATTCTTTAAAATTAGCATCTGAAGAGAACAAGAAACGTTCGTTAAAGGAACAGCAAAAAGTAGCCGATTTTTATAACAAATCTCAACGATACGACGAAGAAATTCAGTTGAGAAAAGAGAGCTTAAAAGAAGCAGATGATATAGTTGTAGAGGCGGAGAGTAACGAATCGTTAGTTGATTCAATTACCTCACAAAAAATCAACTATAAAATAGGTAATGCATATATGCAAAAATCTGAATATGAAGAAGCAATTCCATATTTAAAAAAGAGTATTGCAGATGCTGATAAAAACAAAGATTTAATCATTCAAAAAGATGCTACTAAGCGCTTATCAGAAGTATACGCAACAGTAGGAGATTATACAGAAGCCTTAAAAACTTATCAAAATTATGTAACGCTGGTAGATACGTTGTATTCGAGAAAAGAGCAGGAAATTCAGCAAGTAAAACGTTTTAGTAAGCGAATTTCAGACAATCAAAACAGGATAGCGAGTTTAGAAAAAGATAAAAAATTAGCAGATAGTAAAATCAGTTTAGCATATAAAGATCAGCAATTAGTTCAGGAAAGTAACAAGCGACAAAAATGGATTATTTATTCATTAATCGGAGGTTTTTTATTGATGAGTCTGTTGGTGTATTTTATGTTTAGAACCAACAAGCAACAAAAATTAGCAAACAATTTATTGGCATTAAAGTCGATGCGTTCACAAATGAATCCGCACTTTATTTTCAATGCATTAAACTCAGTAAATAGTTTTATAGCAGTAAATGATGAACGAAGTGCAAATCGATATTTATCAGAATTTTCAGTATTAATGCGTTCGGTATTAGAAAATTCAGATGAAGATTTTATACCATTGACTAAAGAAATTGAGTTGTTAGAATTGTACGTTAAATTAGAACATAACCGTTTTAAAGATAAGTTCGACTATAACATCCATATTGAAGAAAGTATACCGCTAGAGCAATACTCTATTCCACCAATGTTACTACAACCGTATATAGAAAATGCTATTTGGCATGGGCTTCGATATAAAAAAGAAAAAGGAAAACTTCAAATTTCGATGCTTCCTAAAAATAATGAATCTATTACAATTTTGATAGAAGATGATGGAATAGGAAGGGAGAAATCAATAGAAATGAAGACGAAGAATCAACTCAAGCAGAAATCTAAAGGAATGAGCACAATTAAAAATAGAATTGCTATTCTGAACGATATGTACCAAGATAAAATATCTGTGATGGTTTCTAATGTTTTTGAGGACGGAAGTGGGACTAAGGTTGAATTGACACTAAAAAAAGACGAAAATTAGCAATGAAAATAAAAGCAATTATAGTTGAAGACGAGCAAATAAGTAGAGATATTCTACGAAACTATATTACTAAATACTGTCCTAATGTTGAATTGTTAGGAGAAGCAAGCAATATTGGAGAAGCACAAAAATTAATTGAAAAACACGAATTAGACTTGGTGTTTTTAGATGTAGAAATGCCTTTTGGTAATGCTTTTGATTTATTAGAAAAAGTAGAAAATAAAACTTTTGAAGTAGTTTTTGTAACTGCTTACGATCATTACGCCATTGAAGCATTAAACAATCAAGCAACTTATTATTTGTTAAAGCCAATTTCTATAGATGAGTTAATTAAGGCAGTAAGTATTGTAACGGAAATTAAAGAAAAAGAAAATGAGTTAGAAACCGCTGTGTTAACCCCAAAAATGACCCATCAAGTAAATGGAAAAATAACTATTCCGCAACAAGATGGATTTGAAGTAGTAGCTATTGAAGAAATTTTATTTTGTAAAGCCGATGATAACTATACTGAAATATATTTTGAGAACTCTAAAAAGTTAGTGAGTAAAACACTAAAATATTTTGAAGAAGCCTTAAAAGATAACTCTTTTGTGAGGGTGCACAAATCATTTTTAGTGAATATAAACGAAATTTCAAAATATAAAAAAGGAAAAGGAGGAAGCGTAATACTATCAAACGGAAAAGAGATTATGGTTTCAGCATCCAAGAAAGCAAATTTATTATCATATTTTAAATAAAAATTTATGCCAATTATAAAACCAGTAAGAGGAAAACATCCACAAATACCAAAAGATTGTTATGTTGCTGAAAACGCAACTATTGTTGGTGATGTACAAATGGGGAAAGAATGCAGCGTGTGGTTTAATGCAGTAATTCGTGGAGATGTACATTATATAAAAATGGGAGATAAAGTAAATGTACAAGATGGAGCAGTAATACATGCAACCTATCAAAAATCACCAACTACTATCGGAAATAATGTTTCCATTGGTCACAATGCTTTAGTACATGGATGTACTATTCACGACAATGTGTTGGTAGGTATGGGTAGTATTATTATGGATGATTGTATAGTAGAATCTAATTCTATAATAGCAGCAGGAGCAGTTGTAACTAAAAATACGCATATTGAAAGTGGGAGCATTTATGCTGGAGTGCCAGCAAAAAAAGTAAAAGATATTTCTAAAGAACTTATTTCAGGAGAAATTGACAGGATTGCTAATAATTATGTTAAATATTCAGGTTGGTTTAAAGAGTAATTGAAAAGTAAAAAGCCCGGTTCTGTTTCCAAAACCGAGCTTTTTTTTCAATCAAAAACTAATTTATTAAGAGGTTTAGCTTATTTTTCCTCTTGATGTTTTTTATGGTGTTCTCCTTTTTTAAACTTTTTATGAGTACCTTTCTTTTTATGTCTTTTCATTTTTCTTGCAGTCATTTTCTCATAACGTTCATATTGTTGCTCGTTTAAAATACGTTTCATTTCAGTTTTATGAGCAATTTGCTTATCTAACATTTTACTTTTCATAGCATAACGTTCATCAGCTGTAGCCTTTTTACCGCTTTGTTTCATGGCTTTTCTTTTAGCCCACATTTTTTGTTTTTCAGCAACTTGTTTTGCTATTAAAGGCTTAATTTGCTTTTGTTGAGCTTCAGTTAAATCAAGTTGTAGCGTCATTTTTTTTACAGCTAGTTCAGTTTTCTGCTCAGTGCTTAATTCTTCATGTTTAGCCTTATCGCTCTTTTGTGCTTGAGTGGTAACAGTAAAACCTACTGCTAAAATCAAGATTGTTAGTAATTTCTGCATGTTATTAAATTTTAAGGTTCTTTAATTATTTACGCTTCTAAGACCATTCCAGATTAAAAAAGTTTAAATTTGAAATCGTTTTTAACACTTTTTTAATTTTTTATGAAGTCATTTTTTAGAATTGTTTTAAGGTTTTTACTACTAGCTGTAGGATTGTTTGTAATCTTTTTTTTCTGGGCATCGTCCCCAACAATGGATGAAGCAGAATATGCCAAAGTTATTACACACGACTACAATAATACGACTGATAATGATTCAATCTACAGCATAGTAACTTATAATATTGGTTATTTAAGCGGAATGACAAATAACAGAGCAATAGCAAAACCTAAAGAATTATTTGATTCAAACTTAAGAAAGGTGCTTACAGAGGTTAAAAAAGTGAATCCAGATATTATTGCTCTTCAAGAAGTCGATTATAATGCAGCAAGATCTTATAAAGTAAACCAAGAAGAAAAATTAGCAGAATTAGGTTATAATTATGTGGCAAGAGGTATAAATTGGGATGAACATTATGTGCCGTTTCCATATTGGCCACCAAGCATGCATTTTGGTAAAATAGTTTCAGGTCAATCAATTTTGAGTAAACACGAGCTAAAAGATTATAAACGTATAGTTTTAGAGCGAGTAGCTGACAACCCTTTTTATAGAGATGCGTTGTATTTGGATAGATTGGTACAAGTGGTAAAAGTTATTTTAGGAGGAAAAGAAGTAGTTGTTATAAATCTACACTTAGAAGCTTTTGACAAAACAACACGAGTACGTCAATTTGAATATGTATTGAATCTTTTTAATAAGTATAAAAAAGAATATCCAACCATTTTATTAGGAGACTTTAATTCAAAAGCAAGAGATAAAGAGGCTATTGTTAGAAAAATGTTTGCAATGGATGGAGTAGGAAATGCAGCCTTTTTTGTTGAAAACCCTGAAAATACATTTGACACAAAAAATCCAGTAGAACGTATTGATTATGTTTTTTATACGGAAAATTATATAGAATATATAGATGGAACTGTATTAAAAGAGTTCGGACAAGCATCAGATCATTTGCCAGTAGAAATGAAATTTAAGTTAAAATAACTATAGAAACTCACTAGTCTATAGAATCGCATAGCTTTAAAACTAAAAAACCCGAACAAATTTGTTCGGGTTTTTATCGTGGTGCCTCCAGGAATCGAACCAGGGACACAAGGATTTTCAGTCCTTTGCTCTACCAACTGAGCTAAGGCACCAGTCATAGCTTCAAAAGTAACATCTTTAAAATAAAACTCGCAACATGCGCTACGAGTTTTATTGTGGTGCCTCCAGGAATCGAACCAGGGACACAAGGATTTTCAGTCCTTTGCTCTACCAACTGAGCTAAGGCACCAGTTGCTACTTTCGTTAAGCGGATGCAAATATACAATCGTTTTTTAATTATACAAAGTAAAAACTTTAAAAAAATGTGCCGTAAATTTACAAGCTCTAAGAAATGAAATATGTACCTAATTATTGATGTAGGCAATACAAGAGTTAAAGTAGCTGTTTTTGAAATAGATACTGTTAAAGAAATATTTGTTTTTGAAAAGAAAAATATAATTACAGAGTTAGATAAAATTATTTCAAAATTTTCAATTTCAAATAGTATTATATCTTCAGTAGCTAATTTAACAGAAGAAGAAAAACAAAAAATAGCAGAACTTTTGAATCCAGTTTTTTTGGATTCAAACACAAAAGTTCCATTTAAAAATTTATATAAAACGCCAAAAACATTAGGAGTTGATAGAATTGCATTAGCATCAGCAGCAATAAATACATTTCCAAATAAAAATGTATTAGTGTTAGATGCAGGTACATGTATAACCTACGATTTTATTACAAAAGAAGGAGCGTACTTAGGAGGTGCTATTTCACCAGGAATGGCTATGAGATATAAAGCTCTACATACTTTTACTTCTAAATTACCGTTACTAGAAACAAGTGAAATAGAAAACTTTATTGGAGTTGATACAAATAGTTCAATTCATTCAGGAGTAATCAATGGAGTTTCTAATGAAATAGACGGAATTATAGCACAATATCAAAAAAAATACCCAGATTTAACAGTAGTTTTAACAGGAGGGGATACATATTTTTTGTCAAAACAATTAAAAAGTGTCATATTTGCCCATCCAAATTTTGTTTTGGAGGGGTTACATACTATTTTGATACACAATTTAGCGAATGATTAAGAGATTTATATTAGGAGTTTTTGTACTAACTACGTCAGCTATATTAGCACAAAGAAACAGTGCTTCACCATATTCTTATTTTGGTATAGGTGAAAATTTTGAGGCAGTAACAGTAGAACAAGCTTCTATGGGAGGTATTGGTGTTGCAATGAAAGATTATTATCACCTAAATTTTACAAATCCAGCGTCAAACGCTGATTTAAGAGCTGCAACCTACGCTATGGGAGGTAGTTTAACTTTTTTAACTGTTAAAGAGCAAGATGCTTCTCAAACAGGGAATTCAACAAGTTTAAGATACATTTCATTAGGATTTCCTATTGGAAAAAAAGCAGGATTATCTGTCGGTTTACAACCTTTTTCATCTGTCGGGTATTCTTTGTTAGACGATGCTAATGCAGATGATGTTACTTTGTTTACTGGAGAAGGAGGAGCCAACAAGATATATGCAAGTTTTGGTATGTATGCATACAAAGGCTTGTCTGTAGGAGCAGAAGCAAGTTTTATTTTTGGAAACATAGAAAATAGCGTTTTAAATCAGAGAGCCAATGTAGCTTTAGCAACCAAACATGAAGAGTCTTTCAATATTAGAGGAGGGCAGTTTAAGTTAGGATTACAATATAAAACAGAATTAAAAAATAAATTACAACTATCTACAGGAGTCTCATTCACAATGACTACAGATTTATCTGCTAGAGGATCTGAGAAGATGTACTCATTATCATTTAGTAACTCTGGACAAGAAATGCCTAGAAACGAGTTATTTAATAGATCTTTAGACGGAAATATAAATGTGCCTTTAAAAAGTGCTTATGGTTTTGGTCTAGGAAAAGAAAATAAATGGTATGTAGGTGTTAACCAAGAATTCCAAAGTGCTTTAGGAAGTAATAGTGTTTTTATAGCTAATGGATCATCACATAAATACGATGACTCAAGTAAGTTTGCAATAGGAGGGTATTATATTCCAAAAATTAATTCAATATCAAGTTATTGGGATAGAGTAACCTATAGAGCTGGTTTACGTTTTGAAGACACAGGATTATTAGTGAAAACTACTGATAATTTTACTGCAGTAAAAGACTTTGGCATAAATGTTGGATTAGGATTGCCATTACCGAGACAATTATCAAACGTAAATGTTGGATTTGAATACGGGCAAAGAGGAACGACTAACAATAACTTAATAAAAGAAAACTACTTTAATGTAAGATTAAGTTTATCTTTGAATAGTATTAATTGGTTCCAAAAAAAACGAATAGATTAACAAAAACTGAGAACGATGAAAAAAATTACGTATTTACTAACAGGATTATTTTTGTTTGTAGCCGTAAATGGAGCGAAAGCGCAAGCAAGCCAAGAATGTCATATCAAGTATAACCTTTTTAAAGGGGATGCTACAACTAAGAAATATGCCCAAGCAAAACCTAATTTAGAGTACTTGTTAGATAATTGTGCTTCATTATCTATTAATATTTATAAATATGGTGCTAAAGTTGCAGAAAACTTAAAAGATCCTGTTTTAGCTAAGAAAGTATATGAAACAAGGTTAGCTAATTTTCCAGATAAAGATCCAGCTAAAGCACATAGTGATTATGCAGATTTTTTAATTGAAAATAAATTAGCGTCAGATGATGAAGTTTTTGAAATCTTAGAAAAAGGATATAAGGCTGGAGCTAAAGATATGGGAGTAAAAAATATCTTCAGATATTTCCAAATGATAGCAGATAAGTACCAAGATACAAATCCTCAAAAAGTTTTTGATACCTATGATGATGTGATGGAATCTGTAGATGAGAAGTTAGAAGATTACAGTAAGAAGATAGCAAAATTACAAGAGAAGGATTCTGTAGGGACTACTACTTCTAGAGAGAAAAGAAACTTAAGAGCTTATACGATTAACTCAGGATTATTAGGTAAAGTTGAAGGAGGTTTAGATGCAATGATTTCTAAGATAGCAACATGTGAAAGATTAATACCTATTTACTCTAGAGACTTCGAAGAAAACAAAACTGATGGTGTTTGGTTAAAAAGAGCAGTATCAAGAATGTATAATAAAGAGTGTCAAACAGATCCTTTATTTGAGAAGTTAGCAAACGAGTATGCTAAAGTAACACAGTCTGCCGACGCATATAACTTCTTAGCAGGAGTTTTAGCTAAGAACGGTGATAAGAGTGGAGCTGCTGAAATGAGAAAAAAAGCATTCGACTTAGAAACAGATCCGTTTAAAAAGGCTAAGTACAAGTTAAGAGAAGCTCAAAGTGCTGGAGGAAGTAGAGCTAGAGCTTTAGCCTACGAAGCATTAAAGTACAACCCTAATATGGGTAAAGCATACTTATTCATTGCAAGTTTATACCAAAGAAGTGCTAACTCTTGTGGTAGTGATGAGTTCGAAAAAAGAATGGTGTATGTAGCAGCTTTAAATAAGGCTTTAAAAGCTAAAAAAGTTGACCCAGGATGTGGAGCTGGAAGATATATTTCTAGTTACAAAAAGAACGCACCTTCTAAAAAGTTAATTTTCCAAAAAGGAATGTCTTCAGGAGCTAGTTATAGAGTTGGATGTTGGATTGGAGAAACTGTTCGTGTACCTTAATAGAAATTAATGCTTAAAAAAGCAAAACATATATACAATAGCATTGCTACCATTTGTTTGGTGGCAATGTTTTTTTCTTGTACCAATTCAAAGAAAGAGGTACGAGATTTTCTTGCAGATAAAAATTTACCAGTAGGTTCGGCAGTAAATATTTATCATGTTCATAAAGATTCTGGAAGAATAAGTTCAAAAACAAAAGCACCTGTTTTTTATGATTACTCAAATAGAAAAGAACACCCATATAGTGAGTTTCCTAAAGGAATTGAAATTGTAACAATTGATAAGACAGGGAAAGACTCAACAACAATTTCAGGGAATTATGCGTTAACTTACAACAAAACAAAAGTATCTGAAATCAGAGGAAATGTGGTGATTACCAATCATACGAATCAAACAAGACTAGAAACTAATCAATTATTCTGGGATCAAAAAGAACATTACTTTTTTACAGAAGATGGTTTTCGATTTACAACTCCAGAATCTGAAATTAATGGCTTTGGATTTGAGTCGAGTGAAGATTTGAGTAAGTGGATAGCTAAAGATATTACAGGAGATATAGAAACAACACAAAAAGATATATAATGAACGCACTTTGGAAATATTTACAATACGGATACTTAGTTATAGGGGTAATCTTTTTTGTTGAAGGAATCTTAAAGTGGAATTCCGATAGACAAGAAGCGTTTATTATGTTTGGATTTGCTATCTTTATCATATTAATTTTCTTCTTTAAACGACATTTTAGAAGAAAAGTAGAAAAAAGAAACAAAGAACGTTAATGCAACCCGAACTCTTAATTATTCTTACTTCTATTTTATTTTCAGCCTTTTTCTCTGGGATGGAGATAGCTTTTATTTCAGCAAATAAACTTCACATAGAGTTAGAGAAAAAGGGAGATGGATTACTTTCTAAAATCCTAACCAAACTAACTGAAAAATCCTCTAAGTTTATTACTACTATGCTCGTAGGTAATAATGTAGCTTTAGTAATTTATAGTTACTTTATGGGAGAGCTGTTAATGGGATGGTTTCAATCTTTTTTACCTTCAGACTATACAGTTGTTAATTATGTATTGTCTGATATAAGTTTACTAACGCAAACACTTATTTCAACAGTAATTATCTTGGTAACAGCAGAGTTTTTACCAAAGGCTATCTTTAGAATTTATGCAAATGAAATGCTAAAGTTTTTTGCTATACCTGCGTATGTTTTTTACGTTATTTTTTATGGAGTTACATGGGTAATTACTAAAATTTCAGATTTTTTCTTGCATGTCTTTTTTCGAACAAAAGAAGATGAAATTCAAACCGAATTTAGTAAAGAGGAGCTTGGAAACTATATTTCAGAACAATTAGATGCAGGAAATGATGAAGAACAGGTAGATTCTGAAATTCAAATTTTTCAAAACGCATTAGAGTTTCATAAGGTGAAATCTCGTGAAATTATGGTACCAAGAACTGAAATTGTTGCTGTAGATTTACATGAAACAGTAAGCAACCTTAAAAAAATGTTCATTACAACAGGTTTATCAAAAATCTTGGTTTATAAAAATTCGTTAGATGAGATTTTAGGTTATGTAAACGCTTTTGAGCTTTTTAAGAAACCACGTACTATCAAGTCAATTTTGTTACCAGTAGAGTTTGTACCAGAATCGATGATTATTAACGATGTGCTTAACAACTTAATAAAAAAACGCAAAAGCATAGCAGTTGTAGTCGATGAATATGGTGGGACATCAGGTATTATTACTGTTGAAGATATTGTTGAGGAATTATTTGGAGAGATTGAAGATGAGCATGATACACAACAATTATTAGAAGAAAGAATTAGTGAAAATGAGTTTAATTTTTCAGCTCGTTTAGAAGTTGATTACCTAAATGAAGAGTATAACTTGAGTATTCCAAAAGAAGAGGCTTACGAAACAATAGGAGGTTTTATTTTAAACCATACTGAAACAATACCATTACAAGACGAGATTTTACATATAGAAAACTTCCAAATTAAAATCTTAAAAGTAAGCGCAACTAAGATTGATGATATTTATTTTAGAGTTATACGTAAAGAAGATTAACTTTCCTTCATTTACCTAGAACTCCCTCAAAAACAGCGTAAAAAAACATTGCATTATTTAATGTGAAATTGTATTTTCGCACACTGTTAATAAAATAAATTACGTATGGCAATTTTATCGAAAATTAGAGAACGCTCAATGTTCTTAATTCTTGTAATTGGTTTAGCACTTTTTGCTTTTGTATTAGACCCTTCTACAATATCAGACTTTTTTAGCGCAAATAAAGTAAACGAAATAGGTGAAGTTAATGGCGAAGCCATTTCTCGTCAAGAGTTTGCTGAAGCTTTAGATGCTTACAAAGCACAAACAGGAAATAACATGTCTGAGATGCAAGCTGCAAAAGCAGTATGGAATAACTTAATCCGTCAAAAGATATACAAAAAGCAATTAGAAGAAGCAGGAATTACCGTTGGAGATGCTGATATCTTAAATGCCTTATACGAAACTCCAGTAATTCAAAATGATGCTAGATTCCAAACTTCAGGAATTTTCGATAAAAATAAGTTAAAAGAGCACTTGGCTACCATTAAAGAAGAGAATGGACAAGAATGGGGTGCTTGGCAAAAATATATGGCTTCAATAAAAAGCAATATAGAAAAAACAACATACGATAACCTAGTTGCAGCTGGTTTAGGAGCTTCATTAAAAGAAGGAGAATCTAAATACTTTACAGAAAACACAAAAGTATCTGGTAAGTATGTGTATGTACCATATACTACAATAGCTGATAGTTTGGTAACATTAAAGAAAAGTGATGTTCAAAATTATATAAACAAACATCAAGATGCTTTCCAAGTAGAAGCTTCAAGAGATATTAACATTGTAAAGTTTAATATAGAGCCTACTACAGAAGATGAAGAAGCTATTAAAGCTAACGTAGCAAAATTAATTGATGATTCAGTAATAAACAATACTCCTGTAAAAGGATTAAAAAATACTACAAACTATAGTGAGTTTTTAGAAGAAAACGAATCTGATTTAAGATTAGATGATAACTACAAGTTTAAGATTCAAGTACCTCAAGTAATTGCCGAAGAAGTTTTCAATGGTAAAGAAGGAGATGTTTTTGGACCATATAAAGATGCAGGATTCTTTAAATTATCTAAAATTACAGAAGTAAAACAATTACCAGATTCTGCACAAGCAAGTCATATTTTAATTCCTTTTGTTGGTTCTGCAAGTGCTGATGCTACAGTTGTTCAAACTGAAGAAGAAGCTAAGAAGACTGCAGATAGTTTATTAGCTGTTGTTAAAGCTGATAAATCTAAGTTTGCAGATTTAGCTAAAGAAATGTCATCAGATCAAGGTTCTGCAGAAAAAGGTGGATTCTATGATTGGTTTGCTTATAACAGAATGGTACCATCATTTAGAGACTTTGTTTTTGAAGGAAAAGAAGGTGATATGGGAGTTGTAAAATCTCAATTCGGATTTCACGTAATTAAAATAGATGGTCAAAAGAACTTCCAACCAGTAGTAAAGTTAGCTACTTTTGGACGTAAGATAGAAGCTTCAGAAGAAACAGAAAATGCAGTATTCCAAAATGCAGAAACATTAGCTTTAGAGTTAGCAAATGGAAAAGATTTTGAAGAAGCTATAAAAGAAAAAAACTTAACTTCTTTGCCAGCGGTAGGATTAAAGTCTTTAGATGAAAACGTACCAGGTGTAGGTGGTGAAAGACAAATCATTACTTGGGCATTTGAAAAAGAAGTAAACGAAGGAGACTTTAAACGTTTTGATGTAGAAGGTGGATATGTAGTAGCTGTATTAACTGCAAAAACTGAAAAAGGATTAATGCCAGTAGATAAAGCAACTGCAAGTGTACGTCCTATCTTAACAAACGAGCGTAAAGCAAAAATGATTGAAGATAAAATTAGTGGCTCAACATTAGATGAAATCGCTAAATCAGTAAGTCAAACAGTTAGAACTGCTACAGATGTAAACTTACAATCACCAACAATTTCAGGTGTAGGTTTTGAACCAAAAGTAGTAGGAGCAATGATTAACGCAAAAGAGAACGAAGTAGTTAAAAATGTAGTAGGAGATAAAGGGGTGTTTGCTTTTGTTGTTGAAAAGAAAGAATTACCAACAGCATTACCAAACTACGATACGTACAGAAAGCGTATTGCTAACGAAAGACAGAACAAAACGTTCCAAATGTATGAGGCGGTTAAAAAAGCGTCTGAAATTGAAGATAACATGAGTTCTTTCTACGGAATTCAATAAGAAATAAGGTCATACAAATAAGAAGTCCCGAACTATTTAGTTCGGGATTTTTTATTTAATTGTTGTCTATAAATCTTTCTAAGTCCTTAATTATTGGTGGTGGTGGAAGTACTTCTATTCTTCTGTTTACAAATATATTTAACTTAAGAGAGTCAGATGATTCTTGTTGAATTTCATTAAAAGCTTCGGATACTTTTATGATTAAGTTTTCTAATTCATCTATTTCACAGGTCAAAGAAATAATAAGTTTTTCTGGAGAGTCTGAATAGTCATAATCTTTCCCAAAATTTGAAAAGTCTTTTTTAAGAATACTTTTTAAATTTTTGATAGGGTAGTTTTTTTCTTTTCTCAAACTATCTTTTGAAATACTTAAAATATTTTTAAGCTTAATAAATACAGGATAACATTTACCAAAAGTTGTTGATACAAGAACGTTATATCTTTTTTTATTACTATCAATTTTTAAATAAGCTCTTTTTTCGTCATAGTTTAAATTCTCAAGACTATCGACTAATTGGCTAAAGTCATTAAATCCATTCAGTTCTATATATTGATAATTTTTACTTAATGAGAAGTCGGAGGAATTGGGATAATAAAATTCTTTTTCGAAATCTTTTCTGTGAGTTTTACAAGAAACTAGATTAAATAAGAAAAATACAGAAAATAAAAGGTTTATTCTTTTTTGCATTTAAGGTTGTATTTATCGATAACTAAATTAATTTAATCAAAAAAAAGCAACCTCAAACGAGATTGCTTTTTTAAGTATATTTTAAAGCTTTTTATTAAGCATTTAACGGTTGTCCATCCCAAGCTGCTTTAGCTGCTTCTTTTACAGCTTCAGAGTATGTTGGGTGTCCATGGCAAATACGAGCTAAATCTTCCGCAGAAGCTCTGTATTCCATTGCTACGGATGCTTCCATAATTAAGTCAGCTACACGAGCACCTACCATATGAACTCCTAATACTTCATCTGTATTTTTATCAGCCAATACTTTTACAAATCCATCAGTATCTCCACTTGCACGAGAACGTCCTAATGCACGCATTGAGAATTTTCCAGACTTGTAATCAACACCAGCATCTTTTAATTCTTGTTCAGTTTTACCAACAGCCGCTACTTCTGGCCAAGTGTAAACAATACCAGGAATTAAGTTATAGTCGATGTGAGGTTTTTGTCCAGCCAAATATTCAGCTACAACCACACCTTCTTCTTCTGCTTTGTGTGCTAACATAGCTCCACGAACTACATCACCAATAGCATAAATGTTAGAAACGTTAGTTTGTAAATGATCATTTACTTCAACCATTCCTCTTTCAGTAACTTTAACACCCGCTTTTTCTAAAGCTAATCCTTCAGTATACGGACGACGACCTACTGAAACTAAACAGTAATCACCAGTAAAAGTAACCTCTTCACCTTTTTTATTAGTAGCTTTTACCACAACTTCGTCACCATTTCTTTCAACAGAAGTTACACCGTGGCTAGCATTAATTTTCATACCTTGTTTCTTTAAAACCTTAGTAAGTTCTTTAGAAACATCTTTATCCATAGTAGGAGTAATTGTTGGAGCATACTCGATAACAGTTACATCAGCACCTAAACGCTTATAAACTGAACCTAACTCTAAACCAATAACACCACCACCAATAACTAATAAGTGCTTAGGAACTTCAGGAAGTTTTAAAGCTTCAGTAGAAGTTATTACACGCTCTTTATCAATAGTAATAAAAGGTAAAGAAGATGGTTTAGAACCAGTAGCTATTATAATGTTAGTACCTTCAATTACTTCTTCAGTACCATCATTTTTTGTGATTTTTACATGTGTAGCATCTTCAAAAGAACCTAAACCTTCGTAAACCTCAATATTGTTTTTATCCATTAAATATTTGATACCTCCAGTAGTAGTTTCTACTACATTTGCTTTACGAGCTACCATTTTTCCGAAGTCAAAAGAAGGCTTCTCAACAGAGATACCATGCTCTTCGAAATGATTTACTGCATCATAGTAATGGTGCGAAGAATCTAATAAAGCTTTTGAAGGAATACATCCAACATTTAAACAAGTTCCACCTAAAGTTGAGTACTTTTCGATAATAGCAACTTTAGAACCTAATTGAGCGGCTCTGATAGCAGCAATGTACCCTCCTGGACCAGAACCAATAACGATTAAATCGTATTTCATGAGTTGTGTTTTATTTTTTCATAAATAATGAAGCACAAAAATACAATTATTTGTCGATAAAATTAGTTTTCATATCTTTAAAACTTAAATTCGTTGTATGAAAATTTTCAAAAAAATTATAGGATTCTTATTAATACTATTGGTAATAGCGCAGTTTTTTCAACCAGAAAAAAATCAAGGAGAAATAACTACAGTTGAAGCTTTTATAAAAGAAACCAAACCAAATGATCAGGTACACAAAATATTAAAAACAGCATGTTTTGATTGTCATAGTAATTCAACTCGTTATCCTTGGTATAGTAGTATTACGCCAGTTAACTATTGGTTGGCTGACCACGTAAACCATGGAAAAGAAGAATTGAATTTTTCTGAATGGGCTACTTATTCCTTAAAAAGAAAAGAACATAAAATGGAAGAAGTTTGGGAGGAAGTAGAAAAAGGAAAAATGCCATTAGATTCTTATACTTGGACACATGCCGATGCTCGTTTAACTAAAGAAGAAGTTGAGCAAGTAATTAACTGGGCTAAAAGTGTACAAGGTGATTACAAAATGCAGCTAGCTAACTAAATTAATGCAACAACTTTTAATAATTGGATATGTTTGGATAGAAAAAACTACAGGAGCTGGTAACCGAATGTTACAGTTACTTAATGTTTTTAAAAACCAAAACTATACCATTACTTTTGCAACACCCGCCCAAAAAACAGAAAACTCTTTAAACTTAGCAGAGTTAGGAGTTGAGGAAAAATCGATTGAATTGAATTCAAGTTCTTTTGATGATTTTATTAAAGAACAGCAACCTGATGTTGTGTTGTTCGATCGTTTTATGATGGAAGAACAATTTGGTTGGCGTGTAGCTGAACATTGCCCGGAAGCTTTACGAGTTTTAGATACAGAAGATTTACATTTTTTACGTAAAACACGCCATCAACAATTAAAAAAAGGAAAACAATTTTCTATAGAAGCATTGTTGAATTCGGATGAAGCAAAACGAGAAATCGCTGCTATTTTACGTTGTGATATGAGTTTGATTATTTCAACTTACGAAATGCAGTTATTGAAAGACGTTTTTAAAGTTGATGAATCTTTACTATATCATTTACCTTTTTTATTGAGTTCAATTGATGAAAAAGTAGTGAAAAAATGGAAGTCGTTTGAAGAACGAAAACATTTTGTGTTTATAGGTAACTTTTTTCATGCTCCAAATGTCGATGCTGTTTTACAATTAAAAACAATTTGGAAAACGATAAGAAAGCAATTACCAGAGGCAGAGTTACATATTTACGGAGCCTATGCAACGCAGCAAATTCAGCAATTGCATAAACCAAAAGAAGGATTTATTATAAAAGGTTTTGCAGAAAATGCACTCGAAGTAGTTAAAAATGCTAGAGTAGTGCTAGCTCCAATTCGTTTTGGCGCCGGAATTAAAGGGAAATTAACCGAAGCAATGGAATGTGGTACTCCAAGTGTTACTACTTCAATAGGTGCAGAAGGTATGCATGGAAATTTACCTTGGAACGGATTTATAGAAGATGATTTTGAGAAGTTTGCTAACAAAGCTATAGAGCTGTATACTTATGATATTCTTTGGAAAAAGTCTCAACAAAAAGGAATTGCAATTATCAATTCGATATATGATAAAGAAAAATTAGCTTTTTCTTTTGTAAACAAAATAAAAGAAATCCAAGAAAACCTTGAAACACATCGTACACAAAATTTTCTTGGAAGTTTGTTACAACATCAAACCTTACAGGCTACAAAATTTATGAGCAAGTGGATTGAGGAAAAGAATAAGAAGTAGAGCTTATTCAATTTTAATATCTACTGAGGTTCTACTTTGCCATCCAGTAACATCGATTACAGAAATTTGACAATGGTAATCGCCAGAATCAATATCAGCAGGAATTGTAATGTTTTGTACTACTTCATATTCATTACGATTGTTATCAATAGTATAGTTTTCCATAAAAATTAAAGGTGAAACAGGATCTTTTATAGGAGATAACTCACAATTAGAGTCTTGATCATCGTGTGTATGATGATCAAAATTATGATGAATGTCTATAGCGTAAGTAGCCAATGCAATGTTGTCAGAGACTTTTACTCGTATGGTATATTCTTTCCCTTTTTCTAAAACAGTACACGACTTGGGAAAACCTTCGTTGTAGTTTAAAGTAATAGTTGGCTTTTCTGTATCTGGTTCTTCAGACTCACTACTACAGCTTATGTTTAATAAGATTAATAGAAGAAAAGCACTTGTTGTTTTTAATAATTTCATAATAGTTTGTTATTGTAAAAGACTACTTGAAAAACCAAGTAGCCTTTTGAGTTATAATTACTTTATTTCGATTGGAATAGACAACTTTACAGTTTCGCTTTCACCACTCTCTTTTGCATAGATGTTTAACCAGTAACTTCCTACAGGAGCTCCAGGAATTAAATCGTAATGATAATGTATGTGCGGGTTTTTAACTCCTTCATACAATTCTTTAGGTAAAATAGAAATTACTTTATCCCACTTACCAACTTCAACATTTTGTCCTTCTCTCCATTCTTTGAACCAAAATTCGTATTTAATTTCAGTAACAGTATTATTACCAGAAACATATTCAAATTCGGTATGTAGCTCATCTTTTCCAAAAGCGATTGAGTTATTATCACCAATTTCTAAGTCTTTAAACTTTTGAATAATGTGTAACTTTTTAGTAATGGCACTTTTAGTTCCGTCTTCATGTTCAACTGTAATTTTAAACTTATAAACTCCTTCAGCAGGGGTAAAAGAAGGAGTGTATTTGTTCTCTTCATCAAAATACACATGGTAATGTATGTGAGGGTTTAATTGACCTTCATAGCTATCAACAGGAACTAAATGATTCTTTAATTCCCAAATTAACTCACCTGTCTTTACTTTTGGAACATCAAAAGCTTCAACATCAAAATAAATTTTAGAAACCTTACTAGTTCCTTCATAGTCAAATTCAATATGAACATCTACGTTTGATTGTGGTAAAACAAAATCAGAATTACCTAATTCCATACTTTTAAAGCGTTCTGTATTGATGTTTTCATCAAAAGTTTCTGGTATGTTATCTTCATCACTACAAGAAATAATTAAAAGGCTTACAAAAAATAAGATTGCTGATTTAAATGTGTTTTTCATGATTAAAAAAATTAAATGATTAAAATGTTTGTATAATTGTTATTGAAAAGTTTCTTCCAGGCTCAGGAACTTCTATAAGTCTATAGAAACTAGTGTGGTCGAATACTTTGTTGTTTAAAATGTTATTTAACCTCCCTTGAATTTTAAGAGGTTGTTTTTTTGAGAAAAGATCTACACTCGTATGCAAACCAATATTTATTAAAGAATACCCTTCTGTCGTTTTTTCAGGGGGTACAATATTGTTTTGATCCGAAACCAATCGTACACTTGAGAATAGTTTAGTGTCGCCAAAAGTTAACCAAGGATTCAATGTATACTCAAGCGAAACAACTCCTGTTAACGGAGGAGAAAAGGGAAGAGTGAAGTTTTTCTTTTTTCCACTTAACTGCCTTGCTTTTACATACTCTAAAGAACCCGTAATCGATAATTTATCAATAGGTTTATATTGTACCATAATTTCACCGCCATATCTAAAAACACGACTTTGACTGTATTGATACTTCTGAAGTGTTTCGTAATACTCTGAAGTTGGGCTTAAATAAATATAATTATCAAAATAATTAACAAAAGGAGTAACCTGAATAGAAGCTTTACTAAAGTTTGCTTTAAACTCTCCGTCTATTTGATAAGAACTTTCAGGCTCTAAATCAAGATTCCCTTCTTCATATCGGTACATGTGATAATTTACTCCGTCCGAAGCCAATTCGTTTGCTAGTGGAATTCTAAAACTCTTACCTATATTTATTTTATACGATGTGTTTTTAAGTCCATAACTTAATCCAGCTGAAGCACTAAAACTTCCAAAAGTTAAATTCTTTCTTTCTGAACGCTGTAGTTGTTGCTGAGTAGTATTTCCGTTTTCGTCAGTAACTGGAGATAAAAACCATTCGTAATAGGGTTGTGTTTTTATTACACCATAATCGTAGCGTATACCACCATCTAAATATAAATTGTTGTTGAGTTTTATTTGATCGTATACAAAAGCCCCAACTGTAAAACGAGTATATTCAGGAATAAGAAATCCCCAGCCATCAATAGCATTATCTTGGTACTCTAAGTTTATACCCGTGGTAACTTTATGTTTTTCAAAATAGTGTAATTGATTTTTTAAATTAAGACTGTAGGTGTCCTTCTTAAACAAGCGTTCCATTGTAGATGACGGCTTGGGCATATAACCATGCGGAACAGGTTCTGAGTGTTCTTCGCGATGATTTTTTTGAAGCCCAAGCTCAACATCTAACGTGTAATTGGGGAACAAAAAACTGGTATTATTTGTTATTTTAAAATGATTGACTTTATGATGTGGTAAATCAATATCTCTATTGTCAGCATCGTAATCTATTTTAGAAGTTCTCACTTCAAGACCATGTGCATTAGCGAAAAAACCATTTTTAGAATTTACATTACTAAAAGAAGTTATAGAGCTAATATTATCTGATACATAACCTATAGAAACTCCAACATTATGATTGTACCCTGCTGTGTTACGTAAGTAGTTTTTATGCAAGTCAAAAATGTAATTATCGTATGTGATTTTTTTGGTAGGAACTTTATAGTCGCCATAATCTTCATGAGTTATTCTAGCTTTGTAATACCAATGATTATAACGTTGTTTAACTCCCAAAGAAACTCCATAAAAATCGTTGTTACTTCTGTTGGTGAGGTTTAGTTCACCTGAAAAAGAATTAACATCAGGTAGTAAGTTATTTTTCAAGCTAATTACCCCAGATATTGCATCAGAACCATAGAGCAATGAAGCAGCTCCTTTAGTAACCTCAATATTATCAATATTATATTGGTCTATTTCCAAACCATGATCGGCTCCCCATTGTTGTGCTTCGTGTTTTATACCATTTTCAACAACAACAACTCTATTAAAACCTAAACCTCTAATAGTAGGTTTGGATTGACCAGAACCAATAGTAATTGTGCTAACCCCTGGAATATCTTTAAGAGTTTGCATTAAACTATTGTCTCTGTTTTTCTCTAAAAAACTAACATCAATCCTTTGTGTGTTACTGGAGAACTTTGTTAGTGTTTTTTTAGGGTTTTGTGCAATAACCACCTCATTTAACACTGAATTGTCTTGTGTTAAAGGGATAATTATTACTGAGTTAGTAGGAGATATGTTTTCTTGATAACTAACATATCCAACATGAGTAACAGTTAAGAGATACTCTTTGTTCAAAAGTTTGTAAAAACTACTATTTCCTTTAGTGTTTGTGTAGGCGTGCTTTGAACCAATACTCACGTGAGCATTGGGTAACTCACTTTGTGTTGCTCCATCAATTACCTTAATAGTAACAGAACTGGTATTCTGACTAAAAAGAATTGCATGAAACAATACACAAAATAAAGCACCTAAGCTTTGTTTTGTCATTGTAAACAGAATTTAAAAACGAATTGTGTTAGCCGAAATAGAAAAAATCGACTATTGATTAAATAAATTTAGAACACACGACTATAAATAGGAGTAAGTATATGTAATTACAGTGCAAAACCTAGTTTTAGGGTTACATAAATACACACTCTTATAAAAAGAGTACAAATGTTCTAAAAATAATATGTTACAAGTTTGTAGGAGGTCCTCTAAGCTTTCTATTCAGAGAGTGGTAAGAAGGTAAGATAATTGATTTGTAATTATCTATTATTGCCTTACTAGGAAGAATAGCTAAAGCTTGTGAGAAATTTTGTGTAGGTACATCAAATGAAGCAAAAGAAAAATAACAAATATCACAATGGTCGTTTACCGATTCGTGTAAGTGAGTAGATTTTTCTTTACAGTTATGATGGTGTGCTTCATTTTCATGATGATGGGTAGCTTTTATAAGAATAGGAAGCATAAGAAGAACCACCAAAGACAAAGAGGCGATTTTACTAAATATGCTATTTTTATTCAAGCTCATTTTTTATAACTGTAGGGAAACAAAAGTAAGGGCTGAGCAAACTTTTTATATGTGAAATTGTGTTAATTTTTTCTAAAAAAAATAGTCCCTTTCTTATAAAAAAGGACTATTTTAAATATTGAAATGTAATTGTATTAATTCTTGTCAATCAATCCAGCGCGTCTTAATAAAGCATCTGGTTTTGGCTCTCTTCCTCTAAAACGTTTGTATAATTCCATAGGCTCTTCTGTTCCTCCTTTAGATAATACGTTGTTTTTAAATTTATCTGCAACCTCTTTATTAAAAATACCTTCCTCTTTAAAATATTCAAAAGCATCAGCATCTAACACTTCTGCCCATTTGTAAGAGTAATATCCAGCTGAGTATCCGCCTTGAAAAATATGAGAAAAAGAAGTACTCATACAGTTTTCTGCTACATCAGGATATAATTTAGTTTCTGCGAAAGCATTCGTTTCAAATTCTTTAACATTAGTAATTGTTTCAGGAGAATCTCCAGAGTGCCAAGACATATCTAATAATCCGAAGCTTAATTGACGCAGGGTTTGCATTCCTTCATGGAAACTTGCTGATTCTTTAATTTTCTCAACATATTCCATAGGAATAACCTCACCTGTCTCATAATGTTTTGCAAATAACTCCAACGCTTCTTTTTCGTAACACCAGTTTTCTAAAACTTGGCTAGGTAACTCTACAAAATCCCAAGAAACAGAAGTTCCTGATAAGCTTTTATATGTCGTATTTGCAAGCATTCCGTGTAAGGCGTGACCAAACTCGTGGAATAAGGTAGTAACCTCGTTAAAAGTTAATAAAGAAGGTTTAGTTTGCGTAGGTTTGGTAAAGTTACAAACGATAGATACTTGAGGTCTTTCGTTAGTATCGTTACTCATGTATTGTGATTTATAAGAAGTCATCCACGCACCATTACGTTTTCCAGGTCTTGGATGAAAATCTGCATAGAAATACGAAACAAAATTACCATCAGTATCTGTTACAGCATAGGTTTTAACATCTTCATGATACTTATCAATACTGTCAATTTCTTCAAACTGTAAATTATACAATTTGTTGGCCACAGTAAACACACCATCAATTACATTTTCTAATTTAAAGTAAGGTTTCAGTAACTCTTGATCTAAGTTAAATAATTCTTTTTTTAGTTTTTCAGAATAGTAAGCACCGTCCCATTTTTGCAGTTGGTCAATTCCATCCAATTTTTTAGCATACGCTTCTAAATTTTTAAACTCACGTTGTGCAGCAGGTTTAGCTTTTTCTAATAACTCATTTAAAAACTCCATAACTTTTTCAGGAGTTTCAGCCATACGCTCTTCTAATACAAAATGAGCGTGGGTTTTATAACCTAATAGATTGGCACGTTTATGACGTAGGGTTACAATGTCTTTTACAACTTGTTCATTGTTATATTCATTTTGTTGGAATCCTTTTTTACCAAAAGCTATTGCTAACTTTTTTCTCATTTCTCTATTATCAGCATAGGTCATAAAAGGAATATAGCTTGGATAATCTAAGGTAATCATCCAACCCTCTTTACCTTTCGAATTAGCAAGTTCTTTAGCAGCTTCTTTAGCGCTTTCTGGTAAACCAGCTAAATCATCTTCATTGGTAATTAATAATTCAAAAGCATTGGTTTCAGCCAATACATGCTCTCCAAACTGTAACGATAATTTTGCTAACTCAGCATCAATTTTGCGAAGCTCAGCTTTATCATCTTCATTTAAATTCGCTCCATTACGCGCAAAGCTTTTGTATTGCTTATCCAGCAACATTTCTTGTTCAGGAGTAAGGTTTAAATCAGATAATTGATCGTATACGTTTTTTACACGTTTAAACAATTCTTCATTTAAAATCATGTCGTTTCTAAACTCACTTAACCAAGGCGAAATATCTTTCGCTATTTTTTGAATTTCTTCATTTGTTTCAGCAGAGTTTAAGTTGAAAAAGATAGAAGTAGCTCTATCCAACGTATTACCTGTATTATCTAAAGCAACCGTAGTGTTTTCAAAAGTTGGAGCTTCAGGATTCTCTACAATGGCGTTAATTTCATCTTTTGCTATTTGTATAGCTTCCTTTATAGCGGGTTTATAATCTTCTTCTTTAATTTGAGAAAAAGGGGGAGTATTAAAATCTTGTAAAAGTGGATTTTTAGTCATGAAAATTTAGTTTAAAAAATTGAAGAAACCTCACAAATAAAAAATCTGTGAGGTCTTCAAGTTAATATTGTACTAAGGTACTTATTTTTTTACTCTTTCAGAAGCTTTTTCAACTTTCAGTTTTAAGCCTTCTTTATAAGCGATTATTTTGTCTAATACACATTTGTCTGAAGCTCCAATAATTTGAGCTGCTAAGATTCCTGCATTTTTAGCTCCATCTAAAGCAACTGTAGCCACAGGAACACCACCAGGCATTTGAAGAATAGATAAAACAGAATCCCAACCATCAATAGAGTTTCTACTTTTAACAGGAACTCCAATTACTGGTAACGGACTCATACTTGCTACCATTCCAGGTAAATGAGCAGCACCACCAGCACCAGCAACAATAACTTGTACGCCACGCTTGTGTGCGTTATTAGCATAATCGAATAACTTTTCAGGAGTTCTGTGTGCAGATACAATATCTACTTCTACTTGAATATCAAAACTCTCTAAAATATCAATTGCTTCTTGCATAATTGGAAGGTCTGAATCGCTTCCCATGATAATTCCTACCATAATTTTATGTTTTTGTCATCTCGAGCGTAGTCGAGAGGTTATTTTGCTATTACCTTAATAGTTTCTTTTACTTGTTGAGCGACTTTTCTCGCTTCATTTATATCTTCATTAACAATAGTTACGTGTCCCATTTTACGGAAAGGTTTGGTTGTCTTTTTTCCGTAGATGTGAGGGGTAACTCCGTCAATCTTTAAAATTTCTTCGATGTTTTCATATACTACATCACCAGTATAGCCTTCAGCACCAACTAAGTTCACCATGATTCCGGCTACTTTACTTTCGGTATTTCCTAATGGAAGGTTTAAAATACTACGTAAATGTTGTTCAAATTGACTAGTATAACTTGCTTCAATTGAATAATGCCCTGAATTGTGAGTTCTTGGGGCAGCTTCGTTTACTAAGATATTATCATCTTTAGTTTGAAACATTTCCACAGCTAATAATCCAACAAAATCAAAAGCATCAGCAACTTTTAAAGCAACTTCGCGCGCTTTTTTGGCAACTGCATCCTCAATTCTTGCAGGACAAATTACATATTCTACTTGATTAGCTTCTGGGTGAAATTCCATTTCAACTACAGGATAGGTTTTGGTTTCCCCGCTTGCATTTCTTGCAACAATAACAGCTAATTCATTTTTAAAAGGAACTAGTTTTTCAGAAATACACTCACCAGTAGGTAGGTTTTCTAAATCGCTGATGGCACGAACAATTTTTACCCCATTACCGTCATATCCAAATCGAGCAGATTTCCATACAAAAGGAAACGTAACAGCATCGTTACTAATAGCGTGTTTTAACTCTTCTAAAGAAGTAAACCTAGAAAAGTCAGCCGTAGGGATATTATTGTCGTGATAAAACACCTTTTGGTGTGCTTTATTTTGAATAGTTCTTAAGTTTTTAGGCTTTGGAAAAATGGTTACCCCTTCAGCTTCTAAAGCATCTAAAGCATCAATATTTACGTTTTCAATTTCTATGGTTAACAAATCTACTTGTTTTCCAAAATTGTAAACAGTATCATAATCCAATAAATCTCCTTGATGAAATTCGTTACATATCTGAGCACAAGGAGCGTCAGCATTTCCGTCTAAAATAACAGTATAGATATCGAATTTTTGCGTTTCGGTAAGTAACATTCTTCCTAATTGGCCGCCTCCTAGAACACCCAATTTAAAGTTTGAAGAAAAGTAGTTTTTCACGATAAATGTGTTAATTGTGTTGTTGTTGCTGCAAAAATAAGAATCTAATTGTTAGTACAAATAGTATTAACGAGATATTCTTAACTGATTGTTACTAATGGGAGTAACAAAATACATTAATGCATTACAACCTTCACCATCTAAAGGAGCACCACCTGAAAGGTAGTTGTATTTTTTATCATCGCAAGGACAGGTAATTTCTACTCCGTTAAAAGTCATTAAAGAGTTACAGTTTTGCTCTGGGCATTGCTGGTCAAAAGCTCTGTAACCAGAGGTTCCTGTTCTAAAAATAAAAACATTTCTCCCTTGTATTACATTTTGAGATTCTCCTCCAGGAACTAATAAACCGCTAAATTCTGGAAGCGATAAATCGATGATAGCATTCATTTTTATTCCAGAAAAGCAATTGTTAATAGGAGTGTTATCACTACAGCTAGAACAAATTATAACAAGAAATAAATAAAATATTTTTTTCATTTTTTAGTATAGAAGTTGTTATTGTAACGCAACGAAGTTACAAATATTTTGTACATTTGTAAGACAATCTCATTCCTAGCGGCGTGGGATTTTTAAATTTAACCCTCAGGGTTCTAGGAAGAAAAGTTATATGCTTCTTACAAAACGTTAAGGAAAGCATATAAAAGTTTGTTGATTTTAAAAAGAGAGAAGAGATGAGTAATGTATCATATTATACGGAAGAAGGATTAAAGAAACTTAAAGAAGAGTTAGCACATTTAGAGCAAGTAGAAAGACCACGTGTTTCTCAAGAAATAGCGGATGCTCGTGATAAAGGAGATTTGAGTGAGAATGCAGAATACCATGCTGCTAAAGAAGAACAATCGTTATTAGAAACAAAAATAGCTAAGCTAAAAAATGTAGTAGCTAATGCTCGTGTTATTGATGAAAGTCAGTTAGACATGTCTAAAATCTTAATTCACTCAATAGTTAAGATTAAAAATACGGTTAACGGAATGGAATTTACCTACACACTTGTTGCAGATAGTGAAAGTGATGTAAGAAACGGAAAGTTATCTGTAAACTCACCAATAGGTAAAGGTTTATTAGGTAAAAAAGTAGGTGATGTAGCCGAAATACAAGTACCTAACGGAATTATGAAGTTTGAAGTTATGGAGATTTCTCGATAAGAGAAAAAAACAAATATAAAAGAGTAAAGATTTATTCGGGTTTTAGCTTCGCTAGAACCCGATTTCTTTTTTATTTTTACTGTAAAATTAAATAAAAAAACATGGCAAGTATTTTTACAAAGATTATAAACGGAGAAATTCCATCATACAAAATAGCAGAAAACGATAACTATTTTGCTTTTTTAGATATCAACCCAAATGCAAAAGGACATACATTGGTTATTCCTAAGCGAGAAGAAAATAAATTATTTGACTTATCGAAAGAAGAGTACGATGGATTAATGTCTTTTTCTTACAGAGTAGCCAAAGCGATTGAGAAAACTATTCCATGTGAACGCGTAGGAATGAGTGTAATTGGCTTAGAAGTACCTCATGTACATGTGCATTTAATTCCGTTACAAACCATGGAGGACATCCGATTTGTAAAGAAAGAAAAATTAACAAATGAAGAGTTTGTAGCAGTTGCTGAAGGGATTGCTAAGAATTTTGAATAAATAAAAAAGAGCTATGAAAAAGTGGTTGAAAACTGGTTTAGGATGAGGAGCAACTATGTTTTTTGTTATGACCGTTCTGTATCCATGGTACGATGGTGAAAAGATAACTTTAAAGAGTGTAATAATTGGTATTGTTATATGGGGAATAGGAGGAGTACTTTTTGGACTTACCATGAAAAAGAGAGTAGAAAAAGAATAAAAATGGACTAAACCTTATTCAATAAGATTTCAAAAGTAGTTCCTTTTCCTATTTCAGATCTTAGCACGTGTATTTTTCCGCTGTGGTAATCCTCAATAATACGTTTAGAGAGCGATAAACCAAGTCCCCAACCGCGTTTTTTTGTGGTAAATCCTGGGTTGAATATTTGTGAAAACTGTGTTTTAGGAATCCCTTTACCGGTATCAGTAATTAGAATTTTTATATTCTTAGAGTTTTTGCTAATGCTAACAGATAAACTTCCTTTACCTTGCATAGCATCAATAGCATTTTTAATTAAATTTTCTATTACCCAACCATATAACTCGGTATTTAGGTTGGCGCGAATTTCTTCTGCTTCGGTAGTAAAAGAAAAAGAAATTTGTTTAGAACTTCTATTTTCTAAGTAGTCATAAGCAGCTTTAGTAATAGATACAACGTTGAAAGGTTTTAACTCTGGAAGAGATCCTATTTTAGAAAAACGATTTGCGATGGTGTTTAAGCGTCGCACATCTTTTTCAATTTCATCAACATAATCACTGCTAACATCCTCAGCACGTAAAATAGCTATCCAACCTAATAAAGAAGAAAGCGGTGTTCCTATTTGATGCGCAGTTTCTTTAGCCATTCCTGTCCACAACTTATTTTGTTCAGCAACTTTGTTAGACTTGTACACCATGTAAATAATAGTAAGGAATAACCCTAAAATTAGTACTAAGGCAAGCGGGTAGTATTTAAGTTTGTATAAAAGATCAGAATTTCTGTAGTAAATATGTTCTTTAATACCTAAGTACTCTATCGCAATTGGTTCATTCTGTTTTTTCATAATGTTCAATTGCTGTTGAAGATACTTTGGGTCTGTAGACTTAATAGAATCTAAGTTATGAAACTGCTTTATCTGTCCATCTTTACCAACCAAAATAGAAGGAATATTCTCTATGGTTTCATAAACTTTATTTACTAAATTAAAGTTACCATCTGAATTTGGGTTAGATACCACTTCTTTAATAGCAGTGGCATAAATCTCCATCTTAGCACGCTCATCCTTTTTAAATTTTTGAAAAAACACGTAAGTATTCCATAAAATAAATAAAACGATAAGTAAGGAAATACTAATTGCAATACGCTTTACCCAATAAGTGTTTCTAAAAAAAGCCATCAATCAAATATAAACTATTATCTAGAATAACTAAATTTATAAATAGGTAGTATATTTACACTAAAATTATACAGAATGTTATCAATAAACCCTAAAGATATACCAACTTCTAAACTGCATGGATATTTATTAGGAGCTGTAGCTCCAAGACCTATTGCTTTTGCAAGTACTGTAGATGCAGATGGAAATCCAAATTTATCACCATTTAGTTTTTTTAATGTATTTGGGGCAAACCCACCAATTATGATTTTTTCTCCAGCACGTAGTGTAAGAGGAAATAAAACCAAACATACGTTAGACAACGCTGAAGCAACCAGAGAAGTGGTTATTAATATTGTGAATTACGATATTGTTCAGCAAATGTCGTTGAGTAGTACCATGTACCCAAAAGGAGTAAATGAGTTTATAAAAGCTGGTTTTACAATGTTACCTTCAGATGAGGTAAAGCCGTTTAGAGTAGCGGAGTCTCCTGTACAATTTGAGTGTAAAGTAAAAGATATCATTTACACAGGTGAAGAAGGTGGAGCAGGAAACTTAATTGTTTGTGAGGTAGTAAAACTACATGTAAACGAAAATGTATTGGCAGAAGATGGTAGTATAGATCAACATAAAATAGATTTAGTAGCCAGAGCAGGAGGGAATTATTACAGTAGAGCAAGAGATGGTTTTTTTGAAATTCCAAAACCATTAACTACCTTAGGAATTGGAGTAGACCAAATACCTACTGAAATAAAAAATAGTACAGTATTAACAGGGAACAATTTAGGTATGTTAGGCAATGTAGAACAGCTACCTACAGAAGAAGCTGTTAATAACTTTGCGAAAGAACATTCACAATTTGTGGGTATTTCAACTGAAAAAAAACATACTTTTGCACAAGAGTATTTACAAAACAATGATGTAGAAAGTGCTTGGAAGGTACTTTTAATTAAATAGATAAGAAATGGAAGTAATAGGAAAAATTAAATTAATTAACGAGACACAAACATTTGGGTCTAACGGATTTAGAAAGCGTGAACTAGTAGTAACTACTGATGAGCAATATCCTCAAATGTTATTAATTGAATTTATTCAAGATAAATGTGATTTATTAAACAATTACCAGGTAGGGCAAGATGTAAAGGTTTCTATTAATTTAAGAGGAAGAGAATGGATTAACCCACAAGGAGAAGCTAAATATTTCAACTCTATTCAAGGATGGAGAATTGAAAACTTAGCACAAGGAGCTTCACAAAACATTCCACCAGCTGACCAGTTTGAGCCAGCTCCAGATTTATCTGCTAACGAACCAGATGATTTACCTTTCTAAGAATATTTAGAAAACTATGAATACAAAAAAGAGCGCAAATTTTGCGCTCTTTTTTTGTTTTGCGGAAAACTACATATATACTTACGGATATCCCTTATAATGTATCAAAAGACAGTTATATATTTGTGTCATAATCATTCAATAAATAATTATTGATTGAGAAATTTAAGGGGAAAATAAAAACCTTCTGATTCAATCAGAAGGTTTTTTAATTATATAAGTGTTAGTGGTGTGGTTACTTTTTGTTTGGCTTTTTCTCTGGCATCGGACCTCTTAAATGAATAATTAATCCGTTTAAAAAGTTACGTAAAAACTGATCTCCGCACTCCACATACTTAGGATGATCTTCTTTTCTAAAGATTGCGTTGATTTCCGATTTAGAAACTTTAAAATCTACCAAAGCGCAGATGTCAATAATATCAGTATCTCTTAATTTATGTGCTACTCGTAGCTTTTTAAAAATGTCGTTGTTAGTTAGTCCCATAATTGTTTTAAGTTAATTTACTACCGAAAAAATAGCCCATGCATAAATAGCAAAACGAGCAAAACGAAATAAGCCTACAAAAACTACATTTTTAAAAGGGTATTTAATCATACCAGCAGTTAAACAGCTAATAGCAAAAGGTAGTGGTAATAGTGCACCTACTAAAATTAAAAAACCACCCCATTTACTAGTGTTTTTAAGGTTTTTAGCCATTTTAACTTCTAAGTAATTTCTTACAGAGTCTATCTTTAAAGAAGCCCTACCTATAAAATAAGCACACAAACCTCCTAAATAAGATAAGGTAGCTAACAAAGAAATATTTACAATAGGGTCGGCTGTTTTCTTAGACCAAGCGATGAAAATTTCTGGCGGAATTAATCCTAAAATTGTTTCAGAAATAAAAAAAGTAACTAAAACTCCCGTTCTAGAAAAAGTTTCGGTCATATGTTGTAAACCATCGTTAATATTATAAACATACTTGTTAAATAATAATATACCTACAACAGCTCCAACAATTGGCCAAAAAGCTTTCTTCAAGCTAATCCAAATGAACATGTAAAAACCAGTGCGATTATAGTAGTTGTGTAAACGTTTATAATGCGGCTTATCTATTTTCTTTTTGTTATTTTTTTTATTCTTTTTACTCATCGCTAAAAAGCCTCTAATTTTTAGGAGTAGCAAAAGTACGAGGTAATTGGAAATTACACCAACAAATATTTGTTAATTATTACAGGTTTGCAATGGCAGCCTCAGCACAGCGTTCACCGTCCATAGCAGCCGAAATAATACCACCAGCATAACCACCACCTTCACCACAAGGAAAGAGTCCTTCAATTTGTGGATGTTCAAGGTTTTCTTTTCTTGGAATATTTACTGGTGATGAGGTTCTAGACTCTACCCCAACAATGTTTGCTTCCGCAGTATAATACCCGTGCATTTTTTGTCCGAAAGCCGCAAAACCTTTACGCAATCTGCTTCCAATTAATTTAGGAAGTAACGAGTGTAGCGGAGAAGAATTTAATCCGGGTTGATACGAACAATCATTTAAAGAAGAAGATAATCTACCTTCCACAAAGTCAGTTAAACGTTGCGCTGGAGCAACTTGACTTTTTCCGCCTGCGTTAAAGGCTAACTTCTCTAAATCTTTTTGATATTGTAAGCCTTTTAAAACTCCGTATTTCTCATATTTTGGTAAATCTTTATCTACATTAATTTCAACTACAATACCCGAGTTGGCAAACTTGTTATTACGAC
Organism: Tenacibaculum discolor; assembly: GCF_003664185.1. Lineage (GTDB taxonomy): Bacteria > Bacteroidota > Bacteroidia > Flavobacteriales > Flavobacteriaceae > Polaribacter > Polaribacter discolor. The sequence continues at coordinate 346,565 of NZ_RCCS01000004.1, read as the reverse complement.
GCGAAGGCGACATTCCGTTTACTACTACCTCACCATTGGCAGTTGCCGCAGGAACGATGAATCCACCAGGACACATACAGAATGAATACACTCCACGGTTTCCAACTTGATGAACTAAACTATATGCAGCAGCAGGCAGTAACTCATCACGTTGACCTGAACAACTGTATTGAATTTGATCAATAATTTCTTGTGGATGTTCTACACGAACTCCCATAGCAAACGATTTCGCTTTTAGTAAAATGTCTTTTTTATGCAATAGCTCGTATATATCTCTTGCAGAATGCCCTGTAGCCAAAATAACAGCATTTACAGCCATTTCCGTTCCGTTTTGGAGTTGTATAGCTTGTAGCTTGTTGTTTTTAACGATAAAATCAGTAACACGAGTTTCAAAATGAATTTCTCCACCATGTTTTAAAATCGTTTCGCGGATGTTTTGAATAATCTTCGGAAGTTTGTTAGTTCCTATGTGCGGATGCGCATCTACTAAAATTTGATCGGTAGCACCGTGATATACTAAGTTTTCAAATATTTTACGAACATCACCACGCTTTAAACTTCTTGTATATAACTTTCCGTCCGAATAGGTTCCTGCACCACCTTCACCAAAACAATAGTTAGAGTCTGGGTTTACTTCATGAAATTGGTTAATAGCACGTAAATCTCTACGACGATCTTGTACATTTTTACCACGCTCTAACACAATAGGTTTGTAGCCTAATTCAATACAACGAAGTGCTGCATACATCCCCGCAGGACCAAAGCCTACAATATGAATTTCTTTTGCATTTGATACATCTTGATATTCAAAAATATAATCAGGAGTATCTGGTTGCGGTTCGTTAATGTATACCGCTACTTTATAGTTAAAAATAACTTCTTTTTTACGTGCATCTATCGATTTACGTAACACCTTTACGCTAGTAATATCAGCTATATTAATACCTAGCTTCTTAGCAGCTTTTAGCTGTAAAATATTGTCTTTGCGTTCTTCTACTAAATTAACACGTAATTGAAGTTCTTTTACCATACTGCAAAACTAGTTAAAATAAGATTCAGTCTATTTAATTATTTTAGCAAATCAAACCCTATACTATGAAAATTACGCAGGTTATAGAAAATGTTTTTAAAAAATATTTACCCTCACCTTTTACTATCGCCATATTATTAACGCTCGTAACACTTTTATTAGCACTGTTTTTTACAAAACCAGCAGAAAGCTCTGTAGTTACCTATTCTTTAGAGGTTTTACAATTTTGGGAAAAAGGAATTTGGTCTAACGGGTTACTCGTTTTTGCTTACCAAATGATGTTGATTTTGGTATTAGGGCATGTATTGGTGTTGAGTAAGCCTGTGAGTAATTTAATTTTAAAAGTAACAAAATTCTGTACCAACACAGCAAACAGTGCAGCTATTGTAAGTTGTACTACCATGTTGGTAGCTTTTTTTAATTGGGGGTTAGGACTCATTTTTGGTGCTTTGTTGGCACGTAAAGTAGCAGAACATGCACAACAACATAATATCAAACTAAATTATCCAATTATTGGAGCGGCGGGTTATATGGGATTGATGGTTTGGCATGGTGGAATTTCAGGTTCTGCACCGATAAAAATTAACGAGAGCGGACATATAAAAAGTATTATGCAATCGGTTTCTTCGGATGAGGTTTTAGCTCAAATACCTGATGTGATTGATTATTCTCAAACGATTTTTAGTTGGTGGAATTTGCTGATTTTTTTCGTGGTAGTAGCTGCGGTATCGGCAACCTTTTATTTTTTAGGGAAGAAAGCAACTCCTACAGCGATTAATTTACCAGAATATAAAATGCATACCGATGAAAAGGTTAGTACCCAAGCAGAAAAACTAGATAGTTCTCAGTGGTTAGCTATTGCTTTTGGTGTGTTGATTTTAGTAGCGTTTGGTTATCGTTATTGGGCAGACATTCAGCAGTTAAAAATTACGCCTAACCTAATCAACTTTTTTATGTTAGGGTTGGGAATTATGCTACACGGAAGTTTTAAAAAGTTTACGAATGCTGTGGGAGAGTCAATTAGTGATGTTTCTGGAATTTTAATTCAGTTTCCATTGTATTTTGGTATTATGGGGGTGATGAAAAGTACGGGAATGGTTACTTTAATTTCTGATTTTTTTGTGTCAATAGCAACTGCAACAACCTTACCCATATTTACGTTTTTTAGTGCTGGTTTGGTCAATATTTTTGTGCCGAGTGGGGGAGGACAGTGGGTTGTACAAGGTCCTATTGTGGTAGAAAGTGCATTAAAATTAGGGGTTCCGTTACCTAAGGCAATTATGGCATTAGCATACGGAGATCAAATAACTAACATGTTACAGCCTTTCTGGGCATTACCCTTATTAGGAATTACAAAACTAAAAGCAAAAGAAATTTTACCCTACACGTTAATTGCAATGGTAGTAGGTAGCGTAATTTATTTGTTAGGGCTTACCTTGTTTTAGGAATTTATTGAGGAAACCTCAGCGCGTCACGCTGAAGGTTCCGTTGCGTTGAGAAAACGTCAGCGAGCTTCGCTGATGGTTTCGTTGTGTTGAGGAAATGTCAGCGAATTTCGCTGAAGGTTTCGTTGTGTTGAGGAAACGTCAGCGAGCTTCGCTGAAGGTTTCGTTGTGTTGAGGAAACGTCAGCGAGCTTCGCTGATGGTGACTATACTTCGTTTTATTAATAAAACTTTTATGTTGAATTCAAGGATATAGTATTTTTGTAAAAAAGAATGTAACGAATGATTTGGCTTTCTGAAAAAATAGAGTTTCCTCCGTATGAGTTGGCTACTGATGATGGTTTACTGGCTTTGGGCGGTGATTTATCGGTTGAGCGATTGGTGTATGCCTACCAACATGGAATTTTTCCGTGGTTTAATGAAGGGGAACCGATTGTTTGGTATTCTCCATGGGAGCGTATGGTGTTGTTTCCTGAGGAAGTGAAGATTTCCAAATCGATGAAACAGGTATTGCGAAAAGGCGGTTTTACGATAACGGAAAATAAGGCTTTTGACGATGTTATTTTTAATTGTCGACACATCAATCGTTTTGATCAATTAGGTACTTGGATTACCGATGAAATGGAAGATGCATATATAAACTTACACGACAAAGGCTATGCAAAATCTATTGAGGTATGGATAGATGACAAACTGGTTGCAGGTTTGTATGGAGTAGATTTAGGAAACGGTGTGTTTTGTGGTGAAAGTATGTTTAGCAAAGTAAGTAATATGAGCAAAGTTGCGTTTATCCATTTAGCACAAAAGGGAGGTTATAAACTTATCGATTGCCAAGTCTATAATGACCATTTGGCAAGTTTAGGCGCGAGAGAAATTCCTAGGGAGGAGTTTTTGAAGTGGTTGTAGAATTTTGTTTGAATATGGAGAGTTATGTGGTTAAGCTATTAGTTTATGAGGTTTTAGGTAAAGTGTTTTTTATATTCAATGTTATATGTTTTAAAATTCTTCTAACTTCCTTGTAATTTTTGTCTTCTAGAAAAAGAAAGGTTTCATACTTCAAAATAAACTTTTTTTCCTTGTTGCTATATATAAGATTTTTTCCTCTTTTTTTAAAATCATTTTTTTTTGCTTCTAACTTTGCATATTCATTATTGATTTCATCTTTGTTAACACCAATGACAGAACATCTATGTGAATCATCGTTTCGTATTTCTCTTAATTTGGTTATTTCCTGTTTGTAGTATATTTTTTTGTCAAAAAAGAATTCTTTTTCATACAAGTACACTATTAAATTGATATTTAAATCACTTATTTTTTTGAAATGACTTTTAGCCTTATCAAGGTTTTTATATCTCTTTTTAAATGATGGATTATGTAATAAAAGGTGTTCAAGTAAATTAATAAAATCACTGAATTTTGACCAATAGTAATAATTTAATAAGTTTTCTATTTGATGGAAAGCAGAAGTACAAAAGGATATAAATTTATCATTTTCAGGTTGATTATTAAAAAGAGGTATCTGTTCCATTTTGTAGTTGTCACTTATTAACTTCTCTTTTACTGCTGAATTTTTTATAAAGCTATAGTCGATTAAGTTATTTAATAAAGTATATTTTTCTACTAGTTTTAATGAAATACCATTATCAGAGCCTTTTATTTGTTTAATAAACGAAATATAGCCTAATAATACATTTTTAAAAGGATATTCTTTTTTTTCAATTGGCTGATGATTTCTAAAAATTTGTTCTGCATAATCTAATCCTCCTTTTTCCCAATTGTTAAGCATTGCTCTAACTTTTTGCAAATATTCTCTTTTAATATTTAACTTTTCATTTACTATCAAGCCAGTAACTTGTTGTCTTTGCATAGAAGTTTGTAGTCTAGTTTTATTGTTATTTAGTTCAAAGTTTTCTGATTGAATTATTTGCTCAACCTTTTTAACAAAATTAGGGTTAAGGATATTTTGATTACTAGAAAACGTTAAATCATCTGCATATCTTGTATATTTTATATTTAAATCTAGACATTCTTTTGTTAATTTCCTGTCTAATCTTTGTGTAACAATGTTTGATAAAATAGGAGAAGTAGGAACACCTTGTGGAAGGTGATTTTTATAAGTACAAATATTGGCTATTAGAAAAGATATTCTTTCTCTTTCATCTTTAAGGTTAAAAGGGTTTAATTCTAAAACTACTTTTACTCTTCTAAAGTTTATTGAAGGAAAGAAATCTTTAATATCTAAGTTTAAAACATAATTTTTATTAACGTGAGGTTTTGCATTCCTTAGGATTCCTTTCCCAAACAAAAAACCGTTTGAACTGTAATGAGAATATGGTTCAAAAATAACTTGTAATAAAAAATTAATTAGTTTTTGTACTCTTTTTAAGAGTTCATCTGGTGTTTCAATTTTTCTTAAATTTCCACTTTTTTTTGAGATACTAAACTCTTTATATCTTTTGTCCTTAGTTATTGATAAATGGTATAAATATTTTGAGTTAATTGGTGTAAATTTTTTTTTATCTAGAAGGTGAGTGTTATTCTTCTCTATAAAATTTAAAAGTGATGCAAATTCATTAATAGAGCTAATTTTATTAAATTTTTGAATTACTTTTTCACGGGAAACATCATCTAAAAAGATACCAGGCATATTCTCTTGTGTATGAACTTTTATAAGTTATAAATCATAATTTAATTAAAAAGAATTAAAAGTGAGATTGTATTATAAATATAGAAGTATTATAAAAAATTTGAACTTAAAAGATATAATAATAAAAAGTTAATCTAAAAAGAATCAACTTCATTTAAATCCTCACTTTTGGATTGACATTTCGATATCGCAATGCATAATCAATATTCTGGTATCTTTATTATTTCTGTTTTTTTAGATAAATTTAGTTATATCTAGATTTCTATTAATTCTCAATTTCCCAAATATAAAAATAAAAGAGTATAAGAATCTAAAAAAGTGTTGAAGAAATAAGCGTCTGTTTTAAAGACGCTTATTTAGAATTATAGGTTTTAAACAGCACTCACAGGACCAGCAAGTGGAGTTTGAGCAGGTTTGGCTATTCCATAAACCACTACGACACCAGAGCCTCCACCCCAAGTAGAATAGGCAGGGTCAGGTTTTGCTTCCATTACCGTTTGAGGTAAGTTCCAGTTATTGGCACACCAAAGGTTTCCTGCTTGGTCAACAACTACATCGGTCAGCATTTGTATACTACCCGAATGAATGGTGTGAATCACATCTCCTGTAGTAAAATCTTCGGTACGTCCAGTTGGTGAAGCACCCGCCATAAACGATACACCTCTCCCTATAAAGTTAGCAACCCAAACATCATCATTTCCATCAATAGATACTCCCCAAGGTGCGTTTAGTTCACCATCTCCGTAAGGTGTTAAATTAGATTCGTGGGTAATTTTATCAATGGTGTCTATAGGTTTAGCATCCGCAGGAATCATAAAAACGGAACCTGTTTTATGTTTACGCCCCACTGTTTGTTGTAAGTGTGGATACCCAAGGGCAAATCCTTCAATAATAGAAACGCCGTCTGTAGTAGTGGTATGAGGAAAGTCTGGACTTGTATTACAGGCTACCCAACAATTTCCTTTTGAATCTAAAGCAACACCGCGTCCGCCACCTGCAAGAATAAAGCGTTCTACAGGTCTGTTTTTTTCAGAAGGAGAATAACGAACCAACGATACACCGTTGGTATTACTAATCCATACACGATTGTTAGTATCTATAGAAGCTGCAAACGGAGCAGAAAGAGATTCATTGAGTTCTTCATTTATAACAACTCTACCCTTAGTAAGGTCACCATCAGGAAAATGAAGCATGATGTTAGATGAGGTTCCAACAATCCAAACATCACCATTCGGAGCTACTCCAATACCTTGTAAACCTCCAATTTCATTTAAGGCTTCAGCTAAGTGTTCTGGGACTTTTTCAACGATTGGTGAGCCATCTTTTAGTCTATACACTCCAATAGAACCGTTAAAACTCGATACCCAACAGGTATCGTCTTTGGTAACAGCCGTACCCCAACCGGCACCATCAACACCCATTCCTGTGTAACCAGTAACAGGAGGTGATACTAATTTACCTGTGGAGTCCAACTTAACGAGTCCACCACCAATACCTTGGTACACGCCATTTTGTGATCCAGGCATCCAGTTTAAACCTGTCCATAAGTTTCCTTCTTTATCAAGAGAAAGTTTTCCCGGTGCGCAGATTCCTCCTTGACCAAAGGCTAAAATCATAGCAAAATCTTCTGGAGCAAAACTTAAATAAGGTAGAAAAGGAGCATTGCGTCTACTAACAGAAACTTTACTATTAGGTTTAGCAGGAAAACCATCTTTTGGTGATGGATAGGCTTTGTCAAAAAGATGAAATAAACCTGTTGGATGCAACCAAGGAGATTGGGCAATACCAATCATAGCTTCGGCAGTATTTTGAGGTTTTTTACCTCCTAAAGGTGTTGAGTACTTTATGAAGTTTTTCTTCCAGTCGTATCCTTCGATTTCTACCGTATCATAGGCTGTGATTAACGCAGCTAATGTGTTTAATCGCGCTAGTGTTTCGTTTTGTGTGATGTTGAAAGGATCCATTAAGACTTCTCCATAAGTTCCTGTTAGAGGATTGATAAGGTTAGGAGTGTTTTTAGCGGCGATTTTGATTCCATGTAGATTTCCGGTTAACTGAAGCCCGTTAAAAAACTGAGCACAGGTAAAAGCAGATGCTACTGTAGTTAATTCATTTATGACAATTACATTCTTTGTAATCTTCTCTTTAAAATTAGGAGATAGTACAGAGAGTAGTACTACTTTGGAGTAGTGTAGTTCGGCAGTGATGTAGAGAACAGTGTCTTTTGATTTAGGAGTTGCTTTTATGGTGAATTTACCTTTTGCTTCAGGTGAAATGATATGCTCACCAATAGCATCTTTATTGTTTGCTTCCCATAATTTTACAATTGCAGTAACATTATTAGATTGGTTAAATGATACATCTCCTTTAATAGTGGTTTGATTAGACATAGCTTTAGTTAGTTTTAATGTTGAAAAAAATTGTTTTAGCGATTAAATTGTCAGTAGATTCTAACACGTGAGTTTAATGGCAAAACATTTTCAAATTACTAATAACTAATTTATATATGTACTATTGATGTTCTTATGTAGTAATATTAAGGAATAAAAGTGCTTTTTTAAAGTATAAAATAAAAGCTTAAGCAGTTTGATTCTTTTAACCAGCTGAAGCTTTATTAAATCCAACAGTTTCTCTGTAAAGTTGTGGAGATATATCTACGTTTTTTTTGAAAAATCTACTGAAATAGTATTGGTCATCATAGCCTAACTCATATGCAATTTCTTTGATAGTTTTATTGGTTAGGTATAACTCTCTTTTAGCTTCAATAATGATGCGTTCTGAGATTAAGTTGGTTAAAGTTTTGTTGAAGTGGGTTTTGGTGAGCTTTGTTAAAGCTTTTGGTGTAATTGCTAGCATTTTAGCATATTCATTAGCAGAATGTTTTGTTTTGTAATGTGTTTCAATGTAATTCTTTAAATTCTGTAAAATGAAAGGGGTTTCTTCGGTATTATTTGTTGCTGTGTTTTCTTTGGTTTGTTGTTCTGTTTTTAACCTTGACGCTGTTATTAAAAATATTTTTAAATAGGAGATTAATAATTCATATTGGGCTAAAGCTGACTTTTTTATTTCGTCTTTGAATTGTTCTATTATCATTTCAAAATTAGCAGTAGTTTTTTCTTCAACTTGAACCATTGGCGAACTGTAAATATTATTAAATAGAACTCCATGACAAGCAACGTCTTTATGATGTTTGTGAATACAGAAAAAATCAGGATGAAAATGAATTATTACGCCACTGATATCTGTTTTAGGAGAAAGCATAAACGGTTGATAAGGTGAAAAAGACAACAACGTGTTCTCATTAAAATCGTATTCGGAAAAATCAGCTTTGAGTATTCCTTTACCCTTTTGTATCCAAATAAGCGAATAATAATTTAGTCTTTGAATATGATCAAAAGGATTCCCTTTTTCTAAATGATATATTTTAAATGCAAGATTTCCCGTTTGCGAATTGATGAGGGTGAAGTTGTTGTTTTGCATCATGATAGAATGTTTTATATAAGTTTTCTTTCGTTTTCTGCAATTTTTAAATCGTTTATACTGGCATAGCGTTTTTGCATAAGTCCATTTTCATTAAACTCCCAAAGTTCATTACCGTATGCTCTGTACCATTGGTCGTTTTTATCTTGAAATTCATACTCGAATCTAACAGCCATTCTATTTCCTCTAAAACCCCAAAGCTCTTTTTTTAGTTTATAATGCTTTTCTTCTTCCCATTTTTTGGTTAAAAAGGTAACAATTTCTTCTCGTCCATTAATAAATTGTGTTCTGTTTCTCCATTCAGAATCTATGGTGTATGCTTTTGATACCTGTATTGGATCTTTGGAGTTCCATGCGTCTTCTGCTTTTTGTACTTTTTCAAGTGCAGATTCAAAAGTAAATGGTGGGAGCGGATATTTTTTTTCTTCTTGATTCATCTCTAAATAGGTTAAAGGTTGAAAATGAAGGAAATATGATTTTCATATTTCCTTATTTTATTTAAATAGTTTCAGCTAAAGGAAAATCTACAGGTACCTTAGTAAGGTTGTGTAAATAATTCATAGCTGTCTTATCACTCACTTGTAGTATTAGATCTACAAGGTTTTCTTTAGTATACCCTTGAGCAAAGAAGTCTTCTACATTTTCATTTTTAGCTTTACCTCTGTTTTGAGTAATATCAGCCGCTAATTTTACCAATGCATTTAGTTTCGCGTTTTCACTTCCTCCTTTTCTGATGTTTAATAATTGTTCATCATTAAATCCATTCATTTTTCCCAGTACTAAATGTGCACTTTGACAATAGATACACTCATTTACTTGACTTACAATAAGGTTTACAGCTTCTTTTTCTTTATTGGTTAAAGATGTTTTAGCATTTTGGTAGTCTAAAAATCTTTTTAAACCATTGTTTGAATACCCTATGGTTGCATATAAGTTTGGTACAAAACCTAATGCGTTGTTTAAACTGTCAAATATCTCTTTATTGGTTTGAGATACTTCATTTCTTGTAGGAACGTTAAATACTGTTGCAGTTATATTTTCCATTTTTTCTATTATTAAAATTGTATGTCAATATTGACGTTACAAAGTTGATGAAGAAAGCAATGGTTTAAAATGGATAATTATCGTTAATGAATGGATAATTTTCTTAACTAAGGCTTTTATTGTATAGAAGTTATTATAATGAATGTGTTTTTAACATAGAAAAATAAGAGCTGTGGTAGCTTAACTAATAGTATTTTTAGTTTGTGAAGTTTATCTTAGGTTTTTATTACTCCACTCCATTATCATAGTTAAGTTTTCTTTTAAAGATTTTCCTTTTTTAGTTAGGCTGTATTCAACTTTAGGAGGGATTACAGGATATACTTTCCTATTTACTATGTTTAATTTTTCGAGGTCTTTTAATTGTTGAGATAACATTTTTTGACTAATACCATCAATAGCTTTATCTAGTTCGTTAAATCGCATTACTTCGTTTAAAAGTAAAAGCCAAATGATTACAGGTTTCCATTTTCCTCCAATTTGTTCCATAAATATGGTTATTGGACACTCTTTAGCTTGCTGATATTTTTTTTCAATTATTTTTTCTTCTGTTTTCATATAAAAATACATTTTTCCGACTTGCAGGTCAGTTACTTACCAAAAGGTAAGTACTTGTCAAATGTAAAGTTATTCGCCAATTTTGCAAAAAAAACATATGATGAATAATAAAATTATAGTAATTACAGGTGGAACATCAGGGATTGGTTTTGCTTGTGCAGAATACTTGTTAAGTTTAAATTATAGAGTAATAATAACAGGAAGAACAAAAGAGAATTTAGATAAAGCTGTTGCTGAATTAGGAGATAATTCAGTAGGTATTTTATCAGACACATCTTCATTAGTTGAGATTGATAATTTAGTAGCTAAAGTTAAAAATGAGTTTGGAAAGATTGATGGATTGTTTGTAAACGCAGGTATTTTTAAAGCTTCTAGTTTTGAAGAAACTTCTGAACAACTATTTGATGAAACAATGAACATTAATTTTAAAGGAGCTTTTTTTACAGTTCAAAAATTTATTCCAATTCTTAAAAACCCTTCAAGTGTTGTTTTAAATACTTCTATTGTTGTTTTTAAATCTTTTTCTAATACAAGTGTATATACAGCTAGTAAAGCTGCTTTGGAAAGTATAGCAAGAGTTTTAAATATTGAACTTGCAGATAAAGGAATTAGGGTAAATGTGGTGAGTCCTGGAGTTACAGAGAGTCCAATTCAGAAAAAATCGGGGATGAGTGATGAGGCTATAGACAATCTTTTAGAGCATTTTTCAAGTACTTCTCCTATTGGTAGAATTGTTCAACCAACAGATATTGCTCCAATTGTTGAATTTCTACTTTCAGATAAATCACAAGTTTTAAGAAATGAGAAGATTATAGTTGATGGTGGAACGTCGCTTTAATTTTTAAATACCAATAATTGCTTATGCAAGAGGACATATATAAATGGGCTTTTAGCCTGTTTATATTGTTTATAAGGGAAAATGTTTAGTACGTTACTCTCTTATCTTTAAAATTGTTTCGGAGCCTGAGTTGCTCAATTTAATGTTTGCCCAACTAGCTTTAGAAGGGGTTTGTGTAGGATACCAGTTTCTGTTAGTTTTAACGATGATTAATAATCCGTTGTCATCGCCAATAGCTGTAAATGTTTCACTATTATGATTTTTTTCGAATAGATGTAGTCCATAGGTGTCAATTAAATATTTTCCATAAACATCAGGTTGGTCTTTAACAATTCCAAACTCACTTATATTTAAGATTTGATTGCTATTGAACTGCGTTGTAGTAGCATTATCCAAATCGTGTCGAGCAATAAACTCTAATATATTTCCAACGGCATCAAAAAAATATACTGAATAGGCATTCCAATTCTCGAAGTTGGTAATGAATTCCCCATTTTCTTTTTTTATAAATTCAAACTTGTTTGTTGACCAGTTAATAGCTTCTTGCAATTTGTTTTTGGGGATGTTAAAAGCTAAATGATATGCGGGTAAGTTTTTTTCAGAGTCTTCTATGAATTTTAAATAGGATGTACCAGCTTTGACACATATCGATTTATTATCAATCTGTGTAGTTGGAAGCTCCATGATATTTTTATAAAAAGCCTTAACAGGTTTTATATCAGTTGTTTTAATTTCAATCTCGTTTAATGTCATCTTGGTAGCTTTTAAATTTTGAATTAACTTTAATTAAGTAAAAGGATAATGTTTTACCATTCTCTGATATTTCCTTGATGCCAAAAATATCCACTCTTAGAATTGTTAGTTATTAAATTTCTAACATCTGTTGCAACATCGTTAGGTTTTCTAGAAGCTTCATTTCCTCCCATATCGGTTTGTGTCCATCCAGGGTCAAGAGCAGAAACAATTATCTGTTGTTTTTCGAGTCTTTTAGCTAATAGCTTTGTGTACATATTCAAAGCAACTTTTGACATTTTATAGTGAGGTTGAAATTCATCAAAATTCTTTTCGCTAAAAGACCCCCAGTCAGATGTAATGTTAACTATTTGTCCACCTCTTTTAAAGTTAGTGATTAATTTTTCGGTTAATTCAATTGTTCCAAATAAATTTACATTAAACGTATGTTTTAATTGTTCAATGTTTATGGATGCATCGTTCCAGTTTTCTAATAAGATACCAGCATTGTTAATAAGAAAGTCAATCTTGGTGTTTTCAATCTTTTTTATAAAATTATCTATGGAATCACTTTTTGAAAGATTTAGCTGATAGGCTTCAAAATTTGACTTTGTAATTGGAGAGTTTCCAGAAGTAGAGGTTCCAATAATTTTATAGTTGAGGTTTTCAGTTAATAGATTAGCAATAGCAAATCCAATTCCTCTACTGCACCCAGTTATTATTCCAGTTTTCATTATCGGTTAGATTTTTAAAGTGTTAGTGTATCAAACCTATTGAAAATTATACCTATTAGGGAGGTAATAGCATAGTTATTTTATAGTTTTCCATAGTTTTTAGCTATGAATACCATTAGTAAAAGAGTTATATAATTACTTTGATGATTTGTTTTTGTTGGGTATTGAAAATAAAAAACTCCCAATATTTTATTGAGAGTTTTTGTAATTATTAATCAACTTTTTTAAATACTAATAAGGTTTTATCAGGATTTAAAAGCGTTAGTCGGTTGTTTGCTATTTTATAAGAAATGGTACTTGCTAGGGCTTTAGTAAATTCTTGTTCTTTTTTGCCTCCTTTAAGGCATAACATTTCTGTTGAGGCAATATTAGTAAATCGAATTCTTTCTCTTTCAGAAAAAAGTTTACCTGTAACTCTGTTACACCCTGAAGTTCCCATAAAGGTGTTTTTAACAGTGTTTATTTCTATATATGGTAATTCTTTTCCGAAATCTTCTTTACTAACCTTTGTACCATTTAATTCTTCTAATGCCCAGATATCGTGTAATCGATAGTTGGTGATGTATTGCCCACACCCTTCTAAGGTAGTGTAATCAGTATCTTTTCCTTTTTTATAGTTAATAGTTACTGAGTAAGGGAATGATTTACCAGACATAGCATTGATACATTCCATTTGATTAATTTGAATACGAACCTCAGCTAATTCAGTTTGTAAATTATACATTTTTACATTACTGTCTTGAGCATAGATAGGTTCTGTATGCGGTATAATAATAGAATCTGAATCATGAAGTGTTTTTAGCTTAATCATGTTATCAGAAATGGTTAAGTTCCAAAAAGGTTCAACTCCATGTGCTTTGAAATAAGCATCAGTAATTGTTTTTTTCGAAGTTGCAGTTGATGTTTTTTGAACAGAATCAGTAGTAACTGTTTTGTTTATAGGAGTTTTTTTATCTTTTTTATTAGAACATGCTGAAATTGCTATGCAGGCACTAAGAAGTATAGGTATAAGGTTTTTCATAAGTAAGCTTGTTTTATAGTATGTTAAATATAGGGGATTATTTTAATATTTGTAATTGGTAAATATTGGTTTTTTTAGTTCTTTTATGTTGTTGTTCAGTTGTTTATGTGTTAGTTGAGTGAGAGATTTATTTGCTTTATAGTCTATATATTTTAAAATAGATGTATAGACTGTAAAAAGGTTGCGTTACTCCATAACTTTATCAATTATTTTGTTAGAAAGCTCGTTTAAATCACCTTGAGATTGATTATTAATACTATTTGTTACTAAAAAAATGCCAACTTTCTGGTTAGGGTAAAGAGCAGCCCAAGAAGAATGACCAAAAGTTCCGCCATTATGATAAAGCATTTTTTTGTGGCTATCATAATTATAAGTATTCCAAGCATAGGCTCTACCATGTTGGTTGTTACCAGCTAACTTATTCATGGCTTGTTTTATAACTGGATCATTACTTTCTAAATACATTTTAAGGTAGTTTTGTATTGAGCTTGTAGAGGAAACCAAACTTCCTGCATGCTTGTAAAAACTGTTTATTAAAGGCATAGGTTGTTGTTCATTATTCATACCTTTTAAAACAGGAAGCTTGTTGTTTGTGTTATAGCTTGTTTGTTGTTCTTTTGAGCGAAAGAAAACGTATTTTTCTAATAGTTCTTGAAAAGATAACTGATAAACGTTTTCTAATATATATCCAACAAGTTGTACTCCGGCATTTGAATAGTTATAATCTTTTCCGGTTGCGTGAGTTAGTTTTATGTTTTTTAATTTGGTAAAGAAATCTTCTTTGGTAAAAGACTCAAAACATTTAATTTGTTCTTCTACAGGAGCATTGTTGTCTGTACAATTAATGTTGAAAGGAAGTCCAGAAGTATGAGTTATTAAATGACGTAAGGTTATAGGAGCATTATTGTGTAGTTTTAAGTTAGGGTAACTGTCATGTAGATATGTTTGTATGTTATTTTCAAGATTAACTTTTTTATCATAAACAGCTTGAGAAAGTAATAACCCTGTATAGGTTTTGGTTAAAGACCCTATTTCATATAGGGTTTCATTGGTTGCTTTACTTTTATCAATTAACTCACCGAAGTGAAATTGATGTGATACTCCATCTATGTATAGAACACAAGATAAAGAGGTATATGGAGGTTTTAAAAAATTATTCACCTCTTTGTTTACAATGTTGTTTATTTTCTCTGTAGTTAAAGGCTTAGTATTTTTTGAATTACAACTATTAAAAAGAATGAAAACTGTTAGAATGATTATTTTTTTCATTTTGTGCTGAGAGGTTTATTATTAGAGGTAGTAGAATTAAATTTTAAGACAGAAATAGCTAAAAGAGCATAAAAAAAACTCACAACACTTAAATGTTGTAAGTTTTTAAATAGAAAAAAGTTTGCTATTATTTTAAGACTGTAAACTCTATACTAGAGTCTGTAAATACAGAATGTGTTTGTGTTTTAAAGTCTTTTTCGTCTGCTTTGTAAATATTGTCTACATAGGTTTGAGGATTCAAGTCAATTAAAGGAAACCAAGTGCTTTGCACTTGTATTTGTACTTTGTGTCCCTTTTTAAACGTATGAAAAACATCTTGTAGTTTAATATTTACAGCTGTTTTCTTATTTGGAGTAAATGGTTCTGGACTTGAAAAACTGTTTCTAAAACGTCCACGCATTACTTCACTACGTACCATTAAATGATAGTTGCTCAATTTTAAATGTGGTTGCATTTCTTTGTTGTCATTTTTTAGATTAGCAGGATGCACATCAACAACTTTAACAATCCAATCGGCAGCAGAACCAGTGGTAGCTACTTGTAATTTTGCTAAAATATCACCAGCAAGTGTAAAATCTTCAGTTAATACCTCTGTTTCATATACCAAAACATCAGGTCTACGTGCAGCAAAACGCTGATCGTCTGTCATATATTTACGTGGAGTGAATACCGTTTTTATGTCTTCCGAATAAGGTACAGGTCGCTTAATGTCACTAATAAAACTAACCTTGTTATTTCCTTTTTGAGTTGTTGTTAATTCTTGGTTTTCTGAAAGGAAAAATGTTTGTTTTTGAGCATTTTTTGGTGGCCATGCATCGTAAGATTTCCACGTTTTTTTACCTGTATCAAAAACATAAGCTTCTGGTAATCCTGAGTTTTTAGAACCATCACCTTTTAAGAAGTGATTGAAGAATTTGGTTTCTACCTCTTTTTGAAATTTTAAAGAGATTGAGTCACCAAAGTAATAGTTACCAACTTTGTTAGCTACTTTATTTCTAGACCATCCGCCATGATCCCAAGGTCCAAAAACGATTGTATTATAGTTGTTTGGTTGATTTTTTTCAATGTTTTTGTAGGTTTCTAATGGACCATACAAGTCTTCAGCATCAAATTCACCTCCAACAATCATCGTGGCTACAGTAGAAGGGACTTTATCTAAATGTTGAATGATTCCTTTACTTTGCCATACTGAGTCATAATTAGGGTGCTCTACAATTTCTTTCCAAAAGAAATCATCAATACGCTCTTTATTTTCAACAACTTTGGTATCTAACTTATCGTACTGAAAATATTCGTTTAAGTTTTTAAGAGGTCCTTTATCTAAGAAAAACTGATATTGGTCTTGAGTTTTCATATCAGGAAATGAGTACCAAGCTGAATCGGTAGGTTGATCTTTGTATGTACCAAATAAAGAAATGGCTTTAAAGTAGCTCAATAAGAAAGCTCCGTTATGGTGGAAATCATCAAAAAAGAAATCTCCAATACAAGCTTGTGGTGAAGCAGCTTTTAAAGCTGGATGTGCATCAATAGTTGAAACAGTAGCGTAGTGACCAGGATATGAAATTCCCCATGTACCTACCTTACCATTATTGTTTGCTACATTATTAACTAACCAATCAATAGTGTCATAGGTATCTGTAGTTTCATCGGTTTGTTTTTCTGTTTTATTTGGAATGTATGCACGCATGTTGTCGTATACTCCTTCACTCATCCAACGTCCGCGAACATCTTGATATACGATAATGTTACCCTCTTTCATTAAAACTGGGTTTGGACCAATTTTTTTTCTGAATTTATCTTCTCCATAAGGTTGACAACTATACGGAGTACGTTGTAGTAGAATAGGGTAGGCTTTACTGGTGTCTTTTGGTGAGTAGATAGTGGCATGAAGTTTTACGCCATCTCTCATTGTAATTTTCACCTCTTTTTTAGTGTAATGGTCTTTTACGTAAGTGTTTTCTGTCTTTTCAGCTTTCTTTGCTGTTGTTTTTTTTGTGCAGCTAGCAAATGAGATTACTAGTATAAATAATAGAAGTAAGTTTTTTTTCATTATAGTTTTTTAGTAGATGGAAGGTAAATGTAAAAAAAAATAACAGCAACCTATTAGATTGCTGTTATTTAAGAAAAATTATTTATTTGGATTTAGAATAGTGTCTATTCTATCTACTGCATCTTGTAAGTGGTAACGAGTTATGGTGTTACGAGCAGAAGGAATACTTCTTTTAATGTCTCTTTGTAAACGTTTTAATTCTCCTCTTACTACAGGTTTAATATCTGATTGATTAATAGTAACGGCTGTTTGCTTAAAGTAACCTCTGTCGCTTTTAGCAGCTTTTTGATCTTTCGCTTTATTTAGTAAAAAGTCTAATCTGTCTAAATGTGCACGTTGTAGGTTTCTACGATACGGATCTATAGTTTTGTTAGCATATACTTCACTCCAAATACCTTTGCGTAAATCTCCCATCATTTGAAGAAGTGTGTAAGCTTTATTACCATTCAGCGTTTCGTTTTCAATCATACGTGTTAATCTTCCAGTTTTTAAAACTCTATTTAACGTTCGTACCTGTAAACCTCTAATACGCTCAATAACACCTGAGTGTTGTGTTTTACTAATAATGTTTTCGTCAATTAACCAATTTGGAGTTTTAAATAACTCATCATTTACAAATTGTAACGCTCTTTTTTGGTGTTCTTTTGGAACGTGAATGTATACAGCACCATCTTGATCGGAAGTTTTAAAGTATTCATATACACCACCAATATTAGAACTTACGTGTCCCATGTATCTGTTAAACTGTCCAACTACTTGTCCGTACATAGTTTTAAGTTCTTCGTAGGTTTCACCATCTTCGGTAGTCCACTCTTCTAAACGAGGTAAAATACGTTGTAGGTTTTTAATACCATAAGCACTCGCTTTCATAGCATCGTCTCCTAAGTCTTCTGTTTGTGAACTAGGATCAATAATGTTACGAACTTGTTGGTGTCCAAATCTGTAAACAGGATTTCCAGCTTTCTCTTTAATCCACTTATTTAATACAGATTTTTCTTCCTTAGCAGATTTATCTAAGATTGGTCTATATCCCCAATTGATAGCATACTTGTCGTAAGGACCAATATTAGGCATTAATGCCACACCTTTGTCTTCTGGTTGTGCCACGTAGTTAAAACGAGCATAGTCCATAATTGAAGGAGCAGTTCCATTTTTCTTAGTGAATTCAGCTGAACGTAAAGAATCTACAGGATAAGCAACTGAGCTTCCCATGTTATGAGGGAGTCCTAGTGTATGTCCAACTTCGTGAGAAGAAACGAAACGAATAAGACGTCCCATAATTTCATCTTTAAACTTATTTGTTCTTGCTTCTGGATTAATAGCTGCTGTTTGTACAAAATACCAGTTGTGTAATAAGGTCATTACATTGTGGTACCAGTTAATGTCTGATTCTAAAATCTCTCCAGAACGAGGATCACTAACGTGAGGTCCGTTTGCATTAGGAATTGGAGAAGCTAAGTAGCGAACTACAGAATAACGTACATCTTCAGGACTCCAATCTGGGTTTTCTTCTTTAGTAGGTGCATCTTTAGCTATAATAGCATTTTTAAATCCAGCAGCCTCAAAAGCAACTTGCCAATCTTCAATACCTTGTTTAATATATTTACGCCACTTTTTTGGTGTAGCTCTATCAATGTAGTATACAATTTGTTTTTTAGGTTCTACTAATTCACCTCTTTTAAACTTTTCAAGATCTTCATCTTTTACTTCTAAACGCCATCTGTCTAAGTAGGTAACTGATTTACTTTTCTGAGCATCTAAACCATAATCTGTTTGAGAACTAGTAAACCATCCAACACGCTCATCAAAATAACGTCTTTTCATAGGGGTTTTAGGAAGTAAAATCATAGAGTTACTTAACTCCATAGTTACAGAACCTACACTTGAATTCGAAGGAGGATTTCCTGCAATGTATGTTTTAACGTTTCTAACTTCTATGTTTTGAGGATAACTACTAATTCTATCTATATAAGACCTGCTTTTATCCATTTTAGAAATCTTATAGCGTTTTCTACTTCTTTGAGGGAAAGCAATTGCTTTTACATCACCTTCAAAAAGTGGACTAGCATCAATTACAGTAGCTGTTGAGTCTTTGCTAAATGCTTTGATTGGAAAGGCATATAAGATAGGTTCAAAATTAGAGTTTACAACGGCTTCGTGTACCGGTAAAATTGTGTCTGCTACAACATTGTGAGAAACTACTTTTAGTAAAATTTGCTTCTTGTTTTTTACCCAACGTAACACTTGTGTATTTTGTTTTCCACCTCCAAAACCAATTCCGCTAGCTGTTTTGGCTATTCTGGTAACCATTAGCATTTCTCGGTTTAGAAGAGAATCTGGAATTTCAAATAAATATTTAGAGTCTTTTGAGTGAACTTTAAACAAACCTTCGTCTGTTTTGTGTTTTTTGGTAACAACTTTTTCGTAAGGTTGTATACCGCCCTTTTTAGGTTTGTCTTTTTTAGTGGTAGTCTCTTTTTTTGCGTTTTTTTTCTTCTTTCGTTGTGCTTCTGCATTCAAAGAAACTCCTAAAGCAAGAAATACCACTAAAATAGTTGAAAGTATTTTTTTAGTCATTGTAAAAATTAATTGAATAAATAAGGGCGGAAATTAGTAAAACTACTTTCGGTATTATCTTAATTAATTGTTAAAGGGAAGTTAAACTAAATGGAGTGAGTAGTTTATACTTCATAATTCATATTAGGTGATAACTTAGTCGTTTTTTTACGCTCTATTTTTTTTCTCACTTTTTTTAATCCCTTGTTTACAACATCTTTCATTTTCTGTAGTTGTTCTTGTAGAGTTTCTTGAGTAAAAGTTTTAGGTTCCTTTTTTTCTAAAAGCTTATTAATTCTTTTAACTTGATTCTTTTTGTTGAAATCAACCAGTTTAAATTTCGCACCTGCAGAAAAAGCTCCCATTACAGCATTAGTTTCAACTAAATAAACTTTGTCAGCTTCTAAATTAGCTTCTAACACATCAATGTTTTCAGCTTTAATCCAAAAAACTTTTTCTCCTGGATCACATTCATAACGTAAATAGTTAACACCATTAAATCTTCCTAGATAATTTTCTTTATCAAAATACCTAATGTTCATTAAAGCTCCTAAACCAGTTGTTCTTAGAAAGTAAATTACAGACTTTCCTTTAGCAGGAGGGATAATTTTTTCAGTTTGTATTTGAGAAAAGGCTTGAAGTGATAAAAATAATAGTAATAGAAAAGTAATGTTTTTTTTCATTTTGGGTTTTTATTTAAATTAATTAGGGAATAAATCTAGTTAAAAATTATGATTTTATTTTTCTTGTTTGTTGTGTTTATAATGTAGTTTTCAGTTTTTTACTGTATTGTAGTGTAAATAAAACCCCGTACCTTTGCAGCGGCATGAGAATAAGACGACTTTCAGATTGGTTACCGACTACAAAAAAGGAGGTGAAGTTAAGAGGATGGGATGAATTAGATGTAATCCTATTCAGTGGAGATGCATACGTAGATCATCCATCATTTGGTCCTGCAGTAATTGGGCGTATTTTAGAGAGTTATGGCTTGCGTGTGGCAATTGTTCCGCAACCAAGTGTACATGACAATTTGCAAGATTTTGAGAAGTTAGGAACTCCAAGGTTATTCTTTGCAGTAACAGGTGGTTGTATGGATCCGATGGTAAGTAATTACACGGCTAGTAAACGTCGTCGTGATAAAGATGCCTACACTCCTAATGGAGATAAAGGGTTCAGACCTGATTATGCAACTTCAGTATATTCTAAAATTTTAAAAGAAAAGTTTCCAGATGTTCCTGTGTTAATTGGAGGAATAGAAGCTTCGCTACGTCGTGTTACACATTACGATTACTGGTCTGATAAATTATTACCAACGATTTTAGAAACTTCTAAAGCCGATATGTTGGTATACGGAATGGGTGAGCAGCCACTAAGAGAAATTGTGGAGTTGTTGCAAAAAGGAGTGCCATTTTCGAGTTTAAAAACTATTAAGCAGACTGCTGTTTTATTAGAAGAAGATGAGAAAACTCCAAAAAATAAGAACTGGGACGATGTAGAAATTAGTTCGCATGAAGTTTGTTTGAAAGATAAGAAAGCTTATGCTTCTAACTTTAAAGTGATAGAGCAGGAGTCGAACAAATTATATGCACGTCGTATTTTTCAAAAGGTAGGGAATAAAAAGCTGATGATTAATCCGCCGTTTCCAACAATGACGGAGGAAGAAATTGATGCTTCATTCGATTTACCTTTTACACGATTACCACATCCAAAGTATAATAAACGTGGACCGATACCCGCGTTTGAAATGATTAAGTTTTCTATTAATATTCACCGTGGATGTTTTGGAGGGTGTAGTTTTTGTACTATTTCAGCGCACCAAGGAAAATTTATTGCGAGTAGAAGTCAAGAGTCTGTTTTAAAGGAAGTGGATCAAGTTGCCCAAATGGATGACTTTAAAGGGTACTTATCAGATATCGGAGGACCGTCGGCGAATATGTACAAAATGAAAGGTAAAGTACAATCGATTTGTGACAAATGTGTTGCACCGTCGTGTATATCACCTGTAATTTGTAGTAATTTAGATACATCACACAAACCGTTAACTGAGTTATATCAAGCTGTTGATGCACATCCGAAGGTGAAAAAATCATTTATTGGTAGTGGAATTCGACATGATATGTTAGTGCCTGAATTCAATAAAAATGCTGATCCTAAGGAGTTAGATGCATATACTGAAGAGGTAATGACTAAACACGTTTCAGGTAGACTTAAAGTTGCTCCTGAGCATACATCTGATCCAGTATTAAAGTTAATGCGTAAGCCTTCGTTTAAGTATTTTCATTTATTTAAAGATAGGTTCGATCGTATTAATATTAAAAAGAAATTAAAGCTTCAATTAATACCTTACTTTATATCTAGTCATCCTGCCTGTGAGGCGGAAGATATGGCAAATTTAGCTGCTGAGACCAAAGATATGGGCTTCCAGTTAGAGCAAGTACAAGGGTTTACACCAACACCGATGACGGTTGCTACGGTAATTTATTACAGTGGATACCATCCGTATACTTTAAAAGAAGTAAAAACTCCGAAAACTAAAAAGGAGAAGGAAGATCAGCATAAGTTTTTCTTTTGGTATAAAAAGGAAAATAAAAAGTGGATTAAAGATACATTGAACAAAGTTGGGCGTACTGATTTATTGAAAAAATTACTTCCAGAAGACACTTCTTGGAGAAAAAATAAAGCAGGAAAAGCAAAAAACACCTTTGATGATACTGTAACCTATAAGCCATTAAAACCTTCTAGAAGAAAGAATAAAGGTTTCAAAAAGAAGAGACGATAAAATAAAAATCCGCTGTTAGGCGGATTTTTTATTTATGCTTCGTTTTCTAAACGATTTCGTTTCATTTCAAAAGCTTCTGTAGCCTGTTTTATAATTTTTAAGGTGTCAGAAGCTCTTACCATTACATTTTCGAGTTCTTTGTCTAAATCTTTTGATTGGATATCGAATAGTTGAACCTCAACCACACCAATTTTTTCAATTAAACTTTTTTGCGTGTTTTTAATGTCTTCCATTTTAACTAAAACCGCATTCATTGTATCTAGTCTTTTCTGTTCTTGATCTGTCATAAGTTTCTTTTTTAGTTGCATTTAAGATATGAAAAAATCAAGAGTTAAGCAAATTGAGTGATTTTTAATGTGTTGGTATTTAGTGTTTTTGGTAGGGTTTTAAATAAAAGAAGCAGGAGTTTAACTCCTGCTTCTTTATACTATTCTGTAAGTTCTAACACACTGTTTTTTGTGCGAAGTTTTATTTCACTTAGTTTTTCATCAACTAACAATTTTCCGTCTTTAAATACTTCTCTCAACTCACCTTTTTGTTCTTCTTCCCAGCTTACTTGATCGTTGAGTATATATTCTCCATCTTCTAAAGTTATTTTTAATAATCCTTTGGCAGATTTTTTAGTTCCGTCATCGGTAATTGGATCTTTAAATATTTCTCTTCCTTCTCCATCAACTTCTCCGTAGGTAGCTTTCATGGCAAATCCAAAAGTATCTCTGGTGTTGTATTGATAAGTGAAAGAACCAATTCCTAGTACTACATTAGTAGAAGCAAATCCTTTTTGTTTTAAGCGTTCACAAATTTGTGTTGCTCTTTCAAGGGTAATACTATCGCCATAAATAGCTCCGATATGACTATCTAGTTCTTTATATCCTTTTGTATTGGTTGTTCCTCCAAAAACTTCCCAAAGTAGTTGTATAACTCCTTTTTGTTCTTCTTCAGTTTTACCGTTAGGGTTTCCACAGATAATGTCTACAGGATCCCCGCTATCTGGTCTAATTACTACTTTCCCATCTCTAGCCAATACTTCTTCTTTTAGATTCGGTAAATATTCGGTAAGAACCTTCCATAAATCCCAAGTATCAGAAACAATAGAAACAATACCGTTTGGATATACTTCAGTAATTAATCTTTTAAAAGTTTCTTCCTCACCACTGTTAGTTCCCATACACATTACAGAGTGTTCAGTTGCCGCAACAGAACCTCCAATTAATTCGTTGTTAGAATCTGCATTGTAATATTTTTCTAAAAAGTCTACAGCAGGAATTGTGTCTGTACCAGTAAAACTTAATAGGTGACCAGCAGCACTCATTTCAGCAGCTTCTAAACCAGCCATTCCTCTCATAGAAAAGTCGTGCCCTTGCCAATCTACCATTTCAGGAACAGATGAGGTTTCTTGTGCGTATTTGTCTAATATTTTTCTGTACTGTTTTGCAATGGTTGCAGAATTACATGGTAACCAAACAGTGGTAGATAATAACGTTTCAAAGTAATTGGTTAACCAAAAGAATTCTGGTAATGTATTATACATGGTAAACATTGGTACTCTGATAGGAACTTCAACACCCTCTGGTAATGCTTTAAAAACCATTGGAATGTATCCTAAATCGTGTAATGCTGCAATATGTTCAATACCTACTGAGTTTTCACCTAAATAGTTATTAATTCTTCTACTGTATTGTTTGCAAATTTCTTCTTTTGGTTTGTTAAAAAAGTTGGTTTGAAAATCTTCAATTATATATTTTTTGATGAAGTATTGCAGTCCGAAAAAAACAACCTTCTCAACTCCTTGAATTCTACTTTTTCTTGGTGTCCAGTTTGAATATACTAACGTAGTATTGTTAGGGTATTGTCTTCTGTGGTCTACTTTATAACCGTCTGTATATAATAATGGATTCATAGTTTGTTATTTTGTTTGTGTCAAATTTACGCAAATTAAATTATAAGCAAAAATTTTTCTTAATTTTTATTTTAATTCCTTCCTTTTTCGTTTGAATACAAAGTTTTTACTTGATCACTTTGCCAAAACTTTTTACTGTCAATATCCATAATTGTTAAATATCCTGTAAATGCAGCTCCCGTATCAATATTCCATAGGTTTAAAGCGTTTATAGGTGTTGATGAATTATAGCGTATAGTTGGTGTGTGACCAATGTATATTTCTGAATAGTGTGTGAACCTCTCAGGGTATAACTCTGATTCTTTAGGCAAATCTTTATCAGTAGCTAAAGCAGTTTCCCATAAGGTTCTATCAAAATGATAATTTAATTTGAAAGTTTCTTTTTCAACTCCATGCATAGAGGTAAAACCAGCATGAATAAACAAACGATTTTTACTATCGATATGGTAAGGTTTCATTTGTTGAAAAAATGCTAGATGTTCATGTTTTTGTTCTTCTGAATAAGATTCATAACTCTTTTTGGTTTCTTCTCCACCATGTACTAGCCAAATGGTTTCACCTTCACCAGTTCTCAACCAAT
The DNA here is from genome assembly GCF_003664185.1 of Tenacibaculum discolor. Taxonomy (GTDB): domain Bacteria; phylum Bacteroidota; class Bacteroidia; order Flavobacteriales; family Flavobacteriaceae; genus Polaribacter; species Polaribacter discolor. The sequence goes on along the minus strand of NZ_RCCS01000004.1, from coordinate 321,906 downwards.
CTTCACACCACAAATCATGATTTCCTTTAATGAAAATACATTTATGCTTTTTGTTTAACTCTATTAAAAAATCAATGACTTGTGCAGACTCACTCCAACCGTCCACATAATCACCAAGAAAAATTAAGGTATCTTCTATAGTGATTTTGGCTTTTTTTAAAACTTGGGGTAAGGCTTTTAAGCCTCCATGAATATCACCAATGACAAATGTTTTCATACTATTATTAATCTAAAAATTCAATAAATTCAGCTGGGACAAGGTTGGTTAACCAAACGCCATTTCTTTTTGTGTTTTTCTCATTCATAGCTTAATAAGTTTTTATATATCGTGTAGCTTTCATTATCAAAACACACAAAAATTATTTCATCTAATATTGGAGTGCTTTTTATTGTTGAAAGAGCTACTTCAGCTGCTACTTGTTTAGGAAAGCGATAAATCCCTGTACTAATGCAAGGAAAAGCGATCGAATGCAAATTGTTTTCTTTAGCAAGCAACAGACTGTTTTTATAACAGTTGGCTAATAATTCTTTCTCGTTGTTTTTTCCTTCTTGGTACACAGGGCCAACAGTATGAATAACTTTTTTAGCAGGAAGATTTCCAGCAGTTGTAATTACAGCTTCCCAAGTTTTACATTTACCTTGTTTGTTCCTAATTTGCTGGCATTCTTCTAAAATAGAAGAACCGCCTGCTCTGTGTATAGCTCCATCGACACCACTTCCTCCTAATAAACTTGAATTAGCAGCATTAACTATAACGTCAACTCTTACTTTTGTAATATCTCCTTTTATAATTTTAATTGTCATAGTTGTATTTTTTAGCAAATTGTTGACTTAGGAGAATAATATCATCTTTTCTTACCAATGAATCTATCCACTCTTGAGGTATATTATCTATTCCATAGTACATACCAGCAATAGCTCCAACTACAGTAGCTGTTGTATCAGTATCATCACCTAAATTTACAGCTTTTAAAACTGCTTCGCTATAATTAGAGGCGTTGAGTAAAGACCAAAGTGAAGCTTCTAATGTATGAATAACGTAACCACTAGAATTAATATCATTTTCTTTTAAATTTGATATATTTTGTTTTAAAATTCTTGAAAAATGATTTTGCTCGTAAGAAGAAATATTTCTTTCTGTTAAAAAGAGATTAATTTCATTTTGCATTTTTTTATAAGAATCTATAATTGAAAATCCATTTAAAATATATTCAGCTAATTTTAAATATATTAAACAGGAAATAGCCGATCTTATGTGGGGGTGTGTTAGTGATGAAACATGCCAAATAATATTAAACTGGTCATTTATTTTTTTATCCTTTATGTAAAAGAGTAAAGGAATAATTCTCATTAATGAACCATTACCATTTGTATATTCATCATCAGAATATTTTAAAATTTCTAGTTCTTTATAGTCTTTTTTATTTATGATTTTTGAAAGTTGTTCAATCGCTTTTCGTGTTTGGATTCCGATATCAAAAACATTACCGTGTGGAGTCCATATCTCAGCATTCATCCATTGGATAAATTTATATGAAATATCCACTAAATCGTATCCTTGACATAAACTCTCAGCTAAACAAAAAGTAAGAGAACTGTCATCAGACCAAGTTCCTTTTGGTTGATGATGTGTTCCAAACTCTCTCATAGTTGTTACTGGGGTTTGCTTTAACTCCTGTCTATTTTTAAACTCTACTGGTACCCCTAGGGCATCAGCTACTGCCAATCCAATAAATGTTGATTTTATAATGTTTTTTTTCATAGCAATTTTTTGGTTTTTATAGCAATTTTCCCAATTCAATTTGTATACAATTATCGTTTTCAATAGTTTTAAAACTATCCGTTGTAAAAATTTTGGTAAAGTGTTTTTGAAGCTCATCAAAACCTTTACTAAATATTCCGTGACTTATCGCTAAGTATAAGTTTCCTGCATTCTTAGCTTTTAGTTCTTTAGCTAGCCCTAAAAAAGTTCCGCCACCATCGCAAATATCATCCACAATTAAACAATCTTTTCCTTGTAGGTCATCAGCATATACTTTGAAACCTGTTAGCTGACCAGTCTTTACATTTCGACTTTTTGAACATTCTACTACTTCATAATTTTGAAGATAAGCAGCAACTTTATAAATCTTTTTTAAAGCACCTCCGTCTGGTGAAATTAGAAGTAAGTTGTCTGATAATTGTTGAGTAATGAGCTCTATGAATTTGTGGTTATCTATAACTCTACAGTTATTCAATAGGGCAGGAGTTACTTCAGAATGTGGGTCGAAAACAGTTACTGACTCAAAGTTTTGTGCATTTATAATATCTGCATATACTTTTACCGATAAAGGTTCACCTGATACCATTAATCTATCTTGACGTGCAGCAGGAAAATAAGGAAGTACCACATGTAGTTTTTTTATTTCCATATTTTTGAGCGCATTGGTAGCTAATAATAGAGTACCTATATCATTAAAAGACTGAATACGATGTGTAATTGTTACTTCTGTTACATTTTCAAGTTTAGAAATGATTTTAATATGCGGTTCCCCTCCTGAAAAAGTAAAGAAATTATGGTCTATATTGTTTTCTGTTCCGAAAGGAGTAAAGTTTTTGTCTAAGTTTAAAATCATATTGCGTAATTTTTACACAAATATAATTCAGTTTTTTAAAATAAAAAATGTTTTAGTGTTTTTTTTACGCAAACTTAATTTCGAAGTGGAATCCTTTCTTTTCTAGTTCTTTGTATTTTTTAGCATTAAACTTAAAAAGTTTCGCAGGTCTACCACTAGATGGTTGGTGTATTTTGTCTGTTTCAGTAAGTATTCCGAAGCTCATAATTTTCTTTCTGAAATTACGTCGGTCAATTTTCTGATCAAGAATAGTTTGATAAAGGTTTTCTAAATCAGAAAAAGGGAATTCTTTTTTTAGTAGTTCGAATCCAATAGGTTGGTAGTTTATTTTGTTTTGAAGTCTTTGTAAAGCTATGGTTAAAATAAGATTGTGGTCAAACGCTAATTTGGGCAATTCATGAATAGGGAACCATTGCACTTCAGCAGCATCTGTATTCGCACTGATTTTAAAATGATTGGGACTTACTAAGCCAAAATAGGTAACAGAAATAACTCTATTTCTTGGGTCTCTTTTTGGAGTTCCAAAAGTGTACAGCTGTTCAAGATAATCAATAGTTACTCCAGTTTCTTCTAATAGTTCTCTTTCAACAGCATGTTCTAGTGATTCATTTTCTAAAACTAATCCACCAGGTAACGCCCAAGCTCCTTTAAAAGGTTCAATGCCTCTTTTTATTAATAAAACAGAGAGTTCTTTTTGTTGATAGCCAAAAACAACAGCATCTACAGCAACTTTTATATTTTGTGATATCTTCATTTAGTGTTGAATTTACACAAAGTTACGAAAGTTTTAAAAAACTACTGATTCTTATTTTTAAACTTTGAAGTTAGCTTACCTAAAGGTGTTTTTTGATTGTCTTTTTGTAGGGTAAATTGAACAATTTTAGTAGTAAAAGCAACAAATGTTCCGATAGACAGAAAGGTATATATTATTGTAAATATTTTACTAATATTATGAGTAGGGACAAAATCTCCATAACCTACGGTAGCCATCGTAATTACAGAAAAATATAAGGAGTCTACAACTTCCCAATGTTCAATTTTATTATAAAATATGGTAGAACTCGTTAGTAGAATAGAAAGGAAAAAGAATAAATATCTAAATTCAGTATCTTTTTTAATACCTATAAAAACAAGTTTGCAAAAGCGATAAAAGTTGATAAAGAACGAAATCATAATTAAAAAATAAGTTAGAAGAAAAGTTGAATATATAACTTACTTACAAACTTTACAATCTTCTTTGTCTTGAATTTCGCCTACTAATTTCCCTTCTTCGTTAAGTGAGAATCCACAGCAATCCATAAAACCTTGAGCAATTAGTTTTCGAGCACGTTGAATTTGAGATTTTGTAGTAGGTAAATTTTGTTTTAAAGTATTAGCGACTTCTTGTTGTTTTAAGCCTTTTATGTCTGATAAAAATAGCGGATCTCTATATTTTTTGGGTAAGCTTTGTAAGATACCGCGTAAGCAATCTTTTTCGGTATGTTCGTGCTCTTTTTCATCTATTTGAGTTTCAAAATTGTTTAATTCAACAGTTTGATTAGTACTTTTGAAGTAATCCATCATAGTATTACGAGCAATTGTAAAAATCCACGGTTTTAATTTAGTAATATCCTTTAGGGTATGAAGTTTCGTATGAACTTTAATAAATGTTTCTTGTAGCAAATCATCAGTCACAGTAGTGTCTTTCACTTTACTTAAAATAAAGTGCTTTACATCATCTGCGTATTTTTTCCAAACTTGTTGCGTTGTCATAGTATAAATTTACGAAAAATGCCACGCTGAATAAAACGAATATTTTGTTTTCATTGTATTCAGAGTGACAAGAATTTTAAAAGTTGATTTAATTAACAGTTACAGTTGTTACATGTGCAGTTTTCACATGTACAATTTGAGCAGTCACCTGTTTTACATCCTTCGCAAGTACAAGTACATTGATTTTTATTTTTCATGATATTATCTGTTTTTTGTTTTCATATAACAGACAAGAAAAAGTGTAAAAAGATGCATTTATTGTCAAAAATATTTTTGAAGTTCTTTTCTAACAGGAATAGGTTTAATTGCAGATATGTTAGAGCCACCTGTATTTCCTGTAGGTACCCAAATTAAAGTAAATAAAATTGAAGCTATAATTCTGAAAAATTGACCAACAATTTCTTTAAGACTATATGTTTTTATTCCGTAGACTAACATCCAGTAATGAGATAAAGTGTGCCTGTAAACATGTTTTTGTCCTAAAATATGAGCATTCTCTAAATGATAAAAAGACACCTGAAAGTGTTTACTTTTAAGTGCCTTTTTAGCTAAAGTTAATTGTTTGTAAAATTGTTGTTTTCGTTGTAGTTGTGTCATAATTTGTTGATTTTATAAATCAGACTACAACGAATAGAAAAAGATGCATTTTTAATTTACTTTTTCTCCGTTTATATAGGTTGCTAGAACTTTTGTATTTGGAATTTCTTTTCCATCAATCGTCATGATATCTTTATCTAAGATAATAAAATCAGCTACCTTACCAACTTCGATACTTCCTTTTTCTTTTTCTTCAAAGTTTGCATAAGCATTCCAAATGGTCATTCCTTTTAAAGCATTTTCTCTAGATAAAGAGTTTTCCATTTGATAACCTTTTTCGGGATATCCTTTTAAATCTTTTCTGATGGTTGCTGCGTAAAATGTATATAATGGACTTACATGTTCAATAGGAAAGTCCGTTCCTAAGGCAACTTTTCCGTATTCTTTTAATAAATCATTATAAGCATAAGCACCTTTGATTCTATCTGACCCTACACGGTCTTCTGCCCAATACATATCTGAAGTAGCATGTGTTGGTTGTATAGATGGAAGCACATTTTTAAATAGGTCAAAGTCTTTTGTATCTACTATTTGAGCGTGCTCAATACGCCAACGTCTATCATTTTTGTTTTTCAATACTTCATTATAAGTTTTTAGCATTATATAATTTGCAGAGTCGCCAATAGCGTGTGTGTTCATTTGATATTCAGAAGCGGCAATTCTTTTAGCTACTTTTTGTAAGTTTTCGTAGGAATTAACCAAAGCACCAAAATGTCCTTTTTTATCAGAATATTCGTCTTTAAGAGCAGCTCCTCGTGAACCTAATGCGCCATCAGCATATACTTTTACAGAACGAACATTTAATCTATCTGTTTTAATGATTCCTTTGTTAAGATAATAATCAAGATTTTTTTGATTGTTAGAGATCATTGCATATACACGCATTTTTAAATCGCCAGATTGTTGTAAACTATCGATTAGTTCGATAACCTCTTTGTTTAACCCTGCATCGTCAACTGTGGTTAACCCTAAATCAAAACAGATTTTTTCAGCATCTTTTAACGCTTGAATCTGTTCTCTTTTCGATGGTTTCGGGTTATTGATAAAGTTCATTGCATTATCAATAAGCACTCCAGTTAATTTTCCATCTTTTTTTATAAACTCACCACCATCAATTTTTGACTTAGTAGTAATTCCTGCTAAATTAATTGCAGCTTGGTTTACTAACATCGCATGGCCATCAATTCTACGAATAGCTACAGGTGTGTTTGGAAATATGCTGTCTAACTTTTCTTTGGTAGGGAATTTTTTTACCTCCCAATCGTTTTGATCCCAACCACGCCCAGTTATGTAGGTAGTGTTCTTTTCTTTTTGGAAATCGATTAAGCGTTGTAGTACTTCATTATAACTTTCTGTTCCAACTAAGTCAGCTTTTTGTTGTTGTAATCCTAATCCGTAAAAATGACAGTGTGCATCGATAAATCCAGGGAAGACAGGTTTGTTTTTAGCATCGATAAGATTAGTTGCTGTGTATTTTTCTTGTATTTCTTTATTGTTTCCTACTGCTATAAATTTCCCGTCTCTTATAGCGAAACTTTCGGTTGTGTCAAAATTAGAGTTTACGGTATAAGTATGAGCGTTAATAACAATAGTATCTACTTTTTCTTGTGGTTTACAAGAAAATAATAGGCTAAAAGCGAGTAGAGGAAGTAGTGTTTTTTTCATTAGTGTGTATAAATTAAATATGCGATGTACAATAATAAAAATTGAAGAGGTACTCTAATAATGGCTATTTTCTTAGATCCAATTGCAGGTTTTTCTCTGAAAACATCCCAAATGTGGATTGGTAAAAAAATCAACATTAGTATAAACATTGCTAGAGCTGCCTGTTTTGTAGTTTGATTAATTAATAATCCAATACCAATTGCTAACTCTAATAAGCCAGCTATATAATTTATAGCTAATTTTGGAAGTAAATTAGGTATAAATCGATTGAAAATTTTAGGCTTTATAAAGTGCATAATTCCTGCAAAAGCAAAAAATATTCCGAATATAATCCTTAATGTAATTATTAGGGAGCCCATGAATTAAGGTTTTAATGTCTCTTTGTTGTATAAGTATTTATCCATTAAATACACAATGCTAGCCATAGATGCACTACCTAATTCTAATTCACGTTTATTGACTTTGTCAAATGTATCAGTAGCAGCATGATGATAGTCGAAATAGCGTTGAGAGTCTGGACGATAGCCTACCAAGGTAACATGGTCGTCTTTTAAAGGCCCGATGTCTGCACCTCCGCCTCCAGCAGTAATATCGTGTAAACCGTAAGGAGCTAATAATTTTTTCCAACTTTGTACAAGTTGTAAGTTTCTTTCATTGGCATCGATAGAAAAACCTCTAGGGGTGTGCCCGCCTGCATCAGATTCTAAAGCTCCAATATGTAATTCGTTATTTTCCTTAGCTAAACGAGCATATTCAGTTGCACCACGTAAACCATTTTCTTCATTCATGAAAAATATAATACGGATTGTGTTTTTTGGTTGAATATTGTTCTTTTTTAATAGATATGCTACTTCTAAAGATTGTACAATCCCTGTTCCGTCATCATGAGCACCGTCACCTAAGTCCCAAGAATCTAAATGTCCACCAATTACCATAATTTTATTAGGATATTCACTTCCTTTAATTTCTCCTACGACATTATGTGAAGGGGCATCAGGTAAGTTTTTACAACTTTGTTTAAAGTAAAATTGTAAGGTTGGGTCTTCTTTTAAATGCTTGCTTAAATTTTCTGCAGCACGAGAACTAATTGCAGCAGCAGGAATATATTCTTCTTCAGGAATATCCCCATAGCCCATAGAACCTGTGTGCGGATAATCATCGATTCCGTTAGTCATAGATCGTACGATAACTCCTTTAGCTCCAAATTTACCAACTATAGCGGCTCCTCCATAACGCTGTCCTACACAACCACCATAAGCTTGGAAGGTATTGATGAGTGTATTGTCAAAAGCACCATTAAAAAACACAATTTTTCCATTGGCTTTATCTCCTAGTTTTTTAGCTTCCTCTATGTTTTTTACTTCAATAATCTCTGCAGTAACTCCTTCATTTGGTGTTGCAATTGAGCCTCCTAAAGCACAGATAGGAACATTAATTTCCTCTCCATTAAATTTGTAGTTGGCTACTTCTTTTTCTCCACGAACCCAATGTGGTACCATTACAGGTTGTAACCAAACAGAGTCTAAACCAACTTCTTTCATTAGCTTCTCTCCCCAAATAACAGACTTAGCTGCTCCTTCTGATCCTGATAAACGACTTCCAATGTTTTGTGTTAAATCGCGTAACCATTCGTATGATTTACCTTCGGTAAGTGCTGTGCTAAATAGTTTTTTTATTTGTGTAGAATCTTGTTGGTAGTTTACTTCAGTATAGTTTTTCGAAGTAGTTGTAGCCTGTTTTTGTTCTGTTTTACAAGTAACAAAAGCAAAACTTGTAAATAATAAAAAGGTTAGTTTTTTCATTTAGGGTATTAGTTTTTAACACCCTAAATGTAAGTTTTATATTTTAATTCTTAGAATAACGTATCAAACTTCCAAGTTAAACCTCCCATTGCCTGAAATCCTTGTACATTAAAGTTATTGAATCGTTGGTAGCTGTTGTTTAGAACATTATTTAAGTTTAAGAAAACTGAGAACGAATCGTCAAAATGATATCCACCATTAAAATTCACGTCAAAATAACTTTTCAAATCTGTAGAAGTAAAAGTATCGGCAGGTAAAACATCATAGGTTCTTCCTTTACGACTTCCTACAAAGTATAAATTAGCGCCTGCAAACCATTTGTTGGTTTTATAAGTTCCGAAGACTTCACCTTTTATCTCAGGAGTATTCCAAGCTTCTGTTTCATTGGTCAAGGTAAATTTATTGAACTGGGCATTGGCTCCAATAGTAAGGTTTTTAATACCATCAAAGGCAACTTCACCAAAGAAGGTCATCAATTTAATATCGTCATATATAACCTTAAAAGAGTTCCCATATTCATATCCATAGAATGTAAATCCGTTAGTTCCAGCAATGTTATCACCCTCTGATTTTGATTGATTGAGTACAAAAAATGGATTATTTTCAATATCAGCATAACTTACTTTTGCATTATAACTAAATTGATGGTTTAGTTTACCTCTAATTCCTCCAAAAGCATCAAACTTTTTATTAGTTTGTCTCATGTCAAGAGTAGGAGATAAGTATGGGTTATCATTTGTGAAAGATTGATACATATTTGTGGTTAAATCACCAGATGCTCCAACAAATACATTTGCTAGTTCTTTAATGATAGGATATGAAATCTCTACATCAGGATAGATGAAAAAGTTGTTTTCGCTATTTTCTGTATCCATTGAAAAGTAACTTTTTGCTCCTAATTGAATAGCTAAATCTTGTACATTGAATTTGTAAGTTGGATGTACTCCTAGTGTAATGAAGTTATAATCTATAGGAGTAATTGCATCATATGCATAGGCATATGAACCTCCTAAGTAGTTAATAGTAGTATTTACATACAGATCGTTTAATTGGCGATGAAAATTATCTAAAGGAAAACGAAATTGTGCATTACCATCAACTAAAAATTCAGCAGTTTCAAATGAGTCAGAGAAAAAAGCGATTGATCCATTAGCTTCATCTAAAAAAGAATCATCGGGCTTTATCTGACCAAATATTTTGATATGATTGTAACTTTGGGCTTCTTCAATAGCACTTAAAGTAGCTTCTGTAAACGTAATATTTGTAGGTAAACCGTACCAGTTATATTTATCTTTTTCAGCATCTAAACCTGCTGACCATTGGAAATAACGTTCTTGTTGAGTGTAGTTTATGTTTAAGTCAATATTGTAAAAAGTACTACTTAATTCAGTGTTTGCTACGGGGTCAGATGATAATAAGAATTTTAAATGAGCCCCCAATTCGCTATTATAGCTTTCGCTACGTCTTACATATGCTTCTAAAAAAGGTGAAAGTACGTTTCCAAACCCAACCGATACGTAGTTAGGGTATAGCTTTTCTCTTTTACCCAAGTCTACCTTTTTCATTGTTCCACTTTTAGGAATAAAAGTAGAAGCAACAGGAACTGAAAATATTTGGTATTCTAAAGCTTTTTTCTGAGTTTCTTTTGTGTGTTCAATTACTGGTTTTTGTTTTATTTTAAAGGCATCAGTAATCTTTGGAACATATGAAGTTACAACATTTACAACTTCTGTTTTTATAATAGTGTCTTTAGCTTTATTAGTGACGTTTTTTTCTTGTGCATTTGTATATGCTACTACAAATAAAACAAGTAAACTTAGGTGCTTTTTCATCGATCTAGTCATTTAACTTTCGTTTGTTATTAACAAATTTTAGTTTTGGGTAGTTACTGATTCGTTTGTTTTTGCTTCTTTATTCTTTATAGTACGAAGCTCGTTTTTTGCTTCTTCAATAACATCTTTATACTGTGTAAAGTTTTTGATGATATTTTCCAAGATATATGTTGCTTGATACGCATCTTTTAGGGCATAATAATTTTTTGCCATAATTATATAGCTTTTTACCCCCCAGTATTTGTATGATGAATAATTGGCAATTAAATCTTGTACAGCTTTGGTAGAAGCTTCATATTCTTTGTTTTCATGTAAAAAGAAAGCATTGTAATATAAACACTCAGCTTTTAACTCTCCAGTGGCTTTTTTACTAGCTTCGTTAAAATACTCCTCTGCAGTTAAAAAGTCATTGTTTTTAAACGAAGAGCGAGCTAAAATGATTTTAGCATCTTCAGCAATGTTCGTGTCTACCTTTCCTTTAACTAATACTTTTTCAGCATAGGCAATAGCATTCGTATAATCTTCTTTTTTGTAATATCCTTTCATTAAATTACTTTGAGCAAAAATGATGTTTTGCGGATAGTTAGCTTCTTTTTCTAATTGTTGAAGCACTAAAATACCTTTGCTCCAATCTTCTTTTTGTAAATAAATATTAGCTAACTTGGTTAAAGATTCTTCTGTAAACTCACTTTTAGTTTGCTTGTTTACATACGTATAATGAGGAATAGCTTTGTCGAATAGTTTAGAGTTGTTATAGGCTTGTGCTAAGTAAAAATGAGCTTTTAAAGCATTAATTCCGTTAGGGAATTGCTGTAAATATTTATTAAAGCCTTCAATAGCTTTATTGTTGTTGTTATCTAAGAATTTGTTTTCAGCAGATTGATAAGTTGCATTATCTAGTTCAGCATTGGTAACATTGGCAAAACTTACATTTTTAACCCAAGCAGCATATTCATCAACTTTACCTATATCAATATATACGTTTTTAACGTTACTTACAGCTTGTTTTGCTTCGTTTGAATTAGGATGTTTCGCAACTACTTCCTTGTATTTCTCAATAGCTTTTTTATTATTATTGTTGCTATAGTATAATAATCCTTGACGTAACAGTACGTTTGGAACGTAGTTACTTTTTGGGTGATTGGTTAGTAGACGTTCATAAGTTTTTTGAGCTTTTGAAGCATTGTTCATAGTTGTATAAGTCGTTGCTAATTGGAATAAAGCATCATCTTTTAACTGAGAACCATCATAATCATTAATTAGGGTTTCAAGGTTTTGAACTTTTACATCGTTTTTACCTAAGAAACCATTACTCATAGCTGTTTGATATTGTGCATAATCTGATCCTACACCACCTTCTTGAATTACTTTATTGTATGCTTTAATAGCGTTTGTATAACTTTTTGAGGCATAAAAAGAGTCTCCTAAGCGATTTGAAGCATCGTCATTTAAATCGTTATCATCAAGATTCTGTTCTAAAAATTGCTGAAAATATTTTGCAGCATTAGGGTAGCTTTTTAGTTTAAAGTTTGTGTATCCAATTTGGTAATTTAACATTTTAGCCTCTTTAATATCTTTATCAGTAACGGATAAGAAGTGTTTAAGAGCGTTTTGATAATTTCCTAAAGAATATTCAGTTTCAGCTAACCAATATGCCCCTTTATTACTCACAGTCATGTTTTCTGATTGTGTTGCATTTATAAAGTATGGTTTTGCTTTGGTTATCTTGTTTTCATTGTATAATTGAATACCTCTGTATAAAGAAACTTCATTAATAATATTTTTACTTTCAGGAGTTTCTGAAGTGCTTAAAAAGTCTAGAGCACCTTGGTAATCTCTTTGGTGTAAGTATGAAGTAACTAACAAATTACTAATTTCAGCAGCGTTAGGAGATGTAGGGTATTTAGCTAAAAAACCTTTTAAAACATCAGGAACACTTTCATATGGATTTCCTTCTTCATAACTCAATTTAGCGTAATTTAAAGAAGAACTTTGAGTAATTTGAGCATCAAAATCCATTTCGCTAGCATTTTTAAATGCGTTTAATGCTTCCGTTTTTTTATCTAATTCTAAATAACATTCTCCTAAATGGTAATAAGCATTTTGTGCTACTTTGTTATTTCCACCAATAATTTTATTGAAATTACTAACAGCTGTTTCGTAATCTTTTTGTTGATAATAAGCATAACCTAAATAATAGTAATCGGTGTTTGTCCAACGACCATTTTTACCTTTATAGGCTTTTAAGTATGGAATAGCTTTTTCATATTTTTTAAGGTTGAAATAACTTTCCCCTACAATTTTAGAAATTTCTGAAATCTCTTTTTTGTCCTTTGTAGTTTTTAATAATTGTTCTCCAATTTGAATTGATTTATCGAATCGCCCAGCTTTAAAACTAATATCTAAAATGTAATAGTTTGCTTTAGCTTGGTAGGTAGCATCGTTTGCTAGTTGACTTAAATTGTCTTCTGCTTCTCCAAAGTTTTCTTGTTTGTAGGCAATATAACCGTAGTAATAACGAGCATCGTTACCATAAATAGGATTTCCTAACAAGGCTTGAAAACGAGATTTAGCATCTCTTAGATAATTAGAAACTAAAAGTGCATATCCCATTTTATAATTGAGTTCATTTTTTTCTTCTGGACTCAATAGTTTTTCATTTACTTTTTGATACCATTTTAGAGCATGGGCCGCTTTTCTATTAGCAAAATAATAATTACCAACATTTAAAAAAGCCTTCTCTTTTTTATTATTATAAGGGTAATTTTCAACAAATTGATTAACTCTGTAATCAGCATCATCTTGTTGTAATTTAATAGCACACATAGCATCGTAATAGTCTGCATCAGCTTTTAAATTATGATGTTTTTCAGAGTTTAGTGAAACTTCACGAAAAACTTCTTGAGAAGCAGCATATGCTTTATTGTTGTACAAACGAATTGCTTTATAGAAATCGGCATTTACATCAGTATTTATAGCCGATTCTTGTGCTATTACTGCTGTTGTAAAGGTTAAAAAAAGAAATAAGTAGCAGCTTTTTTTGAAACAATTAAATCTCATATTTTTTAGTTATCTAGAAACTATAACGTTAGTTTTTTATTTTTGTTGGGAGACTTTTTATCAAAAGTAAGAAATGTTACAGAATTACGTTATAAAATTTTAGATTTGTAAAAAAACTATACTCCATGGAAAACCCTGTTTTACACCTTGAAAATGCAGATATTTATCAACAAGATAATTTAGTGTTGTCAAAAGTAAACTTTACACTAAATAAAGGTGACTTTTATTATTTAATCGGTAAAACTGGGAGTGGGAAAAGTAGTTTGTTAAAAACCTTGTATGGAGATTTACGTTTACAACGCGGTTTAGGAAGTATAGTTGATTTTGATTTAAAGAAAATGAAGGAAAGTGATATTCCTTTTTTACGAAGAAAATTAGGAATTGTTTTTCAAGATTTTAAATTATTAAACGATAGAAATGTTTTTGAGAATTTAGAATTTGTGTTAAAGGCAACTGGTTGGAAAGATAAAACTGAAATGAAAGATAAAATTCATGAGGTTTTAGATAAGGTAGGAATGAAGGAGAAGTACTACAAGAAAACTTTTGAGTTGTCAGGAGGAGAACAGCAACGTGTAGCAATAGCAAGAGCATTATTAAACGATCCTGAATTAATTTTAGCAGATGAGCCAACTGGGAACTTAGATCCAAAAACTTCATTAGAAGTAATGGAGTTGTTAAATGAAATTCATCAAAGTGGAAAAACGATTCTTATGGCAACTCATGACTACCAATTAATTGTGAAATTTAAACAGAAGGTGATTAAATGTGAGGGAGGGGAATTGTTTGAAGTAGTGCAGCAAGCTGTATAGTATATAAAAACAAACCCACTTCAAGAATGAAGTGGGAAAATTGCTATGAAAAACTATGAAAAGAAACACTACTAATGCTTCTCTACTATAAAGACGTTTATATTAGCGAAATCTTACACAGTTATAGGAATTTTAACAAAAGTTTATAAAAAAAATCCTGAGTAATAAGACTACTCAGGATTTTTATATTATACAGTATTAACTTATTAGAAAGTTAAAGCAGTATTGTTGTTTTTAACAGCTTCAGCTGAAGAAGTTAAAGCAGCTTTTTCTTCTTCGCTTAAGTTAATTTCAACGATTTTTTCAATTCCGTTTCTTCCTAATACAACAGGAACACCGATGCATAAGTCTGATAAACCATATTCTCCTTCTAATAAAGCAGAACAAGGGAAGATTTTCTTTTGGTCACAAGCAATTGCTTGTACTAAACCTGATACAGCAGCACCTGGAGCATACCAAGCAGAAGTACCTAATAAACCTGTTAAGGTAGCACCACCTACTTTTGTGTCTTGTTTTACTTGTTCTAATCTTTCTTCAGATAAGAATTCAGATACAGGAACAGAGTTACGAGTAGCCAAACGAGTTAAAGGTACCATTCCTTTGTCAGAGTGCCCACCAATAACCATTCCGTCAACATCAGAAATAGGAGCTTCTAAAGCCTCAGCTAAACGATATTTGAAACGAGCAGAGTCTAATGCACCACCCATACCAATAATTCTGTTTTTAGGTAATCCAGTTGCTTTGTGTACTAAATATGTCATTGTATCCATTGGGTTAGATACTACGATGATAATTGTATTAGGAGATTGTTCAACTAAACTAGCAGCTACTGATTTTACGATACCAGCATTGATTCCTAATAACTCATCACGAGACATTCCTGGTTTACGAGCGATTCCTGAAGTAATTACACAAATGTCTGATCCAGCAGTTTTGCTATAATCTCCTGTAGTTCCTGTAATTTTAGTATCGAAACCATTTAAAGAAGCAGTTTGCATTAAGTCCATTGCTTTACCTTCAGCAAAACCTTCTTTAATGTCAACCAAAACAACTTCAGAAGCGAAATTTTTAATAGCAATGTACTCAGCACAACTTGCACCTACAGCACCTGCTCCTACAACCGTTACTTTCATTTTATATATGTTTTTTTGTAATTAATTATGTTTATAAGTGCGGAATCCGCACAAGATGCACAAAAATAGCGATTTGACTATGGATATAAAAGAAAAACCCGTTGATATTTCAACAGGTTTTATATTGTTAGTTGTAGCTAAATATTTTTAAGTCTTTTCCTTTAGAAAAATAAATCTTTTTAGCAGGTTTGTCAATTTTGTATTTTGGTTTATCTATACCAAATTCATATGTTTCAACAGTGTCACCAGAGTCTTTGTTAACCTGTACTAATACTTTTTTCCCTCCTTTGTTAGCGTAGAAGAAAGCATTATTTTTAGTGCCTTTAAAAGCATTGTAACGGTCTCCGTCCCATAATTTATTAGCGATATCAATCATATCTTGTCCGTTTTGATATTGATTGTATCCTTTGTCGTATAAGTTGCTACCTCTCCTTGATAGGTTTTGTTCACCAACAAACGCTTCTGTGCTATATAATGTACCACCTACAGCAGCATTTGTAACACCAGAAACTTGAGAAGCCATTCCATTAAGTGCTATAGCTGCTGATCCAATGTTTTTTAGATGACGAAGTCCTTCTCCTGGTTGTTTAAAATATTCTTTTTTAATAAGGTTTCCTTCAAGGTTTACCATGACATATTCCCAATTTCCATTAATGAAATATCCATTATCTCTTGGTTCAACAAGATTAATGTCATTTTTATTATGGAAATCAATCTTTTTTACCTGGTCTTTTCCAAGTCCTTTGTCTGGGTTTAAAATGTAAAGCCTTTTTTTGCTCAAAAGAATTAGATTATTGTTCTTTTTGTCAAAAGTAAGTTTGTCGCTTTTGCCATCTAAGTTTATTTTGTAAATTCTCTTTTCTTTTCCGTTTTCAAAATACTCAATTCTATATGGAGTTACGAAAATGGTACCCTTGTCGTAAGAGAATGTAGTAAACTCTTCTTCATCGTCTACTTCGAAATCTACATTTTTAATAACTTTTTGGGGTCTTTTCCATACTTTTTTACCTGTATTGTCTACTAAATGTTTTTTGTTTTTATAGTAAACTATATAACCTTCATCAGTTTTTTCAATACCTTTAACTTTCTTTCTTTTGAATTCTTTTTTCCAAGCTTCTTTACCTGTGTGGTAATCAAATAATTTAGCTCCGTCTTCATGGATAAGGAATAGTTTTCCATCTTCAAATTGATAGTCTACAAAACCTTCATCTAGTTTAATAGGCTTTTTCCAAGCTTCTTTACCAGAATTTACATCAAAAGCAATAAGTTCTTTACCAATTACTTTTTTACCTATTAAAGATAATCCCATTGTAAATCCAGCTTTAATAGCTCCTCCCACTAGAGAACTACTTTTGTTTTCAACAGCGATTAAAGACTTATTATCTTCTGTGAAAAACAATTTACCAGCGTCGTATTTTTCTGATAATATAACTTTACCATCAGATTTGTTAATTAAAAAAACAGTTTTTCCAGCTGTAAAAGCAATTTTATCTTCGTTTTGGATAAAGTTATAAGCACCTGCACCTCCTAATAATAAGCTTCCTAATTTCTTATTGGTTTTTATATAGCTTTCCCAAATGATGTTATCATTTTCAATACTAGTTAAAAATAGCTTAGCTTCAGTTTTATCAGTTTTTGCAAAAAATAAAATAGCATTTTTACCAAAAACAAACTTATTATCAAAAATTCCTTTGTATCCATTGGTCTTTTCGTCTAAAATTTTATGACCAGTTTTGATGTTGAAAATTGTTTGATCAAATTTTCCGAATGGAGATAATGCTACTTCACTAAAAGAAGATCCTCCGTCTTGACCAAGAGCATTAAGGTTTTTAATAAAACCACTTTCTTTGAACTCCCATATTTTTTGACCTGTTTCACCATTAACTCCATATACAGCACCATCTGTAGTAACTACAGGGATTCCTGTTAGGTTGTGCAGGTAAACGTCACTGATTTTACTGTCAAGAGTAAGTGTGTGATCAGGGGCCTTTTGAGCGGACGCTAATAAAGAGGTTAATAGAAATAATAAGAATAATTTTGTTTTCATAACACTTAAAAATTAAGAGGTTAAAATTTTGTTAAAATAAAAATTAGCTGCGAATATAGAGATTAAAAAAATCCTATTTAGCTAAATAGGATTTTTTTATTATGCATTTTATAAAGTGAGTTTTATCTAAAGCTAAAAGCAATACCTGCATTAACAGAGTTATACTCTTGTAAGGTATAACTTCCGAAGATTTTAAAGAAACCTAAACTTAAACGAGCACCCAAAGTAGTGTTAAAACTTCCAGAACTAGAGCTAAGAGATAGTGGGTTTGTTCCAAGATTCTCTCTTTCTGTACCTAAAGGCGCAGAATAGTTCGCGTAAAAACTATCTCCTCTCATGTCTAAGCTTGTGTTACCTCCGTTATATCCAACACCTCCATAAATATTGATAATAGGAAAGTTTAAAGAAGCTATAGCTTGAACAGTATATGAATTTAATCTAAATTCTGTAACAGCATTTCTAGCTTCAATGTCTCCATTTACATCACCAATAGTATAATCTACATTCATATTTGTGTAGGCGGCTAATAAAGAAACATGTAAAGGAGTCTTGTCCATTGGACCGAACCAATCTGTGATTTCTTTTTTAACACCGATACCAAATAATCCTCCTTTTACATCGTCTGAACCTACTTTAGGAGAATATCTAAGCATTGCTTCAAATTTAAAAGGAAGCCCTAGTCCTACCTGAACAGATGGTGCGGGTACAGCATTTGCTGGTAGGTCTTCTTTAATACCTTCAGGCATAGTAAAGTTGGCTTCAACTTGCTGTCCATCTATAGTAGTTGTGTATGTTAATTCAGCAGGAGTTATCGAGTTACTTCCGGCAACTGTAGCTGTAGTGTTTTGGTTATAGGTAGTGTTGTTAGATAGTCCTATTTTCGTTAGATTAAACATTTCATCCTCAGAAGGGATAAAAGATGCATTTGCTCCTATAGAAATGTCAAAACCAAATTTTTTATGAACTTTAGCAGTGTGATACCAACCATTGTTCATGCTGTAAATAAAACCTTTCATAGCAGGATCTAAATAAGCATTTGTTAATTTGCTAGCATCTTCTTTTGCTAATAAAATAGTTTCTAACTCCTGAGCTTTAACACTAAAGCTTACCATTAAAGTTAAAAGTGGTAAAAGAATTTTTTTCATAATTATGAGGGTGTTGTTTTAAACGGTAAAAATATAAAATAAAAAAAAGCTCAATAATATTATTGAGCTTTTTTAAAGTTAAGAAAATATTTTATGCATCAATATTAGCATACTTTGCATTCTTTTCTATGAAATCTCTACGTGGTGGAACTTCATCTCCCATTAACATAGAGAAAATTCTATCTGCTTCTGTTAAGTTATCAATAGTAACTTGTCGTAATGTTCTAAACTCAGGGTTCATGGTAGTGTCCCATAATTGTTCAGCATTCATCTCTCCAAGACCTTTATAACGTTGAATAGTTACAGAGCCACCCATTTTTTGAGCAATTAAATCACGTTGATTGTCATCCCATGCATACTCACGTTTTTGTCCTTTTTTAACTAAATATAAAGGAGGAGTAGCAATATAAATATATCCTTGTTCAACCATTTCACGCATGTAACGGAAGAAGAATGTTAAAATTAAAGTAGCAATGTGAGAACCATCAACATCGGCATCACACATAATAACTACTTTATGGTAACGTAACTTAGATAAGTTTAACTCGCGAGGATCGTCTTCTGTACCTATAGAAACACCTAAAGCAGTAAACATGTTTTTGATTTCTTCGTTCTCAAAAACTTTATGTTGCATTGCTTTTTCAACATTTAAGATTTTACCTCTTAAAGGAAGAATTGCTTGGAAGTTACGATCACGACCTTGTTTTGCAGTACCTCCTGCCGAGTCTCCCTCTACAAGGAAAATTTCACATTGAGCAGGATCAGTTTCTGAACAGTCTGATAATTTACCAGGTAAACCACCAATACTCATTACTGTTTTACGCTGTACCATTTCACGAGCTTTACGTGCTGCGTGACGCGCTTGCGCTGCTAAAATAACCTTTTGAACAATGGTTTTAGCGTCATTAGGGTTTTCTTCTAAGTAGTCTGTTAACATTTCAGAAACTGCTTGTGATACAGCAGCACTTACTTCACGGTTACCTAGTTTTGTTTTTGTTTGACCTTCAAATTGAGGTTCAGCTACTTTTACAGATACAATTGCTGTTAATCCCTCACGGAAATCATCACCAGCAATTTCGAACTTTACATTTTTAAGTAAACCAGATTCGTCTGCATACTTTTTTAATGTGTGAGTTAAACCACGACGGAAACCTGATAGGTGTGTACCTCCTTCGTGTGTGTTAATATTGTTTACGTATGAGTGTAAATTTTCGGCATATGAATCATTGTATACCATTGCAACTTCTACAGGAATACCATTTTTTTCACCTTCCATAGAAATTACATCTTGGATGATTTGAGTTCTTGTTCCGTCTAAGAACTTAACAAATTCAGATAAACCTTCTTCAGAATGAAATGTTTCAACAATATCATTGCCTTCATCATCTTTATTGCGTTTGTCAGTTAACGTAATAGTAATACCTTTATTTAGGTATGCTAACTCACGCATACGAGTTGCTAAGGTATCGTAGTTGTATTCTGTTGTCTGTTGAAAGATTGATTTATCTGGTAAAAAGGTAACGATTGTTCCTGTAAAGTCGGTTTCTCCAATAGTTTTTACTGGATATAAAGTCTTACCACGTTCATATTCTTGTTGCCAGATTTTACCGTCTTTGTGTACGGTTGCGGTTAAATGATCAGAAAGTGCATTAACACAAGAAACTCCAACCCCGTGTAGTCCTCCAGAAACTTTATATGAGTCTTTGTCGAACTTACCACCGGCACCAATTTTTGTCATTACTACTTGTAAAGCAGACACTCCTTCTTTTTTATGAATCCCTACAGGAATACCACGACCGTTATCTTTTGTGGTAATAGAGTTATCTTCGTTAATAGTAACTTCAATTGCGTCACAGTGACCTGCTAAAGCTTCATCAATAGAGTTATCTACTACCTCGTATACTAAGTGGTGTAAACCACGCACTCCAACATCTCCAATATACATGGAAGGGCGCATACGTACGTGCTCCATTCCTTCTAGTGCCTGAATACTATCGGCAGAATAATTATGTTTTTTTTCTTCGCTCATTATAAAGAGAATTAAATTAAAATCTTTATCATAAAAAAATCGCTCGAAAGCGACTGTAGTTGTCTTACAAATTTACAAATTTTATACCTTAAAATAAAGTTTTTAAGCGGTTTTTACGAGAGTTTATTAACAGTTGCTTTAAAAATAAAAAAAGCTCTTAAAAAGGCTAAAAAGCTTCTTAAATTAAATTTAATAGGAAGTAGAGTAGGTGTTGTAATTTTTTTTTCAGTAAAATTGCTTGTATGGCTTTAAATACGTTTTATAAAAGTTAGGTTAGGGTATTGTTTGTTTAGTGTTAAAAAAATGTGTTTAAAATATTTTTAAATAGCAATTTGGTTAATTATATGTAAAAAATTAACATTTTTTAAGGTTTTTGTTGTGTTTTTTGTTAATATTGAATTTAGTATTAATAAATTAAAATTTTTAAAAAATGAAAACCCCCCGAATTTTATTAGGAGCTTTATTTGCTTCAATGTTATTTATGAGCTGTAATAGTTCAGAAGAATTAATTGAAAATCCTGAAAACATTGTTCAAGAAGAATTGTCAAATTCAGTAAACAAGAAAGAAATTACAATGCAGTTTATTGATTTGATGAAAAACCAAAGTTTTAAAGAAGCTACAGTTGAAATGTTGAAAAATCAACAGCCAAGTGTTGCAATGTCCAAAATTTTAGAAAGAACATCTGATTTAGTAAGTACTGAAAAAGCGTACAAATTGTTGTCATCTAAAACTATGATGTTAGAAGGTAGAGCATCGAAAGGAGCTGCTCCTGAAAAGATTGAAATATTAGAAGTTTGGATGCATAATGAAAAAAACATGGGTGACTTTTCAGATGTGTTATTTTCTTATGCTCCAGAAGGAGATGAAAAAACATGGACTAAGGTTGAGGCTTACACTATGAATAAGGAGCTTGTTTATTTAGACCCTAAAGAAGCCCCTAGTCAAACAGTTATTGTTATTGAGACTGATGGTTTTGAGACTTTAAAAAAGGAAGTAGCTTACATGAATAAGTATCTTCAAGAGAGTGGAGTTCAGAATAATAGGTTTTTAAATTCTTCATTTGATTTGAATACTCAATCTGCGAGAGGTACAGGTTTAGAAACTACAAAACTAGATAAAATTAGATTGAATGACGATGAAGAGCCGTGGATTAGTGGTGCTGCTGAAGTGTATGCGGTAACATCAGGTATTAAAGATGATAATAATAATCCTGAAATTAAGGTGATACCTATGTATTATTTGGATCATGATGATACCGATTATTATCCAAATCAAGTTATGTTGTTTTGGGATGATTACCAATATCAAGCTGCAAATATTCAATTGTTTGAAAAAGATGATAATACTAATTATAAAGACTTAGTATCTGCTATTGTAAATGGTGTTTTTCAAATAATAGGAACAGTTTCAACGCAACCTTGGGTTAGTGTTTTAGGGCAAGTAGCAGGAGCTATAATTCAAGCGATGCCTGATAGTTGGTACGCCAATAATGATGATTATGTAGACTCATTTTATACAATTGAAAAGAATAAAAGTTACTATAATTATTATGGTGCTAGAAGAAATGCAAAAATAAACTTATCTCCTTTTTATATTGCGCCAAATTAAAAAAGGTAAAGGATAAGTAAATTAAAGAGCATTCTGAATTTTCAGGATGCTTTTTTTATTACTGAATAGTTTTATCAAGATGTTTATAGTTGTATGCTGTAAGGAAAAAGGGAAGAGTATTTTTGTTTAGAGAGTTCTTTAGGGCAGATACCGAATTTTTTCTTAAAACAATTGGAAAAGTAAGAGCTACTATTAAAGCCTACATCTGTTGAAATTTGGTTTATAGCTGAAGAGCTCATTGTTATGGAATCTATAGACTTTAAGAGTCGAAATTCTTTTAAGAGTCGGTTAATAGATTTTCCTGTAATGTCTTTACAATTTCTATATAGTTTAGTTTTAGACATCATCATTAAGGTGCAGATATCAGAAACTTTAAATTTAGGTTTATGATAATTTTTTGAAAGTATTTCCATTAAAGACAATATGAAGGACTCTTTTTCGGGAGTTAACCAGTAAATTTTTTTTAAATTAGAAAGAGAAGGGTGCATGTTTATTGTTTTTGAAGAAACAATAAGTTGTTCTTTCTTTTTTATAAGATAAAGTAGTTTTGTTAACTTGGGAATTATTTGAGTAAAAGTGGTTTCTTTATTGTTATGTAATGATGCATATAAAATAATTTTAGTAGAAGTATTGTCTGCTCTTTTATTTAGTTTATCTAACACAGAAACCGTGCAGCCCAAAGCATTTTTAAAAGAGTGAAATGAAGCTATAATGTTTTCGCTATCTTCTATTTGATGCCCTTTATAAGAGGTGATTAAGTTTTGGATAATAGCTTTTTTAAACGATAAAGACTCAAGAGCTTTTGTTCTATTCAATAAAAATGTTTTTTTATTGAATGTTTGAGCTAGAAAAATTACTGAATGTTTTTTTGGAGGGTATAATGATTTAGACTGTATCGCTTTAAGTTTTCGTACACTCTTTAGGAAGGCATAAACTAAATGGTTATTAACAGGAGTTATTTTGTAAGGGTGTAAATTAATGGATTTATAATATAATTTTTGTATAAATCTCTTGTCAGGAGCTTTTATAAGATAAAAAACACTATTTTTTTTGCGGTCAATCCAGCAGTTAATACATTTTTTAACGAGATTCTGTTGAAGTTTAGAGTAAAAGGCAACAGCTAAATCAATAGCAGTGTTGTTATTAGTTATATGTTGAATCAAATAAACCGACATATGTAAAGTTAACAAATAGAAACTGGATAAGTTGTTAGCTTTGAGGGAAAAAGGGAAAACCCCTAGTAAATAGGGGAAAAGACTTAAAAAGTATTTTACTTAAGGTGTAAAATACTTTTTGTTCTGTTATGATTGAAACTCATTTCTTAATGAATATTACCATCATAATCTAGTTTTAAGTTTTTTCGTTTCTCATCTTTCCTAATTTGAACTTTAAATACTTTTTTTGAGTTACTATTGTTTCTGTAAGTTACAAGGTAAACATCTTTATGTATAGACCATCCGGGATATTTATTTATAATAGCAGTTCTCACAACTTTAGGTAGTAGCATGTTTTTGTAACGTTCAATAGAACTCATAATTTTACCATTAGAATCGTAAGTAGCTGTTATTAATCCAGTTGTTCCTCCTTCTTTTTTTGTTCTAAAAATAACTTCATAAGCTTCAAACTCTCTATCAAAAATAGGGTCTTCAGTAATGTCATACCTAGCAGCTTCGTTTTCTAGGTTTTTGACTAGCTCGGGTGTGTCTTTGTGTTGTACCTCGTTAAGATAGCTTAGGTTTAATGGTTTAATGGTTACAGGTTCTAAAATAATATTTTTAGCGACTCCATTATTTTGAGAATGTACTAGGATGGTTAGACCTAGAAAGAGCAAACCAAATACAAATTTCTTCATAATACTAAGTTTTAGTGATTGTTAAAAAAAACGAGGAGTATGAGTAATAATTCGGTTTTTGAGGAAGAACAAAATTAACATCAAATAAATGAAATTGTTATTAAAATTGTTCTTATTACTATAAAAAATGATTCAAAGAATTTACTTTAACAAAGTTTTAGGTTTTTGTATAAAAAAATCCCGCTAAAGCGAGATTTTAATCACAACTAAAATTTGAAAAAAACTAAGAATTTTTCTTAGTATGCGTCTTCATGTACAGCTTTTATAGCTCTACCTGAGGGTTCGTTTTGGTTTTGAAAACTTTTATCCCAAGCTAATGCAGTAGGTGTACTACATGCAATTGAAGGAACAGAGGGTACTGTTAAAGCAGCTGTTTCACTAGGGAAATGTTCTTCAAATATTGAACGATAATAATATTCTTCTTTTGCTCTTGGTGTTTGGATGGGAAAACGATGTAAGGCATTTGCCATCATTTCATCAGTAACAGCAGCTTCTACAACTTCTTTTAGAGTATCAATCCAGTTGTATCCAACACCATCAGAGAACTGTTCTTTTTGTCTCCAAGCCACTTCTTCAGGTAAGTAGCTTTCAAAAGCTTTACGTAATACCCATTTTTCCATACGTTCTCCGTTAATCATTTTATCTTCTGGATTAATACGCATTGCAACATCCATAAATTCTTTATCTAAAAACGGTACGCGACCTTCAATTCCCCAAGCCATCAAACTTTTATTTGCACGTAAACAATCATATTGATATAATTTGTCTAATTTGCGTACAGTTTCTTTGTGAAATTCTTCAGAGTTTGGAGCTTTATGGAAGTATAAGTACCCTCCAAAAAGTTCATCAGCACCTTCACCAGATAGTACCATTTTTATTCCCATAGATTTAATAACACGCGCCATTAAATACATAGGGGTAGATGCACGAACTGTAGTTATGTCATAGGTCTCCAAGTTGTAAATTACATCACGAATGGCATCTAAACCTTCTTGAATGGTAAAAGTGATTTCATGATGAATAGTATCAATATATTCAGAGACTTTTTTAGCAGCAGCTAAATCTGGAGACCCTTCTAAACCAATAGAGAATGAGTGTAATTGTGGATACCAAGCAGCATCTTTATCACCAGATTCTACACGCTTAGCCGCATATTTTTTAGCAATAGCTGAGGTGATGGAAGAATCTAAACCGCCAGATAATAAAACTCCGTAAGGAACATCACTCATTAATTGACGATGTACAGCGGCTTCTAACGCATCACGAACTTCATCAATAGAAGTTTGGTTGTCTCTAACAGCTTCATATTCCATCCAATCACGAGAATACCATTGTTGTAAACCATCTTCACGTGTGTAATAATGACCTGGAGGAAATACTTCAATTTTGTTACAAACTCCTTCTAAAGCTTTTAATTCAGAAGCTACATAGAAAGTACCATGCTTGTCCCATCCCATGTATAAAGGAATTATCCCCATGTGATCTCGAGCTACTAGATATTCGTCGGTTATAGAATCGTATACGGCAAAACCAAAAATTCCGTTCAAATCATCTAAAAACTCCACACCTTTTTCTTTATAAAGTGCAAGAATCACCTCACAGTCAGATTTTGTTAAGAACTCATGTTGTTCCTTAAGTTGTTTTCTTATTTCTTTATGATTGTATATTTCTCCATTAGCAGCTAAAACAAATCTACGGTCATGGCTAAATAGAGGCTGTTGTCCAGAGGCAGGGTCAACAATTGCTAATCGCTCATGTGCCATAATTGTCTTCTCATCACTATAAATCCCGCTCCAATCTGGACCTCTATGGCGAATTTTTTTAGCCATTTCTAATAATTGAGGTCTCAGTTTATCTGAAGGTTGTTTTAAATCAAACGCACATACAATTCCACACATAATAATATTTTTTAATTCTATTCTTTTTGGTTTATTTCTGGTACAAATAACAGAGGAATGTTTTTTAATTGTAAGGTAAAAATTAAATATAATTATAAATTAAAACTATAAATATTTTTTTTGTGTTAAAATGAAACTTGTTGTTGCCTGTTTGCTCAAATAAGCTTACTGTTTTTTAGTTGTAATAAATAATTTGAAAGAAAAGTTTGTAAAATCAAAATCACTTTATACATTTGTAGCATAATGATGAATCAACAATTAAATAACTGGTGGTGGAAAACTCATAACTTACGTTAGTGAGACCATACTGTTATATCTATAATACAACGAAAAGGCTTATCTCATGATAAGCCTTTTTTGTTTTTACAAATTAAATGAAATGAAAAAAATTACTTTTAAAACAATAGCAAAAAAACAATTGGCAGATATGGTTACGCCAGTTAGCTTGTATTTAAGAACAAGAGATAAATATGCAAATAGTTTGCTGTTAGAAAGTTCAGATTATCACAGTAAAGAAAATAGCTATTCATTTTTATGTATAGAACCATTGGTAACAATTAAGGCAGAAGAAGATCAGCTAGTACTGTCTTACCAAAAAGAAGAATTAGAAAGAGTAGCTATTCAAAGAGATTTTTATGAGAAGTTTGATGCCTATAGTGATGTTATTTCTGTAGATTGTTCAGAGGAGATTAAATCATTTAATGGATTGTATGGTTACACTACTTTTGATGCTGTACAATATTTTGAAACTATTCGATTTAATTCTAAAAAAGCACCTTCTGAAATTCCATTATTACAATATAGTTTTTTCCGATTTATAGTAGCAATCAATCATTTTAAGAACGAAATGATATTGATAGAAAATATTCCTGAAGGAGAAGAGTCTCGATTATCTGAAATTGAAAACTTGGTAAACTCTCAATCTTTTGCAAAATACGACTTTGCTTTTCAAGGAGAAGAAACTTCGAATATAACAGATGAAGAATTTAAGCAAAGTGTAACCAAAGCAAAGGAACATTGTAAAAGAGGAGATGTTTTTCAATTAGTATTGTCTCGCCAATTCCAGCAACAATTTAAAGGAGATGAGTTTAATGTGTACAGAGCACTCCGTTCTATAAACCCTTCGCCTTATTTATTCTATTTTGATTACGGAAGCTTTAAGTTGATGGGATCTTCACCTGAAGCGCAAATTAAAATAGAAGAAGGTCAGGCAATTATTAATCCAATTGCAGGAACCTTTAGAAGAACTGGAGATGACGAGAAAGATAGGGAGTTAGCAAAAGAGTTAGCAAATGACCCGAAAGAGAATGCGGAACATGTAATGTTAGTTGATTTGGCTCGAAACGATTTAAGCAAACACGCTACCAATGTAACAGTTGAAACTTATAAAGAGGTACAGTATTTTAGTCATGTAATTCACTTAGTTTCTACGGTTACAGGTAAAATTACGGGGAACCCTATAGAAATTGTGGGAGATACTTTTCCTGCAGGGACTTTGAGCGGTGCTCCTAAATATAAAGCGATGGAATTAATTGATAGGTATGAAAATCAAACCCGTGGGTTTTATGGGGGATGTGTTGGGTTTATCGGTTTGAACGGGAATGTAAATCAAGCAATTGCGATTCGTTCTTTTGTAAGTAAAAATAATACGTTGTATTATCAAGCAGGGGCGGGAATCGTTATCAACTCAAAAGAAGAAAACGAATTACAAGAAGTAAATAACAAATTGGCAGCATTAAAAAAAGCATTAGTGTTAGCAGAAGAAATATAAATTAACTTTTAGTTGTTAGTTTTTTGCTAATAACCAAGAGCCAAAAGCTAAAGAAATGAACATATTAATATTAGATAATTACGACTCGTTTACCTATAATTTGGTGCATTATGTAGAAGACATAACGGGTACTTTGCCTGATGTATATCGCAACGATGAAATTTCTGTAGAAGAAATAAAAACTTATGATGCTATTATTTTATCTCCGGGACCAGGAATTCCAGATGAAGCGGGTATTTTAAAAGAAACAATTAAAACCTATGCAGGTAAAATTCCAATTTTTGGAGTGTGTTTAGGGCTGCAAGCAATTACTGAAGTTTTTGGTGGGGAGTTAGAAAACTTAAATGATGTGTTTCATGGAGTTGCTACTGAAATGAAAGTGACTAAAAAAGACACTACAACCTTTAAAGGTATTCCAGAAACATTTGAAGCAGCACGCTATCATTCTTGGATTGCCTCTCATAACAATTTCCCAGAGGAATTAGAAATAACAGCAATTGATGAAGACGGAAGTATTATGGCACTGCGACATAAAGAATTTACAATTGAAGCAGTACAGTTTCATCCCGAAAGTATTTTAACTCCAGAAGGGAAAAAAATGATTCAGAATTTTATAGAAAGTGTAAATAAATAATGTCATTTCGAGCGGAGCAAGAAATTTGTTATAAGAGAACTGCTTCATTCTAAGAAAAATAAAAAGAGAAATGAAAAAAATACTAAACACCTTATTTGAACAAAAACGATTAACGAAAGAACAATCGAAAGAAGTGTTGATGAACATTGCACAAGAAAAATATAATGCTTCGCAAATAGCTGCATTTATTACAGTGTTTTTAATGCGTCCAGTTTCAGTTGATGAATTGTCAGGGTTTAGAGAAGCTTTGTTGGAATTAGCAATAAAAGTAGATTTGTCAGATTTTAACACCATTGATTTATGTGGAACAGGAGGTGATGGAAAAAACACATTTAACATTTCAACATTAACCTCATTTATCGTAGCAGGAACAGGACATAAAGTTGCAAAACACGGTAACTATGGAGTGTCTTCAGCATCAGGATCATCCAATATGTTAGAGTTTTTAGGGTATAACTTTACAAACGATGAATCAACTTTAAAGCGTCAGTTAGAAGAAACGAATATTTGTTTTTTACACGCGCCATTATTTCATCCAGCGATGAAAGTAGTGGCTCCCATCCGAAGAGAATTAGGAGTAAAAACATTTTTTAACATGTTAGGTCCGTTGGTAAATCCGAGTCGACCACAAAATCAGTTGGTGGGCGTATTCAATTTAGAAGTGGCAAGAGTATACAATTATATGTTACAGCAATCGAATGTGAATTATGGGGTGGTACACGCACTAGACGGGTATGATGAAATTTCACTCACAGGAGATTTTAAATTATTTACAAAAGAAGCAGAGCAACAAGTTTCCCCGTCCGATTTAGGACAACGACAAATTGCTCCATCTGCTATTTTTGGAGGAAATACAGTGAAAGAAGCTGCCGAAATATTTGTGAATATTATAAATGGAAAAGGAACAGAAGCACAAAACAATGTGGTATTAACCAATGCTGCTTTTGCTTTAAAAACCTTTGATAAAGAGAAGAGTTTTGAAACTGCTTTTGAAGAAGCAAAAGACTCTTTATTAGGGTTAAAAGCGAAAGAATGTTTAAATAAATTAATTACGAATTAGTAATTACGAATTATAAATTGTTAATTATGAAAAAGGGTAATATTATTCAGGAAAAGAGCTATGATTTTGCTGTGAGAACTGTGAACTTGTACAAACATTTATCACAAGAGAGAAAGGAGTTCGTTTTAAGTAAACAATTATTACGTTCAGGTACATCAATTGGAGCGAATATAGAAGAAGCAATTGGTGGGCAGAGCAGAAAAGATTTTTATGCTAAACTAACCATAGCATATAAAGAAGCAAGAGAAACACATTATTGGATTCGTTTGTTAAAAGACACTGGTTTTCTTTCAAAAGATACAGCACAATCATTTTTAAATGATACAGAGGAAATACTTAAAATAATAGGAAGCATCCAAAAGACAATTCGTAATTCATAATTAAAAAATCATAATTTATAATTGATATGACAATACTAGATAAAATAATAGCCTTTAAAAAACAAGAAGTAGCAAAAATAAAAGCTGAGGTTGCTGTTAAAAAACTGGTGGAGAGTCCAAATTTTAAAAGACAACCAATCTCGTTAAAAAAATCATTGTTAGAGCCATATTCAACAGGAATTATAGCCGAGTTTAAACGTCAATCACCTTCCAAGGGAATTATCAATGACAAGTCAACAGTTGCAGAAGTAACCCACGGATATTTAGATGCTAATGTAGCAGCACAATCTATTTTAACCGATACTTCTTTCTTTGGAGGAACGATGGCAGATTTGATGGAAGCGAGAATTATCAACCAACAAAAACCAATTTTGAGAAAAGACTTTATTGTTGACGGATTTCAAATCGTGGAAGCAAAAGCTATTGGAGCTGATGTTGTTTTGCTAATAGCTACTTGTTTAACGCCAGAACAATTGAAAAATTACGGACAGTTAGCTACAGACTTAGGTTTAGAGGTATTGTACGAAGTACATACACAAGAAGACTTAGATAAAATAGGAGATTTAGACAATAAAATTATAGGAATTAATAATAGAAACTTAAAAACATTTGAAGTTGATTTAGAACACTCTATCAACTTAGCAAATCAAATTCCTGATACTGTTGTGAAGGTTTCTGAAAGCGGAATTTCTGATCCAAGAATTATTACGGGGTTAAAAGAACATGGTTTTCATGGTTTTTTAATAGGAGAAAATTTTATGAAAACAGATAACCCTGGACAAGCATGTCAAGAATTTATCGATCAAATTAGATAATATGAAACTAAAAGTTTGCGGGATGAAGTTTGTAGAAAATATTCAGCAAGTAGCTGAATTACAACCTGATTATTTAGGCTTTATTTTCTATGAAAAATCTCCAAGAAATTTTGAAGGTATCATTCCGAAACTACCCAAAGGAATCAAAAAAGTAGGCGTTTTTGTAAATGAATATGTAGAAATAGTAGTTTCATTAGTTGAAGAATATCAGTTAGAAGCAGTTCAGTTGCATGGAGATGAATCTGTAGCGTATATTAATGAGTTAAAACAACATCTACCAAAAGTAGAAATCATAAAAGTATTTGGAATTAAAGGAGCATTCAATTTTGAGCTTTTAAAACCGTACGAAGAAGTAGTTGATTACTTTTTGTTTGATACTAAAGGAAAAGAGCGAGGAGGAAATGGGATAACATTTAATTGGCAAGTTTTAAAAGATTATAACTCAACAAAAGGGTACTTCTTAAGCGGTGGAATAGGTTTGGAAGAAGTAGATGAGTTAACCATGTTTTTTAAAACGTCAGCATCTAAGCATTGTTATGCCATTGATGTGAACAGTAAGTTTGAAACAAAGCCAGGGATAAAATCAGTAAAAAAAATAGAACAGTTTAAGGCTTATTGCCAAAAGCTAACAGCTAAAAGCTAATCATATGAAATTTCAACCAGATAATAACGGGTATTACGGACAATTTGGAGGAGCATTTATTCCAGAATTGTTATACCCAAATGTAAAAGAGTTAGAAGACAATTATATACAAATTATAGAGTCTGAAACTTTTCAGCAAGAATATAAAGACTTATTAAAACACTATGTTGGTCGTCCGAGTCCGTTGTATTTAGCAAAACGATTATCAGAGAAATACGGAGCGACTATTTATTTAAAGCGAGAAGATTTAAATCATACAGGAGCGCATAAAGTAAATAACACCATTGGTCAGATTTTAATAGCAAAACATTTAGGGAAGACTAAAATTTTAGCAGAAACTGGGGCAGGTCAGCATGGAGTGGCTACAGCAACAGTGTGTGCATTAATGGGCTTAGAGTGCGTTGTTTTTATGGGAGAAACCGATATTAAACGTCAATCACCCAATGTAGCACGTATGAAAATGCTAGGAGCAACAGTAGTCGCTGCAACGAGTGGAAGTAAAACCTTAAAAGACGCCACCAATGAAGCGATTCGTTATTGGATTCAACACCCAGATACGTATTATTTAATAGGTTCTGTAGTGGGGCCACATCCATATCCGGATATGGTAGCACGTTTACAAGCAGTAATTTCAGAAGAAATGAAAGTACAGCTAAAAGAACAAACAGGTAAAGAGAATCCAGATACTATTATAGCATGTGTAGGAGGAGGAAGTAATGCTGCAGGTGCTTTTTATCATTATTTAGAGGATGAAGAAGTGGAATTAATCGCAGTTGAAGCAGCAGGATTAGGAGTGAATTCTGGAGAAAGTGCTGCGACATCACAATTAGGAGAAGTAGGAGTTATTCATGGAAGTAAAACCATTTTAATGCAAGATGAGTACGGACAAATTGTAGAACCGTATTCGATTTCAGCAGGATTGGATTATCCAGGAGTTGGTCCTTTGCATGCTTATTTACATGAAACAGAACGCGCAACGTTTATGAATGCTACTGATAAGGAAGCTTTAGATGCAGCCTACGAGCTAACAAAAATAGAAGGAATTATTCCTGCGTTAGAAAGTGCGCATGCCTTGGCAGTATTACCGAAAATGAATTTACAAAAAGATCAAGTTGTGGTGGTAAATTTATCAGGTAGAGGAGATAAAGATTTAGAAACGTATATAAAACATTTAAGCTAATAGCCTCTGGCTAATGGCTAAAAGCTATTAGAAATGAACTCAATTCAAGATATATTCAATCAAAAAGAAAACGATTTACTATCAATTTTTTTTACAGCAGGTTTTCCAAAATTAGACGATACAACTAAAATTATTGAAGAGTTAGGTAAAAACAGTGTAGATTTTATAGAAGTAGGTTTGCCATATTCTGATCCATTGGCTGATGGTCCTACTATTCAGCATAGTAGTGATGTAGCATTGAAAAATGGCATGAATCTCGATGTTGTTTTTAAGCAATTAGAGTCGATTAAAGATTCAAATAAAACGCCTTTGGTATTAATGGGCTATTTGAACCAAATTATTAAATATGGAGAAGATAAATTCTGTAAAAAAGTAAAAGATTGCGGAATTGATACTGTCATTATTCCCGATTTACCTATGGTTGAATACGAGAACCATTATCAACAGTTATTCAAAAACTACGGAATTACGAATGTGTTTTTAATTACACCGCATACTTCAGATGAACGCATCCGTAAGATAGACTCTTTATCAGATGCTTTTATTTATGTAGTTGCTTCAGCATCTATTACAGGTGCTAAAGGCGAAGTTTCTGAAGAACAAATCAATTATTTTAAAAGAATTCAAACAATGAATTTACAAAGTAAGCTCATTGTTGGTTTTGGTATTTCAGATCATAAAACATTCTCTACTGCCTGTGAATATGCAAACGGAGCAATTATTGGTTCAGCTTTTATAAAAGAGCTAGAAAAAAAGGGAGTTGAAGGAATTGGTGATTTTGTGAAAACTGTTAAGAACTGTTAATATATTCCTAATTTTATTAGAGTTTTAGTCATAATGAAGTAATTTGGGGATTTAAAAAATCAAACAACATGACTAAAAAGATATTCTTAGGGGTGGCTTTAATAGCAAGTAATTTTTTATTTGCGCAACATACGTTAATTCGTAAGCCTGTGATAAGCCCTGATGCTTCTCAAATGGCATTCAGTTATTATGGCGATATTTGGCTATATAACTTTAACAATCAGCAAACAAAAAGGTTGACCATTCATAAAGGTTACGAAAGCAACCCTGTTTGGAGTACAGATGGAACTGAAATTGCATTTTCATCAAATAGAAAAGGAAATGATAATGTATTTGTAACTTCAGTAAAAGGAGGAGTTCCTAAACAGTTAACATATTATCCAACAACAAATACACCTACGGATTGGACAAAAGAAGGAGATGTTGTATTTACTACAGGCCGTGTATTAAGAGGTCCAGAGTGGGATAAACAAATGTATGTAGTTAATAAAAAAGGAGAAACACCACGTCGTTTATTAACTGCTTATGGAGAAATGGCTTCCGTATCACCAAGTGGAAAATTAATTGCTTTTACCAAAGGAGCATGTCGTATTGCACGTGAAGATTATGCTGGTTCTGCACAACGTGACATTTGGATATACAATACAGAAACAAAAAAATATCACCAAATAACAACAAGTAATAAGAACGATCATTCTCCAGCTTGGGATGCAGCCGGAAATTTATATTATATAGGTGCA
The DNA here is from genome assembly GCF_003664185.1 of Tenacibaculum discolor. Lineage (GTDB taxonomy): Bacteria > Bacteroidota > Bacteroidia > Flavobacteriales > Flavobacteriaceae > Polaribacter > Polaribacter discolor. Next base: position 288,034 of record NZ_RCCS01000004.1, on the reverse strand, counting down.
AAAAGTGGACGTTATAATATTTATAAGCAAGCAATTTCATCAAATGGAACTGCTGGTGGAACAGCTACTCAATTAACGCGACAAACTAAAGATGGTGTACAGACATTTTCGGTAAGTAACAGCGGGGTAATTGTTTATACTAGTGGAGCTGATACGTTCAAATTAGTAAATGGGAAAACTCAAAAAGTTAATTTAGATATTGTTTCAGACAATCGTTTTGAAGAAGAAGAAACCAAAACAGTTTCAGGAAACATTAGTAATTATGCGGTTTCACCGAATGGTAAAAATGTAGCTTTAGAAATTAATGGAGAAATCTTTGTTAAGGAAAACAATAAGGAAAAGAAGCGTTCAAACAATGTAAGCAAGCATCCTTATAGAGATATTAATCCACAGTGGTTAGACGATAAAACAGTTGTTTTTTCTTCTGATAGAGATGGAGTTTATCAATTGTATAGTGCCGTTTCTACAGATACTTTAGTAGGATTACACCGTAGTTTAAAAACAAAAGTTACTAAGCTTACCAATAACAAAGAAGATATAGAATATTCCTTAGTTTCTCCAGACGGAAAGAAGATAGCTTACCAAGTAGGAAGAGGAATTTTAATGATTGCTGATGTTAAAAAAGGTAAAATAACAAATGCTAAAGAATACTCTAACTCATGGGCAGCAGCAGAGGGAGTTTCATGGAGTCCAGATAGTAGATACATAGCCTATTCTCAAGAAGATTTAAATTTTGATAGTGAAATTTTTATTCAGTCAATTGAAAAACCATCTACCAAAATGAATGTGTCTATGCATCCAAGAAGTGACCGTAATCCAGTTTGGAGTGCTGACGGAAAAAAGTTAGCGTTTTTATCAAACAGAAGCGGAATTAATTATGATGTATGGATGGTCTGGTTAGAAAAGTCTGATTGGGAGAAATCGAAGTTAGACCACGAGGAAGGATCTTATTATCCTGAGAAGAAAATAGAACCTTCTAAAGAGAAAGAAGCAAAAAAAGGAAAGAAAAAGAAGAAAAAAGAAGTAGTAGTAAAAATAGATGAGGACAAAATTTATGATCGCTTAGTACAGGTTACTTCTTTACAAGATGATGAGTATAGTCCAGTATTTAGTGCTGATAGTGATTTTATTTATTTTTCAGCAACTAACCCTGCTACAGAAAAAAGAAGTACATATAAAGTTAAATGGGACGGTAGCAAACCAAAATTAGTTAAAGGTGTAGCCAACGCAAGAAACTTTACTGAAAATAAAGGGAAAATTTACTTTACTTCAAAAGGAAGATTAGCTGAATTAAACACAAAATCAGATAAGGTAACAAGATTACCACACACTGCTACTTACACTACTCACAGAGACGAAGTTTTTCAGCAGGTTTTTGAAGAAGGTATACGAGCATTGACCACTGGCTTTTATGATCCAGAATTTCATGGTTATAATTGGAATGCCTTGGTAAAAAAATATAAGCCATGGGTATTGTCAGCAACTACACAACAAGATTACACATATATGTTTAATTTGTTGCTAGGACAATTAAACGCGAGTCATATGGGCTACCGTGGAAGTGCGCCAAGAAATACAAATGATAAGGTTGGAGTATTAGGATTAGAAGTAGAGAATACTAAAAAAGGAGTTAAGGTATCTTATGTGTTACCAAATTCAGTAGCAGATAAATCTACAAGTAAATTAAAAGTAGGAGATATTATTACAGCTATTAATGGACAAGAAATTAAAAAGAATACGAATTTTTACAGTTTACTAAAGAATACACAATCAAAAGAGATTTTATTGAGTTTAGATAATGGTAAAGATGTAGTGTTACGTCCAGAAAGATCGTTAAGAAGGCTGCAATATGAAGAATGGGTAAATTCTAGAAAGAAATTGGTAGATGAGTATTCAAATGGTCAATTAGGATATATTCATATTCAAGGAATGAATATGCCAAGTTTTGAGCGTTTTGAACGTGAACTAAAAGCAAGTGGGTATGGTAAAAAAGGAATTGTAATTGATGTACGTTATAACGGTGGTGGTTGGACTACAGACCGATTAATGGCGGTATTAAATGTAGACCAACATGCATATACAGTACCAAGAGGAGCAGCTAAAAGTTTAAAAAATCATCAGAAATTTAAAGGAAATTATCCATTTAATGAGCGAGCTATTTTATCTGTAAACACAAAACCTATGGTAGCTTTATGTAATGAAAATAGTTATTCAAATGCAGAGATTTTCTCGCACGCGTTCAAAAATTTAGGTTTAGGAAAATTAGTAGGGCAACCAACTTTTGGAGCAGTAATTTCTACAGGAGGTAAACGTTTGCAAAACGGGTATATTCGTATGCCATTTAGAGCGTGGTATGTGAAAAAATCTGGAAAGAATATGGAGAACGAGGCCCCAGCAGTACCAGATTATTTAGTAAAAAACGCACCAGGATGGAAGGATAGAGGAGAAGATGCTCAATTAAAAAAAGCAGTTGAGGTGTTGTTACAAGATATTAAGTAATAATAACTAAAAATAAGATCAAGCGTAGAGTTTAAACTCTGCGCTTTTTTTATTCCTATTTTTGCCAAATGATGCAGATTACAGAACAAGAATTGTTAGAAAAATTAAAGGTAAATTTTGGATACGATAGTTTTCGTTTAGAGCAACAAGCTATTATTGAAAATATATTAGCAAAAAAAGATACGTTGGTTATTATGCCAACAGGAGGAGGAAAGTCTATTTGTTATCAACTACCAGCCTTGTTTTTTGAAGGAGTTACTTTAGTTATTTCTCCGTTAATAGCCTTGATGAAAGATCAAGTAGATAGTTTAAAAGCAAACGGAATTCCCGCAACTTTTTTTAATAGTAGTCAATCTACCCAAGAGCAGCAAGAAGTGTTCGATGCAATAGCTTCAAAAAGCATAAAACTATTATATGTAGCACCAGAAAGTTTATCATTACTCCAAAATGTATTGAACCAATCTTACATAAGTTGCATAGCAGTCGATGAGGCGCACTGTATTTCTGCTTGGGGGCACGATTTTCGTCCTTCATACAAACAATTAGCATTTCTTAAAAAGTCGCTACCAGAAACTCCAATTGTAGCCTTAACAGCAACTGCAGATAAAGCTACGCAACAAGATATTTTAGAACAGTTAGCTGTACCTTATGCTACACAGTTTATTAGTTCTTTTAATAGAGAGAATATAGCCTTAGAAGTGCGTCCTGCAAACGATAGAGTGCAGCAAATCATCAAATTTATTCAGAAAAGACCTAATGAAGCAGGAATAATTTATTGTTTGAGTAGAAAGGCTACAGAGCAACTAGCTAGTAAATTACAACAAAATAACATCGATGCAAAAGCGTACCATGCTGGATTATCATTTGAAGAAAGAGCCCAAACACAAGAAGATTTTATCAAAGATGATTGCGAGGTAATTTGTGCTACCATTGCATTTGGAATGGGAATTGACAAATCGAATGTTCGTTGGGTAATTCACTATAATATGCCTAAAAATATAGAAGGATATTATCAAGAAATTGGACGTTCAGGTCGTGATGGTTTACCAGCAAAAGCTTTATTATTTCATAGTTATGCAGATGTTATACAGTTACGCCAGTTTATTGAAAAAACAGGAAATAAAGAAGTGCAAGAGGCAAAATTAGAAAGGATGAAGCAATTCGCTGAAGCCACGGTTTGCCGAAGAAAAATATTGCTGAGCTATTTTGGAGAACTCATAGAAGAAAACTGTGGGAATTGCGATGTATGTAAAAACCCGCCACAGTTTTTTGATGGTACTGTTATTGCGCAAAAAGGACTCTCAGCTATTTATCGATTACAAGGAAAAGAAGCTATGGGAACCGTAATTGATGTATTAAGAGGAGCCAAAAATGCGACCGTCTTAGATAAGAATTACGATAAGCTAAAAACCTATGGTGTAGGTAATGATATTTCTTGGAGAGATTGGCAACACTATTTAATTCAGTTAACAAATCAAGGGTATTGTCAAATTGCTTTTCATTTAAATAATAGTTTGCAACTAACGGAGTTCTCAAATAAAGTGCTTTTTGAAGGTGAAAAAGTACAATTAACAACACCAGTAGAGTTTACAAAAGAAGTAAAAACGGTAACAAAAGAGAAAAAGAAAAAAGCAGTTAAGGATACGTTATTTGAACGTTTGCGAAAATTACGTTATCGTATTGCTCAAGAAGAAGATATAGCAGCATATTTAGTTTTTAATGATGCGACTCTTAGAGAAATAGAAAACGAAAGACCACAATCTGACGAAGAGTTTTTAGCCATTAGTGGAGTAGGGCAACGAAAACTAGAAGTTTATGGGGCTGAGTTTATGGAAGAGATTAAAACTTTTTTAAACGAAAAGAAACGAACTAAAAAAGACACTACTTTAGAAACGTTTAAGTTGTATAAAGAAGGGTTTACGGTTGATGAAATAGCTGAAAATAGAGGATTAAAACCCACCACCATTTTTTCTCATTTATCCAAGCTATATTTAGAAGGAAAAGATGTGAGTTTAGATGAATTTATTGAAGCTGATACTTTAGCACTTGTTGCAAATGCAAAAAAAGTATTGAAAAACGAAACAACTTTAAAACCCTATTTTGAGTTTTTAGGAGAAAAAGTTCCGTATGAAAAAATACGAGTAGGATTAACTATTTTACAAAGGAAGCGATAAGTTTATTACATATGAGTAAAGAAAACTTTCCTACAGAATCTAAATCAGATGAAGTTTCAAGACTGCAAGAGAGAATTAAAAACCTTGAGACTGAAATTACTTCCGTTGAAACTAAGTTATTTCCTTTTGAACAATCATTACGTAATGAGATTTCTGATTTACTTGTAGAAGAAAGGGAGTTGGTTATGTTGTTTAAGCAACAAAAAAAAGCTAAGAAAGAAAAAAGGTTAGCACAAAAAAGAAAAGGTAAAAATTATAAGGAAGTTATTCAAGTCGTTCCTGTTTCAAAAGAACGAGTAACACAAGAAAGAGAGTATCAAAAAGAGAAGAAAAGATTGTATAAAGAAGCGATGTTGTATGTACACCCTGATAAATTTTCGATGCAAGAAAACGAACAACAAAAAGCGACAGAAACTACCACAAAACTTATTGAAATATACCAGAACGGAAGTTTAGAAGAGTTAGAAGCTTTTCATGCGCATATTTTTGGAGGTAATACGACTATATGTTTTGATAAAGATATTTCGCTAATTCAAAAAACAACCAATAGTACTTCATATTTAGTAAAAGAAGTTGAGCGATTAGAAAAAGTATTGAATGATTTATTAGAGAGTTATACATATAAAGTTTTAACAACCTATGAAAATCCAATGTCATTTGTAGCCGAATTGAAAACCTATTACGATGATAGAATTTTTAAACTTCGTAAACGAACCAGAACAAAAAAATAAACCAGAATTGTTAATAACAACTCTGGTTTATAATTGATTAATAATTTTTTAATTCTTCCAATTCTTTAATAATATCATCGAGCTTTGAAATAAGGCTGTGATATAAAACTTTGGTTGAAATGGTATATACAAAATAACCAATCATTGCAGTAGCTATAGCTACCATAAGTCCAACGCTTAAGATGCCTATAAAGGAAGTTTCGCTAGAAATATAGTTAGATAAAAAGCTTTGCTCTTTTACCCCATAGGCCAATGCGAAAATTGATACAATAGCTAGAGGAATGGCAAAAATGAATAATTTTTTTGTAGCTTTAGATACCGAGTTAATTACACTTCTGTAATTTTTTAAATACGTTAGGTTGTCAGATTTAACATCAATGGTTTTAAATCTTTTTAACAATCTTGTATTAAAAAAGTACAAACTCAAGATTAAAAAAGCGCCGTAAACCGCAATAATAGTTTCAGATAAAAGGATACCTCCAATAACTACTATTCCTGCCATAGGAAGTAACCCTTTATTGTCAAACTCGTAGGTTCTTCTAATTTTGTTAATGACCGATTTAGACTTCTGGTTGTATATGTCGTTAATTTTTGGAGCTATTAATGATTGTTCGTCAAGAAAAGCTTCATTCCATCTTTTTTCAATTGATTTTTCCATCTAATAATATTTTTAATTGTTTTTTAATTCTGTTAATGCGTACTGCAATATTGTTAGCGCTAGTTCCAATAATTGCAGCAATTTCTTTGTAAGGATTTTCTTCTAAATGCAGTAAAATTATCGCTCTGTCGACTTCAGATAATTTTTTAATAGCATCGTATAACAAGTTTAAATCTTCGTTTTGAAAAGCTTTATTATCTTCTGATAAATTGGGAGTTTTCTCTAAAGAATATTCTTTTTTAGCATTTCTCTTCGCTAAGGTTAAACAAACATTTAGCGTAATTCTGTAAATCCAAGTAGACCATTTCGATTTGTTTTGGAAAGCATCTCTGCTTTTCCATATTTGTAAACAAGCTTCTTGATAAAAGTCTTCAAAATCTTCTTGAGAGTCTGTGTAAGCTCTACATATTTTAATAATAATACCAGCATGTGGTAAAATGGATGTTATATAAAAATCGTTACTCAAAATTTGGTTTTCTTGATAGGTATTCTGAAAAGTAAAATTATTACAAGAGATTAAATAAAAATTTAAAATATTTTATTTTCAGTAATTATTGAAAGTTTCATATTTTGTTATATATTTGTGATATGAAATTAGAAGACGCAAAATTAAAATACATTCATACTTGGGGTAGTTTAGCTACCAGCTGGGGTATTAATAAGACCATGGCACAAGTACATGCGTTGCTGTTAGTGTCTACAAAGCCTCTTTCTGCTGATGAAATTATGGAAACCCTAAAAATTTCTAGGGGTAATGTAAACATGAATGTTCGTGCTTTAATTGATTGGGGAATCGTAAGTAAAGAGTTTGTAGTTGGAGAACGAAAAGAATTTTTTGTGGCAGATAAGGATATCTGGGAGCTATTTAAGCAGGTAACGAAAGAGCGTAAGAAAAGGGAAATTGAACCTGTTTTAAAAGTGTTAGATGAACTACAAGAGGATGTTAAAGAAAACTCAGAAGAAGCAGAAGCCTTTAAAAAAGTGATGAATGATTTATCATCAGTCACTAAAACAGTAAATGGTATTTTGGAGAAAGCAATTAAAGCTGATGAGCATTGGTTGTTATCTAACTTTACCAAAATGATAAAAAAGTAAAAAAATTTAAATATAAACTTTCAGTAATTTCTGAAAATATGAAATATACAATATGTGTAATAAGCTGGATTAACAGAGTTTTAATGTTTCCTTTCATTATTTTACTAATATTAGGTGTAATTGAGAGTGATTGTTTAGCAATTGCAGCATTATTGGCTATACCCTTAGGCTTTTTCCAAATACTATTTGGCTTTACTACACTATATCTGTGGAATGAGATGAATAGATACTTAAAATTTTCTCAGATAGTTTACTTAGCCACTGTGCTTTGTTATTTTCTAATTATATTTTTCACTGTAGTCTATGAAAAAGAAAAAGAGATTTTAATTATGAAATATATTCTATATACTACACCAGTAATATTGGCTTTATTCTTAACTCTTTTTATAGAAAAATTAAAATCAATGTTAGCGAAATGATACTACTCACTTATACATCTTATTTAACTTTTTCTATAGCAGTTGTTTTTTATGTAGGTAGCTTTTGTTTTCAAAATGGAAAAATCTACATACAAAATTATTTTCCTGATGATTTGTCAACTGGTAACGCAATAAATAACACATTACTTGTTGTATACTACTGCTTAAACATAGGATTGGCTATTTGGAGCTTAAACTCTATAAATGAAATAGAAGGCATAAATACTTTATTGGTAGAGTTATGTTTAAGGTTCAGTTTTATTTTATTAGTTATTGGAATACTACATTTTAGTAATATTTATATGGTTCATTTAATTCACAAGCATTTAAAAAAGTAATAGTATGAATGGAAATTTAGAATTAATAGCGTATTTAATTTATTTACCTATTAGTATTGGTTTAACAACTTTTGTTTCTCAGCATTTATTTAAAAATAGTAAGATTTTTATGTTAGATATTTTTAATCAAAAACAAGAAATAGCATTTGCTACGAACAAGCTATTTAAAATTGGTTTTTACCTATTAAACATAGGGTTTGCATTAAGAATTATTCAAGTTTATAGTCTAACAAATTATAAAAGCTTAGTTGAAGCACTAAGTGCTAAAATTGGAGGCTTTTCTATTTACTTGGGAATTGTTATGATTTTCTTTATCATTTTCTTTTTGAAAGGTAGAAAAGCAAGTAAAATGGAAAAGTTAAAACTAAATAGATAAGAGAATAATTAAGGGAAATTGCTTAATAAATTAGAAAAAGAGGAAGTAAACCTCATAAGTAAAATACTTATAAGGTTTGTGAATTAATTAAAAAAATGAATTATATGAGTTTTTTAAAAGCAGAATGGCGAAAGTTGGTCATGGTGAATTATGAGGTTAATCCAGAAGTATTAAAAGGTTATATACCTAAAGGAACTGAATTAGATTTTTATGAAAACAAATGTTACATAAGTGTTGTTGGTTTCATGTTTTTAAATACAAAGTTATTAGGGGTAAAAATTCCTTTTCATGTAAATTTTGAAGAAGTTAATCTTCGGTTTTATGTGAAAAGAGAAGGTAAAAGAGGGGTAGTTTTTATAAAAGAGATAGTACCAAAACCGGCAATCACATTAGTAGCAAACACAATTTATAAGGAAAACTACCAAACATTACCTATGAAACATAGTTGGGTTGAAAAAGATGATATGTTTAAAGTGTCTTATCAATGGAACATAAACAAAAAGAGAAATTCGGTTTCAGTTGAAAGTAAATCTAAATCAGCCCCAATTAAACTCTATACTGAAATTGAATTCATAGCAGAGCATTATTGGGGATATGCTAAGGATAAAAATGGAACAACTGAGTATGAAGTGAAGCATCCAACTTGGAAGTATTATCCAGTGATAGATTATAAAATAGATGTTGATTTTTCTGCTACTTATGGAGAGCACTTTTCTTTTTTACAGAATCAAAAACCTAGCTCTGTATTTTTACTAGAAGGTTCTGAAATAAGTGTTGAAAACAAAATAGTTTTATGAAATTTTCTGAATGTATTTTGAAAACTAAACTGCTCTATAAGTAATAAGTTACCTATTTATTACATTAGAAGTAGTTAAAGTTTTTCTCCTTTCTGCATGTTCAAGCACATATCTCATTCGTTTAATTTGTCCTTTGGTAAATACATTCATACATCTATCGTCAGTAAGGTTCATGTAATTGTTTACAGGAGCAGGTTGTCCGTCACAGGCTTTTGGAATAGCTCCGTCGCAACCGTTAATAGAACTACTTACAGGTGGAGTGTCTTCAATAAAATCGTCATATTCATAACAAGGTTTTCCTTCAAGAGCAGCGCCCCAAATATGTAATAAGCCTAAAAAATGCCCCATTTCGTGAGTTAACGTTTTACCAAGATTAAGACCTCCAGTAACATCAGATTTTCCAAAGTGATGAACGTTAATTAAAATACCATCACCAATAGTTTTTAATTCATCCTCTATTCCAGGTAAATCAGTTGAAGGAAAAGAGGCTGCACCAGCAAATGTGTTGGGAGGATATCCACCATAAACCCAAATGTTGATATATTTATTAGGATTCCAATACCTAAATTCTGGGAACCAATCAAACCTGTCTTTATCACCTCTTTCTGGAGTTTCATCGTAGTAATTGATGCGATTAATTCCATCAGTTGGATTTCCGTTAGGGTCTATTTCAGCAAGTTTGAATTGAATAAAAGAATCACTACTAATAGGAGAATTGTTTTCTCCTAAAGTCCCTGCTGTTCTTCTAAAATCGTGATTTAGAGATTGAATTTGCTCTTTAATACGTTCGGTTGCTAGGTTAAAACTACCGCCTATATTTTCTCCATCATGTATTATGTGTACAACTACGGGTAAAGTATAGAGTTCTAAATTATTTAAAGGAGGTTCAGGTAAATTACCCTTTTCGTCGCTACTACAAGAAAATAATAAAAGAGAAAGAATAGTAAATGAAAATATTTTTTTCATAGAATTATTGGAGTTTTTATTAAGCTGTTATTGGTTAGATAATGAATAGTGCATAAGGTTGCGTGTAAAGTTTTTATTTAACGTTTTATTATTTTAAAACAAGATTTTAATAAATAGAAACTCTTTTGTAAGAAAAGGAACAATAAAGAGTACTAAAAAAAGCCTCGCTTAGAGAACTAAGTGAGGCTATATAGTGATATATACTAAAGGGATATGAATATTTTTTGACTAATTGATAGATAGAAGAGTTACCTCAAATATTATAACAGATCCTGCTGGAATACTTCCTTTTTCAACATCTTTATAAGCTAGTTTTGAAGGGATAATTAATGTTATATCTCCGCCTTCTTTAATATATTGTACACCTTCGCTAAAACCTGGAATTAACTGAGAAAGATTAAAACTTACTTCATCATCTTCTCCGAAAATTTCTTCGTTTAATAAATACCCTTTATAGTTAACTGTAACATTAGAATTAAATGAAGGAGAGTTACCAGTACCTTCGTTATTTATAATGTAGTATAGTCCAGAATCGCTTTTCTCAGCTTCTAAGTTATTCTTTGTTAAATACTCTTGAATTTCAGTTTCATTAATTGCATCATAATCTATTTTTTCTATAAGAGGTTCGTCATTAGAACAAGAAATAGTAATGATTGTGATAAAAAGTAAAAAGATTTTTTTCATAGATAAGGTTTTAAAAAGACGAAAATATAAAAAAGCCTCACAGAAATCTCTGTGAGGCTTTAAATATTTATCTAAAGGCATTGCCTTTTACATGTTTCGTCTGTATTGACCACCTACCTCAAATAATGAAGCAGTAATTTGACCTAACGAACAAACTTTGGTAGCATCCATTAATTTTTCAAAAAGATTTTGATTGTTAATAGCAGCCGATTGCATTTCAGATAAAAGTTGTTCTATTTTATCTTCATGTGCTTTGTTTAAGTTTTCTTTCGTTTTTATTTGGAATTGTTTTTCCTCTTCCGTAGCACGAATCACTTCTTGTGGAGTAACAGTTGGAGAACCTTTAGAACTTAAGAAGGTGTTTACCCCAATAATTGGGAACTCACCTGTGTGTTTTAAGGTCTCGTAATATAGACTCTCTTCTTGAATTTTAGAACGTTGGTACATGGTTTCCATAGCACCTAATACACCACCGCGTTCTGTAATTCTATCAAATTCAGTTAATACCGCTTCTTCAACTAAATCAGTTAATTCTTCAATAATAAATGAACCTTGAATAGGATTTTCATTCTTAGCCAATCCTAATTCTTTATTAATAATTAGCTGAATTGCCATGGCACGACGTACAGACTCTTCTGTAGGTGTAGTAATCGCTTCGTCATAAGCATTTGTATGTAGCGAGTTACAGTTGTCATAAATCGCATATAATGCTTGTAACGTTGTGCGAATATCATTAAAGTCAATTTCTTGCGCGTGTAGTGAACGTCCAGAAGTTTGAATATGATATTTTAACATCTGTGCTCTTGGGTTTGCTCCGTATTTATGTTTTAAGGCTTTTGCCCAAATTTTACGAGCTACACGACCAATTACAGCATATTCAGGATCGATACCATTTGAGAAGAAGAACGATAAGTTTGGTCCAAACTTATTGATGTCCATTCCTCTTGATAAGTAGTATTCTACATAAGTAAATCCGTTTGCCAACGTTAAGGCTAACTGTGTAATTGGATTAGCACCTGCTTCAGCAATATGATACCCTGAAATAGATACAGAGTAGAAATTACGAACATTTTTCTCAATAAAGTATTCTTGTACATCACCCATTAAACGTAAGGCGAATTCGGTAGAGAAGATACACGTATTTTGCGCTTGATCTTCTTTTAAAATATCTGCTTGAACTGTACCACGTACTTGTGCTAAAGTATTTGCTTTAATTTCAGCATACACATCTGCAGGTAAAATTTGATCACCAGTAACCCCTAATAATAACAAACCTAATCCGTTATTCCCTTCTGGTAAATCACCATTGTATTTTGGTCTGTCAATTCCTTTGTCGTCGTATAATTCTTTAAGCTTTGCTTCTACCTTTTTCTCTAATTTGTGTTCTTTGATGTATTTTTCACAATTCTGGTCTATTGCAGCATTCATAAAGAACCCTAATAACATTGGAGCAGGACCATTGATGGTCATAGAAACCGAAGTCATGGCATGACTTAAATCGAAACCAGAGTATAATTTTTTAGCATCGTCTAAACAACAAATAGAAACTCCTGCATTACCAATTTTACCGTAAATATCAGGTCTGTGCCCTGGATCATTACCATATAAAGTAACCGAATCAAAAGCAGTAGAAAGACGTTTTGCAGGCATCCCTAAACTTACATAGTGGAAACGACGATTGGTACGCTCAGGTCCACCTTCACCAGCAAACATACGTGTTGGATCTTCTCCCGTACGTTTAAAAGGATATAATCCTGAAGCATATGGGAACTCTCCTGGTACGTTTTCTTGTAAATTCCAACGTAATAAATCACCCCAAGCTTGATATTTTGGTAAAGCGACTTTCGGAATTTGTGTGTGTGAAAGTGATTCTGTGTGTGTTTCTATTTTAATCTCCTTATCACGTACTTTAAACGAGTAAATAGGATCTTTGTATTTTTTTACTTTGTCTTGCCAGTTTAAAATAACTTCCCAGTTATACGGGTCAAGATTTAGTTTTACTTTATCAAATTGAGCAAATAATAATTTTACAAATGGTTGCTCTTCCTCTTGAACTTGTTTCTGAATTTCATCTTGGTCAATTCCGTTTTTGGTAAGGAATGATTCTGTTACTTCGTTTGGAATAACAGATAAGATGGTTTGATAGATTCCGTATAGTTTCTGAGCTACTTTTTCTTGCTCATCAACTTTTTTATCGTAAGCACGGTTGTTTTCTGAGATTTCAGATAAATAGCGCGTTCTACTTGGTGGAATTACAAAAATCTTTTCAGACATTTCTTTTGTAATTTCAAAAGTAGATTGTAAATCAGCTCCAGTTTTTTCAACTAATTTATCCATAATCGCTTTGTATAGCGAGTTCATTCCTGGATCGTTGAATTGAGATGCAATCGTACCAAAAACAGGCATGTCATCCATGTGAACATCCCATAAATTGTTGTTACGCATGTATTGTTTTTTTACATCACGTAAGGCATCTAAAGCACCTCTTTTATCAAATTTGTTAATAGCTACTAAATCAGCAAAATCAAGCATGTCGATTTTTTCTAACTGTGTAGCCGCACCAAATTCAGGTGTCATTACATATAACGAAGTATCAGAGTGCTCAATAATTTCAGTGTCTGATTGTCCAATACCTGAAGTTTCTAAAATAATTAAATCAAATTCTGCTGCTTTTAAAACTTCAACTGCTTCATTTACATATTTAGATAAAGCTAAGTTTGATTGACGAGTTGCTAACGAACGCATATACACACGTTCATTGTTAATAGCATTCATACGAATACGGTCACCCAATAAAGCTCCTCCTGTTTTTCTTTTTGATGGATCTACAGAGATTAATCCGATAGTTTTTTCTGGAAAATCAATTAAGAAACGACGAACTAATTCGTCTACTAAACTCGATTTACCAGCACCACCGGTACCCGTAATTCCTAAAACAGGAGTTTTAGAGGTTTTATTTTTTTCGTGAATAGCATCTAAAGCGTCTTTAGCAACTTCTGGGAAGTTTTCCGCAGCAGAAATTACACGTGCAATACTACCAACTTCTTTATCTGCTAATTTGTTTACTTCACCATTCAGTGAATCTCCGATAGCAAAGTCTGATTGTTGCACTAAATCGTTAATCATTCCTTGTAATCCTAATTCACGACCATCATCAGGTGAATAAATACGAGTAATTCCGTAGTCCATCAATTCTTTGATTTCCTCAGGTAGAATTACTCCACCACCACCACCAAATATTTTAATATGTCCAGCTCCTTTTTCTTGCAATAAATCGTACATGTACTTAAAGTACTCATTATGTCCACCTTGATACGAAGTCATAGCAATAGCATTCGCATCCTCTTGAATAGCACAGTTAACCACTTCTTCCACACTTCTATCATGCCCTAAGTGAATCACTTCAACCCCGGTAGATTGAATAATTCGGCGCATAATATTAATGGCAGCGTCGTGTCCATCAAATAGAGAAGCCGCAGTTACAATTCGTACTTTGTGTTTAGGTTTATAGGGAGTTATTTGTTCCATTCGTAAATTGTCTTAATTTTCGGGTACGCAATTTACGGAAATCTTAAAAAATAGCAGGATGTTTTAACAATTATAAATAGGATAGGAATGCCCACCTTTTTCGAGTAGTGATATAATCTAAATTATGTTCGTTTTTATAGGCTTCTCGCTCAAAACTTAAATTACTATAAGCTTTTGAAGTGTTACGGTAAATTAATAGCTTGATAAACCACTCTAAAAAATAAAATAGATAGAAGAAAACAATCAATAATTCTAATTGTTGTTTTAAATGAATTTTTTCATGGTTTATTAAAACAGGATCACCTTTTAAATCTTCTCTTTTTAAAAAGATAAAAGGATACAATGTCATTCCAGAAAATCCTTTTGGTATTATATGTTTTGAAATAAATATCATAAACCTGTTCATGCAATAAACTTACCAAAGGTACAATTTATTGTTAGCACAACAGAAAAAATACAAAAAGAAGAAAAATTTATACTTTTTAAAGATGCAGTTTTTAACTGTATAAACTTATATTTGTGCAAACTTCAAAGAAGATGGATTTTTTAACTTTAAAATATAAAAAGAGGATTGAAGCTCAGTATCACAGAGCAGACATCCGTTATCCATAGTTTCTTCATTTTTACGATTATCAACAGATTTAAAATTAATAAGTTTTCATCTTTTACTGGAAACTAAAAACCGTATAAAATGACTTTTAAAGAACAAATAAAACAAGGAATACCAACTGCATTACCTCCAAAAAAGGAGTATGATACTACGATAAACCACGCGCCAAAACGTAAGGAAATTTTAACTGAAGAAGAAAAGAAGTTAGCTTTACGTAATGCATTGCGTTATTTTGATAAAGAACATCACGAAGAGTTATTACCTGAATTTGCTGAAGAGCTAGAGAAGTACGGACGAATTTATATGTATCGTTTCCGTCCTGATTATAAAATGTATGCGCGTCCTATTGAAGAGTATCCAGGGAAATCTGAGCAAGCGAAGGCTATTATGGTAATGATTCAAAATAATTTAGATTATGCTGTAGCACAACACCCCCATGAATTAATTACCTATGGAGGAAACGGAGCAGTGTTTTCTAACTGGGCACAGTACTTATTAACCATGAAGTACTTGTCAGAAATGACAAATAAACAAACCTTGGTAATGTATTCAGGACACCCAATGGGGTTATTCCCATCACATAAAGATGCTCCAAGAGTTGTAGTTACAAATGGAATGATGATTCCTAATTATTCTAAACCAGACGATTGGGAGAAATTCAATGCCTTGGGTGTTACTCAATATGGTCAAATGACAGCGGGAAGTTATATGTACATCGGTCCACAAGGAATTGTACATGGAACAACCATTACTGTGTTAAACGGATTTAGAAAAATAGGAAAGTCTCCAAAAGGTAATTTATTTGTTACCGCTGGTTTAGGAGGAATGAGTGGAGCTCAACCAAAAGCAGGAAACATTGCAGGTTGTATTACAGTTTGTGCTGAGGTAAACCCAAAAATAACGCAGGTTCGTTTAGATCAAGGGTGGATTGATGAGAAGATTACTGATTTAGATGAGTTAGTAGCACGTGTTCGAAAAGCAAAAGAGAATGAAGAAGTTATTTCATTAGCATATTTAGGAAATGTAGTGGATGTTTGGGAGAAGTTTGCCGAAGAAGATGTGTATATCGATTTAGGTTCAGATCAAACGTCGTTACACAATCCATGGGCAGGAGGATATTATCCTGTAGATATTTCTTTTGAAGATGCCAATATTATGATGGCAGAACAACCAGAGTTGTTCAAAGAAAAAGTGCAAGAAACATTGCGTCGTCACGCAAAAGCCATAAATAAGCATACAGAAAAAGGAACGTATTTCTTTGATTATGGAAATGCCTTTTTATTGGAAGCGAGTAGAGCTGGAGCAGATGTAATGAATCCAAATCCAACATTAGGGAGAGAGTTTAAATACCCAAGTTATGTACAAGATATTATGGGACCTATGTGTTTTGATTATGGTTTTGGTCCTTTCCGTTGGGTATGTACTTCAGGAAATCCAGAAGATCTAGCAAAAACAGATGCGATTGCTTGTAAGGTGTTGGAGAAAATCAAGAAAAAATCTCCAGAAGAAATTCAACAGCAAATGGCGGATAACATTCAGTGGATTAAAGGAGCACAAGAAAATAAATTAGTAGTTGGTTCACAAGCACGTATTTTATATGCAGATGCTGAAGGACGTATGAAAATAGCGGAAGCTTTTAATAAAGCTATTAAGAAAGGAAAAATAGGTCCAGTAGTCTTAGGTCGTGATCATCACGATGTTTCAGGTACCGATTCACCATACCGCGAAACTTCAAATATTTATGATGGTTCTCGTTTTACAGCAGATATGGCAATTCATAATGTAATTGGAGATAGTTTTAGAGGAGCTACTTGGGTTTCTATCCACAATGGAGGTGGAGTAGGCTGGGGAGAAGTAATTAATGGTGGATTTGGCATGCTTCTTGATGGTTCTAAAGATGCATCAAGACGCTTAAAATCAATGCTTTTCTGGGATGTGAATAACGGAATAGCAAGACGTAGTTGGGCGAGAAATGACGAAGCTGTTTTTGCTATTAAACGTGCCATGGAAGCTGAAAAGAAGTTAAAAGTAACACTTCCTAACTTAGTAGATGATGCATTATTAGAAAACATGTAAATCCTAAGAAAAATGAAAAATTTAAAATTACTTTTTTTGCCAATTATAGCTTTACTAATTACTTCATGTAGTTCAGTAAGAGTGGTTACTGATTATGATACACAAACTGATTTTAATCAGTACAAAACGTTTGCGTTCTACAAAACAGGGATAGACAAAGCTCCAATTTCTGATTTAGATAAAAAACGTATCATGCGTGCAATAGAGGCAGAATTGATGGCGAAAGGGATGACAAAGTCAGCTACACCAGATGTCTTGGTAAGTTTATTTACTAAGTCTCGCGAACGTATTAATGTAAATGATAATTATTACGGAGGGTTTTATTATCCATGGTATTATGGTCCAAGTCCAGTAACAGTTTCTCAATATACAGAAGGAACATTATTTATTGATTTGTTAGATGCTAATAAAAAAGAGTTAGTTTGGCAAGGAATAGGAACAGGAGCTTTAAGTACAAGTAGTGTAGAAAGAAAAGAAGCTCGTATTAAAGAGTTTGTTGCAGAGATAATGGCGGAGTATCCTCCTAATGCTAAAAAGTAAGATTTAGTTTTTTAAGATAGATATAAATACGTTAGGCAGAAGTATAAGGTCTGTTTAACGTATTTTTTATGATATTTGTAGTATGAGAAACAAGATATTAAAGCCTACGCCTGATGAATATTATACCAATGAACAAGGGTATAGGGTTTTTAAAGAAGCATACCATTTACGACGTGGGTATTGTTGTAAAAGTGGATGTAAACACTGTCCGTATGGATATGATAAAAATACCGACAGCTTCAAATAAATGTGACAATAATTAGTTTATTGTTTCTAAAGTATAGATAAAATCAAACAAGTAAAATGAAAAAAATTACAGTATTCTTTATAGCACTTACTTTTATGGGATGTGCAGAGTTGCAAAAAGTAGTAAATCAATTACCACAAGGTGGATTATTAACACAAGAACAAATTGGTAATGGTTTACGTCAAGCTTTGGACAATGGTATTCAGCATCAGGTAACCAAGTTAACTTCAAAAGATGGTTTTTATAAAAATGATTTGGTGAAAATTTTATTGCCAGAGGAACTACAAGCAGTTGATAAAGGCTTGAGAAAAATAGGTTTAGGTAATTTAGCTGATGAAGGTTTAAAGGCAATCAACAGAACTGCTGAAGATGCTGTAAAAACGGCTACACCAATTTTTGTAAATGCTGTTAAGGAAATTACGTTTGCAGATGCTAAAAATATTCTATTAGGGGCAGATAATGCAGCTACTTCTTATTTAGAAGGAAAAACAACTACAGCTTTATATAGTGAGTTTAATCCAGTAATTAAAAACTCATTTGCTAAGGTTGGAGCTGATAAAATTTGGTCAAACTTAATATCAAAATACAATAGTATTCCATTTGTAAAAAAAGTAAATCCAGATTTAACAGACTACGTAACTACTGAAGCATTAGAAGGGGTATTTACAATGATTGCTGTTGAAGAGAAAGGTATACGTAATAAAGTAGGATTACGAGATACAGCGTTATTACGACAAGTTTTTGCTTTGCAGGATAATAAATAGAATTAAAAAGCTCTTGAGAGATTAAGAGCTTTTTTTTGTCGTTGATAATATTAAAAACAGGAATTTTCCCCATTTTATATTTAATTTATTTTTTATATAGCTGCAAATCAAATAAATATGTATATTTATAATCCGTGTTAACCCAATTAGAAATGTCAAGAATTAATCAATTACGTAGATATAGAAAACATCTTGAAGAGAGATATCGTAGATTGGTTGAGACAGCTAACGATTATAAATATGAAGATGAGTGTAAAAGTGATCGCTCAGCATTTAAAGCAATGAAGATATTAGAAAAGCTAAATAGAATAAAATATTTAGATGAAGACATGTCAAGTCCTGCTGTGTAATTCCTTAAAGTAATCAAAAGCTTTTAACAGTCTGCTACCGTACCAAGAGAAGTATTCACCGTCAACTAATATAGGCGTTGAGTTACTGGTATATTCTTTAATTTCAGTAATGTGTTTTTCTTTGAAAGGAAAAGGTTCAGAAGAAAGTAAAATTAATTCTGGTTTTTTCTTAAGAATATCTTTTATGTTAACTTCTGGATACCTTTTTGCGTTAGCATAAACATTGTCAAACTTGTTTAATTCTAACAGGTGGTTTATAAATGTATTACTTGCTGCAACCATCCAAGGATTTCTCCAAATAAAATAAGCTACTTTTCTACTTTTTTTATTTTCAATAAACTTTTTAAAGTCGATTATCTTTGACTCTAATTTGTTAATCATTTTTTTAGCTTCAACTTGCTTCTCAAAAAAACTTCCGTATAAAGAAATTAATTCTAAGGAATCGGTAAGTGTAAAAATATCAGAGACATGTGTAAATGCTATTTGTTGACAGGCTTCAACTATTTCTTTAGTATTTTCTTCTTTATTACACAAGATAATATCAGGTTGAAGATTTTTAATTCTATCAATTTTTATATTTTTTGTCCCTCCAACAATAGTTTTGGTTCTTACAAGATGTTCTGGATGGGTACAGAATTTGGTTACTCCAACGATATTTTCTTCAAGTCCCAAATCAATTAAAAGTTCTGTTTGACTTGGGACTAATGAAATTATTCTTTTGTATTTTTTATCAATACTCATTAAGCAAAAATAAGGATTCAGAAAAGTAAAGAGTTATTATTTAACTCCCATTAGTTCTTGGAAATCTTTTTTATAACTCTTGCTTACTCTAAAAGTTTTATTATCGTTAATTTTTACATCTGTTTCACCATAATTGGAAGTGATAATCTCATCAATAAAATTAGAATTGATTATAGTAGATCTATGGATTCTAACAAAAAGATTAGAGTTTAATCTTTTAATTATACTTGATAAAGATTCACGTAGTAAATACTTTTTGTTGTCTGTAGTAAAAATTTCTACATAATAACCTGAGGCAGATATATACTTGATATTGTTTCGTTCTAAGAAAATTATTTTGTTCCCAGATTTAATATTAATCTTAGTTCCTTTTACAGGCATTTCAATTGGAGTTTTTTCTTTTACAAGATCTAAGATGTTATCTAAACTAGAAAGTTTTTCTATTTTTTTATAATCTATTACCTTTTTAATAGAAGCATAAAATCTATCTTCTTCTAGAGGTTTTAAAAGGTAGTCAAAAGCAAAATAATCAAAGGCTTTTACAGCATGCTCGTTAGAAGAGGCAGTGAAGATAAAAATAGGTTTTTTTGGTAAGGTTATTTTTTCAATAATATCAAATCCCGTCATATTATTGATCTTAGTATCAAGATAAACAACATCAGGAGATAAGGTGTTGATTTTTTCTATAGCGTCTAAACCATCTGAACATTCACCAACAATTTCTATAAAATTATAATTGCTTACTAGTTTTTTAAATCTAGATCGAGCAGTTTTTTCATTGTCAATAATTAAAATTGATACTTTCATTTGCATTTTGTTTTCCAACAGCTATAACAGTTAAAATTAGGAGGTACCCTAACTTTTGATTTATTAAAGTTTAGTTAAATAAATATTAAAAATTAAGCTGTTTGTTGAAACTTATAATACTGACTATAATTATTAAATAGAAGGGATTTGTTTATTTGTTGTTTAAATAAAAACGAGCGGCGAAAATAATGAAGAACAGCTCATGAAACCAATAAAAATAAAGGTTTTTTAAAAAGTTAACATTAATTAATATTTGACTGTTTTTAATGAGAGTGTTGTTGACTTCTTAAAATTGTTTTTTCACATCAAATTAAAGGTTGTTAACTTCAAATGAGTGTTAGCAAAAACTTATAGCCTTTAGATTTACAACTGTTAATTAATAAAAATTTAATAATTTATGAATCTACATTGGAAAAATGTAATCTGTGTATTCTTCTTTTTTGGTTTTTTACTGAATATGAGTGCACAGGAGAAAAAAATCACTGGAGTGGTGTCTGATAGTGCAGGACCTTTACCTGGTGTAAATGTAATTTTAAAGGGTACGACCATAGGTACTGAAACAGACTTTGATGGTAAGTATTCATTAAAAGCAAAGACAGGAGATATTTTAGTTTTTAGTTTCGTTGGAATGCAAGTAACTGAAAAAACTGTGGGAACAGCTTCAGAACTAAATATTTTAATGAAAGAAGATACTAATGTATTAGATGAAATTGTAGTTGTAGGATATGGATCAACTTCTAAGAAAGATTTAACAGGATCAGTAGCAACTATAGGTGTAGAACAATTACAAGATAAACCAGTAGCAAATGTAACACAAGCTTTACAAGGAAAAACCTCAGGTTTACAAATTGTAAGTACTGGAGGTAGGGCTGGTGACGCTACTCAAATTAGTATTAGAGGTAATGGTTCTTTAAGTGCATCTAACAGTGCTTTATATGTTATTGATGGTGTTCCTCAGGAAGATATGTCAGGTATTTCTCCTGAAGATATTAAAAGTATCAGTATTTTAAAAGATGCAGCTTCAACAGCAATTTATGGATCTAGAGCTTCAAATGGAGTTGTGTTAATAGAAACGAATAGAGGTGGTTACCAACAAGGTATATCAGTTTCTGTTAATACCTCTTATGGCTTTCAAAATATTATTAAAAGACCAGAATTATTAAATGCTACTCAGTATAAGAATGTTTTAGATGTAGCAAGAGTTAATTACGAACAAGATATAGCTTTAGGGGTGTTAAACGGACCTAAGGATCCAACGGAACTAACTCCATTGCCTTCAAGTCCATATAATATAGATTGGCTAAAGTTAGTGCTAAGAGATAATGCAGCTGTTAAAAGACATCAGTTTAGCATTTCAGGAGGAGGGGAAAATACGAGAGCATATTTATCAGCTTCTTTATTTGATCAAGAAGGAATTATTAAGGAAGATAATTATAAAGTAGGACGTATTAAATTAAATGTTGAGCAAAAGATGAATGACTATGTAAAGTTTGGGGTTAATTCTTTCTTTTCTTACTCTGAATCAACTCCAATAGCAGATGATAATAGTACGTATCAACCATATTCAAACGCATTAGGAGCAAGACCAGATGTAAATCCTTATGGTGCAGATGGAAAAGCAGCTATTCATAGTTTTACAAACCCTTTATTTGCTTTTGAAAGACAAGTAACGGATAAGTGGCAAAACTTAGGAGGGACATTATTTTTAGATGTAACACCTATAGAAAGCGTGGTATGGCGTTCAGCCTTTAGTGGAAACATTAGAAATAATAGATATAACAGATACGATGCTCCTAATACAAGAAGAGGTTTAAACGGAGATGGCGAGACTATAGGATACGGTTATTATAGTACAGCAAACAATAGAGATTACTTAATTGAAAATACTGTAACTTACACTGATAGATTTGCAAACGATAAGTTAAAGTTAACGCTATTGGGAGGTCACTCTTTTCAACAATGGGATTATGAAGATTCTTATGTTGCAGGAGAAAAGTTTCCTTCAAGTGATTTAAATTGGTTGTACTCTGCAGGAGAGATTAATAAAGGACGTAGCTTTATTAAAGCTATGGCATTAGAATCATACTTTACAAGATTACAATTATCTTGGGATTCTAAATATCACTTCATGATATCGACAAGATATGATGGCTCATCGAAGTTTACAAAAGAGAATAGATGGGGGAGTTTTCCAGCTGCATCTATGGGTTGGACTATTTCTAACGAAAAGTTCTTTAATGTACCAGCTATTACTGAATTAAAAGTAAGAGCTTCTTTCGGTTACACTGGTAACCAAACAGGGATTTCGTATGCTTCTGGACAAAACTTATTAGAATCAGGATATAATTATGATCAAGCCCCAGGATTAGCTGCAGATGAGATTTTTAACGAAAACTTAAAATGGGAAAAAGGAGAAGCTTTTAATATAGGTCTAGATGTTACATTGTTTAATAAGTTAGATGTTAATTTTGATTACTATGAAAAAGAAACTCAAGATCTTTTAAGTAGAATTAATGTTTCTCAAGAAAGTGGTTTTGGAACCATGCTAGCAAATGTTGGAAATATTTCAAATAAAGGTTTTGAAGTAAACTTAAACGCAAGAATTATAGAGAAAGATGATTTTAGATGGAACTTTGGTGGGAACTTCTCATATAATAAAAACGAAGTATTAAAAGTAGGGTCTGAAACAGGTCAATATGAAACAGGTTTTGTATCGGTAGTTAAAGAGGGAAGCCCTTTAGGTTCATTCTTTTTATTAGAATCAGCAGGTGTTGCTTCAGAAGCCTATACATATAAAAAAGCAGATGGAACTGATGGACATACTGTTGCAGCTGGAGATATGATTTATGTTGACCGTAATCATGATGGACAAATTTCCGATGCGGATAGAAAAGTATTTGAAGGAGGAATAGCTCCTATGTATGGAGGTTTCAATACAACTGTAGAGTATAAAAGCTTTGATTTAGGGATCAGCGGACAATATTCTATTGGTAAAAAAGTATATACAGCTTTCAAAGAAAGGTTATTAAATGGAGGTTCTGTTGGAGCACCAGCATATTCAAATAATATGTTAACAGAAATGTTAGACTATTGGACCCCAACAAATACAAATGCATCTAATCCTAGACCTCATTTATCTTCAGTTATTTCTGACTGGAACATGAAAAGGTCTAGCAGATTCTTAGAAGATGCAGATTACTTAAGAATTTCTGATATTACTTTGGGGTATAATTTTTCTTTCTTAAAAGATTCAGATGTTAAATTTATCAAAAGCTTAAGGCTTTATGCTCAAGTAAGAAACCCATTTACTTTTACTAAGTATTCAGGAACAGACCCTGAAACAAATTATGTAGATCAGTCAGCTGAAAGTAGTCAAGACAAAACAGATGGAAGTAAAATTCAAGCAGGAGTTGATTTAGGAGGTATTCCTAATGTTAAATCATTCTTAGTAGGATTAAATGTTAAATTTTAAAAAACAAAACATGATTAAAAAAATTTCAAAAATACTTTTTGTTGGAGTATTCACAATGATAATCTCTTCATGTAGTAATCAGTTAGATATTCCTTCTGAAGTATCTTTGTCAGCTGATACAGATTTAGCAACTGAAGATGTAGATGTATTATTAACAGGGTTGTATCAGAAAATGAGACACCCTAATGGATATGGTTATTTCTCTATCATAAATACTGAAATCATGGGGGATAATTACAAACCTGTAAAGTTTCAGTGGCCCCAAGTAAAAAATCTCTATGAGCATACAGTTCCTGCTTCAGATATCTTGCTAGGGTATTTCTATTCAGGATATTATGCAGGTATTTTTAGAGCTAATGCTATTTTAAAAGTATCTACAGCAAATGAAGCTCAAAAAGCGGCTGCACGCTATAATAGAGCTTTAAGTTATTTAAGATTATTTGATTTATATGAAAGAGTTCCTTTAGTTGATGAAACTTATGACAGAACTCCAATAGCTCCTTCTTCAAAAGAAGATGTGTTAAACTTTATTGTTGAAGACTTGAAATATGCTAAAGCAAATAGCATAAGCTTTAATGGATTTAGTCTGTTAGAAAGTCAAAAGACACCTACTAAAGAAGCAGCATCAGCTCTTTTAGCAAGAGTTTATAGAATTCAAGGAAATATTGCAGCGGCAGGTATAGAAGCTGAAGAGTTAATTAATTCAGGAAAGTTTTCTTTAGCTGTAAACCCTCTAGAAAGAGACTCAGAAGTAATCTTTATGTTTAAAGGAAATAAAGCAGAAGCAGCTGGCTGGTGGGGATGGATAATGAGTCCTGATGCAAGTGATTGGAACTGTTTTGCAGCTGCAGATGATTTAACTGAATTGGTAAAAGATGAAGATACTCGTAGAATTCTGTTTGATTTTGAAGGTAAAGAAGATAATGGAGGCTATGTTTACTCTAAAAAATATAAATCAGAAAGAAATTCAGATTTATTAGTTTCTAGAATTGCTGAGATGTATTTAATTTCTGCAGAAGCGGGTAACACTGCTAGGTTAGATGAATTACAAGCAGCAAGAAAGTCTTCATTAACATTAGCAGAAGAAAGACGTTTAGAAATGTCTTTTGAGTGGACTAGATGGCAAGATTTAAAATTAGAAGGAAAAACTTCTTATATTTTACCATACCCTACAAGAGCAGTGGATTCAAATCCATTACTTAAGTAGTATTTAGACATTCCCCTAAAAAAGAAAGGGCTGAGTTTTAAAACTCAGCCCTTTTCATATTAAAGAAATTGTTTTTCAATTCAAAAAAAAGGCAATTCAAATCAAAGTTATAATAACGAAGAGTTGAGCTTAATACATTTGTGCCAACTTATACCAACTTTGTTTTCATTGGTGTAATTATTTGAATTAATTATAAAGTCAGGGAGTCATTAACCTTGACTTTTTTATTTTAAAATAGTTTCCATTTGCTTTTGTAGTTCTCCAGCTTTTGTAGCTGCAGCTTTAGCAAAATCATTTCCGTTAGAAGCATAAATAATTCCACGAGAAGAATTAATTAGTAGACCTACAGTATCAGTCATTCCGTATTTGCAAACCTCTTCTAGGCTTCCTCCTTGAGCACCTACACCAGGAACTAATAAAAAGCTTTCAGGAATAATCTTTCTGATATCAGCTAAATATTCAGCCTTGGTAGCTCCCACGACATACATCAGGTTTTGAGAATTTTTCCAAGATTTAGAAGTTTCAATAACCTGTTTGTATAACTCTTTACCATCAACTGTTTTTGTTTGAAAATCAGAGGCACCTTGGTTAGAAGTTAACGCCAACATAATAGTATGTTTATCTTTAAAAGCTAAAAAAGGTTCAACAGAATCTTTACCCATATACGGTGCAACAGTTACTGAATCAAAAGCTAAATCTTCAAAAAAAGCTTTTGCATACATAGTTGAGGTGTTACCAATATCACCCCGTTTAGCATCAGCAATTGTGAAAATTTCAGGATGTTTTTCGTTTAAGTAATTAATCGTTCTTTTAAGAGATTTCCATCCCTTAATACCATATGCTTCATAAAAAGCAGTGTTAGGTTTATAGGCTACACAAAGATGATGTGTAGCATCAATAATAGCTTTGTTAAAGGCAAAAATAGGATCTTCCTCTTGAAGTAAATGTGCTGGAATTTTGTCTAAATCAACATCTAACCCAATGCATAAAAATGATTTCTTTTTTTGGATTTCAGATACAAGTTGTTGTGTTGTCATGTGTTGTTGTAAAAGTTAGGCAAAAGTACATAAATTTAGCAGTTTCTGTTATCTTTGTTACATATGTTTCAATATATCATCAACAAAATTTTTTACGGATTCTTAACACTGTTTGGGGTGGTAACAGTAATTTTTTTATTGTTTAATATCTTACCAGGAGATCCAGCTCGTATGATGTTAGATCAACGAGAAGATACTGAGCAATTACAAAATATCCGAAAGAAATATGGGTTTGATAAACCTGTGTTTACACAATACTTATATTATTTGAATGATGTATCACCATTATCGTTCCATAGTAAAAACAAAGAGAACTATACTTTTTTATCTGAAGGAAAATACAATGCTCAATCATTATTTTCTTTAGGGAATAAAGAGGTGGTCATGAAAACTCCGTATTTGCGTCAATCTTTCCAAAAGAATGGTAAAAATGTTTCTGAAGTAATTAAAGAGACCTTACCAAATACTGCAATTTTAGCTATAGTAGCAATAACAATAGCACTGTTTTTAGGGATCATATTAGGAATATTTTCAGCCTTATTTAAAGACACTTTTTTTGATAGACTTATAGCTGTCGTAAGTACTTTGGGAATGAGTATACCTTCTTTTTTCTCAGCTATATTGTTTGCTTGGTTTTTTGGGTTTGTGTTGAATAAATATACACATTTAGAAATGACGGGAAGTTTGTATGAAGTTGATGATTTTGGTGAAGGAATGCATATTCAATGGAAAAATTTAATATTACCAGCAATAGTACTGGGAATTCGTCCGCTTGCAGTAGTTATACAGTTAATGCGTAATTCGTTGTTAGAAACCTTAAGTCAAGATTACATTCGAACAGCAAAGGCAAAAGGACTAACAATGTATCAAGTAATAAAAAAACATGCGTTGAAAAACTCATTAAACCCAGTAATAACAGCAATATCAGGATGGTTTGCTTCGATGCTGGCTGGAGCAGTTTTTGTAGAGTATATTTTTAATTGGAACGGATTAGGAAAAGAAATAGTAAACTCGTTAAACACGCTTGATTTACCAGTAATTATGGGAGCTGTTTTAGTAGTTGCTACATTATTTATAATCATAAATATTTTAGTAGATATATTATATAGTTGGTTAGACCCTCGAATAAGATTACAATAGATGAGAACATTTTTTTTACTGATTACCATAGTTTTTTTATCAAGTTGTGCTGTATTTCAACCAAAAGAATTTACGTTTGAACCTCTAAATGAAGAATTACTGACTTTAGATAGAAAACCAATTTTATTTAAAGAAGTTTTAGAGAAAAATAAAGGCAAAAAGATATTTGTACAAATATTTGCAACTTACTGTCCTTACAGTCAACGTAGTTTTAAAGATGTACTCAATTTTCAGAAGAAAAATCCAGAGCTTGCTTATATTTTTCTATCAGTAGATCATTCATATCATGATTGGAAAAGAGGTTTAGAAAGTATTCCTGTAAAAGGTCAACACTATTACATTCAAAAAAAAGGAAAAGGAGCGCTTGGTGAGTTTTTAAAACTAAAAACAATTCCACGATTTTTGATTATTGATGAAGAAGGAAATATTAGCGTGTATAAATCATCTAAAGTGTCAGATAAGCTCCAAAACAAAGTACAATAGCATGAAAATAATAATAGTAGCTTTTATTGGATTAACCTTATTTGGTTGTTCAAAAGAAGCTCCAGGTCATTTCTCTACAGAAGCGTTAGAGGATGTTTTTACTTCTTTAGAAGGAGAAGAGGTTTCATTCAGTAAAATCTTAGAAAAATACAAAGGAAGTAAGATATTAATAGATATTTGGGCTTCTTGGTGTCCAGACTGTTTAAAAAGTATTCCTGAAGTACAGAAGGTACAAGAAGATTACGCAGGAGCTACATATATTTTTTTATCCTTAGATAGAAATAAGACTGATTGGAAAAATGGTATTGAACGCCTAAATATAAAAGGAGAACATTATTTTATAGAATCAGGATGGGAAGGCAAGTTTGGTAAGTTTTTAGGTTTAGATTGGATACCAAGATTTTTAGTTATAGACGAAAATGGAAAAATAATTGTTTTTGATGCAACAAAAGCCACAGATAAATTAATTCGTCAAAGCCTAGAAAAAATGTAATTTTGCAAACACAAAATCAATAACCAGAAAAAATAATACACGTGAGACAAAAAATAGTTGCAGGTAACTGGAAGATGAATAAAAACCTTGATGAAGCAAAAGAATTAATCGAGGGAATAAAGAAAGAAGTACAAGCTGGTTTAGAAGATGGTACTAGAGTAATAATTGCTCCTAGTTTTGTAAACTTACAATCAGCAGTTAAAAACACTGAAGATTCGGTTGTAGAGGTTGCCGCACAAAACATGCATCAATCTAAAAGTGGAGCGTATACAGGAGAGATTTCTGCAGATATGTTAACGAATTTAGGTGTCAACATAGTAATTTTAGGACACTCTGAACGTAGAGAATATTTTGGTGAAACTGATGAGTTATTAGCTCAAAAGGTAGATGCTGCTTTAGAAAACAAATTAGAAGTTGTTTTTTGTTTTGGAGAATTGTTAGAAGATAGAAAGTCTGGAAATCACTTTAAAGTAGTTGAAAACC
Organism: Tenacibaculum discolor; assembly: GCF_003664185.1. Classification (GTDB taxonomy): domain Bacteria; phylum Bacteroidota; class Bacteroidia; order Flavobacteriales; family Flavobacteriaceae; genus Polaribacter; species Polaribacter discolor. Next base: position 259,319 of record NZ_RCCS01000004.1, on the reverse strand, counting down.
AACTTAAAAAAGCGTTGTTTCATCTTCAAGAAGCTGATTTTAAAAATATTATTTTAGCGTACGAACCAGTTTGGGCAATTGGTACAGGAGAAACAGCTTCGCCTGAGCAAGCGCAAGAAATACATGCTTTTGTAAGAGAGCTTTTAACAAAAAAGTATGGAGTAGAAACAGCCAATGCTATTTCAATTTTATACGGAGGAAGTGTAAAGCCTGCAAATGCTAAAGAAATTTTTTCTAAACCAGATGTAGATGGAGGTTTAATAGGTGGAGCAGCATTAAAAGCTGAAGATTTTGCAGCAATAATTAAATCAATTTAATGGATAATATTTATATAGAATATACTTTTGAAGTAACACCAAAAGAACCAACTACAGAAATTTTAATAGCTGAATTGGGGTCTTTAGGTTTTGAAAGTTTTGTTGAAAACGAAAAAGGGGTAGTAGCGTATATTCAAAAAGATGATTGGAGCGAAACTATTTTAGAAGATGTTTTTGTGTTGAAATCAGAAGAATTTTCAATTCAATACGAGCATAAAGAAATAGAACAAACTAATTGGAATGCGGAATGGGAAAAGAACTTCAATCCTATTCAAGTAGATGATTTGGTAAGCATTAGAGCTCCGTTTCATGAGAACCCGAATTTGCCATACGATATTGTTATTGAACCAAAAATGAGTTTTGGTACAGGGCATCATGAAACTACACACATGATGGTGCAACATTTAATTAATTTAGATGTAACTGATAAAAAAGTTTTAGACATGGGATGTGGAACAGGGATTTTAGCAATTTTTGCTGAAATGAAAGGAGCACAGCCTATTGATGCTATTGATATTGATGCTTGGTGTTACGAAAACTCATTAGAAAATGTAGAAAGAAACAATTGTAAGCATATTTCAGTTTATGAAGGAGATGCGTCACTTTTAGAAGGAAAAAGGTATGATGTTATAATAGCAAATATCAATCGTAATATTTTACTAAATGATATGCAAACGTATACAAATTGTTTAACTGAAAAAGGAGTTTTATTATTAAGCGGATTTTATAGTGAAGATATTCCAGTTATTGATAATGAGGTGTCTAAGTACAGTTTAACATTAAAAGATACCATAAAAAGAAATAATTGGGTAGCTTTGCAGTATCAAAAATAAAACAAATGAGTACGATAGAAAAAATTCAAGAAGAGCTTGATGTTTTATTAAATGAAACAAGAAAGCATGAAATTGTTTTACATAATGATGATGTAAATACCTTTGATTTTGTAATTGATAGTCTTGTAACCGTATGTGATCATACATTAGAGCAAGCAGAGCAATGTACTATTTTAGTGCATTATAAAGGGAAATGCTCGGTTAAGACAGGAGAGTATAAAGATTTAGAACCAAGATGCTCTAAGTTATTAGAGTTAGGTTTATCAGCAGAGATAGTGTAAGAATGGAGAACATTTTTAGGTATTACGAATTTTCAGAATTTTTTAAAGATGGCTCAGGAACGTTTCAAGAAAATGAAATAAGCTTTTCGGAACTTAACAAAGAGCATTTTTTAATTTTTGAAAAGAAAGATTCACAATATAACTTGTACGTATCAAAATACAGCTCAAAAAAGGGTATAGGAAAAGAACCTCCAGAAATATTAGAATTGTTGGTTGAAAACTACGATAAATCTATACCAGGACACAGAATAGTACTTAGAAAATACTTGTATTAAAAACTCAAAAACTTTTTTGAGTTTTTTTTATGTTTTTAGGTGACCAATTAAAAATAATGGTGTCATAATAATGTAGGCAGAAGAAAAGAATACAATTTCATTAAAAATATTACCCTTTAAATACAAAACTTCTCTTTTCTGCTTAAAGCTTACAAAGAGAAGTTTTTAAAGGATTAAAAATAGTAGTAGTTAGTTTTTATACTAAGTTTGGTTAGACGAAAAGGCCTTAAGCGTAAGTTTAAGGTCTTTTTTATTGAGTTTTTTTAACTAAAAATAATTTACACCGTGTAAAAATGAGTAAAAAATAATGTATCTTTATATAGGTGAAACAGTAATAACGAAAGCCTATGTAGCATCATTTTCTTTAGATACCACGAGCATAACTAAAAGCTGGTTTTTGCTAAAAGAAACTTGGACTTGTTGTGGTTAATATCCAAGACAAAGGTTTATTAATTAAAATTTTAAAGAAAATGAAAAGTACAATTATAAAAACAGTTTTTGTATTATTTATCGGGGCAGGTTTGGCTTTTACAATTAAACAAAGCAAACTTATAGACCCTATAAAGACTGTAGCAGTTTTTCAAGGTTATGATGAGTATGGTTATACTTTTTCGTTTGAAGATGAAGAGGGAGACGAAGATGTAATTACTTTTGAAACTATATCAGAGAAAATATTAAAAATTTATAACTTAAAAGATGATAAATTTGTAGAACAGAAATTTGAAATCACGTACGATTATAAGGTATCAGACGATGAAATTGAAACCCCTGTTTTACAATCAATAAAAAAAATAGAATAATTATGAGTATTGTAGATTTATACGAGTCAAGTAAGCATAGAAATAATGTAGCTCACTTTAGTGCTATTGTTAATCTTGCTATTATTGATGGCGATTTAAATGAAGATGAAGAAAAATTAGTGAATCGTTTTGCTAGAAAATTAGACATTACGGAAGCAGAGTACAAAGAGATAGTTGAAAACTCGAAAAAATATCCAGTAGTACCGCAAGCAAAAACTGATGATAGGCTAGAGCGTTTACTAGATTTATTTAAAATAATTTATTCAGATCATGAAATAGATGAGGCTGAGTTAAAATTAATTTTGAGATATGCTATTCAGCTTGGTTTTTCACAAGAAAGAGCAGAGGAGATAATCTCTAAAACCACAAAGGTTTTTAGTGGTAAGATAGATTTAGATCAGTATAAATCGATACTAAGTATATTATAAAAAGTAAAATCCCATTCTCTTTAGAATGGGATTTGTTTTTTAAAGTGGTTGTAAGTTTTCTAACTTAAAAATTACAAGATCTTCATCATCTACATCATCAAAAATTTCTTTATACGTAATTTCAAAACTTTTATTTTTTAGAGATGAAGACTTTAAATCTAAATGTTCAAGATTCTTTTTATTGATTTGTTCAAAGTCAATAATATCTCCATTTTCTAATTCAAAAACATAATAGCCGTTTGTGTATCCTTGATAAACGCCGACTAATGTAACCGTTTGTTGTGAGTTATAATAAGCCATGGTTTAAATACGGTTTACTATTTATTCATTATCAAAATCACCAGTTATTTCGATCTCATCAAAAGTATCATCGTTATCTTCATCGTCAGTTTCATGATCTTCCATAGATTGTTGTAACTGAGAACTTATTTTCACTAAAAAAAGCGTGTCTTCAGTATTTACTTCTACAGCTTTTACTGTTTCTCCTTTACTATTTTTAAAGGAAATAATATCAGAATGATCATATCCATCAGGATACCTTTCTACTAATAAATCTAAAATATCAGTAGTTAACTTAGCATAGTCTACAATAACTCTTTTCATAAGGTTACATTTTTAATAAATAAGCAAATATTAATGGAGCAACAATAGTTGCATCACTTTCTATAATAAACTTTGGAGTATCAATATCTAATTTACCCCATGTAATCTTTTCATTAGGAACAGCTCCTGAATATGATCCGTAGCTTGTAGTTGAATCTGAAATTTGACAGAAATAACTCCAGAAAGGAGTGTCTTCTCTCTCTAAATCTTGATACAACATTGGTACTACACAAATAGGAAAATCTCCAGCGATTCCACCTCCAATTTGGAAAAACCCAATTCCGTTTTCTGAGTTTTCAGTATACCAATCAGCTAAGAAAGTCATATATTCAATACCTGACTTCATAGTAGAAGCTTTTAATTCTCCTTTTACTACATAAGAAGCAAAAATATTTCCCATTGTGCTGTCTTCCCATCCAGGAACAACAATTGGTAAATTCTTTTCTGCAGCAGCATACATCCATGAATCTTTCAAGTCGATTTCATAATACTCTTCTAAAACTCCTGATAATAAAAGCTTGTACATAAATTCATGTGGAAGATAACGCTCACCAGCTTCTTCTGCATCTTTCCAAATTTTAAAAATATGTTTTTGTAAACGTCTAAAAGCCTCCTCTTCAGGAATGCAAGTATCGGTAACACGGTTTAATCCTTTTAATAATAAGTCCCATTCTTCTTGTGGTGTTAAATCACGATAGTTTGGTACTCTTTTATAATGTGAGTGAGCAACTAGGTTCATAATATCTTCTTCAAGATTTGCTCCAGTACAAGAAATGATATGCACTTTATCTTGACGAATCATTTCAGCGAAAATTTTACCTAACTCAGCTGTACTCATAGCTCCTGCTAATGACACTAACATTTTAGAGCCTTGTTCTAGTTGTGCTTCATACCCTTTGGCAGCATCTACTAATGCTGCTGCGTTAAAGTGTAAAAAGTATTTTTCTATAAAATTGGTTATAGGTTTGTTCATTTTTTTATTTTGTTAAATTGATTTTTCAACAATTACTTGTACTACTTCAAAAAGAATGAGGATTATGATAATCCATTCTAGCATGCTACTGTATTTATGCTGTAGTATATCATTGAATAAATCTAAATTTTCTTTAATTACGTTTAAACTATTTTCTATTCCTTGATGACGTTTTATAATGTCTAATTCATCTTTCAACTTATAGTCTAAATTAGACAAGTCTTTATTATTCCAAGCAACATCTGGCGAGTCAAAAACAAATAGGTTTTCAGCAATGTTGTTCTTTAAATTCATGGTTTTACCAATAAATTTCCGCATTTGAATTTTAGAAAGTTTAAAACTTCCAGTTTTTTCTAATTGCTTCGAATACACTAATGTTTTATCGTGTAAATCAGATGTTTTATTTACATAATTCATCAATGCTACTGATTGTGCTAGGTTGAGCATGATAATATGTGCTACATCATCGTTTAAATTTTTAATTTGAATAGTTCCAAAATCAACTTCTATGGTATCAGAAAAAGTGATGTTGTATTTTTCTGAGGGCAAGTTGTTGACGTTTGAACTTTCTTTATTGATTAAAAAACTAACAATTTGATTAATTAAATTGTCCGTACAGTTCATAAAAACAACACTTCCATAATCTTTAACATAGATGTATGAGTTGTCAGTAATTTTATATAATAAAAAAGAATGCTCTCTTTTTATTAATTCATACGATTCAAACTGTGAGCGAATAGCACTTAGTGCTATTCGTTTTTCAAGATGATATGCAACTGATTGTAAATGCATTTTAATAATCGTCGTCGTCGTTTTTAAATTTTGCTAATTTGTTAAACGGTGAACTATCATCATTACCATAATCTTCTTCGTCTTCCATAGTAGAAGAAAATTTATAGCTTAACATTTTATAGTATAATTTAGCTGCTAAAAAGTCTGAAGATTTCTCATTCTCGTTAGGGCATAACTCTACAATATCAAAACCAACTACGTTTCTTTCAGTAAACACTCTCTTTAAAAACTCTAGAGTTTCATAGTAAAATAATCCTCCTGGTTCAGGTGTTCCAGTACTTGGTAATAACGAAGGATCTATAGCATCTAAATCAAATGTGATAAAAACATTACCAGTTAATTGATCAATAACTTCATCCATCCAGTATTCATTTACAGCCATATCGTGTGCAAAAAAGACTTTATCCATATTCATAGAAGACTTTTCTGATATGTCCATACTGCGAATACCTACTTGTACTAAATTGGTATTTTGACTCGCTTCGTATACAGCACAAGCATGATTGCAAGAGCTACCTTCATATTCTTTACGTAAATCGGCATGTGCATCAATATGTAAAACAGTAAGGTTGTTAAAACATTCGTTAAAAGCACGAATTGTTCCTATTGAAATTGAATGTTCTCCACCAAAAAGAGTTACAAACTTATTTTTATTGATGAATTTTTTTGTTGTTGCATGTACAGCTTCTACCATAGCTTCAGGAGAAGAATCTTCAGTAACAGCATCAGCTAAATAAACACCTTCTTTGTATACTTCACTATCAGTTTCTATATCGTATAACTCCATGTTTTCAGAAGCATCTAAAAAAGCTTCTGGCCCTTTATCAGCTCCTTTTTGCCAAGTACTAGTTCCATCGTAAGGAACAGGTATAAGTACTACTTTCGCGTTTTCTAGTTTTGCGTATTGGTCAGGTATTCCTGCGTAATTTCTTTTTTTCATTTTGATATTTTTTTACTAGTATCCTAAAATAGATAATAGTTCTTCACTTTTTTGTTGTTCTTTAAATAGTTTGGTGGTTAAATCACCATTTTCGTTTATGTCAATTAATATGTGTTTTGGAGTTGGGATTAAACAGTGTTGTAATCCGCCAAAACCACCAATAGTTTCTTGGTATGCTCCTGTATTGAAAAAGCCTACATATAAAGGACTCTCTTTTTCGTATACAGGTAAATAAATTCCGTTTACATGCTGCTCTGAGTTGTAATAATCGTCGCTATCGCAGGTTAAACCTCCTAATAAAACACGTTCGTATCTATGATTCCATTTGTTAAGAGGAAGCATGATAAAGCGTTTGTTTATAGCCCAAGAATCAGGTAAGGTGGTAATGAAAGATGAATTAATCATATTCCATTTTTCACGATCATTTTGTTTTTTTTGGTATAACACTTCATACACAGCTCCTCCTGATTCTCCTACAGTAAAACTTCCAAACTCAGTAAAAATGTTAGGAACTTCTACACCAGCTTCTTTACAAGCAAGATTTATTTGGTTGATGATTTCGTCTACCATATACTCATAATCGTAATCAAACGCTAATGAGTTTTTAATAGGGAAACCTCCTCCTATATTTAAACTATCTAAACTTGGACATACTTTTTTAAGTTTTGTATACACTCGTAAACACTTTAATAATTCGTTCCAGTAATAGGCATTATCTCTAATTCCTGTATTGATAAAGAAGTGTAACATCTTTAACTCTACTTGCGGATTATTAGCTATTTCACGTTCATAAAAGGATACAATATTTTTATAACCAATTCCCAAACGGCTAGTATAAAATTCAAACTTAGGTTCTTCTTCAGAAGCTATACGAATTCCTACATTAAATTTACTCCTAGTTTCGTCTAGTAATAAATTTAACTCCTCATAATTGTCTATTATCGGTATGCAATTTGTGTGTCCACCATCAATTAAACTAACAATATTAGCAATGTATTGATCGCGCTTAAAACCATTGCACAATACATAAGCATCATCACTTAATTTTCCTTCTTTTTTTAGTGATTTTACAATATCTATATCAAAAGCAGACGATGTTTCAATATGTATATCATTTTTTAAAGCTTCATTTAAAACATATTTAAAGTGTGAGCTTTTGGTACAATAACTATAATTGTAACTACCTTGATAATTATGCTTTTCAATAGCTTTATGAAACCAGTTTTTAGCTTTGTTTATGTTTTCTGATATTTTAGGTAAATAAGTGAATTTTAGCGGTGCTCCGTATTGCTTCACTAATTCCATCATATCAATGTTGTGAAAAAATAAATTATTGTTTTCTGTATGAAATTCCGCTTGTGGAAAATCAAACGTTTGTTCTATTAAGTCTTTATATTTAGTATTCATTATTATTTTAGTTGTATCTGTATGTTGGGTACAGAAAGTCATTCAAAAAGCAGTTGAGGCATACACCAAAACTTTTTTAAATAAATTGTATAACAAGGCTTTGTTGTTGTTTTACAACAAGATGTTAAACCAAAATAAAATGAATAGTTAGACTCTTAAAGCTAAGCAATCACCGCACTGTTTATAAAAATTCAGTGGTAGAGAGTATTGAAAGTAGGAAGAAACCTTAATGTTTCGGTTGTGTTTCTCAAACACTAAATAACTCACTATCTTCCCGTAGAAGTTATTGCCGAAATAAGTAAAACATAACATTTTGACTTATGTAATAAGATGTGGTAAATGTAAACTATTTTTTAATACAACAAACTTTTTTTTGTTTTTTTTAATGAATTGAACTTTAGTAGTTTATATTGTTTTTTGTTTCTTTATTAGCTCTATTCCTTTGTATAAAATAGTCGTATTAGGTATAGTAATTTCTCTTTTTTCTTCTGGCATATACAGTAAAACATAAAATCCAGTTATGTTTTTTACAACACCTTGTAAATCGAAGTCTTTGTCTATGATTTTTATAGTATCTCCTATACGCATAGGGTGATAAAAAAACAGGATAATGCTAGCTGTAAGGTTTGATAAAATAGACCATTGAGCAAAAAAACCGACTCCTAATACTGCGAGTATTGAAGAAGCAAAAACAATTACTTCTTTAAAGTTTATACCAAAAATGATTAATGAAATGAATAAGGCTAAGGTGTAGTATAAAAAATAACTTATGTTTAAAATTAATTTTCTTCTATGAGGTTCAATAGCATTTTTTACAATATAAGACCTAGTTAATTTTTTTGTTATATAAATTAAAAAAAATAACGAAGCTGTTAAAAGCAAAAATTGTAAAAATGGGTTGTATATGGATAACTCTAGAAAACGATTTTTCATTATTATGTTTTTTATACAAATATACTTCTGGTTTTGTAAATATAATCTGGAAATAAAAAATTATATTTGATTGAAAATCATAATTATATGTCGTTATGAAGAATGTTTTAATACCCTATAATTTTTCAGAAGCAGCTATTAATGCTTTAAATTACACAAAACAACTATTTAAAGATGTTGAGGTAACTATTTACTTATTAGATGTGTATATAAGTCAGCCCTCAGAATTATTGAGTGATCAAGAAAATGAGAAATGGTTTAATGAAATGGATAATGAAATTGAAGATGAATTAAAGTATTTAATTGAAGTGTTAAGAAGAGAGAATACTAGTTTTAATTATGAGTATGTTGTAGAGTCAAATTCATTAACAAAAGCAGTTACTAAAACAATTGAAGAAAAGAGTATTGATATAGTAATTGCAGGTACAAAAGGAGCCAAAAGTTTAGCAGAAACTTTTATTGGTACTAATACTATGAAAATGATTAATGTAGTTAATAGGTGTCCAATACTAGTAGTTCCTATGAATTACAAGTATAAGCCATTACATCAAATTGTGTTTTCAACAAATTATAAAAGATTGTTTACAGCAAAAGAGCTACAGTTTTTAATTAATTTAACCACAATCAAGAGATGTATATTGGAGGTTGTGAGCTTATCTGAAGAGAACTTTTTATCTGAGAATCAACAAAGAAATAAAGTGAAATTAAGAGAGTTGTTACAAGATGTAAATGTTACGTATAAAAAAATAGATTGGGAAGGCTCTGAAACATTAACAGTTGAAAAACATATTAAAGAAAACGATAGCGAGTTGTTGGTGTTAATAAACCATAAATACAACTTTTTTAACCGTTTGTTAGAAGAAAATGTGATAAAAAAGTCAGCTTTTCATAGTAAAATACCAATGTTAATTTTACCCGAAATAAGTTAATTATGAAGTTTACTGAAGAATTTTATAAAAGCATAGCGAATTTGTTTTATGCAGTTTCTATGGCCGATAAAAACATGACCGTAGAAGAGAAAAAGAGTATTGTTAAAAGAGTAGAAAAAAATTGGTCAACATCAGAAAATAAATCAGATAGTGAGTTGATATACGAAACGTTAAGAGAACTGATAAAAGAAAAAGTAACATCAGAAACAGCTTATGAAAGCTTTAAAGAATATTACTTAGCACATAAAGAAGAGTTCTCAAAAAATGTAATTCACGATTTATTAGCAGCATCACATGAAATTTCTAGCTCTTATGCAAGAAAAAATAAATCAGAACTCATAATTTTAGCCAGACTTTACAAATTATTTAATCTCGTATAACTAAACAGATGACAAGGTTTATAACCAAACAAAAAAATACTAAAAATGTAATTCCTGGAAGCCCCGTTTTTGTTGGAAATCAAAAAGAAGAGAATACAAGAATACGATTAATAGGATATGATGAAAATGAATTTATAGAAGTAGAGCTAAAAGATATAAACGAACTCAAAAGCTATATTGGAAAGTATAAAAAACTTTGGATTAATATAGACGGATTACACGATGTTGAGTTAGTTGGAGAAATTGGTGAGTTATTTGATATTCATACACTTGTTCTTGAAGATATTGTAAATACCGATCAAAGACCTAGAGTAGATATTGAAGAGCATTATATTTTTACGAGTATTAAAATGCTGTTTTTAAATAAAGAAAACCATAAGCTTGAAGCAGAGCAAATATCTATGTACTTATTACAAAATGTACTAATTACTTTTCAAGAAAAGCAAGGAGATATTTTTGAGTCAATTAGAGAAAGATTACGTCATAAAAAAGGAAGGGTACGAAATTATAGTGTAACATATTTAAAGTATTGCTTATTAGATGTAATTGTAGATAATTACAATTTTTTAATGGAAACTTTCGGTGAGAAAGTAGAATATTTAGAAGATAAAATTTTATTACAACCCAATAAAAATACACTACAAGAAATTAATAGATACAAAATAGAACTTAACTACTTTAGAAAAGCAATAAGACCAGCTCGTGAGGCAATAAATAGTTTTAGAGCATTAAAAACAGAATTAATAACAAAAAAAGAACAACCATTTTTTAATGATTTAAACGATTTGGTCCAACGAAGTTATGATTCAGTTGAAAACTATAAAAGTATGTTGAGTGAGCAACTTACAGTATATTCAACGAACGTAAATAATCGTTTGAATGATATTATGAAAATACTAACCATATTTTCAGTAGTATTTATTCCTATTACTTTTATAGCGGGGATTTATGGAACAAATTTCGAGTATATCCCTGAACTTAAGTATCGTAGTGGGTACTTTGTAATGTGGGGTGTTATATTACTAACAGTGATAATCATGTTAGGATATTTTAAATACAAAAAATGGTTTTAAGGATTGTTTAAGTTTTTGAAAATTAAAATTTTGTACTTTTGTAGTGTAAAATGAAAAAAGCGTTTCATAAAATAGCATCTATTTTAATGGCTTTTGTAGTGTTATTATCTACAATGTCATTTACTGTTAACAGTCACTTTTGTGGAGACATGTTAGTAGGTACAAGTTATTTTGTAAAGGCTGAATCTTGTGGAATGGATATGAAGCAAGAAACAAAATCTGAAGACTGTTCAGTAATGAAAAAGAACTGTTGTCAAGATGTGGCTTCAGTAATTGAAGGTCAAGATACTTTAAAGATTACATCTTTTGATCAACTGTCTTTTGACCAACAAGTTTTTATAGCTTCATTTTACTATAGCTATATTAATTTATTTGAAGGTATTCACAATAAAGTGATTCCTTTTAAAGATTATGCACCTCCACTGGTCATCAAGGATATTCATGTACTTGATGAAGTATATTTAATATGATTTTTAAACAATAACTATTTGTCCTTTTGAGAATTTCAATAGGATGATTTGTCGTATTCGATGTTTTTCAACATCAATGTTTAATTGTTTAAAAATCATTTTTTATGCTAAACAAAAGCATCAAATTCTTAATAGAAAACAAACTGGTCGCAGTTATATTACTCGTTTTATTTGTAGGATGGGGAACTGTAAATGCACCATTTAATTTAGATACAGGTTTTTTACCAAACGATCCTGTAGCAGTTGATGCCATACCAGATATTGGAGAAAATCAACAAATTGTTTTTACAAAGTGGGACGGACAATCTCCGCAAGATATAGAAGACCAAATAACATACCCATTAACAACATCTTTATTAGGGATTTCTGGAGTAAAAACCATCCGTAGTTCTTCTATGTTTGGACTTTCAAGTATCTATGTCATTTTTGATGAAGGAGTAGATTTTTATTGGAGTCGTTCTCGAATTCTTGAAAAGTTAAATTCATTACCAAGTAATTTACTACCAGAAGGAGTAAGTCCTTCATTAGGGCCAGATGCCACTGGATTGGGGCAGATTTTTTGGTATACACTTGAAGGACGTGATGAAGATGGTAATGTCACTGGAGGTTGGGATTTACATGAATTACGTAGTGTACAAGATTACTATGTAAAATATGCACTTTCGTCTGCAAATGGTGTGTCTGAAGTAAGCTCAATAGGAGGTTATGTTCAAGAATATCAAATAGACGTAAAACCAGAGTTGATGCGTCAATATAATATCAGTTTACAGCAAATTGTAGCAGCAGTAAAGCAAAGTAATCAAGATATTGGAGCACAAACTATAGAAATAAATCAAGCAGAATATTTAGTCCGTGGTTTAGGATATGTAAAGTCTATAGCAGATATTGAAAATGCTGTAGTTACAGCTAAAAATTATACTTCAATACGAGTAAAAGACATTGCAAAAGTATCGTTAGGAGCAGAACCTCGTAGAGGGATTTTAGATAAAGAAGGGGCTGAGGTAGTAGGAGGTGTAGTGGTAGCTCGTTATGGAGCAAATCCTTTAGAAGTAATCACCAATGTAAAGGAAAAGATTAATGAGTTGAGTTCAGGATTACCAAGTAAAAAGCTCAAAGACGGTAGAACTTCTCAATTAACAATTGTTCCTTTTTATGACCGTACTGAGTTAATTCATGAAACTTTAGATACGTTGAACGAGGCTCTTACGCTAGAAATATTAATCACTATTTTGGTAATCGTAGTGATGGTTTTCAATTTACGAGCTTCCGTGTTAATATCAGGATTATTACCAGTGGCAGTATTGATGGTTTTTATTGCAATGAAAGCCTTTGGAGTTGATGCAAATATTGTAGCCTTATCAGGAATTGCTATTGCTATTGGAACCATGGTAGATGTGGGAGTCATACTCTCCGAAAACATCATAAGTCACTTAGAAAAAGACGAGAATAAATTACCGATAAACACATTAGTTTACAATGCAACAGCAGAAGTTTCTGGAGCAATTGTAACTGCGGTAATGACTACGATTATCAGTTTTATTCCAGTATTTACCATGATTGGCGCAGAAGGAAAACTATTCCGTCCACTAGCATTTACCAAAACCTTCGCTTTAATAGCAGCTATTGTGGTAGCATTGTTTTTAATACCGCCATTTGCAGCTGTTTTATTTAAGAAAAAGGAGTTGAAAAAGAACTTTAAATACATTGTAAATGGAGTTTTAGTAGCATTAGGTATTACTGCTGTTTTTTATGGGTATTGGTTAGGAATTGTATTAATAGCCTTTGGAGCTATACAATTTTGGAGTAATTATTCAGGAAAAACTACAATTCATTTTTCGTTTTCCAACTATAATTTTACACTGCCTGTTAATACGATCAATATTGTTATATCTGCATTAGCAATTGTTGGTTTGTTAGCAGAATACTGGAGACCTTTAGGAGTAGATAAAAGTATTTTTACCAATCTTTTATTTGTAGCACTTATTTGTTTCGGTTTGTTAGGCTTTTTTAGCTTACTGCAAAAATATTACAATCATATATTGCAATGGGCGTTGAACAACAAATTACTGTTTTTAACTATCCCGTTAACAGTATTAACTTGTGGATTCCTAATTTTTAAAAACACAGGAAAAGAGTTTATGCCTTCGCTAAACGAAGGGTCATTTTTATTAATGCCGACCTCTATGCCGCATTCAGGGGTGGAAGAAAACAAACGTGTATTACAGCAATTAGATATGGCAGTTGCTAATATTCCAGAGATAGCAACGGTTGTAGGTAAAGCAGGAAGAACTGATTCAGCACTAGATCCAGCTCCTTTATCAATGTATGAGAATGTGATTAACTACAAGCCAGAATATGCGTTAAATTCTGATGGAGAACGTCAACGTTATAGGGTAAATGAGGATGGATTGTTTCTGTTGAAAAACGGTAAAACGGTAGCGAACCCAAGTTTGACAGATAAGACATCAGAAGTTGTTTTTTATGAGGTTTCATCAAATGAATTAATAGAAGATGAAGATGGTGAGTTTTATCGTAATTGGCGACCAAACATCAAGTCACCAAATGATATTTGGAACGAAATAGTAAAAGTTACCAAGTTACCAGGAGTAACGTCTGCACCTAAATTACAACCTATAGAAACTCGATTGGTAATGCTGCAAACAGGAATGAGAGCTCCAATGGGAATTAAAGTAAAAGGACAAGACTTAAAACAAATTGAGGTTTTTGGAGTAGAACTCGAAGGAATTTTAAAAGAGGTTGAAGGAGTTAAAAAAGAAGCAGTTTTTGCTGATAGAATTGTAGGGAAACCGTATTTATTAATTGATATTAATAGAGAAAAATTGGCACGCTACGGAATAGCTATTCAAACGGTACAAGATGTATTGAAAGTGGCAGTAGGAGGGATGCAGTTATCGCAAACAGTAGAAGGAAGAGAGCGTTACGGAATTCGAGTTCGTTACCCAAGAGAACTACGTTCATCTCCAACTGACTTAGAAAATATTTATGTACCAGTAGCTAAAGGATCGCCAATTCCATTAAGCGAATTAGCAACAATTCGTTATGAGCAAGGACCACAGATGATTAAGAGTGAAGATACTTTTTTAATCGGATATGTATTGTTTGATAAGTTAGATGGTTTTGCTGAGGTAAACGTGGTAGAAGCAGCTCAAAAAGTAATTCAACAAAAAATAGATTCAGGAGAGCTAACTGTTCCAAAAGGAATATCATATCAGTTTACAGGAACTTATGAAAACCAATTAAGAGCAGAAAAAACACTATCAGTAGTAGTGCCATTGGCGTTGATGATTATCTTTTTAATACTGTATTTTCAGTTCCGTTCAGTAGCTACTTCATTAATGGTATTCACAGGAATTACTGTAGCTTTTGCAGGTGGATTTATAATGATGTGGTTATACGGACAAGATTGGTTCTTGAATTTTAGTGTATTTGGAGAAAACTTGAGAGAATTATTTCAAATGCATCCAATAAATTTAAGTGTTGCTGTTTGGGTAGGATTTATCGCATTATTCGGAATTGCAACCGATGATGGTGTAGTAATGGCTACCTATTTAACACAAACATTTAATAGAGATAAACCTCAAACAATTGAAGCTATTCGAGCATCTGCATTACATGGAGGAAACAAACGTATTAGAGCATGTTTAATGACAACGGCAACCACCATTTTAGCCTTGTTGCCAGTATTAACTTCAACTGGAAGAGGTAGTGATATTATGATTCCAATGGCTATTCCTGCTTTTGGAGGAATGATTATAGATGTGACTTCGTATTTTATTGTACCAGTACTGTATAGTTGGCGTGAAGAATTTTTATTAAAACGAAAAACGAAAAGAGATGAGTTTTAAAATAAATAATAAAAAAGCAACCTTATTTCTAGCTTCTGTGTTTTTTGCTTTTACAATACAAGGACAAAACCTACAGGAATATATTGAGACAGCTTTAGAAAACAATCCAGAAGTACAACAGTTTGATATTAAGTACAAGCGTATTTCAGAGAAAAAAGAAGAGGTAAATACATTGCCTAATACCGAGTTTGGAGCAGGATATTTTGTGAGTACACCAGAAACACGTACAGGGCCGCAGAGGTTTAAACTATCTGTAAAGCAAATGATTCCTTTTTTTGGAACCATAACAGCACGAGAAAACTATGTGTCTTCATTAGCTGATGCAGCTTATCAGGATATCGTAGTCGTAAAACGTAAACTAGTAACATCAGTAGCGCAGTCGTATTATAAACTTTATGAGGTTAAAGCAAAACAAAAAGTATTAGACGAAAATATAGCATTACTTAAAACGTATGAAAAGTTAGCGTTAACTTCTGTTGAAGTAGGAAAAGCTTCTGCAGTAGATGTGTTAAGGTTGCAAATAAGACAAAACGAATTAGCACAACAAAAGGAAGTGTTACGGGAAGTTTTTTTAGGAATGCAAAAAGCATTTAATAAACTGTTGAATCAGGATATTAACACACAAATTTCAGTCGTTGATAGCCTACAAATTCCAACCAAAGTAGATAAAATACAACCAAGTATCTTAAAATTACACCCAGAGCTGGTGAAGTTTGATAAGTTGTATGCTTCTGTAGAAAAGTCAGAATTCTTAAACCAAAAAGAGAAACAACCTATGATAGGTTTTGGGCTTGATTATGTTAATGTTGAAAAGCGCACTGATATGAATGTGGTAGATAACGGTAAGGATATCATCATGCCAATGGTATCATTATCAATTCCTATTTTCAATAAGAAAAATAAATCTATAAGCAAACAAAACAAGTTACAGCAAGAGGAGATTCTATCGCAAAAAGAACAACGATATAATACGTTAGAATCTGTGTTATACAGAGCAGTTTCGGATAGAAATGCATCCGTAATAAATTACCGAACACAACTTAAAAATTTAGAGCAAGCAAGAAATGCAGAGCAAATTTTGGTGAAAAGTTATGAAACAGGAGCCATAGATTTTAACGATGTGTTAGATATTCAAGAATTACAGTTGAAGTTTCAAACGAATATGATTACATCAGAAGTAACTTATTATACACAAAGTACCATTATTAATTATTTAATAAAGTAAACAGATGAAAAAATATATAACATACATAGCAATTTTAATAGCTGGGGTATTTTTAGGATGGCTACTTTTTGGAGGTTCTTCAAATGGTAAGGCAGCGCATAATCATACTACAGAAGAAAAAGGTAAAATGTGGACCTGTTCTATGCATCCACAAATTATGCAACCAGAACCAGGGGATTGTCCTATTTGTGGAATGGATTTAATCCCTGCGGAAGCAGGAGCTGAAGGACTAGTTGCAAATCAGTTCAAATTAACTAAAAATGCAATGGCATTGGCTAATGTACAAACGACTGTGATTGGTAATGCTATAAGTGCAGATAATACAATTACACTATCCGGAAAAATAGCAGAAAACGAAAAATCAAATGCGGTGCAGGTAAGCTATTTTGCAGGAAGGATAGAACGTTTAAAGGTGAATTTTACAGGAGAGAAAATAAGAAAAGGTCAGTTGTTAGCAACGGTATATTCTCCAGAATTGGTAAAAGCACAACAAGAATTGTTAACAGCAGCTTCAGTAAAAGAAAATCAACCAGCATTGTACAATGCAGTTAGAAATAAATTGAAACTATGGAAGCTTTCTGAAAATCAAATCAATCAAATAGAGAAAACAGGAAAAGTAAAAGAAAACTTTCCTGTATATGCTACGGTTTCTGGTACAGTATCTGAAAAACTAGTTGAGCAAGGTGATTATGTAAGTCAGGGACAAGCATTACTAAAAATAGCCAATTTGAATTCAGTATGGGCAAATTTTGATGTGTATGAAAATCAAATCAGTAACTTTAAAGTAGGTCAAGACATATCAATTACTACAAATGCCTATCCTAATGAAACTTTCAAAGCAAAAGTTTCGTTTATAAACCCTGTATTAAATCAAGAAACTCGAACAGTAACTATGCGTGCTGTACTAAACAATAGTAAAGGGAAGTTTAAACCAGCCATGTTTGTTACAGGAAAAGTGGAAGCTACAGAGAAACAGACAAAGGAACAATTAAGTATTCCTGCAACAGCAGTATTATGGACAGGAAAGCGTTCAGTTGTATATGTAAAACCCGATGAAAGTAAACCAGTTTTTGAAATGCGAGAAGTAGTATTAGGTGGAAAAGCAGGAGACAACTATCAAGTGGAAAAAGGGTTAAAGTCAGGAGAAGAAATTGTTACGAATGGAATATTTACCATAGACGCTTCAGCACAATTGCAAGGAAAAAAGTCAATGATGAATCATACAAAAGAAATTATAGAATCTTTTAGTACTCCTAAAGCATTTAAAGAGCAATTACAAAAAGCTTATGATGGATATATAGGCTTAAAAGACGCTTTAGTAAAAACTGATGCAAATGCAGCCAAAACAAGTGCAGAAAACTTACAAAAAGAGTTAACGTTAGTTGATATGAAGTTGTTAACTAACGAAGAAGCTCACAAACAGTGGATGCAATTAATTCCCGCATTAAAGTCAAGTAACATAGAAATAGCAAAAACAACAGATGTAGATACACAACGAAAGTATTTTAAAGTGTTATCAGAGCATTTTATTATGGCAGTTCAATCTTTCGGGATAAATGAGGTTACCTATAAACAATACTGTCCTATGGCTGATAGTGATAAAGGAGCTTATTGGTTAAGTAAAGAAAAACAAGTGTTAAATCCGTATTTTGGCGATATGATGTTAAAATGTGGTGAAGTAAAAGAAACAATTAATAATAATTAAATATCAATTCAAAATGAAAAAAGTAATCTTAGGAGTAGCTATGTTGGCTACTATTGGTTTAGTAAGTTGTAAAAACGAAGCTAAAAAAGAAACAGAAACAAAAGAAGTACAAACAGAGCAAACTACTAAAGAAGTAGCAATGACTGACGCAACTTTTGGAGTAAGAGGTAACTGTGGAATGTGTAAAAACACAATTGAAAAGGCAGTAAATGGTGTTGATGGAGTAGCATCGGCAGAATGGGATAAATTAAGAAAGCAAATCAACGTATCGTTTGATGATTCTAAGACTAATTTAGATGCTATTCATAACGCAATTGCAGCATCTGGTTACGATACTGATAAAGTAGCTAGTAGTGAAGAAGCTTATGGAAACTTACCAGGATGTTGTCAATACGATCACAATATGGAAATGAGTTTAAAAGGTGATGTAAAAGCAGACGAAACGTCTAATCACTAATTTTTAAAAAAGTGTAACGATATACTTCGTTACACTTTTTTGTTCTATCACTTTAGTATTAATACAGTGTATGTAGTTTTTTTGTTAGAAAAATATCTTTGCATAAAAAGATTAAGTCGAAAAAGAAATCTTGTAAAATATTCTTGATTATCAGTTTTTTATTGTTTTATATTTGTGTTTGTAGAAATAAAAAAGAAAATGGAAAAAGTAGATAAGTACATAGAAAACATAAAAAATTGGAAAGAAGAAACAAAGCTGTTACGACAAATTTGTTTGGATTGTGGTCTTGAAGAAGATTTTAAATGGAAGCATCCTTGTTATACTTTTCAAGGAAAAAATATTGTGTTAATTCATGGTTTTAAAGATTATTGTGCATTACTTTTTTATAAAGGAGCTCTGTTAAAAGATACTGACGGAATTTTAATTCAACAGACAGAAAATGTGCAATCTGCTCGTCAAATTAGGTTTACTAAACCAGAAGAGGTTGTTGATTTAGCATCAACTATTAAAACCTATGTTTTCGAAGCGATAGAAGTTGAAAAAGCAGGTTTAAAAGTAAAAACTAAGAAGACTTCAGAATTTGAAATGGTAAGTGAATTTAAAGAAGTGTTACAAGAAAACTCAGATATAAAAATAGCTTTCGAATCCCTAACACCAGGAAGGCAAAGAAGTTACTTACTATATTTTTCTCAAGCTAAGCAATCAAAAACACGTTTGTCAAGAATAGAGAAATCAATAACAAAAATGATCCAAGGAAAGGGTCATAATGAAAGATAACAAACAAAGCTACCCAAAAAGAGTAGCTTTGAATTTAGATGAAAACTAAATAAATTAATGTTGTTGCAAAGTCTTGTTATAGACTATTTAACATTAGTGTAAGAGTGAAACATTTGTGTAGAAACAGCAATACGATTCCAAATATTAATTTCTCCTATTTGCATAATAATTTGTGCTATTTCGTTATCGGTAAAGTACTCTTTAAGTTTTTGGAAGGTGTTTTCTGTTAACCCATTATTACTTATTAGTGTTACTTCATCAGTAGCAGATAACAATGCTTTTTCTTTTTCGGAAAATAAAGGAGATTCTTTCCATGCACTCAAAGCAAAAATTCTGTTTTGCTCTTCTCCATTTTTAAGAGCCTCCGCAGTATGCATCTCGATACAATAAGCACAGGTATTAATTTGAGAAGCCCTTATTTTTATGAGATTTTTACTCTTTTTTGAAAGAGTTGATGTTTCAAGATATTTAAAAATTCCTAAAACAGCATTGTAAGCGTTGGGTTCTAACTCTTGAATGTTTAGTCTTTGTTTCATAATTTTAAATTTTATAAACCAAAGGTATTATTCCTCGTAAAGTTAAAACTTAAGCTAGTTTAATAAAGGTGAGATTACATGTTTTAAGATAAAGAAATATTGTTAAGTTAGTAAAACTCTGTGGTTTTAATCTTAAAACGTTTATAACATAAATATAAAAACAAAACCCTGTTAGAAATCTAACAGGGTTTTTGTGACCTCGGCAGGATTACATTTTGTTGTTTTGTTTTGTGTGCGTTTTTTCAAAACCTACATATTTTATAGTGCTTTAGGCGTTTTGTTGTTTCTTGTTGTTTTCAAAAAAATAAAAAAAATACATTTTTTCTTACCACGATATTTACCACTATTGTATCTTTGGGGTAAGTAAAAAAACAAAAAATGTATTTCTATTTAAAAGAACCTAAGTCAGAAAAAGAGACACTGATAATTATTCAATTTTATGTAAAGAGCGAAAAGGCTATTTTCAAATATTCAACTGGCGAAAAAATTAATCCTGAGAATTGGGATTTTGAAAACAGACTACCAAAATCCAAAAAAGGAATCGGTGGAGCGAAGTTAAAAAAAATAACTTCCAATATTATGCGCTATGATACCTTTTTGGAACGATTGATTGATAACTGTAAAATCAATACTACACCTCTAACTCGAAAGTTTTTAAAAACAGAGTTTGACAAACATTTCAAGAAAAAGGTTGCAGCAGAAAAAAAAGGATTTGAATACCTAACTGATTTTATCGATGATTTTCTTATCAAAGCCCCTAACCTTATCAATCGCTCCACAAAACGAAATTATACAGCAGACAAGATAAAGCACTATAAAAAAACAAACAATCGATTAAAAGAGTTTGAAACTTACAGGCGTTCAAAAATCAAAATAAACAAGTTTGATATTGTTGTCTATGATGCCTTGGTACACTACCTCACGGATAACAAAAAATACTCGGTCAACTATACAGGAGACTTAATAAAAAACATCAAAAAATTGCTTAAAGTAGCTGATGTAGAATTTGGTTACGATGTTCATAAGGATTATGAACGAAGTGAGTTTTCTGTTATCAAAGAAGAAAGTGTATCAATAGCACTAAATGAAAAAGAAATTGACAGACTTTTTAATCACGATTTTTCCAACGATGAAAAATTAGAAAATTGTAGAGATATGGCTATTATTGGTCTTTGGACAGGGTTAAGAGTCTCTGACTTTCTTAACTTACCTCAAATCAATACGGATGATAAATTTATCACTGTACAACCTAAAAAGACAAAAAATTCGTCAGGGGTTAAAGTAGTGATTCCTCTACACCATCAAATTAAAGAAGTCATTAACAAAAGAGGCATGCCTAGAATGATTACCGATGTAAAATTCAATGAGTATATAAAAATAGTTTGTAAACGAGTTGGGTTTACTGATAAGGTAAAAGGTTCACTCATGGTTAAAGATGAAAAGACAGACATCTATCGTAAAAAAGTAGATATGTACCCTAAATATAAATTGGTAAGCTCACACACTTGCCGTAGGTCTTTTGCAACGAATTTATACAAGATGAACTTTCCTACACTTTCTATCATGAAAATTACTGGACACTCTTCTGAAAAAAGTTTTTTATCATACATTAAAGTTACTCCTACAGAACATGCAGAGAAACTACTCAATCACTGGAATGAATATTACAGTCAAAAAGGAGTTGATTAAATTTAAAACGTTCTTTTAATTACTTTAAAAATTTGATACACCTCATTAAGGTCTAACTCAAAATCTGAATACTCGGGACTATTATTTCTACTATGGCAAATAATCGTCCCGTTTTCTTTATCCAGTCCGATAATATCCTTGTGAAAAACATTGTGCTTAGAAAGAATAATCCATCCGTATAAAGTAGGATTGAATCCGTCCATCCAATGATGGCGTCCAAGTTCTCTACCCAACACCAAAGCTCTGTTAGGTGTATCATTAATTCCTCCCCCGTTCATACTATCATTTTTAGTTCTAAATGCTTCGTAATTACCACGACCGTACTTTTCTACATTAAAAGTTACTTCCTCCCATTCATAAATTACATTTGCATCATCCAAGGTTTCTAAAAAAGAAGAATAGGCATCAAAAGGAATCAATCGTGTAGTTACGTTAAAACTACCATCAGGTTTTTCCACAAAAACATTCCCATTTGCATTCACCATAATATCCTTGTTGACAAGCTCTCCCTCTCCTGTAAGCAAATACATATAATTAATCTCTTTATATCTATTAGTAATCGCTTTGGCAAGCTTTGGGCTTATTTTACTTCTTCCATTTCTTACATAGTAGATACGAGAATTGCTATTGTCTCCAATCTCTACTGATAAGCGGTTTGCTTTGATTCCTAAATGGTCTAATAACTCCTGTAAAATTTCCGAGCTGGTTTTCAACATCTTATCAATTTTTTTAAATTATTTTGTCCACAATTTGTTTTAAAAGTTGACAATTGATTTTATTTTTGCGCCGTAATTGTCCACAAATATAACAATTAACGATAGATTATTGGTGTTTGTGAGCAAAAAATAAAAAGTAGCACAAAAACTTAAAAAATTGAATATGACCCAAGCAGACTTATTAAAAGTAAACCTTAAAGCCTTAACCATTTTTAATGCCAATGATACCATGCTTACCGTAGATGGTTGCGCAAAATATTTAAAGGTACATCCTAACACGGTTAAAAACCGCATCCATAAAAATACCATTCAAGCAATCTTTCAAGACGGTAAATACCATATCCCAAAAATTCAATTCTTAGAAAAGATAGTAGAGAGTTTTGAACAATAACCATGAAAAAGAAAGCGCAAGAAAAACGCAAAGACACCACAGCGATAAGTAAGCACTTATTGTAAGTAGCTCACAACATTCAAGTTGTGGGTTACTTTTTTAAAACAAAAAACGGTTAGTCGTCACTAACCGTTAAAAATTGCTATGAAAAAAGTTCTGCAAGAACGCAGAACTTTAAGAACCTCGAATATATGAAAAAAAACAATACATCACTAACAAAAATAGGATTGTACAATCAAAAAGTACATGAATATTTACAAGGCACAACGTTGGATGCCATCACCCAACTAACCATTAAGCTATTTAAAGACAATGCGCAGCGCAATAAGCTGAACGATGCGCAATACAACAAAGCTGTAGAGGAATTTAATACCCAACACGGTTATTTGCTTTTAAAAAAGGGAAAAGAGTATGAAAAAGCGACAAGCAAGCACTACAACTATATCAACTATCCTTTTTTAGATAGAAGCGCAATGAAAAGTACGATGGATAACTACCGTCAATATGTACATAGTTATAATCAGCAAGCTATAGAATACAACAAAACCATAGCTGAGTATAACAAAACGGTTATAACTCCTAACACTCCAAGGCTAGCTCAAAAGGTTGCAGACTTTACAAAGAAACACCGTAGTGAATTTGCAAACACCTACAACAAGGCTGTAGTAAAATTCAATGCGCAAAAAAACGCAAACTATATCGCAAAAAAGCGCAAACCAACTATCAAGTACACCACCGAGCTTTTATTTAATGTCTTGATAGGCTTTTATATCGCCCAATTAAAACAACGCAATTCATATCTCTTAGAAATGAATCGTCCAACCAGTGTATTAAAAAATGCCTTACCAAAGCTAACCATAGACCACCGCAAATTAGCGACACATACCATCGCAGAGATACCAAGACTTGCTATTTGCAAAAAAACAGCGCAAAACCACATCAAACGCCTTAGAGAAGCAAACATTTTAATCAACTATACATATACCAACCAATACAAACCCATAACCGTTAATTTCCACCCTGAAATTCTAACAATTTTAGACGGAAATCCACCAAAACCCAAAAGAATTGAAAACCAATTTTTTAAACAGGAGAACTGGAAAGAATTACCAGATAATAATGATACTACTAGAACCTTTTTATTAAAAGAAAAAGAAATAAAAGACTGTGTAAATAACACAGGATTCCAAAAGGAAGAATTTAGATGTCCTGCGGACGGCTTCTACAAGAACACCACAGTGATAAGTAAGAAAACAACAACTCGCCCGCGCCAAACTTCCGAAGCAGTCAAAGCCCTATTGCCTGATTTTTTAAAGCAAGAAAAAACAAGCCAAGGCACAAACAGCCCGCTTACGCATAATTTTCTAGCTCGATTGCAAGACGATAGAGAACTAGCGCAAGAACTAGCAGACGGTGTGTATGATAGTTACAAAGGATTGCGTTATGACTATTTGCAAAAAATAGAACTCTACGCAAATGTAACGACTGAAGAATTTAAGGCAGTTTTACTACAAGATTGTATCAAAACATCTGCAAAACTTTGGAAACAGCACAATGTCTATGTAGGCGAATGGAAAAAAGCCATCAATTACCTAAACAACGAACTATTTACAAACATCACTCAAAAGACAACCCTGATTCAAAAGCTCAAAGAATACCGTTGGAAACTGGAGTTTGCCCGCAAGTGGTTTATCAAATCACAAGTAACCGCATTGTATCCCTCGTTGTATTTTGATAAAACACGTACCCAAACCCATGAAATAGGCTTTTTCGGACTACACAAAGTTTGGAAAACCCATGTGAAGTATCAGGAACGAAAGGCAATAGAAAAAGCGCAACGACAAACGCAACAAAACGCAAGAAAGCGCAAAGCGACCTATCAAAAGAAAATTACAACAGCCATCAAGAAATATGAAAAAGGCAATTATACGGCAAAACAGCTATATACCTATGTACAAACCAACCTACCACATAGCTATCTATCTGCATTGCCCTCTATGGTACACTATAACAATCAAAACAGAATCTAAAAAATGAGCAAAAAAGAAAACCGATGCCATTGCGGAACAGGACACAAAATCACTTGTCCTAAATGTAGCAAGCTTAAAATGGTTATCCTCTTAAAAAATGGGAATAGTCATTTAAAGTATAAAACAAGCCATACCACCTATGCAAACCCTGTTTGGTATAACCATTTGAGTAAAAATAGTAAAACTATCAACACCTTAATCAATAGCATGTACAAACGATTTCAAAAGTCCAAATACGTAGAAGCTACCAATCAGCTTATGTTTTTTGACAATCAAACCAAACAACATATCACGACAATAGTAACCACATAAGAAAAAAAACAAAGCATCAACCAACACAGAAAAAGGGTTTGTAGTATGAGACTGAAACTCTGAAACCCCGAAATACCCATTAAGCTCGCCAGTAAATCAGTCTATCGTTGGGAGATCAGAATTAGATAAAAAATAAGCAATGAACAGTTATCAAAAATGGTGTGAACTCCAAGAAGAAAAGCAGTATTGGAAGACGCAAGAAAAACGCAATAAAGCGCAAGGAAACGCAAAAAGAGAAGTACAATTAAAAAAAGAACATGAAAATACAACAATCAGCAAATGGTAATATAGTTATCACAGGAACATCAGGAGCGATAGAACACATTTTACCCACAATAACTATTCACAAACACCCGAGATACCCTAACGAAGCAATACTAATCACCCACAATACCAATTACAAAGACGAACAACAAGGCATTACCATACTCGCAAGAAACGTAACTAATGTAAACGATACGAGATTTTATGGAAATGCACAGAGTTTAAAAAGTATGTTAGAAAACGAATTAGTATTACAAGGAGGAACAAGGGAAACCCCACCCAAAACCAAAGAACAAGACCCGATGTATGTCGCTTACTTACAAGCCAACACTTACGAAAAGCTGTTAAGTTTTGTTAAGGAACATCAAGACAATATCGGAGGAAAAAGACACCATGAAGACGGAAGAATAAGCGAAGAAGAATTTTTTTGTCAGTTTGAAACATTTATCATTCGAGTAACCCTGCGTTACTACTACAAGCTAGACAATCAAAGCCTTATCAATTACATTCTAATGTCAGGAAGCACCAGTTACGTACACGAACCCAAAAAGGTATATGTGTATGATGGCAACAATACCATTACAGGGTATGTCTATGAGAAAGCCTATTAGCAGTAAACACATAAACAATGACCGCTATTTACAGTAAAAAGAAACTATTTGAAAAATACTATTACCTACCAGAGAGAGAAATGCGAGTAACGATTAATGAGATTATCGCAGAGATACGCCATTTACCTTTTGAGGTAGCCAAACATAAAAAGAAGCTACGCCCAAGTGAAGTACGAAGATTTTTAGAAGTATATGATTTAGTATAGAAAAAGTAAAGAAAATTAATTTAAAAACGATTAAGTATGTTGCAATCAGTTTTTGAGAATTTTTTACAATGTTATAAGTTAAAGGCAATAACATTTATAAACTCAACGTTACTAATCATTAATAAAAATGTACAGACAAATATGGGGACAAATCACTGTACAAAAAAAAGGAGTATTCATATATTGAATGCTCTTTTTGTTTTCCTGAAAAAGCTATAAGAAGACAAAGGTTAAACTATTTTTTATAATATTATTATATGAGTTAGTTTATATCATATAACTTTACCGCGCAAAATAAATAAAGTACGGTGAAATTAAAACAACGAAGAAAACTAGTTACATATCTAAATATTTTAGACCAACCTATTCGATTCAATCCTTTTGTTTTTAGTCGGTCATTTTTATTATGGGCTCTTCTTGGATTAATAGGCGGAGTGATAGCGGGTATTTATTGGATTGGGCTTGAGTTTTTGACTCATAGTTTAGCTTTTTTTAGTGGTTGGCAGGTTATTCCTCTAATGGCAATTTGTGGGTTTTTAGCAGGATTGGTAATTCACTTTATAGGAGACCCAGGAGAAATACACTTAATTGTAAATAACATTAGATTTAATAAAGGAAAACTTGACCCCAAAAACAATCCCTCAATGATACTTTCCTCTTTATTATGTGTTGCATCAGGGGGTAGTCTTGGACCAGAAGCACCTTTAGTACAAGTAACAGGCTCAACAGGAACTTGGATAGGAAAATTATTTCGATTGAAAGGAGAAGAATTAAGGTCATTAAGTATTGCGGGTATGGCATCGGGTTTTACAGCATTGTTTGGCGCTCCATTGGGAGGAAGTTTATTCTCATTAGAAATACTACATCATAAACACGCTGTTGAATATTATAGAGCAATTATACCTGCATTTGTAGCAAGCTGTTTCAGTTATTTAGTCTTTGCTTTAATCATTCATTTGGGACTTGGTCCAATATGGGATTTATCTGCTTATGAGTATTCGGGACTTTTTGATTTTGGTTACGCTGTTTTATTTGCTATAGTTGGTGCTACATTTGGATGGGGATTTATTTTTTGTGTCAAATTTTTCAAATCTATATTTGAAAAAAGACCGTTACCCATTTATATCAGGACTCTAATAGGAGGACTTTTACTCGGGATTATAGCATTTTACTTTCCTATAACACGATATTTTGGACATCATGAGATTAATGAACTCCTTTCAGGCAATTTTTCTTTGACTTTATTACTAGCTATTTTAATTTTTAAAATTATAGCCATTTCAATAACTGTAACATCAGGTTGGAGAGGAGGGTTTATCATTCCTTTGTTTTTTGTAGGAGCAACACTAGGATTAATTATTCATCAATTATTCCCAACAATGAATTTGACATTAGCAATAGTTAGCTGTATGGCAGCTATTAATGCTTGTGTAACGAGAACCCCAATGAGTACCACAATTTTATTAGCTACCCTAACAGGGTTCGGACACTTTGTTCCAATCCTCTTTGCTAGCTTAACAGGTTACTTTTTAGCTCCAAAAATACCTTTTATAGGTTCGCAAATGGAGGAAGAATAAAAAGCCATTTCATGTATTAATCCCTCCCAAATCTTACCCAATCCTTCCAAAAGTTAGCTAATTACAGCATAACTTAGCGAAGCCTTTCAAACCCTGACTCCCCACAAAACACTTCAAGTACTTTTGACTCAGCAAAAGAAAAAGAAGTGAATCCCGAGGCAATTAATACCATCTTATACAGACCCATCCAAAAAGGAAGTACATACGACAAGTTACTTCCAAAAAGCGACTGTAGTAGTGTAAAAATTGCCAACGGAGACACCAAGGTAGCAATTGAAAGTATGGCATTGTGGGTATATAAATACCAACATCACACCCAAAAGCTATCCCAAGAAAAATTTGCAAACCACCCCTTACAAAAATTATGCAAGGAGCTACACAAGTTTTTGTATCAGCATCTTCAATATAAGATAGATACCTACGACCAATTATTACGTAGCCCCGCCTGTGCTTGGGCGACTCGCTCACAGGGATTGGATTGCAAAAGTTATAGCATTTTCGCAAGCAGTGTGTTATTAAATTGTGGGGTTACACACTACTTGCGACGAGTTATACAACAAGAGGGAGAGGGTTATAGTCATGTATATGTGATAGTCCCAAAAAATCAACACACATTTGACGTAAACGACGGGTACTATACCATAGACGGAACCTTACAAACATTCAAAGAACAGGACATACACCAATCTGACGATGTATTAATGACCCCAAAGACCCAAGGCTTATCAGGAGCTATAGTTGCAGCTATTGGTAGTGAACTAGCTAAAGGCGTCGGACAATTAGTGAACTATGCCGTGAGTGAATTCATACAAGAAATGAACTCCTGTAGTGGTTCGTATTACGATGCCTCAGTAGTAGAACTTAAAATCAGACGTGATTTACGAGACAAGCTACAACAAAAAATTACCCAATTAGGCGAAGCTATCACTTTTAGAAACCGTGCAAGGACACAACACTTGTTCAACGAAATCTTCAAAGAAGTAGACTTAGGCATTGCCCATTTACGCAACGAAACCGCCTATAGTTCTTATGAACATTGCGACGGAGAAACCCTAGCCCATGCGCTAGCCTTTGCGGAAAAATTAAAAACATTTATCGATAATTTTTTCGAAGAATTTAAAAAGCATGCTCCCTATTTCAAGGTAGAAGAATTTATCAAGTCAGCCAATGTGAACAGTAGAACACTCTATTTTGTGGTAGAGAATGAAACCAACCCCATCGTAGCCGACTACCGCTTTATTGTGGTACGAAAAGAAATATCCACCTATGGACTAGACCCGATATTTCCATTTGAAGCCAATGCAGAACAATGGTTAGTAAACAACCTAGCCCATTTACAAAAAACCTATAACGACGGACGGGAAAAAAGCTATGAAAAAGAAATAACCCCACTCTTAGAAAAAGTAAAAGCCTTACGAGCCAAAGCACATTTAGGCGGAGAAATGCTGTATTATTTCGAACAACCCTTACAACGAGAACTCTACAAAGTATGGTTGCGATACGATGCAAACTACACCCAGTACCTAAAAGAAGAAGCTCAAAACACACGTACCGCTAATGAATTAGCCCTACGAGACTATCAAGAACGCTTTAAAAAAAACGTGGCAGAAGACCAACAAGCCAAAAAGCGCAAACGATTAAAAATCCAAGTAGGTATTGGCGCAGCAGCCTCCGCCTTGCTCGTATTGTTTTTACAAAAAAAATAAAAAGTTATGAATGAAGAATTTGACACCATAGGCACGCATGTTCCGTATGGGCTGTATGGTTGGTTCGACGGCTTTTGTCCCTCCAATGGAATTGCCAGTCGATTGAACAACCAAGCCAAAGGCGTATGGGCGCAAAAAGCCGAATGGGACAACAAATACAAGGCACTCCAAAACGGACGACAAGCCGCCGAATGGGAAAGCCTTAAAAAAGAAGTACGGCGCTTAGAACAAGCCATAAAAACCGAACAACAACAATTAGCCCAAGAAGAAGGCATCGCCGATGCGTTAGGCTTAGGCGCTTGGTGTAACGGCGCAGTCTCCAAAAGAAAAAAAGCCGAAGAAAGTTTGCGCAATGCAGAAAAGTCCCTAGGACATATCAAAGGCGCTTTTCAAACCTTGGAACGTCAACAGACCCAAGGTATCAAAGAAGCCAATGCAGTCATTAAAGCAAACCAACAAAAACTCAATGCCATTAAACAAAGCATTGTCCAAGTCAAACAAAAAATTGCAAAGTATAAAGCAGAAAGAGACCATGAAAAAGCCCAAGCAGCTAATGCGACACCCGCCGAGGTCAGCAACGCCAACAAGAAACGCATTGCAGGAATCGCCAAAGAAAACGCACCGCTGATATTAGGAGGTATTGCACTGTTAGGCGCAGTCGTCTATCTCAATAAAAGAAGTCCAACCCACAAAACGGTGAAGTCCGTAAGTGTATAAAACTAAGAATGATGAATTTGTTACAAACACACCTATTGCTTGCCGAACAAGAAGAAGCCTTAGAAAGCCAAGCACTTTCTAAACTACAGGCAAGCGGACTTCATGGATTTTGGGACGGAGCGAACCTGATGGGGATAATCAATACCGTTGGCGGAACATGGTCGCAAATAGAACAAGCCCGAAACGGAAAACCAGTCTATGTACAACAAGCCAATGGAGAAACCAAGGACATTGCCCCGATGCTAATAGCCAAGTTAGAACAACAAGCACAAGCACAGCAAACCTCGGTCGACAACTTGGTAAAAATGATGCAGCTACAATTACAAACACAACAAGCCCCTAAAAAAGACAACACGCTGTTGTATGTAGGAGTTGGAGCAGGCATACTCGTATTGTTAGGAGGCATGTACGTAATGACACAAAAAAAATAAACGATGAGAAAAGAATCAATAGAAAACTCGGTAGTCAGTTTGCTAAGTATGAGTGCAGGCGCAATGCTTTCACGTGTAACCGCTAAAAAGCTACCGATGCAAAACACCAAGCTCAAAAAAGGCATGTTAGCCTTGGCAGGCGTCGTAGGCGCAGCCTATTTAGACAGGAAAACCACAGGCAAAGCCATTGCACAAGACATGGCAATGGGAACCGCCGTCACCCAAACAGGCGAACTCGTCAAAGAACTGTTGGATGAAAAGTTACAAAACAACCCGCTATTACATTCCGCTTTAGGATCTCCTTATGACAATTGGAACGAACCCTTTGCGCTAGATAGCACCGACTTTTTATCAAGTTACACCAGTCCTAACTACGATGGAATTTCCGAAGATATTTCCTACGAAACCGTAGAAGATTTTAATAGTTAAAAAAAAACAAAAATAGCCTCGAAAAAAGAACGAGGTATTCAGTGAAACCAAAACCAGTAGATACAAACGTATCAAAGTAATGCTAAAGCTCACTTAGTGAGAAAAAAAAAGAAAAAGATGAATTTTTTAAGAAACGAAGAACCTTATTTACGAGTAACCGAGTATTTAAAATACAAGAACTCCAAACGCAAAGAAAACGAAAAGTGGAACATTAGTGCGATGAAGCCCATGCCAAGCTTTTTATACGCCAACAAAAAAGTAGATGTAGGCGGTACAGTGTCCCTGTTAACAGGTTCGTCAGTAGCCAAAAGAGGCGTGACCAATTTTGATGGGAACTCCCTAGTCAAAGGACGTGTCTTTGTAGCCAATGGCATCACGTTTAAATGCGCCATTGACGATGCCAACAAACCAGAGCAAGACATTGCCTATAGCATTGCCAAAGTTCCAAATACCTTAATGCAATCGATGGTTGTAGTCAAGCAAAAAAACGAAATCCTGATTGAACTACCGATTTGTGACATTTTAGGCGCTACCGAAAGCGGTAACCACTATTTCAAATTAGGCTCATTTGCCCTGTTAGAAGACGACACCATTACCGAAATCGAAATCCAATACCCAGAAGGTGCAAAAATCACGTTAGAAGACGGAAAAGCCCTGTTCGCTTCTGCACGCTTATCAGGATTTGCCACCTATCAAAAACGCTAAGCTCATTTTTATAACCACACTTTGCGCTTGTCTTAGCGCAAAGTGTTACCACAAGTACCAAAGATGAAAAAGATATACAAACGCATAAAAATCAACAAAGACCTTTTAAAGACCAATCTTCCCCCAGAAGAACTCTTACAAAATGAGGTCAGCGACACCATTCCAACAGGAAAAGTAATCGGAGTGTATTTTATCTCCTATATGCCCCCTATGGATACAGGTATGCCCACAGGAGAAACCATGTCGAGATTAGTTCCTTTCGGGATTTCTCAAACAGACATTACCCTGAAAGACAGTAGAGGACACTTGCTAACGGAGACCACGGACATCAAAGACTATGAACACAAAAGCGGAGGCTATAACGAGGGCTTTAAAGAGCTTGACTTTGAAAGCAAAAACGAACGAGTAACTATCAGTTGGGAAACCCTAGGAAGCAGACCCATTTGTGGCGAGTTCATTTTTGAGATAGAAGCCCCTAACCAGTGCTAAGAATGAAAACCATATACCACAGCGAACAGTTTACCGATGATTTTGAGATAAACTTTTCCGAGAAGAACGATTGTAAAGGCGTTGTAAAGCTCGAGGTACACCCACACGAGCTAAGCGTTCCTTTGCTTATCAAAGACGGTTCAGGACAGCGAATCACTGCCCAAGCCCCCTTTGTAGTAAACACCAATCATCCAATTGTAGACGGCTTGATACGCTTTGAATTTTCAGAATACCCAGCACTCACAGCCGTACAAACAACACCCTTTAAAAAAGCCATAGTAAGGTATTTATATTGTGAATAATCAATTATCGAACATCGTAGAAAACCACCTAAAAGGAGGAAGCAATCATGTCATCAAGGTATCGAGTAACGGCGTAAAACTTGTCAAGTCTACTTCTGCACAGAAGTACGCCTTTACCTTAGAAGATATTGAAAGCAAATACGGTTCGATAGCCCAATTTTTACAAGCCTTACCCGAAAAAGGATTTAGCGGAGCGGTGGTCTTTACCCTACAAAAAACCTATACCAAGGATGGCAAAACCACCTATCACACGCTACAAACACTCACAGAAAAATTAACCCAAGATATGAATGCTACCGACCCCACCACTGCCTTTTTAGGAGCGCCAGAGCTGATGGCAAAGATGGTACAAGCAGAACGTTCGGCAGACTATAAAGAACAAGTACAAGAGCTAAAAGAAACTGTCAAAGACCTGCGTTCCCGCAACCGAGTATTAGAAGAAACCAATAGCTCACTTACTATTAAGTTGGAGACAGCAAAAGAACGAGAAGAACTCAGAGTCGAGCGAGAACTGCTGAAGAAAAAAAGCTTTTTAGAAACGCCCGCCTTTGAAAAGACGATGGAAACCTTGGGCGGGATGCTTCCTAAAATCTTAGAAGCTTCAGGAGGCAACGCCGTAGGACACCCGAGTCAGTTAGCAAGTCCGAATGTTTCGCCCATACAAAAAGCCTTTGTACAAAAGCTTCCCACTGCCACTGACGAACAAGTGATGTTTTTTAACTATTTGCTTGACAACTGGCAAGAAGATTTAATCACACAAGTAGCACAGATTATCGAACAACAACAAGAACACCATGAAGATACAAACTAAAAAAGAAGCTATCGCCCAATTAGAAAAATTACCAGAAAAAGTATTGATACGCCTAGCAGAACTATCCAGTCATAAAGAAGCACAAAGCTACTTTGCATGTCCGATAAAATACGGCGCAGTCAAGAGCTTTTTAAGGTAGAAAGCAACAACAAGATACAGGAGAAAAAAAAAGCGATGAAAAAGAAAACAAGTGTATCGAAAGTTGCCACCCGAAACAACGCTAAAAAAGCGGTAAGCAAAGCCAACGAAGCCAGTGCCTTTTTACTAGCCAACAAACCGCTACTGCTAGTAGCAGGCGGAAGTGTCGTAGCGTATTTCCTATACAAAAGACTCAAACAATCAGCCGATGCGGTAACCGAAGTCTTTCAAGACGTAGCGAACGACCATATCGAAGCAGACCTACACATCAATACAGGAAAGCTAAGCATAGACAAAGAACAAGCGAAGATTTTAGCCAAGTCCTTACTAGATGCTTTTAACGACACCGCTTTTGGACTTCCTGCCACCGATGAAGCCAAAGTAAAACAAGTCTTTGACAAATTACAAACAGGCGATGACTTTAGGCTCGTGTATAAAATCTTTGGCAGAAGAAAACGGATGGGAGGCAAAACCCCAACAGTATGGCTCGATAAAAAGCTTGCAGACGATTACGATTTAATCTACTGGCTTAAAGCAGAGATTTCAGAGACGTGGGACAGGCAACTATATCACCAAATTAAACAACGAGTACAAAGCGCAGACATGCCCTTTTAAACAAAAAAAATGAAAAAGAACAATGGAAGCAAGTTTACCAATTTACGGGTTGGCATGTCCCGACACCCAACAAGCTCAAGAAGAATTTGACACGAAAAAAAATTGCGGATGTACGATGAATACAACAGCACAACAATTAATCAGCGGAATCATTATCAATGGAAGCACAGGAAAACCCTTTGAAGCAGGGCTAGTCAATGTGTACAATACCCAAACCAAAAAAGGAACAACGCCCGATGCAAACGGAGCATTTCAATTGTATGCCAGTCCTACCGATGTGATACACATTTCCTTTGTGGGCTATGATACCCTACAAATAGTAGCCTCAAAACTACCTGCCACCATCACCTTGCAGGAAAGCTCGGAACTACTATCAGAAGTAGTGATAACCGCTAATAAGAAAGGAGATAACAACTATATCTATGCCAGTATGGGACTGCTAGGCTTACTGTTTGTCTATGCGATTGCCAAGGATAAGAAAAAAAATAAAACGACGACCTAATGGAATTTATACTCATGCACTGGGAAAAAATTACAGGCATCTTAGGGATGGTTTTTTCCTTTTTCGCAGGCTTTAAAATGCGGAAGATACGCCACCAAGAAGCTAAAAACCTAGCCCTAGAAAGACGCTACAAAGCCGATTTACAAAAGCTAGAGAATTACAAACGAGCCTTTGACATCAATGCAGAAATGATAGAAAGCATTAAAAGTGATTTTATGGCTCGTATCGGTTCACTACATCAGTATATCGAACAATTAGAACACATGAACACAAAGCTACACAGTATTGTAGCCAAGCAACAAAAAGAACTCGACAAATACATCACAAAATATGGAAAAGACATTTAAAATACTCAGTGTTGTTTTACTGCTACTGATTACAGGATGTAGGACAATCAAACACAGTAAGACACATAGTTTAGAAACCCAAGTGGATAGTGTCTATGTACAAAAAGACAGCGTACACAGCATCACTATCAATAGCGCTATTCAAGACAAAATATTTATAAAGGTTGCCACTGGAGATACCTTACTAGACAGCCTAGTCAATCAAAAATTACAACACTTTACCAGTAGCAAACAAAGCGGTACAAACAGTTATAGCGTTCGCTATGATACCCAAGCCCAAGGATTTGAGATACGCAGTACCATAGGTGCTACCAAGGAAGTGGTTACCAAACAACGGGATAGCATATCAACGAGCCAACACAAAAAGAAAAAACAAGAGGTAAAAGAGCAAACAACAACACACCGATTGCCTTTGTGGGTTTGGGTACTGCTCTTAGTGCTTGCAGGCATGGTCTATGGAATAGTCAAAACAACCTAAAACTAAGAATGAACACAAGAAAGTTATGGGTTGTTGGAACAGGCATTGGCTTGGTAACCCTAACCGCTTTTATCAGCCAAAAGAAAGCCCAACTGACCCGTATTATAGAACAATTACAGTTTCGTGTTTCAGGAATTAGAAATGTGCAGCTCTCATGGCAACACATCGCTTTAGAGCTAGACATACAGCTACGAAACCCAACCCAAGAACATTTGAACATCAATACAGGATTTATAAGCGCAAAAGAGCTACGAGTGTATGAAAAGAAGACAGGGAAACAATTAGCCTTTACCAAGCTGAATACCCACAAAATTAGCATTCCTAGTGGCGGTATGTACCAGTTACCACCCACGCACATTAACCTACCAGTACTCACCGTAGGACAGTTGGTTTTTGAAGAGCTTCAAAAAAAGCAACAGGACTTTATAAAGGCGTTGCGTTTTGAACTGGACGTAGCCAGTTTAGGAAACACACGAACCGTACAATTTTAAAAAAAGAAGAAAAAGAAAAAGAAAATGGCAAGCTATGAAGTATTCAAACCCTCTTTAGAACAAGCAGAGGGCGGGTATCAAAACCTAAAAAACGACAAAGGAAACTACAACTCAAAAAAAGAACGAGTTGGAACCAATCACGGAATTTCCGCTAAATTCTATGAAAAGATACTAGGCAGACCTCCAAGCATCAGCGATATGAAAAGCCTTACCAAAGTAGAAGCCCATATCCTTTTTAAAAATGAGTTTTGGGACAAAATGAGAGCCGATAGCATCCGTAGTCAAGCAGTGGCAGAAATGATAGTAGACCATGCGATAAACGCCAATCCAAGGGTAACCGCAGGTATCGTACAACGCTCATTAAACCGATACTTTGGCAAAAACCTACAGGTAGATTATGTCATAGGATCTAACACTATCAAAGCCATTAACTCAGTAGATGCCAAACAGCTTTTTGAGCGCATAGGAAAAGAACGTCTCGCCTATTACAAACGCTTAAAAGACTACCAATACTTTGCAACGAGTTGGACAGGGAGAGTGTTTGCACTAGCCCATAAGTTTGGGGTTGACCTCAAAAAAAAAAGGTAGCACCGCTACTAGGAAGTATTGCAGGCATAGCCCTTATCAGCTATGTGATATATATAAAAGCTAAAAAGAAAAAATAAGATGAATACCATACAAAAATTTCAAGCCTTAGACGGCAAGGAAGTCAGCCGAAGTACGTTAGAAAGATTAGTAACACAGGCAAAAAAAGAAAACAATACGGAGGTTATTTATAGAGTCTCAAAAATCTTAAACGACCACCCTAAATACACGACGTTTAACATTTCAGTCAAACGATATGCAACAGGACTCAACGCACCAAGACATACAGGAGCTTACAAAGAAGCCTTAACCAGTTGCGGACGTTTGCGCAAAGGATGGCGTTTTATCAAAGGACGTGTAGTCAAAGCAAGCGCTAAAGTACCCAAACCTACTCGAAAAGGATTGGCAGCCCCAAAAAGAAAAGAGGGATTGACCGCTAGTGGACGTTTGAAAAAAGGCTATAAATATGCAAAAGGAGGTAGGATTGTAAAAGCTACCTCAAAAAAAAAAGTGTTGTAGCGCCTGTCACTAAAACCCAACAACCTGCTGAAAATATCCCCTTGGAATTTTTAGCAGGTTTAGACTTCATTCAGGAAGAAGACACCAACACCACAGGACTGAATGCACCTGTAAGCCCCGACCAAATCTATCAGATGATTACGGATAAACTTATCAGTGCTATCAGGAGCGCTAAAGGAACGCCAAAATTGGGATGGGATGATAGCTTTTTAGAAAAAGGCGGGTATCTATCGCCTGTGAGCTTTGCCTCTAAAAAAGCCTATAGAGGAATTAATATCATACTACTAAAAAAAGGCAATCCCTTTGGAGCGTATCAAAACCCTTATTTCTTAACCTTTAAGCAAATACAAGAAGCAAAAGGGAAACTCAAAAAAGGCGCTAAAGGATTAGAGGTAATCTACTTTACCCGCTTGTATAAATTTTCAGATGCTCAAAAAGGACTCGAACACACTACCTATAACAAACAAAAAATGCAAGACTTTTTACAATCGAAAGGCTATGATAAAAGTCATTTTGATTTTCTAGTACAGACCATTCCTATTTTAAAATACTACAAGGTGTTCAACGGAGCAGATATTGAGGGTATTGATTTTGGATTGGACAAATTAACTGCTTTAGAAAAAGCACGCTTAGGCTTTATCGCACCAAGTACGCCTCATAATACGGAAGAAAAGAACCCGATAGCAGAACTTATCATTCAACATTTTCCGAAAGATAGTGCGAAGATAGTACACGGATTTAAAGGAGCGAGTTACAATGTAACACAAGACAAGGTAAAAATGCCTAAGTACGAAGCTTTTTATCAAAGTGTTGACTACTACAGTACGCTATTCCATGAAATGATACACAGCACAGGACACCCAAGCCGATTGAACCGCCCATTTGGAAAACGTTTTGGCGATGTGGTGTATGCTAAGGAAGAACTCATAGCAGAGTTTGGATCGGTGTTTTTATCCGCACAAGCAGGGATTTTATGGAAGACACAAGCAAATCATGCGGACTACCTAAAAAACTGGCAATTGGCGTTACAATTTATGCAAGAAGATACAAAGCTTTTAATGCGTGCAGCTAGTGAGGCACAAAAAGCAGTGGATTATCTCTTACAAGTGGATACCAACAAAGAACCCAAGTTTTACAAAGCACTAGTAAAAAAGAGTCAAAAAGCAATCTCAAAACCAAGGAAAACACCTGCTTTAAACAGACCAGCCAAAAGAGCATCAAAGCCTCAACCCAAAAACAATGTACCAGGGAATCTCAATACAAATTCGGTAGCTTACAAACGAAAGCAATTACGACATAGAACCTTTGAGTATTACCAAATTGAAGATGCCGTACTGGCAAGCTTTTTAGGGAAACTAGAGATAAAAACCAAAGAAAGTTTAGTGATTACCCTAGCAGGGAAACGAGGTTCAAGCAAAACGCACTTTGCGTTTAAGTTTATCAATGTACTAGCTCAAAAATACAAGGTAGGACATGCTTCTATGGAAGAACATCCTGAAAGTGCGTTGTATTGGGACAAAGCGGATATGTATTTTAATGAGGTAGCAGAACGAAACTTGTCCAATCCTGATATTGAAAACCTAGACCAATTAGATAAGCTGATTAGAGACAATGATGTGATTGTGATTGATAGTTTTGCTAAGTTAAAAGAACTGGATAGCAAGTTTGAAATTGACAAAGATTTACGAAAGAAGTACGACGGAAAGTTGTTTTTTATCATCTTTCAACAAACCGCAGATGGTAAAATGAGAGGAGGCTCAAAAAGTGGCTTTGATGGGGATTGTATTTTCTTTACTGAGAAAACAAATCATTACAAGACTAACTTTATTTACACGGATAAAAACCGTTACCAAGACAAGCCACTTGATGAGTTGAAGTACAATATTTATTCAGGGAAACTCGACCCGATTGTCTCTGAAGAAGTGGTTACAGAAAATGTGATGCCGAAAGAGGTGGAGTTTTAGGATATATCCCGCAAGATGATTTACAATCGTTTTGCGGGATTTTTTGTGATATTAAAATGTTTTAAAAAGTGTATATCTCTGTAAAACTAAATCTCCTAATCCTATTAAGAGAGCATAAGAAATAAGATCTAGAAGTATGTACTAAATATGTTAACTAATTTACTAAAAATGACATTTTTTGATTTAATGTAATGTTCTTATTTATTAAGCTTAACTATTTTAATAGAGGTGTTTCCGCTAAATTTTGAAGCCATTTATTAACTCCCTTTTTTTGTTTAATTGAGAGTTTTAAATTATTTATAAGATAATTTTTGATTGGTATTA
Organism: Tenacibaculum discolor; assembly: GCF_003664185.1. Classification (GTDB taxonomy): domain Bacteria; phylum Bacteroidota; class Bacteroidia; order Flavobacteriales; family Flavobacteriaceae; genus Polaribacter; species Polaribacter discolor. The sequence goes on along the minus strand of NZ_RCCS01000004.1, from coordinate 219,970 downwards.
AAAAACCATCAGCTTTCTCTTCAAGTTTCTGTATTCCTATATTTATCCAAAAAATATAATTATAACATTTTTGAAGGTTTATTAATCTTAAGCTATCAGGAGATTTTTTTTCAATATTTAATATATGATTAATCTGTTTTAAATTTAAAGTTCCTTCCACCAAATAGAAACTATAATATTCTTTCAAAACATTATATGATGTGTTAAAATCTTCTGATAATTTATTTTCTCTTAACTCCAAGTATTCGATAGCTTTTCTATAATTTAAGTCCTTTTCAGTATGTTTTAATGTATTTCGTTCAACAAAATTACTAGAAAGAACACTCTCTTTGTCATTAATAGCTAAAGTATATCTGGTTAAATCAGGTATCAATTTGAGATTATATTTATTGCTTATATTATCCTCAGCACATTTTGGTCCTGAATAAATTTTTTCCTTTGTTTTTTCATCCATTAGAATATATGCTTTCAATGACTTTAAAGGTCTATTACAAAAATGACATGTTTTAGTACCGTCAGTTAAATCCTTTTTTAATGGGCGATATTTCATACACATTGTTTTTATTACGTCTGTTAAGCGTTGGCGTGAGAGCTTTTTTCAATCCTAGGGATGAGGGTTGCAATGTCCTTGAATTTGAGTTGGCTTTATTCCAAATATTTTTTCATAATGGTTTCTTTCTGTTTTGGAATTTGCGCTATTGCTTTTTCTAATTCAGTGATTTTTTTCTCCAATTTCTCTATTTCAGAAGCAATTTTTTCTTGTTTATCTATTGTTGGGAGTGATATTTTTAAGTTCAGAAAGTCCTTTACTTTCACTCTTGGTAAGCTTACTCCACTCATTAGGTTAGAAGTCTGTTCAACAAATCTATCTGATAGTAAAGCATACTTCAAAAGTTTTGGAATACTTGTGTTTAGAACTAAAATATCGGTAGAACAAATTCCGTTAAATTCAGGTTCCGCTACTTTATTAAGATATGGTCTGAGTTTCCCATAGAGAACATCTCCTTTTTTGAATTTATTTTTAGTCGATAAAATATTTTCTCCAAGCTCTTTATTAATGACTATTTTTCCTGTATTACTTTCAATGTGCTCAAGACCAATAAAGGTGTAATTTTTCGTTTTATTATTTTGTGGATTTTCCTTTTCCTTAGAAATTGTACAAAATGTAGATACCGAATTTTCAGAAAAAGAATTTAGAATTTTAAATATATCATTTTTTAATTCTTCAATTTCTTCAATAGCCTTTGCTTCCTGCTGTTCCAAAACCTCAATTTCAGCAACTATTTTTTGCTGAATTTTTATTGGTGGTAGAGGAATCTTTATTGAGTTAATAACGCCAGACAAATTGTTTATGTTAGAACCGCTTCCAATATCCCTAATAGATTGCCTTAGAATTGTATTTAAAAGTTGAAAAAAATATTTTGATTCATTGCTGTTTTTTACTCGAATAATTCCCATAAAACCACCAGCAAAATACTTTGTGTCATCATTTATAAAAGCAACCTTCCCCAAATGCTGCTTACTTCCACTTGAAAAACAAATGAATATATCATTCTTTTTTAATTTCTTTTCTTCAGAAATATTGAAGTCGGTATTTAAGAAAATTTGCTTATTAAGTTCAAATTTTCCACTTAACGTGATGTTGTCTGCCGTTAAAATAATTTTATCGGTTGTATTATTTGATTGGTCACTTTTTGAATAAGTAACACCTCTTATAATTTCAGCAATTTCATCAAACCTTTTGCTTTCCCATTTACTCTCAATTTTTTCTTTTTTTTTAACCGAAAGCGAAATGTTTTGTTCAAAATCAAAACGGTCAAAGGTTAGCATATCAATTAAGTTTTGGTAGCTTACATTTTTTTGAAGAGTTTCGGGAATTTCTAAATCGAACTTGTTTTCTGTAAAAGCTCTGTAAATATAGGTGCTCGCTTTATTTTCATTAGTGAAACTTTTCATGTCATAAAGCCGTGTACATTCATCAATCGTTTTGCTGCGCTGTATTGGGTGCATACCTTCATTTCCTCTACGATTGCTAAATTCGTAACCTAGAAACTGTTTTTCTTTTGCCTTTTGTCCTGTTTTTACTAAAACAACTTTTTGATTATATGTAAGAATAAAATAAAGTAATTTATCTTTTTCTATTTCTAGTATTTTACTCCACTTTTCATCTTCCCTTTTAGCTTTTATCTTTTTGTCGTATTCATTAAATATTTCGTGTTGCTTTATAGCTTCGTTAGGTTTTTTGTTCAATAAAGTTTTATAATCTTGAAAAGAGATGTTTTCCCAAACGTGAGATACATATTTCTCTATTGGTTTTTCAATACCATTTATGGTAATATCTTTAAGATTTGTAAAGAATGTAGCTAGAGATTTTTCTGCTTGTTCAGCAATTGTATCATCTCTACGTTTTAAAAATAAAGTAACTGTACTTGTGCCAGTTGCCATAAAAGTGCCAGAGCCTAGTTCTGTAATGGCTATAATATCAAAAGCTTTTAAAATAATCTCTCTTGCTTGTGAATACAAACCTGAATTACTTAAAATAGAACTTGGTAATATTATAGCTGCAATTCCGTCTGTTTTTAGTAATTGTTTAGTACGTTCGATAAATAAACATTCTATTTCAGAACTTCTATCGCTTAGGCTGTCAAACAATTTAAAATCCTGATTAGCAGAAGCGTTTTTCAAATCGCCTTTAAAAGAACTTACAGAATATGGCGGATTAGAAACAATAAACGAAAATTGAGGTTTTTCTGCATTTTTCTTTAATAGTCCTCTGTAGCTTTTGGAATGTTTGAAACTATCCAAACCATCTCCGTGAATAACTTGTGCTAAACCATCTCCATAAAAATAACAACCAACTTTTGCGACTTTTACTAAACGATAATCTTTTTCTATACCATAAACATATTTACTAGCCCAGTGATATTTGTTGATTCTCCAAGCATTTACGTTTGTTTCTGCATCATCAGTTTCTAACTTTGAAGTATCAATGTCATTTTCAATAACACGTTGGTATTCTTCCATTACTTCGGTTAAGAAGTGACCACTACCTACACTATAATCAATTACGGCGGGAAGCTCTGGAATTGATTGGTTTAACTGTTTCTTTATGTATTGAGAAATAGGTAATGAGCGAACTATGAAACGTGTAATTGGTGGTGGTGTAAAAAATTGACCAGCCTCTTGTTTCAATCCAGTTGTTAGAAGACGTTCAAAAAAATCGCTTAAATGTTGTTGTTTTCTTGGGTAACGAATTTGAAATTTTTGAAGTAATTGAACCACTTCTTTTAATACTTTTTGGTTATCCTCAAAAGTATCTTCATCAAAAACATCTTTTATATCATAAACCTTATTGAATAGTAAAATATGTTTCTTTTTTTCTTCTAGTTCATTTTGAGTTTTATAACTAAACATATCGTCAGAAATTCCTCGAACTTCTTTTTTTAAGAAATCATACATTCCTGATTTATAAAGATTGATTAATCGAATTTGAAAATCAACTGCATTGTCTTTATGTTCTTTCCATTGAAAATCAAGCTCTTTATTCTCTCTTTTTTTTTCGTCAAATATTTTTGCTAAGAAAAGGTTGAAAATTTTATTGAAAGCATTTGGCTTGTCAGAAACAGAATGTTTTCTAAGAATAGATAAGAACTGGTGAAAAATCTTTTTACTATCTTCTTCGTTAAGTGGTTTTAAGTCTTTCTTGGTTAATTTTTTACTTTCAAAAAGATACGGTCTTACCCAATCGTCGAAAATTCCGTTAGTGTTGGTTACTTTGTTCCATCTATCAAAAACATCCTCTACATTTCCAGCTTGTCGGTAATGGTCTTCAATTTTTATGATTTCATTTCTAAATTGAACTGTGCTTTTGTTAAGTTTAGAAGCATAAAGCATTAAAATGTCAGCCGATTTATCTTGTTGGAAGTAAGTCATTAATTGACCTCCATCTTTTTCGGTTTTCTTGAATTCTTTTTCAAATTCCTTTCCCCAAGTTTTACATTCTATCATTAAATATGCAGAACCATCTTCACGAGTTATCAAAATATCAAGCCAACCGCCACTTGCTCCGTGACCAACTTTGTATTTCTTTTCTAAAATTATATTTTCAGGCTTGTAGCCTTTTTCAAGAAGCCTGTCCACACATTCTAAAACTACCCAATTTTCTTGTTGCGAAAAGTTTTGAGTCGTTTCTCTTCCTGCGGTTATTTTGTTTCCGAAGTCAAATTGTTTTTTCTCAAAATCAATTTCAATAGCATAGTTATTATATTTCTTGTGAAATATTCCCGAAGTGTTTTCTTTAGGTTTAAACCCTAATGCTTTTATGAGTTTCTTTTCTTCCATTAGAACTTTAATTTTCCTTGCTTAGCATTTATTGCTTTGATATAAATTGATTGGTTTTCTGCAACTTTAAAAATATTGTCAGAACAACGGTACTCATAGGCTTCTTTTGCAAATTTATCTGCAAAATACAAGTCCTTAACTTTATTATAATCTAATTGAAATAATTGGGCAAGTAATTCTAATTTAGCAACTGGAAATTTTTTTCGGTCGTTTTCAATTTTACTAACGGCAGGTGTGTTAATCTTCACTTTCGCTCCGAATTCTGTCTGACTCCAACCTTTTTCTTCTCGGTTTGTTTTTATGTAGCTTCCGAAACTTGCCATTAATTCATTATACTTTTTATTGTTTTATCCAGTTTTGGCAAAGTTATGAACTCTTAGCTTCATAAGCAATTTTTTGGATATATAAAAATTATCTTCCAAAATATTATAATCAGCATAGGGCAAGGTAAGCTCTTTTTGTTTTTTCATGCAGTACTTAACTCTGTGCGTTGGGTTAAAAGCTAGGAGTTAGTTTGTTTATACAATTTGATAAAGACTATATTTATAAATGGACAATCTTAGCACATAAAAAATGGATTATTCGTAAAGTACAGGAGTAGCTTAAAAATCAGAAAACTACCTGCTTATTTTTCTAAATGTTTTTATATATTTAGGGTCAAAAAATTGTACAACCCCTAAAAAACATCTATGAACATAAAAGCCAAACTCTTTGTATGTGGAGAGGAACGAGAATTAATTGCTACTAGTTTAAATTACATTCGTCTTACCGATTGGAATGGTAAACCTACATCAGCCCTAATGGGAGGTGCTTTTACGGCTACTTTTAAACCAGAAATGTACGATGATACCTTTATTGAATGGATTATAGCCGATAGAAAAGACAATAAAAAAATACGTCACCCTTTTAATCTTTATCTATTAAGAGACGGGAAAGTAGTTTTTTATGAAGATGATTTTGATGGAGTAGAGCTATTCCAGTACAACTTTCAAGATGGAGTACTTATAAATTACCATGAGGTTTTTGATAATCAAAAAGGTATGCAGGTTACCTTAACTATATCGCCTGCAATGCAAGATTATCGTTTTTTTAACAATAGTACCGATTGGCGTAGAAAAAGCCGTACTCGTTATATAAAACCTTGGCAAGAGAGTTTTATACCACCTATAGAAGATACTCCTTATAAAGCACAGGAGAATACTAACAGCAAAAAAGTTTTAAATATTTATTTTGAAGATATAGAAACAAAAGAAAAGGTTAAAAAAGTAAAACCCGACCAACTTGTAGAGTTAGTAATTGTTTCTAAAGAAATGAAAAATAACAAAGTAGATATAGACCTAAATAAATATCCCTTTAATTTTGAGTATAATAAAAAACCTTTAGAAAATAATATTTTAAAAGATATTCTAATAACAAAAGATACTCAGAAACTAACTGTAAAACCCCTAAAACAAGAATAATATGGCTACTGTAACCGAATGCGGAAATCCTAGTAATACTTTTTCTATAGAGCCTTTAGAAATGTGGGAGTTTACCCCCATTGTAAGTTTAGATGCTGAACCAACAGATTATGAAGATGAAAAAGAAACATCTTTAGTGTACAAAAAGGACGAAAAAGTAACATTATCAGATAAAATTAGTAAATCAATTAGAGATAAATATACTTTGATGGAGTTTACTACCGAAAGTAAAAAGTTTTCGTTAAAATTCACTGTTAAAAATGGTACAACAGACCAGTTTTATGATGATGATGGGTATATAAAACCTGAAATAGCATTAGCTAAAGGAGAGAAAGAACTTACTGAAAAGGAACGTATAAAAATAACAGACGATAAGAGTTTTTTAGTAGATTACACTAAGAAAAAAAGTACTCTTATAGAGTTAGATATTGAAATAAACACAGAAACAGAAAAAACTTTTTTTATCAATTTTTATGCTAACGACAACAAGAAATATTTTGATATAGAAGGGAAATATAAGAATGTGTTTTGTGGGCAAATAAAGATAATACACAGTGCTGCGAATGAATGGGAGTTTTCTTTAGAGAAAATACAGGAAATTCGTGACTATGCTAAACTAAACTACGAAAAGTATGACGGTTCAGGAGATGCAAATAGGTATCACCATTGTACTGATACTCATAAGTATATAGTGTACAAATTATTAAATCACCCTAATGATTTGTATTTAGGAAAAGACCAAAACCATTTGCCTTCAGCAAACAGAGTTACACCTAATGATTTTAAAAAGGCAGGGGAATCAACCACAGATGATGTACGAGATAAATTAATTTCATTAACTTATGCAGAACCATCAAAAACCTTTACTGTAATTGATATTAACGGAAGAGAAGTAGTAACATCTAATGGACAAGCAGGAAATACAGATGTGGAACTAAGTAGGTTCAAAGAAAGTCCTGTGGAGTATATGAAAAATAAATGTCCTAAAGATGGTTATTATGTGTTTATAGGTGCATATAACGCTGACTACCATTCGTTTACTATTGTAGCTAATAAAAGGGGAGAAAATATTAGCTTTGAGTTTATAGACCAATTAAGTGGTGTAGTAAACTATACAGAAAATAATTTTGAAAATTCCAAACTACTCCATAGTATAGGGTTTTATAGATCTTATTTTCCAATGAAATTAGAACTTTATCAATTAAGAAATAAGATTAAATAAGATGAAACAGCACATAATCATTTTACTATTCTTTAGTTTGCCTTTTTTTAACTGTAAAAAGAAAGCAGATAAATTTTCAAATGTTGTAACTAAGGAGAATAATATTGATAGTTTAAAAATTTCAGTTATAAAAAATAATGAAGTAACTAAAAATAAAAAGTTACGATTGACTGGAAGTTATGATTTTAAAAAGTTACTTGATTCGTTAAAAAATATTAATCACACCAAAAATAAATATAAAGATTGGATGAGTGATTATAGCTATGTATTCTCTGGATTATTTGAACTTGATTCAGAAAAATTTCAAGTAAAAACAACTAGTTATGAGTATAAGAATCAGGTAAAGTTTTATTTACACACTATTACACATACAAATGATACAATTTCTATAAAAACATTTTTAGAAAATGCTCAAGGTAAACAAACTGAAGGTTATATTCGAAGTAGAGTTTTAATATTTGCAATGCTTAATGATAAAGAAGCTAACTTTATTGATATACCTGAAAAGTTAAACTCTTATAAATTAAGATTAGAATTAATAGATACTTTATATAAAAAAATAAATAGTGATGTAATACTTTGTAATAGGACTAAAAAGTGTATTTATAAAGACTTTAGAGAAAAGAAATAGTTATGAAATATTTATTAATGTTATTTGTTTTTATCATTTCATTAGGGTGTAAAGAAAGTGTAAAAAAAGATAAAACAATAGCTAGAGACATAAATTTAGAAGATAGTAGTTTTCAAACCTCAAAGGTTAATAAATTTAAACAGATTGAGAAGAAAAAATTATTAACAAAGAATGATTTTAGCAATGTAATAGGGAAGCTGAAGAATATTAAAAATACTGGCAGTAAATATTCAGATATGTTAACCAATAGTAGTGCTGGTTTTGTTCACGATATTTTTAGTTTAGATGAAGATGAATTAATTGTGAAAACTACAAGTTACACATACAAGAAAGATTTAGTTTTTTATTTACACAATATAAAATGTGTTAATGATTCAATATCTATTAAGCCTTTTTTAGAAAAAGCACAAGGGAAATTCACAGAGGGTTATCTAAGTAACAGGGTGTTCATTTTAGCAATGAAAGATGATATGACTGCAAATTATATTGATATTCCTGAAAAAATGAACCCTTATAAATTGAGGTTAGAGTTATTAGACACTTTATATAAAAGAATAAAAAGTGATGCAATACTTTGTTACAGAACTAAAAAGTGTGTTTATAAGGATTTTAGAGAAAAGAAATAGTTATGAGGTATTTGATGTTAATTTTTTGTGCAATATCATTAACTATTAATTGTAAAAAAAAATCAGATAATAACCTTATCGGGAAAAACAAAAAAGTAGGTATAACTAAACCTGCTAAAGATACAGTTTACTCACTTTTAGATACTATTAGTTTTGAAAGAGTACTGAAATCTATCAGTAATGTAGAATTATCACAACCACAAAAGTCAGATTGGTTAACTAATAATGATAGGTTCCTCTCGCTAACCTCTATTGACCTTGAAATGTATACTTATAAGGTAAAAACAAAAAGTTATAAGTATCGTGATAGTGTCACTTTTTATATTCATAATTTAAAACATAAAGATAATACTCTTTCAATGAAACCATATTTAGAAAACCTTAGAGGAGAAAAGACAAGAGGTTATTTAGGGGATAGAATACTAATTTTTGCTATGAGAAATGACAAAGAAGTCAACTTTATTGATATACCTGAAAAAATGAACCCTTATAAATTGAGGTTGGAACTAGTGGATACTTTATATAAGGAAATAAAAAGTGATGTCATTATTTGTGATAGATGGAATAAATGTATCTATAAAGATTTTCGAGAGAAAAAATAATCATAAAGTATTTAGCTGTTACTAGTTACGTTTATTATTTGAAGAAGACATAGTTAATGAAAAAGAATATAGATAAACAAATAGAGAAACTTATCAATCCATCTGTAGTTTTAAGAATAGATGGTTTAAGTAAATCAAACCCTGAGTATGATTTATGTTTTTTTAGTACTTTACTACTTTGTATATGGGAAAGTCTTTATAATAAAGACTTGAACCCTTCTTATCATATAAAAGATTCTGTAGGAAATATATATTTTAATGAAGAATTACGAATTAAGATAAATAATGGGGTTAATACAATTATAAATACGGCAAAAGGGTTAAGGCTAGAAAACAAGCCAAAACCTTTTTTTATGAGTATATATGACTATTTATATATAGAAGACTCAAATAGTAATAAACTATATTGTTATAGCAAAGAGCTTATGGGGACTAGTCTATTTAATAGTAGTATGTTTTCAGTTGAATTAAAAAAGCCTATAGATGAATTAACGCAAGAGGATTATTATAGTTTTCTAGGGAAAAACTTTAAAGAGAATAATGGTCGATTAATAAATGGAAAGGAAGAAAAGGTGTTTTTAACGTTGCATAGCTATAATCAAAAGAAAAGCGTGTGGAAAACCCGTCTACTTACATTTTGATAAATATTTTGTGATTATTTAAAAACTAAGAGCATAAATGTAGTGTCACTTAGCTAAAAAAAACAACCCAAGTATTTAATACTTGGGTTGATACCGCTTAAGGGGAAAAAAGCGATTTTTGGTTTAAAGAAGCCCCTTCACAAACTTCAAAAAACCTAGCCGCCCCCGACTAGAAAATTTTCTTTTTAATACAAAAGAAAAGTCCCGCTTTCTAATTTTTAAATTCTTTGACTTAACAACATAGATAGTATTAGTTTTAAATAGAGTTATTTAGTCTTTAAGAATTAGTTTTTTGTTTTTAGTCTCTTGTTGCTTTAATTATTGTTTTCTACTATTGCTACTAATTTTTATAGGGAATCACTATAAATTACCTATATTTGAAATGTTACACGGTGTAAATATAATCACAATTTTGTGATTTACAAATATTTTAGTCACAAAATTGTGATTTTTTTTAAAAAACAAGAAAGTTGTTTTTAACTTGCTACTAATTAATGAACGGTTCAGATTTAAAAGTATTAAGAAAGAAATTTGGTTTATCTCAAGAAGAATTAGGAGAACTAGTTGGTTTGAGTAAAAATACAATTTATAATTATGAGAATAGTGGAGTTGTACCCAAATCTAAAATCCCAATTTTAGAAAAGGTATTCAAAGAATATGATAGAAAACCCAGCTCTGAAACTAAAAACCTTTCTGAGAAAGATGCTTTAGATGTTATAGAAAAAATTCTCTTGCATGAAGATGAACTAATGAAGTATGAAAATTTTTATTTATGGGTCAAATCTCTAAGAACAGATGAGAGAAATAAGACTTTAAAAGAAGTTCTTAAAAATAGATTGGACAGTATAGATTAATTGTCTTTCTATAGTAATTTATATCCAAATTGTTTAAGTTTTTTAAAATCGTCATTATTTAAACTTAAAAACTCCATAATTTGATTACTATTTTCTTCTAATTCTATTATACTACTACTAATATTGTTTTTGATTAATTTAATCTTTTTTAAATTGTCTATTTCGTGTAGGTAAACATCTAATTCAGAAATAGAAATATTTTGTGTATTAACTAGCTCTTGTAAAAGATTTAAAGCAGCAATTTTATCAATCGTGTTATTCTCTATTAGTGTTCTAATTTCTTTAGCTTTTTCAATTTTAATATCCATTTCAATTTATTTATTCTGTTTTTGTTAAAATATCTTTTTTTAATAAATCAATCGTTTCATTAACATCTTGTTTAAATTTCTCATTTTCTAATTGTCTCTTGGTCTTTATTAGATTGAACCTATAAATAATGTATAACATTAATAAAAAACCAATAGTAGTTCCAATGGCATAAGTTTGTAGGTAATAATCATCAAATCTTATGTTTGGTCTGAAAATCCATATAAACTGTATTGTATAAATATAAACAGGGATAATATATGCAGTTTTAAACGGTCTAAATGCAGATGCTATTATTAAGAGGATAGGGGATAATGTTTGACTCAAAACCCAAATAAAAGTTGAAGTTTTTCCAAATCCGAATTTATTTTCTAACTCAAAAGGAAAAACCTTGTCTGTAAACAAAATTAATCCAGACAAGGCTACTAAAAAGCTACCAATTATACTAATTGCTACCTTGTGATCCTGGTCTTTCAATGTCCTTTCTATCGACGTTATAAACTTCCAGACTTTCATTGTTTAATTCTTCTAGTTCTTTAGACTCATCAGTACAACTAGTTAATAAAAATGTAGAAAATACTACTGCTAAAATTAAAGTTACTTTTTTCATAATTACTCTATTTAAAATTAATACTAGAGTAAATATAATAATCAATAATTTGTAGCTTAAACTAGCTAATACTGATAGTTAAATTAAATTGGATACTAGAATCATACTAGAAATAAATCAAGAAAAGGAATTCTTAGAGAAAATTGATAAGTGTGCCATATTTTAACTGATTTATTTCGGGGGATAATTCTAAGTATCATTATAATACTTATCAACGCTAATATATGTAAAATCTTAATTTATAGTACTTTTTTATATAAAAAAGTATTTTGAATGGCTAGAAGTAATTTACTTTTTAATATTCTTAAAAAGTAAATAAAACTATTTTTGTTTTAGAGGGTTGTTGTAATTGAAGAAAAGCCATAGTTTTATTTTAAAGACTCATGTTTTAGAGAAAAGCAATAAACTTAACACTATACTTACCCTTAAAAAACAAACCCACTGATAATCAGTGGGTTTTTGTTTGCTTTTGTGACCTCGGCAGGATTCAAACCTGCAACCTCTTGAGCCGTAATCAAGTGCACTATTCAGTTATGCTACGAGGCCTTTTTGCGGGTGCAAATATAAGAATGTTTTTTAAAATCTAAAGCAAAAAAATAATTTTTTTTCAAGCTTTTTCAATTATTTGTCAGCTTCTATTTCTTGTTTAAAATCGTCGATAGTGCTTTGAGCTTTTTCAAGGTCTGATTCATAGATATATACGTCAACAGAATTACCTAAAGTTCCAAAACCAGCAACTCTTCCAGCTTCTTTGTTATCTTTTACTAAATACGGAACTTCAATTTCATCAAGTAATTGACTTAATCTGTTCGCAAGGATTTGAGATCCTGAGAAAACTTTAATATGCATGTTCATAATGGTAAATTTTTAATCCAACGAATTTATTGTAACATAAGCACGCCATCCAATAATAGCCAATTGAAATTTTGATGCTTTTGATATATCCAATTCCTTTTTAGTAAAGGAAGGTAGTAGAGCCTTGTTTAGTTTGGCTAAAAACTTAAAAAAACTTTTTTTCATTAGTAGTTGATTCTACTATCAAAAATAACGAAAAATAATTTGTTATAATAAGAAAGTATAAACTTTACTTAACTTAAAATGAAAAGTATAGGTTTTAACAAGCCAATCTCTTAAAAGATCAATTCCAGTAATAAATAAGCAATTTTAATGCTTATTAGAATTAGTTTTAAAGCAAGTATAATCATGTTTGATTTATGTGTTTTTAGTTAGTAAATAATGATGAATTCCGGAATTGTTTTTTCAATATATGAGAAAGGAAATATTTCAACCAAATTTTAAAACATCAATTATTCAAATTGAGTTTTGATTTAAGGTTAAAAAAGTAAATTTAGTTTTAAAATGTAACTATTATATCTATAATTGTGTTTTAATTATAAATATTAATGGGTTGTTTTTATTTGTTTTTATAAGGTTTTAAAGGGCTTTTTTTGAGTGGATTTTAAAAGTAAAGGAAAAAGAGTTTTAAAAACAGTTGTTTTTAAGGAGTTCCATTTCTTCTGAGATAAAAAAATAAGTTTTTCTTAATAAATGTTTGGTACTAATTTGAGAGGAGATATATTTGCAATTTAAAATAAATCTAAATAAATATAATGAAATTTTACGTAATAGTAGCAGCTTTATTTTTAACCTTCGGAGTATCAGCTCAGTCTAGTTTAAAAGGAAAGATAAAGGATGAAAAAGGTCTACCAATTTATGGGGTTAATATTCATGTCTCTGAACTTCAAAAAGGTACTACCACTGATGAAAATGGAAGCTTTGTATTAAAAAATATAAGAGAAGGTGTTTTCAAGGTGATTTTTAGCATGATCGGGTTTCAAACCATAACAAAAGAAATAACATTTACTCAAAATAGTACAGTTGAGATAGTACAAGTACTAAAAGAAAATGAAGAGAGTTTAAATGAAGTTGTTGTTTCAGCTAGTAGACGTTCAGAATATCTTTCAGAGATACCAGCATCAATAACTGTTGTCAACCAAAAACAATTAGCAGATTTATCAAACTCAACAACTAATATTAATGAAATATTAGAATTTACAGTTCCTGGTTTGGCAGTATCTACAGGAACTTTTTCTAACTGGGGACAAACATTACGTGGTCGTTCTTTATTGGTGATGATTGATGGTGTTCCGCAATCTACTCCGTTACGTAACGGTCAATTAGGAATAAAATCGGTAAGTCCTAACGATATTAGTCGAGTAGAGGTTATTAAAGGAGCAACTTCTATTTTTGGAAATGGAGGAAATGGAGGTTTTATTAATTACATTACCAAAAAGCCAAATAGTAGTGAAAAAATTGAAGGGACTACCAATATTTGGGGTACTTCTAATTTGACAAAAACCAAAGATGCTCTTGGATTTGGAGCTTATCAATCACTGCGTGGAAAAATAGATAAATTAAACTATTATGTAAGTGGAAGTTATGAGGAAACAGGAAATAAGTATGATGCAGATGGTAAAGTTATACTTCCTACTTATGGGTTGGATAATACAAGAATCTATACTGCTTTAGCTAAATTAGAGTATGAAATATCTGATAAACAAAAAATAAGTATTGGAGGAAATTTATATAATTCTTTACAAGACACACCTTTTATACCTGTTCCAGGATCTTTTGAAGTGTATAATGAAGAAGGAGATTACACCTTAACACCTGGTTATGGTATTGAAGGATCTATTGAGGGACAAGAACCTACAGGATCTAAACTGTATAATGGAAACTTGAAATATGACTTAAATAATATTTTTGATGGTACAACAGATTTTACAGCTGATGTGTATTATCAAAAAACAAAAAACATATTCTTTTATTCAGACAAATTTGAAAATGGAGGTCAATCAGTAATTAATGCAGAAAAGTATGGCTTAAGACCAAACTTTAATACTACACTTACTCCAAATGAATCAACAGAGATCTCATTAACCTATGGTTTAGATTTGTTAAAAGATAAAACTAATCAAGGGTTGTTAGATGGTAGATTATGGGTGCCAAATATTGAAATGTTTAGTTGGGCACAATACATACAATCTACAGTAAAATTTAATGATGAATGGGTTTTAAAAGCAGGATTAAGATATGATGATATGAACCTTGCCATAGATGATTATAATACCTTACCATATTCACCTTTAGGTGATGGTAATTTTAACCCTTCAGTAGCGGTAGAAGGAGGTAAATTAGGATTTGATAATTTGGCTTTTAATGCTGGGGTTAGGTATATTAAGCACCAAGAGTTTATTCCTTATGTAAGTTACTCTCAAGGTTTTTCAATTGCTGATTTAGGCTCTGTTTTACGTTCAGCAAAAGCAGATAGTGTTGAAGATATTCAATTAGAGCCAGCAGTAACTAAAAATTATGAGTTCGGATTTTTATCAAAGTTCAAAAACTTTAGACTAGAGGCTGTAGGATATTACAGTGTTTCTAATTTAGGAACAGGGGTTGTATTTGATGAAAATATAAATTCTTTTGTACCATCAAAAAAGCCACAGAATATTTATGGAGGAGAAATAGCCATAGACTATACTGCTTTTGATAATAAATTACAAGTAGGAACATCATATTCTTACGTTGAAGGTGTTACTCATAACGTGGGGGATGAAAACAACTTAACTTATTTAGGAGGAGATGTTATTTCAGCACCTAAGTTAACAGCTTATGTAACATGGTTACCAACAAACAAAATAAGTACCTCTTTACGAATGACTAATTTAGGAAATAGAAGTCGTTTTAATTCGTATTTAGATGCAAACGATAATTATACGTTTAGACATACACAATTTCCAGTAGAAGGATACACTTTACTTAATTGGTCTATGAACTATAAACTGCAAGAAAATATATCAGTTTCATTAGCGGTAAATAACTTGTTAAACGAATATTATTTACCAGCAAGATCACAATGGGCAGCACCTTTAAGAACTTTTACTGGTACAGGTGAAGGAACAAACGCTAAATTAAGTGTATTGTATAACTTCTAAGAGAGTTAATAACATCTTACATTTGCAAAATTATAAACCCAGTGTCTATTTTATTTTAGACTCTGGGTTTTAAAAATAAAAGATATCAATTGCAGCAGATATATAAAATAATTTGGAAAATACATTTATGGCTAGGTCTTAGCTGTGGGATTATTGCATCATTTTCAGGCTTAACGGGATCATTGTATGTTTGGCAACCAGAAATAACTTCATTACTAAATTCGAAATTATTAAAGGTTGAAGATTTTTCTAAAATAAAAGAAAAAACAATTTTAAATTCTGCGTATTTTTTAGCTACGCAGAATGAAGGAGAAGTAAATAAAGTTTTTTTGCCTTACAGAGAGCAGCAAACAATTTCAATAAATTATAAAAACGGAAAAACATTGTATTATCACCCGAAAACAAGAGTTTTTTTAGGTAAAAAATCGGTGTCCATACAGTTTTTTGAAACACTTCTGAAGTTACACCGTACATTAGGAATACCTACAATAGGTAAGTATATTATAGGCACAAGTGCTTTGTTATTCTGTTTCTTCTTGTTAACAACAGGGTTTTATATGTGGTGGAAAGCATATAAAAATAACCTATCAAAAGGATTTACGATGAAGTGGAAACCCAAAAAGAAACGTTTTCATTTCAATTTACATAAAGTATTCGGAATTTATTTTTTGCTGCCATTAATGATAATTGCATTTACAGGAGGTTACTTTACTTATCATAAAACCTATAAATCAGCTTTGTCTATTTTTAATGGTTCAGATAAAATAATCTTGGATAATGAAGCAAAACAAGCTAAGATTTTTTCCTTGGAAGAGGCAGTATTACAAACCGATGGAAAATATGTATTAAGAGCTATTTATTATCCGAAAGACAGTTTAGGAGTTTATAAACTAAGATATATAAAAGATCGATTTATCAAATCAGGACTTAGAAGAACAAAAGAAATGGAGCTAAATCAACAAGGTAAGTTGCGAACGTTATCAAGTTTTGATTTTGATCCAAATAATAATAGGATAGTAGCTCAGTTTTATCCAATACATATAGGAGAAATAGTTGGGGTATTAGGTAGGGTCTTAGTGTTTATATCAGGTTTGGTACCTTTAATTTTATTAATCACAGGTTATAAGGTTTATAGCTCAAAAACTAAACGATTAAAAAAGACTATTAATTAACATTTTTCTTAGAGGTAGTAGCTGAATTTGTTTTCATATTTGCTTGCTAAAAATCTTATCTTCGCCCAAAAAATATTTTATGAGCATTCTATATATTATTATTGGTTTAACATTGTTGGTGTTAGGAGGGAATTGGCTGTTAAAGGCAGCAGTAGGTCTATCACTTAAATTACATATACCAAAAATAGTAATAGGTATGACAGTGGTATCGCTTGCTACATCAGCACCAGAATTAATCGTAAGTATTAAATCAGCTTTAGATGGAGCTACTGGGTTAGCAGTAGGAAACGTTATAGGATCTAATATTGCGAACCTAGGTTTAGTATTGGGAATAACAGTAATACTATCGTCAATTGATGTAGAAAAAAGTTTTTATAAAACAGATTGGCCAGTAATGATGATTGCTTCCGTGATGTTGTACTTCTTTATTGTGAATGATAAAATAATTCAGTTTTATGAAGGAGCCATTTTATTTGGAATGTTAGTCGTGTTTTTAATTTATTTACTACGTTTTCAAAAACAAGCTGTTGTTGATGAAATGCCTGAAGATGATGAAGAGTTACCATTATACAAAATAGTACTGTTTTTAGCAGTAGGTGGAGTTGGTTTATGGGGTGGATCAGAATTATTAATAAATGGTTCAGTAAGTTTAGCAAAGAATTTAGGAGTTAGTGATGCTATAATTGGAGTAACAGTAGTATCGGTAGGAACAAGTGTTCCTGAATTAGCGGCATCAATTATTGCAGTATTAAAGAAAGAAAAAGCCATTTCATTAGGAAACCTAGTAGGTTCTAATGTGTTTAATATTTTAGCGGTTTTAGGTATTACAGCAATGATTACTCCTGTTGAAGTGAAACCAGATGCATATAGTTTAATAAACAATGATATTTATTGGATGTTAGGGGTTTCGTTTGCTATACTCCCTTTAGTGTTTATTCCAAAAGGTATGCGTTTAGGATGGAGAGATGGAATTATCTTATTAGCAGCGTATGCAACCTTTATTTATCTAACTATTTCGTAAATGAAGAAACTAGTATTAAAATAAAAAAAGCCGCTATTAGCGGCTTTTTTAGTTGTGTTGTTGTGTTTGTTAATTATATGTTGGCACCTTTTACGGTTTCTATAATTCTACCAGCTACTTTGTAAGGGTCAGCATTTGAAGCAGGTCTTCGGTCTTCTAACCAACCTTTCCAACCTTTCTCTACAGTAATAATAGGAATACGGATTGAAGCACCTCTATCAGAAACTCCATAACTAAAGTCAGATACATGGGCTGTTTCGTGTAAACCAGTTAAACGCTCATCATTGTTAGCTCCGTACACATCCATGTGCTCATCTGTAACAGGTCTAAATGCTTCACAAATTTTTTCGTAAGTTTCTTTAGAACCACAAGTTCTTAATGTAGTGTTAGAGAAGTTTGCATGCATACCAGAACCATTCCAATCTCCTTTTACAGGTTTTGGGTGATATTCAATATAATAACCGTATTTTTCAGTTAAACGATCTAATAAATAACGAGCAACCCAAATTTCATCACCAGCTTTTTTAGCGCCTTTAGCAAATAATTGGAATTCCCATTGCCCTGGAGCAACTTCTTGGTTAATTCCTTCAAAGTTTAAACCAGCTTCAATACATAAGTCAGCATGCTCTTCCACAAAATCTCTTCCCCAAGTGTATCTTCCACCTACAGAACAGTAGTATTTTCCTTGAGGTCCAGGAAATCCACCACGTGGGAATCCTAAAGGTAAATCAGTTTTAGTATCCATTAAGAAATACTCTTGCTCAAAACCAAACCAAAAATCATTATCGTTATCATCAATTTTAGCACGTGCATTAGATGCGTGCGGAGTACCGTCAGCATTTAAAACTTCAGACATTACTAAGAATCCATTTTTTCTAGTTGGGTCAGGATAAATAGCAACAGGCTTAAGTAGGCAGTCAGAAGCACCTCCAGAAGCTTGTTCTGTTGAACTTCCATCAAAAGACCAAATAGCGCAATCTTCTAATTTACCGCTAAAGTTTTCTTCAACTTTAGTTTTACTACGCATGTTTTGAGTTGGTTCATGACCATCTAACCAAATGTATTCTAATTTTGATTTACTCATGATTTTTGTTTTTGTGTTGTTTTCGAGTCAATTATGGGGCAAAATTGAGTATTTTTTATCAAAAGTCAAAATTTTTTAGGGTGTTTTTGTTTAAAATTAACTTTAAATTAATTTAACCCCTATTTTTTTAGGGGTGTTTGTTTTAAAAATGTATTTTTGATTGTCTAATTTAATACTTTATTATATGTCAACTTTAAGATTAAATGCTTTACAAGAGGTTTTACATAGAGAAACTGTTGTAGTAGAAGAAAATGAACGTCGTTCAGAATTGTTTGGTAAAAACGTGTTTAATGAACAAGCAATGCGTCAATATATGACCAAAGAGGCATACCAAAGTGTAATGGATGCTATTGAATTTGGAACTAAGATTGATAGAAAAACTGCTGATCAGATTGCGGTAAGCATGAAAGATTGGGCATTATCTAAAGGAGCAACACATTATACACACTGGTTTCAACCTTTAACGGGGTCTACAGCAGAAAAGCACGATGCGTTTTTTGAAACTGTTGAAGGAGGAGGAGCAATGGAGAAGTTTGATGGAGGTCAGTTGGTGCAACAAGAGCCAGATGCATCGAGTTTTCCTAACGGAGGAATTCGAAATACTTTTGAAGCACGTGGTTATACGGCATGGGATCCAACATCACCAGCGTTTATTTATGGTACTACCTTATGTATTCCAACAGTTTTTGTAGCATATACAGGTGAAGCGTTAGATAATAAAGCACCATTGCTAAGAGCATTACAAGCGGTTGATACAGCAGCTACAGCAGTTTGTAAGTATTTTGATAAGAATGTAAGTAAAGTAAATGCAACCTTAGGTTGGGAGCAAGAGTATTTTTTAATTGATACGGCATTAGCAGCAGCACGTCCTGATATTATGATGACAGGTAGAGCATTGTTAGGACATGCTCCAGCAAAAGGCCAACAATTAGATGATCATTACTTTGGATCAATACCTACAAGAGTATTGAATTTTATGCGTGATTTGGAACATGAATGCATGCTGTTGGGAGTACCAGTTAAAACACGTCATAATGAAGTAGCACCAAATCAGTTTGAATTAGCACCAATTTTTGAAGAAGCCAACTTAGCGGTAGATCATAATTCATTATTAATGGATGTCATGGAAAAAGTATCGCAACGTCATAAATTTAAAGTGTTATTCCATGAAAAGCCATTTGCAGGAATTAATGGTTCAGGAAAGCATAACAACTGGAGTTTATCTACCAATACAGGAGTTAATTTATTAAGTCCGGGAAAAACTCCAATGAAGAATTTACAATTCTTAACCTTTTTTGTAAATACCATTAAAGCGGTTCATGATTATGAAGAATTAATAAGGGCGTCTATAGCAAGTGCAAGTAACGATCATCGTTTAGGGGCAAATGAAGCGCCACCAGCAATCATATCAGTTTTCATAGGTTCACAATTATCATCGGTATTAGATGAGCTAGAAAATGTAACGAAAGGAAAACTATCACCTGAAGAAAAAACAGATCTAAAACTAAATATTGTAGGTAAGATTCCTGAAATCTTATTAGATAATACTGATAGAAATAGAACTTCACCTTTTGCCTTTACAGGAAACAAGTTTGAGTTACGTGCTGTAGGTTCATGGTCTAACTGTGCAGGACCTATGACAGTACTAAATACGATTATAGCTAGACAATTAAATGAATTTAAAGAAGAAGTAGATAAATTAATTGATAGCAAAAAACTTAAAAAAGATGAGGCGATATTTAATGTGTTAAGAGAATATATTAAGGCATCAAAAAGTATTCGATTTGAGGGAGATGGGTATGGAGAAGCTTGGGAGAAAGAAGCAAAGAAAAGAGGCTTGTCAAATAACAAAACAACCCCAGAAGCTTTAAAAGCAAAGATTTCAAAAAAAGCAATTTCTCTTTTCGAAGAAATGGGCGTAATGAATAAGGTAGAGGTAGAAGCACGCCATGAAATCGAGTTGGAAGAATATTCAAAGAAAATTCAAATTGAAAGTAGGGTGTTGGGTGATATTGCAAGAAATCATATTATACCAATCGCTATTCAATACCAAAATACCTTAATAGAAAACGTAAGAGGACTGAAAGAAATTTTTGGAAATAATTTTGAGAAGTATGCTAACGAACAAATTGATTTAATTCAAAAAATATCAAATCATATTGCTGAAATAAATTCAAAAGTTGAAGATATGATTGAAGAACGTAAAAAAGCGAATAAGCTGGAAGGGCAGAAAAATGCAGATGCATATTGTAATAAAGTAAAACCTTATTTTGATGAAATTCGTTATCACTGTGATAAGTTAGAGTTAATGGTTGATGATAACCTTTGGCCTTTAACTAAGTATAGAGAGTTATTGTTTACTAGATAATGAGTGATAAAATAAGTTTAGAAAGATTAAATTCCACTCACGAGAGTTTTATTCGTCTAGTAAAAGAACTAGACGAATACCTCTCAGGAATTAACGGTGATCAAGATACTTTTTTTAAGGGATTTAACACCATAGATAAACTACAGTATATAGTGGTGTGTTACCTAAATAAGGTGGAGGTAGGTTGTGGTGCTTTTAAGCGAATTGATGATAGAACTGTTGAGGTTAAACGTATGTACGTTAAACCAATATACAGAGGAAAAAATATAGCAACCTTGATTTTAAAAGAACTGGAAGAGTGGGCAAGAGAAGAGCAGTTTAGCTCTGTTGTTTTAGAAACTAGTAAAACCATGCAGCCAGCGGTACATTTGTATAAGAAAAATGAATATGACGTTATACCGAACTATGGCCCTTATAAAGCTGTAGAATCGAGTATATGCTTTAAAAAAACATTGAACTAAATAGTTTAAGGTAAATAATATGATAGAGGTAGTTAAACTTACTCAAAATCATTGGAAGGAAGTAGCTGAAATTTATAAAGAAGGTATCGCTACAAAAAACGCTACTTTTAGAACAAAAGTTCCTAGTTGGGAGGAATGGAATACCTCACACCATCAACATACTCGGTTTATAGCTATTGAGGATAATAAGATATTAGGTTGGTGTGCTATAGCCCCAGTATCAACAAGATTTGAATATAGAGGAGTAGCAGAAGTAAGTGTTTATGTGAAGTTAGGAGTATTAGGAAAAGGTATAGGAAGTTTATTGATGGATGCTGTTGTAAAATCTTCAGAAAATAATGGTATTTGGACGTTATATTCAAGTTTATTTCCCGAAAATGAAGCAAGTGTTAAGCTACATCTTAAATATGGCTTTCGAAAGATAGGTTATCGAGAAAAAATAGCAGAATTAGATGGAGTGTGGAGAGATACCGTATTGTATGAAAGACGAAGTAAAAAACAATATTTACTTTGATAGTTTCCTGTTTTTAAAGTAATTTCGCGGCAACAACAACACAACACATGAGTAACGAAGTATCTAAACGCTACGCACAACGCGGAGTATCGGCATCTAAAGAAGATGTACACAACGCAATCAAGAATATTGATAAAGGATTATTTCCAAAAGCTTTTTGTAAAATAGTTCCTGATTACTTAACAAATGACGATGATTACTGTTTAATAATGCATGCTGATGGTGCAGGAACAAAATCGTCTTTAGCTTACATGTACTGGAAAGAGACAGGAGATATTTCTGTATGGAAAGGTATTGCTCAAGATGCTTTAATCATGAATATTGATGATTTATTATGTGTAGGTGCTACAGATAACATTATGTTGTCTTCTACAATCGGGCGTAATAAAAGCAATATTCCAGGAGAAGTTTTATCAGCAATTATTAACGGAACAGAAGAGTTAATTAATGAGTTAAAAGAATTCGGAGTAACCATTCACTCAACAGGAGGTGAAACTGCCGATGTAGGAGATTTAGTTCGCACAATAATCGTTGATTCTACAGTAACTGCTCGTATGAAACGTGCTGATGTAATTGATAA
Source organism: Tenacibaculum discolor (assembly GCF_003664185.1). Taxonomy (GTDB): domain Bacteria; phylum Bacteroidota; class Bacteroidia; order Flavobacteriales; family Flavobacteriaceae; genus Polaribacter; species Polaribacter discolor. Next base: position 197,482 of record NZ_RCCS01000004.1, on the reverse strand, counting down.
TGCAAATATCAAAGAAGGAGACATAATTGTTGGTTTAGAGTCTTTCGGACAAGCTACTTACGAGAAAGAATACAATGGGGGTATGGGAAGTAATGGATTAACTTCTGCACGTCATGATGTGTTTCATAAATATTTAGCAGAGAAATACCCAGAAAGTTTTGATGCATCTGTACCGTCAGATTTAGTGTATTCAGGAAATACAAAACTAACAGATGAGGTAGCAGATTCACCAATTGATGCTGGTAAGTTGGTGTTGTCACCAACAAGAACGTATGCACCTATTATTAAAGAAATTTTATCAAAATATTCTTCTGAAGATGTGCATGGAATGATTCACTGTTCAGGAGGAGCACAAACAAAAATTTTACATTTTGTAGATAACTTACATATTGTGAAAGATAATATGTTTCCAATTCCACCATTATTCAAATTAATACAAGAACAATCAAAAACAGATTGGAAAGAAATGTATCAAGTTTTTAATTGTGGTCACAGAATGGAATTATATGTATCTCCAGAAGTAGTAGAAGATATCATTACTATTTCAAAATCATTCAATGTAAACGCACAAGTTGTTGGTAGAGTAGAGGCGTCTGATAAAAAGCAATTAACTATTAAAAGTGAATATGGAACTTTTGAATATTAATTCAACAAGATAAAAGTAATATAGAATCCTCAGAGAAATCTGAGGATTTTTTTATTTCATTTTATCAAAAACAAAATCAATAGAAAACTCATCGTTAGCTACGGAAGCTTTTAGTTGACCATTCTCTTTCCAGTAATGGATAGAAGTAGGGAATTCATTCAGTTTATTTTCCGCAGTAAAAGAAGTATCTGTTTGTTGTGTAAAGGCAAATAAAGTAGGATTTTCATTTACACCAGTTACTTGTAAAAACAACGAATCGTTTTTAGTAATGATGTGTAAGATCTCTTTAAATACAGTATCGTTTTTTTGTAAGGAAAAACCAATTCCAGAAAAATCATTTTCCCAAAACTCGTAAGTCCTTTTATCAGCTTCGTTATGAACACGTTCCCATTTACCAAACAACCAAGTAGGTTTTGTGATTTTCTTTTCTTGCTGACAAGAAAAAAGTAGTGTACAAGTAAAAAATAAGATTAAAATTCGCATAACAAAAGACTTAATGAACTAAAGATATGAATAAAATTCGATAAAAAATCGTAAATTCGCACCCCAAGAAAAGATACTATGCTAGATAAATTACAGATAGTTAAACAACGTTATGATGAGGTTTCAGACTTAATCATCCAACCAGATGTTATTTCTGATCAGAAACGTTATGTACAATTAAATAAAGAATATAAAGATTTAGGAAAGGTTGTAAAAAAAGCAGACGAGTACAAAACTTTATTAAACAATATAGAAGAAGCTAAGGAAATTATTGCTGACGGATCGGATGCAGAAATGGTTGAAATGGCGAAAATGGAAATGGATGAAGCAAAAACTCGTATTCCTGAATTGGAAGAAGAGATTAAGTTTTTATTAATTCCAAAAGATCCAGAAGATTCAAAAAATGCAGTAGTAGAATTACGTGCGGGTACTGGTGGAGATGAAGCGAGTATTTTTGCAGGTGATTTGTTTAGAATGTACACCAAATACTGTGAAAGTAAAGGGTGGAAAGTTTCTACAGTAGATTTTTCTGAAGGAACTAATGGTGGATTTAAAGAAATTCAGTTTGAAGTTACAGGAGAAGATGTATACGGAACGTTAAAGTTTGAAGCAGGTGTACACCGTGTACAACGTGTACCTCAAACAGAAACTCAAGGACGTGTGCATACATCGGCAGCAACTTGTATGGTATTTCCAGAAGCAGAAGAGTTTGATGTAGAAATCAACCCAAAAGATGTACGTATCGATTTCTTCTGTTCATCAGGACCAGGAGGTCAGTCGGTAAACACTACGTATTCAGCAGTACGTTTAACGCATATCCCAACAGGATTAGTGGCGCAATGTCAAGATCAAAAGTCGCAGCATAAAAACAAAGAGAAAGCGTTTAAAGTATTACGTTCTCGTTTATACGATATGGAGTTGGCGAAGAAGCAGGAAGCAGATGCTGCAAAACGTGGTTCGATGGTAACTTCAGGAGACCGTTCTGCAAAAATTAGAACGTATAATTATCCTCAAGGACGTGTAACAGACCACAGAATAGGATTGACCTTATACGATTTATCAAACATTGTAAATGGAGATATTCAAAAAATTATAGACGAGTTAATGCTCGCAGAAAATACTTCTAAGTTAAAAGAACTGGGAGAAACTATTTAATTAAAAGGCGTTACTATTTTAGTAACGCCTTTTTTAATGTCTCAAATTCTTGTAGAGCCGATAAATAAAACATACCTTTGCATAATATTAATGTTCTGTCCTTTTAGGAGAAAATCTACAAGTCTTTATACTATTTTTCTGTAACCATCAGATTCTATAGTCTTCAGTTGCTTTACAAAGCGTTTTCAATAGAATTTTTAATCTAAAATAAATATCATGTAAATCATAGTTCATGCTATGTGTAGTATTGTGCTGTAATTTATATGACTTAAAGTATGTCTAATAATAAAACCTTATAGTATGTTAAGAATAGTTGTAAAAGAAGGTGAAAATATCGATAGAGCCTTAAAGCGTTACAAGCGTAAATTTAGAAACGTAAAAGTTTTACAAGAATTAAGAGAAAGAAAGCAATACACTAAGCCTTCTGTAACAAGAAGAGCACAAATTCAAAAAGCAGCTTATAAAGAGCAGTTATTTAAAGAAGAATAGTAGTATAGCTACATAAAATACAAAAGCGCAACCAAATTGGTTGCGCTTTTTGTTTGTATAAATTTAATAGTTATTTCGTTTTCTTTTTAAAAAGTTAGTTAAACCGATAGCAATTGCAAAAGCTATTAATGATATGAGTATAGATTTGAATTGAAACATTTAATAAACGCTGATTTTTGGATATAAAACTATAGTAAATGAAAAATCTCAACTAGTTAGTTAAAAATAGTTGAGATTTTTAAAAAGTGGAGACGCCGAGTATTGAACTTTCTTTTTTTTGTTATAACTTCAAAGAATATTTAGCTTTAAATGTATTGATTTTGTGGGAATTGTTATATTTGTTTAAACTTAGAAGTTATGTTTAACTATAACATTTTAGACACCAAAAACGACACCTATTTGTTTTTAGCGCTATGAAATATTCTTTCAGATTAAAATATCCAAATCAGGATAAAGAGACTCTTATATTTTTTAGAACTTCCTTTAAAAATGAAGGTAAAACATTTGTATACTCTACAGGAGAGAAGATAGAACCTAAATATTGGGATTTTAAAAACAAAATGCCTTTGACCAGGGGAAAGACTTCCAAGTTCTCAAAAAGTATCAAAATGCAACTTGATAGACATTCTAATTTGTTTATGGAAACAGTTAGTTTGTATAAAAAAATGAAGGAAGAATTAACTTCTAAAACATTAAAAAAAGTATTTGATGAAGAGTTTAAGAAAACTTCTGGTGTAGCAAATAATTTTTTCGAAGCATATAACAATTTTACTACTGAAAAAATCAAAAAAAAGGAATGGTCAGCTTCAACGATAAAGCGTTACAAAAACATTAAAAATATCTTAGAAAACTTTCAAAAAGCAAAGAACTATAAATTGATATTCAGTAATATAAATGACAGGTTTTATAGCGAGTTTACTTCATACTGTCTTGATGATTTAGAACATATTAATAATACATTTTCTAGAAATGTAGGCTTGTTTAAAACATTTATGTATTGGGCTTTAAATAATAAATATACTTATAACAATAGCTTTGTTGGTTTTAAAAAATTAGATAAAGTAATTACACAACAGGTAGCTTTAACTTTAGAAGACTTAGAGAATCTACTTGTATATGATTTGAAGTCTGAAAGACTTGAAAAAGTTAGAGATGTATTTGTTTTTGCCTGTGTAACAGGAATGAGATTTGGAGAGCTTTCATTGATAAAAAAAAGTAATGTTACTGATAATTATATCATTTTAAAAGAAGATAAGGACAGTTCTAAAATAGCAAGAGAAATTCCTTTGAGTAATATTTCAAAGCATCTTTTGAAAAAATATAATTACAAACTTCCGTTGATAGCTAATCAAAAACAAAATAAGTATATAAAAGAAGTGTTCGAAAAAATGGGCTACACTAATCTTGTAGAGAAAGTTACAACAAAAGGGAAAGAAAATATAAAAGAAGAAATGGCTTTTTATGATAGAATAAGTACTCATACAGCTAGAAGAACTTTTATTACAATGATGAAGAGGCAAGGAAAGAGTGATAAGCTTATAGCATCAATTACCGGGCATAAAGATATGAAAACGCTGAACCAATATTATCAGGTTAGTGATTCAGAGAAAAAAGAAGCAGTTGACCAGGTGTTTAATATAGGATTTGAGAATAAAAAATAATTTAAAGCATGAAAAAAATAGCTCTATTTCTTAATACATTTTTTGATTTATTTGGTATACTAGTATACAAGATTATTGATTTACAAAAAGGAATAAAAAAACAGTTTCTTAAGAAGCAATTATATATTGTATTAATTCCTTTTATCTTAATACTAATGTTAGTTTTTGGTGAAGCCTTCAAAAAAGTTTTTTTGGTAAATAATATTTTTTTAATATTAATATGGGGTGGAATAGTGGTTTTAGCTTTGCTATTAATCTTAATATTATTAAAAATATTACTAGAAGAGATTTTTCCTAACTATTTTACAGAATCTAAGTTTAAGAAACAGCTTTCAAGACTTGAAGATAAGCATTATCTTAAGACGGAAAGAGAGAAAGAAGAGGAAGTAAATGAATTTAAAGATCTTTTCAAAGAAGGTTTGTATGAAGAGTTTGTAGATAAAATTAATAAGACAGATCTCGTTAATAGAAATGGTGAATGGAAGGGAGCTAAGTATGGGATTGCTTGTTTGTATTTTAAATTAAAAAATAACGATTACTTAATAAACAATTTCAAAAACAAAAAAAAGTTCCATAACTTAACAATAGAGTTTTTTAAACATGATAGGGACGTATATTCTTTTTTTGCTAAAAAAGAGTATATAATTAACAGTATAAATGATATTAATGAGAAACAGATGCTTCAAAGTAATGCTGAAAAATTCTACCTTAATGAGCTTGGGTTTATAGGGGATAAATAATGTTAATTTCAAGTTCAATTTCATTCAATTGAATTAATTGAATTGAAAAAAGCGTTAAAAACAACGATTTAGCTTCAAGTTTGCAATGAATCAAAAACGTTGCAATAATGGATAATCCGTTCGAAAAAATTAATTTACAACTAGAGAAAATTTGTATTTCATTAGAAGAATTAAAAGAAGTAAATAAAATTGATAATAACGATAAAATTTACTCAGTTACTGAAGCTTCTTTGATATCTAAATGTTCCAAACAGACAATAAGGAATCTTGTTAAAAAAGGTAAGATAAAAGCAACTCGTATGGGGAGAAAAATACTTATTCCTCATAGCGAGCTGTTTAATCCTATGAATGATGTTAAATCATTAAAGTACAAAAGATAGTTTGTTATGGAGCTGCGTAATAAATACTTGAATCAAGCTAACTTTTTTACTAGAAGTGTGTTTAAATTAGATAAGGAAATTCATAAGGATATTGTCTATTTAATTCAAAGTAAAATAGATTTTTTTGGAACACCAAAGGATAATATTAGTATCTCATTTAACGATTATTTAGAGGCTAAAAGTATATCAAAGAATGATACTTATTCTTTTTCTGAGTTTCACAAATTCGCAGACGAAATTAAAAAAGTTGGAGGAGCATTTTATAATAATATAAATAATTCATTTATATCATTCAATATAGTGGATAATGTACAAGTCGATTCAGAGAACTCTGAAACATTAAAAATTGAACTTGGTAAATTTGGTAAAATCTTTTTTTTCAAAGAAAATTTAGTTAATTACATTAAAGATATTACGCCTAAAGGAAAAAGATTAAAGTATATAGGTCACACTCAAATTGAAAACTCCTCATTTAGAATTAAAGGTATTCGACGAAAGAAATTTTTTGAGATAATTTCTCAATTTAAAAATACTGGATTTTGTAAGATTTCTTTTAAGGAACTTAAGATGTATTTAGGTTATATTGAATTAGTCGATAAATCAACGTTAAAACCTTTAAAAGAGCAAGATCAGCTAAAATTTATATTCATTTCTCAGGATAAATTTGAATTCAAAGATAATTGTCCAAGATATAGTCATTTTGAAAGAGATTTTTTGCGTCCTGCAATAAACTCAATTAATGGTGATATAAGTAATGATATTAATAATTTGAAAATTTCTAAGAAAACAAAGACGGGAAGAAAGATAACTCATTTAGAGTTTAGGTTTAATGCTTTAGGTAAAGACTTAACTGATGATGAGCTGAAATGTTTAGAGTTTTTTATAGAATGTAATTTGGATAAAGAGCAAGTAATCTTTTTGATTAAAAGAATTGGATATCAAGAGATGTATGGTCGCTGGATGAGGAATGTTGATAGAAAGGTTTACGATAATGACAAACTAGCTAAGTTTTATGAGCGAAAATCTCAAAAAGAGATTAAGAATATCTCGGGGTATTTATACCAAGTTTTATTTCCTGAATTAAAAAAGGGCTAGAAAACATCTATTTTAAATATAAAATTTAAGGACAAAGCCTCACATTTTAAGGATGTAACCTCACAGTTTAAGGATATAACCTCATACTTCAAGGATATAACCTCACATATTAAGGATGCAGCCTCATAGTTTAATAGAATTAATTCATGTTTTAGCAAATGATTAAGGATATCGACTCATACTTTAAGGATATACACTCACATATTCAGGATGTAACCTCATAGTTTGTTAAGGATGTACTCTCACAAAAGATAAAGGACTTACCCTCACACTTATCCTAAGTTTGACCTTTAATAGTAAGGTGTTCAGAGTGCTGAAAATACTACTGTTAAATAATTAAAAAGAAAAATAACTACAGTAGTTTATAATGTCAAATTTTAAAAAAAAATTACTAATGAAAAGAGAAAAATTTAACTGTCAAAAAGCAAAAAAGATGAATGTGTTGAGTATTGCTAGAAAATTAAATTTAAAACAGAGCAAACAGAAGGGAAGTGAAGTTTGGTTTTTTTATGGAAATGAAAAAACAGCATCTTTAAAAGTGGATATTAGTAAGAATGTATGGTATAATTTTTCTCAGGGTATAGGAGGGAATACGCTTGATTTAGTGGTTCATATTTTTAACTGTTCTGTTTCTGAAGCTCTTGGTCATTTAAATATTTTAAATGGATCTTTTTCCTTTCATCAGCAAGTTAATGATAGAGAGACTAGAAAAGAAGAGGTGAATTATATTATTAAAAGAGTACAGCCTCTTAATCATGTGGCATTATTGGATTATTTATCTTCAAGAAAGGTTGATTTAGATATAGCAAAGAAATACTGTAAAGAGATTTATTATTCTCTAAATGATAAAAATTATTTTGCTATAGCTTTTGTAAATGATTCTAAAGGGTATGCTATTAGGAATAAATTTTTCAAAGGGTGTTTACTTAAACAAGATATTTCAACTATTAAAAATGCAAGTTCTCGAGTTTGTTTATTTGAAGGCTTCATTAATTTTCTTTCTTATTTAACTATTTATAAAAACGAAACTTTAAATGATGATTTTATTGTTTTAAACTCAACTTCCTTAGTAGATAAAGCAATAGGAGAATTGAAAGAGTATAGTGATGTTTACTGCTACTTTGATAATGATGACTCAGGAAAAAAGGCTATGGAGTTAATTTCAAAGGTTCATGAAAAAGTTATGGATTGTAGTGAGTTTTATAAAGGGTTTAATGATTTAAACGAATATTTAACTTCAATAAAAAATGAAAGGCATTAAAAATTTTTTAGCTGTGTATTTCAATATAAATTCTTTTCATTTTCTGTAATCACAGAAAAAAAACTATACCTAATTCTATAGTACGATACAAAAAACAATTCAAAAAAATATAAATATGAGTTATGCAGTAATGCGTTGCATGAAGATAAAAAGCAACATGAATGGCATTGGAAAACATATTGATCGCTCATACAATGGCGAGACAATTTCACCACAAAATGCAAATCCAAAAGAAGTAAGTAAAAATGTTCATTGGGACGATAAAGGAAATGCTTATAGTCAAAAAGAATGGACAGCTTATACAAAAGATAATCCTTTACAAAAAAGAGTAAATGATAAGATAAGAGAACGATATAAGCTTGATAAGAAAATCAGAAAAGATGCTGTAAAAGCTATTGAATATATTTTTTCTTCAGATCATGAAAAGATGAATGAAATATTCAGAGATGAAAGCTTATATAAATCATGGATGGCGGATAATAAGAAGTTTGTTTCTGATATCTACGGAGAAGATAATATAGTTTCTATGCATCTACATTCAGATGAAAAAACATATCACTGTGAGGTTGTGGTAACACCAATAACTGAAGATGGTAGATTAAGTGCAAAAGAATTTATAAACGGGAAAAAAGACTTGTCAAGCCAACAAACAGCATATGCTGAAATGATGAAAAAATACGGAATGGAAAGAGGAGAGCTAGGTTCAACAGCGAAACATAGAAAACCAAATCAATATAATAAAACACAGAACTATGAAAGGAATCACTAGTATAATTATTATTCTAATAATAGTTTATAGAATAATAAAGAGCAGAAATTTAAAGCTTTCAGATATTGTAAAAGGAAAGTTTGAAAATACTGATTTTTATCTTAAAGGTCGTTCGAAAAAATATTACATAAATAACCTAAATAAAGGAGCTATAGCTATAGGAGGAGCAGGGAGTGGTAAAACATACTCATTCATAATTCCATTAATAGCTTACATGATTAAATATAGAGGGTGTTTGATCTTAGATCCGAAAGGAGAGCTTACTCCTTTGATTAATAAAGAAAGTAAAAAATGGGGGAAGTCGGTTTTAAACTTTTCATTAGATGAAAATTATGATAAACTAAATCCTCTAACTTTATGTAATGATAAAAATGATATAATTGATTTTTCTAATTATTTTCTATCAGGTATTGTGGGTATTCCGAAAGATGATAATGCAAAATACTTTTTCAATTCAGCAAAAAGTGTCCTAACAGGAGTTATTATTTTTCTTAGAAATAGAGATGAGAGATTTTCAACTATACCTCATATCGTAGCGCTTTTTTTAACCGTTAGTGCTGAAGAGTTAATTATGTTGTTGTCTTCAGATCAAGAAGCATCAAGAAGCGCAACAATCTTAAAAACTGTTAAAAAAGATCCTAAGTTATTAGGGAGTATTCTTTCCACATTTACAGCTTTTTTCAGTTCGTTGGACACTCCAAAAATCTTTAGAAACCTAGTAACTGATGAAAGTATAAAGTTACCTAATGATCTTGAATCTCCAAATATCATAAACCTTGTGTTTAATCTTCAAAAGAGAGATTTATATAGTCCGATCTATAGTAGTATTGTTGGTTTAATCATTAAAAAAATGAATAAACCAGGGCAACATGAAAGCGCCGTTATTTTAGATGAGTTCCCAGTGCTGAGTATTCCTAATTATGTTGATATTCCTGAAACTTCAAGGTCTAATAAAATAGCCAACATTTTAGCTATTCAAGATTTATCACAATTAATCACCCGATACGATGAGAATGTTGCCTCATCAATTATTTCAAACATGGGAAGTCAGTTTTTGTTTAGAACAACAAACCCTAAGACATTGGCACATTTTGAAAAACTATTAGGGGTAAGATTGGTTAAAGATATATCTAAAAACAAGTCGACAGATTTATCATTCAAAACATCTAAAACAACTAGTTATAAGGAGAGAAATATTTTGAGAAATGAAAAGATTATCAAGTTTAAGCCAGGGGAATGTTTTGGGCTTATTTCTGAAGGGAATTATTCGTTTGTGGAAAACGATAGAGTGAACGGAAATCATTATTTAAAAAAGGATAAAGAATCTTTTAAATTGAAGTCAGGAGATGATGATAGAAATATGTATGAAACCATATATCAAGATATAAAATACTTAGTAAGAGGAATCGGAGCTAAGGTAGAAGCACCACAAAAATTTAAACTATAAAAAATAAATAACATGTCAGGAGTAAGTCTAATTTTAAAATTTGCAAAATATATAGTATTGATTATTGCTTTAATAATACTGTACTATTCAGTAGAGTTTTCAATAATAGCATTGAAAAAGAATGAGTATCAAAGTACCTTGGATTATGTGTTCACATCATCATTAGTCTTTTACTTTTTAGGACTAGTAGTGCTTTATTTATACAGGAAGATAATAGTTGATGATACTGTTATACAGGCTGTTTTATGGACAATATTAATCAATGGAGTGTTAACAGTCGTTTTCTATATAATAATAGCTTATATGGTCTTCCCAATGGCTGCATTGCCTTTTGAGATACCAGTAGAATATTTAAAAGGTTTTTCTCCTTCTTATGAGCAAGTCAACTTTCAAGATGGAACGGTAACAACAATTAATCTAGATGCTCAAAAAGTAGTTTTTTCTTTTAGCATAGTAATGTTGTTTGTAGCTGGTTGTATGTCATTCATGATCTATAAATTATATAGGTATCGAGATTTATTAACTTTTAAAAACGTGTTTAGGAATGACTTAGAAGTACATTAAAGAGCAGGCAATCTATAAGATAGATTACCTACTACATTAAGAAATGATATAAGCACAACCGCGAATTGTGTCTTATATGAAACAAAATTAGTATTAAATTAAAACATTAAGAAATGATAAAAACAAACAAAGTGTTATTGGGGTTGTTGCTCATATTTTATATCCCAGTAAACGCGCAAAACAATAAAATTACTTTAGAAGAAAAAACAAGTTCACAATTTTATGTTTCGGCAAGTGGAGGATATTCTTTTTCAAGTGCTGGAGTTAGGTTCGGAACAGAGACTACAAGAACAAGAGTAGAAAATACTTATGGTAGTTATGGAGAAGGATTGAATACTCAATTACGAGGAGGTTACCTTTTTGATGAAAACTTTGGTGTTGAAATTGGTTTTGGATATTTAAATGGAGCAGATCAAAAAAATCTATTAATTGATTTACCTGATCAATCGCAATACATTAATATTGAATCAAGAGGGAGAGCTTACGGAGCTTCGGCTTCTTTAGTTTATAATTTTACAAATAATATTTATGGGCGTTTTGGAGCTTTAATTAAATTAGGAGGTAGAACAGAATCTAAAGGAAAGATAAATATTGCTTTATCGCAGACAGAAAAGCTTGATGTAAAATATACACAAGATTATAAAGGAAGACTTCCTTTAGGTTTTATAGGAGCAGTAGGGTATAAGTATGGCTTAAATAATAATCTTTTTCTTTTTGCAGAGTTGGAGTATATGGGGGTTAGTGTTACAAGAGATTCATCTAAGATGGTTAATTTTTCAGCAAATGTTAATGGTGAAACTAGATCTATCGATGAAGTAAGGAGTATACTTTTTAATCATTCAAGTTACTCAGATTTAGCACCTATTTTTAATAAAAATGTTGAGTATGTTGATGAATTGCCTTTAGGAGCTAATCCTGTTGCAGAAAAGCAGTTGTCACAGAAAGTTCCTTATTCATCTTTTGGAATTAACTTAGGAATAACCTATTATTTGGGTAAATAATCTAAAAAGAATAGTCTATCAAACCGAGTGCTTTTGAGTTATGGCTAAAGAAACCTAAAACAAAATACTTAGAGTTATTGATAGCATTAAAAAAATATAGTTACCTCGTTCAAACTTCGCAAAATCATCGTTAAGTCACATTCGTTCCTTACCTCAAATCTTTGCTTGTTTCACTTCGGTAACTATATTTTGAACTCACCGACTATATGTCCTAACTTTTAAAAAGAATAAAAATGAAGAAATATTTAATAATATCACTAGTTCTGATGATGAGTCATTGTGTGATGGCACAAAATAAGCCAAGTCTTGATAAATATAGCTTAGTTGAAAAACTTGTAGTTCAAATAAGAGAGAATAACATAGCTAAGAGAGCTATCTATAATAAATTAATCAAAGCTAGGAATGAGAAAGTGTTTGAAATTCATAGATTAAGCATTGAAACTTTAGAGCATCAAAATAGGCTTTTAAAAGCAAAATTAGAAGAAATCGAAAAGATTATAAGACATTCAAAAACTAATAGAAATAGTGCTGCCGACAATTTGTCCTAACTTTAGATAATTGAGTAAAAAAAGAACTTAGCTTTCGAAGAAAGTGCAGTGAGTACTACACTAATAATGGCTCGTCAATAAAGTTTTGATGGGCTTTTTTTATTTAAAAATAAACCCACTTCATGAGAAGTGGGAAAATTGCTATGAAAAAGAAATCTACAGATTTTTCTGTAGATAGTTCAATATATAATTTTTTTATTTGCTAAAAAAATGTTTTTTATCTAATTTAAAAATAAAGTCAATGAAAGGAAAAAATCATAATATTTTAGCAAATATAGAAGAGTGGTTTAAAAAAAAAGTAAATATAGGTTTTACAGCTAGAGGAGGGATTTCAGTTTTCTTTTTTTTAGTCTCAATTATTTATTGGGTGTTTGTTTATTCATACACTAAAAGTTATTTTAAGGTTTTTGGTTATAATTACTTCAGGGAAAACACATATGAGTCAATGCATGTATTTTTTATAAAATCTATAGAATTATATTCTAATTTTATACCAATGACATTGATTCTTTTTTTTGTTTTTATAGGGTTATCAGCAATTATTGAGTATTATTTATACGAAAAAGATAAGCCTTTTTCCATAACTAGACTTACAATATTTTTATTGTCTATTTCTGTTATTTTATCAGTAGGTTTTTTTTTAGTTGTTATTTTACCTCTTATAGACTTGTATAATGTATGCATCCTTTTATTCTCTAATATTTTTGTGATGATGATATTTTTTATTCTTCTAAGAAAAAAGCATATAGTAAGTTTGTTTTTAACAGTTTTTGTGCTATTAATTATCTTTTTTTTTAACGGTAAATTATTTGGTGAATTTATGGCATCAGATATCCAAACAACAAGGGAAAAAGTTTACCTAAAAACAAAAGACAAAGTGGAGCTTAACTTTGATGAAACTTTAAGAGGGGAGAATAAAATTAAAAAGTACTTAATTGGACAAAATGATAAATATTATTTTTTATGTACGGATAGTATTATTTCATCGGATACTTTGAAAGGTGAAATAGTATTTAAAAAAAGTTTTAAGGTTTCCTCAATAAATCAAAATTATATTTCAGAGTTAGTCTTTCAGTCTAGTATAAAAGAACAAGAAATTAAGCAAAATTAAATTAATTAGATAAGTTGAAAATAGAAAGGTTTTGTTAGCTATGGCTCAAAGTATATCAAAAACGAAGTGTAGTACTCACTACACTTTCTTCGAAAGCTGCGTTCGCTTTTTTCATTGAAAAAAGGGATTATTTTTTAGGCAAGAGCCTGCAAAAATAATTCGGAATACTTTGACTTTGTCAAAGCATAGATTTTTTTCATCTTCTGTTATAATAGAAAAACTAATTGTATAGTACGAAACAAAAATAAATAGATTATGTAGGAAAAGGTATTAGATGTAATTATATTTTATCTTGTTTTTTTTCATTCAAATACATTAATCTATTCATTATAATAGACTGCTCACTTTTATCGGTAATTGAATTTACAATCTCCTGAATAAACCCAGGAATTTTTTCAGCAAAATAGTTAGCGACTTTATCATTCATTAAATGTACAAAGCCATAAGTATTAGTTTCGATGAGTTTTTTTTCACTAAAATAGTCATAAATATCAGAGTATTTTTTAAGAACTTCAATTTTACAGTTATTGGATTGATCAATAGGTGTGTATTCAATCGTAATTACATTTCCATGAGTAATGGCATTTCTAAGTTTAAACATAATTTGAAAAGCCTTCCAAGATTCATTGTTTATCTTAGAAGATAGTTTGTGACCAAAAAGAGAATTGTAAATGTCAGGATAATTCATCCATTGGGCTTTGTCAATACGTTTTTCTAGATCATTTAAAGTCTGTATTGTATATTCTTTATATTTATCATTTGAATTTAAAATATTATTTTTCCTAAACTCAATAATTGAATCAAATATCTGTCCTAAAGAGCCCTCTAAAAAAGTGCAGCATTGAAGAATAATATTGTAATTTATCGAAGTTTTTAATTTAGAGCTTGAGGTTTGATTTCTAAGTTCTAAAGAATAATCTATTAAATTAGCTACATCAAGAAAAGGATAAAAATCATAACCTGAAAGAGTATTTATATTGAATCGTAAGGTTGTTTTTTTCACATTAATATTATAGAGTTAAAAAAATATTCTTTAAGTACCAGTTTTTGTAAAATCAAAAACAATATGCTTTAAGATTTCTATACCAGGATGTTCAGATTCATAATAATCAGGATGCAAAGTGAGTACTTTTGAATTTAAAAATTCATCTTCTCTATTATCCTTAGTTAATAAAGAATTAATTCCACCGATAGTCTTTTGAACTTCTCCTTCTAATAAGTATCCGATAATACTTCCATTTAAATATTTTTTAGACACAAAATTATCTATTCCTGTATCAATATATCTTCTTTTTAATTTTGAGCTATTTTGTTTTAGGTTCTTTGCTTCTAAGTGATATTTATATTCCTGGTCAGAACTAAAAGTGGTTAAACGCATGTCTATTCTTGGAAATTTAGCTGCGAATCCTTTTTCTTTTTCAATATTCTTTTTTGGTATATGTTGCTCTACATTTGTTATTATTTTCCAGTCAATACGTTTTTGATTTGAATCAATATAACTATGTAATTCAGCAGTAACATCATTTTCATCCCAATCCAACTTGATAGATTTATTATCTATAGCAACTTTATATGCATCAACAATTAGTGTAAAACATCTTGTTTCAAAAGCTTTTCGAAATTTTTTAGCAATATCAATATTCAAGCTCATATTTTAAATACCATTTAAAATTTCAAGAATTAACTCTTCTGCATCGTCTAAAGCAATTGCTTCTGACCAAAATCTTCTTTGATTAGGTCTAATCAAATAGATAGAGTCGTTTCTTTTATAATTAAGCTTTTTTCTAAAATAAATATTTGTAGATTTCTTTTCCCATAAGTGTTTATCAATTTTTTTAAGAGCATTACTAATATCTTCATCTGACTGAAAGATTTCTTTCTTAGAACTCTCAAAAGAAACCTTTATCATCATAAGAGGTGAAAATCGATGAATTTCATAAGTTGTAATATTTGCGTAGATATTTTGACCACTTAAAAAGTTATTTAATTCATTTAAAATAACCTCAGAATAATTTTTCACATTAACTACAGGTAATAACATTCTTGATTTCTCTCCTTTGTGAAATAAGTCTATGTTGTTGATTAGATCATCAACAATAAACCTTTCTCTTCTTGAGAAATTATTAAAAATTAATTCCTGTACTTGTTCTTCAACATCAGATTTCACCTGTATTATTTCTTTCTTTTCTTTTAAAAGTTGATTAAACAAATTCAACAATTTTTTATTAGTTTTTTGATCTATGTTTGACAAGATGTAAGGAGCCTGGAAAAGTTCCTTATGTTTTACCACATCTCTTTCAATTCCCCAGCTAGAAGTAGTTAAAAACGCAAAATATTTTATAAATGAAGAATTTAAATAAAGTGTTAATATTTTTAAAGTATCAAAATCATCTTTTCTTGAAAAAACCCCTACAATCCCCTTAGTATAAGCACTTTTATATTCTACAAAAGAAGACATCACGCTTAAACTATTAGTCACTTCGTTTACCTTAACTCCTTCATTCAACAATATATGTTGGGTCATATAGGCTTCTTGCTTACCTAATCTTCTAAATTTAATGTTTTCAATTCTTTTTGAAGGTACAGGAGTATAATAGTAATCTATATTCTTAGGTGTATGAATAGGTAAGTTTTTAATTTCTGTATTTAACTTATCATTTGGACTGCTTAATTCAAACCCTACCCCATAATCAATACTCTCTTTTTTAAGAAAACCTTTAATTGATGGATGCTTTTTGATTAATCTTTTCAAGAACTCTAAATCCTTCAGACTTCCCCACATAGCTATTTTCCATATACTTGTATCTTTTTTTTGACACTCTACTCTAGGAATATATTTTACATCTGTAGGATCTATACTTACACCTTCAATTACATTAGACTTAATATAAGTTTTTGGAGCATAATAGATAACTTTATCAGATTTATTTTCAGGAGGATTATTTCTATAATAAACAATGCTTATAGGGCCTGTAGCCGAACCGAATAGTTGTCCGCCAAAATTCTTTTTAGCATTCCGTAAAATTGAAAAATTATAGACTTTCTCTACATAACAATCATTAAATATCCATTGTCTAAAATTTGAATAAGTACTTCCTGTATTTGTTAAAACCTTAGTATTGAAAATTAATGCAATCTCCCCATTTGGGCTAAACTTTATTGATTTATGTAGAAAAGGTAAAACCATTTCTTTAGCAAAACCGTATTTATTGCAGTAATTTCTTATTGATGGTAATAAATCTTTTGTTCCAAAAGGAGGATTACCTACAACCAAATCAAATTCAATGTTCTCTATTTCCTCATTTGTATCAATTGTGTCTCTGCAATAAAGGTTGCTCCCTTGCTTTTTTAACGATAGGTCATCAGGATTGTTAATTAAATAAGGTAGCCTATAGTCTTTGTTTTGCCATAGTGTTTTTGGATTCAAATTGTCTACTAAAGCTAAATACAAACTAAAAGCTGTAACCTTAATTGATTGAGGATGAATTTCAATTCCATAAATATTTTCTAATAATATTTTTTTTAGAATATTAAAATCTGTTAATTTTTTCCCATGTTTATTTTCATATCTCTTTACAAGTCTTTTAAAACTTTGTACTAAAAATATCCCAGACCCACATGAAGGATCTAATACTTTTAATCTATATTTTTTTTCTTGTTTTGAAACAGGTAACTTCTCATTCAAGATGAGCTCAACTAGAGAAGGAGGTGTATAATATGTTCCTGTTTTTTGTTTTAATTCAGGATTAATTTCAGATAAGAAATTTTCATATATCTCACTTAATAATTCAATTTGAATAATACTGAAATCAAATAATCTCCAATTATCAAATAACTGAATTTGTCCATAATTATCATCATTCCCACTAATAAAACACTTTTTTATTAGTTTTAATTGAGAGACTGTAATTTGTTCGTCTTCGTCAATTGTAAAAACATTTCCATTAAAATGTTCTTGAAGTTTATTAAATAATGTGTATGTATCTGAATCATTATCTAAAATATCAAAATAAGATTTAGCACCATTTTTAATTTGTGAATAAAACTTTTCATCAGTTGCACCTCTATCCTCAAGATATAAGAGGAATAAAGATCGCATAATTATTTTATGAATAGCATTAATACCAAGCCCCTCAGATTGTAATTGCTTAGCTGTATTTATTAAACTCTTAACAAGATATTTATCAACCCTTCTTTGTAAATTTATTTTTTCTCGAATTGTATAAGCTTCTTCGATAGTCCAAATAACTCCAGAATCAACAGAAATAGTAGAAAATAAATTTGATAACTCTTCTAAAGCCCTCTCATCTTTAAACTCATAAGATTTTAATTCTATTTTTTTAAGTTCTGAATTTAAATCTTTTTTTTCTTCAGTAATAATTAGAGGCTTCTCAGAGCAATTGTAAATACGAATTTCAGTATCACTATAAACATAAAAGAAAAGTACTTTTTTATAATTCCATATAAGTCTATGAATATTGGTGATTTCAAATAAAACATCAGAGTTAAAAGAATCTACTTCTTTCAAAAATATAGACGGATAACTATTACTATCTGTATCAGTTGAAAAATAAACTTTGTCAATACCAAAGTATTTAATATCACTTAAAACTGATTGCTGACTTTCAGATAAATGAGCATAATCTTCATGGGTAGGAACTGATATAGCTCTATCAAAACCTAATTTTTTTATTACATCCGATTTTATCATTTAACAACCCTTTATCTATCGTTATCTGTCCGATTCAAATATACAAATTTTGGTGCTTGATTTTAAAGTTTATCAGAGGATCTCTATTTAGGATGTTAACTTCCTAAGCATAAATTGCTTCTACAATGTAGTTAATCAATTTAAATAAGGAAGTGTTTATAATAATTTTAATATTAGTGATTTTTTAATCTCTTATAACTCCTTTTTATAAAGGAGGAGGTTTGTTTTATAAGATATTGTGTATAATAAAAGGAAAAAATGAACGCTTTTTTTAATGTGGAGTTATTTTTTTAGTTTTCTAAAAAAATTAGATAGAGTAGAAAAGCTCTAAATAGACCACCTAAAACGACACCTGTATATTAAAACCCTTGTAAATACTGGGTTTACAAGGGTTAAAAGTGGAGACGCCGAGAATCGAACTCGGGTCCAAACAAGTAGCTCAAAAGCTTTCTACATACTTAGTTTTTGTTTAATTTTCGATTAAGACCTGACCAAAAACTGCCCAATCTTAACTTATCTTCTTTAGTTTCGAAAACCTATCGAAGCTCTAAGTTCTCTATGTTTACTTTTACGATGCCCAAAAATGAAACGCCGTAAACCAAGGCTTTTCGTGGACATTTAGCTTGCGCACCTTGTGCGCCGAGGCAAATCTTACTGTTAATTCAGATTATGCAGCTAAAGCGTAGTTATCTTCGCCGTTTAAATGTTTGAAATAAGTTTAACGAGTTATCATTTCACTCCTCGGTATGCTTACATTTTCACTAATCTCGCTGTCAAAACCAGTCGTCCCCAATATGTCAAAGATGCTATAAATATCTCTGCAAAAAATATACCAGATAATCTTTGTAATTCTATGCAATTTAGTTTGGCAGTACTATAAAGATATACTACTTAAACAAGAGAATGCAAATATAAAAAAATACTACTTGTACAATCATTTTAAAACGAGTATTTTCGCTGCAATTGTTATAAACTATAACATTATATGTAAAATTGTTTAATTTTAATACAAAATCAATTATGAAATTCGGAATTATAAAAGAGCGTAAAAACCCACCTGATAGAAGAGTCGTATTTTCTCCAGAAAAACTGCAAGAGTTTAAACAACAGTTTCCTCAAGCAGAAATAGTGGTAGAAAGTTCAGATATCCGAGTTTTTTCTGATGAGGCTTACGCAAAAGCAGGTTTTGAAGTAACAAATGATGTTTCTGATTGTGATGTATTATTAGGAGTAAAAGAAGTTCCTGTAGACAATTTAATACCAAATAAAAAATACTTTTTCTTTAGTCATACTATAAAAAAGCAACCATACAATCGTAAGTTGTTAAAAGCTATGTTAGAAAAAAATATTGAAATGTTCGATCATGAAACTATTATAAAAGAAAACGGAGCTCGTTTAATTGGTTTTGGTCGTTATGCAGGTTTAGTAGGTGCATATAATGGTTTTAGAGCTTTGGGCTTACGCGAAGGTTTATTCAATTTACCTAAAGTAGAAACCTTAGCCGATTTAGATGCGGTAAAAGCTGAATTAGATAAAATAAGCTTACCAAACATTAAAATATTATTAACAGGAACAGGAAAAGTAGCTAAGGGGGCTCAAGAAATATTAGACCATCTAAAAATTAAACAAGTAAGTGATGCTTTGTATTTAACAAGTGAGTTTACTGAGCCAGTATATTGTATAGCTGATGTAATGGAATATGCAAAACGTAAAGATGGTAAAGTAGGAGATAAGTTTGAGTTTTATAAAGATCCAACTGGTTACGAAAGTAATTTTATGACGTATGCTAAACAAACTGATTTCTTTATAGCGGGACATTTTTATGGAGATGGAGCACCGTATTTATTTACACGTGAAGATGCTAAACATCCTGAGTTTAGAATCAAGTATGTAGCTGATATTTCATGTGATATTGATGGACCTGTGGCATCAACATTAAGAGCTTCTACAATAGCTGATCCTATTTATGGCTACAACCCAGAAACAGAATCAGAAATTGATTATAAAGATAAAAAAGCTATCACGGTAATGGCTGTAGATAATTTACCTTGTGAATTGCCAAAAGATGCTAGTGAAGGTTTTGGAGAAATGTTTTTAGAGCATGTAATTCCTGCATTTTATAACAATGATAAAGATGGAATTTTAGCTAGATCAAAAATGACAACTAATACTGGTAAATTAACCAAACGTTATGCATATTTGCAAGATTACGTAGACGGAAAAGAATAACACAATTTAACTCCCGCTTCGGCGGGATTTTTTATTTAAATATGATACCAGACAAGCAATTTTTAATTGATACAGCAAACATGAGAATGCCTTTTGGTAAATATAAAGGAACGTATTTAATTGAAATTCCTGAATATTATATTGTTTGGTATAAAAATAAAGGCTTTCCTAAAGGTAAGTTAGGTACGATGCTAGAGTTGGTTTATGAATTGAAATTAAACGGACTAGAAGACATCTTACGAAAGATTAGAAGATAATTTATGAGTTAAAATTTTTTCTAAAAGTAGAATAGTGCCAACTCCCAGCGTATAAGCTATTAAATCACCAATACTAAAAGTAGCACCAAATATAATTATAGCCAATCGGTTATTTTCTAAACCGAGAAATTCTAAGAGGGGAGTTAATTGTAAAAACTCTACGTTATAAGCAAACATTAGTACTGAAATTCCGACAGTTTTATTAGAGAGATTAAAGAAAGCTTTTACTAAATAAAAGAGTAAGATAACTACTAAAAAGTCACCAAAAGTATGTCTTATAAACCCTGAAGTTTGAGCTATTGCAATTTCTAGTAGTAAAAGAAAAGCAAAAACAAGAAAGTTTTTCAAATTAAATTTCATAGTTGTTTATGTAAGAGCAAACTACCATACAGCATGATAGTTTGCTTATTAAGTATTATTAATTAATCGTTTTGCCAGTCTATTTTTCTTGAGGCATACATTACTGAAGCAAGAATAATAAATAGTCCAACACTACCTACTAATAAAGCATAATTTTCAAGTTGAATAATTACAAAAATAAAGGCGTATAATGTGGTAAGAGAAGCTCCAACAAATAATGGGAATTTAATGCCTTTTAAAATGGATTTAGAATACAAGGTAATCAACAGCACTACAGCTATAGAAGCAATTAAATAGGCTTTTAAAAAGCTACTATGCTCAGAAATTGATATTAGTAATGTATAAAACATAGTTAAGGCAACACCAATCATTAAATATTGAAATGGATGAATGGATATTTTACTCATTGTTTGAATTAAAAAGAAGATTAAAAAGGTAAGTCCAATCACCAAGAATCCATATTTAGCTGATCGTTCACTTTTTTGATATTCGTCTACAGGAATCATAAAGTTTACACCAAAAGCATATTCTTTTAAGTTTGGAATTCCATTAAAAGATTGTTGAGAAAATGGTCTGTTGATATCTAGTATTTTCCATTTAGCATCAAAACCATTATCAGAGATTTTGTCAGAGTTAAAAGGAAGATATTCACCAATAAAATTAGCAGTTTTCCAGTCAGAGTTTATATGAACGGATGTTTCTTTTCCAATAGGAATAAAACGAATTTGTTTACTTCCATTAATACTTAGTGATAGACTAAAGTTTGTATCTGATTTTTTAGGAAGGTCTTCTTCATTTAAAAATTTACTCTCTAATTTATGAAGGTTTAAATAGTTGTAGTATGCTTTTTCATTACTAGCATCATCTTCATATTTAGAAGTAAAAGCATAGGTGTTTTTATGCAATTTTATTTCAACTAAGTTGTTAACTCCTTTTAAATTAGAAGTTTTTATAATTAATCGAGCTTTGTTCCAAAGTATGTCTTCTTCATTAATATCTTTTTCACTAAAATCAGGCTTTGTAAAACTTCCATCAATATCTATATTGCTATTATACACAGCTGTTTTATAAATACCACGTTTTTTCTCTTCAGGATTTATAGATGATTTAATATTTAATTTCTTCGGAAAAAAGTAAGCATATTTAATTTTTTCTTCAATCTCGGTTTGAGTTTCTTTTGTTTTTTGATTTCTAACAAATTTCTCTTTATATGTTTTGTACGGAACTTTTAAAATAGGACCGTATAACAATACCTCTTTACCCCATTTCTGATTGATTTCTTGTACAACTTCTTGCTGTCGATTCATTCGCTCAACAATTAAGCTTTTTATGAAGGATAAAGGAATTAAAAGAATGAGAATTAAAAATCCAATCATTAACATTCTAGCTGTGATTGATGTTTTTACCCACTTTCCGAACCTTCCGCTTTGTTTGTTTGATGTTTCCATAGTTTGTTATTTTAAAAGAACTTTGAATTTCAAAGTTAAATAATAAAAAAATTAGTGTTATTTATTTTTAATCAGTTTTTCTAAAGCGTCAATATGTTTTTTAAATTCTTGTTTGCCAAGCTCTGTA
Source organism: Tenacibaculum discolor (assembly GCF_003664185.1). Taxonomy (GTDB): domain Bacteria; phylum Bacteroidota; class Bacteroidia; order Flavobacteriales; family Flavobacteriaceae; genus Polaribacter; species Polaribacter discolor. The sequence goes on along the minus strand of NZ_RCCS01000004.1, from coordinate 175,000 downwards.
GCGTAGTATCTAGTATTGGGTTTTCTACCAATAAATTGTTTTTCTATCCTAATAAATTCAACTTTTTCTAATGCTTTAGTATGGCTTGCTAAATTACCATCTGTAGCACCTAATAATTCTTTTAGGGTAGTAAATTCAGCATATTCATTTACCATAAGAACAGACATAATTCCCAGTCTAATTCTATGATCAAAAGCTTTATTTATATTTAGAATAATGTTTTTCAAAAAAGGTAAATTTTAAAGTACGAAAATAGTTCTTATTTTCTATCATGTTTAAAATACATAAGTGTACCGTAAACAATATGCATGATTCCAAACCCTATAACCCAAAACCAAAAACCATAACCAGGTAACATTGCAGCAGTAAGTCCTAAAACAACTTCAGTATAGCCTAAATACTTAATATCTCCAACAGTATATTTTGAAGCATTAATCAACGCTAAGCCATAAAAAAGTAACATTAATGCACCCGTTTGCCCATATTTTTGATGTCCTAGTATGATAATGATATAGATTGCACCAGAAACTAGAGGGATAAGGAAATTTAAGAGTAACCTTCTTGTGGTGGCATCCCAAATTTTTTCTCCATTCTTTTTAGCTTTTCTTGTGGTTAAAAAGATAGCTGTAGCAATACTTAAAAAGCCAACTAACAATAAATCAAAGATGACCATTTGGAAAATTTTTCCATCTAGCATCAAATAACCATTAGAATTGTTGTTAACTAACCAATATGCATAAGCTGAACCAATTAGTGCATATATCCCTGCTAAAACACCAGATAAACCACTTAATGATATAAATCGAGAGGATTTACTCATTAGGTTCTTAATTTCTGATATGTCTTTTAAATAATCTTCTGAACTCATTTTTAAAGAACTTTGAAAAACAAAGTAAAAATAATTTTATGAAACAGACAAATAAAATTTTAATGTATTTTTGAAATAATGAAACCAGCTGAAGAATATATACTCAAACAACCAGAACCATTCAAGTCTATTTTACTGCATCTACAGGTATTGATAGAAAGTAATTTTCAGAATTTAGAACTAAAGTATAAGTGGAAAATACCAGTATATTATATTAACGGAAAACAACTGTGCTATATGAATGCATCCCATAAAAAAGGTTTTGTTGATGTTGGGTTTTGGGCAAAAGGTATTTTAGAAGATTTTGATGTTTTTTTAGTCTCAGAAGGAAGAGCAGTTGTAAAATCACTTCGCTATTCATCAATAGAAGAAATTAACGAAGAAATACTACTACAAGTTATAGAAGAAGTAGCAAAACACAATCATAAAGGTTTTTGGAGTAAAGCTAATTAACTTTAACTTTATATTCTAATGATAGTTCATTATTTACATATATATGTAAGGTTGTATTTTTTTTGGGAGGTTTAAGATAAATTGAAGAGAAAGTTTCTTTATTAATAATCTGAGCATTATGTATTTTGTAGTTGCTAGAAAATAAATATTTCACATCTTTTATTTTATCTGTTTTCTTTAGTTTTATATGAATTCTATTGCTATTACTTGTGACAATCTTACCTGATTTAGGAGTTAAAATTTCTAGTTTGTTTTTTAGAAAACCTTTTTTGTATAGAGGAGCATAACAGAATTCCTTTAAAGGTTTTTGGTTTAAGAATTGTCGCCATTTAATATCAGCTGGAAAATGAGTTAACTTAAGTTTACTTTTTTTAGCATTAAAATACTCTAAGTTAAGATGCCTTTGCCATACATCATTATATAAATATCCAGAACCAAAAGTAACATCCATTAGAAGCCATTTGTTGTTTATTTTGACAGCATTCCATACATGATTTTTTTCTGTAGGAACTATTCCTATTTGATTAATAGATGTTTTGGTATAACCATAGATTAACTCATTTTCAATATTGATTAAGTAGCAAAGTCTATGAAAGAGATACGCAAAGCCTGAGCAAAGTCCTTTTCTTGTTCTAAATGTTTTTTGCGCAGCTAGCTTTATTTTATTTTGTTTTATTCTTTTTAAATCATCATTATTATTATAGAAAAGAAATTCAGGAGCTTTTAATAGTTTAGATGGAAAGTAATCATATTCAATATTTAAAGCAATCCATGTATAAATAGCCCTTACTTTTTCTATATCAGTTTTAAAATCATAATCTATTCTTTCAGATAATTCCTTTATTGAAGTTATTCCGTTGTAAGAATACATAATCTTATCAACCTTAGTTAGGTCTTGAGAAAATGAAGCATTATTAAAGAAAAGAAATAAAACAAGAAAGGATAAAGTTTTCATTATGGAATAATTTATTGCAATATAAACAATAAAAGTGAAAAATAATTACTGAATCAAGAATTCAAGCATAACTTCTTTATCTATGATTAAAAATAGCCGTTTGCTATTTTCAAGAGGAGAGGTTGTAATTGTAGCAACATTATTTTTGATAGATATGCTGTGTGGTTTTACTGCATATCGGTATCCACTATATCCAAAGGAAACTGATTGATTAGGACGTAGATTTTTTATTTTTAATTCAATAATAGAATCTTTTTCTAACAGCCCTTTAGAAGGAGTTATTAATTCTAAATCTGATTTTAAAAAGGCAGTATCATAAATTGGTTGGTTATAAAAATCTTTTTTATCCATTCTACCAACTCTTAATTGCCAAAGTTTCTTTTCAGGAAAATGTGCTTTAAAGTATTTTTCTTTTGGAAAATTGAAGTAGTAAGCATTAAATGAAGGTTGCCATCTGTTATTATTCACAACACCAGCTGCCCATGTAGCATCAATATAAATCCATTTATCATTCAGCTTAACAGCGTTCCAAGCATGATTTGAGCTGGTTTTAGGATTAGCTATATCGTTTGAGGAATTTCTGATATATCCTTTTATAACTTCATTCTCAATCTGAAGTATTGAGCAAATTTTCGCAAAAGTTTGTGCATATCCCTCACAAATAGCTTTCTTGGTTATAAGTGTTTCGTTAACAATATTATCTTTTATGGCCTGTAGCTTTTCTAACCTTTCTTGCTCGTTCCTGTATCTAAAAGAAATTCTTTTTTGCTTTGGATTGTAATACCCGTCTAAATCATATCTAATATTATGAGCTAGCCAATAAAAAGCAGCTTGTACTTGCTGTTCTTCAGTTTTAAAGTCGCTTGCTATTTGTTGAGCTAAATTTCCTACTTTATTAAATTTAGGGTAACCATTAACTTTTTTTTCAACTAAAGAAAAGTTTTGCGCGCTAACAAGGTTAGTTATTAGAAAGAATAAAAAAAGAAGTTGTTTCATATATGAGTTTAAAAACAACTTTATAAAACAAAAATTGTGCCTATAAATTATTAATGGTTTTTCTAATTGTTACTAAGTTGGTAAGTAAACCTTCTAAATAATCAAGATGTAACATGTTTGCTCCATCACTCTTTGCATTGGCAGGATCAAAATGAGTTTCAATAAATAATCCGTCAACATTGTTAACCACACCTGCACGAGCAATTGTTTCAATCATATCTGGACGTCCACCAGTAACACCACTTGATTGATTAGGCTGTTGTAACGAATGTGTAACATCTAACACAGTAGGAGCATATTGACGCATGGTTGGAATTCCGCGGAAATCAACAATCATATCTTGATATCCAAACATGGTACCTCTATCAGTTATCCATGCTTTTTGGTTACCAGCATCATGTACTTTTTTTACCGCATGTTGCATAGCTTCAGGACTCATAAATTGTCCTTTTTTTAAGTTAACAACTTTACCAGTTTTCGCCGCAGCTACAACTAAATCGGTTTGACGAACTAAGAAAGCAGGTATCTGTAATACATCTACATATTGAGCTGCTTTTTCTGCATCGGAAACTTCATGAATGTCGGTTACGGTAGGAATATTAAAAGTTTCAGAAACTTTACGTAAAATTTTTAATGCTTTTTCGTCACCAATTCCTGTAAAACTATCAATTCTACTGCGATTTGCTTTTTTAAAACTTCCTTTAAATACATAAGGAATTTCTAATTTATCAGTAATGGTAATCGCCCTTTCAGCAATTCGCATAGCCATATCTTCTCCTTCGATGGCACAAGGACCAGCAAGTAAGAAAAAGTTGTTTGAATCAGTATGTTTTATGTTTGGAATATCAGTTAAAGCCATCCTTAAAAATTTTCAACAAAATTAAGAAATTAAATTGGCTATATTTAGGCTTTTAAATAAATAAAGAATGAAAAAAGTTTTATATCCATTTGCACTTGTAAGTGTATCAGTTTTACTGTCGTGTAAGCAAACTAAAAATACTAGTAGCGAGGTTGCTATGAATACTGTTGAGGTAACTCAGAAAAAACAAAATAAAGAAGAGTTAATTGATTCTATTTTAGTAAGAAAACACTTATATACACTTGCTTCAGATGAAATGGAAGGTAGGAAACCTGGGACTGAGGGAATGGAAAAAGCAACTCAGTATATAGAAAATGAATACAAAAGAATTGGTTTAAAAACTTTTGATACATTAACTACATATCGCCAAAACTTCGAGTATAAAGGAATTAAAATGAGTAATATTATAGGCTTGTTAGAAGGAAAGTCTAAAAAAAATGAGTTTGTTATTGTATCTGCACATCATGATCATTTAGGTGTAAAGAAAGACGGAGAAGGGGATAGAATTTTTAATGGTGCGAATGATGATGCTTCTGGTGTTACTGGTGTATTATCATTAGCTGAATATTATGCTAAAAAAGGAAATAATGAACGTAGTATTTTGTTTGTATGTTTTACAGCTGAAGAAATGGGATTAGTAGGTTCTGAATACTTTGGAAAAGGAATTGATGCCGATAAGTTTATAGCTGGAATTAATTTAGAGTTAATAGGAAAACAACCAAAAACAGGACCTAAAACTGCATGGTTAACTGGTTTTGATAAATCGGATTTTGGAAAAATAATTCAAAAGAATTTAGAAGGATCAGGATACAAGTTATTTCCAGATCCATACCCTAAATTTCAATTGTTCTTAAGATCGGATAATGCTTCTTTAGCACGTTTAGGGGTGCCGTCTCATACATTTTCAACCACTCCAATTGATATTGATGCTGATTATCATAAAGTAACAGATGAGGCTGAAACGTTAAATATGACTGTTTTAACAGAAACTGTAAAAGCAGTTGCTAGAGGTACTCAAAGTATTATTGAAGGAAAAGATACACCCTCTAGAGTAAATATGGAGTAAACATATTGAAAACTTAAAGTAAAGAAGGAGCTATAGGCTCCTTTTTTTATTGGCTTTCTACATGTGGGTTTTAAGGTAATGTTAATTATCGTGAACTTTAGTTATGTTAAGTGTTAAAATTATATTAAAATTTTAGTATATTCGGAAAAATAAATTTAATCTTTAACCCCTTCAGAAAATGAAAAAAACACTTTTAAGTCTAACGGTTGTTTTAACTATGATCTCATGTTCTAATAATGATGAAACATTAGACATAAAACAAGATCAAGATTTACTTACCAAAAAAGAAATCAATTCAAAAATCAAGGAATCTTTACAAAAGACAGGAGATTTTAAATGGATGTCACAAGATGCTCATACAATATGGAGTGCAGTGAATCATGGAGAGAATATCTTGACTATAGGCTACGGTACTTCAAAAAATAACTATGCGAAGAGTGAAGAAAGCGCTAATATTAAAAATGAGTTACTAGCCTTAGTGAGAAGTTTTGAACCTACTTCAGCAAAAGGAGAAACGGAATTATATGTAAACGAAAGTATTAATGTATTAGACATTAAAGTTACCAACAAGGAAACAATAAATGTCTTATTAAAAGACAGCAGAGTTCGTTATATAGAACCAGGAGGATATAGTTTTTTAGAGTCAACTGCTCAAGCTAAATCAGATTCATCAGGTTCTTCAGGATGTGGGTATGGTACAGCAACTTTAAATACGAGTGATTATCGTACAGTATCACCAGGTGCTAGGTTACCATGGTCTTTCGATGCACACAATATTTCACAAGCTTGGAATTACAGTACAGGTTCAGGTGTAACTGTAGCGGTTGTTGATTCTGGTTTATCACCAGAACAAAAATGGATGAATCAATATTTTAACGATGGATATTCATCAGGAAGAACAGTTCAGAAATATGGAACCTTTGTAGATTCTTGGTGGGCTTGGTCTAATAATTATGATGGAGTAAATGACAAGTGTGGTCATGGAACTAAAATGGCAGCAGTAGCTACTGCTCCAAGAAATAATGATAATTTACCTGTAGGTGTTGCTTATAACGCAAACTTAGTAACGTATAGAGCTGTTGAAAATGTAGTAATTGACGATTACCATGAAAAAAGAGGTGTTGTTGAAGCATTAACAGCATTGGCAAATAGGAGTGATGTGAAAGTTATTTCTATGTCATTAGGTTCTCCGTTTAGTATTGGTAATGTATCAGATGCAGTAAAGTATGCACATAGCAAAGGAAAGATGATTTTAGCAGCAGGAGGAACTTCTACTTCATTTACTACTTGGTATGGAGTAATTTTTCCAGCAAGTATGTCTGAAACTGTTGCGGTAACAGGTGTTAAAGAAGGACAATATAGCAAGTGTGATGTATGTCATACAGGATCACAAATTGATTTTACTGTACAAATGCAACGTACTAACGGAACGGATAATAAAATACCTGTATTAAGTTATTATGACGGGCAGGAAAATTATATTGGAGGTTCATCTGTAGCTACAGCTACTACAGCAGGTATTGCTGCATTGGTATGGGCAAAAAATCCTTCTTGGTCAAGAGAACAAGTTTTACAAAAAATGAAAGAGTCTGCTGATTTTTATCCAAACAAGCATTCAGAGTTTGGATATGGAAATATTGATGCTTTAAAAGCGGTTCAATAAAAAATCAACTAACTAACCTTAGAAAAAGTCTCGTTTACGCGAGGCTTTTTGTATTTTTATAAGGTATAGTTTTTGATTAAATACACCGTAAAGAATTTATATATGAAGTATTACAAATATTTTTTTCTGCTAGTTATTATTGGGTGCTCCTCTTCTAAAGTAGTATATGACTACGATAGTCAAACAGATTTTAGTCAGTATAAAACCTTTAATTTTTTTGAAGATGCTGGTAAAGGTTTAAATGAGTTGGATATAAAAAGGGTTACTTACGAAGTAACAGTAGCTTTGGAAGCTAAAGGAATGCAATTGACTGAAAACCCAGATATGTATATTAATATTTTATCTGAAGAAAGAGAGTCTCTTAATAGAAATACGATAGGTGTTGGCTTAGGAAGTGGAGGAAGAAATGTTGGATTTGGAATTTCAGGGGGTATACCTATTGAGAGTAGAAAAATAAATCAGCAATTAACCATTGATTTTGTTGAGAGTAAAAATAACCAGTTAATATGGCAAGGAATTGTTACTAGCGAATTAAGAGAAAAAGCGACTCCAGAACAAAAGAAATTACATTTTCAAAAAGTAGTTGGAAAAGTGCTTAATAACTATCCGCCAAAATAAGATAGTTAAAAAAGCCTCTAATTAACTTAGAGGCTTTTCAAATTACACAACAAACACACTATGTATACTAATCTAAATGTAGACTTTTAGAAATTTTTTGCCAGTCAATGATTTTAAAATTTTGATGCAAGCTGTCCTTACCTTGGGTATTAGCACCATCTTGCGCAATAAAGAACCCTTTAGGGTATTTTGTACCAAAATTAACAGAAGTTACATCAATTCCATCCGTATCATAGGTACCATCAATCACACCATCTTTTAATGAGAAACTTCCTAAGTATTGATTGCTAACTCTATCGAAAACAGCATAACTGTTATTTCCTTGTGAGGATAAAATAATATATCCTTTTCCGTTTCCAGCATCGTATAAGGTAACACCTTCAAAATCATCTTTTATATTCAAGTCTTTGGTGCTGATAACCTTTACACGGTTGTTTTCAGCATTGGGTTCTGCATCATATTTCCATAAGGCTTTATCTTCTTCACCAATATATACCTTAGCATGTACATCATCGGCAACAATACCTTCTCCTTGACTTCCTAATGAAAATTCACGGACTAACTTGGCGTCAATTTGAGTATTGTTTTCAAACAATTCCCATTGTTCAATACCGCCTTTTTTACCAACCATAAAAACATAAAATTTGTTATTTTTAGGGCTCTTGTACATCCCTAAACCGTATACTTCTTTTAAGTTAGAAGTTATTTTTCTCGCAGCAACATCTTCTAATTCACCAGTTGGCTTTACAATCAATACAGAAATAGTATTGTGTGTTCTATTACTAGCAGTAACAACCGAAACTTCTTTTCCGTTTAATGAAAATCCGTCACGAATATCAACATTGTTTACACGTCCTATTTTATAAGAATACAAGCGTTTTCCGTCTAAATTATAGACTTCTAAACCTTCTTTTTTGTTTGTACCAATTATGGTTGATTTTGTTACATCAGCAGGGTTTACCCACACACACGGATCATCAGCAGCGTCGTCAAAAGAAGTAACAGGTTCTGTTTCAGCGTCAGCAACTAAAGCTACTACTGGTTTAGTTTGTGGGTTTTGATGTACTATTTTTTCAACTTTACAAGCGCTTAAAATAAGGCAAGTAAGTGTTATTTTATATAAATTATTCATTCTTAAAAATTGTATTTTAAACCAGCATTCCAATTATAGTTATAAAACTCAGCTTGCATTGTTTGGTGTTTTGTACCTTGGTAAAAACGTAATTCTTGATTGGTTAAGTTTTTTGCTTCAGCAAAGACTTGTAAGTTTTTAGTAATACGGTAAGAAGCATTTAAGTCTACAAACAATTGTTCGTCATAAAACACATCTGTAAAAGCATCGTCTCCGTATTCAAAAATATAATCATCAGCAAAGTTTAAAGAGGCTCTAATTGATAGTTTAGAACTTTCATAGGCCAACGATCCGTTAAACATGTTTTTAACAGCACCAGCCAAAGGCAATCCATCTTCTCTATCAGCAATACCATCTGTTTTAGAATCTGTATAGGTATAGTTACCATACACTGTTAAGTTTCTTAAGAAACCTGGTAAGAAGTTTAATTTACGTTGTAAAGCAACTTCAAAACCATAAATTTCGGCAGTACCTCCGTTGAAAGGCCTTGTAACATCATAAGTTTCTGTAACACCCCCAATGGTAATTGGTTCTTCAGTAACTGAATTGTAAATAAATTTATCTAAATCTTTGTAAAAAACTCCTGCTGATATAATTCCGACATTGCTAAAGTAGTGTTCAAACATTAAATCAAAGTTCATTGCTTCAGTAGGGTTTAAATTTGGGTTTCCATACTCAGCTTCAATATCATCACTATTAATGTTTCTATAAGGTACTAAATCGTAATAATTAGGCCTAGCAATTGTGTTTGTCCAAGCAGCTCTAACAATGGTGTTTTTATCAATATTGTATTTTGCTTGTAAGTTTGGTAACCAGTTTGTGTAGTTTCTAGTTCCTGATGTTTTAGTTACATCGCTTAAATCTTCAGCAGTTTCAACATCAATAGCAAAACCATTGTAGTCAGTTGTTGTTTTTTCAACTCTTACACCTGCAATAAAAGAAAAGTTATTATTGATGTTTTGTTGCAACATTCCGTAAAAGGCATAAATATTTTCGTTAGCATTGTAGTTTTCAGGAACAAATTCATCTAGTACAAGTTCACCTCCTGTTAAATTTAAACTTCCTAAAAATTCTTTTGAAACAAATAGCCCTGATTTATAATCATCGCCTGCTAAATAACCATTAATAGTATAGTCTTTAGTAGTAGTGGTATTCATGGTTGGAAATTGATCTTCTAAATCATATTCATAAAAACTATTGTCTCTTACTTTTTCTTTGTATTTGTGCTTAAATCCAAATTTTAAAGAGTTTTTATAAGCTCCAGTAGAATTGATAGGAGCCAAGACATCAAAATTAGAACTGATTTTACGTTCTTGTGTAAATCCTTGTTGTTGGGTTACTTCTTTGTAATCAAAAGTTGAAGGATTGTTAAAATCGTTATTTGTTGGACGTAATACAGGGAAGTTTGTTCGCGAAAAGTCTTGCATAACTTCAATATCATCATTCTCAAAACTTATGTAACGTTCGTCTGGACGCTCTTCTTTTGCTTTGGCGGTTCCTGTTTTCCAGTTCAACTTAATGTTCCCAAAAATAATATGTTCTCCACCTACAGATATATTGTAAGTACTTTGACGCTCTAAACGCGTGTTGTCGTTTGTATTGTTGTTGATACCACCTTTAGTTTGACGACGTACTTCAGCTTTTGATAATCCAGTAGCATCAGGTTCATCTATTTTTCTAAAACGCACTCTGTAACGATTTTCATAATCGTTTCGTTGGTTGTACATAGACTTGAAGAAAATTGTATTGTTGTTGTCTGGTGTCCAGTCTAAGTTAGCAGAAACGCTCATTCTATTTCTTTTTACGTCGTAGCGTCTAATATCGTGTTCACCAATGTAGACTTTACCATTTTCTTTTTCCCATTCAAACTCAACATTATCTGAACCATAATCGTTAGAGTTATAAGAAGCATTGATAACATATCCTAGTTTGTCTTTAAAAGTTCTGTTGGCAACTAAAGCAGAAACGTTATAGTTAGGCGTATTTCTTACAGGATTTTGTCCGTAAGAACCAGCAACGAAAGCTCTAAAAGTAGTAGGAGCAGAGCGTGTAACTAAATTAACGGAACCACCAATAGCGTCTCCTTCCATATCTGGAGTTACTGCTTTGTTAACTTCAATAGTTTGAATCATGTCAGAAGGAATTAAATCCATTTGAACTCTACGGTTATCTCCTTCAGCAGAAGGAATTCTGTCACCATTTAAAGTTACCGAGTTTAATTGAGGTGCTAATCCACGAATAACAATATCTCTAGCTTCTCCTTGATCATTTTGCATAGAAATACCAGGAACACGCTTTAAGGCATCACCAATATTTGCGTCTGGAAACTTTCCTACTTGATCTGCAGAAATAATATTAGTTATATTCTCTTTATTTTTTTGTTGGTTAAGGGCTTTGGCTTGTCCTTTACCAATACTTCCTTTAATAACAACTTCATCCAATCTATCTATTTTAGGCGTTAGAGAAAAATTATTAGATTGAATACTGTTTGTAAGTGTAATAGTTTCTGTTAGAGTTTGATAACCTAGGAAGGATATTTGAACTTCATAATTCCCTATTGGTAGATTTAAAAGTTCGTAGTTTCCATTAAAGTCTGTAGAAAATCCAACTTGTAAAGAAGGAATGCTAATCGTAGCTCCAGGTAAAGGTTGATTTGTTTCGTCTAAAACTCTTCCTTTTAATCCAGATTTACTTTGTGAGTATCCTAAAATACTAACAAAGCATAAAGTAATTAAAATTATTTTTTTCATTTTGAAATCTTTAGTGAATTATCCACGGCGAAATTATTTATGATAACTAGCAACCAGATTTCAAATTTGTTAGTAAAAAATTATTAAAATGTATTTATAAAGTTGATTATATGTTAATTGGTTAAGGTTTTAATGATGTTTTGGTGTTTTTGAATTAAAGTAAAAATTACTTTATAAAAACATTTAACGTTTAAATTATAAGGGCATAAAAAGAAAAACCTCCAAGTTAACTTGGAGGTTTTTTATAAATTTTATTATTGTCTTTTTAGAATTGGTAACGGATACCTAAACCGAAGTCAGAGTTAAAGTCTTTATAGTAATCACCGAATCCTATGTCAGGTCTGTAATCTAAAGAAATCATTAAAGGGATATCAAAACTATATTCGATTCCAATTACACCAGAAACAAAAACGTATGTTTCTGACACATCTACATTCTTTGCATTCCAGTGACCTAAACCACCACCAGCACCAGCGAACCAGTTAAAGCGGTTTTCTAATTGCCATACCCATTGGTATAAAGCAGTAGCTTTAAATCCATCATAGCCACTACCATTTCTTAAACCTAAATCAAGTTCTAAACGATTGTTATCGCTTAATCTACGTTGGTAAGAGATTTCAGCTCCAAAACCATCATTATCTCCTAAACGAAGACCAATAGCGTTGTCAGAGATTTCTTGGGCATTAGCTGTAAAAAACGAAAGGGTTAAAAATCCGATAAATAAAAAGATTTTTTTCATAATTTTTAATTTAATGTTATGTGTTGCTAAGATAGTTATTTTATTTAATTAGTAATCTTTCTCCTTTTGAATGACTAGTAAACTCAGGGGCATACATACTTTGAATTGTTGTAATACCATTGCTGAAATTTCCTGCATTATTTACACGAACATCATATTCAAATACATATATTCCTTTAGGTAAACGCTCAAAAAAGAAATTTGTTGCAGCATCTTTTGTGCTTTCATAATAGCCTAGTCCATCTTGCCACTTGTATTGTGATAATACATTAATCGGTTCAACTCCGCTTGCTCTCATATCTTTCATGTGTACAAATTCCATATCTCTATCAGAGCGAAGTTCAATCCTAACAGTAATTAAATCTCCAACATTTAACTGTGTGTTTTCTGTAACTTCTTGGAGTTGCTTACCAGTATTAGTATTAACTTTTTTAAATAGTTTTTTATTTAATTGTAAAGGAGTTTTAGCAGAAGTAATTTTATCTAGGTCCTCAAAATACTGCCAATACAATCCACTCCAAGCGATACCTTTTCCTTTTTTACTAATACTAACAGTACTCATATTAGGAGTAATTTCAGAACCATTCCATGAGGTTTTAAAATAACCAGTACCCGCCTCAACTTTTGTGTTTTCTAATTTTGTTGGATTGATAGTCTGGTTTCCTATTTTAATATCTAACATATCAGTTACTGAAATCCAATCACTACCTTGTAATAATAATGCATATACAGCTTCAGTAGTTGCTTTGGTAGTTTTCCAACGGTTGGTTTGCTTATTTTTTAGTAGCCATATTTTTAAGTTATCAATCGTTTCTGTGTTATTTTCAATTTCAGAAAAAGCTTCAATTAATAACGATTGTGTTTCAATAGGGGCTTGGTACCAGTACCAACTCGGTTGGTTTTCTTTCCAGTACATTCCTAATTCATCAGAAGTAATACTGTTCTCTCTTAAAGATTTTAAAATTTTAGAAGAAATTTGTGTATTACCATTTCTAAACTGTAGCAGGGCAATTTGTCCTTTTCCGTATAAACTAAACTCTTTCCAATAAGTTGCTGTTTGACTTTTATAGTATTCAAAAGCGGTTTTTGTCGTATCGTTAATTTCAATATTAGTATAAAAAGAACGCATGTATAAATACTGAATAATGAAATAGTTTAGATGGTTTTTCTTTAAGTACTCAGTATATTTTTTTTGACCTTTTTCAGCTTTAATACGTTCAGCGCTTTCTAATAATCTTTTGTACGTATGTTCAATTTCAGCATCTAAAAAGTGGATAGCATCCATAAGCATTTTCTGTAAAGAATCATCTTTATTATCAATACCTAATTTTTGTAAATGCCCAAAACCGGTAGCAATATGATTCGTGATGTAAACATTTGGATTATCATTTCCTTTAAACCAAGGGAACCCTCCATTGTTTAATTGCATTTGCAATAGTTTATTAATGGCGTTTTGTTGCTCGTTTTTCATTTTGTTTAAATCAAATAACAAAGCAATACGCTTCTTTTGTTCGGTTTCAGATTGAGCATCACGTAACCAAGGAGTCTCTTGGATAATCAATGATTTTAATTCTTGATTCTTTTCTAAGTTACTCAACAAAGCATCTGAAGATTTCCAAGTATTGAACACCTCTTGTATTCTTGGATTTGAATTTGCGATATGACTAGCGAGTGTGTTTGCATAATAACGTGCAAAGGTTTGTTCACTACATTCGTATGGATATTCCATTAAATACGGTAAAGCTTGCACAGCATACCATGCAGGGTTTGAGGTAACTTCTAACGTTAATTTATGGTGACTGAGCGTAGTCGAAGTTTGATTTTTAAGCTTATCTAATGTAAATGTTTTGGTTTGATTTGAACGAACCCACATAGGTAGCGTTTCTGTAACCAACATTCGGTTTGATAATACTGGTAACACATTTTGTTCACCATCAGAAAAATCTCCAGCTTTTGCAACTACTTTATATTGAATTGCTTGATAGGTGTCAGGAATAGATAAGTTCCAAGCTACATTAGTGTTTCCGTTAGAATCAACACTGAAAGATTGATTTTTCGTAGAATTGTCTAACAAGTTGATTTCTTTTCCTGTAATAGCATCAGTTAATATAAGTAACGCTGTCCCTTGTAAGTTTTTATCAGAGATGTTAGCTATTTTGGTATTTAATGTAATTTGATCTCCTTCTCTTAAAAATCTTGGAGCGTTAGGGATTACCATCAACTCTTTTTGAGTTACAGTAGTTAATGTCTTGGTAATCGACTGTAATTCTTTTGTATGTGCTAGTAACTGCAGTTTCCAGCGTGTTAAAGCTTCTGGAGTGGTAAAACTAAACGTAATATTACCTTCTTTATCAGTTTGTAAATGCGGATAGAAAAAGGCAGTTTCTTGTAGGTTTTTACGAATTTGTACTCCGTCTAAAGAAACTTTTTCTTCCTCTGTCTTTTTTATACCTAAAGTAGTAGCTACTACTTGATCTAGTAAGTTTTCTTGAGTATCTAAAAGAGTTTCTTCTTCAACAATCTCTCTTTCAGGTGAAGGTTGCATTTTGGAACTCATGGCTAAGCCTCTTAAACGAATATTTCTATTCATTCCGAAGTAAAAACCAAACCAATTTAATTGGTCGTATCGTTGAGTTTTAAAAGATGAAGGGTAGTTATTATTAAAAACTCTGAAACGTTCATTACCAAAACTTTGATAAGCGTTAGCGTAACCACTTTGTGAGTAATATGTTGAAGTTGAGATAGGTGAAAACTCCCAATTATGAGGCTTAAATTCATCTAAAGAAGCATCATACATACTCGCTAATACCTCTGCAGCGACTTTGTTGTTTTTATCGTTTTTAATGGTAAAACTCCAGGTTTCTTGGGTTCCAGGTTGTAATTTATCTCTAAACGTATTGGTTTCTATAGTAATGCTATCTTGTTCATTTGGAACAGAAATAGGAATCATTCCACTTACGAAACTATTGTAATTCACAAAGTAATATTTGATAACAAACCCACCAACATCTTGTTTAGTAACAGGAATTTCAATTGTTTTGATTTTGTTATTTAAACGAATAAGTTTGGTGTCTATAATAGCGTGGTTTTTTTCTGTTTGAACTATAACCGTTACATCTTTTGAGGCAGAACCAATTTGTAATACTATTATATCATTTGGTTTGTATATTGTTTTGTTTGTGTTGTACGTGAATAATTGATTGTCTACTACACTTTTTTCTTTGTGATCAATTATAGTAAAACGAGCTTTGTCGGTAACTTTTTGTCCAAACTTATCTTTGGTGTCTAGAATAACAATATACTTTCCTGAAATCCATTTTTTATAGTTTGTAAGCGTAACTTCTTTCGAGTTTTGTGTGTTGAAAGCTTGCTCAAATACTAGTTTCCCTTTTTTCCAATTTTGAGAATTTTGTTCTTCCGAAGTATAAGCATCATGAGGAAATAAGTTTCTAAACTCACTTTCTGAAATGTCTTGATAATCTGGAGCATTCCAAGGTCTTTTACGTAACGGATTTTCAGGAGCCTGAAGTTTATAAACTTTTATACTTCCTTCCGCAGGAATAAACTCTCCATTTAAGTTTTTACTTGAAATTCCAATGGTTGCTTTCTTGTCTGATTTATGTATTGTAGAAGGAACTTGTATATTAGTAAGTAGTGCATGATACCCAACTTTTACAATAGAGATTGCTGAGCGAGTTTCTCCATTAACATCGGTTACATCAGCAGTGATTTCATATTCAAAAACAGGTAAATTTTCTTTGTTTACACTTTCATCAGGTAAAGCTTTAAATGTAATAGAAAAGTTACCTTGCGAATCAGTTATCAATTCACCGTGTGTAATTTCTTGTGCTTCTGAAGTAAACTGAGGTTTACGCCAGTACCACCAAATAGGGTATTGTACTTTGCGATGGACACGATATACAACTTTAGCATCCGTAATATTTGAGCCAGCAAAAGCTTTTGCAAATCCGTTTACGGTAATGCTATCATGTAACTTATAGGTTTTTGTTACAGGTTTAAATTCAGTTTCAAACTTAGGACGCTTATATTCCTCAACTGAAATACGAGTAATATAGTCTTCATGTTCAAAATCAAAATCTATAGTATCATAAAAGGTACTTTTTTGTTTTTCACTCTTATCAATTGAAAACCAATACTCGCCTGTTAGCCCTGTGCTAGGTAGTATAATTTCTCCTGAAGCCGATCCATATTCGTTTAGCTTTAGATCCAGTTTTTTTACTACTTCTCCGTTAACATTATTTAATGTTACTTGTACAAACTCATTGGTGAAAGGTGTTGATTTGTCTTCCGTTTCTTGAATAAAGATAGTTTTAAAGTATACTGTTTGTCCTGGTCGATAAATGCTTCTATCTGTAAAAATGAAGGGTCTTATCTTAGTGTAACTATTATTTTCAGTTGGAGAGACATGTTTTTGATATTTATTTAGGTAGTAGTTACCAAAAATAGCAGTATCATTTTTATATGTAATTGTAACATACACATTACCATAACTATCATCACTTTTAAAAGAAGCAAAACCGTTTTTATCAGTTGTTAGTTTTTTATGAATCGATTTTCCATATCTACGCTGTTTGTTTTGTAGTAATAACTCAGCATTTTTAATTGGTTTTCCATTGTTTCTATCAACAACTTGGAACGTTTTTACACCATCATTATTATTTTCTACTAAAACTAAATTGGTTGCTTGTAAATGAGCAGTAGCATATAAATCTTTAGAATTAAAAGTAGTGTTTTGGTGCGCTACAATTAAATAATTCCCTTGAGTTAATTGGGGAACTACTACTTCAGTTGTGTGTAATAAATTATCTTTTTCATTTCGTAAATTACTGTTCCATGAAGTAGCTTTTGTAAGTTTTTTTATAAAGCTAAAGCGTTCTTCTACTTTATAAATTTTTTGAAGCTCTTCTAATTGTTTTTGGTCAATTTTATAAGCAGAAAAGTACAGTTTATCAATATTGTTATAGGTAACTAGTAATCTAGAGTGAGATTGAATAGGGACAAATTTTTCAGAAAGAATGCTTAGCGATGTAGTTTTGATTTGTTGTTGTAAGTACTCAGATTTTTCAGCAGCTAAGCTTTTAGGGAATTGTTCAATAACCTTTTTACAAATAGCAAGTGCCTCTCTGTTTTTAAAACGAAACTCTTCATTTTTTCCAGCTTTATAAGATCCAGCTTGTTGATTATAAATTCTAGCTATTTCATAGCTATATAATCCAGAAATTTCATTGTTTTTATAATTACTAACTGATGCTTTTAGCGTTTGTAAGAGTAATTCTTGTTTGTTATTTAAAGTTGCGTGTTGATTAACAAATTGTAATCGTTGAATATCTACATCAGCAAAGGCATCGAGGTTGTTATTTTTTAAATGAAAGTTTATTAATTTTTGATAAATTTTCAAGGCATTAAATTGTAATGATAAATCATCTTTCGTGGTAAGGTTTAATTTAGAAAATTTATTAGCATCACTAAGGTATAAAATGTCATCAATTTTAAATTGATAAGTAGGTTTTGTAATGTTGGTTTCTGTAGTTTTATAAAACTCTAAGGCATTATGCGCTAAGAAATCAAATAGGGTAGGACGGTATTTTTTTGAACCCTTTTCTGTTTGAATAATATCTTTAAAAGTATGAATAACTGTTTTTTGTAATTGAGTTTCATTTTCCAAAGAATTTTGATAATGGCAATGAATTTCTGCAAATAGCGTATTTAAATCCCATGTTCTAAAATCATTTTCATTAACTTTTTGTTGAGTTTGAGTACGATTGTAAAACTTCCATCTGTTCTGATTAAAATATTGCCAGTATAAGTTAGCTAATACATTTTCTAGCACATTTTTTGTTGGAAAATCACTTTTATTAATTTGTTGTTTAAACTCATCAATAATTTTTAATTGAGCATTTTCTTCTAAAGTTAAAGAGTACTTACTTTTATAAAATAATGATTTTATAATCTGAGGAGCATTATTACTTTTTTCAGCTTTATCGTAAATAGTGTTTACTATTTTTAAAGCAGATTTAGGTAAGTTGTCTGACTCAAACTTGTGAACTTTTTCCCATAGGTTGTTGTAGTTTTCTTGAGCTTGTATCAAAGTTGAAAATAAAATCATTAGTAAAAGAAAGGTTGTTTTTTTCATAACTATAATTATTTATACTCAATAAAGAACGTGCTTTATATTGAGTTGTTGATATTAAAACTAGGTAACTACTATTATTAGTTAGTAAACCTAGCTTTATAGTGAGTTTGTTAAAGGTACTAAATCTATCAATTGCGAGAGTTATAAAAACAAAAAACGAGCCAATTGGCTCGTTTTGTATAAATGTTAGTTAATTTTTTTTACAATAAATTCACATCGTCTATTTAACTCATGTTCTTCTTCTGAGCAAGATTCTTCTGTTTTACATTTTTTAATAGGTCTAGTTTCACCATAGCCTATAGCAGATATTCTATCTGGCTCGATACCTTTTTCCATAAAATACATTCTTACAGAGTTTGCTCTTTTTTGTGATAGGGTAAGGTTATATCTATTATTTCCTCTAATATCAGAATGAGTTCCAACTTCTACGACCATATCTGGGTATTTCTTCATTAAGTTTATAGCCTTATCAATAGCTTTTTTTGTATCTCTTCTTAAGTACCAAAGTTTATAATCAAAATTAATATCTTCAGTTTTGATAATCACTTGATCATTAGTTTTTATAATATCTTTTTCTTTTTTAATGATATCATCAGCTTTTTTTTGTTTATCTAATTTTAGTTGTAAGGCTAAACTTGCTTTAAGTTCTTTTTCTTTTTTGGTTTGTAAGGCCAAAGCTCCTTTCTCTTCTTTTTCTATTTGAATTAATGATTTTAAAGCCATTGAGGCATCATTAACTTTTTTTCGTTCATTTTTTAGAGTAAGAGTTCTTTGTTTACCCTTATAACCAGTTTTTGTAGCTTTAATATTATAGGTTGTTTCACAATTAGTACGAAAAGTAAATTTCCCTAAGGTATCTGTTATTGCATAAGAAATAGTTTCGTTGTTTCTAAGTGTAATATTTACATTGTTTAAAGCTTCACCTGTATCAATATCTGTAATTACTCCAGAGATAAATTGATAACAGTCTTCAATGATTAAAGGTTTTTGCTCTATGAGTTTATAAATATCATCACTTCCTTTTCCTTCTGGTCTGTTAGAAGCAAAGTACCCTTTGTTTGTATCAGAATTAATATTAAAAGCAAAGTCATCATATCCTGAATTTACGGGTAACCCAACATTGTCAGGCTTTACATATTCATTGTCTTTAATTGAGCTAACAAAAACATCAAGAGCTCCAAAATTTGGGTGACCATTAGAAGAAAAATATAATTTATTGTCCTTACTAATAAATGGAAATTGTTCTTTTTTGTCGGTATTTATTATTGGACCTAAATTTTTAGGTATTCCATAACTTCCGTTATTATTTATTTTTACTGAATAAATATCAAAAGAACCATAACCGTTAGGCATATCGGAAGAAAAATATAATGTTTTTTCATCTTTACTTAATGCTGGGTGTTCGGTAGAATAAGTATCATTGTTAAAAGGCAATGAAGTAATGTTAGTCCATTTTCCATTAATTAATTGGGCTTTGTATAGCTGTATGTGTGTAACCTTTTTACTATCTTTTTTTTGTTTTCCTTTAACTAGGTTATTTCTGTTGAAATAAGCAGTCTTTCCATCTTTAGTGAAAATAATATTTGATTCGTGTAGTTTAGTGTTTATAGATGAAGAAAATGGTTGTATAGTTGTTTCATTAGAAAGTGTATCGTTACTATCTACTTCATATAAATCTAAATAATGATTTCCTGTCCAACCAAAGCGTCTATAATTTGTCGACTCTTTTTTAGGAGCTGCAAAAACAATCTTTTGTTCTTTTTGTATTGCTCCAAATTCAGAGGAACTTGTATTGATAGGGAGGTTTTTTATGGAAAAACGTTGGCCAATAGCTTTAATATTGTCTAGGTACTTTATATCTTTTTCTAGTTTTTTTAATTTTACAGAATCATTTTTTTGATAAAAAGAATGGAGTATGTTATAAGCTTGTTTATGCTTACCATTAGCTTTTAATATATCTGAATACCTTATGAAATCAGTTTCATTAAGTAATTTATTGTAGTTTTTAAAGAGGTAATTGTAATGTGTAGAAGCTTTACTCATATTATATGTGAAATAATACGAATCAGCTAAATTTTTAACAGCTTTAAAATTTTTATTTTCTTTTAAAACTTTTTCATACAAAGGAATAGCTTTACTGTAAGATGTTCTATTGAAGTATTGATTGGCTCTTTTAAGATCTCTGTTTATTTGAGCATTACTTAAGAGAGGAAGCAGAATAAGTAGTATAGAAATTAATTTTTTCATATTATTTTTTAAAAGAATCTAGGTGATTTGTCGTACCCTTTTTTTAATTGTAAAGTGTCAAAATCTAATAGTACAAATATTTCATGTGTTCCCGAATTGAAATTGCTAAGTTTACTTGTAGTATAATCATAAGCATAACCAATTCTTAAAAAATTAGTGGCTCTAATGTTAAACATAGCACTAAAAGAATCATTAATTCTGTATGATAAACCTCCTTCAAATCGTTCATTAATTAAGGCATTGATTGAAGTGTCTAGGGCTACTGGAGACCCTTTTACAGCTTTTAAAAGGAAAGAAGGTTTTAATTTAAAATGGTCGTTCAGTGTAAAAACATATCCAGCATTTGCAAATAGATGAATTTCTTCTCCACCAATGCTTCTTAAACTATTCTTATCAATGTGCTTAGAGTTTATTAGGTTAGGAACAGATACTCCAACATAATATTTATCAGTGAAATAGAAAGCGCCGACTCCGAAATTAGGAAATATTTCATCTTGATTATCAAAAGCAACATCGTTAGTGTTGACGCCAGTAATAATATCATCATCAGGAAAACGAAAATTTGTAAAATTAGTTTTAAAACTAGTAAAACCTGCTTTTAAACCTAAAGAGAGTTTATGTACTTCGTTAAACTGTAAAATATATGCGAAATCAGCATAAACATTATTTTCTTTTAAAGCTCCATCCCCTATATTATCGCCAATAAAAGACAATCCCATTTCAAATTTTTCTGTAATTGGAGTATGAGCAAAAAGGGTATATGTTTTAGGAGAACCAATAGCGTTAGACCATTGCGTTCTATGCATAAAACCAAAATTTATAACTCCTAACTCATTAGTAACATATGCAGGGTTTACAATGCTCTGATTGTACATGTATTGTGTGTACTGAGGGTCTTGTTGTGAAAAGACGATAGATAAAGAACTAAAGTACAAAAACGCTAAAATTACTTTTTTCATGAATTTTTTATTTGCTTAAATAAATTCTACCTTGTTTAGGTTTTAAGTTATCTTTATTATAATTTAAAATATAGAAGTATACACCACTAGTTACTTCGTTTCTTGAAGAAGAGTTTGTCCCGTCCCATTTAGGGTTTGTGCTGTTTCCTTTGAATAAAGATTGTCCATATCTATTAAAAATCTCTAATTGATAATTAGGATAAAAATACTCTATGTAGGGTATGAAATAATAATCGTTAACACCGTCTCCGTTAGGCGAGAAACCATCGGGAATAAAGAAGTCGTATTTTTCTGGATCACAATTATTAAGAGAAACAGTTATAGGTAGTCGTTTACTTTCACAACCAGAGTCAGGGTCGACATTAGCTATATAGTAGGTGATGTTCGCTTCTAGTAAATCTAATTTATTTAGTTTTACTCCATTTTCTGAAGAATCATACCAACGTATTTCAAAATTTGGGTCTGTTGATAATGAAGAGCTTTCAAAATCAAGAAGAGTTAATTCATCTAATTGACATAATTCAGTTAGCCCTGTTAATACAGGTGTTGGGGGAGTAATTATTGTAACAGTATATGCCTGTCTTGTAATACTTTCACATCCTTGTATACTTTCTGTAGCATAATAGGTAGTGCCATTTGTTAATAAAGTAGTACTATCTAATAAGTTTCCACCTGTAGGGCTATCATACCAAAGAAGCTCACCAGTATCAGCTTGAGCGTCTAAATTAGAAATTGAAGGATCATCAATATCACAAAATATAGGACTTGTATTAAAAGCTGTAACTGTTTGAGGTGAGAGTAGTGTTATGGTGACTGAAGATTTTTCAGAGCTCTCACAATTGTTTAACCCTGTTGCGCTAACAAAATAATCTTCCCCATTAACAAGTACAGTTGAGACAGGTAAAGGATCAGTAGAATTTATGTCTGCATACCAAGTTAAATTTTCACCGCTGTCTACTTTTATATCTGATATAGTTGGTAGGTTTGGAGAAAAATTAGGTAAACAAAAGGTTTGCTTATCATTTAGTGTCGGAGGAGAAGGTATACCATCTATTGAGAAATTTTTAGAAACTTCAAAATCAAATTTTGTTCTACAAACATTAGTATCATTCTGAGAGCTTTTTAAAATAACATTGTACACTCCTTTTTCAAGATTAGATATGTCTACTTGGTAGTTTGCTTTTCCTCCATTAAACGTTATGGAGTTTTTTGTGAGAACGTCTGAGCTTCCTGGTCTAGTAATTTCGTAGTTTATCATGTACTGACCGTCAGGAAGTATAGGGGCGTCAATAATTACAGAAACATTTCCTGCATTACAAATATTATCAATAGCAATGTCAAGGTTTATATTATCAGGAACTCTTTTTACTATGAAATTATGATTGATACATCCAAAATTTTGATTAGAAGCAGAAGTTATTTTAATGTTATAATTAGTGTTTTTTTCAGAGAATGAAGAAAGATCAATTGAAAAATTAGTTTCGCCATTAGTAAATGTAATTTGTTGGTTTTTAACAGTAATTGCTTCCGATGTAAAGGTGTCAGTTAATAATAAATCAACTATAAAAGTTTCATTAGAAGGAGTACCTGTGTTGTCTATTAAGTCAAAAATTGTAGCGTTTATAATATTGTTGTCATAGCATATGTCTTCAATATTAATTTTAGCATCTAGTATACTGAAAGAAGTTTCGGAAACAGTATAAGAACTACAAGTTAAACCACTCAAGTTAGAAATAGAAGAAGTTCTAATAATATAATTCCCTGAGAGTAATGAGTTTTTAGGTAATGTAAACGAAGGGTTATTAGTAGTGTTATTAATTTTTAATGTTTTTACATCATTAATTATTTCTGAATAAACTACTTGATTAGTATTGGTGTTTACAATTTCGTACCCTAAATCGTACGACATATCTACATCATTGGGGTTAGTATGTATAAGTCCAATGCTTATAGTGTTACTGATACATGTATTACTTACTTCAAACTTTCCTGAAATTTGAGGTAGTTTTACTGTAACTGTAGTAGAAGCTGCAGAGCAAACTCCATGAGTAGGTTGTACAGTATATGTAAAACTATATTCTCCTGAACCAAAATTATTGTAGATATCTTGAATATCAATAGTAGAATCGGAAGGAGAGGTTATTTGGTTTGTATTATCATCATCAGTCCAAATCCCGTTAAGATCTTCATTAATTATTTGATCAAATAAATCTATATTGGTGTAAGGAGTAAGATCGTCTGTATCACAAATAACAATGTCAGTAGCTTCACCAGATTCAGGAGCTCTATGTACTTCTAAAATTACAGTAGTAGACCTTGAAGGACATGTGTCTACTTGTTCAACTGTATATATAAAAGTATAGGTACCCACACCAGCAAGACTAGCATTAAATAAGTTGTCATTTAAAAAACCTGTGCGTGTTGAAGGATCTTCAGACCATATTCCATTCAAGTCAGCATTTAAGTCAACTGAATTATTGTCTAAAAAAGTAAATAAATCAACATCTACGTCATCACTACAAGCATTGGCTCCTCCATTAATATTATCTTCACCAGAATACCCGCCTAAAAAAATAGTTATTTCTGCACTTTCACCACAGGTATTATTAGTATAAGTAAATTTATGCTCACCATATTGATTAATCTTCCATAGGTTTAAAATACCTGTGTTGCTATTAAGAGCGTTTTTAAAAATAGGATTATTAGAAGACCATGTCCCGCCAGTTTCAGGAGAACCATTTAATTGGCTATAGAGATCAAAGCTTTGATAGCTATTATTTGATTCTTTTGCGCACAAAGTAATAGTATTGTCTTGTCCCGCACATTGAGAAAAAGTAGTGTTGGGGTACATCAATAGAAGGCAGAAACCTACTAAATACAGAATAAATATCTTTTGCATGGTAAGATGATTGATAGCAATAATTATTTTTTTATTTGCAAAACAACACAAAAAAGAAATATTCTCTAAGAAAAAGATATAAAATTTTAAGAACAGGCTGTTTTGTTTTATACAAACTATAATACTTCGTTATATTTACGCAAAATTTATGAAGTCAAAAATGAAAATTCACTTTATAGCTATCGGCGGTAGCGCAATGCATAACCTAGCAATCGCATTACAACAAAAAGGATACCAAATTACGGGTAGTGACGATACGATTCATGATCCGTCAAAAACTCGTTTGGCAAATAAAGGTTTGTTGCCAGATGCGTTTGGTTGGTTTCCAGAAAAAATAACTACCGATTTAGATGCTGTAATTTTAGGAATGCATGCAAAAAAAGACAATCCTGAGTTATTAAAGGCGCAGGAACTTGGAGTGAAAATTTATTCGTATCCAGAGTTTTTGTATGAACAATCTAAAGATAAAACACGTGTGGTTATAGGTGGTTCTCATGGGAAAACAACTATAACTTCTATGATTCTACATGTGTTAAATTATCATGATAGAGAAGTGGATTATATGGTAGGTGCACAGTTGAAAGGTTTTGATACTATGGTGCATTTAACAGAAGAAAATGAGTTTATTGTTTTGGAAGGAGATGAATATTTGAGTTCTCCTATAGATATGCGTCCAAAGTTTCATCTGTACAAACCGAATATAGCGTTGTTAAGTGGAATTGCCTGGGATCATATCAATGTGTTTCCAACGTTTGAAAATTATGTAGAACAATTTTCAATTTTTACTGATTCTTTGACGAATGGTGGAATTATGGTGTATAATGAGGAAGATGAGGTGTTAAAAGAGGTTGTTGAAAGTTCAAATCATCCAATAAAAAAATACCCTTATAATACTCCTGATTGTTTTATTGATAATGGAATTACTTATCTGGAAACAGAAGAAGGTGATTTACCATTAGAAATTTTTGGGAATCATAATTTACAAAACTTAGCAGGGGCAAAATGGATTTGTCAGCATATGGGAGTTGATGAAGATGAGTTTTATGAGGCGATTGCTAGTTTTAAAGGCGCTAGTAAGCGTTTAGAAAAGATTACTGAAAATTCTTCAACAGTTGTGTTTAAAGACTTTGCACATTCACCATCTAAAGTTGAAGCAACTACTGCTGCGGTTAAAGATCAATATTCAAATAGAACTTTATTAGCATGTTTAGAGCTACATACTTATTCGAGCTTAAATGCTGAGTTTTTATCAGAATATAAAGGAGCTTTAGATAAAGCAGATAAAGCAGTAGTTTTTTATTCTTCACACGCTGTAAAAATTAAACAGTTGGAAGAAGTTTCAGAAGAACAAATATCTAAAGCGTTTGAACGCGACGATTTGATTATTTACACAAATCCAGAAAAGTTTAAAGAGTTTTTATTCAATGAGAACCTTGAAAATACAGCTTTGTTATTAATGAGTTCTGGTAACTACGGAGGGTTAGATTTTGATGAGGTTAAGGCTTTGGTTTAAAGCCTAGTTTTATTTTTAACCAGTTAATATCTGTTATTTTAGATACAACAAAATTAAAGTATGATTTGTTAAATAAAGCTTTGAATAAAATCTGAAGCCTTGTTGATGTTTTCAAATAGCGTTTTAATGCTACTTTCTTCATTTTGTTATATTGATTTAGACATAAGTTCTGTAGACAATTAGATACATACTGTTGGCTTTCAGTGTCAGAAGTATATTTAAGGTTTTTAGATTTTGATAGAAGGGTGCTATATAAATCTAAACCAGCATTTAGTTCTTTAGAAAGGTTGTTATCAGATACTTCAGTTTTTACTTTTAATTTATTACCTAATAAAAAAACATCGTAAGCCCCTCGGAGATTAATGTTTTTTAAAAAGTAAGCGTTATCATTAATTAATTTAGAAAACACGGTTAGCTTAATTTGGTTTTCATAAGAGAGAACTGTAATGTTATTAGTTGTAAGGAGAGAATTTTCTATAGTTTCATAATTAAAAAATGTAGCTTTTTCTTTTCGTAACATGTCTTTATGAATTTCAATAGCTCCAATCTTTTCAGGGTGTGTAATTCTTGGTATATGTCTATGATCTTCAAAAAGCTCAGAAACCTTATTTGTGTAACCGTGTTTTTTTAGAATTTCAAAAGTGGTTTTAACATGTTTTTTCTCTACTAAAAAATCGATATCACCCACCATACGCTCGGCGATATCTTCGTATAGTCCTTCTAGTAAATTACCTGTTCCTTTTAAAAAAATAGGAGTAATATTGTTTGAAAGTAAAAGTTCATTAATTTCTTTTGCTTCTGCAATAATTTTTTGATTACGCTCTCTGTTTAAGTCAGTAATATGTTTCATATACTCGACTAAATCTACAGGTAAATAGTGTAATAAATCAGCACGTTTTAAATTGCAATATAATGCGGGGAAAACATAGTGGGTTGTACTTACTTTAACTACAGCTTCCCAATCGACTAAATCGGATTTTATTTTTTGTTCAACTAAATTTCGATTCTTTTCTTCATGGGTTATAGTTAAAGACTTACTAATAAATAATAATGTTTCTTTATAATTCATCCGCAAATATTTTTTTTACAGTTTCAATCATTTTTTCATTATTAGAATAGGTTAATTGATAACAAGGTAATTTTTCAAACCAATCTAAAAAAAGTTCAGCATTTTGAGGTAATGGAGATAACCAAGAATCAGGAATCAATTGCTCGAATGCTGTAATGCTTGAAATTTTATTAATGATTAAATCACTATCTTTTTGATATTTAATGAAAATTAGAGCTTTGCAAGGAGTTTTTAGCGAGTAATTATGATTATTTGTAGGTAAGTAGTGAACAATTTTATTTAGCTTTTTAAAATGATATTCAGCAGAAGTTTTTAATTCAGGATAAATTGGGAGTAGCGTTTCTAAACTATTCTTTTTAATAGATATAGCAGAAGGAAAACTGTGTACATTTAAAGAATTATCAACAGGTACAAAATCATCGGCTAAACAAGTAAAACCATTGGCTTGTAATAATGCTAATGAAGTACTCTTTCCATTTCCAGAATCACCTAAAAATAAAATAGAATTATTGTTCTTACTAACTGCGGAAGCGTGAAAAACTCCTATCCATTCATTTTCATTTTTTTGATGTATTTTTTGCACTAGTTCCATTGAGAATTTTCCTTGAAAGTAATGCACTTCTTTTAAACTCCATGTACCAATAAGGCTATCGTCAACAGAAAAAGAAATAGATTTAGAATCATTATACACTTCAAAATGATGATGTGTTTTGACTGTTTCCTGAATTTCTAAATGAGCGAATTTTGGGTGTATTAAAAAGGCTTCAGTATTAGATGCATAGCTTACTTTAAAATATAAACTATTTATATTATAGTATTTTACAACTTCAAAAGTCTTAGGCTTAGTTACAGGTATTAGCTTTTTATTGTTTTTATTTTCTGAAGAAATAAGTAAAGCTTCAATATCAGTAACAAGTTCTACTGCTTGTTGGTAAGGTATGTTAACTTGCTTTATTACTTGATTAATAATTTCTTGTTTATCAATCTTTTTATCTAAAAGAGATAGTGTTTCTGCTATCAAGGGGGCTACAACAAGATATTCATTATTGTCTTGAAACCAAATAACTTGCTTATTCTCTATTTGTTTATTAGTCATGTACTTATAAAAGTAATAAAACCTCGAGATATTCTCGAGGTTTTAGAGTGAAATAATTTTTTGATATTAAAAATCTAGTCCTGGATCTTCAGGGCTCTGTGCCTGTGCTTTTTGCGGATTTAAGATCATATAAGTTCCTAATGCTGTTAAAGCTGCATATTTACCATAACTCCCTATTTTTTTTATAGCCTCTTTACGAGTAATGTCTTTAGAACTTTTATCAGTGTTTTTTATGTCTTTTCTCATGATTGCTCGATTTTGATAGCTTACTTATTTTAAAATTACTTTTTTAGAAACCTCTCCTAAATTAGAATTTAGTTTTACAATGTATACTCCGGTAGCTACACTAGGGATACTTACTTTACTAACTCCGTTAGAAATTATGTTTCGATTTATAATTTCTTTACCTAAGATTGAATATACAGCTATATTCGCTTCTGTTTGTAAACCAGTAATGGTTATTTCATTATTAGAAGAGCTGTAAATGCTAATATTATCTAAAGAAGGTTCAATGATTGATGTTGGTTTTTTTGAATCTTTATACAAGTAAAATTGCCCAATACCGTTGGAATCTTTATTAAGAGTAGCAGTATAGTTTTCTTCAGATAAATTGGTAAATTCTCCAGTATTTTTATCTTCTAAATAGATGTTTAAACCATCAGGTAACTGTAATTTTTTTATAGAAAAGGTTAACTTGCTACCTGCTTTGGCAGTGATACCCACTGGTATTGCTAAGGTATTATCTTTAGGTAACGTTTGAATTGCTAAGTTTTCACCTTCGTTTTCAGTAATAAGTTGTGTAAAAACAGAAAAATTATGATCTACACCACTAAACATTTTTGAATCATATCCATAATCAAAACCAGTAGATTTACCTTCAATATAAAACACACTTGTAGAATATGAATTTTCTCCATTACTAACCTGTAACTCAAAATTAGTTTTAGGTTCTTGTTTCATAAAAGTATCAGAACCTTGGTGACTCTGGTTTGATGTAAAAAATATAACATTACTATTTGAATTAGCTTCTACGAAAAAACCTTGTGAAGGAGCTATTTCTATTGGGTTAGCATTGTTATGTGTTATGTACTTAGTACCATCCCAAAGCCAAAAAGTTGCATTATTAATTACAGGGTTACTTCCAGCCAAAGTAGCTGAATTTATATAATTAGTATATGGATTACCTAATAAGTTATAGTTAGTCCTGGTACCAGTGCCTATTGGAACTCCATAATTAGTTGTAACCAAGTTTCCAGTAATCGAAACATCACCAGGAGCAGCAAGTTTTATAGAAAAACCATAGCCAGGTATTGTACTTCCAGTTAAAATAGGGGTAGCATACGACCAAGGACTAGCTCCATTGTTATCATATGAACCAATACCTAAATTACTTCCAGATCCACTAGCAAATGTATGATTAGCAATAATATCTTCCAGTGTTTCTCCAGAAACAGCAGGGCCAAATAAGTGCCAATTAGTGTCAGCTATATTTCTTTTATAAGTAACACTTGCAGTAACACTTGAAGTTGCAATTAATGATGCTCCAGAATTAATAGTGATACTGTTCACAGTAATTGGAGATGAAATTGTTGGGTAGTTTGTTGCACCAGAAGGAATTACAACATCTGCATTTGTTGGAGGAGTTACACTAGGACTCCAGTTTGATGCTGTATTCCAATCGTTATTCATAGACCCTGTCCAAGTAACGGTTTCTATACCAACAAGAACATTGGTGGTACTACCTACACTGTTTAATGTCAAAACAGCATCGTTAGAAGCGGCATCTTTTAACGTCCCTCCATTTGCAGCTAATGTACCAACAGCTATACCATCAGTATCTGAATCACCTGATTGTACTGTGTATCTAAAAACTAAGGCATTTGTCCCACTTCCACTTTGGTAAGCTGCTTGACGCGTAGTGGCTCCAATAGTGATAGCTATTTGAGGAGTTCCCCCTGTAGTATTTACAGTTATATTCTCATCAAAATTTACAGTAAAGTCCAAGTTTTGACCTGTGAGATAATTACTGTTTATAGGAACACTAACACTTGTAACAGTTGGAGAAATAGCATCTACTAAAACAGAGGCTGTAGAACCTACACTATTTAAAGTTAGGTTAGCATCGTTAGAAGCAGCATCTTTTAAAGTACCTCCATTTGCAGCTAATGTACCAACAGTAATACCGTCGGTATCTAAATCGCCAGATTGTAAGGTATATCTAAAAACTAAGGCAGTTGTTCCACTTCCACTTAGGTAAGTTGCTTGACGCGTAGTTGCTCCAATAGTAATAGCTATTTGGGGAGTTCCTCCAGTGGTGTTAACAGTAACATTTTCATTAAAGTTAACGGTAAAATCTAAATTTTGTCCTGCACTATAGGTGCCATTAGCGGGTACACTAACATTTGTTACCGTTGGAGCAACAGCATCTACTAAAACACCAGTGGTACTACCTACACTGTTTAATGTCAAAACAGCATCGTTAGAAGCGGCATCTTTTAATGTTCCTCCATTTGCAGCTAATGTACCAACAGCTATACCATCAGTATCTGAATCACCTGATTGTACTGTGTATCTAAAAACTAAGGCACTAGTTCCGCTTCCGCTTTGGTAAACTGCTTGACGCGTAGTTGCTCCAATAGTGATAGCTATTTGAGGAGTTCCCCCTGTAGTATTTACAGTTATATTCTCATCAAAATTTACAGTAAAGTCCAAGTTTTGACCTGTAAGATAATTACCGTTTGCAGGAACACTAACACTTGTTACAGTTGGAGCAGCAGCATCTACTAAAACAGCGGTTGTAGAACCTATACTATTTAAAGTTAGGTTTGCATCTTTTCCTCCAGCATCTTTTAAAGTGCTTCCATTTGCAGCTAACGAACCAACAGCAATACCGTCAGTATCAAGATCTCCTGTAAGAACAGTATGTCTAAAAACTAAAGCACTTGTTCCGCTACCGCTAATATAAGTTGCTTGGCGTGTGGTAGCTCCGATAGTAATAGCTATTTGCGGTATTCCTCCTGTAGTATTTACAGTTATATTTTCATCAAAGTTTACGGTAAAATCTAAATTTTCCCCTGTTACATAAGTGGCATTGGCAGGTACACTTACACTAGAAACAGTAGGTGCAACTGCATTTGAAATTACAGTTGTAGTGTTATCCGTATCATCAGTGGTACCATCATTAATAACTACTGTAAAAGTGGTTGTTTCTGAAGTAGCTGTTCTGTTGTCAGTTGGGTTGAAAGATAAAGCTCTTAGTTTTGACTGTAAATCAGCAGGAGTGGTACTCACAATGGTATAAGGACCAGTACCAGAAAGACCTGTACCTGTTAATATTCCTTTTGCATTATTATCTAAAGTGATAGTTGCTGATAAGTTATCTCCATCAGCATCTGTAGTTGTGATGCTTGAAAAAGGAGAAAGAGCACTAGTGTCATTTACACTTTGACCAGCGGTTGTTCCACCAATTACTGGAGCTGTATTTGAAACAGCAGATGTAATTACCATACTATCTATAGAGAAGCCTCCAAAAAATTCAGTATCAGGTGTGATAATTAATTCATCAATATCAGAAAATGAACCAGTTGTAGGAGATGAAAAATCAATGCTGATAGCGGAATTATGAGTAGGTGATACCAAGACAAGCGTACCAACTGTGGCGCCATCTTTTTTACCAGTGAATGTAAAGTTAAGAGTACTAGCACCTATAGATTGCTGATAAGCAAATTGCATAGATGTTATGCCGATTTCTCCTCCACTATCTGTTGACAGCGTTCCAGAACTAATTGAGGCGGCACCATTTCCAGCCCATGCTAGTACCGCATCAGAAGCTCCACCAATAGCGTCAGTACCTACTGCGTTTCCACTTGTAGCAAAAGCAAGAGTGATATTATCGCTAGATGAAGCTCCTGAAGCACAAGACATATCAAAACTATTCAAAAGAGAATTAACAGATTGATCTACGCTAGGGTTGGCATCGTCTGCTAAAATTACCGTAGATGAACCAAATTCCATAGTACTAGGTGTTTGAGCTCTTAATTGGTTGTTTGTAAACAATAGTACAAAATAAACAATTGCATTCAATAAGAGTTTGAAGTAATAATGTTTCATTTTATTTAGTATATGATTGGTTAAATAATTAAAGCTATTTTATAGATAAAACTCTAATGGTTTTCACTAGAGTTTTATTTTATTAATTGAATTACAGTAAATTAGTTAATTTCTAGAAGGAAAAATACCTACTAAAGCAATAATATAATTAACAGCTAAATAAGGCTGTACATTAGTATGTGGTAGGTTTCCACCTGTATTAAGTATATTCAAACCAGCATTAGCACTAATAGTTTGCCCATTGACAGTATTGTTAGCTGGCCCATAAGCATTTACAGGTGTTGCACCAATACCAGACCCAAAACTTGCGCCAGCAGGGACATCTCCTGCTTGAGGAGTGCTACGAATACCAGCATCTGTACTTAATTGAATATGTTGGTCAGCAGCTGTATTGTTTTGAGTTGCATGATTATGACTTGGCATTTGAGTAATGTTTAAGGTAACTGTTTCTACCCCTCCTCTTTGACCTAATCTATAATCAGATAAACCAGGTCCCTGTCTAGGACCTATTGGGGCTCTACCTCTTAAATCAGGTAAAGCAAAAGTTGTTCTCCCGTCCCCACCATAAGTGGTTCCTAAAATTGAAAATAAAGCAGTGTTTTGTGCAATTGATAATAATTGGCCATCGCAAAATGCCCAACCTCTTGGAGCGAAGTTTCCTCCGAACATAACAATTTCTCCGATAAATGGATCCATAAATAATAAAGTTTAGTAGTTAATGTTTAGAACAACAATTTAGTAAAAAAAAACAATATGCTTGGTGTAACTGTTTAATTATTTGTTGATTACAGTGTTGGTGCAAACTTGTGAAATTACTAAATGTTGAATATTTGTTTTCTAAAATCAAATTTAAAAACAAACTAAGCTAAACTTTAATTCTATTGTTTAAGCGTATTTTATTAAGATGTGAGCGTATGCTTTTGTGGCATATTCGTTAATGGGGTAAGCTTAGTTTTTTCTCCAGAAGAAAGGAGTCAATAAAATTAATACGGTAAATAGTTCTAAACGGCCAATTAACATTAAAAAAGAACAAAACCATTTTGCGCCTGCTGATAAATGATTAAAATTATCTACAGGACTAACGCTACCTATGGCAGGTCCAATGTTTCCTAATGAAGAAGCACATGCACCTAAAGCAGACTTTATGTCTAAACCTAAAAGAGCGAGAGCTACAGTACCTATTATAAAAATCAGCATGTAGAGTACAAAAAACGAAAGTATGTTAAATATAATGGTCTGGTTTACAGCTTTACCATCATAACGAACAGGTATTATTGCATTTGGGTGTAACGATTTTTTAAATTCAAGAAAGCTATTTTTTAGCATGATTATATGCCGAACAACTTTTACACCTCCTGATGTAGACCCCGCTGATCCTCCTAAGAAAAATAAAGAGAAAAATATAGCAGTGACAAAAAAGCTCCACATAGTAAAATCAGCAGTAACAAAACCAGTTGTTGTTACTACAGAAATAACAGAGAATAAAGAATGTCTTATAGCACTTTCTATTCCTCCCCATACTTTAGGGTGTTCTATACTGGTTTGTAGGTTTGGGTCCTGAAAGAAGATAATCATTAAAGCTACTATGGTTGATATTCCAATAATTCCGAAGAAATAGTATTTGAATTCTTCACTTTGTATAACCTTTCTAACTTTTCCTTTTAAAGCAAAGTATGTAAGTACAAAGTTGGTTCCTGCAATAAACATAAAGAAAATGATTATGTATTGAATTAAAGGAGTCCCATTCCAATGAGCTACACTAGCATTTTTGGTAGAAAAACCACCAGTACTTACGGTTGCCATTGCATGATTAATAGCATCAAACCAAGTCATACCAGCTACTTTTAGTAGTAAAAATTCAACAGCAGTTAATAATACATAAATTAACCATAAACGTTTTGCAGTATCAGTAATTCTTGGGTGTAATTTATCTGCTGAAGGTCCAGGAGCTTCTGCCATAAAAAGTTGCATTCCTCCAATACCTAATAAAGGTAAAATAGCTATGGTAAGTACAATAATTCCCATACCACCAATCCAATGAGTACAGCTCCGCCAAAATAAAATACCTTTTGGCATTGATTCAATATCTGTTAAAATAGATGATCCTGTTGTTGAGTATCCTGAAATAGTTTCAAAAAAGGCATTGGTAACATTTGGAATACTTTCTGTGAGTAAATAAGGAAGCATTCCTGTAAATGATAAGATAAGCCATCCTAAAGTAACAATAAGGTATCCTTCTTTTTTATGTATGTTTTTATTATCAGGTTTGTTAAAAAAAAATAACAAAGACCCAATTGCAATAGTAATAATACCAGCATTTAATATTCCTAACTTTGCTGAATCATCGTAATAAAAACTTAGGGGTAGAGCAAGCCACATAAATAACCCGTTAAGGATGGCTGTAACTCCTAAAAATCGATAAACTAATTTAAGGTTGAGATTTTCCATTATTTGAATAAATCTTCTACAGTATTTATGGCTTCAGGTAAACAAAAAACTATGGCTTTATCGCCGCTTTGCATCTGAAAATCACCAAAAGACATTAATGCTTCTCCGTTTCTAATTACACCACCAATAATAGCCTCTCTAGGAAAACGTAATTCTCTAATTATTTTTTGAGTTACTTTAGCACCAGGATGTACTTCAAATTCAAAAACTTCAGCATCAACATTATGTAGATTGGCTAAAGCTACAATTTCTCCTTTTCTAATATGACGGAAAATATTACTTGCAGCAATTAACTTTTTATTAATTAAGGTATCAATACCAATAGTTTGAGAAATATTGATGTAATCCATGTTCTCCACTAAAGCTACTGTTTTTTTTACACCTTTAGATTTTGCTACTAAACAAGACATGATATTAGTTTCAGAGTCTCCCGTAACAGCTACAAAAGCATCCATTTCTCTAATACTTTCTTCCTCTAATAATTCTAAATCTCTACCATCACCATAAATGACTAATGTATTACGTAGGTCTTCAGCAAGTTGTAAAGCTTTATCTTTATCTTTTTCTATTAGCTTTACTTTAAAATTATCTTTACAAAGCTTTCTCGCTGTTTTTCTTCCAACACGGCTTCCTCCTAAAATCATCACATTTGTAATGTCGATATATTCTTTTCCGATGATAGGATATAGTTTATCAATACTGTATTTAGGAACAGAGAAATATACTTGATCGTTTATTTTATACTCAGTATCTCCACGAGGAATAATTGTTTGAGAAGTTCCTTCACGTTTTATAGCAATGGTAATAAAGTCTACTAAACAAAACTTTTCTTTAGTTTCCTTAACTGTTAGATCAAGAATAGGAGATTTATACCCAAGAGTTGTACCCATTATATTGAAAACCCCATTTTCAAAGGCAACTGTATCATTAAAAGAAGATTGGTTAAGTAGTGATTTAATTTCTTCAGCAGCTAATTCTTCTGGAGAAATCATAAAGTCTACACCATAGTCTTTAAAGTTGATACAAGGGTTGTTTAAGAATTCAGGGTTACTAATTCGAGCAATTGTTTTCTTTACACCCAATGCTTTACCTATTACAGAAATAGTAAAGTTTGTATTAGGGCTTTCAGTTACTGCTAATAATAAATCTGCAGAGCTTACACCTATTTCTTTCAATAGTTTTATAGAGGTAGCGTCTCCTTTTTTGGTAATAACATCTAAATGATTATTTAGATATTCTAATTTTTCACCATCAAAATCGACTACATATGTGTCTTGTGCTTCGTAAGAAAGGAGTTTAGCCAAATGAAAACCAACGTCTCCAGCCCCGGCTATAATAATCTTCATATTAAAAATTAAAAAAGATAGGAGGCAAAGATACTGTGCTTCTTTTGGTTGTGCAAAAAATGAATTATATTTATAAATCTATAAGAAAAAGTAATTAAAAACTCATAGTCAAACGACCAAATTTATAAACGAAGAGTTTTGTAAGGCTGTGAAAAAGAAAACAAATATGAATAAGATTTCTATTAAATCATGGGCATTAGATGATAGGCCAAGAGAAAAACTAATGTCTAAAGGAAAAACAGTATTATCTGATGCTGAGTTAGTCGCTATTTTAATAGGTTCTGGAAACAGAGATGAAAGTGCAGTTGCTTTAGCTAAAAGAATATTACTATCAGTAAATAATGATCTAAATACACTGGCAAAATTATCGGTAGAGGAGTTGATGAAATTTAAAGGAATAGGAGAGGCAAAAGCGATATCGGTAGTAACTGCTTTAGAATTTGGAAAAAGAAGACAATTTGAAGATAGAGCAAGTGTATCCAAAATAAAGAGTTCTAAAGATGTAGCAAAAATTATGCAACCACTTATAGGTGATTTGCAGTACGAAGAGTTTTGGGTATTGTATCTTAATAACTCAAATAAAGTATTAGCAAAACATCAGTTAAGTAAAGGTGGCTTTACAGCTACATTGGTAGATGTAAGATTGTTATATAAAAGAGCCTTAGAACTTTCTGCAGTAGGAATAATTGTTTGTCATAATCATCCTTCAGGAAAATTATCACCAAGTAAATCAGATGTTGATATAACTGAGA
Organism: Tenacibaculum discolor; assembly: GCF_003664185.1. GTDB lineage: Bacteria > Bacteroidota > Bacteroidia > Flavobacteriales > Flavobacteriaceae > Polaribacter > Polaribacter discolor. The sequence goes on along the minus strand of NZ_RCCS01000004.1, from coordinate 138,308 downwards.
AAATTAAACAAGCAGGCGTTACTTTAGATATTAAATTATTAGATCACTTAATAGTTACTGAAAAAGCTTATTTTAGCTTTGCAGATGAAGGAATTTTATAATCGTTTTACGATTCTAGTTAATGTTTATGATACTTATTTACACCCACAAAGTTACTCCGAGAGTACGTTATATTTTCAAACACATTTTTACTCGTATTTTACAAGTTCAAATTGATTTTACAGGTAAAGTAGAAGAGTTTGTAGCTTATAATGGGCCTAAGTTTTCATATACAAATGTCCCTTTAGGAAAAGAATTCTTTGTACAGAGTAATGAGTTGTTGTTTCAGCAAGGAATAAAAGATGTAGAGGTAGTTATTCAAAAATGGGATGAAATTCCTTGTTTCTTTTCAAATGTTGAAGCTTCTGAAATTCCGTTTGATATTTTTGCTGCTAGCTTCTTCTTAGTTTCAAGGTATGAAGAATATTTACCACATATAAAAGATAAGCATGGACGTTTTACGGCAAGTGAAAGTATAGCTTATAAAAATGGTTTTTTAGAGAAACCCTTGGTTGATATTTGGTCCTATAAATTTTTGGAGACTTTGAAACAAAAATTCCCTGATTTTGAAAATACAACAAGAAAATTTGAATATATATCTACAATTGATGTTGACAATGCTTATGCATATAAGTATAAAAGTTTTATAAGAACCATTGGAGGTTTCTTAAAGGATGCTTCTCAATTCAAGGTTTTTACTATTTGGGATAGGTTTGCTGTACTTTTTAATATTAAAAAAGATCCTTTTGATACATTTGAAAAAGCTATTGAATTAAAGAAAACCCATAATGTAAGAACCATATTTTTCTTTTTAATAGGTGATTATACTACATTTGATACCAACGTGTCAGTTTCAAAAAGAAAATTCAAATTATTAATAAAAGATATGGTTGATTATGCTCGTGTTGGATTACATCCGTCATATTACACGATGAATGATTCCCTAATGTTGAAAAAAGAAAAAGAACGTTTGGAGGCGATAACGAATATGCCTATTAAACGATCAAGACAACATTATTTACGAGTGTCCTTACCGGAAACCTATCAACAGTTAATAGATTTAGAAATAGAAGAGGATTACTCTATGGGGTATGCAACGCATGTGGGGTTCCGTGCAAGTACTTGTACACCTTTTTACTTTTACGATTTAGATTTTGAAATTCAAACACCCTTAAAAATATTTCCTTTTACTTTGATGGATACAACGTTAAACGATTATATGAAGTTGACACCAAAGCAATCTTTAGGGAAAATTAGAGATTTAAAAAATGAAGTAAAGGCAGTAAATGGTACTTTAATAACAGTGTTTCATAATGAAAGTTTGAGTAATTATTTAAGATGGAGAGGATGGAATAGATTATATAACTCAATGCTTAAAATAGTAGGAAATGTTTAGAGAAGAAATGGGAATAAAGCATTTGTTTTTTGATTTAGATCACACGTTATGGGATTTTGATAGAAATTCTAAATTAACCTTTCAACAAATTTTCGAAGAACAAAAAATTAATATACCAATACATGACTTTTTAGAAGCGTATATTCCTGTGAATTTAAGATACTGGAAACTCTATAGGGAAGATAAAGTAGAAAAATCAGCACTAAGATATCATAGGTTAAAAGAAACATTTGATAGTTTAGAGTATAGAGTTTCTGATAATTTAATTAATCTAATATCTGAAGATTACATTCGTTATTTACCTAATTTCAACTATCTGTTCGATGATGCTATTGAGGTTTTACAGTATTTAGAGAAAAAGTATCATTTACATATTATTACAAACGGTTTTGAAGAAGTACAAAATTTGAAATTAGAAAAATCAGGAATTCATACTTTTTTTAGAGAAATAATTACATCTGAATGTGTCGGAGTTAAAAAGCCAAACCCTAAAGTTTTTGAATTCGCATTAGGCAAAGCAGGAGCAAAGGCACATCAATCGGTTATGATTGGAGATAGTTATGAGGCAGATGTGATGGGGGCGATAAATTCTGGTATGAGAGCTATTCACTTTTCACAAGAAAATAAAGGTGCTGAAGGACAACGAGTAACTACCTTGGTAGAGTTAAAAAAATATTTATAGTTTTAAAGATACATTTAATAAAAAACAACAAAAAATGAAAAAAACACTTTTTATAGCGTTATTTATAACAACAGCAAGTTTTGCGCAAAAAGCAATTAATAATTATAAGTACGTTATAGTTCCAACTAAGTTTGATTTTGTAAAAGAAAAAGATAAGTATCAAACAAGTTCATTAACAAAATTCTTATTTAATAAGTACGGTTTTAAAGCTTTTTTAGAAGATGAAAAATTACCAGAAGAGACTGAAAACAATAGATGTTTGGTTTTAACAGGGGTAGTTAAAGATGATTCTGGGTTGTTTACAACAAAAAGTATTGTAGAATTAAGAGACTGTTATAATAAGGTGGTGTTTACTTCGCAAGTAGGAAGAAGTAAAGAAAAAGAATATAAAAAAGCGTATCATGAAGCCATTCGTAATGCTTTTAAATCGATTGAAGCTTTAAAGTATAAATATGTTCCGTTACAAGAAGGTGTTGTAACTAAAGCCCAAGAAGTACCAGCGGTAACTGTCGTGCCAACTGTAGTTGAAAGCAAAATAGCTGAGGTTATTAAAAAACCAGCCAATACTAAAGAACAATTATTTGCACAGCCTGTAGCTAGTGGATTTCAATTAGTAAACATGAAACCAGAGGTTGTTTTTCAAGTATTAAAAACCAATGTAGAGGGCGTTTTTATCATCAAAAATAAAAATGGAATTCTATATAAAAACAGAAACTCTTGGTTTGCTGAATACTATACTAATGATGGCAAAATAATTGAAGAATATCAAGTGAAGTTTTAATTGTTTCTTTATTAGATGTTTAATAATGGCTAATATAAAAAGGCTAAAACCAATTACTAAACAAGTATAATATAAATAGCTCCTTTCTTTTTTAAGACTATTGAAGAAGGGAGTATTATTCCAGATAATAAATACAAATGAACAGGTTTAAAATTTTGTTAAATTCATAGGTTTTAATAGTTGTATTTGTCTTTCCAGCGTTGTTTTAATAACTCTCTAAATTGATTTTCACGAGCATTATTTCCAGGTTCGTACAATTTAGTATTTTTTATTTCATCAGGTAAAAATTCTTGGTTCACAAAATTACCCGCATAGTTGTGCGAGTACTGATACTCTTTTCCGTAGTCTAAATCTTTCATTAGTTTAGTAGGAGCATTTCTTAAGTGAAGAGGAACAGACAAATCTCCTGTAGTTTTTACCAAGTTTTGAGCTTCGCCAATCGCCATATAAGAAGCATTACTTTTAGCTGAATTAGCTAAATAAACAGCACATTGACTTAAAATAATCCTAGATTCTGGATAACCAATAACTGAAACAGCTTGAAACGTATTATTAGCTAGAATCAAAGCCGTAGGATTTGCATTGCCAATATCTTCAGAAGCTGCAATTAACATTCTTCTAGCAATAAATTTCACATCTTCACCTCCTTCAATCATTCGTGCCAACCAGTATACAGCAGCATTGGGGTCACTACCTCTTATAGATTTTATAAAGGCAGAAACAATATCGTAATGTTGTTCGCCAGTCTTATCATAACGAACAGTATTTTTTTGAATTTTAGATAACACTAATTCATTAGTAACCTCAATTTCATCATCAGCAGCGACCAATAACTCAAAAATATTCAGAAGTTTTCTGGCATCACCACCAGAAACCTGAAGAAGTGCGTCGGTTTCCTTTAAATTGATTTTTTTTTGAGAAATGATTTCATCTTTTTCCATAGCTCTATGTAAAAGAGCAATCAAGTCATTTTTATCAAAAGAATTTAATATATAAACTTGGCATCGAGAGAGTAGGGCAGGTATAACTTCAAAACTTGGATTCTCAGTAGTTGCACCAACCAAAGTTACCCAACCTTTTTCAACAGCACCTAATAAAGAATCTTGTTGTGATTTACTAAATCGGTGAATTTCATCAATAAATAAAATTGGATTTTTCTGAGTAAATAGTCCCCCGCTTTTTTTAGCTTTTTCAATAACTTCACGAACATCTTTTACTCCTGAGCTAATAGCGCTTAAAGTATAGAAAGGACGTCCAGATTCATTAGCAATAATATTTGCTAAAGTAGTTTTACCAATTCCTGGAGGACCCCATAAAATTAAGGAAGGAATAATTCCTTGTTTAATATGATTAGTTAAAATGCCATTTTCACCCACCAAATGTTGTTGACTAATATAGTCACCTAAACTTTGTGGACGAATTCTTTCTGCCAAAGGTTGATTCATAATGTAAAAATAGCAAAGATTTATGACAGAAGTTCATAAATACTACTTTGGATTTATTTTTGTTATTTTCAGCATTATGAAAACTGAACAACAACTAAAATTTTCTCCGACTGTCTTTACAATTCCACTTCTATTTGTATTTGTAATATGGTTTGTATACTGGTTGGAAATAAAATTTGGATGGAATTTTAACAAGTTAGGTGTGTATCCAAGAAATTTTAGTGGTTTAAAAGGGGTTTTTTGCTCTCCTTTCATTCATAGTGATACTAATCATCTTTTTAATAATTCTGTTCCGTTATTTGTACTCTCTGCGTGTATTTTTTATTTTTATAAAGAAGTAGCAGTAAAAGTTTTGTTGTATGGAGGAGTTATAACTGGATTATTAACTTGGATAATTGCTCGTGAGTCATATCACATTGGTGCAAGTGGAATTGTATATTTACTTTTTAGTTTTGTGCTTTTTAGTGGGATAATAAAAAAGAATTATAGATTAGTAGCTGTTTCATTTATTACTATTTTTTTATATGGAAGTATGGTTTGGTATGTATTACCTATTAAAGAAGGTATGTCTTGGGAAGGTCATTTATCAGGTTTAATCACTGGAATAATATTGGCTTTGTTATATAGAAATAAAGGAATAGTTAAGGAAAGATTTGAATTTTCCAAAACAGAATTTGATGATATGTTTGATGAAGATGGGAACTATGTTCCACCAATTGTTGAAGAAGAAGAGATTGAGTTAAAGGAAATAAAGTACCGTTATATTTATAAAAAAGAAGAGGAATAAAAAATCCCGCTATTAAGCAGGATTTTTAAATTTTATAAACGTTGTCTTACGGCTTCGTATAAAAATGCGCCACATGCAACCGATACATTAAGAGATTCAATTTCTCCCAGTAATGGTAATTTAGCTTTGTAATCGACCATTTTTAAAACAGAGTTACTTACTCCTTTGTGTTCTGACCCCATAACAATTGCAATAGGTTGATTAAAATCAATATCAAAAACCGAATCTTCAGTTTTTTCAGTAGCAGCAGCTAATTTAATATCAGCAGCTTTTAGTTGAAAAATAGCATCTTTTATATGATCTACTTTACAAATAGGTACTTTAAAAGCAGCTCCAGCTGAAGTTTTGATAGTTTCAGCATTTACAGGAGCACTGCCACTTTTTTGAATAATAATTCCATTTACACCAGTACATTCTGCAGTTCTAATAATAGCTCCAAAGTTTCTTACGTCTGATACTTGATCAAGTAATAGGAATAAAGGAGTATTGTCTGATTCTAATGTTTCTTCAATTAAGCTTTCTAAATCATAAAAGTCAATAGGAGAGATCTTAGCAACAGCACCTTGATGGTTATTATGTTTAGATAAACGGTCTAATTTCTCTGTAGGAACTACACTAGTTGAAATCTTATTTTTTTTCAAGAGCTTATCTAATTGAAAAAATAAGTCTCCTCTTAAGCCTTTCTGAAGGTATACTTTATTAATAGAAGCTCCACTTTCTATAGCTTCAATAATGGCTCTAATACCAAAAATGTTTGTGTTTTGTTCCATGTTGCAAATGTAGTTGATTTTATGGTATAAAAAAACCACCTCATATGAGGTGGTTTAAATAATTAATTATTTCTAAGAGCATATCTTATAACTCAAACCACATTTTATCATAATATTTAGGGTTTGTAGTTGGGGCATTTGAATTAGCAGATAATTCACTGTCTGGATAAGGATAACGTTTAAAAATACCACCAGCTGGAGCACCATTAGGAATGGTAAGGTTAGGAAGTTTAGTTCTTCTACTTTGTACCCAACCTTCAAGAGATCTATCCATTAAATCTATCCATTGTTGTGTGTGTATCTCTTCTAATGCTTCTTCTTGAGTTAATGTACTAATATCAACTAATTCATTGTTAACATAGTCATCAGCATCAGAATCACTCACACCATAATATTTTAGGGATTCTTTAACTCCATTTTTAAAATTAGTATTGGCAGCAGATAAATCCATAGCAACTCCAAGACCTCTAGCATATATTTCAGCTTTGAAAAGTAATACTTCCTGATAGCTCATAATTAAATCTGGAGCATCAGCTTTCCACAGGTTTTCTAAACTAATTGTAGAAGCTGTTTGTGTAGCTTCAGTAGCTGTTGCTAGAGCTTCAAAATTCCCACCATCATTGGATTTAAAATAAAAAGGTATTCTTGGGTCATTACGAGTTTCCATGAAGTCAAAAACATTTTTATTTGCAAAAATCCATGGATTTTCACCACTAGCATATCTTTTAAATAACTTAAATTTAGGATTTTCAGCATTAGTTTCGTCAAAAAATGGCATTTCAACATTATCAGCTGCTGAAGATAATAAATCTTGATTAATCATAGTTGCTATATCAGAAGATTTGGCAGGTACTTTATCTACCATAGTCATCAATATTTTTAATTTCAGAGACTTAGCATATTTAACCCACTTATTCATGTCCCCCTTAAAGTATGCGTCATTACTTACTATTTTTAAAGGGTTAGCTACTTCAATTTGGTTAATAGCTTCATCTAATAATTCAATTAAATCATTTAAAACTTGCTCTTGCGGGTCAAATTTTGGGTTTGGAAAATCAGGGTTCCAAGCTTCTCTATATGGAACATCTCCATAAATCATAGTCACTTCGTACATTGTATTAGCCAAAACAATCTTGCATTGAGCTGCAGCATTGTTATTGATAGGTGAAGCTGATTCAGCTTTGTCAATAGCTAATTTTAAATTGTTAGCACCATTTACAAAATAAAATCTCCAAGTATTACCTATTGAAAAAGGGCTAATATCATAACGATCTTCTCCATATCCCCAGCCTGAGTTTCCTCCGGTGGCTAGTGATTGATTTGCAAAACCAACAGGGAGAAATAAATCTCCACCAGTTCTAGCTCCTGACCAAGCTAATGTAGAATATCCAAATAAAAATTCAGGTTGAATATTTGTAGCTTGGTTAGGGTTCTCATTAATTTTTACTAAATCATCATTGTTACATGAACTAATGAAAAATGTTGTAAAAACTAACAAAAGACATATTGTTATATTTTTTGTTCTCATTTTTTATTTTTTAAAAAGTTAATTTAACATTAAATCCTACTGACTTTATAGAAGGAACACTAGCAAATTCAACTGTAGCAGCAGGACCACCAGTACCAAAAAAGTTTACTTCAGGATCTATATGTGGAACATGGTCTTGAATAATCCATAAATTTCTAGCCTCTACACCAAACCTTATACCTGTAAAAAATTTATCTTCTAAAAATTTAGACGGTAAAGAATATGATAATGCTACTTCTCTTAGTTTTATATAAGAAGCATCAAAAATATTCCCTTCCGTATTAGACGTAGCGCTTTCGTTACCCCAATACTCTTCCTGGTTTTGAACAGGGGTAGTATTTTCTTCGTATGTAACAGTTCCATCTGGAGCTGTTACTTCATTAACTCCAGCATCTACAAAAGACTCACCTCTATTGGTTAAAGTTTCATAGGCTAAACCAGAACTACGTAATGATGCACTTGTCCCAGAGAAAAGAGTTCCTCCTTCTTTAATATCAACTAAAAAGCTAAGGTTAAAACCTTTATAATTAAATGAGTTATTAATACCCATTGTCCAATCAGGAGCAGTATTACCTAACCTTTGATTAGCTACAACTTCTTTTAAACCAGTAGCTTTATTTATAATATATTCACCTTCATCATTTCTTTTAAAAGCAGTACCATAAAGACCGAACTCTTCACCTGGAGAAGCTTTTATAGTTAAACCAGACCAACCACTTTGAAGTTGAAACTCCTGTAAACCTTCAGCTAAACTTTCAACTTTTTGTTTATTCTTGTTAAAAGTTACACCTATGTCCCATTTTAAATCTGTATTTAATGTTTTTAAAGGAGAGATGTTTAAATCTAATTCAATACCTGAATTGTTAACAGAGCCTGCGTTAACAGATTTTCTAAAGAAACCAGTACTTAAAGGAACATCAACTGCTATTAATTGATCTTCAGTGTCTGAATTGTAATATGTGAATTTTAAGTCTACTATGTTTCTAAATAATCTTAAATCTAAACCAACCTCGTATTCTTTTTTTCTTTGAGGTTTAAGGTTAGCGTTCGGAAGAGTTCTAGGAGCTTGAAATCCAATAATTCCTCCTTGAGGTATATTGTTACTAAGTGAGTATTGAACAAAATAACTGGTAGCAGGAGCAAAACCAAAATCTAAGCTATAAGGAGCTGCATCAGAACCTACTTCAGCGTAACCTCCTCTAATTTTACCAAAATTGATTATATCATTTTTTTCAAAAAGCTCAGTAAAAACTATTGCACCATTTACTGATGGATAAAAATAAGAATTATTTTCTTTAGGCAAAGTTGAACTCCAATCATTTCTTCCAGTAATATTTAAAAAATAAGTATTCTTATAATCAAGGTTTATATCTGTGTAGATACCATGAAGTTTTCTTCTACTTTTAAAATCAGTGGCAACTTGTTTCTCGGTATTAGCCAAACTATAAAGTCCAGGTACAATTATACTAGTTGCTTCAACAGTTGTTCTGTTATATTGAGTTTGATATAAGTTATGACCTAAAATAGCACTAACAGATATACCATTGTCAAAGCTATTATTATAGCTTAAATATACATCATTGTTAATGATTTGATTATAATAATCCCAATTAGTAAACTGACCATTTAAATTACCTAGTGTACCTTTAGCATAAAGCTTTTGTCTATTTTCATTGTAAAAATCAGTACCAATTCGATCAACAATTTTTAAATTATCAGTTATATTGTAATTAAATTCAGCACTAGCAATAATACGATCAAGTTTAGTAGAAAAAGGGTTTTTATTTAAAACCCAGTATGGGTTATTAGTTCTTTCTGTTAACCCAATTTGTGCACCTGTTTCATCTATATAGTTATTGGCTAAATCATCAAAAGAAACTGTTCTTGAGATACCCAATATACTTGGAATTATTACATTTGAATCATTTGACCCTTGTTGAGTTCTTCCTCTAGATCCTGAGTGGATGTAGTTTACATTAACTCTAGTTGAAAATTTTTCATTAAATATCCTTCCGTAATTAACAGAATAGTTGTTTTTCTTATAGCTACTCCTAGGAACAATACCTTCTACGTCAGTATTTGTATAAGAGGCTCTAAAATCAGATTTCTCATCCCCTCCAGATATAGCTATTGTGTTAATTTTAGTGATACCAGTTTGGAAAAAGTTTTTAACATTGTTAGGTTTAGCACTTAAAGTTACTTGGTCACCTTTAAAGTCTTCAAAGGTTTGGTCTTGGACATCAGAAATTTTAGGACCCCATCCATTTACACGATCTTTATCGTACGTTCCTCCAGTACCTTGGGCATATTCATTTTGATATTTTGGTAATTTCAGAGGTGAATCTGTTCTAAGTGAAGAATTAATTTCTACGCTAATACCAGAATTCCTTTTTCCTTTTTTTGTAGTTATAACTATAGCTCCATTCTTAGCACGGGCACCATATAAAGCACTAGCTGAAGCACCTTTAAGAACGGAAATACTTTCAATATCATCAGGATTTAAGTCACCAGCTCTGTTACCTCCATCTACTCCTCCAGCAATACCATCTGCATTAATAGATTGGTTACTAATAGGCATACCGTCAATAACAAATATTGGTTGATTGTCACCAGAAAGAGAAGTTGCTCCCCTAACAATTATAGAGGCACTTCCACCAGGAGTACCAGATTGTTGGGTTATTTTTAAACCAGATACTTTACCAGATAAAGCATTAATAGGACTTGAACTTCTAGCTACAGTTAATGATTCGGCTTTAACTTTACCAATAGAAACACCTAAACCTTTTTCTTTCTTAGAAATACCTAAAGCCGTAACAACTACTTCTTCTAGAACGTTATCAGATTCTAATAATACATTTATTTGATTAGAAGATCCGATTGTTCTTTCGGCTGTTTTCATACCAACAAAACTAAAAACTAAAATATCACCACTCTTAGCTTGAATAGAGTAGTTTCCATCAAAGTCAGTTTCAGTACCTTGAGTAGTACCTTTCTTTAAAATTGTAACTCCAGGCAATGGACCAGTCTCATCAGAAACGGTACCTGAAATTGTTTTTTCTTGTGCAAAGGATATTTGCACAATTAACGCTAGAAATAGCGTTAAAATTCCATTAAACTTTGTTCTCATTATGTAATTATTTGAATTAATTAGCTGCTAAAATCTTAAATATATCTTAAATAAACAATTTTTTAACATAAAAAACTTAAGATTTTATTGATGATTTATCTATGTAAGAGTTTTTAGAGGGGTAGTTTGTTTTAGTTAAATTTTATGATATAGTGAATACGGGTTAGCAACCAATATAAGATCAAGTTTGATAGAAGAGGGGAGAGGGAGATTATTTTTTTAAGAAAAATAATAATTTTGTGACTAATGTTTTTATAAGACTTATAGAAAGATTGTAAAGGATTTAAATATAAAAATAACAAATTGTTATGCAGAGTTAAATTCATAGATGTTATAGGTTTTCAATTAACTTTTTCAAATGTTGAGTTTTTTTTGTGTTCAGTTTTTTATGTTCTCCTTTTTTATACTCAATATTTAAAATTGATAGAACTTTTCTTTTTGATTTAGGTATTTTTATAATTTTTTTGTCTTTGATAAGGTAGTTAGAATTTCTATTAACAATTTTATTTTCCATAATACCTAATGATTCTTTAGAGTTCGTGATTTTTTTTTCTATTCTGTAGAGCTTTGCTAGGGTTATGTTTTTGTTTTGAATAATCTCTTGATAATAATTATTATTTGTATCGGTATAGAGAGTATCATTTATTGGTTTAAAAACTTTATTGTCAAAACTAATTTGATTTATGGCTTGTTTTTTTAAATAAATATAGTCTTTTTCATCTAATTTAATTTCAAATCTTTTGTCGAATAAATTGTAATTACAGTCAGGAAAAGTGTAGGACTTGTTTTTCTTAGTGATTACATTGCATTTTTTCCACTTCTGACTTAGGTAATATGTTCCGTGTACATTTTTTCCAAATTCATTGTTAAATTTCATGTCAATTTTAGCCATAGCAAAATGATCCATATTGTTGTTGAATATGTTATTCGCATGCTTAGGTACTTTAGATCCTGAAAATTGAGAAAAAATAGTATTAGTAGAAAAAGTTATAAGTAGTAATAATTTTATTTTCATTTTCATTGTTTTTTTTAATGTGTTGGTTATAAGTTTTTATGTAGAAAAAGCTGCCAGCTAAAAACTGACAGCTTTAGATTAAATTTTAGTTTATATCCCAAAAAATCTTTGTAGTCTTTTCGTCTCCTCCAATATTAGAAGAAGCGCTTTCGTAATTTGTTCCATTAAGAGTAGACTCAGAAGTAGGGTATAAAAAACGAGTTGGTATTTGTTCCGGGTTAGCAACAGGTAGGTTATTTAGGGTTGGTTTGTCAAGCAACCTCCAAGTTGTCCATCCTTCAAAACCATTGTTGTATAGTGCTAACCACTTTTGAGTTGCAATCTTCTCTTTCCAGTCACCAGTTGCAGTAGTGTAGTCAACATGGCTCATGGTTAAATAAGAGTCAACACCATCTATTTCCCATTCGTCAAAAGAAGCTCTAACACCTTCGTTGTAATGAGTTTCTGCATCACCACCTACGCTGTACCCACCTCTAGCAGATGCTTCAGCTAATAGAAATCTAACTTCAGCAGCTGAAATAATTGTACCCTTTAAATCTGGAACTCTTAATATATCTCCTAATTGAGTATGTCCACTGTGACTGTTAGCTGTTCCATAAGTACCTCCTTCAAACAATTGATTTTGGTTGTTGTATGCGTCAGAGTAAGAAAAAGTAGCAACTATATTGTCATCTGAATCAGTTATTTCTAATTCTTCTGGAACTACTTTATTTGTCCTGAAATATACAAACATTCTAGGGTCTGTATTTGTAAAAGAATCTGGGTCTATGTATTCTACTTCATCATCTTCATCAATATCACCATCACCATCTAAATCAGAAGAATTGTAGATTAAGTATTCTCTAGGTTGCATTTTGTTTACTAAAGTGTTAGCGGCAACAAAATCATTACGTCCACTCTGTACTAAGCTAACGTATAGAGGGTTAGTGTTAGGTGATGCTCCTAAATAGTTGATGGAGAAGTTGTCGTTATTGTCAAGAATTAAATCAGTTGAGGCTAAATTGGCATATTGTACAGATTCAGTAGGGTTAGAGTCTGCTACTCTCATTGCCATTCTTAACATCAATGAATTAGCTGCTTTTTTCCACTTAGAAATATCTCCGTTATAAATAAAATCATCAAAACCAAAGTTTCCATTTGTATCAATAGTTTGAATAGCTTTTGATAGTCTATCTAACAAATCTAAATAAATTGTTTCAGCATCATCGTATTTTGGGGTTGGGTTGTCTGGGTCAAGTGCTTCTGTATATGGCACATCTCCAAAAGTATCTACTAAGATGCTATATGCGTAAACTGTAGTAAACTCTATGATTGCTAATTGATTTTCTTTGTTAGGGTTGTCAACTGAATTTTTTACAGAAGTCTTAGCCCCATCTAGATCTTTTAAAACATCTCTGTAAAGAGTGTTCCATATTGATCCTCCGATATTTCTTCCTGTTTGATTAAATTGACTTTCATCTGGGTAAGTTGTTTGTGCCCAGTATTGAGCATATAGTCTGAAGACGTTGTCATTAACGCTACATGAGTTCATTAAATCGAACATGTTCCTAGTACCATTGGCGAAAAGAGTTGCTCCGGATACTTGACTCGGGTTTTTCTTATCAATATTTAAATCTTCGTCAACACACGAAATCATTAAAAATGTTGATATTAATAATAAAAATATTTTTTTCATAATCTTTTAAAATTCTAAATTAACATTAAGACCAACTGTTTTTACAGTAGGGTATGATCCAGATAAGTATCCTTGTGCATTACCTGCTCCTAATCCTGATTCTGGGTCAGCAAAAGGTACATTTTTGTCTATTATCCATAAATTTCTACCTACTAAAGATATTGTTACATCTGATACTGCAGAATTTTGAAGCCAAGTTTTAGGGAAGTTGTACTTAAGACTTAGCTCTCTTAGTTTAATATATGAAGCATCGTATACAGTAAGAGCAGCTGGGTTTCTACTTGAGTTACCCCAGTAGAAAGCTCCTGCGTATGTATCGGCTGGAGCACGAGTTGTATTAGGTTGTCCATCCTCTGTAACACCAGGGTTAAGAATACCTCCACTATCTGGTCCTGATGTAACAGGATCTCTCACAGGGTTTCCTAAATCGTTAAGTGCTGCAGTGTAAGTTGGTAAACCAGTACCTTGACCATAATGAAGGTCTAAAGAGTATACATCACCTCCTTCTTGAATATCAATCAAAAAGCTTAAGGATAAATTTTTGTAAGAAAGAGTGTTTGTAATACCTGCATTCCAATCAGGATTAGCGTCTCCTATAATTTGGTTAGCTTGAGCTTTGTAGTATCCATTACTGTCAACTACTTTATTGCCGTTATCGTCGTATACAAATCCAGTTCCTCTAATCGTTCCATAAGGCTGGCCTTTAGTAGCATTAATAGTAACACCACCTTGGAATGAGGCAAGTTGGATGTTTTCTACATCTGCATATAATTCTTTAACTAAGTTATCATTCTTAGACCAATTAATAGTAGTGTTCCACTTGAAGTCGTTGGTTTTAATTATTTTTCCATCAAGACTAACTTCAAAACCTTTGTTTTGAATGGTACCAGCATTAACCCATCTACTAGTAAAGCCTGTAGCGGCTGTAGTAGTAACTGGCATTAATTGGTTTTCAGTGTCTTTTTTGTACCAAGAAAGGTTTAAGCCTAATCGGTTACTTAAAAATCTGGTTTCGATACCAAGTTCTATTTCTTTAGTTCTTTCAGGTACTAGGTTTTCATTCTTCTTTGTGCCGTCAAAAGAACTTAACGCTACGCTACCAAAATGATCTATCACAGAATACGTGTCATAAACATTATTAGCAGGTAAGTCGTTACCTACTTCTGCATAACCAGCTCTAAATTTACCGTAGTTAAGCCAGTCTGCATTTATTAATTCAGAGAAAATAAAACTACCACTAACTGCATAGTAATTATAGCTATTGTTGTCGCTAGGTAGAGAAGATGATACGTCATACCTATCTGTAAGTTCAATAAAAAGTTTATTGTCATAGCCTAAAGTAGCTTGAGCGTAATATCCATTAACTTGTTTTTCAGCTAGGCGTTCTACAGGCAAGTTAACAGGGAGAACAGAGTTTCTTAAAGAGTACACCCCAGGGTTGGCTAGACCACCATTAGTTGAGGCTCTCCAATACTGATTTTTCTCTTTTCTAATGTTCATACCTAAGACACCATTTAAACTTAGTTTGTCAGATATGTCTTTGTTGAAGTTTAACATTAAGTCGTAATTGAACTCAGTAAAGTTAATTTGAGTTCTTTGGTAACCAGATCCTTGGTCTCCAACAGTCAATCCAAATTCAGTAGGAACAGATCCAACAGCTCTTCTGTCTTCACGAACTTCAGAATATGTGTCAACTGCAGCTTTAGCTGTTAAGTCTAACCAGTCGTTTATTTTGTATGTTGCAAATGCATTTCCAAAAAATCTATTTCTATTATCAGATTGGTAATTTTGATATCTAGTCCAATATGGATTGTCCCAGTATTGAGGTTTAAGAGGTGATCCTCCAACCGATCCTACGTGGTTCCAACTGTAATTTTTACCAGTCAGGTCGTAAATATACTTTTGATCTTTAATGTCAACATTTACTTGCCACCATTGTCTAAATTGAGCCATTAAGTTGTCTCCGTAACCTGTAGAGTTTCTACCTGTAACATCTTGATTAATAAAATTGGCATTAGCACCAGTAGATAGTCTATCGGAAACTTTTAAAGTTCCGTTAAAGTTAAAAGTGTTTTTGTCTAACTTAGAGTTAGGTAAGATACCTTTGTTTTGAAAGTTTGTATAACCTAGTCTGTAGCTTACTTTACCTTCGCTTCCAGAAATTGAGACAGAGTTGTTAATCTGATGTGAAGTTTCGAAGAAGTCAGCAGGTGTGTTTTTACCAGCAACATATGGAGTGGCTGTTTGAAAATTTGGATGTTCAGGAACAAAAGCGTCCCATTGGTACACTAGAGATCCATCTAGAGGAGCTCCAAATGAACCATCGTCGTAAGTAGGAACAGCTAAATCGCTTGTTCCGTCTCCGTTAACATCAATATCTTCAAAATATCCTGTACTACCATAATAAGGTCCATATCCAGCACCGTACTTGTCTTGGTATTTTAAAAAAGTAGACCTGTCTATTTTACCTAGAGTAATACCAGAAGAAACGTTAACTTTCATGTTTCCTTCTTTTCCTTTTTTTGTTGTAATGATTACAACACCATTGGCACCTCTAGATCCGTAAATAGCAGAGGCAGCAGCTCCTTTTAAAATATTGATAGATTCTACATCGTCAGGGTTAATGTCAGAAGCAGCATTACCATAATCAAAACCTCTTCTACCGTTTTTTTGGTTAGCGCTATTTTCTATTTGGTTAGAAATAGGTATACCGTCAACAATAAACAAAGGCTGGTTGTTTCCTGTTAGGGAGCTTACACCTCTAATTAAGAAATTGGAAGATCCTCCGAAGTTATTATTGGCTTTAATTTGGACACCGCTAATTTTACCAGATAATGAGTTAACAACGTTGTTGAGTTTAACAGTAGATACCTTGTCTCCTTTTATTTCTTGAGAGGCATAACCTAAACTCTTTTTAGCTCTTTTAATACCTAGGGATGTTACAACAACTTCGTCGAGTACATTGTCGCTACTCATAGAGATGTTAAAAGTGCTTGAAGGGCTTACTTTTTTTTCAATAGTTTTCATGCCTACAAAACTAAAAACAAGAATATCTCCAGTTTTTGCCTTAATAGAAAATTTTCCATCGAAGTCAGTTTCTACTCCAGTTGTGGTGCCTTTTATTAATACATTAACTCCAGGTAGCGGCCCTGTTCCATCGGAAACTGTACCTGAAATTGTTTTTTCTTGCGCAAAGGATATTTGCACAATCAACGCTAGAAATAGCGTTAAAATTCCATTAAACTTTGTTTTCATTATGTAATTATTTGAATTAATTGAGTCAAAAATCATAAATAAAACTTAAAAAAACAAGGTATTAGTTAAAATATTCTAAAAATATTAATGTATTTTTAGTTTATGTGTTTGTTTTTAAGTTAAAAATTATTGTTTTATTTTTTATTTTAAGGAATGTGTATTTTTTTAACACTTGTATAGTGGTTTGTGTTTTTTTTTAAGGTTCTTAGTTTATTTGGTTTTGAGTAGCTGGTTATGGCAAGGAGTAGGTGTTTTTTTAAAAGAGGTTTTAAAAATAACTCCTTGATATTTGAATAAATAGAAAATTATCGTACATTTGCGCACTCTTAAAATTAGAGTAATTTAAGTACAAATTAAAAACAAGTAATAATTTAGTATGCCAACTATTCAACAATTAGTTCGTAAAGGAAGAGCCAAAATAACTAAGAAGAGTAAATCGGCTGCTTTACAAGCATGTCCACAAAGACGTGGAGTTTGTACGCGTGTGTATACCACTACACCTAAGAAACCTAACTCAGCAATGCGTAAGGTAGCAAGGGTTCGTTTAACAAATGGTAACGAAATCAACGCGTATATTCCAGGTGAGGGGCACAACTTGCAAGAGCACTCGATAGTATTAGTTAGAGGTGGAAGGGTAAAAGATTTACCAGGTGTTAAATATCACGTGGTACGTGGAGCATTAGATACTGCAGGAGTTGAGGGTAGAACCCAACGTAGATCTAAGTACGGTGCAAAACGCCCAAAAGACAAAAAGTAAAAATTAATTAGTAACTTTTTTAATGTAAAGACATGAGGAAAAGAAGAGCTAAAAAAAGAGTTTTGTTACCGGATCCTAGATTCAATGATCAATTAGTTACACGTTTTGTGAATAACTTAATGTGGGACGGTAAGAAATCTGTAGCGTTCAAAGTGTTTTACGATGCAATGGATATCGTAAATGAAAAGAAAACTGACGAAGAAAAGTCGGCTTTAGAAGTGTGGAAAGATGGTTTATCTAACGTGATGCCTCACGTAGAAGTTCGTTCTCGCCGTGTTGGTGGTGCAACTTTCCAAATTCCAATGCAAATTCGTCCAGACCGTAAGGTTTCTATGGCGATTAAATGGATGATCTCTTATGCGCGTAAGCGTAATGAAAAAACAATGGCACAACGATTAGCTGCAGAGATTTTAGCTGCTGCTAAAGAGGAAGGAGCTGCTGTTAAGAAAAGAGTTGATACTCATAAGATGGCTGAAGCAAATAAAGCATTCTCACACTTTAGATTTTAATAAGAAATGGCAAGAGATTTAAAATATACAAGAAATATAGGTATTGCTGCTCATATTGATGCTGGTAAAACAACAACAACTGAGCGTATCCTTTTCTATACAGGAGTGTCTCATAAAATTGGAGAAGTACACGATGGAGCTTCTACAATGGACTGGATGGAGCAAGAGGCAGAGAGAGGTATTACAATTACTTCTGCTGCAACTACTTGTACTTGGCAGTTTCCTTTGGAAAATGCAAAGCCATTACCTGAAACAAAAGGATATCATTTTAATATTATTGATACTCCAGGTCACGTTGACTTTACTGTAGAGGTAAACCGTTCATTACGTGTGTTAGATGGATTAGTGTTCTTATTCTCTGCAGTTGACGGAGTTGAGCCACAGTCTGAAACTAACTGGAGATTAGCTGATAACTATAAAGTACCTCGTATCGGTTTCGTTAACAAAATGGATCGTCAAGGAGCTAACTTTTTAGCGGTTTGTCAGCAAGTAAAAGACATGTTAAAGTCTAATGCAGTGCCAATCGTATTAAATATTGGTGATGAAGCAGATTTTAAAGGAATTGTTGATTTAGTTAAAAACCGTGCTATTGTATGGCATGATGATAATTATGGATCAACTTTCGATGTTGTAGATATTCCAGAAGAATTAAAAGAAGAAGCTCGTGAGTTACGTGGTAAGTTAATCGAAGAGGTTGCTGCTTATGACGAAAACTTATTAGAGAAGTACATGGAAGATGAAGATTCAATTACAGAAGAAGAAGTGCACACTGCATTAAGAGCTGCTGTAATGGATATGTCTATCATTCCAATGGTATGTGGTTCTTCATTTAAAAATAAAGGTGTACAGTTCTTGTTAGATGCTGTATGTCGTTACTTACCTTCTCCTGTAGACAGAGATAATATTATCGGTACTAACCCAGATACAGGTGAAGAAGAAATGCGTAAGCCAGATGCAAAAGCACCATTCTCAGCTTTAGCATTTAAAATTGCTACCGATCCTTTCGTAGGTCGTTTAGCGTTCTTCCGTGCGTATTCTGGTCACTTAGATGCAGGTTCTTATGTGTTAAATAATCGTTCAGGTAAAAAAGAACGTATTTCACGTATTTACCAAATGCACTCTAATAAGCAAAACGCAATCGATTTTATCGAAGCTGGAGATATTGGAGCAGCAGTAGGATTTAAAGATATTAAAACAGGTGATACGTTATCTGACGAAAAACACCCAATCGTTTTAGAATCTATGGATTTCCCAGATCCAGTAATCGGTATCGCTGTTGAGCCTAAAACTAAGGCTGATGTAGATAAGTTAGGTATGGCTTTGGCTAAATTAGCTGAAGAAGATCCAACGTTTACTGTGAAAACAGATGAAGCTTCAGGGCAAACTGTTATTTCAGGAATGGGAGAGTTACACTTAGATATTATTGTAGACCGTTTAAAGCGTGAGTTTAAGGTTGAAGTAAATCAAGGACAACCACAAGTAGAGTACAAAGAAGCTTTAACTGCTACCGCAGATCACAGAGAGGTTTACAAAAAGCAATCTGGTGGACGTGGTAAGTTTGCTGATATTGTATTTACTATGGAGCCTGCTGATGAAGGTGTAACAGGATTACAATTTGAGTCTATTATTAAAGGTGGTAACGTTCCTAAGGAATTTGTACCGTCAGTAGAAAAAGGATTCAAAGAAGCAATGAAAAATGGTCCTTTAGCTGGTTACGAAATGGATTCGATGAAGATTACTTTAAAGGATGGATCTTTCCACCCTGTAGATTCTGATCAATTATCATTCGAATTAGCGGCTAAGTTAGGTTATAAAGCTGCTGCAAAAGCTGCAAGAGCTGTAATCATGGAACCAATGATGAAATTAGAAGTGTTAACTCCAGAGGAGAACATGGGAGATATCGTTGGAGACTTAAACAGAAGAAGAGGACAAGTAAACGATATGAGCGATCGTGCTGGATCTAAAGTAGTTAGAGCAATCGTTCCTTTATCAGAAATGTTTGGATATGTTACTTCTTTAAGAACATTATCTTCAGGTAGAGCAACTTCTACAATGGAATTTTCTCACTATGCAGAAACTCCAAGCAACATTTCAGAAGAAGTAATCGCAAACGCTAAAGGTTAATTAAGATGAGTCAAAAAATTAGAATAAAGTTAAAATCTTACGATTATAATTTAGTAGACAAGTCTGCTGAGAAAATCGTAAAGACAGTAAAGAGTACTGGAGCTGTAGTAAACGGTCCAATTCCTTTACCAACAAATAAAAAGATTTTTACAGTGTTACGTTCACCACACGTAAACAAAAAATCTAGAGAGCAATTTCAATTATCTGCTTACAAGAGATTATTAGACATTTATAGTTCTTCTTCAAAAACTATTGATGCGTTAATGAAACTTGAGTTACCAAGTGGAGTTGAAGTTGAGATCAAAGTATAAGTAAATCAATAACTTTCGGTTTAATTTTGTTAAGCCGAAAGTTTTTTATACTTTTGCACACCGAAATTTTAGTTTTCGGAGTGTGTAAATTTCTGGAAAGTATTCAGAAATGACATGTCCTGAGGGTTTCGCGAAGGAAAAACGGTAAAACAAATTCAAAGAGTGAAGATGTTTTTCGCTCTTTTTTTTTGAGGAATTTGAAGGAAAACAAGAAACATTTGTTTCAAAAATTTATTTTATTAATAGACGCGCTGGATAAATTAAATCTATCGTCTGAAAATTAACAAATATGTCTGGGTTAATAGGAAGAAAAGTAGGAATGACCAGCTTATTCGATGAAAACGGGAAGAATATTCCTTGTACTGTAATCGAAGCAGGTCCTTGCGTTGTTACCCAAGTCAGAACCGAAGAGGTTGACGGCTATAACGCGTTACAACTTGGTTTCGATGACAAAAAAGCAAAAAGCTCTAATAAAGCTTTAGATGGTCACTTTAAAAAAGCTGGTACATCTGCTAAGAGAAAAGTCGTTGAGTTCCAAGGATTCGAAGGTGAGTACAAATTAGGTGACTCAATTACTGTTGAACACTTTGCTGAAGGAGAATTCGTTGATGTATCAGGAGTTTCTAAAGGTAAAGGTTTTCAAGGTGTTGTTAAACGTCATGGTTTTGGCGGGGTTGGACAAGCAACTCACGGTCAACATAACCGTTTAAGAGCTCCAGGTTCAATTGGTGCAGCATCATACCCTGCAAGAGTATTCAAAGGAATGCGTATGGCAGGTCGTATGGGTGGAGACAAAGTAAAAGTTCAAAATTTAAGAGTTTTAAAAGTGGTTGCAGATAAGAATCTTATCGTTGTAAAAGGAGCAATTCCTGGTCACAAAAACTCTTATGTAACTATCGAGAAATAATGAAAGTAGCAGTATTAGATATTACAGGAAAAGATACTGGTAGAAAAGTTGAACTTTCTAGCGAGGTATTCGGAATTGAGCCAAATGATCACGCGATTTATTTAGATGTAAAGCAGTATTTGGCTAATCAAAGACAAGGTACTCATAAATCGAAAGAAAGAGCTGAGATTGCTGGTAGTACAAGAAAGATAAAAAAACAAAAAGGAACTGGTACGGCTCGTGCGGGTAGTATCAAGTCTGGTGTTTTTAGAGGTGGTGGACGTATGTTTGGTCCAAGACCAAGAAACTATTCTTTTAAGTTAAATAAAAACTTAAAGCGTTTAGCACGTAAGTCAGCTTTAAGTATTCAAGCAAAAGAAAACAATTTAGTAGTTGTAGAAGACTTCAACTTTGAAGCTCCAAAAACTAAAGAGTTTATCAATGTATTAAAAGCTTTAGAATTAGACGCTAAAAAGTCTTTATTCGTATTAGGTGAAGAAAGTAAGAACGTTTACTTATCATCTCGTAACTTAAAAGGTTCTAAAGTAGTAGATGCTTCAGGTATTAACACATATAGCGTTTTAAATGCTAATAAAGTTGTTATTTCTGAAAGCTCTCTAGAAGGAATTGAGTCTAATTTAAGTAAATAGGGAACAAGATGAGTATTTTAATTAAACCTATTATTACAGAAAAAGCTACAAATGATAGCGAGTTAAACAACCGTTATACATTTGTTGTAAATAAGAAAGCTAACAAATTAGAAATCAAAGGAGCTGTAGAAGCTGCTTATGGTGTAGCGATTGAATCTGTAAAAACAATGAATTATCCAGCACAAAGAAAAACTAAATACACTAAAAAAGGTTTAGTTACTGGATTAACAGGTGGATACAAGAAAGCAATCGTTCAGTTAGCTGAAGGAGAAACTATTGATTTTTATAACAATCTTTAAGAAAAGACAGAATGTCAGTTAGAAAATTAAAACCAATAACACCAGGTCAGCGTTTTAGAGTTGTAAATGGGTTCGACACCATTACTACTGATAAGCCGGAGAAATCTTTATTAGCTCCGAAAAAACGATCTGGAGGTCGAAACAACCAGGGTAGAATGACTACACGTAATATCGGTGGAGGTCATAAACAAAAATACCGTATTATCGATTTTAAAAGAGATAAGCAAGGTGTTCCTGCAACAGTAAAAACTATTGAGTACGATCCAAACCGTACTGCATTTATTGCATTAGTTAGTTATGCTGATGGTGAGAAGCGTTATGTGATTGCGCAAAACGGATTAAAAGTAGGTCAAACAATCATTTCAGGAAAAGAAGCGTCTCCAGAAGTTGGAAATGCTATGTACTTAAGTGAAATTCCATTAGGTACTACAATTTCTTGTATTGAATTACACCCAGGTCAAGGAGCTGTTATGGCTCGTTCTGCTGGAGCTTTTGCTCAGTTAGTTGCAAAAGAAGGTAAATATGCAACAGTTAAATTACCTTCTGGAGAAACAAGATTTATCTTATTAACTTGTATGGCTACAATTGGAGTAGTGTCTAACTCAGACCACCAGTTATTAGTTTCAGGTAAAGCAGGTAGAAGTAGATGGTTAGGAAGAAGACCAAGAACAAATGCTGTTAGAATGAACCCAGTTGATCACCCAATGGGAGGTGGTGAAGGACGTTCTTCTGGAGGGCATCCAAGATCTAGAAACGGTATTCCTGCTAAAGGATTTAAGACTAGATCAAAGACCAAAGCTAGTAATAAGTATATCGTAGAACGTAGAAAGAAATAATAAACCATGGCAAGATCATTAAAAAAAGGACCTTACGTTCACTATAAGTTAGAGAAAAAAGTGTTAGCTAACGTAGAAGCAGGCAGTAAGTCAGTTATCAAAACTTGGTCTAGAGCAAGTATGATTACTCCTGATTTCGTAGGGCAAACAATTGCAGTTCACAACGGACGTCAGTTTGTACCAGTTTACGTTACTGAAAACATGGTAGGTCATAAATTAGGCGAATTTTCACCAACACGCTCATTTAGAGGGCACGCTGGTGCAAAAAATAAAGGTAAAAAATAGTAGGAAATTATGGGAAGTCGTAAACATAACATGGCAACACAGTTAAAAGAAGCTAGAAAGTCTAGAGCTTTCGCTAAGTTAACTAATTGTCCTACATCACCAAGAAAAATGCGCTTGGTAGCAGATTTAGTAAGAGGAGTTGAAGTTGAAAAAGCTTTACAAATCTTAAAGTTCAGTCCAAAAGAAGCATCACGTAACTTAGAAAAGTTATTATTATCAGCTATTGCTAACTGGCAAGCTAAAAATGAAGATGCAAGTATCGAAGATGCTGGATTATACGTAAAATCAATTTGTGTTGATAGCGCAGGTATGTTAAAAAGGTTAAGACCAGCTCCACAAGGTCGTGCACACAGAATTCGTAAGCGTTCTAATCACGTAACTTTAGAGTTAGGAACTAAAAATAACAGTAATTAATCAAAGTAGAAATGGGACAAAAGACAAATCCAATAGGAAATCGTTTAGGAATTATCAGAGGATGGGAATCTAACTGGTATGGTGGAAATGACTACGGAGATAAGATTGCTGAAGATGATAAGATAAGAAAGTATTTATACGCTAGATTATCTAAAGCAAGTGTATCAAGAGTTATTATTGAGCGTACTTTAAAACTTGTAACCGTTACTATCACTACTGCACGTCCAGGTATCATTATTGGTAAAGGAGGTCAAGAGGTAGACAAGTTAAAAGAAGAGCTTAAGAAAATTACTGGTAAAGAAGTTCAAATTAACATTTTCGAAATTAAGCGTCCAGAATTAGATGCAAAATTAGTTGCAGCTAGTATCGCACGTCAAATCGAAAACAGAATTTCTTATAAGAGAGCTACTAAAATGGCTATTGCTGCTGCAATGAGAATGAATGCAGAAGGAATTAAAGTGCAATTATCAGGTCGTTTAAACGGAGCTGAAATGGCACGTTCTGAGCATTACAAAGAAGGAAGAATTCCTCTTTCTACCTTCAGAGCAGATATCGATTATGCACTTGTTGAAGCACATACTACATACGGAAGAATCGGTGTGAAAGTATGGATTATGAAAGGTGAGGTTTATGGAAAACGTGAATTATCTCCATTAGTTGGACTATCTAAGCAAAAAGGTAGTGGAAACAAAGGTGGTAGTAAACGTCAACCTCGCAGAAGAAAATAATTTTTAAAAGAAATTAACAATGTTACAGCCAAAAAGAGTAAAATACCGTAAGGTACAGAAGGCGAAAGGAAATATGAAAGGTAACTCTGGTAGAGGTACTCAACTTTCTAACGGAATGTTTGGTATCAAATCATTAGACCAGAACTTACTTACCTCTCGTCAAATAGAGGCAGCTCGTATTGCGGCAACTCGTTATATGAAAAGAGAGGGGCAACTTTGGATTAAAATTTTCCCAGACAAACCAATAACTAAGAAACCTTTAGAGGTACGTATGGGTAAAGGTAAAGGTGCACCAGACCACTTTGTAGCAGTTGTAAAACCAGGTAGAATTTTGTTTGAAATTGGTGGTGTACCAATGGAAGTAGCAAAAGAAGCTTTACGTTTAGCAGCGCAAAAACTTCCTGTAAAAACGAAGTTTGTAATAGCAAGAGATTTTGATTATAACGCTTAATTCTATTAGATCATGAAACAATCAGAAATTAAAGAATTATCAACAGCTGACTTACAAGAAAAGCTAGGGGCGTTGAAGAAAAATTATACTGATCTTAAGATGGCTCACGCCATAACTCCATTGGAAAACCCATTAGAGTTACGTAGCTTAAGAAAAACTGTAGCAAGAATTGCTACAGAGTTAACTAAAAGAGAATTACAATAATTCTAGTCAGTTTTAAAGATGGAAAAAAGAAATCTTAGAAAAGAGAGAATCGGTGTAGTATCTAGTAACAAAATGGAGAAATCTATTGTTGTAAACGAGGTAAAAAGAGTAAAGCACCCAATGTACGGAAAGTTCGTATTAAAGACTAAGAAGTACGTTGCACATGACGAGAATAACGATTGCAACGAAGGTGATACTGTAAGGATCATGGAAACACGTCCTATGAGTAAATCTAAACGTTGGAGATTAGTAGAAATCCTAGAAAGAGCTAAATAATATGTTACAGACAGAATCAAGATTAAAAGTCGCAGATAACACTGGAGCAAAAGAAGTTTTAGTGATTAGAGTTTTAGGAGGAACAAAAAAGCGTTACGCTAGCGTTGGAGATAAAATCGTAGTATCGGTAAAATCTGCAACTCCAAACGGAACTGTAAAGAAAGGTCAAGTATCTCGTGCAGTTGTTGTTCGTACTAAGAAAGAAGTTAGACGTAAAGACGGATCATATATCAGATTTGATGATAATGCTTGTGTACTTTTAAATCCTACTGAGGAAATGAGAGGAACTCGTGTATTTGGACCTGTGGCTCGTGAATTACGTGAGAAACAATTTATGAAAATAGTATCATTAGCACCTGAGGTGTTATAAAATCAGATTTTAAAATGAAAAAATTTAAAATTAAATCAGGAGATACTGTTAAAGTTATAGCAGGAGATCACAAAGGATCTGAAGGAAAAGTTTTACAAATTCTTAAAGATAAGGATAGAGTAGTAGTAGAAGGTGTAAACATGGTGTCTAAACACACTAAACCAAGCGCTGCAAATCCACAAGGAGGAATTGTAAAGAAAGAAGCTCCATTACACGTATCAAACGTTGCTTTAATCGAAAACGGTGAAGCAGTAAGAGTTGGATATAAAGTAGAAGGAGATAAGAAAGTAAGAGTTTCAAGAAAATCAGATAAAGCAATATAACAATGAGTTACGTACCAAGATTAAAAGAAGAGTACAAGAGCAGAGTTATCAAAGCTCTTACTGATGAATTTGGTTATAGCAATGTAATGCAAGTACCTAAATTACAAAAGATCGTTGTAAGTAAAGGTGTTGGTGCAGCTATAGCAGATAAGAAATTAATAGAATACGCTATTGACGAGTTAACTACTATTACAGGTCAAAAGGCAGTATCTACAATCTCTAAAAAAGACGTTGCAAACTTCAAATTACGTAAAGGAATGCCAATTGGTGCAAAAGTTACGTTAAGAGGTGATAAAATGTATGAATTTTTAGATAGATTAGTTACAGCTTCTTTACCACGTGTAAGAGACTTTAACGGAATCAAAGCAAATGGTTTTGATGGTAGAGGTAATTACAACTTAGGTATTACTGAACAAATCATCTACCCAGAGATTAATATTGATCAAGTGAAAAAAATTAGTGGTATGGATATTACATTTGTAACATCTGCAAACACTGATAAAGAAGCTAAATCATTATTAGGAGAATTAGGATTACCATTTAAAAAGAATTAATAAGATGGCTAAAGAATCAATGAAAGCGCGTGAGCGCAAAAGAGCTAAAATGGTTGCTAAGTATGCTGAAAAGAGAAAAGCTTTAAAAGAAGCTGGAGACTATGAAGCATTACAGAAGTTACCAAAAAACGCATCACCAATTAGAATGCACAACCGTTGTAAACTAACTGGACGTCCAAAAGGATATATGCGTCAGTTCGGAATTTCACGTGTTACTTTCCGTGAAATGGCTAACCAAGGATTAATTCCAGGAGTAAAAAAGGCAAGCTGGTAACAGCTCTTTAATATGTAAACAAAAGGTGTATAACTATAAAATGTTATACGCCTTTTTTGCTTATAAAGGTTATAGTTGCCGAATATGTAAACTTTATTTTAGATTAAAATAGGCTTACTTAAACGTAATATTTTGATACTAAAAATGATAATGATTAAAAAGGTTTGATTTTTAAAAAGTTTATGTATATTTGCACACTGTTTTTATAGGGTAAATTATGCCTTGTAAGTAAATACCAATCAAACGGTATAATGCCTACGAGATTTTACTCAAAAAACAATTAAATAAATATTAACTGGTTTCAGGTTTAGTATTTGCATTGATAAAATAAAGAGACTAAAAACCAAAACCGAAAATTAATTAACTATGTATACAGATCCAATCGCGGATTTTCTTACTCGAGTGAGAAATGCTATTGCAGCAAATCACAGAGTAGTTGAAGTTCCTGCTTCAAAGTTGAAGAAGGAAATGACGAAGATTTTGTTCGATCAAGGTTACATTTTAAGTTATCAGTTCAATGAAGATAAAGTTCAAGGAACTATTAAGATAGCTTTAAAATACGATCGTGATACGAAAGAATCAGTAATCAGAAAGATTCAAAGAATTTCAACACCAGGTTTACGTAGATACGTTGGCGCTAAAGAAATGCCAAGAGTATTAAACGGATTAGGTATTGCTATTGTTTCTACATCAAAAGGTGTAATGACAAACAAAAAAGCAAGACAAGAGAACGTTGGTGGAGAAGTATTATGTTACGTTTACTAAAAAACATTTTGTAAGATGAGTAGAATAGGAAAGAATCCAATCGCATTGCCACAAGGTGTTGAAGTAAAAGTAGACGGAAATGTGGTTACAGTAAAAGGAAAATTAGGAGAGTTAACTCAAGAAATTAAGTCTGGAATTACTGTAAAAGTTGAAGATGGTACTGTCACTTTAGAAAGACCATCAGAAAGTAAAGATCATAGAGCTGCACATGGTTTATACCGTGCTTTAATCAATAATATGGTTGAAGGAGTAAGCAAAGGATTTACTAAAGAGTTAGAGTTAGTAGGTGTTGGTTATAGAGCATCTAACCAAGGTCAAAAGTTAGATTTAGCCTTAGGTTTCTCTCACAATATTGTAATAGATTTAGCTCCAGAGGTTAAGGTTGAAACAGTATCTGAAAAAGGTAAGAACCCAATCGTGAAATTAACTTCACATGACAAACAATTAGTTGGTCAAGTTGCAGCAAAAATTCGTTCATTCCGTAAGCCAGAACCTTACAAAGGAAAAGGAATTAAGTTTGTAGGAGAAGTATTAAGAAGAAAAGCAGGTAAATCTGCATAATAAATAAGAGAAATTATTATGGCATTATCAAAGCTTGAAAGAAGACAACGAATTAAGCATAGAATTAGAAAGATTGTTACAGGTACAGCTGAAAAACCAAGGTTATCAGTTTTTAGAAGTAACAAAGAAATCTATGCTCAGTTAATCGATGACGTTGCTGGTGTTACATTAGCATCTGCATCATCAAGAGATAAAGAAATTACATCTAGTTCTAAAGCAGAAGCGGCTACAGCTGTAGGTAAAGCTATTGCTGAAAAAGCTGTAAAGGCTGGTGTTGATACTGTTGCTTTTGACCGTAACGGATATTTATACCACGGAAGAGTTAAAGTATTAGCAGACGCTGCAAGAGAAGCTGGTTTAAAATTTTAAGAAATTATATTATGTTAGGATATAAAAACGTAGAAAGAGTAAAACCAAGCGGATTAGAGCTTGTAGATAAATTAGTAGGTGTACAACGTGTTACCAAAGTAACTAAAGGGGGTAGAGCATTCGGATTCTCTGCAATCGTAGTAGTAGGAGATGGTAACGGTGTTGTAGGTCACGGATTAGGGAAGTCTAAAGACGTTTCTTCTGCAATTGCTAAAGCAGTAGAAGATGCAAAGAAAAATTTAGTACGTATCCCTATTTTAGAAGGAACATTACCACACGAACAAAAAGGTAAATTTGGTGGAGCAAAAGTATTCATCAAGCCTGCTTCACACGGTACCGGGGTTATTGCCGGTGGTGCTGTACGTTTAGTATTAGAAGCTGTAGGTATTAAAGACGTATTATCAAAGTCTCAAGGATCATCAAACCCTCACAACGTAGTAAAAGCAACTTTTGATGCTTTATTACAATTACGTAGTGCTGCTACTATTGCTAAGCAAAGAGGTATATCTTTAGAGAAAGTTTTTAACGGTTAAAATTTAAGACGATGAGTAAAATTAGAGTTACACAAGTAAAAAGTCAAATCGGTCGCCTTAAAAATCAAAAAAGAACGTTAGAGGCGTTAGGTTTACGTAAAATGAACCAAACTGTAGAACATGAAGCATCAGCTACAATTTTGGGTATGGTAAGTAAAGTTTCACACTTAGTTTCTGTTGAAGAAATTAAATAAGACAATATAAAGATGAGTTTACACAACTTAAAACCAGCAGCAGGATCTACAAAAAGCGGTAAAAGAATCGCTCGTGGAGAAGGTTCTGGTCACGGAGGCACCTCTACAAGAGGACATAAAGGAGCTAAATCTCGTTCTGGTTATTCTCGTAAAATAGGATTTGAAGGAGGACAAATGCCACTTCAAAGACGTGTGCCTAAATTTGGTTTCACTAACATTAATCGTAAAGAGTATGTTGGTGTAAATTTAGACAAGTTACAATCATTAGTAGATAACGGAAAGATAACAGATACAGTAAATTTAGATGTTTTAGTAGAAAACAGATTAGCTCGTAAAAACGACTTAGTAAAAATATTAGGTGGTGGAGAGTTAAAAGCTAAATTAAATATAACTGTACATAAATTTACAGCATCAGCTAAAGCAGCTATCGAAGCAGCAGGAGGTGAAGCAGTAACATTATAAGAATTGTAAATGATGAATTTTATAAATACTTTAAAAGACATTTGGAAGATTGAAGAGTTAAAAGAGAAATTACTTTTAACCTTAGGTTTAATCGCTGTTTACCGTTTCATGGCAGCAGTTCCATTACCAGGAATTGATCCTACTCAGTTAGCAGCATTAAAAGACAGTACTGACGGTGGACTTTTAGGTTTATTAAACGCATTTACAGGTGGGGCATTTGCTAGAGCGTCAGTTATGGCACTTGGTATAATGCCTTATATTTCTGCTTCTATTGTAGTTCAGTTAATGGGTATTGCGGTACCATATTTACAAAAATTACAAAAGGATGGAGAAAGTGGACGTAAGAAGATTACGCAAATAACAAGATGGCTTACGATTGCTATTACTTTGTTTCAGGCGCCAACCTATATTGGAGTAATCCAAAATCAAATGGGATTGCCGCAAGAAGCATTTTTAGTAACAGGAGCAACATTTTGGATATCATCAATTATTCTTTTAAGTGCAGGAACAATTTTTGCGATGTGGTTAGGAGAGCGTATTACTGATAAAGGTGTTGGTAATGGAATATCATTATTAATTACTGTAGGTATCATCGCGAACTTCCCAGCAGCATTTATCCAAGAATTAGTTTCAAAGCAAACTGCAGGCGCTGGAGGAATTATGATGATTTTAATCGAATTAATAGTTTGGTTTGTAGTAATCTTGTTAACCGTATTATTAGTTACAGCAGTACGTAAAGTAGCCGTTCAATACGCACGTCGTACAGCAGTTACAAACATTAAAGATGTTGATGGCGCAAGACAGTACATTCCATTAAAGTTGAATGCAGCTGGAGTAATGCCAATTATTTTTGCACAAGCTATTATGTTTTTACCAATAGCATTAGGTCAAAAGTACCCAGCATTAAACAGTTTAACTGATAATTTCGGTTTATGGTATAACGTTATATTTGCTTTATTAATTATTGTCTTTAGTTACTTTTATACTGCGATTACTATTCCAACGAATAAAATGGCGGAAGACTTAAAGAGAAGTAATGGTTTTGTTCCAGGATATAAACCAGGTGAAGAAACAGCGAACTTTTTAGATTCAGTATTGTCGAAAATTACATTACCAGGATCTATATTCTTAGCTGCTTTATCTATTTTACCTGCAATCGTTGTAAAGTTTGGAGTTACTCAAAACTGGGCAATGTTTTACGGAGGAACATCATTAATCATTATGGTAGGAGTAGCAATAGATACTATTCAGCAAATAAACTCGTATTTATTAAACAGTCGTTATGATGGTTTAATGAAAACAGGTAACAGTAACAGAAAATCATTAAAATAATATGGCTAAACAACCAGCAATTCAACAAGACGGAACCATTACAGAAGCATTATCAAATGCAATGTTTCGAGTAGAATTAGAGAACGGACATATTGTTACGGCTCATATTTCAGGAAAAATGCGTATGCATTATATCAAACTATTGCCAGGAGATAAGGTAAAGTTAGAAATGAGTCCGTATGATTTATCAAAGGCAAGAATTACTTACAGATATTAAAAACACACACTGATGAAAGTAAGAGCATCATTAAAGAAAAGAAGTGCCGACTGCAAAATTGTACGCAGAAAAGGCAGATTATATGTAATTAACAAAAAGAATCCTAGATTTAAACAAAGACAAGGGTAGTTATGGCAAGAATCGCAGGTATAGATATTCCAAAGAATAAAAGAGGTGTTATCGCTTTAACTTACATCTTTGGTATAGGAAGAAGCAGAGCTAAAGAAGTTTTAGCTGCTGCCAATATAGATGAAAGTATCAAAGTTCAAGACTGGACTGATGATCAAATTGCAGCAATTCGTGAGCAAGTTGGAACTTACACTATTGAAGGTGAGTTACGTTCTGAGGTTCAATTAAGCATTAAACGTTTAATGGACATCGGATGTCAAAGAGGTATTCGTCACAGACTTGGTTTACCATTACGTGGACAAAGAACAAAGAATAACTCTCGTACAAGAAAAGGTAAGAGAAAAACTGTAGCTAACAAGAAAAAATAATCAATGATTATTTTTTACTAATAGTAAAGAATTATGGCAAAGTCTAAAGTAACAAAAAAACGTAAAGTTGTAATAGAGTCAGTTGGTGAAGCGCACGTAAC
Organism: Tenacibaculum discolor; assembly: GCF_003664185.1. Lineage (GTDB taxonomy): Bacteria > Bacteroidota > Bacteroidia > Flavobacteriales > Flavobacteriaceae > Polaribacter > Polaribacter discolor. The sequence continues at coordinate 106,526 of NZ_RCCS01000004.1, read as the reverse complement.
TGCATCTTTCAACAATATTATTATTTCTTTAACAAACAAAAAAGGTGACGTTATTTCTTGGTCATCTGCAGGGAAAATGGGCTTCAGAGGTTCTAAAAAGAACACTCCTTACGCAGCTCAGTTAGCGGCAGAAGATTGTGCAAACGTTGCTAAAGAAGCAGGTTTACGTAAAGTAAAAGTGTACGTTAAAGGACCAGGTAACGGTAGAGAATCTGCAATCAGATCTATCCACAATGCTGGTATCGAAGTAACAGAAATCATTGATGTTACTCCAATTCCTCACAACGGATGTCGTCCACCTAAAAGAAGAAGAGTATAAGTTGAATTAATTCAACTTATACTTTATTTGGCGTACTTTTGTGCGCAAAAAATAAGTATTTTAACACAGTAGGATTTAAAGATTATCGAAGGAGTAAGCCTTAATTCATAATCCCTACTAATTTTTATTAGAAATGGCAAGATATACAGGACCAAAAACTAAAATTGCTCGTAAATTTGGCGAGGCAATTTTCGGAGACGATAAGAACTTCGAAAAAAGAAATTACCCTCCAGGACAACATGGAGTTGGTAAAAGAAGAGGTAAAAAATCAGAATATGCAATCCAGTTAATGGAGAAGCAAAAAGCTAAATATACCTATGGTATTTTAGAGCGTCAGTTCCGTAACCTTTTCAAAAAAGCATCAGCTTCTCAAGGAGTAACAGGTGAAATCTTATTACAATTATGTGAATCTCGTTTAGATAACGTAGTATACCGTTTAGGAGTTGCTAATTCACGTAGAGCTGCACGTCAGTTAGTATCTCACCGTCACATTACAGTTAACGGAGATATCGTTAACATTCCATCTTATAGATTAAAAGAGGGAGATGTAGTAGCAGTAAGAGAAAAATCTAAGTCGTTAGAAGCTATTGAAAATGCTTTAGCAGCTAATAGTAATGTTTACGAATGGTTAACTTGGAACGCTGATCAAAAATCTGGAACATTTGTAAAAGTACCAGAAAGATTACAAATTCCTGAGAATATCAAAGAGCAGTTAATCGTAGAATTATACTCTAAGTAATAAATTAATAATATTGGTATTCAGCCAAAGGGTTTATTCGTATTTCTTCACACTTATAAACCGCGCAACTGGATAACAATTAAAACGAAGAAAAAAATATGGCAATTTTAAATTTTCAAAAGCCTGATAAAGTAATAATGATTGAATCTACTGATTTTTCAGGGAGATTCGAGTTCAGACCTCTTGAACCAGGTTTTGGATTAACAGTTGGTAACGCTTTAAGAAGAGTATTATTATCTTCTCTAGAAGGATTTGCCATTACATCATTACGTATTGACGGAGTTGATCATGAGTTTTCAACAATTCAAGGTGTTGTAGAAGATGTAACTGAAATCATCTTAAACTTAAAGCAAGTACGTTTTAAGAAACAGATTGAAGAATCAGATAGAGAAACAGTTTCTATAGCAATATCAGGGCAAGAGCAATTAACAGCTGGTGACTTACAAAAGTTCATTTCAGGTTTCCAAGTACTAAATCCAGATTTAGTAATTTGTAACATGGATAAATCGGTAACGTTAAATGCTGAAATTACCATTGAAAAAGGTAGAGGTTTTGTACCAGCAGAAGAAAACAAAAGAGCTGGTGCTCCTTTAGGAACAATTTTTACAGATTCCATTTACACTCCAATAAAGAATGTAAAATATGCTGTTGAAAATTTCCGTGTAGAACAAAAGACCGATTACGAAAAATTAGTTTTCGATATCGATACTGATGGATCTATCAATCCTAAAGATGCCTTAACTGAAGCAGCTAAGATTTTAATCCACCACTTTATGTTATTCTCTGACGAGCGTATCACTTTAGAGGCAGATGAAATCGCACAAACTGAAACATATGATGAAGAATCATTACATATGCGTCAGTTATTAAAGACGAAATTAGTTGATATGGATTTATCTGTTCGTGCTTTAAACTGTTTAAAAGCAGCAGAAGTAGATACTTTAGGAGATTTAGTATCATTCAACAAAAGCGATTTAATGAAGTTCAGAAACTTTGGTAAAAAATCATTAACTGAATTAGATGAGTTAGTGGCTAACAAAGGTTTAAGTTTCGGAATGGATTTAAGCAAATACAAATTAGATAAAGATTAACCTTTCATAGTTTGCTCCTCTAAAATAGGGTAGTAGCAAGATGAGAGCTAAAACCAAATGTCATGAGACACGGAAAGAAATTTAATCATTTAGGAAGAAAAACAGCGCACAGAAAAGCGATGTTATCTAACATGGCTTGTTCTTTAATCGAGCACAAGCGAATTAATACTACTGAAGCTAAAGCGAAAGCTTTACGTAAGTTTGTAGAACCTTTAATTACAAAATCTAAAGACGATACAACTCACAACCGTCGTGTAGTATTTAGTTACTTACGTAGCAAGGAAGCTGTTACAGAATTATTCAAAGAAATTTCTGTAAAAGTAGCAGACAGACCAGGAGGATATGTTCGTATTATCAAGTTAGGAAACCGTCAAGGAGATAACGCTCCTATGGCAATGGTAGAATTAGTTGATTACAACGAGTTATACAATCCAAAAGGAAACAAAGCTAAAAAGAGTACTCGTCGTAGCCGTCGTGGTGGAGCGAAGAAAACTGAAGCTGCAGCTGTTGAAACTAAAACTTCACAAGAAGAAGAATAAAAATGAGAATTTTTATAAATTATATCAAAGGGATAAACATTTAATGTTTGTCCCTTTTTTTATATATTTTTGCAAACAAATTACACAACACACTAAATGAAATATCAAACACGTAAAAAAGCACTAGTTCTGTTAGCAGACGGAACTATTTTCTACGGGAAATCTATTGGAATAGAAGGAACCGCAACAGGAGAAATTTGTTTTAATACCGGTATGACAGGATACCAAGAAATTTTCACAGATCCTTCTTACTTCGGACAATTAATGGTAGCTACCAATGCTCATATTGGTAATTATGGAGTTAATAATGAAGAAGTAGAATCAGACGGAATCAAAATTTCAGGTTTAATTTGTCGTAACTTTAGTTTTACACATTCTCGTGTAGATTCTGACGGTAACTTATTCGATTGGTTTGAAAAGCACAATTTAGTAGCTATTTCAGATGTTGATACACGTGCGTTAGTATCTTACATTAGAGATAATGGAGCTATGAACGCTATTATATCAACAGAAGTAGATAAAATTGATGAACTTAAGAAGCAATTAGCTGAGATTCCTAATATGGAAGGGTTAGAATTAGCTTCAAAAGTATCAACCAAAGAACCTTATTTTGTAGGTGACGAAAATGCTCCAATTAAAATATCAGCCTTAGATATAGGTATTAAGAAAAATATCTTACGAAATTTAGCAAAAAGAGGAGCATACATTAAAGTATATCCATACAATGCAAGTTTCGAGCAAATGAGCGATTTTAATCCAGATGGATATTTTATTTCTAACGGTCCTGGTGACCCTGAGCCTTTAGAAGAAGCTCAAAAGACAGCAAAAGAGATTATAGATAAAGATTTACCATTGTTCGGAATCTGTTTAGGGCATCAAGTTATTGCATTAGCAAACGGTATTTCAACATATAAAATGCACAATGGTCACAGAGGAATTAATCATCCTGTTAAAAATTTATTGACAGGAAAAGGAGAAATTACTTCTCAAAACCACGGTTTTGCTATCAATAGAGAAGAAACAGAAGCGCATCCTGATGTGGAAATTACACATGTACATTTAAATGATAATACAGTAGCAGGTATTAGAATGAAATCTAAAAATGTATTTTCGGTACAATATCACCCGGAAGCAAGTCCAGGTCCACACGATGCAGAATACTTATTTGATCAGTTTATAGAAAACATCAAAAAAGTAAAAGCTTAAAATAAATAAAAAATAAAGAAATTCCCGTGAATATTAGTTCACGGGAATCTATAATTAAAAATAAATTTCACACCACTCTTAGCTTAGTACAAGAGTAAAAAATAAACACTATGAGTATCATAATAAACATTCATGCACGTCAAATTTTTGATTCAAGAGGAAATCCAACAGTTGAAGTAGATGTAACTACTGAAAACGGTGTAGTAGGTAGAGCAGCGGTACCATCAGGAGCTTCTACAGGAGAACATGAAGCTGTTGAGTTACGTGATGGAGGTGATAGTTATATGGGTAAAGGTGTACTAAAGGCAGTTGAAAACGTAAACACTGTTATAGCACAAGAGTTATTAGGAGTATCAGTATTTGAACAAAACATGATCGATCAATTAATGATTAATTTAGATGGAACTCCAAATAAATCAGTTTTAGGAGCAAATGCTATTTTAGGTGTTTCATTAGCAGCAGCAAAAGCAGCAGCAAATGAATTAGGATTACCTTTATATCGATATGTTGGTGGAGTTTCAGCAAATACATTACCAGTTCCTATGATGAACATCATCAATGGAGGTTCACATTCAGATGCCCCGATTGCATTCCAAGAATTTATGGTTATGCCAGTAAAGGCTCAAAACTTTACTGAAGCAATGCAAGTTGGTTCTGAAATTTTTCATAATTTAAAGAAGGTGTTGCATGATCGTAACTTGTCTACAGCAGTAGGTGATGAAGGAGGTTTTGCCCCAACTTTAGAAGGAACTGAAGATGCCATTGAAACGATTGCTTTAGCAACTAAAAATGCAGGATATAAATTTGGAGAAGAAGTTATGATTGCATTGGATTGTGCTTCAGCTGAATTTTTTGTAGATGGAAAATACGACTACACCAAGTTTGAAGGAAACAAAGGAGCAGTTAGAACTTCTGAAGAACAAGCCACTTATTTAGCAGAGTTATGTGAGAAATATCCTATTATTTCTATTGAAGATGGAATGGATGAAAATGATTGGGATGGATGGAAAATGTTAACGGAGAAAGTAGGAGATAAAGTTCAGTTAGTAGGAGACGATTTGTTTGTTACTAATGTAGAGCGTTTATCAAAAGGAATTGAAAATGGTATTGCAAATTCAATTTTAATTAAAGTAAATCAAATAGGTACCTTAACAGAAACAATTGCAGCAGTAAACATGGCACACAATGCAGGATATACTTCTGTAATGAGTCACCGCTCAGGAGAAACAGAAGATAATACCATTGCAGATTTAGCAGTAGCATTAAACTGTGGGCAAATCAAAACAGGTTCAGCTTCACGTTCTGATCGTATGGCAAAATACAATCAATTATTACGTATTGAAGAAGAATTAGCGGATGTAGCTTATTATCCACAAGAAAAAGCATTTAAAGTAAAATAAAGTATTTTACATATAAACTTTAAAGCTCGTACTTAAGTATGAGCTTTTTTTAATTATTGCTGTTTTTTTAAAAAGTAGGGTAATGTACTTTTATACTGTTATTAAGTTATTTAATAAAAAAATAATAAACTATGAAAAGAACAATGCTATTTATCAGCAGCTTTATAACTTTGACATTATTTTCTCAAGAAAAACAAACTGAAAATATTTGGAGAATTAATTTTTTAAATCCTGGAGTAGAATACGAAATTTCAACAGGAAATACATCTACCTTGTCTATAGGAATAGGTATTGGGTATAGTGTTAGTTATCCGCATACAGACTATACAGCAGGCTCTGGGTTTATCACCTCTTTTAACCCTTTTTTAGATGTACAGCACAAATGGTTTTATAATTTTGATAAGCGTAAAACCAAAGGATTAAATACAAGTAATAACTCAGGTAATTTTATTTCTGCACGATTTTTAACAAGAAGTAGATCATTGTTTGGAAATTCTAACGGAACTGACGGTCTTGATTTTGCAATAGGCCCAACATGGGGTATTCAACGTAAATATGGTAAAAACTTCCACTTGTTATTTGATATGGGGCCTATATACTATTTTGATGTAAATGGTAACGGTTATTATTTTCCATTGATGTTGCAATTGAATTTAGGGTTTGATTTATAAATGATTTATTTCTTAACTATTATTTAGAAAAATAGTAATTTATGTAGAAACTTCTTAAAAGCAATAGCTAAACTATATAAAGCAAGGATAATTAAAAAAACAAAGGCTGTCTTACATTTTAAGACAGCCTTTTAAATTCAATTCGTAATTTTTTAGTTAGTTGTTTTTAATTTAAGTTTAAGAATTCCTCTTCAGAAATTTCACCTGTATAAATTTTATGTAATTCTTCTAGGTGAGCAACAATATTCTCATGTTGACTTTGTTCTATAGACGCTGGCTTTTTTAACTCTAATTTTAGTCTACCACCTACAACATAATAGTCATAGTAGTAAAAAAAGTTTCTGTCAAAATTTCTGTTGCTATAAGTTCCGTTATCTCCTAATAAATATCCTAATCTAAAAGCAGATCTTCTTTGAGAAGCAGTACCGTGAGAGCTTCCATTAGGTCCAGCTAAAGTTTGTGAAAAATTATAAGCACTAGCAGCAGTATTCCAGTTACTAGTATAAGTTCTTCGGATAAAATATCCTCCAAATCCATCAGCTTCTAATTCAGTAGCACTTACATGATTACCACTAGGTATAGTATTATCTCTAAATTGTACCTGATGTCCCATTTCATGTGCAGCAACGTAAGCAATGGCAGCATTACCATAACTTAAAGCACTTGCTAATAATTCCTCTCCCCATACAATATAACCGTTTGAAAAAGAAAGAGCATTGAAAGTTCCGTCACCACCTGCTAAGTATAAAGGTACATTACCCATTCCAAAAAAGCTTGCAGCTTCGTTGTGTTCAGTCTTTAAAAAATTAGTAGTAGATTGGTTAACTATATATTCAGCCCAATAAGAGTTAGGACCAAAACCATCAACTGTGTAGTGATCAGCGTTGTTAACATCTAGCATACTTGGTGAACTAATACCTGTAGGAGCATTGTCATTTGTAAGGTTATTTTCTTCTTGGGTACATTGTACAGTAAGAAAGGATATGCATAATAATGCAATAATAAATTTGAATTTTTTCATTGTGAAAGGGTTTTATGAATTGAATTTATTTTTCCGAAAAATATACACTAACTGACTATTAATGAAATAATAACAAAAAATTAACATTTTATTTTATAATGTTATTTTTTGTTAAAGAGGGAGATCATTAAATAATATCAATCCTTTTTTCAAGGAAAAAGCATGTATCTAAAACTAAGAAGATGTTTTTTGAGGAAAGAATAAGAAAGTATAATGGTCAATAAGTTAGAAAGAAACCATGGGAAATAAAAGAAATCAGATAAAGAAAATTTGCATATAAACCTTACATTATAGATAAGTGAGGCTTTAGTTTATTTTATATAAGATAAACTGATTTTTTTATATTAAAAATCTATCTATTCGCTCTTTTAAAATAATCCAAAAAATGGTATCTTCGCAACTCACTTCAATCATAAAAAATTATAGTTAAAAAATGTCAGATATAGCAAAATTACAAATTGGCGAAAATACGTATGAGTTTCCTTTAGTAAAAGGAACAGAAAATGAAACTGCAATTGATATTAAAGCCTTAAGAGGAGTCACGGATGGAGTTATAACCATTGATCCAGGATACAAGAATACAGGCTCATGCCAAAGTGCTATAACATTTTTAAATGGTGAAGAAGGTATTTTAAGATACCGTGGATATTCAATTGAAGAATTAGCAGAAAAAGCAGACTTTTTAGAAGTTGCTTATGCTTTAATCTTTGGAGAATTACCAACTAAGGAACAATTAGAAAAATTTTATGGTGATATCTTAGATGAAGCTATAGTTGATGATGACATCAAAAAAATAATTGATGCTTTTCCAAAGAATGCGCATCCAATGGGAGTATTATCATCATTAACGTCTGCATTAACAGCTTTTAATCCATCTTCTGTAAATGTTGATTCAGAAGAAGATATGTATAAAGCTATAGTTAAAATTATGGGGAAATTCCCTGTATTGGTAGCTTGGACTTTGCGTAAGAAACAAGGTTTACCATTAAATTATGGGTCTCGTAAATTAGGTTATGTTGAAAATATCTTAACAATGATGTTTCAAAAGCCAAACGATGAGTATGAGTTAAACCCAATAGTAAAAGATGCTTTAGATAAATTATTAATCTTACATGCAGATCATGAACAAAACTGTTCTACTTCTACAGTACGTATTGTAGGATCATCACATGCAGGTTTATTCGCATCATTATCAGCAGGTATTTCTGCTTTATGGGGACCTTTACATGGAGGAGCTAACCAAGCAGTACTTGAAATGTTAGAAGCAATTAAAGAAGATGGAGGAGATACTAAAAAGTACATGGCTAAAGCTAAAGATAAAAATGATCCTTTCCGTTTAATGGGATTCGGACACCGTGTATATAAAAACTTCGATCCAAGAGCAAGAATTATTAAAAAAGCAGCTGATGAAGTGTTAAACGACTTAGGTGTTGAAGACCCAATTTTAGATATCGCAAAAGGATTAGAACAAGAAGCATTAAATGATCCATATTTTGTTGAAAGAAAATTATATCCAAACGTAGATTTCTATTCAGGAATTATTTATAGAGCTATGGGAATTCCTGTAGAAATGTTTACAGTTATGTTTGCTTTAGGGCGTTTACCAGGATGGATAGCACAATGGAGAGAAATGCGTTTAAACAAAGAACCAATAGGTCGTCCACGTCAAGTTTACGTTGGAGAGAACTTAAGGGAGTTCGTAGAATTAGACAAGAGATAAACTATTTAAAAAGTGTCATTTAAAATAATTAAATGACATTTTTTTTATGTAAAATAACTGATGATGAAAGAAATTAAAATTATCAAAAACAGATCAGATATTGGAGCAGGAACTCGGGGATCTGATATGGGGGTTGATGCAATTGAAATTGCAGCAATAAATAAAAAAAGTAATTATTTCGATTCTTATGATTTTGAAGATGTAATTACCGAAAATGAATCTATTTATAATAAAGTAAATAACTCATTTGCAAAACGAATTGATAGCGTTTTTAATCAATGTAAACGTTTAAGCAATCATGTAAAAGTTAATTTACAAGAAGGAAAGTTCCCAATAGTTTTGTCAGGAGATCATTCTTCAGCGTTAGGAACTATCAGTGGAGTAAAAGCAGCAAACCCAACTAAAAGAGTTGGAGTAGTTTGGATTGATGCTCACGGAGACTTACATTCACCTTATACGTCGCCATCTGGGAATATTCACGGTATGCCTTTGTCTGCTGCAATTTCAGATGACAATTTAGATTGCCAAATTAATGATGTAGACAGAGAAACGTCAGAGTTATGGGAACGTATGAAAAACATAGGTACTCCAGGACAAAAAGTTTTACCAGAAGACATCGTTTTCTTTGGGGTTCGTGATACAGAAGAACCAGAAGACAAACAAATGGAAAAATATGGTATTAAAAACTATATGGTTGCTGAAGTCCGTTATCGAGGATTAGATGTTTGTGTAAACGAAGCTTTAGATAAACTTTCTAATTGTGATGTTATTTATGTGTCGTTTGATGTAGATTCAATGGATTGTGATATGATTTCTTATGGAACAGGAACACCTGTGCCTAAAGGATTTGATCAATATGAAATCATTAATATTATCAATGGATTATTAGCAAGTAAAAAAGTAGCTTGTGTAGAATTTGTTGAAGTAAATCCGTTATTAGATTTCAAAGGAAATAAAATGGCTGAAACTGCTTTTGAAGTACTTGAAGAAGTAACTAAAAAAGTAAAGACTTTATAAAAAATATAAAACAAAATAAAAAAGCGAGTATGTACATACTCGCTTTTTTATTTTACAAAGGTAGTTTAGAAAAATAAACACTTATATTTGCTTCAGTAAACTTTAGGAGTAGCTAGTTCGCTAGTTTGAGAAATATCCTTTGAACCTGATATGGTTAACACCAGCGTAGGGAAAAGTTGTAAAATCTTATTTAGGCATTGTTTATTATAAAACAATTCTGAATTTCTTCTACAGTTTACTTTAAAATAAGTTTTATATGATAACCTTAAAAGTAAACGACACTCAAAAAGAATTTTCTAGAACACTTTCGTTACAAGATTTAGTTAATGAGCTAAAAGTTAAAACGAATGGTATTGCTATTGCAGTTAATAGTAACGTAGTGAAAAAGGAAGAGTGGACTTCACGTATGCTCCAAAATAATGATGCTATTTTAATCATTAAATCTACACAAGGAGGTTAATATTTTCAGTAAACAAAATTCACAAGAATAAAACAAACAACCCTAAAATGAAGAAAAAAGATACAGCACCAAAACAAGATGGTGTAACAAGGCAACCGTTTCCGAATTCAAAAAAAATATATGTTCAAGGAAAAATCCACCCGCAGATAAAAGTAGCAATGCGTGAAATTGAATTGAGCGACACTGTGGATTCGATGACTAAAAAAAGAACACCAAACGAACCCGTAACAGTGTATGATACTTCTGGGCCATATACAGATCCAACGAAAGAAATTAATATTCATAATGGATTAGAGCGTATTCGTGAACAGTGGATTTTAGATAGAGGTGATGTAGAGGAGCTAAACGAATTTACTTCGGAGTATTGCAACGAACGGTTAAATGATAAAAGCTTAGATCACTTACGTTTTAACTTAAAAAGTAAACCAAAAAGAGCTAAAAAAGGACATAACGTAACACAGTTACATTATGCAAAAAAAGGAATTATTACTCCAGAAATGGAATATATTGCCATTCGTGAAAATCAACGAATAGATGAAATGACACGTTTGTCAGAGCAACATCCAGGTCAAGATTTCGGAGCGAGTATTCCTGCAAAAATTACACCTGAATTTGTTAGAGAAGAAGTAGCAAGAGGACGTGCGGTAATTCCTTCGAATATAAACCACCCAGAAGCCGAACCTATGATTTTAGGACGTAATTTCTTGGTAAAGATAAATGCGAATATTGGTAATTCAGCTACCACCTCATCAATAGAAGAAGAAGTAGAAAAAGCAGTTTGGGCATGTCGTTGGGGAGCAGATAATATCATGGATTTATCTACAGGAAAAAATATTCATGAAACTCGTGAATGGATTATCCGTAATTCACCTGTACCAGTAGGAACTGTACCTATTTATCAAGCCTTAGAAAAAGTAAATGGAGTTGCTGAAGATTTAACTTGGGAAATATTTAGAGACACATTAATAGAACAAGCAGAGCAAGGAGTAGATTACTTTACGATTCACGCAGGAGTTCGTTTGCGTTATGTACCTATGACGGCAAAACGTATTACAGGAATTGTATCAAGAGGAGGATCTATCATGGCAAAATGGTGTTTAGCACATCATAAAGAGAGCTTTTTATATACACATTTTGAAGAAATTTGTGAAATTATGAAAGCTTATGATGTCGCTTTTTCATTGGGAGATGGTTTACGTCCTGGCTCAATTGCAGATGCAAATGACGAAGCACAGTTTGCTGAATTAGAAACCTTAGGGGAGTTAACAAAAATAGCACGTAAACATGAAGTACAATGTTTTATTGAAGGGCCTGGTCACGTGCCGATGCATATGATTAAAGCGAATATGGATAAACAATTAGAAGCTTGTGATGAAGCTCCGTTTTATACCTTAGGACCTTTAACTACGGATATTGCACCAGGATACGATCATATTACCTCAGGTATTGGAGCAGCGATGATTGGATGGTTTGGTTGTGCTATGTTGTGTTATGTTACACCAAAAGAACATTTAGGGTTACCAAATAAAGAAGATGTACGTACAGGAGTGGTTACTTATAAATTAGCAGCTCATGCAGCTGATTTAGCAAAAGGACACCCAGGAGCGCAACACAGAGATGATGCTTTAAGTAAAGCACGTTTTGAATTCCGTTGGGAAGATCAATTCAATTTAGGATTGGATCCAGAACTAGCAAGAGAGTATCACGATGAAACCTTACCTGCTGAGGGAGCTAAAATTGCACACTTTTGCTCGATGTGTGGACCAAAATTTTGTTCTATGAAAATATCACAAGAAGTACGTGATTTTGCAGCTGAGAATAAAGTAGAAGGAGATGAAGTGTTTGCAAAAGGAATGGAGGAAAAGTCTAAAGAATTTAAAGATAAAGGATCAGAAGTATACCTATAAATTCTGAACATAGAATTATGAATTACGAGTTGACAATTTCTAAATTCGTAATTCATAATTTAAAACCGATTATATGATTATTCTAATAGCTCCAGAAAAAGACATCCCGAATGAAATTGAAATCCTTCAGCAATTATTTGAAGAAGGATTGGAATATTATCATTTCAGAAAACCTGACAAGAATTATGAAGAGCATGTGGCATATTTAAATCAGATAGATGAAAAATATCATGATAGAATAGTCACTCATTATTTTCATGAACTCGTTAATGAATTCAATTTAAAAGGAATTCATTTTCAAGAACAAAAAAGAATTGATGCTTTAGATAATGGAAATGAATATTTTATCGGGTTAGATATGATAGGAAAAACAATGAGTAGTTCCTTTCATGAGCCTTCGGCATTAGAAAATTGTGATATTGAATTTGATTATCATTTATTAAGCCCTGTTTTTTCATCTATTTCAAAGAAAGGCTATGAAGGAAGAGGTTTTGATGTAAATCATATAGATAAAACGATTATAGGAATGGGAGGAATCAATACCGATACCATTGAAAAAACGTTAGCATTAGGTTTTCAAGGAATAGGAGTTTTAGGTGGAGTTTGGAATGCAGAAAAACCTGTTGAAAGTTTTAAAAATATAAAACGTCATTACGAAATTCATAATTCATAATTGAAAAATAAGACATACATATTAACGATTGCAGGTCATGACCCGTCGGGAGGAGCAGGATTGACTTCTGATATTAAAACATTTGAAGCACATGGTTTACATGGACTTTCGGTATGTACAGCAGTTACAGTCCAAAATGATATCGACTTTAAAGAATGTGTTTGGATTGAAAAAGAAGTAATCATCAACCAAATTACATCTCTATTTGAACGCTTTAAGATATCAGTAGTAAAAATAGGAATCATCCAGTCTTGGAAAGTATTATTAGAAGTCGTTCAGGTTCTAAAAAAACATAACCCATCCATAAAAATAGTAGTAGACCCTATTTTAAAAGCGAGTGCTGGATTTGATTTTCATTCTGAAAAGCATATAAAAGTGTTTGAAGAAGTATTGCAACATTGTGATTTTATCACTCCAAATTATGATGAAATCAAAGCTATGTTTTCTAATAAATCGATTGAAGAAACCATTGAGTTTATTTCAGAAAAGACTAATGTTTATTTAAAAGGTGGACACAGAGAAGACAAAAAAGGATGGGATGAAGTATATCACAATAAGATAGTACAGTTGAATATTCCACCGAAAGCTACATCCGTTTTTGAAAAGCATGGAAGTGGTTGTGTGTTGTCTTCAGCTTTAGCTTCAAACATAGCAAAAGAATTTTCTTTAGAAGATGCGTGTATACATGCGAAATGGTACACAGAACAATTTTTAAACTCTAATAAAACGCTCTTAGGAGAGCACAACTATAAATGATAAGTAAATTACATTATATAACTCAAGGAAAAACTCCAGAAGAACATTTAGAAAACATTCAAAGAGCTTGCGCTTCTGGAGCAGAATGGGTGCAACTTCGATTAAAGAATCTGGATCCGAAAACTGTTTTAGAAACAGCACAAAAAGCGAGAGAAATTACGAGTCACTTTCAAACACGGTTAATTATAAACGATTACTACAAGGTAGCTAAAGAAGTTAATGCAGATGGAGTTCATTTAGGAAAAACCGATACATGTCCGTTAAAAGCTCGTGAGTATTTAGGGAAATGGTATTCCATTGGTGGGACTGCTAATACTTTAGAAGATTGTAAAACTCTATTAGAGAAAAAAGTAGATTATATTGGTTTGGGGCCTTTTCAATTTACAGAAACTAAAAAGAATTTGAGTCCAGTTTTAGGAGCTGTCGGATATCAAGTAATTTTAGAAGCGTTAAATACAACTACTCCCATCATAGCTATTGGGGGAGTTACTATAGAAAATGTACCTGAAATTATAAATACAGGAGTGTATGGTGTTGCTGTGTCAGGAGCGATTACTCAAAATTTTAACTCGATTTCTACATTTCATAAAATATTAAAAGCACCTAGTACCAACGAACAAGTGTATAAGTTAGGTGATAACAAATAGTAAAATGAACACAAAATTAACAATAGCCGATAAAATATTTACCTCTCGATTATTTACAGGAACAGGAAAATTCAGTTCTTCTGAATTAATGAGAGAAGCTTTGTTAGCTTCAGAAAGTGAACTGATAACAGTTGCTTTAAAAAGAGTAGATGTTCAAGATGAAGAAGATGATATTTTATCACATTTAAATCATTCTCGAATTAACTTATTACCGAATACCTCAGGAGTAAGAACTGCAAAGGAAGCTGTTTTTGCCGCAGAGTTATCTAGAGAAGCTTTGGAAACAAATTGGGTGAAGTTAGAAATACATCCAGACCCAAGGTATTTATTACCTGATCCTATTGAAACTTTAAAAGCGGCAGAAGAGTTAGTAAAAAAAGGATTTGTGGTAATGCCTTATATACATGCTGACCCAGTTTTATGTAAACGATTAGAAGAAGTAGGAACGCAATGTGTGATGCCTTTAGGAGCTCCTATTGGAAGTAACAAAGGATTGAAGACGTTGGAGTTTTTAGAAATTATTATTGAGCAATCAAATGTTCCAGTAGTAGTAGATGCGGGTATTGGAGCGCCTTCTCATGCAGCGTATGCTATGGAATTAGGAGCCGATGCTGTTTTGGTAAATACCGCTATTGCCGTCTCACAAAATCCAGTAGCCATGGCACAAGCTTTTAAAAAGGCAGTAGAAGCAGGAAGAATGGCTTACGAAGCAAAACTAGCACCTGTAAGAACACAAGCAGAAGCAAGTAGTCCGCTAACGAGTTTTTTAAATTAAAGCTGTTAGCATTTAGCCATTAGCTTATTTAAAATTAATACGATGTTAGTAAACAGAACAAAAAATAAAAGCCAAGAGCTAACAGCCAATAGCTTTAAAGATACATTCAATCAATACAATTGGGATGATACGTTACATAGTATTTTTAGTAAAACAACCATTGATGTTGAAAGTGCTTTAGGAAAGGATAAACTTGACTTGGAAGATTTTAAAGCGCTCATTTCACCTGCAGCAAAACCTTTTTTAGAACAGATGGCTCAAAGGAGTCGTATGTTGACTAAAAAGCGCTTTGGAAATACCATTCAAATGTATGCTCCAATGTATTTGAGTAACGAATGTCAGAATATATGTACCTATTGCGGATTCAGTTTTACAAACAAAATTCCGAGGAGAACTTTAACCGATGCTGAAATACTGAAAGAAGTTGCTTTTTTAAAAGCGAAAGGGTACGATCATATTTTATTAGTAACAGGTGAAGCCAATAGAACAGTTGGAGTCGATTATATTAAAAATGCAATTGAATTGATTCGTTCTCAATTTTCAAATATTACCATAGAAGTGCAACCTTTAGATCAGGACGAATACGAATTGTTGATTGAAAGCGGATTATATGCAGTATTAGTATATCAAGAAACCTACCATCAGGAGGAATATAAAAAGCATCATCCGAAGGGAAAAAAATCAAATTTTGAGTACCGTTTGGAAACTCCTGATAGATTAGGTAAAGCAGGAATTCATAAAGTTGGTTTAGGTGCTTTATTCGGATTGGAAGACTGGCGTGCAGATAGCTTTTTTACAGCATTGCATTTAAAATATATGCAGAAAACCTACTGGAAAACGAAGTATTCAATTTCATTTCCACGATTAAGACCTCATTCAGGAGGATTAGAGCCTAAGGTTGAAATGACAGATGCAGATTTGGTACAATTAATCTGTGCATTTAGAATGCTAGATGAAGATGTAGAGTTGTCTATGTCCACCAGAGAAAGTGAAGTTTTTAGAAATAATATTGTTAATTTAGGGGCTACCTCAATGAGTGCAGAATCTAAAACAAACCCTGGGGGATATAGCGTTGAATCTCAATCGTTAGAACAATTTGAAATTTCAGACGAACGAAGTACCGAAGAAATTGTAGAGATGCTAAAAGGTCAAGGGTTAGAAGTAGTTTGGAAAGATTGGGAGCAGTTTTTAGGTTAGACTAATACGCTGCTAGAATCAAGAAAATAGAATTAATGTCATTCTGAACTTGTTTCAGAACTTCATGAAATTATGAACTTAAGTAACGAAGAACAAAAACAATACAATCGTCATTTAATTCTCGATAAAATAGGGGAAGAAGGGCAACTAAAACTAAAACAAGCCAAGGTATTAGTAATAGGAGCTGGTGGACTGGGTTGTCCTGTACTACAATATTTAACAGCAGCTGGTATCGGAACGATTGGAGTTATAGATGATGATGTAGTAGATCAAAGTAATTTACAGCGTCAGGTTTTATATACGATAGATGATATAGGAAAGTCAAAAGTGCAAACAGCGGCAAATAGGTTATCAAAATTAAATCCGTTTGTTCAGTTTCATGTCTATCAAGAGAAATTAACCAATCAGAATGCTATTTCTTTATTTGAAAAATATGATGTAATTGTAGATGGGAGCGATAATTTTGCTACTCGTTATTTAACCAACGATGCCGCAGTACTCACTCAAAAACCATTAGTATATGGAGCTATTTTTAAATTTGAAGGACAAGTAAGTGTGTTCAATTATCAAGGAAGTGCTACGTATCGATGTTTATATCCAACTCCACCCAAACCAGAAGAATCACCTAATTGTTCAGAAATTGGAGTAATAGGGGTGTTACCCGGAATTATAGGAGCTTTACAAGCTAATGAAACCATTAAAATCATTTGTGGAATAGGAGAAGTGTTAGCGAACAAACTATTGATGTATAATACCTTAAGCATGCGTCAAATGCTCTTAAAATTTGAAAAGACTGATAAAGCTGAGGTTAATGAGTTAGACAAAGATTATGAATTCTTTTGCGGAATTAAATTGGCTACCCACGAAATAACTTTGGAGGAACTACAAAACAATCAGTCAGTATATAATTTATTAGATGTTCGGGAAGATTGGGAGCGAGAACAATATCATATAGGCGGACAACATATTCCGTTAGGTGAGTTTGCCCAACGGTACAAAGAAATAGCAACAGACAAACCTGTAGTGGTTTATTGTAAATCAGGAGTACGAAGCCAACGAGCTATTGATTTTTTAGAGCAAAAACACGATACTGTTACTTTTTTAAATTTAAAAAAGGGACTAGGTTAATAATTTACTAAATCTAAAAGCACGAAAACAAATACTTTCCTATTTCTATACTATAATGTGCACTTGATTAAAAAATTAAGGAAGTATTCTACGCAATCTTCGTCCCATTTTTAACGGTACGTTCAGCAGTTAATAAGGTTACTTCTTTATCATCACCTAAGCCACCTAATACTAAGCATTCGCTCATCATATTCGCAATTTGTTTTTTTGGAAAGTTTACCACAGCAACCACTTGTTTTCCTATTAAATCTTCAGGTTGATACAGTTTAGTAATCTGAGCTGAGGTTTTTTTAATTCCGTAGTCGCCAAAATCAACTTGCATTTTATAGGCAGGGTTTTTAACCTCTTTAAAAATTTCCGCAGAAATAATGGTGCCAATACGCATTTCTACTTTCGTAAAATCGTTCCAAGTTAAATTGTTATTGTCTTCCATAGTTTTTATTTAATAATCGTTTCGCAGCAGTAAATGGAGTAGTTTTCCCGTTTTCCAGTTTAGTTACTTCCTGCTGTAAGCGTTCTTTAATTTTTGGATTATTGTAAAAGTTATTTTTCAATTGTTGATTAATGGTTTCTAACAACCAATAATTATTTTGTTCATTTCTTTTCTGTTGAAAGTAGCCAGATTTTTTTACTAAGTTCATGTACTCTTCAATCATAGCGTAAATAGCGTCAATTCCTTGATGATGTAGCGCACTTGCTAATAAAACTTTAGGTTGCCAACCACTTTCTTTAGCAGGGTATAAGTGTAAGGCTCTATTGAACTCTACTTTTGCAAGTTTAGCATTTTTCTCATTACCACTATCAGCTTTATTAATCACAATAGCATCTGCCATTTCAATAATTCCACGTTTAATACCTTGTAATTCGTCACCAGCACCCGCCAATTTCAATAATAAAAAGAAATCAGTCATAGAATGTACAGCAGTTTCCGACTGTCCCACACCCACCGTTTCAATAATAATAGTATCAAAACCAGCAGCTTCACATAAAATAATACTTTCACGTGTTTTTTGAGCAACACCACCCAACGAAGTTCCAGAAGGAGAAGGACGAATAAAAGCGTTCTCATCGGTTACTAACTCTTCCATACGTGTTTTATCTCCTAAAATACTTCCTTTGTTAACAGAACTACTCGGGTCTACAGCTAAAACAGCAACTTTTTTACCTAATGAAGTTAAATGCTTACCAAAAGATTCAATAAATGTACTTTTTCCTACACCAGGAACACCTGTAATTCCAATTCTAACCGATTTATTGGCATGAGGTAAACAAGCTTCTAAAATTTCATTGGCTTGTTGTTGATGTTTTGGATTGGTACTTTCCACTAACGTAATAGCTCTACTTAAAAAAGGAATATTTCCAGCTATTATTTGAGTAACAAAATCTTCGGTAGAGGTAGTTTTTCTTCTATTACGTTTTATTTTTTCTGCAGATGATTTACTAGTGGTTTCAGGCTGGGAAACCCCGTCTTTTTCAGAGAGTGCAGATGTGTCTTTATTAGTCATTATGTAGGTAAAACAAAATAATAACGTAAATTTAGAAATAAAAATGCAGGAAAATGCAACACGAAGGAAAAAGTGTCGTATTTAGGGTAAGAAATCAATAATGAAATCAACTAAACAGTTACATCAATCGGTAATAGATGCCTGTAAAAACAATGATGCAAAAGCACAAATGCAATTGTATGACTTGTATTGTGACGCCATGTATACAGTGGCATTACGTTACGTGAAAGATTCATTTATAGCAGAAGATGTTATGCAAGAAGCATTTATAAAAGCATTTAAAAATATTGATTCATATAAAGATGGAGTAGCCTTTGGTGCTTGGTTAAAAAGAATTGTCATCAATCAAAGTATTGATTATTTAAAAAAGAAGAAACTAGAATTGGTTTCTATTAACGAAGAGATTACCACAGTAGCAGACGATGATAATTGGAATGTAGCATCTACTATATCGTATCAAGATATTGTAAACTGCATTCAGCAATTAAAAGAAAAATATAGAGTTGTGTTAACCCTGTTTTTGCTAGAGGGGTATGATCATGGAGAGATTTCGCAAATATTAGGAATTTCTGAAGTGAGTTCAAGAACACATTTATTAAGAGGAAAAAGACAAGTGCAAGAACAATTAAAAGCAGTACATCATGTCTAAAGATATTAGAGAAATACTAAAAAACAATGTTGAAAACACGGAGAGGTTATCAACAAATCACAGACAGCGTTTTCAACAAAAGTTGATGGATGAATTGCACGAAAAGCCATCAACAAAAAAATCATATCAATGGCTGTATATAGCAGCATCAATAGTGTTGTTGGTGAGTTTGGGAATTCAATTTTATCCAACAAATATTGTAGATCCAATAATAACTGAGCTTCCAAAAGAAACTCAAAATCAAATTAGTTTAGGAGCAATTTCACCTGAATTAAAAACAGTAGAAGATTATTATGTAAATACCATTAATTACGAATTAAGTCAGTTAGAATTAACTGACGATAATAAAGAACTTTTTGATGGTTACTTGAACAAAATAGGAGAATTAACCAAAGAATATAAATCGTTAACCGAAGAGCTCAATACAAAAGGAATTAACGACGATACTATCAATGCATTGATTGGAAACCTGCAATTACGTTTACAGCTGTTAAAACGTATGCAAAAACAATTACAAGAATTTAAAAATCCAACTCAAAATGACATTCAAACAATTTAAAATCAGTGTTTTTTTACTGTTAGTAACTGGCGTTGTATCTGCACAGAAATACAACAAAAAGTTTAGTGAAAATTTTAAAACAAATAAAGACGTAGTAGTTAATATTAATGCATCTAATGCAGATGTAGATGTGACTACATGGAATAAAAACGAAGTTTCAGTAGAAGCAGTTGTAGAAGTTGAAGGGCTAGATAAAAAAGAAGCTCAAAAATATTTAGACAACTGGAAATTTGAAGCTTTAGGGAATAAAAGTAAGGTACAAATTAATGCCAACAAAAATAGCTTTAGAATAGGAGGAGACAATATTGTGTTCTTTAATTCATCAGACAATAATTATCCAAGAGTATTTCAATTTGATGGTGATGATGAAGTTGTCGTAATTCCAGAAGTAAGAATTCCAGAGATTCCTGAAATACCTGAACTTCCAGAAATAAAAATCCCTGAAGTTAACTTTGAAGAAATAGTAACAGGTTTAGAGGATATTGAATTTGACTTTGATAAGTATGCAAAAGATGGAGGAAACTACTTTTTTCAATGGAAAGATGGTGTGAATGATATTACCATTAAGTCGAAAAAAGAATGGGAAGAATTTAAGAAAACAGATAAGTATAAAGAGTTTAAAAAACACCAAGAAGAAAGAAAAAGAGAAATTAAAAAAGAATTAGAAAGAGTTAAAAAAGAGCGAATAAATGAAAGTGAGTTAAGAAGAGAAATGGCTAAAGCAAGAGCAGAAATAAGAAAAATTAATAGAGAAGAAATAAGAAAAGAACTTGCCAAAGCTAGAAAAGAAATGCACAAGGCAAGAAAAGAGATGAGAAAAGTTCGTATGAATTATTCTTACTCTTCTGATAGTGATAATCTTATGATTAATGGAAAAAAAGTAAAAATCACAAAGAAGATTATTATAAAGGTTCCAAAATCAGCAACCTTTGACTTAAACACCCGTCACTGTAAAGTAAAACTACCAAAAACTAAAGCTTCAGGAAAGGTAAGTTATGGAACCTTTAAAGCTGATGCACTTGACGGAGGAAAGTTAAATATTTCATATTCGCCAGTAAACATAAGCTCATTAAACGCTTGTACCTTGTTCTTAAATAATGTAACCGATGCTCAATTAGCATCGGTTACCAATACAATAGTAAACTCTAATTCATCAGGATTGGTAGTAAGTAATGTGCATAATAATGTAGAGGTGAATAATAAATTTGGAAATTTAACTATTGTAAAAGTACATCCAAACCATAATAATTTAAAAGTGTTTTTAAGTTATTCTGACGCTGGAGTTGATTTAAAAGGGGTTAATAAGAAATTTAATATTCAAGGAGACAATGTTAAGAAATTAAAAGATGGAACTGTAGAATATAATGGTGAGTTTATTTTAATTTCAAATGATAAAAAAATTGAAATAGATGGTAAATACAGCCAATTAAAAGTTAAAAATCAATAAGAAATACAAACAAAATTACTTTTTATTTCTACGAAATTGCTACCAAATTCTTTTTCTATATTCCTTATAAAGTGCCTATATTAGCGATTGCAAATAGTCACTTTTACTATGGAATTATACAAAGAAAATCAGCTTAAAATATATAACTCTTTAACCAAATCAAAAGAGCTTTTCAAACCAGTAATTGAAGGACGCGTAGGTATGTACGTATGTGGTCCTACTGTATATAGCAACGCCCATTTAGGAAACGTAAGAACTTTTATGTTTTTTGATGTGGTGTATCGTTATTTATTACACCTTGGATATAAAGTACGTTATGTACGTAATATTACAGATGCTGGTCACTTAGAAAATGATGCTGATGAAGGTGAAGACAGAATTGCAAAAAAAGCACGACTAGAGGAAATTGAACCTATGGAAGTGGTGCAACGTTATACAGTTGATTTCCATAATGTATTAAATAACTATAATTTTTTACCACCAAGTATAGAACCTACCGCAACCGGTCATATTGTAGAGCAGATTGAAATGATTAAAGAAATCATGGATAAAGGTTTTGCTTATGAAGTAAACGGTTCTGTATATTTTGATGTGTTAAAATATAACGAAACAGGTAACTACGGAATCTTATCTGGAAGAAAAATAGAAGACGCTATTCACAATACAAGAGCTTTGGATGGACAGTCAGACAAAAGAAATCCACAAGACTTTGCACTTTGGAAAAAAGCCGATGAACGTCATATCATGCGTTGGCCTTCTCCTTGGAGTGATGGTTTCCCAGGTTGGCATTTAGAATGTTCAGTAATGAGTACAAAGTATTTGGGCGAACAATTCGATATTCATGGTGGAGGAATGGACTTAAAATTCCCGCATCACGAGTGTGAAATTGCACAATCACAAACTTGTAGTGGTGTAAAGCCAGTAAACTACTGGATGCATACCAACATGCTATTGTTGAACAGTCAAAAAATGGCAAAATCAACAGGTAACTTTATTTTACCAAATGAAATTTTAACAGGAGAAAATAACATTTTAGGGAAAGCATTCTCTGCAAGTGTAGTTCGTTTTTTCAATATGCAAGCCAATTATCGAAGCATTTTAGATTTTTCTGGAGAAGCTTTAGAGGCTGCTGAAAAAGGACATGCAAAGTTGATGGAAGCTGTAGATTTCTTAGATAAAATAGAAGCAGGTAGTTCTTCTTCATTTGATGTTGAAAAATGGAGACAAGATTGCTACGATGCTATGAATGATGATTTTAATACACCAATTTTAATATCACATTTATTTGAAGCTGTAAAAGTTATCAATCAAATAAAAGAAGGAAAAGCGAGTTTAACTACAGAAGATCTAGAAGTATTTAAAAATACAATCAAAGCATTTGTTTTTGATGTATTAGGATTAATGAATGAAACTTCAGAAGGAAACAATTCTGATAAATTAAGTGGTGTAGTTGAAATGTTAATTAGCATGCGTAAAGAAGCACGTGAAAATAAAGACTGGGCATTATCTGATGAAATTCGTGATAGATTATTGGAGTTAGGTATTCAATTAAAAGACGGTAGGGAAGGAACAACATTTACAGTTAACTAATTGAAAAAAATATTAACATATCCATTTATATTGTTAGTTCGATTTTATCAAACAGCAATATCTCCGTTTACACCAGCAACATGTAGATATTCACCAACGTGTTCAAGCTATACAATTGAAGCATTGCAAAAGCATGGATTGTTTTACGGTGGTTGGTTGGCATTAAAAAGAATTTTTAGTTGTCACCCATGGGGCGGAAGTGGTTACGATCCTGTTCCAGAGAAAAAAGAAAAATAATAATTGTCATTAAGGAGCTTATTAAGTAGTAATCTTAGAGATTATTTCATTTTAACTTGTCTTTAGCGACAGCCGAAAGGTTCGTAATGGCACAAAAACTAAATTAAAGTAGATGAATTTTTTATCCATAGTGTGGGATTGGAACCCAGAAATAATAAATTTAGGAGGTTTTGGTATTCGTTGGTACAGTTTAATGTTTGTAGCAGCGTTTATTTTAGGACTTCAATTAATGAAAAAGATATACATTAACGACAATATTTCTGTAGAGAAACTAGATCCGTTATTTATGTACGTGTTTGTTTCTATGTTGGTAGGAATGCGTTTAGGAGACGTTTTCTTTTATAGTTGGGATTATTATCAAAACCATTTATTGGAAATCATATTACCATTTAAAAAACAAGAAGGAGCTTCGGCTTTATTCGGATTGTTAGATGGATGGAAATTTACAGGGTTTACAGGATTCGCAAGTCACGGAGCAGCAATAGCAATTCCGATTGCAATGTATTTTTACGCTAAGAAACACTTACAAAAACCATGGTTGTTTATTTTAGATAGATTAGGAATTATGGTGGCCTTAGCAGGATTTTTTATCCGTTTCGGAAACTTCTTTAATTCTGAAATTTACGGAAAACCAACGGGAAGCAGCTTTGGTGTAATCTTTAAAAGAGCAGGAGAGACGGTACCACGTCACCCAACCCAATTATATGAAGCATTTAGTTACTTAGTATTGTTCTTTGCTTTATGGTATTTTTATTGGAAAACAGACAAGAAAAACCAAACAGGATTTTTATTCGGACTGTTTATGGTAGTATTGTGGTCGTTACGTTTTGTAATAGAATTCTTAAAAGAAGCACAAGTAGAAGGAAGAGAAGATTGGGTGTTTAATACCTTAAATACAGGTCAAGTATTAAGTATTCCATTAGTATTAATCGGTTTTTGGTTAATGTTTAGAAAAACCAAAGCAACTGCATAAAAACAATAAAAAAACTCCAAGTGTACACTTGGAGTTTTTTATTATTCAAAAGTAACTGTTTTACTCTTTAGAAAACTTTTCAGCTAGCAAATCCCATAGCTGAGAATAGCCATTGTCATAACCCAATGCCCAAATACCTACACCGCCTATTTTATTGTGTTTTATCCAGTCGTATTTCAAAGCAAGAGATTGTACGTCTTCAAAAAACAACTGTCTATACTCTTGGTTACTATCTTTAATAATTATATAGCTAGAAGCACTTTTAGGATCAAACTTAACCGGGATTTGTAAAGAATCAATGTAAATATCTCGTATGGTATGGTAACGAGGATGCGATTTGAACTTAGTTACTTTAGCACCCATTTCAGATTTTTTTGTATACCATTCAGCACCGTAATAGGGGAGTCCGGCAATTAATTTATGCAGAGGAACCCCTTTATCTTTATAATAATTAACAGAAGCTTTTAAACCATTTCCGAATTTTTCACTGTATTTAAAAGGAGTTACAGGCCCAGTAGTTTTGCTAAAACTACCGTAGTAATCGTACCCCATTAGCGTGTAAAAATCAATATGCGGATTGATAGTAGGAATATCAAAAACATTGTTCCAGTCAATAGCATATAAACATAAAGAAACCATATAATTAGGATTTTTCTCTTTTAGTTTTTTAGAAACGTTAATGATAAATTGTGTAAACTGATTCCTATCTTCTTTAGCAACACCTTCAAAATCTATATTAATTCCATTAGCATTTCTTAACGCAAGTAACTCAGCTAGGTTCTCTATTAATCTTGTTTGAGCTTTTGAATTTTTTAAAAATACAGCATTGTTTTTGCTTCCAAAGTTAGTAACAGACAAAAAGACTTTACAACCTTTTGTTTTTGCACTGTCAATTAACGGAGTAGTTTTCCATTGATGTATACTTTTATAATTACCTGTTTTGGGTTCAACAGAATATGAAAAATATGAAATTCCCCAAAGCATGGAAAAATTATAACTTTTATAAGCAGAACCATTTGAGTATACGTGCCATCCAAATGTGCGATATTTTGGATGTACGGTTCCTTTTTTATGAGCTATAGGTTTGTAAGAAATGTTGTTTAAACTATCCCATTGACGCTCGGTAGAAAAGTTAAGGTTACCATACTTTTGCTCATGTAAATGGCGTTGGCTTATGAATTCACGGCTGTCAGAAATTCTAGCTGTTTTTTCATGTTTTAATGATGGTTGATTATTGTTATTAGGGAGTGTCTTTTCTTTCTTATTTGAACAAGAAGTAATTAATACGATTAAAAACAAGAGGCTAGTTAATAACCTAATTTGTTTATTTTGGGGGTGCTTCATTTTTAACAAAAAGATAGATTAGTCAAATTCATAGTTTATTACAAACTATAAGAGTTACTAAAATACAATAAGTTTTCTAAGGAAGTTTTTGTTTAAAAGTAGATGTTTAGAAAAATAAAAAAACTCCAAGCTTTTCGCTTGGAGTTTTTTATTGTATTAAGACAGGATTTTTTATCCTTTAATTTTAGCTAACTCTTGTTTTTTAGCATCAATTTCATTCTCAATTTTTAACAAGCGATTTTCAATTTTATTAACAATAGCTTGTTTTCTTTCAATGCTTTCTTTTGAATTAGAAGGATCTTTTTTAGCCTCTTCTAATTTAGACTTCATTCTAGCTAACCCTTCCTTACCACTAATTAAAATTTCTTCATTAATGCTAATATCATCTTCAAGATCGCTAATTAAAGTGTTTTTCTCTTTACTAATGTTCTTTTCTTTAGCTTTAATTTGGTTACTTAATTGTTTAAGTTTCTCTTCTTCTAAACGTAAAGCTTCTTGCTCTTTTAAATAAGCAAGCTCTCTAGCTTTTCTTTCTTCGTCTAATTTTTTACGAGCCTCTTCAAGCTTTTGTTTTTGTAAAAGAACCTCTTTCTGCTCATCACTTATATTATCTTCATACACAACAAGACCAGTGTTAGTAGCATTAGCTTTAGCTTTAGCCTCTTCTTTAGGCTGTTCTTTCTTTTCTTTTCTAGCTAATTTTCTTTCTAAAGAAGCTAAATCTTTTTTATGCAAATCAATTTGATTGTTAAGCTTGCTAAGTCTTTGTTGCATGTTAGCAACAATTTTCTCTTTTCTCTCTACTTCTTGTTTTGTAGCTTTTTTACTATTTTTAAAACGTTCTAAGTTTCCTTTTACACGTTTTAAAGCATCAACACCACTAATTAAAATCTCTTCATTAGCACTAATTTGATCTTTCTTATTCTTTACCTGAATCTTTAAAGTTTTAATATCATTTTGAGCATTTACCTGTTGTAGGGAAGCAAACGTTATGAAAAAAGTTAAAGTAACTAAGAATCTTAATGTTTTCATTTTAATCTATGTTATTAAGTATATGTTTTTTTGGGGCGCAAAAGTATGGCTAATTGCAAAAAAAAAATAACTTTTTAACATGTTTTTTATCATGTTTTTCAGGAAATTAAAAACATAATGCTTTGAGTAACATAAAATTTGATGTAAATAAAAGTTTTAGAGTTTTTACTCGTGATGATAAGGTTCGTTTCTAAGAATAGTAAACCCGCGGTAAACTTGTTCAACTATAAATAAGCGAATCATTTGGTGAGAAAATGTCATTTTAGATAACGATAACTTTCCTTGTGCTTTATTGTATACAGCATCAGAAAAACCATAAGGACCTCCAATAACCAACACTAGTTGTTTAATACCAGAGTTCATTTTCTTTTGTAAATATTTTGAAAATTCTACTGAAGTATGCTGTTTTCCTTTATCATCCAATAAAATTAACTGATCTGTAGGTTGTAGTTTAGATAGAATTAACTCTCCTTCTTTTTCTTTTTGTTGCGCCTCGCTCAAGTTTTTAACGTTTTTTATATCTGGAATAATTTCCAACTCAAACTTTACGTAATGTTTTAATCGGTTTTGATATTCGTCAATTAATTGCTGTAACTGTTTATTATCAGTTTTGCCTATAGCGAGTAATTTTATTTTCATAGGGCAAAATTACGAATGTTTTATAAACTCTTAAAGGGATAGGTTTAAGTGTAAGAAACAAGTTTTTGTATAGATAATACTGAGAGAAATAGAAGAGTAGTCGAATCTATCATAATTGTGGTTACACATTGTTGAGCTTTTATTTCTTTAATGCTTTCAAGTACAAGTTTTCTATTGTTTTAATATGATGTAATTCGTGTCCGAGAATATGATATCCCAGAGCTCTTGCACTTGCTCTATTTTCGTTTGCAATCCCGATACGTTTTAATGATTTGTCAGATAACCCATTAAACAAAGCAATTGTAGATAATCTTAAAGCTTCGTATTCCTCTAATATATTCTCAATTGTTCTTTCCGATGTGTCAGAATAAAAGTTATAATCTTCCTGTTCAAATCCTGGGAGATTTGTTTTATCATTTCTAGCAAATGAAAGAGCCCTATATCCATATATTCTTTCGTCATCAATTATGTGAACTAAAACTTCTTTAATAGACCACTTATTCTTTTCATACCTATAGTCTAATTCATCATTCGATAAGTTACTTATTAAAGACTTTGTTTTATGTAAACTCGATTTCAATTGTTCAATAAGGCTTCCATCTTTTTTAACTAGTTTCATGTACATTTCGGCATAACTAGGATATTCATTTTCTAATGGAAATTCAATATATTTAATCATATAGCTTTTTTTATGTTGTTGTCAACGATCTTGACTATGAGTAGTTAGGTGTTTAAGCAATTAATTTAGCAAATACCAACCCGAATAGAAAAACCGAGAAGATTTTGCAGGGTAGCTAGAACTAGCAATAAATTATACAACCTGTAGGCAAGTTCGTTTTTATCATTTTCCTACATAAGTAGAATGTAATTGTTGAATTTTCCATTTACCATCTTCTTTTATTGCGACTGCACTTTCAAGCCAATGGGCTGTTTGTAGGGTGTCGCTTTCTTTTATCCAGGTTCCAAAATTATCATACGCAACCCATATCGTACTTTTGTTATGTACAGTTTTTAAGAAGTTAAATCTATTGATTCTATGGAGCTGTTGTTTGTCTGCTCTTATTCGTGCTTTTATCATATAATTAGAAATAGAATCATTATTCCATACAAGACCATTTTCAAGTAGTAAGAAATCAATTGTATGATGATTTTTTATTTTCGTTGAATCTAAATCAGACCAAATATCTTGAAATGATTTTGATATTAATCCTTTAACAGAATCAATATCTGCTTGTTTTTGGGATTCATTTAATTCAATATTATTTCTCGAATCCGGATTTGTTCTGTTATTACAAGAATAGAAAACAGAAATAATTATTATAATAAGAAGTTTCTTCATAGTCTTTGTTTTTTAATGAATGGTAACTCGTTTTATGCCAAACTTTACTTCTTTTACCCCGACAAAAGCATTTGATATAATAAATCTTAGCAATTTTTACGCTATCAAATATATAAAAAACGAATACTTTATCTAAGGTAAAGTTATCAATGATTTTTGATGTCGTTTTTAAGTCGTTGCTATCAGGCATGCTTTTAAACACCCAATTTAACAAATACAAACTGAATTGTAAATATGTGTTTTTTTTAGTGTTGGTTATTGTAATATTCCCACAAAAATGAAAGCATAATACAGTCCTGTTAATATAAAAACAATACCTGCAATTGTTCGCATTACTTTTTCGATTTTCGTAATTCTTTTATAGAATACTCCCACTTTTCCTACTGTAAAAGCTATTAAATAAGTGAAGAGAATTACAGGTAAACCTGTTCCAAGTGCAAATACAATTGGTAAATAAAGTCCGTTAACAGAAGCAATGGTCATTGGAATTAACATTCCAAAAAATAAAGCACCACTATAAGGACAAAATGCCAAAGCAAAAATAACCCCTATTAAAAAAGAGCCTATAAGACCCTTGTTTTTAAATTTTTCGGATAGTTTTTCTTGAAAATTTGATTTACTTAAAAAATTAAGCTTGATAATATTTAGCATTATTAAACCAATAATTATCAATAAAGGTCCTAGGTATTTCTCTCCATTCTGATTGAAAAATCGAGCGATATGGAATTTACTAGCCCCAAAATATAATATCAAGCCAATTGCTGTATAACTAAAACCTCTTCCTAAAGAGTATAGCAATCCGCTTAAAAACACTTTACGTTTACTCGAAATGTTTTTAGAAATAAAAGCAGTTGCAGTTATGTTGGTTGCCAAAGGACACGGACTAATAGCTGTCATTAGCCCAAGAACAAATGCCGATAAAATGGGAATATTGTAACTTTCTAAAAGCGATTGTAAAAAATCCATTTAGAGTTTTTTTAATTCTGTTTCGATTTTTGTTTTCAATTCTTTAGAAAATTCCTCTTGACTGTTTCCATTCATAAAAGCAAAATTGGTTAAATTTATTTGTGTTTCCTTTCCATTTTTAATCACATTTAAAAACAAAGCTGTTCCTGTTGCTTCAAATTTTTCTGCAATTTTTTCGTTTTCCTTTTTATCTACATTAACTACCTGAAACGTAATTTTTTCTTCTTTTAGTTCAGGTGCAAAATAAGTGTTCAACGTATACTTTGTGTTTGCTTCAATGGCATTGCAGGTCATACACCTGTGAGTAGAGTGAAAATCGAACACCTCAATTTTAGAAACAGATTTATCTATAGAAGTTGATTTGTTTTTATTTTGATTGTTACACGAAATAAGTATAAAACTAATAGCCAAAGCTGTTAAAAATTTAAATGCTTTCATTTTGTTTTTGATTTATATAATAATGTTAAATAAGTAGCCTGAAATGATAATACAAAGTGTAACGACACTAAAAAAGATGGCAATTAACTTAAAGGTCATCACTTTTTTTAAAAGCATAGCTTCGGGTAATGAAAGCCCAACTACTCCCATCATAAATGCAATTGCAGTTCCTAATGGAATACCTTTAGCAACCAATACCTGAACTACTGGGAGTATTCCTGATGCGTTTGAATACATTGGTACTGCAAGAATGGTAGCTATAGGAACAGCAAAAAGATTGTCTTTGTTCATATATTTCTCAAAAAAACCTTCTGGAATATAGCCGTGCATTAGTCCGCCAATTGCAATTCCTACAATTACATATAAAATGATGCCTTTAAGAATTTGTATAACTTCAGACCAAATAATTGGCAAGCGTTGTTGTAACGTTTGTTTTTCTTCTTTAAATATTTCTTGTTCTCTCTGAGCGTTTTTTAAAACTTCTTTTACCCAAGGTGTTAAATAAGTTTCTAATTTTAATTTTTGAAGAATAACCCCTGAAATGGTACCTAATAAAACACCACTAATTACATAAATTAAAGTTGTTTTAATACCAAACAAGCCAACAAAAAGACCAATCGCAACTTCATTTACCAATGGAGAAGTGATTAAGAAAGAAAAAGTTACACCTAAAGGAATACCACCTCTTACAAAACCAATAAATAGCGGAACAGATGAACAAGAACAAAAAGGTGTTACTACACCAAAAAGGCTTGCTATAAGGTATTCCAAGCCATATAATTTATGACGAGATAAATAGTTTTTAACCTTGTCTATAGGAAAATAACTATTCACAATTCCCATAAAAAAGATGACAACAAAAAGTAGTATTAGAATTTTAGTAGTATCATAAATAAAGAAATTTAAGGCCTTTGCTAAATGTTGCCCTTTTTCTAAATTCAAAACATCAAAAACCAACCAATCTGCTATGTTTTGTACCCAATCAAACATTTTCAACAGTGTTAATAGTACCTGAAATTGAACACGATAGTTTTACCGTATTATAAATAGTACCAAACTTTTCAATGTTCTTTTTAAGTAAATTTGAATTCAGTTTTTTATCATTGCTGTAAATTGTTAGATTGTAAGAGATGTTTTCCATTCTTGGCGGACTCTCAAGGCGTGTGGCAGTAACCTCAATAGTTGCTTTAGAGTACGAGAATTTCATCATGCCCGAGAATCGTTCTAGGTTTTTCAATATACAAGAAGCGAATGCACCTAAGAATATTTCAGCAGGATTTGGCAAGGTTTCGGCAGTTTTTAAAGTTGTACCAAAATCTATACTCGATTGCTTTATTTGTAAAACAGCATCTTGATTAGAAATGGAAGAGGCTTTTATTTGATAGTACATAGTAGGTTCTAATTAGTTTAAAAGCTCCAATACTTCATCTTTAGAAGGCACTCTACCTTTTATTGTTATCACATCGTCTATTACCAAAGCAGGTGTAGTCATTACGTTGAATTTTATAATTTCCATTATGTCTTCCACTTTTTCAATAGTTGCATCTATGTTGTTTGCTGAAACTACATCTTTAACCACGCCAGCCATTGATTGGCATTTTGGACATCCTGTTCCTAAAATTTTAATTACTCTAGTCATGTTATTTCTGTTTGTTTATCGCAACAAGCGATAAGGTTATTGAGAAAATATCAATCAAAAAATTGTTGAAATAATGTTTTAGCTATTTTCCAGTTTTCTCGATTGATACAATATTTTATTTTTGGGGGTTTTAATTCACCTTGAATTAAACCTACATTTTTTAATTCTTTTAAATGTTGAGAAACTGTTGATTGAGAAATGGGCAATACATCAACCAAATCTCCAGTAAAACAACACGATTGATTTTCGAGATGCTTTAAAATTGCAATGCGAGTGGGATGTCCTAGTGCTTTAGCAAATTTTGCTAAAAGTTCGGTGTCCTCTTTATATTCTATTTGTTCTAAAGTTCTTTTCATATTGTTTATCGCAAATTTACGATTGGTTTTTAGATTGAAATATGATTTTTATCATGTTCTATTATTTAGTGTGTTAGTGTTTTATGTTTGTGAAAAAATGTACTGTTTGTACGGTAAGCTTAGTATGCAGATAATATATGTATAGCTTTTACTTATAAAAATCTTCTTCACTTACTTTAATAGTAGTCAGTTCAACCGTATGCCCATCAAGGTCTTTAGTATATATTGAATCAAAATAATAATGATCTTGAATAGTAAATTTCAAATTTAGTTCGGTATATCTTTTTTTAGCTTTTTCAAAGTTTTCATTAGTCACATTAAATGCAAAATGGTCAATTTTTACATTTTTTGAACTTGAATCAAGTTTAGTGTTAGCTGTATTTGCAGGAAACAATGCAATACCTGACTTCCCAGAAAGTAAAAAGATAGGGAAGTCTCTCCATTCTGGTAATTGATATCGCTTTAATCCTAATACTTTTTCATACCATCTTGCAGATGCTTCCAAATCGGTAACTCTAATTGCAACGTGGTCTAAAAACTCAATTTCTATGGTATGCTCTTTATCTGCCATATCTTAAATTACACACAACTTATTTGTGTATGATTTCGTTGCGTGTTTCTGCAACTAATTTAGCAAATACAAACCGAATAGAAAATCCGAGAAGATTTTGCAGGGTAACTAGAACTAGCAATAAATTATGCACGTTGTTGGGCGTTCGTTTTCTTCTTTGAATAAAAAAAAGCTCCTATTCCAAGTAGAATGTAAATGATAATTATATAAATAAATTGCTCTTTGTTTTCGGTGAATTCAAAATATATTATTAGCAAACCTGCGAGTAATAATCCCAGGAATGAAGTAGCAGTTATTATTAGAGATGAATTTGTTTCAACACGTTTTCTGTAATTGGTATAAGCCATTAACATTGAAACAATAATAAAGGTGATACTTCCAAATTCTAATATAACCTGTAAACCACCAGTAGCTAATAATACATAAGCAAAAACACTCATTGTTATTATAGCTTTGTTTGGAATATGAGTTTTAATCTTTTGGCCTAATTGTTTTGGAAAGTAGCCATCATTGGCTATTACTGCCATTAGGCGTGAGGCACCAAAAAGCGTTCCACTTATGGCACTTGAAGTAGCTAACAATGCCCCAAAGATTACGATAAACTGTCCGAATTGCCCCAGATAGGTTTTAGTACCAGCAGCAAGGGCGTATTCTTTATCTGCAATAATTATTTCTTTTGGAATGGCAGATAATGCAGCGATTGAAAGAATTACATAAAGCAAAGTGGCAATAACAATTGATGAATAAATAGCTCTTGGAATATTTTTTTGAGGATTATCCATTTCATTATAGGCATGAATAACCAATTGAAATCCTTCATAGGCTACAAAAGTTATAGCTGATACAATTAATATTTGAGTGAGTGTGGTTTGATTTTCAAATACAGGAATTAGATTTTGAATATCTCCTTTTCCTGCTAGTAAGCCAGATATAAATAACAAAATGACAATTTTTGAATAGACTAATATATCTTCCAATTTGCCCATTCCTTTTACGCTAACTAAATTGATTATCGCAAAAAAGGTAATAATAAGTCCTGCGATTATTTTTTGCCAGATTGGATGATTTAGGGTATCAAATTGACTACAGAAATAGGATGCAAACGTAAAGGCATACAAAGCTAAGGTGCTGATGTATCCAAAAACAATTAACCACCCGATTACCGATGAAGCAAGCTCACTATTTGGAAAAGATTTTTTGAAAAATGAATACGTTGCCCCTTCGTCTTTATAAAGCAGTGCTAGCTTTACATAAGAATAAGCTGCACACAATGCCAGAACACCTCCAATCAGGATTGCATAAGGTGTTGCGTTTCCTATATTTTCTGTAGCTATACCTAAAATTGAGAAAATGCCCCCACCAACCATTCCGCCCAAGGCAATTGCAATTAACTCTCCCAATCCAAGCTCCTTATTCCTTTGTCGTGTGAGTTTATTCATCTTTTATTCTAGTGACGTTCAGCATGATTGTATATGGTTAGGTACATGTTTAAACATTAAATTTAGCAAATATAAACCGAATAGAAAATCCGCAAGGATTTTCGTAAGCAAGTTAGAACTAGCAATAAATTATATGCGATGTTAGCACTTGCTTTTTATTTATACATGTTTTCAATATTCAACTCTTCCATTACCAGATTTTGAAGAGTTTTCAATTCTTTATTGTAGTTAATATTTTCCTCTTCACTTTTTTTTAGTTCGGATAAAACGTCAAAAACAAAATTTTCTTCTCCATATTCATTCCATTCTTTTTGGAAGCTTCTATTCCTATGGTTTCCGAATTTGAGTTCCATTTTATGTCTGTTCCATTTAGATTCCATATCAATACTATGGTCAATCAGAAATTTATTGTTTTTAATGTTTTTTATTTGAAAAACTCCCATTGGAATTTTCATTTGTTTGTATTCTTCTTTAAGTTCTTTTTTTGTTTTCATATTACATAAATCCTAATTGTTTCATAACTGTTATTCTGTCAAAAACCTGAGTATGTCCATTAATCAAATTGTCTTTAAAATGATAAATTGTTAAGCCTTTTGTATTTATAGATTTTTTAGTTGGTGGATATCCTCCAATCATACCAAGGTTTGTTCCTGTTAAAATCCAAGTTATAGCAACATGATTTTCTTCAGGAATTGCAGATGTTATTTCAAAATTCATATCAGGAAATGAGTTGAATGAAAAATTCAACCGTTCTATGAATTCAGAATGAGATAAGGTTTTTCCCTCCCAAGGGTCAGTTGTGTCAAGGTGAATTGTATATTCTGGATGAACGTATTGCTCAATTTTATCAAAATTCTTTTTATTCCAAATTTCAGTCATAAATTCCCGCAGGAAAGATTCTTTGTTCATTGTCTTTTTTTAAGTTGGTGCTAACGTATTTGTGTATGATTTTTTGCGGGAAAATGACGGGAGTAGTTTTCCGTTGTAGCGGAAAGATAATTAATAAGATTGAATTTCCGCAGAGGAAATTAATTATTTTTCCTTTGTTTGTTATGTATCTATTAATCATTAGTTTATGTAAATTTTCAAATTCTTTTTTGTTGCCAAACTACCTTTATTTGCTTATATTTGTTGCTGTATTGTTGCCCATACAACACTCATAAAACGCATAGTCTAACACAGTAAATATAAGGAAAATGAAAGTTACTTTACGCCAACGTAGAAAAGGGAAACGAATTAGTTTATATCTTGATTATTACGAAAACGGAAATCGTAAGTACGAGTACTTGAAATTATATTTAACGCCAGAACCCGACAAAGGGTCCTTAACTAAAGCACAGAAATTAGAAAACAAGAAAATCTTACAACTTGCTGAAAGCATCAGAGCCAAAAGATATTTAGAGGTACAGAATAATATTTATGGTTTTGAAAATAAAGAAAAGAAACAAGGAAATTTTTTCGTGTATTTAGAACAATGGATTGAAAGACGTTCAGAAAGTAAAGGCAATTTAGGTGTATGGAATAGCACACTAAAACATTTAAAAGATTATAACCCAACAGGTATTTCTTTTGAAAGAATAGATGAAGAATGGGTAGAAGGTTTTAAAGAGTATTTAGACAAAAAAGCACTTTCCAGAAGTAAAAGACCATTAAGCCAAAACACAAAATCAGCATATTTTAAAAAACTTTTAGCGGTATTACGACAAGCTGTTAAAGAAAAAGTAATACAATACAATCCTGCTATTTTAGTTGAAAACTTTAAAGAAGAAGATACACATATGGAATTTTTAACTTTAGAAGAAGTTAGAAAGCTTTTTAACACAGTTAGCCGACATCCACAATTAAAAAATGCGTTTCTTTTTTCCTGCCTTACAGGTTTGCGTTGGTCAGATATTACAAAACTTCAATGGTCTGAAATCCAATATTCAGAAACCTATGGAAATTTTATTAGATTTAAGCAAAAGAAAACTAAAGGAGCTGAAACCTTACCAATTTCCGAACAAGCATATGAATTGTTAGGAGAAAAAGGCGAACCTACTCAAAAAGTTTTCGAGAATATTAATAACGTTCAGAGAAATTATGACCTACTAAAAGAATGGGTTGGTGAGGCAGAAATTAAGAAGAATATCACGTTCCATTGTGCGCGTCATTCTTTTGCAACATTACAACTGACTTTGGGTACTGATATTTATACAGTATCAAAAATGTTAGGTCATAAGAATTTGAAAACAACTCAAATTTACGCTAAAGTAATTGATGACAAAAAGAAACAAGCAGCTTACAGAATAAACCTTAACCCAAATGGCTAAAGACTTATTTATCGACTTACTGTATGTGGAAAAGGTTACTGATGATAAAAGAACCGAAAACCAATTTAAAGAGCTTTTAAAAGGCTTTAAAAAGCAATACCTCAATACAACGCCTAAATATGAAATCGACTTTAAAAAGGCGTATTCTAACAAGCGTAAATACTATTTAAAGTTAATTGAAACCGAGTACATCAAAAATTTTAATCAAATTAATGATATACTTGATGCAAACTCAACAGCTGATCATTTGTCTTTTTTATATGATAATGCGCACCGTAAATTTTTAAATTATTTAACCCAGATTAAAAAATACATTTCAGATAATGTAATTGATGAAAGTTTGTCTTTAAAGCCAATTCAAAATGATAAATCTGATGAAGCCTATATCATTTCATTTTTAAAAGCAAATGCGATGATGCTTTTTATGGAACTTCAAGAACGATTTTCAGAATTAAGTGATGCTGAAATTTATACAATAGAAGAACTGCACGAAGTATTTTTTAATGAAGAACCACCTCAAGAGTTAATTGTAAAATCCTATTCCGGTGCAGAAATAAAAACTGTTAGAAAACCAATAAAGCAAAGTTCAATTTTCAACGCTATACAAGGTGATTTTAGAGAAGAAAATAGCGAAGTCTTATCATATAACGTGCTAATAGAGAAAACCAAGCAAAGACAGTTTTCCCAATTAGAAGAAACTTTAAATGAAAAAGGTATCATTGATGATAAGTATAATTACATCAAAAAGCGAGGTAACAAAAAGTTACTTGCAGCTTTTATGGTAAAGCTCACAGAAACTAAATACTTTACTGAAAGGTTATTTTTTGATAATAAACCACCCAAGAAAATAGTGCCTAAACATATTCATAAATTTTTTGCTCATCGTTATGGACCAGGTAGTGATGCTAACAAAGAGTATCGAAATTTTTTAGGTGCTGAAAAAAGAGCCTATCAAAAATTAGTTGAAGCCAATTTTTGGCTTGACCAAATCAAATAAAACTTCACTTTTTAAAAGTGGTATTTTCTCTACTTAATACCAAATAGATAATACCAAAAACGGTGTAAGATATTGTTTTACAATGGTTTAATAATACCATTTTTTCTCTTTTCTGTTATACCAAACACCTTTTTCAATATTTGTTATGTCCTTGACAATCAAGGATGACTTTTGCGCAGAAGTCCATTTTTAAATTAAAATTTATAATAAGATGGACGTTAAAATAATTGAACGTTTAGAAAGCATCGAAAAGTTGTTAATAGAGCAACAAACGTTGCAAAAGCAAGTATTGAACTTCAATGAAACTTGCAAGTATTTAGAACTATCACAATCGCACTTGTATAAACTTACAAGTACGGGAGCCATTCCACACTATAAACCGAATGGAAAAAAAATCTATTTCCAACGTCAGGAGTTAGACCAATGGTTACTTCGTAACCGTATGGATTCCCAAGATGAAATCGAGCAACAGGCAGCTAATTACTTAATCAAAAAAGGAAGGATTTAGTTATGACTGAAATCATCGATTTACTCTTGGCACTCTCACAAGAGATTAAGGACATAAAAGCACGTATCGAATTAATAAGAGCTACGAGAGCAGAACGCTTAAAAGATACGTGGATTGACAATCAGGACGTAATGCAAACGCTACATATTAGCCAACGCACATTGCAAACATTCCGTTCAAATGGCACGATTCCATATAGTAAGATACAAGGTAAATTTTATTACAAAGTATCTGATATAGAGGAACTATTACAAAGCAATTATTATAACCCAAATTTTAAATGCGATGGAAATAAGTAAAGAAAGCATCTTAAAGAAAACGCATTACGGGTTAAATATTTACGCTTATGTATTAAGGCAGTATTATCCTAAATCAACAGTCCTTTCCTTAAAAGGAAGGGACTGCGGGTTAACCCGTAACCCTTTTAACGGTGGTAAATCAACATTACAAATTAATGTTGTAGACAATAAGGCGGTGCATTACGATACAGAATTAACCCATTTTAAAGGTGATGTATTCGATTTTGCATCCTATCATTTTAAAATCATTAATGAAGAAGATTTGTTACTTAAAATTAATGAGGAACTGCATCTAAATTTTGAAGTTAAAAAAGAAGATGAATTATCCTGGTTAGATGCACCTGATGATACTTGGTATGCTTACAGCAGTTTTTATAAAGCACCAATTAGAAATGTTTTTCCAACTGAAAAAGTAAGATTACATCAAGTATTTGAGCGTATTACAGGCGATAAGT
The DNA here is from genome assembly GCF_003664185.1 of Tenacibaculum discolor. Lineage (GTDB taxonomy): Bacteria > Bacteroidota > Bacteroidia > Flavobacteriales > Flavobacteriaceae > Polaribacter > Polaribacter discolor. Next base: position 67,969 of record NZ_RCCS01000004.1, on the reverse strand, counting down.
ATAAAAGTATCACAGAGCAATTTAGAGCGATTAAAGACCCTAAAGAAGCACGGAAATTTAAAGCAAATCATTTTGATTATGTAACATTTTCAGGTGTGTTTTCTAAACGAAATGATGATAGCTTAATTGAGCATTCATCACTATTAACAATCGATTTTGACCATTTGCAGAATCTTGAAGAACTAAAACAACAATTATTAAAAGATGAATATTTTGATACCGAATTGTTGTTTACGTCACCTTCAGGGGAAGGCTTAAAATGGATAATTAGAATCGATGTATCTAAAGTGCCACACAACGAATATTTTATTGCGGTGGCCAATTACATAAAACATACATATAACATTGAGGTTGACCAATCGGGTAAAGACATTTCCAGAGCGTGTTTTTTATCCCACGATCCATTGGCATACCTACATAAAAGACATCAAATGATATGACAAAGATATTCAACCCGAAAGATTGGTTAGCTGTTCCAGAACAAAAAGAAGTACCTAAAAAACCAATCAACAACAATCCAACAACAATTGTTGTAAATGATATTGAAACATATATCAACGCTTTAGAACAATCAGGTATCGATATTACTGATACTTATGAAAAGTGGCGTGATATTGGTTTTGCTATTTCAGAGGAATACGGTGAAGCTGGACGTGATTACTACCATAGAATTAGCAAAAATTATTCAGGTTACGACTATAAAGAATGCGACGAACAGTATAATAAATGCTTACAAGCAAAAGGACACGGTATAAGTATAGCAACCTTATACCACCATTTGCATCAAGTTGGTATTAAACCAAAACATCAGCAACAAGTTGTTGAAGTATTGCAACAGCCAGAGGAAGAAAAACAACCGTTGCCAACAATACCAACAACAGTTTACAACAACATCCCCACATTTTTGCAACAAGTGGTAGAACCATCAAGCAGTAATGAAGAACGTGATATTTTGTTGTTGGGTGCATTAACAGCATTTAGTGCTTGTTTCCCAAAATTGTTTGGTGTGTACGACCAACGTAAAGTGTTTAGCAACTTGTATTTATTTGTTACAGCACCAGCTTCAGCAGGAAAAGGGAGATTAAACCAAATTAAAAATTTGGTAAATCCCGTTCACAAACAACAACGTGAACAATCCAAAATACTAAAACAACAGCATCAGGTTGAAATGGCTACTTATAATATGAATAAGGGCAAAAGTGAAACTATGGAAAAACCGAGTAAACCACCTGAAAGAATGTTGTTTATTCCGGCTAACAATAGTGTGACAGGTGTATATCAATTAATATCTGATAATGAAGGTAGAGGATTAATTTTTGAAACAGAAGGAGATACATTAGCACAAGCTTTTAAAAGTGATTACGGTAATTATTCCGATGGTTTTCGTAAAGCATTTCATCACGAAACCATTAGTTACTATCGTAGAACCGATAGAGAGTATATAGATATTGAAAGACCTTGTTTGTCAACGGTGTTATCTGGTACACCAAAACAAATTCAAGCATTGGTTCCAAGTGCTGAAAATGGGCTGTTTAGTCGATTTATGTTTTATTATATGAATATCAAACCTACTTGGAAGAACGTTTTTCAAACGGATACAACCAATGGTTTAGATGAATATTACGACCAATTAGGAAAAGAATTTTTTGGGTTATACAAAACCCTAAAAAACAATCCTGATATTGAAGTAAGGCTAACAACAGAGCAACAACAAAAGTTTAATGTGTTTTTTGAGAAGCTTCAAACCAAATACCTCAATCTTCAACCCGATGACTATATAGCAACTGTTAGACGTTTGGGGTTAATAGCATTCAGAATTATAATGTTGTTTTCTGTATTTCGCATTATGGAAGATGGTGATGTAAACCAAGTAAGATATTGTGAGGATATAGATTTTGAAAATACATTGGAAATGATAAGCGTATTAGTAAAGCACAGTAGTAAGGTGTTTAACGATTTACCTATCGAACAAAAAGAAGTAAAAAGAGCCAATCGTAAAGAGCGTTTTTTAGAAGCCTTACCTTATCAGTTTTCAAGACAAGATTACCTAAATATAGCCGACAAAAACAAGATACCTCATAAAACAGCAGAAGGCTATATTACAAAATTTGTGGATGTTGGTCTAATACATAGGGAAGCACATAACAATTATACAAATCCCACAAAAGCACAATAAGGATTTTAAGGAAACGAGGATTTATAAAAATACTTTATATCCTCAAATCCTTAACTTCCTCATTTCCTGTTCATAATTGTTAATATCTTTTTGTTAGTTCTTATTTTCTTTTTCTTACATTAGACAAATATTGACAAGTCAAAATATCCCCAAAATGACGTTTGGAGAATACATCAGAGAAATACGAGAAGAAAAGCAATTATTGTTAAGAGAAGTTGCTTCTCAAATGAATATTGATACTGCACTTTTAAGTAAAATTGAACGTGGTACTCGTATAGCTCGTAAAGAACAAGTTGAAGCATTAGCTAAAGCATTAAAGCAAAACAAAAGCGAATTACTTCAATATTGGTTAGCAGATAAAATTGTCTTTATGTTAAAAGAAGAAAAAAATATTACGGAAATCCTCAAAATTGTAGAACAAAAAATTAATAGATTGAGCAAGAAGTAGAATTAATAAACCCAAGTCTTATGAGTCAGGAACTTTATTTTAATATCATAACATTTGATTTACCAGACAAACCAATAACTTTTTATTTAAGTAAAGAGAAAATTGGTAATGCTCAAAAGTTGTATAAAACAAAGTTTCCAACCAATATAGAAGATTTGTTTCCTGGTATAAAAGAAGAAAATCCTGATTTTATCTACACATCATTTATTTATGAAAAGGAAGGTTATTTGCCTTTAAAACTCAATCTAAAAGAACAACCAACCGACTTAATAAAGCATTACTATAATTGGCGAATCAAAAAAATCTTTAAAAGCATAAAAAAACTTGTTGGTCAAAACTTTGTGAATGATAATCAAATTTGGATAGGTAATAGATCATATCAAAATAAAAGTTTTGCACAGTATTATAAGTTTACTGTCAAAGTACAAATTAAAGAGGTTAGTGAATATGGTGAGTTAGTTATTTCTTATGATGGTATGGCCAAAGTGTTTAAAAAACCTATTTCTGAAATTATAAAACATACCTCAACAACAAATCTTAATAAAGTTGTATATAAAATGAGGTTATTAAAATATCATAAGGAAAAGGAATTTATTGATGATAACACAAAGGCTTTTGCCATTTTGAATAACGATTTACGAACAGCTTTTAATATTCAACCAGAACCTAAAGATGATTCCAATAAATATATAAGTTATAAACACAAAATCGATAAGTTTATTCAACATTTCATTTTGAGTGAAGAATTTAAGAAAGTTATCCCTGTTAATAATGACGATTACTTACCTGTAGAAATAAATCGAATTGGTGAAGTTACTGATGAAAGCAATGATTTAGTGTTTCAAAATGGTGTCGGTAGAAATCCCAAAATTGATTTTAAGAATCTAAAGCCTTTAAATCCTTGTCAGTTAGATAATGTGCATTTCTTCTTTATACATCATACAAGTTATACTAAAGAAGTTGAAACATTGCAAAAATTATTGGAAGATGGTACAAGTTGGTATAAAGGTTTAAACATTTATGCAGGTGTTTTAGCACATTTCGATAATAATGTTAATATAGTATTTGATGATTTAGAAAATCCATTACCTCAAATTGCAAAGGGTATAAAAGATTTTAAATCTGACCCTAATATTAATTATGTTGCTATTTATTTAAGTCCTTTTAACAAGCACGAACCCAATCTTGAAAAAAAGTTAGTGTATTACAAGGTTAAAGAGCAGCTTTTATATAAAAGAATTATATCTCAAGTAATAGAGTTTGATAGATTTAGAAGAAATCAACATAAGTTCATATATGATTTAACAAACATTTCATTAGCCTTATTAGCAAAATTAGATGGTACACCTTGGCAATTAAATGTCAAACCTAAAAATGAATTAGTTATAGGTGTAGGTGCATTTAAAAATACCGAAGAAAATATACGATATGTAGCAAGTGCATTCAGTTTTAAAAATAATGGAAGGTTTAATGAATTTCATTATTTCAGTAAATCAGATACAAAGGGATTAGCAGGTGCAATTAGTGAAGCAATATGGCAATATGTTCCAACAAACAAAACACCTGAAAAAATAGTTATTCACTTTTATAAGGATATGAAGGATGAGGAAATACAACCTGTATTGGAAATGATGGATAAACTTAAATTGCCTTGTCCTCTATTTGTTCTAAATATCAATAAAACAAAATCAGAAGATATAATAGCTTTTGACCAAAATTGGAATGGTGAGTTAATTCCAATGAGTGGTACATATATAAATATTGGTCCCAAAGGTGTATATAAATATTTACTCTTTAATAATTTGAGGTATAACAATACTGTAAAATATCCAAGTAATTCAAGTTATTCATTTCCTATAAAACTTAAAATTTCAAGCCCAACACCAGAGGCTTTAAATGATAGTAAAATGATTAGAAAACTAATTGAACAAGTATATCAATTTAGTAGACTGTATTGGAAATCATTAAGACAACAAAATGTACCTATAACTATAAAATACCCTGAAATGGTGGCAGAAATAGCACCTCGTTTTAATAGCAAGGAAATACCACCTTTCGGTCAAGAAACACTATGGTTTTTATAAATTTGAATTTTTAATGAATAATAAACAATCCATAGCAGTCCTTCCTTTTGTCAATATGAGCAGTGATATTGATAACGAATATTTTTGCGATGGAATTACGGAAGAGATTATTAATGCACTCACAAAAGTAAAAGGCTTAAAAGTAATTGCAAGAACCTCATCTTTTGCCTTTAAAGGAAAGGATATTGATATCAGGGAAATTGGCAAGCAATTAAGTGTAAATACAATTCTTGAAGGGAGTATAAAAAAAGCACAAGATAAGGTTAGAATAACAGCGCAGTTAATAGATGTTGTTGACGGAATACATTATTGGTCTAAAAAATACGATAGAGGACTAATTGACATTTTTGAATTAGAAGACGAAATTAGTTTAGCCATAGCAGACGAGGTCAGAAACAATTTTGGGCATTTTGAATTACAAGAGCATCTCATTAAACAACCCACAAACAATATTGATGCTTATCAATTGTTTTTAAAAGGACGTTCATTACAATTAAAATGGACACCAGAAAGCATAAAAGAAGCTATTACATTTTACAACCAAGCCATTGCACTCGATACCAATTATGCAAAAGCATACTATGCCAATTTGCAATGTTATGGCTTATTGGCAATGTGGGGCTATATGCCCTATCAAGAAGCGATGGACTTGGCAATTACTAATTTGTTGATAGCCAAAGAAATTGATACTACTTTGCCTGAATACCCTTTATCTTTTGTTGGGAAGTTTTTCTGGGAAGAATGGGATTTTAAAAATGCTTACCTACATATAAATAAAGTATTAGAGATAAACCCAAATCACATAGATGGTTTAGAAGCGATGGCGGAATTATATATTGCTCTTGGTTTTTTTGATGAAGCTTTACAATATGCGACCAAATTATTAGAGGTAGATCCGCTTTCGGCTAACAATCATTATACCTTAGCTCATATATACTACTATCAACGTCAATTTGAAAAAGCACTAAAGACAATAGACTATGCGTTAACGTTGAACCCGCAGTTAGAATTAGCTCATCACTTAAAATGTTTCTGTTTAATATGGCTAAATGACAGTGAGCAGTTTAACTCGTTTATTCAGAATACCTCATTAATTGAAGAAAAAAACCTATTGTTTAACCTCATTAATAAAAAGAATAAAGAAATAACAAATGATGTTATTTCAAAATGGTCTAAAGGAGGTAATGAATTAACAATGTTGGTTCCTTATGATATATTTATTTTATGTAATTCAAACCATAAAGAGCTTGGTTTTTCTCGCTTAAAAGAAATGATAAGCCTAAGACGAGGTCAAGTTATAAACTTTAGGCAAGAACCTTTTTTGAATCAGTTACATAATTTTAATGGATTTTCTGAATTGCATCAGTCAAATTTAGTTTTAAAGGATGTTAAACCCCTTCAAATAGAGCAAGAACAATCACACTTAATTCTTTTGGATAAACAACAAATAGTTAGTTTAAAAGAAGAATTACTTTCTTATTTTAAGGAAGACGAGCCGTATTTAAATCCGCAATTAACATTAAAATTTGTAGCAGATGTTTTAGGGTTAAATACAAATAAAATGTCCTATTTAATTAACCAAGCATTTGATGTTAATTTCAATGACTTTGTCAATTCATACCGTTTAAATCATTTTAAAACCATAGCCTTAAACCCTAAAAATTCACACCTCACTATTCTTGGATTGGCTTATGATAGTGGTTTTAATTCTAAAAGTGTCTTTAACACATACTTCAAAAAAATAGAGGGTATTACCCCTAAGGCTTGGTTAAAAGCCAATTCGTAGCAAATCGTATTCAGTTCGTTTCAAATTATAATTCAGAACGATTGCTTTAGTTATCTGATGAATCTTTGCATTATCATTTAATTAATAATCAAAAAACGAACAGTTATGACAACTTTACACAAAACTTTAGTAGCATTTATAGTAACAACTTTAATGCTTTTTACATCTTGTTCAAAAGATGATGACAACAACACACCATCAAACAATTACACAACCGTTGAAAATTTACTAACTGAAATTAATTTTCAGGGGTATGCCATTGTAACTAAAAACGGAAACGATTTAGTGAGACAAGGATTTGGAATAGCAAATCAAACCACAGCTTTGGCACAAGATTACAACCTCGCTTATCGCATCGGTTCAGTGAGCAAAACATTAACAGCAGCTGGCATTGTCCAATTAAAACGTGATGGCTTAATCGATAGTTTTAATCAAACTTTAGATGAATTTGACCCTGAATTTCCAAACGGTAGTCAAATCAGTATTGCGCAATTATTATCGCATCAATCGGGTATTCCAAATTATCAACTTATCATAGAGGAGGCTTACAATCAAGGGGAAACTTTGGATGAAGAAGATATATATGAAGTAATTAAAGAATTAGTTACTGAAAATGGTCTCGATTTTACACCAGGTTCAAGTAAACAATACAGCAACTCAAACTTTCTTATTGCTGCTTTATTAATTCAAGAAGTATCTCAAATGTCTTACCACGACTATATGCAACAAAAAATATGTAATCCCCTTGCAATGTCCAATACATTTAAAGGTACTGATGTAATTGATGAAAATACACACGCTCAAGGCTATTTAAATGGTAATACAAATAGCACCTATCCAATGACAATTGCTTTTGGTGCTGGAGACTTTAGTAGTACACCAAAAGATATGGAAACTTGGGTTAATACAGTAAAAAACAATTGGTTTACAAATGATGAAAAAACCGAAATATTTACCCAAAACGTACCAAGTGGCTATACTGATTTTGGTTTAGGCTGGTTCACCACTCAAGAAGGAAATACTACAATGTTTTGGCACGGTGGAGATATTAATGGCTATTGGAGTATGATTGGTTTTATTCCGGAATTTGATGCTACAATTGTACTATTAAGCAATCAACAAGACGATACAGGTATGCAACGCAATACCATTATTGAGCAATTATTAACAAATGAGTTTAATTAAAATCATAGTAAACTTATATAGTAATGAAGCATACCAACATATTATTAGCAGGTGCTACAGGTTACTTAGGGTCTTATGTATTAAACGCCTTAATTGAAAATCAAAATCAAGTTCTTGCCATTGTACGAAATCCAAATAAACTAAAAAATGATAACGAAAATTTTTTAGAGGTTAAACAAGCTGAAGTAACAAAACCCGAAACCTTACGGGATATTTGTAAAGGTATAGACACCGTAATATCTACAGTAGGTATAACAAGGCAAAAAGATGGACTTACCTATATGGATGTCGATTATCAAGCAAATGTGAATTTACTCGAAGAAGCTAAAAAAGCAGGTGTAAGGCATTTTGTTTACGTTTCGGCAATCAATGGAAATAACTATCGGAATTTAAAAATTTTTGAAGCCAAGGAAAAGTTTGTAGATGCCTTAAAATCTTCAGGACTAAACTATACCATAGTAAGACCTAACGGTTTTTTCTCTGATATGAAAGATTTTTTGCAAATGGCTAAATCTGGTCGTGTGTATTTGTTTGGATTGGGTCATCAAAAATTTAACCCAATTCACGGTAAAGATTTGGCAACATTTATTGTAGTCAATTTAGAGGAAACCAGTAAAGAGTTAACTATAGGAGGTCCAGATGTGTTAAGTCTTAATGAAATTAGTGAATTAGCTTTAAATGCATTGAACAAACCCATAAAAATCATTCATTTACCAGATTGGATGCGAAAACTAACTATTTGGAGTTTGAGAACCTTTACCAGTGTAAAAACCTATGGGCCAATTGAGTTTTTCTTAACGCTTATGGCAGAGGATAATATAGCACCAACTTACGGAGAGCGGCATTTAAAGGATTTTTATATTCAAGAAGTTAAAACGATTTAAGTATAGTAAAATATCAAAATGAAATTATATCAAAGAATCGCCCTAATTATTATTGTTTTCTACTGTATATTTCACGTGTTGGTTTTATTTCAAATCATTCCATACAATTTAGTTTGGGGTGGTAAAATAAAGTCAGTTAACGAAATGTATATTTTAGAAGGTGTAGCATTAACTATAATGCTGTTTATAGGTACAATTCTTTCTATGAAAAGCAGACTGGTAAAACCAATTTTTACAGCTAAAACCATAAAAAGAATACTATTAGTTTTTGCAGTTTTTTTTATATTAAACACCATTGGTAATCTTTTAGCAGAAACCATAATTGAAAAATATCAGGCTATCGTAACCTTATATTTAGCTATAGTATTTTATAAATCATCAAAATAAATGAAGACTCTATGAAAGCACCCAACCCAAACACACTATTTCCGTTACCCAATTATAAAAAACTTTGTTTTTTAAAGAATCTTATTAAAAATCCGAATATTATAGTGGGAGACTATACGTATTATGATGATTTTGAAGAGGTGTCAAACTTTGAGAAAAACGTAAAATATCATTTTGATTTTATAGGAGACAAACTAATCATAGGTAAGTTTTGTATGATTGCTTCAGATGCAACATTTATTATGAATGGTGGTAATCACTTAACAAAAGCCACATCTGCTTATCCATTTGCCATTTTTGGTGGTGCGTGGCAAGATGCTATGGAAGGTAAAACCTACCCAACCAAAGGTGATACCATAATTGGTAATGATGTATGGATTGGTCACGATGCTACCATTATGCCTGGTGTTCACATTGGTGATGGAGCAATAATAGCAACAAAAGCGGTGGTTACAAAAGACGTAGCACCTTACACCATTGTTGGAGGTAATCCTGCGAAACCTATAAAAAAACGTTTTTCTGAAGCTGCCATTTCAAAACTATTACAGTTAAAATGGTGGGATTGGGATATTGAAAAAATTACTAAAAACATAGAAAAACTTACATCTTATCCTGAAGCGTTGCTTTAAAATAATACCCTAAGAATTAATAAAAGGCTTAACTCTAAAATGTTAAGCCTTTTTTATGCCGTTTTGTTCTGTTTGTGAAAAATAGATATAGCTCTCAATAGGTACTACATTATAATCTAAAACGATGGAAACTATTTTTCAAAGCACCTTTGTCCCAATAAATTAAAAACAATTAAAAATGAATTTTAAAACAAATATCTTAATAATTATAAGTGTGTTTATCTATAAAATGAATGCACAAAATACAGAAAACGTTCATCAAAAAATAGACACATCGTACTTTGTAAAGATTGGAGGTATAGACCAATACATTAGTCTTAAAGGTATAAAGGATAAACCAATAGTATTGTATTTACACGGTGGTCCAGGAGCAGCAGCATCTGCTCATAGTGAAAAAATAACAGCATCATTAGAACAGGATTTTTTAGTGATTCACTGGGATCAAAGAGGTGCAGGGAAAACCTTAAAGCAAAATGGCTTAAAAGAAAGTCCAACATTAGCATTAATGCAATCTGATGCTGAAGAGTTGCTCGCTTATATTTTAAATACGTTTCATCGTCAACAAATTATTTTAGTGGCAAATTCTTGGGGTACTTCATTAGCTTTTCATTTATCAGAAACACAACCTAACAAGATTTCGACATTGGTTGCCATAAGCCCTATTATAAGTCTTTTGTCAAGTCAAAAAATTCAGAATAAAACCCTAATTAGACACTTCAGAAAAATTAAAAACCAAGAAGCGGTCAAGCAGTTAAAAGCTATAAATATACCATATCATAACGCACAAGATATGGCCATTCAATTCAAATGGCTATCTGAGTTTCAAGGACAACCAATTAGTGATAATGCCTTTAGCCAATACTTAGCGTTTTTTGAACAATGGTACACTCAATGGGGTTTATTATATAGCCAACTTTATGAGATAAACCAACTAAAAAATAAACCTTTACTACAATGTAGAACGATTATTTTTTATGGAGATAAAGACTATACAGCTTATTATAAGTTATCCAAAAAGTTCTTTAAGAGTATAAAATCTAAAGAAAAGGAAATTTATAGGTTTAAAGATGTAGGTCATCAAATACCAATGGAAGCATCCAATACTATGCAAGAGCTAATTCTTAAAGTTCTACTTAAAGGAAATTACAATTAAATATTAAACTATAAGTAAAAAGGTATCAAATTATAATTCAAAACGATTGCCCTTAAAATTCAATGAATCTTTGCAACATCAAATTATAAATCAAAAAACGAACAATTAAAACACATCAAAATGAAAAAACTAGTATTCATCTGCTTAACACTTTGTACACTAAATGTTTTTGCACAAAGTAACAACGAAACTTTAAAAAATAAGGATTCTGATTTTAAATACAGAGTCAGCTTTCCAGCCATTATTTTAGGCAATATTGGTAAAGGTGGTGAAAGAACCAATACGCAACATTATGAATTGCATATAAAAAAAGAATTAGACGCTAAAAATATTGTTGGAATTAAGTTAGCCACTTGGCGTTTGTTTCAACCAATGGGTATTCAATGGTGGGATGGCCTTCTTGATAAAATAGATACTGAAACTGAATTTTATCCTGGTTATCTACGTGAAACGGGAATTGGAGTATCTTATCAACGTATGCTTTGGAAAGGACTGTTTGCTTCAGTAGAAGTATTACCGCAATACAAAACCTATTTAGATTTAGATAACAAAAAAATAGCAAACGGTTTTAAACTTTACAATTCATTCCATCTTGGTTATCATTTTGCATTTGGTAAGAATAAAAGATTTTTTATTGAGCCTCAGGTTCATTCTCAAATTTGGGTTTTTGACACCAATACACCTGATGCATTTAAACAATTAGATAATAAATGGAAAAACTATTTCCTTTTTGAACCCAACCTTTATATAGGTTTTAAATTTTAAAAAAATTAAATCAATCAAAAAACGAACAATTATGAAAACAATTAAGACACAAATCCGATTAAAAATAGCCTTTATGGCATTAATGCTAACATCAATAGTAGGGTTTGCACAAAGCAATTCGATTATTGAAGAAACTTCAAAACGAGAAGGTTTTATCTTTGAATTTAGTCTAGGTGGTGGTATAATTGGTGTAGAAGACAGCCAAGGCATTCAAACCTTTGATAAATCTCAAGGAGCCATCAGTTTTCCTGAATTAAAATTTGGCTATATGCTCAACGATAAGTTGGCAGTAACGTTATCTATGCCAGGAAATATATACGAATTTCAGGATAATGACAGACATTTTGGCGGTTTTATTCCCTCAGTTCAATATTGGGTAAAAGACCGTTGGTGGATTCACGGAGGTATAGGTTTAGCTATAGATTCACCCGCACTTTACGACATTAAAGATAATGTTAATGACGATTGGAATTTTGGGTGTGCAGTAATGGCAAGTACAGGATATGAGTTTTACAAAAAGAAAAACTTTGCGTTGAATGTGCAATCCAAAATAGTAATGGGTAGAACCTTTTTAGATGGAGATGTTCATAGAGATGCGGTAACATTCAATATAGGTTTAGGTTTCAGTTGGTTTTAAAAATAAAATTAACTTTATAGAAATGTTAAGACTATAATAATTAAATGATTATGAAACAAAGTAAAATACTTGGTCTATTAATTTTTATCTCAATAGGTGCTTTTGGTCAGCAAGACATTAGGAAGGAAATTGCGCTATTATTGAAAGATGAACTACAAAACGAGAACATAAAAAGTGGTTTGATGCATGTGTATTCTGAAACTCGAGGAATAGACATACAATTGGCTAAAAGCAAAGAAGATTCTATTTCTATACAGAGTCCTTTTTATACCGCCAGTGTCACCAAGATGTTAACAGCAACAGCCATAGGTATTTTAAAAGATCAAAAGAAATTAAATTTTGAAGATAGCATCGCAAAATACTTACCAGATTCATTGACGTATAATCTTCACGTTATAGATGGTAAAGAGTTTTCAAAAGCGATTACTATAACTCATTTATTACAACATACTTCTGGGTTACCTGACTATTTTACTGATGATACTATTGATGGTAGCCCAAATATTATCAATCAATTATTGGCAGATACCAATAAGATTTGGTTACCTAAAGAAATGATTGAGTTTACTAAAGAAAAAATGAAGCCTCATTTCAATCCTGGAAAAGGTTATCATTATACAGATACGGAGTATGTGCTTTTAGCTTTGATTATAGAAAAAGTAAGCGGTCTATCATACGATGCGTTTTTAAAGAAACATATTTTTCAACCTTTAGGGATGGATGGATCTTATGTCAATTTAAAATCTAAACCTCTTAAGAATAAATTACCTGTGGCAGAGTTCTATGTTGGTGATTTGGAGCTGTCATCAATTCAAAGTTTAAGCGCAGATTGGGGTGGTGGCGGTTTGGTGTCAACTACCCAAGATTTAATACGTTTTTTAAAAGCGTTTAATGAAGATGAAATTGTAAAAAATGAAACTCGCTTAGAAATGCAACATTGGACTAATGAAACCCTAGGAATGGAGTACGGATTTGGCATACGAAAGCTATCTTTTAATACCCTATACGATACAGATTCAAACTTACAACTAATTGGTCACACAGGAAGTACAGCGTCATTTTTATGGTATTGTACTCAGTTAGACACCTACATTACAGGGTCTTTAAATCAATTAGAGGTTTCAAAAAATACACTTAATTTGGTATATAGCATACTTAAAATAATAGAAAACAACTAGTTATATGAACTCATTTCAAACAGGAATAATTTGTTTATCAATTTTTGTTGTTTCGGTGTTTAATACATTATTCGCACAATCATCAGACAAAATTAATTGGAAAGATGATCTTGAAATTTATAAAACATCTTTAACACAAAAACATATAGATATTTACCATTCAATTACTAAAGATGATTTTACAAATGAGTGGCAAAAGATTTACAACAATGTTGAGTCATTAAGTGATTTTGAAATCATTTTAAAATTAATGCGTTTAACAAGGCGTATTAATGATGGTCATACTTCTGTATCATTGCGAAATATGCCTTTGCATCGTTTCCCTATTGAAGTTAATTTTATTGATGGTAAATGGCGTGTGGTAAAAGTAAGCAGCAAACATAGTAACTTATTAAAATTATCATTAACAGCCATAGATGATATTCCCATTGATGAGGTTTCAGCAAAAGTGTCGGAAGTTGCACAATTTGTAGAAAACCAATATTCTCAAAAAGTAAGAACTGGGGAATATTTGAATATATCCGAATTACTATATGCACTTCATATAACTAAAAAAGAGCACAAAGCCGTATTTACCTTTCTAGACGATAAAAAACAAGAAATAAAAGTAACACTTAAAGCAGTAGATAAAAACGCATCAAACAAAGCATCAGATTTTATTCATTTAACAACAGGCGTTGCAGAAATTACAAAGCCAAACAATCCTAGTTTTCCTTATTTATGGTTTACACCGATTAAAAATACCGAAGCCTTATATATCAATTTTGAAAGCTATCCAACCTTTGAAAAAATGCAAGTTTTTGGTGAAACATTGGTGAACTATATTGCTAAAAACGAAATTAAACAAGTTCTTATTGATATGCGCAATAATGGAGGAGGTGACTTATATGTTGGTGTTGTTCTTGCGTATGCACTAAACCTTGCAGATTCAATAGATTGGAAAAATGGTGTTTTTGTATTAACAAGTAACAAAACCTTTTCGGCTGCAACAAGTAATGCAGCGTTGTTCAAACAATTGTTAAATGCTAAAATTGTTGGTGAACCTACAGGATCTAACCCAAATGGTTATCAAGATATGGATAGTTTTACTTTACCTAATTCAAAATTAGTAATTACTTATTCCAAAAGGATATTTCGTCTATCAGATCAACTAAATGCTGCACTTCAGCCAAATATAAAATTATTTTACAACTGGTCTGATATTATAATGGGGAATGATAATATTCTACAAACCTTAATAAAAAATCTGTAGTAATTGTTTTAATGTGGTATGAATTTTATTTATTATTCCTATTGGATAAAGCTAAATTAGTCCCCACAAAACAAAACCCAGTTTTTTCGCTTGCCTTAGCTTGAGCCTTGTTAAAGCTCAAAATCCTCTGTCTTTTGTTTTGTTCCGCTATCCAACGCGCTTGTAGTTTTTGATTGCCAACCCTCACACAGCACATTGCTTATTTTGTTTAATTGGCTAATGCTTTTTATTAGTATAACAAAAAAGCAAAGAGCTGTTGCCAATGCGCACACCAAAAACTACCCAAAGCTATGTTTACATAATACAAGTTATAGTAGCAAACGGCACTTTTCAAAGGTTTGCTAACGCAGTGTAAATGCATTTTGTAGCTATAACTGGTATTATGTAAAATATCCGCTATTCCAATGCTCACATCCGAACATATAACAACATTTTGAACTAACATAAAACATCTGTACATTTTAAGGTTTACGTTAATTGTTAATAATATTCGTTATCTCATTCAAGCTGCACAAAACTATCGTTAAGTCCAAGTATTCCTTTCCTCAAGTCTTTGTTTGTTTCATTTCGTTAACAAATATAATAGTCCACTTTTCCCCACCACCCAAGTCAGCGGTTATAAAAAAATAGGTTAATAAAATTTAGTAATACGCCATAGCATATTGCTTTTTCTCGTTCCTCAAAAAAACAGAAAGCTATTGACTTATAGTCCTGTATAAGTAGCTTGTTTAAATGCTGTTATATCAAACAACTATTTAAAACGCTACCTATACAATCGCTTCATCCATCGCACAACTTATCAAAAACCTATTTTTTTAAGAGTTTATGCCCCAAAAAGTGTTGTTCAATAAATTAAATACATTTCAATATGATTACAAAAACAATCCAAATTACAGAAGTCACAGTTGATGAATTAGCGGATAAGGTAGCAGATAAATTATTGTTAAAATTGAAGATTACAATAAAGAACTATCAAAATCAAAAAATGATGAATAACTAACAAGACAAGAAGTCGCCGAATATTTAAGAATCAGTTTGGTAACAATACACTCTTGGAATAAACACGGTATTTTAAACCCAATTCGTATGGGCAACAGAATCTTATACAAAAAACAAGATATTTTAGATGTTTTAGAAGAACAGTCAATAAATAAAAAAAGGTAGCAAATATATGTGGCTACCACAGCCAACGCGCAAGGCTATAAAGGTCAAGCCCTACGGGTTTTGAATAAAACTTTTTTCAAAAGCATTTTTCACAATCATTAAACAATTAATCTAAAAAAACTTTTATCCAAAAACCTTGACAGCCTTATCCACGCCACAAGAGTATTAGGCTTTCTTTTTTTATTGTTTTTCTTTTAAAAAAATAATGGTGCGAAGCGTAGCGAAGCAATTTTAAATTGGATAGCTATGTCAACTTTTGAACTGAAAACACACCAAATCGGAAGAATCTACTCGCAACCTCATTTTTTTATCCTGAACAAAGGGCAAAACAGCGGAAAGCCTTTAATAAATCCTTGTCCTAATTGTTTTGTTGTATCTACATCAACCGAGGAAGATAAACAAACCCTTTACCATTTATCAATGATGTTGCAAATAGGCGGTTTTTATGCTTATTATTTAAAAGGGAGTGTTATTCCGTTTATCTCAATAGATGATTGTAGAAACACCTTAAATAATAGTTACACCTCGTTGTTAAATGATGAATTTGAGTTACAAAAGCATATTAATATAGTGTCAGCAATTTGTAAAAAAGAAGCTCAACTTCAAAAAGTAATTTCAAAAATGGCAGATTTAAAGGTGTCATACATACAAAATCTATTTTCTAAAAAGCAAAATCGGGCAACAAAGGGCAACAAAAACCAAATCAATCTATTAGCATAGTATTCGCCATAAATTACTTGTGTTGGTTAAAGACCGTACCAAGTCCGTACCAACTTCGAACAAGTATTAATTTTAAATTTTATATACAATGGGTGTTATTTCACAAGGAATCCTGGGCGGTGTATCAGGTAAAGTAGGAAACGTAGTTGGTGCTTCTTGGAAAGGTATTGACTATTTGAGAATTAAGCCTTCAAATGTGGCAAATCCACGAACAGAAGGACAAGTTAACCAAAGAAACAAGTTTACTGTTACTTTGGAGTATCTTCAACCGAATTTAGGTTTTATTAAGAAAGGGTATAAATCTTATGCTGTGCAAAAAACAGAGTTTAATGCAGCAATGTCTTATGTATTGAATAATGCGATTACAGGAGCTGCACCAAACTTTACTGTAGATTATTCTTTAGCTTTATTAAGTAGAGGTAATCTATCTGGAGCATTGAACCCTGCAACAGATTTAGCAACTGCGGGACAAGTAGAATTTACTTGGGATGATAACTCTGCTGAAGGTAATGCAAATGCAACTGATAAAGCAATGATTTTAGTTTACAATCCAAGTAAAAAAGAATCAATGTATATTCTTGATGGTGCTGATAGAACTGTAGGATCTCAAATCATTACAATTCCAAGTACCTATGCAGGTGATACTGTTGAGCTTTTTATGGCATTTATTACTGCTGATGGTAGTATCGTCTCAAACAGCGTTTATTTAGGCTCTGGAACAGCTAATTAACGGTTGATGTTTAAATTATAAAACCGTTCTACACGAACGGTTTTATTTTTATCGTTTAATAAGTTCTTAATTTTATCTATTATTTCTTTCCTTTGATTAGTTCTTATAATCAAATATTTGTTGCCTTATTGTTGCCTTTTTAACTAAAACCCCTTATAAATAAGGGTTTTTTAATTTTCGCAGAGGAAATTCAGCCGCAATTAATTATACACCTTGTTAGCAAACGTTGTTAATATTCATGCGACTTCCATCTATCTAAACCCTTTAATCTTTTTTCAAGTTTTTCATAAACCCAAGTGTTTTTATCTTCATAGCCCTTATCATATGCTTCTTCAATTAAATCAGTCAGTTTTAGGTTCGGATTGGTAAATTCTCCATTGTCATAACATTCAATACAAAGCCCAAGATTGTGCGTACCGTCTTTGTTTGTTCCATAATTTCTTATACTTGAAAAAGTTTTACCACAACTTTGACATGATTCATAAGTTCTATCGGTTTGTTTTATGTGTTTTTTATCCCTATACCATCCTATTAAACCAGCAAAGAAAATTATTGTTCCAACTACTGAAGAAATAGAAAGACGGAGTTTTATGTTGTCATAAACATCTGATAGTAATTTACCTTTTGTAGATATTTCTTCGCTACTTAATTCTGATATTCTTAAAGAATAGTCCGAGTATAAATTAGTGATAGAGATTGTTGAGTATCCAGCTATTATTAATCCAATTAGAACTAATAGTTTGTATATTTTATCAGGAATATTTATGCTCATTTATCTAATTTTTGCTAACGGTCTTGTATATGAAAAGTAGCGGGTTTTTATGCACTAACTTATCGGTTTATTACTGACCTTTATTTTATTATTTATCTTTCGTTTAGGCACAAGAACCGCTATTTTTTATATACGTTGTTGGCGGTAGTTATTTTATTTTCATTATAATGTCACTCAATTCAATAGGTGCATAGTTTGGATGGTCATTAATTACTTTTTCAATGACATCCTTTTTTAATGCGTCTTCTCTTTGATAAGAGTTTAAAAACGGAAATTTTGATTTATATAAAGTTTCTAAATCGTGACCTTGATGTTGATTAAACTCTTTTGTTATTTCCAATTCCCATCCATTAAATGTCTTATACTTAATTCTATTAGCAGATTGTAGATTTAAATCATTCAAAACTTTATCAATTATAATTTGAGCATCAGATTGAGTTAAACTTATCACCTGTGAATATGTCGAAATGCTTAATCCTGTGAAATCAGTAATTGGAATTTTGTTTTCACGGATAGTCAATAATCCCATAAGAAGTGGGTCTAATAAGTAATTTTCGATAGCATATCTATCATTTTTACCTAATACTATTATTCGGTCAGCGGAAGTATTAGATAAATCCCAATCAATTATCCCATAAATTTGGTCATTACCGTTTGAGTATAAATTTTTCACCACTTCAATAACATCTGTGCAATTTGAACCATTAGAAGTACGAGCAGGAATGAATATAGGTTCAGAAGCAAAGGAAACTAGACGTCCATAAATATTCATTAAAAGTTCATAATAGGTTACGTCATATTTACTTTCAACGAACACCTGTCTTCTTTTTTCAGTTGATATTCTCAAGAATGGTATATCTGACGAAAGAATTTCGACTGCTTCTTGAACTGGTATTTTAGTAGGACTATTATTCCCTCTAATAAGCTGATATATTGACAAACCTTCACTGGAAATTACAGTAGTTGGTGAATGAGTAGATATTACGGTAGGAATTTTATTTTGCTCTACAATATTTTCCTTAAGAATTCTTACCATCATTTTTGACATAGAAGGATGTAAACCAGCATCAGGTTCATCAATTAGTAGAACATCTGGTTTTCCTAAATCGCCACCTGTGTTATAAATCGCTAAAGCCAAAGACATTAAGACCTTTTCACCTGTAGATAAATCAGCTGAACTTATTTCAAATCCATGAACTTTATC
Organism: Tenacibaculum discolor; assembly: GCF_003664185.1. Classification (GTDB taxonomy): domain Bacteria; phylum Bacteroidota; class Bacteroidia; order Flavobacteriales; family Flavobacteriaceae; genus Polaribacter; species Polaribacter discolor. Next base: position 48,815 of record NZ_RCCS01000004.1, on the reverse strand, counting down.
TTTTAATTTGAATGTAAAACTTGAATCAAGTCTATCGTTTAATGGATTGTTTACTTGATATGGAATCGTAGTTTCATCTAAAATTTTATTCACAAAATCCCAAGGTGGCTCACCATATTTCTTTATAAACTCCTCTTCTGTCAAAACAGGTTTAGTAATTGGTTTACCTTTTGATTGATAATATTCGTTTATATTATTTTCTTCTTGTCTTTTGTGGTAATTTTTAAAAATTAAAGCGAATTGAGCAGTGAAAAAATCATTTTGCCCCATAAATGAAATATCAAAACTATCAGCAAAATCGTCCTCTGTTAATTCCTCATAATTCTTTCCGCTGTCCTTGATTGTTTTGTTCAAAAAGTTGGTGGCATTAACATCATTAAAAAGACGGTTAATTTCACCTATGTTATTTCTATTTCTTCTTTTTGCATTTTGCAAATGGCCGGTAAATCTTGTCCAAACATCTTTGATATGTTGAGAAATAGTATTTGGGTCACAATTTTCTTGGATTTTAGGATTTAAACCGTTGAATGGAATATACCTTATATTTTGTGTTGTTGAGCCATTAACTTCTACTGTAGATTTTTGCTTGTTTGCCATAGCTTCCAACAGATGAGTTTTACCACTTCCATTCTTACCCGTTAAAACAGAGAATACAGGTAACTCAAACGAACATGGTGGTTCAACTGATTTATGTTTTTGACTAATATTTACTTTAAGACTCATGTGTTTTTTTAATTACCGCCAACTTGTTTATATAGATGTATAATACATCGTTATACAACCATTTTGGTAGGTTTATGATTGTATTTTATGTTTGTTTATATTCCTACGAACTTAATAATAATAATTTAATTTTCTTACGGAATCCCATAAGCTCAATTATTAAAGTAATAAAAGTAGTTTTAGGTGTCATTAACGATTTTAGATGTAGTAGTCAAGGTCGCTGATATCACGGCGTGCTCCGCAGACACCGCGGCATGGGTCGCTGATATCACGGCATGCTCCGAAGACACTACGGCACGGGTCGCTAATATCACGGCATGCTCCGAAGACACTACGGCACGGGTCGCTAATATCACGGCATGCTCCGCAGACACCGCGGCACGGGTCGCTGATATCACGGCGTGCTCCGAAGACACTACGGCACGGGTCGCTGATATCACGGCATGCTCCGCAGACACTGCGGCACGGGTCGCTGATATCACGGCATGCTCCGCAGACACCACGGCATGGGTCGCTAATATCACGGCATGCTCCGCAGACACCGCGGCACGGGTCGCTAACATCACGGCATGCTCCGTTAACACTACGGCACAGACCTTTTTATCAAAGGCAACTGCCGTAACATCATAAGAACTTTGCATAGAAATAAATCGCTAACTCCCAAGAATTAACAACTAAGCATTAAAAACTAAGAACTAAAAACTAAAAACTAACCACTACCTATACGGAGGTCCTGCAACCCAACCAACAATAGATTTACGAACCCCTTTGGTAATAGGAGTAACACGATGCATCATAAAAGAAGGAAAAACAATGATGGTACCTTTCTCTCTAGGAGCACTTACAATTTTCTGATTAAACATAAACTGTAAATCACCACCTTCATACTCATCTGGGTCAGATAACTGCATAGAAATACTCAACTTTCTATCAGAAATTTCACCAGCACCAAAATCTAAATGCCAATCAAAAAAATCACCCTCAGTATAGCTAGCCAATTGCAAACAATTATGAAACCCCAATAAATCAAACCAATACCGTTCGTTATTACACTTAATAGCCAAACCAGCCAATCGGTTGTAAATCCATTCGTTTTCAGGAGTATTATCAATAAACATCACATCACTTTTTCGAAGCTCATCATCATAAGTATCTGCTCCGCTCAGCGTAGCTTTAATTTTTTCATTATCATCCCATAAATTAAGAATTCGTTCCGTTTCATGCGGAAGAAATAACCCATTATAATGCACAAATTCAGCAAAATTATGTTTCAACGGAAGACCAAAAGGATAGTTTATTGCCATAGTATTTAAGTAGTTAAAAGCGAAGAAAAAGTAAGTTTCTCGTTATAAAAATTAGGTTTTTAACAGCAAAGTATAAAAAAACAGTCAATAACCATATAAAGCATACCGTAAAAGCAAGTATTTTAACCAAGAGTGTTAAATAGTAAGTAATAGCTCTCAGTTTTTTTTAATAAAGGCAACCCTATTAGCCCCAAAAACAAGAATCATTTTAATAATTATAAAGCTATTAAACATTAGAAAAAAACTGTAGAAGTTGTAGAACTTTGTTAGCAAAGGAGTGATAAAAATTATCAAACAATAAACCAATAACTAAAAACGGAGAACTAAAAATAGTTGTATTTTTACGTCAATAATTCAAAACTATGATTTCAAAAGAACAATTTAATAAAGAGTTAGATTTAATTATAGCCAATGCTATTAGAGAAGATATAGGAGACGGAGATCATACCTCATTATCATGTATTCCTGCCGATGCAAAAGGTAAAGCAAAGCTATTAGTAAAAGACGAAGGAGTAATTGCTGGGGTAGAATTTGCTAAAATGGTGTTTAATTATGTTGACCCAGAATTAGAAGTAGAAACCTTAATAAATGATGGAGAAAAAGTAAAGTATGGAGATATTGTTTTTTACGTATCAGGAAAATCACAATCCATATTAATGGCAGAACGTTTGGTGCTAAATGCCATGCAACGTATGAGTGCTATAGCAACCAAAACCAAGTTTTTTGCAGATCTGTTAGAAGGAACAAAAACTAAGGTGTTAGACACTCGTAAAACAACACCAGGAATCCGTGCTTTAGAAAAATGGGCAGTAAAAATAGGGGGTGGAGAAAACCATCGATTTGCCTTATACGATATGGTAATGATTAAAGATAATCATATCGATTTTGCAGGTGGAATAACACAAGCAATAACCAAGACTAAGAAATACCTAGCGGAAAAAGGACTAGATATTAAAATTATTGTGGAAGCACGCAGTTTAGAAGAAATTGAAGAAATTTTACAAAACGAAGGGGTGTATAGAATTTTGATAGATAATTTTAACTATGAAGATACCCGAAAGGCGGTAGCAATGATAGGAGATACTTGTTTAACAGAATCTTCTGGAGGAATTAACGAAAAGACTATTAGAGAGTATGCAGAGTGTGGTGTTGATTTTATTTCGTCTGGAGCCTTAACACATTCAGTATATAATATGGATTTAAGCTTAAAAGCAGTCGATTAATATAACTTACTACATCATGAAAAAACAACTATTACTCATAGCAACGCTAGTAGTAGCTATGTCGTGTAAAACAGAGCAAACTAAAAAAGAAACCACTTCAAACATGGTAGAAAACCCATTATTAGTAAAAAGCAGTTTACCTTATGGTGCACCTGATTTTACCAAAATAAAAAACGAACACTTTATGCCTGCAATTTTAAAAGGTATGGAAGTTCAAAATGAAGAAATTGCTAAAATTATAGCAAATACAGAAGCTCCAACATTTGAAAATACAATTATAGCTTTTGAAGAAAGTAGCAAAACGTTAGATAATGTTGAGGCAGTTTTTTATGCTTTAGCAGGTGCACATACGAACGATACAATTAAAGACAATCAAAAAGAATTAGCTCCAAAGTTTTCTAAACACAACGATGAAATTTTATTAAACACCAAGTTGTTTGAAAAAATAAAAGCGGTACACGATAATTTAGACAACTTAGATTTAGATGCAGAGTCTAAACACTTGGTAAAAGAGCAATATAAAAAGTTCGTTAAAGCAGGTGCTAACTTATCTGAAGAAAAGAAAAACGAGTTAAAAGAAATTAATGCAGAGTTAGCAAGCTTATCTAACGACTTCGGAAAAAAGTTATTAGATGCTAGCAAAAAAGGAGGTTTAACGGTTACAGATAAAGAACAGTTAAAAGGACTTTCAGAAGAAACAATTAAAGGATTAGAGAAAGACGGAAAGTACGAAATCCAATTAATCAATACTACCCAACAACCTTTATTACAAACTTTAGAAAATAGAGAAGTTCGTAAACAATTGTTTGAAAAATCTATTCACAGAGCAGATGCGGGTGAGTACGATACAAGCGATTTAGTAAAGAAAATGGCTTCGTTACGTGCTAAGAAAGCACAAATTTTAGGTTTTGACAACTTTGCTAGTTGGAGCTTACAAGGAACAATGGCTTCTACACCAGATAAAGTTTTTGAAATGTTCAACGGATTAATTCCTGGTTCATTAGAAAAAGTAGCTGCTGAAACGAAAGAAATTCAAGCAGAAATTAACAAAGAAGGAAACGACTTTACTTTAGCTCCATACGATTGGAATCATTTTGCTGAAAAAGTACGTAAGTCTAAGTACAACTTAAATGAAGATGAGGTAAAACCATACTTTGAGTTAACCAACGTGTTAGAAAAAGGAGTATTTTATGCGGCAACAAAATTATACGGAATTACCTTTAAAAAGCGCACCGACATCCCTACCTATCATCCAGATGTGGTAGTGTATGAAATCTTTGAAGAAGACGGTAGTAAGTTAGGATTGTTCTACGGAGACTTCTTTGCAAGAGATAGTAAAAGAGGAGGAGCGTGGATGAGTGCTTTTGTAAAGCAATCTAAATTAAGAGGACAAAAGCCAGTAATCTATAACGTTTGTAACTATCCAAAACCAGCAGAAGGAGAACCAGCATTAATTAGTTTTGATAATGTAGAAACTACCTTCCATGAGTTTGGACATGCGTTACACGGTTTATTCGGAAATCAAAAATATGCATCAATTTCAGGAACAAGTACAGCAAGAGATTTTGTAGAGTTCCCGTCGCAGTTTAACGAAAACTGGGCAACACATCCAGAGGTATTAAACAACTATGCATTGCATTATAAAACAGGAGAAGTAATTCCTGATGCATTATTACAAAAAATTAAAGATGCAGGAACGTTCAATCAAGGATATTCAATTATAGAAAATTTAGCATCTTCTAATTTAGATATGCAATGGCACACTATTTCAGCAGATACTACAATTGAAGATGTAGCTAAATTTGAAGAAGAAGCTTTGGCTAAAATGAAGTTAAAGATTGATGAGGTACCACCAAGATATCGTTCAACATATTTTGCACATATTTTTAGTGGAGGATATGGAGCAGGATATTACTCGTATTTATGGACAGAAATGTTAAGTCACGATGCGTACGATTGGTTTAAAAACAACGGATTGTTAACTAGAGAAAACGGTCAGAAGTTTAGAGAGCAAATCTTATCGAAAGGAAACACGATGGATTATGCAGAAATGTATCGTGTTTTTGCAGGAAGAGATCCACAGGCAGAACCAATGCTAAAAGCAAGAGGGTTACAATAAATGAATGATTTCTTTGACAACGAAACATTTACAAAGGTTGATTTTACAGTAACAAAAATCAACAAAGGAGAATATGACAGCTGTACGTTCGAGAATTGCAATTTCGAGAACGTACATGCTTCAAATATTGAATTTTTAGAGTGTGAGTTTATCAACTGTAATTTTAGTAATACAGTGGTAAACCACACTTTTTTTAAAGATTGCACTTTTGAAAATTGTAAAATGGTTGGGGTAAAGTTTAATGAATGCAACAACTTTTTGCTAGAAATGAGCTTTCATAACTGCCAGCTAAACTTATCTTCTTTTTACCAATTAAAAATTCCCACTACAAAATTTATAAGTTGTAATTTGCAAGAAGTAGATTTTGTTGAAGCTGACTTAAGTAGAGGTCTCTTTAAAGATTGTGATTTAAAAGGAGCAATTTTTGATCGGACGAATTTAGAAAAAGCAGATTTTACAACTGCTACTAATTTTGCAATTGATCCTGAAAATAATAGGGTTAAAAAAGCAAAGTTTTCTAATGAAAATATTGCAGGACTATTGTATAAATATGGTATTGTGGTGGAGTAATGTGGTAGCCTCGTTGTTTGAATTACAAACGCAACTTGAAATTTCTTCAAACTTAGAGTATATTTCAAAGGAATCTTTTGACAGACTTTATGGGGAATCAAGAGAGAGAATGCTATCAAGTTTAATAAGAAAGCTAAAAGAAAAACGATAAAAATTATGCAACTAAAAAAACTTAGCATCTTTGAAACTCTGAAACTAGAAACACTTTGCAACTAAAAAGAAAATGACTAAACAGATAGAAGAAAACCTTGAGAAAATTCCAGTAATTAACTGGCTCGTGGCCTTTGGAAAGAAAATTAAAATTCCGGGGTTAGAAGGAATGTCTTTGTACGATGTACTTGAAATGTATGTTATTGGTATTGTAAAAGGAGCATTAACTACAAGGGCAGGAGGTATTGCTTTTAGTTTCTTTATGGCAATCTTTCCATTCTTATTATTCATTTTAACATTGATTCCTTACATCCCGATTGATGGATTTCAAGACGGGTTACTTTCATTAATGCAAGAAGCATTACCACCAAAAACCTTTGAGGCGGTAGATTTTGTTATAAAAGATATTATTAACAATCAATACGGTGGATTATTGTCATTCGGTTTCTTAGCCTCTATTTTTTTAATGACCAATGGTGTAAATGCAATATTTGGTGGGTTTGAATATTCTTATCATGTAACCGAAGTAAGAAATGTTTTAAGAGCCTATTTTATTTCGTTAGCAGTATCGTTGCTAATGTCATTTTTCTTAATCGTAACGGTAACACTCATTATCTTTTATCAAATAGCCTTAACAAGAATTCACAAAATTGGATGGTTAAACACAGGAGATTTAGACTTGTTTTACTACGGAAGAGGTTTCTTGTTTTTAGTAATGATTTTTACCATTGTATCTTTACTCTTTAGGTACGGAACCAAACAAGGTAAAGATGTGAAATTCTTTTCTCCAGGTGCTATTTTAACTACAGTAGTATCTATGTTTACCTTTTACTTATTTGGAATTTATGTAGTTAAGTTTGCTCAATACAATCAACTATACGGCTCAATTGGTACCCTGTTAATTTTAATGTTGTTCGTATGGTTAAATGCTATTATTTTACTCTTAGGTTTTGAGTTAAACGCCACGATTTATCGTTTAAAACGTAAAAATAAAGCGACCGCTAAATAACATTATTCTTCATATTTTTTCGGATATTTGCAGGCTAAATAGAACAATAAACAATTATCAATAAACAATAATCATAAACTGATTACTGGTAATTGATAAATGATAATTAAAAGAATATGAAACCAGGAATCCCAAAAGGAACAAGAGATTTTTCATCAACAGAAGTAGCAAAAAGAAACTATATTTTCAATACAATTAAACATTCGTTTGAAAATTTCGGATTTCAACCTATTGAAACACCAAGTTTTGAAAACTCTTCTACATTGATGGGGAAATATGGTGAAGAAGGGGATAGATTGATTTTTAAAATCTTGAATTCTGGTGATTATTTAAAGAAAGTAGATGAAAACTTATTGGCAGATAAAGACAGTCAAAAAGTTACTTCAAAAATTTCTGAAAAAGCATTGCGTTACGATTTAACAGTTCCGTTTGCACGTTACGTAGTACAACACCAAAACGAAATTACATTTCCATTTAAACGTTACCAAATCCAACCAGTTTGGAGAGCAGATAGACCACAAAAAGGACGTTTCCGTGAGTTTTATCAATGTGATGCCGATGTGGTAGGAAGTACTTCGTTATGGCAAGAAGTTGAGTTTGTACAATTATATGATACTGTTTTTAGTAAGTTAGGATTAAAAGGTACGACTATCAAAATCAACAACCGAAAAATCTTATCAGGAATTGCTGAGGTAATTGGTGCATCAGACAAACTGATTGATTTTACAGTGGCTTTAGATAAGTTAGATAAAATAGGAAAAGACGGTGTAGTTAAGGAGATGTTGGAGAAAGGAATTTCTGCTGAAGCGATAGAAAAAGTTGATCCGTTATTTAATTTTTCTGGAAGTAATCAAGATAAGTTAGCTTCTTTAGAGGCTATGTTACAAGGTTCGGAAGAAGGATTACAAGGTGTAGCTGATTTGAGAACCGTAGTTAATAACGTAGAAAGTTTAGGGCTAGATTCAGCAAGCTTAGAATTAGATGTAACCTTAGCTAGAGGATTGAACTATTACACAGGGGCTATTTATGAAGTAGCAGCTCCAGAAGGTGTAAAAATGGGTTCTATTGGTGGTGGAGGTCGTTATGACGACTTGACAGGTATTTTTGGTTTAAAAGATGTTTCTGGAGTAGGAATATCTTTTGGGTTAGATAGAATTTACTTGGTAATGGAAGAATTAGGATTGTTTGAAGCAGTAGAATTGCCAAAACCTAAAGTATTGTTTTTAAATTTTGAAGAAAGCGAGAGTTTAGATAAAGTAAAAGCCATAAAAACATTAAGACAAAACAACATAAAGTCAGAAATGTATCCAGATGTGGCAAGCAGTAACAACCAGCAAAAAAAGCAGTGGAAATATGCTACAAATAGAGAAATTGAGTTTGTAGTGACAACTGTTGAAAATGGTACGCTTGTTGTTAAAAATATGTCGACGGGAGAGCAAACTACTTGTTCTTTAGACGAATTGATAAATAAAGTGCAGTAAATTACCAACAATGTTGTAAATTTGCGCCCTACTAATTTTAGATAGAAATGTTTGAAGTGAACAACAACAAAATGAATGACGATAGCATAGATGAAATAGGAGAGAACCACATTGGTACGTCGGCCAAAACGCCTTTACGTGCGGATGCTTTCGATATTTCTGACAAAGAAAAAATTGAAAAAATTCAAGAGAACGTTAAAGAAATTCTTGAAACGTTAGGAATGGATTTAACTGACGATAGCATGCAAGGTACTCCTAAAAGGGTTGCAAAAGCTTTCGTAAATGAGTTGTTTATGGGGTTAAACCCACAAAATAAACCAGAAGCGTCAACATTTGACAATACTTATAAGTATGGTGAAATGTTAGTTGAAAAAAACATTATTGTATATTCAACATGTGAGCATCACTTATTACCAATTATTGGTAGAGCACATGTTGCGTATATTTCTAATGGTAAAGTAATCGGTTTATCTAAGATGAATCGTATTGTTGAGTATTATGCTAAGCGCCCACAAGTACAAGAGCGTTTAACTATGCAGGTAGTACAAGCAATGCAAGAAGCTTTAGGAACTCAAGATGTTGCATGTGTTATAGATGCAAAACATTTATGTGTTAACTCAAGAGGTATTAAAGATATTGAAAGTAGTACAGTTACTGCTGAGTTTGGTGGAGCATTTAAAAACAAAGAAACCAAGCGTGAATTCTTAGATTACATAAAATTAAATACTGATTTTCAATAGAAAATAAAGTTTAAATAAATAAAAAAGCTCATTCGAAAGAATGAGCTTTTTTTATTATGATTCGGTTTTATTTTGTTTCAATTTTTTAACGCCATCAACTATAAACCAAGAAGCAAACAAAACTCTAACGAGTAAGAAAACATATTGGTTTTTGGTTGTGAAGTTGAATAGGAGTCGATACACTTCTCTTTTTTGAAAAAAGGCAGAAAACGTATTAATTAAAATAAATATACCTATAAATAGATATATATAAGGAAGTACTTTTTTCACTATTTAACTGGGATTTTAATTTCGTATAGTTTTCTACTGCGGTTGTTTAATTTGTTTTCTCGTAACCAAGAATTATGTAGCTTAAGCTCTTTGTAGGTAATTCCGAATTTTTTAGCAAATAAGGCAATATTACTAATAGCAGTATCTACTTTAACAGTATAGGTTTCAGGAAGGGTATATAAATCTTCTTGATCGAAAACAAAACCATATTCTTTTGGGTTAGTTATAATTTCTTTTAAAGCTAAGATTCTAAAAACGTAACGCTCGGTTTCATCAGGTAACAATGCATCGTAATAGCTGGTTACACCTTGAGCATCTAATCTTTTAGAAATACCATAGTTACCCGCATTATAAGCCGCAGCGGCAAGCGTCCAAGAACCAAAACGTTCTTTCGATTTTTTTAAATACTCAGCAGCTACTTTAGTAGATTTTTCTATATGATAACGTTCGTCAACATTACTATTAATTTCTAAACCATATTCTTTACCTGTTTGTTTCATAAAGTGCCACATACCAGCTGCACCAACATGGGATGTTTCATCAATAAAACCACTTTCAGCTAAGGCTAAGAATTTGAAATCGTCAGGTAAACCATATTTTTCTAACAAAGGCTCTAAAATAGGAAAGTATTTATTTGCACGTTTTATAAGTAACAATCCATTAGACTGCCAATAGGTGTTTACTAATAACTCGCGGTCCATTCGTTCTCTAATGTCAGGTTTTTCAATAGGAACTCGTTCTCCTGCTAAATTTAAATCGTTAGGTAATTTTAGAGCTTTAACCTCGTAACTTTCCGCTACATTTTTAATGGTTGGTTCGTTTGATTTGCTTATAGTATTGGTAAATAAAATTCCAACAAATACTATAGTTAAGATAGATAAGAAGCGGATTGATTTGTTCATTTCTCTTTTAGTTTTTGTCAAGTTGTGTAATGATGTTAATCCATCAAAAAACATTCCTTTTTTAGTATTTCAGAAATTGTTTTTGCTTTGTTCAAAATCATTACATGCGTGCCATTTTCAATTTCAATTGAATTTTTAATATATTTTATAGGAAAAACTTCATCTTTTTTTCCGTGAATGTGAATTATACCGGGAATAGATTCTTCTTGTTTCCAGTGTAATACGTTGTATATAGCCCATTGCAAATATTCTTTGTTTCTAACTGATAGGTATATTTTATATAACTCAGCTCGTTTTTTTAAATAATCATTAAAAAAATAGCGTTCGTAACTTTCAATATTTGAAATAACTTTTGAAGGGAAAAGTTTATAGGCTTTTGTTACTTGTACTAGTTTAAAACGTTTAGGAAACTCTTTATTGCTTTTAACACTTGATATTATAATTATTTTTTTACAATCAATAATTTTACTCATTTCCTGTACCATAATACCTCCAAAAGAAACTCCAATTAACACAGGGTTTTTGTGTTGAATTTTAGCACACATTCGTTGAGCATATTCTTCAATGCTTTCGTTAATAGAGGTTGGTAGCATCCAATCTAAAAAGTGCAGTTCAAAATGTTCTTCAGGTAAAGAAATACGCTCAAATATTTTGGTATTGGCAGCTAAACCAGGGACAAAATACAAGTGAGTTTTAGGCATTATTCAATAAACTTTTTGTCTAATAAAATACCGTCAATATATTCGTGTACGTCAATAAGCTCATCAGGAATATCTTTCCATAAACGAATTAAGATTTGTTTTCCATCATGAACTATATAAGTACTAGATAAATCTGGAATTTTAGGGTTGCTATAAACATCTTTAAAACTAGCAAAATCCTTTTTGTTAAGCTTATTGTTTAGCTCTTGCAGTTGTTTTTCTGATAGTGTAAATTTTTGTGTTCCTTTTACTAATACATATTCAATTCCGTTGTAAAGAACATTTCCTTCTTTATCAATAGAAACAGAATATACAGGACAGTCACCAAAACAAGGAGTTTTGATAATTCTTAAAAGGTTATTTTTTTCTTCGGAAATGATGTTAGTTAATTTTTCTTCTGAGTTGGCATCAACTAATCTAAACTCTCCGCTTTCCTGTAGTTTATCAATCCAAAAATCACGCTTGCCTTCAGGAACTTCAACAATACCTATTTTTGAAGCATCTGTTTCATAAGCCATTTTACTCCAAGTTAAGCCGCTATTTTTTATAAGTGATTTTACATCATCAATACTTTTAGCGTTTTTAAGAACAATAATTAACTCATTTTGAGAAGCTATAGGTTTTATAACTTCTTCTTCAATAATTGTTTCTTTTTCTATTGGCTCTGTTAATTTGGTTTCAGAACTTTTTTTAGGAATACCACAAGAGATTCCTAAGGCTAAAAAAGAGTATAATAGGTACTTCATAAATGAGTTTTTTGATTGTGTGAACTAGTTGACAAGTTAAGCAATAACTCCAGCATCCACAAAATCAAAACGAACTAAACCATCTTCATCAATTTTTGTTAACGTAACTGTGTGTAATGTATTTACTAGTTCAGGATTCCAAGGAGCCTTAACTTTTACATAGTTTTCTGTAAAACCGTGGATATATCCTTCTTTATTTTCACTTTCAAATAAAACTGTTAAGGTATTACCTAACTGACTTTCATAAAAAGCTCTACGTTTTTTTACAGATAATCCGCGTAGCATTTTACTACGTTTTGCACGTGTTTTCTTAGGTACTACACCGTCCATTTCAACAGCTTCTGTGTTTGGTCTTTCAGAATAAGTGAAAACGTGTAAGTAAGAAATATCTAAGTCTGCTAAATAGTTGTAGGTTTCTAAAAATAATTCATCTGTTTCACCAGGAAAACCAACAATAACATCTACACCAATACAAGCGTTAGGCATTACTTCTTTAATCTTAGAAACTCTATCAGTATATACTTTACGTAAATAACGACGTTTCATTTTCTTTAACAGTTCATCACTACCAGATTGTAGTGGAATGTGAAAATGTGGAACAAATATGTTTGAGTTTGAAACAAAATCAATCGTTTCATCTTTTAATAAATTAGGTTCAATAGAAGAGATTCGTAAACGATTAATTCCCTCAACTTTATCAAGTGCTTGTACCAACTCTAAAAAAGTATGTTCGTGTTTTTTATTACCGAATTCTCCTTTTCCGTAGTCACCAATATTTACTCCTGTTAAAACAATTTCTTTAATTCCTTTCTCAGAAATTTCTTTAGCGTTTTTTAATACGTTTTCTAACGTATCACTTCGTGAAATTCCACGTGCTAACGGAATGGTACAATAAGTACACTTATAATCGCAACCATCTTGCACTTTTAAGAAAGCACGAGTACGATCTCCAATAGAATAAGAACCTACATAAAAATCGGCATCTTCAATTTCACAAGAATGTACTTCACCAATATCATTTTTGGTTAAGTCGTTGATATAGCTAGTTACATTAAACTTTTCAGTAGCACCCAATACTAAGTCTACACCATCAACAGCAGCTAATTCTTCAGGTTTTAATTGTGCATAACAACCTACACCAATAACAAAAGCCTCTTCATTTTTCTTTAAGGCAGACTTTACAATACTTTTAAAACGTTTATCAGCATTGTCTGTTACCGAACAGGTGTTAATTACATATATATCTGCTTTTTCTTCAAACTCAACACGCTCAAACCCTTCATTTACAAAGTTTCTAGCAATGGTTGAAGTTTCCGAAAAATTTAATTTACAACCTAATGTGTAAAAAGCTACTTTCTTATCTACATTCATCTTTTCTCTGTCCTAAATAAAAAACAAAAGCCTTGTACAAGTCTTTAATTTTTTAGAAGTTCGTATAGTTTATTTAATCTACTACTGCTTAAAGCAGTTTTGGGTTTGCAAAAGTACGATAATATTCATGATTTTTGAAACGAAAAGATTACTTATTCGAAAGCTTCAAGTTGTTGATATAGAACCTTTTTATGAGTTAGAAAGTAACCCTAAAGTATTGCAATATGCAACTGGAGAACCTAAAAATTTAGAAGAAAGTAAAGAGGATTTAAAACAGCTGATAGCACGATACACTAATAAAAAAAATGATTTTTGGATATATGCCATAGAACGTAAATCAGACAATGAATTTGTAGGTACGGTTGCTTTGGTAAAAGATGAAGAGGGAAATGATGAAATAGGATATCGGTTTATAGAACGATACTGGGGTAATGGCTTTGCAACAGAGCTTTGTGAAGGATTAATACAGTACTGTAAATCGGTAGGGATGAAAAAACTTATTGGGTGTGTGGTGGATGAAAATATAGCTTCCACTAAAATATTAGAACGATTTAACTTTGTTGCGATAGAGAAATTTATAAGTGACGATATTGGCTTACCAGAAACAAAATATGAACTAATTTTATGATAGTAGATAATTTAAAACCTCCGTATTACGCAGTAATTTTTAGCACAACTCTTTCAGATGATACAGAAGGATATTATGAAATGGCTGAAAAAATGGACAATTTAGCTAAAGAACAAGAAGGGTACTTAGGAATAGAATCAGCGAGAAGTGATGTGGGGATTACGGTTTCTTATTGGGAAAGTTTGGATGCTATCTTAAAATGGAAAAATAACATAGAGCATACTGAAGCTAGAAATATAGGAAGAGAGAGATGGTATAAAAAATATCAACTTCGAATAAGCAAAGTAGAAAGAGAGTATGGATTTGATAAAGGTTAATAGATAAGGTAGTAAATTTATGTACGCAGCACTAAATAAATTTTTAAGTAAGTTTTTTAAGAAAAGTACCATATTTAAGTATGGGTTTAACTTATCTCCAATGTACAAAAGGTCTACAGGAAAAATAATATATGTATCTGATGACTTATTGAATGTGAAAGTGAAAATTCCTGTTAGTTATAAAAACAAGAATTATGTAGGATCTATATTTGGTGGAAGTTTATTTTCAGCAACTGATCCAATTTATATGATTCAATTAATTAATATTTTAGGAAATGATTATGTTGTTTGGGATAAAAGTTCATCTATTAAGTTTATAAAACCTGTTTATGAAGATGGTTTTATAGATTTTATTTTTTCTACTGATGAAATTGAAGAAATAAAGAAGAGAATAGAAGTAGAAAAAAAAATAGATTTAATTAAAGAGCTAGAAATAGTAAGTAAAGATAAATCTACTGTTTTTACAAAAATTGATAAAACCATATACATTGCAGATAAAACGTACTATAAAAATAGACGAAAGAATACATAATTTTTTATTAGTTCTTATAGCTTTATTAGTTATAACTTCTTGTAAAAAAGAAAAAAGTAATTTTACTGATAAACAAGTTTTTCGCTATAACGAGCATTCAAATATTACTTCATTAGATCCTGCTTTTGCAAAAGACCAACGAAATATTTGGGCTGTAAATCAATTGTATAATGGATTGGTAGAGTTGGATGATAGTTTACAAGTACAACCTTCAATAGCTAAGAATTGGACAATTTCTGAAGATGGAAAAACCTATCAGTTTCATTTAAGGAATGATGTATTATTTCACAAACACGAACTGTTTGGAAAAGACTCTACAAGAAATGTAATAGCCAAAGATTTTGAATATTCTTTTAATCGATTACTTGATAAGAATGTGGCGTCTCCAGGAGGTTGGGTATTACAAAATGTTGCTAATTTCAAAGCAGAGAGTGATTCTGTTTTTACAATCAATTTAAAGCAACCTTTTCCACCTTTTTTAGGGTTGTTAGCAATGAAGTATTGCTCTGTAGTTCCAAAAGAAGCGGTTGATTATTTTGGAAATGAGTTTAGAGCAAACCCGATAGGAACTGGTCCTTTTCATTTTAAACTTTGGGTAGAAAATACCAAGTTGGTATTGAGAAAAAATCCACTATTTTTTGAAGAAGATGAAAAAGGAAATCAACTTCCGTATTTAGAAGCAGTAGCTATTACTTTTTTACCAGATAAGCAAAGTGAGTTTTTACAGTTTATTCAAGGAAATATCGATTTTATGAAAAGTTTAGATGCTTCGTATAAAGATGATATTCTAACCACAGACGGAACCTTAAAAGAGAAATATGTTTCTAAAATCAATATGAAAACAGGGGCGTATTTAAACACAGAATATTTAGGGATTTATTTAGATGGAGAAGAAGAGTACCCAACGAAATCGAAATTGATACGACAAGCTATAAATTGGGGGTTTGATAGGGAGAAGATGATTAAATTTTTGAGAAACGGAATCGGTAGCCCTGCCACAAGTGGGTTCATCCCGAAAGGATTGCCTTCATTCAATAATCAACAAGGATATTCATACAAACCTGAAGAAGCAAAGAAGTTGGTAGCACAATACAAAGAAGAGACAGGAGATGAGAATCCGCAAATAGCAATTACAACGAACAGCAACTATTTAGATTTGTGTGAGTTTATTCAACGTGAATTACAAAAAATAGGAATAGTGACTAAAGTAGATGTGATACCGCCTTCAACATTACGCCAAGGAAAAGCAAATGGTAAGTTGCCTATTTTTAGAGCAAGTTGGATAGCTGATTATCCTGATGCAGAAAATTATGTGTCGTTATTTTATAGCAAAAACTTTACACCAAACGGCCCTAATTATACACACTTTAAAAATGATTTTTTTGATAGGTTGTATGAACAATCCATTAAAGAAGTAAATGTAAAAAAGCGTTATAGGCTATACCAAAAAATGGATAGTATTATTATTGCTGAGGCTCCAATTGTACCATTATATTATGATGAGGTAATCCGCTTTACACAAAAGAATGTTTCAGGTTTAGGAATTAACCCTATTGATTTATTGAATTTAAAAAGAGTACAGAAAAACTAAGCGTTACTTTTTGTTTCGTTCCAGTAATAGCTATCAGGGTAGATACGTTCTCCAAAAATAGCTGTTCCAACTCGTACAATAGTAGCACCTTCTTCAATAGCGATTTCTAAATCACCACTCATTCCCATGGAGAGTTCTTCCATAGCTACATTAGGAATTTGTAGTGCCTTGATTTTTTCTTGAAGCTGTTTTAAAAGGCGAAAACATTTTCGAACTTCATCGGATTCTGAGCTTAGTAAACCAATGGTCATTAATCCCTTTATATGAATGTTTTTAAACTTAGATATTTCTTTTACAAGCTCAATAGTTTCCTCTGGATTGGCTCCGAATTTACTTTCTTCAAAAGAGGTGTTTACTTGTATGTATACATCAATTTCTTTTTCTTCAAAAATCAACCGTTGATGTAATTTTTCAGCAACTGATAAACGATCGATAGATTCAATACAACTAGCCCATTTTATAACTTCTTTAATCTTGTTACTTTGTAAATGACCTATAAAATGTACTTCAGGTTGTAAGTGCTTTATTGCATTACATTTTTGCTTTAATTCTTGTACTTTATTTTCACCCACAAGAGTTTCACCTTGTTCTAAAGCAAAATTTATTTTATCAGTATTTACTGTTTTTGTAGCTAGTAACAATCGAACATCTTTTGGGTTTCTGTTAGCTTTCTTACAAGCAAATTGTATTCTTTGATGAATAATGCTAAGGTTGTTTTGAATATTATCCATTTATGAATTGATTGTTCAGTTCTTCTTTTTCAATAATTTTATTTTTTACAGCTCTAAAAGTAATGTCTTTTGCTTCTGCATACGATATATCGTACACACGATTTACTTTTCTAAACTCTTCTGGGAATTGTTGTAATAACGTTTCGTAATAGCTGTCTAAGTCTGATTCACTAGGTGCTTCGAATTTAAGTTTTAACTGAAAACGTCTTAAAAGTGCGGTATCTATAACACTAGAGTGATTGGTAGCAGCAATTAATAAAACATCGTTAGGTAATTGATCTATTAATTGAATTACAGTATTAACCAATCGTTTCATCTCGCTAGAGTCTTTGCTGTCGTAATCTCGAGCTTTACCGATGTAATCAAATTCATCTAAAAATAAGACAGCGCTTTCTCTTGTAGCTTTTTTAAAAACTTCGGAAATATTTTTAGCTGTTTCTCCTAGTTTTGAAGAAACAATGCTACCCAAATTAAGTATGATAATTTTTTTATCAAGCTTTTTGGCAATAGCTCTAGCGGTGGTAGTTTTACCACAACCAGTATGTCCGAATAATAAGATTTTATTATCAACGGGGAGTTTGTATTGATTCAAAACAGCTACGTGTTTAAATTCTTTTAGTAGTTGCTGTAGCGTATTTTTGTTTTCATTACTAAGATGAACTTCATCTAGTTCTATGGTTATTTCTTTCGTCTGAAGAATCAAGTTATGTATAGCCATTTTGTTATTTTTTGTCAAAAATAAAAGGTTGTAGGTAATAAAATAAACCTTTTAACATACAGTTAAGAGGTTAGGGGAGTACTTTAAAATATTAACTCTTAAATTCATGTTCAGGACAATCAATTCTCAACTCTTTAGAAGCCAATTTAGATTGTAAAAGTTTACAAAAATGTTCGTTGTCTTCATTTTGGTAATAAGAGCAAGTAAAGCACATTCTTTGAATAGTTATAACTCCTGCTTTATTTAGTTGGTATATTACTTTTAAAAGCCCTGCTAGTATATCTTTCTTCTGGTCTTCAGGTAATGAACTTAAAGGTTGCTCTATATTAAGTGTAAAATTAGCTGATTTCTCTGCTATTTGTTTTCCTTGATTGGTTAAACCAATAATATAACTTCTAGTATCGCTAGGGTTATGAAACTTTTGAATTAATTCTTTTTTTAATAAAACTCTAATACTATCACTAATGGTAGCTTTAGTCATATTGAACTCTTCAGCTAAATAACTCACTTTGCATTTTTCTTTAGAGTGAAATAGTAAAAAAATTAGAATTTGAATTTGGATAGGGCTTAAAGAGTTCTCCTTACTTTCGCTCCAAAGAAGTACTCTGAAAGCCTCAGAAATTCGCTCTAAAGCCACAACTATTTTACTTTCAATTTTAGTGTTTTGCTGATTTAAGTCAAAAGGAGATTTCATTAATTACAGTTTTCCATTTCGTATATAAAATACCCTTTTTTATGTATAGAGTCTTCCCATTCGGGTTTGAGTATTTCAATATGGCAAAATACACATTCTTTTGAAGATATTTCTAGGTTTTCTAGACCTTTAGTTCTTAAATATTCTTTACCATAATTAAAAATTATGGTAGTGTCTTTATTGTTAGAAGGTGCAATAATATCAAAATGCATTATTTTACCATCTTTCTTAGTTACATAAGTATCCCAAACAGCTACTTCCATTTTATATAATTTAAAATATTAAAAGCTCTACAAAATTAGGACTCCTAACTTTGTAGAGCAAAAAAATTATCCTTTCACTTCTTCCATTGAAGCTCCAAAATTAATATGAAGTACATTGCCAGTAGGAGTTACCAAAGCAGGGACAGATTTTACACCAGCATTTTCTGCTTCTAAAATTCGATTTTTGTCTTCACCGAAGTGAACTACTTCAACATTGTCTAAACCAATTAGATTTATAATGTCTTGTTCTGCACTAACACAAACAGGGCAACCTGCGTGATAAAAAATAGATTTACTCATAATTATATAGATTTTAAATTTCATTACAAATATAGTTAGGTTTCCTAACTAATAAAAATTATCAAGAATAAATTTTAAAATGAAGTACTAACAAAAGAGTTTTGTTTCTTTTATAAGGTTGTATGGTAAAGAATAAAATCGCTAATAGTTAATTAAGAAATAAAAATGTTATGTAATTTTAGCGGTTCTAATTGTTTAGAGAAAAGATTTAATAATTGAGATGAGAATAGGTTACTTAAAAAAAGGAACAAGGTTGTTATTTGTAAAACAAGTTATAATCACAGTCCTTTTGTTTTTTACTTTTAAAGCAATGTCACAGTCGGAAGGTGTGCAAGGGTTTAAAGCTTTTGGAGTAAACCCTACAATACCTAACGATTCTCTTTTTTTTAAAATTAATACTGCAGAAAATTTTAAAGCTAAATATGACGCCACATTTGATCTTATAGAATTTCATAGAGAAAAAGGAAACTTAGATTCTATAATATACTATGGGAATAAACTGTATACAGAAACAACTAAGAATAAATTAATAGACAAAGAAAGTCATTTATCAAAGGTTTCAAGTATAGTTGCTGAAGGAAAGTTAGAAAAAGGACTTTTTGACGAGGCTTTGAAGTGGTTTTTTAAAGGAATAGAACATTCAAATAGTGAGTTGAATGATGAGTTGTTTATCAAAAATAGAATAGGACTAGGAATAGTAAAATATGTTAGAGGAAATGAAGAAGAAGGAAAAGCAATTTTAGAAGAATGTATTGAAAATGCTCCAAACGAAAAGCTAAAGCACGATGCTATTTTTGAGCTAGGTTTTATTTATTACACAAGAAAAGAGTTTGAAAAAGCAAAGGAAAACTATGAGAAAGCAAGATTATTTTATGTAGCAGAAGGCTTTGTAAAAGAAGCATTGAAAACTGACTTATGGCTTGGTAGAATATTACAAAAAGAAGGTAAAATAGATGAGGCATTAGATCTTTGTTATAATGTTTTTAATGAATCGTTATCCAGAGGCTTCTATACCTTATATGCTAAAGCAGGGAATGTAGTAGGTAATTTTTATTTAAAAGAGAAAGACTATGAAAATGCCAAAACTATATTATCTACAGTATATATAAACTCTATTCAGTGGAGAAATTTAGAAATAGAAAGAAGAGCTATTTTAGGTCTTCAAAATGCTTATGCTGAAACAGGAGATTATAAAAACGCACATGCTTTAATGACACAATTAAACCGTGTTAACAATGAAATTTTAGTAAGTCAAAATAAACAGCAAGTCAATGAGCTGGAAGTACAGTATAAAACACTAGAGCAAAAACAAGAAATAGAGCGACAAAAAACAATGAAAGCGTATATTTTAATAGTCTTTCTTATTGTATTAATACCTGTACTTGCTCTATTATATGTTTACTATCAAAAGCTTCAAACACAAAGTAAACTTAATAAGACTTTAGAAGAAGTAAACCAACAAAAAATAACTACGTTACTTAAAGATCAAGAGTTAAAGTTGGTAAAAGCTTCACTGGAAGGGCAGAATAATGAAAGAAAGCGTATTGCTAGAGAGTTACATGACAGTATTGGAGGGAACTTAGCAACCATAAAATTGCAACTATCTAATAAGAGTAAATTAGAACAAGAAAGTCTTATTAAACAAGTAGATGAAACGTATAATCAGGTAAGAGAATTGTCTCATAATTTAATGCCTAAAAAGTTTAAAGATTCCGCTTTTACAACAATTATAACAGAGTATATAAACAATGTTAAAGAGCTATCTAAAGAACGAATAACGCTACAAATTCATCCGGCAGATGAGGTGGATCAAATAGATGAGAACTTGAAAGTAGAACTTTATAAAATAATTCAAGAATTATTGACTAATGCATTAAAGCATGCCAAGGCAACACAAATAGATATTCAACTTTCCGTATTTAATAATATAATACAATTACTTTTTGAAGATGATGGTGTTGGGTTTGATCAAGAAAAAGTAAGGTACGGACTTGGGTTTCAAAATTTAAAAGATAGATTAAAAACAATTAAGGGAAATATTTTAATTAACTCTTTTCCAACTAGAGGAACAGTGATAGATATTGATGTACCTTTAAATTAATATATGATGACTTATAATATTATTTTAGTTGATGACCATAAAATGTTTTTAGACGGATTGTTAAACATTTTTAATAATGAAGATGTTTACAATATCTTATTAACGGCAAACAATGGTGAAAATGTAATAAAGTACATAAAAACAAATCCGGATCAACATATAGATATTGTTATTAGTGATATTTCTATGCCAGATATAGATGGTATTACATTGAACGATTATATAAAAAATGAACGTTCAGACATCAAAACATTAATTGTTAGTATGCATACAGATACAGGGATGATAGATGCATTGATTAAGAATAATGTTGATGGATACCTGTCTAAAAATGCAACACAATCTGAATTGCTACAAGCTGTGCAAACTATTCTTAATGGTGAAAAATACTTTTCACAATCTGTACGGGAAGCATACATGGAAAATGTTTTTAATAAAAGAAAAGAAACGTCTGTAATGTTAACGGCAAGAGAAAAAGACGTACTTAAATTAATTGCTGAAGAATATACTACACAAGAAATAGCAGATAAACTCTTTTTAAGTAAGCATACTATTGAAAGTTACAGGAAGAATTTAATATCAAAACTCAACGTAAAAAACCTAGCAGGATTAACAAAATACGCAATAAAACTAGGGCTTGTAGAGTAATAATTTAGCATACCCCCTGAAAACAGGGTAATAACTTTCACTAGTTTCAGTCTATTTAAACAATAGATACTCTCGCATCTTTGTACCGTAATTAATAAGTAATAAAGTTATGGTCATTTTTGGATGGCGAGAAGCCAAAATAAACATACAACCAGTAAATAATCATAGTTGCAATTATTGCAATACACCAGAACGATTGTTTATACAAGTAAATAGACTGTATGCACATATATTTTGGATTCCTGTTTTTCCATTATTCAAAAAAACATACAGTATTTGCGGACATTGTAAATTAGAAATGAGCAAAAGTCAAATGCCACCAGATTTACAGCGAAAAGCAAAAGAATATAAGCAAACCAGTAAAACTCCTTGGTGGATGTTTTCAGGGCTTATCATCGCAACTTTTTTAATGCTGTTTATGTTTTCTTCAGCACTTTTAATTCATAAATAATAAAATCAATATAAACCATTTAAATTTTAATTAAACATGATTTACGGAATCTCATTAGTATTTTTAAGTATTGTGGCAGTGCCATCTTTAATCTTATCAAAAAAACCAAATGCTAAAGAATTATTAGAAAAAATAGAGCCTTACCAAGGATGGATTGGTCTTATCTTCTGTATTTGGGGAATTTGGGGAATTATTTCAGCTATTTTAAACATAGGTTGGTTAACTACGACACCAATATGGTGGGGAACTTTCTTAGCAGGTAGTATTGTTGAAGCTGGGTTAGGTTTTATGTTAGGATACGGAATGATAAACAAATTATTGTTATCAAAAAATCCTGAAGCTAGAGAAAAAGCAGAAATATTGAGAGGGAAGATTGCACCGAAACAAGGAAAGTTAGGATTATTAGGAATAGCTGTAGGAGTGTGGATGATTGTTGCTTCATTCATCTTTATATAAGCTAACTAAAATAAAGAAAGAGAAAAAATATAACATTGTAAACTAAGGCTTAAATAAGGTAGGGGTGTGGGGTTTCTATCAAAAAATCAAAAAAGCCTTGTTTGCAATGTTTTTACATAAACGTCAAGAATTTATTTTATAACCTGATAAAAGATATTTGAAATGAAAAGGGTAAATAATATTTTAGGGGTAATTGTAGTATTTATAATGTTTGCAAGTTGTCAGAAAGAAACTCCGCAAAAAGTTGTTGAAAAAACAGTACTAAAAGCCAATCTATTGATGGCTAATTATGGTATAGGGTATTTTGAGCAACTTAAAGAATTACAAAAAAATGAATATCTAAAGTACTATGATAATGATGGAGAAGAATATGCAGCAACATATTCTCAATATCTTCATAAAGTCACCATACCAGACCTTGAAAGAAGTTTAAGAGATATTCAGAATTTAGAGGTAAATGAAGATTCAAAAGAGTTAATAAATGCTTCAATTGAATTATTTGAGTTTTGTATAGACTTTTATAAAAAGGACTATGCAGAAATGGCATATATGTATGATGAGGGAAAATCTCAACAAGAAATTAATCAGTTAATCAAAGAGTTTAAAGCTAAGAGCCTAGAAGAGTTTAAAGAAAAAAACTTAGAACTAGACGAGGCAGCAAAGAAATATGCTGAGAAAAAAGGAGTAAACTTGAAGTTTGCTTAAACAATTTTTAAATCAAGTTTAGGATCAGTATCAATTATATATTGAGACTTAATGGTTAGAGGCTCTTTTTTATTGTCGGAAACATCCTTAATGTATTTAGGAATAGTTAAGCCACTTTCATTTATAATAAGTTTCTCATTTTTATAAATTGTAATTTCTGTCATCACCACAATTTCACTAGCTGTAGAAAGTTCTTCTTCTTTTAAAACTGTATACTTTTCAGTAAAACCTAATTTGTTAGAAGTCTTTTCAAATAACCAATCATTCGAGTTCATGCCTTTTTTACTAACCTCAAATACTTTGTGATGTTCGCGATAGTATTTTTGTTGAATGTAGGGTTTAATATTTTCAGAAGAGCTTGTACCAATAGCTAACGTAATTTTCTCAGGAATAAAAACAGTATCTGAATTAGATTGTTTCATTAAGTTATAAAAAACAGAAACTTGTTGCTCACTATCCAATGCACGTTGCATAGTTTCACTCACAATAATATCAGGAGAAAAGTTTTTAGGGAATTGATATTTTGTAGCGTCTTGATTTATAAAGTTGATATTGTTAGTTTCAAAACCTAGCTTTTTAATTGTACTTTTCAAAACTTCAAAACTTAGAGGATTTACCTCTAAAAGGGTGTATGTTATATTCAAATCAGCATACCTTAATATAAAAGGAAGCATAAGCGAAGCAAAAGGGCCAGTACCAGCATAAAGAATATGTAGTGAGTCTTTTTGATAGATTTTCTCTTGAATAGCAACCTCAATTCCTCTAATAAACTTATAGGTTCTTACCAAATCATCAAGACAATTTGCAGCCCATAAAGTGCCTATCGCTACACCATTTTCAAGTTGAACATTATTTCGATGTTCTACATTATTTATATCTTCATTTGAAATTCTAAAGAGTAATTGTTTATACTCTTTTAAAGCAGAAGAATAATCAGACGTTTCCTCAAAGAATTGAGAGGTAATATGTAGTAACTCTTTTTTAAAATTTATCATAAGCTATTATAAGAGTAGTTTATTTTGATGTAAGTTTTAATAACTTCTGTTCCATTTCCATAATAAGTTTTTCTGAAGCAGGCTCATTGTTACGCTTTAGTTCGTTTAAGATAAGACGTATTGTTTCTGGTGAGTCAATTTCTTCTTGTATAGGTTGAAAGCTATCTTTTGGAGCAAGTGAAAAGAACAAAGAATCTGACCACTCGTTCCTTTCTGCATCAATAACTAAGTGTACACGATCTTTATTTCCTTTGTTGGCAACAGAATGTACGTAATTTACATTCGTATACCAACATTCACCAGGTAACATATTCAGTTGTTTATCATTTAAAATAAATTCAACCTTGTTATTTGTAATAATCGGAATATGTAAGCGAAAGTTGCCATCTTCATAACCCAGTTTGTAATCACGATGAGGTTTTATTTCTGCACCAACATTCAAACGAAGCAAGCGAGCAGATAAAATAGGGCATTGAAAAGAGTTAATGACCTCTCTAAAATAATTACAATTATTCATTATGGGAGTTTCCTGGATAGTACCATTATCATTTTGAAAAGCAAAAATGTTAGAAGTGTCACCATTATTAGTATATAAAGGAATAGCTTTCCACTCACCTTCATATCCAGATTTGTTAAAATGAGGAATCCAATGTTGATTTACAACTAGAGAATAATCATGCAATAGTTTATCTGCATCAAACAGAAAAGGAAGTTTTAAAGATGTAGTAGTTTTAATTTCTTTCACTAGAATGTAAAATTTAGAGATGCAATAGTTTTACAGCAAGTTAAAGTAAAAAAAGCAGACAAAATATTTTTTGAGAATAAGTGCTAACTTTTTAAGTATAAATGAAAGAATATTAAAAATAAAAAAAGCAACCTTTTTGGGGCTGCTCTTTATTTTTAAGAAACTAAATCTTTAATTCGTTTCGTAATTGTTTTTTTAATGTCTTTAGGATAACTTCTATCCCCGTGAAAAACATCAGCCATAGCTTCGCTAAACTGTTGACCGTATTTTTTTAACACAATATTTCGAATACTTTTTTGTTCGTAAAACCACTTAGAAAGCCATAAACCAGTTTTTATTTCAGGAAGTAGGTTTTCAGATATTTTTTCTAGGTATAATTTTGCAGCTAATTCAGGCTCTTTTTTACTCTCAATTATAGCTTCAGCAGCCAATTTACCACTGTAAATAGCATTAGAAATTCCTTCTGCAGTAATAGGATCAGCAAAGCCAGCAGCATCACCAATTAAAAACACATTGTTTTTAACAAATCCGTCTGTACGAGGAGAAACAGGAATCTGAAATCCATGTTGAGATTCGTTAACAATATTTGTAATATTTAAAGTTTTCAAATATTGTTGATAGTGTTCTTTTAAGTTAATTTTAGTTCTTCTAGCGGAAGCAACTCCAATAGATAAATGCTTCTTCTTTGGAAAATTCCATGCATAACCATAAGGAATTGCATCAATATCAAAACGAACTTCTTTAGATAAACGTTCAAAGTCTTCATCAGAAACCTCTACTTCATATTCTAAAGCAGGAATTAATTTACGAGTATCTTCTTTCCATCCAGCCATTTTTGCGGTTGGACTTAAAGCTCCGTCTGCAGCAATAACAAAATTAGCAGTAAAATTCCCCTGAGAAGTTTCTAGAGTAATAATATCATCAGAAAAAGATAATCCTTTTAATTTATGATTTTCTAATAACGTAGCTCCAAATTCTTTTGCTTTTTGAGTAATTAGATTGTCAAAAGAATCACGCATAATCATAGAAATAGTTGGTTTTTCTCTATGCGTTTTAAAATGAAGTTTTTCTCCAAGATAAATATCAACAGTATGGAACTCTTTTTCAACTACCTCCTTAATATCAAAAGGTAGATTTTTACGTCCTCTAAAAACAAAACCACCTCCGCATGTTTTATAGCGAGGTAAAGTTTCTTTTTCAATAATAACAGTTGAAATACCTTTTTGTGCTAAATAAAAAGCTGTTGAAGCTCCTGATGGTCCGCTGCCAATAACAGCAACATCGTAATGTTGTTTCATAGGTTAGTTTTTAAATCGGTTAAAAATACACTTTTATACCGAATTAAAAACAAAATTACCAATGCAAACGAGCCATAACAGGGTAGTGGTCTGAAAGTTTTATGTTTCCGTAAGTTTTAAATTGGTTAATGGTAGCTTCTTTATCTGTTAAAACAAAGTCGATACGCATAGGGTAGATGTATCGGAAAGATTTACCTAAACCAATTCCACATTCAATAAAAGCATCTTTTTTATCAGTAGCCAATTGTTTATACGCCCAAGAATAAGCTGTGTTATTAAAGTCGCCACAAACAATTTTTTTGCCTTTCCAAGAATACTCATGTTGTTGGATTAATTCAACCTGACTTACTTGTTTAACAAAACCATTTTCTAAACGTTTAAATAAACGCTCTGAACTTTTTTCTCCAAAATTTTCTTTTTTCGGATTTAGTTTTAATGATTCCAAATGTACATTGTATACACGAATAGTGTCATTTTCAACAAGAATATCAGCAAAAATAGTGTTGTTAGCACTTTGTTTAAAATCAAGAGAACCGGAATTTATGATTGGGTGCTTAGAGTAAATAGCTAGCCCAAATTTATTCGTTTTCGTTTTTGTTTTTATGTATTTGTATGGAAGTTTTATATCTAACATTTTTGAATTATAAAACTCCTGTATAGCAATAACATCTGGATTTTCATTGTTGATGAATTCGTAAATTTTCTGTTCGGTAGTTACATCATCTTCATGCTTGTAATGATTAAATAAATGAACATTATAACTCATTATTTTTAAATCATCATTTAAGATTACTTCTTTGTTAGAAAATTTAACCAGTGGAGTAGAAATAAACCATCCTAAAGCTAAAACAAGTAGTGGTAAAAAAGCATTTTTATGCATTTTAATAAGCCAATACACAAAGAAACCAATGTTAACGATAACTAAAAATGGAACAAACAACCCAAAAACAGAGAGAAAGGGAATTGTTTGCGGAGATACGTACGGAAGTACATATGATAGCAATAAAACAGCTGCAAAAACTGAATTGATAAAGAATAAAAACTTATTAGCTATCGAAAACTTTTTCATCTAATTTTTTCCTTGTTTAAATAAAAACTCTTTTTCACTTTTACTTAACGTGTCGTACCCAGATTTACTAATTTTATCTAAAATAGCATCTACTTCTTCTTGGTTTCTTGTTTTATCAACGTTTGGTTTAGGTGTTTTATTACCAGATTTATAAACTGTTTTGAGTTTTCTTTCTCTTTTAGAAAAAAGTTTGTTTATCGATTTAAAAATATCCAGTTCCTTGTTACTAGCACTACGAACGTAGAAAAAACCTAATAATGCACCTCCAAGGTGTGCTAAATGTCCGCCAGCATTACCAGCAGGAATTTGAATAATATCAATAGCAATCCAAATACAAGCCAATACCCACAGTTTTACAAAGCCTATTAGCGGAAACTTTAATTCGTAATTAGGTATATAGGTAGCAATACCAATAAAGATGGCAGAGATACCTGCCGAAGCACCTAATAAAACACTATTATGTGCTACATCTTGTAAGGCAGGGAAAAAATTATAGCTAGCTATGAAAATAATACCTCCAAAGAGAGTTCCTAATAAATAAAAACTAAGTAACTGCTTAGGAGTAAAATATTGTTGAAATAAATGCCCAATATAAAATAAAGCAATCAGATTGAATAGAATGTGTAAAAAACTAGTGTGTAAAAAACCATAGGTAATAATAGTCCATGGTTTAACAATAAAATCATCAAAGTTGGCAGGTAACGCAAGCCATTCTACTAAAAAGTTAGTTTTAGATTGAAAAAGAAATCCAAAAGTATTGGTAACAAAAACAAGTAAGAAAACAGCTAAGTTTACGTAAATTAATTGCTCAACAATTCCTGCATGTTTAAATCTATATTTTAAGTTATCGAGTATATTCATGTTTTATGACTTCTTGAATAAAGACAAGTTAAGTTACTAAATTAACGAAATTTAAATTGATTTTTTTTCCAATACCATGCAATAATAAAACCTATTATAGCACCACCAATATGAGCGAAATGTGCAATGTTACCAATAGAATAGCTTGTCATACCAAAGAATAAATCACTTAAAATAATCAAAGGAATAAAGTATTTGGCAGCAATAGGAACAGGGAAGAAAATCAACGCTAATTTTGCATCAGGATAAGTTAATCCAAACGCAACTAAAATTCCATAAATAGCACCTGAGGCACCAACGGCAGGAGTGTGGTATAAACTATAAAATTCACTCATAGTTTTATTTGATAAAGTAATTAAACTATCGTTATACTGTCCTGAACTTAAAATATTTTGAATTTCAGCAGGAGAAACTCCCATGCCAACTAGTTGTTCATAAATTCCATTAAATTGATAATAATTTGCAAAAGTGTAAATTAAACCCGCACCAATCCCCGCAGAAAAATAAAAGAATAAAAATTTATTTCGTCCCCACATTTGCTCAAGCGGAGTACCGAAAGCCCACAAACCATACATATTAAAAAGTAAATGAGCAGGACCACCATGCATAAACATGTGTGTAATGTATTGCCAAACCCCAAAATGTTCATTTTTAGGATAATGCAAAGCAAATAGATTGGTTAAAATATCAGTAGAATCTAAATTTAATAGCTGAGGAGCAAAAAATAGAATCACGTTAATGATTATTAAATGCTTTATGGCTTGCGTTAATCTAGGCATATTACTTTTTATTTATTAAAAATGGCATCTATTTCATTTAAAGCTAATGTTTTAAACGTAGGCTTACCAAATGGTGAAATATTAGGTTCTTTACAAGAAAACAAGTTGTTTACTAAATTTTCTTGCTCTTTTGGGCTTAATGAAGTTCCTGTTTTTATAGCTAGTGATTTAGCAAATGATTTAGCCATCACATCAAAGTGACTAAAGCTAGTGTCAGGTACTTCAAGTTTAATATCATCTAATAACTGCTCTAAAATAAGTGTGATTTGACTTTCACTTATTGAGGTTGGAATTCCTGCAATTACTACACTTTCTTTGGTGAACTCATCAAACATAAAGCCAGCACTCTCTAAATCAGACTTTATGCTATATATCATTTCTATATCAGACGAAGAAAAAGAAATATTTACAGGAAACAGCAGTTGTTGACTGCTTGCTTCTTTAACAGTAATATTCTCCAAAAATTCTTCATACAATACACGTTGATGTGCTAAAGATTGGTGAATTAATACGACTCCTGATTTTATAGAACTCAACAAGTATTTTTTTTGAATCTGGAAGGTTTTTCCAGTCTCGGTTTCTTGCTCAGGTTCAAAAAGCTGTTCTTGTTGAACAGGCTCAATAGTTTCGGTATTTGTATATAAAGCTTCCCAACTTCCAGTATCTTTTTTAAAGTTGGATTGATAACTGTGTGTTGTACTACTTTTTGGTGAACTACTTGTATTAGAAGGCTCTTTATAACTAGTTTCAGTTTTAAAAGGGTTAAATGTAGGATCTACAGTTATTGGAGGAACTGAAGAGTTACTTTTTTTACTATAATCGTAAGGAGTATCTAAAGTAGAGTCTCTATCAAAATCCAAAACAGGAGCTACATTGTATTGCCCTAAACTATGTTTAACTGTAGCACGTAAAATAGCATATAACGCTTTTTCGTTATCAAACTTAATTTCTGTTTTTGTTGGATGAATGTTAATGTCAATCGTGTTAGCAGGTACTTCTAAATATAAAAAATATGAAGGATGTGAACCACTTTCTAATAAACCTTCAAAAGCATTTACTACAGCATGATTTAAGTACGAGCTTTTTATAAAACGATCATTCACAAAAAAGAATTGTTCACCACGTTTTTTCTTAGCAAACTCTGGTTTAGCTACAAACCCATTAACAGTAATAATATCGGTTTGCTCATTAATAGGAACAAGTTTTTCATTCATTTTAGTTCCAAAAATAGCTACAATACGTTTACGTAAATTACTTTTCTTTAAATGATAAACTTCGTTGTTATTATGATGTAATAAAAAAGAAATGTTTGGGTGTGCTAGAGCTACACGTTGAAATTCATCAACAATATGGCGAGTTTCAACAGTGTCGGATTTTAAAAAGTTACGACGAGCAGGAATGTTAAAAAATAAGTTTTTAACAGCAATACTGGTACCCTTAGCAGTTGTAATTACTTCTTGAGAAGTTATTTCACTACCTTCAATTTTTATTTGTGTACCTAACTCATCATCTTCTTGCTTTGTTTTTAGCTCAACATGTGCAATTGCAGCAATAGAGGCTAAAGCTTCACCACGAAATCCTTTGGTGTTTAGGTTGAATAAATCTTGTGCATCTTTAATTTTTGAAGTAGCATGACGTTCAAAACTTAAACGGGCATCGGTAGCACTCATTCCTTTACCGTCGTCAATTACTTGGATTAAAGTTTTTCCAGCATCTTTTAACAATAGGGTAATAGAAGTAGCGCCAGCATCAATAGAGTTTTCAATCAACTCTTTTACTACAGAAGCAGGGCGTTGAACGACTTCTCCAGCAGCAATTTGATTAGCAACATGATCAGGTAGTAACTGTATAATATCTGACATTTAATTATTTTTTTGGGAAAAAGATTGAAAGGTCAAAATCAATAATAAATAAAAATATTAGTGTTAAAACCAAGGCTATAACTACTATAGTTTTATTCAGTTTATAACCAGAATCTTTAAACTCGTCAAAAGCAGCATTAAACTTTCCCTTTAAACTTTTTCTTTTTCCAACAGTAGTTCTATACTCATCAAATTTATGTTTTACTTGATAAGGATTACTGTCCCCTTTATAATAACGAGGTTTGTAATCGAACTTTTTATTTTCTCTTTTGATAAATCCCATAAAATTGTTGCTTCTTTAATAGCTTAAGTGGAACAAAAATCACACCAAATAAGACGAGTTCCAAAGTTACTGAATTATAGAGAGGTGGTCAAAAAAAGTGTATAAATTAAAGTTAAAAAGCGTCTAGATTGTGCAACCTAGACGCTTTTTAATAATGTTTATCTAAAAGAGAATAAATTAAAAACCTAATGAACTTGATGGACGTTCTTGATTTTTAATTGCTGCCATTTTAACAGCTGCTACTGCACATTCAATTCCTTTATTTCCTAATTTACCGCCCGAACGATCAATAGATTGTTGCTTAGTGTTATCAGTCAATACACAGAAGATCACAGGAACATCGTATTTAATGTTTAAGTCTACAATTCCTTGTGTTACACCTTCACATACAAAATCGAAATGTTTGGTTTCACCTTGAATCACATTCCCAATGGCTATGATAGCGTCAAGTTTTTGTGTTTCGATCATTTTTTTGCATCCATATACTAATTCGAAACTACCAGGAACATCCCATGAGACGATGTTTTCTTCAGTAGCTCCACAATCTAGTAAAGTTTCAATAGCACCTTTGTGAAGGTTTTTAGTGATTTCAGGATTCCATTCTGAAACAACAATCCCAAATCGAAAAGGTTTCGCATTTGGGATTGTTGCTTTATCGTAATAAGATAAATTTGTTGTTGCCATTATTGAGCGTATTTTGCACTGTTGATATATTTTTCAATATCTCTTCCTTGATCAGAATCAGCGTATTTTTCTTTAATGGTTGTATAAAATTTTTCAGCTTTACCATACTCTTTTAAGTTCATTGCAACTTGAGCTGCTTTGAATAAAAATAGAGGAGTAGTAAATTGATTGTCTTTTTTGTTAGCTGCTTTTTGATAGTAATCTAAAGCATCTTCAGGCTGGTTAATATCAGCAAAAGCATCACCAATAGCTCCTAAAGCAGTAGGTCCTAATAACTCATCGTCAGAACTAAAATCACTTAAATACTCGATAGCTTCTTCGTATTTTTTCATTTTTAAGTAAGAAATACCTGCATAGTAGTTTGCTAAGTTTCCTGCTTTTGTTCCTCCAAATTGATCAGCAATATCAATAAAACCATATTTACCATCACCGCCCTCTAAGCCTAATGTGTACAATGAGTCAGCAATAGCACCTGCAGATGTACTTGCTTTTTCAAAGAAAGTACGAGGATAAGCTAGTTCGTTAGAAGCTTCTTGTTGTGTTGGCTCAGCAAGAAATTTATTGTAAGCTAAGTACACTAAAATTAAAGCTGCAACAGCTACTAATCCGTAAAATAATGGCTTGCTATTTTTTTCAATCCATTCCTCTGATTTGTTCGCAGTATCATCTAAAGTGTTAAATACTTCAGCTGTAGTACTTTGTGTTTCATCAAATGTTTCTTCTACTTCTTTTGTAACCTTTTCTTTCTTAGGTTTGTAACCTCTTTTCTTGTATGTAGCCATAGTTGCTTAAAAAATTAGTGGCGACAAAAATAGTTTTTTTAATTGGATTTTAAAAGTCGTTTTTTCGTAAATTTTCGATAATTTGCGCTTTCTTTATAGTAACAAGGCTTATTCATGTATTTGCAAAAACTATCTTTGGTTAATTTTAAGAATATTGAATCGCAAACTTTTGATTTTCAAAAGAAAATTAACTGCTTTGTGGGAAATAATGGTATTGGAAAAACCAATGTGTTAGATGCAATTTATTATCTGTCATTTGCTAAAAGTTACTTTAATTCGATAGCTGGACAGAATATTCGTCATGGTCAAGACTTTTTTATGGTAGAAGGAGATTATTTATTAAATAATCGACAAGAAAAAATTATTTGCTCTTTAAAAAGAGGTCAAAAAAAAGTATTGAAACGTAACGGGAAAGCCTATGAAAAGTTTTCTGAACATATAGGACAGTTGCCGTTGGTGATTATTTCTCCTGCGGATAGGGATTTAATTGTTGAAGGAAGCGAAACTCGTCGTAAATTTATTGACGGAGTAATTTCTCAACAAGACAAGAAATACTTACAAACTTTAATTTCGTATACTAAAACTGTGAGTCAGCGAAATGCATTGTTGAAGTATTTTGCTGCAAATAGAACATTTGATGCGTTAAATTTAAAAGTATACGATGAGCAACTAATTGAGTATGGAACGGTTATTTATAACAAAAGAAAAACTTTTTTAGAAGAGTTTGTGCCTATTTTTAATGATAAGCATAAAATTATTTCTGGAGCAAATGAAGAAGTAAATTTGCGTTATAAAAGTCAGCTACACGATGTGTCTTTAGAAGTTTTGTTGCAACAAAATTTAGAGAAAGATAAGATGCTACAGTATACATCTGTTGGAATTCATAAAGATGATTTAAATTTTGAAATAGAGGAACATCCTATTAAAAAATTTGGTTCACAAGGACAGCAAAAATCGTATTTAATAGCATTAAAGTTAGCACAGTTTGAGTTTATTAAAAAGCAATCAAACGTTACTCCAATTTTATTATTGGATGATATTTTTGATAAGTTAGATGAAAATCGAGTTGCTCAAATCGTTGATTTAGTAAATAGTGATGAATTTGGACAAATTTTTATTACTGATACGCATGCTGATAGAACAGAAGAGGTGATAAAAAAGAGTAACCAAGAATATCAGATTTTTAAGTTATAATGTTGTTACTGTTTAAGTAAGAAAAAAAATAAAACTAATGGCTAAAAGAGAAAATGATAGTTTTTCATTAAAAGACTTGATGGGAAGTTTTATCCAAGAGAACAATAAACTAAAAAAGGGGTTTCAAAAAATTCATATTGACGAAGCTTGGGAAAAACTGATGGGTGCGGGAGTAGCTTCTTATACAAGTGAGGTAAAATTACAAAACGGAACCTTAATTGTTCGTTTATCTTCTTCTGTATTGAGAGAAGAATTAAGCTATGGAAAAGATAAGATTATACGTATGATTAATGAGGAAATAGGAGAGGAACTCGTTAAAAAGTTGATGTTAGTTTAGGTTTTAAAATGGTTAATAACTTCGTTAACGTTTTGTGTATGATTTTATTATGTGTTTCAGTAGCTAATTTTAGTAAATACAAATCGAATAGAAAATCCGTGAGAATTTTCGTAATTAGGTGAATACTAGCAATGAATTATACACGGTGTTACTAAACGTATTTTTTGATATTGCTAGCTTCGAAATCACTCCTCTTGGTTAAGGTATTTTAACCCTTGATACAGAGCTATTAATGGTACAGAGCGATGGTTTTCATTTTCAAAATATTCTATTTCGATATTTAGCGGTTTATCTGATTTCTTTTTTATTAAAGTATAAATAGAGTCGTGTCTTTGTTTATTTCTTTTGTAATTAGCCTCTCCTTGATTGGCAGTAGCGATATAAAGTTTTTTGTCTAATGATATTGAAGAAATAGCATCAACCTTATTTTTCATCATCTCCTCATTCCACCAAATACTTGGGTCTATAGAAATGTAAGCATTGAATACACTATTTTTATCCATGTAGGAATTTAGTGTAAGTAGTCCTCCTAAAGAGTGTCCAATGAGAGTTCTAAAAGGTTTTGTCTTGTATTTTTTATCAATATAAGGTAATAGTTCTTTCTCAATGAAATTCAAAAAGATCCTCCCACCTCCCATATTATTAGGTCGTTTGGTCTTAATTTTTGTAACAGTAAAATCCCGTTCACGGTCAACATTCTCTATGGCTATAATAATACTTTCAGGCATTAAATTGTTTTGATTCCTATTAGAACTCATAAAATGTAATATTCCAGATGCTATTTTAAAATGAGTATTTCCATCCAATAATATTATAACTGGATATCTTTTATCAACTTCAGATGATTCATTGTATGAATCAGGAAGGCTTATTAAACAGGTTCTTTCTTCATCTAAAATATTAGATTTAATAACAAACTTACTTCTCATTATAATATCTGTTTCATTCTGTCCAAATGTCGTTTGTACTCCTGAAAGAATATATAAAATTACAAATGTCAGACTTCTCATAGTTTTCTTTATATGTTTGATAACTTTTTTAAGAATATGAATCCGTTTTAATGATTTATATTCACCGTTAGCGAAGTTATTGTAAATTAAAGTGAGACTCAAGCTAAATTAAAAATAAAAAACTCGCTACAATTAAGCAACGAGTTTTTTATTGTTATTTCTCTATTGAGTTGAAGCTAAACAATAACGATTGATGATTTTTCATTAGGATCATATTTGATATTAATTGTTTCTCCAACTTTAGGTATAGATAGTTTAGATACTTGCGTTGTGGTGCTAATATCAAAGTTTTCACCAGATGCTGACTCAACATGAAGGCTTAACAGAATAATAGGATCGAAATTCACTAATGATCCTGTGTCTTGTACTAGAGAAACTTTAGCTTTAGCAGGTATTCCTTCTGTAATTAATCTTTGTTGTTTACCAACTAAATCAATTTGAGCTTCAGAAGCTTCAAGTATGTCGTTTGTTTCATCAACAAAACTTTTACCTAAGAATAGTTTTGTTAGCCAGCCAACTATACCTCCTGATACTACTTTTTTTGTTTGTTGAATTGCTTCTTTTGGGTCTTGATCTTTTGCCATTTTTTTAATTTTAAGTTGTAGAATTATTTTTCTGCTTTTTTAAGCGGAAGGCAAAACTAGGTAATATAAAAGCTTTTTAAAAGGAAGTTGCTGGATAAAAGAAAGATTAAATGTTAAGTGTTTGTTTTATACTTTCTTAATGGAAGGAATGATTGTTTTTAGAATAAAAGCTAAGTGTTATATATAGAGTATTAAACAAAAAAAACTCGTTACAATTATGTAACGAGTTCAATATATAAAGTTTTTTCTTTCTAAGAATTAAAACATTTCTCTACCAGAAAAGTGGAAAGCACCTTCGATAGCTGCGTTTTCATCAGAATCAGAACCATGTACTGCATTTTCACCAATAGAAGTAGCATATAACTGACGGATAGTTCCTTCAGCAGCTTCAGCTGGGTTTGTAGCACCGATTAAAGTTCTAAAATCTTCAACAGCGTTGTCTTTTTCTAAGATAGCAGCGATGATTGGTCCGCGAGTCATAAACTCAACTAATTCACCAAAGAAAGGACGCTCACTGTGTACTCCATAAAAAGTCTCAGCATCACGCTTAGTCATCTGTGTTTTTTTCATAGCTACGATTCTGAAACCTGCAGCATTAATTTTTTCTAAAATTGCACCAGTATGTCCGTTTTCTACAGCATCTGGTTTAATCATTGTAAAAGTTCTATTTGTTGCCATTATTAAATGTAATAAATATCAGTAAATGATAAATTCCTTAATTGTTGTTGCTTATGCTAACTTCGCATAAATCGGCGCAAAAATACACTTTTTAATGTTATTAGCAAGTTAAGGATATATTTGGTTGATTTCTTGTAAGATAACCCCGTTTTTGCCTCGCATTTGAAAACTAACTTTTTTAGTTTTTAAATCTAAAAGTAACGTGCCATAGCTTAAAGAGTTAACTACATTACCAATTCTGAAGTTGTTTTTTTCAGAGGTAAATGAAGAAGAGGCATGTGTTAATCCGCTTGAAGTAAAATCAATAATTGGATACTTTACTCCGTCAATGATAGTCTTAGAAAATTCGGAAATATGTCGATCACCAGAAAGAAGAATTACATTTGTATTTGTTGATTTTTGAATCAAACTGAATAATTTGTCTACTTCATGAGGAAAGTTTGCCCATTTTTCAAATCCGTGTTCTTTAGATAGTATTTGAATACTACTAACTATTATAGTGAAGGTTGCGTTAGAGTTTATTAGCTCATTGTTAAGCCACTTCCATTGAGTTTCTCCTAAAATATTACCCTCATTATATTTATTAGGTTTAAAACGTTGCTCGTTTGTTCCTTTGGTAAGCGAAGTTCTAAAATAACGAGTATCTAAAACAACAACTTTAACACTACCATTTTCTGTTTTAAAAGTTTTTGAGTGATAAACACCTTTTTGTTTTCTTCTAGAAGAGTTTTTGGGTACGCCTAAAAAATCTAAAAATAATTGTTGACTTTCATCTTTCATTTTAAATTCTATGCCTCCATCATTTTTACCATAATCATGATCGTCCCATGTAGCAAGAATTGGAATTTTAGAGGTTAACTCTTTATACCCTTTAACCTTTTTTTGAGTTTTATACATACGTTTCATTTTACGCATATTGTTGGTGTCTGCATAAATGTTGTCTCCTCCCCATATCCATATATCTGGACTAAGAGATAGAATATCTTCCCAAAAAGGATTGTTAAGTCTCTGATTGTTACAAGAACCAAAAGCAATTGTAAATGTTTCTTGGCTAAAAGAGGATAGAGAAAAGGCTACTAATAATATAAATGAATTAGTAAATTTCATAAAGGTGATTGTAATTTTATTTTTGAGTGAAGGAACAAAAAAAAATACATAAAAAGGTTAATATAGCATTAATTTGTATATTCGCCTTTTATGATTTTGAAACACTTTACAGAACTGCAAGAATTCTTGTCAGAACCTAGAAATGTTGTGATAATTGGGCATAGAAATCCTGATGGAGATGCAATAGGTTCGACGTTAGGATTGAAACATTATTTAGATAAAAAAGGACACACTACTCAGGTGTTAATGCCAAACGAGTACCCTGATTTTTTACATTGGGTTCCTGGGTCAAAAACCGTAAAACGTTTTGATCGTCAAAACAAACAATCCGTCAAAGCCTTATCGAAGTCTGATATTATTTTTTTATTAGACTTTAATGCATTGCACAGAGTTGGAAATGATATGCAAAACACGTTAGAGCAATATGAGAATGATTTTGCTTTGATAGATCATCATCAACAACCAGATGATTTTATGTATATGTATTCTGATACATCTATGTCTTCAACATGTCAAATGGTATACAACTTTATTGAAATGATGGGAGATGTTGATTTGATAGATGAAAATATAGCTACTTGTTTATATACAGGTATTATGACCGATACAGGTTCTTTCCGTTTTAGGTCTACAACTAGTACTACTCATAGAGTTATTGCAGATTTAATAGATAAAGGAGCTGAAAATGATAGAATTCATAGCAATGTTCATGATGCAAACTCTTACAATAGGTTATTGTTATTAGGGCAAGCTTTGAGTAATATGAAAGTTTTACCAGAATACAAAACAGCTTTTATCACTTTAACTGAAGAAGAGAAAAAACAATTTCACTACGAAAAAGGAGACACAGAAGGAGTTGTGAATTATGCGTTATCTTTGAAAGGAATTGTATTTGCAGCTATTTTTATAGAAGATGAAGAACAGGGGATTGTAAAAATATCTTTCCGCTCAAAAGGGAAGTTTTCTGTAAACCAGTTTGCTCGCAACTATTTTAATGGAGGAGGACATGATAATGCAGCAGGAGGTAGAAGTGATGATAATATGGAAAATACGATAGAGAGATTTAAGTCGTTATTACCTACATACCAACAAGAGTTAGAAAATTCGTATGAAGCATAAAATAACACTTTTTGTTCTTTTGGTTTTGGTAATGGTATCTTGTAAAGAGCCACAGGCGAGAAGACCAAAGCAACACGGTACAACAAATTTTTATAAAGAAGTTCTCAAAGAGAATAAAAAACTAAATGCTTTAGAAAAACAACGTTTAGAAGAATGGGTAACTAAAGATACTGTTAGAGAATATAAAAGTTCGCCTAATGGTTTTTGGTATACTTATGTAACTAAAGATACTTTAAATTCAAATTCTCCACAAGTTGAAGATTTGGTAATGTTGTCATACAATATAACTGACCTTAATGGAGATGTTCTTTATGAAACAAAGGAGAGAAGTTATAAAGTAGATAAAGAAGATTTTATTCCTGCATTACAAGATGGAATAAAGTTGATGAAAAAAGGAGAAACTATTACATTTGTCATTCCATCGTATAGAGCTTTTGGAGTAACAGGAGATGGAAATAAAATAGCTGTAAATCAGCCAATACAAAGTACAGTAACATTAATCGATATAAAATCAAAAAAAGAAGAATGAAATTAACCAACATTTTAGCAGCTACAGTTGTAGGTTTATCAATTGTTTCATGCAGTAACGGTCAGTTTAAACAAAAAAGTTCATTAGCAACAGAAGTAGATTCTGTAAGTTATGCTCTAGGTTTAGATATGGCTAATAAAATTAAAACAAACTTTGACGAAATGGATCAAGATTTGTTTGTACAAGGTTTTAAAAATGGAATGGATTCTACAAACTTATTAGTAGAGTCAAAAGACATAAATAATATCTTAAGAGTATTTTTTCAGAAGAAGCAACAAGAAAAAATGAAACAAATGCAAGAAGAACAAGCTAAAAAAGCAG
Organism: Tenacibaculum discolor; assembly: GCF_003664185.1. Classification (GTDB taxonomy): domain Bacteria; phylum Bacteroidota; class Bacteroidia; order Flavobacteriales; family Flavobacteriaceae; genus Polaribacter; species Polaribacter discolor. Next base: position 9,134 of record NZ_RCCS01000004.1, on the reverse strand, counting down.
AAGCTGAGTTTGGAGATAATAAAAAAGCAGGTGAGGAATTTTTAGCTGCAAATAAAGCTAAAGATGGAGTAAAAACTACTGAAAGTGGTTTGCAGTATGTTGTTTTAAAAGAAGGTGAAGGAGATGCTCCTACGGCTAGCTCTAGAGTTAAAGTTCATTACCATGGAACTTTAATTGATGGAACTGTTTTTGATAGTTCTGTGGAAAAAGGAGAGCCTGCTGAATTTGGAGTAGGACAAGTAATTAAAGGATGGACAGAAGGTTTACAGTTAATGAAACCAGGAGCAAAATATAAGTTCTTTATTCCTCAAGAGTTGGCTTATGGTCCACAACAAAGAGGTCAACATATTAAACCTTTTTCAACTCTAGTTTTTGAGGTAGAGTTATTAGAGGTAAAATAAATAAAACTTAAATAGTTGATAATTAATTAGGTTAGCACTTGTTGTTAACCTAATTAATTGTTTATAGGAGAAAATAAATTGAAGTAAATGAAATTATTTAAAATAGTACTTGTTACATTGATAGTGTTTGTATCATGTAAATCAGCTAAATACCCTAGTTTAGAAAACGGATTATATGCAGATATCCAAACTAATAGAGGTGATATTTTGGTAAAGTTTTTTTATGACAAAGTACCAATGACGGTAGCAAACTTTGTAGCATTAAGTGAAGGAACTCATCCTAAAATGATTGATTCTTTAAAGGGAATACCGTTTTATGATGGAACTAAGTTTCATAGGGTAATTAAAGACTTTATGATACAAGGTGGAGATAGAACAGGAACTGGTTCAGGAGATGCGGGTTATACGTTTGCAGATGAATTTCCTATGGATGATGAAGGTAACTTATTGTATAAACATGATGGGCCTGGAGTGTTGTCTATGGCAAATTACTCAAGACCTGTTACAAATTCGAGTCAGTTTTTTATAACACATAAAGCTACACCTTGGTTAGATGGTGGACACTCTGTTTTTGGACGTGTTTTACAAGGTCAAGCTATAGTGGATACTATTCAAAAAAATGATTATATAAAGCATATAGAAATTTTAAGGATAGGAGAGGATGCCTCTAAATTTGATGCGCCAGTAGTTTTTGAACAAGAACTAGCAAACGTTGAAAAGAAAGAAGAAGAGAGGAAGAAAAAATTAGAAGAATTAAAACAAAGATACCAAGAAGAGCAAGGAATTAATGATGCGGTTACAACCGATTCAGGATTGAAAATTTTATCTTTACAAAAAGGAAATGGTAAAAAAGTAAATCCAGCATTGCCAACTACAGCACATTATACGTTGTATTTAGCAGATGGAAGAAAAATTGATTCTAGTTTAGATAAAGGTGAGGCTTTTGTTTTTACTGTTGATGATGAAAACTTTCCGTTAATAGCAGGATGGAAAGAAGGTGTGAAGACAATGAGAGAAGGAGATAAAGTACGATTGTTTATACCTTCTTATTTAGGGTATGGCGATCGTAGAGTAGGTCCAATCCCTCCAAAGTCAGATTTAATTTTTGAAATAGAAGTTTTAAAAGTAGGAAAGTAGTTTTGATAGAAAATATTATACAGAAAGATAAAGAGCTTTTAATTTATCTTAACAATTTAGGAAGCGAACAATGGGATGGTTTTTGGTTAACAATAACGAATCAATTTACTTGGACACCTTTGTTTGCTTTTGTGCTGTTTTTAGTGTTTAAACAGTTTGGATGGAAGAAAGGATTGTTTACAGTATTATTTGTAGCAATTATTGTTGCTTTTTCTGATCAATTCACAAATTTAATTAAAAACACTACAGAAAGAATTAGACCTTGCAATACAGAAGGTTTAAAAGAGTATTTAAGGAATTTTACATATAAGCCTAGAGGATACAGCTTTTGGTCTGGTCATGCTTCATTATCTACTACAATAACTACTTTTATGATTTTGTTATTGAGAAAACATTTTAAGTTGATTTATTTAATGATTTTGTTTCCTTTAATTTTTGGATATAGTAGAATATATTTAGGAGTACATTTTCCCGTTGATGTTACAACAGGATATGTTTCAGGAATAATTTTAGGAACATTGTTTTATTTTGCATACTTAGCATTAGAAAAGAGGCTAGGGGTAAGAAAGTGGTAGTTTCATATACATAAGGAAGCATAGTGCTTCTAATAAACTAAAAAAAGCTTACAGTTTTGTAAGCTTTTTTTCTTTAATCCCCTAAAAAAAAATCCGAAGCGAAAGCTTCGGATTTGCGGAGAAAGAGGGATTCGAACCCCCGGTCCTGTTACAGACAACGGTTTTCAAGACCGCCGCATTCGACCACTCTGCCATTTCTCCTGAGCGCCTCATCAGATGTATTCCCTGATTGCGGGTGCAAATATATGACCTTTTTTCAATTCTAAAAAAGTTTTTTACTACTTTTTTTAATAAAATTTAAGCATTAAAAAAGTTATGAAACGTAACACTTTTGCTATCAATAAGTTTGGTGTGAAATACAAGAGTAAAAAAATAAAGATAAAAGTGAGTAGACTTAAATAAAGGGTTATAATAACAAGTTAACCTGTAATTATAAGAATGAAAATTATCGTTTTTAGTAAATAAATTCTACCTTCGTTCTATTAAATAATAAGATATGTTTAATTCATTCGGAAATACTTTAAAGCTAACTACGTTTGGTGAATCTCATGGAATTGCAATTGGGGGTGTAATAGATGGATTCCCTGCAGGAATGAAAGTTGATTTTGATGCTGTTCAGCAAGAATTAGATCGTCGTAAACCAGGACAATCTAAAATTGTAACACAACGTAAAGAGCCAGACACAGTTGAGTTTTTATCAGGTATTTTTGAAGGAGTAACAACTGGGGCATCAATAGGTTTTATGATTAAAAATACAAATCAAAAAAGTAAAGACTATAATCATAATACAGATGTGTACCGTCCTTCACATGCCGATTATACATATGATAAAAAATACGGAATAAGAGATTACAGAGGTGGTGGAAGAACATCAGCAAGAGAAACAGCTAATTGGGTTGTGGCAGGAGCTTTAGCCAAGCAATTAATCAATCATATTAATATCAATGCATTTACATCATCAGTAGGGGATGTTTTCATGATGAAACCGTATCAAGATTTAGACTTTACTAAAACAGAAAGTAATATAGTCCGTTGTCCTGATGAAGTATCAGCGGAAAAAATGATAGCTAAAATTCAAGAAATACGCAAAGCTGGAGATACTATTGGAGGAACAATAACCTGCGTAGCTCAGAATGTACCTGTAGGGTTAGGAGAACCTATTTTTCATAAGTTACATGCAGAACTAGGAAAAGCAATGCTTTCTATTAATGCAGTAAAAGGTTTTGAATTTGGAAGTGGTTTTTGTGGAGCAAAAATGCAAGGTTCAGAGCACAATGACATTTTCAATCCAGACGGAACAACGCAATCTAATTTATCAGGAGGTATTCAAGGAGGAATCTCTAACGGAATGGATATTTACTTTAGAGTAGCTTTTAAACCCGTAGCAACGATAATGCAAAATCAAGCTACGACAAACTCGAAAGGTGAAGCTACAGAAATACATGGAAAAGGACGACATGATCCTTGCGTAGTACCAAGAGCAGTACCTATTGTTGAAGCGTTAACAGCTTTAGTGCTCGCAGATTTTTGGTTAATGAATAAAACTAGAAAAGTTTAAAAAATAAAAAGCCCAGATACATGTATCTGGGCTTTTAAATATCATAAAAATATAAATGTCTAGTAAAGAGTTAACATTGCATTTTTATCATTATTGTTAAATGTAGTAGCAGGTCCACAAGATTGCATAATAGAAGTATTGTCAGATCCAGTTGGAGTACCAGCAATATGAATAGCTCCTACACCAGCACTACCTTCATTAACATTTTGTCCACAGCTTTCACGTGTTTGATAATCAGTATGACGAAAACCAATACAGTGTCCAATTTCATGAGCCATAGTACCAGCAAGCTCGCTAGAAGTAGGTGCAATAGATAATTCAAACCATCTACTGTTAATACCAAAACCTTTAGCAGGATCTCCTCTTCTAGTTGGGAAACCAGCAGCTCTACCTAATGTGATGAAACCACCACTTTCTAATTCGTAAAACTCATTAACTTCAATATCAGCCTTAGATTTACCTTTACCACCATAAGAAACTCTTTGGTAAGTTAATTGAGAACCTAAGTTGTTTAACATAACAATAGTTTTATCTAAAGCATCCGAACCTAAAGTTCCTAAATCAGGAGAAACACTTACAGTAATAACTCTTGGTAAACCTGTTACTAAGTTAGTAGTTCTGTAATGTTCAGTGTTTGGAATGTTAGAACCTTCACCTAACTCATCAATTTGAGCAAAAGTAAAGAACATGTCTTCTACAGCCACACCTTTTTCTCCCATAAAAGTAGTTACTTTAGCTGAAGAAGTTTCAAAATAAGCAGCTTGTAGTTTTGAAACTATTTCAGGAGTAATCTCGCTAGTTTCGTTGTTTGGAATAGTCTCTTCTGAAGAGTTACATGCAGTAAACAAAATAACTGCAAAAGCCAAAAGGCTTAATAGTTGTGAATTTAAATTTTTCATTTTTTTGAAAGGATTTTATTAAAAAATTTTAACGAAAGTATGTTTTTATAATGAAATATGCAAAAAAAGTGTTTTATTTGTGTTAATAATGTATTTTTATGAGATTGTTTTTTCTTTTTATTAGCGGAGTATTTTTAACATTGAATATGTACTCGCAAGTTGATTTTCCTAATTATGTAAAAAAAATAGAGCCAAAAATATTTCAGGAAAAAGTATTGAAAAAAAAATATTATCTAATTAATAAAAAAGATCTGATTTCCAACGATAAAGAAGTAGATGTAATACGGAGATTAGATAAAAACTTTCTAATAATAACTAAAAAAGAAAAAACGAAAGAGATTTCTTTTAAAGGGGAGTTATTTGAGATAAATAATAAATGGAAGCTGTCATATAGATTGTCACAGTTGTTAAATAAAAAGAATAAAGAAGTCAGGATTGTAGTAAAAACAGTAAACTCAAAACTATTCTTGAAAGAAGCGGAAGAAAAGAATGTAAATATTAAAGTAACGCATAGGTACAAGGATGTTTTAACGCTTAATGTATCTCCAACAGAAATAAATAAAATAGCCTCTATGTACCAGGTAGTTTATTTGGATACTCAACTAGCTCCTCGTCCAGAAAAAATACCGATTGAAAAAATAGATTTAAGCGTAAATAATATAAACAAACTTCAAAATGATTTTAAAACAATTAATGGTGAGGGATTAACTGTTTCTGTAAAAGAATTGTTGTTTGATGTTAACGATATAGACTTAAGAAATAGAATAAAACTTTACGGAAATGAAGCAGAAGATGTTTCTAGTCATGCAACTTTAATGGCTACTACAATTGGAGGTGCTGGGAATAGTGCTTATAATTCGAAAGGAGTTGCTTATCATAGTAATTTATCATCTTCAGACTTTAGTACACTATTACCTGATAAAGATACTTACTATGTTGACAATAATATATTTGTTCAAAACCATTCTTACGGAACAGAAATAGAAAATTTTTATGGAGCTGAAGCGAATGCATATGATCAAAGCACAATTGATGTACCTGAATTACTTCATGTATTTTCTTCAGGTAATACAGGAGAAGTAGCATCTAATGAAGGAACTTACCAAGGAATAGAAGGATATGCTAATATGACAGGAAACTATAAAATGGCTAAAAATGTTTTAGTTGTTGGAGGAGTTAATAAAGAACTAGTAGTAAATACAAGAAGTTCAAAAGGACCTACTTATGATGGTAGAGTAAAACCTGAATTAGTGGCTCATGGACCAGACGGAACATCGGATGCTGCTGCGATAGTTTCAGGGGTAGCAACGCTACTACAACATAAATACAAAGAGAAAACAAACAAATTTCCTTCTTCGGCATTATTAAAATCTGTATTAATTGCTGGAGCTGATGATATCGGTCCAAAAGGAATAGACTTTAAAAGTGGCTATGGTAATGTGAACAGTTATCAAAGTCTGGAGATTTTAGAAAAAGGAACATATATTAATGATGAAATTTCAAGTAATGAAGTTAAAGAATATTCAATCCCTATAAATACAGGCTCAAAAGAAATAAGAATAGCATTAGTTTGGAACGATGTTCCTGCTAATGTTAATGACAATAAAGCGTTGGTAAACGATCTAGATTTAGAAGTGAATAATGGTGCAAATTCATGGTTACCTTGGATTTTAGACGCTTCACCATCCAAAAATTCGCTAGAAAAAGAAGCTGTATATGGAGAAGACCACTTAAATAATGTAGAATTAATTACGATTGACAATCCAGAAACAGGTACATATAATATAAAGGTAAAGGCAAATTCGTTAGCAACACCAATACAGTCATTTTCGATCGCTTATTTTTATCAATCTAAAAATATTTTTACATGGAACTATCCTAATAAAGATGACAAGTTACCAACTGTAACAGATAAATATGTACGATGGACAAATAACTTGGGTTTTCCAGTAAGTAAGATTGAATACTCTATTAATAAAGGAAGTTGGATAGAAATTGCAAACGCTACAAATGTTACAAAACCATACTTACTTTGGAATACTCCAGAAGTTAACGGAGTCATTCAATTAAGGGCTTTAGTAAATGGAACATATTATAATTCAGAAGAATTTATAATTTCAGATATTATTACACCAATTGTCGATTTTAACTGTGATGAAAGTATTCAATTTAGCTGGGAGCCAGTTCCGAATGCAACAGCATATAATGTGCAACTGCTGGATGATACTTATATGTATACAAATTCAATAGTAAACGAAACGAATGTTGTAATTCCAAAAAGTACATTTAAAACACCTTATATATCAGTAACACCAGTTTTTAATGGAGAACAAGGAGTTAAAGGGCAAACAATAAATTACAATTCGCAAGGAGTAAACTGTTATTATAAGAATTTTTTAGCCTTTGTGAAAAATGAAAATGTAGTAGATGTTCGATTAAGCTTGAGTACTTTGACGAATGTAGCTTCAGTTGTTTTTGAAAAAACACTCAATGGAGAAACTGAAATTATTCAAACTTTTACAGCTCTCAATGTTCAAGAACTCCAAACGGATGATATCAGTGTTAAAGGAGGAAAAAACGAATATAGAGCTAAAATTACCCTTGATGATGGAACAGAAATTTATACAGATAGTATAAAAATTGATTTTCCTTTTGATAATACCTTAAAAATATATCCAAACCCAGTAATAGCATCAGAAGGAATGTTTGTGTATTCAAGAGGAAACAACTTAGGTATAGAAATTGTAGATGTTACAGGAAGAATAATTTATACAAACAAAATTCAAAAAATAAGGCAAACCATTCCTATACCAAATTTTAAAACAGGTTTATTGTTTGTGCGTATACTAAAAGATGGACAACAGGTAGCGGTAAAGAAAATACTAGTAAAACCTTAACAGCTATAAATAATATTTAAGAACACTAAAACCTTTGTGTTACTTTTTGTAATTTTACAAAGTCACTTCGGATGATTTCGGAACCCTATCGAAATTGTATCGAGAAGTTTATACGAACCTGTTCTCGATAAAGTCATTCTAAAGACAATTTTATAACGTTTTATTTAGATATGATTATGGACTACATTAAAGGACGTGGTGCACAACACAACACACACAATAAATTTACACAACATCAACACGAAGTGTTGGATGATTTCTTAAACTATTGCGAAGCTGAAAACGAATCAGCAGACAATAATAAAACAACATATTTAGAAATTTATCCTAAAACAATTCTTAATAAAGTGACAAGTCCAGATATTGGGTTTTCATATTCAATGAATCCATATCAAGGTTGTGAGCACGGATGTATTTATTGTTATGCGCGAAACACACATGAATATTGGGGGTATTCTGCAGGGTTAGATTTCGAACGTAAAATATTGTACAAAGCAAATGCACCAGAACTATTAGAGAAAAAACTACGAAGTCGTAATTGGCAACCACAAAATATTATGTTTTCTGGAAATACAGACTGTTATCAACCGATAGAAAAGAAACTTGAAATTACCCGAAAAATGCTGCAAGTACTATTAAAATTAAAGCACCCGGTAAGCATGATAACAAAAAATGCATTAATTCTTCGTGATTTAGATATTTTAAAAGAAATGGCAGCTTTAAATTTATTAAGGGTAAGTATATCTATCACATCACTATCAGAAGAAACAAGAAGGGTAGTAGAGCCAAGAACAGCGACCATCAAAAAAAGATTAGAAACAGTCAAAACCCTGTCAGAGAATAATATACCAGTAAATGTAATGATGGCACCAATCATCCCTTCAATTAATAGTCACGAAATATTACCATTAGTAAAAAAGGTAAGTGAGTTAGGTGCAACCTCAGTTGCATATACAATAGTACGTTTAAATGGAGCGATAGGAGAAATTTTTACCAATTGGGTAAGAAAAACATATCCTGATAGAGCGGACAAAATTTTACATCAAATAGAAGATTGTCATGGCGGTTCATTAAATGATTCTCGTTACGTAAGTAGAATGCGAGGAGAAGGTAAGATAGCAGAACAAATAGACATGCAGTTTAAGTTGGCAAAAAAACTGTATTTAAAGGATAAAAAACTTCCTCATTTAGATTTTACCAAATTTGATAAATATCAAACCAATCAAACATCACTATTTTAAATAAGATATTGTAAAACCATTTTTCCTACAATATATATATAATGTATTTCAAATGATGTGATTTGTTGGAGTAGGCGTTTCACTTTATTGTTTGTTTTCGCTGCGCTATAACATAATAAAGTGTCGGGCTTTCCGCTGTATCTTTTGTTTAGGTTGCTAAAGGCACCCTAAACAAAAGGATGCCGCTTCAATCCCTAACGCGAACAATTAGATTGTATATAGTAGTATAAAAAGGTAAACTTTCTCCATATTAGAAGGAGTATAATAGTCATAAATATAAGGGGAAAAGGAAGGAGATGTGTATGGTATAAAAAACTTTTGTATGTAACTGATTAGTGTATAGCGTATTAAAAAATAGTTTAAAAAAAAGGTTGGAAAAGTGCTTGTTGAATGGAAAAAGGTATCTATATTTGCACCCGCAAACGG